>JACKBS010000004.1 GCA_020634435.1 Ardenticatenaceae bacterium | reverse complement strand
GTCGTAGGCAAAGGTGGTGCGCAGTGAATTGTGACGTTGGTAAAGGGCGTTAACGGCCGTTTGCAGAGCAACTTCATTGAGCTTGCCATCTATCTGGAAGGCCAACGGAATGTTGTACGTAGCCTGGTTGGGATTAAGCTGGTCGATGACCAACAGCCGCTGTTGGGCAAAGGAAAGCGGCAGTCGCTTGCCTTCAGCCTGGCGCGGAATAAGCTGCTTGTTATTGGTGTCTTTTCTCTTTTGCTGGGTCCATTTTTCCAGCAAAGCCTGCTGCTTGGCCGACAAGTTTTGGCGGCGCGCGGCCAGTTCAGACTGTTTGCTGGCCCGGCTGTCGTTTTGCTTGTCTTGCTCAGCGTTTGTTTCTTGCGACTCGCGCAGTGCCAGGTAGTCAATCTCGCCATCATCATTGAGCGGCAATGCCGGGAGCATTTGAAACTGTGCTGGCAGCTGCTGCTGGGGCAAGCGCTCTTGCAGAAATTGGGCCAGTTGGCTGCTATCAACATCGGTATCGGCCACGACGTAAGCAATGAGCAGCCGTTTTTCGGCGGGATTCTCATCTGGCAGTACGACGCACTGCTGCACCTGAGGATACTGTTCAATTGCCGCAGCGATGGCCTGGGTTTGCACGTAGCGGCCCCGCGAGGTGGTATGAGTGGGATGGTATTCGCGGAACTGGATACGGCCGTTTTCCAACCAGCGCCAGCGATCACCCGTAGCAAGCAGATCTTGCCCGGCATGGAGTTCGCCAATGACGCCAATCGGTGCGGGTTGCCCGACCAGATTAAGGATAGACACGGCGGGAACGGCTGTTCCTGCCAGCCAGGTTTCTGCGGCATCGACTTCTACGGAGGTTAAAACAGTAGGTAAGATGGAGGCGGCGCTCAGGTGGCCGTGCAGTCGCGTGCGCCCGGCCCATTTTTGCCAATGCGTTGCCGCCATATCGGCTTCCAGGGAAACGGCCGTTTGCAGCAGCGGCACACGTTTGGGGTCCATCGCGGCCAGTAAAACGGCCGGCAGAATGGCAAAATCAATTTTGGCCTCGTTCAGCAAGGTGTACAGCGCCGAAAGTTTGCCCAGTTGGTCTCTGGCAGGCAAAAAGAGCGTTGCTCCGTTGAGCAGTGTGCCAAAAATCTCATGCGTGGCGGGATGGCTGGCGAATGGGGCAAATTGCAAGACACGCTGCTGCCCTTTGATTGGGTACAAGTCGCCCAATCGTGCCAGATCGGCTGCCGGGTAAGTGCCCAGCGTGGGTAGAGTAACGCCGCCCATATCCGGTTTTGTGTCAACGACAGAGGTAGGTAGGGAAACGGCCGTTTCCACCGCGACTTGTGGGCAAACGCCAAAATTATTGACGGGCGATTCCTGGCTGTACAGCAGCAGTCTGGCTCCGGCACTCCGTAAATTTTCGGCTTGCCACAGAGCTGGTTCTTCGCTGTTGAGTGGCAGATAGATACCGCCCGCTTTTAACACGCCCAGCAGCGCGGCAATCATTTTAGGTGAGACGGCCGAAACCACGGCAACTACATCGCCGGGCTGAACGCCTTGCTGTTGCAGCAAATGGGCAATCTGGCTGCTTTGCTGATCGAGCTCCTGGTAGGTGCAACTGGTGGTGGCGGTGAGAACGGCCGTTTTCGGGCCAAAGTTGCGCACAATATTTGCAAATTGTTTCAACAAATCAGGGTGGTCCTGGGGTGGGGCGGCGGCCAATGCCTGCGCCATCCGTTCGGTATCGCTGCGGGCATCTACCTGTTCCAGCGGCGTATCTGGATGCTGCATCAGGTTGTGCAGCAGGGTAAGGTAATGCTGGGTCATCCGTTCGGCCGTTTCAGCCGAGAATATAGCCGTCTTGTATTCCAAATTGCCCAGAATGCGTTTGCCCTGCTCAGAAAGCGACAACGTGAGGTCAAACTTGGCTACCTGCGTCTCAAAAATGATTGGCTCAATGGTAATGCCAGGAATTTGTGGGCGGCCTTTAATGGCTTGTACCGTGAAAAACGTCTGGAACAGCGGCGAGAATTGCTCGTGTCGGGTCGTTTGTATCGCTTCTACAACCTTGTTGAACGGCAGGTCCTGGTTATCTTGGGCGCTTACGGCGCGTTGGCGCAGCTGCTTGAGCAGTTGGCGGAAAGTTAGACCCGGTGTGAATGTGCCATTAAGCACAATCGTGTTGGCAAAAAAGCCGATGATATTTTCCGTGTTGGCTTCGTGCCGGTTGGCAATGGGCACACCGACGTTGATTTCTTCTTGCTGCGTGTATTGGTGCAGTAAAACTTGGTAGGCGGCCAACAGAAGCATGAACAGGGTTACCTTTTCCTGGTGCATAAATTGATTCGCTTCCCAGGTCAGGTTTTTAGGCAGTTCAAAGGAGAAAACGGCGCCTTCTTCGGATAATTTTTCTGGGCGTTTCTTATCGGTTGGCAGCAGCAAAGGCGCGGGGTCTGGCGCAAGTGTGTTTTGCCAGTAGGCCAGCTGCTCATCGCCGTGGCTTTCCAGCCAATCAGACTGCCAGGCTGCGTAGTCGCTGTATTGAATGATCATTTCTGGCAGATTGGGCGAGGTGCCGGTTTGGTAGGCACGGTAGAGGGTGCTGACTTCGTACACCAGCAGCTCCATTGACCAAAGGTCCAGGGCAATGTGGTGGATGGTCAAAATCAGGACAAAGTTTTCTTCACCCAGCTGTAGGAGGGTGGCGCGAATGGGTATCTCTTGGGTAAGGTCAAACGGCCGTTGATCTTCCTCGCTAATGTGGTGGTTAACGGCCGTTTCCTGCTCATCCGCTGACAAGTGCTGCAAATCAATGATGGGCAGGGGCAGTTGAGCGACGGTTTCGGTACGGCCGTACACATCATCTGCTTCATAGAACACGGTGCGCAGCGCTTCCTGGCGGATCACCACATCTGTGAGGCTTTGTTGCAGCCATTGCAGATTGATGGGTCCGTGCAGGCGCAGCGCAATTGGCTCTACATAGGCAGCGCTTTGCGGGTCTAGCTTGTAGAAAAACCACAATCTCCTTTGGGCAAATGACAGGGGCTGCTTGCTTTTGGAAACGGCCGTGGGAATTTCCGCAGTCGTGTCTTCGTGGGCGCTGTGGGCGATGAAATCAGCCAGCAGGGCGATTGTGTCATACTCAAAAATATTCCCCACCGTCAGACGCACGCTGAACATGGCCTGGGCTTGAGCAATAAATTGGGTTGCCAGGAGCGAATGCCCACCCAAGTCAAAAAATGAGTCATGGATACCAATGTGCTCCAGAGCAAATAGTTCGCACCACAGCGCTACTAACTGTTCTTCAAGTTCATTGCGGGGTGGCGTGTACGGCCGTTTACCTTCCAGGCGACTCTCTTGCGGCGTGGGCAATGCCTTGCGGTCAACTTTGCCATTGGGCGTGGCGGGCAGCTGTGGCAGCTGCATGAAAATAGCTGGCACCATGTAGGTGGGCAATGTGGCCTTTAGAGCGCGTCGCACAGCGTCTGTATCAACATCCTGGCCCTCTGAAGAGACAAAGTAAGCGACCAGTTGCTTGTCGTTGATTGCTGGATTGAGCCATGTGGTGGCCACAGCCTTGCCGATTTCTGGCAACTCTTCCAGACGACTCTCTATTTCACCCAGCTCGATGCGAAAACCGTGTACTTTTACCTGGTAATCGGTCCGACCCAGGTACTCAATGATGCCATCAGGCCGGTAACGGGCCAGATCGCCGGTGCGGTAAAGCCTTGCTTCTGGATCGTCGCTGAACGGATGGGGCACAAATCGTTCGGCCGTTAACGCTTCGCGATATAAGTAGCCCCGGCTTAACCCTGCGCCGCCCAGGTAGAGTTCACCCAAAGCGCCGACGGGCAGCAGCCGCTGGGTCTCATCTAAAATGTACGCTTGCATGTTGGCGATAGGACGACCAATGGGCAAATCGTCACGCATAAGCTGATCCAGCTCTTCTGGCCAGACACGGTGCCCAGTAGCAAAAATCGTGGCCTCAGTGGGGCCATACAAGTTCCACAAAGCTGCACCACGTGCCAGCAATTGTGTAGCCAGGTGTCGCGTCAGGGCTTCGCCGCAGCTAATCATTTTCAGGCCAGGTGTGCCTGTCCAACCTGCGGCCAGCAGCATTTGCCAGGTGACCGGGGTGCCTTGCATAAAGGTAATATCGCCCTGTGCCAGACGCTCGCTGAGCAGCTGGCCGTCACGCATCATGTTGTATGAGGCAATGACGACTTCTCCACCTACCAACAGCGGTGCGTACAGCTCGTAGCCAAGAATATCGAACGAGAAGGCAGTGATGGCCAAAAACTTGTCGTCGGCACAGATGCCCGGTTCTTGCAGCATGGCGGCCAGCAAATTTACGATGTTCCGATGGCTGATGGGCACGCCCTTGGGTACGCCTGTTGAGCCTGAGGTGTAAATGATGTAGGCGGTCGTGTTGCTGGGCAGGTTCAGGCTGGGCAGCGGCGCATGCGTGCTTATTTCTGGCCAGTCGGCATCAATCAGCACGGCGTTTATATGGGGCGGGAATTGTGCCGCCTGTTCTGCATCGGTGATGATCCATTGTGCGCGGGCGTCTTCCAGCATGAACTGGATGCGTTCCAGGGGAGACTCGGTGGTGAGTGGCAAGTAGATGCCGCCTGCTTTGAGGATGCCGAGTAAGGCAATCATGATGTGAGCCGTGCGCGGTAGGGAAAGGGCGACAACGGTGCCCGGCTGAATCCCCCGCTGTTGCAGGTAAGCGGCTAACTGGCCTGATCGCTCGTCCAGTTCAGCATAGGTAAGGCAAGTTTGACCATCAGAAACGGCCGTTCGCTGGGGTGTGCGGGTAGCTTGTTGGGCAATCCAGTCCGGTAGGCATAAGTTTGAGGGAAAGTCCAGTGCAGTCTCATTCCAGGTGTGCAGCAGCAGCTCGCGTTCGGCAGGGGGGATGATGTCCAGATCAGAAACAGGCAGGTTGGGATGGGCAACGGCCGTTTCTAGCAAATAAGCAAAGTGTGTGGCCAACTGCTCGATATGCTGCTTGGTAAAAAGATCGGTGCGGTAATACCAGCAGCAGCGCCAGCCATCTGGCTCGCTGCTCGCGACCAGGGAAAGCTCAAACAGATCATTGTATGGAGTCTCTGGCAGATGCTCCAGGCCCAAAACAGCTTGAAAGAAGGGCGATTGGGCCGCTTCTTGTGCAGGTTGCAGGGCCGTAATCAATGTTTCTAAAGGCAACACATGCGCCTCGGCCTCGGTGCGCGTTTGCTGCACCTGGTGCAGTAGGTCGCTAAAGGTGGTGGTGGGTGTTAGCGTCAGGCGCAGCGGCAGCAGTTGACTGTCTACTGTGGTGCCGACAATGATGTCGTGCTGCTGGCTGTGCCGTAGCAGCAGCAGAGCATACGCTGCCAGCAAATAGTCGGCTGCTGCGTCTACGGGAACGGCCGTTGCCGGTAAAAAGGCAGAAACGGCCGTTTGTTGCGGAATGGTGTTGGCCTGTCGCTGTTTATCTGTGGGCAGGGTGAGCATGCTGGGTGCTTCGGCCAGCTGCTCCTGCCAAAAGGTTAATTGCGTAAGGTCAATTTGCATGGTTACTGCACCTTTTTTGTTATCACACAACAGCTTCTCTACCGCAGCCAACCGCTTTCGGCGGACTGCTCCAGGGGCTGTTTTTCGTCATTTTGTCTGCTGCTTACAGCAGCAGATCAATCTCGTCGTCGTCAAGTGCTTCGACTTTTTCCAACATTTGTTCTTCCACCAGCAGGGCCATATCCACTACGGCGGGATTTTCAAATAGCGCGCGCAGTGACAATTCCACCTCAAACGTGGTTTGGATGCGCGATGCTAGCTGGGTAATGAGCAAGGAGTGACCACCCAGCTGGAAGAAGTTGTCGTACAGTCCCACCTGCTTCACATGCGTAAGGTCAGCAAAGAGGTCGGCAACGGTTTGTTCGATAGGTGTGCGCGGGGCGACATACTGTTGACCATCCTGGCTTTGCCACGTGGGTTCCGGCAGTGCCCGATAGTTGATCTTGCCGTTGCTTGTCTTGGGGAACCCATCCACGGTGACAAAGGCAGCGGGCATCATGTAGCCGGGCAGATGTTGGCGCAGGTAGGAAAGCAGCGTTTGATGATCCGGTACGCGGCCGTTTTGCGGAATGAGATACGCCACAATTTGCGGATGGTTTTGCGCGTCTGGTCGGGTAGTAACGGCCGTATCGGCAATTTCTTCATGCTGGTTTAGGAGCTGTTCCAGAGTTTCTGGCTCGATGCGGTGCCCGCGAATCTTGATCTGCCGGTCCGTGCGGCCCACAAATTGCAAAATGCCTTCTTCCAGGAAGCGCACCTTGTCCCCTGTGTGGTAAACCCGGCCAGATTCAGCAAATGGATCAGCAGTGAATCTAACGGCCGTTTCTTCCGCCAGTCCCACATAGCCAGAAGCCAGCTGTGGCCCGGCAATGAGCAGTTCGCCCGGCACACCAATCGGCGCAAGCTGGTTGTATTGGTCTACCACATAGACGCGTGCCGACGCTACCGGCGAGCCGATCGGGGCCAGTTCCGCGCGTGACACAGCGTTTGGTCCGGCAATAGCGCAGTAAGTCGCCACGATGGTGGTTTCGGTTGGGCCATAGGTATTTAGCAGGTTGATGCTGCTCGTATTGGCTGCCAGCCAATCAGCCAGATGCTCCGGTGACGCTTTTTCCCCGCCGATGATGATGGTGTGGATGGTGCTGGGCAGCTGCAAAGAGTGATTGCGGTGCATCTCGATGGTAATCGTATGCCAGAAGGCTGTGGGCAAGTCCAGGATGGTTATCTGATGGCTCTGGCAGAAATTGGTGAACGCCTGAATGGAGCTGAGGCTTTTTTCGGTGCGCAAGACAAGTGTGCTGCCTGCCAGATGTGTGGGGCAGATTTCTTCCAGCGATGTGTCGAAACCGATGGAGGCAAATTGCAGCATTTTGTCCTGGCTGGTGAGTTTGAACTGGGCAACGGCCGTTTTGGCATAGCTGTACAGCGCAGCGTGGGGCAGCATCACGCCTTTAGGCTGACCACTGGACCCGGATGTGTAAAGGATGACGGCCGTTTCAGCCATCGCTGCCGGTTCCAAGGTGGCCTCAGTGGTTGGTTCTGCTTCAATTTGATCCAAAAGCAGGCAAGGAACGGCCGTTTCTGGCAAGCCGTCCTGCCACTGTGTGTGGCTGAGGATTGCGTTCAGCTGCGCATCTTCAATCATGTAAGCCAGCCGCTGCTGAGGATGTTTGGGATCAAGCGGCACATAACTGTTGCCGCTCTTCAAAATGGCCCAGAAGCTAATCACAAATTGGTAAGTGCGCTCACAGTGGAGGCCAATACGGCCGTTGCGGAAGCCTGCTGATTGCAGATACGCGGCCAGATGGTTGGACCGATGATCAAGTTCAGCATAGGTCAGCGTGCCAAATTCGGTATCGACGAGGGCTGGGGCATCTGGCGTCCGAGCAACCTGGGCGGCAAAGTCAGCTACGAGCGAACCCGGAACGGCCGTTGGCTGATTGTTCCAGGTTTCCAGCAGCAGGTGACGCTCGGATTCCGGCAAAATGACAAGATCAGCCATTGCCTGTGTTGGGTCGGCCACAATGCTGCGGATGATTTGCAGCACATGGGTAAGCATGCGTTGAATGGAAACGGCCGTAAACAGCGTTGGATCGTACGAAATTTGCACCACTTCCTTGGGCTTCAGGTAGAAGTTTAAGGCGTAGTTGGTCTTCTCTTGCACAAACAACGAGCGGCTGTCTTGCGGTGGCGTCGGGGTGTTTTCCGATGATGGGTTGTTGTTGATGAACAGCGAATGGAACAAATTGCGCTCACGCGGGAAGCCAGCCCACTGCTGGATTTGTTCCAATGAGGAAAAGCCGTACTGTGACTGTTCTACAAATGTACGGTGGCTCTGCTTAAGCCAGTCGGTGAGTGAAATCTGGTTTTGGAACTTCAGGCGGACCGGCAGCACGTTGATGAACAAACCCACCATACGATCAAACTGGGGCAGCTCGGCCGGACGGCCGTGTACAACAGTGCCGAATACCACATCGTCTTCGCCGCTGTAGCGATTGAGCACAATGCCCCAAATCGCCTGCATGAAGTTGTTGTAGGTAATCTTTTCCCGGTTCAGGAAGGCCTGGAGCGGTACCCAGAGGTTAGCTGGCACGGTCAGAGCTTGTTCAGCGTAGTCGGTCACCGCACCGTACACGCCCTGGTTCATCTGCTCCACAATGGGAATGGGTGTCGCCTCCTCAAAGTGGGCCAGGTAGTTTTGCCAGTACGCTTTGGCTTCGAACTCTTCTTGTTGCCGCAGCCAGGTGATGTATTTGCGGTACGGCGTAGGGGTAGGCAGATTGGGCGTATCGCCCTGGCGCAGCGCATCATAAATTGCGCGGACTTCCAGGTGGATGACCACGTTGGACCAGCCATCAAACACCACATGATGGTAATTCACCAGGATGAAGTGGCGGGCCTCATCAACCTGGATGATGGTCAGGCGCAGCAGCGGCGGAGTAGCTAAATCAAACCCTTTTGTGCGCTCTTCGGCCATCAGCGCTTGCAGCTGCTCGATCTGCGCAGCGCCATCTATGCCGCGCCAGTCCAACTGCGTTAAGGGTAGGCTAACTTCCGGCGCGACTTTTTGTAATGGTTCTTCAACATTCTCCCAGATAAACGAAGTGCGCAGAGCCTCATGTCGTTGCAGCATCTGTTCCCAGGCGCGAATGTAGTTATCTACATCCAGGTTTTCCATTTCCAGCGCGTTCTGCTCTACGTAGATGCCGGTTTGCGGCGCGTAAAGGGTGTGGAACAAGATGGCGCGCTGTGTGGGTGAAAGCGGATAGAGCGAGTTGTCTGAGCCTTCACTGATTGCTTCCGCTGACCCATTTTGCCCCAACTGTTCTTGATCAGCTGTCATTGCCCCATTGGCTGCTTTGTCTGGCGCAGCCGGAGCATCTGTTTGGGCCTGGACCAGCAAAGCCAATTCCGCAACTGTCTGGTTTTGGAACAGCTGGCTGGGTCGGAAACTAAAGCCTACTTCCCTGGCTTGAGATATGAAGCGAACGGCCGAAATAGAGTCACCGCCCAGCTCGAAGAAGTTATCGTGGATGCCGACTTGGGGCACGTTGAGCAGTTTTTGCCATACGGCCGTAATTTTTGTCTCGACCTCATCGCGGGGTGCAGTGTACTCCCGGCTGGCCGCCAATACGGTGCCATCGGGTGAAGGCAACGCTTTACGGTCTACCTTGCCGTTGGGGGTCAGCGGATAGGTCTCCAGGAACAGAAAGCGGTGCGGCACCATGTAAGTGGGCAGCGTTTCCTGCACATGATTGCGCAGCGCAGTCACATCCGGCTGTTCTTCGCCACGGGCGATTAGGTAAGCCACCAACTGCTCGCCCTGCGGATGGACCACCGCCTGGGCAATGGCTGGATGGCTCTGCAAGCTGTTTTCAATCTCGCCCAGCTCAATGCGGAAGCCACGAATCTTCACCTGGTGGTCAGAACGGCCAAGGAATTCGATACGGCCGTCCTTCCGATACCGGGCCACATCTCCTGTGAAGTAAATGCGTTCCGCTGGCTTAAACGGATGCTGCGGGAAGCGCTCAGCAGTGAGGTCGGGGCGATGCAGATAGCCACGAGCTACACCCACGCCGCCGATGTACAGATTGCCCGTCACGCCAACTGGCACTGGATTCAGGTGGTCATCCAGAATATAAACATCCGTGTTGCCAATCGGTGTGCCGATGGAAATGACGCCATCGGTTTCACACTCTGCTTCAGTTACTTCCAGGCAAGTGGACCAGACAGTGGTTTCGGTGGGGCCGTACATGTTCCAAACGGCCGTTCCGCATTCCAGCAACTGTTTGGCCAACGACGCTGGCAGCGCTTCGCCACCAGACAAAATAGTGAGGTCTTCCTTGCCTTGCCAGCCAGCGGCCAAAAGCATTTGCCAGGTGGCAGGGGTGGCCTGCATCACCGTGACCGGCTCCGCATCTAGAACTTGAACCAGCATGGTAGCGTCTTTTGTTGTTGCCTGGTCGGCTAACAGTACGCGCGCCCCTGAAATGAGCGGCAGGTACAGTTCCAGCGTGGCAATGTCGAATGAGAGCGTCGTGACGGCCAGGAGCGTGTCATCGGCCTGGATGCCGGGGCGTTCTTGCATGCTGTTCAGGAAGTTGGCCAGGTTGCGCTGGGTGATTTGCACGCCTTTCGGTAGGCCGGTCGAGCCAGAGGTGTAGATGACGTAAGCCAAATCATCAAGACGTGACTGGTCTACGTTTTCGGTTGATAATTTTGAAATTTCATCCCAATCGCTGTCGATGAGAATGGTTTTGGCCTGGTGTTCGGGCAGGTTGTCTACTAATTCTGCATTCGTAATCAACAGCGGTGCCTGGGCGTGTTCCAGCATGTACTGCACACGCTGCGCCGGATAGCCGGGGTCGATGGGCAGGTACGCGGCACCAGCCTTGAGAATGCCCAAAATGGCCACCAGCATGGTGCTGTTGCGCGGCAAAGCCAGCCCAATCAAACTGTCTGGCTGGATGTTGAACTGGCGCAGGTAGACTGCCAGCTGGTTAGACTTTTCTTCCAGTTCGGCGTAGCTGAGTGAAGCGTCGCTGGCGGTAACGGCCGTTGCGTCTGGTGTCCGTTCTGCTTGCTGGCTAAAGAGCTGGGTGAGCGTGTGGTGCGGAAACGGCCGTTCCGTCGCATTCCACTCAGTTAACATCTGTTGCAGCTCTGCTTCAGAAAACATTGGCAGTTCAGCGACAGGTTGATGGGGGTTGGTCACCACATTTTCCAGCAGGTAGGTGAAGTGGCTGGCCAACTGAACAATGGTTTCTTCCTCAAAAAGATCGGTGCAGTATTCCCACAGCAGACGATAGCCACTATTGCCTTCTAATACTGTGAGGGTGAGATCGTATTTGGCCGTCGTGCCTTCAGCGGGCACAATGCTCATGGTCATCTCACCCAGATCAATCTGGCTTTGCGGCGCATTTTGTAGAATAAAGGCCACCTGAAAGACAGGCGAGTAGCTCATGTCGCGGGGAATGCTAAGAGCGTCAACCAGCTTTTCGAAGGGCACATCCTGGTGCGCATAGCCATCGAGGGCGTGTTGGCGTACCTGGGCCAGCAACTCGTTAAAGCTGTCGTTATTGCCAATGGTGGTACGAAGCACCAACATGTTCACAAAAAAGCCAATCAGATTTTCGATTTCACTGCGGTTACGGTTGGCAATGGGTGAGCCAACGACCACATCGTTTTGCCCGGCGTAGCGAGCCAGCAAGAGCTGATACGCCGCCAGCAGCGTCATGAATGGTGTGGCGTTCGCATGGCGACTAAATTGAATTACCCGCTGGGTAAGATCGGGGGACAAATCGTGACGGTAGGTGGCGCCCCGATAGCTTTGCATGGTGGGGCGGGGAAAGTCCGTGGGCAGATTGAGCGTAGCGGGCGCACCTTGTAATCGTTGTTTCCAGTAGTTGATTTGCTTGTCTAGCACCTCTCCCTGGAGCCAGCTGCGCTGCCAGGCGGCAAAATCGGGGTATTGGATGGGCAGCTCAGGTAGCGGATTGGGGTATCCGGCGTTGATGGCATGGTATAGGGTGGCAATTTCGCGCACCAAGATGTTCATCGACCAGCCATCGGAAATGATGTGGTGCATGACAATGACCAATAGATGGTCCGTAGGGGCGATGGCCAACAGCTGTACACGGATAAGCGGTGGGGCGGTGAAGTCGAACGGCCGTTGCACAATTTGCTTCAATAAATCTGGAATTTCTGCTTCGGTAACGGCCGTAACGGGAATCTCCAGCAGCACTTCAGGATGCACATCCTGGATGGGTTCGCCATCGGGATTGATGGCAAAGGTGGTGCGCAAGGCGGCGTGGCGTGCCAGCAGCTGGTTAAACGCAGCCTGCAAAGTTTCAATGTTTAGCTTGCCTTGAAGGCGCACAACTGCCGGAATGTGGTAGGCGGCCAGGTTGGGTTCCAACTGTTCCAGGACCCACAAGCGCTGTTGCGCAAATGAAAGCGGCTTGGCATCGGTGCTGTCTACCACTTTGATGGCCGGAGCAATCGGCATGTTTTGGGCTTTGGCTACCAGCTGAGCCAGGGCGGCAATGGTACCTGCTTCAAACAGTGAGCGCAGCGGCAGCTCCACGTTGAGCGTTTGGCGCACGCGGGAAACCATTTGTGTGGCCAGCAAAGAATGGCCACCCAGCTCAAAAAAGTTGTCTTCAATGCCTACTTGGGGCACGTTCAAGAGCTGCTGCCAGATGGTGACTAAGGTCTCCTCAACGGGCGAACGCGGTGGCACGTAGTTGCCTGCACCAAGGGCAAATTTGGCCGGATCGGGCAGGGCTTTGCGGTCCACCTTGCCGTTGGGGGTGAGGGGATAAGCATCAAGGAACAGGAACCGGTGCGGCACCATGTAAGCGGGCAAGGTTTCCTGCACGTGGTTGCGCAGCGCAGTCACATCTGGCTGTTCTTCACCACGGGCGATGAGGTAAGCAACCAACTGCTCGCCCTGCGGATGCACTACCGCCTGGGCAATGGCTGGATGGCTCTGCAAGCTGTTTTCAATCTCGCCCAGCTCAATGCGGAAGCCACGAATCTTCACCTGATGGTCAGAACGGCCGAGGAATTCGATACGGCCGTCCTTCCGGTACCGGGCCACATCTCCCGTGAAATAAATGCGCTCCTCCGGTTTAAACGGATGCTGCGGGAAACGCTCAGCAGTGAGGTCGGAGCGATGCAGGTAGCCACGGGCCACGCCCACGCCGCCGATGTACAGATTGCCCGTCACACCAACCGGTACTGGGTTCAGGTGGTCATCTAGGATGTAGACATCCGTGTTGCCAATCGGCGTGCCGATGGAAATGACGCCGTCGGTTGCACATTCTGCTTCAGTTACTTGCAGGCAGGTGGACCAGACGGTGGTTTCGGTGGGGCCGTACATGTTCCAAACGGCCGTTCCGCAACCCAACAGCTGTTTAGCCAACGAAGCAGGCAGTGCTTCGCCACCAGACAAAATGGTGAGGTCTTCCTTGCCTTGCCAGCCAGCGGCCAAAAGCATTTGCCAGGTGGCGGGGGTGGCCTGCATCATCGTGATGGGCTCGGTTTCTAGCACCTCGCACAGCAGGGTAGCGTCTTTGGTGGTGGCCTGGTCTGCCAGACGTACCCGCGCCCCGGAGATGAGCGGCAAGTACAGTTCTAGCGTGGCGATATCAAAGGAGAGCGTCGTCACCGCCAGCAGCGATTCATTTGGGCCAATCCCTGGCCGCTCCTGCATAGTGTTCAGGAAGTTGGCAAGATTGCGGTTGGTGATCTGCACACCCTTCGGCAGGCCGGTCGAGCCGGAGGTGTAGATGACGTAGGCCAGGGCATCCAGCTGCGAAAAATCAAAGTTTGTTGTGGGCAAGTCACCAATCTTGTCCCAGTCGCCGTCGATGAGAACGGTTTTAGCCTGGTGTTCGGGCAGATTGTCCACCAACTCGGCGTTGGTGATGAGCAGCGGAGCTTGGGCATGTTCCAGCATATACTGCACACGCTGCGCTGGATAGCTGGGGTCGATGGGAAGGTAAGCGGCACCAGCCTTGAGAATACCCAAAATGGCCACCAGCATGGTGCTGTTGCGCGGCAAAGCCAGCCCGATCAAACTGTCTGGCTGGATGTTGAACTGGCGCAGATAGGCTGCCAGCTGATTGGACTTTTCTTCCAGTTCGGCATAAGTGAGGGCAGTATCGCTGGCGGTAACGGCCGTTGCGTCCGGTGTCTGTGCTGCTTGCTGGCTAAAGAGCTGGGTGAGTGTGTGGTGCGGAAACGGCCGTTCGGTCGCATTCCATTCCACCAAAATTTGCTGCTTTTCAGCTGGCGACAGCGGCGACAGTTCGGCAATCGGCACATCCGGCTGCTGGCCGATGACGGCCATGAGCTGCTGGAAATGGGCCACAAACTGGGCCATTGTCTCGTCGTTGAATAGGTCGGTGTTGTATTCCAGGTAGCCGCGCATCCCCTGTTCGTTGTCCCACATGGTGAGAGTGATATCGAAGAGAGAACTGGCCTTGTTGGGCTGCATGGTGGTCAGCGTTAGGCCGGGCAGCTGCACGCTTTGCATCGGCGCGTTTTGCAAGATGAACAGGTGTTGGAAGTAGGGCGTGCGGCTGGGGTCTCGCGGCGGATGCAGCTCTTCGACCAGTTTCTCAAAGGGCACATCCTGGTGGTCGAAGGCACCCAGAGTAGTTCGCCGCACCTGTTTTAAAAAGTCACGGAAGCTGATTTGCGGATCGAGCTGGTTGCGCATCACCAGGGTGTTGATGAACAGGCCGATGGCCCCTTCTACCTGCCTGCGGTTGCGCCCCGCCACTGGCGTGCCAACGGCAATATCAGTCTGGCGGCTGTAGATGAAGAGCAAAATGTTAAAAGCCGCCAGCAGCGCCATGAACAGGGTGCTGTTTTCGTCGTGGCTCAACTGGTGAAACTGGTCGGCCACTTCAGGCAGAATGGTGAAGTAGTGCCGTGCCCCGGCAAAAGTTTGCACATTGGGGCGGGGATAATCGGTGGGCAGATCGACAACGGCCGTATCTGCCAACTGCTCCCGCCAATAATCCAGCTGTCTTTCTAGCGTTTCGCCTTGCAGCCATTCGCGCTGCCAGGTTGCAAAATCGGCGTACTGCACGCTAATTTCTGGCAGGGGTGAAGGCAGGTTGGCCACTTTGGTCTGGTACAGCGTGGCAATTTCGCGGATAAGAATGCCAATCGACCAGCCATCCGAGATGATGTGGTGCATGGTGAGCAGCAAAATGTGCTCGTTGGGTTGGAGTTTCAGGAGTTTGGCGCGGAACAGGGGGCCCTTTTCCAGGTTGAACGGGGCCTGTGCTTCGGCGTCGCTTTGCTGCTGCACGGCCGTTTCCCGTTCATCGTCAGCCACATTAGTCAGGTCGATGATGGGCAGTGGGACTTCTAGCTGGCTTTGGATTTGTTGCTGCGAACGGCCGTTATCGGCCACAATGCGCGTACGCAGCCCTTCATGCCGGTCTACCACTGCCTGGATGCTCTGCGACAAGGCTTGCATGTTCAGATTGCCCTGTAAGCGAACGGCCGTACGCAAGTTGTAGGCCGCATTGGCGCTGTCTAGCTGGTGCAAAAACCACAGCCGTTCCTGACCAAAGGAGAGAACGGCCGTTTTGGTTTGTTGTTTGGCTTTTTTCTGCTGCAAAAGTTTTTGCAGCAAGGCACGCTGCTCATCTGGGGATAGCCCTTGAAGCTGCTGCGCAACTGATTTATCCATAATCCTGAAATCCTAAAAAGTAATCAAACCACCCCCACACTGACCCCTCTCCCTACGAGGGCGTCAGTGTGGGGGTAAAAACTGAACTAAACTAATCCCCTGGCTGTAGAATCAAAGTTGATTCCGTTACAGCCTCCACGTCGGCTTCGGAGTAGCTCATGGGGAAAGGCAGACCTTGCTGCCATAGTTGAACCACATCCTCACGGTGCGGGCTAAGCAAGTTCATATTCTGCCCGGTGGAGCCGAGCATGACTGAGTTGCTGAAGTTGCCCATGTCAGTAATGTGGCGGGCGCTGGAAACAATCCACACGGTAAACGGATTAGACCAATCGTAGGAATTGGTATAAACCGAGAAGTTGCCACCACGCATGGGATAGGTGTTGGAGTTGAAGTATTTTCTTAAGAATGGTACCTGGTCGAACGGCTGGTGCGGGAAGGTCACCGTATGAATACGGCCCCAATCCCAGTTAGCAATGTCGTCACCTTGCAGGCGGGTGACCCAGGCCACCGCTTCCTCAAAGCTCTGCTGAATGATGTCGTCGCGGGTTTCTACTTCTGGCGTGTTTTTGTTGTCCCACCAGGAGTTGTTGGGGTCTTCCATCAGCTTAACCAGCATGGGCATTTGCTGCGTAGCGTGCCGCACGTAATGCCCACTGATGTAGAGAGCGGCCGTATCATTGCCCAAATCGTCCGTGATGATATTTGTCAGCAGGCGCATCTGCCATGCTTCGTAAATGGACGTGCCTGCCCCTTCAATATCTGTGTGCAGGTTCCAATTTAAAAGCGTATCTAAAGCCTCTTCTTCCAGTGGCGAATTGGCCGTGATGACACTGAGATATGGCATCATCAGTGCGGCCTGCGGCGAATAGGTGTCTTCCTGAATCAGATCCATATCCTCAATCGTCAGAGGCGCATATTCATTGAGTAAATCTTCGATTTGCTGGGCGCGGTAGCCAGGTGTGTAGCCGTCGCTGATGTAGTAGGGGTATCCTTCCGGCTCAACGCGGTGGTTAGCGGATAAAAGATAACCTTGCGCCGGATTGTAAGAGCGGGGCATTTCATCATAAGGAATGTAGCCAATCCACTCGTTTTCGCTGGTCCAGCCAGGTACAGGGAGACGGCCGTTATCATTTGGACGGATCGGAATTTTGCCCGCAATTTGCACGCCAATGTTGCCTTCGCGGTCAGCATAAAAGATGTTCTGCCCGGGGCTATCCCAATACTGCAAGGCATCCCGGAATTCATCCCAGTTTGAAGCCATATTGAGCTTCAGAATTGAGGTAAACAGCGTGCTGCCATCGTGTTGCACCCAGCGCATGGCCATCGGGTGAGCAAATGTGGGATTCTCCAAAATGAAGTTCATGATGGGGCCGTGCTGCGTCACATAAAAATCTACCGTGACGGGATCGCTGCCGCGCACTTCGATGGTCTGTTGAATATGCTCCAGGTCTAGCCATTCACCGTCATACTGGTACTGAGTCGGTTTAACGACGTCATCCAAACGCTCGATGTAATAGTCCTCTGAATCAGAGCCTAAGCTGGTAATGCCCCAACCGATGTTGGCGTTGTGGCCAGTGACGATGCCGGGCACACCGGGTAAGGTGAAACCAATCACGTCAAATCGGCCACCGTGCAGCCCAACAGCATGCCAGATGGAGGGCATGGTGAGGCCAATGTGGATGTCGTTGGCCACAATGGGATCGCCACTTTCTGTCATGGAGCCATCTACCACCCAGCCGTTACTACCAATGCCCGATTGTGGGTTGCCCAAAACATCATCAAGCTGTAGCAGCGGGGTGAGATCAATTTTGTCCAGGCCAGCGTATCCGTTCACTTCTGCGGGCACGGTGATGGGCGAGTCGTCTGCGGTGTACGGGAAGAGGAACTCCATGCCTTCCTGGCCCACGGCCGCATACACCTGCCCGCGAATCAGCTCCAGGCGGCGGTTAGCACTGAGCTGCAAGGAAATGGCGTTGCCCCAGACGATTGAATCTACCGGGGTCCACGGCTCTGGTTTAAACCGCAGGAGGGTGTATTCAATGGGCAGTGAATTTTTGTTTTCCTCCAGGTAAGCATTTACACCGTCGGTGTAGGCTTGCAAAACGGTCCGGGCTTCATCATCCATCTGTTCCCAGATCAATTCGGCCGTTTCGCGCATCAACATGTTGCGGTTGAAGGTGTCGATAAAGACGGCTTGCTCGCCCACGATCTCAGCCATACGGCCGCTTGGCGAGCGCCGGAAAACTTCCATTTGGAACATACGGTCTTGGGCCGTAACAAAGCCCTGGGCAAAAAACAGATCGTGCTCGTTATCGGCGTAGATGTGCACGGTGCCCCACTCGTCTCGCACCACCCGCACTTCTTCCTGCAAGCCCGTTAATGCCAGGTTGCCATCCGTTTGGGGCAGGGCGCGGCGCAAGGTAATGTAGATATAGCCTGCGAACAAAATGATTAGAGCCAACAAAACTAGCAGTATTCGTAAAACCCATCGTCCGACAGTTTTCATGTTTGTTCCTCTCTCTCCTAAATTAGTTGTTTGAACATTTTGGTTGGCCGCAACGGCCGTTCCCTCTTCTTCCACTTCATTCTGAATGGCATCCGGGATTTCGTCTTCCACCAGGCGCGTGCGTGGCTGGATGTACGCCCACAGGACGATAATCAGGTTGATCACGCCAGTGACAATCAGCAAAAAACCGATGCCACGGCCGTTGCCCACGCCGATGATTTTTCCGACGCTGTTGGCCAAAATACCATCCGGCTCCAGCATCGGCTGAAAAACATAGTCAGATAGCGGGCCAGCCAAAATTTGCCCCAGCGGGAAGAATAAAGTGGCAATGATGCGCAATGTAGCAAAAACACGGCCTTGAATTTGTGTCGGCACCTTGGTCTGCCAGATAGTGACAATGGACGCGCCAGCAATTTGTGAAAACAGCAAATAAAAGGCCGAAGCCAACGCAATCAGCCATGCGTTTGGTTGCAGACCGCCGAGCAGCAGCAAGATTGAGCGCAATCCCCCAAAGATAAAGAAGCCATTCATTTTTCGCTTGGGACCACCCCACACGCTCATGGTGATGGCTCCTAGCAGCGCCCCCGCACCAGATACCGCAAAAACCCAGCCCAATGTCTTGGCATTGGCAAAGCCCAGCACGATGGGGGCAATCAATACCACCACCATACCCTGGGTAAAATTGATGACAATCGAGAGAATCATTAGGTAATACAAACCGATGCGCTCGCGAATGTACTGCCAGCCCTCTTTCGCTTCTTCAATGTAGGTGCCCCAGCGGCTGCGCCCGGCGCTGGCCAGCTCTTCGGCCTTGGCTGCGGCTGCTTCTCTGGCTGGGTTGGGAATGCGCACCACAAAAAGCACGATGACGGCAAAAAGGAAGGTTGCCAGGTCAATTTGGGTAATGCCGCGCAGCCCAATGGTGACCAGCAGTAAACCCGCGACAAACGGCGCGACAATACGGCTGATGGCCGGGCCAATTTGCATCATGCCGTTGGCTCGCCCCAACCTTTCTTTGGGCATCAGCAGCGATACGGTCGCCTGGCTGGCTGGCTCCTGGATGGCCCCAAAGAGCGAGATGGCCGCGACCGCAATGTAGATGTGCCAGGTTTGCAGCTGATCCGTCAGCACCAGCAGCAAGATGCCCAACGTGCTGAGCGCCGCGCCAAAATCGCTGAGGATCATCGTTTTACGGCGGTCCCAGCGATCCACCAATACGCCAGCAAAAGGCGAGATAAGAATGCCCGGCAGGCCATAGAAAAAGGTGATGAGGGCAAACTGAGTGACCGAGGCGGTTTGTTCGTAGGCCCACACGCGCAGGGCAAAGCCGGTGAGCCCTGAGCCAATGATCGAAATCATTTCGCCAAACCAGATGGCGTTAAAAACGTTCTGTTTGTATTTCGGTGTGAACCGGGTGGTGGCAGCGGTCTGGCTCATAGCGTTAACCTTGCTCCTCTGCTTCTAGCAGTTGGCTTAACATGGCGGCCACGTCATCGTCTGACAGGTCGTCTACGTTGATCTCTGCTTGTTTTGTTTCTGAGTTGGCATCAGTGGTGGATAACGGCCGTTCCCCTTCCCAAGCTTTGTAATTGTCCGGCAGCTCGTAGCCAAATTGCTCGGCCAACTGGCGTGTACTCATGTCCAGGCGGCGTGGGAGGGTGATCTCTCGCCAGGTGTCGGCCAGGGTCGGATCGATGCCTGTGTGGGTCAAAATGTTCGGGTCGCCGATGCCGCCCATCATGCGTTCGCGACGGCCGTCGTACGGCGTAATTAAGGCGGGTTCGTAGGGCAAGCCCATGAGCTCGCACAGGTCGCGCATGATCTTTTCTGGCTGCTGCACCAGGTCTTCGTAACGCACCACGCGCTTGCGGGCTGGGTCCACATCCTTGAGGAAGGTGGTCAGGTTGCGGTTGGCGGTGGCCCAAATTGTCTCCGCTACGATGTACGGGTCCGGGTTGGGGTCTTCAAAGAGGCTGGAGCTGAACTGTTGGTCCAGCCGCACCCGCAAGAACGATTCCATCATGGCGTACGGGTGGCGCACCAGGTGAATGTAGATCGCGTCGTCAAAGATTTGCTCGGCGCGGCGCAGCGTTTCCATGTCCATGGCATAGGGCGGCGTTTTGTCTACCACCAGCTGATCGCCCGCCAGCGTTTGGATGCGGTTATACACCTCGGGCACGGTGTGATTTTCGGCCACCATGCGCTCAATTTCGGCCCAGCCCTCTTCTGGTTCCAGCTTAAGCAGCTCCACTAGCGCCCAGTGCAGCCCTTCGGCGGGCCAGGTAAAGTCCTGGCCAAAGCTGACGTTTTGCTGCCATTCCTGCATGTCCTTAAAGAAAAGCAGCGAAATTTCTGGCGGGCAGAAGATTTGTTTGTGTCCAGCCAGCATGACGCGGAACAGGGTAGAGCCGGAGCGCGGACTGGAGAGAACAAAGAGCATCCGCTTGTTTTTCTTGGCCGGTGGGGTGAACGGGGCGCGATTGTAGGCGTTGGCCCGGTGTTCCTTGATGGTGTAGGCTGACAGTGGCTTTTCGGTAGCGAACGCGGCCAGGTTGGCCATGCGATCTTGCTGCTGGTAGACAAATTGAGCCAGCTCTGGCAGCTTTGGCGTGCCCAAAATTTCGTGCGGGTAGAACTGCACTTTCAGGTCGCGCTTCAGGTTCCACATCAGGTCAACGGCCGCCAGTTGCAAATCAAAGCCGCTCAGGTCGCCATCGGCGGGAATTTGGTCTGGCGAGATGTTCAGCCCGTTGGCGATTTTTTGGCGCAGATACTTTTCGACGAGAGACGGCCGTTCCACCGGGAATGCCTCTTTCAACTGCTCCAAAATGGGCTTGTCAGATGCCGCGCCGCTGGCCAGCCCGTCGGCAATGCCTTGAGCCACTCCGGCGGCGGTGGCATCGGCGAAGAGCTGTTGCAGCGATAGCTCGACGCCAAATTCGTTGTGCAGCTGGTTGCGTAGCTGGGTAGCCAGCAGCGAGTGGCCGCCCAGCTCAAAGAAGTTGTCATCCACGCCAATCTTTTCAATACCTAGTACCTGCTGCCAGATAGTGACTACGCGCTCCTCGATGGGATTGCGCGGCGCAACGTATTCGGTCCATAAGGCAGGCCGTTCATACAGATTTTTGTCTGGCGCGGTGGATTTTTGCTGCCGCTGCGCAATGCGCCGGGGCAGGTTGGCGGTGGAGATGAGCAGGATGTCGGCAACGGCCGTTCCCACCGCCCGCTCCAATATGGCAAACCCTTCCTGCCGATCCAGTGCCAGCTGCGACAGCTCGCCCATGACCGGCATGTTGGCGTCCTGGTCAAACTTCCAGACATCCCAGTTGAGCGCCAGCCACGGGAAGGCGCTGCGGCGGTTGAGCTGCTGCACCAGGGCGTTGGCGCTGTGGGCGGCAGCGGTAAAGGCGGCAAAGCCCACGCCGCCCAGCACCGTGGAGAGCGCGGAACTGACCACGCAAAATTCCAGCGGCAGATCGGCAATGACTTCTGCCAGTGCCGCCAAACTGGTTTGTTTGGTGCGGAAGAAGATGTCGCTCTGCCCCGGTTTGATTTCGGCGATGGCCTGGAATGCTTGCTGCCCGGCAACCGTCGGGGAGTGGATCACGCCCGCGAGCGAACCGCATTGGGCAATACCTTCGGTAACGGCCGTTTTTAACGCCTCTCCATCGGTTAAATCTGCCTGTAAAGCCGCAACCTTGCTGCCTGCGGCTGCCAGTTCGGCCAGTTGGGTGGCGCTGGCGGGCTGCTCGTCAATCAGCAGCAGATTGGCAGAGGTTTTCTCGGCCACGGTGCGAGCGATGTCGTAGCCAATGTCGGTTAAACCACCAGTGATGAGGTAGGTGGCGTCGGAGCGGAAAACGGCCGTTTCTGGCGCTATCAAGGGCGCAGCCACCACCGTCTGTACCCACCGCTTGCGACCGCGCAGCGCGGCCTGCGGCACGGGCAATTCGGCGACGCATTCGGCCAAAATGTGCCGGGCAGTGGCTTTGTCGGCACTGGTGATGTCAATCACCTGGCTGGTGAGCTGGGCGTATTCCTGCGGCATCGTCTGGCTCAGGCCAAACAGCGCTGCCTGGGCTGGGTCTAACGCTTCCGTGTCATTCACGGCGCATGCTTCCCACGTCACAATGTGCAGCTGGGCGGCACTCGTCCTGGCTCCGGCCGCTTTGGCCAGATAGGCTAGCGGATAGAAGGGTGCTTCTACCACCGTGCTCCACAAAAAGAGAATGTGGTCTGGCGAATTGGGCAGTGTGGCAAACAGCTGGGCAAATTCGGCTTCGTCGGCGGGATTCAGGGTGAAGTGATTGCCTTCCTGGTCCCAAGACGCACCGGGCCGCACCCGCGCCACGGTCTGCCCGGCGGCTTCCAGCTGCGCGGCTAGCAGCGGCCCCAACGTGTCGTCGCTAAAAATGAGCCAGGCAGCGGCCGTTTCTGGGGCCACAAACGGGGGCAAGTTCGGCGCACTTTGCCAGCCAGCTAGGTAGCCCCACTGACTCAGGTCCGCATTTTTATGCAGCGTTTCGCTGTGCGTCTGGTCGGTCAGGCTCCTGGCCTCGATCCAGTACCGCTTTCGTTCAAACGGGTAGGTGGGCAAAATAACGCGGTGGCGGAATTCACCCTCATGGACCGACTGCCAGGCAACGGCCGTACCGGCCAGCCACAATTTGCCCAACGTCTGCTGTAGTGTCTCCGGCGTCGTGGTGTCATCCGCCAGCGTGGCAAAGTGGGGCACACGCAGCAAATCGCCCGGCAGTTTGGCTGTGATTTGGCCCAGGAAAAGCAGCTGGCGCGATGGCAGCTGCTGCAATCCTTCCAGCGCCGTGACCAGTTTGTCGGCCAGATGATCATGGTTGCTGTTTTCCAGCAAATGGCTCCAGTAGCGGAAGGTGTAATCGGGTGCACCCATCCAATTGCCGTGCTGCGTGGAAAAAATGGGCAATTCGCCCGTTTGCGCATGAATGTGATCCGCCTGAAGCGCCAGCAGTTCACCCGCGGCGGCCAGTCGGGCCCCATCGGCCAGGGAAATGACGCCGGACAATACGGCGGCGGTAACTTCCCCGCTGCCAACCCCCAGCACTGATTCGGGCATGATGCCCCACGCTTCCCACGTTTTGGCCAGGGCAATCTCTAGGGCAAAGGCAGCAGCGGTAGCCACGGCGCGCGGTGAGAGTGAATTGCTCTCTTGCGGATCGGCCGGGTAGAGCAGGGTGCGCAAATCAATGCCGAGATACGGCCGTAACAACACTGCGCATGATTCAATTTGCTGCCGGAAAACTTCATTGCCTTCGTATAGTTCGCGGGCTGTGTTGGTGTCGGCGCCTGCGCCCGTGCAGACAAAAGTGAGTGCTGGTGCGGTTTGCAGCGGCACGGTCTGGCTGGTGTACTGCTTGGTTTCCAGCGCGGCCAGCGCTTCGGCTGTGGTGCTGGCGGTGAGCAGGCGGCGGTGGGCAAAGGGCTGCCGCCCGACCTGAAGCGTGTAGGCCACGTCAGCTAGATTTTGCTCTGGGTGCTGCCGCAAATGGCTTGCCAACCGTTCTGTGGCTGCTTCTAGCGCCGTGGCTGTCTTGGCCGACAGCACAATCAGCTGTGGATCGTCGCTCTCGTCCGAAGGCTCTACTTCGGGTGCTTCGCGCAAAATGAGGTGGGCATTGGTGCCGCCCAGACCAAAGGAGCTGACGCCAGCAATGCGCGGCGTTTCTTCTGGCGTTTCCCAGGGGACCAGTGTCGGATTGGGGTAGACGGGCGCGTTGCCAAAATCAATTTCTGGGTTTGGCGTCTCAAAATTGAGCGAGGGCGGAATTTCCTGATTTTCTATCGCCATGACGGTTTTGATTAGTCCGGCAATGCCCGCCGCCCCGGTGAGGTGGCCCACGTTGGTCTTGACCGAGCCGATGGGGCAATAGCCAGTTTCATCGGTGTAGGTGCGGAACGCTTTGGTGATGGCCCGAATTTCGATGGGGTCGCCCAGGCGCGTACCGCTGCCGTGGCCCTCGACGTACTGAATGTCGGCGGCATCTACGCCCGCCACAGATAGTGCTTCGGTGATAACGGCCGCTTGTCCATCGACGCCCGGTGCGGGGAAGCCAACCTTGTCCGAGCCGTCGTTGTTGATGGCGGTGCCCAGGATGATGCCATGAATGTGATCGCCGTCAGCCAGGGCATCTTCGAGCCGCTTGAGCACGACCACGCCCACGCCACTGCTAAAGACTGTGCCGACGGCCTCGGTGTCATAGGTGCGGGTACGGCCGTCTGGCGACAAAATTGAGCCATCGACAAACTGGTACCCCTTGGGATGGTCCACGTGGACAGCCACACCGCCCGCCAGGGCCATGTCGCACTCGTCGCCGAGCAGTGCCTGGCAGGCCAGATGCACCGCCACCAGCGAGGTGGAGCAGGCGGTCTGCACCGTAAAGCTGGGGCCGCGCAGATTAAATTTGTAGGAAACGCGCGTGGAGAGAAAGTCTGCGCCGTTGCCGATGTCGATCTGGCCCTGGTCGATGTGCTGCAAAAGCTGCGGGTTGGTGGCCAGGTTGTACACCAGGTAGGAACTGGTCGTGCTGCCACCAAAGACGCCAATCAGCCCTTTGTATTGGGCCGGATCGTAACCAGCGTGCTCTAGAGCGGTCCAGGCGCTTTCCAAAAAGACACGCTGCTGCGGGTCCATAATCTCGGCATCGCGCGGGTTGTAGCCAAAGAAATCGGCGTCAAAGCCATCCAACTCATCTAGGGCGGAGTTGACCTTGATGAAGTTGGGGTCTTGCAGCTGCTGGTCAGTTGCTCCGGCAGCGCGGGCTTCTTCGTCGGTTAACGGCCGTATCGAATCCACGCCGCTGCGAATGTTCTGCCAGAACTCATCTACGTTGGCCGCGCCAGGAAAGCGCCCGGCCAAACCCACAATGGCGATTTCTGTGCCTTCAAATTGATCTGCA
This sequence comes from Ardenticatenaceae bacterium, assembly GCA_020634435.1. Lineage (GTDB taxonomy): Bacteria > Chloroflexota > Anaerolineae > Promineifilales > Promineifilaceae > Leptofilum. The sequence continues at coordinate 1,055,464 of JACKBS010000004.1, read as the reverse complement.
AACTTGTCTTCACTCATACGTTTCACTTTTAATGGGCGAGGCAGGTGAGGTTTTGCCTGTTGTGTCTGCCAGCAGTGTTAATCACCTGCCTCGCCCCTACTTTTTACTTTTCACTTTTTACTGGACGAGGCAGATGGTTTGTAACCTGCTACGTTTGGCCAAACACCTCGCCCCTACGGTTTTTATCTGCGGCGGGATGTGTTCCGCTGTTTTCGTCTCAGGTCGCGCCGCCTTTGGCCGCGATCAACCTGCTCGGTGTAAGTGTCGTCTTCAACCAGGCCGCCATCTGACTGCATCTGCACGATTAGCTCGGTGAGTTTGCTCACGGTTGGCTGTTCATACAGGCTCACGGCCGAAACATGCACGCCAAACGTCTCGTTGATGCGGTTGATGAGCTTGATGCCCACCAGCGAATTGCCACCAATTTCAAAGAAGTTGTCGTAGATACCCACCTGCTTGATTTCCAATGTTTCTTGCCAGATAGCCACAATTTGCTGCTCAACTTTGTTGCGCGGCGCAACGTAGTCGGTGTGATGGCCATTGGTGGTGGGTGCTGCGGCCGTTTTGGCCAGATTCTCCAACACGTAGGCCAGCGTCAATTTGTCGCTGTCGGCAATGACCGCAGGTAGATAACGTGGCGACACCAGAATTTGCTGCGGCAGGTGGTGCAGAATGGCCCGCAGCGCTTCTTGCCCTTCATGCGGCAGGATGGCGTGGCTGCTTTGCTGCTGCCGCCACTGCTGGATAATCGCCGGGACTTCGGTGGTGGTAGCCATGCCAATCTCGGCCCAGTCACCCCAGTTAACGCTGATGACCGGATACGGCCGTTCTCCCACCGCCTCCTGCGCAAATGCATCCAAAAAGGCATTGGCGGCGCAGTAGTCGATCTGACCAATGCCCCCGGCAACGGCCGTTAACGATGAGAACAGCAGCATAAAGTCCAGTCGTTTTTCGGCAAAAACGGCCGCCAGATTACGCGTGCCCTGCACTTTGGGGCGCAGCACCTGGTCGGCAGCGGCGGGTGTTTTGAGCTGGATGAGCCCACCGCCCGCGATACCTGCGGCGTGGAACACCACGTTAATCGTGCCAAACCGAGCTTCGGCCTGGGTAACGGCCGTTTCCAAACTGTCCAAATCGGTCACATCGGCCTGAACCAGCAACACCTTGGCCCCGGCTTCTTCCAGCGCCAGCAGCTGGTGGATGCGGCGGCTGGTAGGGTCAGCTGTTCCCTCGGCGCTGAGCCAACTGTCCCAATCGGCGCGGGCCGGGAAGGGCGAGCGGTGCAGCAGCACCAGCCGCGCCTGGGCCTGTTTGGCCAGCATTTCGGCGATGGCCAGCCCTAAGCCACCCAAACCACCGGTGATGAGGGCAGTGGCATACGGCCGTAATCGCGGCACGGAAGCTGTGTCCAGTGACAGTGGTGCTGGGGTGTATTCCTGCACCCAGCGCCGCCGTCCGCGATAGGCTACGGTTGGCCCGGATGGTCCGGCCAGCGGTACGCCAAATTCGGCCAACAGCAGTTGGGTCAATTCGCCCCACAGCCAGGAGCCAGCGGGTGGCAGCTGCAAATCAATGATTTGCGTGGTCAGCCAGTCAAACTCCTGCGGGATCACTTTGGCCGGGCCGCACAGCAGCCGCTTTTCGGCGGCCACGGGTTCAGCTTCGGTGATGGCGTGCAGTTCGTTGGCGATGATGTACAGTTCGGCCGTTTCTTCGCTGCGTGCCTTGTCCAGCGCCTGGGCCAGGTAGAGCAGGCTGTAGAAAGCATAAATGGTTTGCGTGGCCGGTTCCTCTGGCGCGGGTGAAACATTCCACAAATGCACGATGCGCTCCGGCCACTTGCCAGCGGCGTGCAGCGTTTGCAACAGCGTGTCGTAATCGGCGGCACTGGCGGGATTGAGGTAGTAAACGGTTTCATCGAGCTGGGCAAACTGCTCACCAGGCATCACCACGGTGACCTGCTGCTCAACGGTGCGCAGGAAGCTGTCCAGCCGGTCGCCCAGGCCCGCTTCATCAACAAACAGCAGCCACTGAGCCGGTTTTTCCAGCAAATATTGCTGGGTCAACGTGGGCGGCAGCGTGTTTTGCCAGCCAGGCAAGTAGAACCAGTCGGTCAACGGTGCTTTTTTGTGGGCCGAAAGGTGGCGCGGCTGGGTATCGCTCGGTGGATCGAGCCAGTACCGTTCGCGTTCAAACGGATAGCCGGGCAGCGGCAGGCGATGTCGGTTTTGGTGCTGGTACAGCTGTGCCCATTGCAAGGGCAGTCCCGCCAGCCACAGTTGCCCGATGGTGGTTAACGGCCGTATCCGGTCAGCCTCATTTTGGCGGGGATGGCGCAGCGTGGCGTAGGTGAGTTGGCCATTGCCAATTTGCGGCTTGACCACTGTAGCCAGGGCGTTGCCGGGGCCGACTTCCAGAATAATAGCGTCATTCAGGCTGCGCAGCGTTTGGATGCCCGCGGCAAAATCAACCGCGTGGCGCAGATGGCGCGCCCAGTAGTGCGGATCGGTCGCCTGCTCGGCCGTAAGCCAGTCGCCCGTTTCGTTGGAGATGACAGGCTGCGTCGGCGGCTTCAAGGCCACATGCTGCAAATGGGCGATGAAAGGAGCCAGGGCGGGTTCCATCATCGGCGAGTGGAAGGCGTGGGAGGTATGCAGGCGGCGGCACTGAATGTCTTGACCGGCCAGCTGTTCGGTCAGGGCGTCGATGGCCTCGTCTGGGCCGGATACCACGCAGCCGTCCGGGCTGTTGATCACTGCTACGGTCAGCGACTCTGGCAGCAATCCTTCGATTTGCGCCGCAGGCTGGGAAACGGCCAACATGCTGCCGCTCGGCTGCGCCTGCATCAGTTCACCCCGCTTGGCGACGGTGTGCAGCGCTTCCGGCAGGGTAAACACCCCGGCCAGCGCCGCCGCGACATACTCGCCGATGCTGTGGCCAATCATCGCGTCTGGCTGCAAGCCCCAAGACTGCCACAGTTTGGCCAGGGCGTACTCGATGGTAAAGAGGGCGGGTTGGGTAATGGCGGTGTTTTGCAGCTGTTCGGTGGCCCACGCTTCTTTGCCTGCTTCGGGGTAGATTAAATCGCGCAGATCGAGGTGAAGGAACGGCCGTAAAATTTCCCCACATTCATCCACCGTGTTGCGGAAAAGCGGTTCGCTCTGGTACAGCGCCTGGCCCATGTTCACGTACTGTGATCCCTGGCCGGAGAACATGAAAACGAGCGGCCGGGTTTGTTCTGCCTGGGCACGGTTAATGATGCGCTCTGGATCGACGGCACGCAGCACGGCAATGGCGTCCGGCACATCGCGGCAGACGACCATGCGGCGGTAGGTGAAGGTGCGACGGCCGTTGCTCAGCGTAAAGGCCACGTCCGCCAGGTTGGTTTCGGGATTGGCTTCCAGGTAATCGGCCAGGTTTTGGGTCATCGCCTCCAGCGCGGCGGGTGTTTTGGCGGAAAGCTGGAGCAACTGCCACGGCTCGGCCGGGTCGGATGGTTCGGCTTGGGGCGCTTCTTCCAGCACGATGTGGGCGTTGGTGCCGCCAATGCCAAACGAACTAACCCCGGCGCGGCGCGGGAAACGGCCGTTTTCCCAGGGTACCAGCGTGTTGTTAATGACAAACGGGGTTTGCTCCAGGTTGAGTTTGGGATTCGGCGTGGTGAAGTGGCAGGTGGGCGGAATCTGCTTATGCTGCAAGCTCAGCACCGTCTTGAGGAGTCCGGCCACCCCGGCGGCCGCATCCAGATGCCCGATGTTGCTCTTCACTGAGCCAATGTGCGTTTTTTGCTCGCCATTGCTTTTGAACAGCTTGGCCAGCGCGGTAATTTCAATCGGATCGCCCAGCTCGGTGGCCGTGCCGTGCGCTTCGATGTACTGAATCGTGTCGGGCGTGACGTTGGCCACGGCTTGCGCTTTGGCAATCACGTCCGCCTGGCCGTTGATGCTGGGGGCAGTGTAGCCAAGTTTGAGACTGCCGTCGTTGTTTACGGCCGTTCCCTTAATCACCGCGTGAATGTGGTCGCCATCGGCAATCGCATCTGCCAGCCGCTTGAGCACCACCACGCCCACGCCGGAACCAAAGACGGTGCCCTGCCCGGCGGCATCAAACGGGCGGCAGTGGCCATCGGGCGAAGCGATACCGCTGGGTTGGTAGACGTAGCCAGAGCGCTGCGGCATTTCCACCGTTACCCCGCCCGCCAGGGCCACATCACACTGGCCGTTCATCAGGCTTTCGCAGGCCAGGTGGGTGGCCACCAACGAGGTGGAGCAGCCGGTTTGCACGTCCAGGCTAGGCCCGGTGAGGTTGAGATGGTAGCTGGCACGAGTGGCCAGGAAATCTTTGTCATTGCCCAGCATGACGGCAAAACTGTCATCCGTGGGGTCCACGTCGGGATGGCCGAGCAGGTTAAAGAGCAGGTAAGTGCTCATGCCCATCCCGGCAAATACGCCGATTTGCCCTTGGAACTGCTCGCTGCTGTAGCCCGCGTTTTCCAGCGCGTGCCAGGCCACTTCCAAAAAGAGCCGCTGCTCGGGGGCCAGCAACTTGGCCTGGTTGGGCGCGTAGCCAAAAAAGGAGGCGGCAAACTGGTCGATGTTGGCCAGCAGGGGCGCGGCGCGCACAAAATCGGGGTTGCTGCGTAGATGTTGTGGCACGCCTAGGGCGTCCAGCCGTGTATCGTCCAGCACCTCGATGCTTTCAATGCCATCGCGCAGGTTTTGCCAGAATTGTTGGAGCTCGGATGCGCCGGGGAAACGGCCGTCTAGCCCAATAATCGCAATGTCGTCATGGTGGCGCACGGCGGGGCGGCTGGTTGTCACCACCTCATCGGCCCCATCGGCCAGCAGCAGTTCGGTGACGCCGTGAATGGTTGGCTTTTCCAGGAACTGCACCAGCGGAATCTCGCGGCCCAGCTCTTCTTGCAGCTGGCGCTGCGCCTGAACTAGCAGCAGCGAATGGCCACCCAAATCAAAGAAGTTGTCGTGGATACCCACTTCGGGCAGTCCCAATACCTTTTGCCACACCTGGGCGATGCGCTGCTCCAGCTGGCTGCGTGGCGGCACGGTGGTTTTGTCGCTGCTGCGCAAAGTTGGTGCAGGTAAAGCGTGGCGGTTCACCTTGCCGTTGGGCATCAGCGGGAAGGCATCCAGCAGCACAAACAGGTTGGGGATCATGTAGTCGGGCAAAACGGCTGCAAGCTGGCGGCGCACCACGGCTATGTCAATCGGTTCACCCTTCGGCGGTACCAGGTAAGCCAACAGCCGCTGGTCGTTGGCGCTGACGGTGTGCAGCGTTACCAACGCCTCGCGCACGCTGGGCAAGGCGGTTAGCTGGTTTTCAATTTCGCCTAGCTCAATGCGGAAGCCGCGCAGCTTAATTTGATGATCGACCCGACCGAGGAACTGGATGTTGCCATCGGGCAGGTAGCGGACGAGATCGCCCGTGCGGTAAACGGTATTCGGTAAACGGTATTCGGTGGTCGGCTGTCGGTTTACCGATGACGGATTACCGATGACGGATAACGGAATGAATCTTTCCTTAGTTAGTTCAGGTCGGTTCCAGTAGCCGCGGGCCACGCCCACGCCGCCGATGTACAGTTCACCGGCCACGCCTTGGGGCACGGGCTGCAAATGTTTGTCCAAAATGTAGAGCTGGATGTTGGCAATGGGACGGCCAATCGGCACCAGTTGGCGTGGTTCATCAGGCAGGCATTGCCAGTAGCTCACGTCGATGGCCGCTTCGGTGGGGCCGTATAAATTGTGCAGCTCGCAGTCTGGCAATTGGGCAAAAAAGCGCTGCGTCAGGTCATAGGGCAGCGCCTCACCGCTGCAAATGACCCGGCGCAGCGAGGTGCAGCGGTTCACGTGCGGCTCGGTGAGGAAGATTTGCAGCATCGACGGCACAAAGTGCATCGTGGTAATTTGGGCGTCTTGGATGAGCAGCACCAGGTAGGTGCTGTCCAGGTGACCACCTGGTTTGGCCATGACCAGCTGTGCTCCGGTGATGAGCGGCCAGAAAAATTCCCAAACGGAAACGTCGAAGCTGAACGGCGTCTTTTGCAAAACGCGGTCATCGGCCTTGAGGTTGTAAGCGTCTTGCATCCACAGCAGGCGATTGACGATGCCGCGATGGGTGTTCATAGCGCCCTTGGGCTTGCCAGTGGAGCCGGAGGTGTAGATGGTGTAGGCCAGGTTGTTGGCCGCGAGCGGCACATTGGGATTGATTGTCGGCTGCTGGGCGATCCGCGCCCAATCGCGATCCAGGCAAATGAGTTGGCTTTGGCTGGTTGGCAGGTTGTCTAGCAGGTGCGCCTGGGTCAGCAAAACGGGGACCTGCGCATCTTCAATCATGAATTGCAGGCGGTCGGCCGGGTAGGTGGGATCAATTGGTAAATAAGCGCCACCTGCCTTGATGATGCCCATCAGGGCGATGACCATCTCCAGGCTGCGTTCCATGCAAACGCCGACCATGCCGTCGAGCTGGATGCCCTGGGCGATGAGGAAGTGGGCCAGTTGGTTGGCTTTTTGGTTGAGCTGGTCGTAGGTAAGGGTCTGATCGGCGTAAGTGAGCGCGGGGGCGCCAGGGGTTTGGGCTACCTGGTCTTCAAACAGCTGGTGCAAACATCGTTCGAGGTCGTAGGGTACGGCCGTATCGTTCACCGTGTAGAGCAGGGTGTGTTTTTGTGTGTCGGTGAGGAGTGGCAGGCGGGAAACGGCCGTATCCGGCTCGGCCACAATCGAAGCCAGCAGGGTGTTGAAATGCCCGGCCATCTGCTCGATGCTGCTCTCGGCGAATAGATCGGTGTTGTATTCCCACGTGGCCAGCCAGTCGCCATTGACCTCGGCCATGGCCAGGGTCAGGTCGAACTGGGCCGCTTGTTGGGTGAGCGCCAGCGGCGTGACGTGCAGGGCGCCCAGCTGCATAGCCGCGCCTTCCTGACCTAACGCCAGGGCAGTCAGCCCTTCATGCGTGGCATGGGCCTTTTGCCAGACAAACATATTTTGGAAAATGGGCGAGTGGGCTGGGTTGCGGGCCTGCCCCAACACTTCCACCAGAGTAGGGAAGGGGTAATCTTGGTGCGTGAAGGCGGCAACGGCCGTTTCCTTCACCTGCTGCAACAGCTGGCGGAAACTCATCTCGCCTGCGCCAATCTCCGTGCGCACGACAATCGGATTGACGAAGTAGCCTTGCAGATTTTGGATTTCGCGCTGCTCGCGGCCTGAAGTAGGGGTGCCAGTTAGTACCTCATCCTGGCCGCTGTAGCGAGCCAGCAGCAGCTGGTAAGCGGCCAAGAAGGTCATGAATGGCGTGCAGCCCATCTCGCGGCCCAGCGCCATCATTTGCTCGCCAAGTTCGGTTGGCAGATGGCTGCGCACGGTGCGCCCGGCATAGGTCTGGCGCGTGGGGCGCGGATTGTCGGTGGGCAGATTCAGGGGTGGCAGTTCGCCCGCCAGCTGATTTTGCCAGTACGTGCGCAGCTTAGCCCCGGCGCTGCCGCTGAGCTGCTGGTTTTGCCAGGCAATATAATCGCTGTATTGGTGGGTGAGGGCAGGGAGGACGGCCGTTTCCCCCTGCATCAGCGCCGTGTACACCTGGGCAAACTCTTCCACCAGCGTTACCAACGACCAGAAGTCGGTGATGATGTGGTGGGCGACAATGAGCAGATCAAACGTTTCTTCGCCGAGCTGGTAGAGGCGCACGCGCAGCAGGTTTTGCTCCAGCGGCAGCGGCGTGTTGGCCGTGGTTTGCAGCTGGGCCTGGTGGGCTGCTTTCGATTTTTGCCGGTTATCCATGTAGAGAAAATCGGCCGTGGCTGTGGGGGCAATGCGCTGGACTGGCTGGCCGTTTTCCAGGTGGAAAGTGATGCGCAGGCTGGCATGGCGGGATACCAACTGGTTGATGGCGTGTTTGGCAATTTCGGGGTCGATACGGCCGTTTAACCGCAGCGCCCGAGCAATGTTGTAGACCGGGCTTTCTGGGGCAAGCTGGCACAAATACCAGATGGCCCGCTGGCCAGACGACAGGGCAAACTGCTGCGGCGGTTCGGTGGCAGCGGGGATCGGTTGGCTGGTTTCCACCGGATCGCTCAAATAGCTCACAATTTGCTGGCTGAGCTGGTCAATCGTGGGGCTTTCTAGCAGGTCGGCGATGGGCAGGTCGATGTGCAGGGCATCTTCAACGGCAGTTTTCAATTCAATCGCCAACAGTGAATCGAGGCCAAAACTGGCTAACTGCCGTTCCCGCTCAATTTGTTCGGCGGGTTGGCGTAGCAAAATGGCCAGCTTCTGCTGTAAATAACTGGCGACTTGGGCAGATTGTTCCGCTGGATTGTTCAGCGCCAGCACTGCTTCGCGGGAAATTTTGGGCTGAATCGTGGCTTGTATGGCGGTTGGGGCCTGGAACTCCGGCACATCTTCGCCGATGATACTGAGGTCGCCTGCCAGATACAGGTCACGGGTTTGGCTGCGCTGGATTTTGCCGCTGGACGTTTTAGGGATGGCGCGCGGCTGCACCAAAATGACCCCGTACAGTTGCAAATCGTGCTCTTCGGCAATGGCCTGGCGCAGGATGGGCGCCACTTCGCCAATGTCGGCGCGACGGTGGCTGCGCTTGACCTCGTGGACCAGGAACAATTTTTCTTCGCCACCCACCTCAATCGAAAAAGCCGCCCCAGAATCTGGCGCAAGCGCTTCATGGCTCTCTTGCGCCGTCTTTTCGATGTCTTGCGGGTAATGGTTGCGGCCACGAATGATGAGCAGCTCTTTCAGGCGACCCGTGACGTACAGCTGGCCAGCCTGCAAAAAGCCCAGGTCGCCCGTGCGCATGTAGTGAGTCTGGTCGCCAGCGAGCGTGGCGTAAAAGGTCTCGGCAGTCGCTTCGGGTCGCTGCCAGTAGCCTTGGGCCACGCTGCGGCCAGATACCCAAATTTCGCCAATTTCCCCGACGGCGCATTCCGTTTTGGTCTGCGGGTCTACGATGCGAATTTGCTGCTCATCCAGCAATCGCGTGCCGCTGCTGACCAGCAGGCGGCTGTCAGTCTCATCGATGCCCGGTTCGACACGGTTTTGGGCGAGGGCGGCGGTTTGGAAACGGCCGTAAACGGGTTCGCTCTTTCGGTCGCTGCCGGTCACAATGAGGGTGGCTTCGGCCAGCCCGTAGCAGGGATAAAACGAGGTGAGCTTGAAGCCATGCGGCCCGTATGTTTCGGCAAAAGCCAGCAGGGTTTCCTGGCGCACACGCTCGGCACCGTTGTAGGCCAGGGTCCAATGGCTTAAATCGAGCCCGGCACGCTGCTCGTCTGAAATGTTGTCTAAGCACAATTGGTAAGCAAAATTGGGTGCGCCGCTAATCGTTGCCTGGTAGCGGGAGATGGCGTCCAGCCAGCGGATCGGCTTTTGCAAAAAGGCAAAGGGGGACATGAGCACGGTCCAGCCGTGGCAGTAGATGGGCTGCAAAATGCCGCCGATGAGGCCCATGTCGTGGTAAGGTGGCAGCCAGCTGACGCCCTGGCTGCGCTCGCTTAGCTCAAACCCTTTGTAGATGAGAGCGAGATTGCTGAGCAAATTGAAGTGGGAGAGGACGACGCCTTTGGGCGTGCCGGTAGAGCCGGAGGTGTATTGTAGGAAGGCGATGTTATCTGGCGTGATGTCCGGCATCTGCCAGTCGTCGGGGTCGTTGGTGATGGTATCGACAGCAATCCAGTGCATGGCGGCCAGGTCGGGCATGTGGTCAATGCGCGATTGGCGGTCCTGGTAGGTGTCGTTGTCGGTGAGTACCACTTTGGCCTGGGCATCATCCATGATGGCTTGCAGGCGGGCGTCGTGCCGGTTACGGCGGGGCGGGTAGGAGGGGACGGCGATCCAACCGGCGTACAGGCAGCCAAAAAAGGCGGCGATGTAATCCAGCCCGGGCGGGTAGAGCAGCAGGGCACGGTCGCCCACGCTGCCCTGCTGCTGGAGCAGGCTGGCAATTTGCCGGGCGCGTTGATCGAGCTGACCGTAGGTTAACGGCCGTTCGTCCGTTTCGCCATCCGCCAGAAAGGTGTATAAGGTTTTTTCCGGCGTGCCACTGGCACGCTGCCGCAGCATTTCAACCAATGTTGCGAAAGAATGAAAGGTTGGCTCTGTCATTAAATTCACCCCGCCAAGACAAATGCGCCTGTCGCAGCCAAAATTGATGCTCGCTTAGATAATGCGAATATCAACATATTCGGGAAATGGTTGGATTTCTTGCAGCGGGTTTTCCAGAATAACCAGATCGCCCTGAGTTTCCACCTCATTGAAGCCGCCGAATTTGTAGGTGACATACATCATGCGGTTACGGCCGTTCGGCACAAAGTGCGCCCGCAAAGGAACACCAGCCGCTTTGGCCAGGTTCATGATGTGGGTCATCATAATGGTGCCCACCCCGCGCGACATGACCCGACAAGACATCAACAGCAGCTTAACCGTCCAATATTCGGGCTCTTTTTCCACCAGCGCCAGACCAATGGTGCCGTATGTGCCGTAGCGATCATCCAGGCTGGAGACAAACAGCAGATGGTCATCCGACTGGCGCAGCTGGTTTAGCTCTTCGTAGGAATAGGTGTAGCCCGTGGTGTTGAGCTGGTTGGTGCGCATCGTCAGCTCTTCGGCCCGCTGTAAATCTTCTTCGCGGGCCGATTTGATGGTGAACACCATGTTCAGGTCGGCCAGAAACGCTTCGTTTTGTCCCGTAAACTCTTCCTCAGCAACTTTGCGCTGGATGTCGCTCTGGTACATCTGGCGGCGCAGCTTGGATTCTGGCGTAATGAAACGGGGACTCAAGCGTGGGTGTTCTAGCAAACCGCTCAAATCAGCAGCGTCAATGCACCAGACGTCAGGATGGGCAAAATTGACCTCTTCCCGCTCAAAGGGTTGGTCATCGACAAAGGCCAAAGTGTTGATGCCAATGTTGATGTTTTGGGCAATTTGGGCAATCGACTGCGACTTGGAATTCCAGTTAATTTGCGGGTAGATGAAGTAATGCTCAATGCCAAAGGTTTTGAGTTGTTCCCAGGCTGGTTCAAACTCATTGCGGCTGGCAATGGCGTGCAAAATGCCACGCTCATCCAGAGTTTTGATGATTTTTACAACTTCTGGACGCAAAATCAGCGTGTCACCTTCCAGCAACACGCCTTCCCAAACGGTATTGTCTAAATCCCAAACCACACATTTGATGGCTTTTACTTTTTTAGATTCGGCCAGCAGCAATTCCTGCTGAGTCTGGTCAAGCATAGGTCGCGGTCCTCCTGGCTAAAAATCATGAGCTTTGCATTGCAAAATGGGCCTGCTGGCAGCTTACGCCGCTGTGGCCTTTTTGCTCATGATCAGATTGGTCATCGCATTGATGGTGCGGAAGTTGTCCAGCTCTAGCTCATCGTTGGTAACGCTGATGCCCATCTGCTGCTCAACAAAGAGCACAATCTGCATGGCAAAGAGTGAGTTGACAAAGCCTAGCGAGAAGATGTCTTCATCATCTTTCAGATCGTAATCTTTGAAGTATTTAGCCAGAAAGTCGCGAATTTGTTGTTTTACTTGTGATTCCATTGGTGTACTTCCTCCGGTTTCATAAAAAATTAGGGTTTGGGGGTTTTAGTAAGTGTAAAATCCGGCGCCGCTTTTACGGCCGTATAATCCTGCATCTACCATCTTTTGCAGCAGCGGGCAGGGCCGGTATTTGCTGTCGGCAAAGCTTTCGTGCAGCACTTCGATGGAGTATAGAATGGTGTCCAGGCCGATGAGATCGGCCGTTTCCAGCGGGCCCATTTTGTGGCCAAAACATTTCTTAAAAATGTCATCCACGTCTTTGGCGTTGGAGACACCTTCATGCAGTAAAAAAGCGGCCTCGTTGACGGTAAGCATCAACACGCGATTGGAGACAAAACCGGGCGAATCGTTGACGACAATGCCATCTTTGTTCATGCCGGCCAGGAACTCTTTGGCGGTGGCCAAAGAATCTTCGCTGGTGTGGTAGCCGCGAATCACCTCTACCGTGGGTTTCATGGGCACGGGGTTCATGAAGTGCATGCCCACAATTTTGTCTGGGCGGTTGGTGACCGAACCGATGCGGGTAATGGAGATGCATGACGTGTTGGCGGCAAAGACAGCCTGCGGTGGGCAGATGGCGTCTAGCTGCGGGTAAATCTCTTTTTTGATGGCCCACTTTTCCGTGCTGTTTTCCACGACAAAATCAACGTCATGCAGCTGTTGATAATCGGTCGTAAAGCAAATCTGAGCAATGAGTTCTTCGGGGCTTTTGTCGTTAGCTTGGGGTTTGTTGAACAGACGACTTAAGCGAATATTTTGATAAATCTGGCCTTTAGCTTGCTCCAGAATATCGTCGCGAATATCGACAAGCACTACGTCGTGGCCAGTTTGTGCCAGCGTTTGGGCTACGCCCACACCCATGACACCTGCGCCAATAACGCCGATCCGTTTTAGTGTCAACTTGTTTCTCCTTACACTTAATTTGCATTGCGCCAGCAAAAGCGAGAGAGATCGCCTTTGCCAGTTTCAATACCGCTTATTCTGCTTACGGGCAACGGCCGTTCGCTGCTCCACGGACGGCCGTTTAAATCTATCGGCTGTGATCCCGGCGGCGTAACCGATTCTGCCGCCGTTTTTCACCGCGTTCTTTCTGCTCGGTGACTTGCTCTGAACTGGTTTGCGGGGAGGCAAACAACTGCGGAGAACCTGCTGCAAGATCAACAGGATTGATGGTTTGCCACTGCAAATCAACGCCAGAGAGCCATAATTTACGGATGGTTGATAACAAAAACCAGTGGTCGTCCTGGTGGTCGTAGGAATAACGCAAGGTCGGGTAAATCCAGGCAAATTGTTCGTGTTTGCACAGCGGATGCTGCTTGGCAAAGGAGCCCAGGGATTGGCCGGGGCCGACCTCAATAAAGTGCGACAGCGGCGCTTGTCGGAACAAGTTTTGCAGCATCGAGTAAAACTGCACTGGCTGGCACATATGCCGGGCCCAGTAGGTGGGGTCGGTCGCCTGTTGGGGCGTAATCCATGTGCCGGTAACATTAGACAGATATGGAATCTGCGGTGCCGCAAAGGTGATGGTGTGAGCCAGTTCGTTAAGCTCGGTGACGGCAGTTTCCATCATGTGCGAATGGAAGGCGTGGGTGGTGTCTAGCAAGCGGCAGGCGATTTGCTGGCTTAGCAGTTGCTGCTGTACCGCTTGAATAGCCTCTGCTTCCCCGGCCAGCACCGTCAGCTCCTCGCTATTGTGGGCCGAGAGGGAAACCTGCTCGTTGAGATAAGGCGCCACGGCCTCTCGTGAGAGGGGGACCGTGAGCATTTTACCTTCAGGCAGAGCTTGAATCAGCTGAGCGCGTCGGGCCACCAAAGTGATGGCATCTTCTAAGCGCAGGACACCGGCCAGCGTGGCGGAAACATATTCACCCAGGCTATAGCCAATCAGCCCTTGAGGTTGCAAACCCCACGCCATCAACTGCCGGGCCAGAGCGTACTCCACGCTAAACACCAGCGGGTGGGCAATAATCGTTTCTTGCAGCCGGGCTTCCGCCGGATTCGCAGGGGCCGCAGTGGTTTTGCGTCCGAGCAAGGCTGCCAGATCAAGTCCTGGTGCGCTGCCGTTGATTGGTTCCGGCGTGGCTTCTTCAAAAAACAGCAGATCAAGGAGCGATTCGAGGAGAAACGGCCGTAATGCTACATCACACGCATCCAAGACCTCACGGAAAATTGGCAGCACAGCGTACAGACCCCGCGCCATATTTCCGTAATGATCGCCAATGCCGGGGAACATAAAAATGACCGGTGGTTTGGTTGAGCTACTTTCTGAGGTGGCTTGCCTTACTTCCGCCTTGGTCAACTGTTCAGCAAGTTCGGCACTGTTTTTGCTCAGTACCGCCTGACGGATGGGCTGATTGCTGGCTTCCTGATTCAGCAAAGCCGCAACCTGGGATAATGTTTGATTGGGGTACTGTTGGACGTATCGAATGAGGGCAGTCGATTTTTGTTGCAGTTCGGTTGTCGAAGACCCGGAAACTGGTAGCAAGTACCACTCGGGCTGCTGAAGTGTTTTAGGATGCATAAGTGCCGAAAACTAACTAGACTTTTGCATAGACGAAAAAATAAATTTTGTAAATCCCATTTGCCATGAGTTCATTAACCATCACCTTGCCCAGAGACACCTAAAATACCGATCCATTTTTACTTGCCAACGGATCGGTTCCCGAAAATTTGCAGTTGCTTTGCTAAGGGGAATGTTGAGAGTAGTGAAGACAGAGACATTCCAACAGCGCTTTACAGGCGGTTAACAGCCGACTGTTAATAGTGTGTTTTTAGGCAATGGTAGCATAAATCGCTTGATTGCTTCTTAAAAAAACTACAAAACAGCTGCAAAATAGGTATTGAAATTGTAACGACGTAGGCAACTTGATTTGGCCTTCCCACCAGGCCAAAGAGCTATTAATGGGTACGATGCGCCCAATCTTCGGCCACGACTCAGTTACGTTATGATCCAGTTGGGTCCCAGGCTAAGCCCCGATAAGTATACGGATGTGAGGTCACAAATCAAGGCAAATTCATAAAATTTTCGTATCAGTATTTTTTCTGAGCTAGAAAACGTGTTGTGGATAGTACAAAAGTCCTAGAGGGTAGGTGGTTTTCAAGTGGTGGCGTACTGAGGGAGGGCGCTATCTGCATATCTGTCTGGCTGGGTACGTTGCCACTGAGAGCAATAAAGTATGGGGAAAAGCTGGGGGTCCTAAACGCCCAAAAAAAAGTTGACAGCCACCGCTGGTTATGTGACAATGTAACCGGTTACATTTAGGTGGGATTTCATGACCAAACGTTCTCAATCTATCACCATTCGTGACGTCGCTCGTGAGGCAGGCGTTTCGGTGGCTACGGTGAGCCGGTACATTAATCAAAATGCCCCGGTATCGGAAAAACTGGCAGCGCGAATCGAGGCCGTCATGGTTCAGCTGGATTACGTGCCGCACGAAACGGCACGTCAGTTGGCGTTGCACACGAAGAACGCTGTTGGCTTGCTGTTGACCAGTATGCACAATCCTTTTTTTGGTCCACTACTGGCAGGCGTTGAAAAAGTGGTGCGGGAGAATGGTTACAATCTGCTGGTTGCTTCGTATCATTCTGGCGTGGAGGGGGAAACGGCCGTTCCGCTTGGTCCTCACAACACGGACGGAATCATTGCCTTTGCCGACAGCCTGAGTGATGAAGAGATTGCTACTTTTTACGAACGTAATTTCCCCATTGTCTTAATTCACAAAACCCCCGCAAATTCACAGGCCATTCCTTTTACCACCATTGAAAACAAAGCCGCAACGCGCAAATTAATCACGCATTTGATCACGGCGCACAATCGCCGCCGCATTGTTCTGCTGCGTGGTCCCGACAACCAGGAAGATGCCCATTGGCGGGAGGAAGGGTTTCGAGCTGCCCTCGAAGAACATGGCATCCCATTTGATGAAAACCTGGTTTTAGACGGTTCTTTTGAAGGCGAAGTTGCCTACCGCTCGCTTAAAGCTTTCTTAGCCAATCCCGAACGTCCTGAATTTGATGCGGTTTTTGCTGGCGATGACGATGCGGCGATTGGCGTGTACCAGGCGCTCAACGAGGCTGGCTACAAAATTCCTGAGGCTGTCAGCGTGGTTGGTTTTGATGATTCGCTGATGGCCCCCTTCATGTCGCCACCCTTAACCACGGTTAGAGCGCCAACAGAAATGGTAGGGCAATCGGTGGCCCGCCAGCTGTTTTGTTTGCTTGATAAAAAAGAGCCTGAGCTTGTTACTTTACTGCCCACAGAAATGGTTCTCCGTCGTTCCTGTGGCTGTGAGTTTGCTTAGGCAGTTGCTTGAGGTGTTATTTTGAAAGTAGCAGTTATTGGTGGGGGATCCACCTACACACCGGAGCTAGTAAACGGTTTTTTAGCCCGCACAGCCCAGTTTCCGTTGCAGGAATTGTGGCTGGTAGATATTGATGAAGCACGCCTGGAAATTGTGGGCGGTTTTGCGCAGCGCATGGTGGCGGCGCAGGGACGGCCGTTTCAAGTCATCCTCTCAACGGACCAGCGAACGGCCGTTGCCGATGCCAGCTATGTCACCACCCAGCTGCGTGTCGGGCAGATGGAAGCACGTCGTGAAGATGAATATTTGGGGCGGCGGCATGGGCTCATTGGCCAGGAAACCACTGGCGTTGGCGGCATGGCCAAAGCGCTACGCACCATTCCCGTCATTCTGAGCATCGCTAAAGATATGCAAGACGTGGCTCAGCCGGGTGCGCTGCTGGTGAACTTCACCAATCCGGCTGGGCTGGTGACCGAAGCGTTGAGCCGATATGCGCCTGAGGTGCCCAGCGTTGGCGTGTGCAACGTGCCGATCACCGCCAAGATGCTCATTTTGGATTACCTGGAAAAGGCATTGGGCAAACGGTTTGCGCCGGAGCAGGTCGAGCTCAACACGCTGGGATTGAACCATCTTTCCTGGCATCGTGGCTTTACGATTGAAGGCGAAGATGTTTGGCCGCAGGTGATGCAGCAGTTTATAACCACCCTTCGTGCTGAGGCGGCGCCGATGTGGGATCCCGATTTAATTGAAGTGCTGCAAATGATTCCCAACTATTATTTGCAATACTTTTATTACACCCACAAGAAGCTGAAAGAGCAGGAGAAGTGGCCGCCGTCGCGGGCCGAAGAAGTGATTGCCATCGAAAATGAGCTGTTGGCGCAATATGCCGATCCAAAGCTGACTGAACCGCCCGCAGATTTGATGAAGCGGGGCGGCGCGTGGTACTCCACCGTGGCCACGCAGTTGCTAAACGCACATTACAACGATCTGGGCGAGACACACGTGGTGAATATTCCGCACGGCGGGGCGGTCGCTGGCTGGCCAGCGGATTGGGTGCTGGAAATGCCTGCCGTGGTGCGGCGCGATGGGTTGCGGCCGTTGCCGACGGAGCCGCTGCCTGCGGCGCAGTTTGGTTTGCTGGCCCAAATAAAGTCGTTTGAGCTGCTCACGGTGGAAGCGGCCGTTCACGGCGATCGTCAGGCGGCATACCAGGCGTTGCTGGCGCACCCGCTTGGTCCACCAGCCAACCAGATTCAAGCCGTGTTGGATGATATGGTGATGACGCAACGGCCGTATCTCCCTCAATTTTGGAACTAACCGCAAGGAACCCTGATGCAATACTTTGTTGGCGTAGACATAGGCAGTAGCAAAACGCACGTAGCCATTGCCGATCAAGCGGGGCAGATCGTTGGCTTTGGCCAGGCTGGTGCGGGTAACAACCAGGTTGTGGGGTACGACGGTATGCTTCGCGCTGTACAAGAAGGTTTGGCGCAGGCTTTGGCCCAGGCGCAAATTGGCCTGCCCCAAATCGCGGGCGCAGGCTTTGGCATCGCCGGGTACGATTGGCCGTCGCAGGACCCGGCCATGCGCGGCGTGCTCAACCAGCTCGGCCTGGCCTGCCCCATGCGCTTTGTCAATGATGGCGTGCCGCCGCTGCTGGCCGCCAGCGAAGACGGCTGGGGTATCTCGCTGATCGCGGGTACTGGCTGCAACTGTCGCGGCCTGGATCGAACGCGAGAGCGCGAAGGGCGGGTAACTGGATATGGCTACCACATGGGTGAATTTGCCGGGGCGTCTGAATTGGTGTGGCGCGCGATGCAGCTGGTGGCTTTTGCCTGGACCAAACGCGGTCAACCGACGGCCTTAAGTGACGCGTTGATTACCTTTGCCGGAGCGAAAAACCTGGCAGATTTGCTGGAAGGTTATACGGAAGGTCACCTCTCTGTGAATGCCAAAGCTGCACCGCTGGTGTTTGAGGTGGCCCAGCAGGGCGATGTTGTGGCGCAGGAGCTGCTGCGCTGGGCCGGCCAGGAGTTAGCAGAAATGGCAAAAGCGGTCATCCGCCAGCTTGAATTTGAACAAGAAACATTTGATGTGGTGCTGTCGGGGAGTTTGTTTAAGGGCGGCCCGCTGTTGATTGACCCAATGTGGCAGGCCATCATTGATTTTGCTCCCCAAGCCCGATTGGTTCATTTGACCGTTCCCCCGGTGATGGGTAGCGTGATTTTGGGAATGGCACAGGCGAGTGTGGTGGCAACGGCCGTTACTCGCCAAAACTTAATCAACTCTCTGGTGCACTACTATGATGAACCAGTTGAGTCTTAAAAAAAATGGTAGGAAACAATGCAATACGGATATTTTGATGACGAGGCAAAAGAATATGTAATCACCCGCCCAGATACGCCCCAATCCTGGAGTAATTACCTGGGTTCAACCGAGTATGGGGCCATTATCACCAACAACGCCGGAGGCTATGGCTTTTACAAATCCGGCGCACGCGGCCGTTTTTTGCGGTTGCGCTTCAACAATATCCCAATGGACCAGCCGGGGCGTTACTTCTACCTGCGCGATGCGGAAAATGGCGACTACTGGTCTGCTTCCTGGCAGCCAGTGGGCAAACCGTTGGACCAGTATGAATCGACTTGCCGCCACGGCACGGCCTACACGGTGATGACTTCCCGTTACGCGGGCATGGCCACCGAGGCGACCTATTTTGTGCCGCTGGGCCAAACCTTTGAATATTGGCGGCTCAAAATCAGTAATGAAAGTGAACGGCCGCGTCAGATTTCTGCTTTTTCGTTCTGTGAATTCACCAACCAGTGGGACACCTTTCAAGACCAGGTCAATCTGCAATATTCACTCTTCATCGTGCGTGGGGAATACAACGACGGGCTGCTGCGCATTGCCATTCACGACAACCTGACCTCAGACGATGAGGCTGAGCTGAAATCGGATATGTCTAGCCGCGCCTGGATGGCCCTGGTTGGCGCACCCGTAGTTGGCTATGACACCAGTCAGGGTGATTTTCTCGGCCCGTATCGCAGCTACCACAATCCGCTGGTTGTGGAGCAGGGCCAGTGTACCAACAGCAATGCCTATGGTGACAATGCTTGCGGTACCCTCCAGGCGGACCTCACGCTTCAGCCCGGTGAAAGCCGCGAACTATTGATCATGATGGGCATTGGCGAAGCGCGGGTGGTGGGCCAACAAACGGTGGCCGAATTTGGCTCATTGGCCCGGGCTGAGGCCGAGCTGCAAAAGTTAAAGGAGAGCTGGCACAGCAAATTGGGCAGTCTGGTGGTGGAAACGCCGGATGAGGAGCTCAATCACACCATCAACGTGTGGGGCTTGTACAACTGCCTCATCACTTTCGCCTGGTCCCGCGCCGCCAGCCTGGTGTACAACGGCGAGCGCGATGGCCTCGGTTTTCGCGACTCGGTGCAGGACATTTTGGGTGTGGCGGCGGCCATCCCAGAGGAAGCCCAAGCTCGTCTGGAGTTAATGCTAACGGGGCAGTTGGCCAACGGCGGTGCCATTCCAATCGTCAAGCCATTTGATCACCGCCCTGGTTTTGAAGTGCCGCCCAACCCTGAAGAATATCGCTCTGATGACTGCCTCTGGTTTTTTAATGCTGTGCCTGCCTTTGTGGGCGAAACAGGCGATATGGATTTCTATCTCAAAGTGCTGCCTTATGCCGACGAAGGTGAAGACACTGTGTTGGGCCATCTGCGCCGGGCGCTGGAATTTAATCTTGAGCGCACGGGACGCAACAATCTGCCCTGCGGCCTGTCGGCCGATTGGAACGACTGTTTGCGCCTGGGTTACTACGGCGAAAGCTTGTTTGTGGCCTTCCAACTGCGCCTGGGGCTGACGGTTTACGCTGAAGTAGCAGCTCATTTTAGTCAGGATGAGGAAGTAGCCTGGGCGCTGGCCCATCGTGACAAGCTAGACGTTTACATCCAGCGGTACACCTGGGATGGTGACTGGTTTATCTGGGCCATCGGCGATGATGGCACGGTGTATGGCACTAAGGCGTACGAGGAAGGGCAGGTTTACCTGAACACGCAGGTCTGGTCGGTGATTAGCGGGGCGGCCACGCCGGAGCAGGCCGAACGGTGCCTGCAAACTGTGGCCGAGAAGCTGGCTACTCCCTACGGGCTGATGCTTTCTGCACCGCCGTTTGTGAAGACGCCGATTGATGTGATGCGCGCCGTGGTGTTTAATCCAGGCATCAAGGAGAATGCGGGTATTTTTAACCACACGCAGGGATGGGGGGTGATGGCCGAATGTATGATGGGCCATGGCGATCGGGCCTATGAATATTATCGTGCGTCGATGCCAGCTGCTTATAACGGCCGTTCCGAAATTCGCCAGATGGAGCCGTACGTGCAGGGACAGACAACCTACTCGATATATTCGCCGCGACCGGGCAACACCCGCACGGCATGGTTAACGGGCGCGGCCGCTTGGTCCTATTACAGCGCCACACAGTACATCCTGGGGCTGCGGCCGGAAGCGGCTGGATTGCGGATTGATCCATGCATCCCGTCAGCCTGGGATGGGTTTAAGGCAACGCGCCGTTTTCGGGGCTGCGTGGTTGAGGTGACGGTTACCAATCCCGACGGCGTTTGCCGTGGCGTGAAGTCGTTGACGCTAAATGGGGAACTGCTGGCCGACAACCTGGTGCCTGCTGATAAGCTGGCGGAGCACAACCGGGTTGAGGTGGTGTTGGGGTAGGCAGGGGAGAGAGGTGTGGGTTACGGCCGTTTCCCACCCAGCGCCGCATAACTCACCAACTCAATCTGCCGCGCCGCAATTTTGGCCCAAACCTCGCCCGACGTGAGCACCGCTAACTCATTTTCTCGCTGGCGGTTGTAGATCGTTGTGGCTTCCAGCGCCGCGTCTGAATAGCCAGGATGGGACATCAATTCAAAAATGCCGTTTTCAGGCAGTCCCGCTAGAATGTCGGTGAGTTCGTCTACCGTAGCGTGCGTATCATAAAAGGACGCAAAGAAGGCATCTACGGTAGGGATGCCAAACTGCTCAATGAGCCGGGGCGCAAATTCCTGAATGTCGCCTTCCACCTCTATCGGCAAACCCCGCAGAAAATTGCTATCCTGCGCATTCACCTGGCGGATGGCGCAGCCAAACTCCTGAGCCAGTTCAAGCATCGCTGTAAACAATTCCTTCGTGTAGTACGACGTGTGGTGATGTGAATCCAGATGCGTGGGCATTTGGCCGGTGATGCGCACAAACTTCTCGATTTGGGCGCGCCATTCCTGCTTCGCTTCCGCTGTCTCGATGCTCGCTAAGCGCTGCCGGAACTGCTCGGCGTTGGGAAAACCAAACGCCTCTGTGACCAGCGTAGGGGTTTTCTTGGGGGAGGTGAGTGGGTAACCAGACGTAAGCACCAGGTGAACGCCCATACCCAGCTCTGGTGTCTCTTGCTGCGCCAGGAGAATATCTGCCTCGGCGTTGGGGAAGTTCATCATGCAGCTGGTGGAGCGGACAACGCCGCGCCGGTACGCTTCGCGGATGCCCCGCGAGACGTTGGCCGAGCGTGCGTAATCATCGGCATTCACAATGAGTTGCAGCGACATCGTACGTATTCCTTTGGGTTGAGGCGGATTACCCGTTTGTTTTTAGCCAGTCCAGCAGTTCATCCATTTTGCCAAAAGCCAGGGCCGTTACCGTGTCGGCACCGCCGTAGTAGATGGCCAGGCGTCCGGTGGGCTCGTCGTAGAGTGCGGCGCACGGGAAGGCAACATTGGGCACATCGCCGACACATTCGTACAGCGTTTGTGGGGCCAGCAGGTACGGCTCGCCGCGACGGATAACCTTCCACGGTTCGTCCAGGTCCAGCAGGGCCGCGCCAAAAGCGTAGACAAAGCCGTTACAGGAGGTGAGCACGCCGTGGTAAATCAGCAGCCAGCCCTCGGGCGTTTCGATGGGGATGGGGCCAGCGCCGATTTTGGTGCTTTCCCAGCCGCCGCGGGTGCCTATCACATAGCGGTGTTCACCCCAGTAAATCATGTCTTTGCTCTGGCTTAGATAGATGTCGCCAAACGGGGTGTGGCCATTGTCCGACGGCCGATTTAGCATGACATATTTGCCGTTAATGCGGCGGGGGAACAACACGCCGTTGCGGTTGAACGGCAGTAGGGCGTTCTCCAGAAAGTGAAACTGCTCAAAATCGTAAGTGTAGCCCACGCCGATGGTGGGGCCGTGGTAGCCGTTGCACCAGGTGACCCAGTAGCGATCTTCAAGCCACACCACACGCGGGTCGTAGCGGTACTGGTAACGGCCGATTTCCGGATCATCGCTTAGCCATTCAATGGGGTCATTGTCCAGCCGCCAGTCGATGCCGTTGTCGCTGAAGCCACGATTGAGGTTCATCTCGCGTTTTTTATTGTCGCAGCGGAAGACACCGGCAAAACCATTGCCAAAAGGCACAGCGGCACTGTTGAAAATGCTGTTGGACGACGGGATCAGGTCGCGGGGAATGATTGGGTTGTGGCTGTAGCGCCAG
Organism: Ardenticatenaceae bacterium; assembly: GCA_020634435.1. Taxonomy (GTDB): domain Bacteria; phylum Chloroflexota; class Anaerolineae; order Promineifilales; family Promineifilaceae; genus Leptofilum. The sequence goes on along the minus strand of JACKBS010000004.1, from coordinate 1,033,070 downwards.
AGCACGTCGGAGGAGGTAGACGGCCGTTCCTCCCACGGCAAATTAGGAATCTGATAAAGTGGGTTGCTCATGTTAGTTCCTCCTATGGAAAAACAATTGTATCGGCTAGCGCCCAATTTTTACATGGACGGTTACCGGAGAACGGCCGTTGCTATCTTGAACTGGCACCACATCACCGGGAACGGCCTGCCCATTCACTTCCAGCTGCACCGCGTTGCCTGGGCCAATGCGCTCCACCGTAATTTGGTATTCGACACCACGGAAAATGCGGCTGGCGGTGAAGCCGGGCCAATCTTGCGGCACGACGGGGGCAATTTGCAGGCCGTTGTATGTGGGGCGAATGCCTAAAATCCACTGGGTGATGGCCACGTAATTCCAGGCGGCCGTTCCCGACAGCCACGAATTTTTGGCCTCGCCATGCGTGGGCGCGTCGCGTCCGGCAATCATTTGCGCATAGACGTAGGGTTCGGAACGATGCACTTCACTGATGGATTCACGGGCCGAGGGGTTGATCCGGCGGTAGTAATCAAATGCCTGGTCGCCGTGGCCCAGCACCGTTTCGGCGATCATGATCCACGGGTTAGTGTGGCAGAAGATGCCCGCATTTTCTTTGTAGCCGGGTGGGTAGGATGAAATCTCGCCCAGGTTCAGGTAGTAGCGCGTGTAGGCGGGCTGTTGCAGCACGATGCCGTGCGGGGTGGCCAGACGTTCATTAACGGCCGTTAATGCCTGGGCCGATTCTCCGCTAGTCTGGCCAATACCCGCCATCACGCACATGCCCTGCGGCTCGATGAAAATTTGCCCTTCGGCGCATTCCTGAGAGCCGACTTTGTCGCCAAAATCGTCGTAGGCGCGCAGGAACCAGCCGCCATCCCAGCCGTGTTGCAGGGTAACGGCCGTCATCGCTGCCGCTTTCTGGGTATAAAACGCAGCTTCTTCGGGGTGGTCCAAAACGGTGGCCAGTTGGGCCATTTCTTTGGCCGCCAGCACAAACAGCCCGGCAATGAAGACCGATTCCGCCACCTTGCCATCCTTGCTGGCGGTGGTTTGGAACGATTGCCCCGGCTCGTCGGTAAAGGCGTTGAGGTTCAGACAATCGTTCCAGTCGGCCTGGCCGATGAGCGGTAGGCCGTGCGGCCCTTTGCGGTCCAGGGTATATTGCAGGCTGCGCTGTAAATGCTCGTACAGCGGTGTTTCGCTGCCCGCTTCGTTGTCGTACGCGACCAGTTCGTCGAGGATGGCGAAATCGGCCGTTTCTTTCACGTAAGCTGTCACGGAAAGAATGAGCCAGAGCGGATCGTCGTTGAAGTTGCCGCCGACGGCATGATTGCCGCGTTTGGTGAGCGGTTGGTACTGATGATACGCGCCACCCGTCGGCAGCTGCGTGGCGGCCAAATCCAAAATGCGCTCGCGGGCGCGTTCGGGAATCATGTGGACAAAGCCAAGCAAATCCTGGTTGGAATCACGGTAGCCCATGCCCCGGCCAATGCCGGACTCAAAATAAGAGGCGGAGCGGGACATGTTGAAGGTGATCATGTTCTGGTACGCATTCCAGATGTTGACCATGCGGTTGGTGTGTTCGTCTGGTGTTTGCACCTGGTAACGCGCCAATAGATCGGCCCAGGATGCGCTGAGTTTGTCCAGCGCTTGCGCCACTTCTGCGGGGTCCAGATAGCGCTTGATGAGCGGCAGCACGGTTTGTTTGTTGATCGTGCTGGAGTTAGGCGGATCAAACTTCTGGTCGCGTGGGTTTTGATGATAGCCCAGCAAAAAGATGATCTCTTGCGTTTCGCCAGGTGCGAGATTGAGCTTGACCTGATGTGAGCCAATCGGGGCCCAGCCGTGGGCGTGGGAGTTGCGCGATTGGCCGTCGGCTACCACCTGCGGATTGTCCCAGCCGCGATAAGGGCCAAGGAAGGCGTCGCGGGAGGTGTCGTAGCCCGTCAGGGGGGCAGAGCAGGCGAAGTAGGCAAAGTGGTCACGCCGTTCGCGGTATTCGGTTTTGTGGTAGATGACACCATCCAGCACTTCTACCTCGCCAATGCTGAAGTTGCGCTGGTAGTTGGAGGCGTCGTCCAGGGCATCCCATAGGCAGAACTCGATGCTGGAAAAGAGCGAAAGATCGGCGGGCTGGTCGCGCTGGTTGGTGATTTGGACGCGCCAAATTTCCATGGTCTGGCCTAGCGGCACAAAGTAGGTGCTGTCTACCTGGATACCCGCCTTGGTTGAGGTGATGTTGCTGTAGCCCAGGCCATGGCGGCAGGTGTATGTGTCCAGGGCCGTGCGGGTTGGCTGCCAGGTGGGGGACCAGAAACGGCCGTCTGCATTATCACGCAGGTAGAGGTAACGGCCGTTGCCATCATAGGGTACCCCGTTGTAGCGAAACCGCGTCAGGCGGCGCAGGCGAGCGTCCTGGTAAAAGGTGTAGCCGCCCGCGGTGTTAGAAATCAGGCCAAAAAATGATTCGCTGCCCAGGTAGTTGATCCAGGGCAGGGGCGTGTCTGGCTGGGTAATGACATATTCACATCGCGCGTCGTCAAAATATCCAAATTGCATAAGTCCTCTCCTGTAAATGTCAGTCGGCTTGCCAATCCGACCGATGTTTTTATCAATAGGCCGCGCCGCACGACTGCCGGATGATCAGCTCCGTGGGTAGGATGATGCGGCGGGGTGGGCCTTGCGGCTCCTTGATGATTTCCAACAGCGTCTCTACGGCCAACATGCCCATACGGCGAATCGGTTGGCGAATGGTTGTCAATGTTGTGCTGATGAAGGGAACGGCCGTATCCAGCGGAGCCAAATCGTCATAGCCAACCACGGCTACATCTTCTGGCACCCGTAGGCCCACATCGGCGAGCGCGCGCAGCACGCCAAGGGCCATGCTGTCTGAGGCCACAAAAATGGCATCCGGTGTGTGGGGCAAGAGCTGTAAAGTCGCCTGATATGCCTTGCCCTGTTCAAACTCACCAGCCGCGATGAGTTGGTCCTCGATTGGTAAATTGTTCGCTTGAAGCGCATCGAGATACCCCTGGCGGCGCTGCTGTCCGGCGGTCATGTCTAGCCGCCCGGTGATCGTGGCAATGCGCTGGCGGCCTAAAGAGATGAGGTGAGAAACGGCCGTATACGCCCCCAATCGGTTGTCTGCATCCACAAAACTGGCCTGCGGATACTCCAGGGGTTCGCCAATCATTAACACGGGTTTGTGGAACAGCACCAGCTGGTTAAGCGGATCGCCAAAGTGCAGCCCGGCGATGATCACCCCATCCAGAAAGCCCTGACGCATGATTTGGGCGGCAATCTGCTGTTCTTCCTCTTCGGTATGAAAGATAAAGAGGGCCAGCGTATTGCCGCTCTCGTTGCACGCCTGGCTGACGCCCTGGATAAGGCGCGGGTAGTATAAATCGGTAAAAAGCTCTTGAATGTCGCGGGGAATGACCAGACCAAGCAGGCCGGTGCGATTAGAAGCTAGCGAGCGGGCCGCCTGGTTCGGCTGGTAGCCGGTCTCGGCAATCACCTCTAGCACACGCTGGCGCACTTCTTCACGGATGTTGGGATGGTTGTTGATGACGCGGGAAACGGTAGCTCGGGATACACCGGCCAATGCGCCAATTTTTTCTAAGGTCAGTTTCCCGTCCATGAATTTGCTGGTTGAGGCGTTCTCCTAAAGTAGAGGGGTTTTTGAGAGCGCTCTCAATTGGTTGCCGAATCTTAATAAACTTCCCTATGAAAGTCAATTTTTGCGATTAAAAATTGGCCAGAATAATCCCGCAGACGATAATTGGCAGAACAATATTTATTGCCCAAAAACGAGAAGCAAATTCCATGAAATCAATCCAGATTATCAAAACGATTCACATTGATGCCGCGCCAACGGCCGTTTACAATTATTATCTTGCCAACAACGCTAACAATCCTGTCCTGCAACGGCTGGCAGTGGAGACCCGAGAAATTGCATGTGTGGTGGATGAAAGGTGACACTGTGGCCCATTGTTGTTCCTTTGTGCGGAAGTCAATTGAATATTGTGAAAGAAAACATGAAGAAGTAAATCAATCAAGAATCTGCCTAACAATATTTGTGAAACCATGATTTTTTTACGCAAACGGCTGCACCTCAAGTTCACCTTATCCTTTGCGCTGCTGGCGGCGCTGTTTTTGCACCGGGTTCTGTTTCCGGCGGCCGGCATGGCGCTGGCGGGGTTGGATGCGAGGAGTTTGTTTGTGCCGTGGTGGGAGTTTGCGCGAACGGCTGTACTCTCCGGCAATCTCCCCCTGTGGGACGCCAACAGCTTTAGCGGTTACCCTTTCTTGAGCAATCCGCAGGTGGCCCTGTTTTATCCGTTGAACTGGCCGTTGCTCCTGCTGCCGGTGCGCTTTGGCCTGAGCTGGCACGTGCTGGTGCATCTGGTGGTGGCCGGGCTGGGGATGTTTTTCCTGGTGCGGCAGCTCAGCGGCAGCACCGCTGGGGCTTGGCTGGCGGCGCTGGCCTTTGCCTTCAGCGGCTTCATCTCGGCGCGGATTTGGGCGGGGCACATCGGCCTCATCGCCACGGACGTCTGGCTGCCCTGGCTGATTTTGGCCACTGCGTGGAGTGTCCAGCGCAAAAATATTTGGGCGGCAGTTATTGGCGGTGTGCCGTTGGGCCTGGCGATTTTGGCCGGGCACACCACCTCGCTGCTGTACATCGGGCTGGCCTGGGGGCTGTTTGCGGTTTACCTGCTGCTGACCACGCCCAACCGCTGGCTCGTCATCCGCCAGATGGCGATTATGACGGTGCTGGGCTTTTTGCTGGCCGGGGTGCAGCTGGTGCCGCTGGCCGAATTTTCCACCGTCTCCTCCCGCGCTGCCGAACCGAGCTTTGAATTTGCCACGACGTACTCGCTGCCGCCGTCGCACATCATCACCTGGCTGCTACCCGAATTTTTTGGCGAGCCAACCCGCGCCGGTTACTGGAGCGTGCCCGCCTTCGACGAGCTGACTTATTACGTCGGGCTGCTGCCACTGCTGGGATTGGCTTTGGCGCTGTGCAAGCCGTCGAAATTGAGCTGGTTTTATCTGGCGCTGCTGGTGCTGGGCTTTTTGCTGGCGCTGGGCAGCTACGGCTTCCTCTACGGCATCTTTTACGATTTGCTGCCGCCGTTTCGTCTGGCTCGGGCGCCGGGGCGGGCAGCGTTTTTGCTGGTCTTTGCTCTGCCTGCGTTGCTGGGCGAGGCGGTGGCCCAGTGGGAACGTGCGGACTGGAATGAGAAATCAGCCGGATTTATGCGCTGGCTGGTGGGTGGAACGGCCGTTGCCATCCTCACTTCTCTGGCCGCCACCGGGGCTGTTTTTGCTGCCCAACACCCGACAGACACAAGCGGCCGTTTGTGGCATCAGTTGGGTGGTTGGGGGATTGCGTTGGTTGGGGTCGTGGCTGGCGGTTGGTTGCTCGTGCGGTTCTTTGCGGAAGCAGATGCAACACGGAAAAAGTGGTGGTTGGGGGGCTTGACGCTGCTGCTGGTGGCGGATTTGTGGATTTTTGGCTTTAAGCTGGTCGGTGTGGGGAGTACGGCCGTTGATCCGCTGTGGACCGACGCCAAGCAAATTATCGGTGAGACGGAGCTGCGGGTGCTGCCTTGGGGCATCTCCATTTTTGAGCAGAATGGGGCGGCGCAAGTGGGGCTGGGTTCGGTGTTTGGTTACAACGCGCTGGAGGTGGGGGCCAACATCGCCTTTGCCTCGTCGGTGCCAGACCCGCGCTCAACGGCATACGATATTTTGGGTGCTGGGTACGTGGTGGCTACCAATCCGTTGCAAGGTGTGACAGAGGGGGAACGGCCGTTAACCTTGTTAGGCAACACACAGCGCGTCTGGGTTTACCAGCGGGGCCGCACGCTGCCCATGGCTCGATTGGTGACGCAGGTGGAAATTATCCCGGATGCGGCTGCGGCCACCGCGCGTGTCCACCAACCTGATTTTGATCCCTTGACGACGGCGATTTTGGCAGAAGAGCCGGGTTGTGCTTTGGTCAGTGGTGAGGCGGGAACGGCCGTTGTCACCAAAAAGGCCAACGGCTACTGGCAAATCCAAACCAGCAGCCCTGCGCCCGCGCTGCTGGTGTTAAGCGAGACGGCGTATCCCGGTTGGCAGGTGTTTGTGGATGGCGTGGAACAGGAGTGGGATGTGGCGTATACGGCCGTACGCGCCACCTGCGTCCCGGCCGGAGAACACATTATCGAATGGCGCTACCAGCCGCGTAGTTATGCGATTGGGGGGATTTTGTCGCTGCTGGGGGTGATTTTGGTGGGAACGGCCGTGTGGAAAGTAGATACAAATGGGAGCAGTAAATAATCGCAAAACGGCAAACCAGACTAGCTGTGCACCACTTCTTGCCACTGACCACTAAGCCAAGCTGCCCACACCTTAGCTACCTAACGCGTCCCCTCTTCTAGCCAGCGTGTCATCGAACGCTTAAGGCGCATGGTCTCTATTTGTTTGCAACCGCTCCCCACCGCGCTACTGCCAATCAAATGACCTTGCTGACGACAATAAGCTTAATCCATGCATGTCAAATTGTTTTGAAGTAAGTTGCCGCTTTAGCTGCTGGATCGGCATTGTTAGCTGGGTTTGCCAAAGCCAGACAAACGTCAATCACTTTGGGTATGGCTGAACTGGGGCGTTCTTTCATGGTGGCTAACCATAAGTACGGTCAACCAAATAGTGGCAACCCGTAGACCACAATAGCTTCGAAAACGCTTTTGCCTCTTAAATGTCACAGTGATAACGAATCGCTGTTGCTTTCTTCAATTCCTCCAATTTTCCCAATCGGTCTGTGCAACGATAGGACCATTGCTGTTCTGATAGGGGTGTGACTTCATACCAACATACGGTTTTCGCCGCTCTGCCTGAGTCGGCACCATGACACCTTCTATTGAGCCATACGAATGTCGCGCAGAAGGTTATCGCTAAATACCATGGGTAGACGATTCTTGGCATTGGCTTTCAACTTGGTCACTAATTGCATACCAAATATTTGGAGCAAGGGTGCGGACAATTCCTTGGGGATGTAACCCTGATCTCCATAGATTTTGCCGAACATCTGCTGTACCAGTTTTGGCACCGACTTACGGTCCTCAACGTTACACGATGCTAGAAGAATATTGAGCAACTCGCCGCGGTTGTTGATGGTCAGATGCAGTTTGAACCCATAAGACCAGCCAGACTTCACTGATGGATAGGGAACGGTGACGGATGGCTTATGAACTAGAGCCAAAGGATAATTGCTTCGGTAAAAGCCTGAAATGGTGACAAGATGATAGAGAAATGGGTGAAAAGGCAATTTCAGTAGGTTTAAGATCGCCTGATCACCCAGTAACTCGATTGTCAATTAATGATGGTTTCCGCCGTGTCGCTGACGACGGCTGGCCCAAGCTACGATGAGGGCGAGCAAGAAGCCACCGCCTACTGCGCCCAGCCAGATGAGCCAGGGAGTTCCCGGCGCATTTTCCACTATTTCGGTTTCGCCGTGTGCTGGTTCTGCTGTTTCTGGTTCGGCCGCAGCTTCACTGTCTACGGGTTCGCTGGTGGTCTCGGCTTCCGCTCCTTCGATCATGGCATCGGCTTCTTCACCGGCATCGGTAATGACTTCGGTATCTTCAGTCCGCGTCGGTTGTTCTACACTGCCCTGCGGCAACACAAAAACGGCCGTTGTCCACGCCGGTACCGTAAATGTGCCACTAGCTGTATCGAACACGGCCGTTTGCACCACACCGTCCACCGAAGTTTGCTGGACAGGATGAAGCGAGAACGGCAGGTTGGCCGTGTCTGCTTCCGTAAAGCTCACCTCATCTGGTGTGGCGTTAAACACAACCACCATCATGTCATAGTTCGGGTCGATGTCTTCGCCCGTCAGATCGCTCAGGCTCATCACAATGACGCCGGGCAGTTGATCTGGCCCAACGTTGTGGAATTGGATGCGATCTTGCACTTGAACGGCCGTTTGCAGTCTAAACAGCGGCGACCCAGCCCGAATTTGCAGCAGTTCTTGGAACGTGTCGCGGGCAAAGGCAATGTCCGCTGGTGTGGGAGTCAGGTCAGGATTGGCCAGCAGCGGCTGCATTGTCGGCCACATGCTCTGGTTGTCACCCGACGGCGGCAGACCCACGGCCCAATTGTTACTCTGGTAAGTGAAGTCCAGCTTGTTAAACCAGTCGCCAGAGTTGTAGCTGTTGCGGTCTAGCGATTTGGAACGCAGCAAATCATCACCGGCCTGGAAGAAGGGCACGCCCTGGCTAAACATCACAATCGAGTTGCCCAACGTTTGCATCCGCGCCCGATCGGCCGTACTGGTGCCCAGCGGCGCTTTGTACTGGATGATGTCAAACAGCGTTTCATTATCGTGTTTGGAGATGTAGATAATTTGCTCTTGTGGATCGGCCGTATAACCTGCCGGTGAGCCATTGTACAGCACCTCGCTGCCCGAAATTGGCGATCCGTCTGAGCCGACAAAAGTGAAATCACTCAAATTACCCGCCAGCCCCAGCCGGATGATGTCCATGAAGTTCTGCATCTTCACCAATTGCTCGGTCTCGCTGCCCTGGTCGGTTTCGTTCGGATAAACGAACAGACCATTCAGGAAACCTTGCTCCGTTTGGCCGCCAAATGGACTACCACCGCGTGCCGCATCCCGCAGCCGGTCGCTAAACGTGCCGATGCCCGTGCCTGCCATGTTGAACTGGGTGGCATTGATGCCGCGCGCATTGCCGCCAACTTCGCCAAAGTCCCAGCCTTCGCCGTAGAGATAGATATTTTTGCCATCCACGCCATCGTTTTCCAGCGTCAACGCGTCCAGCGCCGCCCGCACAGCCAGCATATCTTCTTTCATGTGGTGACCCATCAGGTCAAAGCGGAAGGCGTCGATTTTGTAAGCGGTGGCCCAGGTCACGACCGAATCGACCATCAGCTTGCGCATCATGTCGTGCTCGGTGGCGGTGTTTTGGCAGCAGGTGCTCGTTTCTACGCGACCAGTGCCGCTCAGACGGTGGTAGTAACCTGGCACAATTTTGTCCAAAACCGAATTGTCGGCTTGGCCGCTGGCGTTGGTGTGGTTGTACACCACGTCCACCACCACGCGTAGGCCGATCTCATTCAGGGCTTCCACCATCTGGCGGTATTCAATGATCCGATTAACGCCCTCAGGATTGACGGCGTAGCTGCCCTCTGGCGTTGTGTAATGGAATGGATCGTAGCCCCAGTTAAATGGGTCCTGGTCGCGCACGGCAGCAATCAGCGCTTGCTGTTCTTCCGAATCGGACGGGTAAGTTGCCAGTTCATCAAAAGATGGCGTGATCCAGGTCGATTTGTCCTCGTTAATGGTGGCGATGTCGAAGGTGGGCAGCAGATGCAGATGCGTTAGCCCAGCTTCTGATAGGGCCGCCAGATGCTGCATTCCGTTGGAATCCATGACGGTGAAGGCCAGGTACGTGCCGCGCAGTTCTTCCGGCACGCTGGCGTCATTCACGCTAAAGTCCCGCATGTGCAGTTCGTAAATCACAATGTCTTCCGCGGCAGCGACGCCCGGTTTGATTACGTCCGTCCAGCCTTCCGGCATCGTTGCTGGGTCCGCGAGGTCCACAATTTGGCTGCGGGTGCTGTTGGTGGACAGGCTGAAGGAATATGGATCAGTGACCAGATTAGTCTGCAAGCTGCTTTCCGTTGGTACGTAAACCTGTACTTCGTATAGATAATATTTGCCTGCCCAGTCCGCTTCGCCAGTGATAGACCAGGTGCCGTTGCTGGGTGTTGGGCGCATTGTCAATACCTCGGCTTCGGAGTTGGGATCGGCATCGTCGAAGAGGTGCAGGCGTACTTGCCGCGCCGTCGGTGCCCAGATGGTGAGGGTGGGCACCCCATCGGTGAAGGTAGCGCCCAAATCACCATCGTACGGGTACAGATCATCCAGCACGCCGGGGATTTGCAAACCAGCTGCGTTAATCGTCTGGCCGTCGGCGTTTTGCGCGGAGACGGCAATCTGCCCTTTCAGCGCTACGCGGGCGACGCTCAAATCATCTTCACTGAACTTGAGCGCGGTGTAGTTGCGCAGGTGGGGAAACTTGGCGATGATTTCGTCGCTCAGGCCGTTAGGATCAACGGTGAGCGGCACGGCATCGCCGCCAGAAATGCCATCGAAGCCGAGTGAGAATGCGCCGCCCAGCGGGTCGTAGTGGAAGTAGTATTGGTTGCCGGGCGCGTCTTCAATGTCCCAGGCGATGGTGTCCTGCGAGACCCAGTGGGCAGTTAGTTGGCTGATGTTGCCCTGGATGCCGCCAGACCCGACGGAGATGTTCAATAGGTTGCTCCTTGAGTCAAAAGTGAAAGTGACGAGCGTGTCTGGTTCTTGCACGCTAAAGGGGAGGTTGGCTCCGTCTTGCGCGCCGCCTTCGCCGTAGTTCACGTCCCAGCTGCCGTTGACGGCCACTTTGGCTTCATACTCACCCACAGGGATGCTGACGGTTTGGAAGGTGAACACACCGTCGCCGTCGGGGTCTTGCAGCCAGGAGGCGAGACAGCTGGGCATCCAATCTTCGGCGCAGCCAAGCTCGTCTTGGAAGCTACCGGGCACGTTGGCGATGAGGCTGTTGACACTGTCGGTCACCCAGCCAGTTTGGTTATCGAAGTAGAAGGTGACGCTGGTGTCTTCGGCGAGGGAGAGTGGGATGTTGGGGCCGCCGGGTTGGGCGTTGAGGCCAAAGTTCACATCCCAACTGCCGTTGAGGGCGGCTTTGTATTCGTACTCGCCAGCGGGAATGTCGAAGGTGTTGCTGAAGAGCTGGTTTTCTTCGCTGTAGGTGAGCTCGGTCACGGTACAGTCGGGTGCCCAATCGCCAGCGCAGCCCAGCACCGATTGGATGGTGCCGGGAATAACGACCAAATCAGGGAAGGCTGTGGCTGCGGGCGGCAAGCCACCACCGCTGCCCTGGCTTACCAGGTCGGAGGGTATTTCGTCGCTAGTTTCAACGGTGAGCAGGTTGGTCGCTGGGTCAAAAGCGAAGATGACAGCCTGTCCATCGCCAACGGTGAAGGGGATGTTCGCGCCATCCAGTTCGCCATCCACGCCATAATTCACGTCCCAGGTTTGGTTGAGGGCGACTTTGGCTTCGTATTCGCCAGCGGGAATGCTGGCGGTGATGAAGGTGTAGATGCCGTCGCCGTTGGGGTCTTGCAGCATGGAGCGGAGGCATTCGGGTGCCCAATCACCGGCGCAGCCGAGTTCGTCCTGGAAGCTGCCGGGGATAGTGGCAACGAGGCTGTTGATGCTGTCGCTGACCCAGCGGGTTTTGTGATCGTACCAGAAGGTGACGGGGCCATCTTCGGGCACTTCCAAGGGGATGTTGGGGCCGTAATATTCGGCGTTGAGGCCGTAATTGTCCTCCCAACTGCCGTTGAGGGCGGCTTTATATTCGAAGTACCCGGCGGGCATGTCGAAGGTGGCCAGCCAGATGTCGTTTTGATCGTCGTAGGCGAGCTGGCTTTCGGCACAGCTGGTGTTCCAGATGCCGGAGCAGCCGATTTCGGTTTGCAGGGTGCCAGCGATGGTGACGCTGTCTGGTGGTGGGATGCTAGCGGGGTCATCGGATTGGGCGGAGGCGGATACGGCCGTTACGCCCAACGCTAATAAAATTACAACCAAATGGCGGATAGTGTGCCAGGTTAAAACTCGTTTTTTTCTCATCTTTTCTCCACAGGGTCATGCGGCTGACAGGGCCAAAAAGTGGTGCGGTTGGGTAAGAACATACTCCTTCATTTTACGACAAATGGAAACGGCCGTCATCCATTGCGTATGCATCTATTTTGGCTTTTTGAGGGGATGATTGGTGAGTGTTAGGTTTAAGAGAGGGAAGCAACTGTGGCGCAGCGCTGCAAGGCATTGGACAGCTGATCCATTTTTACTGGCTTGCTGATGTAGTCATCCATGCCCACTTCTAAATATTTTTCACGGTCGCCGGAGAGGGCATTGGCGGTCATGGCAATGATGTAGGGCTGCTGGTCAGTAGGCCAGTTTTCATGGATGAATTGGGTGGCGCTTACGCCGTCCATCTCCGGCATTTGCACGTCCATGAGGATGACATCATACGTCTGGCGCTTGAGGCATTCGATGGCTTCTGCACCGTTGCCCGCTACGTCAGCACGGTAGCCAAGCCGGGTGAGCATTCGCAGGGCCACTTTTTGGTTGATATTGTTGTCTTCTGCCAGCAAAATGCGCAGCGGATTCTGCGGCGTGAGGGGGTCGCCGAGTTCAGCGGTTGGGTGAGGGTCCAGATTTGCCTGCGGCAGCAGGGCAATTTGTGGTTCACTGTGGGTGAGCAAATTAATCAGCACATCGTACAGCTGGGATTGTTTGGCAGGCTTGACGAGGTGGGCGTTAAATAAACGGCCGTCGCTCGTTTCCTTGTGAATGCCTAGCGAAGTGAGCAGAACGATGGGCAAGGCGGTGTCATCGTAGGTTTGGCGGATAGCTTGGGCCAGGGAACGGCCGTTCATTTCCGGCATCTGCATATCGAGAATGGCCACGCTAAACGGCGCTTCGGCCGAGGCTAAAATGTCTAATGCTTCGCGTCCCGAGGCCGCCAGCACGGGTTTCATCTCCCAGGAAAGCGTTTGTTGGGCTAGGATTTTTCGGTTGGTTTCGTTGTCATCCACAATCAAAACGCGCCGGTCCGTGAGATGCGGCTGATTTTGTGCCAAAAAGGCGGGTGGGGAGAGGTGAGCAACGGCCGTTGTAATCGTAAAATGAAACGTGGAGCCAACCCCTTCTTCACTTTCCAGCCACATATTGCCACCCATCAGCTCGGCTAATTCCTTGCTGATCACCAGACCCAGGCCAGTGCCGCCAAATTTGCGGGTGGTGGAGGAATCCACCTGGCTAAACGATTGAAACAGCCGCTCTTGATTGGCGAGAGAAATACCAATGCCCGTATCTCTAACGGAAAAATGGGTGCGCCAACGGCCGTCTTCGATGATTTGACTGTCTACCAAAACCACCACTTCCCCTTTTTCCGTGAACTTCAGGGCGTTGCCAATGAGATTCACCAGCACCTGCCGCAGGCGGGTAACGTCACCCATGAGCGTTGTCGGGGTTTTGTGGTGGATGAAGTAGGTGAGCTCCAGCCGTTTTGCGGTGGCCTGAGTAGCCAGCAAATCCAGCGCTTCCTCGACTACATCACGGACACTAAACGGTTGAATTTCTAGTTTTAACTGCCCAGCTTCAATTTTGGAAAAGTCTAGGATTTCGTTGATGATGGTGAGCAGATTATCGCTGCTTTTGCGGATCGTTTCGGCGTAATCCATTTGTTCTGGGTTCAGGCTTGTGTCCAGCATCAGCCCCGTCATGCCGATGATGCCGTTGAGCGGTGTGCGAATTTCGTGGCTCATGTTGGCCAGGAATTCCGATTTGGCTTTGGTAGCGGCTTCGGCCAGCTCTTTGGAAACAGTTGTTTCCGTTAGCTTCTGGATTGTCAGATTCAGGTCATTTTGATGTTTGTCTGCCTGGGCTAAGGCCTGGCGAAAGTTCTGCATAATCAGGTGCGTGAAAATCACCATCACAATGATGGCAATAATCGAAGCGCCGAGCATATTTTGCGAATGCGCCAGATGATCCTCCGCCGAATCGATGGTGATATACCGGCCTGCTTCGCCTAAGTACATCAGGATCATCGCGGCGATGGAGGCGACACCGAACAAACTGGCTAATTGTGTCCCTAAAATAGAGCCTGCCACGAATATCAGGGCGGTCAGAAAAATTAGAGCGCCACTCAAGAGGCCGCCTGAAAACCAGGACATTACAAAAACAACGATGTAAATGAATCCCAAATAGACGGCCGCCGTGAGCCGCACATACCCTTTTTTGTTAAAAATGATGGCAATTGTGGCTGCCGGGAGGGCTGCGGCCAACGTGAGAAGACTGAAAACATCATGCAAAATAATCATGGGGAGGATCGAAAGGAACGTGAGTGCCAGCGTGGCCGTCAGGATAACGTGCAGCAATCTAGCGGCACGCGTTTTTTCTTGGTCTGGAAAGCTGGGTGGGGCAAACAGCTTGAGGAGTATTTCTTGCATGAATCTTCCAGGTTGATACAACGATGTGGTTTATCAGTTTCTTTTGGGAAGCTTACGAGTTTCAAGATAGAGCGACAATTGGATAATCGTACTACCATCATTGGTAGAGCCGCAGTTTTTGTTTGGGAATCTGGGCAGTCGCGATTACAATTCGGCGCATGGTAGTTCGCACGGAATGGCGTCTGCGCCAACAATCGCCCCAATTTAAGACCCGTACTGGTGAATCTGTTTCATTAAGCAGTCGCTTGATAATTGGGTTTGTTACGGCCGTTTACCTGGTTTGGCTGCTCATTCGTGCCGTTAGCCAACCCGCCTGGATCGATCAACTCCCAACTGTTGTGTACGAATTGTTGCGGCTGGCAGAAATTGCCTGGCTGGCGACGATTGTTCTGCTTTGGGTGGTTGTCTGGTGGCAGGCCCGCCAGGAAGAAGCGCAGCCCTGGGAGCCGCTCAATTTAGAAACGCTGTACAATCTGCATCCCGCCGATTTTGAGCGGTACGTTGCCCGGTTGTTCCGCCTAAAAGGATACCGCGTGGTGGTGCGTGGTCGCAGTGGTGATCTGGGGGTGGATTTGGTCATCACCCGGCAGGGCGGTAAGCGAGCCATCGCCCAATGCAAACGATATCGCAGCACAATCGGGCCAGACATTGTGCGCGAACTGTACGGTACGCTTATCCACGAAGGTGTGTCCCACGCCTTTTTGGTGACGACGGCCGAAATCTCTGATTCAGCGCGCGAGTGGGCCAGCGGCAAACCAATGACGCTGATCGATGGGTCCACGCTGGTTGAAATTGCCGCTTCGCTCCAGCTTAACCCCACTTCTTCTGCCAAAAGCTTATGAACCCTTTGGAACAAACTCGTCAGACCTACCGGGAGATTGCGGGTGCCTATGCTCAGGCGCAGCAGCATCGGGCACAGATGACCACGCAAATTGGGAAATTTGTCGAGCTGTTGCCTTCCGGGGCCTGCGTGCTGGATGTGGGCTGTGGGCCGGGATTGGATACGGCCGTTCTGCGCCAAAATAATCTGCAAGCCATCGGAATGGACTACAGCCACGAAATGATGCGGGTCGGCCGCAGCGGGCAGGCACACCACGTCCCGTTTGTCCAGGCAGACATGCGGCAATTGCCCGTCGGTAGTGCTGTTCACGGTCTGTGGGCGTGTGCTTCTTTGCTGCACCTGGCGCGTGAGGAGGTGCTGCCCACGCTAAGGGAATTTCACCGCGTGCTGCGTCCTGGCGGCATCTTGTACCTGTCTCTCAAGCTGGGTGACGGGGAAGCGTGGGTGCCCACTCTATACAATCCATCCTATGCTCGATTTTTCACTTATTGGCAGCCGGAAACATTGGATGTTTTGTTGGAAACGGCCGCTTTTCACATTATTAACGGTTGGGAGGAGACAGGGCGACGCGACACCTGGTTGGTGCGTTACGCTCGTAAAAAGGAGCCAGGAAAATGAACCTGACTGAATACAACAAATTTACCGAAGATATGCGCTTAAAGCTGGCTGGTGATGATCGGGTGTTGTGCCTGGTTGCGCTTGGTTCAATGGCCCAGCAAGATTATCAGCCAGATGAATGGTCAGATCACGATTTTTTTGTCATTACCATACATGGGGTGCAGGAAGATATGCGCCGCGATTTGTCCTGGCTCCCCCGCGCTGACGATCTGGTTTTTTACTTTCGCGAGACCGAGCATGGGATCAAGGCATTGTATCACGGTGGGCATCTGCTGGAATTTGCCATCTTTAACGAAGATGAGTTACAGCTGGCTCGCCTGAACCGGTATCGCGTGTTGCTAGACAAAGCGGAGATTGCGCCTCGGCTGGAGGAATTGGCGCTGACGACGCAAGATTGGGTGGCGCAAGGCCAAACCGACCCCAACCGGCGTCTGGCGGAATTTTTGATGAATTTGTTTGTTGGCGTGGGGCGCTATGCACGGGGCGAGCGCTTGAGCGGCCATCAGTTCATCAAAACCTACGCGCTGACCCATCTGCTGCGGCTTCTAGCGGAGTTTCATACTTCAGAGGATCAGTCGCTGCTGGATAATCTGGACCCATTTCGCCGCTTTGAGCGGGTTTTCCCTCGGTTGGGAGCGGAAATCAACGGGATTTTGGCGCAGAACACGTTGCTGGCGGCTGAGGGACTGTTGGCGCTGGCGGTTCTGGAATTACGGCCGTTCCTCTCTCCATTTCCCGATGCCGCCGTTACCGAAGTGCAGCGCATGATCGCCAAAGCAAGACAGGAGACGACATGAGCGTAAGCTCAACACTATAAATGAAAATCCACAGATTTCGCAGATGACACAGATTTACCTCTAATCTGCGAAATCTGTGTCATCTGTGGATTATTTTCGGAGGAGGGCAAAGACGAGTTTTGACACATTTAACCATCTTGCTGATGCGCCATGGCCAGACGGCCTGGAATCATGCTGGCCGCTGGCAAGGGCACACCGACGTGCCGCTCAATGAAACTGGCCACAAGCAGGCCGAAGCCATCTGTCAGCGCTTGCGCACCTGGCCGATCGATACGATTTACACCAGTGATTTGCAGCGCTGTGTGCAAACGGCCGTTCCCCTGGCCAACGAGCTGGGCATCACACCCATCCAAACGGAGCTGTGGCGCGAGCGAGACGTAGGCGATTTTAGCGGCCTCACGGGGGAACAGGCCCGTGCGCAATTTCCCGAAGTATGGGGCAAAGTCACTCGCGGCATGATTGATCCGCCCAATGGCGAGCCGTTTGTCGATGTGCTTAGCCGGGCCTGGCGTGCCTACGAGTCGGTGCGCGATGCCCACCATGAGGGCATGGTGGCCGTGGTGACCCACGGCGGTTTGCTGCACGCATTGCTGGGCCAGGTGATGGGGATCGATCCGGCGATTTACGGCCGTTTCTCCATGCGCGGCAACACTGGTCTCAGCACCATCGAAGTCAACTCACACGGCGCTGTTGTGACCCGCCTTAATGACACAAGCCATCTTGAGTAAACAGGAGACTGGAGATTAGAGATTGGAGATTTGCATCAGCCTCTAATCTCCAATCTCCCTAAAATCACACCTAAAGGACAACAAAATGACAGTAGAACCAACCAATCCCATCTGGGACAAAATCGACGCCCATATTGACCAAAATGTCGATTACTGGATTGATCAGCTGGCCCGTCTGTGCGCCCAGCCCAGCGTCTCGGCGCAAAATTATGGCATCACGGAATGTGCCGATCTGGTGGCCACCATGCTACGCGAGCAAGGCTTTCGCGCCGAGGTGATGCCGTCGGATGGCTACCCCGTTGTTTATGGTGAAGGGGACGGCCGTTCCGACAAGACCCTGCTCTTCTACCTCCACTACGACGTGCAGCCCGCCGAACCGCTGGAGCTGTGGGACTCCCCGCCGTTCCAGCTCACCGAGCGGGATGGCAAGTTTTACGCACGCGGCATCAGCGATGACAAAGGGCACATCATCTGCCGTCTGGCGGCTTTGGCGGCGGTGAAAGATGCGCTGGGCGGCGAACTGCCCTGCAATGTCAAGTTCATCATCGAAGGCGAAGAGGAAGTCGGCAGCCCCAACATGCCTGCGTTTGTGGAAAAGTACCAGGATAAGCTGGCCGCCGATGCCTGCATTTGGGAATTTGGTGGCGTGGATCACGACGGCCGTCCCAGCCAGGCATTGGGCATGCGCGGCATTTGTTACGTGGAGCTTTCCGTGCAAACTGCCTCGATTGACGCCCACTCCGGCCTGGGCGGCTCGATTTTCCCCAATGCGGCCTGGCGGCTGGTGTGGGCACTCAGCACGCTCAAAGACCAGAACGAGCGCATTCTTATCCCAGGCTTCTACGACAACGTACAGCCGCCCAGCGCCCGCGACCTGGAAATGTTGGCTGCCATGCCCTCGGAAGCTGAGAATCTCAAAGAGATGTTCCAGCTAGATGGCTTTTTGTTGGGCCTGACCGATGATTTGGAATTGAAGCGAACGGCCGTATTCGAACCCACCTGCACCATTTGTGGCCTGACCTCGGGCTACCAAGGCCCTGGTTCCAAAACCGTCCTGCCCGCCCAGGCCAGCGCCAAGGTAGACTTCCGCCTGGTGCCTAACCAGACCCCCGATGAGGTGGTCGCCAAGCTGCGGGCGCACCTGGACGCGCAAGGCTTTAGTGATGTCAAAGTGAAACTGAATGGTGGTGGTCGTCCAGCCAAAGTCGATCCCGATGACCCGTTTGTGCAGCTCACCAACGAAACGGCCGAAATTGTCTATGGCAAAGAACCCAACGTCGCACCCATCATTGGCGGCAGCGGGCCAAACTATCCGTTTATTCACACGCTTGGCCTGCCGCTGGTGGCCGCTGGCGTGGGCTACCCTGGCAGCCAGGTACACGCCCCCAATGAAAACATGCGCCTGGATTATTTCTTGCTGGGCACCAAACACACTGCCCGCATCATCGAACAATTCGCCAAGAGCGAGTAGCTCTTAATAATTTTTGACGCAAAGGCGCAAAGAAATAAAGGAGGCAAAGTTCATTTCTTTGCTTCTTTCGTTCCTTTGCGTTCTTTGCGTCAATTTTTTACTCGTTGGTTTTCAGGATGCGATAGATTATGCCGCTGCTGTGGTCGGAGAGGAGCAGCGCACCGTCTGGGGCGGGCAGCAGGTGCTGCGGAGTGGCAATGCCGGTAAGAAAGGTGGTATTGGTGCCAGTGAAACGGCCGTTCACCCCTTCTTCTAGCTGAACGGTCGTAACTTCCCCGCCAACCCACAGCGCGACCAACAAAACGGAGTCGTCCCACGGGGCAACGACAAGGCTTGTTGGTGTGTTTTGCGGCGGAAACAACGTGACTGGTGGTTCGGTCTGGGCGCAAATTTCGGCCGTGCCCGCCCGATTTAACGCAGGTTCCTGATTGCCAAAACAACGCGGCCAGCCGTAATCAGCTCCGGCGATTACCAAATTAAGCTCCTCCGGCGGCTGGCCCTCAAAATCAGCCCCCGTGACGGCGCTATCGCCAATTTCAGTGATCCAAAGACGGCCGTTTCCATCAAAAACGTGGGCATACGCATTCTTGAGTCCCGTTGCCAGCACGATGGGATTATTCGGCTGGGCGGGGTCTAGTTGCCACAATGTGCCCGAGCCAGCGCTGGCCTCGTCTCCGCTGCGCCGCCCACTCGTTTCGTACACCAACTGACCATCGGGGGTAACTGTGAGCGTGCCGTTGGAACGGCCGTTATTGGGCATGTTTGTCAAAACAACTTGGGGCGTTTGTGGCTTTTGCGCCGCGTCCAAATCGGCCCGCAGCAGCTCATCTTCCGTGGCAATCCACAGCGCGTTGTCCAGAATGGCAATGCCGGTGGGTTTGTTTAGTTCTTCTAGCAAAACTTCTTGTTCGTTTGTATCCAGGTCTATGGCCACAACTTGCCCTGCTTCATCGCTTTCGCCTTCAAAAAGCTGGGCAACCCAGAGACGGCCGTCTGGTCCCCAAATCATTTGCGTTGGGCGAGACAGGCCGCTGGCGGCGACTTCGGCGGTGAAGCCCTCCGGCAAAACAAGCGGCGTTTGGTTGGGCTGTGGGGCGGGAACGGCCGTTGCTGCTGCTTCACCGCCGCACCCCACCAAAAAGAGGAAAACGGCCGTCCACGCTCGCAAAACTCCTCTAAAATCTCTGTGCCCTCTGTGGCCAAACCTCATGCCTTCGCCGCCATTTCTTCGCCAAAGCCCAGCAGCGCCTTGACACGCTCATCGTTGGGTGCTTCAGCATAGACGCGCAGGACGGGTTCGGTGCCAGACGGCCGTATCAACAGCCAGCTGCCATCGTTCAGGTAATATTTCACCCCGTCCACCGTCTCGACTTTTTCCACCGCGACGCCCGCGATTGCCTCCGGGGCCAGATTGATGAGCATTGCCACCATCTCCTTCTTTTCCACCGGGCGCGTTAGCTTCATGTCGGTGCGAGCGTATTGGGCCGGGCCGAATTTGGCCAGCAGATCTTCCACCAACACGTGCAGCGGTGTTTTGGCGGCGGCCATCACCTCCAGCAGCAGCAGCCCCAGCAGCACGCCATCACCTTCCGGGATGTGTCCCTGGATGCTCATGCCGCCCGATTCCTCGCCGCCCATCACCACACCCCCAGCAATCATCAAATCGGCAATGTGGTTAAACCCGACCGGCGTTTCGATGAGCTCCAGGCCGTACTGCGCGGCAATCCGGTCAATCATGCGGGTGGTGGAGACGGTGCGCACGACCTTGCCGCGCAGCCCGCGCTTTTCCAGCAGATAGCGCAGCACCAGGGCAAAAATGCGGTGTGGGTCCACAAAATTGCCCTGTGCATCCACCGCGCCGATGCGGTCCGCGTCGCCATCGGTGGCCAGGCCCACATCCCAATGCCCGCTCTGGATGGTGGACATGAGCATGCCCAAATGCCGCGTAATTGGCTCGGGATGGATGCCGCCAAAACCAGGGTTCATCTCGTGGCGGATGTTGTGTACATGGGAACGGCCGCGCGCCAAAATCTCGCTAAACGCGCCGCGCCCCGAGCCATACATGCCATCGGCCACAATGCGCAGCTCGCCGCTGGAGACGATGTCCAGGTCTACCAAATTGCTCAAATGCTCGTAATACGCCCAGGCTGGATCAAACTTGTGCACCCGGTCGCGTTTGATGGCTTCGTCCAGGTCCATCAAATTGGGACCGTGGACGGTGGAAAGGTTGCGCTCCAGCAGCTGTTCCACCCGCTTGTGGTGTGCCGGGCTGGCGCTGCCACCAAAGCACGATTTGAGCTTGACACCGTTGTAGCGCGGGGCATTATGGCTGGCGGTAATCATCACGCCCGCCGTGGCATTTTTGTGCTTGACGGCGTAGCTGATGGCCGGAGTGGGCGTGTCGGCGCGGGCCAGCCAGGTGTCAATCCGGTTAGCGGCCATCACGCGGGCCACCTCGGCCGCGTACCGGTCGGACAAAAAGCGAGTGTCGAAGCCGACCACCACGCTGGGATTGCTGGCGTTTTCTTCCAGAACATAGTCGGCAATGGCCTGGGCCACTAGCCGCAGATTGCCAAAGGTAAAGGTTTCGCTAATAACGGCGCGCCAGCCGTCGGTGCCAAATTTGATGGTCATAGGATGTCCTTATGGTAGAGACGTTGCATTTAGTGTCTAAAAACTATCTGGGGTAAATGTCATTTCGAGGTCCTCCGAGAAATCCCACCAGGAGCACATGGCAAGAACTTTAGCAGAATCGAGATTTACCTGATTGCCACGCGGGCGGGATGCTTCGGAGGACCTCAGCATGACAACTTTATGACCCGAACTGATTTTTTATTGGTAATGGCAATGTCTCTACATTTCGTAATTTAAAATAAGTAAAAGATCATTCACGTTGGTGCCGGTTGGCCCGGTTTTGATGAGATGGGGGCCACGCCCGGCGGTGTCTAGCTGCTGGAAAAAAGTGTAGCTGTCGTTGTTGTCAAGATAGGTTACGGCCGTTTCCCCATCCTTTACCGTTTGTCCCGTCACCGTCGCCCCGGCCACGCCGCTGGTGCCGTCGTCGCCGTCGGTGGCAAAGCTGGTGATGGTGCGCTGGGACCACCCGGCCATGCCAATGGCCGCCGCGAGAGCCGTTTCCAGGTTGCGCCCACCTTTGCCCTTGCCGCGCAAAGTGACCGTCGTTTCACCGCCAAGCAGGGTGGCGCTTTGCGATGGTGCGTCGCTGGCCAGGGCGGCGGCAAATTTGCCCACCTCCCGCGCTTCGCCCTCCAGCCGGGTGGTGAGCAGGCGGGTCTGGAAACCCAGCGATTCGGCTTTGGCCGCGGCTGCCTGGGCCGACTGCTGGATGCTGCCGATGATCAGGTTGGCGACGATGTTGGTGGGCGGCGTGAACTCGGTTTCGGCTAGCGTTTGCAGGGTGGTGGTGATGGCGTGGGCAACGGCCGTATCCAAAAACCGATCCACGTGGTAGCACTGCCAGACGGCCAGCGCTTCGGCGGGCGTTTCCTGGCTGGCCACGGTGGGGCCGCTGCCAATGGCGGCCAACTCATTGCCCACCACATCGCTCAAGATCAGGCTGATGATGCGGGCCGGGGCCACCCATCGCGCCAGCCCGCCGCCTTTGACCACATCCAGCTGGCGGCGCACGGTGTTGATCGCCTGGATGGGGCAGCCGCTGGCCAGCAGCGCCCGGTTGAGCGCCTGCCATTGCGCCAGCGGCAAATGGGGTCGGGTAAACAGCGCCGACGCGCCGCCGGAGATGAGGCACAGCACGGTGTCTTTTTCGGTGAGGGCTGCTAATGGTTCGAGAACGGCCGTTGTCGCCGCCTCGCTTTTTTCATCCGGGACGGGATGGCTGCCTATGAAAGCAGGGAGGGGCAGCGCGGTTTCGGGGAGATGTTTGGCAATGATGCCGCCACCAGCAACGGCCGTTTCGCCCACCACATCCACCGCCGCCAGGGCCATTGGTACGGCCGCTTTGCCCAGGCTGAGGATGAAAAGACGGCCGTCGCCCAATGCAATTCGGTGTGGGCCGATGTGCAGGTGTGACCCCTTTTTTTGCAGGTGTTGGCGCACGGCCGTTTGCGGATTGGCCTGGTTGAGCGCTGCCTGCAAAATGGCCTGGATGTGCGCGGGGTGGTCGGCAAAAGGGAGGCTGGTCATGGCAGATTACGGCTGGAGGGCGGCCACGGCTTCTTCGGCGGCCACCTGGGGCGTTTTGGCCAGGGTAATGACATCAAAGACGGCATTGTTGAGCACGGTCATGATGCTGCTGGTGCTGCTAAAGGGCAGCGGCCTGGCCCGATTGAGCTGCTCGCGGGCAAAGGGCACGTATGGGTCGTCGCTGGGCCAGAAGGCCAGGGCGGCCTGGCGCGCGGGCAAGTAGCGGCTGGCGTAGCTCCATTCGCCGAGGGCGCTGCTGTCAATCAGGCTGTTGAGCAGTTCGCCCACCAGGGCACGCCGGGTGGGATCGTTGGTGGTGACGGCCCAGGCCCAGCCGCTGATGACGGGATTTAGCGGTTGGTGCAGGCCAGGAACGGCCGTTACCTGAAACACGCCCTGTTCATCGCGCAGGCGCAAATATTGTTCGCTGCTGGTGAGGGCAAAATCGGCCGTGCCTGCCTGGAAAAGCTGCCACGATTCCTGCAAAGTTGAATAATTGCTGCTCTGGTCCAAAATGAAGCTGTTGTTTTTGCCGGTGAACAGCTGTTGCAGTGCCGTGGCCAGCGGCTCCACTTGCAGCGCCGTTTGCCCCGCCTCGTTGGTGAGGCTGCCGCCTGCGTCCAGGTAAAATTCCAGGCAAAGCAGCCCGCCAGGGATGCCGTTGGCGGGGAACACCATGTGGTGCGGCGACGTGGTGAGCGTTTCCCAGCGGATGGGAATTGTTTCAGTGACCACTTCGCTGTTGTAGGCCAGATGGGGCAGCCCGGTGACGATAAATGGATAGCTGCTGACCTGGTTGTTTTTTAGAACCAGGTCCAGGGCGGCGGGGAACAAATCTTCCAGCAGGGCGGTCTCGACCAGGCCGTTGAGCGGGTAAATGAGCTCTTCATTGAGGGCCGGGCTGAGCTGCTCGATGGGGATGGCGACGAGGTCCGGCAGGATGTTGGGGGCCACGGTGCGCCCGGTGCGCAGGTAGTTGAGGATGCTGCTCTGGCCGCTGACCGACTTTTGCTCGATGGTAATCTCTACGTTGGGGTGGCTGCTGCGGAAGGCCGCCAGTTGGGCATTGAGGATGGCGGCGCTGTCTTCGGTGGCCAGGGCGATTTCGGGGGGCAGCCACACTTTGAGCAACGGCCGTGTTTGGGAAACGGCCGTCGTGGGAATGGCAATATCGGGCGTGGTTTCTGCGGCTGGGGTGCTGCTGGCAACGGCCGTACCGCCTGGCACTGTGGCCGGTGCTGGTTCACTGGTGGCGGTCTGGTTGAAATTGTTCACTAAATCGCAGCTGACGGTGAGCCAGAGCAACACAAAAAACAAGAGAGAAACCTTTTTATTCATGCGCCAAAGTATACCGTTGATTTGATAAACGGTCATTTGCACCGTGCCCACGCTTAGGATATGCTAGGCGCATGATGTTCATTTTGTGGTTCGACCGTCGGTATTCTGAAGCCACCCGTCGTGGGTCCGTTTGGCTGCGTCCCAATACCGGTACGCCTCCCGAATGAATTTTATGTAAACTAAATGTGTTTTACAGGCCGAGGCGAAATGTCTCGGCCTTTTTTGTTGCAAAATCACGCGTTTGGAGGCTGGCAAAGCTTCCCAACGCCAGCCTGCTACGCAAAAATGGAGTAGATCATGGCTGAGATATTATTCAACGTTGATAAAGTGACTGTCTCGCTTACCGGTAAGCTGATATTTTCTGGCCTGAGTTGGGAGGTGCAGAACCAGCAGCGGGTGGGGCTGGTGGGTCCAAACGGCGCGGGTAAATCGACCCTGCTCAAGTTGGTGGCACGGGAACTGGAGCCAGACGAGGGCAACATTTTCCGTCGTTCAGGGCTGACGTGGGGCCGGTTGGAACAGGAGCCAGACCTGCCACCGGGCAAGACCACGCTGGAAGAGGCGATGACGGCCGTTCCCGCCATCGCTGCCATCCACCACAAACTGGCCGAATTGGAACAGCAAATGGGCACGCCAGAAGTGTATGAAGATGGCGACCGGCTGGTGAAGGTGATGAACCAGCATGAAAAATGGCTGCACCAGCTGGAGCAGCTGGACGGGGCCAGCTACGAAAGCCGTGTCAAAGAAACGCTGGTGCAGCTTGGCTTTGGCCAGGATCGTTGGGATACACAAACCGAGCATTTAAGCGGTGGGCAGAAGAAGCTGGTGATGCTAGCCAAGCTGCTGGTGCAGGCGCCGGATTTGCTGCTCCTGGACGAGCCAGACAACCATCTCGATCTGGCCGCCAAGCAGCGGCTGGAAAAGGTGATTCGCGGCTACAGTGGCTGCGTGGTCATCATTTCGCACGACCGGTATTTGTTGGATGAGGTGGCGACGCACATTGCTGAATTGGAAAACGGCCGTCTCACCCTCTACCCTGGCAATTACACCAGCTACACCACGGCTCGTGAGCTGGCGCGGCTGCGCCAGGCGCAGCTTTACGCCGCGCAGCAAAAGGAGATAGCCCGCATCGAAGCGGCGATTGCTCGCTTTGAGCTGTGGGCATCGCTGGTGGTGAATGAGCGGCACATAAAGCAAGCGCGCAGCCGCCAGAAAATGCTAGACAAGATGGACAAGGTAGAAAAAGTGGCTGAGCAGCGGCGCATGACGCTGGATTTGGCGGGCTGGCGCGGCAGCAATAAGGTGCTGGAGCTGGAAAATGTGACGCGGCGGTTTGAAAACGGCCGTACCATCTTTAACCGCCTCAACCAGATTTTGTGGCACGGCGAGCGCGTAGGACTGGTGGGTCCCAACGGTGCGGGCAAATCGTTCCTGCTCAAGCAGCTGCTGGACCCGGAAAATATTCACGAGGGGCAGATCAAAATTGGGCCAAGCGTGAAGATTGGCTACTATGCCCAGGAGCACGAGACGCTGGATTACAGTCGCGATCTCATCACCGAGATTCGCCAGTCGGCCCCGGTGAGCCGGGAAGTGGCCGTAGCCTTTTTGCATCGCTTCCTCTACACCTACGATCAGATGCAGCAGCCCATTGGCAAACTCAGCGGCGGCGAGCGCAGCCGGTTGCAGCTGGCCAAGCTGGTGCTGGAACGGCCGAATCTGCTGCTGCTGGACGAGCCAACCAACAATTTGGACATTGCCTCCATTGAAGTGCTGGAGCAAACGCTGGAGGAGTTCGACGGCACGCTGCTGATCGTGTCGCATGATCGCTACTTTTTGGATCAGGTGGTGGATCGGGTGCTAGAGTTGAAGGACGGCCGTTTCACCGAATTCGACGGTGGCTACACGGATTATTTGGCGGCGGGTGGAAGAATGTAACAACGTAATTGGGTAATTCCGTAATTGCCCAATTACTCAATTGTCGTTCTATCGTTCGTAATGATAAATTTGCACGATGCGTTTGATGGCGTAAATGGCATCAATCACCTTAACGGTGTTGGTGGGCTGTTCCATGCGTTCCAGCAGGCGATTGAGAATTTGGGTCGCCAGCGTGCTGCCATTGGGCAGGTCGTTGTAACGCTGCAGCAATGATTCGGCCAGCTGGATATCGGCCTCGGTGAGTTTTTCCACTGGCCATTTATTGGCTTGTTGCTCGGCAACGCCGGGTGCGCGGCTAACGACAGGATTGCTGGGGGCTGTGATTTGAGAGAGCGATTCAAGGGAAACGGCCGTTTGCTCCCGTACCACCAGCGTATTGGCGGCCAGGTCACCCAGGCGCCGCGCCTTGCCGTCAATAAACATGGTCACCAATCCCAGGCCGTAAGCGCCAGGCAAAAAGTCGATCAGCCGTACCAGGTTGCGAATGACCGACTCGGCCAGGGTGATTGGCGTGCCATCGGCGCGAATGACGCGGATACCCACCTGCCGTTTGCCTGGTGAACTGCCGTTCCAGGTCATCTCAAAAAAGATGTAGTAACCCCAGAAAAAGGCAAAGCTGATAAGCGAAATCAGTGCAATGACAATTGAGCTGGCTGAGGATAGATTGTTAAAGCCGCCCACAAACACCAAAATGAGGATGGCGTTGGTGGCTATCAGCAGGAAGCCAATAATCAATGTATCGATCAGGGCTGCCAAAAAGCGGGAGCCAATCCCGACCACTTCATAGCCAAATACTACGTTTTCCGGGGTGTCAATGTTTAGGAATTCATCGGGTGCTGTCATAAAGTGTCCATAGCCGGTGAAGTGTGAGTTTGTGGTGTAGAAATATCTTTGCTGCGCTCCACCTTTATTGTTTCTTTGTCTAAACCTCTTTAGTATAATCTCATCATGAATGCTGAACAATTTTACCGTTCGCGCCAGGCCGATTGGCAGCAGTTAACCGCACTCCTGGATAAAAGTCAACAGATGAACCGCCTGAGCCCAGCCGAGGTGCAGCAAATGGGGCAGCTTTACCGCTCAGTAACGTCTGACCTGGCTTTAGCGCAGCGAGAATTTCCCCGGCACCAGGTGACGACGTTTTTGAACCAGTTGGTGGCGCGGGGCCATGCCACAATTTACCAGGGAGAGTCGCTGGCGGTGCGTCGCCTGAAGCATTATTTTTTGGTGGGATTACCCTCAACTTTTCGCGAATCGCTGCCGTTTTTCTTAACGGCCGTTTTCCTCGTCGTCGTACCAGCTATCATTGCCGGTTTTTTGACTAACTGGGAACCAGATGCCTCTACCTGGCTGCTGCCTGCCAATGTGCAGGAGCTTCGCCCCGGCATTGAAGATCAGGAGCTATGGACCAATATTCCGGTGGAGGAACGGCCGTATTCCTCGGCTTTTATCATGTCCAACAACATTCAGGTATCCTTCATGGCGTTTGGCGGCGGCATCACCGCTGGGTTGTTCAGTCTGTACATTTTGATCTTCAACGGTTTGTTGCTAGGCGGCATTACCGGCTTAACAGCTCATTACAATGTAGGTTTTGAGCTGTGGACCTTTGTCATCGGCCACGGCGTGATTGAGCTATCGGCCATCTTCATTGCCGGGGGATCCGGTTTGATGTTGGGCTGGGCGATCCTTCAGCCGGGTTTGCTAAAGCGGGGCGACGCCCTGATGCTGGCCGGGCGCAAAGCGGTGAAGCTCATCATAGGCTGCGTGCCCATTTTGATCGTGGCGGGGCTAATTGAAGGATTTATCTCGCCCAACGAAAACATTCCCTGGCCAGTGAAGTGGAGCGTGGGAATTGTGACCGGCATTTTGCTGTACTCGTATCTGCTTTTTGTAGGGCGCGGGGAGTCGTAACGAGTTTGGCGGAAGTTAGTGGGGCAGAGGGTGGCTGGCCATCCTCGGGCATTTTTTGATAGCGGCAATGAGTTCTGGCATGTGAATCGGTTTACTGACGTAATCGTTCATGCCTGCTTGCAGGCAGCGCTCCCGGTCACCTTGCAGCGCATTGGCTGTTACGGCAACGATGTACGGCCGTTCCGCCATTTCTAGCCTGGTAATTGCTCTCGTCGTTTCTACCCCATCCATTTCTGGCATTTGCACATCCATCAAGATGAGGTCGTACGCCTGGCGCTGGATGGCCTGCAAAACTTCCAGGCCGTTCCCGGCGATATCGGCGCGGTAACCCAGACGATCCAGCATGATGATGACCACTTTTTGGTTAATGGCGTTGTCTTCCGCAACCAGAATGCGCAGAGGGTGCCTTTGGGCTAGCGTTTTGTCAGCGGTCTGGGACGGTTTTGCTGGCTGCGCTGCAGCACATTTGTGATCTGAAACGGCCACCAGGATGCTGCGAAGCTGGCTGCGTTTGATGGGTTTTGGCAGAGTATGTGCCAGGTAGTCTGATCGGGCGTCCTCGCGCTGCCAGTTGAGTGGAGTCATTAGAACCAGAGGAATATCTGCTACCAGGTCATTCTGCTTCAGGAGTTCTGCAAGCGCCAGACCATCCATTTCTGGCATTTGTAGGTCGATGAGGATGGCGGAAAACGTCGGATTTTGTTCGAGCAGATCGAGGGCTTGCTGGGTAGAAACGGCCGTTTCTACCGTCAAACCCCAGCTGTGTCCCATTTCGGCCAGCACCCTACAGCTGGCTACATTATCATCAACCACTAGCAAGCGCTCACCTTGCAGTGGGCATTCTTCGGGTTGTGGTTCATCTTCCAACGGTTTTAGCATGACGTTAAACTGGAAGTTAGAGCCCTGCCCTTCGGTACTCGCTACCGAGATGTCACCACCCATTAAGGTGACCAGTTGTTTGCTGATGGCCAACCCAAGCCCAGTGCCCCCATACTGCCGCGTGGTCGAGGCATCCATCTGCCGAAATGACTGGAACAACTGGCTGACACCATCGGCCGGAATCCCGATCCCTGTGTCTTTGACGGAAAAAATGAGCTGCGGCAATGGGTGGGGCGATACGGCCGTTTGCACACTGAGCACCACCTCGCCATTTTGGGTGAACTTTACAGCATTGGTGAGCAAATTGATTAGCACCTGGCGCAGCCGGGTAATATCCCCTTCCACTAAAACGGGTACCGTTTCATCCAGGTGGACAATGAGCTCCAGCCCTTTTTGCTGCGCCTTGCTGGCGAGCATGTCGGCCGCTTCTTCCACGCATTGGTACAGATTAAACGGCTGCTCTTCCAGTTCGAGTTTGCCCGCTTCAATCTTCGAGAAGTCCAAAATATCGTTAATCAGCGACAACAGCGCATCGCCGCTGCCGCGCACCATTTGGGTAAACTCCTGCTGTTCGGCCGTTTGCGGCGTTTCCAGCAGCAGGCTTGTCATGCCGATGATGCTGTTGAGCGGCGTGCGGATTTCATGGCTCATGTTGGCCAGGAAGGCGCTTTTGGCTTTGGACGCCTCTTTTGCTTTTTCATTGGCAATGTGCAGCTCTTCATTGGCCACGCGTAATTGCAGCATCGTTACATCGAGCTTCTTGTAGAAACGCGTTCTGGCTATTTTGTAAAAACCACTGATGAAGCTGATAAAAAGCGCCACTTCAATGTCGTTGATGAGCTTACTAAGATGCAGGCTCTCCGTTGTGGCAGGTGGCGAATTGAGCAGCATATGATGACTTTGGAGCCAAAATACAGCGACAATCATCAAAATGATCAAGAAGATGGTTACCATGCTGTCGCGCAAATCTAGCAACAGCATCGTCATCAAGGGGGTAATCAGCAGCCAAATCATGATCGGGGAATCCAATCCCCCTGTGGCCAATATCATGACGAACGTTGTGATAAAAATGCTGGTTAATTCCAGTACAATCGCCACACGGTATGCGCGAGTGATTCTGACAAATAGAAGGATGGCGATGGCGCTGAGCAAACCGATGCCCGCAATGTTGGCGGCCAGCCGGTTGTTTCCGACGGTTGCAAAAAAAATGTAGGCGACTATCCAGGCGGTCAGCGCGGAAATTGCAATGATGATCACCATACGGTCGGTTCGCAGCTGATGATTCTCGGAGCTCGTGCTGGCTTTTTCGGGGATGAACCAGTCATAGGCCCTATTTAGGTTTTCTTTGAGCTTTAATTCTTGAAGGTTCATTTTGTCGCTAGCATTTTCCCGGATTCATATGTCGGTTGGGGGCAGTGCACTCTGGTTGGTCTGGATTTTTCAACAATCCTAGATGAAACAACGGCCGTTTACCACAGGTATTAAGAACTATCTGTAATGATGGACTGGAACGGCGGCAAAAATGTAGAGGGCGGATACGGCCGTATCTGCCCTCTAAAAAGTATAACACTATTTGTTTGGTGTCGTGTCGATTGCTTAAATTGGCGCGGCTAAAGGCACTAAGCAGCCCGCGCTGCCGCAAAGGCAAGTTCACTCACGGTGGGGTGGGCGGCAAAAATCGCAGCCAGGTCGTCCAACGTGGCCCCAACCTGTATAGCCAAAGCGACGGGAGCCAACACATCACCGGCATGAGGCCCAACGGCCGTTCCGCCCACAATTTTCCGTTCATCATCATAAGCCAGCTCGACAAATCCTTCCGTCTCACCCAGCAAATGCGCTTTCATAGCGGCGCTAAAGGCCACCCGCGAGGTTTGAATGGAGCCATCGCTGGCGGTGGTAACACCCACTTGGGCTACCTGTGGCTCCGAGTAGACAGCCGCCACGACGGTTTGTGGCTGGTAAGGTGCAGGGCCTGCGCCAGCGGCGTGCAGTCCAGCGACGCGGGCCATCGCCATAGCGCGGTTGGCTACCATTGGCGGTCCGGCTGCGTCGCCTACTACATAAATGCCCGGCACGTCGGTTTGGCAGAACGCATCCACTGCCGGGTATTGGCGATCGGCTAACGTCAGCCCTGCGGCAGCGATATTTAAGCGGCTGAGGTCAGAAAAACGGCCGATTGCCACAAACGCCAGACCTGCCTCGTAACGACGGCCGTCGGCCAACACCACCGCAATCCCGTCGCCTGCCTCTTCAAAATGGTCGGCTAGCGTGCCTTGTACAAGCTTCACGCCTCGCTGCACCAAAATTTCTGCAATCAGCTCGCCAGCCGCTGCGGGATAATCAGGCAGTACACCAAACTGGTCCACAATCCAGGTCACAGCCAGTCCCAGCCGGTTGAATAAATACACCGCTTCCACGCCTGTCGCTCCTGCGCCAATGACAATCATGCTGCTGGGCAGCGACTTCAGGCCGCTAAAAAAGCGCGGTGCGATGACCGTTTTGCCGTTGGGTTTGAGATTGGGCGGGAAAAAGGGCACCGATCCCGTCGCTACAATGATGGCATCGCCGGTTAGCGTAGTGACGGGCTGGCCGTCGCCATCATTGACCACAACGCTGTTGGCCGATGTGAACACTGCCACGCCGTTGACGATGGCGACGCCCAGGTTGGTTAGTTCTTCAGCCATACGGCCGTTCCACTGCTGCTTGAGCTGCTGCAAATGGGGCAAAATTTCGTCTGGTGTTGCAGTTTGGGGACTGCTGCTGAATGGCGACTCAGCCAGCAATCCCGCCGTATCCGCCGCCGAGAGCCACACCTTACTGGGCAGCAGGCTGTGCCAACCGGAACGGCCGCCCACAGGCCCTTCGCTCACCAGCGTGACGCGGCTGCCCGCTTTAGCCGCCGCCTTTGCCGCCTCAATCCCCGCTGGCCCACCACCGATGATGATTATTTGTTTACTCATGAATAATATTCCTTAATTTTATTGAGCTAATTGATCAGGGAAGTGAAATGATGGCTATTTGATGCCTAAATTATATTGATCGATTTGTTTTATTAAGTCGTCATAATCTGGGCGTTCAGGATAACGTTCTGACAGGGATTCTGAAACTGCTATAAAGCACTCATCTAAATTTTGCAGCATATCATCGGTAAAAGTAATGGTGGTTATGCCATAAGTTTGAAAGTAATCATTTCGTTTTTGCATTTCATTAGCCCATTTTGCTGACAAACTTTGGTTCATTTCCTTTTGGCTTTTAGCTTTTATACCCGAAATAGCCATATGTGTTGAAGCTGGACTTATTTCAAATCCCGTTGATTTCATGACATGAGAGTTCAAAACAGTAAAATCCAACCTGTATTTGTGTTGTTTTTTTAGCCCCGCATATTGTAGTTCAGGAATTAAGAACGGCTCGTTGAGAATATTTTTAGATTTTTGTAGATAATCAATATATCGATCTGAAAATCCTTGCTCGTATTTTGGGTGGGACAAACGTTTAAGTACGCTTCTGTAGAAATCCACAAATTGTTCAATGCTAGACCATTTAAGTGGGTTTGTGGCGGAAGGATCAATAAGCCCAGTAGCCATGATGTGCCCAATAGTCCAGTAATAGTAGCTTGCTCTTCTAATTTCGCTTTTGTCATTTGTCCAGAAGCCTTCACGAAATACTGGCTCGATTACAAGCCCCCAAACCAGTTTCCCAGGATCGCCGAACCACAGTTTCCAAAGAACTTCATTAGGTTTTGCTCTTATCCTAGCAATATATTCTCGATAGAAGTTTCGTTCTAAGAATAGGGCAGTATATTCTCTGATCGATTCATCTTTCATGAGCGCCATTAATTCATGCGTTGAAGTGTTCGGATATGTCCTACCATTGTATTTTTCTCTCTGCCTAGCTTCACTTTCTTCTAATCGATCAAGTAATCCCTTAAACCATAATGTGACGAAATCGTCAGGCTGAAAAAACTGTAATCTCATGCTATCAACAAAAATAGTATTTCGATTTCCAATTCTTCCATGTAGCTTGTGAATATTTTGCTTTTCTCCCAATATGTTGCTTGCAGATTGAAGTACAACAGAACGCATTGATTCAAGAGATTCTGTAAGACGAATTTCTTGCTCTTCAATCATTCGATATTCGCTTCGGCTCATTCTCATAATAGTACCTTTTGTGGCAAGGTATATGAATCAGGATTAAAAAATTTTAGCATCTATGAATTAGAATCAAAGCATTGTTTTGGCTTTCAACTCCAGGTAGCGGTTGATGACGGCGATGGAGAGCTGGTTGGCGGGCACGTCCAGAGTGAGGACGCCTTGCTGGCGTAGGTGGTCGAGCGTGATTTGGCGTTGGTCCAGCAGTTGGGCGGCGGCCATGCGCTGGTACGCCGTCTGCGAATCTTCTGGCTGCTGCTGGGCGGCCTGCACCACGTCCGGGTCGCTGATGGTAACCACCAGCGGCAGGCTGCGCTTGGCCAGCAGGGCGACGTGGCTGACCAACCCTTCCAGGCTGATGCCATGTGTCAAATCGGTAAAAATCACCACCAGTGAGCGCTTGCGCTGCTTGGCCGACAGGTAGCTGAGGGCGCGCTGGTAATTAGATTCAACCGGCTGGGCTTCGACGGCGTAGAGCTGCTCCAGCATGCGGTAAAATTGGCCGCGACCCTGCCGGGGTGACAGGTAATGCTGGATGTCGTCGGCGAAGCTCATCATGCCCACTTTGTCGCCCTTGCCGGTGGCCACGTAGCCCAGCAGCAGCACGGCGTTGACCACGTAATCCAGCTTGGCCATCTGGGCGACGGGGCTTTGCATCATGCGGCCCACATCGAGCAGGGCGATGACGTTTTGGCTGCGCTCGGTCTGGTATTCCACGGTGACGGGGCGGTGGCGGCGGGCGGTGGCTTTCCAGTCGATGCGGCGGTATTCGTCGTCGGGCAGATATTCGCGCAGGCGCTCAAATTCGGTACCTTCGCCGAACTGGCGGGTGTTGCGCAGGCCAATCTCTTGCAGCCGATTTTTGCGCAGCAGCAGATCGTAGCGGCGCACGTCCAGCAGGTTGGGGTACACCTTCACCGGCTCGGTGAGGGGCAGCTTGCCCTGGCGCGTGGCCAGACCCAGCGGCCCCAGCCAGCGCAGATTTAGATTGCCAAATTGGTAATCGCCCCGGCGCAGCGGATGGACGTAGTAGGTGGCTTCCCAGGTGTGGCGCGGGCCAACCTCGCCAGCCAGCAGACGTTCAGAAACGTTAAAGGCATCGGGTGGTTCATCACGGAGCCATACGGCCGTTCCCCGCCCGCTCCGGTTACGTACACTGATCTTGATAGGATTGTCAGCGCCCAAACTGAGCTTCTGGTCGTGTTCGCGGCGAATGTCGAACCGCTTTTCGATGGGTTCGGCGGATCGCCAATCGAACCAGAGCAGGCCGCCAACCAGCAGCAGGTAACCCAGCGCCACCCATTGCAGCGCGGGCAGCCAGGTGCCTGCCGCCATGATGGGGGCGGCGAGCAATAAAATGAGAATACCGCGATTCGTCGGCTGCATATTATTTTTTGCCACAGAGGGCACAGAGGATTTAGAGATTTTGCCCGCCGGGGACTGAAGCCCCGGCTAGTTGTGGAAGCCTCTGCGAACTCATTTATCTCTGTGCTCTCTGTGGCAAACCTATCTCCTGTGAACGGTCATCATCATGCCGTGTTTGGGGCGGATGGTGACAAGTGGATCGGCCACGACGGGGTGGTTGGGCAGCAGTTGGAGCCGATATTGTTGCAAGACGGCCGTTACTATCAGCCCCATTTCCACCTTGGCAAACTGATCGCCAATGCACAGCCGTGCCCCGCCGCCAAAGGGAAAATAAGCGTAGCGTGGCCGATCCTTTTCGGCGGTAGGCAAGAAGTGGTCGGGATCAAATGCGTCTGGCTTGTTCCAAAAGTTTGGGTGGCGATGCATGGTGTATGGGCTCATGATGATGAGCGCGTTGGCGGGAATGGCTTCACCCAACAGCGTGTCCGCCTCAATGGCGCGGCGGGTAATGACCCAGGCGGGTGGGTACAGCCGCAGCGCCTCGGCGATGACGCGCTGGACGGTGGGCATCTGCGTCAGGTCGTCGGTGGTGGGAAGACGGCCGTTTAGCACCGCATCTATCTCGGCCACCAATTCTTCCTCAACCGCTGGATTTTGCGACAGCAGGTAAAAAAGCCAGTTCAGGCCAGAAGCGGCCGTTTCGTGTCCCGCCACCAGCAAAGTGATCACCTCATCGCGCAGCTCGTCGCGGGTCATTTGTTCATTGCTTTCGCGGTCAACGGCGGCCAGCATCTGGCTCAAAATGGTGTCCGGTTGGCCGCGGCCTTCATGATGTTCGCGAATGGCCATGTCAATCAGCTTGTCCAGCTGCTTCAGCCCATCGCGCACGAGCCGGTGGCGCGATGTGGGCACGGTCAACGGCAGGGGAATGATTTGCTGGGAGCGATAAACTACGTAGTCGAGCAGCACCAGGACGGCTTGGGTGAGCTTGCTGGCCACGGCCTGCAAATCCAGTCCCAGCAAGGCCTGCCCCACAATGCTGAGCGTGACCGCCATCATCTCTTCGTCGATGTCCAGCGGCTGGTTTGCCTGGGCCGCTTTTTCCCAATTTCCCAACATGTTTTGCGTGTATTTGATCATCGTCTCGCCCCAGCCGAGCACCTTTTGCCGGTGAAAGGCGGGTTGGATCATGCGTCGCTGTCTGCGCCAGAAACGGCCGTCGCTGGTCAGCAGCCCACGCCCGGTGATTTTGGCCAGGGTGTTGTACTGCACCGTGTTTTTGCTGTAGTTGCGCTGGTTGGTCACCAGCACGTGCTCGATCAAGTCAGGATGGTTGAGCTGAAACACTTCCCACAGCCCCAGCGGGTAATGGATAAAATCGCCGTGCTCGCTGGCGTTGTGCTGCAAAAAGGCCAGCGGATTCCGCTGAATCTCCGGAATGCGCCGGGGGGAGAGGTTGACTGCTTTGTAGGTTGGTTGGGTGGAAACGGCCGTGTCGATCATAAGAAAGTAATTGGGTAATTGGTAATTGAGTAATTAGGCAGCAATTATCCAATTACCGGTTACAAAAACTATCGCGGTACCTCAACCTGGCCCAGCAGCCGCCGGATAACGGTGTCGGGGTTGAGGCCTTCAATTTCTGCTTCGGGTTTGAGCAAGATGCGGTGGCGGTAGACGGCGGGCGTCACGAATTTCACGTCGTCGGGCGTCACAAAGTCGCGGCCTTGCAGGGCGGCAAACGTTTTGGATGAGAGCAGCACGTGCGTGGCGGCACGGGTGCTGGCCCCCAGCGTGAGATCCGGCGATTGGCGGGACGCGGCGGCTACCTGGGCGATGTAGTTGAGCACGCCATCTTCCACGACGATCTGGTTAATCGCCTGCCGCGCCTCGGCGATGGATTCGGCGGGTAGCTTGGCGGTGAGGCCCGTTGCGGCTAAATCGTGGGCGTCAAAACCGTTGTGGTAACGGCGCAGTACCTCGATTTCCGTGTCCAAATCGGAGTAGGGCACGGTGATTTTGAAGAGGAAGCGGTCAAGTTGGGCTTCCGGCAGCGGGTAGGTGCCTTCGTATTCAATTGGGTTTTGTGTGGCGATAACCATGAACGGCATCCCCAGCGGGTAGCGGGTGCCTTCCAGGTTCACCTGCCGCTCTTCCATCGCTTCCAGCAGGGCCGATTGAGTCTTGGCCGGGGCGCGATTGATCTCATCGGCCAGCAAAATCTGGGTGAAGATCGGCCCCTTCTTCAGGTAAAACTGCCCGTTGCTGATGTCAAACACGGAGGTGCCCAAAATGTCCGATGGCATGAGGTCGGGGGTGAATTGGATGCGGTTAAAGTTGGCCTGCACCAGCTGGGCCAGCGTTTTGGCCATGAGCGTTTTGGCGGTGCCGGGCACGCCTTCCAGCAGCACGTGCCCGCCGGTCAGCAGGGCGATGGTGAGCATCTCAAACGGCTCTTCCAGGCCGACCAGCACCTTGTCGGCCTCCTGCCGCAATGTTTCGTAGATGGTTTTGAGTTGGGTTGGTTCCATTTTTACTCCTCGTTATCCGTAATCGGTGAACGGTTATCGGTAATCAGTTGTCGGTGGGTGGATCTTCGTCGGTGAAGTAGTGGGCTTGGGATTCGCGGAGGATGGTTGGTTTCCCGCAAAAAAGATGTGACTTGGCCATCATGCCGCCAAGTAAACGTCCCACCCGTGCACATTTGTTGATAAGCTGTTGTGCTTCTGCTTGTGAAAGATAATTGCAGTCTACGGCCGTTTCCAGCCAATGTTGTGTTTCTTGTTGTTCGCCATCTGCATCCGTCAGTTTGCTGACAAAGTGTTTTTCATATCGTCTTTTGGCCCACGCCTCAGCAATTTGCGCCCCGATTGAGCGCGACGAACGGCGAATTTGATCTGTCAAGGAATACATCTCCTCTTTAGGAAATCGCTTCGATACCTCAAATACGTCCTGCGCCAATTCTCTAGCTTTCTGATAAGCCAACAAATCTCTGAAACTCTCCGCATATCCACTCTTTTCCATCTTACAAAAACACTCCGTTTTTGGTCACCGTTCACCGTTCACCGTTTACCGACCACCGAACAAAGTTGCTTCTCGGACGATTTGCACCATTTCGTTTTCGCTGACGTTGGTTTGGGAGAGTTGGCGCAGCGTTTGGCGCAGGGCGTCGGTGTCTAGATTGGGTTGGTAGCTAGCCAGCTGGTTGATGAATTCCTCGTCGGGCAGGCTGGGATTGAGCCGGTAGCGTGCGCCTAAATCGCGCTTGAGTCGATCGTGGTAATGTTGCAGGACGGCCGTTCGATGTCCCGCGCGTCTACTCAAATTGGCAATACCGGTAATGTACTCCAGCGGAGCACGGCGCACAATGTCTTTGCCCAGCGGCACGGGGCGGCCAAAATGGCGTCCGCGCAGCACCAGGCCGATAAAATGATGGCCAGCACCAGCAGCAGCGCGCGGCCGCCTGGGGTGCGCTGGAGCCAGTTGCTGGAGGTGAGTGCGCCCTCTGCCTCTGGGCGGATGCCGTGGTGCCATTCGTTAAACCAGATGCTGCGCAGGTCTGGCGTGGCGTTGAGCAGGTTGAGCACCAGTTCCGCATTGCCCTCGGTGTGCATCCCTTCGTTGCTGAACGGTTCGGTGACCGTGGTGAGGATGACACGGCCGTTTCCTTCAGCAAAGGCAATGGCGGTTGGATGCCCCGTTCTGTTGGCCAGCAGCGTTACAAAATCATCGCGTTCGGGACGTAAGAAGAGGGTCGTTTCGGCGTCTAGCACTTGCAGAGGTGGCGCATGCAGGAGTGGAGTCTGGTTGGCAACGGCCGTTTCTGAAGAAGGTGTCAGCCCGAAACTAACGTCTAGCTGCTGCGCCAGATCGATGGTCACATTGCTGGTACCCGCCAGCAACAATGTCCCGCCGTCCTCCACCCAATTGTGCAGCAGTTCCCATTCGCCGGGGGTGAAGGCTACCGTTGGCTCCAGCACTAAGGCCAGGTCAATGCCGCTAGGCACACCAAAAGCAGTGCCTACGGAGTCGGTGAGTTTGAGCTTTTGCGTTTCCAGGTAGAGCCAAAGTGCCCGGCTGCCCTGGGGCTGCGCGGAAAAAGAAGCCAGTGGTGGGTCTTGCAGACTGGCCTGCGCTTGCTGCACCACAGAAACGGCCGTAAAAACGGTCAGCAGCAAAAAGAGGAAGAGAGCCAGCCAGGCGTCGCGGCTCAGGCGTTTCATCGCGCCTCCTTTTGCTGGCGCAAGGTTGCCACGCGCTGGGCATAGGCCTCGTACTCGCTGGCGGTGAGCGTCTGGAAGCCGTACCAGACCCGATCAAACACGTCGATGACCTCGCGCAAAATGGCCGCCAATTCGGGCTGATGGGCCACGGTGCGCAAATATTCGCGGTTGGTTAGTGACCGATCGTAGCGCAGCAGGCCGCGCTCTTCCAACAGCAGCAGGGCGGAGAGGTAAAGGTAGCGAACGGCCGTCCGGTAATCGCCACCGGTTGAGAGTTCTTGGGCGCGCTGAAGGGCAAAATCGGCGGTTAGCGGCTGGCCGCCCAGCTCATCTTCGGCGTGCATGGCGGCGTCGGCGGAAAAGCCCGTAATGAGGTCACGCAAAGCATAGAGCAGCACCAGCGCCACCAGGATCGCGGCGAGGATGGCTAGCAGATTGCCCACCGGTAGGCTGAAGCCGCTGCCTTCGGGGAAAAGGCGCAGGAAAAAATCTTCAACGGCTTGACGAATGTCTTGCCACAGCTGCTGCAAAAAGTTCGGCTCATCTACCGTGTATTGGAATTCGGGCTGGCTCAAAATTTCATCTAGCGCTGCCTGATCTAGCTCCGGCAGCGTGGGATCGGGCCAAGTAAGTCGGCTGCTGAGGTAAGCTGTGAGCAGCTGTACCAGTTGGGCGGTGGTTATTTCTTCGTCTTGCAGCTGGCG
Organism: Ardenticatenaceae bacterium; assembly: GCA_020634435.1. Lineage (GTDB taxonomy): Bacteria > Chloroflexota > Anaerolineae > Promineifilales > Promineifilaceae > Leptofilum. Next base: position 993,863 of record JACKBS010000004.1, on the reverse strand, counting down.
AATGAGAAAGGTGTGGTCGATAGGCTGGCTACGGCCGTCGGCTAGTTCAATTTCGGTAATGGCAGTGAGGGTGGCGACGGCAGTTTGTCGAACGGCCGTTCCCTCTTCCCCGGCTTCGCGCAAATCATCCCGAATTTGGGTAATGGTGTCCCAGTAGGCATCCAGCGTCAGGCGACTGTTTTGCGCCAGGGCTGGACGAGCAGCCGCTAGCAGCACGCAAAAGACAATTAGCCACGGCCGGAAACGGCCGTTTTTCCCCCACCAGCCCATTAAAACCCACTAAATCCCAATGCCGCCACCAGGAAAATCAGGAGCAGGGCGATGTACACCACAACAAAAGCGATAGTGATGAGCGAAAAATAGCCAATCTCTTCCCAGCGCGGCACAACGTTTTTTTCCAAAGGGGGGGCTGTAACGCGTAACGTTTCCGAATCCACCTGGTCAGACAGGGCCAGGACGGCCAGATCGAACCCTTCGGTGCGGACGCGAATGTCGAAATAGAGCAGGGTCACGCAGCTGAGCTGAAGCGGCAGATAAATGAGCCTCAGCAGCAGCATGATCACCTGCTGGATGAGCGAGGAAGTGGTTGTGTTTATGCCGCTGCCAACGATGCTTTCCACCGCAAAAACGGACAAAAAGGCTGGCCCAGTAACCACAATCTGGCCAAACAAGCCCAGCAGTAGCATAAAACCGATGAGCCACCAAAAGCGCCGCCGACCTAAATCCCAGGCCCGCTGGATGGCCTGCCCGGCCGAGCGATGCTCCAGCACGATAATCGGCGCGACCAGGGGCAGAATGACCAGGCTAAGGAAAAATATCATGCCCAGGCCGCTGAGCCAGCCAATGCAGGGCACGATGATCCACCAAATGGCCAGGCCCATTATGAGAAAAATGCCAAGGAAGGTGGCAATGAGCAGGGCAACGCCGGAACGGCCGATTTTCTGGTACGCTTCAAACAGCCCAATCTTGTGCCCCAGGTAATTTTCGGCGACGGCTTTGGTCATGGCGGCGGTGGCTAGCTGTACCAGCAGCAGGGTGACGAGGCGCCCCAGCCAGAGCCAGCCGTTATTGACAAAGCCGCTGCTTTCAAAGATTTGCAGCCACATCTCGGTGACTGAGGTGGGGTTCATGTTAATCGTTTCTGGGGCGGGGGCCAGCCAGAGACCGATCATATTTACGGCCGTTGCTGGAATCTGCGCCAGGGCCACAATCCCCACAAAAATGAGGAAGTTGCTGCGATACAGGCGGATAGCCCGGTCCAGCAGTTGGGTCATGCTTAGCGGTTGTAAGTTATCAGAAAGTGCGGTCATAAAATGGTTTTGTTTGTTAGGTTGGGCGCAGCGTCGAGAACAGTTTCATTGGCCGAGGCCAAAACCACCAGGTCGAACCCTTCAAAACGAATGCGCAGATCAAAGTACATCAGTGTAACGGCGGCGATGCGAATGGGCAGGAAAACGGCCGTTAATACCAGGGTAGCCGATTGTTGAACGATGCTTTGTACCAGGATGCTCATCTCGCCCAAAACGAGACCCAACACGACACCAATGACTGCGGCCGGGCCAAAAATAATGACGAAGGTTAATACCGTCAGCAAGACCAGGTAACCAAGCACCCACCAAAAGCGCAGTCTGCTCAAGGTCCAAGCTCGCTTAACGGCGTCGATAACGCTAGCCCTTTCCAGCACAACTACTGGTGGTAGCAGTGAAAACAGAATGCTGGCAACGGCTCCAAGAAAGAACATGCCAATCAACGCAATAAAAAAGCCCAGGCAAGGAATGAATGAGCCTAACATGATAGGTATGAGCAAGCCAAACATGAAGAAGCCGCCCACAATAGTGGCCAGGATGAGCTTAAACCAGGTGTTGCCCATGCGGCTGAAGGCGCTGTCGAAGCTCACCGTGCGGCCCAGGTAGCTATCGGATACGGCCTGAGTCAGCGCAGCTGTGCCCACCTGGGTAATAATGAATGAAGCAAACCCAATGCCCAGACTGACCAGCATGGTGGGGAGAATAATCTCGGGATTGTCGAAAGGGTTTCCAGCCATCGTACCTAACGCAAAATTATTGACCATTAAGGCGGACCCGACTTGCAAGATTGAAACGGGCAGCTGCATGATGATCGCGATCAGAACAAAGGTTAGAAAATGCTTGCGAAAAATCCGAAAAGTGCGATCCAAAAGTTCGCCGATAGACAACGGCCGTAAATCCAACAAGTTTGTAGTGCTCATAAAATCCTCCGGGTATGACGTAACAAGAGATTAAGGACTGGCATGGCGAAAATTATACCCGAAAGAACGGCCGTTCAACAGAATCAGTTTGGCTTGATTGGCGAAACCAGTTAAGGGGGATTATTCAGAAAGGAGATGAGCGATGAGGAGATTGGAGATCAGATATCTATCTCCAATCTCCAATTCACTATTTACTTAAAAGCGGAGCAGCGCCCCAATCTTACCCGCATTTTCTAGCTCCACATCGTCGCGAATAACTTCAACGTGCGCTCCCTGGTTCAGGCTGAGGGTGAAAGCACTGTCAATGACGTCATCAACGGCCGTAAGTTCTCGGTCGCTGAGCGGGCTTTTGGCCAGATTGGCCACTACAAAACCGCTGTTGGCATCAATAAAACCGGGCATCTGGAAGCCATCGCTGACCACCAGCGTTTGAATGCGCCGATTGCTGATGGCTTCTAGCGTGTCGTCCAGTCCCAAGACGGCTTGTCCGCCGCGTGCCTGGGTGCCGATGAGTGTTTGCACCAACTTCTTTTCCCGATCTTCGTTGGCCGCTTGCAGCATTTTGATGGACGCCTGGCGCACGTCGTGCTCTGAGGCGTTCATGTCCATTGCAAAGGTACCTACCAGGCAGCTCAGCATTTGCTTGGGCAGCATATCGCGAAATTGGGCGGTGGTTTCGGCCGTACCGCCCAAGAACAGGCGGCGAATAGGTTTGTTGCTAAAGAATCTGGCGGCTTCGTTGGCTGCTTCGCGCAGGTTGCGCCGGGCGGCTTCTTCCTCATGGTTTGCCCCGCCGCCACCACCACGGCGACCAACGGCCGAAGAGCCGCTGCCTTGCTTCAATTTGTGGATTTCTTCGCCCATGTAGCCCGCCACTTCTTCCAGTGCACCCAGGTGGTAGGCAAAAAAGCGCGCCCCCACGCGGTCCACCAGAATGACGCCGTAGTGGGCGTAATGATCCAACAAATGGCCCAATGGTTTGAGATACGGTTTGGGGCCAATGCGCAGACGGTTGCGGAAGGAAACGGCCGTTGGATAAGCACGGAAAAACTCCCCGTCCTGGCTGCTAAAAACAACTAATCCCTGGGCCGACCAATTAAAGCTGTGGTTGAGGTACGTTTCAATTGCCTGCGCATCTTTTTCATAGCCGCACGAATCGCGCAGCATGTTTTTGGCCTTTAGCCGAATCGTCTCCGATGGCTCCAGGCTGGTGTCTGTGCTGAGGTAAAGGCTCAATACCTTTTTCTCGGTAGGTTCAAAAGAGAGCAGTTCCTGGAATTGTTCCTGGGTAATCATACGACCTCCTGTGAATGTGCTAAACAGTTAAAGAGGGTGCAGTGAGAACGTGATGATGGTTGCAGGCGGCTGGTTTACGGCCGTTCGCCCAAAGTTAGCGGCAGTTTAATCTCCTTTCCGTCGCGAATCACCGTCAGCTCTACCGTCTCGCCAACGGTGGTCTCGAAGACAAGATAACTCAAAAGTTCATCGGAATTGCGCACGGGCTTATCATTGATGGCCACGATGTAATCACCCTCTGCGTCAAATGAAGCGGACAAATTGTGCCCAATCAGGCCCGCACTGTCGGCCGGTGTATCGCTGGTGACGCCTGTCACGTAAACGCCATTGGGTGGCAAACCTAACACTTCTAGCTGGCGTAAGGTAAATGCCTGCGGGTACATGCTGATGCCAATGTAGGGATATTTGTATTCGCCATCGGCGATAAGCGACGGGGAAATATTGCGCACGGCGTTTACCGGAATAGAAAATCCCACGCCGGAATTTGCGCCTGAGGTTGACAGGATGGCGCTGTTCACGCCAATGACCTCGCCGCTGAGATTCAGCAGCGGCCCGCCGGAATTGCCTGGATTAATGGCCGCATCGGTTTGGATGACTTGGGGAATGGAAAAGCTGCCTCCGGCCACCACGCGCTGCGATTCAAGCGTGCGTCCCAGCCCGCTAATCACCCCAATCGACATAGAGCCTGCTTCACCGAACGGGTTGCCAATGGCGATGACAAACTGGCCTACCTGCAACTGGCCAGAGTCACCCAGCGTGACGGGCTGCACGCCGTCCGGTAGGGAGTCTACTTGAATGACGGCCAGATCGCTGTCCACATCGGTGCCGCGCAGCGTGGCGCGACGCCGTTCGCCGCTGGCAAAAACAATCTCATATTCGCTGCCGTCGGCCACAACGTGGTTATTGGTCACGATGTTGCCGGCCTGATCCAGCACAAAGCCGCTGCCCGTGCCCAGCAAAAAGCCATCTTCATCAAAGACAAAGATATGCACGACGGCGGGATTCACGCGATTGTAGATTTCTATAAATTGCTGCTCCAAATTAACGGACACAACTGCGTTGCTTTGGGCAGGCGCGCTAACATCAACTGTGTCAACCTGCTGAGAACTGCTGTTAGCTTCAACTGTGTTCAGGTTGCTACTTTCATTTGTGGGTAAGACGGTGGCCAGTTGGCAGCCCAAAGCGGTGAGCGCCATGAGCGTCAGCAGGAAAAGGATAGGTTTTTGGCGAAATTGTTTCATCTTGTTTTGTTTGTGTGGTATACGAGGCAGCGGCATCATTTTTCATAGCACCCCAGCAAGTTTTGGCAATTTTCTCCACCAAATCATGCCTGCTTGCATTGTAGGCAGGCATGATTGGTTGTGTCAAGAATACGGCCGTCTTTCACACTTAACTTTCATCGGTGAGGGCTTTGGGTAGGGATGGGTCGCCGGTATGGTTACGGCCGTTCGACATCGTGCGGGCAATCGGTCTCAGCTCCATCCACCATTGATGCTTAGGTCGGCGGTTTTCCATGTCCATCTGCCGCTGCATGTCGTGAAACTCGGTAAACCGGAACGCGCCGCTTTGCAGGCCAATGCAGGCGCTTACCGGCTCGGCAGCGCCAATTTGCTCTTCCAGGTAGCTAATGCACTTGGCTCCCAGCCGCGTGGCCAGGATGCGGTCAAAAGGCGTCGGATTGCCACCTTGCTGCATGTGGCCCAGCACAGCTTTACGCGCCGTGAAATAATCGCCGCCTTCTTCTTCCAGCAGGGCGCACATAAAGTCCGTGGTGTAGGTTTCGTTGGCATCCTCGCTGCGAATGATGACACCCAATCGTTTGCCTTGCTTAAAGCCAGATACCAACAATTCCACATCCACCGCCAGATCGGTCAGGCGCATTCCTTCTTCGTGTAGATACACACGCTCTGCACCGGTGGCCAGAGCGCTCATCAGAGCCAGGTACCCGCAGCGCTCGCCCATCACTTCCACCACAAACACGCGTTTTGAAGCGACGGCCGATTGTTTGATTTTGTCTACCGCGTCGATGATGCTGTTGAGGGCGCTGTCGGCACCTACGCTCAGCTCGGCACCGGGCAGATCATTGTCGATGGTGGCTGGGAAGCACACAATGGGGATGTTGAAGGCCGGGTAGTTGTTGCGCCGCTGGTACAGTTCTAAGGCGGAAACATAAGCTGACCAGCCGCCGATGATGAGCAGGCCTTCGATGTTGTTCTCTTCAATGCCGCGAGCAATTTTGTAAAAATCGCTGTTGGCGGGGATATGGCGATTGGTGCCCAGTTCGGAGCCGCCCAGGTAGGCCCAACCATTCACGCTCATCCAGTTTAGCTCTTCAATTTCGTCGTCGGCAAAGCCAGCAAAGCCATTGTAGATGCCAAACATAGCGTGGCCTTTATCCAGCCCCAGACGCACGGCCGCACGAACGGCCGTATTCATGCCCGGTGAAGGTGCGCCACTGTTGATAACGGCAATGCGGCGCTGCTTTTGCCCTGGTAATGGGTCATGGGGGATGGCCCGCACCAATGTCCGCACCGTCTGGAACGCCTCACGAAAGCCGTTGCCGCGCAGCTCCATCGCGCGTTCAAAGTTGCACGTTTTAATCGCTTCGCCAATGGCTTTGGTGTTTTCCAGGCACTCTTCCAGCGGGGTATGGGTGATTTTGTTGCCCTTCAAGCCGATGAGCGTGGCCTGGCCGATAAACTTGTCCGACATGATGGCATCAATCGCCGCCGCGCCCATTAGCGTGCTCAAATTGCGGTCAAAGGCGCTGGGCGAGCCGCCGCGCTGAACGTGGCCCAGAATGGTAACCCGCGCATCTTCCTGAAGCCGCTCCTCCAACACCTGTTTCACGTAGCCGCAGGTGATTTCGTTGCCGTACCGGTCTTGCGCCCCTTCAGCCACAATGACGATGCTGTCGCGACGGCCGTTTTCCCGACCATTTTTCAGCACGGCACACATCTTGTTTTCCCATTCATCCAGGTTAGGTGGCGCTTCGGGGATGAGCACCCAGTCTGCGCCCGTGGCGATGGCGCTCATCAGGGCCAGGTAGCCGCAGTGGCGGCCCATCACCTCCACCACAAACGAGCGCTGGTGGCTGGCCGCCGTGCTGGAGATGGCATCCACTGCGTCGGTGATGCGGTGCAGGGCGGTGTCGGCACCGATGGAGATGTCAGTGCCCCACATATCGTTGTCAATTGAGCCAACCAGGCCCACGATGGTTAGTTCGCGGTGCTCCTGGGCCAATTCGTAGGGCAGTTCGCCGCGTTCTACCAGTTCGTCCAGCAGCCCAGACCACTCCTGGCGGAAGATGTTGGCCCCGGTCAAGCTGCCATCACCACCAATGACCACCAGGTTGTCAATGCCATGTTCGATGAGGTTGCGGGCGGCGCGCAAACGGCCGTGTCGCTCGCGAAAATCGTTACAGCGGGCGGTACCAATCAGCGTACCGCCTTTGTAGAGAATGCCGCCCACGTCTTGCCAGGCCATGCGCCGAATCCAGCCCTGGCCATCGACCATGCCCTGGTATCCTTCGTAAATGGCAAAAACTTCCGCGCCAGTAGCAATGCCCGCGCGCACCACGGCGCGAACGGCCGCATTCATGCCAGGGGCGTCACCGCCACTGGTTAATACACCTATTTTTTTCATTTTTTATGGTTCCCATTTCTTTAACGATAATGGCTGATGATGAAATAAGAAACGGAATTGCATCGTCAGCTTGACAGTGTGGGAAATCGAAAGTTGGGATAGTGTGATTGTGCTGTGTAGAGTAACACACGTGGGTGTTACCCGTTGCTCATTGTTTGTTGTGCCGTCCGGCCACGCTGCGGATGGCGTCCCACCAGGCTTGTAACTCGGCCTGGCTTTCAGCAACGTAAGCAGCCCAGCTGCCGCCCGGCACTTCGGGTTTATCTGCCACAAACTGGGATTGACCCAGGTACACCCAGGCGCTTTGGGAACGGCCGTTGCTCCCTACTACTTCCACCCTTTTTCGCTGATAATCCGACGTTTCGGGATGGTCAGGATCGTACCCCTCCAATTCATCCAACCGCTGGCACACTGCCTGGTACTCGGCTGGGTGTGGGGTGATGAGCTGACCGTGAACGGCCGTTTCTGGCTCGGCGGCAATCATCATGGGATAAAACCCCATGTCGTACAGTCGCCCGCCAAAAAACGTGGCCGGTTCCATGTGGGCAATAGCCTCACCCCACAAAAAGAAATTCGGTTGGCCAGGTAACAACGTGCCGTAGACAAAAAAGGGCAGCTGTTTGTGTTGTTTCATCGGGTTCCCAAATTTTTTTGATTCTGTTCCTGGTTTACGTTACCATTGCGCGCATCTTTGTGCGCCAGCAATTTGCTGCGTCAAACCTCACTGTATTATATGCCACATGCGCCAAAATGGTGCAAATTTTTGGCGAGCGCAGGCTTTTGCATAGGTTTGGCTTATATCGGCACCGAGATATTTACTGGCCCTCGTAGCTCAATGGATAGAGCAATCGCCTCCTAAGCGATAGATTCAGATTCGAATTCTGACGGGGGTACTTGATGAACGGGACGCTGATGATAAAAACGTCAGCGTCCCATTTTTTCTCCGTGCACCTCTGTGTCTTCTCTGCGTAACTCTGTGTTCCTTTTTGCATGCTGAAACAACAGCTACAAAGTGCTGACCGGATCGATGTCTACCATCCATTTTGCCGGGATGGGGAAGTCGGCCAGCAGTCGGTTGGGGTCTGGAGATCGCACGATGATTTGCCAACGGAAACGGCCGTCCACTCGATTAAAAAATGGTGGTACTGGCCCCAAAATCTCCGACGCCGCCAGCGCCTTCTCACGAATGTGCAGTCGCAGCCCTTTAGCCAGCGCCTCTGCCTCGCGCTGGCCACGCTCTTCCACCGGATCGATTAGCAAAAGCCGGGCCATACGCCGGAAGGGCGGCAGGCTGTGCTGGGTACGAAAACGAATCTCGTCGATGTAAAACGAGGCAAAATCATGCTCGGCGGCAGCCTGGATGGCGTAATGTTCTGGCTTGTAGGTTTGGATGATGACCCGCCCGCCCAGCAAACCACGCCCGGCGCGCCCCGCCACCTGTGCCAAAACCTGGAAAGCCCGCTCTCCGGTACGATAATCTGGCAGCCCCAGCGACACGTCGGCCGAAATAACGCCCACCAGCGTCACCAGCGGCAAATCCAGCCCCTTGGCAATCATTTGTGTGCCCACCAAAATATCCGCTTCCTGGTTGATGAAGCTGGCCAGCAGCGTCTCGTGGGTGTTGCGCCCGGCGGTGGTGTCGCGGTCCCAGCGGGTGATGCGCGCTTCGGGCCAGCGCTGCTGCACGCGCTCAACCACTTCCTCCGTGCCCAGGCCAAAGTAGCGAATCCGCTTCGATTGGCACTGTGGGCACTCCGTCTGGTGCGGTTCACGACGGCCGCAATGGTGGCATACCAGCATCATGTTGTTGCGGTGGTACGTCAGCGGCAGGTCGCAGCGGGGGCAGGTGGCCACATAGCCACAGTCGCGGCAAATCACAAACGTGGCCGAGCCGCGCCGGTTGAGGAACAAAATCGCCTGCTCGCCGCGTTCCAGCGTCTCGGTGATCGCTTTTTCCAGCGCCCGGCTAAAGATGGAGCGATTGCCAGCGCGCAGCTCCTGGCGCAAATCTACAATCTGGATCGGCGGCAGGGGAATGGTTAGGGCGTCATCCGGGTCTTCGCCATCGTGGTGATAATGATTTTGGAGTTTTAGTCGTTCGGCCTGGCTTTCCAGTCGCTGCCGGTGGCCCATGACCCGCTTTTGCAATTCGAGGAGTTGAAAACGGCCGCTTTGCGCCCGATGGTAGGTCACAATATCCGGCGTGGCGCTGCCCATGATGACCAAAGCGCCCACAATTTGCGCCAGGGCGATAGCCGTCTCGCGGGTGTGATAGTAGGGCGGTGGCACCGGTGGTGTTTGTTTGTAGCTGGGGTCGTGCTCTTCGTCCAGAATAATGACGCCCAAGTTGGGCAGCGGTGTAAACAAAGCGCTGCGCGGTCCCACAACAATATCGAACAGACCCTGACGGGCGCGTCGCCAGGTGTCGTACCGTTCGCCGTCGCTGAGGCGGCTGTGCAGCACGGCCACGCGGCCTGGAAAGCGGGCGGCAAAGCGGCGTACCGTTTGTGGGGTCAGGGCAATTTCGGGCACCAGCACAATCGCCTGCTGCCCTTCGTTCAGGGCATAGTCGATGGCCCGCATGTAAATTTCGGTCTTGCCGCTGCCGGTGACGCCGTGCAGCAAAACCGGCGTGGGGGCATCGACGGTGAATTCGTCGCCTTCCTCCATTGCTTCTTCGGCATGGAGCACAGCCATTTTGATGCGTCCCCACACACGGGCCTGATCGGTGGTGAGCATAGGTGGCTCGGCGGGCACAAAGTCGCGGTCGGCCAGGGGATCGCGCCACACTTCTTCTGCGCCAAAGCGGATGAGATCGAGCTTGGCCAGTTTACGCAGGTGGGTGATAGAGGCCTTGGTCTCAGCATAAATGTCGCTCAGGTTGACCGGTTGAGCGGCGCGGGCCAGCAGCGTGAGCACATCATGGTAGGTAGTGGCCTGGCGCAGGCGCAAAATGTGGCTCAGCACCTGTTTGGGCGGGATAGCCAGGCTGAGGGTGGCGGGTTCGTCGAGCGCTTCCAGGTGGCCGGAGGCGATTAAATGGCTAATGGTTAATGGTGAATGGTGAATGGTTATTTGATCGAGCGGGCTGGGGAGTTGGGTGAAGAGGTCAGCGAGTTCGGCTGGTGGCTCTTTGGCCGTGGGCAAGATGGTGGTTTGGGCAGGGGTGCGGTTGATGAGGTGGGCTTCAGCCAGTTTTTCCAGGTGTTCTTCTTTAGCGCTGGTGGCATCGAGAACGGCCGTTTCTTCTGGCAGCGGGTCACGGCTTTCCAACAGGTAAAGCAGCACGTCGGCGTGCTTATTGGCGTGGCCCAGGTGCGGCACGACCGCCTGCACGCGTTTGTCGCTGGCAATCAGTTCAGCGGTGCGAATTTTCTTGGGCTTGATGCGTGGCGGATCTAGCACGGTAGCTTTGCGTAGAATATTGCGTTTGGCGAGTTGATTAACGGCCGTTTTCCAATCCGCCTTTTTCTTCTTTTTACCGCCTGCCTTGTTGAGCGCTCGCTGTAGCTGCCTGCCGCGTAAATCGCCCCGCTCGCGCAAAATGTCGATGATTTCTTGCTGAAGGTCGGTGAGACGGCCGTTACCGTCCCAGTACGGATTGATGTCCATCGTTACATCGGCCCAGCGGGTGAGGCCAGGCGGCAGCATGAGGCGTAGGCAGGCGTTGAGGGGGGCCAGGTAGGTCTGGCTGAGCCACTGCGCCAGCTCAATTTGCCACCAGTACACGACCGGCTGCTCATCAATCAGGGCGATGATCGGCTTGGTGTCTTCAATCGGGGCAGTGTCGTCGAAGCGCAGGATGATGCCTTGGGCCAGCCGTGCGCCAAATTCCACTTCCACCAGGTGACCCACGCGCAGCCGGGGCTGCATATCGGTGGGGACATGGTAGTGGAAGGTGCCTTCCAGCGGCGCTTCAACGTTAATAATTAGCTCGGCGTACATATGTTCTAGCGTATGTCGCTTTGCCAATTGCGTCAAGAGCAGATTCTTGTGTTATGTACCTGTCAGGGTGAGGGTCTTGATATTCAATGGGTAGAAAGGTTGAATCCGTGTATCATTGGGCAAGATTAAGCGGAGAAGATTACAATTTTAGTTATGACCTCTTCACAAACAAACCCGACTGTTTTACACGCCGATCAGGAACATACAGGACTGCGAACGGCCGTATTTTTCCTGCTTTTTGTTTCGTTGGTCCTGTCCTTTTTGGGCATCCGCGCGCTGCTCATTTCGCTCGGCGCGTTTGATTATGCCTTTATAGCTTCCTGTGGTGGAGCGCTGCCTGTCGCTCTGGGGATAATCTGGGTTGTGGAAAAATTGCTAAAGCGGTACTGGCCAAGCGGCCGTTCCGTCACTTTAACCCACAATGGTCTACAAATGAAAACGGAGGAAGATGCCCAGTGGGAAATAACACAGGCGCATGAGCCGATTCCGCTGTTTTGGTATTTTGACCTGCGTGGCTGGCAGCGTGGCGGGCGAGAGCGACGCGTACCGCGCAACTGGCTGTGCCTGGCCGTCGATCTAAAAAGTGGCAAAAAAGAAGCGGTCGTTTACACGTTTGTGCCCAAAGACAAGGCCAGCATTTGGCTTAACCGTGAGGATGGCATTCATTTCCACGAAATTTCTCCGCGCGATGTGTACGACAATTCGCTGCGTTCCCGCATGGGTGGGCCAACCCGACCAGAAATCCCTGCGGCCGTTCTCACCGGTAAGGATGGCAAATATTGGCTGGCCGAGCGCCATCGCTGGACCGATGGCTTTGAACTGCCCCCTAAGGAGTTCGAACAGTTTATGAACCACATTCAAACGACACTGAAATTGTAAAATCTGGAGGATTCCCACAATGTTTGATTTTATTACCGAAGAGCACAAGATGATTCAGCAAGAAGCGCGTCGCTTTGCTCAAAACGAGGTTGCCCCGATCGCCGAACATCATGACCAGACGGGCGAATTTCCCATCAACACCGTGCGCAAAATGGGTGAGTTGGGCTTTATGGGCATTGAAGTGCCGGAAGAATACGGTGGCATTGGCATGGACACGCTGGCTTACTCGATGGCTCTCACCGAAATTTGCAAAGCCGATGCCAGCCACGGCACGGTGATGTCTGTCAATAATTCGCTGTACTGCCACGGCATTCTCAAGTTTGGCACCGAGGAGCAAATTCAAAAGTATGTGGTGCCGGTGGCCAGTGGACAAAAAATTGGTGCTTACAGCCTGACGGAGCCCATGTCTGGCAGCGATGCGGGCACGATGAAGAGCCGCGCGGTTTTGAACGATGCTGGGACGCATTATGTGATTAACGGCCGTAAATCCTGGGTCACCTCTGCGCCATTTGCCAACTACATTGTTTTGTTCACCATGACCCAGCCTGAACTCAAGCACAAAGGTGTCACCGCCTTCCTCATTGAGACGGACAAGCCAGGCTTTGAGCGGGGCAAAACGGAGCCCAAGCTGGGTATTCGTGCCAGCGCCACCAGCGAAATCATCTTCGATAATTATCAATGTCCGGTGGAAAACCGGTTGGGTGCCGAAGGCGATGGCTTTAAGATTGCCATGACTGTACTGGACGCAGGGCGTATTGGCATTGCGTCACAAGCGTTAGGCATTGCCGAGGCCGCTCTGGAAGCCAGCGTGAAATATGCCCAGGAGCGTGAAGCGTTTGGCCAAAAAATCGGCCAGTTCCAGATGATCCAGCAAAAATTGGCCGATATGAAATGTCGGGTCGATGCCAGCCGGTTGCTCATTTACCAGGCGTGTCTGGCCAAAAAGGCAGCCAAGGAAAATAACGGCCGTTACTCCATGGAAGCCAGTATGGCCAAGCTGTATGCCAGCGAAACGGCAATGTACGTCACAACCGAAGCGATTCAAATTCATGGTGGGATGGGGTACAGCAAGGAAATGCCGCTGGAGCGTTACTTCCGCGATGCCAAAATCACGGAAATCTACGAAGGCACCAGCGAAATTCAGCGTATGGTCATTGCCCGCAGCCTGACAGGTCTACGCTAGACACTTTGGAGGTCATCATGTCTAAACCATCATTGGGCTACAAAATATTTCTTATTGTGATGCTTATTTTGCTGGTTTTGCCTATCGTGTTGCAACTTATTCGTTAGACAAGCTAGATTGCAAGTGGCTGACCAAGTGGGTGGAAGAAAGCCCGCTTGGTCAGCTAACAAAATCAAATTCTAAGCCAGGCTGAGCAGAAGCTGAATCAGCAATCCCCGAATTAAGTCCAGACCAATCAGCACAATTATCGGTGAAAAATCCAGGCCTCCCATGTTGGGCAGGATGCGCCGCACGGGTTCCATAATGGGTTCTGTGGCCTGATAGATGAAACGCACAATCGGTCCCCAGGTGGGATGGTAAGGATCGACGCGAATCCAGGAGAGAATGACGCGGGCGAATACCAGGTAGGTGTAGGCCCGGAAGATAATATGAATGGCATTTGCAAGGGCAATTATCATGAAAAATCCTTCTTTGCGTTAATGTGTTTGTCGTTCGCCAAAAAGGGCGCGGCCCACGCGGACGTGGGTAGCGCCTTCGGCAATGGCTAGCGGGTAGTCGTCGGTCATGCCCATGGAGAGGGACAACGGCCGTTCCAACCTCAATTCCTCAGCCAGCCATTCCGCCAGCAGGCGGGTGCGTTTAAAAACGGTTTGGATAAATTCTGGGTCTGCCTCCCAAGGGGCCATGGTCATAAGTCCCTGGAGGGTTAAACCCGGCAGCGCCGCAACCGTTTTGCCAAAGTTACGGATTTCATCCCGTTGGGTTGCGCTATTTTCCCAATCCGTGCAATTTACTCCTGATTTACTCATTTCCCCGGAAACATTAATTTCTAAAAAGCTTGGGAGTGGTCGGGTTGGGGTACGGCCGTTTTCAACCAGTCGGCTTGCGAGGCGATTGGCAATTTTTAGCCGATCCAGCGCATGAAAAACGTCGGCGTAGTCGGCGATGGGGTTGGTTTTGCGGCTTTGCAGCGTACCGATGAAGTGCCAGACGATGCCGCTGTCTGGGCCAAGGTGTGCTTCGATGAACGGCCGTTTCTCCTCCAGTTCCTCCGCGCGATTTTCGCCAAAATGGCGCATTCCAGCGGCATACGCTTCCAGAATGAGTTCGGCAGGCCAGGTTTTGGTAACTGCCACCAGGGTGATCTCATCGGGGTTGCGGTTGGCCTGGGCTGCGGATTGAGCGATTTGGTGAAGAACTTGTTGGTAGCGGGATTCGAGTGTGCTCATGCGGTGATTATAACAGGGGAAGAGGAGGAAGAAGTAATCAAGTAATTGGGTAATTGAGTAACTGCGTAATTACCCAATTACCCAATTACAAATTACTATCCTGTATAGCTAATTTGGAAAATGATGCCCGTCGCCCAATCGGCGACGTACAGGCTGCCGTCTGGCCCGGTCACCACGTCAATCGGCGCAGCAAAGCCGGTGGCAAAATTCACCGGGGCCGAGGAGCCGCCCGCGCCAATGTGCATCACTTTTTGCGCACCGGGGAAGGCGCTCCACAGTGTCACAAAGATGGCGTTGTTGTAGCCAGGGAACTGGCTGCCGCTGTAGGCCGTCACGCCGGTGGGTGAAGAGCTGGGGGTAAAGGTGACGAGCGGTGGAATTACCGTTACGCCATCTGGTGGGCTAAAGCAGACGTCACAATCGTAGTATGGATAGCCGTGCAGGCCGCCGGGCACGACGCGGTGCAGCCGTTCTGGTGGGTCGAAGTCTGGTGTGTTGTCTGTGGCCCACAGCTGGCCGAAGCCGTCCCAGGCAATGTCGTATGGGTTGCGGAAGCCGGTGGCGTAGACCGAAACTTCACCTGTGTCCGGGTTAAAGCGCAAAATGCTGGCTTCCAGTGGATGGAGCTCGTCCTGCTGGCCAGCATTGGGGCCATCCAGAATTTCACCATGATCGGCGCGCCCGCCGACGCCCACGTAGCCGTAGCCATCGGGGCCAAAGGCGATGCCGTTGGCGGAATGGAAGTACGTGTAACAGCAGGGCAGGCCGCCGATGAGTTGGCCGCGATTCACCACTGAAACCTGCGCTTCCCCGCCCACGTTTTCATCGCGGACCCGGCTGGAGACGTAAAGCTGGTTTGTGCCGGGGCGGAAGGCAATGCCTGTTGGGGTGTTGTAGCCGCCCGCATAAGCGCTCACGCCGCCCGCGCCGTCCATTTTGTAGATGGTGCCCGCCTGCACAGCAATGTACAGCTGCCCATCCACCGGGCTAAAGGCGATGCTGGTGGGTTGGCCATCTACACGGCCGTAATAGTTCACGCTAAATCCGGCAGGGACACGGATACGATTTTCCCAGCCAGCCACGTCGGTGTTGGCCGGGTAGTTGGCGTCGGTGGGCGCCTCTACGCCGCCAGGGCTGGCGGGTGGCGCAGGCGGTGGCGGGCTGCTGGGGGTGCTGTCAACGGCCGTTGGATTCGGTTCAATCGCCGTAGGTTCGGGTTCAACCGCTGTGGGATTAGGTTCGATGGCTGTAGGTGAGGCTTCGACTTCGGTGGTGGCGGTTGGCGGGCTGGTGGCCGTGGCCGGTTCGGGGACGGCGGTGTTGGTTGCCGGAACGGCCGTATCGGTGGGAACGGCCGTGTTGGTCGCGGTGGGTGGGCTGGTTGGTGATGCCGCATCGGCAACGGCCGTAGCCGGTTGGCTGGTTGGCGACTCCTCTGCCGCTTCTGAGCCGCCGCAGCTAACGACCAGGGTAATCAACAGCAGCAATACAAATAAACGAAACTTGTTCATTGATAGGTAAACCTCATAGTTTGTGAATTTCTGAACGTTCCAGAATGCCAGATTTTTACCTCGTTTTGGGTAAAAACGCGATATTTGTGCAGAAAGCCTAACGAATTTTGAATGAAGTGGGGGTGCTTTGCCTTGGGTCAGGCAACGGTGGGGATGAGGGGAATGCAAAAGGAGAATTGTTTCTGGCCGTCAACATCGCTCATGGTCAGTGTGCCTTCGTGCTGGCTAACAATTTCGCTGGTTAGCTCCACAAAGCTGGCGCCCATTTCCTGGGTAGACGTCAGGCTGTCGATGGTGAGGCACACTTTTTCAGGAAGTGTGTGTGTGTGAATGCGCGGCAAGTCGTCGGGGGCTGGTTCTGACTGGTGTTTGATGTCACCGGCGGCGAGTAGGGCGATGGTGATGGAAAGTGTATGCACATCCGCCAATAGCAGCGGGTCGCTATCGCTAAAAATAGTCACGGGGTCAATATCGTAGGTGTTTTTTAGCTGGCGTTTGACATTGCCCAAGATTTCGGAGAGATGGACGGCCTCAAGTGGTCCGGCGGTGAAGGCCAGTTGGCCAAACAGGGCCAGCCGATTGGTTTGATCCAGCAGGCGAACAGTCGAGCGCTCAATAATTTCAATGAAGCCGCGCTGATCTTCTGTGAGCGGGTCGGTGAGGTTTTGCAGCAAGATGGAAGTGGCGGAGCGAATGTTGCTGAGGGGCGTGCGCAAATCGTGGTTGATGGCGTGAAGAAGCTGATCTAGCTGATGCTTTTTTTCCTCGTCAGTCATGATTGGCTTCTTTCTCCAACATCAAGGTCACGGGTCCATCATTGTGGATAGCTACCTGCATCATAGCACCAAACTGCCCGGTGGCAACGGTGAGACCCATTCGGCGCAGCTGTTCACAAAAGTAATCCACTAACGGTTCAGCCTGCTCGGGGCGGGCGGCGGCGGTGAAAGACGGCCGTTTTCCCTTGCGTGCATCCCCGTAGAGCGTGAACTGAGACACGACCAATACACTGCCATCTACATCGGCCAGTCCCAAATTCATCTTGTCGGCCTTATCTTCAAACAGGCGCAGCCCGGCGATTTTGTTGGCCAGCCAATCCGCCTCGGCGGTGGTGTCGCTGTGGGTCACGCCTAGCAGGATGACAAAACCCTGGTTAATCTGGCCGATGATACGGCCGTTAACGGTGACGCTAGCGGAAGAGACTCTTTGCAGAAGTGCACGCATGGGTTTGGTAATCGGTAATCGGTGTTTAGTAGTTGGTCAATTTAGCCGGGGCCTCAGCCCTTGGAACTGCGATTCATTGTAGGGGAAATCGGGCGTTTCGTCTATGGCAAAACGGCGAAAATGCCAATAGATTCGTTTTGGTAAACGGGCCTGAGAAAATCAACGGTAGTTGGATCAAAACTGCCGAGCTCTTTTTCGCGGGGGCCAAACCAAACGTAATCTATGGCAAGCTCGTTGAGCAGATTTTGCCGCCAGACATTGGGGGTGCTGCTGTTGAAGAATTGGGCCACGGCCGTTTCCTTCTCGGCAAAGTCTACCGTTTCGGCCCAATGGCCCAGTACCACACGCTGGCCCGCCTGAGCCGCCACAAAATTACCCGTCTCATAGCTGCCGAGCACAACGGCCGTACTGGTAATATTTTCGCGTAGCCAGTTCACCGCATCTACCTCGGCCACCGGGCGAAAGAACAGGTCTGGCTGGGTAAGCGCGGCAATGCGGGTGACATCGAGCCAGAGGTAGAAGTTGGAGAAGCTCATGCCGAGCAGAAAAAGCATAATGACAAAGCGGCGCAGTTTGGCCGTTTCATAGCGCGGGTGGGCGATTATTTTTTGCCAAAGACGGCCGTTTTGCCAGCGTGGCAGCACAATTTGCACAAATCCAGCGGCGGCCAGCACCGCCAGCGGCACGTGTACGCCTTGAATGAAACGGCGCTGCGGGTTTAGTGGTGAGTAGAGCAAGAGGGCTGCCGTTAAAATCCACACCCATAGAATGGTGAATTGCGGCCGTTTTTCAGGGCGCTTCCACCAAAAAAGCCCAGCTAGCAGCAGCAGCAGGCCAAAGGCAATGAGATAGTGCGGCCAGGGTGCGGCTGGCGTGCCTGCCTGAGCATCCCACAGCCGGAACACTTCGTTGCTGCGCCAAACGACGAGGTAGTACAGGTAAAGCGGCGCGGGAATGAGGAACATCGTGGCGATTTGCCAGCCCGTGCGCCACAAAATTTGGCGCTGCTGGACGACAAGGACGAGATAGGTGAGAACGGCCGTTCCTGCCATAATGTAAATCAAAAACGGATAGGCCACGCCAAGCAGCACATTCGCCAACCCAGCCAAAACCGCCCACACCCACCGATGACCGTTCACCGCATACCGGTCACTGATTTTTCTTAGAACCAGCACATCGAGGAGGATAACGGCCGTTCCCAGCGAAATGTGCGGGAATGTCAGCGCCGTAAAAAAGAGGTGTGCCCCTGGCTGCTTAAAATCAACAGGGAATACGCCCAGCCAGTAGTTTTGACCCAGCACAAAAAGCAGCCAGCCCAGCCCAGAGCCGTATAGCGCCAGCAGATAGGCCGTCCAGCGCGAAGCGCGATCGTCTAAAAATGAGGCAACAAAACGAAATGTAGCGAGGAACAGGATAATACTGGCCAAAAACCGGCTGCCATGCCAAACGGCCGTTAACGACACCCCTAACCCACGTGCCAGCTGCCCCAGCCAGACGTAAAAAATGCCGACGCCAGCCGCCGCGTGTGGCTCCGGCGTGAAGGGAATGGTGTACAGCCACGCGCCGTCGAACCCTTGCAGCATTTTGGCCCAGTAGGTTTGCGCATCTTCCGGGTTCATAATGAGCTCCATGTAGACCAAATTGTCTGGTGCGAGCAAGTTGCCCAACCAGTAGGGGATGAGACCGAGAACGGCCGTTGCCAGAGCCACGCCTAACGCCACCAGCCATTCCCGTCGGGAAATTTTAGTCATTTTATTCAGTGGACTCCAGATCGTAGAGGGTGAGCCTCATGCCTGGTAGTTGAATTTGTTGCAGTTTTCTATAGTGGGCGGCTAGCCAACTGCGTGCCGGTGTGCTATCGGCACTGGCCACGGCAGCAGCACGCGCTTCAGGGAAGCCATGTGGATCATCATTAAAGAGCTGCTCGGCATGCCAGACCAAATTGTGCTGTTCCGCCGCCAGTGCCAACTGTTGGGCCATCGCCGCTGCAAAGGCTGGGGTGATTTCTTCGGATTCGGGTGGGGGGAGCTGCACAAAGGGATAAAGGCCTTCCCCATAATAAATTACGGGCAGCTCCACGTTTTTTTCGCCGATGATGACGGCCGAAATCCCGCAAATCGCTTGAATTTGGCCAAACGCCGTGGGCCAACTGCTGCGAGTGTAGGCGTAATCGTTCGTCTGCTGCCATAAACCCATCCCCGAAATTACCGTCACCAGCAGCACCGTTGGCCAGAAGAGCACGGGGTATTTACGCCATCGCTGCCAGCCCAGGGCCGCCAATAGCAAAAACGGCGGCAGGCTAATAATAAGGTAGCGGTCGTTGTAAATAGAAAATCCGCTGGCGGGCAGCAGGCCGTTCTCTAGCGAAACCAAAAAAGTAATGGCGAGTGGCAGTACCAACCAGATGAGCAGCAGACGGATGTGCAGTGTTTTCAGAGGCAGGGCTGTTCGATTTGTTCCTTTGCTCGTTAAGAAGCCCAAGCTGCTGCCGATGCCAAGTATAAAAACTGCCGCACTGATGGCCGCCAGCCAACTGGCACGGCCAAGCCCAAATCCAGCCGCAAAAACGGTGAGCGTTAGTGGCAGGTCGGACCAATGAATCAGGGTGATCCAATCAGGAACGGCCGTTCCGTAGCCGTCTGTTTGCGTTAGCACGAGGTAGACCCATGGGGCAAATGCCGCGCCAACGAGCAGCATGGTAATAAACCAGCTTACTGTTTGGCGACGTATTTGCCGAAAGTGCAGCACAAAGAAGATGTAATGGACCAGCACCATCAAAAAAGCAAAGTAATGGGTATATAAAGCGGCCGTCATGGCCAAACCATAGACAAGCCACAGTTGCCAGCGATTATTTTTCAGGAGGCGCAGCAGGCAGAAGTGCGCTAGCAGCAAAAGTGCGGGCAGCAGGGCATACATGCGAACTTCTTGAGAGTACCAGATGTGGAAGGGTGAGATAGCCAGCAAAAAAGCGGCTAGCAGTCCTGTGCCTACGCCATCCAGGCGATGGCCAATTTGGTAGAGCAGAGCTACTCCGGCTGTGCCCAGATAAACTGAAAACAGCCGCAGAATGATGACGTCCGTGCCGATATGGGCCCAAAATTGCATGACCCAATAGTAAAATGGCACCTGATCGCGAATATTCATCAGGTCGGCAAGCATGTGGTTAAGGGGCATGGTGGCCCGTTCCCATGTTTTGAGTTCGTCCCACCACAGGTTTTGGCTGGTCAAGCCGTACAGCCGCAATGAAAACGCCAGCAGGACAATGCCAATGAGGGGTAAGTACGGCCGTTTTTGCCAGTTAAGATGCCAATTCATCGTTTTGCCTGCTCAAACAGAAAGATTTGGACGCCGCCGATTTCCTGTTCATCGAGTAAGGTGTGGCTGGCGGCAATTGTTTCGTACTGGGCTTGCTGCCACTCAATGCTGTGTTCTAAAGCGACGACAACCCAGAAACGGCCGTTTGCCTGCGTCTCTACATCAGCTAAATTCCAAACCTGCCCACCAAGCGCCGCGTAAACTGCCTCGGGTTTGCGTGGGTCGGGGTCGCCAGCCAGCACACCTTGGGTAAGCTGCGGTGCGTAGCGCAAAGCAGGCAGGTAGGAGCCATCACTGGTGTGCAGCACAATATCACCTGGTTGGACATTCTCCACGACAAGCGCGGTGGCCTCCCGGTAGGGCGGCTTGACGAGTGGTCCCATATAGTAGTTTATCGTGCCCACCAGCATAAGCGCCAGCGTCAAGCCAGTGAGGTACGGTAATGGCGATTTAGGGCGCGTCATACCCCAAGCCAACCAGATAATCAGAAAAGGCGCGGCGGCTGCGAGCGTGCGTTCTGGGAGGAAAAACGGCCGTATCACATACACCAGCAACGGTAGCCCTAGCACATACCCAATGATGAGCAGTGTTAGCCACAACCCCGATGGGATTTGCTGGCGTCTCAGCTTGCGCAGTTCCATCACAAAAACAATCAGGTAAGCGAAAAAGAGAAACAGAATGAGGCCGCTGTACCAAAAGCTGCTGGACATGCCAAACAATAGAAAAACCGGCGCGGTGAGGGGCTTGAGTGGGTTAAGAGCGGTCGCTTGTTGTAACGGCCGTAAACTGCCCAGCGCTGGTTGTGCCTCCTCCAGCATCAGGCGCAGCCAGGGAATGAAGCAGATAAGGATAACGGCCGTCATGACCGCGGTGGCCCAGAATGTACGCTTGTTCTGGCTATAAGTTAGCAGCGCGTGAAATCCTACACCTGCCAACGCCAAAAAGGCAAACAGATGTGTGTAAACCGCCAGCAAAAATAAGCCACCAGTTAGTAACCACCAGCCTACCTTTTCTTCTTTCCGCGCGTGGAGGTAAGTTGTTGTTGCCAGTACCACCAACAGCATTAGCAGCGTGTACATGCGCAGCTCATGGCTGTAGAGAATGTGAAAGGGAGATACGGCCGTTAAAGCCGCAGCCGTTAAGGAAATGGTTTGATTGTTGAACATCTGTTGGCTCAGCAGGTAAATGGCCGGGATGAGCAAGATGCCAAAAAGAGCGCTGAGGAGTTTTACGGCCGTATCTGAATCGGGCACGATTTGCAGCCAAAAATGGAGCAACAAATAGTACAGGGGCGGGTGGCTGGACTGCACCGTATTGTTAGCAATTTGGGCGACGGGTAGTTGGGCGGTCAGGTAGCTAATCGCCTCATCCAGCCACAAACTTTCCCGACCTAAGTTGACAAAGCGGAAAAGAGCAGATAAACCGACCAACAAGAGTAACCTAGAAAGTTGGCGGTTTTTGTATTGGAACATAGTTATGATCAATTATTTGACTAATGATTGTTACTGGTCAAAAAAATGTTTTCTTGAGATAAGAATCGTTCAGCTGTTGGGTAAACGATAATATATTCATCTTCATAGATTGGGTTGTCTTCCATAAACCGGCGCCAATCATCCAGGTTAAGTAACGATTCGCCCTTTAAATATGATTCGTTTAATAACGCTTTATCAATGATAAAAAAGCCAACATTCGCTTCAGCTAACTTTGCTAAAGCGGTTTCTCGATCGGTTGGGGCCACTTTTTCAAGTAGATCAACCGCTCCAGCTCCTAGCAAAGGATTGTTTGTAATAAACTTAAAGACATCTTCGCCAGCTCTGGAGATGACGCCTCCTGTCATGGGGTGCTCGTGAATCGTTTGATAATACATATATCGTTTATCTTGCTGACGACCTGTGGGAATGATGGCAATGGCTACATTTTGAGGAACCTCATCAAGGTAGTCGGTAAAAAAAGCGGAAACCGTGGCGGGGGTAGAGGGGAAGGGAACGGCCGTATATTCAAAAAAGATTAGACTGCCTGTTATTGCTGCTACGAGGAGCACCTTTTTCCTATCATTGCCGATTGATTCAAGCATACCCAACCAGCCATATGCCACCACCATAGCAAGGCCAAGTGACATCAGAATCATCATGCGGTACATGTTACGCAGCACTGGAGCAATTGGCAATGTCCAGGGCAAAACGATCGGAAGCGGGGTGTTAAAAATTACTGGGGTGGGCCCAATTGCAAAGAGGTAGGCAATAAGGGTAATTAAGAACCAGATTGCGGCCTGGCGTCGTTTCCGGCCAAAAGCCAGCATCATTAAAAAGAAGGGGACGATACCAATGTACAGGCCACGGATGAGCCAATAATACCAGTGCGGTACCATGAAAGCGCCCATGTCTGTACGAATGGATTCTTCAGGATCAATGATGAAGCTACTGTTACTGCTAGCAATGGCATCAATCAGCAGAGGGAGTACGGTGGGCAAAATCAGCAATCCGCTGGCGGCGGCAAAGGCGACCAGAACTTTCCAAGGCGGTCGAGGATATTGCTTGGACAAGAACATATAAATAACCAAAAGCCCCATCCAGAACACCATCAAAATGATCAGAATCGTGCTGGTGGCTGCCCCTAAAAAGACAAAAACGGCCGCAATCAATGCCAATTTGACGCTGTTTTCACGTACTGCCCGAATGAAGTAAAGCGTTGTCCAGGGGAAGCACCATATGCTGAGTAAAACTGGATGTGCACTCTGGTACAAATTGTGGGAATTAAATGCAAAAACGATTCCCGCCAAAATCCCCGCAATGCTAGAACCCGTCATGTAGCGGCCCAAGTGGAACATACTCAAGCCAGCCAGCACATAGTTGAGCAAAATGGTGATGTTGTAAGCTGGTAAGATGCCCAACAACGGCCGTAATCCCAAAGAAACGGCCGTATTCAAATGACTAAAACTGTGGTAAATCAGATCGGCCCCAATTGGATAGTACATCAGCTCGGAGCGCCACAAGGAAATGTCTGGGTCCGTGATGGCTTTTAGAGTCCACCAATCGGCCCATGGGTTGATATAAACATCATTATCCTGGCCAATGATGACGCCGTTTAAATCCGTAACGATATTCCAGGCTGCAATGACTGTGAGCAGCACAAATAGAAGCAGTACAAGCCAAGACTCATACCGGCGTATTTTTTCTACATTTAAGTTACTGAGTTGGATCATGTTTTAGTGCATTTTGTGGGTGGGCGACCCAGGAGTAGTAAAAGATTAGGCCAATGAAAAGAGGTACGAGGGCGGTAAACGTGTCGCTGGCTCGGTTTTCTGCGAGCCAAAAAGTGCCCCAGGGTAGTGCAACAACGAGGAGCAGCCAGGCTGTGGCGGCCAAACCTCGCTTATTGATGCCCAAAAAGATCAATATGGAGGGAATTAGCAGCAATAAATGTTCGTAGACCCAGGCGTATGGTGTTACAAGCAGTGACGCAATCAATGCCAGGGGCAACACTTCTGTTTCGGCGAGGCTTTTGTTGCGGAAGATAATCAGTCCAAGTACGGCCGTTATCACCACCACAAATACCAATCCCAAAACCGCCCACCACTCCGGCCAAATTTCATAAGCTAGCCCCCACACGGTAGGGGTAATCGCCGTGACTTCCGTCTTGCCGGTCACGTTCAGCCATTCAAATAGCCAGCCGGGCAGCACTAGCCAGCTAATCAGCAGCATGGCGAGTCCGCCAGCTGCTGCCCCGGCGATGATTTGCCACCGCTTTTGCCACAGCAGCCACAGCCCGAAGGCGGGGATGAACAACACAAACGCGTTCGGTTTGAGAACCACAAAGGACAGCACGATGCCCGCCAGAAACGGCCGTTCCTTCTTTACCAGCCACAAAAATAAAGCCAGCAGAAAAAAGAGCAAAAACGTGATCTGGCCGTTGTTCATGCTCACCAACACCGCTCGGTACGTGAAGGTGAACAGCGCCACCAGGGCAAACTCGGCGACCGGCAGTGGTTTGGGGTAATAAGCGTTGATGAGCAAAAATAGGCCGCCACCCAGCACGCACAATGAAAATGCTAGCCAGGCGGCGGCTGCCCAGCCAAGATCGAGGGCAGCAAAGGGCAGGGCCAACAGCAGCGTCCATAGTGGAAATGGTGCTCGGTCATCTGGCATCCAGGTGCTGCCTAATTCGGCACGTAACGGCGACCACACCGCCGGATCGTAGGGGTCCAGGCCGCTCAGGATAGCCTTGCCTCCGGCATACAGGCTCATAAAATCTCGGTTGTTGTACCGTGCCGGACCCGTCAGCATGACATACATTCCCCATGTGAGCAGCGCAAAAACCACCAACAGCAGCAAGGCAATGATGACCGGGCTATTTTTATTTGTAGGCGCAATTTTTGCTGAGGTCATAGGCATTAGTTTAACGGGGCACAACTAATTTCCACATAGTCAAAAAGATTTACCATGCTTCAGACACGATGCCAGGAAAAATGTAACATAATTCCCATATAAAAAGAAAAAACCCAGGTACTACTGTGCCTGGGTTTAGCTCTTATTAGCGGAAATTTCGCGTGAAATAGTTAGTGATCTTTAGCTGTAATAAGCTTCCATTGAACTATCAATCGGGGCGTTGGTGAGCGTGGCGCCAATGATTTTGACATGCGCCTTCTCTAGAATTTCTTTGGCGCGTTCCGCATGTTCACGGCGGGTTTTGCCTGCGCTCAGCACCAACAGCACACCATCTACCTTTGCCCCTAAAACGGCAGCATCTGTCACCGCATTCACTGGTGGGGCATCAAATAAAATGATGTCCGCTTTTTCTTGCAGCCGGGCAATGAGCTGATCCACCTGTGGCGTGCCCAAAATATCGGCTGGATTGGGTGGTTTTGTGCCCGAGGTAAGCACCAAGAGGTTTTTAACGGCCGTTTCTTGCAGCAGAGGTTCACTGTTGTGCAAAATCGCATCTGTAAATCCTGGCTCGGCTTTGAGATTAAACAGGGTGTGCAAAGACGGCCGTCTTAAATCACAATCGACCAGCACCGTTTTGCGGCCGCTTTGGGCCATCGTTACGGCCAGATTGGCCACCGTGCTGCTCTTGCCTTCACCCATAACCGGAGAGGTCACTACCAGCGAGCGCAAGGGGGATTCCAGGCTGTAAAAAGAAAGATTTGTTCGCAGTGTGCGAAATGCCTCACTCAAAGGCGAACGCGGGTTTGTAATCGTTATTAAATCCATATTGCACCTTGTACCGGGGGCTAAAGCCCCAGGCTAATTTTCTATCGTTTACCGATCACCGAATACCGTTCACTGAGTTACGGTCCTGGAATCTGCCCCACCACCGGAATTTCCAGGTAGCGCTCTACATCTTCCGCGCGGCGCACCACGCCAGATTCAATCCATTCCAGCACAAAAATCACAATCACGCCTAGCAGGGCGCCAAATATAAAGCCAGCGGCCGTATTGATATTCACGTTTGGGCTCACACCAACCACTTTGGCATTATCTTGCGGCTCAATGGTAATACGGTCTTCCTGCCGATTTTTGTCATTTTCTTCATTTTGCCACTGGATGAGCAAATCACCCCAGGTGCGGACAATATCGTTGCCCAAATCTGGATCGGTATTTTCGACATTGATTTGCAGCACTAGCCCCAACCGATCCGATGCAACTGTCACATCACCCAGTAGTTCATTGGCTTCCATATCCAGCTGCAAAATGTTGATGACATCTTGGGCACGGTAGCTGCTGTTGAGCCACTGCTCATAGTTGCCCAGCAGTTCCCGAGCTGCCTGCGATTGCCCAAAATCTGTCCGGGCTGGCCGCACAAGCAGTTTTTGGCTCGATTCATACACCAGGGGCTGAATGCGGCTAAAGCCGAAAGCCGCACCCGCTGTTAGGATGGCCAGCAGGATAATAATCCATCCCCGCTGGCGCAAAATACGAAAATAATCACCTAATGCCATATCATTTTCCCCGTGGGGCTGAAGCCCCAGGCTAAAATCGTCTATTTTGACTTGGGGATTTCGCCCAAAATGGCAAAACCCATCTCTTCTGCTTCTTTTCGGTTGCGAATGGTTGGGTCGAGATATTCGACCAGCAGTGCCAGCCCTAACCCGGCGGCCAGGCCAATGGCCAGTCGCAGTGGAATGTCTAACAAGCTGCTTAAACTGCGAGACAAGGGCGTCACAATCGGATCGTCTAGCTGAACCAGTACGGCCGTTTCGCCCCCCAACTGCGGTAAAGCGTCAGCATTTTGTTCCGAGAGCACGGTGATGGCTGCATCCATAATTTGGGCCAGCGTGGCGGCATCGCCATGCTGGATTGAAAGCAACAGCCGGCTACGCACATTTTCGGCTGCGACGCCAAAGCTGCTGGGCGGAACTTCTAGACCTTCTTGCGCAAGTTGGTTAGAAACGGCCGTTTTAAACCGTCCACTCACTGCCCAATCAGTCAGTCCATTCACAATGTATTCCGACCCCAGCCAGTTGTAATACCGCTCCTGGTCAGCCAGTTCGGCGGCGGGTGCTGGGGGCTGCGCCACAATGAAGTTCACCCCCACGTTAAAACCTGGTGTGGGCGGCGCTTGGTAGGTCACCGCTGAAAACAGAGCGACAACCAGCGGCGGAATGAGCACCAGCAGCCAGCGGCGGCGAAAAATAGACCAAAATGCACGTAATTCCATAAACTTTTTTCTTAGCGCGGGATTTTCACCGCTTGCCCATCAGACATTTTTTCCGCCACCAAAGCCAGAATTTGCTCCTTAAAGCGGGACACATCAAACTTTTCGGCGTGCTGGCGGATGCGCTGTGGGTCTACCTTGTCGGTGTCAAATGTCTCGACTGCCTGGATGATAGCAGCAACAGACTGCTGCGCAAAAAGGGCTCCAGTTACACCCGGTACCACCGTTTCCAATGCGCCGCCACCGGCATACGCGATGACGGGGCGTCCTGCGGCCATGGCTTGCAGTGGCGCAATACCAAAATCTTCCTCGCCGGGAAACATGAAGGCGCGACATTTGCCCAGCAGTTCTGGCAGCTTCTCATCGGGCACATAGCCCAAAAACTCGATGGTAGGACCTGCCAGCGCTTCCAATCGTTCTCGATCCCGACCGCTGCCCGCAATGCGCAACGGCCGTTTCATCTGGTTAAAAGCCTCAATCAAAATGTCAATGCGCCGATACGGCACCAGCCGCCCCACCAGCAGATAATAATCTTCCACCTCGCCGCATGGGGCAAAACGGCTTGTATCCACCGGCGGGTAGATAATATCCGAATCTCGTCGGTAAATTTTTTCGATTCGCCGACGGACTTCCTGCGAAATAGCCACGAAATGGTCTACGCGGTCAGCGGCCAGGCGGTCCCATTGGCGCAAAAAGGTGAGAAACGGCGGCAAAACAATCCGCATAAAACGGCCGAGCTGTTCCTGCTCCGCATATTGGTGATAGCGCCACACGTACCGCGTTGGGGTAAGGCAGTAGCAAATGTGCGTCGTTTCCGGCCCGGTAATGACACCGTGGCAAAAGCCGCTTTTGTTGCTAATTACTAGGTCGTACCCGCTTAGATCATATTGTTCAAAGGCCAGAGGGTAGAGGGGAAAATACAGCTGCTGTTTACGGTGTGCCAGGGGCAGTTTGTTGATGAAGTTGGTGCGAATGTCCCACTTTTTCCAGTGAGGCGGCATTTTTTCGGGGTCGTACAGCGAGGTGTAAATTGGCGCATCAGGAAACAACTCAACGAGCGCTTCCAAGACATCTTCTGCCCCCCCGATCTGGTTCATCCAATCATGAACAAGCGCCACTTTCAACGAACGTGCCTCATTCATTGGATTGTTAGACGCCTAATCGGTTCATGCGTTCGGCCAGCGCAGCTTCCACTTCCAGGCTTTGCATGGCGTCATCAAGTTGGTTGTCCAAACTGCTGGCCTGCACTTCCCAGGCCGCGTCGGCATGGTCCAGCCGACTGCGAATATTTTCTGCGGCGGTTGCGACTTCGCTATCGCCCTGGCTCATCAGGGAATCTAAGGATCGCATTGCTTTGGTCGAAATTTCTTTCGATTTGGCCAGCTGGAGCAAAAATCCCAATTCTTCACGCTCTTGCTTGGCAATAGCCAGACGCCCTTCCAGCTTCACCTTCACGTCGTCTAGCTTTTCCAGCGCCGACACTTGCTTTTCCAGCGAAGCGTCGTAGGTCTTGATTAGCTCCATGGCCGACATGAACTGTTTTTGCGTCACCATCGCTTCGGTGCGTTTGCCTTGCTGGAGGAAGGTGTCTATGGCCAAGTCAAACTTGGCGGCTTCGTTGGCCAGCGCTTCGCGGCGGCGGCGTGATGTTTTTACCTGGGCAAACAGCGGGGTGATGGTTTGAACAAACTCTTGCAGTTCGCGTTCGGCCTGGCGAATGTATTCGTCATAAACGGCCAGATCGCTTTTTTGCAGCGCCTTATCGGCTGCTTCATGCAGGCGGGCTTTAAACAGGGTCCGAAGTTTTTGTAATAGTGAGGCCATGCGAGGATTATACTGAGTTAGGAGAGGGTGGTGCAAAAAAACGGCCGTTCCTCACATATTTCGTAGGGAACGGCCGTTTCTTCATTCAGTCTGGTACCCGGAGATGGAAAACTCAGACCTTTTACTTTGGTTGG
Organism: Ardenticatenaceae bacterium; assembly: GCA_020634435.1. Classification (GTDB taxonomy): domain Bacteria; phylum Chloroflexota; class Anaerolineae; order Promineifilales; family Promineifilaceae; genus Leptofilum. Next base: position 964,800 of record JACKBS010000004.1, on the reverse strand, counting down.
CTGCTGTTAGTTGATGACGATTTCTTCTTCGTCAAAAACATGGGCTTTGGCGACGGGTTCTTCATCGGTGGGCATTAGCGCCCATAGAATCAGGTAGACTAAAGCACTGCCATGACCGAACAGTAGCACAAAAACAAGGCGAACGATGACCGGGTCAATGTTCATATAATTAGCGATACCGCTGCATACACCACCAATCATCTCGTCATGTGTATTGCGAACCAAACGTTTGTTACTCATTTTCTAAATACCTCCACACAGTTGTGATTATTAACTTAGTTGATTTGCACCCCATTACGTGGAAGTTTTTAAAAGGTTTCACGGAATAAATCAGACGCTTTCGCCTTAGCTGCTGGAACGCTGCCGTTTACGGTTTGGCAATAACATCCACAGCCCCAAGCCAATGAGCAGCACGGGCCAATAACGCCCCAAACCACCCAGACCGTTAAAAAAAGCGCCAAAGATCAAAAACATGACGGCGCTGGTCACAATCAGGCGGCTGCCTTCGCGCCATGATTTCCGGCGTTGGTGGCCGAGCAGCCCGGCCAAAATAACCCCAATGCCGGCAAAGCCTGGTATCAACGTCCAGACGTAGGCCCAACTATCCCATGCGCCGGTAAGATTTTGCACGTACAAAATGCTCCCAATACCGGCAACAATGCTGCCTGGAATTGCCAGAGCGGCGGTGCCCAGGAAGGCGCTCAAAATGAGCAGCCCACCGACGGAGACAATAACGAGCGGCCATTGCAGGCTAATGTCTAAGTTTGCGGCTAGTCCGGGGAAAAATTGAACCAGCAAAAATAAGATTCCCACCAGAATGAGAATCGTGCCAACGACGATTGAACTTCGCTTGTGCATTGCTTGTACCTCCATCAAATGGCAGTTGTCTCGTTGCCGAACGAGTCTTGCCTTTGTGTTTGATGCCAGAACCGTTTCCGGGACACATTTGCGGCGTGGGAAAACGGCCGTCTCCTTTGATTTTCCTCTATACGCTTAATACGCACAGGAGCAACATTGGTCGCGAGCAGTATACCCGATGCGCCCTTTGTGTTAAACTCATCGTCGAATTTCCCATAACCGATTCAGCCATTTATCGGATTTCGTTTTTTGAATAGCCGGAGTATTTGCATGAGACAATTGTTAATTACTGCCCCATTCCCTTCTTCTCTTATTGACCGGATTCGGGCCGTTTCCCCTGAAATTGCCATTGAACAGCGCACCTTGCCAAACGGTCGTTGGCCAGACGATTGGACCACAGAGGCCGAAATCTATTATGCCCAGAGCGCCGTTCCGTCAATAGCCCAGGCGCCAAATCTGCATTGGGTGCAGACCCACTACGCAGGCATCGACAGCCTGGAAAAGACCGATCTTTGGCAAAGCGATGTGCTCATTACCACGGCGAGTGGTGTCCATGCGCCCAACATGGCCCAGTACGCCATGACCCAAATATTGGCGTGGGCGCACCGCGTACCTCAATGGTTTCAATACAAGCAGACACACAGCTGGGCTAAAAATCGGTGGGAAACTTTTGTGCCGCAGGAGCTATATGGCAAAACATTGGGCATCCTTGGTTACGGCAGTATTGGCCGCGAGCTGGCTCGTCTGGCCAAACCATTTAGGATGAAGATTCTGGTAACCAAGCGCGATGCCCGTCAGCTTCAGGACACCGGCTTTGTCATCGAGGGGCAGGGCGATCCCGAAGGCACGTTACCGGATCGCATCTATCCCAGCGAGGCCACCCGCTCGATGATTGCTGAATGTGATTTTGTGGTGATTACGTTGCCCCTCACGGAGCGCACGTATTACTTATTTGACGAAGAAATGTTCAAGGCGATGAAGCCCACGGCATTTTTGGTAAATGTGGGGCGTGGGGCTGTTGTTAAAGAAGATGATTTGGTTCGCGCTCTGAAAAAAGGGTGGCTGGCCGGGGCTGGATTGGATGTTTACGAAGAAGAGCCTCTGCCGAACAGCAGTCCTTTGTGGGATATGGAAAATGTCATCATGACGCCGCACGTCAGCGGTTTTACACCGCAGTATGATGAACGAGCCACCGATATATTTGCCGAGAACCTGCGCTGTTACCTGAGCGGTGAACCTCTACTCAATTTGGTGAGCCGCGAGGAAGGTTACTGATTTCCAGCGACGGCTTTGCGCAGAAACATGGGTTAACAAAAAGAGCGCCGGCATGCACCGGGGCCATAGACATCAAGTTAAGGAATAGCATGACTCAAAAGCTGAAAGGTGGCGGGGCGTGGTTTTTTTTTCTGAACAGTGTATTGTGTTAAAGAAGGAAGGATAAGACGCAAGGTGCGACTCGGAAAACGGGCGTCAGATAAAGCAGACAAGATATGAAAAGCATGTTTGCGCAACACCTTTGTGGCTTCAACAAGTGAGCGGCTATCAATGTGCTAGCAACCTAGCATGGGCTTTACCCGTTTTGATGGACAGTAAGTCATGATACTGCACCTCAAAACAGGAGAAAGCTTCATGAAAAAGCGTACCAAATCATATTCCCGAGAATTCAAGCTCGAGGCCGTCAGACTTTCACACGAAAGTGACCGCACGGTAGCAGAAGCAGCCAGCGAACTGGGCATCAGCAAAAGCAGTCTGTTCCGCTGGCGAGATGAACTAGCCAACGATCCAGAATAGGCATTTCCTGGCTGTGGTCAAATGAAAAACCGTGATGCTGAACTAGCCCGGCTGCGCAAAGAGTTGCGAGAAGCGCAGCTGGAGAATGAAATCCTAAAAAAGCGACGGCCATCTTCGCGCGCAAAGAGCTGATGTGTCAGGTGCTCCAGGTTTCCCGTAGCGGCTATTATGCTTGGCGCAAGCGGAAACCCAGTGCCCGAAAGATGGCCAACGAAACATTATTAGCGCTCATTCGTCTGCATTACCGGCGCAACAAAGGCGTGTATGGCAGCCCGCGTATCTATGCGGCGCTGCGTCGGGAAGGCATCCGTTGCAGCCGCAAGCGAGTGGCCCGGCTGATGCGCTTACACGGCATTCAGGCCAGCCGTAAACGGAGTTACAAGGTCACGACACAATCCAATCACCGCTTCCCCGTGGCGGCCAATATACTCAATCAGCAGTTTACGGCCGTCCGACCCAACCAAATCTGGCTGGGCGACATCACCTACCTGGCCACCGTCGAAGGCTGGCTTTATCTGGCAGTGCTGTTGGACATGTATTCTCGCAAAATTGTCGGTTGGTCGATGCAGGCTACTTTGCAGCGGAAGCTGGTCATTGATACGTTCCGCATGGCTTTTAGAAAACAGCACCCGCGGCCAGGATTGCTACATCACTCTGACCAGGGCAGTCAGTATGCCAGTACGATTACCAAACTCCCGTTGAGTACGAGCTCTTGCCAGAAGTCTCACAACTCTATGTCCACTAAAACGAGTTAAGCCCATTCCATCCATGCTGCGCATCCGCGTAGCCGGGAACGGTATCAAGCGTTGTACCTGATAGGCACGGGTCAGACCAATGCGACACGATGGGCTCAAGAGATTGGGCGTGATGATCAAACAGTGATGGGCGGGATACATGTGTACAACACAGCAGGGTCAGAGGCATTATTGTACAAGCGCACCGGGGGACACCTCCCCTTTTTAGCTCAGAGTTGAAGACAGAAGTAATCACGCTCCTCCAAAGCCAATCACCACAGGATGTTGACTTACCTGGCCATCGCTGGACGCTGAAAAGCTGGTTGTTTGGCTGCAAGGCAAATGTCAGCGACAAGTGAGCAAGAACACGATTCGGGCCCTGTTGCATCAATCGGGATTCAGTTAGAAAAAGTGCCAAAAGCTGTTAGCCAAAGCCAAACCGGCGCAACGGCAACAGTACATCGAACTGCTTGGCGATATGTTCATTCAAATGTGCGATGGCAAGGCGATTATCATCTACATTGATGAGGCTCATTTCCATCAAGACCTGGATTTAGGCTACAGTTAGTCAGTGAAAGGTCAACCGCAATGGGTTAAGAGCAACTCGCCGGGACTATCAGCCAAAATCAATTATTATGGTGCTTACAATTTTGCTCATGGTCAATGCTTCCTCTGGAGCAACGGCCGTTTTAACAGGGACAATACCATTGCCTTTTTGTAGGCATTAGCCGATTGGCTAATGGTGGATGACCAAACCGTTTACATTATTTTGGACGGTGCGCCATGGCATCGCAGTAAAAAAGTAGCAGCAGCGTTCAAATTAAGGTTCACCTTAGAACCTGTCCGAAAAATATTCCGAGCATGTAAGTCAGGCATAAGGTTGCGCTCCGAAATGTAAGTAAGAGTTGATTTTCAGAGTGCGAAGACGTCATTTTCGTTAATGTTAAAAAATTCGACGTTCGTCTCACCTCTGGAAAATGAATTTACGGATAGGTTCTTAGTTCAGCTTCCCGCTTTCAGTCCTGACCTCAACCCGACTGAGGGATTATGGAAATGGATGCGGGAAGAAATCACTCAATTACATTGTCATTTGACATTACAGGCACTTGTTGAAGCCTGTAAGGGATTTATTCATCGTATCAATTCAGAACCTGATTGATTACTCAAGCGTTTATGGCCCAAGTTTGACCTGGACCCTGATTTTGAAAAACTGCTCGTTTCAAATTGATTTCAGTTTAAAAAGGTAGCTTGATGCCCTTGGGAAATCTCTTTAAAGTTGTTGGCGCCTAACCCACAACCAAAAGAAGACTCCCATGGACGACAAAATAGTAGCAATTTATACGATTGTAAGCGACTTTCTCATGGCTATTCATTATTACGAAGACCCACAACGTCAAATGAGCGATGCTGAAGTGATGGCCACAGCCATTTCTCCTATTCTGAGGGTGACAATCCAAAACCAGAAAGGAGAATCCAATGCCTAACGAAGATTTTATCATTGAATTGTTTTGCTAGGTGGATGACAAGATGCTTGTGTATTAGTTGAGACTTAATCTGACACTCCTTGTAAAATCACACGAACACGAAGGAGTGTCATAATGAAAGCAGAAGAAAAAATTATCAAGAACAAGTTGGGGCTGTTAAATCTAGCCAGAGAATTGGGCAATGTTAGTCAGGCCTGCCGGGTGATGGGCTACTCCCGCGACAGCTTCTATCGCTTCAAAGAGCTGTACGATGAGCACGGTGAGGAAGGTTTGCGGGAGATAAGCCGGCGCCAACCAAACGTCAAAAACAGGGTGGCGCCGGCGGTCGAGGCTGCTGTTATTGAGTTTGCCTTTGAGAATCCAGCTACGGCCAGTTGCGTGCCTCCAATGAACTACAGAAAAGGGCGCCTTTGTTTCAGCGAGTGGTGTGCGCTCGATCTGGCTGCGCCATGACCTGAAACCTTCAAGAAACGCCTAAAGGCTTTGGAAAAACGGGTGGCTGAAGAAAATCTCATCCTGACGGAAGCGCAGCTACAAGCACTGGAAAAAGCCAAAGAAGAACGAGAGGCGCACGGTGAGATTGAAACAGCTCATCCCGGTTATCTAGGCGCCAAGACACCTATTACGTTGGCACCATCAAAGGCGTGGGCCGTATTTACCAGCAGACCTTCATCGATACCTACACTAAAGTGGCCTTCGCCAAGCTTTACACCCAGAAGCACGCCATTACGGCCGCTGACTTGCTCAATGATCGCGTTTTGCCTTGGTTTGAATCCCAAGAAGTGCCCTTGTTGCGGATTCTGACAGATCGGGGCACCGAGTATTGCGGCCGCCTGGAAAATCACGAATATCAGTTGTACCTGGCCATTGAAGACATCGACCACACGCGAACCAAGGCCAAAAGCCCACAGACCAACGGCATTTGCGAGCGTTTCCATCGCACCATCAAGAATGAGTTCTACCAGGTCGCTTTTCGCAAGAAAATCTATCGCACTTTGAAAGAACTACAGACAGATTTGGATCAGTGGCTAGAATTGTATAATCAGGAGCGAACACATACAGGCAAGTATTGTTACGGACGAACGCCATATCAAACGTTTTCAGAGACGAAGCACTAGGCGCGAGAAAAGGTGATTGACGACTTGTTTCCACAGCTAGAAAACAAGTCCGAACCAACAGCTCATGCTATTGTCAGTTAGGTCAGCAGTGTCAGATTATGTCTAGCCTTTTACAGTCTTACGGGTTCAAACTGCATCTGACCATCAACGACCGAGGCGAGTTGCTCAATGTTCTCTTAACGCCAGGAAACGTCGATGACCGGAAACCGGTGCCGAAACTGGTGCAGCAGTTGTTCGGCAAAATCTATGGTGACAAAGGCTACATCTCCAAAGATTTGCACGCCTCCTTGCTAGAGCTGTTTGGTGTGCAATTAGTGACCCAGTTGAAAGCCAACGCCAAGAATCGCCTGCCCATGATATTTAGCGATAAGCTTCTATTGCGGAAACGAGCCATTGTGGAATGTGTGAACGACCAATTGAAAAACATTTCTCAGATTGAGCATACACGCCATCGCAGTGTGGCTAACTTCATGGTTAATCTGATTTGTGGCTTGATTGCTTATGCCAGGCAGCCAAAGAAGCCATCGTTGGGTCGAGAGACCATCGCCTGCCTGGTTGCTTAACCCATACTCACGTTAATTTTAGATATAAATCAATTCCAGTTTGCAATCATCAACTAGCCAGAGTTTGGTGGCGAATTGCTCGATGAAATAGCGATCGTGGACGACGGCGAGGATGGTGCCTTCGAACTGGCTGAGCGCTTCCTCGAACATGGTGCGGGAAGGGATGTCCAGGTGGTTGGTGGGTTCGTCCAGCAGCAGGAAGTTGCAGCCGGAGGCGACCAGTCGGGCCAGGGCTAGCCGTGCCCGCTCCCCGTAGCTGAGCTGGCCATTGGGCCGCAGCGAATCATCCCCCGTGAACAAAAAGTAGTGCAAAAAGGAGCGGGCATCCGTCTCGTTGAGCGGGCGACAGCCTGGATGGTGCTGAGCGGCGTGTCGTTCGCGCCGAGCAGCTCTTGCTCCTGGGACATGTAGCCAAGCTGGACGCTTTGCCCCAGACGCACGCGCCCAGCCATCGGCGTTAGCTGCCCGGCAATGGCGCGCAGCAGCGTGGTTTTGCCGCTGCCGTTCTCCCCGGTCAGTATGATGCGCTCGCCCGCTTGGGCTTGCAGGTTGATTTGCGTGAGCAGCGGCGCGTGCCCAGGGTAGCCGACAGCCAAATCTTCCAAAAGAGCACGTCTTTGCCGAGGTGGGGGGCTTCGTCTAAATCCAGCTTCATTTGCCAGCTGCGCAGCGGTTTTTCTACGCGGTCGTCGGATTCCAGGTAGCGATCTAGCTTTTTCTCGCGGGACTTGGCTTTGTTGGCTACCTTTTTGGCCAGACGGCGCACGTTGGGCTGGCGCGGCGTGGTGGTGCGTTCGACGGAGCTCGCCTGCTCAAAAGTGCGCTGGATGTCTTGCTTCATGCGGCGGATTTCATACTGCTGGTCTTTCCAGGTGGAGAGGTGCTTTTCCTGCTCGGCGAGGTATTGGCGCAGGTAGTCGGTGTAGTTGCCAGGGTAGTCGCGAATGGTGTGTGTGTGCGGGTTGAGATCGAGGATGCGCGTCGTGGTTTGGTCGAGAAAGGCGCGGTCGTGGGAGACGATGAGGACACCGCCGTTGAAGCCGCGCAGCCACGCCTCCAGCCATTCCAACATGCCGATGTCCAGGTGGTTGGTTGGCTCATCGAGCAGGAGCAGCTGAGGTTCATCCAGCAAAATCAGGACGAGGGCGAGGCACGTTTTTTGGCCGCCGCTGAGGCTGCGCACGGGCAAATCGGGGTTGAGGTGGTCTAGTTGGAAGGTGGCGAGGAGGGGTTGGATACGGCCGTAATCCGCCCGATTCAATTTCTCCAACACCGCATCATACGCCAAATGAAGATCTTCCCGGTCGGGCTGCTCCGCCAGCGAGAGCGCTAATTCACCCAACTCGGCTTCCAGTTCATCTGGATCGCCGACGGTTTGGTGCAGCAAATCGCCCAGCGTCTGGTCCTCATCGGGCAAAAAGCCCTGGGCCAGATAGCCAATGCGCAGGTTGGGCGGGTTGAGCGTCATGCTGCCGCGATCTGGCCGTTCTTGCCCGGTGAGCAGGCGCATGAGCGTGCTTTTGCCACTGCCGTTAGGCCCAATCAGCCCAACGCGGTCGCCCGCGTTGATGGAAAATGTGATGTTTTCAAGAATAGGAGAAAGCCCGTAGGCTTTGGAAAGGTTGTGTGCCGTTAACATGAGTTTACCCAATGCCGACTGCAAAAATGGCAGCCAGTGATGTCCCGCGTGGGGAGATTTCAGAAATCAGGAAGAACGATTGGGAAAACTCAGTCTGTCATTGGTCACCTCGTGTGAAGATGAATCTATTATCCAGAAGCGCGTCGATCTGGCAAATTTTGTAAGGGCAACCCGCCGGGTCGCCCCTAGGACCCCTCGTTTTTTAAGATGGGATAGACGGCCGTATCCCACCATACCCAGAAAAAATTGCGTTTGCTGCCTGTACTTTTGTCTAGGTTTTGGCTGTACCTTGAGCGGTAAATTAATTTGAGCTTTGCTGTAAGCTAAACAGCGATAAAAATTTATCTTACGGAGCGCAATATGTCCTATAAAGTGGTGCTTGTTTTTGATTTGGTAGAAGGGATGGCTGATGAAGAGCTGAAACGTTCGCAGGAAGAAGGCAGTTTTCCGAACTTGCTGGCGGCTCAGCCGGGATTTAGGGAGCTTGAACTGGTGAAAGTGAACGAGAGCAAAACGCTGTCGATTCAAACCTGGGAAACGGAAAAAGATTGGTGGCAGGCGTTGGAAACCGTTCGGCAGCAAGCCGCAAGCACAGCGGCTGAGCCGCCACGTGAAAACATCCTGGTTTCCCGCGATTTTCTGGGTGGCTGGGTCAAAGCGCACCGCGCCGTTGGCGGTTAAAAAAGCAGAACTGCATCAAAAAGCAACTGTCTTCAATGCAATTCTGCGTGCCAGAGGTCTCTATTTGCCTTTGGGAGACAGGTAAATGAGCGGTAGGCTGACGAGGGTCATGCCGTATTTAACCACCAGGTTAAACGCAAAAATTTGCCAGACCGTTGCCCAGGGCAGCGTCAGGAAATGATCTTTCAGGAAGGGCAGCGCACCAAATGCGCCGACGGCAAAGATGAGATTGTCTACCGGCACGCTAATGCTGTTAGAAAGCAGCACGCGCGCCCATTGGTAATTCTCGGTCACGCGGGTGACAAACCAGTGATACACCTCGGTGTCGAGCAGTTCGCTGACCACTTCGGCCAGGATAGAAGCGATGACGATGCGCCACAGCGGGCCTAAGATGGCGCTGAACTCGGCACCTAGCCCCCACGACGGGTCGCTGGGTACGCTGGCGGCCCAGCCGAGGTAAGCGGCCATGAACAGGTTGATGACCGCGGCCATGATAATGAGCGCCTGGGCATTGCGCTTACCCAGCAGCTTGTGTACCACGTCTCGCAGGGTGAAGGTGATGGGGTAGATGAAAGTGCCCATGTCTACCGCGTAGCCGGCTACCAGACCAATCTTCAGGCTGGTGACATCGGCCAGCATTTGTGCCCCGATGTAGGCAGCGACCACAATGACAGCGGCAACGGGAACGGCCGTTGCCGCCACCTGTACCGCTTCTGATTTTGCATTTGTTTGTGTTAAAACAGTCATAAAAATTTCCTTCCGACAACATGCAGCAGCAAAACAGACCGCGACGGTCTGTTTAGTTTTGCATTATGCTGTTCGTTAAATGTTGGCGGGCTTGGTTCCCGCAGTTTTGATTGCGCTTAACGCGCGGCCGGGTACGGGCAAGGCGCCCTTTTCTGCTACCGGCAGGCGGGATTATAACAAAGTTTGCCGATCTGGCGATAAGCCACCGATGACGGCTAACAGGCAACAAAAAAGCGCGGCCGCAGCCACGCTTTTTTTGTTACTTGTATGCAGTTGTAGAAGATGAGCTACTTTACAAAAGGCAGCTGCTTGGCCCAACGTTGTAGCCAGTTTGCATTTGCCTGATCAGCGGGATCGTTTTCACTACGTTTGTAGTAGTAGCCGTGATAATAGTAGCTATGGGTTTTTTTTGAGACGCGATTCAGAACCGCACCAAACAGGTTGGCTTCGGCCTGCCGCAGATTGTAGATGGCTTGTTGAATGACTTCGCGCCGGGTTTTGCCCACGTGAATGACGAATACGGCCCCATCTACCCGCTCGGACAAGATGGCCGCATCGGCCACGATAACGGCTGGCGGACTGTCGTAGATAACCACATCGGCGATCTCGGCCAGTTCGGCCATGACTTGCTTCATGCGCTGCGAGCCAATAAGCTCCGATGGATTGGGTGGCAATGCGCCGCTGGTGAGCACACGCAGCCCTGGAACTTGAGTGCTTTCCAGGAAATTAACGGCCGTTAAATCCGGTTCGCGCAGCAGGTCAGTAAGCCCCTTGGGATTTTGCAGTTGGAAGATTTCATGCTGCACCGGACTGCGCAGGTCGGTATCTACGATGATGGTGTTATGCCCGGCTTGGGCCATCACTACACCCAGGTTGGCAGTGAAAAAGCTCTTGCCTTCGCCTCGTACCGAGCTGGTAACCAGGTACGATTTGCTGGGCTCATCTACCGACATGAACTGGATATTACTGCGAATCATTCGGTACGCTTCTGACTGCGGCGAGAACCTGTCTCGGGTGGTAATGAGTGCTCCTTCGTACCCTTCGGTCTTTACCTCTCGGATAGCGCCCAGTGGATTCAGGCCAATTAATTTGCCCAGATCATCGCTGGATTTAATGGTGTCATCCATATGCTCCAGAACAAAAATGAGGGCCAGACCTAATGCCAGGCCGATAACGGCCGCTGCGCCCATGTTTAGCTTGATATTCGGCCGAACTGGGGAAGAGCTGGGCTGAGCCGACTCGACAATGGCCAGATAGTTGGCTGATTGTTTGCCATCCAGGAAGTTCAGCAGCTGGGTGAAGTTTCTTTCCCACTCGGTAATTAGTTCGGTTAAAGCATTAATTTCTTGCTGCAAATCGGCCGTTTCTGTGGCAGAAAGGGTGGAAACATCAGTGGCTTCTAACTCTTCCAGGCGTGCCTGGCCTTCCGAAATCTTGGTTTGCAGACTGGCCATGCGTTCTTCAACAAACGCAATCGTCTCTTCAAACTCCTGATTTTGCAGGGCCGTAGGGCTGAGGAGGATGAGCTGATTGGCTACCTCATCAGCGATAATCCTGGCCTCTTCTGGCGAATCGGCTTCAGCGGTGATCTCTACAAGCTGCGTATTGGTAACCGGCTTGGCTGAAACTGCGCCCTTTAGCTGCTGCCAGCGCATGTTCAGCCCTATATTCTCGACGGCACCTTGTAGTACCGGCTGGCGTTGCGCTAACGCCGCATAGGTTTGGGCCAACTCTTCACTGGTGCGAAAATCCTGCGTACTGATGTTAGTAGACTGCAAAGATTGCCCAACCAGGATGCTGGCGGTTGCTTTATAAACAGGCTCCTGGCGACGGGTGATGCCGTAACCAATGGCCAGCGTAAAGATGAGCACTAAAAACAAAACCCACCAACGCTTGAGAATAATTACTGCATATTGACGCAATTCCACAAAATCTGCCATGATTTCCTCCGTTTGCCTGCAACGATGCAATAATTTGTTGAAAGGCAATACTTTCCTCTTACCATTACACAATAGGCTTTTTTTTATACTTAAGACATATACAGAATTGATATTATCCTTACTATAGTTTGAACAAGCATTTTTCTATTAAGTGCCTTTCAGCATTATAAGGACCCAAATTGTTCTAAAGAGTATATAGATATCCAGTACAACTGATAGGTAACGGACATAATAAAAATCGTACTGGAGCTTGATTAGCGCATCTTCAACGGTGTTGCCATAGTCATAGTGAATTTGGGCCCAGCCAGTAATGCCTGGCTTGACGGTAAGACGGGTACGGTAAAAACGAACCTCTTTCTCCAGGCGTTCAATGAATTCTGGACGTTCTGGGCGTGGGCCAACCAGGCTCATATCGTTCATCAATACGTTGATAATTTGCGGTAGCTCATCTAGACGTGATTTACGCAAAAATTGACCTACCCGGGTGATGCGGGGATCCTTTTTTTGAGCCCATTGGGCCTTGCCGTCTTTCTCTGCATTTTGTACCATGGTTCTAAATTTGAGAATTTTGAACGTTTTCCCACCTTGGCCGCAGCGAGTTTGAGAATAAAATATAGGGCCTGGTGAATCCAGAATGATTGCCAATCCGATAGCCGGGATCAGTAGCAAGAATATTGGGGCGGTCAGCAGAACAATGATTAGATCCATCAAGCGCTTTGCGGCCAACTGAAAGCTGTTGATGAGTGGCATGCCCTGCATAGCGATCATTACCCAAGCGGGATCAACGTGTTGGATAGGGACACTGCGGCATACTCTTTCATAGACATCTGGCATCCAAGAGACATCAATACCTTGTATCTGGCATTCAATTAGCTGGGTGAAAAGCGGCCGTTCCAAATTTTTCTCTAGGGCAATTATAATTTCTTGTACTCCAAGTTGCCTGGCTATAATCAGTACATCTAATTCTTTTCCGGGAATCAGCATGTGATCCAATGATTCTTCCATTGCCTGAGGATTGTTGTCCAAAAAACCAACTACTTGGTAGTTAGTGAGCGGCTCACGTTTTAGGGCTTTGGCAAGTGTTATACCTCGATCATTCGCACCAAGAATGAGAACTTTATGTAGAAACTGAGGTGCAAGAAAAACGAACGAGTATGCCCAGCGCCATAGAATAATGCTGGGCATTGCTAAGATGAGAAAAAAGATCACAAACAGCCTTGGTAGGGCTTGCGAGCTTACAAAGTAGACACCCCAGTACATGATGAACCCCATCCCACCCGTCACGATCACGCGAACGGCCGTTAGCGTCCGGCGGCACGAGGTAGGAATATCGTACAAATCATTTAACCCAGCCAGGATGCTCCAGCTAACCAGCATGATGGGGAACCAATACCAGCGATCCAGCATGTGGCTTAGGTTAAATGGCAATCCTGCCTGATGCTGCCACCACAAGAAGGCTCCTGTTACGGACAGCGAAACGAGGCATAAATCGACAACAAACAGCAATAATCTGCGTTCTGAAAAGGGCAGCTTAAAGATGTTGGGTTTAGAAAAAGTTGGCATGTTGGGCAGTGTGTGGGGAGTGGGATCGTTTGAGTACAACTTCATCGTCAAGTTCCTCCCTGACAAGTAAACGATAAAACAAATGATGACAATAAGGCACGAGAGTGGTGTTATTAGATCGGTCAGTTTAGCCCGGCAACCATTTTGGCGAGAGCCGTATCGTAGGCCATTGCGGCGTGGGAAAGCGTGTATTTTTGGAGAAATGCCTGATGTCCGGCAGCGCTCATGGCATCCAGCGTGCTGGTGTTGTGGATCAGGTTGCGCAAAGTTTGTGAGATTTGTTCGGCCGTGGGATTTGGCAGCACCACGCCGCACGCTTCTTCGGTGATCATTTGGCCAATTTCACTATCTGGTTGCACAAAACCAAGTATGGGCGTGCCGCTGGCCATGATGCCATACGATTTACTGGGTACGCTTAGCCCAGTGAACGCTTCATCCAGGCAGACCAGGGCTAGATCTGCTGCCGCGAGCATATCGGACAGGCTTTCCATTGGCTGGTAGGCCAGGAACTGGATATTGGTCAGGTTATATTCTGCGGCCAACTGTTGGAGCGTCTGTTTCTTGGCCCCATCGCCAACAAATTGAAAGAGAATCTTTTCAGAAGAGAGTTCGCGAGCGGCTTCGATGATAGGTTCCAGGTTGTGTGTGCGCCCCATGCGCCCGGCGTATTGAACCAGGAATGTGTTGTGAATACCCTGCTCCTGGCGAAAGCTGTTTTCATTTTTGGGTATGGGTCTGACCCGCTTTTCATCGGACCAATTGGGGATGCGGGTGATGCGTTGGTGTAGATGGGCAGGCAGCTTTTGCCGCACGATTTGCTCCATATCCCGACCGATGACCACAAGAACGGCCGCTTTCCGAAAAATTAAGTGTGTCACCTGCCGCCAAATTTTGGTGATGAGCGACCGGGGGGACAAAACCCCCAGATTGACAGCAATCTCCGGGTAGATGTCGTACACAATCAGCAAATACGGAATGTGGAAGAGCGTCGAAAAGAGCCAACCCACCAGACCGAGAAAGGGGGGATTGGTGGTTACCACAATCGCGGGAAACTGCTTGCGCTGTTGCCACAATAACAAAGAAACAGACGACAAAAACGAGATGGCAAATAGCGCCCGAGACAGCAAGCTCTTTTTTTGATCACCGCGCGTGTTTACACGAGTGATTTCAATGCCCTTGTATTCAATTGTGTTTTCTGAGAGGTCGGCTTCTGCACCCCAGCTTGGTTTGGCGCAATAAACTGTTATTTGCCAGCCCAGCTCTGTTAGCCGTTCGGCCAACTCAGTCATATGCATTCCGGTTGAAACCATTTCGGGATAGAAATGCTGACACAGCAGCACAAAACGTTTGTTCTCCATCCGTTTCCTCAAATTTTTACAGGTAGCCTAACTTTTCCAGGTGTTTTTGCAGGGCTTCGCTTTCGTGGTAAGTCAGCGGTTCATCACCGAGCTGCTGGGAAAGCTGCTCATTTTGCATCAACCACTGCTCAAGAATTTGCTGTAGTTCCTGGGCAACTTCGGGATGTTCGGTCAGGGCATTGTGCTGCTCCGCCGGATCCGTTTGTAGGTTAAACAGAAATTCGTTGTTATTGCGAAAATAACTGCGCAGAAAGTGGCGTGGCCGACGAATGATGTCCCACAGCAGGCCGCGAGCCAGAACGTGCTGCACGGTCTTTAGCAGCGTTTGCCGGTTGCGCTGCGGTTGGCGGATCTGAATGTATTTCCATTCCTGGCTGCGCACGGAGAGATACCGGTTGTGGATGGCCAAGGATTGGGTGTCAGAGAAGGTATACGTGCGTACCTGGTCCTGCTCTTTGGTCAACAAAGGCAGCAAGTTTTTGCCCTGAATAAAGCGGCTTGTTTCTGCGGGTTGGGGAAGGTGGGCAACGGCCGTTACCGTAGGCACCACATCAATCAGTTCGGCCAATCCCGCAACACGCCGTCCGGCGTGGGTCCAGCCAGGGAACTTCACGATCAGCGGCACATGGATTAGTTCGTCATACGGTGGATGGCCGTGCGTGTAAAAGCCATGCTCATAAAACGCCTCGCCATGGTCGCCGACGATGAGAAACAACGTATCTTCATAAATACCAAGCTGCTTGAGTTGATCGACCAGCTGCCCAATGCAGTGATCGTTGTACAGAATCCCATCATCATAAAGATTCATCAATCGGTCACGGTCAGCCTGGGTGGCGCTGCGGATGTCATCACTCTCACCTTCGCCGGGGCGGTGTACGGGTCCCGCATAGCGGCGAAATGGCTCGGGTGCGCCATAGGGTTCGTGTGTTTCAATTGACCAGACAAAGCTGAAGGTGTTTTCTGCCTTGCGCTCGGCCAACCAGGGTAGCAGATAGTCATTGATGTCTTCTGCCAGGGGAAGAGCAATTTCAGCTTCGGCCGTGTGCAGCAGGCCTTCTTTGGCGGCGTTGAGCCGGTGCCGCTTGGCTACCAGAGCTGGTTCGCGGAAGAGGTCGAAATACTGGTCAAAGCCGCGGCTAAAGCCAATTTCCCCGGCGATATTGCCCATTGTGTTAAAAGCGGCCGTTTCAAATCCACCCGTTTGCAGCATTTCTGGCAGCCGCTTGAGACCCACCGAAAACATATTGTCTCGGCTGGTGGTTTGGTGCACTTTTGGATACGCCCCGGTTAAAAGGGAGGCGGCTACCGGCCGGGTCCAAGTGGTCGAAGTAAAACAGTTTTCAAACAGTACGCCTTCAGCCGCGATCTGGTCGATGTGCGGGGTAATGTCTCGTTTATAGCCGTAGCAGCCCAGGTGATCTGCGCGTAAGGCGTCTAGTACGTAAAGGATAATGTGCATGTCCGATCTCTTCTTGGGTTACTTAACCGTCACGAGAAGCTTGTTGCGACTCTTGGAATTTCCACGTCTGTGGGGCAAATACCTCACGCACCGATTTCCGCAGCCGGAGGCGATGCCAGCGGAGAGCCTGCATATAGATGAGGTTACGGTAAAGTCGTGATTGCAATACGCGCTGCTTATTAAACTGGCCACGATTGCTTTGGAACTGCTGCAAATCTTCCGCCAGCCGTGGGCCATAGGCTTGTTGCCAGGAAGGATAAAGCTCATTTTTAACGTAGTGATACAGCGCCAGGTCCGCCTGATTTTGCTCTTCCAAAATGGCGCGGCTGTGTTTATCTGCCAGCAGTTGGTTGGCTAACGTTTTGTCTGAGGCAACGTTTTTACGTTCGTAGGCAATGTTCAAATCGGGTGCTTGCAGCCCTTTTACCAGCAGCAGCCATTCATCGAAATGTTCTACCAGTCCTACCAGAACTTGTTTTTTCTCTAGAATGCGAACAGCTTCATTGACATCGTCCGTGCCGGTGAGCATACGCGTTTGCCAATTTGCGCCCCAATCATTGGTGTGTACCCATTCTTCAAAAGAGATGGTTAACTGCCGCCTCTCCTTCAAGAATTGGAAGTGGGATGCTTGCCGTCGCAGCGGCTCGCGTATCAAGGCAAAATAGTGCACATCTGGTTGGGCCTTGTGCAAGTCGGTGTAGGTGCGGACCTTGTGCCCGGCAATGCTTTTGAGGCGGGGATAAACGCTGCGCAGTCGTTGAAGGTCGGTGGCGGTGAAGCCATCCAGAGGAGCCATCGCGTTGTAGCCTTGCCAGGGCAAGATGTCACAGTGATTGATCCCGTAGGAGCTGCGCAGTATCCAGTGCACGGTTTGTCCGGCACATTTTTCTATGTGAACAAAAGCGAGCATAAACAGCCTTTTTTCTTCAAATATGCAATTCTGAGTTTATGGTTTGAGAAGATGGTCTGCCCGTTTGTCCGGGCGAGAGCACCGTTTCATACAAAGCGACCAGCCGTTTGGCATATGGTCTTACATCTAGTTCCTGGCAGGCGGTGTGGCGATTGTGCTGGCCCATTGCCTGGCGCAGCTGGGAATCGGCCGTGAGCTGCATCAGGCTGGCCGCCAAGGCCTCTGTATCGCCTGGAGTTACCAGAAGGCCGTTTTGTTCATGCTGCACCACTTCGGGAATACCGCCCACTGGCGTGGCGACGATAGCCAGTCCGGCGGCCATCGCTTCTATGATGGCAAAGGGCAGCCCTTCGTTGTATGAGGGTAAGGCAAAAATGTGGGCATTTTTCAGCAGATCGGCTTTTTGCTGCCCCTGCACAATACCAATCAGTTCGCACCTTTCCTGGAGACCTAAAGCGTGGATTTTTTGTCTGGCTTTTTCCAAATCGCCTTCTTTCTCACCACCGCCAGCAATCCACAACCGGAGAGGTGTTTGGTCCGGGATGCGCTGCATCGCTTCGATAAGATCGAAGGCTCCTTTTCGCGTGCCGACCGTGCCTAAAAACAGGGCATTGATCGTTTGGTTAGACTGCCTTTCGGCGGGCGAAAATTCCCTCACATTCAAGCACGGCCGAAAAGGGTGGATTCGTTCCAAAGGCACCAGTTGGCCCAGCGCTTTTTTCCACTCGGTAGAGACGGCGATGACGGCTTCGGCGCGGTTCATCATGAAGCGGGTGTATGCTTGCCAGAGGCGCGATTTACGGCCAAACAGCTCGTCGTATTCGGCGGCGTGCACATGGAGGATGAGGGAACGGCCGTATAGCTTAATTATGGCCACATAAAACGTATCTTTTAGCCAGCCCAATCCTTGAGAGGTATGGATGTGTACCAGGTCGGGACGGAAGCGAACGAGGTCGCGGATGAAACGGCCGTACTGGTTTAGCGCCA
Source organism: Ardenticatenaceae bacterium (assembly GCA_020634435.1). Classification (GTDB taxonomy): domain Bacteria; phylum Chloroflexota; class Anaerolineae; order Promineifilales; family Promineifilaceae; genus Leptofilum. Next base: position 946,968 of record JACKBS010000004.1, on the reverse strand, counting down.
GCCGGATATTGCGCAGAGAAAATTGGCCCATTTCGCTGTTGGCAAAACGCTGGACGGTGGGAAAGTAGTGCAAATCCACGTCTTCTGCCAGAACCGGGACTAAGGCATCGGTTAGAGCTAAGATGCCGCCCGGTTTACCTGGTCCGGGTCCGACCATTAATATTTTTAACGTCATTTTTGAATCCTTAGGCGATGGTTCAATGGGGAAGAGTAGCCAGCATTGTTTCATAAAGCTGCTGGGTTTTGAGTACCGATTGCGGTTTGCTAAACCGCTCGCGGACGACTTTCTCGCCCTGGTCTAGCCGGCTGTTTCGCTCTGCATCGCTCATCGAGAGCACGCAGGCAATGGCTTCGGCCAGCTGTGAGGCGTTGCCCGGTGGTACCATTGGCCAGCCCACGTCGCCGAGCATTTCCGGGATACCGCCAACGGCCGTTGCGACCACCGCACATCGCGCCGCCATTGCTTCAGAAATAACGCTGGGCAGGCATTCAAAGTGTGACGGCAATACCAGCATATCGCTGGCGGCTAACAGCTGGGGCACGTCGGTTCGTTCGCCGAGGAAGGTGACCGTTTCTTCCAGGCCCAGCCGTTTCACTTCGCTTTGCAGATGTTCTTCTAGCGGGCCGCTGCCAATAAGCAAGCAGTGGACGTTGGCCAGAAGTTCTGGCGGCAGCAGGGTGAGCGCTTCCAGAAAACCTTGCTGGTTCTTTTGCGGAAAAAGGCGTGCTACAACGGAAATGATTTGCTTATCGCTAGGCACTCCAATTTGTTGCTTGGCAAACGGTCGTGACAAACCCGTCGCAAATTTGTCGATGTCGATGCCCACGTAAAGCGTTTCGATCTTCTCGGGCGGAATCTTCTCTAGCTCAATGTACTTTTGCCGGTCAAATTCCGACACAGAAATGATGCGGTCGGAGAGCGGGCTCATTGTGCGGTCCACCAAATGTTCGTACCACATTTTTTCATAGGCGGGGGCATGTTCCTGGGTAATGATGATGGGTACCCGCCGCAGCGTGCCCCACAGTCGGCCCCAAAAGTTGGAACCGCTTAGGTGGGTGTGCAGGATGGTGACATCGCTTAGCGCTTGCCATAAGGTTTTCCAGACGGACATCTGGAAGCGTGACTGGCGCTTGAGCTCGATGACCGTGACGCCAGCCTGGCGCAGCAGCTCATCTTGTCCGTGGGCGGGTTTGTCGCGGGTCACACAAATGACCGGCGTGAATTTGGTGCGGTCGATGCTGAGCGCGACGTTGGTGACCACCTGGGCCACGCCGCCGCGGCCCAACCGATCCACCAGGAACAGAACTTTTTTGGGAGCCATAGAGATTAATGCTTAGTTTTGTAATCGTTTGCGGTCGAGTTGAATTTTAGAGCGATAGAGTAGATATTTTTTGAGCAGCGAGAGGGTGACGTTACGGCCGTTGTACGGTTCCATGTCTAGCAGAAGCAGCAGTTTGAACAGTCGTGGCTTGCTCATAAATGAAAGCGACACCTGACGATGGCCAAACTGGCTCAACTTTGCCTGGTAATCGGCCACATCTTCAGCGAGGGAACGGCCGTACGCTTGCTGAAATCGGGGGTACCATTCCTGCTTGACAAACTCGTACAGGGCCATGTCCGCTTCATTGCCTGCCTGCAACTGGGCTCGGGCTTCCTCGGAAGCGAGGAGCCGTTTGGCCGCCGTTTCCCCCTTGGCCACGTTCATCCGCTTGTAGGCAATGTTGAGGTTGGAGTCCACAAGATTCTTCAATAGCAGAAGCGACTCGTTAAAGTGCTCCGTGAGGCCGACGAAGATTTGCTGCTGCTCGATGATTTCGATTGCTTTGTTAACATCGGCCGTACCGGCAATCATTTTCGTTTGCCGGTTACGTGATTGTTCCTCTTGCAGCCATTCCTCGAATACGCAATTTTCTTCGCCCAGCGTGTTTACGCCGTGCTGGTACATGGAAGCCCGCATTTTCACAGGGTCGCGCATGAAGGTGAAATATTTGAGGCCAGGATATTTCTCATGCAGCTGCATGTGCGGCTGAATGTGATGGCCACCAATGCCCCCCAGCTGCGGGTACATGGATTCCATATATTCCAGATCAGCAATGCGCGCAGGAGCCATCCATGGGATTTGTTGAAAGTCCCGTTCAATTGTTAGCGGTTCGACTTCGCAATAGGAAGCACCCAAGGTGCTGCGCAAAATCCATTGCAGGGTTGTCCCACCAGTTTTATGTATGTGAATGAAGGCAATCAAGTAAGCTAACTCCTCTGGTTGCGCCAGGAGTGAAGGGGTTGTTAGATTTTGTGCTCAAAAGCAGGTGAAATTATTCGGTAACAAGTGTCGTAGTAGGTTTGCGCCAGGGTGGGGCTTTAGCCATTATCGAAACTGGTTTTATGAAAACGGCCGCATGCACCATCACCATTGTCAAAATGAACCAGGTCGGCTTTTTGATTTCCCACGACATCGTTGTGATGCCCACTCCCAGGATAATTAGTAGGGTTAAATAAAACATCCTTTCCGTCCGTGGCAGGTCCTTCAGATGCAGCGCACTGGTTAGGGCCACCAGAACAAAAAGGCCCAGGCCAATTGCTCCCGATTCAATGAGAATGGCGAGATAGGTGTTGTGTGCCGATTTGTCCTTGTAGTCAACGGCCGCTTTGAAGGTGCCACTGCCGGTACCGATCAGTGGCCGCGTCTCAAAGGTGACCAACGCCTCAGCCCAAATAACGCGACGACCGCTAAGATCGCCTTCTGTGAATTCCGTTTGCGTGGTGCTGAGCCGGTCGAGTGAGGTTTGCGGGATGAGCGGTTGGAGAAAATAGAGCGCCCCGGCCAGGAAACAGGAGATGAGAATCCGATCCACAAAGCGCAGCCGGGCAGAAGTACCCAAGATGAACCAGAATGTGGGCACCATGACGATTAAGGCTGTCCGGCTGGCCGTCAGAAGAACGGCAAAAACGCCCAGAGGAATGAACAAGTAGTTGGCCAGGTTTAATAACTTCCGGCCGCGACTCTCGTTTTCAGTGACCGAGGTGGCTAAATACCAGGCCATTGGCAGGGTCAGCGCAATGATGAGCGCAATGCCGTTGGCGTTAAAGCCAGACGCCGCATAGCGGGGTGTGCTGCCCCGAGAGATGCCGGCAAAGTAGTTAGAGATGGTGTCGATAACCGAGACGTATGCGCCAAGCACAAACATTTGTAATCCGGCGTGCACCGCTTCTTTGGTCGTGAAGAGGTCCCAGAGCAGCCAGGCGAATCCTAGCAGCTGAATGTAGGTGGTGATTCGGTCCAGCGTGGCGCTAACGTCCGTTGACCACAAAATCGTGATCCCGTTCCAGAAAAAGTAGATGAAGATGACAATGTGAAACGGCCGTAACTGCCTGAACTTCCCCGTAGCTATAACCGTACCCAGCCAGAAGGCGGCTACCAAAATCCCCATGACGCGGGAAATGCGTCCCACGCCGTCAATAATGACAGAATTTTCCCAGGGGATCATAAAGAGAAGCACGAGTGCTAACCAAAATGCAATCTTGCGCATAGCGATATACCTTGAGTTGTCTTTTTTCGAACTTGGGAATGGGGTCTCCTGATAAATTCAGGAGACCCCAATTAAGAATTTATGGGCTTTTGACAATGAACGGGAGGAAGGAAAATATGTCTGTGGGCATTACCTGAATGGTGTCACTTAAGAGCACTTCGCCGTTGTCGATGGCTAGAAGGGTAACCTCGTACATCGTGTAGTTCTTCATGCCCGTCAACACATACTCATCCATAGTTTGCGAAAGGTTGGAAATAGGCGAGGGGGGTGACCCCTTTGGCCCAACGTATTGAATTTCAAGAACGGCCGTTGCTGGCAATTCCTCACTAATTTCCCACCTCAGGTAGATTTCCTCGTCACCCGGCATGCCGGTAAGGTCAAACTTGGGCACAAATTCAAACGCACCAATATCGGCCGTAGGCCCCTTGTAATCATAATTGACCGGTGCTTGCGCCGACCAGGAAATAGCTTTATCGACCGTAAGCGTGTTGTTATTGTAGTTGACGCCAACCACTCGAACTGGATCGTTGCTGCCCACGCGGATCAGATCACCACTCTGCAAGCCAAGCCCGTCTGTAAAATACCACGCCTCGGCGACCGGGATTGAGGTGCCACTGCCCGCGCTTTTGGTAAAGGTTAGGGCTCCACCCGCATCTCGGGCAGCTGAATCCGGTTCCAGAGCAAAATCACCAGCATTTGCATTCACAAAGCGGGGATCGCCCTCAAAAGAATGCAAGTCCTGCCCCGTAGCATTCTTAAACCCGTTTAGCGAGTTAAGCGTTACCCCAGCCCAGCGATAAAACCCATCATGACTGCCGCTGTAGAACAAGTTGTAGTCCAATACCCAGGTGGGTGAGTGCGTCGTGTCATCTTCGTTAGATTTGTAATGAAAGCTCTCCCCATTGCTCAGGTCCACAAAGATATTGTTGAGCCAACGTAAATTTTCGCCACAGCCAAACCGATGATTGGTCACATCGCTCAGTGAGTTGTAAACAGTGTTGTGCACGGCCACACTTTCCGTCAGGGCACCAGCCTGGCCGCAGCTCTCGTTGCTGTCACCCACGCCTAGCTTCAGGTTGATTTGGGTGTTGTTGTACAGGACATTATTTCTCACAATCACATGTTTGGTTTGTAGGGAAGCGGCCGTTGGTTCCAGGCTAACTTTAATGCCCTGCTGGCCGCCGTGAATTGTGTTTTGTTCAATGATGATGTTCTCTCCGGCGCCATCCAGGTAAATGCCAGCTGAATATTTGCCGGGCGAACCGTGCCCCGTTATTTCATTGCCATGCACCACAACATTGGTCGGCTGATCAATATCGGGGCGGCCAGCAATGCCAATAGCGATACTGGTGGTCGTTTGGATGGTGTTGTCGATGACGCGAATAAAATGCGAATCACCGGCAACCTGGATGGCCGGATGGTCACCCGTATCCACATTCAGCAGCACATTGCCCCGCAGGGTTACATGGGTCACCTGGTGTGCAGTGTCCGTTGTGGTAACGTGAATGGTTTTGGCACCCTCACCGTTCAACGGGCTCTGGTTTTCAAAGGTGCAGTTGATAATTTCCACATCCGTTATGCTGTCATTTCTAGCTCTAATTTGAATGCCGCCTTTCTGAAAATCGCGAAAAGTGAGGCCTTCAATGCGGATATGGCTCTGCTCCAAAATGTGCCAGCGCCAGGTACCTGAACCGGTGATAACCGGTGTTTCACCCGGATAATTTTTATAAGTGATGGGTTGGCCTGGGGCACCAGAGATGCCCTGCTGGATGTATTCGTTATAAACACCACCACGAATATAAACGGTGTCACCAGGTTTTACCTGGCTGGCGTTGGCTGCATATTCAATTGTTTTCCACGGTTGGGAAAAGGTTCCCGGATTGCTGTTGCTGCCCGTGGGGGCAACATAAAAACTGGTCTGCGATGCTTCTACCCCGGAATTAAAAGAGGCAAAAATGGCTAGGATGATTAGACTTACTAAATGAAGCATGACTCTGGCATGGGAGCGCAAAGGCTGAACGCCAAGGGCTAACTTTGTATTCATTTGTCTCTTCCTATACCTGCTTAACTTCGTTACTTCTGCTAATAAAGCTTACGAGGAGGTAGTATAGGAAAAGCTTTTCTTTTAGTTCAAGCGAATGAATAGTACCTGTCTCCTAATTCATTCGATTTTTAGGCCGTTTTTAACCAGCCTTTTATTTTTGGGCCGGTAATATGGTCAATTATTTCCAGCTGTTTTTCCGACAAAACCGTGCGCCAGCGTTCATCGACCCGTATTTCTGATGTGCCTTGTTTGCGCATTTTGTTGCCCAATATGTGGTTATCTACTTCTCGGAAATCGGCCAATTCTTGTAAAGGTTGAACCCCAATAAAAGAGAATAGTCTGTTTAAGGTTTCCAACGTGTTTGTGGTGATGTCTTTGTACTGAACTTCAATTTGGCGGTTGGACGGGATGGTTTCCAGGTGGCGGCGGATGTTGTGTTCGGCGACCAGCCAGTGATTGGTCGCTTGTTTTACGTCCATGTCGTCGCGGCGGCTCAGAATAGAGGCCACAACGCCGCGCACATCGCGAATGAGATGGATGACATACAGATCGATATGGGGTGAAAGACGTAGATAGCGCATTCGCATAGGGTCTTTAGATGTGTCCAGAAATACGGGCTTGCCGGAAACATCTAAAATGGCGCGGGCAAATATTTCATTGCGACGTACCAGCCGCTGCATTTCTTGTTTGTGACCTGGCCACAGGTTAAACATGAGCCAGTCCCGATATTTTTCTAGACTGTTGCTGCGCAGCGAATCTGTCCGAAGGCGACGCATAAGTTTGTTTGAACCCAGTTCGATGCGTGTTCCCATGTGTTTTTCCAGCGAGTAAGAAATGCCATACCGGTTGACTGCTTGCGTCACAGCTTGCCAGAAGGGGTCTTGCTGAAACAATTGGCCGCATGAGCAGCGGTAGTTGTTCAGATCGAGATGTTCGGCTGGGCCGGTTAACATGCCCACTGTGGCAATTTCTGGGTGTGCTCCCAGCAAAAAGCTGGTGAGGGTCGAGCCAGAAAAGGCATGGGATGTTAGAAAAACATACGGGATTTTGCTTTTTTCCATAAAACTCTGCTCCTGCAGGTTTGAAATTGTGTTGATCTAGCGAGCCCCGACCATGCGGGAAATTGTTTGCAGCTGCTCTGTTGAAAGAGCGGTGCGCCATTTTTCGTCTAGCTTTATTTCTGACGATTGTCGTTTGCGCATTCTGTTGCCTAAAATGTGATGCTCTGCTTCGCGATAGTCGCCCAATGTTTCCAAGGGTTGTGCGCCTACAAAAGCGAGAAGTTTATTGAGTGTGGGCAGTGTGTCGGTGACTAACTCTTCGTAATTTAACTTGATTTGGCGGTTGGTGGGTATGGTTTCGAGCAACCGATTGATGTTTTTCTCACGGGCTATCCAGGAGCGTACGGCCGTTTCTACATTCGTGTCTGGGTGGCGGCTGCGGATCGAGGCAACCACGCCGCGCACATCGCGTACCAGATGAATGACATGCAGATCAATGTTGGGTGCCAGCGGCAAATACCGAATCCGCATCGGGTCTTTGGCGGTGTCTAGAAAGATAGATTTCCCAGTCACATCCAGGACAGCGCGGGCAAACAGCTCGTTGCGCCGGGCCTGCTCTTTCAATTGGGCCAGCTTACCAGGCCAAAGGGTGAAGACGACGCTATCGCGCAGCTGCTCAAGAGCGTTGCTGCGAAACGATCCGGCCAGCAATCGCTGGCCTAGCGAGTGACTACTGAGTTCAAAGCGGGTATCCAGATAATTGTTTAGGGAGTAGGGTAGCCCGTATTGATTTACGGCCGTTGCCACGTCTTGCCAAAAAGGGTCTTGTTGAAACAATTTGCCGCACGAACAGGGATACGTCTGCAAGTCCAGGCGGCGTGCCGGGCCAGTCAGCTCGCCTACGGTGGCAATTTCTGGATGCATCCCCATCAAAAAGCTGGTGAGCGTGGAGCCGGAAAAGGCGTGGGATGTTAAAAAGACAAAAGGAATTTTTTCCGCTGGGTTCATACGTTTAGTTTTCTAACCAGTGCGTCAGGTCTTGGTCAATCAAATATTGCAGCGCCACAATTTCATCGTGATAAATTTTGGCGAGATAAGTTCGGGTTTGAGGGTCAATGTCGGGTTTTTCAGCGTTGATGTTGAGCTGTTTAGCCTTTAGACCCAGGTAGCGCCGCAGAGCGCGCGGCAGTAACGGCCGTACCATATCTTTGAGCCGATTAGGCCGAATGAGAAATTTGTTGAGTGCTCGCGACTTGGGCGTGCCCGAAATATTGTGTTTGATGGAAAAATCCGGCACAAATCCTTCATCCACCTCCAAAAAACGGAAAACTTTCTGCATTAACTGAGCTGGATTGGCTTTGAACTCGTCATAGGTGTACACCGCAATTTGGTCGGCCGGGAATTGAGCGTAATAGCGCACCAACTGCGTGTGGTACAAACCAAGCTTCGTGTAATGCCATTGGTGTTCCCAATTGGCGGCGATTCGCTCCGGTTCGGCCGCCAGAGCATCGGCAAAGTTGGCTAACGGCTCACGGCCGTCACGCCGCATGTGCAGGTAACCCGAGTAAGCGCGCTCGATGGGATTGCGCAAGATAGCAATGAGCTTGGCTTGCGGAATGGTTTTTTTGATGCGAAGCGGTGCTTCTGGGCTGTAAAGGTATAAAACTGAAGCTTCACCAGTCGCTTTTTCATCCGTCACGCCATCGAAGAGCGCTTCATACGCTTTTGGGTCTGTGGTGATGCGCCGGACAAAACCATCTTGGTCCCCTGGCCCGGCGTATGCCACTTGCTGGCCTGCCAGCGCAAAGTAACCAGGTTCTTTTACGTTGGCAAATATTTGCGGATGTTGGCCCAGGTAGCGATAGAACGATGTGGTGCCCGATTTGGCCGCGCCGATGATAAGAAAGTTGGGTAAGGTCATAAATTAGTTGCGCTGTTTTGCTGTTTCGGCCAGTTCACGATAAAGCGCGGCATAGCGATCAAGAATATTTTCGATGTCTAAATGGGTGGTGGCCCAGATACGGCCGTTTCTGCTCAACCGTGCCTGCAAATTTTCATCCAACAGCACTCGCCGCATCTGTTCATAAAGATGGCTTGCATCGTGTTCCGCCAGCAAGAACTGTTCCTCAGGCTGGCCAAGCTCATCGGCAAAGCCAATAAATGGCGTTGTGACCACTGGCAGACCCGTAGCCATTGCCTCCATGATCACGTTGGGCAACCCTTCGCGCCGTGACGGGAAAACAAAGAGGTCAGCGGCCTGGAAGTACCGCTCAACATTGCCTACCCGGCCCACAAAATGCACCCGGTCCCTCGTGCCGGAGGCGTCGATAATTCCCTCCAGCCGGTGGTGAAAATGGGCCAGCATTGGGTCCGATTGATCCAGTCGTGGTCCAGCCAAAACCAGATGCGCCTGAGGGAACTCTGGCGCAAGTTTGGCCCAGGCATCAAACAACAGGTCTGAGCCTTTGCGCGGCTCAATCGCACCCACGTAAAGAATGATGGGGGCCATTGGTTCAATATTTAGCGATTGGCGGATAATTTCTCGTGCAGCTGTGTTGCTAGTTGGGGCAAATCGTACCGTGTCTACGCCGTTGGGAATAATTTCGATACGGCCGTTTACCCCCTCATTGCGCAGCGTTTGAGCCATGACGCTGCTTTGCACAATGATGCAGTCTAGCAAGGGAAATTGCAGCCGCTTTGCGGCCATCTGCCGCAGCCGCCCCGCCAGGCTGCGCTGTGGATTGTTGATTAAGTTGTATGCATAGGCCAGCGGAATGTGCAAACGGCGCAGTTTTTGCAGCGCAGGCACGCTCCAAGGTGGCAAGGGCAGGAACTGCACCACATCGGGCTGCGTGTCGAGCTGCTGGCAAAAGTCTACCAGCGCCTGACCATACTGCATCACCCGCCGCCAGGCTCGCTCTTCCGCTAACTGCACCCGGTACACGGGCGAATTTTGGTCCGTTTCTACCGGCAGCAGTTGGCCGGGTTGGGTTTGGTGATTGGCCTGTCCTGAACGGAATTTTTCGGTTCGTTCCTGGCTGGGCGTGCTGGTAAAGACCTCCGTGCAAATCTGGCGCTGGCGCAAACCGGGCAAATAACTGCGGTAGCGCATCGCGCCCCCGGCATAGTATGGATGATAGAGCTGGGTCGCCAGACAAAGTTTCAGCGAAGTCATCTAAATGTATCCCAACGCCTCTAACCGGCTGACCACAGCCTCATCCATCTGTGCCTCTTCATCGGCGGCGATGGTGTGTTGAGTGACCCAATCTTCAAGTTTGTTGGCCAGATCAACGGCCGTTCCCCGTTCCGTCTCAATTAAATTCCAACACTCATTGGGGTCCTGAGCCAGATCGTACAACTCATGTTCCCCATCCGAGGCCCAGATGAATTTGTGCCGCTGGGTGCGGATGGCGCGTAACTGGCGCGACAGTTTGGCATCAAATTCCACCCCTTCACGGCGGAAGGAGTGCAGCTGTGGAGCCAGGTATTCCGTCACCGCAAACTCCCGCGCATTCGTTTCCAACGAGGCAGGGCGTAGGCTTTGGCCTTGTACTCTGGCCAGCGTCGGGTCGTCCTGGGCCGAAATGATTTCTGCCAGCGTCGGCAGCAAGTCCACAGACTGCACCAAATCCTGGCTCCTGAGGCCAGCGGGGAATTGTTCAGGATAGCGTACGATGAGCGGAACGCGGGCCAAAGTCTCATAGACGCAGTATTGGTGGTCCATTAAGTTGTGGTCGCCCAGATTTTCGCCGTGGTCGGCGGTGATGATGAGGATGGTATTGTCCAGTAGATCATTCTGTCGCAGAAATTGGTGCAACTCGCCAATACGGCCGTCCAGATAAGCCAATTCAGCATCATAAAGCCGGGTAAGGATGTCCCAATCATCGGCGCTCATGGTGACTTCGCCGCTCATGAACTTCCACGCGTTCTGGTTCACCTGCTGCCAACGCTGCTCTTGGGCTGGCGTCAAAAAGCGGCGGCGAAAGGCGCGGGGCGGATCGTAACGGAGGTGGGGTTCCATGTAGTTGGCAAAGATGAAAAACGGCCGTTGTCCACCCTTACGCTGCCCAATCCACCGCTTCATATCGTAGTTCAGCCGCCAGGCACCGCTGTCGTACCAGGATTGTTTGTGCGGGGAACGGCCGTAGTACAGCCGCCGGTACAACGCATTGCCTGTTTTTTGCCAGCCCGGCAGCCGTTCGCCCTGGAACACATTGCGCACATCTTTAAGTTCGGCAAACCCACGAGCCAATCCGGTTGCCTGGCCAATCAAGGCATTGGCTGTTAAAGCTAACGTATCATAGCCCAGGCCACTCAAAAAGCTGGCTAGAGTGGGGATGTTTTGCCGCAGCTTCAAGCTCCGGCCGCGCAGCCCGTGTCCAGACAAATACATGCCAGTAAACAAGGAGGCATGGCTGGGCACCGTCCACACCGCCGCCGATAGCGCTTTTTCGTACAGCGTGCCCTCTGTGGCAATCTGGTCGATGTGCGGCGTGGTGGGCCGGGCGTAGCCGTAGCAAGAGAGATGGTCGGCGCGGCCAGCATCCATGACCAGCAGGATGATGTTGGGCTGTTGTTGGTTCGATTTCACGCGAAATGCCTTTGAGTTAATGGTCAAACTTGCGCCACCTGGCAGCAAATAGCTTGCACTTTCTGGGCTGTTTTGTCCCAACTGTGCCAGGTTTGAATGTTTTGGCGGGCCTGCACGCCCATTGTTTTGGCCTTATCGGGCGCAGTCAGCAATTGTAAGATTTGTTCGGCCAGCTGCGTCTCATTGCCCGCATCGTACAAGAGGCCCGACACGCCGTCTTCAATCAGCTCGGCAATCTGGCCACCACGAGTGGCGACCACAGGCAGCCCCATCGCCGTGTATTCAATCACTTTCAGGGGTGAGACAAAAGCTAACGCCTCTTGCGTGTATGGCCCCACGCCGACGTCCATCGCGGCCATGTGGTCTGGCACCTGAGAAAAATCGACCCGTCCTGTCCAGATGCAGTTCCGCAAGCCGAGTGAACGACTCATTTCTTGAGCCGGGCGCAGTTCTGGCCCGTAGCCGACCAGCAGCAGGGTGGCTTGCGATTCCGCTTTTTCCACGTGGTGCCAGGCGCGCAGCAAGGTATTCAGGTCGTTGCCAGGCCAGAAGCCACCGACATAGCCCACCACTTTGCGCTGGGCCAGGCTGTGTTGTTGACGTACGGCCGTTCCGTCTGCACCATTCGCGGTAAAAGCATCCAGGTCAATCCCGTTGGGCACCACATGAATTTTGCTGGCCGCGACGCCCATATCCACGAAGAGCTGCTTCATGCCTTCAGAAATGACCAGGATGGCATCGGCCGTTTGGTACAAAAACCGCTCGTGCTGCCGATCTTGCTGGCTCATGTTGCGCTGGAGCACATGGTCGGCCTGATAGGCAAAGGGTGCTGGTGCCCGCAGCACCAACGGCCGTTTCCGTCTCCGGCATATTTCCGCCAGGGTTGCCAAATCCTGCTGGGAAAGGTGCAGCAGCAGCACATCAAAGGAATGGTCTTGTAAGACGGCCGTTACTTCCTGAACCATTTGCCGTTTGTACAGGTAAGGTGCCAACGGCAGGCGGCTCATTGGCGACCGCAAACGGCGCAGCTGCTTGCGCAGCCGGGCTAACATTTTGCGACGCGGCCGTTTTTTACTGCTAAGTTTGTGACGATCCAGCACATTGCTTTCGGCCAACATGGCAGGTGTCACGGTAGGAATGATGGTGATTTGCCAGCTATCAAGCTGGAGCGCGGCCTGCAAAAATTGGCGAGAAACCAGGCCCTCGCCCATTTTCATGGGCAAAAAGGTGTTGTAGTAAAGGACGCTGAGCAGTTTACCCATTGGGAGTTAAGCCGATTGTGTGAATTTGCGAAATAGTTGCTGCTGGCTGACTTTGGGATCAATTTGCCAGCTTTGCCAGAGGTGCGAAACGGCCGTTTTCCACTTGTGTCTTCGTAAAGATAGGCGGGCCAGGCCGTAATGCCCCTTGGCCAATCGCTGTTGCAGCTGGTGGCGGACATCAGAGGTAATATCTCGCGCCAATAAATCTTCCAGCATCATGATCTGGTAGACGTACCCTTGCCTGGACCGTCGGGCCATCGCTGGTGTTAACCGATTGTCCGATGCTTCGTCCTCTGTGAAGGCGGCACCGATGAAATTGACGGCGCAGGCCGGACCGCCAAGTCCCAGCTTAAAATAAAGGTGGGTGTCATCGCGGTAGCGCAGCGGTGCCCAAAAGCCGCCGCAAGCAAAATACGCTTCTCGGTTGATGACGCTGGTGATCAAATGCATGGGCTGGCCGGGCATCATTACCCAGTCGGTCGCATCCTGGCGCAGTTCGTATTCGCCGTCGATGGCAAAGCCACGATACGCCCAAAAGCTTTTGGCATTGTACGATGGTGGCACACTGGCATCGGCAAAATAGAAGTTGGCCTGTTCAGCGGTGGCGGTGATGACCTGGGCCATTGTTTGGAGATACGGCCGTTCCCAATAATCATCCGAGTCTAAAAACGCCACCCAGTTTGATGCCGCTGCTTTAACGCCAGTGTCCCGCGCCACCGGTGCACCCTGGTTCGGCTGGCTGATGTAGCGTATTTGTGACTCAAAGGGCGCAAGCTGCTCCCGCGTATTGTCCTGGGAGCCATCATCGACCACAATCACTTCGGCTGGTGGTTTTGTCTGGCTTAGCACACTTTCCACCGCCCGCGTCACCAGGTGGGCGCGATTGTAGGTGGGAATGACCACACTGATTGCCAGCTCAGCCACGCGCTGTTCATCTACCTGCATCTTAGCCATTTGCTTGATTGGATAACTGATTTGGCGTCAGCGTTTGAACGTACTGAACATCCCGCCCTTGTTTGGGAATGACCCGGCGCACCATTCGTTTGAGCCGCACCGACAGGCGAGAGCGACGTCGTTCTTGTTCGGCGGTCGCTTCTAGCAGTTCCCGCAGTCGTTTGAAGGCCAGCTTGTCATAGCCATATTTGATCTGCACGTACATGATCTCCGCGTGCATCTCGGGGCGCAGCGCCTGCGTTTTGGCTTCATCATGGATGATGGCCGCGGAGAGGGCATCGGGCAGCTTGACGTACTCACCCTGCTCAGCCAAACGAATGGCCAGATCCACATCCATCGCAAAATTCAGCGATTCATCTACGCCGTGAATCGCTTGCCAGGCGCGGGCTGAGAAAAAACAGGAGGGCTGGAAGAAAAACCCGCCATAAAACCAGTCAGCCAAGCCTTCACGTGTTAATCCTCTGGGCACTTCAGATTTGATGATACGGCCGTTTGGCCGGATCAGGTGGCAGGTACCCGCCCAGGCGGCTGCTTGTGGGTACTTTTGGTACGCTTCCGCTACGCGCCACAAAGCATCCGGTAGCAGCATATCATCAGAGTTTAGCCAGGCAAAAATAACGCCTGTTCCCTGATCCAGCCCCTTGTTGATGGCATGCGATTGGCCCCGATCGGGTTCACTGACCCACTGGGTAACCCACGGCTCATAGCGGCGAATGATGTCCACAGTTTGATCATCTGAACCGCCATCCATGATGAAATATTCCAGGTTGGGATAATTCTGCAACAAGACCGAGCGAATGGTGGCCTCAATGTAGTCGCCCTGGTTGTAAGAAGGCGTCACGATGCTAATGCGGGGCCATTCGTTGGCCATCGCCGCGGGAGTGGATTGGGTTGAACTTTCTTGTGTCCAAGGCCAGCCAGTTTTACCGGCTGGAGGTTGTGGTAAATGAGCAAGAGTAGAATCCATTGAAGGTTCTCCGGTGAAATAATGCTTAACGATTATCCTGTAAGAATAACGATTGTTGCTACAGGATCGGTCTCAATGAGCGAATTTGGCGGCGCGCTGCTGTTATAGCTTTGTGCCACAATGCGTACAGCTTGTTTAGCTGCTGAAATGTCTTTAGTTCCTGGTGGAAAGATGGGTCTTGCGCTTGCAAGTTGGCGGCAAATCGTTCGCTGGCAAATTGGTAGAGTTCAAGGTCTAGCGTGTTGGCTTCTTGAATTAAGGCAATGGTTTCTGGCGCAATGTCGCGGCGATGCGGCCGTTTCTGGGTGACATTGGCTCGTACGTAAAAAGGCCAGCGCCACCCCAGATGACGCTTCATCAAGATCAGCGTCTCATCAAACCGTTCCATCAGCCCCACGATTTTGAAATGTGTAGCCAGGTTGTGCCGCGCTGCGTCTAGAATTTCTGGGCCATATTCCCCGGCTTTTAGATAAGGTGTGTTAAGCCCGGCCAAAAATTTGGTCTGGCCATTATCCACTTCATTAGAAATACCGCTGGTAACAAACTCGGCCAGGCTCATTTCCGGCTGGCTTACCATCTTGTGCATCCGGTTATGCTTGTCTCGGCGAATGTAATAGTAGTGCGAGATAACCCGATCTACCGGGTCACGCAGCAGCGTGACATAGGTGGTTGGCCGGGCCAACGCTTGGTGAAATCCGAACCCTTCATGCCCCATAAAGGCCCGGGCCTGATGTTTGGATTGGCTCGCCAGCTTGTCAAAATAGCGGTAGCGAAGTCGGGCGCTTTCCCGAGCATCCTGGGCCGCAAACTTGTGGCGAAAGGTTGCCGGATAACTGTCTAGCACTTCGCTCGCATCATATTGACGGCGAATGATTTGGGATAATGTGCTGCCAGCGGCTTTAGGGATGTGTAGGAAGAAAAGCAGCCTCTCAGAGTTATTGGACCTCATCAATTTTCCAAAAGTAAATGCGGCTCCCAGAAGGAGCGGTCGTATTTGGGCCAGGCATGGCAGCCAAATGGCAGCGTGTTTTCGTTCTTTTTAAAACAATCACGCGGGGCACCTTCAAAGGCAAATTGTAACGCAACGTCCACCGGGGCAATTTTGAACTCAGGATAATAATTGATGGCCCGCGTGCCCCAGAAGAGGTCCTCGTTTTTGCGAAACTTAGCCACTTCTCTATCGACGTTGTTGAAGGTTCTTAAATACTTCAAATATTTGCGCGGCCAATTTAGCAGCTGGTCAAGGCGCGAGTGGGCGGCACAATATTTTTCCCAGTACTGGTCTGGTTCGATGGTGTACCTTGTGGAGTTCAGCACTTTTAGGCAGCTGGCCACGTTGCGTAGGCAAAACCCGCCATTGCCAACGCCGGGTGTTTTTACCCAGGGCGTATCTTCCGAAACTTGCCACGGTGGGCCAATGTAGTCGTAGCCTGCGTCGCACCACGCGTCGAGATCGTCCGAAAAGACGAGAGCATCCAGGTGGTAGATCAGAATAAATTCGTAATCGCTGAACCGTTGGTAGAACTCACGAGACAGCATGAGTCGGGTGTAGGCGGCGACGCTACCAAAATATTGGGAGCCAAAACGAGCCAGGCGATAGCCAGGCCGTTCAATCGCCAATCCTTCAGGCACCGAGAGATAGCGGTGGTATTTCCCCAGGTAGTGCGTCAGGTGGTGCAGCGAGATTTCTTCGTCAGGCAGCAGCTCGGCCCGGTTAGACATGGGCACAACGACGGCTACTTTGTGTTGGGGAGAACGGCCGTTTGGCGATGAACTCATACAAATCCTCCAGAAACAATCGGTTGGTCAGGTTCGGTAGGTGCTTTAGCCAGACAGCCGCACCAGGCGTCCGGCAGGGTTTGCTTGTTTTAGGGCGTTTCGAGTATCTACGATGAGTTTGGCTTTGGCGGCAATGCAGTCCCAATCGAAGGTATTGTGATGGGTGACAATGACCAGACAGTCGGCGGCGGCAACGGCCGTTTCCGCCAGTTCCGTTGAGTCCAGCGCCACACCCTCATGCAGCAGATGAGGTACAAATGGATCGTGATACTGCACCTGGGCACCTTGCGTTTGAAGCAGGTGAATGATGTCTAATGCCGGACTCTCGCGCACGTCGCTGACGTTAGGCTTGTAGGCCACGCCCAGGATTAGAACGGCGCTGCCGTTTAGCGCCTTGCGCTCCTCGTTAAGGGCGGCAGCGACTTTGTTCACCACGTATTCGGGCATGTGGCTGTTTACATCAGAAGCCAGTTCGATGAAGCGGGCGGTGTAGTTGAGCGTGCGCAGCTTCCAGCCCAGGTAATGGGGGTCAATCGGAATGCAGTGCCCGCCCAGCCCTGGACCGGGATAAAAGGGCATGAAGCCATACGGTTTGGTGGCCGCTGCTTCAACAATTTCCCACACGTTCAGTCCCAGTTTGTCACACATCAGGGCCATCTCGTTAACGAGGCCAATGTTCACAGCGCGAAATGTGTTTTCTAGCAGTTTTACCATTTCGGCGGCGGCGGCACTGGAAACGGGAAACGGCCGTTCCACGATAGTGCCGTACAGCGCCATCGCCACCTCTAAACAGTCTGGCGTTACCCCGCCAATCACCTTGGGCGTGGTGTAGATAGTGTAATCGGTGCGACCCGGATCAATGCGCTCGGGTGAAAACGCCAGGAAAAAATCCTGGCCGACGCGGTCTCCATCACTCACCAGGTAGGGCAAAATAATCTCTTCTGTTGTGCCGGGGTAGGTGGTGCTCTCCAAGACAATCAGTTTGCCCGTGCCGTGGAACTTTCCAATGTTTTGTGCGGCATCCACGATGTAGGAGATATCCGGGTCTTTGGTTTTGCGCAGTGGTGTAGGGACGCAGATAGAAATGGCATCTACCGTGGCTAAATCCGCGTATTCAGTCGTGGCGCGCAGCATACCTTGGGTCACTAGCGGGCCAAGCTCACTTTCGGGCACATCTTCTATGTAGCTGCGTCCGGCATTGATGGCGGCCACTTTTTTGCTGTCGATGTCAACGGCCGTTACCTGAAAGCCCTCTTTGGCAAAAGCAACCGCCAGTGGCAGGCCCACATAGCCAATGCCCACAATGCCTATGTGGGCCTGGCGTGTTTCAATTTTGTGTAGCAGGTCAGACTTAGGACTCATGAATGGTTTTCTCCGGTGCCGCGTAGCCAAACCCGGCCAAAACGTCGGCCAGGTAATTGTTTAGGTAGTCAACCGTTTCCGGCTTTAGTTTTTGTTCGTGCTCGCCGGGTGTCACCTGGCGGCGGTGTTGGTTGATGTCTTCCTTCTTTTTTTGATTGCTGCGATTGGCTTCGTCAATAAGCTCCGCGCGTAAATTGGGGCTAATCGCCAGCTGGCAGTAATCCAGCAAATGGTCCAGCCAGCTGGGGAAATCGGCAATCATTTGTTCGTATTTAAGCACGCAGATTTGGGGATAAACGGCCGTTACCGCCAGATATTTTTGCAATCGTTCCCGCAAATCTTGGCTGATTTCAACCGCATATTCATCCAGCGTCATGTTTTGCACGTACGAACGCCACTCTTCAAATTCTGCCAGCTTTTCTTCGGAGGTTGGGGCGATATGGCTGTGCGTGTAGGAATAAAAGCCGGATACGAGCACATCGCGCGGATCCCGTACCATGATGACCGTGCGATATTGGTCCAGGTTCGGTATTCCTTCGACCATCCCGCCAAAGACGGTGTACAAATACCCCTGCGGCTGGAAGATGTGCAGATAGGGTTTAACTTCTTCGGCCGAAAGCTTAAACAGATAAGGGAAATCGAAGCTCCAGGCGTAGGCGCTCATTTGCACCGGCAGCAGCCCATTTTCACGGCCGCAGCGCAGCAAAATGCGCCGGGTGTATTGGGTTGCGGCCTTGTTGATGGAAAAGTGCAGGATGCTGGGCTGGGCAACGGTGGTGTGGATACGGCCGTTTAATAAATCCTCCTCAATCTGAAAACGGCGTTGTAATTCCCGTTTTTGCAGGAAGGGTAGGCGTCGTACGCGTCGATAAATTGACTGTTTTGCTTTAGAAAGCATAAATAAAAAACGGTTCCTACGGATTAACAACAAAAGGCAGATTGACGACACACGGCTGCCACAGATCAGTCAGAGCGTTTTGCCAGACAACGGCCATTTTTTGGTAACCGCTGTCTGTGGGGTGCAGCCAATCATTAGGATAATAGGCTTCGTCGTGGGTCATGTCGCCACCGAAAGAGTAGTCCAGGGCGTTGTACATATCGACCAACACCAATTTGTCCCCAGCATTTATCCGCTCCTGAGCCATTGTGGCCAACAAGCCGTTAAACGTGGCTACGGCACCAGTTTGATATTCGCTGGCATTACGATCCTGGTCGATTATTTGCGCCAGTATCACAATGGCCTCTGTGCTGTAGGCATCAATGGCGTTGAGAATATCGGTCACATCGGCTACATCGGCCGCATAGTCGCCGTTGCTGCGTTGGGCCACGTCATTGGTACCGATATGCAGCAAAATGACGTCTGGTTGAGTTGCGCTAAGGGAACTCGGAACTTGAGTCGCTAAATCCTCAGCGAGAATGCCGGCATAGCCTTCATGGTCAAAGTCAAACGTCAGGCCGCTGAGTACCCCAGAGCTGAGCGTGCCCACAAAGTCAAAATTGTAATTTGCCACGTTCATGGAATTATATAAATAGTAACGAAAGCCATAGTTGTAATTAGCTTCAGCTGGGTCTGGGCCTGTGCCTTTGCCGCGGGCGATGGAGTTGCCCAACATCATAATGCTCACTGTCTGGCCGCAGAATTCTGGGGCGAGCTGGATGTGGGGAATAGTTTGGGCCTGGGTGGTAACGGCCGTTTTATCTACCGGTGAGGCTGAAACAGTTTTGAGCGGCGCGGCTGCGGCAGGCTGCTGCGCAAAAATCAGGATGAGCAAGAGCGCCGTCGCCAGCCCATAGAGATGGAATCGAGAAGACGGAAACCGTCGCAGATTTACACTCTCATCAGCCATGAAATGTCCTCCTTGACCTGTGCTGAAGATTTAGGCGTGAGTCGCCGTATTTAGAGTGGCAAAATGGGCTGTTTGTTCTGCGCGCAGCCGATCCCTTAGCCGGTTGGCCGGTACAATCACATCCTCGTAGGTCAGAACGCTGTCCTTCGGTACGTCACGACGTAATTGGCAGCCCCCGGCCAACCCCAGCGGCAGCAGATTTTCAGCCAGGCAGATGTCGCTGTTTTCTAGCAGTCCGTAACTCATGAAGCCGCCAAAGCTATCAATCGTTTCTCCGGTCTTTAGATCGCGCTTGGCGGTGGTTATCACATCGCACACCGGGCCGCCCAATGGAGCCAGCGCTGCGTCGCCAAACAAAACAGCGCGTGCCGCCGTGAGGGGCGTTTCCAGGTGGCAGAGATGGTACGGCGTGTAGAAAACGTAGAATGGCCCATCGCCCATTTTATAGTAATTTAAATATTGTTGCTGAATTGGATTGTCATTGTAGCCAATGACAAATACCCCGCCACCAGGACGGGCACCGACCACGTAATCCACCAACCCACCGTTGAGCATCTCGTCTTTGGGAAACAGACCCGCGGCCTCATCCACATCCTTGCAGTCTGGGCCGTACATGCCCCGTTTGCCGGTGCGGAAACCAGTGCCGTTGGCCACTACGGCCATCTCCATCGAAATCTTGGTGCCATCGGCAAATGAAGTGACCATATGCGGCTTTTGCTTATATTTTTCTGCGTAGCCGCGCTGTGTTTCTGGCGTGCGGTAGGGATCGTGCAAACCTTTCATGTTGCCCGCCAGGACGGGATGGCAGCCAATGGACTGCACGTAGCGGAACAGGTTCATGATCACGCCCGGTTGGTCGCCGTCGGAGTTGGTGAGCACCACGCCCGCCTTGTCGGCATACACTTTAAGGATTGGACCGAGCGTAGCATCCAGCTCAGCATTCATCATCACCACGTGTTTGTGATGTTCAATGGCGGTTAGCACCACGTTAGCGCCAAAATCAATGGTGCCGGTTGCTTCAATGAGGACATCGATCTGGCCACATTGAGCCAGAAGCAAAGCATCTTCGGTGACGGCGTATTGGTTTTGGCTAACGGCCGTTTCCAACTGAGCTAATGTTTCTACGACCTGCACCTCATCCACGCCTGCCTGGGCATACGCGCGGCGGGCATCGGCCAGGTGGCGGTTGGCAATGGCGACGAGTTTCATGCCGGGAACGGCCGTAATAATTTGTAGGGCAATGCCCCGGCCCATGTACCCGGCCCCAACCAGCCCCACACGGACGGGATTGTTTTCTGCTTGTCTTTTGGCGAGTGCTGTATCAATAAGTATCATGAGGTTTTTATAATGACCACCGGGCCAGCCGTTGGCAGTTCTTGTGCCCAGCGCCCCCGTAGCGGCAGCCAGATGCGCCCTTTGGGAACAGTTTCGGCTTGTGCTACGTCGGGGAAAAACTGAATCAGTTCCTCACCGAACGTCTGACCAATGGTAATAAGTTGATTTTTATTCGCTTCGATAAAGGGACGGCCGTTTGCTCGGCGCGTCGCTAAAAATTGTTGGTGTGACAACCCAATGAGCCGTGGTGTGTCCAGAGCAGATGCTTCGGCAAATGTCTGGTTTCCCCAGTGGGCCAAAAACTGCCCGTCGCCAACATTCCACAGGCCGTGGGCTCCGTAGCAGTAACTTTGGCTGCCGGCCAACAGGCTGACCCAGTAAGCAAAAAGCTGATCTTCTGCGCCAAACTGACCGTTGATGCCTTCATACCACGGTTCCAGATTGATGAATGGCTGATCGGGATGATCTAACGGCCGTTGCCAGAGTGCGGCGCGCATTGTCTCGCTGTGGCCAGTTTGGGTGGTCACAGCCGCCAATCGCTTGGGGCTGTCAATCACCTGGCTGCTCACCTCTTGCGGCAGGGTGTGGATGATAAAGGGGTGGCTTGTCAGGCCGTAGATTTCATCAAGAACCCGGCTCCACTGCTGGCGACGCTGATTCAGCTTTTGTTCCAGATACGGCCGTTGCCGGTTGCGCCACCATCCAATGAGCAAACCCTGTACCCGATAGGGCAGGTATCCGACCAACTCCTTCAGCCGATTTACCGGGAAGGTCGTTGTGGTTTTGTCGGGCAGCAAATTCTGCGCTTCGCCCCAGAGCCAGATGTTGCTTTCGCCTGTCAGGCAGTACACCACATCCAGATCATCCAGCGTCTCGATGAGTTTGCGCCACCACGCCGTCATGCGTTCCTGGCCCAGCCACTCAATTTGGTGGCCCCACGCCCCGTAGACGATCACCCGCAGCCCTCGTGAATTCAGCTGGGCGATGCGCTGTCGGGCAAAGTTGAGATAGGCTTCGTTAAACGTACCTGCCAACGTCCAGGGAAAGCCCACCGGACTGGCGGCACTGCTATTTTCGGGGCCAACTTCGGGCGGAATACCAACGACAAGCTGAACGGCCGTAAAGCCCTGCTGCACGCGTTTATCTGCCAGCGCCGCAAACGCTTCGTCTGGCAGTCGCTGCGTCAGCGCAAACCACCAGGTATCAACCAGCAGATTGTCAAGCGGACTATCAGGGGCGGTGGATTTGTTCAGCACTGTAGTTAAGGCTCTTTTCTGGTTGAAACTCGGGCCACATTTTGTCTTTTTCCGACAAGATCGGGTTGGACGGGTCCGGCCACTTAATATTTAGGGCCGGGTCGTCCCACTGAATCCCCTGTTCAAAGTCTGGCGCGTAAAACTGGCCAACCTGGTAATAGACCTCACTATCATCCGCCAGCGTCTGGTAGCCGTGGGCAAAGTCACCGGGAATGTAAATCATTTTGCGATTTTCGGCCGTCAGCTCTACAGAAATCCACTCCAGGTACGTGGGTGAATCGGGGCGCATGTCCACAATAACGTCGTAGATGGCCCCTCTGGGGCAGTGCACTAGCTTCACTTCTTTGTGCGGCCGTATTTGGTAGTGCAACCCGCGCAGCGTCCCTTTTTTCTCGCTATGGGTCAGATTGGCCTGCACAAAGTCGGTGTGTAGGTTGTGGGCCTCAAATTCCCGCTGGCAAAAAACACGCGAGAAAAACCCACGGTTATCCTGGATGGGTTCTAAGTGAATGATGTAAGCGCCCGGTAGACGTGTCTCTTCAAAGATCATGATTTACCTCCATCTTTGGAATGGCTGACGTGTTGCAGCCTGGTCACGGTTAACCAATTGCTCTGTAAATTTGTAAATTTGTTACGCCCAAACCTTCCACGGCGGATTTTCTGAATGCCAGAAATCCTCAAGGACGTTTCTATCGCGCAGGGTGTCCATCGGATGCCAAAAGCCACGATGCCGGTAAGCGGCCAAACAGCCCTGCTGGGCAATTCGCTGTAGTGGTTCAGCTTCCCAAACTGTATCGTCTCGCTCGATGAAGTTTAGTGCTTCGGGCTCGACCACAAAAAAGCCCCCGTTGATCCAGGCTCCATCATCCACATGTTTTTCGCGAAAGTGGGTGATTTTGGTCTGCTCTCTGTGCAAGTTGAAGGTACCAAAGCGACCTGGGGGTTGAACGGCCGTTAATGTTACAAGCGCCTGTTCCTGTCGGTGAAAATCAATCAAAGCGGTGAGGTCAATATCGCTTACCCCGTCACCGTAGGTTAGACAAAACGTCTCATCGCCGATGTAATCGCGTACTCGCTTGATGCGCCCGCCAGTCATCGTGGTAAGACCCGTGTTAACGAGCGTCACTCGCCACGGCTCGGCATTGTTCTGGTGAACTTCCACCTTGTTTTGCTTGACGTCAAAGGTAACATCGCACATGTGCAAGAAGTAATTGGCAAAATACTCTTTGATGACATACCCCTTGTAACCTAGACAAATGATAAAGTCGTGGATGCCGTGCGACGAATAGATTTTCATGATGTGCCAGAGAATTGGCTTGGTGCCAATTTCCACCATGGGTTTGGGCCGCACGCCAGTTTCTTCACTGATCCGGGTGCCGTAACCGCCTGCTAAAATCACTGCTTTCATGTTGTCGTTACCTTTGCTTCTGATTGGCTTTTCATAGAATCCTTTTCGTTGGGGTAACCTGCCTCTCTGCTTTTAATAACCCGCGCTGGCGCACCAACCGCAATGGCATTGGCCGGAATGTCTTGGGTAACGATGGACCCCGCCCCAATGACCGCACCCTGGCCGATACGCACATTATCTAAAACCGTCACCCCTGCCCCAAGCCACACATCGTCTTCAATAACGATATCGCCTCGGGATTCCAGCGGCTGTGAGCGTACCGATTGGCCGGGTTCTGTGCCGTGATTGTATGGGTAGAAAAGGCAGTTTGGCGCAATTTCCACGCGACGGCCGATTTTGATTGACCCCTTGTAGGCGGAAAACATGCAGCGCGGCTGAACGTGTGTCTCTGCACCCAACTGAACCATCCCGCCTTCACCCGTCTCGATGGTGATATCGGCATACAGGTGAACACCTTCTGCCAGCACCACCGGCCCGCCATCCCGGCTTTGGAAAATTGTCACCCGATCACCGATGAAGGTGTTCCGGCTGCGCTCTAGCCTGGGATGGGAGATCGTTGCTTCTGGTGAAACAAAGCCCAGCGGATTCATGCGGGCAAGGTAGACGCGTGCTTTGTAGGGTGGCGTGCCCCAGGTTGCCAGGCGTGTAGCCATCCGACCAAGCCAGCTCAGGCTGGCAAAACGCATCCAAAATCGGGACCAATAACGGTTTATTTTTCTCATTGTGTGGATCGGTTTCTAGTTTTTAACCAGATGTAAAACGGCATCGCCTGTGAAAGGGGAGGTGAGATTGTATATCTGTCCGCCATTCACCGGTTCCCCAGCAACTGTCTCCCCGGTGGTGGGATTGAACCAGTTGACAGTAAAAGTACCGGTTATATTGCGGAGGTTGAGGCGAACGGCCGTTTCCACCTTCGCTCGTTTTATCAAGCCCAGCCAACGCGCTGATTCTGTTTGTAGCGGCAAATTGGGCAGGTAAACGACGTAGCGTTCGCCAGGTGTAGCCAGAACGTAGCCGTCGTCGGTCAGTCCATCAGTTGGGGCCAGATTCCACCAGGGCAGCGGGGCAAAGAAATCCACAAGACGCTGCATGTCGTAGCTGGAAGGGAGGTCAATGACATCATACCAGCGGGGCGGTTCCTGCGGTTCTTCATCGCAGCAGCCATCGTTCCAATTCCATATGCCGTTAGCGCCATATGTGTATCCGGCCGCGCCGCTCATGTAGGTTGTCCATGCTTCCTGCCGCACCCGTTCTCGATCCCAGATGCGCATGCCGTCGTAGCCTGCCTCGGCATTAACGGCGGGGGTGGGGGGCATACGGCCGTAATCCATCAGCATCGTTTCGCGCACAGCGGCCGTATCCCATGTTTGATGCATATGAAAATCGAGCCAACTTTCACCCCAAAAATGCTCCGCGCTGCTAAAAGAGGGGAACGGTTCATTGGGCGTGGGATGTACCGTCACCAGGTGGTTGGTTGTGTTTTGCGTCTCGATGAAGGCACCCAAGGCGCGAACATC
Source organism: Ardenticatenaceae bacterium (assembly GCA_020634435.1). Lineage (GTDB taxonomy): Bacteria > Chloroflexota > Anaerolineae > Promineifilales > Promineifilaceae > Leptofilum. Next base: position 922,117 of record JACKBS010000004.1, on the reverse strand, counting down.
GTCCAGGTTCTCTTCCAATCCATACTCACCGGTCACAATCCAGATGACATTGTACGCCTGGGTGCGAGCAATGAGGTACTGCCAATACTGCTGCAATTCTTCGGGTGTCATGATGCCCACGGCCAACTCCCACTGTCCAATGATGACGGGCACCATGCCGCGATCCAAAATCGCTTCCAGGCGACGATCTAGCCATTGGAAATTCTCTGGGTTGATGACCGTGAACAGTTCCAGGTAGGTTGCCCCACCTTCGTTAACGCGTTCAAACTCGGAAGGAAAGCCTGCCACGACCTGAATTACCGAAAATCCCTTGGCCTGCCGGTTGTCCAGGTAGGTTGTGAACTCAGCCACATCCGGCCCTTCATCGTCCGGCTGGGGCACAAAAGACATGGCGATTTCGTTGGCCCGCCAGGCCGTGCCACCCATCCAAAAGAACGGGGTTCCGTCGGCATAGGTGAAGTAACGGCCGTTTTCGCTCAGCTGCAAAAATCCCCGGTAGTTAGGGTTATTTTGCAGTAGAGCAGGTGTCGGCGGGATGGCGTTGAAACGGCCGTTTGCCGTCGCAATCTCGCCCTGTTTATCAAAAGCATGAATGGTGTAAGCCCACTCACCTGCCTGCCCCGGAGCAAAACGGATCCGCCAGGTGCTGTTGCCATCCCAAAAACCGTGGACCGCAACCTCCTGGCCATCCGGGCCAATGAACTCAGCGGTGACGGTAATTTCTAAATATTTTTGTTCATCCGTGTAGGCACCGGATAGCTGAATTGCCTCCTCAAACATACCCCACTGCGTGACTTCCGGTAGTGGTTCCGGCGTGGCCGTAGGGATGGCCGTTATCGTTGGCACTGGTGTTAGTGATGGTTCCTCCATTGCAGATGATGGGGTGGTGGGAGATACGGCCGTTGTTTGCGGGGCATCCGTACAGGCATGGCTAAAAATGGGTATCAGAACAAGTAGCGTGAGAACGGTTGCCAACAACTTTTCGGGTTGTTTTACCATCAATCCGAGCGGTTCCAGTAGGTGTAGACGGGACGGCCGTATTGCAATAAATCTGGTACCGTCACAAAATCAAATTGCTGGCTAAGTTTGTGCAAAGTTATATCTAACGCTTCTAACATGGGTTCACGGTTGAACTGCGGTTTGGGTAGTCGGCTCCGGTAAATGGCATCGTGCAATAAAATAATGCTGCCGGGCCGAATGTTGCCAATTAACTGGTTAACCATTTCGTCCGGCGTTTGTTCCAGCCAATCCTGTGCGGTGACGTTCCAACAAATCACCTTATAGTCCAGTCTAAAAAGGTCCAGCCGCGAGGCCAAATTCTGATGACCATGCGGCGGTCGAAACAACCGAACCCCGTTTAGGTTCAACGCCTTTTCAGTGCGGCGCACTTCTTCCTGACGCTTTTTCCGGTCGATTTCAATAAATGAAGGATGACTCCAGGAATGGTTGCCAACAGTGTGCCCAGCCGCTTTAACTTTTTCTACCAGGTCTTTGTGCCGCTCAGCCGCTTCACCAACCATGAAAAAGGTCGCTTTGGCTTTGTATTGGTCGAGTATGTTCAGCAGAGCTGGCGTATAGTTGGGGTGTGGCCCATCATCAAAGGTGAGCGCAGCTACCGGAGCGGTTGTCTTAACATGGGTAATCGTGTCAACAGTTGTAGAGATTGAGCGCCTACGGATGGACTTGAGGATTTTGCGCGCTTTGATGTTCATGGTGGGTAGGTGGATTTTGGGTTGCCTGCCTAGTTGTTGATTTGTTTCGCGTAATGACGGCGGGAGCAGTTCGGTACAGGAGAATGCCTTGTGTCAGGCCTACTTGCCATCCCAGCTGGAAAACTACCTTAAAGGTAAGACCTTGCCGGATGAGACGTTTTGTTATCTTAACCCAATCCAGCAAATATTTACGCCAGACATTGGGTATGCGGTCAGAGCCGCGATACTGTTTGTACAACAAGGTGTTGTACCTGGCCCAACTGCGACCCTGGTAAAAAACCCGCTTTCGGTTTTCGCGATTGCGAATATAGATAAGCGCATCGGCAACAAACTTTAGCTCAATACCCTTTTGTTGGAGTCGCAGACAGTAATCTGTGTCTTGCAAACGGGGCAAAGATTCATCGAAACCGCCAATCGCATTGTGCACCGACTTGCGAACGCCCAGGCCACAGCCCCCCCCATGATAAGCATAAGGAGGATACCATAGCTGTTGCAAGCAAGTTGCCTGATTGTCCTTCATGTAATCTTGTTCTTTCTGATCGTTGAGGCGTATGTAGTCAAAAGCAGAAGCTACCGCTTGGTGTTTCTGTAATGCTTCCCCAATCGCAGCAACATAGCCGGGAGCCACAACGTCGTCCGCATCAACAAAAACCACTGCTTCGGCTTGGGCCGCAGCCACCCCCACATTCCTGGCATAAGACGTCCCCTGTTTTGCTGAGGCATCAACGATTCTCAGGCTGGGAATTTTGCCTTCATACTGCATTGTGATGGTGCGTGTGTCGTCGGTCGAGCCATTATCGGCCAGCAATAATTCCCACGGGTGTTCCCACTGCTGCGTGGCCAGAGCATCTAGCTGTTCTGCCAGCGTTTGAGCGCCGTTGTAGCAGGGGATGATGATGCTTAACTTCATATCATTTTCCATTGGGATAGTACTGTGTTTCCCAGTCCAACCATGGCCTGACGAGTCCGGGCATGGTGCCCGCAAAGTCGCCTCGCGCCGAGTCGCCTTCCATGTTGTCTACAACCTGAAATGCCACAGCATCTGGTTCATGAAACTGTCGCATGATTGGTTCCAGGGTAATGAGTGAAACCTGCACGAAGATGGTGCCTTCGGCCAGCAAGTTGCCTGGCACGTAGGCTTTACTAATGTAACGCCCAGACGGCCGTTGTTCACCGCGCCACTCTGGATCTAAATCATTGGCGACAAATAGCTTGATCCCTTCTTCATTAACAAAGTGTAGGTGCGGCAGAAGCTTGTATCCCGGCACCAAGACCTCATACTCCATTTCCACAGTGAATGGGTGACGGATATCAATCGTATCGGTGGTGGTTCCATCGGAGCTGCGCACATACACACCGCGCAAGCGGGCAATTTTGTCGCCGGGTGCCTGCTTCGGGTCTTTCCACTGGCGAGCACCAATGGTGCCTAACCCCGACTGCATGTAGGAAGCTACTACCTTGTGCGATAAGCCATCCTGAGTGACCTGTCCGTTCTCTAGCAGTAGAGCCCGCTCACAAAGCCGAGTAACAGACGACATGTTGTGCGAAACAAAGACAACCGTCCGCCCTCCGTGGCTCACATCCTGCATCTTGTTTAAACATTTCCGCTGGAAACGCGCATCACCTACCGAGAGCACCTCATCAACCAAAAGTATTTCTGGGTCCAAATGAGCCGCCACGGCAAACGCCAAGCGAACCCGCATGCCGCTGGAATAATGTTTCACCGGTGTGTCAATAAACTTTTCGACTTCGGCAAAGTCCACAATCTCGTCAAACTGGCGGTCAATCTCGAACCGCTTCATCCCCAGAATGGCACCATTCAAGTAAACGTTTTCCCGGCCAGTGAGCTCTGGATGAAAGCCTGTGCCAACCTCTAGCAGCGAGCCAACACGGCCGTGTATTCGAGCGATTCCGACTGTGGGCACGGTGATGCGCGAGAGCAGCTTGAGCAGCGTACTCTTGCCCGCGCCATTTCGGCCAATTAAGCCGACCACTTCCCCATGATTAATCGTGAAGGAGACATCTTTGAGTGCCCAGATTTCTTCATGCAAATCGGCCGCGCCGGTTGAATGCCCACTAAGCAGGCTGCGCGCCCGACGTATGGGGGCGGTAAACGCATTCGCCAAGGAATCTCGCAGGGTTTGGTACTGCGTTTGCAAACCGCCAATATGGTATTTCTTGCCAATGCCTTCTACTTGAATAGCAAAATTACTCATAGTTTTAAGCCGTGGTTACGCTACGTCTGCGAAGGTTTTTTCCATGCGCCGGAAGTAATAAGCGCCGCTGATTAATAAGAGGATGGAAGTAATTGTCGAAGCAACTAGGATTGGTCCTGGTGCCGAGTCCGTGTTGAGCAAAGCCCAACGAAACCCTTCCACAACCCCGGCCATTGGATTTAGGCCATAAATCACCCGCCAGGGCTCAGGGATAATGGAGCTTGGGTAAGCAATGGGCGTGGCGAATAGCCAGATTTGGGTCAAGAACGGAACGATGTAGCGCACATCGCGAAACTGCACGTTCATGGCTGACAGCCAGAAGCCAACGCCCAATGCGGTTACAATGGCCAGCAACAAGAAGAGCGGTAGCCAGATCACGTTAAGGGATAGGTGAGGCGTGAATCCCGCAATGTTGAATATGCGATAGCCAAGGATCATCAGCAGTAGTACCAGAAAGGCCAGACAAAAATCGACGATACCAGAGAAAGCAGCAGTTGTTGGCAAGATCAGGCGAGGAAAGTAAATTTTCTTGATCATGTTCGAACTGGTAACCAGACTGCTGGAAGAACTGTTAATGCCATTGGCAAAAAACTGCCATGGCACCATGGCTGCAAAGTTCCACAATGGGTATGGAATCCCATCTGACGGAATATTGGCCAGCTTGCCAAAGAAAAGGCTGAATACCACCATATTCATAAAAGGCACAATAATCGCCCAGGCTGCGCCCAAGATCGTTTGCTTATAACGGACTTTGATATCGCGCCATACAAAAAAGTAAAACAGCTCGCGATAGGTCCAGACCTCACCCAAATCTAGCGACATCCAGCCATCTATTGGTTCGATGACGGTGATGGGAATATCAGTCAGCGGTGTGGTACTGCTCGACATTGTATTTTTCCTTGACCTTTGCTTCGATCCATTTGTAAGTTTGAGACAAACCTTCTTCTAAAGAAATTTCGGGCTCCCAGTCAAGAACCTCGCGCAGGCGAGTATTGTCAGAATTACGGCCGCGGACACCTTGTGGCCCTTGGACATGTTTCTTAACAACGTCAATGCCCGCAATGTTAGCGACTATGTCGGCCAACTGGTTGATGGTCACCATGCGATCCTGGCCCAAGTTGAGAGGTTCAGTGTAGTTAGAGCGCATGAGTTTGTGCAGACCCGTGAGGCAGTCATCAATATAGCAGAAGGAGCGTGTTTGTTCACCATCGCCCCAGATTTCTACTTCCGGCTCGCGTGTTTGCTTGGCCATAGCAATTTTGCGGCACATTGCAGCTGGTGCTTTTTCACGGCCACCTTCCCAGGTGCCTAGTGGGCCAAAGATGTTGTGGAAGCGCACGATGCGCACTTCTATGTCGTGCTCTTCGCCATAGTGCGTGCAGAGACGTTCAGTGACGAGTTTTTCCCAACCGTAAGCATCCTGCGGCTGGGCCGGATACGCATCTTCTTCGCGTAGGGGGGCGATGCTGGTTTCCATTTGCTTATATTCAGGATAGACACAAGCTGATGAAGTAAACAGGTACCGATTGACACCATTTTCGCGTGCTGCATCAAGGGTATGCACGTTAATGAGAATATTGTTATGCAGAATTTGTGAGTGATTGGCCGAGATGAAACCCATGCCGCCCATATCGGCAGCCAGAGCGTATACCTCATCAATTTCTCGGGTAGCTTGTAGGCAGTTTTCCCAGCGGCGTAAATCTAATAGTTCAAATTCATCCGCCTGGGTTTCAGCAAATTCCGGTTCCTTTATATCGACACCACGCACCCAATACCCCTCGTTTTTGAGAAAGGACACCAGATGATGACCGATAAATCCGCCTGCGCCAGTTACAAGCACTCTTTTGTTTGCCATGTCTTACTCCTATTTGCTTAGGTTTGATAAATATTGTTGTTCTAAACTTGGTGGGTTGTGATTCAGGCAAGCTCCGCCCTTAGATGTGCAAATATCTGTTCGAAAGAAATACTAAAGCGTGAAACTACAAACGACAAGTGGTCGCAAAAGTATAGCTTGATTGGGATGATGGGAACGGCGGTATTCACGAGTCTGATTTTCGTAAAGTAAAGCCCTTCCTTAGACAGCGTAGATAAAGCTATGCCCTAGCTAGAGAGTTTCAGCGCTTTTGTATATTTAGAGGATGCCGGAGCATTGGCTACAACAGTATCCATTTTTATTCCCTTACGAGTCGAATAACCCGCCCGCTTGCGGCGGGGTGGTTCATTAACCAGCATTTTTGTACGTAATTGGACGACCACGACCGCGAGTACGTCGTTGCTGCTTGATTGAGCGTGTGTTTGAATCCGATATTTTTTCGATGGTGTCTACATCTAGTTGAATCCGCCGCTGATATTCTAACATCCTTAGCAAAACATAAACACGGCGGCTGGGTTTTGTTGGTCCTTCAAACATAGCAATCATATCTCTTAATGGTCCGGCTGTGATTTTTACTGAATCGCCAGGTGCAAAATTTTTGGCAGCAGCAGTCATATGGCAATTCACATTCAATTCATTAACTTTACGCTTAATCAATTGGATCACTGCTACTGGTATGGTGGCCGGTTGGCCCCCAATATTTACAAGGCAACGCAGGCCTGGTGTCCATTGCCAGACAGAAGGACTTACGTTTCCTAAATTAGCTGCCACAAATATATAGCAGGGAAAAAATGGAGTTATTTTCACAGCGCTGCTTTGCTGGGTGTGCAACTCAGGAATATAGACTTCTAATCCTGCTTCCTTTAAGGACTGTGCAACTTTAAATTCAGAATTGGGTTTGGTATACAGTGCATACCATTGGGTTTCCTTCTCTTTCATTTCCACTTATGAAATTTCACTTTGCACCAGATCACCTATTCGCTTAATCTAATATGTATAATCACGATTATGAGAATTCAGTAGTTGCTTCTACAACCTGTCCGAGAATAAATAGTCGTCAACATTGCCGTTAACATACATAAAAAAACCGAGAACACAGTGAGAGATCATTGTTGGGAATAGTTAGTTAAGATGGCCCTACCCTTCCCGGCAATCTATTTCTAAGTTTGCAAGCAGCAATTTTTGCTAATGCAACATCTTTAACGCTAGGCTGATTTGCTTACAGATTGCCTTACGAGTTTATATTTTGATTTTAGTTTAAGGAATACTACTCGTTTGATTATGGCATTTACTGGCGAGGAGTAGCCTTACAATGAGTCCTACCATAACGTTTCCCATTTTGGGAAATTAATACCTAATTCCTCACGCGACCACGTGCCAAGCGCTACCATTTATAGGCACAATGTAAGATAAAATACCTATTTTGATGCATGCGGCTAAGACGACGCAAACATAAGAAAACCTTTTCAATTTTTATTGAATTGCTGAATATTTCTATGTGACTTGATACAGGAGAAAGATACAAAAAAGGTATATTTGTTAAGCGGAAACTGTTTTAGCCGAACTGGCTAATAATTTGAATGCCCAGACCGGGAAAGCTGTCCATCTGTGGCAAAGCAACGGCCGTTTCTTCCAGGCTAATCGTTTGCCCAATGAGCTTTTGCGGTTGCAGCTTGCCTGCCTCGATCATCCGCAATAGGGCGGGGTAGTTGTGCGCCTGCATTCCGTGGCTGCCGTAGATTTCCAGCTCGTGGGCAATCACCTGGTTCATGGGTATGGTTGGATGCTTGTGATCGCCAGTCATCAGGCCGACTTGTACGTGGCGGCCCCGTTTGCGCAGGTTGGCAATGGAATTAAAGCAGGTGATGGCGCTGCCCAGCGCATCTATTGACACGTGAACTCCGCCGTCGGTAATTTCTTTTACGGCGCTCACCACATCATCGGTTTGAGCGGCATTGATGGTGGCCACCGCGCCAATTTGCTGGGCAAAGTCCAGCTTGTCATCGGCGATGTCTATCGCGACCACGTTGGCCCCTAAAGCGCTGGCAATCATGATGGCCGAGAGACCAACACCGCCACAGCCGTGGACCCCTACCCATTCTCCACCGCGTACCTTGCCCTGGTCCACGATGGCTCGGAATGAGGTGACAAAGCGACAGCCCAGGGAAGCGGCCGTTTCAAACGCCACGCTCTCTGGCAAACGAACCAGATTGATATCTGCATACTGGATGGCAACATATTCGGCAAAAGAGCCCCAGTGCGTGAAACCAGGCTGGAACTGATGATCACAAACCTGGTGATTGCCAGACAGGCATTGGGGGCAGTGGCCGCAGCCACAGACAAAGGGCAGCGTTACCCGATCGCCTATCTGCCAGAGATGTACGTCTTGGCCAACGGCCGTTACGACACCCGCCAACTCATGTCCCGGCACATGGGGCGGGGTAATGTCCGGGTCGTGGCCCATCCAGCCGTGCCAATCACTGCGGCACAATCCTGTGGCTTTTACTTCCAGGACAACGCCGTCAGCTGTCGGCGTGGGGTCCGGTACATTTTGAATGGTGATGGGTTGCTGGAAGGCTTCATAAACGGCCGCTTTCATGGTCACTCCTTGGTAGCTTTGTTGTGGGGTCACAAGATAGCGAGATCGCGACAATCCGGCAACTTTTGGGGCGGCGAGAGCGGCGAATAATTGACCAAATGTTCTGATTACGAGTAAACTTAACGCCATGACACCTCAGGAACGAATTGCCCAATTACGCGACGAAATTAATTTTCATTTGTACCGTTACCACGTGCTAGACAGCCCTGTCGTTTCCGACGCCGAGTACGATTTGCTGTACAACGAGCTGCTGGCGCTGGAGCAGGAAAATCCCGAGCTGGTGACGCCTGATTCGCCTACGCAGCGGGCCGGAGCCGAGCCTCTCAGCGCCTTTACCAAGGTCGTCCACCCCGCGCCTATTTTGAGCCTTGCCAACGCTTTTAACGCTGAGGATTTGTTTGCCTGGCGGCAGCGCATCGGTCGCTACCTGCCTGATCCTGATATGGCTCTGGATTATGTGGCCGAGCCGAAACTGGATGGGCTGACGGTGGTGCTGACATATGAAAACGGCCGTTTCACCCAGGGCGCAACCCGTGGCAACGGTGAAGTCGGCGAGGATATCACCCAGAATTTAAGGACGATTACGGCCGTTCCTCAGCGCATCCCCGTTGACCCCCAAAGTGAGCTGCCGGTGCCGCCATATCTGGTCGTGCGCGGCGAAGTATTTTTTCCACTGGACAAGTTTGAGCAGTTCAATGAACGGCAGCGGCAGGAAGAAAAGCAGGTCTACATGAACCCGCGCAACGCGGCATCGGGTTCGCTGCGGCAGCTGGACCCTAAGATTACGGCGGGACGGCCGCTCACCCTCTACTGTTACGATTTAGTCGCCTGGGATGGTGTGGACGTGCCTGCGAAGCAGTGGGAGCGCCTGGATTATTTGCGCCAGCTTGGTTTCCCCGTTTCTTCGGATAGTCAGTATTGTGACAACATCGAAGCCGTAGCCAGCGCCTACGAACAATGGAAGGAAAAGCGCAACCAGATCAATTACGAAGTTGATGGGGTGGTGGTGAAGATTAACGATCGCCCTTTGGCCGATAGTCTGGGGTTTGTCGGCAAAGATCCACGCGGTGCGGTAGCCATGAAGTTCCCGGCCCAAGAGAAAACTACCAAACTGCTCGACGTGGCGGTGAATGTTGGGCGTACCGGCATTTTGGCCCCAGCGGCCGTTTTGGAGCCGGTGGAAATTGGTGGGGTGGTGGTGCGCAATGCCACGCTGCACAACTACGATGAAATTGCCCGCAAAGATATTCGCATTGGTGACACGGTGATTGTGAAGCGGGCGGGGGATGTTATTCCTTACATTGTGGGGCCAGTGGCTGATTTGCGTGATGGTTCGGAGCGCGTTGTGGAGCCGCCGACGCATTGCCCGGTTTGTGGCGAACCGGCGCTGCGCGTGCCCGGCGAAGTGGCCATCTACTGCGACAATCCGAGCTGCCCAGAGCAATTGGTACGCCGCGTTGAATATTTTGTCAGCCGCGGCGCGATGGATATTGACGGCTTTGGCACCAAAACTGGCGTACTGCTGGCTGAAGTGGGCATGGTCAAAGATTTGGCCGATATTTATTACCTGAATCGCGATGACCTGTTGGCGCTGGAAGGATTTAAGGACAAAAAGGTAGACAATCTGCTCAATGGCCTCGAAGCCAGCAAAAACCAGTCGCCGGTACGCTTTTTGACGGCACTGGGAATTCGCTTTGTAGGCAGTGTGGTTGCCGGGCTGCTCATCGACGCGTTTGGTTCGATTGATGAGTTAGCTGCCGCTGACCAGGAGCGCCTGGAGCAAATTGAGGGGATTGGGCCAGGAACGGCAGTCTCCGTTACGTCCTGGTTTGCGGATGAACGCCACCGTGCTTTGCTGGAGAAATTCCGCGCCGCTGGCCTCAAATTTGCTGCTGATAAGCCCGAACCAGCCGAGGCGGGCAGCCAGTCTTTGGCCGGGTTGACCTTTGTCATCACCGGCACGCTGCCGTCGCTGTCCCGCGACGATGCCAAAGCGCTCATTGAGGCCAATGGGGGCAAGGTTACCGGCTCGGTGAGTAAAAATACCGACTATCTGCTAGCGGGTGAAAAGGCGGGCAGCAAGTTGAGCAAGGCGGAGTCCTTGGGCGTGACGGTTATTGACGAAGCACACCTCAAAGGAATGATAGCGTAGGGCAAAAGCGCGCTTGCCCTACGGGAGATGAAATGGATAACGAACTGTACCCCTTGTTGTTTGATCCTGTCCTCAAAGATTACATCTGGGGGGGGCGAAATCTGGAAAAATTGGGGCGTGAGCTGCCGCCAGACGGCGTGATTGCCGAGAGTTGGGAAATTGCCGGGCATGAAGATGGCACGACGCGGATAGCCAACGGCCGTTTCGCGGGCAAACTTCTCACCGAACTGCATCAAGAGCTGGGGCTGGATTTGATTGGCAGCCGCTCGGCCTGGGCCCAGGAGCGGGGCAAGTTTCCGCTGCTTATCAAGCTGCTGGATGCTAATCGACCGCTCTCTGTGCAGGTGCATCCACAGGATGACTACGCCCTGGCGCATGAGGGCAATGAGCTGGGCAAAACCGAAATGTGGGTCGTGCTGCAAGCCGCTCCAGACGCCGAAGTTATTTTGGGCTTATCGCATCAAATTGGCGCGGATGAATTTCGCGTAGCCATTGAGAGTAATCACCTAGAACCACATCTACATCGAATCGCCGTGAAGGTAGGCGACCATATTTGCGTTCCGGCAGGGTCCATGCATGCCATCATGGGTGGCTTGCTGATTGCCGAAATCCAGCAAAATTCCAACACCACTTACCGTGTCTACGACTGGGGCCGGGTGGGTAGTGACGGCCAGCCTCGCCCCCTGCACGTGGACAAAGCGCTAGACGTCATCAATTTTGCCCAAATTGCCCCAGCCCTTTGCCCGCCAGAACTGCTTGCCGATGAAGCTGGCGTCCGCCGTTCTCTGCTGTGCCAGACCGATTATTTTGTGACGGAGCGTGTAGAAATGGCCGAAGGAGCCACCTTCCACGGCAACTGTAGCGGGGAAACGCTGGAGATTTGGGGTGCTATTGAGGGCGAAGTGAAAATAAACGATGTGGCGCTTTCGGCCGTGCGTTTTTGTCTGCTGCCTGCGGCACTGGGCGATTTTGCGGTAACGGCCGTTTCTCCTGCGACGCTTTTACGTAGTTACGTTGCCTGAAACTAAAAAAGTCCATGAGAGGATTTTTCGCGTTGAACAGCTTCTCGGTACGGCTGTTGTTCGGGTTTATGATCCTGATTGCCCTAACGACGCTCAGCGCGGGCGTGCCTGCCTACTGGCTGACGCGCAGCCAGCTGGAGCGGCAGGCATGGTCTCAGGTGACCAGTGCTCAGGCGGCAACCCAATCGCTGCTGGCCGCAGAGCAGGAACGATTGGCCAACCAGTTAGGCCTTTTTAGCGAACGTCCTACATTGCAGCAACTCACCCGCAGCCAGGCGGTTGATGAGCTGCACCTCTATTTGCAAGATTTTCAAAACCAGAGTGGTCTGGATATTTTGCTGCTGTGCCGTGTCGACAACACGTTGCTGGCGGGGAACAGCGATTTTGCCGACTGTCCGACGGATGAAAGCCAGGGAGTTGTCCTGCTAAACGGCCGTCCTGCCCTGGTGGCGCAGCAAGTGGTGATCGATCAGCAAAGTGAACGGCCGTTGGGTACGGCCGTTGCGGGTATCTGGCTAGAGAACCCATTTTTGCAGACGCTGACGGCGGCTACCGGGACGCAGCAAAGCATTTTGCTGCCGGATGGTCATCGGTTGGCCAGTAATTTTGCTCCTGAGCAGACGGCGGCTACCGAAACGGCCGTTGCTAACCTGCCCACCGCTCAGGAAGAAGGTTACGAATTGACCTTTGGCGAAAATGTGTATTATGCCGCGTACCGGCCGCTCACCAACAGCGCCGGACAAACCACCCTCATCTCCGAAGTGGCCTTGCAGGTGAACAGCTTAGTTCTGACCGAAAGTCGCGCCTTTTTCATCTTAGCGGTTAGCACACTCAGCGTGGCGGTGCTGGGTTTTCTGCTCAGTTTCTGGTTTGTGCGGCAGGTAAACGCCCCTTTGCAAAAGCTCACGGCCACAGCCGAGAAAATCAGCCAGGGTGATTTGGTGGCACCAATCCCTCTTTTTTCAGAGCCGGTAGAAATTCGCACGCTGGCGGCTGCGCTGCACCGCAGCCAGGCGGCCATGCTCAGCGCCTTGCAGGAAAAATCCGAGGTGGGAGACCGGCTAAACGCGCTGGTGCAATCGTTAGTAGAAGGGGTGGCGACTTACAACGCGGACGGCCGTATCACGTTTTGGAGCGAAGGCGCTCAAGGCATCCTGGGTTGGTCTGCCGCTGAAACCGAAGGCCAGCACGTCAACAACATCTTCCCCCTGAGCGAGCTGGACGAAGGAACATTTTTGGACGTCATGCCGCGCGCTAGTCAGAAAAGGCAGATTGGCGTGCTAACCAAAAGTGGCAAAAAGATGGTGCTGGCTATGACCGATTCGCAGCTGATTCCGCCGGGCAGCGACACGGTTCAGGTCGCTTTGGTATTCCGCGATGTCACTGAGGAAGTCGCGGTGCGTCGCCTGCGCTCTTACTTTTTGGCCAACATTTCGCATGAGTTTCGCACGCCGCTGAGCACGATGAACGCTTCAATGGAGCTGCTGCTGGACGAGAATGAGCCGTTTAGCTTGGCAGAAGTGCGGCAGCTGCTCAAACCCTCGCACCTGAGCCTGCTCAGCCTGCAAAACCTGATTGATAATTTGCTGGAAAGCAGCAGCATTGAATCAGGGCAGTTTGCGCTGCGCCGCCAGCCATTTGCAATGCAGCAGATTATTGACAATGCGGTGGTGATCACACGGCCGTTGCTGGAACGGCGCAGTCAACAGTTTGTGATCAACATCCCGCCAGACCTGTTTGATGTGGTGGGGGATTCCGCCCGGCTAACCCAGGTGCTGGTGAACCTGATCATCAATGCCAGCAAGTACAGCCCCATCGGCAAGCCAATCGAGCTGCAAATCAGCCCAACGGCCGATTTTTTGCAAGTGGGCATAGCTGACGAAGGCCCGGGTATTCCCCACGATCAGCGGCAGAACATTTTCCGCAGCTTTGTTCGCCTGGACCCAGTTGACCAGGAACAGTACGGCATTGGTTTGGGCCTGTTTGTGGTGAAAACGATTGTGGAAGAGCACGGTGGGCAGGTTGGCGTGAGCGATCGACCAGAGGGTGGCTCCTTGTTTTGGTTCCAAATTCCCTGGCAACCCAAGGAAACAGCGTCATGAAAATACTCGTTGTTGAAGACGATCTTTCGCTGTCTGACGTGCTGAAATTTACACTGCGCCGGGCTGGTTATGAAGTGGTCACTACGTTTGACGGCCTTGCCGGACTGGAGCTGTGGGAAATGGAAAAGCCAGACCTGGTCGTGCTGGATCTAAATCTGCCTCGGCTTGATGGCCTGTCGGTTTGTCGGCAAATTCGCAGCCAAGCGCAGACGCCCATCATCATCCTCAGCGTGCGCAGCGGCGATGAGGAAATTGTGACTGGCCTGGAGCTGGGTGCGGATGATTACATTGTGAAGCCGTTTAGCCCAACCCAGCTTGTGGCCCGCATCAAAGCGGTGATGCGCCGGGTGGGCGTGGCCGATGTGGCCACCCATTTGCAGCTGGCCGGGCTTACCTTTGATCGTTCGCGCAACGAAGTGCAGAGCGATGGCCACGAGGCCGTCCGCTTGGCCCCGCTGGAAGCCAAGTTGTTGGAAGCGTTGATGTTACACGCCGGGCAAGTTTTGGATAGCGACTCGCTGATTACGGCCGTTTGGGGCAGCTATGGCGGCGACAAAGCGATGCTCAAGCAGCTGGTTTACCGGCTGCGCAGTAAAATTGACGACCCGGAAACGGCCGTTTCCCTCATTGAAACCATTCCAGGTATTGGCTATTCGTTTGTAGAACCCGCGTAAATTCACCCCTGCTAACCATTCCCCGAAAAGTTTGTTACCGCTTTGTTACCGGGCTGTTACCGCGTTGAGACTGGCAAACGGCCGCTTCCTGCTACCATGTGCTGACCCGATGAATTCGACGGTTGTGTGTCGTCATTCCCGCTAATTCTACGGCGTAGACGGCCGTATTCAGCAAACTAAAAAGGAGCGGTAGCAGAATTATGAGCGATTCCGTGAAAGCAGAAGTCGTACTACCCGATGTAGTTCAAGAAATTGTGCCGCACCGCAGCAAAATTGATACTGCCCTTCGCCGCTTGGCAAAGGTCGCCTTGTTTTTTGTCAGCCTTTTTTTGTTCATCCTGGCCATTACCCTGATGAAAGAAGGTGCCCGCGATCTGGCGCCATTGGTGCGTGATCAGTTTCACGTGACCAATCCGGCCAACAGTTTGGGTTTTGGCTGGCTGTTTGCCTATGTGGTGATGAGCGGCTCACCGGTCGCTGCCGCCGCCCTTACCTTTTTTGACGCCGGGGTCATTAGCCAAATGGGCGCTTACACCATGATTACCGGAAGCCGGTTGGGTGCCAGCTTCATTGTGCTTTTTATCGGCTTTATCTACGTGCTGCGCGGTCGTAACCGGAGCACCAGCCTGAGCATGGGGCTGCTGTCGCTGATTGTGACCGGTTCCACCTACCTCATTGCCCTGGGTGTGGGCATCTTGCTGCTCAGCAGCGGCTGGCTCGATGGGTTACAGCTGCAATCAGGTGCCTTACTCACCTCGGCTACGGACATGATTTTTGATCCGATTACGGCCGTTTTCCTCACGTTTTTGCCGCGCTGGTCTCTGTTTCTGGTCGGTTTTGGCCTTATCCTGATCAGTTTTAACTTGTTCGACCGCTGCCTGCCGCAGATGAGCTTGAAGGAAAGCCACGTCGGGCGGATGTCGCGGCTGGTGTACCAGCCTTGGGTCATGTTTCTCCTGGGCGCAGGCATCACCCTCATTTCCATGTCAGTGAGCGTTTCCTTGAGCATCCTGGTGCCCTTAAGCCAGCGGGGTTTTGTGCGGCGTGAAAACGTTATTCCCTACATCATGGGGGCCAATATCACCACCTTCATCGACACACTGCTGGCGGCTGTGCTGCTAAACAATCCCGCCGCTTTCACCGTCGTCCTGATCGAAATGTTGAGCATTGCCATTGTGTCGTTTATCATTCTGGCGCTGTTTTACGGCCCCTATCAGGAAAAGACGCTCGATCTGGTAAACGGTATTACCGAAAACAATCGTAATTTGGCGATTTTCATGGGTACCATTTTGATTGTTCCGGTAATCATGCTGTTTTTGTAGGAGGCAAAAATGCGGATTCTCATTGCAACATCTGGTTCTGCCGAATCTGATCTAGCCGTACGCTTGGGTGGCGTTGTTCACCAAATGATAGACGGCACCCTCACACTCTTAACCGTCATTAAAAATGAAACCGATCGGACGCAGGCTGAGGCCATTTTGGTTCGGGCCAAAACGCTGTTGGGCAAAAACAGCGCCGTTGAGACACAGATTCGCGTTGGGCAAACGGCCGAAGAAATTGTGCGCGAAGCGGTACAAAATCGGCATGGGTTGGTGATTGTGGGTGAGCAAAAACAGCAGGGTCTGGTGGGGCGCTGGCTGCCGCCCACGGCCGAACGAATTATTGCCCAGATGCCTTGCCCGGTGTTGATTGCGCGGGGAGAAATACGGCCGTTGCGCCGTATCCTCGTCTGCGAAAGTGGGCGTGATCCCTCCTTGCTTAACCGGCTGATCACCCATCTCACACCTTTGCTAAAGCAGGTGGATGAACTGACCGCGCTGCACGTCATGTCGCAAATAGCAGCGGCACCAGGCGTGCCCGGCTGGGAGCTGCGCGCCGACGCCGATGAGCTGATGGAGCGCCACACGATTGAAGGCAATATCCTGGAAGCGGATCTGGCGCGGATGTCCAGGCTAAACGTTCGCCCGGAAGCCAAAATCCGCCATGGCCTGGTCGTGCGTGAAATTTTGGCCGAGATGCAAAGCGGGGATTACGACATGGTGGTCATTGGCGCGCACCAGGGGCGCGGCTGGGAGCGCTTTTTGCTAGATGATCTGGCCCACGAGCTCATCAGCCACGCAGACCGGCCTATGCTGGTTGTCTAGCAGGGCTGCCCTACTTTGGCGACTTGATGTCATAAGTGTGCAGGAGCTGGCCCAGGCCGTCCAGTGCTTCGGGATCGTGGTAGAGGGTAAAAAGATGGGCGTCTACGGCCGTTTCCAACAGCGCCCCTTCCACAATTGAACTAAACGGCTGCCCGCCAAGCAACCGCCCTACCTGCGTTAGATACAAACGGTTTAACACTTGCCCCTCTAGCAGCGTGTACAGCACCTGTGGTCCCGCCGCCGAATAGACCGTCTGGTAGCCCAAATCCGCCAAAGTCTTCACCATTTTCTCGGCAGAAACGCTGCTTTCGCCCTCTTCAAACAGCTGGCCCGCTTCGGACTCAATTTCGGCGGCGCGGATGGGGTCTGGATTTGCGGGCGTGAAGACAATGACGCGACGGCCGTTTGCGGTCAAAATGGGCGGGATGGGAAAATCTAGCGAGGCGCTCATGATGGCCAGGTCTGGCTGCGGTGAAAGCCCCTGTTCTGCCCGCCATTTGCGCAAATCGGCATACTCTGGATCGTCTACTTCCAGAATTTCCTGGGCGCGCCCATCGGCCCAATCGCGCAAATACCGCCCCGTTGAAATGATGATGTCTGCCTGGGCCGCCAGCTCCTGAAACAGTCGCCAGTCGCGCGGGTTGGCCACGTTTTTGGGAATGGTCATGCCCGATTTGGTGGGGTGAGGGATGGCAATACGGCCGTCTAAGCTCATCACAAAGTTTGCATAGACAAACGGCCGTGCCTGCTGCTGCGCCAGTTGGCGCAGGTTGTGATCCAGGTAGAGATGGTGTAACGGCCGTTCTGCGGCCGTGGGGAAAAGCTGTCTGATGCTCATCGCGTATCCACTTCCTTTTTGCCAGTTTACAAAAAGAGAGCATAGCGCAATTGGGCAGACGCCGCCAAAAAGCCGGAGCCTGAACAAGCGTCAAGCTCCGGCTCCTGACTATTGATCACGGCGCGGGATAGGTTGCTGGCACAATCGTCCCGGTGAGGATTTCGTGCAGAGCGCTGAACTGCTCAAACGCCACCGAATGCCCGGCATTGTCGAAGGTGTAGAGCTGTTTTTGTGGTGCATCCAGCTGGTTGAACCACTCCAGCACCAGGTCGCGCCGGGCAGGTAGCTCGGCCGCGCCGTCAAAAATGTAAACTGGTACACCTAGCTGCGGCACATCCTGACGAAAGTCGATGCCTTGCAGCTGCGGGTACATCAGGGTGAACATGTCGATGAGGCCGCGCAGCACGTTGACCTTGTCCACCAGGCTGTACTCGCTGCCCATGATGCCCCACGGTCCCAGGTGAGCGGCCGTTCCCCGGTCGATGTAATCCTGCGGCGGTCTGTAGGACTGGCCAAGCTGATCGTACAGACCCATCACCGCTGCGTTGGGGTATGGCGTGTCGGCGTAGGGTGGCTCGCCAAAGGCCATCATCTGCTCGCTCAGAGTGGTATTGCCAGTGCGTTCGGCCAGGGCCAGCACGTCGCGGTACAGTTGCCGGTCAGTCTCTCGCTGGCTCACCATCTGCCCACTGCCAATCCATGCATAGTACAAATCTGGCCGCTGCTGCACAGCCAGCACGCCCAGCGTCGTCCCCCAGGATTCGCCCAGCAGGTAGATTTTTTCTTCTGCAAAGCGCTGGCGCAGATAGTCGGTTAGCTCAATAGTATCGGCCACGGCCTGTTCCAGCGTCACAGAAGCCGTCGGATACAGTGCCGGATACGATTTCCCCGTGCCGCGTTGGTCCCAACTGACGACCACAAAATCTTGAGTCAAATCTTCTAACAGCACCCGCGAATACGGCAAATCGCTCTGGCCAGGGCCGCCGCTGAGGTAGAGCAGCACTGGCAGGTCAGCACTTTGCGCCCGGATCATGATTGTTTGCGCCTGACCACCGAGGGAAACGGCCGTTAACTCCGCAATACTCCCCGGCACTGGCTGGCCCTCTGCATCCACAATGGGCGGCGTGCGGGCTGGAATCCTATTCCCGATGGCCAATCCGACCACCAACGCCGCCAAAATGATCAGCGGAGCAGCCTTTAACCAGGTATGGTCGCTGCTGCTGCGGCTGATGAAAGCGCCCAGGCCTGCACCGAGCATCAGTGGCAGCAGGGCCACCAGCCCATGAAAACCGCGCCCGACCAGCAGGGCCAGGATGCCGTAGCTGTTGTCCAGGCGAAAGGCTCCGGTGGTGGGCACCACGCCGCTGGGCCGGACTAGCTCGAAGCAAAGTACGTAAACCAGCGGCGCAAGCAGCATGGCCCAAGGCGAGCGTAGCCCCACTCCCGCTAGCAGGCCTACTGCGATGCTGGTCAACATGACCCACCACACCTGGGCGGTGGTGATAGGGCCGTTGGGGATGAGCCAGGCGGACACACATCCGGTCAATACCACGCTGCTGAGGGCAACGGCCGTTCGCAGCCCCCAACTTTTTGTCCCCGCATCAAACCGACTGCGAGACGAAATTATACTTTTACTGGTCATGAGAATACTCCTTTTGCGGCACCTGCGCGGCTTCTTCCGCAGGGCCATTGTCTTGTTGTAAAGCGGTAGCCAACCCGATACCAATAGGCACACCGAGCGCCACACCGAGGGGGACGTTGTGGGCTACCAGGCCGCAAAGTGCCCCAAAGCCCATGCCAATAACCATCCCTGCACCCATTTTGCGGTTGGCAAGCGTCTGGTTTTTGTTCTGATTCATGAGAATTGTTCCTTCTTGTTTCACACTTGATTGGTAAAGTTTTGGTTCAGCCTTCACTGGCGGTTCCAATACACGGCCAGCGTGCCCGGATTTTGCGGGGCGGTCAGCAGCACATGGTAATCGCCGGGCAGCAGGGAGAACTCGCGTTCCCAGCCCGCCCCGTTGTCATCAGTGCGGTACGTTTCGCTGTGCAGAATGAGCGCCTGAAAGCCGTCGGGGCCGCTCAGGGCCAGATCGAAGTAGGCCGCATTCACATTGCGCAGGCTGAAGTAAAGCGTCACTCTGGCGCTGTCATCCAGGGAAAACTCGGCCACTGGCTCTTCCTGCCACGTTTTGCGCGAGAGGTCGATTCTGGCCAGCAGCTGGAAATTCGCAGACAGGCCATCGGCCGGTTGGCTACCCCAACCCAGCAGGTTGGCAAACAAGCTCACGGCGAGCAGTAGAACCGCTGCGGCCAGGGCCATGCGGCCAGCCGGATGCCGGAGGACGTTTGTTTTTCTAATTCGTTCAGCAAACATGATCACTTTCCTTTGTCACTTTCCGTGGGTTGGCGCTGTACTGAAATGAGTTCCAGCCCCAGGTCCCGGATTCGGTTTAACAGGCCATACAGGGCGGCCTGGTCTTCAATGATGCCGGTCAGAATGGTTTCGCCAGCGGGCGTCAGGGTGATGGTTAACCCGGCAAAACGGGGCAACCAGCGGGCATCCAGGTGGCCCTGCACACAAATTTGGTAAAGTTGGTTTTCCATGTGTGGCTCCTTTTGGCAATCGGGTGGAATTAGCGCATCGACGCGAGGAAGGCGGCAACGGCCGTATCGTCCCACAGCGCCACCGGTTCACGCAGGATGAGCAGGGCCGGGCCTTCCTTGCCCCGGAAAACGGCCGTTGCCTGCCGCATCACCCCATCTTCCCAGCCCGTGCCCTCGCTGATAATCATCGTTACCTCTTGTTGGCGAATGGTGACCAGCTGCTGCGACACAACCGCCAGGTTGTTGTCTTCGTCTACGTAGCCCGGCACCATCTCGCCCAACGCCTCTTCCAGCGCAGCGCCATCCACTTCGGCTTCGGACTGCACCAGGTAGAGCTGGCCACGATTGCTGCTGGTGTAGGCAACGGACGTATAACCCAGTGCGTGTAAGCCATAGTCAGGTTCGTACCCTGGCGGCGGGGTGAAGTCGGCGATTTTGACGGCTGTTTTGGCCACAATGCGGTCTGGGTCCGTGCCTGTGCCGGGATAGCGACAAGCGTTCAGCGCCAGAAGCAGCAGCACACCACCGATTGTTAGCGTAAATTTGGTTAACTGGTTCATTGGTAAGCACCTCCAACGTGTGTTGTTTGGTTAAAGATGCTGGTAGTTTACGGGCGGGCAGGCGAGGCGTCGCCTACCCGCAGATAGGGGTTGGGGGTAGGTTCTGGTTGGTGAAAAGGTAGGGAGAAAGGTGAGTTGGGGTTGGGCTTAACGGGTGGCCAGCCCCAGTTCATGGGCTTTGGCAATGGCCTGGGCTCGATTGGCCACGCCGAGCTTTTGCAGCACGTTGTGTACGTGCCATTTGGCCGTACCCACGGCAATGACCAGTTCGTCAGCGATGTCCTGGTTGGAACGGCCGTTGACCACCAATTCTAACACGCGCACTTCCTGATCCGTTAGCGGTTCCGGCAGCAAGGAAGTGGGCGGCGCTGTTTCGGCCGTGGGCTGGGCCAGGGTTAGAACGGCCGTAACCAGCTCCGGGGCCACCTGCGCAGCTTGCAGCAGCGGCCGGGTGGGCCACCCGGCGTAGGGCAAAAAGAGCGTTACATACCCTTCCGGCGCGGCCAATTGCAGCGCCTGAGTAAAGAGTTCCAGCGCCTGCGCCTGGCGGCCTTGCGATTGCGCCAGCAGCGCCTGGTTCACAAACACGCCCATCAGCCGCCGCACACAACCCTCCGTTTGTTCCAACTGTTCCAGTTCGTCCAGCAGACCCTGGGCTTTTGCTGGCGCATAGGTTGCGAGCCAGTACCGCGCTTGCAAATGGGCCAAAATTCGCCGCGTCTTGGGCAAATTGGGCAGCGTTTCAGCTTCAAATTGGTGGAGCAGCTGCGGAATCTGAGCATTGTGGCCCAGCAAAAGATGAATTTCGGCGGTGACAACGGCCGTTTTATACACCACCATCTGCACCTGCCGCTGCCGCGCCGATTCGGCCGTTGCGGCCATCAAGGCCAATGCTTCTTCGGGGTGGCCCCGGTGGAAAGCAATCCGAGCCAGCACAATTTCGCTGTCGCCGCCCAATATCACGTTAGAAAAGAGGCGCTGGCTCAGGGTAATGCTCTGCTGGGCAAACTGCTGCGCTTCGTCAAACTGGCCCTGTTCGTAACAAATGGTGGCCAGCGGGCTGTAAATGATGGCCAAAACCGGCAGGGGCTGGCCGCGCTTGTCCACGTATTTCGCCAGCGCCGCCCGGCACAGCGCTTCGGCCCGGCGTAGTTGACCCATTTCCACCAGATTAAAGGCCCAGTTGGCCAGCGCTCCCAGCGTGATAAACGCATGGCCCATCTGCTGGCCTAGCCGGTAGGTTTGCTCAAACACCTGGCTGGAGGTGGCCAGGTCGGCATTCCAGGCGTAGTCTGAGCCGAGGGCCACCAGGGCAATGGCCCGGAAAAACTGATCGGCATCTTCCAACTGGTTAAGCGCGGCCTGGGCCAGCGCCGCGCAATCGGTCGCGCCGCTGGTCATCGAAAACCAGGCTTGAATCGCCAGTAAACGGCCGTATCCAACCGGTTTTGCCTGAGTTTCAAAGAGGTCGCGTGCTTGCCGGGCGTACAGGCGTGCTTTTTCAAGCTGGCCTGTTAGCAGCAGGCAGATGGCTTTGTAGGAGATGAGATCAGGGTTGTTGGCAACGGCCGTTTCTGGCAGCACCTCCAGCCAGCCCAACAGCGTTTGTAGTTCGCCATGTTTGAGCCATTCAGCAGCCAGCACCACAATCAGCTGCGCCGCCTGCGCCACGTCGGTGGCCGCCAACCAGTAGGGCAGCGCCTGCGCCAGCAGACCCTCATCGGTAAACCAGGCAGCGGCACGGGCCTGAATCTGCCGCTCTTGTTCGGGCTCAAGCCCGGCGCGCAGCACATCGGCAAACAGGTGGTGATAGCGGTACCAGCCGCGCCGGTCATCCAGCGGCACCAGGAATAAGTTGATGCGCTCCAGGTGGGCCAGAATGTCCACGGCGCGGGTGCCGGTGACCGCCTGGCACAAATCGGCGTTAAACTGCTGGAGAACGGCCGTTTGCCGCAAAAAGTCCCGCATTTCCGAAGTTTGCGACTTCAGCACTTCGTCCATCAAATAATCAATGATGTACCGATGGCTGCCGCTAAATTCGGCCAGAAAATCGCGACGGTTGGGCAGATTTTGCATGGCCAAGGCGGCCAGCTGAAGCCCCGCAGCCCAACCTTCCGTGTGATTTTCCAGTTCAGCAATATCTGCGGGTTCCAGGTCTAGCTGCATGAACTCGTGGAAAAATTGGCGAGCTTCATCCGCCGTAAAGCGTAAGTCGGTGGCGCGAATTTCGCTTAGCTGGCCGCGCACCCGCAGCCGGGCCAGGGCAAAAGGTGGATCCACGCGGGTGGTGATGGCCAAATGGACGTGCGAGGGCTGGTGATCCAAAAAATATTCCAACGCTTCATGAATTTGTGGATTGGTAATGACGTGGTAATCGTCGAGGATGGCCACAATTGGCGTAGGAAGTTCGGTCAGATCATTGATTAGCTGGTCGATGATAGCTGGAGCGGGTGGCAGTTGAGGCAGGCTCAATAAGCTTTGGGCGCTTTGGCCGATCGCTTCATCTACGGCCTGGAAGGTGGCCAGGAAGTAGCTCAGAAACCGGGCCGGGTCGTTGTCGGCATCGTCAAGAGAAAGCCAGGTGGTGGCAACGGCCGTTTCTGCCAGCCATTCCGCCATAAGAGTTGTTTTGCCATAACCCGCCGGTGCCGAAATGAGGATAAGCTTTTGCTGCTGGGCGAGTGCGGTTTGCAAACGCGCCAATAAGCGTGGCCGAGAAACGCTATTTTCTCGCCACGCTGGCTTGTGGAACTTGGTTTGCAAATACCGGCTTTTCATTGGCTACCCTGACCACGCCCGAATGTCTGCCCCTACTATAACGAAATTCAGGGTGGCGGGCCAAGCCTATTAGCGAGAATTGTTTTGGGTTTCGGCCTGCGCCGTTAATCCAGCGTCAATAACTTCGATAATCCGGTCTACATCATAAACGCAGCCGGACCAGACGCCGCCGCTGGCGCGTTGCAGAGCGGCCCACAGTCGGGTGTCGTCGGGCAGCGCGGGATGCGGTTGCAGGTGGGGATGAAACGGCCGTTGCTGTAGCAAAACGGCCGCTTCATCGGGCGGTAGCGATTGGTCTGCTGTGCCGACAAAATCAATGCGCCCGGTGAGCTGCTGCCGATCGACCTCAATCTCAATGATGTCGCCGTCCTGCAATTTGCCAAGGGGTCCCCCAGCCAGCGCTTCCGGCCCAATGTGGCCAATGCAAGCACCGGTCGAGACGCCTGAAAAGCGGGCATCGGTCAAAATCGGCACTGTTTTGCCCCAGGGAATAAATTTCAGTGCCGAGGTGACCTGGTACGTTTCTTCCATGCCCGTGCCTGATGGCCCGCCACCAATCATGACGACAACGTCCCCTGCCTTAACCGGGTGGTCGCTCAATCCTTTGATGGCTTGTACGGCGGCTTTTTCGGACACAAACACCCTGGCCGGACCACGATGCCGGTAAATATCATCGTCACCAACCACAGAGGGATCAATGGCCGTTGCCTTGAGCACAGAGCCTTCGGGGGCGATGTTGCCCACCGGAAACACCATCGTGCTGGCGAGACCCGCTGCTCTGGCGCTGTCGGCATCCATGATAATGTGATCCACATCAATCCCAACCTGGGCCAGCCGGTCACGCACCGCTTTGCGGCGTGGACTTTGCTGCCACCAATCGAGGACGGCTGACAACTTTTCTCCCGTTGCCGTGAGCGCATCCAGATTCAGCAGTCCCATCGCCCGCAGGTGCAGCATTACTTCGGGTACGCCACCGGCCATAAAGACCTGCACCGTCGGGTGATTGCGCGGACCGTTGGGCAAAGCATCAACCAAACGGGGCGTGAGCCGATTGATTCGGTTCCAATCATGCACCGTGGGCATGGGCAGCCCGGCGGCGTGGGCAATGGCTGGGATGTGCAGCAGCAAATTGGTAGAGCCGCCAAACGCGGCATGAACTAGCATGGCATTTTCCATCGCCTGGGGCGTAAGAATAGCCGACATGGGCAGGACGGCCGTTTTCAGGTGCAGCAAAGCCAGGGCTGAACGGTGGGCCATGTCTAGCCAAACTGCTTCACCAGAGGGCGTCAGGGCACTGTGGGGCAGCGCCAATCCCAGCGCTTCGGCGACCACTTGTGCGGTGGCGGCGGTGCCCAGAAATTGGCAACCACCACCGGGAGAGCCACACGCTCGGCAGCCCATTGAGGCGGCATATTCCAGATCAATCATCTCATGGGCAAAGCGCGCCCCAATGGTTTGTACCTTTCCGGCGTCTTCGGCGTTGGTGGCCGGCAAGGTTACCCCGCCGGGCACAATCACCCCTGGCAAATCGGCGCAGCTTGCCAGGGCCATCATCATCGCGGGCAGGCCTTTGTCGCAGGTAGCCACGCCCATCACCCCCTGTCGCTGGGGCAAGGAACGAATGAGACGGCGCAGCGTCATGGCAGCGTCGTTGCGGTAGGGAAGACTGTCGAACATGCCGGTTGTGCCCTGGGAACGGCCGTCACATGGGTCGCTGCAATAAGCGGCAAAAGGCAGTGCGCCTTGCTCTTTCAGCGTTTCCGCAGCCTGCCTTACCAGCAAATCCAGCTCCCAGTGGCCTGTGTGGTAGCCCTGGGCGATGGGATGGCCGTCGCTGTCACGCAAACCACCTGATGTGCTGAGAATGAGGTATTGAGGTCGGCCAATTTCGGTGGGCTGCCAACCCATGCCCGCGTTTTGCGTCAGGCCAAACAGATTGCCGCTGGGTTCCTGGCGAAGCATTTCTTCGGTGATGGGTAAACGACCGTCTGGGCCGTCACCTTGCAAGCGGGCAGTGGCCACAAAGTGCGCATCACCCAAGATGTTTTCCAGAGTAGGAGTGGTAGGATCAGGCATCAGATTTACTTCCATTTTTGATGATGTTTGCCAGATTATACGAGCCTGGGAATGGAAAGGGAAGAAGAATCTGCAAGCGCTTGCAGATTCTTCTCAGGATGAACGTAGCGCTATTTTGATGTGTAGCGGTAATACCAAGACAGTTCGGGATTGACGGCTAGATTATTGCGCTGTGATTCGTTGAAGTGGGAAACGGCCGTTAATTCTGGGTTCTCCGCGAAGATATTCCGTTGCTGCATAGCTGTGTAGTGCTCGAAGGTGATAATCTCTGGGTTTTCGGCCAGGAAACGATCAGAATTAACACCTTCATACAAACCCACAAATTTCAGCTCTGGATTGACGGCAAGCGGATTACGCAGCTCCGATGAAGTTGTCGATGTTGATGTCGTCATAACCAGATACCCGATGCCCACAATCACAACAACAAGCAAGAAGCCAATCAAAGTTGGCCAATAGTTGTGCTTTGCTTTTGGTTTCAGAATCGGCTGGATGCTGGTCATCACACACCTCCATGTGTTGCAAAAACCAATAAAAAAACAGCAGCCAAAACAATTTCGGCTGCTGCTAAAAACTAGACTATGGTTCAGCCGCTACAACGTGTGCAGCGATCGTTTTTATTATAAATCCGCCCTCTGGCGACGTCATGTGACAAAGATCATATTCGGCTCTGGGAGGCGTTAATAGTCGAGTTTGATGCCTTCATTGACCACTTTGGCCCGCTCCACGTAGCGGCTAGGGGTTTGCATGTTGGTCCAGCCGCCCGCATCGCGCAGCACAAATGGGCTGCTGCTTTTGGCCGCGCGTGTGGCCCACGTATGCCGCAGATCGTGCGGGCTAAGCTCCCAAATCCCCAAGATGTCCCGTCCAAGAATCTTCACGCGTGCCCCAATTGCACGGACGGACATGATGTCATCGGTGAGCTTATTGTTTTTGCGGCTGCCGCGCAGTAACGCGCCCGATTTTCGCATATACCTTGCATAATCACGCAAGGCCGCTTCAATATCGGTTGTCAGCTCCATGCGGTCTATGCTGTCCGTTTTCTGCCGGTAAACGATGGCGTAGCCCGTTTCAGCCAGGTCTTCCACTTTAAGCGCCGCCACTTCGCTGGCGCGCAGGCCCAGGTCCAGCAGTAGGCAGATCATCAGGCGGTCGCGGATGCCCTGAGGGGTGGGGGGATGTTCGGTTTTTAGACGGCGTGCCTGTTTGGCGGTGAGAACAATCGCTTCCTCTTTTTTGTAACCAATGCGCTGTTTATCTCGTGCCATGTTAACGCGCTTGCCTTCGGTACGGCCGTATCCGCGTACTTCACGAATCAAGGCATGTTCTTCGGGGGAGATAGCACCCGCTTTAGCCGCCAGTCGAGCATACACCTTGATAGCTGAAAGGCGATTGTTGACGCTGGCCAGACTGTAGCCTTGGTTCAGGAGCCAGCGCACAAAGCCTTCCACTAAACCCCAGGTGATTCCCAACCACGCTTCAGGCCGGTGCTGGCAATAATGTGCGCCAAACATGACATCCAGCGGTGTGCCTTGCGTTTCGGCTTGTTCGGCCAGCTGTTGGAGCATTTGTTGTCCCAATGCTGCCGTGGCCCACACCTCTGCATTGGCCAAAAGTTCCCCGTCGATACCCAATTCGCGCAAATATTGTACCCACAGCTGCAAAGCGGCCGTTTGCGTTCGTATCGTCTTATCAGAGCGCCGCTGGCGATAGTCCGCAAATAGATAGCTGGCGGCAGCCTGGTTTGCGGCTTGTCCAGCGTAGTGAACCATGTTTGTTTCTTGTTTCAGTGACTTCTCAGACGTTTGGAGGCGGTTATCTGTTGTGCTCATGGCAAAAATGCTCCGTTTATTATAGATACCAATAATGCTTACTTATCGGTATCTACACCATAGCAAAAAATGTGCAATTATGTCAAGCTGCACTTATTCAGAAAAAACCAAATCGTCTTTGCTGGCCAATTCTAGCAAATTTTAGCAAAAGTGACAGTTATGCAAAAATTCTGTGAGGAACAAAACAGACAAATGCCGAAAAGTTGCAAAAAAGAGTTTCGCAACTTTTCGGCATTTGAATATATTTTTCGGTTTGTGAAAAGTTTGTTTAGCTTTTTGGAGCCCAGCTAGCCGCTTCGCGGACCATCTGATTCACATAGCCCCATTCATTGTCATACCAGCTCATCACTTTTAACAGATCGCCATCGACAACCTGAGTCATGCCCAGGTCGATGATAGAGGCACGCGAATCTTGCACGATGTCGGACGATACCAGAGGTTCATCCGTGACACCGACTACGCCACGATACCGATCGCTGGCGGCTTCTTCACGGAAGATGTTGTTGATTTCTTCAACGCTAGTGGAACGTTCGGTCAGAATCACGATATCGGCCAACGAGCCAACCGGAATGGGTGCACGCACGGCCACGCCATTAAATTTGCCTTCGTATTGCGGCAGCGCTTTGGTGGTGGCAATGGCGGCCCCGGTAGAAGTAGGCACAAAGTTTACGGCAGCAGCGCGGCCACGGCGCAGTTTTTTATTCGGCCCATCCACAATGGATTGCGAAGCCGTGTAGGCGTGTAACGTTGTCAGGGCCGCCTTCTTGATGCCCACGCGCCGTCCAATAATCTCGATGACTGGTGTAATGCAGTTGGTGGTGCAACTGGCGCAAGAAATGATACGATCATCACTGTCATTTTGGCTGCTGCCGTGTACAACAGTAAGAATTTCTTCGCTTTTGGTCGGTGCGGAGAGTATGACTCGTTTGGCACCCGCTTCGAGATGTTTTTCCAGGTCTTCGCGTTTGGTGAAGACGCCGGTGCATTCCAGAACGACATCTACTTCAAGCTCAACCCAGGGCAAATCGGCCGGATTCTTGAGATGGGTGACGGGAAAAGATTTGCTATTCACCAGTAAACCGCCGTCATTGTAATCAACTTCATGATGGTAACGGCCGTACACCGAATCATATTTCAGCAAATAAGCCAGATTTTCGTTGTCGATAAGGTCATTAATGCCCACAACTTCCAATTCTGGGGTGTTGCCAATTACTTTGAAGGCGGCTCGCCCAATGCGACCCAAGCCATTAATTGCTATCTTTAGCGGACGATTCATCGCTTTTGCTCCTTTGTGTTTGGATAAATGGTGTTTTCTAAACTATAAAGATAGCAAGAGGAAACGGCCGTTTACATCCACAAAGATATACAAAACGGATATACCTGCGGTATAAAACAAAGGCCAACACTTGATTTTCAAGCGTTGGCCCCATCTTTTAACCGGAAAACAGTGAAAACTACCTACTCGGTGCCCGCTTTGAGCGCCTCACCCATGAGAATGCGATCAATCTTTTTCCGGCTAAGCAGCAGCGCCGTCTGGTACGTTACAAATACAACGACAAACCCCACCAACATGAACCCAACATTTAGCCGAACCGGAATTGTCATCTGCATGCTTTCCGTGAGGTTTTGCATGAGTGCCGAAACAGACAGTAACAGGAGGGGAATGCCCAATAGGTAACCCAGGATGACAACGGCCGTATTGCTGTTCAGAATCAGCCGGTTAATTTCTTTGGGCTGGTAACCCAGCACCTTGAAGAGCGAAATGGTAGTCCGGTTTTCTTCAATAATCATTCCTGTGACAAGGAAGATGATGATCAAGCCCAGAATAAACGACATGCCAATCATGGTATAGACCAACACGCCCGATTGGCTAATAAGGTTTCTAATGCCAGCGGCCACTGCATCCATAGATTTGCTGCTTGCCAGAATGCCTTTGGGGAATTCCAACACCTCATCCCCCCAAATGCCAATATAGGAAATGGCCGGCATGCCAAGCATAGCGTTCAAATGCTCCAACGGCATAAACACAAATTCGCCCGCCGCCGAATCAGCCACAGCTTCAATGGTCAGCGAGTATTCCTTAAGGTCATCATCGCTGGTGACGCGAAGGACATCACCCACGCCAATGTGCAGCTTATCGGCCAATAGGCTGGTAATGATCACGCGATCAGGAATGAGTTTGTTTCCAGATGGGTCTTTCAGGCGCAGCCGTGTGGTTTGGGGCAGCGCGCCAATGATGGCAAAATTGACGCTGCTGTCCGCCTGCGGCGTGACATAGAAGCCGTTGAACGGCTCAAATCCAGCCGGGGGCGCCTCCGTACGCACATCATTGTAGACGTACTCATATTTCAGGTTGTACAGTGCCGCGATTCCTTCATCCAGCATATAGTCCAAAGAGCTTTGCAGCGTCATGCCATACAGCAGCAGGATGGTCGCCACAATGATGCCAAACAGCAGAAAGCCCGTGCGCGACAAGCTTCTTACTTGTTCGCGGATTTGAAACTTGGTGCCAAAGCTAAAGCGATCCAGCTTGATGGCTCGTTCGACAATATTGACCTTTTCCGACACCCGAGTTCCTTTCATCAACTCCGCCGGGGAAAGGCCCAGCATGTTCACGACCGCGAAGTAAGAAGTGACGACAAGAACAACCACGGGCAGGAGAATTCCAATCGTCAAGAAGATAAAATTGTAATGAAAGGCCGCCACTGGCATGGTAAAGACGCTCAGCATAAAGCTAAAAATCAGCCTACCTATCAAAATCCCAAGCAAGGCACCCAGAATGCCCCCTGTGCCACCCACAATCAGGGGATACATCAGGTAATGGCGCAGCAACTCGGTTTGGCGGTACCCCAGGGCGTAAAATGTGCCGATAACGGCCGTTTCCCGCTGCATCATCCGCTTAAGCAGGATACCAATGAGCACAATTGACAAGATGATCAACATGCCCGGCACAGCCGTGCTCATAGTCGAGAGCGTCGTGATTTCCAACGTCACATAGGTGACCTTGCTGTTGTTTTCGGTGCTGTCCCAGCGAGTAATTGCCACACCTTCCGTCAGCAGGCCATTTCTGAATGCGATTTCCTGTTGGTGGATATTGGCGCGGTTGGCAAAACGAATGGAATAAAAATCGGCCGTACCGGGCAAAGCGGCAAAATTGGCCTGGCTCACGACCGCGATGCCAAAAGTAGCCGGATCGTTGATCAATTCCTCGCGGGAACGAATGATATAAATGTAGTTGGGCAGCACCATCGTGCCCGCCACGGTATACTCCTGTCCCGCTACCACCAAAGAATCCCCCGCTGCCAGATCGTGCGCCTTGGCAAACAGCGGATCCAGCAAAATGCTGTTATCGTCCAGAGCGTTTCCCTCAAGAAGGGCATAGCGATTTAGTTTCTCATTCGCCGGGAAAATGCGCAGCGTTTGGCCCGGCTCCACTTCAAAATCGGCCACCCCGCTCTGCTCGATGCGCGCATTGAACTGGTTTTCCAGGTCAGCAATGGCCAGTTCAGAATCGGCGGCAAATTGAGCGTCTTCCAACTGACTGTTTTCGGCAAAGGTGTCAAAAACCAGTCTTAGATTATTGGCCACCAAATTCATGCCCACAAACAGCATGCTGCTAATCATGACCATGAAAAAAGCACTCAGATACTGGGCTTTATTTTCCCGAAATGTTCGTGTGATTCGTCTTTGCAGGGTCATCACCATTCAATTCCTTCGGCGGGTAAAACCGTTTGGTTCACCAACTCTTCGGCAATCTCCGCGCTGCGCAGTTTGAAGACACGGTGGGCCATCACGGCAATGGCGGTGTTGTGGGTCACCATCAAAATGGTGGTGCCATACTGCCGATTGACCTTCTGTAAAAGGCCCAGAATGCTATGCGATGTTTCGTAATCCAGCGCACCGGTTGGCTCATCGCAAAGGAGCAGCTGTGGATTTTTGACCACTGCCCGGGCAATGGAAACGCGCTGCTGCTCGCCACCGCTCAGCTCTCTGGGAAAGCGGTGTTTTTTGTCTTGTATGGCAACAGCCGTTAATACCTCATCAATGTTCAGGGGCGACTGGCTGATATGGGCCACCACTTCAATATTTTCGGCCACGGTCAGGTTGGGCACCAGATTGTAGAATTGAAACACAAAGCCAACGTGCTGGCGACGATAGCTGGTTAGCTCAGCATCGCTTAGTCTGGCAATGTCCATGCCGTTCACAACAACATCACCAGAATTGGCCCGTTCAATGCCGCCAATAATGTTCATCAGTGTCGTTTTGCCGGAGCCAGACGGCCCCAGAATAACGCCAATTTCACCGACGCCAACCTGCATAGTTATGCCCTGTAAAACCTCCGTCGTTACCTCACCTGTTGTGTAGCTTTTGCGCAAATTGGCAACCTTAATCAGCGTTTGTGTGGCGGGGGTGGCAATGGCCGTTTTCTCCACCTGTTGAGCAATCATCCTATTTATCCTTTACTGGTAGCGGTGACCCACTTCTGTACCGCTTCAATATCTAAGCGCCGCAGGGAACCGGCTGGAGCGCCTAACGTGCGCTCAATCGCGTCCATGTATGCGTCATAAACCGCCACAATGGCCTCAATCCTAGCCTGATCTCCCTGCGCCGTGTCTTCTGAAAAAAAGATGCGGGCATGAGCATTCCCCATCCCCTGCATCAGCGACAAAATTACCTCGCCAGACATCTCTGGATAGTTCGTCTGGAATACCCCTTCGGCAAAGCCCTGACGAACCACTTCGGTCAGCAGCGGCCCGCGCTGCTGCATCATCGCCTCGTCCACTTTCTGGCGCACAATGGCGTTTTCATCGGTGTACCAGACGCGCGCCAGTTGAATAATGTCATCCCGGTTCTCACTCCGAATCCGGTCCAGCACATCAAAGAAACCCCGCAGCTTCTCCAATGCCGACAGCTGCGGATCGTGCAGGATGGGTAGAAGTGGCTTCTCCGTTTCCTCGCGAATCCGCTCGATAAATGCGTCCAAAATCGCCGTTTTCGAGTCGAAGTAGTGGTAAAACGCCCCGCTGGAAATCTCTAGCTCCTTCAGAATGTCTTGGATGGTCATCTGCTCGTATCCTTTGACCATCACTAACCGCTGTACCGCGTTCAAAATTTCATTGCGCTTTTCCGCGTATTTTTCTTCGTTGACAGTTCGTGCCATAAGCCACTCCTAATTAATAAACCGAGTCTCTGTTTATTATTTGCGCGAAATATACTTCCAAGGATAGCGACTTGTCAAGTGAAAGATAGACAAAAAAAGAGGCCACGGGTCAGTGCAGCCTCTTTGCTAATTTTGGAATCTGAATTGGATCTGTTTCGCGAAAACGGTCAAGTTTCATCTGTAAAATCCTGGTAGCCCATCAACGACAATACGTCTCTGATTGCCTCTTGTACAGTGTCGTCTAAGCGAAGAGGCAGGTAATGCTGCCAGATTTGCTGCAGCGCTTGCGCCACATCAGGATACCAGGCAGGATCGGCCGTTTTGGTAGCTTTTTGCAGATGGGGATGCATGTGGGTAAAGATGCTGGCGTCCCACCCAGACATACGCAAAAAGCTCAACAACTCCGGTAAGTTCATTGTGGCATATTGGCGTTCGACAACATTTTTCAGAGCATGGAAATCGTCTGGTCCGCCCTGGCTCACTGCCTCAGTAAAAGCAAGCTGTGTTTCCGGCGCTTGCTGTGCGCCCTGCCCTAGCAGGTAAGCCAACACCTGAATGTTGTCCTGGTAATATGGCACCTGGCCCACTAACCCCTTGCTATGCGAAGCGAATTCGCTAATGGCATGGTAATTGACCATTAGTGAAAAGCTGCCGTGCAAGTTAGGCAGCGGATCGGGCTGGCTGACGAGAGCATCGGGTGTGCTGTAGCCCCGGTCACTGGTGAGAAAGAGAAGACGGCCGTTGCCAAACCCCGACCAATACCGCAGACAATCTAGCCCCACGTTCGGAAACGAAAAGCTGCAATCCGGCAGGGAAGCTTCATAGTCGGTCAAAATCTGGTTGTAACGCGGCTCGTCGTACGGCGTGTCGGCCAGCGGAATTGGCTCGTAATGCAGCTCCAGACGGTCCCACAGCGCTGGATCGGCTAAATCTGGCTCGGGCTGGCTGCTGCTGAGCGTGAGCAAATTTTGGCAAAGCAGCCCCTCTTCAATCACAAAGCTGTCTTGAGGAATGCTGTCGAAAAAGTAGTTGGCGATGAGAATGACGGGATCGGTCGTGTTTGTAGGGGTGAGAGTTTGCTTGGAGATTTGTAGGTGAAACGGCCGTTCCATCTCCATCACATCAAACAACGCCACATCCAAAATACCCGCCTCAAAAAATGGTTGGAAGCGCTCATGCTTCCGCCAAAATTCCAAAATCTCGGGCACAAAATCAGTCATCACGTAGCGAATCGGCTGGCTGGCAAATGGGGACTGCCGGTAGCGCGGCAAAAATGTCTGCAAAAAATGGTATGCCAGTCGCCCCGACCCTGCGCCCAACTCGATGATGTTGATTGGCTGGCTGGGGTCCAGCTCAAACTCGCCCCGCTGGGCGGCGGCAAAACAGTCGCGCAGGTAGCCAAACACAATCTGGCTGTACGCCCGGGCCATCACCGGATTGCTGCTGATGTCGCTGGGCACCACGTCATCTTGCCACGCTTTCATGCCCGCCTGCAAAAAATACGCCCGCTGAATGTCCCACAACAGCGACTGCGACAGCGGTTTATCGGCATCAATAATGACTCGTTTGCTCATTGAAAACGTACTCGCGCCTGTCATTTCGAGCCGCTTTTGGCGAGAAATCTTTCTGGCTTCAGGTTGTAGAAGGATTTCTCCCTACGGTCGAAATGACACGTGGTGATTGGTTTGTTTTAATTTGCTAACTCACTCGCTAGCTTAATAAAAAATTGAATCGATTCCGGGTTGCGCATGGCACCGAGGTTAGCGGCTTTTTCCACCGGATGGCCCAGCAAAATGCGCCGCACGGGGATTTCCAGCTTCTTGCCGCTGAGCGTGTAGGGTAGTTCCTGCACCTGATAAATCGCATCCGGCACGTGGCGCGGCGAAAGTTGGGTGCGCAGCGCCTGGTTGATCTGCTGGCGCAGCGCATCGTCCAGCATACGCCCCTCAGCCAAAATAACGAAGAGCGGCATGTAGGAATCCCGGTCCAGCAGTTCCAAATCGACCACCAGACTATCCAAGACACCGTCAATGGCTTCCACGCAGGCGTAAATTTCGCTGGTGCCCATGCGGATGCCTCTGCGATTGATGGTGGCATCGGAACGGCCGTAAATCACACAGCCACCCCGTTCATCAAACTTGATCCAATCCCCGTGTCGCCAAACGCCAGGAAACATCTCGAAGTAGCTCTCCTGGTAGCGCACATTGCCCGGATCGTTCCAAAACTTCACCGGCATCGAGGGCATCGGCGCGGCAATGACCAGTTCACCCACCTCCCCTACCACTGGTTCGCCATCGGCATTCCACGCCTGTACCTTGGCCCCTAGCGACGCGCCCTGAATTTCGCCCGCATACACCGGCTTTAGGCGACAGCCACCCACAAACGCCGTACACAAATCGGTGCCACCGCTCAGCGATTCCAGGACAAAATCATCGTGGACGTTTTGGTAAAGCCAGGCAAATGCCGACACGGGCAGCGGTGCGCCTGTCGAGCCAATGCCGCGAATTTGGGCCAGATCGTGCTGCTGGTTGGGCTGGATGCCCGCATTTTGGCACGCGGCCACAAACGCAGGCGACAGGCCAAAATAGGTCATGCCGCTGCGCTCCACTAAATCCCACAGGCGATCTAAAGTGGGGTACGACGGACTGCCGTTGTACAAAATGGCTGTGCTACCGCTCAGCAGCGAGCCAACCAGGTAGTTCCACATCATCCAGCCGGTGCTGGTGTACCAAAAAAAGCGGTCGCCGGGCTTGATGTCGTTGTGCAGCATGATCGCTTTTTTGTGCTCTAGCAGGTTGCCACCGTGCCCATGTACAATTGGCTTGGGCAAGCCGGTGGTGCCAGACGAGTACAAAATCCACAGCGGATGGTCAAACGGCACCTGGGCAAAGGTTAGTTCTGGCGTTTCAACGGCGTTGGCCAACAGGTCTGGCCAGGAAAGCGCATTTGGCAGTGGCGCATCATCCAGCAGCGGAATGGCGATTGTGTTTTCAAGCGTAGGCAAGCCTGCTTGAAGTTGGGTCACGATGTCGCGGCGGTCGAAGGGTTTGCCGTTATACCGATATCCATCTACGGTAATCAGCAGCTTTGGCTCGATTTGGGCAAAGCGGTCCAGCACCGCCTTGCTGCCAAAATCGGGCGAGGCGCTGGACCAGATCGCGCCCAAACTGACCACCGCCAAACAGGAAATGATTGCTTCCGGAATGTTGGGCAGATAGGCTACGACGCGATCACCCTCATCAATGCCCAGACTTTTGAGATTTTGCTGAAGAACGGCCGTTTGCCGCCGCACCTCCTTCCACCTCCACTCAACCAACGGCCCATCCTCATCTTCATACAGCAGTGCGGGACGCTCGTCGGTCATTTGGGCAAAGATGTTCTCTGCATAGTTCAACCGCGCCTGAGGGAACCAAACTGCGCCGGGCATCTGCGCATCAGCCAGAGCCACCTCCCCCCGCTGCGATGCCTTCACCTCGCAAAAATCCCAAATCGCCTGCCAAAACGGCCCCAACTCCGTCACCGACCAGTGCCACAGTTCATCGTAGCTGGAAAACGCCAGATTGCGCTCCGCCGCCAGCCAACGCATAAAGCGCGACAGATTCCCCTGCTCCAGTACTTCCGACGACGGCTGCCACAGCACATCCCCTGCCTGTACCTCTTCTTTCATACCACCCTTGCCTCCAAGGTGACAGGCACTTTTGAAAGTGCCTGTCACCTCAGCCCATCAAACAAGTTGTCCATTCGCTTCAGCTTCGGCCAGGACGGATAGAATTGTAGCAACCAGGGCACGGGCGGCTTCGGCGCTTATTTCTACAGCAACGCGAGCACCGGGGCCGAGGGCTTCATTCACAAAATCAATATTCAGAGCATGCTCCAGCGGTGCGTTAAACGGATGATCGTAGGAAACGTTTGCCTGATTCACATCGAACCAACCGCCCGTTCCCTTGCCGCATCCTTCAATTTCGACCTTTTCCACAATCATTGTGCACATGTACTATTCTCCATCGTCTCGTCGCTCAAAGTTCCATGAGCATGTGAATATCATCCGGTTCAAGTTCAAACAACTCCCGAATAGGTGCTGCCGTCGGTCTAAACCCTTGGCTCTGATAGAAGTTCACCGCAGAACCACTGGGTGTTGCCGACACATACAGTTTTGCCGCCCCCGACCTTCTTGCTTCATCAATCAGCATTGCAACGATTTGATTGCCAATCCCTTTTTGCCGATACCGATTGCTGACATGCAGGTAAGCCAACTGAGCCGTGCCCGCAGCAACATCGGGCTGGATGATGCCTACTCCCACCAATTTTTGATCGTGGAAGGCACCGCACATACGGCCGTTTCTCGCCAAATGTTCCTTGCAAAACCGAATATGGCTGGCAACCGTATGCTCTCCATCTCCCTCCGTGAACCAGGCTGGCGTATCCCAATCGACATCTCTGGCTTGGAGTTCACCCTCAACGTATTTGTAATTGATCCGAATCTTTTCAGAGCGGTCAATATCCTTTAATTTTGAGACTTCATCAGGCTCCATCCAGCGATAACTTATCTCGCTTGTCGCCATCTCATCCGCTCCGCTAAGCAAGATGCTTACCCAAAAAGGCAAAAATCTTACTCCAACCGTCCACCGCCTGCGCCTGGCGGTACATGGGCCGGTTGTGGTAGAAGAAACCGTGCCCGGCGTCGGGGTACATGTGGAACTCGTAATCTTTGCCGTGCTTTTTCAATTCTTCCTCGTGGATGGCTACCTGCGCGGGCGTGGGGCTATGATCGTCTGCGCCGAAGATGCCCAGCAGCGGGATGTTCAAATCTTTGGTGTAATCCAGCGGGGCGACGGGGAAATTGGGCGAAAGGTCTTTCTCTTCCATCACAACGCGCCCACCCCAGCAATCGACAACGGCCGAAAATCCCGGCACGCAGCAAGCTGCCAGATAGGCGTGGCGACCACCAGAGCAGGTGCCCCAAACGCCAATTTTGTCGCTGACGTAGGGGAGCGATTGCAGGTAGTGCAGCGCACCAGCCATGTCGCCGACGGCCTGCTCATCGGGTACGCCGCCGTTGGCGCGCACCTTGGCGGCTACATCCTCTGGCGTGCCGTGCCCGGCGCGGAAGTAAAGATTGGGCGAGATGGCCACGTAGCCCTGATGCGCATATTTGCGCGTCGCTTCACGATACCATTCGTCCCAACCGGGCATGTGATGGATGATGACCATGCCAGGATAAGGTCCAGGCCCTAACGGCCGTGCCAGATACGCGTTGATCAAATCACCATTGTGGCCCGGCATGGTCACCGTCTCGGCAATCATGCCTTCGTACATATCAGTCTGGTACATACTTTTTTCCTTTTTTGGCCACAGAGGACACAGAGAGATAAGAGAAATACCTCTTTAACCTCTGTGTTCTCTGTGGCAAATTAAATGTCGTCCCAGGGGATGGGGCTGACGTCGTCGTGGCGCAGGGTGCGGGGGGCGTTGCGGTCGATGCGCATGATGAGGCGACAGACTGGGTCTGGGCAGACGACGCGGGCGTCGGTTTCCATCCAGTCGGCCGGGTGGTTTTGGCGCTGCTTGGCAGGCAGCAGCGGAATCGCCGCCTGGAGCGCATACAGGCAAAAGTCGGCTCCGTCGGGCAGGGACAGCTTACCACCGCGCAGAAAAAAGCGGTCGCCGACGGCCATGTTGCAGGTGCAGTGGCCTTCAATC
Source organism: Ardenticatenaceae bacterium (assembly GCA_020634435.1). Classification (GTDB taxonomy): domain Bacteria; phylum Chloroflexota; class Anaerolineae; order Promineifilales; family Promineifilaceae; genus Leptofilum. The sequence goes on along the minus strand of JACKBS010000004.1, from coordinate 884,074 downwards.
GCTTCAACTTCTATGGTGAGGTCGTACAGTTGAAATTCGTCGGGTTCCATTTTTCAGTGAAAAGTGATAAGTAAAAAGTGAAAAGTGGTGTTTACTCTATCACTTTTCACTTTTTACTTATCACTACAAATCAGTCCAAATCCTTTCGCACAGTGGGCAGCACTTTTTCCCCGAGCAGCCTCAGCCCATCTTGGCTTGTTATACCATGCGGCGTGCCAAATTCCACGCGATTGGCGCCAGCGGCGAACAGGGCCAGGGTTTGCTGGGCGATTTCGGCGGGGGTGCCCGCGAAGGCAAACTTTTGCAGCAGATCGTCGGAGATAAGAGATACGGCCGTTTCCCAATCATGCATCTTCACCGCCACAGCCAACCTATCCACCAACTCATCATCCAAATCCAGCGTGGGGTCCAGCTTGGCCACCACGGGCAAATACAGCGCCACCTCGCGCCGAGCCAACGCCAACGCTTCTGCTCGATCGTCGCTCACGACAGTAACGGCCCCAACGACAATGCCCGGTGTCTCGGCGGCCAACCGCTGCCGCAGCCAGCGCACCACGCCGGGGTTGGCCATGCCGCCCAGCTTGATCTCATCCACAAACGGCTGGCAGGCGGCGATGGTTTTGCTGCCCCAACTGCCCAGCAAGAAGGGAATGTTTGGATTTACGGCCGTCCATCTGAACACCTCCCCACCCGCCAGCGCAAAATAGTCGCCGGGCAGCGGATCGGTTCGTTTTTGCAGCAGGTGACGCACACAGACCATCGCCTCGCGCAGCTGCTGCGGGACGTTTTGGAGCTGCAACCCCACAAAATCGAGCCACGCTCCCCGCGCAAAACCAAGGTAGGAACGGCCGTTGCTCATCTCATCGATCAAAGCGATGTTGGCGGCAATGTTGATGGGGTGGCAGGTGAACGGATTGACCGCCGCCGGGCCAAGGCGCACCCGGCTGGTGACGCGGGCAATTTCCAGCAGCGGCAGCCAGGCAGGCTGGTAAAGCAGATCGTTATAGACGGTAACGCCGTCAAAGTTGTAATTTTCAGCAAGTTGGGCGAGACGGCCGTATTCACGCAGTGGTTTGTCCGTTTGGAAGGCAATGGAAATCATGGGCATGTCCATATTTTGCTGGGTTCCTGTGCAAATCGCAAAAAATCGCATACGCTTGGCGGTGATAAGTTGACCACAACGAATTTGAGTAACGAACGAATGGCCAAATTCGTTGATTACTTCAATTCGTTGTAGCCATAGGGAGGCACTATGCTTACTGAAAACGAACGCGCCCAGGTGGTCGAGGCGCTGCTAGAGGCGAACAAGACAAAGGTGCAAACGATACGGCCGTCTGCCCTTTTTCCGAATATTGAATTTGAAGACTCCTACGCGATTTCCGCCGAAGTGGCCCGCCGCACGATTGCTGCGGGCGCGAAGCTCATTGGCTATAAAGTGGGGCTTACCTCAATCGCTATGCGACGTTCATCCAAAATAGATGAGCCGGATTTTGGCTTTTTGTATGACCATTTTCTAATCGAGGATGGGGCCAAGGTGCCGCACGCCAACTACTGCGTGCCCCGCGTGGAGTTGGAACTGGCCTTCATCCTCGGTGCGCCGCTCAAGGGACCGGGCGTGACCATGCTGGACGTGCTGCGGGCCACGGAGTTTGTGGTGCCGTCCATCGAAATTATCGACACCCGGGTGGACGAGCCACGCCAGATTTATGACACCATTGCGGATAACGGAGCTGGGGCAGGAATTGTGTTGGGGGGACGGCCGTTTCACCCCCGTGATCTTGATTTACGCATGGTGCCGGGCATCCTGTACCGCAACACCGAAATCGAAGAGACAGGCCTGTCTTGCGGCGTAATGGGTCATCCGGCCAGCGGCGTTGCCTGGCTGGCTAACAAGCTGTCTACTTTGGGTTATGCGCTGGAGCCAGGCCAGATACTGCTGGCAGGCTCCTTTGTGCGCCCCGTGTGGGCTCAAATTGGCGACACCATTCGCGCGGACTTTGGCGACCTGGGTTCTGTGGCAATTCAATTTGTTTAGATCGCTCCCAAAAAGGAAAAGTAAGATGCAACCGATTCCTTCTGTTCCTCTAGAAATGCAGACTTTTGCTGAAGACGAAATGCGTCGCCGCTCTCAGGCGTTTTTCGACTTCATGAAGCAGCGGCACAGCACCCGCGATTTTGCCGACAGGCCCGTACCGCTCGATGTGATCATGCGCTGCCTGGAAACCGCCGGACGCGCCCCCAGCGGTGCCAATCAGCAGCCGTGGCATTTTGTGGTAGTCACCGATCCGGCAATCAAGCACCAAATTCGCCTGGCGGCCGAAGAAGAGGAGCGTGCCTTTTATGCCGGGCGCGCCTCAGAGGAATGGTTGGAGGCGTTGGCCCCTTTGGGCACAGATGCCGACAAATCGTTTATTGACCGGGCCAGCTGCCTGATCGTCATTTTTGCCCAGTCGTATGGCTTGGCCGAAGATGGCTCGCGCGTGAAGCATTATTACGTCCAGGAGTCGGTCGGTATCGCCACCGGATTTCTCATTGCCGCGCTGCACAATGCCGGGCTGGCCTGCCTCACCCACACGCCTAGCCCGATGGGTTTCCTCAGCGAAATTCTGCACCGACCCAAAAACGAGCGCGCCTACATCAATCTGGTAGTTGGCTACCCCGCAGAAGATGCTCAGATACCTGCTCATGCTATGCAAAAGAAGAATTTGGATGAATTTGTGACGCAAATTTAATCTTGACTACAATTACACTCCGGTCAAGACAGTTGCCAATTGGCGGAAGGAGCATATTGTGGGTGTATTAACGGGTCTCTTCTTCATTGGTTTATTCAAAGTAACCGAAAAAATCTTTGACAAAGTATTTGATGCAGCCTGGGAGCCAGTGGATGAATCGCTCAAAGCCAGGTTCAAACGTTGGGCAGGCAAGGGCAAAGAAAAGGAAAGGGAAGCTGCTTTCACCCAGGCCATTGCCACTGCCCACGCCCGCACCCTGCAAGATACGCCAGACCAAACGCAAGCGGAAGTGATTTTTGAGGCAATTAACGCAGCCGAGAATGAGCGGGTGGCGACGGCTTTGGCTGAATTGGGCAGCCAGACGCTTTTAATTGGTGGCACGCCAGATGTGGGTAAGTTGGAATCGGCCGTTTCCGATGCCCTTACCTGGGATTTTTACAACAACCGTGTGGCCCAACCCACCCCGGAACAAGTTGCTATTCTGGTAGCTAACTTTTTACACCACCTGCATGACGCGCTGCTGGATCAAGAAATATTTTACAGCCTGCGAGAAGCGGAAATGATCAAGATTTTGCGCCGTATTGAGGCACAAGGGCAGCCCGCTACCCCCTATGCCAGCGAAGCTGAGTACCGGGCGCAAGTGATTGAGGTAGACGGCCGTCTTGATTTTACGGGTATGGCCGTCGCCGGGCGGCGTGAGGCTGTGCGCGTAGACAGAATGTTTGCTCATTTGCAGCTAAAACCAGAGAGTGGTCGCTACACAGAGCCGCCCATCGTGCCAGAAGATGAGCTACTGCCAAGAAATGAAGCAGCAGCTCACCTGATGGCCAGGAGAGCTAGAGAGGGGCAACCGCCTTTCCCCACAACACCCCTGATGCCAGTGGCCATGCAGGAAGGCAAACCCATTGTCATTTTGGGCGATCCCGGCTCAGGTAAATCAACTTTGCTCAAATATTTGGCTGTGCTGGCTGCTGACGGGCATGATGACCCCCAATTTGGGCTGGACGTTCCGGCGGCTGGGCCGCTGCTGCCCATCTTCATTCCGCTGCGCCGCTTTGCCAGCGAAGCGGAAGGCAGTTTGTCTGACTTTTTTGAGGAACAAACCAGGGAAAGATATGACCTTAATCTGCCCCCAGGGTTTATCAAAAACGCGCTGCGGGCAGGGCGCTGTTTGGTCTTGCTCGATGGCCTGGATGAAGTATGGGAACGCGGCAAGCGTAGTGAGGTGCGCGATGCGGTCCATGCCTTGGTTACCCATCCGCAATACCGACAAAACCAATATATCATTACCTCCCGCATTTCTGGCTACAATGCTGCCCCGCTGGACCAAGGGATGTATCCACATTATGAAGTGCAGCCATTGGCCGATGAAGATATTCGCACCTTTATCCGCACCTGGTACCGGCTGCGCGAAGCGGACGTACGGCTCCGTGACGCATTGACCGCTGGCTTAATTGAAGCCCTGGAAAATCAGGCCAATATTCAAGAGCTGGCGCGTAACCCGCTGCTTCTCACCATCATCGCTTTGGTACATCGCAATGAAGCCGACCTGCCCCAGGAACGTGCTACCCTCTACCAAAAATGTGTACAAACGCTGCTTGACGAATGGGAAGGGCGGAAAAAGCTGACCATGGCGGAAAAGAACCGCCCCTTTTATGCCTACCGTGAAGATTTGCTAGAGCTGCTGGCTTTTGATCTGCATGCTGGGGCCGAACAGCCACGCCAACTACAGCCAATCGCCCGTGAACCATTGGAAACAAAACTAGCCGATTTTATGGTTGATCCGTTGGATCTGTTTGCCAACCGACGACAAGCACGACCCGAAGCGGAAACGTTTGTCCGTTTTATTGCCGATCGGGTGGGTTTACTGGTGGCGCGAGGACAGGATGAATTTAGCTTTGCCCACCTAACTTTTCAGGAATATTTGGCGGCACGGGATATTTACCACCGCACACAAGGAAACCTGAATGCTGCCTGGGATGAAATAAAAGCCCGCCTGCACAATGCCCACTGGCGGGAGGTAATTTTGCTGCTTTTGGCGCTGCTGGGCAAGGAAGGTCGTGGCCGTCCGTCAACTGACCTGCTCAGGTGGCTATTGGCGGCAGGCGACGCCGATCCATTCGAAGAGGTTCTACATCGCCACCTCTACCTGGCCGCGCAGGCAGTTGCCGACAAGGTAAATATGGCCACAATGGTCAAAGAGGAGATTATAAACCGACTGTTCAAAATCATAACAGACAGGCCACGTTGGGAACAAGGCGACGCTTTTACAGCTTTGAGTCAATTGGAAGGAGATCCGCAAGTCGCCGCCGGATTGCTGGGGCTGGCGGGTGACCCGCAGGTTGATGCTGAAGTCTGCCGCGCCGCGGCGCTGGCGTTGGGACAGTTGGGCCGGGCCGATGAGGCGGTCACGAACGGATTACTGGGGCTGGCGGGCGACCCGCAGGTTGATGCGGGGGTCCGCCGCTACGCAGTGCTGGCGTTGGGGCGGTTGGGCCGGACCGACGAGGCGGTAGTTGTCGGATTGCTAGGGCTGGCGGGTGACCCGCAGGTTGATGCTGAGGTCTGCCGCGCCGCGGCGCAGGCGTTGGGGCAGTTGGGCCGGGCCGATCAGGCGGCAGTTGCCGGATTACTAGGGCTGGCGGGCGACTCGCAGGTTGCTGTTGGGGTCCGCCGCGGCGCGGCGCAGGCGTTGGGGCAGTTGGGCCGGGCCGATGAGGCGGTAGTCACCGGATTGCTGGGGCTGGCGGGCGACCCGCAGGTTGATGCGGGGTCCGCCGCTACGCAGCGCTGGCGTTGGGACAGTTGGGCCGGACCGATGAGGCGGCGGAGATATTGCTGGGGCTGGCGGGCGACCCGCAGGTTGATGCGGGGGTCCGCCGCAACGCAGCGCAGCAGGCGTTGGGACAGTTGGGCCGGACCGATGAGGCGGCGGAGATATTGCTGGGGCTGGTAGGCGACCCGCAGGTTGATGTTAGGTCCGCCGCGCGCGGCGCTGGCGTTGGGACAGTTGGGCCGGACCGATGAGGCGGTCACGAACGGATTACTGGGGCTGGCGGGCGACCCGCAGGTTGATGCGGGGTCCGCCGCTACGCAGCGCTGGCGTTGGGGCGGTTGAGCCGGGCCGATGAGGCGGTAGTTGTCGGATTGCTGGGGCTGGCGGGCGACCCGCAGGTTGATGCGGGGGTTCGCCGCGGCGCGGCGCAGGCGTTGGAGCAGTTGGGCCGGGCCGATGAGGCGGTAGTCACCGGATTGCTGGGGCTGGCGGGCGACCCGCAGGTTGATGCTTGGGTCCGCCGCGCCGCGGCGCAGGCGTTGGGGCAGTTGGGCCAGGCCGATGAGGCGGCGGAGATATTGCTGGGCTGGCGGGCGACCCGCAGGTTGATGCGGGGTTCGCCGCGGCGCGCGGCGCAGGCGTTGGGTCAGTTGGGCCGGGCCGATGAGGCGGCGGAAATATTGCTGGGGCTGGCGCGCGACCCGCAGGTTGATGATTTTGTCCGCAGCGACGCGGCGCAGGCGTTGGGTCAGTTGGGCCGGGCCGATGAAGCGGTAGCCGCCGGATTGCTGGGGCTGGTAGGCGACCCGCAGGTTGATGCGGGGGTCCGCCGCGCCGCGGCGCAGGCGTTGGGGCAGTTGGGTCGGGCCGATGAGGCGGTAGCCGCCGGATTGCTGGGGCTGGCGGCCGACCCGCAGGTTGATGCGGGGGTCCGCCGCTACGCAGCGCAGGCGTTAAGGCAGTTGCTCGATAGCTAAGGCGCCTATGGCGAGTTTGTCTATCACACCCAGCTTTGCATGAAACGCAGTTTGACAACCGAATCATCATAGGTGCTGTGGCCGGAGACCAAGGGCCAGTTGTCGTGGTTGTAGAAGGTGGTGGTGAATTGCAGCAGCAGGCGACCGGGCTGGCAGCCTAGCAGTTGGATGGTCTTCTCATCATCGGCCAGACGCGGGCAAATTTCATAAATGGCGTAGGCAATGGTTTGATGGCAATACTGTTCCAGGAAATTGTGCAGCGGTAAACGGCCGTCGTAAAAATCACCGTTGGCCTTAAACATCTTTTGCGGAATTACATTGGTGGCCAGGATAAACGGCCGTTCATCGGCCAAAAACAGCCGCACCAACACCGCGACCTGCTCGCCCTTACCCAAACTCAGCACCTGGGCCTCTTCGTCGGTCGCCTCACGCATCATCATTGAAATAGGCTGGATCGATGGTTGGTAGCCCGACTCGGTAATAAGACGGCCGTAATCCAGCAACCCACGCAACGTATTCACTTCCCCCACCCGCTGATTTACATAGGTTCCGGCGCCCTGCCGCCGCATGATCAGCCCTTCGTTGGCCAGCCGTGTCAGCACCGTTCGGATAGTAGCGCGACTAACACCAAATTCGGCCGTTAGGGCCAATTCCGTGGGCATTTGCACCCCCGGCTGATAAACTTTTTGCCCGATGCGTTGACGCAAAGCGGCTTCTACCTGTTCAATGTTGGGTTTGGGTTGGCTCGACTGCATCATGATTCAAAAACATGTGACAATCGTCATAAAAACACATGACAATTGTCAGACCTTTGCGGGATATGATTACGCTACTAGTTTACCAGATTTCTACAATAAATGCTTGTCAGCACTGGTGGAATGTGGTAAAACGCGGTAAATTTGTCAGACCATTCTAGCAAATTAATTTTCCAGTACAATAATACACCATCTGAACATTTTTGGTCAGTGCCGCAAAGCTACTGACCCACTCCCAAACGAAATTTAAGAGTCAAAGAGGGCACAAAAATGAATGAAACCATTGAGCAACTCAACCAACGCGTCGCCGCCGCGGAAGAGTCTATTTTGCGTTTCTTCCGCGAAATTGTCGCCATCCCCAGCATGGACAGCGATATCGAGGAAGTTGGCAAGCGCATCGGCGAAGAAATGCGCAAACTTAACTACGATGAGGTCTACGTAGACAAATACGGTTCTATCGTCGGCAAAATTGGCAACGGTCCAAAAATTTTACTTTACGACACCCACATTGACACCGTGGGCATCGGCGATCCTTCCCAATGGGAATGGGACCCGTTTGAAGGCAAAGTAGAAGACGGGATGCTTTATGCCCGTGGCGCGCTGGATGAGAAAAATAGCACGCCAGGCATGGTCTATGGCCTGGTTATGGCCCGCGACCTCGGCCTTCTGGAAGGGTTTACCTGCTACGTTCTGGGCAACATCGAAGAGTGGTGTGATGGCGTCGGCTGTGCCGCTTTCCACGATTGGGAAGGGGTCCATCCAGATTTTGTCGTCATTGGCGAGCCAACCAACATGAAGGTTTACCGGGGCCACAAAGGCCGCATCGAGATGGAGATCACCGCCAAAGGCAAAAGCGCCCACGCCGCCAGCAACTACATGGGCGATAATGCCGTCTACAAAATGCTACCGGTCATCCAGTCCATCTCCGAAATGGAAAAAGATTTCGTGCCACACGAGTTTCTGGGTCTAGGGCGCGTCACCGTCACCCGTATTTCCAGCGTCAGCCCCAGTACCAACGCTGTACCCGATGAATGCACCATCTTCATTGACCGCCGCGTGACCTTTGGCGAAACCAAAGAGTACTGGCGCAAAGCACTTGAAGCGCTCATCCCCGAGCAGCACAAGAAAGATTTTGAAATCCGTAAGCTGGTCTACACCGAACCCAGCCACACGGGCGCCGTTTACGAATACGAGCAATATTTCCCCGCCTGGGCGCTTGAAGAAGATCATCCTTTTGTGCAAGCTGGCGTAGAAACAATGAAGGCGCTGTGGAACAGCGACGATCCGTTTGGCCAAGGCAAGTGGGACTTCTCCACCAACGGCAATTACTGGACCGGTAAATTGGGCATTCCTAGCATCGGTTTTGGCCCTGGCAACGAAATTTATGCCCACGCGGTCAATGAGCATGTGCCGCTGAAAGATGTGGTCGAAGCCACCAAATTTTATGCGCTGCTGCCAGCGATGCTCAAAAACAAACTTTAAGGATTAGCCACAGAGACCACCAAGTGCAAAGCGAGCAAAGTTTCAGCTCGCAAGACTTTGTGGCCAACATTTTTGGAGGACTATTACATGCAAACAAATTTACGCGGCAAGGACATGATTACCACCCAGGAATGGACGAAAGAAGAGATCGATACCGTCCTGGATGTAGCTTTAGAGCTGAAGCGGAAACGCGCCTTAAATCAACCGCACGCCTATCTGCGGGACAAGGTTTTGGCGATGCTCTTTTTCTTCTCTAGCACCCGTACCCGCTCCAGCTTTGAGGCAGGTATTGCCCAGCTTGGCGGCCACGGCGCATTTATCGACAGCACAACCACCCAAATTAGCCACGGTGATACAGCAAAAGAAATTGGTGAGATTTACGGCCGTTACTTTGACGGTATCGCCATTCGCCAATGTGACTGGGATTTTGGCAATGAGTACATCCGCCAGGTTGCTGCTGCGTCTCGCGTGCCAGTCCTGAACATGCAGTGCGATGTCTACCATCCCTTCCAAATTCTGGCCGACATGCTCACCATCATCGAGAAAAAAGGCGATCCGCGCGGTCTGACAATTAACGTGAGCTACGCCTATGCCAGTAGCTACCAAAAGCCCATCAGCGTACCACAAAGCCTCATCCTGCTCATGACCCGCTTTGGCATGAACGTGCGCCTCACCCATCCCCCGGAATTCAAACTGATGCCCGACATCGTGGAACAGGCCAGAGAAAATGCCCGCCGCCACAAAGGCTCCTTTGAAATTCTCGATGACTTCAATGCCGGCTTCAAAGATGCCGACGTGATCTACGCCAAAAGCTGGGGCGCGATGCTCACCACCACGGATCATGAAGAATCCGCCCATATCGGCAAGCAGTACACCGACTGGATCACCGACGAACGGCGCATGGCCATGGCCAAAGATGATGCCATCTACATGCACTGCCTGCCCGCTGACCGCAACATCGAAGTAACCGACGGCGTCATCGACGGCCCCAACAGCGTGGTCTATGACGAAGCCGAAAATCGCCTGCACGTGCAAAAAGCCGTTATGGCGCTGACGATGTCCTAAATATGTAATTAAGTAATTAGGCAATTGAGTAATTAGGTACACCAGCTGATTACTCAATTACACAATCACTTAATTACCCAATTACACCTTATGATTGATTTACAAACCCACCATGAAGAAGCGCTCGCCCGCACGATTGAGCGCGCGAAAGAACGCAATATTATCATTCCCACTTTCCGCCAAATGCGGAATCCTCGACTCATTCCCGATCCAGTTCGGAATCGTCTGCACAACGTCGGCCTTTGGGACCTCAATCCCCTGAACCTGTTTCGCATCACCTGGCACAACGAACCGCAAGCCTACGGTGGTGATTTTGGCGGCGTTAACTACCTGGAACTGCCATCTCAGCTAACTGGCGTGGACGCCCGGATTGTGCTGATTGTGGGCAAATGGTTCCCCACCGGCGCGCACAAAGTTGGCGCGGCGTTTGGTTGTCTGGTGCCTACGCTGGTAACCGGTCAGTTTGACCCCACTACCCAAAAAGCCGTCTGGCCTTCCACGGGCAACTACTGCCGTGGTGGTGCCTATGATTCCAATCTGCTAGCCTGCGAATCCGTCGCCATTTTGCCAGAAGGCATGAGCCAGGAACGATTCGACTGGCTGGCCAAAGTGGCTGGCGAAACGATCAAGACACCGGGTTCCGAAAGCAATGTCAAAGAAATCTTCGACAAGTGCTGGGAACTGCGCAACTCTGGCGAAGATTTAGTTATCTTCAACCAGTTTGACCAGATGGGAAATTACTTGTGGCACCACGAAGTGACCGGCCCGGCCGTGGAAGAAGTGCTCAAGCAAATCATGGGGCCCAAAGATCAGTATCGTGGTTTTGTGGTGACGACGGGTTCGGCGGGAACCATTGCGGCTGGCGATTATCTAAAGAAGCTGTACCCGCAGAGCAAAATTGGGGCCAGCGAGGCGCTGCAATGCCCCACCCTGCTAAACAACGGCTTCGGCGCTCACCGAATCGAAGGGATTGGCGACAAGCATGTGCCCTGGATTCACAACGTGAAAAACACCGACATGGTGATTGCGATTGATGACGAATCGAGCATGTCTTTAACGCGGCTGTTTAACGAACCCGCTGGACAAGAGTATCTGGTTGAGCGGGGTGTTTCAGCGGAACTGGTTGAACAGCTGCCGCTGCTGGGCATTTCGGGCATCGCCAACATGCTGTCGGCCATCAAGTTTGCCAAGTACTACGAGCTCACTGGCCAGGATGTGGTAATGACCGTAGCCACCGATTCCATGGAAATGTACAACAGCCGTCTGGTAGAATTAAACGAAAGCGAAGGCTCGTTTACGGCTATGGAAGCGGCTGGGGCCTTCCAGCGGCATTTGTTAGGCCAGTCGATTGATTATGTGGAAGAGCTAACGTATTACGGCCGTAAACGCATTCACAATCTCAAGTATTACACCTGGGTTGAGCAGCAAGGCAAAACCTTCGACGAAATCCAGGCACAGTGGTACGACGACGATTACTGGGAAAGCATCCCCGGCAAAGGAGATGAAATCGACAAGTTGATCGATGAATTCAACGAAAGAACCGGACTGCTCCAGGCACTATCTTAATCTTAACAAGCAGGTGCGTCGCACTTTGGCGTGCGATGCACCTATTCGCAAATTATCAAACTTGTCTAGGGTGAGGGCACAAAATTTTGTCAGCCTCACCAAGTTTCATAATCGCACCATCACAATATCATAGAGCCAAGCTGGGGAGAGCTTGCTCGTAAGCCGCACCAAATTCCGCAGATAAATATCAAATTGGGTGCAGCTTACGCAACTGAGGAGGAGAAAGCGTGCAAAAAAACAGGTTTGACAGCGTCTTTTTCCAGCGCCTGTTCGATGCGCTATTGCCGTTTGCGGCCGTTTTGGCGGCGTTTCTCATCGGGGCTGTGCTGTTGCTGTTGCAAGGCGTTAATCCGCTTGAGGCGTATCAGGCATTGTTTGTTGGTGCGTTTGGCAACAAAAACGGCCTCTCAGACACGCTGGTTAAGGCGATACCGCTGATGCTGGTGGGGCTGGGGATTGCCATTGCTTTTCGTGGCGGCGTCATCAACATCGGGGCAGAAGGCCAAATTATTGTTGGGTCTTTGCTGACTACTTTTGTTGTTGTCCAAATGGGGGAAAACGTTCCCGCGTTTTGGGGCATTGTCATTGGGATGCTCGCCGGGGCATTCATGGGCGGCGTTTGGGGGGCTATTCCTGGTTACCTCAAAGCCAAGCTGGGGGTAAATGAAATCCTCAGCACCATCATGATGAACCAGATTGCTATCCAGATTGGCTTTTACCTGCTGCGTGGCCCGATGATTGATCCGGCCGAACTGGAAGCAGGTACCAACATCCCCCATTCAGCACGTTTGGCCAAACTGTACGACTTACCCCGCTTTACCGATCTAGCCCAATCCATTGGCTTAACCAAATCAGCCGAAGAACTGGGATTGAAGGGATTTACGGCCGAATTATACGGTGTCCTCGTAGAACCCTCTCGGCTGCACACCGGGCTGCTGTTGGCAATTCTGGCCGCAATCCTTGTCTACATCCTCTTATGGCGCACAACAATTGGCTACCGGATTCGCTCCGTGGGCTTAAACCCGCATGCGTCGCGCTACGCAGGTATGATGGTGGAGCGCACCATGGTGCTTTCTATGACCCTCAGCGGCATGTTTGCCGGGTTGGCCGGGGCCGTAGAAATTTTGGGACTGCACCACCGGATGTTTGAGCCAACGGCCGTTTCTGCGGGGTATGGCTTTTCTGGCATCGTCGCCGCCCTGTTTGGCAAGCTGCATCCGTTGGGCATCATCCCCTCATCCATCTTGTTTGGGGGATTGCTGGTCGGTGGCGACAAAATGCAGCGGGCTATGCAAATTCCGCAGGTGCTCATCACCGCCATTCTGGGCTTGGTCGTGCTCTTTGTGGTGAGCACCGACTACTTCATTCGCAAGCGCGCCAATCGCCGCGTCTCTACCGATAACCCCAATACGCCCGAACGAGATGAAGAACCCCAGCTAACCGTGGAGGTGCAGGCATGAACAGTGATCTGACCACTCTCACCATCATTGTTGGCATTTTGCACTCGGGGATTCGTCTGGCAACGCCGTACCTCTATGCCGCCATCGGCGAGATGTTCTCACAGCGCTCCGGCGTTCTCAACCTCGGCGTAGACGGCATCATGCTGATGGGTGCCTTCTTTGGTTTTTATACCGTCTTCAAAACCGGTAACCTGGTTTTGGGCGTGCTCGCCGCAGCCCTGGTTGGTGGCCTGATGGGACTGATTTTGTGCGTCGTGAGCATCACGTATCAGGCGGAGCAAGGTATCAGCGGCATTGGCCTGTATATGTTTGGCCTGGGCGCGTCCAGCCTGCTGTTCAAGACGATGCTAGGCACTGTGGAAGGTATCCAGGGCTTTTCTGAGCTCCAGTTTTGCATGGGCAGCTTTTGCCTGGCGGACATTCCCGTCATTGGCGATATTTTCTTCCATCACAGCTTGATGACTTACGGAGCGTTTGCCCTGGTGCCCCTGGCATGGTGGGTGCTGAACAAAACCACCTGGGGCCTAAAAGTACGTTCTGTTGGGCAAAACCCGGAAGCGGCCGATTCGTTAGGCGTCAATGTGATCCAGGTAAGGTATACGGCCGTAACCCTCGGTGGCGTTCTGGCAGGTATTGCCGGTGCCTCACTCTCCATCTCCCTACTCGGCATCTTCCAGGAAAACTTGACCAACGGCATGGGCTTTATCGCCGTTGCCCTGGTTTACTTTGGCAGCTGGAAGCCCGTTGGCGTGCTAGCGGGTGCGCTGCTGTTCAGTACGGTGAACGCCCTCCAGCTGTGGGTGCAGGTGCTTGATCTCAACATCCCCTCCGATGTGGCCGTCATGCTGCCCTATCTGCTCACTATCATCGCCCTGGCTCTGCCTTTCCGCCGCTCATTGCAGCCCGCCATGCTTACCAAACCGTTCACCAGAGGTGAAAATTAGTCGAAATTCTACCCCCACCCTAACCCTCCCCCTGAAAGGGGGAAGGAACTGGCTCCCTCTCCCTACCAGGGAGAGGGCTGGGGTGAGGGTTCTTTAAAATTATTGTTAAGGAGAAGACAATGAAAAAAAGATGGTTTTTACTGAGTTTGATGTTGATTCTAAGCCTGATGCTGGTTAGCTGTGGCGGATCGGAAGAAACGGCCGAAACCGACACGGAAGAAGCCTCCCCCGCCGACACCACTGCTGAAGAAGAAGCAATGCCCGAAGAAGAGACCGTTGAAGACGTCTCTGCCGAGGCCAATGTTTCCGATATTGAGCAGATCCGCATTGCCGTGGTCATGCCCAGCACCATTACCGACCTCGCCTGGAGCCAGGCCATCTACGACTCCCTGCTGCGCCTGCAAGAAGCAGCTGGTGGCCCGGACGTCATGGAATTGGCCTACACCGAGAACATGTTTAACGTCACCGACGCGGCAGCGGCCCTGCGCGACTATGCGGCCGATGGCTTTGACATCGTTATTGCCCACGGCACGCAATACGGCACCTCTATGTTCGAAATTGCCCCGGACTTCCCGGAAACCAGCTTTGCCTGGGGTACCGCTACCGACACGGGTACCGATCAAGGATTGACCAACGTATTTGCCTATGAAGCCCGTGCGGAAGAAGGTGGCTACGTCAATGGTGTCTTGGCTGCCAACATCTCCACCTCTGGTGTGATTGGCGTGGTTGGCCCCGTAGAAGCTGGCGATGCCAAACTGTACATCGACGGGTTTGTGGCTGGCGCTATGGCGGCCAATCCCGATGCCCAGGTCAACGTTTCTTATACTGGTTCCTTTGGCGATACCGCGCTGGCCGCTGAAGCCGCCAACACGCAAATCGCCGCTGGCGCCGACGTGCTGACCGGTTCCGCCCAACAAGTGGTGGGCGCGATTGGTGTGGCCGCAGAGCAAGGCGTACCGTGGTTGGGTACCCAATCTGACCAGAGTCCAATTGACCCCGATGTGGTTGTCGCTTCGCAGCTGTACAACTGGGATGGCGTTCTGAGCGACATCATCAACAAGCACCAGGCTGGTGAATATGGTGGTTCCGCCTACGCCCTGACCCTGGCCAATGGTGGTCTGGTAATGGATTACGCCGACAGTCTGGATAGTGACGCTGTAGCTGCCGCCCAGGCCGCTGCCGACGAAATCATGGCTGGCAACATTGACGTGAATGCCGTCATCGCTGGCGAAGCAGCGCCTACTTCAACCGAAATCGAAGATGAGTCCATGGCCATGGAATACCCGGACCTGGAGCCCGTTCGCGTGGCGTTGGTTATGCCCAGCACCACCACTGACCTGGCCTGGAGCCAATCCATCTACGATTCATTGATGATTTTGCAAGCGCATTATGGTGAAGATAACTTTGAAGTTGCTTACACCGAAAACATGTTCAACGTGACGGATGCTGCTGCCGCCATTCGCGATTACGCTGCTGACGGGTACGACCTTGTGATTGCCCACGGTGCGCAGTATGGCACCTCCCTGTTTGAAATTGCGCCGGACTTCCCGGAAACCAGTTTTGCCTGGGGCACCACCACCAACACTGGCGCTGACGAAGGTGTGACCAACGTCTTTGCTTACGAACCCCGCGCTGAGCAGGGCGGCTATGTTAGTGGTGTGGTTGCCACCTACCTGACCGAATCTGGCATCATTGGCTTGGTTGGCCCGGTAGACGCTGGCGACGCCAAACTGCATGTCGATGGCTTCCTGGCTGGTGTAAAGGCCACAAACCCGGACATCCAGGTAAACGTTTCCTTCACCGGTTCTTTTGGTGATACCGCTCTGGCCGCCGAAGCCGCTAACACGCAAATCGCGGCGGGCGCTGACGTGCTGACGGGTTCCTCGCAGCAGGTTGTGGGCGCTATCGGTGTTGCCAGCGAGCAAGGCGTGCCGTGGCTTGGCATCCAGGCGGATCAAAGCCCGGCTGGCCCGGATGTTGTCGTGGTGACCGTGCTGTACGACTGGGTGCCGACCCTGCTAGACATGATCACGGCCAACCAGGCTGGTGAGTACGGCGGGCGCGTTTTGCAGCTGACGCTGGAAAACGGCGGCCAAACGATGATCTACGCTGACAGTCTGCCTGCGGAAGCAGTGGAAGCTGGTAAGGCTGCCGAGCAAGGCATCATTGACGGCTCGATCGAGATCGTTGCTGAACCGCGTAATTAAGTTTTAGTTTTTCTAGACCTGTCAGGTGCCCATCAAGTTGCACCGCGATCGCTAGTAACCTCAAGGCACCTGACAGGTCTTTTACCCACTAACCCACTATGGACCTCGTGATTCGCAACGGCCGTTCCGAACACGGTCAACCCATCGAAGTAGGCATTGAAGCGGGTGTGATTACGGCCGTTTCACCCACTACTCTGCCCAGTGCCACACAAGAAATTGATGCGCAGGGCGGCATGATCTCGCCTGCGTTCATCGAATCACACTTTCATTTGGAAAATGCGCTGCTGTGGGATGGTCTCATCAACCAGAGCGGGACGCTGGAAGAAGCAATTGAAATCTACGCCAGGGTGAAGCATGAACTGACCGTGGAGGATATTGTGGAACGATCAGGGTACGTGGTGAAAACGGCCGTTACCAACGGCACCCTCTGGCTGCGCAGCCACGTAGACATCGACCACATCGCCAAGCTGAGCATTTTGCGCGGCGTGGCGGCGGCGCGGGAGGCGTACCGCGCCCTGATTGACATCCAGCTCATCGCCTTCCCGCAGCTGGGGCTGGCCCAAAATCCCGAAGCGGTGGAGATGATGTGGCAGGCGATGGAAAACGGCTGCGACCTTGTTGGCGGCATGCCCCACGGCGAAAAGAACATGGACGATGCGGCGCGCCACATCGACATCGCCTTTGAGATTGCCCAAAAGTACGACGTGGACATCGACATGCACATCGACGAGACGGATGACCCGTACTGGCATTCGCTGGAGCTGCTGGCCGACAAAACGATCGAGACCGGCTGGCAGGGGCGCGTGACCGCGGGGCATTGCTGCGCTATGTCTGCCTGGGACGACAAAATGGCGACGCGGATCATCGACAAGGTGAAGGCGGCGGATATCCACATCATCACCAACGCGCCAATTAACAGTATGTTGGAAGGTCGCCATAGTGGCTATCCGAAACCACGTGGCATTGCTCGCGTGAAGGAACTCCTGGAAGCAGGCGTGAACGTGGTGTGCGGGCAGGACGATCTGCAAAACATGTTTTATCCGTTTGGCAAGATGGACCCGCTGGAAGTGGCCCTCATTACCGCCCATCTGGCCCATTTGGGCGCGCCACACGAAATCGAAGCGGCCTTCAACATGCCCCGCTACCACGCGGCGCGCATGTGGGGGCTGGACAATTACGGCGTCACCGTCGGTGCGGCGGCAAATTTGGTGATTCTGGATGCAGAAACGGCCGTTCAAGCCCTGCGCCAACAGCCAGCCAATCGGACCGTGATTAGGAACGGCCGTGTTTTAACCGAAAGAAAAGCAGAGACAATCTGGCATTAGGAGACTGGAGATTGGAGATTGGGGATTCATTGAATCTCTAATCTCCAGTCTCTAATCTCCCCAAACAGAGAAAAGCCATGAACGAAAACGGCAAAACCAAAAAGACTCTCCCCTCCGGTCTCCCTCGCATTGAATCGCTGGAGATGCGCGGCATTGTGAAGCGCTTCCCCGGCGTGTTGGCCAGCGACCACGTCAATTTTGAGGTGAAAGCGGGCGAAATTCATGCCCTGCTAGGCGAAAACGGCGCGGGCAAAAGCACGCTGATGAAGATACTCTATGGTTTATATCAACCAGATGAGGGACAGATTTTCCTGAATGGTGAACCGATTACCATTCACTCCCCCACCGATTCCACCAAACATGGCATTGGCATGATCCACCAACATTTTATGCTGGTAGACAATATGACCGTAGCCGAAAACGTGGCTTTGGGCTTGCCCTCCTCGCGTGCGCCCCGGCTGGATTTGGACGTCGTATCGGCCCGGATTCGCGAACTGGCGAGCAAGTATGGCTTGCAGGTGGACCCAAATGCCATCGTGGGCAAGCTGGCCGTGGGGCAGCAGCAGCGGGTGGAGATTATCAAGGCGCTGTATCGTGGCGCGGCGCTGCTAGTTTTGGATGAGCCAACGGCCGTTCTCACCCCGCAAGAAGTAGACGACCTGTTTGTCATTTTCCACCAGATGGCCGCCGACGGACACGCCCTCATCTTTATCTCCCACAAGCTCAACGAGATTTTTGCCCTGACCGACCGCGTAACGGTGCTGCGAGACGGCCGTGTTGTAGGCACACGCTTCACCAAAGATGTGACCAAAAAAGATTTGGCCAACATGATGGTGGGGCGCGAGGTGCTGCTAGAGCGGGTGCGCCCGCCGCGTGAAGTGGGGGATGTGCGGCTGAAGTTGGACAACGTAACGGCCGTAAATGAAGACGGCAAACAAGTCCTCAAAAACGTCTCCTTCGAGGTGCGCAGCGGCGAGATTGTCGGCGTGGCGGGCATCTCTGGCAATGGGCAGCGCTCCCTGGCTCGCTCCATCGCCGGACTGCGCGTGGTGAACGATGGCAAAATCACCCTCGACGGCAAAGAAGTGACCCATCTCACCCCGTCGCAAATGTACAAAGTTGGCCTCTCCTACATCCCGGAAGAGCGCATGCACGATGGCGTGGTGAAGGATTTCTCGGTGGCTGAGAATATGATTTTGCAAGATTATGTGAGACGGCCGTTTAGCAAAGGCATCTTCCTCGACTTCAAATACATTGCCAAACATGCCGGGCAGCTCATCAAAAACTTCCGCGTCAAAACCCCGACGCAAGAAACGCCGACCAAAAATCTGTCTGGTGGCAATATTCAAAAGCTCATTTTGGCGCGTGAACTGGCTCGGCAGCCCCGGCTACTCATCGCCGCCCAGCCCACGCGCGGCGTAGACATCGGCGCCACTGAGTACATCCACAACCAACTGCTGCAACATCGCAGCGATGGCCTGGCCACCCTGCTTATCTCCGAAGATTTAGACGAGGTGAAGGCGCTATCTGACCGTATCGTGGTGCTGTACGGTGGCGAAATTATGGGTATCGTGGACAATGACAAGGTCAGCACAGACGAGCTTGGCCTGATGATGGCCGGCGAACGGCATGAAGAATTAGCTCGATCTTAAGACCTGTCAGGTGGCCACGATGCTACTCGCAACTGCGAGGCACTTAATGGCCACCTGACCGGTCTAGGAAGCAATCACCATAGTCAGCCAGAAGTGTGGACTCAAGAGATTGGCGCACTGGCGAGTGTGAGATGGGGTTCCCCGACATCTCCGCAGCTGTCAATCTCCGATTGGGGAATCCATGATGCTGATAGGACGTTGAGAAACGGCCGTTAGCAACCCAAAATGGAGGTTAATTGATGAAATTTACACTAAATGGCGAACTAATTGAGTTCAACGGCGATCCAGAAACCCCGCTGCTCACCTATTTGCGAGACGAAAAGGGCATACTATCCGCCAAAGATGGCTGCGCCCCGCAAGCCGCCTGCGGTGCCTGCACCGTCCAGCTAGACGACAAAGCCGTTCTCGGCTGCGTCACCAAAATGGGCAAGATAGAAGGCAAAACCGTCACCACCATCGAAGGCCTGGGGGAATACCGGCAAGAAGTGTTTGCCAACGCTTTCGTCTCCTCCGGGGGTGTGCAGTGCGGTTACTGCATTCCGGGCATCGTCATGCAGTCCAACGCCCTCATCAGCAAAAATCCCGAACCCAGCCGCGACGACATCGAAAAAGCCCTGACGCCCAACCTGTGCCGCTGCACAGGCTATAAAAAGATTGTCGATGCCGTGGAAATGGCCGCCGAGGCAATTCGCAAGGAAGAAGAAGTGAAGCTGCCAGCGTCAGACGGCAAAATCGGCACCTTCCAGCCCAAATACCAGGCCACCAAACTGGTCCTTGGCCAACACCATTACACCGACGACATTCGCCTGCTGGGTATGAAATTTGGCGCACTCAAGTTTAGCGACCATCCCCGCGCCACCGTGCTCAAAATCGATACCAGCGCAGCGGCAAGGATGGACGGCGTCATTCGCGTCTTCACTGCCCAAGATGTGCCTGGCGACCGCCAAATTGGCCTCATCAAGCAGGATTGGCCGTTGATGATTGCGGAGGGCGAAACTACTCGCTACGTTGGCGATGTGCTGGCTCTAGTAGTCGCCGAAACGGACGCCGCCGCCCGTGACGCTGTTGCCGCAATTCAGGTTGAGTACGAAGTGCTTGAGCCGCTCACCGACATGCACAAGGCGCTGCTGCCGGATGCCCCGCTAATCCATCCGCAAGGCAATAAACTGTCCCGCAGCTATACCAGCCGAGGCGATATGATCGCCGCAGAAATCAACTCTGCCTATACCGCCCAGGGCATTTTTGAGACGCAAATGATTGAGCACGGCTTTATGGAGCCAGAATGCACGGTGGCACGGCCGTTAGACGATGGCGTGGAAGTGTTCTCCAGCGGTCAGGGCATCTATGATGACCGCATCCAGATTGCCAAAATTTTGGGCTTACCGCTGCAAAAGGTGCATGTGGTTATGGTGCCCAACGGCGGCGGTTTTGGCGGTAAGGAAGATTTGACCACGCAGGGGCACGCGGCCCTGGCCGCCTTCCTCATGCAGCAGCCCATCAAGGTCCGCCTCACCCGCGATGAATCGATCACCATGCACCCCAAGCGCCATCCTATCTGGATGGATTACAAAATTGGCTGCGATGCCAACGGCATGCTGACCTTCGTCAAAGTTAAATTTGTCGGCGATACCGGCGCGTACGCTTCCGTGGGCATGAAAGTGCTGGAGCGTTCAGCAGGGCATGCCACCGGAGCGTACAACGTTCCCGTTACTGATGTGGAGGCAGTTGCTGTCTACACGAACAATCTGCCCTGCGGGGCAATGCGCGGCTTTGGGGTGAACCAGAGCGCTTTTGGCCTGGAATCGCTTATTGACGAGCTGTGCGAAAAAGGTGGCTTCGACCGCTGGCAGTTCCGCTACGACAACGCCCTGCAAAATGGCGACATGACCGCCACCGGGCAAGTCATCGAAGGCGGCGCGGGCGCACGCGACACGCTGCTAGCCGTCAAGGATGCTTACTACGCCGCCCCATATGCGGGCATTGCCTGCGGCATTAAAAATACGGGCATCGGCAACGGCATGCCAGATGAGTCGAAGGCCCGCGTGCAAATTTTAGCCCCAGACAAGGTGCTGGTGGACCACGGCTGGACCGAGATGGGGCAAGGCGTTAACACCGTTGCGCAGCAGGTTGTGTGTAATGAGACGGGCATCGACCCAAGCTTCATTGAGGTGCGCATCGACACCATCTCTGAGCAGGAAGCAGGCATGACCACGGCGTCGCGAGCCACGTCGCTGGTCGGCAACGCGCTCATCGACGCCTGTAAGCAGCTCAAGGAAGACCTGAAGACACACTCGCTGGACGAGCTGGTAGGTCGCAGCTACGAAGGCTTTTTCCGCGTTGATTGGACCACTAAACCAGGCGCGATGGTAGACAAGGTGTACACGCATTACTCGTACAGTTACGCCACGCAGTTGGTGACGTTGGACGATGACGGCCGTATTCAAAAAATCACCGCTGCCCACGATGCTGGCAAAATCTTCAACCCCGTTTTGTTTGAAGGCCAGCTAGAAGGATCGATTCACATGGGGCTGGGGTATGCAATTAGCGAGGAGTTGGTGCTGGAAAACGGCCGTCCCAAATCTACCCGCCTGCGTGACTGCGGCATCCTCCGCGCCAAAGAAATGCCCGAAATGGAAATCATCGGCGTGGAAGTGCCCGATCCGTATGGTCCGTTTGGGGCCAAAGGCGTGGGTGAAATTGGCCTCGTGCCCACTGCGGGTGCCGTCGCCAATGCCCTCTATCAATACGACGGCGTGCGCCGCTACAAACTTCCGATGCGCATTCCCAAGCGTGGCCTCACCAAGCGGGTGGATGGCAGCAATGGAAATGCGAGCTAACAGATAATAGCGGTTAGTGGCTAGTTGCTTGTCCCAACAACTAACCACTAACCGCCAACCACTAAAACCAGGAGAATCTCATGTCAAAAGACCGCGTAGCACTTTATTTGCAAGATGCCCACGACATCCGCGAGGGCATTGAACTGGTGAAATATGCCGAAGCCAAAGGATTTGAGGCCGTCTGGCAAGCAGAAAGCCGCCTGGTGCGCGACGCCATCGTGCCGATGGCTGCCTTTGCCGCCCACACTACGACCCTAAAAATCGCCAGCGGCGTTACCAACAACTGGACCCGCAACATCGGCCTACTTGCCGCCACCTTCCTCACTTTAGACGATCTGGCCGAAGATCGCATCATCTGCGGCATTGGCGCCTGGTGGGATCCGCTGGCCAGCAAGGTGGGCATCGAGCGCCGCAAACCCATGGCCGCCATGCGCGAGACGGTAGAAGTTTTGCGCAAGCTGCTGAACATGGAAACCGTGACCCATTTTGGCGAATTTCATCATGTGGATGGCATTCAGCTAGACGTGGTACACGGCCGTAAAACACCACGCAACGTGCCCATCTACATCGGGGCCACCGGCATGAAAATGATGGAAATGACCGGCGAAATTGCCGATGGTGCTTGCCTGAACTATCTGGTGCATCCCAAGTACAATCTGGAAGCGATGGATGCGCTGGAACGCGGGGCCAAACGGGCTGGTCGCTCCATCGACGACATCGACCGGCCGCAGCTCATGATCTGCTCGGTGGACAACGACCGCAAGAAAGCGCTCGACGGCGCGCGCAAGATGATGACGCAGTACCTGGGCCAGCAGCCGCACCTGATGAAAGCTAGCGGCGTCAGCCAGGAACTGCTGGACGAAATCCACCAGGTGCTCACCTGGCCAGCCACCGAAGAAGAGATCGAAAACGCGATGCATCTAGTGCCTGATGACGTGGTGCAGATGTGCACCGCCAGCGGTTCGCCGGAAGAGGTGAAGGCCAAGGTCCGCGAATACATCGACAATGGCTGCACCTGCCCCATCCTCTACCCGCTGGGCGATCCGTATTTGATGATTGACATTTTTGCCGACGGCTACAACTAGAAATCGGTAATCCGTAAACGGTGAACGGTAATTGGCGTCTCTGACCGATTACCGTTCACCGATAACCGGTTACGGCTCATCGCTCCTGTCAACTGGCACACGTTTTCCTTTACGCCGATTTAACTGACGAATACGGCCGTCACCTGCTATACTCTAGTACTGTGATACTACTGGAGCAGCATAAACTATGTTTGATTGGCTGAAACGTGTCTTGGGTGGCACAACCCCCGAACCAGAAAAGAAACCTTTATCCCCGCCAGCAAAGCCGCCTGTGCGCGAGAAAACGGCCGTTTCTGCTCCATTCATGGCAGAAGTAGTTGCGGAACGGCCGTTGCCCCCAACGCCCCCACCGTCTGGCAAAGAAGCAGCCCAACAATTTTTAGACAAGCTGCAAGAAAAAATCGGCCGTCTTGCCGATGATTTTGCCAATGGCAACATCAACCGCCAACAATTCCAACAGCTTTACGCTCACTATCAGCGCGAAATGCGCGCTGTGGAAACCCTCATTGAAACGGATCAGGGGCAAAGCGAATGGGGCGATGCCTTTCAAGAAGGTGAAAGTGTCCTCATTCGGCAGCAACACGCCGCCAAAGCTAAAGGGTACGCCATCTATGAAAATAACTCCGGCATGCCTCTGAGCACCTTGGGCAATTTTGAAGTTGATCCCGCGCTGTTTGTCCCCATGCTTTCATCTTTCCGCTCAGCCACGGCCGAAATTTTTGGGGGTGGACTCCAGGCCACGGCCATTGAAGGCGGGCGCTGGCTCTGTTTTGTCCCAGGCCAATACACTACTCTGATGGCCCTTTTTACTGCGGAACCCGCCAATCGCCAGCTCGACTTTTTAGAGCAGCTGCACGGCCTTTTTGAAAAAGCCAATCGCGCGCTGTTAACCAAGCCGCCCGTTGAAGCCAGTGAACTCGTCTTTCCCCATGAACACTTTCTGGGCAAGTGGAAACGGTAAGCGTAAATGACAACCACCGTTCCACTGCTAAAAATTGTCGTTGCCGGGGACGGCAACGTGGGCAAAACCTCGCTCATCCGCCAGTATTGCGAAGGGCGCTTTGAGCAATCCCGCGTAGCCACCATCGGCGTCGATTTCCAGACCAAGACAGTGCAAATTAAAGGTCATACAATCAAACTTTCTATTTGGGATATGGCTGGGCAGATTCACTTCCAGTCAGTTCGTACCGGGCTATACCGTGGCAGCAGAACGGCCGCTCTCGTCCACGATGTCACCAATCCAGAATCTCTGGCCCATTTGCAAGACTGGCACAAAGAAATTATTGCCGTCGCGCCTGAGCAACGCTTTTTGGTGGTGGGCAACAAAATTGATCTACAGCCAGATTACGACACCAGCGATGCAAAAAAGTTTGCTGCCTCCATCCAGGCCCCTTATTTGAACACCAGCGCCAGCAGTGGCGTCGGCGTTGAAAAAATGTTCCTCGGCATGGCCTATCTGGCCCTAAAGCGCTAAATCCCTCAAATCTGCCACAATTTGTTATCTTTCCATCGGAGCTGTGTCGCCAGCTTGTCACGCCCCCTATCGCCAAATCATCCACAATAGACATTATTTGCCTCGCCAGTTTCAAAAAAAGGAGAAGTTGTCGTGTCCAAACCTGGAAGAATCCAACTGCTTGCCATTATCTATCTGGTCGATGGTTTTTTAAACATCGGCTGGGGCTTTACCATCATCTTCGGGCTTTTTAGCAGCGTAATCGGCTTTCTATGCTTCCCGATTGGTTTTTATCCGATAGCTATCGGCATCATCGAATTTGTGTACGCCATTAAGCTCCTGGGCGACCCGGTGCGGCTGGAAAAAGCGCCCTATCTGGTTTCGGTTTTGCAGCTAACCACGGTAATTGTGCTCGATCCGATTGGACTGGTTTTGGGCATCATCACTTTGCTGATTTACAATACCAGCAAAGTGAAAGAATATTTCAGCTTTACGGCCCGGCAGCTGAAAATGGAAAGCAGCTTTGCCTGAGCTGAGCCACACCTGAATCGGATAACCGCATGTTTGTACTAGTCGATAACGAACGAATGGACGCCTATGCCAAACCTTGGGGCGAGCGAATTATGGCGGCACGAGTGCGCATCAAGTACCGACTAGAGGATATCGCTGGCGATCAATGCCTGATTGTGCGCTACAACCAGGTTACGCCCACCTTGTTAGAGAAGTTGGAAGCAACGGCCGTTTTTATCTCTGGCAACAGCGCCAACCCGGATGAGTACACACATCGTGAAGTAGCCGGGCTGCATGAAGTGATCGCCAGCCTTCGGTGGCCCATCTTCGGCTTTTGCGGTGGCTTTGAAACGCTCGCCGAAGCGTTTGGGGCAGCCGTCGCTCCTATTGGCCCCCTGCCGAATGACGAACCAGACCCAAATCCAGACTTTGCGGCGGGAATGCAGAAGGAGCTAGGCTACCGCCCGGTGCAGATCACCAGGGCACATCAGCTGCTGCAAGGGCTAGGCAATGCTCCAATCATGCGGCAGGCGCATTCGTGGGAACTAAAGGAAGTGCCGGATGGATTTGGTAATTATGGGGCGACGGCCGTTTCACCCCACCAAATCATCATTCATCAAGACTTACCCATCATCGGCACCCAGTTCCACCCCGAGTATTACACCGACGAACATCCGGCGGGCTACACGCTGATCCACAACTTTTGCCAGCAGGCCGGGCTCATCATATGAAATTGCCCGACACTGACAGATTGATTCAGCTCATCAAGTGGTTGTTTTGGCTAAATGCGGCCGTTTGGCTGGCATTTGGTATTGGGAGCATGGTTCGTATTGGCGCGGGTGCACCGGGGGGAACGGCCGTTTTAGGGCTCATCGCCATTTTAATGCTGATGAATGTGGCGGCTTTTTTGTGGTGCAGCTGGACAGTACAAAAACAGGCCAGTTGGTATCGCTTCACGATCATGGCCGTGCTGGCGGTTAACATCCTTCTCACCTTCACGGACCAGTTCGGCCTGCTCGATTTTCTCACCCTGCTGCTGGATTTGATCCTGTTGGCGTTAGTGCTGCTTTTACACGCCAAACGTTCAAGAGCCTGGTTGTAAAACATCAGGGCCAAATTGCGGGCGACATCTCATCTTGTTCAGAGAAGGTGATTTGAATTACTTCACCGGTCGCCAGTTCAAGTGCATAAATATCCCAATTGCCCCAATAAGATTGATCTTCTGAGTAGTGCACAGCATTCTCACCCTCATTTGGCTTTCTTGCTGAAAACACAAGAAAACGGCCGTTAGCCGACCAGTCAAATGAATCAAATTGATCAACCACAAAGGTTTCTATTTCAGAACCGTACAAGTCTAAAATATGAATGCCACTTGCATTCGGCAAAATGGTTATCGCAATTTGTGTCCCATCAGGGGACCAGGCTGGACGCGAAATACGAAAGCCAGAATAGCCATATCTTTGCTCATTTGGCTCTGGCTCATCTATAAATATTGATTCAGATGTGTTGGTGCTCACATCTAAAATAATTAACTGAGAAGATATCCCCCATTCGATTTCTTGAACAAACGCAATTTTCTGTCCATCTGGTGACCAAACAGGCGTTAAATCTCTTGATTCGTTATATGTCAAACGTACCTGATCTGAGCCGTCCGCATTCATCATATAAATTTCAGAAGTTTGCCAACTTCCGTCACGGTCTGATACGAATACAATCTTTGAGCCATCAGGCGACCAGCTGGGCGAGTAATCATCATATGGATGATCTGTAAGCTGCCTGAGATTTGTACCATCCGCATTAATCACATAAATATCCACATTATCTTCACGTTTTGACGAGAAGGCGATTTGCTGACCATCGGGGGACCAGGCTGGCTCGCTGTTAAGGTACTGATCATTCGTCAGCCGTAGGCGATTACTGCCGTTAGCATCCATCACAAACATGTCATAATCCCAATAGGTACCAGCCGTAAACACAATACGGCCCTGCCCTGTCAACTGATTTGCAGATGATGTCAAGGTAGGGGTTACCGTTGAGATTGCGGGTGAAATAAGGGCAGTTTCACCTTCGCAATTCAACACAGGGACATAATCTCTTGGCAAGATCGAAAAAACTGGGTAACGGTATGGCGTTTCATTCGGCAAAATGGGGCGGGCGATAATTGAATAGAATTTCCCATTCTCCTGAAAAAGCATTTCTTTGTTTGTGTAGTCAAATAGCTCATAAATTTGCCTGACCAAATCGTCTTCAACAAAAAGTGTTGTTGTTTCGCGATCTGACCACAGTTCATCTATTGATGGTAAATCACCTGGCCAAGAGACAGCCACTTCACTGGCGACAGGTTGAATTTCTTCAATCCAAAGGACCAAATACTGAGGAATATAGGTCACCAGGTCATTCTCGGGCCGAAAATTGCGAATTAACTGATAGCCAGCTGCCAGGTCTTCGACCAGGAAACGCACATCTCCACTATAAAACTCATAATAAATATTTTCGACCTGTATGGAAAAATGACCACCGCCCATGCTTTCATCACGTTCAGTAAAAAATTGCTCATGTGGGTCCAAGAAACCCGTGTCTGCAATCTCTTGGCGCAATTGACACATCTCAGTTGGCGAAAGATAGGCCTCAAAATAGGTCATATCACCCAAAGTTCCCTCAGTGATGATCATTTGCCCATCGCCATAAATAATCAGGGACGGCACATCTCTACCCATTACATCATCCGTTTCACTTCCCCCATCCCCACAACAGCCATGAAAAGTAATAAAGATTGGCTTTGTCTCATAAACAAAGTAATTAGGTGTAACGGTTGGGAATGGATTTATTGAACTAATCGGGTAGGGAAATGGGGTTTGCGATGGAACGGCAGTTTGCGTCGAAACGGCCGTTCTCGTAAGAGTAGGCATTTTTGAGGGCGATGGCGTATGACTAGGGGTTGGGGTGGTAGGAACGGCCGTTTCCCGTCCCCCGCCAACTTCCGCCTCTGGTATAGCCGGGCTATTCGATGAGCAGGCAACACCAAGGAAAACAAGAACAAAAAACAAGAAAACCCATACCTGAAAAGATAGCTTCTTTTGCCCTAACATATAATCACCTTCTCACAGTCCAGTTTGTCACAATTATATTTCATAGTGTGCGCCCAAACTGTATGTATTTCAGGTGATTGCTCTCTTTCTTCCCTTCATAGAGAGTGGTTGAACGTATTCAACCACAGAGAGACCCAGGCAGTTAGCCACCAGGGTGTCTACGCCCAACAGAATCTCGCCGGTTATTGGAACGTCTGGAGTAGTTACTGTTAGGTTTGGTACGGCCGTTGGGCTGCGGCCGTTTCTCTGGTACTCGTTCTGGCTGCTTTTCTGGGTCGAATGCGCCGTAGGAAAATCCAGGCCAGCGCCGCCGCTCCAGGCGGGTTTTGAGGACACGCTCGATGTCGCGCACCATCGCCGCGTCTTCGTCTGTAGCAAAGGTGAAGGCGTCCCCCTCTTCAGCCGCGCGGCCCGTACGGCCGATTCTGTGGGTGTACGCATCTACCGTGTCCGGCATGTCGAAATTGATCACGTGCGAAATTTCGGCCACGTCAATACCTCTGGCCGCAATGTCTGTGGCCACCAGAATGTCGTACTTGCCGCTGCGAAAGCCATCAATTGCGTTTTGCCGCCGATTTTGTGACATATTGCCCTGCAACTCTTCGGCTCGGTAACCCTTCTTGGCCAAATCACGCGCCAAAAAGCGTGCCCGCCGCTTGGTACGCGTAAACACCAGCACCCGCCCCGTAGCCATCTCATCCAGCATGGTGAATAGCAGATTTTTCTTCATGCCGCTAGGCACCGGATAGAGCGCGTGGGTGACCGTTTTGGCGGGCGCAATCTGCCCAATTTGCACTGTGACCGGATCGTTAAGAATGTTGTCAGCCAACTCGCGAATATCGTCGGGCATGGTGGCAGAGAAGAAGAGGGTTTGCTGTCGATTGGGCACCAGCTTGAGGATACGGCGGATGTCGGGCAAAAAGCCCATGTCGCACATGCGGTCCGCTTCATCCAGCACCAGCACTTCCACTTTGGCCAGATCAATGTGCTTTTCGCTCGCCAAATCGAGCAGGCGGCCTGGACAGGCAACCACAATTTCCACGCCGTGACGCAAAGCGTCGATCTGCGCTTTTTTGCCCACGCCGCCATAGACGGTGGCGCTGCGAATTTTAGTGTATTTGCCCAGATCAACGGCCGTTTGATGAATTTGTTCTGCTAGTTCACGGGTGGGCGCGACGATAAGTGCCCGTACCTGGCGCAGCGGCCCACGCGTCAGGCGTTGGAGAATGGGCAGCATGAAAGCGGCCGTTTTCCCCGTACCCGTTTGTGCCAGTCCCAACAAATCCGATCCAACCAACACGTGCGGAATAGCTTGTTTTTGAATAGGTGTAGGCTCGGTAAAGCCCATATCTTTGATACCCGCATCCAGGCGCGGGTCAAGCGAAAATTGCGAAAAGCTCACAAAAAGCTCCTTAGTAGCTCTGAGTTAGTTGATTCTCAGCCCGGTGTTTACAAAAATGGTGCTGTGCTTAGCTTGCGGCACAGATACGAACCGCCAGTATAAACTTTTCGCCAATCCAGCGCCACTTTTGCATTGCTGGGCATCGTGCTACCATTGACTCATGGCACAAAATTCCCTGCTCACAATCGGGCAGCTGGGCAAACTGGCTCAAATGCCCCCCTCAACGCTGCGCTACTATGAAAAAGAAGGCTTGCTCACGCCACACGGCCGTTCCGACTCTGGCTACCGGCTGTACCAACCCCAAACGGCCGAACGGCTGCACCTCATCCAGCGCGCCCAAAGGCTTGGCTTCTCCCTGGCGGACATCCGCACGCTGCTGGCCGGTTGGGACCAGGGCAAAATCGCCAGCGACACGCTCAGCAAATTGGCCGAAAATCGGTTTATTGCCCTGGAAAAGCAGCTCACCGAACTGCTGGTGATGCGCCACGAGCTGGATCTTTTTCTGCAAGACGTGCAGTCGCGCCAATCACCGCTGCATCAAGAGCAGATCAACGACCTGCTGGCGCGGCTCTGTTCGCACCCGGCGGCGCAAACCCCAGCCAGTACCCTGCTGGACTGGTTGGGCCATTACGGGGGCTGTGTGCTGAATACGGCCGTTGGCCATCAACTCCTCAACACCCTGCGCGGCCAGCACGTCCACGTCTGGCAAGAAAACGACGCTTACCACATCCTCGTCGTCAGCAGCGATGCAAAGATTGGTGATGCTCTGCGCCAGCTGACCCAGCTAGAAGCCAACTGCGCCGTGCACCCCAACGCTACTCCTGAATTTTTCCACAACGACGAAGGCTTTCTGCTTATCGCCAGCGGCAACAGCGCCTTCATTTTGGCACGATTGTTTCTGGCCTTGGAAAGTGAACGGTAATCGGTATACCGATTACCGTTCACGGATTACCGTACGCGAAGCGGTTGCGCAGCGACATTACCGAAACGCTTGACTTTCAACCCGACTTTAAGGTGTATCATCCAAAACGTAAGAAATTGCAACAAAAATTTTGGAGATTAATTCATGACAAACACCCAACACACCTTTCGCGTTACCGGGATGGATTGCGCCAGTTGTGCCCAAACGGTAGAAAATGGCGTAGCCAAGCTAGATGGCGTGGAATTGTGCCAGCTAAACTTCACCACAGAAACGTTGCGCGTCTCGGGAACGGCCGTTCCGCAAAACATCATCGCGCGCATTCAAGAGTTGGGCTACGACGTGACCTTGCCAGACGACCAAGTGGAAACGGCCGATCCGCAAAACTTTTGGCAGTTTATGGGGCAGCGACAAGAAACCAGGCTAGCCCTGATCGGGGCGCTGCTCATCTTGCCCGGCTTGCTCTTTAACGAACTGCTGCCGATGCTCGGCTGGGAGCATCCCCTGCTGAACGTGACCTCCGTGGCGGCACTGGTTCTGGCGGGCTGGCCCATCGCTCGCAGCGGCTGGCGCTCCCTGCGCATCAACCACGAGCTGACGATTAACGCGCTTATGACGATTGCCGCCGTTGGCGCGGTGTTTATTGGCGCGTTTACCGAGGCGGGGTTGGTGATGGTGCTGTTTGCCATTGGCGAGGCGCTGGAGGGTTATACGGCCGTACGCGCCCGCAGCAGCATTCGCAGCCTGATGCGCGTCTCGCCCCAAACGGCTACGGTGATGCGGCCCTGTATGGATTGCCAGGAGCATTTGGGCCAAAATGGCTACACGCAAGGCGAATGCCCATTTTGCGGCATTGAGCCGCACAAAGTGCCGGTGGAAGAGGTGAAATTGGGCGAGACGGTGGTAGTAAAACCTGGGGAAAGGGTGCCGGTAGACGGCCGTATCCTC
Source organism: Ardenticatenaceae bacterium (assembly GCA_020634435.1). Taxonomy (GTDB): domain Bacteria; phylum Chloroflexota; class Anaerolineae; order Promineifilales; family Promineifilaceae; genus Leptofilum. Next base: position 852,890 of record JACKBS010000004.1, on the reverse strand, counting down.
AGCGGCAGCTCCACCGTAGACCAATCGACCATCACAGGCGAAAGTGCGCCTATCCCTCGGCAAGAAGGAGACACCGTGTTCGCCAGCAGCATCAACGGCGCGGGCGTGCTACATCTGGAAGTCACCCACCTGGCCGCGGACAGCACCATCAGCCGCCTTATCAAGCTGGTGGAAGAGGCACAGGAGCGACGCGCCCCGGCCCAGCGGTTTATTGACCGCTTTGCCCGAATTTATACGCCTGCTGTAGTGGTTTTGGCCGCATTGGTGGCCATCTTGCCACCGCTTATCTGGCAGCAACCGCTTATCGATCCGGCCACGCCAACTAACGGCTGGCTTTATCGAGCGCTGGCGCTGCTTGTCGTGGCCTGTCCCTGCGCCCTGGTGATCAGCATTCCCGTGAGTTTGGTCAGTGCTTTGAGCAATGCCGCTAAAAATGGCGTGCTCATTAAAGGTGGCGCGTATCTGGAAGCGCTCAGCCAGGTCAAGCTGGTCGCCTTCGATAAAACGGGTACGCTCACCCAAGGCAAACCAGCCGTTACCCATTTTCAATCGGTGGCCTGCCAGGGGAATAGCTGTGAACCGTGCAGCGATTTGCTTGGCCTGACTCACGCCGTGGAACAATCGAGCGAGCATCCATTGGCCCAGGCAGTCGCCCAGGCAGCAAAAGTTTACGATGTGCAAAACCGTTATCCTGCGGCCACCAACGTACAGGCACGAATTGGTGCGGGCATCGCGGGCAACGTGAACGGCCAGCAGGTGCTCATCGGCAGCCATCGCGCCCTCGACGAACTGCCCCACGATGCCCACTGCGCGGAAATCTCCGCAGCTGAGGCCAACGGACTAACCGCTATGCTGGTGACGGCCGATGAGCAATATTTGGGCTACCTGACGGTGGCAGATCAGGTGCGCGAAGATGCAGCAACGGCCGTTTCTCAGCTCCACACCCTGGGCATCCAAACCGCCATGCTAACGGGCGACAACAGCGCCACCGCGCAAAATATCGCCGGGCAAACAGGCATTGACCGCGTGTTTGCCAATCTGCTGCCGGAAGAGAAGGTGGGTAAGATTCAGGAATTGTTGGGGGAATACGGCCGTGTCGCCATGCTCGGCGACGGCATCAACGATGCGCCTGCCCTGGCCAGCGCCAGCGTGGGCATAGCAATGGGAGCCGCCGGCACGGACCAGGCAATGGAAACGGCCGATATCGCCCTGATGCACGATGATTTGAGCAAGCTTCCCTTTGCCATTCGTCTTAGCCGGGCCGCCATGCGCACGATTCGCACCAACGTGGCCCTTAGCCTGGGTCTGAAAGCCGCCTTTTTGGTTGCCGTTCTGTTTGGCTTTGGCACGATGTGGCTGGCCGTCCTGGCCGATGTGGGGGCCTCGTTGCTGGTGACGCTCAACGGCATGCGGCTCACCAAATTTGACTGATTTCCGATGAAACTGCTAATTTTAATTTACCTCTCGCGTTTCCCATTTTGTTTGACGTAATTTACCTTTACGCCTAATATCTCGGACGCATACAGTTTATTATTGGCTACGCGAAGATTTTGCGGTACGAGGTGGCAGAATGGTGAGGCGTCTAGCAACGTTTGTCTTTTTGATTCTAATTTTGGGGCTGGCTGCTGGTTGTAATCAACTCCAGCCCCCAGCAGCCACCAGAGTCGCCTTACCCCCCACTACAACGCGGATTTCGCCACCGCAAGCAACGGCCGTTTCCAACTCTGACCGCCCAGAAACCACCACAGAAATCACCGCCACGCCCACCATCACCCCCACGGCGACCCTGACGCGAACGGCCGTTACCTATGTCATTCAGCCCGGTGATACCCTGGTCACCATTGGCAACCGGTTTGATGTTTCGGTACAGGAGCTGGCCGAAACCAACGACATCACTAATCCCAACAGCATTACCGCCGGGCAGGTGCTGGTAATCCCCGAACAAGTGGTGCCAACGGCCGTTTTGCCCACCAACACGCCCCCACCACCTACCCCAACACCCATAATCGAAACCACAGATGAAGCGGATAGCGATGGCGGCACCCCCGCACCACCGGATGAACTGGCTCCCACCGGTCGCCTGGAAATTACCCACCCAGTTTCGATGGTTGTGGCCCAAAGCGGCGTCATCACCGTAGAAATTATTGCCGACCCCGAACTAGCGCAAATTGGCGAACACGAGCCACACGTCACGGGCATTGTGCGCATCGACGCCAGCTACGATGACGGCGAACGCGCTTTTTATGAGCAAACCGTTGAACTGTTCCCGCTCATGTCTGCCGAGCTAAATGCCCCGGCATTTGAGGTTTTCCCCAGTGGCGGCAACAACGTACGCCTGCCGCGCGTCATCAGCACCACGCTACCGGCGGTATGGACATGGGACATTATCGCCACAACACCCGGCGAGGATCACATCTTTACGGTAAATCTTTACAAAGAGCCAGACTCGGAAACGGGAATACCGATCCTTACGCAAAGCATCTCGCGCAGCATTCAGGTAGTACCCAAAAGCCTCTGGAACCAGCTGGTGGATAGCCTGGCAAACAACGTGCTGCTCTTGTTGGGCACGGGTGGGCCGCTGGGGCTGCTGCTGGCCTTCCTGACGTATCGGGCCACAAAAGAAAACGAACGGCTCAAGAAATCTATAAGCGAAAGCGAAAAGGAAACGGATAATGCTGCTGAATAATTTCCTGGCAGAATTAGAAAAGCAGGGTAGCGAGAACGATGCGAAGGTCACGGAAAGGAAAGAGAAATTCTTAAACATCACCCGAGATACGGGAGAATTTCTGGCCGTATTGGTTAAAGCAACCAAGGCTCACGACATTTTAGAGATAGGCACATCAAATGGGTATTCGACCCTATGGCTGGCCAATTCGTTGCCGGAAACAGGGAACGTAACAACGGTTGAGGCACTGCCCCACAAAATTGCCATGGCCAAACGCAATTTTGCAACGGCAAACTTAGCCCACAAAATCAGCCTCATCGAAAGTAATGCGGTCGATTTCTTTCAGCAGCTGAAGCAACAGTTTGACATCATCTTTCTAGACGCCGATCGCTCCCAATATATGCTTTTCGCCGCTGAAGTTATTGCCGCTCTCAAGCCTGGCGGGCTGCTGATCATCGACAATGCCGTATCTCACGAATCTGAGTTGGCAAACTTTATCGAGCACATAAAAAGCCAATCGATTTTCACAACCGCACTGGTTCCCGTGGGCAAAGGGGAATTTCTAGCCTACAAACAAGCGTAACTTTTCTAAGCCGGTTGCTTAACGGGCAAAACGATGTGGAATCGGCTGCCGGGGCAGTTTGTTTCGTCGTAGCCATCACTTTCGGCCCAGATACGGCCGTTGTGTGCCATCACCACCCCCCGAGCAATAGCCAGACCCAAGCCTGCGCCACCCCCCTTGAAGCTGGTTTTCCCCGACGAGTGCAACATGACCTGGCCAGTCTGGTAAAACTTCTCAAAGATCAGCTCTGTCACGTCTGGCGCAATACCCACACCGCTGTCTTTGATGACTAACTCCACATCGCCAGATGAGTGAGCGGCGTCTGATGTGGCGGGGAGGAAACGGCCGTAAACCCCAATCTTGCCTCCGTCTGGCGTGTATTTGATGGCATTGACCAGCACCTGGTAAAACACTTTCTGCAACGCCTCAACATCCCCCTCCACCTCTGGCAAGCGGCTCAAATCGGCATAAGCCAGCGTGATGTTGCGCTGCTGCAAAGCGTCCTTAAAACGATTGCCAATCTGGCGCAGCAAGAAGCCCAAATCAATCGGAGCCAGATACAAATCGAGCGAGCTGCTGTCAATTTTGGCCACGTCCAGCATGCTCTGCACCACTTCTTCCATGCGGGCTGCACCCCGGCCGATACCTTCGGCCCACTTCAAATAATAGTCGTTAGACCGTATGTCATTGTCATCCAGCAGCATTTGGGCATTAAAGTTGACGATGGTTAGCGGCGTGCGCAGTTCGTGGGAGGCAATGGTGATGAAGTCGGTTTTGGTCTGGTCGAGGCGTTCGAGACGGCCGTATGCCTCTTGCAGTGCGTAAGTTCGTTCCGTTACCTTTTGTTCCAGCTGCTGATTAAATCGCTTGATTTCCGCGTAAAGCTGGGCGTTTTCTAGGGCAATCGCCACCTGATCCGCCAGCAGCTGAAAGTTGGGAATCTCATCTGGCGAAAAGGCGCTGTAACGGTCGCTTTGCAAATCGAGCACGCCCAGCACCCGGTCGCCCATTTTCAGCGGGAGCAAAATTTCCGATTTGGCATTGGGCGCTTTTTCTGCCGGATCATAACGAAAGTCGCGGGTAATATCGTCGATACATAACGGCCGTCCGTTCGCCAGCACCCAACCTACCAGTCCCTTCAAACCAGCGCGCAGCTGCAAGCCACCTGGCAAAATCCCTGAACCCGCCTCAGCGACCGCCTCGATGGCCAGCTGGTTTTTGTTGGGCAGAAAAACCCCCACGTAATAAACATCGTACCGCTTCCAGATCAGCGTAGCAATTTGATCCAGCAGCGTTTCCAGCTCCAAAATGGAGGTGATGCGCTGCCCCACGGCGTAGCTGGTTTGCTGCTGGGTGGTGCGCTGCACCAGTTCCGTGCGCTGCCGCTGCTCCACGATGCGCAAAATCTCGGCGCGCCGCAGCGCGTGCAGGCGCACCCAGTGGGCCACCAAACCGGTGAAGGTGGCCACAAAAAGCATCACGCCAAAATAAATCCAGTCGCTCCCGGCAATCGGGCTGTGCGAGATAAAAATAGCCCAGGCCCCCCAGCAAAAAACCTGCATGACAAAATACAACCAACCAGAGGTAAACAGCACCCCAGCCCCGAATAAAAAGAGGGCCAGATTAGCCGACTGCTTAGGTTCATTGTTGAAATAAAAGCGCAGCAAAATGGTGAAGAGGATGACGGCGGCGACAACGGCCGTTGCCAATTCAGCATGTTTGGAAGGCACGCGATCTTGAAGCAGTACCACGAAGCCAACCAACAGAAAAGCGGCGCTACCCCAGGCGACCAGAACCATAGCCAGCTGCCCCGCTTCGTTCAGGAAGTATTGCTGGATGAGCGCATAGACAACAAACATCAGGCTAAAGCTGATGTAAATGAACGGCAGCCCATCCATCTGCGTTTTGTGCAGCGCCTCCAAAATTTGCGACTTCGGCAAATCACGATAGTCCAGACGAGCGAACTGCCGCAAACGCTGCCGGAAAAGTTGAAAAAACGAGGGCTTCATGACAGAAACAGATACTCCAAGGGAAAAGTTGAGGAATTATACCTGAGTTGCGCCAGAAATCGCAGTCGCCATTTTAGGCAATTCGTGTTTCAATTACGCAGGCGCGACGCACTTAAGAAAGTGCGTCGCACCTCTGACAAGAATCCACAAAACCGCAAGGAGAGCACAACTATGTCTGGCGTTGCTAAGAAGCGCAGTGAAATTCCCCATCAATACCAATGGGATGTTGAATCCATTTTTGCCACACCGGAAGCGTGGGAAACGGCCGTTGCCCAGCTCCAGGAACAGCTCAAAGAAATTGCTTCATTTAAGGGACGGCTCAGCGAAGGTCCCGCCGTGCTGGCAGATTATTTTGCGGCGGCTGACGAGATGATGACGGCCGTAGGCAAAGTCTTTGTCTACGCCAGCCTCAGCTACAGCGTAGACACCAACGATCAGGCCGCTGCTGCCCGCAACGACCGGGCGCGCGGGATGTTTGGCATGGCCATGGCCGCCAACGCCTTCGCCCAGCCAGAAATGTTGGCGATTGGTTTCGACACGCTGCGTAAGTGGCTAACTCAGGACGAACGGCTGGCCGATTACGGCCATTACCTGGACCGGCTAGAGCAGCAGCAAGCGCACGTGCGCTCTGCCGAAGTGGAGCAGGTGCTGGGGCTGGTGCGCGATTCGTTCAGCACTGCCGCCGCCACCCACGGCGTGCTGGCCAATGCCGACCTGAAGTTTGAACCGGCTGTCGGCAGCGATGGCCAAACCTACGACATCACCCAGGGCACCATCGGCGGCCTCACCACCCACGCCGACCGCGACGTGCGCCGCACCGCCTGGACCCACTATGCCGATGCCCATCTCGCCTTCAAAAACACGATGGCCAATGCCCTGGCCGCAGGCGTGAAGCAGGATGTGTTTAACATGCGGGTGCGCGGCTACAAAAATTCGCTGGAAGCGGCGCTCTCCAGCAACTTCATCCCCACCGAGGTTTTCCACAACCTGATCAACACCTACAAGGCCAATCTGCCCACCTGGCACCGTTACTGGAACATCCGCCGCCGGGCGCTGGGTTACGACAAGCTGTACCCGTACGACGTGAAAGCGCCGCTGTCGCTGGACCCGCCGAATGTGCCGTATGAAACGGCCGTTGATTGGATCGCCACCGGCATGTTACCCCTGGGGCAAGACTACGCCGCCACCCTGCGCAGCGGAGCGCTGGAGGAGCGTTGGGTCGATGTCTACCCCAACCAGGGCAAGCGCATGGGCGCGTTCTCGTCCGGCGTCAAAGGCACCCACCCCTTCATCATGATGAGCTACACCGACGATCTGTTTGGCCTGAGCACCCTGGCGCACGAGCTGGGCCACTCGATGCACTCTTACCTGACGTGGCAAACGCAGCAAAACATGAACTACAGCCGCTACGGCCTGTTTGTCGCCGAGGTGGCCTCCAACTTCAACCAGGCAATGGTGCGAGCGCATCTGCTGGAAGCCAACAGCAGCCCTGAATTCCAGATTGCCGTCATCGAAGAAGCGATGGCCAACTTCCACCGCTACTTCTTCATCATGCCCACGCTGGCCCGATTTGAGCTGGAAATTCACGAGCGCGTCGAGCGTGGTCAGGCGCTGAACGCCGACACGCTCAACAACCTGCTGGCCGACCTGTTCAGCGAAGGCTTTGGTGATGAGGTTGAGGTAGACCGGGAGCGGGTGGGCATCACCTGGGCCCAGTTCCACACGCATTTGTATTCTAATTTCTACGTGTACCAATACGCCACGGGCATTTCGGCGGCTCATTCGCTGGCCCAGGGCATTTTGGCGGGCACGGTGGACGCCAATGATTACCTGAACTTCTTGAAGGCGGGCGGCTCCGTCTTCCCGCTGGATGCGCTGAAAATCGCGGGGATAGACATGACCTCACCCGAACCGGTGGAGACGACGTTTGGTGTGTTGGCGGGCTATGTGGACCGGTTGGAGGCTTTGGTGGGGCAAAGAGGGTAATTGGGTAATTTTGTAATTGGGTAATTGAGGTGGAAACGAAAACGGCCGTGTTTCACAAGTAAACACGGCCGTTTTCTTATCGAAGTTTTTAACAATTTGGGCCGAAGTGCATCGTTTTGTCAACGGCCGTTTCCCGTGTACAATCACCTGCCAACAACGACACCCGTCACGAAGAGGAAATCCCCCATGACAACTGTCCCCATGCAGACCCAGGCGTCCCCCATTACCCGCCGAGAACGGTGGGCGTGGTACCTGTACGATTTTGGCAACTCCGCCTACGCCGCCGTCGTCCTGCTCGCCGTCTACTCCGCCTACTTCCAGGGCAGCGTCGTCGGCGGGGCCGAAGGCTCCCGGCTGTGGGGGCTGGCCGTGGGCATCGCCATGCTCGTCGTCGCCATCACCTCCCCCATCCTGGGCACCATCGCCGATTTTTCCGGCTCCAAAAAGAAGTTTTTACTCTTTTACACCGCCATGGCCTGCCTGTTTACCGCAGGCCTTTTCTTTGCCACGCCGGGCAACGTGGCCATCGGCATGGGCTTTTTTATCCTGGCCGAAATTGGCTACCGCAGCGCCCAGGTGTTTTACAACGCCCTGCTGCCGGAGATTGCCGAACCGCACGAGATGGGCCGCATTTCGGGCAACGGCTGGGCCATTGGCACCCTGGGCGGCATCCTTTGCCTGCTCATCATCTTGCCGCTCATTGTGCTCATTGGCGGCGATTTGATTATTCGCACGACGTTGGTGATTACGGCCGTATTTTTCACCCTCTCCGCCATTCCCATCTTCCTCTGGCTGCCCGAACGCGCCGAACCCAAGCCCCTGCCACCCGGCGAAAACTTTTTTGGCTATGCCTTTAAACAACTGCGGCAAACCATTAAAACCGCTAGCCAATTCAAAGAATTCCTCAAGTTCATGGCCGCCTTCCTCGTTTTCAACGATGGCGTCATCATGGCTCTGGACTTTGCCGCCATCATTGGCGCGGTTTTGTACGGCATGGACCAGACCCAGCTAATCATCTTCGTCATCATTGTGCAGGTGAGCAACGTGGCGGGCGCGTACGCCTTTGGCTATTGGGTAGACAAGCTAGGCGGCAAGCGATCGCTGGCGCTTTCCATTCTGGTCATGATTGCCGCCATCATCTGGCTTTACTTCAATGCCACGATCAATGGCTTTTTCCTGGTGGGCATTCTGGCTGGTTTTGCCATGGCCGGTATCCAATCAGTTAGCCGCACCATGGTAAGCTTCTTTGCCCCACCCGGACGCAGCGCAGAGTTTTACGGTTTTTTTGCCGTCGTCGGGCGCACCTCGTCGTTTATTGGTCCCACAATCTACGGCCTGCTGGCCGCCGAAGCGGCGCTTTGGTACCAGGCACAGGGAGAAACGGCCGTTACTGCCGAACAGCTTGGCCAAAAAATAGCCATCCTCTCCATTGGCCTCTTTTTGCTGGTTGGCCTGTTGTTACTTAGCTTTGTGAATGAGAAAAAAGCCCGTTCGTTTGAGCGGTAGAATAATTACAAAAGCAAATTTCCCACAAGGAGCAGACATGATCTTCAAAAGCCCATATCCCGATGTAGAAATCCCCGACATTGCCTTGACTGAGTTTGTGCTGGCACGCACCCGGCAGTTTGGCGACAAACCGGCACTGATTGATGGGCCAAGCGGCCGTACCATCACCTACGCCCAGTTGGGTGGGGCCATCCGGCTGGTTGCTTCCAGCCTGGCCAAACGCGGCTTTGGCAAAGGAGATGTCCTGGCCATCTACAGCCCCAATCTGCCCGAATACGCGGTCGCTTTCCATGCCGTCTCCCTGCTGGGTGGCATCGTCACCACGGTAAATCCGCTCTACACGGCCCAAGAACTGGCCCACCAACTCAAAGACGCCGGGGCGAAATTCCTGGTGACCATTTCATTATTTTTGGAAAACGCCAAAACGGCCGCTGCACAAACCAACATTGAAGAAATTTTCACCTTTGACCCCGTGGACGGGGCGACACCCTTTGCCGCCCTGCTGCAAAGCGACGGTGCCTTACCTGAAGTAGCCATCAATCCCGCCGAAGATATTGTCGTGCTGCCCTACTCCAGCGGCACCACCGGCTACCCCAAGGGCGTCATGCTCACCCATCGCAACATCGTTGCCAACCTGATGCAAATGGACGGCCTTACCGGCATCGACATCACCAATGAAGATGACATCATTATGGGCATTTTGCCTTTCTACCACATCTACGGCATGGTGGTTATCATGAACATGAGCCTGTCGCGTGGGGCCACCATCGTTACCATGCCCCGCTTCGACATGGTGCAGTTTCTGGAACTGGTGCAAAAGCACAAAGTCACGCGTGTCAATCTGGTACCGCCTATTTTGGTCGGCCTGGCCAAACATCCTATCGTTGACCAATACGATCTTTCGTCCCTGGTTGAGCTGTTCTCTGGCGCAGCCCCGCTGGGCCAGGCACTGGCCGACGAGGTCAAAAATCGCCTCCACTGCCGCGTGGTTCAAGGCTACGGCCTCACCGAAACCAGTCCGGTAACGCACGTCTATAATCAGACAATGACCGAGTCCGAAAAACTTTCTTCGATTGGTCCGGCCGTGCCCAACACCGAGGTCATGCTTGTCGATCCTACTTCTGGCGAGCCAGTTGGTGAACATACCAATGGTGAACTCTGGATTCGTGGCCCGCAGGTGATGAAGGGCTACCTCAACAATCCAGACGCCACGGCGGCTACCGTAGACGAAGAAGGCTGGCTGCATACGGGCGATATTGGCTATGTAGATGATGAAGGCTTTTTCTTCATTGTTGACCGCCTCAAAGAGCTGATCAAATACAAGGGATTCCAGGTAGCGCCGGCCGAATTGGAAGCGCTGCTGCTGTCCCATCCCGCCATCGCCGATGTGGCCGTTATCCCCAGCCCGGATGAAGAAGCGGGTGAGGTGCCCAAGGCGTTTGTGGTGCTGAAGACCGAAGCGACGCCGGAAGCCATCATGGAGTGGGTTGCCGAGCGCGTTTCACCGCAGAAGAAGGTGCGCCGCATTGAGTTCGTCAACGAGGTGCCCAAATCGCTCTCGGGCAAGATTTTGCGCCGCGTTTTGGTAGAGCAAGAACGCGCCAAGTTAAATAATTAACGAAACTAAAGGTGCGACGCACTTTGGAAGTGCGTCGCACCTGAAGGATTGTCATGAACACTTTACCAGAAACTGCACCCGCTTTTGTGGAAATGGCCCATAAAATTGTATGGGCAGCGGTGGCCACGGTAGATAAAAACGGCCGTCCCCGCACCCGCATCCTCCACCCTATCTGGCAGTGGGACGGTGAACAGTTGGTAGGGTGGATTGCGACGGGGCCAACGGCCGTTAAGCAGGCTCACCTCAAAAACAGCCCCTTCGTCTCCGTCAACTACTGGACGCCCACCCACGACACCTGCGTCGCCGAATGCCGGGCCACCTGGGTCTTCGATAATGAAACGCGCCAGATAGTGTGGAATACATTCCTCAACGGGCCAGAACCGGTTGGCTACAATCCCAGCATCGTGCCCGCCTGGACCAGCCCCACGGCTGATGCATTTGCGGCCCTCAAACTGGAGCCCTGGCGGCTGCGCGTCTTCCCCGGCACCGTCCTCATGGGCCAGGGCGGCAGCGTCCTCACCTGGCAAGCCTAAATCCTTGACCATCCTCGAAGTTTGCCTGACTGGCATTGAGTCGGCGCTGGCAGCGCAAGCGGGTGGTGCCCACCGCATTGAGCTTTGCGAAAACCTGGCCCAAGGTGGCACCACGCCCAGCCTGGGGATGATGACCGTGGTGCGGCAGCAGTTGACCATTGCCGTTCATGTGCTTATCCGACCGCGGGCAGGGGACTTTTGCTACAGCAAAGCCGAGTTTGCCGTGATGCGCCAGGATGTGCTGGTCGCCAAAGAGGCTGGCATGGACGGCGTGGTTTTGGGCATTTTGCTGCCAGATGGCACCATTGATAAGCCGCGCTGCCGGGAGTTGATCGAGCTGGCACGGCCGTTATCCGTCACCTTCCATCGCGCGTTCGACATGACGCCTGATCCGCATGCGGCGCTGGATGATTTGCTAGAGTTGGGGATCGATCGGTTGTTGACATCGGGGCAGGCAGGAACGGCCGTTCAGGGCCAAGCACTCATTCGCCAACTGCAACAACAAGCCGGGGAGCGACTGATCGTCCTGGCTGGCGGCGGCGTCACTACCCAAAATGCGTCAGCGCTGCTGAAAGCTACGAGCGTTCAGGAGCTTCATGCCGGTTCCAGCTGCACCGAATGGGTACCCAGCCGCATGACTTTCCAAAATCAAAATTTGGTGATGGGAAATGATCCTGGCGCATCTGAATACGCCGTCCAGCAGGTCACGGCGCGGCGCGTACGCGAATTACTCACGGCGATCAAATCAAATTAAATAAGGGGATAGGGCGTTCGGCACAAGCTCTAAACTAATCGTCTGGCCCCAACCGCGCGACCAGCGCTTTGGCCTCATCAATCCAATCCTGGATATCTACCGCCTGCCAGTTTTTCTTTTTGATGATCGTGGCGATCTGCTCTGGCTGGCATTCGGCCAGTTCACTGAAGGAATGGATGCCAAACTCGTTAAGACGACGGGCATAAGCGGGGCCAATACCGCGAATGAGCTGGAGCTCATTTTTACCGCTGTAGCTGATCTTGGTATGCACATCTTCCACGGTGTCCTGCAATTTCCGAATGCGCTTATCGGCCGTTTGCAGCTTTTCCTGGGCCGTCGCCAGCTCTTGCTTCACGGATTCCCCCTCGTTCAGCTTCTTTTCCAAAGCAGCAATCCGCGCATTTTGCTCAGCAGTAGCCAATTCGGCTTCTTGTAACTCATTCAAAACCTGATCTTTTTCCGCCTCAATGGTGCCCAGTTGAAGATCAGTCGTGGCAACTTTTTGCTCAAGGTCGTTGTTGTGGCTTTGTGCTTCTTGCAGCGCTGCATCGAGCTTCGCCGCTTTGTCCTGCTGCATGGCAATTTCGGCTTCCATCAGCTGCGTTTCACCGAGCAAGCGGTTCACCTCCGCTTCGCTGGCAGACAGTTTTTCTTCAGCCATCAGGTTCAGACCCTGCAATTCTTCCAATCGCTCCTGGGCTTCCTGCAAATTTTCACGCAAGGCTTCGTTGGTTTGAATGGAGGTTTGCAGATGATCGCGACTGGCTTCAATTTCGGCCAACTGCCGGGCGATAGTGGCCTCGTACTGGGTGGTGTCTTGAACGGCCGTATCCGTCTCCACCCGCACCAGTTGCAATTCCTGTTCTAGAGCCCGGTGCTGAATCTGAAACTTTTGCAAATCGGCCTGCGCTTTGCTTTTCTCCGCATTGGCCTCCTGCAAACGCCGCACCAACGTTTGGCTATCCAACCACAGTGCCACCAAGACACCAATTACTAAGCCAACAAATACAGCCAGAACAAGTTCAACAGTCATACCCACCTCACGCCATCAATGTGGCTACAATGCTTTTGCCTCGGCCAAAATGTTTTCGGCCCGCCCCAGGCGAATTTGCAACATGTCGGCCAGCGCTTCCGCCGAAAGTGCGTTTAATTTGGCAAATGTGTCAATACCTGCGGCTTGTAAACGGCCGTTAAACACTGCCCCAATGCCCTTCACCTGGGTCAAATCATCACTCGCCGCAGTATCACTTTCTGTTCGGGAACGGGATAAAAAGGAGGGGACTTCCGTGCCCGAGGGCGGCAGCGGGATGTTGCGCAGAATCTCTGGCTCTTCGCCGCGCTCCACGGCATCTTTCATCTGGCGCGCCCGCTTTTCGGTGGCGGCCAGCTTGTCTAGCAGCGCCAACGCGCCATCTTCCGCCGAGGTACTTTTTTGCCAATACCAAAAGAGCAGTCCAACCAGCCCACCAAACAGCAGGCCAATCAAAAAATTGAAGGAATGTTTTTCTCGCATACGGAACCTTCTTTATGAGGTAAACATAACACACGGTTTACCCTTCATTCTAATTGGTTCCAGCGGTATATGCAAAGTTTTTTTGGGAACGGCTCATGTCCTCAAAAGAGGCAAGCAATCTCCAGCCAATCAGGCAGGAGCGCCATCAGGGGCACTGGTCTTGAACGTATCGGTTGAGCGCTTCGCGGGCCGCAGGCAAATGCTGCATGGCCCGCCAGTTACCCAAAATTTCCCTGGGTGAATCCAGTTCGAGCAGCAGCTCAAACGGATCGGTTTGGGTGGGTAGGCCGGCGGCTTTAGTTTGCTGCCAATACGGCCGTAACGCATCTTGCCATGCACTGTAATGCTGCCGCAGCCAGGGCCATACCTCGGCAAAATCAGAAGCGGCCACAGATGCCGGCATTTTCTTGCGATGCACCAGCACGGTTAAGCGCTCCAGGCGGTCCCAATGATCAATAAATTGGGACAATGATCGATTGGTTGTCCATTGGGTGATGAAGTGAGTAAAAGGGTTCATGGGGAATTAACGACAGATGAGGGTGGGCTGCTTGTACTCTAACAAAACGCGGTTTAGCGTGCTGCCCAACACCAAATTTTTCATAGAGCTCATACTAAAGCCGCCCATAATCATAAAATCGGCAGCTTCTTCTTCGGCTACTTCCAGCAGGGTTTGTGCCGTCGGGCCAACAGGCACTAAATAGTTGGCCGTGACCCCCGCCAGACCCAAATAGGTTTTGGCACGCGATTGAATGCGGGTGGCCATTTCCAATTTGCCATTGGAATTTGGGCTTACCGTCACCACAGACAGGCCGATTTGCCAGCGGCTGGCCAGGTACGTGGCCACAAAAAGGGCTTCTTCTGCCTTGGGACTACCGTCGTAAGCCAGCAGTGCGTGCTTCATGGGCGAAACGGCCGTTGGCACCATCATCACCGGGCGTGGGGTGCGCTTGAGAATCGTCTGCAAACCAGAGGCCAGACGCTCCAAAATGGACAGGCCAGGCGGGCGGTTCAACGCCAGCATCACCAGATCAGAATACGCCGCGCGGGCCACTACTTGCCGGGCTACAGTGCCCCACTCCACGCTAAAGTTGGCCTGAATCCCAGCTTCCTCTGTGCGCCGGTTAAACTCATCACGCGTCGGCTCGATGGCCACCTCAGATTCAGCATCTTTGGGATCAGCCACATACACGCCCCGGAGACGGCCGTTTTCCCGCTGTGCCAACAAAATAGCCTGATCCAACACGCGCCAATCGTCTGGATGGCCAGAAATAGCCACCAGCGTTTCATCAAACAGATTGTCGGTGGTGCGTTTGGCAATGCGCTCCTCGCGCCATTGGCCAGGCGCGGGGCCAGTTTCCAGCTCATCGGGAACAACAGCGTCCAAAACGCGGGAAATAGTGGTGCTGGGCTTCTGTTTGCGAACAAGGTCGGTAACGGCCGTACCGGGGTCCACTTCCCAACCCAGCGCCTCTTCCAACTCGGCGCGATGCTCAGCCAGCAGCCAGTACATATCGGCTTCCGTGCGCTCAGGGAAATTGCGAATGATGCCCTGCTCACGAATCATCTCGACCACCGGCATGTATACTTCGTCATACCAATGCGCCACTGCTTCTTCGTAAGAGACATCGCGCTGGAAATCCAGCCCCATGTAGTAGCGATGCACATCAATATGATCGAGCAGCACCGAATATTGGGCGCAAAACGTCATCAGCAGGTCAGCGTCTGGTCGCAAAGTGTCCAAATTGGTACGCTCCAAAAACTCGGCATACCGGCTCTTGCAAATAATCTCGTGTGGATTGTCATCCACGGTTAGCGGCACACGCGTTTTCACTTCGGTGACATAGGCAGAAATAGTCGGCATGTCCAGCTGCCGGGCAATGGAAACGCGATGATTGCCATCAATGACAAAGTAGGCGTCGCCTAGCTGGTACACTTCAATTGGCGGCACCCCGGTCATGTCGGAAACGGCCGCTTTCACCCGCGCCCACCGTTCTTCACTGGTATCGCTCTTGGGCAAAAAGCTGCGGGTAAAATCTTTGTATCGCCCAACGCTGCCAATAATTTTATCGACCGGAATATCTTCCAGACCGCGCTCGCGCAGGTTGGTTACCTTCAGCTTTTTGCGAATGTCATCGTAAGACAACAGCTCGGTGGACTCACCCGTAAAGCGGGCCAGCAGCTGTTGCATAGCCGCCTGCCGCCGCGCCTGGTGAAAATCTTCCAGGGCTGACTGATAAAAATAAGAATTTTGCGTGCTCATAAACCATTACAACTTTCATCGACAAATCAATATGGGGTGCTTAAAGCGCCGCAATATTTCATCGACGGTACTACCTAACATTAAGTGCATCATGGGACGAAAACCAAACCCGCCCATGATGAGATAGTCAATATTGTTTTCAACGGCCGTTGCCAGAACGGCCTCGGCAATGGGTGGCTGATGCAGCACGTAAGTCACGTCCTGTATCCCCTGCCCTTCCAGGTATTCCCTGGCTTTCTCCAGCGCATCGGCTGAGGTGTATTCCGTCTCCACCGTTACCACCGTCAAAGAGATAGGCCAGCGAGTTGCCAGATACGTAGCCACAAACAGCGCTTCATCTGCCTTGGGGCTACCGTCATAAGACAGCAGCGTGTTTTCCAATACCACCTGCGACCCGCTGGGAACGGCCAAAATGGGCCGCGGGCAGCGCTGCACCAGATGAGTAAAGCGGTTGCTCAGTCGAGCCAAAGGCTGTGGCCCCGGCGGATGCTGCAAATTCAACACCACCAAATCGGCAAAAGCAGACCGCTTGACGAGCGTCTCCCGCACCGACCCCACTTCAACGGCAAACTCCCCAGCAATATCGCCATCGGCACACGCCTCTAAAAAGCGCTCCCGAATTTGGGCCACAGCCCGGCTTTGCCGTTGGCTCTCTTTTTCAATGACGTGCAGCCCCAGCAGCCGGTCGCCGTCACGCTGGGCCAGCTTGATGACCTGGTCTAGCATCTGCCAATCGGGCTCACTGCCGCGAATGCTCACCAGGTAGTCGGCAAACAGGCGATCCATTTGCCGGGTGGCCTGAAACTCGCGCCAGTGTCCGGGCGGCGGCCCTTCAATGAGTTCAGGCGGTACCAAAACCTTGCGCAGCCGCCCGGCCAAGCCCAAAGTCCGCTCGCTCTTTTCAGTAACCAAATGGGAAACGGCCGTTTCCGGCTCGATCTCCCACCCCAGCGATGACTCCAACTCAGCCCGGCGCTCCGAAAACAGAATGTACATGTCTGCCTGGGTGCGCTCTGGGAAAAGCCGCATAATGCCCTGGGCGCGAATGTGGCGCTGGACGGGCTTATACACCTCATCGTACCAACGGCAAACGGCCGTTGCCGCATCCACCCGTTCGCCTTTTTCGGCCAGCAGTTCCGCATGAGCGGCGATCTGGTCCAGCAACAGCTGATATTGACTGCAAAATGTCAGCAGCAAATCAGCTTCCGGCCGGAGCACATCCAGGTTGGTTTCTTCCAAAAACTCTGCATAGCGCGCTTTGCAAATCAACTCGTCCGGGTCGTCTTCGGTCGAGAGCGGTACGCGCAGGTGCACTTCCGTAACGCGGGCCGTGATGGTATCGCTGCCCAGCTGCCGGGCCACCGAAACACGGTGGTTGCCGTCGATGACAAAGTAGACTTCGCCTACCTTGTACACATCAATCGGGGGCATACCGACCATATCATTAACGGCCGTTTTCACCCGAACCCAGCGTTCTTCATCGCTATCATTTTTGGGCCAGAAAGCACGGGTAAAGTCTTGGTAGCGCCCCACACTGCCCACAATGGCGTCCAGCGGAATTTCGCGGAGCCCCTGCTTCACGCCTTCCGACGTTTTTACATGCTGACAGACATCATCATAAGCCAATAAATCCGCCGATTTGCCGGTGAGACGGGCCATCATCTGCTGCATAGCACCGGTTCGGCGAGCCCGTTTGAAATCTTCAACGGCCGTATTGTAAACAAGCGTTCCTGAGTTTGACACGGTTCAACCTACCTAAAAAACAGTGAGAAATTTGCACAATTATACCTATCAATCCGCTTGTTGACCTAGCCCAATAACAAACTGTTAAACAGACCTTAAAAGCCCGTTAGCATCTGGCCCAGTTCGATTTTCTATAATCAAGCCCGGTAAACCAACCTTGATCACACCTCATTCTACAATGCAAAGGAGAGAACAATGAATAGCATAAAAGTAAAAATGTGGGTCCGCCTTGGGCTGATCATGACCATTGTCTTGGTCGGCGTGGGCTTGGCGACAGCGGCCGTTTCTGGCCCCACTATTCATCTGGAGACAATTGGGCATTATGAAACCGGCGTATTTGCCGAAGGTGCCGCCGAGATTGTCGCTTTTGATGCCGGAACCGCCCGTCTTTTTGTCATCAATGCCGATGCTGGCCGAGTGGATGTACTCGATTTGAGCGATCCGACCAGCCCAAGCCTGCTTAGCCCCATCGATTTGCCCGAATTTAGCGGAGGCATCAACAGCGTGGCCGTACACGATGGCCTAGTCGTTGTGGCGGCACAGGCCGAGACCAAAACGGACCCGGGGCAAGCTGTCTTCTTGGACACCGATGGCAATTTACTGGCGGCCGTGACGGTTGGTGCTTTGCCGGACATGGTGACCTTCTCGCCAAACGGCCGTTACGTCCTTGTTGCCAATGAAGGTGAACCCAACGACGATTATGACGTTGATCCGGAAGGTTCTGTCAGCATTATTGATTTACGCCACGGCGTAGCCAATCTGACCCAAGCTGATGTGCGCACCGCCAGTTTTGCCAAATTTAACGGCCGTTCCATCGACCCGCTCATCCGCATTTTTGGCCCCAACGCCACCGTATCTCAAGACCTGGAACCCGAATACATCGCCGTGTCCGACGACTCCAGAATTGCCTGGGTGACCCTGCAAGAAAACAACGCCCTGGCCATCATCGACATTGCCAACGCCAACGTTATGTCCCTGCGCGCTTTAGGGCTAAAAGACCACAGCCAACCGGGCAACGGCCTGGACGCCAGCGACAAGGATGATGCCATCAACATCGCCAACTGGCCTGTCTACGGCATGTACATGCCCGACGCCATCGCCGCCTTCACCATTCGCGGCCAGCAGTTCCTCATCACCGCCAATGAAGGCGATGCTCGCGACTACGACGGCTATGCTGAAGAAGAACGCGTGAAAGATTTGGAACTGGACCCCACGGCCTTCCCCAACGCAGACGCCCTGCAAGAAAATGAGGCGATTGGCCGCCTCACCGTCACCACCGCCCAGGGCGATACAGATGGCGACGGGGATTTTGATGCGTTGTGGGCGTTCGGCGGCCGTTCTTTCTCGATCTGGACCCGGCAAGGGAAACTGGTTTTCGACAGTGGCGATCAGTTGGAACAAATTACGGCTACCGTGCTGCCTGACGATTTTAATTCCACTAACGACGAAAACGATTCGTTTGACAACCGCAGCGACAACAAAGGGCCAGAGCCAGAAGGTGTGGTTGTGGGCGTGGTAAACGGCCGTACCTATGCCTTCATCGGTCTGGAGCGCATCGGTGGCATCATGGTCTATGATGTGACCACACCCAGCAATCCGCAGTTTGTGGAATACATCAATACCCGCGACTTCAGCGGTGATGCCGAAGCGGGCACCGCCGGTGATCTGGGTCCTGAAGGCCTCACCTTTGTATCCGCCAGCGACAGCCCCACAGGCCAGCCACTGCTCATCGTCGGGTACGAGGTAAGCGGCTCTGTCGCTATTTTTAGTATCGAAAATTAAGCAATCTGGCAAGTGCGGCACACTTCCAAAAAGTGTGCCGCATCGGATTTCAAAATTTCTATTGCATCCCGCAAGGGATGTGCTAGACTTTTGCCGATATGATGAATCGTCTTGCTTTGACCCATGTGAACCACCATCACGCGCACCACATCAGCTGGCGCAGGTTCGCTTCGGGTTGAGGTAGATTACACACACCAGGGTAGCATTTTCTAGCACCCTCCTCAGACCTGAGGAGGGTGTTTTTGTTTTCCAGGTAGATTTTATGGATGGGTAGACCATCACGAAAGAATATCCACAGATTTCGCAGATGACACAGATTATCTTATCTGCGAAATCTGTGTCATCTGTGGATTATTTCCAAGGAGGATTTATGATTCGCACAGACATTCGGCTGGGACTACCCAGCAAAGGGGCGCTGTATAACGACGCCTTTGACTTCCTCGCGGCGTGCGGCCTCAAGGTCTACCGGCCCAATCCGCGCCAGTACGAGGCCACAATCCCCAGCCTGCCCGGCCTAACGGTGATGTTCCAGCGACCGGGCGACATTGTAACCGGGGTGCGGCAGGGCAGCATTGATTTTGGCATCACGGGGATTGATATTTTGACCGAGAAAGCATACGGCCGTTCGCAAAACATCCTCGTCCTGCACGATGAACTGGGCTTTGGGCCGTGCACTCTCAACCTGGCCATCCCCGAAGAAAAACCGGTGCGCACGATGGCCGAACTGGCAGCATGGGCGAAAGAATTGGGGGAAGACGGCCGTTCCCTCCGCGTGGCTACCAAATTCCCCAAAACCACCGGCGCATTCTTAGAAGAGCACAACATTGCCCCCGTTCGCCTCATCAACGTGGAAGGCACACTGGAAATTGCCCCCACCATCGGTTACGCCGACATCATTGCCGACCTGGTCTCCTCCGGCATCACCCTGCGCGACAACCACCTGCGCCCCCTCGACGACGGCCTCATTCTCAACTCCCAGGCGTGCCTGATTGCCAACAAAACCGCTTTGCAATCCCGCCCCAATGTGCTGTCAGTGGCCCGGCAACTCATTGAGTACATCGAAGCCCATCTACGGGCCGAAAATTCATTCCTGGTCATCACCAACGTGCGGGGCGATTCGCCCGAAGCGATTGCCCAGAAGATGCTCGACCAGCCACACCTGCGCGGCCTGCGTGGCCCGACCATTGCCCCGGTGGTGCCTCAGCAAGCCGCCCCCGACGAACCGACCTGGTTTGCCGTCAACATTGTGGTGCAAAAGCCCAACCTGTTCCAAGCCATTGCCGAACTGCGCCAGATTGGCGGCAGTGGCGTAGTGGTTTCGCCATGTAAATACATTTTTGAAGAAGTGCCGGAGCGGTACCGCGCCATGTTAACCGCACTTGAAAGTGAAAGAAAGGAAGTGGTAAGTGGTAAGTGAAAAGTAAAAAGTGAAAAGTGAAGGCTAAACTCACTTTTTACTTATCACTATTCACTTTTTACTAAAAAAGAGATCATGATAAACATTCTAAACGTACCCGAAGCAAAAAATAGCATTCTGCGGCGAGAAGATTCTTTGGAACCCGTTGTGCCGTCGGCGCTACAGGCCAGCTTAAACAAGCTGTTTGGCGAAGGGGCCACGCCGGAAACGGCCGTTACCACCATTCTCCGTGATGTGCGCCAGCAAGGGGATGCCGCCCTACACCACTGGACCGAAATGATTGACGGCGTCCCGCTAACTAGCTTGCAAGTGGACAAAGCGGAAATTGAAACGGCCGTCAGCCGCATCCCCGCCGATTTGAGAGAAGCGCTGGAGTTGGCCGCCAGCCGGATTCGCGACTTTCACCAGCGGCAGCCGCTGCCCAACTGGCAAACCAGCGAGATGGGCGGCATCATCGGCCAGCGCGTGACGCCCATTCAGCGCGTGGGGGTTTATGTGCCCGGCGGCACGGCCCCGCTGCCTTCCTCGCTCCTGATGTCGGCCATTCCGGCACAGGTGGCAGGTGTGCCCGAAATTGTGGTTGCTACGCCGCCGGGACGAGGCAACGGCCGTATTCCCGATGTCATCCTGGCCACCGCAGCCATTGCCGGCATCGACACGATCTACACGCTGGGCGGGGCACAGGCCGTCGCTGCGCTGGCGTTTGGCACAGAAAGTGTGCCCCGTGTCGATAAAATCGTTGGGCCGGGCAACCTGTTCACCACTCTGGCCAAGCGACAGGTGTACGGCATCGTCGGCATCGACGGGCTATACGGTCCCACGGAAACGGTGGTGGTGGCCGACGAAACGGCCGATCCCGCCTGGGTCGCCGCCGACATGTTAGCCCAGGCCGAACACGATGTTCTGGCCACGGCCATCCTTTTTACGCCCTCACGGGCGCTGGCCGAAGGGGTTCAGGTGGAAATTGCGCGACAGATGGAAATGCTCAGCCGCAGCGAAATAATCGCGGTTTCGCTGGCCAATCAGGGGGGCATCGTTCTGACGGCTGATTTGGATGAAGCGTGCCAGCTGGCCAGCGACTTTGCCGCCGAACACACCTGCATCGCCACCGCTAATCCAACCGCCTACATGGATAAAATTCCCAACGCAGGCGGGCTGTTCATCGGCGAGCGCAGTTTTGAGGTGCTGGGGGATTACGTCGCCGGGCCAAGTCACGTCATGCCTACTAACGGCACCGCCCGCTTCGCCTCGCCGCTCAATGTGCTGGATTTTGTAAAAATCAGCAGCATCGTGCAGCTGGATGATGCCACTTCGGCCCAACTCAGCGTAGCCGCCGCACGCATCGCCCAGGCCGAAGCCCTCGATGGCCATGCCAACGCCGCCAAAAAGAGGATTTAATCACTGAGAGGAATCAGATGACCAACAAGTTTGTACGACCAGACATTGCTGAGATGGAGGCTTACGTGCCGATTGTGCCGTTTGAAGTGTTGTCGGCGCGGTTGGGGCGAGCACCGGAGGCGATTGTGAAGCTGGATGCCAACGAGAATCCGTACGGTCCGTCACCAAAAGCGCTAGAGGCGTTAAGGAACGGCCGTTTCTTCCACATCTACCCCGACCCCGAATCGAACCAGCTGCGCGAGGCGCTGAGCCAGTACGTGCACATGCCCAAGGAACGCCTGCTTACTGGCATGGGTGCCGATGAGCTGATCGACCTGGTGCTACGCGTGGTGCTCTCGCCGGGTGATGTGGTGATTGACTGCCCGCCGTCGTTTGGCATGTATCCGTTTAGTACGGCCGTTAACAGCGGCCAATACGTGCCGGTGCGGCGCAAAGATGATTTTAGTTTGGATGTTGAGGGGATTGAAACGGCCGTTGCCAATCACCCCACTGCCAAAATCCTCTTCCTCTGCTCGCCCAACAACCCGGACGGCAGCACCATCCCCAACGCCGACCTGCGCCGCTTGCTGCAACTGCCTGTTCTGGTTGTGCTAGACGAAGCGTATGCTGATTTTGACCTCGGCATAAATCACCTGGGCATAAATGCCCAGGCTAAAGAGCACATGGCTTGGACGCTGGAATACGACAATCTGGCCGTGCTGCGGACGTTTAGCAAGCTGGCCGGGCTGGCCGGGCTGCGCGTGGGGTATGGGGCGTTCCCGGAGTGGCTGCTGCCGCACCTGTGGAAAATCAAGCAGCCGTACAACATCAACGTCGCCGCTTCGCTGGCGGCACTGGCCTCGCTGGAAGATCAGGCGTGGCTGCAAGAAAAAGTGCAGCTTTTGGTCGCTGAAAGAGAGCGCCTTTTTGCCGAATTGGGTACAATTAGTTACCTGAACCCGTTCCCCAGCCGATCAAATTTTATCCTATGCCGGGTCGTTGGCCGCGATGCCCAGATGCTCAAACAAAAGTTGGAGCAGGCGGGCATTTTGGTGCGTTACTTCAACAAGCCGGGGCTGGACAACTGCATCCGCATCAGCGTCGGAAGGCCAGAGGAAACCTCAAAATTGGTTCTCGCTCTAAAATTTTTAGAAACCTAACCATGAACAAGCTATTGGATGAAAACAGTAAAGAGTTTGTTGCAATTATCTCTACGACAATTATTGTGATGCTCATTCCCATTGGGAAAACCATCTTCTTGCCACAAATATGCCTTTTTATAACTGCGGTCATATTGTTTGCTCAACAAATATATGGCTATCGAATTGGGCGCTTCAGCATGATTAGATTAATCCTGAACTTATTTATTCGCTGCGGAGTTTTAGCGTGGTTTGCACATAGTTTCTTTGCTTACAGTATTTGGTTTCCACAAGGGACAGAGGTTGCTGATCCAATTCATCCCTTTGCATTAGAGAATCACGGAAAAATAAGCTACATAACTTTTCAACAGAGGTCTGCGATTTTTATTATGAAGGGATGGGCTATTTTGGCAGCAATCACTGGCTTGCTTCAAAAAGAAATATCCCGGCGTAGAGTCAAAACAACATCATGAAACGAACACGTGAAGCCAAAATCACTCGCAAAACTTCAGAAACCGATATTTCTATTTCGATCAATCTTGACGGCAGAGGTCAGCACGATATCAGCACGGGGGTGGGCTTTTTTGACCATATGCTAACGGCCGTTTCCGTCCACGGTCTATTAGATTTAACGGTTCGGGCCACCGGCGATTTGCACATCGACACCCACCACACCATCGAAGACGTGGGCATTGTGCTGGGGCAGGCGCTCAACCAGGCGCTAGGGGACCGCAAGGGCATTGTCCGCACAGCGCACGCCTACGTGCCGATGGATGAGGCGCTGGGTTTTGTGGCGATTGATTTGGGCGGACGGCCGTACACGGTCTTCCATGGCTCCTGGCACACCCCGGCCATCGGCCAGATGCCCACCGATTTGGTGGAACATTTCTTTGAGTCGGTAGCTATCCATGCCCGAATGAACCTACACGCGCGGATTGAATACGGCCGTAACGACCACCATCAAGCCGAAGCATTGTTTAAAGCATTTGCTCGGGCTTTGAATACGGCCGTTGCCCTCGACCCACGCCGGGTGGATGTGGCCTCGACGAAAGGTACGCTCACTGAGTGAGCGGTAATCCGTGAACCGTGAACCGTAAACCGTTTACCGATTACGGATCACCGATTACCGACAACCGATAACGGATTACGGAAAATGACAACCATCACCATGATCGACTACGGCGCGAGCAACATTCGCTCGGCGCAAAAGGCATTTGAACACATCGGGGCGGAAGTACAGCTGACCGACGATCCAGAGGTAGTGCGGCGGGCTAGCAAGCTGGTGCTGCCTGGCGTGGGCGCGTTTGGCTCTGGCATGGACGGGTTGCGCAAACATAACTTGCCGGAAGCCATTCAGGAATCTGTTCAGCGCGGCGTGCCGTTTTTGGGTATTTGCGTGGGCATGCAGCTGATGTTCACCGAAGGCCACGAGATGGGCGTACATCAAGGGCTGAACTTAATAGCGGGCAAGGTAGTGCGGTTCCCCGAAAAATTGCAAACGGTAAATGGTAAACGGTTAATGGTTAATGAAGCCAATCCATTAACCATTAACCATTCACAATTAACTATTAACCATTTGAAAGTTCCGCACATGGGCTGGAACCAGTTGGAACCTGCCTGGGGAAACCCGCTGCTGGAGGGTGTGCAGTTGGGCGATTACGCCTATTTTGTGCATTCGTATTACTGCGATCCAGAGAACGCAACGGCCGTTCTCGCCTGGACCGATTACGGATTTCCCTTTGCATCTGTGGTGGCTCAAGATAACATTTACGGTTTGCAGTTCCACCCCGAAAAGAGCCAAAGCGTGGGACTGACCATCCTGAAAAATTTCCTTGAAAAACTGTAATTGGGTAACCAGGTAATTAGTAATTAGGTAATTGAGTGCGCACACAGTTGCCTGATTACACAATTACTTAATTACTTAATTACCTCATTCCAAGAGGTACCTGTTGAGTAAGTTCACTATTTTCCCCGCCATTGATTTGCGCAACGGCCGTGTGGTGCGGCTGGAGCAGGGTGATCCGGATCGCGAAACCGTGTTTGGTACCGATCCGGCAAAAATGGCCCGCCGTTGGCTGCGGGCCGGTGCCGAATGGCTGCATGTGGTCAACCTGGACGGCGCATTTGACGAAGCCGGAGCGGCCAATTGGGCGGCCCTGCCCGCGCTCACCCAGCTGGGCGCAAAAGTGCAATTTGGCGGCGGCATTCGCACTATGGACGACATCTCGCGTGCCCTCGATCTCAATGTTACCCGCGTTATTTTGGGCACGGTGGCCATTGAAAATCCGGTGCTGGTCGGTGAGGCCATCGACCAATTTGGCAAAGACAAAATTGCCGTAGGTATTGATGCCCGCAACGGCCGCGTAAAAACCCGTGGCTGGATGAAGGATACGGCCGTAAATCCGGTCGATCTGGGCAAAGAAATGCGCGCCTGCGGCGTACGCACCGTCATTTACACTGACATCGGCCGCGACGGCGTGTTGGGCGGCGTTAACGTCCAGGCCACCGTCCAGCTGAGCCAGGTCACCGGCCTGCAAGTCATCGCCTCCGGCGGCGTTTCGACCATGGAAGACATCGAACGCTGTTATGCCCAGGCCGAGCACGGTCTGGTAGGCGTCATCACCGGGCGAGCTATTTACGACGGCAGTCTGGACCTGGAAGAAGCGCTGAATCTGGTTACCCAATCTTAGAATAAGGAGATTGGAGATTGAGCGAATCTCCAATCTCCAATCTCTTATCTCCACCAAAGGAGCACTCACCCATGCCCTACAAATGGCTCCTCTTCGACGTTGACAACACCCTGCTCGATTTTGAGCAGACCGAAGCCCTGGCCTTAGAGCAAAGTTTTGCCCAACACGGCCTCCCCTTTCCTGACTCCGCCAAACGTCGTTACCATGAAATCAACCAAAGCTACTGGCAGCGGCTAGAGCGGAAAGAAATCACCCCGGAGGTCATCCGCGCCGGACGGTTTCAGGATTTGTTTACCGAATTGGGCCTGAGCTTCGATGCCGAACGATTTGCCGACAGCTATCTTATGCAGTTAGGGCAGCAGGCCCCGCTGATAGATGGCGCAATGGAACTGCTGGAGGAGTTGAACGGCCGTTACCAACTCGGCATCATCACCAACGGTCTAGCCAATGTGCAGCATCCTCGATTGGAACGCTCTGGTCTAAAGCCCCACTTCACCACCGTCATCATTTCTGAGGAGGTTGGCGTGGCCAAGCCCGACGCAGGCATTTTTGACATCGCTTTCATGCGAATGAACCAACCCGCCAAAAACGAGGTGCTCATCATTGGCGACAGCCTCTCGTCGGACATCATCGGCGGTATCAACTACGGCATCGACACCTGCTGGTTTAATCCCAACGGCAAAACCACCGATTTGCCCATCACCTATGAAATTAAATCGCTGCACCAGCTTAACGAAATTCTATGATTTTTGCACGCAACCTCACTTGTCATTCCCGCGCAGGCGGGAATCCACTTCATCCAACCAAAATGGATACCCGCTTTCGCGGGTATGACAAGCAGTTGACGAATTGGAAAACCGTATGTTAGCCAAACGCATCATTCCTTGTTTAGATGTAAAAGACGGCCGTGTGGTCAAAGGCATCAACTTTGTCGAGCTGCGCGACGCGGGCGATCCCGTGGAGCAGGCCAAGCTTTACGATGAAGCTGGAGCCGACGAGCTCGTCTTCCTGGACATCACCGCCACCCACGAAGCCCGTAACACTGTCATGGAGCTGGCCCGCGCCGTAGCCGACCAGGTGTTCATCCCCTTCACCATCGGTGGTGGCATCCGCACTGTAGACGACATGCGCGGCATCCTCCGCGCTGGGGCCGACAAAATCAGCGTCAACTCCGCTGCCATCCGCCACCCAGAGATCATCAGCCAGGGGGCAGAGGCGTTTGGCAGTCAGGCGATTGTCGTGGCGATTGACGCCCGGCGGGTCGGTGATCCGTTATCGGTGAGCGGTAATCGGTCAGCAGTGGCTAGTGAACAGCTAGAAGCCCAAAAATTAACCATTAACCATTCACCATCAACCATTCACCGTTGGGAAGTTTACGTCGCCGGTGGTCGCACCCCCACTGGACTAGACGTCGTCGCCTGGGCCAAAGAGGCCGAGCGGCGCGGTGCGGGCGAAATCTTGCTCACCAGCATGGACGGCGACGGCACGCAAGAAGGGTACGACATCGAACTCACCCGCGCCATCGCCGACGCGGTCAACATCCCCGTCATCGCCTCTGGTGGGGCAGGCACCCTGCAACATTTCGCCCAGGCGCTCACCGAAGGCGGTGCAGATGCCGCCCTGGCCGCCTCACTCTTCCACTACAAACAGCTCACCATCGCCGAAGTAAAAGATTATTTAGCGCAACAAAACATCCCAGTCAGACGATGACCATAGCCAATTATTTACCCATACATATCCAAAGAAGTTGGTATCATTTGCTTTTAGCTTTCATTCTCCCCGCTCTGCAAGCTGCAATCTTTGGATATGGTGGGGCATTAATTATTGGCTTTGGGCTAAGCAAACTTACAGACGCTAATTTCCTAAAACCTGTCATCTTCACGATTATTTTCTGTTGGCAATTCTGGAAAAACGGGCTGCCACGTCTTAGGCATTGGTTCTGGCGTTTTGAACTTAGCGACGACAGAATTCGCTTAACAACCTTTAGGAGAAAACAAATCTCTTTTCTGCGATCCGAAATCACTGGTTATGAAGAAACGTCCCCTCCGATCATTCGGCTAACCAGTGGTCGCAAAAATCTATGCATCAACTGGACTGTGATGCCTGTTAAAGAGCGAATAATCGTTACTTACTGGCTTGGCAGATGGGTCCTCCAAACAGCGCTTCCCACCGAGCTTCAAGAAAAACTGGCTCAATTTCAAGCAAATTCCAAGGAAATTGAACAGTTCAAGCAAGATTCCTTTCAAACAACATCTTCTCGAGAAACGATACGAGGTATTAGAGCACTGGCAGCAGTGATCAGTTTAGCTACGACTGGATTTGGCATTTATTTGATGGCTTACCCATTTGATCTTGGGGGAATTCTAAGTGGCGTATTCCTGATTGTTTCGGGATTACTCCTATCTTTTGCCCTTCTGCAGAAAACACAGCCCGTTTCAATAATCATTGATGAGCGCGGGTTACAACTCATTTCCGGTAAAAAGCAACAAGAGTGGAAGTGGGACAGCATAGAAGCGATTCAAATCAGATTCCCTGCCGGACGTCCGAGCGAAATGAAACTTTGGATTGAGGATAAAGCTTATAATTTACCCATCGCCTATCTTGATAGTATTGAGCAATTTACACAGAAAATTATGAGGCACACGTATGCCCGCAAAATACCATTTCATATCTGGAAAGCATAATGAACTTGAAATTTGATGAGAAGGGGTTGATTACGGCCGTTCTCCAACACTGCATAACCCGCGAAATCCTCATGGTTGCATGGATGAACGCCGAGGCGCTGGAACGCACCCTGCAAACCGGCGAGGCTCACTTTTGGAGCCGCAGCCGCCAGGAACTGTGGCACAAAGGCGGCACCTCTGGCAACGTCCAGCGCGTCACTGAAATCCGCGTGGACTGCGACGGCGACACCCTGCTGCTGCAAGTGGACCCCGCTGGCCCCGCCTGCCACACTGGCGCTATGAGCTGCTTTTTTGGTAGATTGGAGATTGGAGATTAGGGATTGTCCTCTGTGTGACTCTGTGTCGCCTCTGCGCATCTCTGTGTTCCGCTTTTTCTTCTCATGATTACGATAATCGGTATTGACTGCGCTACGCAGGCACAAAAGACAGGGTTGGCGGTAGGAACGTGGAACGGTACGGCCGTTTCCCTCCACACAATCACCCTCGGCAGCAAAACGGCCACGCTGGCTCAAACCATCGCTAGCTGGCTGCCCACCAACACACCCACCCTGCTAGCCATCGACGCACCGCTGGGCTGGCCCGCCGATTTGGGCGACCAGCTTGCCAGCCACCAGGCAGGCGATTCGCTGCTTGTACCGCCCAACACGCTGTTCCGCCGCACCACCGACCGGCACATCTGGCAGCGCACTGGCAAGCTGCCACTCGACGTTGGCGCGGATCGCATTGCCCGCACCGCCCACGCTGCCCTGGCGCTTTTGGCCGAACTACGTCAGCTTACCGGGCACCCCATTCCACTGGCGTGGCAACCGCAAAATCCACCCCCGCTCAGCGCCATCGAGGTGTATCCCGCAGGCACGCTGAAAATGGCGCTTGCCCCAGAGCGCGTCCCAAGTTATAAAGGCAAGGAAGGGGGAAACGGCCGTAACGC
The DNA here is from genome assembly GCA_020634435.1 of Ardenticatenaceae bacterium. Classification (GTDB taxonomy): domain Bacteria; phylum Chloroflexota; class Anaerolineae; order Promineifilales; family Promineifilaceae; genus Leptofilum. Next base: position 823,724 of record JACKBS010000004.1, on the reverse strand, counting down.
CATCCTCAGCAAAATCAAACAAGAAATAACCCTGCCGTCAGAAACCAGGCTGCTGCTACAAAACGATGACGCTCTGGATGCCGCCATTTGTGTTCTGGCCGGGGCTGACTTTTTACAAGGGCGAGCTGAACCACCAACTGGCTGGCCACAGGCCAAAAAAGAGGGCTGGATTTGGACTCGCCGCTAAAGAGAATGAAACAATGAATGACTTTATGGATGAACTGTTCGCCACCCTGCGCGAGCGCAAAAACAACCCAACGGCCACCAGCTACACCGCCAGCCTACTGGCCGCCGGTGAAGATGAAATTGTAAAAAAAATTGGCGAAGAAGCGGTAGAAATCATTTTGGCCGCCAAAGGTCAGGGCGACCAACGTGTGGTGGAAGAATCGGCCGATCTCATTTATCATCTGATGGTGCTGCTGGTTTCGCGCGATCTCAGCTGGGACGACATTCGTGCCGAGCTGAAAAAGCGCCACCGATAGCGCATCAATTGTCTTAGTTGTGCTAAAATCGGCAGACCAGCACAGGGAGAAGGTCTTGAGCGAAGTAACCAATCGTTGGCAGCGAGTCGTAAGTTTGCAGGAAGGTCAGGCAATGGTCGTGACTGATCTGCATGGCGATTGGGACGCCTACCAGCGCTACCGCGACACCTTCTTCCAGCTCCGCGCCATGGGTCAGGCCGATATCCTCATTTTGGACGGCGACATGATCCACGCCACCTTCCCCCCCGAGCAGGACAAATCGGTGGAAATTGTGTTGGACATCATGCGGCTCAAAGAAGAGCTAGGTGATAGCCTGATTTACGTGCTGGGCAACCACGAACTCCCCCACATCTACAGCATTACCCTGCAAAAAGGGGATGATCTGTTCACGCCACGGTTTGAGTTTGCCATGAACGGCCGTCGGCAAGAGATTGTCGCCTTTTTTGACAGCCTGCCGTTTTATGTGCGCACCCCTGGCGGCATTTCGATTTGCCACGCCGGGGCCAGCACCGCTTTGGGCGAAACCAATGCGCTGGAGCGGCTGTTTAACTACTCGCACCAGCAGGTGTTGGCGCGCACCCGGGCCCAAATCACGCCAGAGGAACGACCAGAACTCATCCGGGCCATGCGCAAAATGCACGGCCGTACTTACAACGAAATGGCCCGCAAATGGTTTGCCGTCTCCGGCCTGGATGACCCCCGCTACGACGACTTCCTAGTTGGCACGCTAGCCACTTCCGACGAAGACTTTGAGCTGCTTTGGCCCGCCATCTTCACCCGCAACGAAAAAGAGTACGGCAACAGCAGTTACCAGGTGCTGCTCAGCACCATGCTCCAGGCCCTGTCTACGGACTTTACGCCACAGACGATGCTGGTCACCGGTCACATTGACGTGAAAGGCGGCTACACGCTGGTGAACCGGCAGCAATTACGCATGGCCAGCGCCAAACATGCTTCACCCCGCGAGGCGGGCCTGTATTTGTTGTTCAATGTTAAGGAAAATTTCAAAACGGCCGCTGATCTGGTCCCCAACCTGCGCTCTGTCTTCCGCAATTAAACCCAACCTAGGTTTCCAACAAATTCTGGAAGAATCCCGTAGATTTCCCCTTGTTCTGCTGGATGCGGCTTAGCATCGCCGCGCTGCGCTCTTCCATGGTGTTGTCGGAAATACGGCCGTATACCCGTTGTGCCAATTGGGCATGAGGTTCCGCTTTATCCCAGCGGCCTTGCTTGCACAACACCAGCGCCAGTCGATAGCTTAAATTGGCCACCTCGCGGCTGCTGCGTGCTTTTTTAGCCGCTTCCAATCCGCGTTCCAATTCTTTTATGGCAGGGCGCTTCTTGCCCGTTTCGTGGTAGCTCATCCCCATTCCGCTCAAAGCACCAGCCTCTTGCAGGGGCAGGTCGTGGGCCACCGCCAGGTCTAGCGCTTGCTTATAAATCTCCATCGCCTGCGTATGATCGCCAATCCCGCGCCACAAATCACCGAGGTCCGTTAAAACGGCCGCTTCTTCCCCATAATTTTCGATGGATCGCACCAACGTCAGGCACGTCTCGTAAGCATCCGCCGCCGTGCGACCCTGGTTTAACTTGCGGTACAGGTGACCTAATTCGCGCCAGTGCCAGCCCTGCCCAGCAATGTCTTTTTTGGCTTCCACCATCGCCAGACTTTGCTCCAGATAAGTAATCGCCCGGCTAAAGTCACCCCACAGCTCATAAGCCTTGGCCAGCTTGGTCAGCATCACCTGCTCTACCTGGCGGTCATTCCGTTCACGAGCCAAAAGCAGCGCCCGCTTGTACATCCGGCCAGACTCGGTGTAATTTTTCTGCACGTCATACGCTTCGCCCAGCTTGATAAACGCCCCAAGCTCTTGCAGTTGGTCCGAAATTTCTTGGGACGAAACCAACCCATGCTCATAATGCACCAGCGCCTGCTCCACGTCTCGATTGATCAGGTAAAGATCGCCCAACCGCAGCATGTTTTTGATAGTTTTACGCCGGTCGTTGCTCTCTTGAGAAATGTTGAGCGCATGGTTGTAATACTCAATCGCGCGCTCAGTAAACCCAGATGCCTGGTACAATTCGCCGAGATTGCCCAGTACCTCACCTTCGCCCACACGGTCGCCAATTTGGCGGGCAATGGTCAGAGTTTGTTTGAACAACTGGGCCGCCTCTTTAAACTCTCTGGAGTCCAAAAACACCTTGCCCATGCTGTTAAGAATTCGCTCAACACGGGTACGATCGCCAATATCGCGGGCAATGGCCAATGACTGTTTGTAGTAATCCTCGGCCTTGACATTATCGCCCAGCTGCCGGTATGTTTCACCCAGGTTATGCAGCGCTTCTGCCTCTTTGAACCGGTTAGTTAGCCGCTGAAAGATTTGCAGCTCTTTTTCGTGAAAGCGTACCGCTCGTTCCGGTTCCCCTTTCTGTCGATAGACCAAGCCCAGATTGCCCTGCGAACGACCTTCCTCGGCTCGGTCGCCTAGTTCACGGGCAATGGCTAGATGCTCTTCGTGGAACTCAATCGCCCGCTCGATGTATCCCAGAGCGGCGTAGGCCAGCCCCAAATTACCCAGCCCCTTACCTTCCAGCTCGCGCAAATTTTCGGCACGCGCCACGTTAACGGCCTGCTCAAAGTACATTACCGCTACATCTAACTTGCCAATGTCCAGATAGGACAGGCCCATTGTGTTATAGGAATTTCCGGCCGCAAGACGTTCATCTGGCGTCTCTTCCGCACCATCCCATTCAGGAGGGGAAAGATTTCCCGTAACCTGAGTGTAGACGCTGGCCAGCGTTTTTTCCGCTTCGGCCCAGTCACGGTAACGCTGCTCACGCGTAATCGAAAGAGAGCGTTCGATGTATTGGCGAAGAGCCAGCGGAAGGGTGTTGGCCAGCGGCTGGATGTTGCCATTCACGTGCACATCTCTTAACGCTTCACGAGTGTCACCTGCGGCGGCAAAACGGCCGCTTACCATCTCATACAAAATGCAGCCCAGGGCATAAATGTCGGCACGGGCATCTAATGGCTTGTGCGCCCACTGCTCCGGTGCCATGTAAAGCGGCGTACCGGCCACACCTTGCGTTAGCTGTGTCCGACCAATATTTTCCCGGCTGTTTTCCAGAGAACCAACCGTTGAGCCAGGGCTGTGCCCAGACAATGTGCTGGCCAGCCCAAAGTCGGTTACGCGGGCAATCCCGTCAAAACCAATGAGTATATTTTCTGGTTTGAGGTCGCGATGAACCAGACCGGGAATTTTTTGTGTGGCAAAGCGCATCCCACGGGCTACATGCAGGGCAAACAAAATGGCGTCTTCTGCGGGCAGCGGCTGGCCTTTTTTAAGCCAGGAGCGCAAAGAGGGCGACTTTTTATCTTGTGGCTGGACAATCCATTCCAGCACCAGATAGACCTCACGGCCGTCGCCCACACGCTCGACCCGATACGCCTGCACCACGTTGGGATGACGGCCGATTTCCACCCACATTGTCCCTTCACGCAAAAAGAGGTCACGGGCAGCACGGTGCGATAAAAATTCCGGTTTGAATGTTTTGAGGGCAACTAAATCAGAGGTGAAATGATCTCGGCAGAGATAGACCAATCCCATACCGCCTTCCAGCGTATTAACCACTTCATATCTCTCAGCGATATACCGCTTGGGTTTACGACCGGGAGAAGGGTTGGAAAGATCTTCAATTGGAGACCGGGTTGCGGTTTCTGCCATGATACATTTCGTGCCAGGGAGTCAGGTACAGATACGGCCGTTTATCGTTACATTAAAATCAAATACAGCGTTTGACGAGAACAAGTATAACATTGAGTGCCTGATCTTGTCATAGACTGGTTTAAATAGCCTAAAGTTTGCAGGATTTTGGCTAGAAAGCCGCTTTTTTGACAAAATGCAGTACAATTGCGACACAACTTCTTCAGTTACCTCGCTGCAAATAGGAAGAGAACGCAGCAAACTGGAATAACAACTGTATGCAAAACATACTGCTCATTTGGCTCATATTGGGGCTTATCACCTCAGTAATTGTGGTTGCCGCCTTGATGTTATCCTCAAGAATCAGCCAGGAAGAGGGCGTGTCTGAAAAGTATGACTGCCGGGAAACATCAGAAGTTGTGCGCGAAATTTACCCAAGACAGGTAAAACCATAGCGAGCCACAAGCTAAAATCTCAATTCACATTGAGGCCCACCTTGATCAGGAGCCGATCAAAGGTGACGCTTGCTGCTTCCACGTTATAATCCAAATCCATGTGGCAATTGCGCAAATCCAGCCTTTCCTCTTTGCTCGCTCCGCTTATACTCGGTTTGTTTGCAGGGCGGCTGCTCAGTGAGCAATGGGCTTTGAATTACGGGCCAAGCTGGCTGGCCGCCATTTTACTGACTACGGCCGTTACCATTCTGGCATTATTTTGTCTGCGCCATCATCCGCTGCGCCAGACCTGGCCGCTGTTGCTGCTCGGTGGCTATGTTGTTTACCCGCAGCCCAACCCGTGGACAGCCTTAACCGCCGTGCTGCTGGTAACGGCCGTTCTTATCCAAATCACGCCCATCCCTACCAAAATTCTACCGATCAATCGCCGCCTGCTCATAGGTGCTGGGCTGAGCACGCTTGCCTTCATCATTCTTTACATCGCCACCCTGGCCCCAGGCGTGCTGCCGGCCGACAATGGCGAATTTCAGCTCGTCGGCGCAACCTTGGGCGTCGCCCATCCGCCCGGATTTCCGCTCTACACGCTGCTCAGCCACTTTATGACCTGGCTACCGCTCACCACAACGGCTGCCTACAAAATCAATCTGCTCTCCGTCTTCACCAGTGCCGCAACGCTGGGGCTGGTATATCTGACTGTATTTCGGTTAACCAGGCGGCATTTGGCGGCCGGAACGGCCGTTTTAGCCCTGGGCACAGCGACCACATTTTGGGTACAGGCTACCACCGCCAACATTCGCAGCCTCGCCGGCCTGTTTACCGCGCTGGCTATCTTTGCCTTGGTTGCCCATTGGCAAGAAAAAGCGCATACCGATCGTTACCTGGTACTGCTGGCCGCCGCGCTGAGCTTTGGCTTTACGCACCATCTTTCGCTGGCGTTTATGGGGTTGGTGTTTGGTCTCAGCCTCATCTGGATCGATCCGGCATTTTTGCGCACACCCTCACGCTGGAAACGGCCGTTTCTCGCGGCCCTACTCGGCTTGCTTCCCCTGCTCTACCTCCCCTTGCGCGCCGGGGCCAATGTGCCTGGCACTACCAACGGCTTGAATACCATGTCAGGCTTTTTGAACCACTTTTTAGGATTGGGCTTTCAGGGCGACTTTTTTTACTATGTGCATCCCGCCGTGCTGTGGCCGCGGCTAAAGGTGATGGGCAACGTACTCGCCTTTCAGTTTTCGCCCTGGCTGCTGGCTGGGGCGCTGCTGGGTTGGCTCTGGCTGCTGCGCCGCAACTGGCGCATTGGGTTGCTGCTGGGTGGCAGTTTTGCCCTCCACACATTAATCACGGCCACCTACCGCGCCCCGCAAACGGTAGAGTACATGCTGCCCGCCTACCTGCCCGTAGCCATTTGCCTGGGCGCAGCCAGCGGGTATCTGACCGATTTTGGCCGAAAACGGCCGTTGCCCTGGCAAGCTCTGGCACTGACGGGAACGGCCGTATTAGCAGTCGCCGCAGTTGGCCAGGGATGGCACAACTGGCCCAGCTATTACTGGCTTCATCAGCAAGAAGACGCTCGTAACTACGCGCAAAGTATTCTGGATGAAGCACCACAAAACAGCCTCATTCTGGCCAACTGGCATTGGGCCACGCCGCTGTGGTATCTGCAAACAGTTGAAGGTGAACGGCCAGATGTGACAATTGAATATGTTGAACCGCGCGAAGGGCCATACAGCCTGACCTGGGTAGCACAAATTGAGAAAGGGTTGGCAAACGGCCGTGCCGTTATCGCCACCTACATTGATGACGCTGCCTACGCCAATCTGCCCCCTGCCGAGCCGCTGGGCGAAGCGCTGCTGTTCCGTCGTGAACCCCTTACCGAACTGCCTAACAACTTCACGCCGCTATCGTTGACGTTCAACGACACTGTGCAAATAGTGGGCTATCGCCTGGAACAACCGGAGGTGGAAATCGGTCAGACGGTACACCTCACGGTTGCCTGGAAGGGCGAGACGACGGCACCGTTGTTTGTTCACCTGTTTGATGAGACGGGCAGCATCGTAGCCCAGGCCGACATCACAGCCACTCCTCAACCAGCTGGCATCACGCTGACCCAGTTCCAACTCACCCCGCGCCGTGGACCCAATGAATTTGCTTTGCGCCTGGGCAGTGGGCCTGATTTTGCTGAAATTGGCACGCTGCCCGTGAAGTTGGCGGCGTTGCCTGCGGCGACACAAAATCCAGTCTACCGCCCAGTGTTAGGTACAGCAGCACCGCAAACGCTCATCGGCTACGATTGGGATACTACTCTACCAGGCCAGACGCGTCTCTACCTTCATTGGCGCTCAGGCGATGGCTTTTTCAGCACCATCGCCGATGCACCAGAAATGCCTGTGGTTGATGATGTATTGACGGTATGGGGGCTGCCACGGCCGTTTTGGTCCATTCCCCCTGCTTCAGACGAAGCGCATTACGTTCCGCTGGGCCAGGGGATCGTCTGGACCGGCCAATCGCTCAACGAAGGCCCGGTCACGGTTACCCCCAACCACAATTATGATTTAACGCTGCACTTCTTGAACGGCCGTCCCTTGCTGCGCGACTATGTGGTATCCACCCGGCTGGTAGGCTATGAGGCCGACAACTTCACCTGGGCCTGGTGCGATTTGGTGGATGGCATTCCGGGCATGGGGGGCATCCCTACGCTAAAGTGGATTCAAGGCTCGGTGGTCGCTGACCCGCGCATGATTATCTTCCCGCCTCGCAGTGAACCCGCCCACTTTACCAGCTTTTGCCAGAGTGAAAAACCTGCTCCTGGTGCGCCGATTTTGTATATGGACAATACGGCCGTTACTGGCCAAACCTTGAGCGTCTTGCTGGTTGTGTACGATGCGTTTACCAACCGACCACTGCCTATTTTGGATGATCGAATTACGGCCGTTACCAGTTGGATTCCATTAGGTGAAGCAAAAATTGGGGAGTAAAAAGAAGTGGGCCTGCCAGGATTCGAACCTGAAACCGATCGGTTATGAGCCGACTGCTCTGCCGTTGAGCTACAGGCCCAAGCGTTTCCGATTGCCAAGGGATCCACGAACTATTCTGGCTGCCAATCGAAAATGGAGAGCGGCAGACGGGATTCGAACCCGTGACAAGAGCTTGGAAGGCTATTGTGTTACCCCTACACCACTGCCGCGCGTTGGTGATCAGTAACTGGTAATCCGTTGTCGGTAATCAGCTGGATGTATTGATTACTGCTTACGGATTACCGATCACCGTCTTGTCGGGGCGGCCGGATTCGAACCGACGACCTCTCGGACCCAAACCGAGCGCTCTACCAAGCTGAGCTACGCCCCGCAGTTGTTAACGACGAGCTAGTATACTTACGCTGATCGGCTGCGTCAACCACCAAATTAACGGGGTAACACGCTTTCCCAATACCTACAGAAAGTCAGGATTGCCCCTGATCGTAATGTTGGTAAGCCTGTGGCGATTCCTCTTCCATGACCTGCCGCCATTGGTGAGCTACCATGCGGAAAATGTCGGATTCGGTAATGATGCCCAACAACTTGCCGCTGCCATCCACCACGGGCAAGCCGCTAATGCGGTGTATCAGCATAATATTGGCCGCTTCGCCGATAGTGGCGTCTGGCGCTACCGTTTGTGGCTGACGGGTCATGATCTCGCCCAATTTCAGGTTAGCCAGCAAGTAATTCATTTCCCAGGTACTCAACGAGGTTGCCGCAGACGGCCGTGCGCTGCGCACATCGCCAAAAGTGACCATGCCCACAACACGGCCGTTTTCCACCACAGGCAGCCGTCGGATTTTATTTTCCCGCATCAGGGCATCAGCTTCTAAAAGACCCGTGGTAGGAACGGCCGTAATCACTTCACGGCTCATCCAATCCTTCACCAGTTCAAGACGCATCGTCTTCCCCCTCTGCATTGGCGCTGCGCCAGTAGCTAAAAGCGAGGCCGAACAAAATCACCACCAAAACGGCCGAAGTCACACAGTACTGGCAAAACGCATGAATGACAAAAAACTCTAAAGCAGTTAGCCCCAAGGTAAACAAAAGAGCAAAGCCGGTAACCGCCAACATTAGCTCAGGCAGATAATCTATGAGCGGAAAATCCCAATCCTGCAACCAGGTCAACAAAAAGATAACCGCGTAGCCGCTCAGCCCAATAAAGGCGACGGGTACCGGGCCGATGGATGCATATTGTGCTCCCGGGCCACTCACCACACCGCAGTCAAAAATGCTGCCAACCTTGCAGCCAACCACCAAAACACCCTGATGAAAAAGATACAGGTAAAACGCCAGCATCATTCCGGGTACAGACAACAATTGGATAAGGCGCAATTGCCATTCTTGTTTCATAAGTATCAAGAATCCAATAAAGAATCTAAACGCTGCTGAAAGACAGAAATGGGCTGGTTTCCCGCCATTAAATCGCCATTGATAATGAAGCTCGGCGTTGAATTAATCCCTGCCTGCTGCGCCATGGTAATGTTTTCTAGAACGCGATCAGCATAAGAATTATTGTCTAAGCAGCTGGCAAAAGCATCCGTGTCCATACCCAGCGAAGAGGCTACCTGCATAAATCCTTCCGTGGAATTATAAAGTTGCGTACCCTGCAATTGGAACAATGTCTCATGGAAATCAGCAAAAGCGCCCTGCTCATTGGCACACATGGCAGCTATAGCTGAAGACATTGTGGGGAATCCACCAGTAGAACTTTGCAAAGCGAAGGGCATCACCACCCACTTTACCTCATTCGTATCCACATATTGCGCTTCAAGAAGAGGGCTGGTTTCCAGATTAAAATCACGGCAATGGGAGCAGCCATAATCAGACACTTCAACTACGGTCACATCAGAATCTTTGTTGCCCAGCACAATGCAGTTATCTGGATTGGTATCGCAATAATTTGCCAGGCTAGGACGGGCCGGCTCGCGAAATGCCAACGCGATCAAGCCAGCAAAAATCACAATACCCCCCAATACAATGCCACCTATAAGCATTAAGTTGTTTTTTCCTTTTGCAGTTTGGCGGCTTCTTGCTCTTTTCGTCATCGCTTCTTCACCTCTTTGGTTTGTTTTATGTAAAGATTTTCGGTCTTTCTTTATTTTGATGATTACCAAAATGGCATCAATTAGGCAAAACACAATCGATCCCTAAAGAGAATTCAACTGTGCATACGGTGCAAACAATTTTATCAGTTTACATGGGGGATTATAACTAACGAGTGCAAGTTGTAACAATTCACTTAGACAACTGTCACTGGTGGTGTAATTTGGGCAAATCGGCTATGATTCCGCATCTTGCTATCCCCAACAGGAGAAGTTCATGACCGACTTAAGCACAAAATATCTTGGGCTCACGCTAAAAAACCCCTTGATTGTTTCAGCTTCCCCACTGACTGCCTATATTGACAACCTGCAAAGAATGGAAAATGCGGGTGCAGCAGCGTTGGTGCTGCCATCCTTGTTTGAGGAGCAAATCGAGCTGCAAGGGATGGGTGTGGACAAGGTTACGCCGATGAATCAAAAGTCGTTGCCTGATGCCCTCAAGCACTTGCCGGAGATGAAAGGTTACAATCGGGGTGCCAATGGCTATCTGGCCCATATTTATCAGGCCAAAAAAGCCGTCACGATTCCCGTGATTGCCAGCTTAAACGGTTATTACAGCGGGGGATGGGTGCAGTACGCGCGATTGATTGAAGCAGCTGGCGCGGATGCTCTGGAACTCAACATTTATTATCTTGCCACACGGCCGAATATTAGCAGCCAGGAAGTGGAAGAGATGTATTTACATTTGGTGCGCGATGTAAAAACGGCCGTAAAAATCCCCGTCGCAGTGAAACTTAGCCCATATTTCAGCGCTTTTGCCAACATGGCGACTCGCCTGGACGCCATTGGGGCTGATGGGCTGGTCATGTTCAATCGCTTTTATCAACCGGATATTGACCTGGAAACCCGCGAAGTGGTGTCTAGCCTCGACCTTAGCACCGGCAGCGAACTTCGCCTGCGGCTGCGCTGGGCCGCCATCCTTTCTAGCCTCGTGAAGGCAGATTTAGCCGTAACCGGTGGCGTAGAGCAAGGCACAGACATCGTAAAGAGCCTGATGGCCGGTGCCAAAGTAACGGCCGTTGCCTCCATTCTGCTCAAACATGGCATTGAACATATCAAGCATATTTTGGCTGATCTCACCCAATGGCTGGAAGATCACGGCGAGGAAAGTGTGGCCGCGATTCAGGGAACAATGAACCAGCAGCGCGTCGCTGACCCTGCGGCCTTTGAACGAGCAAACTATATGAATGTGCTTAAATCTTTAGAGGAAGAAAGTCCCGATTAGTTGTCAATCTGTTCGTGGCGATGCGCTTCGGCGAGGGTCTCAATCTCAGCTAAAAGTTCAGGGGTATTGATATTTTTCAGGCGGTATTCACTAGCGCCAGCCTGAAGAATCATTTCGCGGGCTAAATCATCAATGTAAGAAGTAAGGGCCAGTACGGCCGTTCCCCCCGCCACCAGCAATTTAACCAGGTCCACCACAAAGCTTAGTTCGTCATTGTGCCCCGTCAAACCCAACAAAGCCACATCGGGCCGCAAATCTGTTTGTGCCAGACTCCAGGCTTCAGCAGCATCAACGGCACCCACAACTGCAATGTTAGGCGTTGAGTGCAGCCTAACCCTTAATGCATTGCGCACACCCTTGTGTTGATCAATAATGACGAGGCGAATTTTTTCCATTAAACCAAGCATTTCATCAATAGAGCCTACTTATCCAAAGTTCGCAAAAGGATAAGATTGTGCAATAGTACCAACCAGTGATGGATGTCATCGGTATGATGACAAAATGTCACTTTGGTAGACATAAGCCAAAATCAACGTGTGCTATAAACAAATTATCTGCCTAGAGACCCGCAAATTTTCAAATTATTTTAGTGATTTTTAAACATAATTTCTGCCGAAGAAAGTCATCTGCCATTCATGACATTTGCCATACGTTCGCCAAAAAGCAATACATTACACTGCAAATCAAGAAAGTATCCAGTGGTCAACCAACAGCAGGAGCAGAAAATGATTACCGTAAATGACTTAATGACCGTGATCCCTAGCAGCGTCGCCCCAGACACCCCTATGCGCACCGTCATTGGCGTTATGAAAACCGAAGGCTGTCGTCAACTGCCTGTAATGGATAACGGGAAGTTGGTCGGCATCATTACCGATCGGGATGTGCGGTTAGTAATGAACTCGCCGGTGGTGCTGCACGGCCGTTGGCAAGATGAAGAGCTGCTGGATAATGTCACCGCCGAAAGCTGCATGACCCCCAACCCCATCACTATAAGCCCCAACACCCCCGCCTACCGCGCCGCTGAAATGTTGAGCATCTATAAATTTGGTGGGCTACCTGTGCTGGAAAATGATACGGTGGTTGGCATCATCACCGTGACTGATTTTTTGGATTATGCCGCCAAAATTTTGGCTGAGGATGTCGTTCTCGGCTGATTCTGGCAAAAGCTCCCCGCTAACCAGAAACCGAATGTTTGCTTAGCTATGCGCTTCTTTCTTGATGGGCACTTCTAGCTTAATGGCTGTGCCCTTCCCCGGTGCAGAATCAATCTGAAACGTCCCATTTAAATCTTTGGCTCGCGCTAGCATATTGGCCAAACCGTGGCCAATTGAATAGCTCTTGGACGCCATATCAAACCCACGGCCATCATCTGAAATGCGCAGAACAATATTTTTTTCTTGCTGCTCGATAGAAATAATGACCTGTTTGGCGCGGGCATGACGCGCAATGTTGGCTAACGCTTCCTGAGTGGTCAAAAAGAGTGAACGGGCCACCGAAGCAGACAAAACGGTAAGCGCTTCTTGCTGGGCCGACAGCGAAACGGCCACCATCGTATTGGCCTGAAATTCGCGCACCAATCGGCCCAATCCCTGCTCCAAATTCCCCTGAAAGCGATGCGGCCGTAAATCCAGGATAAAATTGCGAATATCGCGAATGGTGGCATTCAGCCCCTCAATCGCGTGAGAGAGCAAATTGTCGGCATCTTCAGGGTTATTGTGCAGCGACAGCTTGGTAGATTCTAACGTTAGACCCACGGCAAAAATAGACTGGATAATGCCATCATGCAAATCCATACCGATGCGCGTGCGCTCTTCGACGATGGCCAAACGGCCGACTTGCTCATAGAGGCGTGCATTCTGGATGGCAACGGCCGCATGGGCGGCTAACAATTCAACCAGGTCCTGATCCACCTGGGTGAACTCATCGGCACCCATCTTGTTGGTAAGATAAAGGTTCCCCACGACCTCACCTCCAGCCATTACCGGCACACCCAGGAAGGGCACCATCGGTGGATGCCCTGCTGGAAAACCAACCGAACGCGGATCGTCGCTAATGCGGGGAATGCGAATGGTTTTGCGCTCTTTGATGATGACCCCAAGCAATCCATGCCCTTTAGGCAGATGAGGGATCATCGCTCCTTCTTCCTCAGGAATGCCGCTATCAATAAACGTTTCGAGAAATCCCTGGTTGTTGGGCACGCCAAGGGCAGCATATTGCGCATCGACCAAATCCCGGGCTGCATCCACAATTTGCTGGAGCACTTTATCCAGAGTCAGCTCGCTAGAAATCGCCATCGTGGCTTTGTCTAGAGCGGCGAGCTGGCGGGTTCGTTGTTCCAACTGCTGGCGATCTGCTCGATTGGCCTCTATCAGTTGCGCGTTTTGGATGGCCACGGCCGCATGCGCAGCAAACAGTCGCAGCAGCTGTTCATCCGTCCGGTCAAAGGGCGCACCACCCAATTTATCAGCGATATAAATACGGCCGTAAATCTCCCCGTTTTGCTCAATGGGCATGCCCAAAAAGCTATTCATGGGCGGATGCCCGGCAGGGAAACCCGTAAATTTTGGATGTTCGGTTAACTGGGGAATGCGAATGGTTTCACGCTCAGAAGAAAGGGCACCCAACAAACCAATGCCTTTTGGGGGATGAGCGATAGATTCGGCCGTTTCGGAGTCAATTCCTGAAAAGACAAAATTGGGAGCTACATGATCCTGCTGAAAAGTAGCCAAGACCGCATACTTGGCGGCAAGCAGCTCTCGGGCTGAATCTACAATTCGCTGCAACGTCTCGCGGAGATCGCCATACTGCGTAATTTTCAGAGTCGCCTGTGAAATGGCCTCCAAAAGCGAATCAATTTCGCGCCCATTCTCTATCATTCCGTTTCTTCACCCCCAAGAAACAACATAAATAAGCAGGGCCTGGTTTATTTCACCATGCCCTACTTAGAAACATCAATTTGCTTTTCTTAATTGAGATAATCTTTTAGATGATGTTGAATGGCATAAGCCGCAGCTTCTGCCCGGTTCGATACTTCCAACTTCGACAAAATACCGCTCACGTAATTCCGCACCGTCCCTTCGCTCAGGTACAGCGCCTCGGCAATCTCACGGTTGGTGCGTCCTTCAGCAATCAGCGAGAGAACCTGCATTTCCTGTGCGGTCAAGTCGCTAAAAGCGGCCGATTCTTCCTGCTGAATGGAACGGCGCATCTCATTAAACACGCGCTGTGTGAGCGATGGGTCTAGCGTTGCTTCACCACGCGCGGCAGCTTCAATAGCACGGATAACGTCATTGCTGCCCACCTGCTTCAGCACATAGCCAGATGCCCCCGCACGGATAGCGGCAAACAGCATCTCATCTTCGGCATAAGAAGTGAGCATTATTACTTTGGTCGATGGCAGTTCGGTCATGATTTGCTCACATGCTTCGATGCCGCTGCCGCCCGCCAGACGAATATCCATCAACACGATGTCTGGTTTGTGGGCCACTGCTTTGGTAACGGCTTCTTGCTGTGCAGCAGCTTCTGCTATCACTTCAAAGCCCGGATTGCGTTCGATGAGGGTTTTGAGACCCAGGCGAACCACTTCATGATCATCTACAAGAAGAATGCGTAGTCGTGACATGACGATAAGTATAACTTTTTCTTACAGGTTCAACAAAATGTCTAAGCTTACCGGGCGCACTTACCAGAAAAACACGCCGAGTAAGAGCGGAGCGAATGGCACATATTTTAATCCACAAACTTTGTGCCATTCGCAACAGCTTCTCTAGAACTGGCGGCTCCAGGTTTTGGGCCAGCGCTCAACCACCACTTTGGTCTGGGTAAAAAACTCTACGGCATGGTGGCTTTGGCCGTGCAGCGTGCCAAAAAAGCTCTCCTTCCAACCGCTGAACGGGAAAAAGGCCATCGGGGCCGCGACACCAATGTTGATGCCCACATTCCCGGCATCCACCTCGCTACGGAACTGGCGCGCCGCCGCACCGCTGCTGGTGAAAAGGCAAGCCATGTTGCCATACTGGCCGCTGTTTACTAACCGGATCGCTTCATCAATGGTGTTGACATGCATGAGGCTGAGCACCGGGCCAAAAATTTCGGTGCGAGCGATGTCGCCATTAGGATTCACGTTGGCCAGAATCGTGGGCCGGACAAAGCTGCCGTTTTCGTAGCCGGAGATGTGCGGCGAACGGCCGTCTACCACCACCGTCGCCCCCTCATTTGCCCCCTGCTGAATCAGGCTCTCGATGCGCGTCCGGCTGGGCGCAGAGATGACCGGCCCCATCTGCACTGCTTCATCGAGACCAAACCCAACCACGCGGGAAACGGCCGCATCGGCAATCGCTTCGGTGTAGGTGTGGCGCGCCTCACCCACGGTGATGGCCAGCGAGGCCGCCAGGCAGCGCTGCCCGGCACAGCCAAAGGCGGAATCGGCCGTGATTTGCGTGGTCATTTCCATGTCGGCGTCGGGCAAGATGATGATGGGGTTTTTGGCACCACCCTGCGCCTGGACGCGCTTGCCGTTGGCCGAGGCGCGGGCATAAATTTGTTTGGCAACGGCCGTTGACCCCACAAAACTAATCGCCCGAATTAGCGGATGGTCCAAAATGGCTTCCGACGCCGCCCGACTGCCGTTGACCAGGTTCACCACCCCCGGCGGCAAATCGCACTGCGCCAACAGCTCAAACACCTTCACCATCGTCAGCGGCACCTTCTCCGACGGCTTGACGATGACCGTGTTGCCCGTGGCGATGGCATAGGGCAAAAACCAGAACGGGATCATGCCGGGAAAATTAAACGGGGCGATGATGGCACACACGCCCACCGGCTGGCGAATCATCAGCGCGTCGATGCCGCTGGCAATGTCCTCGGAAAAATCGCCCATCATCATGGTGGGAATGCCGCAGGCTACCTCCACATTCTCGATGGCCCGGCGCATCTCGCCGCGCGATTCGCCAATCGTTTTGCCACATTCCAGGGTGATGGTGCGGGCAATTTCCTCGAAATTTTCCTCCAGCAGCGCCTTCAATTTGAACAAAGGCTGGATGCGATTGGGTGCGGGCACCCGCCGCCACGTCTCAAACGCTTGCTGCGCCGCCTGAGCGGCCGTATCCACCTCGCTGGCCGGGGAAAGCGGCACGTGGGCCAACGATTCGGCTGTGGCCGGATTGACCACCTCCAAATAATCGGCCGCCGCCGATGGCTGCCATGCACCGTTGATAAAATTCATTACTTTTTTCATGGGTTGACCTCTGTTTTGAAGAAGTGGTTAGCTGGATTAGCCAAAAAGCCGCACATGGCGCGCTCATCGCCAATTGGCGGGCCAGACCATTACACCACAAAGCTTGGGCAATACAAAATTTTCGAAGATGCGCCGCCCAAAAACAAACCGGACCGTTTTTGCCCACCGACCAGAAACATGATCATCAACGGCAAAACCGGGTGAGGATGGTCACTGAGGAATCGCTGAGCTACCCGCTATCCTTGTTGTTGGCAAAACGACAAAATCACGATGAGGTGCTATGCTCAATCAGTTCAAACCTGGGGAAGATCACGTGGCTAAAATTCTTCCCATACTCAAAAACAGCGTGCTGTTTAAAGATATGTCAGAAAATGAGATCAAGACGCTGTGCCTGGCGGCTACCCTTCAGCAATTTGCCAAGGACAGCTTCCTATTTTATGAAGACGATCCAGCCACCCATGTTTTTGTTCTGGTCAAAGGGGTCATGCACCTGAACCAGCTCACGCCCAAGGGCCAACAAGTTATCATTCATTACCTGAGCCCGGGCGACGAAGTGGGCATTTTGGCGCTGTTCCCTGGTAAGGTTTACCCGGTAACGGCCGTTGCCGCCACAGACTGTATACTCCTCAACTGGTCTGGCCAAACCCTCTCGGTGCTCATCAAACAGTTCCCCCAACTGGCCCTAAATGCCCTGCAAATGATGACCGAACGGTTTATTTTCTTGCAAAATCAGTACCGTCAAATGGCCACAGAACGGGCCGAACAGCGCATCGCCCGCACCATTTTGCAAATTGCGGCCAAAACAGGTAAGGTTGTCAGAAATGGGGTGCGGTTAACACCACCCCCTTCCCGCCAGCAAATTGCGGAAATGACCGGGTCTACCCTTTACACCGTCAGCCGCATTTGCAGCCAGTGGGAAAAAGAAAACCTGGTACAGACCAATCGGCGCTCGCTGCTGCTAAAAAACCAAGAAGCCCTGCACAGAATTGCAGATGATTAGGACGCATTCGCATCGCACACACGTGAACTGAATGCGTGAATAACCCCCAAGCAGCCGCCTGGTTCTAAAACCACTCGCTATTTTTGCACGGCTACTTCGCGCCCCCGATTCCATCACAGCCGCTCACAAAACAATTAGCCTGCCTCACACAACTGAATTGGTTGGAAACGGCCGTCATTGCGCTAGCGCAAAGAAGGAATGGCCCATATTGGTTAAACTGCCTGCGGAAGACGTTTAATCACATGCCTCTTCCCACAACTACCCGAATGGAGGAAAGTCTATGAGTCAAGACGTAACGACCACCCGCAGCAGCACATTTCGGCTGCTGATTCTCGGCATCATTGCCGTGCTAATTGTGGCCGGGCTCACCCTGGTGATTATGGCCGTGAGCAATGCGGGCGCAGAAGCCAGCCCTGATGAGCCGGTCAACGTGCTGGCCAACAGCGACGACGACTGTGTGCAGTGCCACGAGCGCAACACCCCCGGCATTGTTGAGCAGTACGGGCACAGCACCATGGCCGCCGCCGAAGTCACCTGCCGCGACTGCCACGAAGTGGACGCAGATTACCCAGGAGCCATTGAGCATGAAGATACGTACGTGCTCAACACGCCCACCACCGCCATGTGTGAAACCTGCCACGAAAATGAAGTGGCCCAGTTTAACCAAAGCCGCCACGCCCTGCCTGCATACGTAGCCTATGCCGGACAGGAAGTCTTGTCAGAGGAACATCTGGCGATGTACCAGGCCATTCCCGAAGGCGGATACGCCGATGACAAGGTTCGGGCGCGCAACTCCCTGCACGCCATCGAAGGCCCGGCCATCACAAAATTTGCCTGCGAAAGCTGCCACGATGTGGGTAAACCAGCCGAAGATGACTCCGTTGGACAATGCCAGGAATGCCACCAGCGGCATGAGTTCAGTCTGGAGCAGGCGCGTCGGCCAGAAACCTGTAATGCCTGCCACATTGGCCCGGATCATCCGCAGTGGGAGATTTACCAGGAATCGCCGCATGGCATTGCCTATGCCACCGACGGGCACACCTGGAACTGGGACGCCGAACCGGGCACCCTGACGGTGCTGGACTTCCCCGCCCCAACCTGTGCCACCTGCCACATGAGCGGCTTTGGCCCAACGGCAACCACCCATGACGTGGGCGATCGTCTCACCTGGAATCTGGCTGCGCCCATCAGCAACCGTCGGCCAGCCTGGCAAGACAACATGATCCGTATGCAGGGCGTCTGCTCAGAATGCCACAATACCAACTTCATCGAAACGCTGTACACAGACGCGGATAAGGCCGTTGAGCAGGTCAATGCCTGGGTCATTGAAAGCGACGAGATCATTCAGCCGCTTAAGGACAATGGATTGCTGACCGACCAGCCGTTTGATGAACCGATTGACTTTGTTTACTTCAACCTGTGGCACCATTGGGGCCGCACGGCCAAGTTTGGCACCTGGATGCAAGGGGCAGATTACGTGCAGTGGCACGGCGCATACGAAATTTTGCACGATCGCGCTGAGCTGCTGGAAATGGTGAATGACAAGCTGGAAGAAGCTGGTCTGGAACCAATTGATCCCGGCCCGCCTGGACCACTGGGCGAATAAACTAATTGGGCAGCGGACGGCGCTGTATGAGCCGTCCGCTGCCTGCTGTGAAACGCGCTATGAACTATTTAGCAACTGTTTTTCCCAAAGCTGGCCGCAGGCGGCTGCCGGTCTCGCGTGACCAGGCTATGCTGCTGATGGCGGCTTTTAACGAGATTATGCTGGGGCTGGACACGCTGCTGGCACATGGGCTGAACAATACCATCAAGCTGCGTGAATGGATTCCCATCATTTTTGGCCCTACGGCGGGTGTTTTGCTGCTTATTGCGGGCTTAATTGCGCTGCGTAACCGCAAAACGGCCGCTTGGATAGCCACGGCCGTTTTTCTATCGAGCATCATTATCGGCGTGTTGGGGGCTTACTTCCACTTTGTGCGCGGCATCCTGCCTTCGGCCCCGCTGGGCCAACGGGTGACGTTGCAGCTGCTGGTCTGGGCACCGCCGTTTCTGGCCCCGTTTGCCTTTGCCGGGATCGGCGTTTTGGGCATCAGCGCCGCCTGGGAAGAGGTGCCGGGCGACAGCGGCAGGCTCAAGCTGCCGTTTAACCGCACGGTGCAAATGCCCTACAGCAAAACCCGGGCGTACTTTTTCCTGGTCAGTTTGGGCACACTGGTCGCCCTGGTGAGCAGCGCGCTGGATCATGCGCGGCAGCCCTGGGACAATCCGTGGCTCTGGCTGCCGCTGGTGGTGGGTGTGTTTGCAACGGCCGTTGCCGCTGGCATGGGCAGCATCCGGCGCGAGCTTACCCCTGAAGATGTGACTATCTACATCACCGCCATGCTGCTGCTGATTGTGGTGGGCATGGTCGGTGCTTATTTCCACATCCAGGCCGACCTGACCAGCCAGAGCACCATCGTGCCCGAGCGCTTTTTGCGCGGCGCGCCGTTCATGTCGCCGCTGTTGTATAGCAACATGGGGATTGTGGGGCTGTTGGCCTTGCTGTCACCAGAGGAAAACGGCCGTTAACTAACCCTCGGCTTTAACGCAGCGAGATTGGACCAATCTTCAAAGATTGGTCCAATCTGAAAATGTTGCCAGCCAGCAATCGAATGATTGCTGGCTTTTTTTGTATTCTCACAAAGCACACGCGCAATTTGAATCCCGCTTCACAATGGAATAAAATCCCTGCATCAAGCCAACTCATGAAATTGTGATTTGCGCAATTGCCCCACACATTCCGGGAAGAACCATGACACCGCAACGAATTGGACGATACAAAATATTGGAAGAGATTGGCCGAGGCGGCATGGCGGCCGTTTTTCTGGCTGAGGATCCGCTTATCCGGCGCAAGGTGGCCATTAAAGTGCTGGCCGTCCAGGCGGTCCAGCACGACCCAAACTTCTACGAGCGGTTCCAGCAAGAGGCGGAAACCATCGCCGCGCTGGAACATTCGGCCATCATCCCCATTTACGATTTTGGTCACCAGGGCGACCTGTCGTACATCGTGATGCGCTACATGCCGGGCGGCACGCTGGACGATCGCCTCAAAAATGGGGCGCTGCCGCTGGACGAAGTGGGCTTCATCATGGAGCGCGTTGGTTCGGCGCTGGCCGAGGCGCATGAGAAGGGCATTTTGCACCGGGACATTAAACCAGCGAACATTTTGTTTAACGGCCGTAATGAACCCTTCCTCTCAGACTTTGGCACCGCCAAAAATTTGCAGGCCGCCAAAGGCATCACCGGCACCGGGGTCATGATTGGCACCGTCGAGTACATGAGCCCGGAGCAAATTCAAGGTTCCAGGGAGCTAGACGGCCGTACCGACATCTACGCCCTAGGCATCGTCCTCTTTTTTATGCTCACTGGCCATCTGCCCTTCAAAGGGGATTCCATCGTCAGCATTGTGATGGCCCACCTGAGCAACCCTGTCCCCAGCGTGCAGGATGCGATTCCCACCCTCCAGCCGCCCTGGGACGACATCCTCTACAAAGCCCTGGCCAAAAAGCCAGAAGACCGCTACCAGGCGGTTGGTGAATTGGTGCAGGCGGTGAAGGAACTAGTCAAAAGAAGCTAAGCCATTTTCCCGGAAACTGCCCCACGAGCAGTTTTTCATTTTGTCAGTTTCCGGGAAAAATTTTGAAAGGAATAAACATGACCCTCCCACTAAACATTAACGGCAAAGATTTCGACATTTCAGCCAACGCTACGGACACGCTGCTCTCTGCGCTGCGCAGCGCGGGCTTTTTTAGCGTGCGGTTTGGCAGTCACGATGGGCAGACGGGGGCTGCGGCCGTTTTAGTTGATGGTCAGCTTGTTAACAGCGACGTGATGCTGGCCGGGCAAGCTGTCGGCCACAAAATCGAAACGGTTGAAGGGCTGAACCCCGGCGTCAACGAGCTGCATCCCATCCAAAAAGCGTTTGTAGAAACTGGCGCAATCCAGTCTGGCTACAGCACGCCTGCCATGATTTTGGCCGCCAAAGCACTGCTGGCACAAAATCCCAACCCCACCGAAGCCGAAGTGCGCGAAGCATTCTCTGGCATTTTGTGCCGCGAGACGGGCTACTTGAAACCGGTCCAGGCGGTCCTCCGTGCCGCTGCCTACCTGCGCGGCGAAGAGGTGCCACCCTACGACGGCCCGCCCATCATCGACGCCACCTTTTACGCAGAGCATTCCCCCGCTCCCGAAGATGACGGCCCAGAACTGGCGGGCGGCTCCAATCTCCAATCTCCAGTCTCCACCCAAACCAAGCCCCAAACCGACATTGTCCTCACTTCTGGCGTGCCAGAAACGGCCGTTGTTGGCAAACCAGAAACCAAAGTGGATGCGGTCAAACTCACCAAAGGCAACCCCGCCTTTGTGGACGACATCGACCTGCGCGGCATGCTGTATGCCAAGCTGCTCACCAGCCCGCACGCCCACGCCCGCATTCTGGACATCGACGCCAGCGAAGCCGAAGCGCTGCCCGGCGTACACGCCGTCATCCATTACAAAAACGTCAAGCGCGTCAAGTACGCCTCTGGCGGGCAAAGCTACCCCAACCCGCCGCCGCACGATCAGGTCAGCTTCGACAACAAGGTGCGCTACGTGGGCGACCGCGTCGCCGCCGTGGCCGCCGAAAGCGAAGCGATTGCTGAAGCCGCGCTCAAGCTAATCAAAGTGGAATATGAACTACTGCCCGCCGTTTTCGACGAAAACGAAGCGATCAAACCGGGCGCACCCATCATCCACGACGAGGACGACACCGAAGAAATCCACGACGCCAGCCGCAACATTGTGCACCACATCCAGGCGGAAGTGGGCGACGTAGAACAAGGTTTTGCCGAGGCCGACCACGTATTTGAACACAGCTACTACGTGCATCAGGTGCAGCAAACGCCCATCGAGCCACATATCGCCATTAGCTGGTGGGACAGCGACGAGCGGCTGGTGATTCGCACCAGCACGCAGGTGCCGTTCCACGTGCGCCGCATGGTCGCCCCGCTGCTCGATTTGCCCGTGCGCCGTATCCGGGTCATCAAGCCGCGCATCGGTGGCGGCTTTGGCGTGAAGCAAGAGATGCTTATCGAGGACATCGTAGGCCATCTCACCATTGCCACCGGGCGTCCGGTGCGATTGGAACTGACGCGCAGCGAGGAGTTCCGCAGCAGCCGCACCCGCCATCCACAAAGCATCACCTGGAAAGCGGGCGTCATGGCCGACGGCACGCTGCACTCGATGCAGATGAAAATCGTGGCCAACACCGGCGCGTACGGCACCCACGGCCTGACCGTGCAAACCGTCACCGGCCTGCGCGGCCTCAGCAGCTACAACTGCAAAAATCGGGAGTTTGACTGCATTGTGGCCTACACGAACTTGCCCGTCCCCGGCGCGTATCGCGGCTACGGCGGGCCGCAGGCGCTCTTCTCGCTGGAATGTCTCATGGACGAGATTGCCGCCGCACTGAAGCTGGACCCCATCGAGTTCCGCCGCAAAAATTGGGTGCAGGCGGGCGACCTGATGCCCATCGCCCCACTGCTGGGCGAAGGCGAAAAAAGAGACGGTCATCACCGTGCCGCTGATTGAATCGTGCGGCCTGAACGAATGTTTTGAACAAGGGATGAAGGCGATTGGCTGGGAGCGCAAGTTTGAAGCTGGCTGGCACGAAGTTCCCGGCAAGCCCCATCTGCGGCGCGGCCTGGGTGCGGCGATGTGTATGCACGGTACCGCCATCCCCGGCCTGGACATGGGTGGCGCGTCGGTAAAATCAACGACGACGGTTCGTTTAACGTGCTCGTCGGCGCGACGGATTTGGGCACGGGGTCAGACACAGTGCTCAGCCAGATTGCCGCCGAGGTGCTGGGCGTGCCGCTTGAGGACATCATCATCTACTCTAGCGACACGGACATGACGCCGTTCGACACGGGCGCTTATGCCAGCAGCACGACGTATATTTCGGGAACGGCCGTTAAACGGGCCGCCGAACAGGTCGCCGAGCAAATCAAGGAACGGGCGGCGTTGATGCTGGAATTAGACAGCTGGCACGATATTCGCCTGGAAAACAGACATGCGATTGCGGGAGACGGCCGTAGCGTCAGCATGGAAGCGATTGGTCTGCACAGCCTGCACCAGGACCAGCAGCGGCAAATCATGGCCACCGCCAGCTTTGTCAGCATGGATTCCCCGCCGCCTTTTGCCGGGCAGTTTGCCGAGGTGGAAGTGGACACCGAAACCGGCCAGGTCACCGTCACCAAGCTGGTGATGGCCGTAGACGCGGGCGTGCCGATCAACCCCATCACCGCCAGCGGGCAGGTGGAGGGCGGCATGGTGCAGGCGCTAGGCTACGGCCACTGCGAAGAGATGGCCTACGATGAGACGGGCAACCTGGTCAACGACCAGTTCGGCCCCTACCATATCTACCGCGCCGACGAGATGCCCTGGATGCAGGCGATCCTGGTGCAAACCAACGAACCCACCGGGCCGTTTGGCGCCAAAGCGATTGCCGAAATCCCCAAAGACGGCGTCGCTCCGGCCATCGCCAACGCCGTCTACGATGCCACCGGCACCCGCCTCCGCCGCATACCCTTCACGCCCCAGCGGGTGCAGGAGGTAATGCGGCATTAAACCAACAAGTGCGACGCACCTTTGAGGTGCGTCGCACTTTCGCTTCGGGGAGGAGTGAGCATCCTCAGATGCGAACGGGGTTAAGCAAGCCGCATCTGAGGATGCTTACTCCTCAATTGGCAAGACGCTGGGGGGCAAGCCCCCCAGACCCCCATTCAGAAACCTGTACAACAGAAATCAGAAGCCAGAAACAACGGGAGAGACCACACGAAAACCGATATGGTTGAAGGAATTGTCTGGATCGTACCAGCTGCGGAGCGCCACGCGCGCGAACCTACGATTGATGGGCCAAGAACCGCCGCACAGCACGCGGAGAACCTGTTTTTCATCGTACCAGCTATTTGTCCACTCCCAAACATTACCCGACATATCTACACAGCCGTACGGACTATCTCCCTGTGGCGAAAACTGCCCGACGGGTGTAGTTGCCCCGATTCCGGTTTCCGAAGTGTTGCAGTGACCCGCGCGCCATTCGCCCCACGGGTATTCTCTGCCGTCAGTGCCGCGCGCCGCTTTTTGCCACTGCTCTTCTGTGGGAAGCACCATCCCTGCCCACTTAGCAAACGCTTGGGCATCGTGCCAACTCACCAGCACCACCGGGTGCTCAGCTTTCCCCGCTGGAAAAGTGCGCTGCTGCTTATCCCAGTTGTATGGTTTGGCCCATGTTTCATCTCTAAAGGGCACATCATAGTTCGGGTTGGCATCCAAAAAGCGTTTGTATTCGGCGTTGGTGACCGGCGTTTTGGCCATCCAAAATTCATCCAGATGCAGCTTCTTCTTGTCATCACCGTACAAAAACTCACCCGCGGGCACGCGCACCAGCTCCAGTCCGCTTTTGGGGTGCAGCCAGCGGTTGGGGTCAGCTGGTGGCGTTCTGACAGGCGGCGCAGTGGGGAGGGGTTTCCCTCCAGCAAGCGCGGCCAGTAATTGGCGCAACGCGGTGCTGTAGCCGCTGCGCAGAGAGATGCGCTGGTAGGCACGCCACAGAGCGGGCACGCGACAAGCACGCAGCAGTAGCGGGTATAGCTGCATCTCGCCTTCATGGTTAAACTCAATGGCAATATTGGTTTCGGTATTCACCCATTTGGAACCCACCGCCTCTGGCGACATCAACAGGAGAAACAGGCCACTGCTGTCTAATCCCCGGCCAATGGCCTCTGCCCACTTTTCACCCGGCAAAATCGAATCTGGGGCCATCCAGATAGCGTACCCTTCGGCTACCAGGTCATCGGCTAGCCGTTCGGCTATTTCCGCATCCTGGTGGGCGTGGCTGATGAAAATTTGGCGCGGGTTGCGGGTGATGGGGGCTGGCGGTTGTGGGGCAGCGGCGATGGTTGCTTTTCGGCCTTGCACGTAATCGTCGGGTTGGAAGAAGGGGCGCATTTGGGCCACCGCCGCCAGCAAATTCTCCATCTGGTTGTGCTGGCGGCAAAATTCAAGCAGCAGCGAAATCTGTTGCCGCTTGGTCATGCCCGGCGTCAAATCCTCGTGCACAGAACGGAAATAATCAAACAGCAGGTCGTTGAGGTCCTGCGATCCAAATTTGTCATTGATAAATTGGCGGAGTGTGGCAGTATCGACATTCATAAGCTTGCTGGCAGTTGGTTTTGGTTTGTTTAGGCCAAGTATACGCCAACAAGCAGGATTTTTCATCGAATCCGCAGCACCATTGACAGCAGTGCCTACAATGCCTACAATTTTGGCAATTCATGTTTGGAGGTTGTTATGGCTATTTTAAACATTCGGAATTTGCCAGATGAGGTCCATGCCAAGCTGCGGGTACGGGCGGCCAAGGCAGGACGCAGCATGGAGGCTGAGGCGCGGGAAATTTTAACGGCCGTTGTCCTGCAAAATCAACCGCTCACCTCCCCAACTGAACTACAAGCGTGGGTCACAGAACTGTATGGTGCCTACAAACCAAGCAGAGTCGTCGAAACCCTCATTGCGGAACGACGCGAAGAAGCTAAATCCGAATGATTGTTTTGGATGCTTCGGCATTGCTTGCGTTTCTTTTTCAAGAAACTGGACAGGAGTTGGTGGCACCGCACTTGGAAGATTGCTGCCTGTCTACCGTGAATTTGAGTGAGGTGGTCGGGCGTTTTGTGCGGGATGGACATGATGCCGAAGCCGTTTTAAACAAGCTCCTGTCCACACAGATTGAAATTGTGCCATTTTCGGCACAGCAGGCGGGCGTTGCGGCACTTTTACTGCCGCTGGGCAAATCGCTGGGGCTTTCGTTGGCGGATCGAGCCTGTATGGCGTTGGCCATGACGCGAAATGTGCCGGTGCTCACCGCAGACGCCATCTGGCAAGAACTTGATTTGCCCATCGAGGTAAACCTGATCCGCTAGAGGTGGTTTCTTCTCAAAATAGAAAACGCGGAAAGAATCCGCGGCTACAAACAAAAACGGCCGTTCCCTTCCAGAAACGGCCGTTTTCCTTTTCATTCACTTACTCAGGCTGGTTGGGAAACGGCCGTTTCCACCACCGCCATGCCCTGCTTCAACTTGCGCCACAAATCAGCCGCTACCGGCAAGAAGGAGAGTGCCCACAGCAGGTACGCCAGACCGTGCAGCGGCCCACGCCAGGGTAAAATCAAGATGCTGGCCCAGAGCATGATTGACCCCAAATTAACCAGTCCAAAACTTAGCCAGGTGCCGCCCAATGGGGCCTGCTCCTCGTCGAAGAAGTAGCGCTGGAACAGGTAAGGCACCACGGCAAAACCAACTTGCAGCACCCAGCCGTAAATCAACGCTTGCGGCGTAGTGGTTTCTAACGCCTTCGCAGGCATCACACCCTCGATGCCGAAAATCACGAAGGGAGCCATTGACAGCGGGGCAAACAGCCAAAAGTAGGAGGCCAACATGTGGGCCATGCCTGCGGTCCAGGCCGGTTTGTCGCCGCGCAGGGGTTTGATGGCGATGACCAGCAGCCACACGGTGGCCACCGTGTGCAGCAGTGCGCCAATGGCGGCAAAGGTCTGGCTGGCCAACCAGGGGCTCAGCACCAGGAACAGCGCCCCGGCAGACATCATCCAAAAGATCGGCGTAATCGCTTTGCGGTTGGCCAACGGCCGTTTCGCCCAAATCGGATACAAATCCACAAAAAACCCGGCAAACACCAGCGACATAAAGCCCCAGTTGTTGGCGTGAATGTGCACCTCGCCCGTGTCGCCGACAATGCCCAACGCCGTAGACCAGCCAGGGAACAGCCCCGTGCCCACTAGGATGCCCACCAGCAGGAACAACAGGCCAGAGATGTAAAATTTACGGCCGTTTGAAACCGTGAGCGGCTTTTCTGATTGCGATCTAATTTGGGCCAACTGCACCAGCAGCAATGTGGTCGCCAGAAAAACCAGCGTGCCGCCCGCAATAATCGGGACGCTGCTTACCATGGGAATGCCAATGAGCAGCAGCACGATCCCCGCATTCAGCGCCGCCCAAATGTCCCAGCGCATTTTGGGTCGCGGCACGCCATAAAATTTGGCCGACAGCAGAGGCATCGCGCCAAAAATCATCTGGGTTAACACGCCCAGGGTAATAAAATGGACGCGCAGCCAGACCATCCCGTTGAACCAGGGCACAATCTGCCAGCTAATGAAAGAAGCTTCCAGGGCAAATACAATCGCCACCAAGAAGTAGAAGAAAGTCATAATCATGTAAGGAATCATTTTTTTACTCCGTCGCTGTTTTTTTGACGATACCTTCAGCTTCACAACCCCATCAAGCACAGGATGGATGAAGCTAAATTATCAATGAGGCCAGCATAGCGGTCCTGTTCCATCGCTGCCACGACTTTTGTCGGCTTTTGGGGGAATTGCGCAAATTGAGAGGGGGATTGGATCAAAACGGCCGTTTCCTCACCAGAAACGGCCGTTTTCCATTCAACTCACTGCTACTACCTTACTACTTCACCGGCATGTAAATCGCCATCCCTTCCCCAGTTTCCACGTCAAAGTTTTCACCGTACCACTCAAAATCTGGCCCTTCGGCCTTTTGGTAGCCGGATTGCGGGAACCAGATGTCGAAGATGTACTGGTATGTCTGGTGGATAGCATCCATGTTGCAGGGGAAGACGGCGTACTTTTGGGCGGGCACTTCCCACGTCTCCATGCCGGAAGGCAGGTTGGTTGTGTCCGTTACGCCATAGCCAGCCAGGTAGTGGAAACGGCCGTCTTCTTTCATCTCGCCACACACGCCGTAGGCAATACCGGTCTTGTGTTTAATCTCGCCCGCCCGTGGGTTCAGTTCGCCCCACAGGTGCGGAATCTCCTTATTTTCATTCTTGCCAAAATACTTGAGGCCAACGGCCATAAATGCGGGTTTGCTTACAATTTCAGGTTCCATTTCTAATTGCTCCTTAAGTAGAGTGACAAGACTCAAGAGGGCATCATCGGCCTGCTCAATGCGGCGCAACCGATCTTCAATCCGGGTGAGCCGATCCTGCTCTTCGCGGATGTGTTGCGCCAGTTCAGCATGTTTCAGCCGCAGCATACCGCGCAGCTCCTCCAGCGTTAGCTCCTGCTGCAAAACCTGGCCAACCTGGTCCAGCGAAAAGCCGAGGTCCTTGAGCGCCACAATGCGATCCAGCCGCGACAGCTGCTCGCGCGAGTAGTAACGGTAGCCCGTGAAGCGATCAATCCAAATCGGCCGCAGAAGCCCCAATTTGGCGTAGTGGCGTAAGGTTTTAACCGTGACCTGGGCCTCGTTGGCAAACTCTCCGATCTTGAGCATCATTCACTCCTGTTCGTTTTATAACGGTGTTCCGGCCAGAACTAACCGTATCATACAACCTGCCCTAAGGGGAGAGTCAAGACAAAAAAACGGCCGCTTCCGACGGGAAACGGCCGTTCACATTTCTAATTTTTATAACGCGGAAAGAAACCGCAGCAACGAGATGTCAGTCGCCAGATTGAGGCGCAGCTGAGGTGGCCAGGAGATTAACCTGGCGCATAATTTGCGATGCTTCGGGGGCGCGGCGCGGATTGGTTTTGAGCAGCACCATCGTCGTGCCGCGCTGAATGCTGGCGTCGTACAGGTACGCGTCCTGCTCCGACACGCCGAGGCCGATGAAAAAGCCCAAAATTGCGCCAATGAGCAGCCCGCTAAACGTGCCACTCAGCGCAATCAAGCCCCATGTGCCCGCCATCGTGGCTGCGCCAAACGGCTCAATGCCCGTAAATTGCAGCAGGCCAACACCCGCTGCCGCACCCAAGATGCTGCCCCAAATAGCCCCGCCCAAGCCGCCAGAAATGGTGGTTTCTTTGGTCACGGCTTTCTCGCCATTGTAACGGCGAATAAATTCGTTGGTTTGGCTCAAGTTGATGGTTTCGATGGCGTCTTGAGGAAAATTTTTATTGGCCAGAGTGGCAACGGCCGTTTCCGCATCTCGCTCGGAATTGAACAAACGGACCACAAGCCGATCACTGGAAACGCCGCGCAGCTCTTGTACCTTCTGGCTCACCGCCTGAATCTGGGCATACTGCTGCTCAACCAGCGCTTTCACTTCAGGAGCAAGATTTTGCTTGAGGGCGTTTTGGTAGGTTGCAACGGCCGTTTTCTCGCCCAATACCGCCTCTTTTAAGGCCACGTTCTCGGTTTCCATCGGTCCAATCGCCAGTGTGGTCATGATGGCAATGCGCCCCCGATGAATCATGCCGCGAAGGCTGTGCCGCGATGAGACCGTGCCCCCCATTGTTTCAATGAGTTCCCGCAGATCATCGGCCATTTGACGGCGCTGCTGGGCATAGGTTTTTAACATCACTTTGAGGCCGCGATTGTTCACCGCTTTGGCGATGATGTTAAAGCCTCGCTCACCGGCCTTGCACAACTTGTGCAGCTGCTGCAACGTTTTGATCGTCTCCTGATTGTTCATTCCAGTCTCCTTATCCTAAAACTGATGCTGATTATCACAATCAAACAAACGGCGGCGCAGAAAGCGCTATCCATAAGGGGCAGACAGGCAAGCCAATGTCTGCTGGTTATGAAGGCAATTATGGCAATCGCCGTTATGGACTAAATGGAATTGATACGTTGTGAGTGCGAGTTACAGAGTGTTGCTAATCACTATAAAGGAAAACAGATCTATTTGTCAATATTTTGCAAACAATTATCTCGACAAATATTAGGCAATCCTCATTTTTCTTGTGCAAAGCAAAAAAACGGCCGTTTCCGGTGGGAAACGGCCGTTACGAATCTATATTCATTTTTGCTGTCGAATGCCAAATTACCGTTCGCCCAAAAGATGCACGATGTAGACGGCAAACCAGAATAGGATGGCATATACAATCATGGCAATAATCGCGAAAATTTCTAGCGTAGACCCATTAGCAGAAGGTGTCTGTGTCAGGCCATAAAAAGGCAGCAAGAACACATCCGACACGCCATAAATAAATTTGGCAAAACCACTGGCCGGATTAGCGGCAATCAATTTAAGGAAGACGCGCATACCCAGCAAAACTTCCAGCATGCTCAAAAACAGCCATAGTGTCTGGTCAACTTTTAATATGGCACGTCGATTAGCTCGCCGATCAGAATGTGTGGCAACCGTTTCCCGCACAACTGTTTCTTGACTACGAGGTACTTCGTTACCGTTGGTATAGACTTTTTCTTCTCGTCTGATTACTTTTTCTGTCATAATGCATACCTCCACTTGAATGCAGCCTGCTTGTTTACAGATGCATTGTTTGGTTTAGCTATACAATGACACAGCTTCCCATCTTGCGGAATGCGGGTATTCCCTACTATTTCGCTAAAAAGACCCCTATTTTGCGCCAGCAAACGCTTAAAAGACACACCGCGCAAATTTGCCCCGACAGTCCTGTTTTCCTATGACAAAGACGCTATTAGGGAACCCCCTACCTAAGCGCATAATTATCCAGCATACCCGATTTCTTCATCTGGGGAACCAAACAGAGTCACCAATTCAATTCGCTTTAGGAGAATATCCACATGAATGCCAAACGCTTTTTCCTTGTTTCGTTGCTGACCCTTGCCCTGGCAAGTCTCATCAGCTTTTCGGCCTTAGGGCAGGATGCTGATCCGCAGTCCGACGCCCCCGTCGCTCCCAATGGCGCGGTCACACCGGATGATTCAATAGTCCAAGGCAGCCAGTGTGTCGGCATAGATTGTGTCAGTAATGAGAATTTCGGTTTCGACACATTCCGTCTGAAAGAAAACAATCTTCGCATCCACTTTGACGATACCTCAACTTCATCTGGATTTCCGTCTAATGATTGGCGCATCGCCATTAATGATTCGGCAAGTGGGGGACAAAGCTATTTCAGCATTGATGACGTGACCGCCGGAATAAGTTCCTTACGCATCATGGCTGGCGGGAATGTGGGCATTGGCACCACAGCCCCAACCGAGCGGTTGCATGTGAATGGCAACGTTGTGGTAGAAGGCGTAGTAAACCAGGTATCGGACGTGAATGTGAAAGAGAATTTTACGGCCGTTTCTCCCAAAGAAATCCTCGCTCGCCTGAATGAACTAGACATCACCAGTTGGAACTACATCTCCGATCCCGGCAGCCTACACATTGGCCCCACCGCTCAGGATTTTTATGCCGCGTTTGGCGTGGGCATCGACAACCAGCACATCTCCTCCATCGACACGGGTGGTGTTGCTCTGGTGGCCATCCAGGCGCTAAGCCAGCAGCTTGCGGATCAAGACGCCCTCATTGAGCAGCTAACCAAACAAAACGAGCAGCTCCAACAGCAAAATGCAGACATTCTGGCTCGATTGGAAGCGCTTGAGCAGATGATGAACAGCCAAAACCAGGACCAATAGTTTTGGAGATATTTCACATGATTATCCAAAAGTTAAAACGGCTCGCCTGGACTTTACCAGCGCTGACGAGTTTGGCGGTGCTGGCTTACTTTTTTCTGTTGCTGCCGCAACTGACAAAAGCACAAACGTCTTTTGAGTTTATCGTCTCCCCACTGGAGCAATCCGTTCTGCCAGGAACCGCGGCAATATTGAACATTACGATCACCAATACAGGTGCCATCTCCTTAACAAATATCACTGTACAGCCAGAAGCTATTCGACCCGCTGAGGCATATTTTCTGAAGTCCTGTTATCAAACTTTAGGAACAACCAATCCCTTAACCAATGAATTTGAGCCGCTCATTTTAGACATTGGCGAATCGTCTAGTTTCACTTGTGGTGAATCGGGCCTCTACCTCGATGTGCAGCAAAATCTTCTCTTCTCCGCAGCAGCCATTGACGACAACAGCACTTTTTCCGATGCGGCAGAGGTGATCGTTCATGTTGAGCATTTGTTGGCAACATTCGGTACCGAATACCAGCCGGTTATTGACGGGAAGCCAGCTTCTCTCACGCTCACGATTGCCAATACGGGCCTATATAATTTAACAAACATTTCAGTGACGCCCCGCACGGCCGCTTTTGCTGACTGCGCCCGGACCGCCGGACAGGTGCTAGATTTAGCTGGCGGGGAAACTACAACCGTTAACTGTGTCTCAGAAAATATTTTTGACGACGTAGAAGCAGTTTTTGACCTTTCCGCAACGCTCAATGGCAATTCGGCCGTTTCCGAAGCAGCCTACATCGTCATCGACAGCGTGAAGGGGTTGAGCCTTGAGATCACGCCAGATGCACAAACCATAGCGACCAACACAGCGGCCAATCTCAGCATCACCTTGCAAAATCTGGATGACGCTTTACCGCTAACAAATCTCACCCTGACCTCAGCCGATTTTCCAGCATGTAGCCGCAGCTTGGGCAGCTTGCCAGACCTAATGGGCGGGGGAAGCTATCAATTTGAATGCCAAACGACACCGCTAACGACAAACGACACCTACACAATGACCGCCTCGGCCATAGCCAGCGGTCTGGCGGTGACCGCGACAGACCAGACAACCATCAACGCCGACTCGCAAATTGACATTCAAGTTTCACCCAGCTACGTGATCGCGGCGGAAAACGCGCCGGTTAGTTTCACCATCACCGCCACCAACAACCTGATCTCGGATACATTGGCAACCGTGACGGTAAGCACAACTGCGTCAGCCGTTAGCGGCACCCCATCCAGCATTACGGATGATTGTGCCCGGTCATTGGCCGATATTCCGCCTGGTGGATCAGAGAGTTATACCTGTCAAAGTACGGCCGTTCCCGGCCAACCACTCCGCAGCTTCATCCTAACTGGCTACACACCGGCCATTGATGAAGGCAACCTGCACACTGCCCAAGCCAATGCCTATGCAGGGTTGGCCTACACCTACCTGCCCGTGGCAATGAACGATTATCATCCGCCCTACAGCTACCCAGACCTGTACATTACCTCACTCAACGTCAGCCAGGTGAGCAATGACATTTACAATGTGAACATCGTCGTAGAGAACCTTTCAACTGAGGCAGTGGCCAGCGGCAACAACTTTTTTGTCAATGCTTACCTCACCAGCAACCTGAACAGCCCGGTTTTGGTGTGCAGTATGCAGAGCGGATGGTTTGGCGCGGGGCAAAGCCGTACCTGCTCCGGGCAAATCACCCTGGCCGCAGGCACCCACACCATCCGCGCCTGGGCAGATCCCTACAACACGGTGACAGAAGAGTATGAAAATAACAACACACGTGATCTTGAGGTGACGCATGATTAAGCCAAAAACAACCTTGCTTGTTCTGTTCGCCGGGCTGATGTTGCTCTGCCTGGGACTGTTCTTTGACCAGCCCGCGCCCATTCAAGCCCAGGGCAATCCCCTGCCGACGGCTACCCCGCTGGGCACACCACCCCCAACGGCCGTTCCGTCACCTCTCCCCGTCGGCGGCACGCTAATTTTGCAGGCTTACCATGCCCCAGCCAACAGCTGGACCGTGGTGCAGTGGCAAGATGCCAACGGTGGCTGGCACGACGTCACCAGTTGGCAAAGCCAGCTCACCGATGGCTACGTGGGCTGGTGGGTCGCCCCAGAAGATTTTGGCACAGGGCCATTCCGCTGGCTGCTGCTAGATGGCCCAGACGGTGAACAACTCGGTGCCAGCGAGAGTTTTTATCTTCCTGGCTATGCGAATAATGTGGTTTTGATTGAGCTTGAGTTGGATTAGAAGTATAAAAACGAGGCGGCCACTGTGGTGACCGCTTCGTTTTATTTTTGCAGCAAGCCAAGCGATTGTGCTTTGAGCACCGCCTGTGTCCGGTCCCGCGTGTCTGTCTTTTGCAAAATGTTGGAGACATAATTTTTGACCGTACCCTCGGCCAAAAACAGCCGGGCGGCAATTTCTGGGTTGCTCAACCCTTCGGCAATGAGCTGCAAAATCTCCAGCTCACGGTCAGAAAGTGGTTCGGGCAGCGCAGAGGCGGATTTACTGGCAGCCAGCCCGGCGAATTGGGCCAACACGCGCTGCGCCACAGATGAGCCCAACAGCGCACTGCCACTCGACACGGCACGTACGGCCGTTGCCAGCTCTTCCCCCGAAACATCCTTCAGCAGATACCCTTTGGCCCCCGCCCGAATGCCGTCAAAAACATAGGCGTCATCATCAAACGTCGTCAGGATAATGATTTTGGCGTCGGGCCAATCCTGGCACAGCCGCTCCGTTGCCTCCACCCCGTTCATTACCGGCATCCGAATGTCCATCAGCACCACGTTGGGCTGGAGATCGGGGTAAATTTGCACCGCCTCCTGGCCATTGCTCACCTCACCAACCACGTCCAGGTCTGGCTCCAGCTCCAGCAGCGTGCGCAGCCCGTCGCGCATCAATCGCTGATCATCCACCAACAAAATGCGAATGGATTCAGGCATCAGCCGCCTCCACGTAGGGAATGGGCAGCTGCACACTAAGTTTGGCCCCGCCTTGCTCGGCCGCGCCCAGCGTAACCACGCCCCCCAGCTGCTCGGCCCGCTCGCGCAAACCAATCAGGCCAAAACTGCCGTCGGCCACCTCTTTGCTAAATCCCTGTCCATCGTCCGCCACGGTGAGCGTTACCGCTTCATCATTCGCCGCCAGATCAAGCCACGCCTGCCGGGCATTAGCGTGCCGCTGCACGTTGGTCAGCGATTCTTGCGCCGCGCGGTACAGGGCCAGCCGATGCGCTTCTGGCAACAGAGGCACATCATCAGGTAACGCTAGGTGCACTGGCAAGCCTGTCGCCTCCTGAAACGTTTGCGCCAGATGGGTAACGGCCGTTGCCAACGACCCATTCAATTCCGCCGAACTTTCCGGCGAACGCAGCGCCGACACCGTCTGGCGCAGCTCAGCCAGCGCTTGTTTTAGCTGGGTGCGCATGGTCCCAATCATGTTCGCCGACCGTTCCGGGTTGGTGGGGATGAGCCGCTGCGCCCCCTCCATCTGCACCACGGCCACCGTCAGGCGATGGCCCAACGAGTCGTGCATTTCGCGGGCCAGCCGGTTGCGCTCTTCGGCCACGGCCAGCTGCTGCGCCTGCGACGTGTACGCTTTGAGCTTTTCGTGTGTCTCTTGCAGCTCGGTGAGCAGCTGCTGGCTGTGCAGCCGCGCCTCGTTGGCCTGGCGCAGTCCGGCACCAAACGTGCCAAAAAAAAGATAACCACCCAAAATTGCTACGATATCGTTGGCGTGCATCACATCCACGGCTAAAAATCCGGCCAGCCAGGTAGCCACAATGAAGACAAAAATCCAGGCCAGCCCTGGCAAAAGCGGCAAAAAGAGCATGGCCTGGGCACTAAGCACAAAAAGAAAGGTGGAAATGCCGGCCGCCGCCCGCACGGGAACCTGCAAGGAGATGGCCAGCGCCACAGCCGTCTGGAACAGCAAATAAAGATGCACCAGATACGGCCGTTCCTCCAAAAAAGCATACACGCTCAGCCCCACAAAAAAGAGGCCAAACAACATTAAAACCAGGGTTCGGTTAGGAGCGCCTTCAACCTCAGGCAGCGTGGCCACCAGTATGCCCAGCCAGGTCAGGTAAGCGGCCGCATTTAGGAGCCAAAAGCTGTAGTTGGAGCGCTGTCGGGTGGAAATGGACATGGGATGATTATAGGCCAGAAAGCGCATCTACGGAAACCGTAGGTTGTGATTGGCGAGCAACGGCCGTTCGCACCCCCAAATAGAGCAAAAAGCCAACCGGCCCCAGCATCAGCACAAAAAACAGGATGGGTGAGACAAACCAGGACGAAATGTTGCGGGAACGGCCGTCCAAATACACCCAACGAGCCACAAACAGATCAAAGGCCAGAAAGTGGGCCCAAGCAATTGTCGCGACGGCGGGACTACCAAGTAAAGCGGTGATGCCAGCGAGTGTGGGGTTGGAAACGGCCGTAAACACCTCACCAAAACGGGGCAGCACCAGCACGGCATACAAAAGCGCGGCCGGAACCGCTACCCAAGGCCCGGCCATCAAGCGCTCCGTCACCCGCCAGCGCGGCAAGAAAATCAGCAGCAGCCAAAACGGCATCACCAGCAAGCTGCTCAAAGAAAAAATCGTTTCAAAATTCATATGCTTTGTCTCCTCGTTGGCAGAAGTTCAACTTTTTGAAAAAGTTGAACTTCTCTTTATCCATCAAGCTACCGGCGCACGTCCCCTTGATTGGTCGGGATGGCGCATTTGCCGCAGCGGAATGCCCACGCCATAGGTGATAAACTCTTTCTCCGGCGTCACTTCAATCAGGCAGGTTTCCGACAGTTTGGCAGCATCATCGGCTAAACCTTGAAAAACCGCTTGCAAAATTGGCTTCGCCACTTCATTGGCGGGCAGCACCCGCGCCTGGCCAGAAAATGTGATGGTCGCCGCCGGAATCTTGATCCAGGGCATGATGGGAATGCGCTTGGCAATGGGAATGGTGATGGAAACGGCCGAATTCGCCGCAATGTGCCGCGCCTTCCAGGAATCGCTGCCTGTGCCAATGTACAATTTTCGATTCTGCACGATGTAAACGACACCCACCGTCCGCGCTTCATTTTTGGCTGTTACCATGCCCAACACGGCAAATAGCTCTTTATAAATCGCGTCCCAAACTTGTTCTGATTTTAATTGCATTGTTGCACCTTTCCGGTGCCTGGGGATAAATCCCCAGGCTAAGGTTTATTTTTTCAGAAAAACGGCCGTTCCGACTAGACTCACCACGCCAATCAAACCAGCTAACGCTACCAACGTCAAGCCATCCGGGGCGATGAGCGGCTGGGCGCGGAGGGCTTGCCACAACAGCAGCAGAACCACACCCAAGTAACCCAATCCACCTGTAACCACCAGTGCCGTGCGACGGCCGTCTGACAACCGCTTGCCGTACCGACGATTCACAAAAATGCCCAGCAGCGGAATTAATTGCAGCGCGTGCAGCCCCACGAAGTGCGCCGGGCGAATGTCGCCGCCCTCAGTGCTCCAGCCCACGAAGGGCAAACCAGCCCCACCATCCTCCACGCCGACGCTGTGGGCACCCATTACCGTCACCACCTCGCCCGCTTCCATTGCCGAAAGCTGCTCCGTTGTGGGCGCGGTCATCAAAAAGCCGAGAACTGCGCCAACTGCCGTTACCAACAGCCCCAAACGCAGCGCCCAGGCAAATGGCTGGTTGTCCATCTTTTGCCGCATGAGCAGAACGGCCGTGGCAATATTCATCACCCAAATCACCATCACAAAGGTGCCCATCAGCGAGAAAATGGCCGCATCAAACGGGGTGCCCACGTTAAAATGACTGCGCACGCCCCGTGCCGCCTGCACAAAAATGCCCACAATCTCTACCAAAAAGCCCAACGCCGTCAGCCCGCCAATCCAGCGCACCAGCCGGGGATGTCCTTCCACATAGCTCAGCAGCCAGGCCAGCGTACCGGTGTACAGCGTAATCGAGATGGCAAATTTCATCGGCTTCACCCAAACAGGTGCGCCAGTCACCAGCCGCGAATCAAAAATCGAAAGCACAATCGTGGCTAAAAACAGCACCATGCTGCCCACAAATGACCAGGTCAAAAAGCGGTCGGTGCCCAAAACGCGCCGCCACAGATCAGTTTCGCTACTTTTTTGTTCCATTCGAGTTGTCAGGGTACTCATTTCATTTACCTCCAAAGTTCGGTTGTTGAATTCCATACTGTCACTTTAGCGGAGGCAAGGTCATATCCAGCAGTGCCGGTCGTCACCTGACGGTCATATGACTTGTAGGGGGATATTAAGTAAATGGGACGCCGATTCACGCAGATAACGCGGATTAAATAGAAAAATCAGCGTCATCTGCGTTCATCCGCGTCCTATTGTTTGAAAACTTAAAAGCCCGGCAAACATCGTGAATCGCGTAGCCTAATCGCTCCAGGAACATTACAATTGCGACATGAGTGATAATTTCCGTGCCGACAACCTCGTTCTCTATAAAAATCAAGCTGCCCGCGTGACCAACGTCAGCGCCAAAAAGATCAACATCGTGACGCAAGACGGTACGGCCGTTTCCGTGCGTCCCAAAGATATTGAGCTGCTCCACCCCGGCCCGCTGGCCAATTTTGGCCAACTGAGCAAACCACAAGGCGAACTGCTCACTGCTTGGGAACTGCTAGAGGGCGAAACCACCAGCCTGGAAGAGCTGTCGGAACTGGCCTACGATGAGTTCACCCCCGCCACAGCCTGGGCCATCTGGCAAGCGGTGGACGATGGCCTCCATTTCAGCGGCAGTATCGCCGAAATCACCGTCCACACGGCGGAAGAAGTAGCCGCCGAAACAGAAGCCCGCGCCGCCAAAGCGGCTGAAGCCGAAGCGTGGACCGCCTTCGCCAATCGCGTGAACCAGGGGACGTTTTTGCCGGAAGACGGCCGTTTCCTCCAGGAAATTGCCGCCGAGGCTATGGGGCAACAGGTACGCAGCCAGGTCTTGCGCAATTTGAACCAGAGCGAAACGCCAGAAAACGCCCATGCCCTGCTGCTCAAATTGGGCTACTGGGACGAAACCGTCAACCCGTACCCCAGCCGCCTCGGTGTCAACACCAGCCAGCCCGAGTATGCTATCCCCGCCCTGCCCGAAGAAGAACGGCGCGATTTGACGCACCTGGTTGCCCTGGCCATCGACGACGAAGGCAGCCGTGACCCGGATGATGCGTTGAGTTGGGAAAACGGCCGTCTATGGGTACACATCGCCGACGTCGCCGCCCTCATCCCTCCAGATAGCCCCGCCGATTTGGAAGCCCGCGCCCGTGGCGCCAACCTTTACCTGCCTGAAGGCACCATCCACATGCTGCCCGAAGCCGCCACCGCCGCCCTGGCCCTGGGACTAGATGAAACCTCACCCGCTCTCTCCTTTGGCCTGGACGTGATGGCCGACGGCACGATTATCAACCTGGAAATTGTGCCCAGCACCGTGCGCGTCACTCGCCTCAGCTACGACGAGGCGCAAACCCGGCTGGACGAATCGCCTTTCCGCGAACTGCTGGCCATTGCTCAGGCATACGAAGCGCGACGCGTGGCCAACGACGCGGTCCAAATCAATTTGCCAGAAGTGAAAATTCGGCTGGATGAGGATGGTGCGGTGGAAATACGGCCGTTACCTCCCCTACAAAGCCGCGATCTCGTCCGCGAAGCGATGTTGATGACTGGCGAAGCAGTGGCCCAGTTTGCCCAGCAGCACAACATCCCCATCCCCTACACCACGCAAGATGCCCCAACTGAAGTCGTGGAGGGCGACACTCCCTCGGCCAACTTTGCCCGCCGCAAAACGATGACCGGCAGCCAGCCGGGCAGCACCCCCGGTCGCCACGCCGGGCTAGGACTAGACCAGTACGTGCAAACCACCAGCCCGCTGCGCCGCTACCTCGATTTGGTCGTGCACCAGCAGCTGCGCGCCTACCTCAATGGCGAACCTCTCCTCGATGAGCAAGCTGTTATGGAACGTGTCGGCGCGGCTTATGCCGTCAGCGGTGATATTCGCTATGCAGAACGATTGTCGAATGGTCACTGGACGGCCGTTTACCTCCTGCGCAACCCCGAATGGACAGGCGAAGGCATCGTCATTGACCAGCGCGGCAAGCGCGACCTGATCCTGCTGCCAGAATTGGGCACCGAAACCAGCATCTACGCCAAAACGCCTAATCCACTCGACAGCATTGTGCAAGTCAAGCTGCAAAATGTCGATTTGCCCCAACGCGAGCCAAATTTCCGCTTTCTCTGATCGATTTATGATCGTACACCGGCTAGACTATTCTCATCAATAAAATTGTGGAGGATCTCTGTGGAAACAATCGGTGATTATCTTTTTGCATTTGCTGTCTATGGCGGCATCTTTTTGGTGGTCGGCGGGCTCATTTATTTAGCCATTTGGTTGTTGCGGCCAAAAAAGGAAGTTGTAGAGAATTGGCGGCAAGCAGAAATGGCGCTGGGCCTCACTTACAAGCAACCGCGCGTCGGCTACCCCATTTTGGAAGGCCAATTTGCCAATTACAGTGTTAAACTGCAAGGCAGCCCCGCATCCGGCGGCGGCAACACACGCTCCACGCCAGCCCAAACCCATTACACCGCCTTCCACAGCAATGGCAAAATGCCCATCTTACGCCTGGAAGTCGATGATGATATTTTTCTGCGCGGGGATAGAGAAGTAGGCGATCCAGATTTCGACGAAAAATTCCAAATTTCGTTTGCCAAAGAAGCCGTCGCCCGCAACGTCTTTAGCGATCCGGCCGTGCGGCAAAAAATTATGGCGCTGAATTATCCGGTGGTTTACATCAACAAAGATCAAGTTACCGTTTCTGAAAAAGATGTGCAGGGAGACCCTGACATCATGCGCGACAGATTACAGCTTGCGATAACGTTGGCACAGACTGTGGAAAATCTACGGCCCTAGAACAACGAGGAATACGGCCGTTCCCCTCCACTTCCTCCAAACCCATTTCCCTTTTTTTACGCTTACCCCACAGGTGCGACGCACTTTTGAAGTGCGTCGCACCTGAACCTACACCCCAATTCCAACCAATTTCCCCAAAACCCTTGACTTAGAGTTAACTCCAGGTTGTAAACTACATCCTGGAGGTGCAAATCATGAAAATTTCAGAAGTGAGTGAACAATCGGGACTTTCCATCGACACCCTGCGCTACTACGAAAAAATTGGCCTACTACCCCCAGTAAACCGGACCGAAAGCGGCATCCGCGATTTTAGCGAGCTGGACGTGCGGCGCGTTGGCTTTATCAAATGTATGCGGGCCGCCGGGCTGCCGGTGGAAGTGCTCATCGAATATTACGCGCTGGTGCAGCAAGGCGACGACACCGTAGACGCCCGCAAAGCCATTTTAGTGGAACAGCGCACGCAGCTTCTGTCCCGCATGGCCGAAATGCAGGAAACCTTGGATTTGCTCAACCATAAAATTGAAGTGTACGACAATCTGATCGTGACGAAAGAACAAGAACTTTCAGATTAACGATACCCCAAAAGGATTTCGGCAAATTGCGATGAAGAACAAGCAGCTCATCTGGCCGTTCGGCTTTTATTTTCTCATCTTTGGGGGTTTGGCGGCATACCGACCCTACCTGGTGCTTTATTACCAATCGCTTTCCTTTTCTGGAGCGCAAATTGGCCTACTGACAGGT
The DNA here is from genome assembly GCA_020634435.1 of Ardenticatenaceae bacterium. Classification (GTDB taxonomy): domain Bacteria; phylum Chloroflexota; class Anaerolineae; order Promineifilales; family Promineifilaceae; genus Leptofilum. Next base: position 782,361 of record JACKBS010000004.1, on the reverse strand, counting down.
ATTGCCCCCTTGCTCACGTTGGTCAGTCTTCCCTTAATCAGCAGCGCTGCCGACCGCACCAATCGGCACAAAGGCATCATGAGCCTTGCTCTATTAGTTATGGTCGGGGTGCTAATTTTTTATCCGCAGCTAAACAGTTTCCTGCTTTTATTGAGCATGGCGGTTTTGACAGCCGTCGCTTACTCGCCCATTTTGTCACTGGCCAACAATGCGACGATGTTTATGCTGGGAGAGAGAAAGGAGCTATACGGCCGTATCCGTCTCGGTGGCACCATTGGCTTTAGCGTCATCGCCGCCCTGGCTGGACTGCTGGTAGAACAGTACGGACTCAAAATCGCCTTTTGGTCCGCCGCTGTCCTATTCTTCATCGCCTTCGGTGTCAACCAGCAATTGACCCACAGCGAAGCCACAGATGAGGAACCCGCTGCCAAAGGTCGAGCCAGCGAACTGCTAAAAAAGCCGCATTTCCTCCTCTTTTTGCTGATCAGCTTTTCTGGCGGCATCTCTTTTGCCACCCTCAACGCTTACCTTTTCCCGTATATGAAAACCTTAGGGGCTGGCGAATCGCTCATGGGAATTGCCCTCACCATTGGCACCATCGGCGAGCTGCCCGTCCTCTTTTTTGCCAATCGGTTTGTCAAACGATTCGGCGCTTATCCGCTGCTGATCCTCTCTTTGGCCATGACGGGGCTGCGGTTCTTGCTGCTGGGAGTGGCTCCCACGCCCACATTCGTGCTGCTCATCCAGCTGCTCAATGGTCTGAACTACCCACTGCTCATGGTTGCGGGCGTCACCTACGCCGATGCCCACGCTCCGCAAGGATTACGCGCCACAGCGCAAGGCTTGTTCAACGTGGCTTATGGTGGTATTGGCTCTGCCATTGGCGGCTTTGTCGGCGGGTTGTTATTTGAGAGCCTGGGCGCAAGAGGCATGTACCTGGCTTTTGCGGCTTTCGTCGCCGTCGTTCTCGTTGTGGTGAGCGCCATCAAGCGCAGCTTGCCAGCCGAAACAAATAGATTAGCAACCATGCAACAATAAATTCGACAAACGAACTCATACGCCGGACTGACAATCCGGCCTACAAACAAGGAGTAATCTGATGAAAACGCGTAAACTTGGTAATGACAATCTGGAAGTTTCTGCCCTTGGCTTAGGCTGTATGCGCATGAGCTTTGGCGACACGCCCACCGACAAGCAGGAGATGATTGACCTGCTGCACAAATCAGTCGAGCGCGGCATCACCTTCTTCGATACGGCCGAAGTGTACGGCCCCTTCACCAACGAGCTGCTGGTCGGCGAGGCGCTGGAGCCGTTCAAGGGCGAGGTGGTCATCGCCACCAAATTTGGCTTCAAGCACGGCGAGAATGGCCCAGCACCTGGCACCGGGCTAGACAGCCGCCCCGAGCAAATCAAGCGCGTTGCGGACGAATCACTCAAGCGGCTGCGCGTGGAGGTGATCGACCTTTTTTACCAGCATCGGCCCGACCCAGACGTACCAATGGCCGAGGTCGCTGGCGCTGTCAAAGATTTAATTCAAGCAGGCAAGGTCAGGCATTTTGGACTGTCTGAAGCCAGCGCCGAGCAAATCCGCCAGGCGCACGCGGTCCAGCCCGTCGCCGCACTGCAAAGTGAATACTCGATTTGGTGGACAGCGATTGAGCAAAACGATGTGCTGGCTACTGTTGAGGAACTGGGCATTGGCCTGGTACCTTACAGCCCGCTAGGCCGTGGCTTCCTAACAGGCAAAATCACCACCGAAACCACCTACGACAGTTCCGACATCCGCAGCCGCAACCCGCGTTTTACGTCCGAAGCGATCCAGGCGAATCAGGCAGTGGTGGACCTGCTGGCCCGCATCGGTCAGCAGCACGACGCCACGCCGGGCCAGATTGCCCTCGCCTGGCTGCTGGCGCAAAAGCCGTGGATTGCGCCTATTCCCGGCACGCGCAAGCTGCACCGACTAGATGAAAATCTAGGCGCAGTCAACATCGAATTGACAGCCGATGACCTCAGCGAAATTAGGGAAGCAATGGCGGAGATAAACGTAATTGGCCACCGTTACTAAATTCGAAGGCCGGATTGACCATCCGGCTTAACTCGCAAAGGAGAAATCATGCAAACTGTAAAATTAAACAATGGCGTTGAAATCCCGATTTTGGGTTTTGGCGTTTTTCAGATAACGGACCCGGACGAATGTGTGCGCAGCGTGGTTGACGCGATTCAAACGGGGTACGGTCACATAGATACGGCCGCTTCCTACCAAAATGAAGAATCTGTGGGCAAAGGCATCCAGCAAAGCGGCGTCGCCAGAGAAGATTTGTTCATCACCACCAAACTTTGGATTCAGAGCCAGGGGTACGAAGGCACGCTCAAAGCGTTCGATAACTCCCTGAACCGTTTGCAGCTCGATTACATTGATCTGTACCTGATTCACCAACCATACGGTGACGTGTACGGCGAATGGCGGACGATGGAGGAACTGTATCAACAAGGCAAAATCAGAGCCATCGGTGTATCCAACTTTCAACCAGACCGGATCATGGATTTGATGATCCACAACATGATCGCGCCCGCCATCAACCAGATCGAAGTTAATCCTTTCCAACAGCAGATCGAGACGCAGTCGTTTTTACAAGAGAACGGCGTGATGGTTGAAGCCTGGGCACCCTTTGCCGAAGGCCGCAACAATATTTTCGAGAATGAAACACTGTACTCCATTGGCGCAAAATATGGCAAAAGCGTGGGTCAGGTAATTCTCCGCTGGGTGGTGCAAAGAGGCGTTGTTGCCCTGGCCAAAACCGTCCGCAAAGAGAGGATGATCGAAAATATCAGCATCTTTGATTTTGAATTAAGCGCCGAAGATATGGCGGCGATTGCGACGCTGGATGCCAAAACCAGCAGCTTCTTTGACCATCGCGACCCGGCAATGGTAAAGTGGCTGGGCGAAAGAAAGCTGGATGTTTAAGCAGACCAAAGATGTCTGACGCAAAAGAACAATCACGGGCGCAGCAGCCCATGGGCGACTTTGCTCCCAAATTGGCGAAACTTACGGATGACGTGCTGTTTGGCGATGTGTGGGCACGTGAAGAATTGTCACCGCGAGACCGCAGCCTGGTCACGGTGGCGGCGCTCATTGCCAATGGCAACACGGAACAACTGCGCGGCCACCTGAATCTGGCCAAGACAAACGGCCTTTCGGAAACAGAACTGGCCGAAGTGATGATTCATCTGGCTTTCTACGCGGGATGGCCAAGAGCAATCTCTGCCATTCTGGTCGCTAAAGAAGTCTTCAAAGAGTAAGCAAAAGTTTCCTGTTGCAATGCAAAAAGGAGTAATCAAATGGAATATGTAAGATTAGGAAAAAGTGGCTTAAAAGTGTCTCGTCTTTGTCTGGGCTGCATGAGCTTCGGGCAGCGGAGCGAGCACAATCCATGGGTTTTGGATGAAGAGGAGAGCCGACCATATATTAAACGGGCACTGGAGGCAGGAATTAATTTCTTCGACACCGCCAATGTTTATTCCGGTGGCACAAGCGAAATTATTACCGGGAATGCGCTGCGGGATTTTGCCAAACGGGACGAAATTGTGCTCGCAACCAAAGTTCGTTTCCCAACGGGCCAAGGCCCCAACGATTACGGGCTTTCCCGCAAACATATCATGAATGCCATTGACGCCAGTCTCCAGCGGTTGGGCACCGATTACGTGGATCTGTATCAAATTCACCGCTGGGATTATGAAACGCCCATCGAAGAAACAATGGAAGCGCTGCACGACATCGTGAAGGCGGGCAAAGTGCGCTATATCGGCGCGTCGGCAATGTTTGCCTGGCAGTTTGCCAAAGCCCAGTACACGGCCGATTTACACGGTTGGACGCGCTTTGTTTCCATGCAAAACCATTACAATTTGCTCTACCGCGAAGAAGAGCGCGAGATGATGCCACTTTGTGAAGATCAGGGCGTCGGCGTCATTCCCTTCTCACCGCTGGCGCGGGGGGTCTTGGCACGTAAACCAGAGAAAGTAGATGAAACCGCTCGTTATCAAAGCGATGGACTCGCTAAAAGCCGGTATGAGCAGGCCGATAATCTGACGACCGTCCAGCGCGTTCAGGAAATAGCGGCAGCACGCGGCATCCCGATGGCGCAGGTGGCGCTGGCCTGGATGTACACCAAGCCCAATATCGCCTCCCCAATTGTGGGCACAACCAAGCCGCACCACCTGGACGACGCTCTGGCGGCTCTCTCGGTTAATTTGACAGAGGATGAGGTGAACCGTCTGGAAGAGCCGTATCGCCCGCATCCTGTCATTGCGCATACGTAAGAAAATAGTTTATCAATAGAGTTGTTCCTTAATAAAAATCTCGACCCTGTCATACCCGCAAATGCGGGTATCCACTCCTGAAACCAAATGGATTCCCGCCTGCGCTGCTCTGTTGAAAACATCCAAAACAAAGCAAAAGATGCTTACGGGATTAACTGATCTAAAGCAAAATTAATGATGCAGATTGTAAACCAACATCTTAATCGCTGGCTCACGCCGTTGCAGATAGTATTTGCGTGCCCGAATGGCGTCACCAAACTTGCGTTTGATGACCGAGATGACGGTTTCGACCTTCCAGCGCTGCCCAAAGAGTCCATCCAGTCGGGCTACGGCAACCAAGTCAGCGCGTGCTTGGCGCAAGGGCGAGGCAATCGACCGCTTCGGACCCGTGCGACGGGGCGGTATGAGGTCATCAGGTCGTACCGACTTCACATCAAAGCCACCATCAGCCAACAAAACCCATTGACCAGAACGCATAAACGGCCGTACCGCACGCCGCATCGTTTCCAATTTACTACCATCATGCCCCGGCCCATACGATTGACTCCGTCCCAAAATGAACAGGGTGTTCAGACCAACCCCATAGAATCCTTTCCAATATTGGGTGATCTTCCAGCCGCGTCGGTTGATATAGTAATCACTGGCTTGAGTCAGCTGAAACCCAGTCGCGTCAATCGCGACTGCTTCCTCCTCAATGCCCAACTCTGTCAACAAGCTGACATTCATGCGATCGATCTGGGCCAGCGTCAACAATCGAGCCGCTGCCCGCGCCAGTGCCGAGTACGTGGGCACATCCTTGAGTCCCAGTTCCTTGACCACCGCATCACTAGCCAGCAGCCACTCTTCCATATCCCGATAACTCAATCTCAGCCGATGCATCAACAAAATGCAGGTAACCAACTGCGGCTGCGTATACTTGCGCGGGCTTTTGGGATGGGAATAAGGAGCAAATTCTTTTTGTGCCAGGTTGTGGGCCATGCGAGCAAAGGTCACAAACTGGCTTTCACGCCGATTTTTCTTAGCCATATCATCATTATCGCCGTTCTTACCATCTTTTCAACAGTGCAGCCTGCGCGGGAAAGACAATCGTTAATTGGGAACAACTCTAACAGCTTAAAAAGGAGAATAATCATGCAGATTGGTTTACAAATTCCGTCGTTTAAGGTTCCGGGAGGAACGGCCGTTATCCGTCCCAAGCTCAAAGAAATTGTCACCACTGCCGAAGACGCTGGCTTTTACAGCCTGTGGGTGATGGACCATTATTACCAGATCAAGGGCTTGTTCGGCGAAGCGTACACTGACCCAATGCTGGAAAGCTATACCACACTTGGCTATCTGGCCGGACTCACCGAAAAAGCATATCTCGGCACCCTCGTCACAGGCGTCATCTACCGCTACCCCTCCGTCCTCATGAAAATGGTGAACACGCTGGATATTCTCTCCGGCGGACGCGCCTATTTGGGCATTGGGGCCGCCTGGTATGAAGACGAGGCCAAAGGGTTTGGCATTCCTTACCCATCCACCTCCGAACGGTTTGAGCAGCTAGAAGACAATTTGCAATTGGCCAAAGCGCTTTGGGCCAGCGATGAGACCGCTTTTGAAGGCCAGCACTTTGCTGCGCCAGCCATCACCAACAACCCACGCCCGCTCTCTACGCCGCATCCCCGCATCATGATTGGCGGGATGGGGCCGAAGAAAACGCTGCGCATGGTGGCCCAATACGCCGATGCCTGCAATTTCTTTGAAGGTGCAGGGATGGAAAATATGCAAAAAGCGCTGGACACGCTCAAAGTGCGTTGTGAAGAGCAGGGACGTGATTATGACAGCATCGAGAAAACGTCTCTCGGTACGGTACATCTATCTGAAAATGATACGGTAGCTGGCGTCATCAATCGCATCCAGAAACTTTCAGAGATGGGCTTCACCCATGCCATCTTCAACATGCCAGACGTGTACAAAATCACGCCGCTAGAAACGTTTGCCAAAGAGATTATTCCGGCAGTGGCGGAACTTTAGCGTTAAAACTGTCGGTCGGATTGGCAATCCGACCGACAGTTACGGAGGGAATCGAAAATGGAATATGTAAAACTGGGCAATACTGGCATGGATGTTTCCCCTATTTGTTTAGGGGCGATGAGCTTCGGTACGGCCGAAAACTGGGTTCACAATCAATGGGCACTCAACGAAGAAGACAGCCGCACCATCATCAAACGGGCGCTGGATTTAGGCATCAACTTTTTTGATACGGCCAATGCGTACGCATACGGCACCAGCGAAGAAATTCTGGGCCGTGCCCTGAATGATTTTGCCAACCGGGATGAAATTGTCGTCGCCACGAAGGTTTTTGTCCCGATGAACCAGAAGCCCAATGGCGGTGGCCTGTCGCGCAAGCACATTTTGAGCCAGGTTGATCAAAGCCTGAAGCGGCTGGGGATGGATTACATTGACCTCTACATCATCCACCGCTGGGATTACAACACGCCCATCGAAGAAACGATGGAAGCATTGCACGACATCGTGAAGGCGGGCAAGGTACGCTACATCGGCGCATCGGCCATGTATGCTTTTCAGTTTCACAAGGCGCTGCACGTCGCCGAAAAACACGGCTGGACGCGCTTTGTCTCCATGCAAAATCATTACAACCTCATCTATCGTGAAGAAGAGCGGGAAATGATGCCGCTGTGTGTGGAAGAAAAGATTGCGATGACGCCGTACAGCCCGCTGGCCTCTGGCAGGTTAGCGCGGGCGGCATCAGAAACCTCCGCACGCCTGGAATCTGATCCCATCGCCAAGCGGAAATATGATGCAACGGCCGATTCTGACCAAATGATCATCGAGCGCGTGGCCGAAATGGCGAAAAAATATGGCGTGCCGATGGCCCACATCTCTCTGGCCTGGATGCTGCACAAAAACCCCGTCGCTGCACCCGTGATTGGCGCGACCAAACTACCCCATCTGGAGAGCGCAGTCGAGGCTGTGAGCGTTAAGCTTGAAGCGGAAGATATTGCTTACTTGGAGGAGCCGTATGTGCCTCACCCAATCGTGGGCCTGATTCCGTACGGCGGGCAACTGTTAAGCGCCCGAAAATAACAAGCAGTTAGCGAGCAGCTATGGCTTAAGTGAAAAATTCTTCGTGGAACCGAGGGTGTGAGTGAAAGCTCTATCCAGGAAGGGGGTTTGAAGTTTTTGTATCTGAAGCAGGTGGAAAGGCAACGGCCGTTTCTATGGTTTACCTGCTTTTAGTTAACCGCCAGGCCAACATTGCCATTCGTGAATTCACGCACCCGTTCCACGTCCCGCATGGGTGGCAAACCAAACAATCTTTTGTATTCCCGGTTAAAGTGAGACGCATCGTTATAGCCGACCCGAAAAGCGGTGGTTGTGGCATCCAAATCCTCGCCCACCATCAATCGGCGCGCTTCCTGAAGCCGTAGCCGCTTTTGGAATTGCAAAGGCGTCAGTGCGGTCACCGCTTTGAACTGGTGATGGAAGCTGGAAACGCTCATACCAACTTCCTCGGCAACTTCTTCGATGCGGATTTGTTGATCGAACGCTTCGCGAAGCCGTTCAATAGCTCTAGCAATAGGCGTGGTATAACCGCCCACAACCGCAATATGACGTAGTCGGTCGCCTTGTTCCCCCAACAAGAGGCGGCAAATGATCTCTCGCTTAATCAGCGGAGCTAAAATGGGTGCCTCAACAGGCGTGTCGATCAGCCGGACAAGCCGCACGACGGCGTCCAGTAAACCGGCGTCCAATGCGCTTACGTCCATCGCTTTTACATCAGCCCGCTTCGGTTTTTCGGTGTGGCCCAACTCTGTCATGATCGAGCCAATGAGGATTGGGTCCAGCGCGAAACTTAAACTGAGATACGGCCGTTCCCTTGAAGCCTCGATCACATGGCTGGAAACAGGCAGCTCCAACGTACCCAAACAGTAATGATACGGATCATATTGAAAGCGCTCCTCACCCAAATAAAGTTCTTTGCTACCTTGCGCAATCACAGCCAAAGCTGGCTCAGACAACGTTGGATTTAGCTCTGTCGGTGTAGAAAACCGGTAACAAAGAATGCCATCCAACGGTCGCGATGGTCCATCTTCAGGACATGCGCGCATCATACGCTCTACTAGCTCTTCCCTGTTCGCCTGTACCCGTTGTGCTTCACGCTCAGATTGCTGAGAGTTCATTAAATCCATAATAACCTCGACAAGCTTGCACTCAAGCTCGAATTCACAAAACTTGCAGAATTGTACAATGATTATCGAGAATCATTATATCAGCCAGTCACCTAAAACAGTAAAATAAAGATGAAGATGAGAGAGATAATCCTAGTGTGCTGGATTTTTATTCAAGCCAAAGCACGCTAAAAACGTTAGAAAGGATTGTCAAAGGAGTACAAATCGTAGGTCGGGTTGCTAATCCGACTCCCATTCACGAAGGAAAATAACATGACCATCTTAGAAGAAACATTCACGCTATCCAATGGGGTAGAAATTCCGAAACTTGGCCTGGGAACCTGGTTCATCAACGACACGGACGTTGTTGAGGCCGTGAAAGAGGCTGTAAAAATTGGCTATCGTCACATCGACACGGCACAAGCGTATCAAAACGAGCGCGGCGTGGGTGAAGGCATCCGGGTAACTAGTGTAAAACGCGAAGAAATTTTCGTCACCACAAAACTGGCCGCAGAAGTCAAGTCTTACGAAACGGCCGTTGCCTCTATTGATCAATCACTGAAGACAATGGGGCTTGATTACATTGACCTGATGATTATCCACAGTCCCAAGCCGTGGATGGAGTTCCACAAAGAGGATGCCTACCTTGACGGCAACCGTGAAGCATGGCGTGCACTGGAAGCAGCATATAAAGCAGGCAAGCTGCGGGCGATTGGTGTTTCAAACTTTGAAAAAGAAGACCTGGACAACATCCTGGAATCTTGCACTGTGAAGCCAATGGTTAACCAAATTTTGGCCCACATCAGCAACACGCCAAAAGAGTTGATCCAATATTCGCAAGACAACGGCATCCTGGTAGAAGCGTATTCACCCATTGCCCACGGCGAGCTGATGAAAAATCAGGATGTCATCAATATGGCTGAAAAATATGGCGTTTCCGTGCCGCAGTTGAGTATTCGCTACGTACTGCAACTCGATCTGCTGCCATTGCCCAAAACGGCAAATCCGGCCCACATGAAATCCAATGCAGCTGTCGATTTTGTGATTTCAGACGAAGATATGGAATTCCTGAAAAACATAGAACAAATCGAAAATTATGGCGAAGCCAGCATGTTTCCGGTTTACGGCGGGAAGCTGGGATAACCGTTAATTTTCTCTAGCTAATCATCGCACCATCCAGGAACCCCGGACGGTGCGGTTGAGGATTAGCTGAAACACGTCAACAAAGATAGACAAATTTGAAGGGGAGCCACTCCTTCTATCTACAAGGAAAAAGATCATGATTTTGGAAGAAAAATACACACTATCGAATGGGGTCGAGATTCCGAAACTCGGTCTTGGCACCTGGTTTATTAGCAACAAAGATGTTGTCCAGGCGGTGAAGAATGCAACCGAACTTGGGTATCGGCATATTGATACCGCCCAGGCATACCGTAACGAAAGCGGCGTGGGCGAAGGCGTTCGTGCTTCTGGTGTCAAACGAGAAGAGATGTTTATCACCACAAAACTGGCGGCAGAAGTGAAATCTTATAATACGGCCGTTTCCTCCATAGACAACTCGCTCAAAACAATGGGGCTTGACTACATCGACATGATGATCATCCACAGCCCACAACCCTGGCGCAAATTCCGTGGCGACGACCGGTTTTTTGAAGGAAACCGTGAAGCGTGGCGCGCGCTAGAGGAAGCGTATAAAGCAGGCAAACTGCGCGCTATCGGCCTTTCCAACTTTGAACAAGCCGATCTGAAGAACATCCTTGACTCCTGCTCCGTTAAGCCGATGGTCAACCAAATTTTGGCGCACATCAGCAATACACCAACAGAGCTGATTCAATACACGCAAGACCAGGGGATTTTGGTAGAAGCCTATTCACCCATTGCCCACGGCGAGCTGATGAAGAATCAAGAAGTTACCGCAATGGCTCAAAAATACGGCGTTTCCGTGCCCCAACTCAGCATTCGCTACTGTTTGGAGCTTGGCCTGCTGCCGCTGCCAAAGACAGCCAATCCGGCCCACATGAAATCCAACGCAGCTGTCGATTTTGTCATCTCTGAGGCGGACATGACTGTTTTGCAGAACGTGCCACAAATCGAAGATTATGGCGATGCCAGCATGATGCCCGTTTACGGCGGCAAGCTGAATTTGCGCGCCATGCTTTCAATGGTATGGCGTTCAATTCGCGGTTAAAGCAGCCGAGGGAAGCAAAACTAATGAAATACAAAAATATTCAAGAATTTGAAAAAGTAAATATGTTTGGCACTGGTATGCCAAACGAGATGTTTGCCAAATATTTTATTGGCAATTCCTTTCTGAACCTGTTTGCAAAACCTGGGGAGTGGCCCTTGTTTTTGGCCAATGTGACTTTTGAACCGGGCTGCCGCAACAACTGGCATATTCATCATGCAAAAAGCGGCGGCGGGCAAATGCTCATCTGCACCGCAGGCGAAGGCTGGTACCAGCAAGAAGGTAAAAAGCCGGTTAGCCTGGCTGAAGGCTCTTTTGTGTACATCCCCGCCGGGGTAAAGCATTGGCATGGGGCCAAAGCGGACAGCTGGTTTAGCCATATCTCTGTGGAAATTCCTGGTGTAGAGACCAGCAATGAGTGGCTTGAGACGGTTTCTGACGAGGCTTACAGCCAACTACCAGCTACAAAAAGCAAGCAGATTGAACGCGGACAGGGCAAATACACCAATAAAAAAGCGTTCGACAAAGCGAATATGTTTGGCACAGGCATGCGTAACTTCATGCTGTCCAAATATTTTAGCGGCCGTTCCTACCTGAAAATGATTACCACGCCAGGTAGAGCGCCTCTGTTCTTAACAAACGTCACGTTTGAACCAGGGTGCCGTAACAATTGGCATATTCATCACGCCACAAAGGCTGGCGGACAGATTCTAATCTGCACGGCTGGAGAAGGCTGGTACCAGGAAGAAGGCAAAGAAGCTGTGAGTTTGCAGGAAGGCTCTATTGTTTATATCCCAGCAGGCGTCAAGCATTGGCATGGGGCTAAAGCTGACTGCTGGTTTTCCCACATTGCCATTGCCATCCCGGGCGATGACAGCAAAAACGAATGGCTAGAGGCCGTAAGCGATGAGGCGTATCAAAAACTCTAAGCTTATGAATATTCAAGTTGGCAATCATATACTTACAGCAACACTCGTTGAAAACTCTTCGGCAGCAGCTTTGAAAGAAGCGTTAGCAGAGAGCCCTATCACCATAAATATGCGTGACTACGACCGCATGGAGAAAGTTGGGCCTCTTGGTATGGATTTACCGAGAAATGATGAATCGATCACCACAGAAGCGGGAGACATTATTCTGTTTCAGGGTAGTGCATTAGTCATTTATTACGCGTCTAATTCCTGGAACTTCACAAGGCTGGGTAAGATCGATAACGTAACCGCAACAGAACTGAAAGAGATTCTTGGGGATGGCAATGTGACCGTCACCCTCTCTTTACCCCAGGAATAAATGACGATGAGTGAATGGACAACTGATGAACTGAAGAAGATTGGCACGGCCGAAGAGCTACAAATCGCGCCACGCCGCCGTGACGGCACGTTGCGCAAATCGGTACCCATTTGGGTCGTCCGCGTGGGCGATGCTCTCTATGTTCGCTCTTACCGAGGACCCAACGGTTCCTGGTTTCGCACCGCGCAGAGAAGCCATCAAGGGCAAATTCGGGCTGGCGGTGTGACGAAAGCGGTTACGTTTGTGGCAGATGCCGACGCTGAAATGAATGAGAGGATTGATGCAGCGTATCGGGAGAAATACGGCCGTTACCCCCAATACGTCACCCCCATGCTAACTGCTGAAGTACGATCCACAACCCTCAAATTGGTAGCAAACGAATAATTCATTCGTTTTTCAACCAAAAAGGAGCAAAAAATGAGCGAACATCAAATGCTAAACGCCAAACAGGCAAGCATCATCCCCATCGCCGCCTTCACGGCCAATGGGGATCTGGAGAAGCTGAAGACCGCCTTGCAAGAAGGATTATCATCTGGCTTGACTGTGAATGAAATCAAGGAAATTCTGGTTCATCTTTACGCCTACGCCGGTTTCCCCCGCAGCCTCAACGGCATCAACACCTTTATGGCGCTGCTCAAAGAGCGCCAGGAGCAAGGCATTGAAGATGAAACTGGCCCCGAAGCCAGCCCGCTGCCCGCGGACATGGACAAAGACGTCTATGGGGCCAACGTACGGGCCGAACTGGCTGGTTGGGAAACGATTCCCCCACTCGACGGCTATCAACTGTTTGCCCCCATCATCGACACTTACCTCAAAGAGCATCTTTTTGCAGATATTTTTGCCCGTGATGTGCTGGATTTCCAAAGTCGTGAATTGGTCACCATCTCCGCCCTGGCCAGCATGGCGGGCACGGCGGGACAACTCTACTTCCATCTGGGCGCAGCGATGAATACCGGGCTGAGCGAAGCTCAACTATACGCTTTTATCAACGTTCTTAAAGACAAAGTGGGGCAAGAAGAAGCTGAGGGAGCAACGGCCGTTCTAAACCAACTCCTCAGCAACAAAACCCAATAGAAAAAGTATGCCAACTATTTCAATTGAAAAAAACGTGATGGTGCCAATGCGGGATGGGGTGCAGTTAGCCACCGACATCTACCGGTTGGAAAATGCAGGCCCAACTCCCGTAGTGGTGGCCCGTACGCCGTACAACAAAGACGGCATGTTGGCCGGTGGCGAAACTTTTAACATTTTGCGGGCAGTTCAGGCTGGTTACACGGTGGTGACGCAAGATGTGCGGGGCCGATACGCCTCCGAGGGGACGTTTAACCCACACATTCAGGAAACGGCCGATGGCGTAGACATGTTTGCCTGGGTCGCAGACCAGCCGTGGTGCAATGGCAAAATTGGCACCTTTGGTGGCTCGTACTTAGGCGGCACGCAATGGCTGCCAGCCCGCGAGCAGCCCCCTCCTTTGCGAGCGATGGCTCCCGCCATTACCTTCTCCGAAGGATACGAGGGCTGTTCCTACCAGGGCGGCGCTAAAGTGCTGCACGACCTGCGCTGGGTGGTAGCCAACATCGTGCCCGCAGAAATTGAGCGCCATCGCGCACATGGCGAAACAATCCTGGAGAGTGATAGTCCGCTGGATGTGGATGGTGCCTTCAGCGAACTGCCGCTGGCAACTCATCCGCTGATTCAGGAGTATGCAGGGTTTTACCGTGACTGGCTGACGCACCGCAGCGATGGTGATTACTGGCAACAGTCGTCCATGAGCGACAGCTACGAGCAGATCACTGTGCCCGCGCTGAACATCAGCGGCTGGTACGACATTTTTCCGTGGAGTACCTTTGAGAATTTCAAGGGAATGCGAGAGCGTGGTGGCTCGGAAATGGCACGCCGCAACCAGCGGGTGATCATCGGGCCGTGGACGCACATGAACTTTAGCGGCAGCTTCCCGGAGCGGGAGTTTGGCTGGGGCGGCCGCGCGATGGCCATTGATCTGCCCGGCATCCATCTGCGCTGGTTTGACCGCTGGCTAAAGGGCGAGGAAAACGGCATCGACGAAGAGCCGCCGGTCATGATTTTTGTGATGGGCGTGGATGAGTGGCGCAGCGAAGCAGATTGGCCGCTGCCTGATACAAACTATCGTTCCTTCTACCTGCACAGCGGCGGCCAGGCGAACACGCTGCACGGCGACGGCACGCTTTCCACCACCGCGCCGGGTGAGGAGCCAGCGGATGTGTATCTGTACAATCCGCTGCGGCCGGTGCCGACGGTGGGTGGGCAGGTGATTTTGCCCGGCGGCAACGCGATGGGGCCGCGCGACCAGCGCGAGGTTGAGCTGCGGGATGATGTGCTGGTTTACAGCACGCCCGTGCTGGAGCAACCGGTGGAAGTGACGGGGCCAATCGAACTGTGCCTGTTTGTCTCCTCCTCGGCGCGGGACACGGATTTTACGGGTAAGCTGGTGGATGTGTATCCAGACGGCCGTTCCATCATCCTCACCGAAGGCATTTTGCGGGCGCGTTACCGTAACTCTTTTACCGAACTGGCGTTATTAGAACCAGGCGAAATTTACGAGCTGCGGCTCAATTTGTGGGCCACGTCGAACGTCTTTTTGCCGGGCCACCGCATCCGGCTGGAGGTGTCTAGCAGCAATTTCCCCCGCTTTGACCGCAACAGCAACACGGGCGGGGACATTACAACAGAGACGGCTGAGCAGTATGAAACGGCAGTAAATCGCATTTTTCACGACGCTGCCCACCCATCCCATCTCATCCTCCCCATCATTGAGAGATAAAACCTCAAGGAAAATTGTAAATGAAATTAAGCGCAAATGTTAAAGGTATCGGCTTTTTGGTAGCGGCTGTATTTGTTATTTCTATCCAAAATATTGCGGTTAAGTGGATTGGCGGCGATTATTCGGCATTGCAAATTGTCACATTTCGCAGCCTGCTAGCGCTGCCCTTCACCGTGTTATTTTTCCGCTACGAAGGCGGGCGCGGACTGCCCGCCACAAAACTGCCCTGGCTAGAGTTTGTTCGTGGCCTTTTCCTTTTTCTCTCCTACACCACATTTATGATGGGGCTGGCCGCTTTGCCGCTGGCGCAGATCGAGGCGATTCGCTTTTCCGGCCCGCTGATGATTACCTTTTTGTCCGTAGTAATGTTGGGCGAACAGGTAGGGCCACGCCGCTGGGTGGCGTTGGTCATCGGCTTTCTGGGTGTGCTGCTGATTGTTCAGCCCGGGTCCGCCAGCTTCAACATCGGTTCTTTGTTTGTGCTGATTTCCGTGTTGTTTTACGCGCTGGTGGCCATCATCACCCGCAAACTAAAAGCGGAGGACAGCAGCGCGACGATGGCGTATTTTAGTTCGCTCGTCTATCTGGTGGCGGCGCTGCTTTTGGTGCCGCTGCCCGCGCTGGTGGGCGACATGCCCAACGCGCACCCCAGCATTGCTTTTCTCATTCGCCCCTGGAGTATGCCCACCTTGCTGGATGGGCTGATTATGGCCGGTTTGGGCCTGATTTGGGCCATTTGGATGTACCTGTTGTCCCGCGCTTACAGTCTGGCGCAGGCTTCCGTGGCGGCTCCGTTTGAATATGTGTCGCTGCCGATTAACATCCTGTGGGGCTTTCTCATCTGGCGCGAGATTCCCACCTGGCTGACGCTGGCTGGCGCGGCGTTGACACTGGGCAGTGGAATGTATGTTTTGTATCGAGAACGGAAGGAGCGAGAACTCCCGTCTCCCACACCCGTCACAGAAGGAGAGTAAAAATTGGCAGAAAACAGAATCATCACCCAAATCTGCATCGTGGTAGACGATGTGAAAAAAGCCAATGCCAATTGGGCCAAAGTGTTGGGCAAGCCCGAAGAAACAATTGCCACCATCTTTCCCGATGGCATTTTGCATTACGCCCATACTGATCCGGTCGGGTACAAAGGCATTCAGGTTGCCAAATATGAGCTGGGTAATTTTGTGTTGGAACTGCTCCAGCCGGCACCCTCACCAAGTCCGTGGCGCACTTTTTTAGACAAAAATGGGCCGGGCGTTTTTCATTTTTGCGTCCTGGTCGATGATCGCAAGGTTTTCCAGCAAACGCTGACCGAAATTGGCGTCGATCTGCCCTACCACATTGGCTATTTCCCCCAAGGATCGTACAGTTACGTGGACGCTAAAGAGCAGCTAGGCATCGAGCTTAGCGTAAACCACGGGGGTGATTATCAGGCATTGTTTGCAGAGCTTTTGAACGGAACGGCCGTTCCCCTCGACGAACTAAAATAACGATTGGAGACGTAACAAATGGACATCGAAGCCTTACGACAATGGATCGCCCAGCGCGACTCCTACAGCATTTTGGAGACGGTGGATGTGCATACGGGCGAAAGAACAGTGCTCAAAGAATACGACACCGTGATTGAGGCGCCGAACTGGACGAAAGACGGCCGTTTCCTCATCTACAACAAAGGTGGCAAAATGGTCAGCTATGAGCTGGCCACCGGGGAAGACAAAGAGATCGACACCGGCTTCGCCATCGACTGCAACAACGATCACGTCCTCTCGCCAGACAACGCGGAGCTTGCCGTTAGCCACTTCACCAACGAAGACGCCACCTCGCGCATCTACATCGTGCCGATTAGCGGCGGCGAGCCCAAGCTCGTCACCGACAAAGGCCCCAGCTACCTGCACGGCTGGTCGCCCGACGGCGAACGGCTGGCCTACTGCGCCGAGCGCGGCGGCCAGTATGACATCTACACCATTTCCGTAAACGGTGGCCCGGAAACGCAGCTCACCGACGAGCCAGGGCTGGACGACGGGCCGGAATATTCACCAGACGGCCGTCACATCTGGTTCAACTCCACCCGCAGCGGCCTGATGCAGGTGTGGCGCATGGATGTGGACGGCTCGAACCAGACGCACATGGTAAACGAAGAAGCCAACTGCTGGTTCCCGCACGTGTCGCCAAACGGCCGTCTCGTCACCTACATCGCCTATGCCAAAGGAGACGTGGAACCGGGGGATCATCCGCCGAACAAAAACGTCGAGCTGCGGCTGATTCCGGCCGAAGGGGGCACCTCTAAAACCATCGTCAAGCTGTTCGGTGGTCAGGGCACCATAAACGTCAATTCTTGGTCACCTGATAACCGCACAATTGCCTTCGTTTCTTATCGGCTCAAGTAAAAAAACTCACGCAAAGGCGCGAAGGCGCAAAGAAAACTTAGCGTCTTGGCGGCTTTACGTGAGCCAAAATAGGATGGATCATGACAGTTAAACCAGTAAAAACGGCCGTTATCGGCTGTGGCAACATTAGCGACATCTACATTCAAAATGCGGCGAAGTGGGAGATTTTGGACCTGGTGGCCTTGGCCAATCGCACCCTGCCCCGCGCCCAAAGCCAAGCGGAAAAGTACAACGTGCCCCAGGCCAAACCGATCGACGAGGTGCTGGCCGACCCAGAAATTGAGCTGATTATCAACCTGACCACGCCTGACGTACACGCGGAAATCGGGCTGGCGGCACTGCGGGCAGGCAAATCAGTCTACAATGAAAAACCGTTGGCGATTAGTCGCGAAGACGGCCGTTCCCTGCTCCAAGAAGCCAAAACTCGTGGCCTGCTGGTAGGCTGTGCGCCCGACACCTTTTTGGGCGGTGGTCTGCAAACCTGCCGCCAAATTCTGGACTCCGGCGAAATCGGCACGCCAGTCGCTGCGCAAGCGTTCATGCTCATTCAAGGCCCCGAACGGTGGCACCCCAGCCCCGAGTTCCTCTTCCAGGTGGGCGCGGGGCCGATGTTTGACATTGGCCCGTACTACCTCACCGCCCTCATTTCGCTGCTTGGCCCGATTCGCCGCGTCACCGGCTCGGCGCGCAAAACGTACGAGGAGCGCACCATCGGCAGCGGCCCCAAGCAAGGCCAGAACTTCTCCGTGGGCACGCCCACCCACATCGCCAGCATCCTCGATTTTGCCAGCGGCCCAGTAGCCACGCTGACCACCAGCTTCGACGTATCCGTTTCGGCAGGAGCAGCCATCAATTTGTACGACGTGGGCGGCGCTTTGCTGGAAATTCAGGGTACCAAAGGTACGCTCTGCCTGCCTGACCCTAACGCTTTCGATGGCCCGGTGCGCGTGCGCGGCCTGAATGAAAAAGAGTGGCGCGAGGTGCCAATTACTCACAGCTACACCAGCAACAGTCGGGGCATTGGTGTGGCGGACATGGCCTATGCACTGAGGAACGGCCGTTCCCACCGAGCCAACGGCGAAATGGCCTACCACGTCCTCGATGTGATGCACGGCGTGCTGGAAGCGTCCCGCAGTGGGCGGCATGTGGAGGTGGAGAGTGATTGTGAACGGCCGTCTCCCCTGCCAACCAATTTGCCCGAATATCAACTAGACGCATGAAACATTGTTAGCTTAACCTGAGAAAAGGACCGGCAAAATGCCTCGTAGAAAGAATTCAGAAAAGATGTTTCGTGAGGTTTGGAACCCAACACGAGAAGAAGTCCTCCGATGGGCTTATACCCCAAATGTATACACACCGACTCAAGACTTTGAACTTGCAGTCTATACACCTGAACTTCACGATCTCATTCTGCAATGTGCTAGTGATCAGGCTTGTCCTCATCAAGATTTTTTCCTAAGTTGTTTGTATGTCTTAGTAGGTGATGCCCTACGATCAAAATGGAAGGTGTTTTCTGAAACGTTGATTATAAACCTTATTATGAAAGGAAAACAATCACCTACCCTGGCAGTCCAGATGTGGGCAAAACGAGCAGAAGATCTCATTGCCAAACCGACACTATATAACTACGATCAGTGGGGCTTAGGAAGCTCTTATGTCTATGAGGCTCGGCAAAAAAAAGTGAGCTAACCCAAAAACATAAAGCCTAACAATGCTTCCAATGAAGTGGTGAGATTAAGGCTAATTTAATTTGTTCCGATTAGCCAGAGCAATTACTCGGCCCGCCCGCTCAAGCTATTATTAAAAGGATTGACTCATGAAAGCCGCTAGATTTACCAAACCCCTGCATACCGAAGTTGTTGAAATCCCGCAGCCAGCCATCGGCCCCGACGATGTGCTGATTCGGGTCAAAGCCGCCGGCATTTGCGGTACGGACATCCACATTCTCAAGGGGGAATACGCCCTGGCGCAATTCCCGATGGTGCCGGGGCATGAATTTAGCGGCGAAGTCGCCGCGGTGGGCACAAACGTCACCCGCTTCCAGCCCGGCGACCGCGTCACGGCCGATCCCAACATCCCCTGCAACCACTGCGAAAACTGCCAGCGTAACGAACCGAACCAATGCGAAAGTCTAGCCGCCATCGGCGTCACCCGCGACGGTGGTTTTGCCGAATACGTCTCTGCCCCCGAATCCGTCGTCTTCCCCATCGGTGATTTGTCTTACAGCGACGCAGCCCTCATCGAGCCGTTGGCCTGCGTGGCCTGGGGATTAAAGCGGGTGCAAATTCAGGCGGGCGACCGCGTGTTGATTTTTGGCGCGGGGCCGATGGGGGCTTTGCTGGCGCAAGCCGTCTCCGCTGCGGGTGCGGCACAGGTAGACATCACCGATGTCAACCCGTGGCGACTCTCCGTAATGGAAAATTTGGGGGTCACGCATGCTGTGCTCGCCGATGATCTACCCAAAAATGCCAAAGCATTTGCCCCGCATGGTTACGATGTGGTTGTTGATGCCACCGGCGCGCCGCCTGTCATCCAGCAAACCATCCATTATGCACGTTCGCGAGGCAAAATCTGGATTTTTGGCGTGGCGCCTGATAACGCAATAGTGTCCTTTAGCCCGTACGATATTTTCAAACGCGACCTGTCGATCATTGGCAGTTTTGCCGTGAACCGTACCTTTCATGAAGCCATCATGCTGCTGCAAAGCGGCAAGATCAACCTGGAGCCGATCGTTTCGCACCAGCTACCGCTCGATGCCTTTGACGAAGGGTTGCGCCTGGCGCAGGAAGATCCGCAGCGGATGAAAGTTCAGTTCACAATTTAGCGCGGGCGTGGTTGCTACTTACCCAGTTCAGCAGGGATCATTTTGCCGGGGTTCATCAAGTTTTCTGGGTCGAGCGCCTGCTTGATGGCTCGCATAACGGCCAACGCCCCCTCACCGTGTTGGGCCGCCATGTACTTCATCTTGCCCATGCCCACGCCATGTTCGCCGGTGATTGTGCCGCCCATGGCCAAGGCCCGCCGCACTAGCCGCTCGTTAAGCTTTTCCGCCGCGGCATAATCGTCTGGCCTATCTGGGTCTACCAACATGAGCATGTGAAAATTGCCGTCGCCCACGTGCCCGACGATCGGCGCAACCAGGGATGAAGCATCGACATCGCGGCGAGTTTCGGCAATGCATTCAGCCAATCGGGAAATCGGCACGCAAACATCGGTGGTGAGGGCGCGGCTGCCGGGCCGGAAGGCGAGCGAGGCAAAATACGCATTGTGCCGCGCCGTCCACAGCGCGGTGCGCTCTTCCTGGTTTACGGCCCACTGAAAATCACTGCCGCCGTACGCGTGCATAACGGCACCAACCTGCTGAGCATTATCAGCAACGGCCGTATTCGAGCCATGAAACTCCAGAAATAACGTCGGCTGTTCGACTAGCGACAGCCCAGAAAATTGGTTGACGGCTTTTACCATCACCTCGTCTAGAAATTCAATTCTGGCTACCGGCACGCCAATTTGCCGCACCTCGGTTACGGCCTGAACGGCCGCTTCAAACGCGCTAAACCCGACCACCGCCACCGAAATCGCTTCCGGCACACCCTGCAAGCGCAGCGTCACCTCGGTGATGACGCCCAGCGTGCCCTCCGCGCCCACAAAGAGGTGGGTTAAATCATACCCCGCCGATGACTTACGGGCGCGTGTGCCCGTGTTAATGATCTCGCCATTGGGCAAAACCACTTTGAGCATCAAAATATTTTCGCTCATCGTGCCATAATGGACCGCGTTGGTGCCGCTGGCCCGCGTACTAGCCATCCCGCCAAATGTGGCGTCTGCGCCGGGGTCTACAGGAAAAAACAGCCCTAGTGGGCGCAGATGTTTGTCTAGCTGCTGGCGCGTGACGCCTGCCTGCACCGTGCAATCCAAATCATCGGCGCTGACGCGTACAATCTGGTCCATACGCGACAGATCGATACTGACGCCCCCATGCGGCGCAAAAACGTGCCCTTCCAACGAACTACCCGCGCCAAAAGGAATAATTGGCATGTGGTGCTGATAGCACAGACGGACGATTTCAGCCACTTCCTCTGTGCTAAGGGGAAAGCAAACGGCGTCCGGCGGCATGGGGCGCAGGGTCGATTCATCCTTGCCATGTTGGTTCCGTTCGTATTCGGCCGTTGTAAAGCGGTCGCCGAGCAGTTGCGTCAGGGCTTGTGCCAGTTCTTTGTTCATTTGATCTCTCCCTGGAGAATTTGCTTTGGGTTTCATGCAAGATTTCCCACCCTTAGCTTACCCTAAACTTGCCTAGCGGCGAAAGCGGCGAGCGCGGCGGTTGGCAACGGCCGTTTCCCGGCTATCATGTCGCGGCACCAGCGGCAGCGGTTGATCCGTTGTCATGCCTGCCTGGATCAGGCGGCGCATTTCGGCTTCCAGCCGGGGATCAGTTTCGATGGGGGTGTAAGCGGCGAGGCGTTGGTTTACGGCCGTTTTTGCCCGTTCGGCCAAAGTGGGTGAGCCAGCCTTCTCCCAATTTTCTCGATTTTGCCGATCAATCACCATGTCTGGCAGGTAGAGCGACTGCGGCCAATGGTTTAGCGTGTGTTCGGCGGTGATCAGGTGCTGCTCGTCCAATAGCTGGCGCACCAAATCCACCGTGGGCAAATCTGCCTGCGACTTCATTTCCTGCACAAAATGGAGCGCCTGGCCGCATAAATCATTGTCCACTACCAGCTTTTCCAGGCTAAAGACCAGCACATAATCCAACATCCCCGGCCCAGACACGGAGTTGACGCCCGCCAACGCCGCTAACAAAGCACTGCCAAACGTTTCCGCCCCGGCTTGCGCATCCAAAAATTTGCCGTCGCTCAGGGCCATGTACGCCTGGGTGGGCAGATTGAGATGTTTGCCAACGGCCGTATACGCCACATCCAAATGCAACGCCTCAATCGCCGCCATCGGGGAAGTGGCCGCTTTCATGTGGAAGGTGGCCGGGGCGCCGCCGAACAACACTGGGGCACCGGGCTGCACAATTTGGGCCATCGTCAGCCCAGCCAGCACATCTACCGTGTGGAAGACCGTTGCCCCAACCAACGTCACCGGAGC
This sequence comes from Ardenticatenaceae bacterium, assembly GCA_020634435.1. GTDB lineage: Bacteria > Chloroflexota > Anaerolineae > Promineifilales > Promineifilaceae > Leptofilum. The sequence goes on along the minus strand of JACKBS010000004.1, from coordinate 760,125 downwards.
GATAAGCCCCATCAGCGTCACTGGCACAATCTCCACCGGAATGCCCGCCTCGACGCAATCCAGCAAATTTTGGCAGGAATCTTCGCTGTAGCGGAAGTTACCCGTGGCCGTGATGGTAAAAATGGACATTGGCCGGGCGACCAAATCGGCCCAATCTTGGCGGAAAAGGGACATCATCTCCGCCATGCGCGGCACGCCGTGCTCCGTAAACGCCCCAGACACCACTGGCTTACGTGAATTGGTCAGGCAGAGATACAAGCGCCACGCATCGGAAACGGCCGCTTCAATGTCATCATTGGTGGAAAAAGCGGTAGCCAGGTAAGCGATATGCTCCAGGCCATCGGTGAGGCGGACATATTCGACAAAATCGGCCGTGTTGGCCAGCCGCGTCTGCCCTGTGCGATGATCGAGCACCTTGAGGCCGCTGGAACCAGGCACAAAATGCACCTTGTCGCCGCCTAGCTCAGCATGTGGTTTTCCTTCACGGTCGTACAAAGTAAATGAGGACGGGGCAGCCTCAATCGCCCAATCCACCACATCCGCAGGGAACAGGATACGCTCACCAGCGGCATCTAGCTTGAGGCCGTAATCCAGCAATCGCTGGCGCAGCGCCGAACCACGGACTTCAATGCCAATTTCGCTCAAAATACGCCTGGCTTCGTCCAGAATTTGGGTGATAAGTTCAGGGGAAATAATATTCAGGCTGGGTCGCATGGTTACCTCTTGGATGTGGTTGCTCAGGTTGTCGGGGCGAATTGTATTATTTCTGACTGACCCCGCCAAAACTATGTGCAGGAACGGCCGTTTCCGCTACCATTACCGCCATGAGCAAACTCACCACAGAGACGTATGTCCAGGGCGTATTGGCCGGAGATCGGGTGATGCTGGCCCGCGCCATCACCCTGGTGGAAAGCAACGCGCCGCATCATTTTGAGCAAGCCCAAGCAGTGTTGCAACAGCTGCTGCCCCACACAGGCAACGCAATCCGGGTGGGCATCACGGGTGTGCCAGGGGCGGGCAAATCTACGCTCATCGAGACGCTTGGCCTGAAGCTAACACAAATGGGACACAAAGTGGCGGTACTCGCCGTGGACCCTACCAGCGCTATCAGCGGCGGGTCCATTTTGGGCGACAAGACCCGCATGGAGCAGCTGACCCGCGAAGAAAAGGCCTTTGTACGGCCGTCGCCCACCGGGGGCGTGTTGGGTGGCGTGGCTCGCAAAACGCGGGAATCGCTGCTGGTGTGTGAAGCAGCAGGTTACGACGTGATTCTTGTGGAAACGGTCGGCACAGGACAGAGCGAAATTACGGTACGCTCGATGGTTGATTTTTTCCTGCTGCTGCTGGTGCCTGGCGCGGGCGATGAGTTACAGGGCATCAAAAAAGGGGTGGTCGAAATTGCCGATGCCATTCTCATCAACAAAGCCGATGGCGAAAACAAGATTCGCGCCGAGGCAGCTCGTACCGAATACAACCGCGCTCTGCACTACCTGACGCCCGCCACCAAGGGGTGGCGCACCCGCGCTTACACGGGCTCGGCGCTAGACGGCACAGGTATCGACAAAATTTGGGAGCTGATTGAATCGTTTCGTGAGAAAACGGCCGCTTCTGGAGCATTACAAACGCGCAGAGAAGCCCAAATGGTCGCGTGGCTGCACACCGTCATCGAGGAACAGCTCAAACGCGCTTTTTATGAAGATACGGCCGTTCAAGCAGCACTACCCGAATTGGAAACGGCCGTACGCCAGGGAACGTTACCCCCAACCGCCGCCGCGCTCAAACTTCTGCAAATTCACCAAAAGTAGCCAGCCAAATAAAAATGGCCAGACCAAACGGCCTGACCATTCCTAAAAACTATTCAGCTGATCTTATAAAGGTGGGTTTAGCCCCAGCCGCGACCGCCGCCGAAATCATCACGACGACCACCACCGCCGCCTTCACGACCACCGCCACGGTTGCCACCGCCACGGTTGCCACCACCACCACTACCACCACGGGGGCCGCCGCCACGGTTACCACCGCCGCCGCCACCGCCACGGTTGCCACCACGGAAGCCACCGCCACCGCCGCCGCCACGTTCTTCACGCGGGCGAGCTTCGTTGACACGCAAGGCACGGCCGTCCTGCTCTGAGCCATCTAATCCTTCAATGGCAGCCAGGGCATCTTCGTCTGGCATTTCTACGAAACAAAAGCCGCGGAAACGGCCTGTATCGCGATCATTGATCATTGCAACAGATTCCACGGTGCCATACGCCTCGAACATATCGCGAACGTCGCTCTCAGTGGCCTTAAACGACAAATTTCCTACATAAATTTTCTTGGACAATTCTATGTTCTCCTAAAACTAGTTCCACTTTGTTACACAGAAACCTGGCACGCATGGAATTTTAATATTGTCTCAAAATTATGCCTTCTTTTTACCCTTTGTCCAGAAACTCGTTAAAAAGTAGCCCAATTATGCCCTATCCGGTGGTCATGGTAGCCAAATAAGTGGTCGCAAACAGCAATCAAAGATGGCATCGATCAGGTTTTGTTCATAATTAAACGTCACTGGCATCAATTTCAGCCGAGGACAACAGGAAAGCTATTCTGGAACAATGTTCTGGGGAACGGCCGTTACCCATCAAGCAATTAACTGTACAAAATTCGCTCAGTAGACTGTTTTCTGGTAAAAGTTAGGGTATGAGCATCACAGATTTTTCGCTGCGGCTGTACCGCAAAACAGTTAAACGATTTCGTTCGGCCCATGTAGCCACCCACTGGCTCATGACCCATGGGGCAATTCCCCTTTTGGAAACCAGCACGGGTTTCCGCACCATGCCCGATGATCCTTTCTGGTTCCGATTGGAGCTGCTAACCCACCGACATGAAATGGAAACCATTGCCCACCTGGATCAGCTGGCGCAGCCCGGCATGACCATGCTGGATATTGGCGCGCACGTGGGTTACTACTCGTGCCGTTATGCGAAGAAAGTGGGCGCAAACGGCCGTATCTTCTCCTTTGAGCCGCACCCCCGCACCTTTGCTACCCTGAAGCACAACGTCGCTAAGCTGCCACAGGTAACGGCCGTACAGCTGGCCCTCGCCGAACAAGAAGGTACCGCCGAACTGCACGACTACCTGATGATGTCCGCCAGTGGTTCGCTGCACTACGATGAATCAATGGCGGCGCTGCAAAAAGCGCAAACGCAGGCCAACGACATCGCGCCGCGCATTGGCCAAACTTTTGCTGCCCAAACGTTCACCGTGCGCACCACACCCGTTGATACATTTTTGTCCGCACATGGCATCAGCCAGGTGGATTTGGTGAAAATGGACATTGAAGGGGCGGAGATTGGCGCGTTGCGCGGCATGCAGCAAACCATCGCCAACTCGCCTAATCTGGTGCTGGTGATGGAATACAATCCCCAGGCACTCAAGGCGTTTGGCCACGATCCGGTCGGGGCGCTGCAAGAAGTTCAGTCGTTTGGGTTTACCAAAATGGAAGCGATTGAGCTAGACGGCCGTTTAACTAACCTCACCAATCAGCCAGAACATCTACAAAACCTCACCACCCAGCTCATGCAAAACATGGGCGTCATCAATTTACTTCTGCAAAAGTAAAAAACCTGAAATTTTCACCGCAGAGGACGCGAAGATCGCTGAGAAAGGACAAAACTTGGCGCTTTCCGTGACCTTTGCGGTTAATTTTTCTGGGGCAATCTACGAATTGATGTAGTCGGCTAGCTGAAATTCGGTGAAGTCGGCAATGGCTTGCCGAACAGACGGCAGATGCAGCATTTCTTCTGGCGCGTGCGAGGTGGTAACGGCTACCGCCTGCATTCCCGCGCGATGAGCTGCTTCCAGCCCGGCCAGCGAATCTTCAAAAACCAGGCATGTTTCTGGCGCTAAGTTGAGCCGCTCGGCTACAAGCAAAAAGAGGTCTGGCTCTGGCTTTCCGTGGGCCACATCCTCAGCCCCTACCACCGTAGCAAAATAATGGCGTAAATTTAAGCCATCCAATACATATTCAATGTTGGGTTGGTTAGCCGCCGTGGCCACCGCCAACGTCACATTTGCCTGCTGCGCCTGCTGCAAAAGCGGTTCCAAACCAGCCACAGGCTGCAAAAACGGCCGAAATTGCTCCCGATACCGCACTTCTTTCTCGTGGGCAATGGCGGCCACTTCGGCATCGCTCATCTGGGGATTAATCAGCGTGCGCAGCAGCTGAGAATTGGTATTGCCTGCTGTGGTTGCCTGAAATTGCAGCGGCGTCATCGTCACACCATAGTCGGCCAGCAGCTCCAGCCAAACGGCCGTATGCACATGCATGTTATCGACAATGGTGCCGTCCATATCAAAAATTAAGGCTTGAATCATAAGTTTCTCTTAAAGTAGTCAATAATTTGCTCTTCCATGTAAAGACGGCCGTCTGCCTTGCGCGGCATGTGGCGTTCGTCGGGGAACAGCAACAAATCGTAGCGCTTGCGGGCCGCAATCAGCCCATTGATTAGTCGCGCCGTGTGGCGGAAATGCACGTTCTCGTCAATGAGACCGTGAACTAACAACAGATGCCCGTCCATTTTGTCCAGGTGGTGCATTACGCTACTGATCTCGTAGCCATCAGGATTGGTTTGCGGCAGCCCCATGTAGCGCTCTGTGTAGCAGGTGTCGTAACCATCCCAATGGGTGACCGGCGCACCAGCTACAGCAACCTGGAACGTATCGGCGGCTCGGGCCAGACAGATGGCCGCCATGTAGCCGCCATAGCTCCAGCCATAAATCCCCACTTGGCCGGGATCAGCCAATCCTTGCTGCACCAACCAGCGCACGCCATCTACCTGATCGGCCACTTCGACATCGCCCATGTTGTGTTTGATGGGCGCTTCAAAGGCCAGACCGCGCCGGGCGCTGCCCCGATTGTCCAGCTTGAATACCACAAAACCCTGGCTGGCTAAATATTGCGCCCGCATGTCAACGGTAAGCAACCAGTTGTTGGCCACACGCTGGGCATGCGGCCCGCCGTAAACGCTAACAATTGTCGGGAATGGTCCCGCGCCAAAGCTGGCGGGCGGTCGGTAAATTGCCCCATAAAGCGTCACCCCGTCACGATTGGGCAAGGTCACAATTTCGGGAACGGGCAAATTGAGCGCCGCAACTCGTTCATCGGTTTGGGTGAAGATGGGGGTGAGCAAACGGCCGTCTTCCAGCGAACGCAGCACAATGGTAGGGGGCGTGTCGGCGGCCTGCTGTAAATCGGCAAAACGGCCGTGTTTCACGTCCAAAACTATACCATGCATGCCCGGTTCTGGGGTCAGTCGCGCCGGTTCGCCACCTTGCAGCGATACACGGTAGAGATGGCTCTCGGTCGGTCCTTCCTTGCTGGCCGTGAAATAGACCCAGCCATTTTCAGCATCCACTCCGGCCAGACTATCCACCAGCCAATTGCCGTGGGTTAACGGCCGTATCTCCTGCCCATCTGCACTGTACAAATACAAATGTTGGAAGCCCGTGCGTTCCAAACCCCAGATGAAACCGCCGCTGCTCTGATCGGGCAGATTTTTGAGAGGATAGAACATGTTATGCAGATTAATCCAGACGTCGCTTTTTTCCTGAAGGAGCAGCTGGCGCTCGCCAGTTTGCAGATCAAACGCCAGCAAATCCAGCTGGCTTTGCTCCCGATTGAGAAGTTGAGCCGTGAGACGGCCGTCTGGCAGCCATTTTACCCGCGCCAGATAGATATCGTCATTGTCGCCGAGGTCTAACCACTGCGTCGCCCCACCCTCACGAGAAACCACGCCCAGGCGCACCCGCGCATTGGGCATCCCGGCAAAGGGATAGCGATGGTCTTCTTGGGCGCCATCGCCCAAACCATCTTTGCCCAGGTGCATGATGCGGTAGGTGGGGATGTGCGTTTCGTCTACTTCTACAAAAGCCAGATGTTGGCTGTCTGGTGACCACCAATACCCCCGGCTGCGACCCATTTCCTCTTGAGCAATGTACTCAGCCAGGCCATTGGTTTTACCGGTGCCCCGCGCGCCGCTGGTAATCTGTTGCGGCGTACCGCCCGCGGTGGGCATCACGTATAGCTCAGCGTCCTGCACAAAGGATACCCACTGCCCGTCCGGCGAAAAATGGGGGTCCAGAATGGGATGTTCTGGATCAGTGAGCAACGGCCGTAACGGCACATCCTCGCCATCATACACATACAGACCATCGGGCAGCGGCAGCAAAATCTGCCCCGTTTTAGCGGACCATTCGTAGCGAGTGATGCCCAGTTCACGCTGGCGCAATCGTTCGCGCCGCAGCTTTTCCTCTAGGGATAAATTTTCTTCGTCGCTGCTGCCCGCCGGGGGCGTGATCAGCAACTGCGCCTGGCCTGTCTCCAGGTCAAAAGCAAACAGTTGGCGCACCAGACCGCCATCGGGGCTAAAGAGATAGGTGAGGAAACGGCCGTCTGGGCTAAACGTCAACGAACCAGGGATGTTCATGCCGGGCAGGGGAAACTGCACCAGATCGTTCAGGCTAAGGGTTGGGGGCGGTGAAATCGTGGTCATAACTTCTTCCTTCCATTGGGTTGGCCTGAATTGTAAGCCGAAGGGGGTGAACCGTCGAGGTGAGAATAGAATGGGTCACGTCATCAGGGAGTGCTATAATCCCGCGCAAAGAACACTGGAGGATTTCATTCATGCCCTTTCATTTTCATCCCCTGGCCATTCCCGAAGTGGTCCTGGTAGAACCGCAGCGATTTGGCGACGCCCGCGGTTTTTTTATGGAAACGTACCAGTATGAAACGTTTGCCGCCAACAATATCTCCCTGAATTTTGTACAAGATAACCACTCTCGCTCGGCCCACGGTGTTTTGCGTGGCCTGCATTTCCAAAAGGACCCTCATGCCCAGGGCAAGCTACTCAAAGCTGTAGTTGGCGAGATTTTTGATGTAGCAGTGGATATTCGGCGTGGATCGCCCACCTTTGGGCAATGGGTGGGTGAAATCTTGTCGGCGGAAAACGGCCGTCTCCTTTATGTTCCCCCTGGTTTTGCCCATGGTTTTTGTGTCCTCAGCGAAACGGCCGACATAATCTACAAAACGACCAACTACTACCATCCCAAAAGTGAAAAAGGCATCATCTGGAACGACCCACAAATTGGCGCTGAATGGCCAATCGCCAACCCATTGCTCTCAACCAGAGACCAAACACAGCCATCTTTGTCCGAAGCAGATTTCAATTTTCAGTATTAGTTTGGGGAATCAGGCAAGCTCAACCAGCACCGAAGTAGCCACATTGCGGCCAATCACCTGAGTTTGCCCATCAATCAGGAGTGTGAGAGGACCTTCAAACGGAGCTACCGCCTGCACAGAAACGGCCGCTCCCGGCACCAACCCCATATCGCCCAAATAGCGCAGCAGTTCGCTGTTGGCATCATCTAAGATGCGGCGCACCCACACCGTTTGCCCCGCTGGCACGGTAGAGAGCAGTTCCACATCCACCCGCGCCATACTGCCATCCTTTGCGGGTATCGGGTCCCCATGCGGATCAAACTCTGGGTAGTTTAATGCCGCAGCAATGCGCTCTTCTAGCTTCTCGCTAATGACATGTTCCAGAATGTCCGCCTGCTCGTGCACTTCGTCCCACGAAAAACCCAGCGCTTCTATTAAATAAAGCTCAATCAAACGATGGTGCCGGATGACTTCTAAAGCCAGCTTTTCACCCGCAGGCGTCAGCGTAACGCCATAGTGCTTTTCGTAATTGACCATATTCAAATTGGCCAACCGCTTGATCATACTGGTAGCTGAAGCAGGCTTGACCTCACGGGCTTCCGCGATGCGTGATGTTGAAACTGGAGTTTCGACTTGGGCCAGGGTATAAATGGTCTTGAGATAATCTTCAATGGCCTGGTGGTTCAAGTTGTGGCGCTGATGAGAAGAACCATCTGGCAGCGCGTCGATTTCTGGCATAACTCACCTTAAAAATTGGAAGACAAAACTTACGCTGGCAATCTAACACACCGCTATCGGGCTGTCAAGAATGGTGCGACACACAGGTAACAATCTTTTTACTCTGCGCCAAAGCTATCGCTGTGCCAGAGGCATATATGACCTTTTTCCTACGCTCGGTGCTGTTGAAGAGACGGCATGAGTGAGGCAACGGCCGTACCTCCTGTGACCATGCTGCAACTGGAGAAAATAACCCCGTGTGCCCATTCAAAACGTGATAACACCTTGCGTAAACTTTTCATAGCTAATACCGAAAAGATCATTTTCAACGCCAAATTTACCCCGATGTTTTTGCAAAACAGTGTGCAAAATATGGGAATTAGCACCCAAATACGGCATCTTATCCCCACATATGTGGGCGAGCGTTTATCCCATCGCCTATATTTAGGTAGGAGTACCCCTTGTCAAGATGTGAACCTTAAAAATAGTTTTTTTTAAGGTTTAGCGAGTCTAAAAATGTGCCAGCTTTTAAGGCAATTTTTGGTAATTTCCGTTGCATCTCCTACCGCCATCTGTTAGAATGTTTAAGCCGTTGCACAATAATCTGCATAGCAAAGCCGACAAAAAAATTGAGGCCATGAGGGGCTATCGATTTTCTTTTTGTCTCAAAAAATAAGAGAGGCCGAAGTAACACAATTCTTCTGGCGTTAAACTCATTTTGCGACACCGTATGTTTTGTCGGCGAGTTTCTTTTGGGTAGAGGGACTTCTGTCAACCCACACTCTGTGACCAGCGGCCATAATTCATATTCGCACAATTTATTAGTTGATCCCGGCAAACGGCCGTTTCTGTTCGCGCGTCTGCGATCAATTTATGGTACTGATTATGATTCCTGAGAATGCGTGGAAAGCAACCCTGGGTGAACTGGAATTGCAAATGACCAAAGCGACCTTCAACACGTGGTTGAAGGACACTTGCCTGTTACGCCACAAGGACAACCTCTACGTGATCGGCGTGCGCAACGCTTACGCCAAAGACTGGCTAGAAAATCGCCTGCGCGACACCATTCTCCGCACCCTGTCGGCCATTGTGTCTGGTCCAGCGGATGTACAGTTTGTCGTATGGATCCCCGATTCACCTCAAGAACTGGAAGCCGAAGATGAAGTTGTCGTTGAAAGTTCGTTGAATGGCAGCTATGGGGAAGAAACGGCCGTTGCTACCCGAACAAAACCCAAAACCCAACCAGCAACCACCTCTAACCTCACCCGCCGCTTTACCTTCAGCAGCTTTGTTGTCGGGCCGAGCAATCGACTGGCCCATGCCGCCGCGCTTTCCGTATCCGAACACCCTGGCCAAACTTACAACCCGCTATTCATTTATGGGGGCGTGGGACTGGGCAAAACGCACCTGCTGCACGCCATTGGCCACAAATGCCAGCAAGAAGGCCTCAACGTTTGCTACATCACCTCAGAAACATTTACGAACGATCTGGTTCAATCCATTCGCAACAAGCAAATGGAGCAGTTCCGCGAGCGCTACCGCACGCCAGATGTGCTGCTCATTGATGACATCCAGTTCATCGCCGGAAAGGAAAGTACGCAGGAAGAACTGTTCCACACCTTCAACGAGCTGCACAGTCAGGGCAAGCAAGTGGTCATCTCTAGCGATCGGGCACCGAAAGCGATGGCCACCCTGGAAGAACGGCTGCAATCCCGCTTTGAGTGGGGGCTCATGACGGACATTCAAATGCCCGACATTGAAACCCGCAAAGCCATTCTGCAAACCAAGGCCGAAGCCAACGGGCTGGCCGTGCCCGATGAATTGATGGATTTCATTGCCCAGCAAGTGCGGCACAGCATTCGGGAGTTGGAAGGCGCATTCAACAAGGTGATGGCCTATGCGCACCTCTCTGGCGGGCGGGTGAACATGGAACTGGTAAACATGGCGCTGGCCGACCTGATGCACCGCCCAGACAAGCTCACTGTTGAGCATGTGTTTGACGCCGTTTGCAAATATTACAACCTGACCAACGATGATTTGATTGGGGCCAGCCGCAAGAAAACCATCGCCTACCCCCGCCAAATGGCTATGTACCTGGCCCGTACCGAAACCAACGCCTCCCTGCCCCAAATTGGCGAGAAGTTGGGCAACCGGGATCACACGACCGTGCTGTACGGTTATGAAAAAATCGCGACCCTCATTGATGCGGATGCCACGATTCGGCGGGACTGCATGGAAATCAAATCGTCGATGTATGGTGCGCCCGCTTCTTAAGAAAAGCTGAGAATTTAACCGATAACGTCAAACCGGGGCCTGTTCCCCGGTTTATTTTTTCTACTAGCTAATCTCGCCCGCTTGCCCTACCCACACTGGCCTGTAAAATCTATTATCCTTTGTTTTATTAACTTTCCGCCTGCCAAATCGGTTGGACCGTGAGCTAGGCGCTACACACCACTTTTCAGGGAGTTACCATGAATGCACTAGGTTTTGATGTTTACATGAGCTGTTCGTATGATGACGCGATTACGGCCGTTTCCGATGAGCTCAAAAAAGAAGGCTTTGGCGTTCTGACCGAAATCGACGTGAAAGCCACGCTGAAAAAGAAGCTGGATGTTGATTTTCGGCCGTACAAAATTTTGGGAGCCTGCAATCCCAACCTGGCCCACAAGGCGCTGAGCCTGGTCCCACAAATTGGTCTCATGCTGCCGTGCAATGTCACCGTGAGCCAGGAAGCAGACGGCCGTACGCTCATCAGCATTGTTAATCCGCAACAAATGCTGGGCGTGGTTGATCATCCAGAGCTGGAAGCTGTGGCCTGCGACGCCGAAGAGCGCCTGCGCCGCGTCGCTAGCGCGCTAGAAGGTCGGTAAGTAGTAATCGGTAAATCGTAATCGGTGAAGAGCACTTTTTACCGATTACCGATAACGGATAACGGATAACGGATAACGGATAACGGTCCACGATGATAATCCGGCACGACAACTTTCCATCCCAATTTGTGCCGTCGCGCCATGTGCATGTCTGCCGCCTGACGATTATGAGCAGCAAGCAGCAACGCGTTACAGCGTTCTGTACATGCACGATGGGCAAAATCTGTTTGACCCGGCCACAGCCATGGGCGGGGAAACCTGGGGTGTTGCCGAAGCGCTGGCCAGGCTCATGGCCGCGGGCACAGTACGGCCGACGATCATTGTGGGTATTTTTAACCACATCAACCGCTGGGAGGAGTATTGGCCGGAACGGCCGTTAACCCATCCCCATGCTGCACAGCTGCGCCAACAATTTGAGAGTATTCTCACCGTGCCCGTACGCTCTGACGACTACCTCCGTTTTTTGGCGAGTGAAGTCAAACCGTTTATCGATCAAACCTACCGTACGTGGCCAGAAGGCGACCAAACGTTTGTCATGGGGTCCAGCATGGGCGGGCTCATCTCGCTTTACGCACTGTGTGAGTATCCCGATGTGTTTGCCGGGGCGGGCTGTTTATCCACACATTGGCCTGCGGTGGATGGCATCATTCTGCCTTACCTGGAGGATGCCCTGCCCACGCCAGGGGCGCACAAGCTGTATTTTGATTACGGCACGGCTACGCTGGATGCGCTTTACGAGCCGTTGCAAAAGCCGGTTGATGCAGTGCTGGAGCGCAAAGGTTACACTGAGGGAAAAGATTGGCTGACGCGCCGTTTTAAAGGTGCGGAACACAACGAAGCCGCCTGGCGTGTTCGCATCGATCTCCCCCTCACCTTCCTACTAGGCCAGTGATTTTGAACCACATAAATTGGGCCAATCTTTGAGATTGGCCCAATTTTGGTTTGGCATCGTGGCGAATTAAGCCAATTCGATATTGAGATGCTTTTGGCGTACGCGGTAGCTGCCCGTTTTAGCCAGCACTTTCCCGGCAAACTGCTCGGGCACATCCACCAGGGTGCGCTCGTCCTGAATGTGAATCGCGCCAATTGTAGAGCCGGGAATGTCGGCGTGGAAGGCAATAGTGCCTACCACGTCGTTAACGCGTAGACCGTCTGTCTTGCCCGCACTCAGACTCAGGCGCACCATCCCTTTTTCGTGGGAATTGCTGCTGGATTTACGGCCGTTTCCTTTACTGCGGGTACGGCCGTTGCCAAATTTCTCACGTCGGGGCCGGCGTTCTGGCTCAGCCACCACCTCGCTGATGCGGGCGATGGGTCGCTGTTTTTCCTCAGCACGGGCCAGCTTGAGGGCGACAGACGCAATCTCCAGCAAGTCGTGCCCGGCCTCGGCCAAATCATTCACCAACTCACGCTCACGGGCACAGCGACCCCGCTTCAGCCAGACCGCCATCTTTTCCAACAGCTCCGCCTCGCGCCGATTTTGAATATCCTCAACGGTGGGCAGCGTCGCGATGGCAACTTTTTGCCGCGTGTACTGCTCAATTTTGCGCAGACGCCACTGCTCTTTGGGGGTCAGCAGGGTGAGCGCCACGCCTGTTTTGCCCGCCCGGCCCGTGCGGCCAACGCGATGCACATACACTTCGGCATCTTGCGGCAAATCAAAGTTGAAGACATGGGAAATATCGTCAATGTCCAGGCCACGCGCAGCCACATCGGTGGCTACCAGCACCTTAATCTGGTTATTGCGGAAGCGGTTGAGCACCTGTTCCCGCGCCTGCTGGCTAAGATCACCGTTGAGCGCTTCAGCAGGAAAACCACGCACGGTCAGTTCATTGGCCAATTCGGCCGTTCCCAGACGAGTGCGGGCAAAAATGAGCGCACTGGTAATTGGCTCTACTTCAAACAGGCGTGTCAGCGCGGCCAATTTATCTTCTTCGTTGATCAGGTAAGCCCGCTGCTCGATAGTAGACACGGTCCGCTGGGCGCGCTCGATGGTGATTGCCTGCGGGTCGCGCATGTACTTATCTGCCAGCTGGCGAATTTGAGGCGGCAGCGTGGCGGAAAAGAGCGCCGTTTGCCGTTTGGCAGGCGTTTCCTGCAAGATGGCTTCGATGTCTTCAACGAAGCCCATGCTGAGCATCTCGTCAGCTTCATCTAGCACCACCGTTTGCACCTGGCTCAGGTCCAGCTTTTTGCTCTGCATCAAGTCCAGCAGCCGTCCGGGGGTCCCCACAACAATATCAACGCCACGGCGCAAGGCCCCGATTTGTGGCCCGTAAGCCGTGCCACCGTACACAGCCAGCACCGAGATTTGCCGGTAACGGCCGTATTCGGTCATCGCCTCGGCAACCTGCAAACCCAGTTCACGGGTAGGTGCTAAAACTAATGCCTGCACATGTCCCTGGCCGGGAACCAAGTTGTGAAGAATGGGGAGGGAAAAAGCGGCCGTTTTGCCAGTGCCAGTTTGTGCCTGACCTAAAACGTCCTGGCCGGTTAGCATCACGGGGATAACGGCCGTTTGGATAGGTGTGGGCGTGGTGTAACCACGCTCGGTAACAGCCTGCACCAGCTGCGGGTGCAGACTCAAGTCAGTAAATTCAGTTGTCATGACATGCTCCTGAGACAGCGAGTCTCATTTCGATTTAGGCTTTGAGTCGTCCACTGTGCGGCGGTGACCTCGCGGTCCACCAGCCAAAATCCTGCCCACAGCCTGCTCGTCCCCATCGCTTAAATCGAATTCAGAGCGTGTCTGTGGCAAAAAAAGCGCCCGACTTTCTGTGCCGGGCCACCACCTGGATATTCAAAACATTTTGTTGCTAAAGTTTGGGAATTTTCCCAGCGAGCCAGGAGTATAACACGAACCTGGCGAGTCAACGAATAATTGCTAGATGAGCGGGACGGCCGTACGGCCGTCCTGCCCCATTCACTTACTCAACCGTCACACTTTTGGCCAAATTCCGCGGCTGATCCACATCACAGCCACGCCAGACCGCCACATGATAGCTCAGCAGCTGCATCGGAATTGTGTTCAAAATTGGTTGAAGCAATTCAGAGCTCGCCGGAACTTCGATCACATAATCTGCCTCATTGGCAATCGTTTTATTGCCTTCAGTCGCCACAGCCAGCACAATGCCGCCCCGCGTTTTGGCCTGCTGAATGTTGCTCACCATCTTGTCGTACAGACGGTCATTGGTGGCCAAAGCCACAATCGGCATCGTTTCATCAATAAGCGCAATGGGGCCGTGCTTCATCTCGCCAGCCGGGTACCCCTCGGCGTGGATGTAGCTGATTTCCTTGAGCTTTAACGCGCCTTCCAGCGCCACCGGATAGTTGATGCCACGCCCTAAAAAGAGGAAATTCTGCGCGCCGTGGAAGACGCTGGCCAGATTTTCGTAAACAGCTTCGTTTTCCAGCAGCTGTCCGGCCAGGCTAGGAATGTGGGCCAGATTGTTCACCAGTTCGCGCATTCGTACGGGATCAATCACACCACGAATCTCGCCCAAAACACAGCCCAGCATGTACATGTCGGCCAGGGATGTGGTGAACGCCTTAGTGCTGGCAACACCAATCTCCGGCCCGGCCTGCATGGCAATGTAGCCATCGGAAATACGCATGGATTGGCTGCCGATGACGTTGACGATGGACCAGAGCGTCGCCCCTTTGGCGCGGGCTTGCTCACTGGCAACCAGCGTGTCAGCCGTTTCGCCAGATTGGGTGATGGAAAGTACGGCCGTCTTCTCATCAATAATCGGGTCGTAATAACGAAACTCCGAGCCATATTCCACTTCAACAGGAATGCGCGACAGAGCTTCGATCATAAACTTGCCAACCAGCCCGGCATAGTAGCTGGTGCCACAGGCCACAATAATAATTTTGTTGAGCGAGTGGACCAATTCAGGCGTGAGGTTCATTTCTGGCAGCGCGATCGTGCCCTTCTCAAAATTCACCCGCCCGCGCATCGTGTCGATAAGCGCTTGCGGCTGGTCGTGAATTTCTTTTTGCATGAAATGCTTAAATTCACCCTTGACGGCACTGACGGGGTCCCAATTGATGTTGTGCACTTCTGGCTGCAAAGGAACACCGGCCAAGTCTGTAATCTGGTAGCTTTGTCGAGTAACCAGAGCCATTTGCCGGTTTTCCAGAAAAATCATGTTGCGCGTGTATTCGAGAATCGCAGGGATGTCTGAGGCGATGAACATTTCGTCGTGGCCAATGCCCAGAGTGATGCCGCCAGCATTGCCCAGACGGGCACAAATCAGCTCATCAGGCTGGTCTACGCTCATGACCACCACGGCATTGGCCCCTTCCAGCTGCGCCAACGTTTGGCGTACGGCCGTTTCAAACCCCAGCCCACTTTCCAGATACCGCTCCACCAGCTGCACAATCACTTCCGTGTCGGTTTCGGAGGCAAACGTAACCCCTTCGGCTTCCAGCTCTTCGCGCAAGGGCAAAAAGTTTTCCACGATGCCATTGTGCACAACCACCACACGGCCGTTCATGCCTACATGAGGATGAGCATTGCGCTGGCTCGGTTCACCGTGGGTTGCCCAACGCGTATGGCCAATGCCAATCTCCCCGCTCACTGGCGATTCGGCCAGCAAGCTGCCTAAGTTGCCCAGCTTGCCCACATCACGCCGAATGGCGATATGCCCATTTTGGGCCAGCACGGCCACCCCGGCCGAATCATAGCCACGATACTCCAGCCGTTTTAGTCCGTTGTACACAACCGTCGCCGCATCACGCGGCCCAACATAACCAACAATACCACACATAAGCGTTAATCCTCCGCTTGTTTGCAGGCAGCATGGCAGAAACCAGCCAGCCTGCTGGCGGACGCATCCAAGATACAATTGCCAAAAAATGGAGGTCGTCCCTTCAAAATTGAGTTGATGTGGCAGCTACGACTGCCTTGGTCATTGCCATGCACCTGAACACACAGTTACCTGTCTGCTTTCATGCATCGCTTTCGGTTGAAGGGAAAATCTTGTCTGCCGGGGAGCTGCTTGGCAAACCAGTTGCAGTGCGTCACGCTTACCACACTGCTCGACACAGGATATGACCCATCCTGGGAGGCACCCGCTGAACTTTCGCTTTTCCGGTGCCAAATTTGGCCCGTTAGCATCCACCTGAAGTGGAGAACCTCCTCCGCGTCACCCTTTTCGGTAATCCGTTATCGGTGTTCCGTAATCCGTAAAAACTGTCTTTTCACCGATTACCGTTTACCGTTCACCGATTACCCCAAAAAGGGCCGTGCGCTATCGATCCCTGGGCAAAATTGCCCGATATGCAATTGTGCCAAAGTTTTACCGCCTTTTCCTGAAGCTGACAATTACGAACATGGGGCAGGAACGGCCGTTTCTCACCTTTCCCTTAACCAATTATGAGACCCATGACCTTTTTCCCGTCGCTGCTGCTTGACGCTTACGACGCACTGCGTAAAATTAGCCCGCCTAATCATTAGGCTACCTAACTAATTTTTAACAGTTCGCGGGAAGGTAGGAGTCATTGTTACGGCCGTTTCCCCGCCCTTAAACATTAAATTCAACAATTATGGATGCTGATCGTCACGGGATTTCCCTATCAATCCTGCAAATAATACCGTCTATCATGCGCCTGCTGGCGGCTGAACTGCGCCGGGCCAATACCCCCGTGCTGCCGCCGCAGCTGGGCGCACTCACCATCCTTGCCGAAAGTTCGTGCAATCTTAGCGAACTGGCCGAGCAGCATGGCGTTAGCCTGCCAACTATGTCTAGTACCATGAGCAAGCTGGTTTCCAATGGCTGGGTCGAGCGCCACCGCTCGGAAGAAGACCGCCGGGTCGTTTTGTTATCCATTACTCCAGCGGGACGCGAGCTCATCGAAGAAATTGGCTATATGCTGCTAAAACGAATCACCGCCCAACTTTCCGAAATTCCCAATGCGGATTTAAACACCCTGCAAGATGGTCTTTCCATTTTGCAAACCGTTTTTACCCCGTTCATCTTTAAACACAGCAGCACGTCTGCCTGAGAGGTTTCAACACCAACCAACAATATCATCGTTTTGTAGGAGAAGAACTATGCTTACCAACTTGTTTGACTGGATCACGCGACTGTCCCTCCGATTTCGCTGGATCACCATTGCCTTAACGGCCGTAATTCTCGGCCTGGGGGTTTATTCCGCCACACAGCTCAATTTGGAGCTGCTGCCAAGCGTTGAATTTCCCCAAACCATCGTCATTGCCCAATGGCCCGACGGCGAATCGTCTAACGATGTGCTGAACCAGATCACCATTCCGCTGGAAGAAAAGCTGTCCGTGGTTGATGGCGTAGTGAACGTGGAATCCACCACCAACAAAGGGTACGCCGTGGTCATCGTGCGCTATGACTTTGGCCTGGACCAGGACCGCTTGTTGGCTGATGTGGAAACGGCCGTTGCCGATGCAGGCCTACCCGACACCACCGACACCAACGTGCTCAACTTTAGCCTCAGCGACCTGCCCGTCGTCATTGCCAGCATCTCCTCCTCAGACCTGTCCCTGGCCGACCTGAAACAGCTGGTCGAAAATGATTTGCAACCCCAAGTCACCGCCATTGCCGACGTGAGCGAGGTGCAAATTGGCGGTGGCCAGGAGCTTCCCGAAGAAGTTGTTGTGGAAGAAACCAGTGGCGAAGAAGCCGTTGTTGAAGAGCCCGGCCGATTGCCGCTGGCCGTTGTGCAGGGCGCCAAACTGCTGGATGTAGATATCGAGTTCGCCCAGGAAATCACGGTAGATTTGCTGCGCAGCCTGACCAGCTACGAAAACGCAGAGGATCAGGTGCTGCTGGTGCTGAACCTGCTGCCCGAAGATTTGCTGGTGTACGTCCAGCCAGAAGCGCTCTCTTACCTGCCACAAGAGTACATTGACGGGCTAGACCCCGATCTGGTGGCCGAACTGAACACTCTCGCGGCCGATTTTGGCGGCGTGGGGCAGTACAACGTGGCAGAAGCCGTTGCCGCCCTGTCTGGCGAAACGGCCGTTGCCGAAGTTGAACCCACGGCCGAACCCACCGTTGAACCAACGGCCGTTCCTACCGAAGAACCCGAAGCAGAACCCGTCGCTGAGCTGCCCGCCGTGGCACCGGTAGCCTTGCCCGAAACCTGGATCGCAGGCGCGGCCCAGCTGGGTCAGGTCATCACCGACACCAGCAACATTTCGCCTGAATTTATGCAGGGCATCCTGGGTTTTGCCCCGGAACAGCTGGCTGAGCTTACCCCCGAAATGTGGCGTGCGCTTGAGCCAGATGTGGCCGCGCTGGCCTTGCCCGTTGTTGGCGAAACGCTTGATCCCACGTTGCTGGTTCAACTCATCGCCATCCAAAACGCCGCCAACGGCCTCACGCCAGAACCGGTGGCCTTGCCCGAAAGCTGGACGGCCGCAGCCGCTGCCGCCGGGCAAGAACTTACCACCACCGCTGACCTGACCCCCGAAGGCGTCGGCATGATTGTCTCGCTTGCGCCCCAGCTGCTGGCTGATCTGACCCCAGAAGTGCTGCTGGCCCTGCCGACTGACGTGCTGGCCGCGCTGCCTGCCGAATATTTAGCCACGCTGGACGAAGGCACGGCGCAAACCTTGACCAACATGACCATTTATGTGGCCCGCAATGCGGCAACGGCCGTTGCGACCGCCGACGTTCCCCAATTCACTCCCGTCCCCCTGCCCGACACCTGGATCGCAGGCGCGGCGCAGTTGGGTCAGGTCATTACCGACACTAGCGACATTACCCCCGAATTTATGCAGGGGATTATCGGCTTTGCGCCGGAGCAGCTGGCGGAACTAACACCCGAAATGTGGCGGGCGCTCAATCCAACTGTGGCCGCCATTGCCCTGCCCGTCGTTGGCGAGACGCTCGATGCCGATCTACTGGCACAGCTTACCGCCATCCAAAATGCCGCCAACGGCATTGCTCCAGAGCCGGTTGAACTGCCCGAATCGTGGATTGCCACGGCGACGGCTGCCGGTTTCCCCATCACCACCACGGCGGACATCCCGGCCGACGCTTTTGGCTTGCTGCCGTCGGTGAACCCGGCGCTGCTGGCCGACATCACCCCAGAAATCTTGCTGGCGCTGCCCGCTCAAACGCTGGCTGTGCTGCCCGACGCCGTTCTGGCCAACCTGGACCCCGGTCTTCAGCAAACCATCACCAACATTGTGATTGCTGACGCGCAGTACCAGGCAGTAACGGCCGTTGCCGAGGGCGACACCGGCGAACCAGCCGAAGAGGCCGAACCAGAAGTTGATCCCGCCCGCCTGCCTGATTTGCTCATCCAGGGTGCGGCCCAGGCTGGATTGGAAATCGAAAACGCCCAAGACGTCTCGCCGGAAATGATCCGCCTGTTTGGCGGGTTGGGGCCGCAAGGCATCCAAGTTTTGCAGCTGCTCACGCCCGACAATCTGCGCCTGCTGCAACCCGAAGTCATCGCCCTGCTGCCCGCCGAGTTTGTGGATACGCTGCCCGCAGACTTACGCGCCGAGCTGGACGAAATCGCGGCGGAGTTTGGCGGGGCTGGGGCATTGGCCCTGGCCGAAGCTGAAGAAGCGGCCGCCCTGTCTGAAGGTGCCCCCGCTTTAAGCGGCATCTGGATTGAACCCACGCCCGAAGGCGACGCCTCCATGTTCCAAACGGCCGCTGATCTGCTCAACAATCCGTTCGTGCCCGGCGCAGCCAATTTCCTCAACTTCTTCCCCACCGCGCCAAACGTAGAAAACCCGGCCGAGTGGATGAGTGCCCTCACGCCAGACGTAATCCAGTTCCTGGCCGAGAACGAAGAAGGGTTTGTGGCAACATTGTCGCCCGCCGTGCTGGAGCTGTTTGCCCCGGAAACGCTCACCTTCATGCTAGAGAATTACCCAGACGCCTTCGACGCGGCGTTGGCTGAGCGGCTGCAAGGCATTGCTCAGGGCAGTATCGAAGTTTTCATTCCTGAATCAACCGTTACCCGCACCGATGGCAACCCCAGCGTGCTAATCAGCATCTACAAGGGTGGCAGCGCCAACACGGTCAACGTGGCCGAAGATGTGTTTACGCTGTTTGACGAGTTCACGGCGGCCAATCCGGGCACATCGGTCAACATGGTGTTTGAACAAGCCACCTTTATTGAGGATTCCATCTCTGGTGTGTCCCGCGAAGGTGCATTGGGTGGCGTGTTTGCCGTCATCGTCATCCTGATCTTCCTGAGCGGCCGTATTGGCAATAAGTATCAGGTGAGCTGGCAGGCAACGCTGGTAACGGCCGTTTCTATCCCGCTCTCCATCTTCACCGCCTTGCTGCTGATGGCCTGGGTGCCTCCCACCATTGGTCAATGGCTGCAAAATCTGGTGCAGTCCACCGACAACAGCGTGCTGCGCTTCATCTCGCAGCTCTTCCCGACCGAGGTCACGCTCAACATCATGACCCTGAGCGGTCTGACCGTGGCCATCGGCCGTGTGGTAGACGACTCGATTGTGGTGCTGGAAAACTCCTACCGCTACATCCAGCAGGGTGATGATCCCAAACATGCCGTGCTGCAAGGCACCAAGGAAGTAGCCATCGCCATCTTCTCGGCTACGGCCACCACGATGGCTGTGTTCATGCCCCTGGGCCTGATTGGCGGCATCATCGGCTCGTTCTTCCTGCCCTTCGGTCTCACGGTTGCCTACGCCCTGGCCGCCAGCTTCATCGTGTCCATCACGGTGGTGCCGGCCCTGACCTACCTGCTCATCCGCAAAGAAAACATCCCCGATGAGCGCGAAACGGCGATGCAACGTTGGTACACACCCACGCTGGAGTGGGCCTTGCAGCACCGCTTTATCACGATGCTGGTGGCCACATTCATCTTTGCGGGCAGCCTGCTCCTGCTTGGCCAACTGCCGCAAAGCTTCATCCCCAGCATTGGCGAGCCGACAATCAATGTGTCAATCTCGCTGCCCCCCGGCACCGGCATGGTGGAGACAAACGCGGTGGTGCAAGAGCTAGAAACGGCCGTACGCGACTTCGACAATATTGAAACGATTCAAACCGAAATCGGCAGCGGCGGTGGTTTTGAGGCGTTTTTTGGTGGTGGCATCAGCCAGAACTTGGCTAACCTCACCATCAGCGTCAGCGAAGAGTTGGTGCAAGACCCCGACGCCCTGAACAGCCTCACCAATGAAGTGCGTCAGGAAGCCATTCGCGTTGTTGGCGAAGACAACGTGAGCGTTTCGGCCGCTTCACAAACCGGCTTTAGCGGCTTTTCCATCATCCTCACTGGCGAATCGCAGGCAGAATTGGAAGGGCTGGTTGATGATGTGAAGAGCGCGATTAGCTCTGTGGATGTGGATGGCGACGGCATTCAGGACATTGCCAACGTCTCCAGCAACATCGACAGTGCCGCCGCTGGTGATGGCACCAACGAAACGATTCTGCGGATAGACGGCCGTTCTGCGGTTAGCTTTAGCGGTGAACTGGAAACGCAAAATACCCTTGGCGTGACCGGCGCAGCCAAAGAAGCTATCAACAATCTGGCCAACTTGCCCAACACGGTAGAAGTAACCGAAGGGTTCGATTCGCAGCAGCAGGTGGATGGGTTCCGCTCCATGCTGACGGCCATCGTGTATTCGATCATCATCGTGTACCTCATCATGGCCCTCACCTTCCGCAGCCTGATCCATCCGTTTACGATTCTGTTCAGCTTGCCGTTTGCCCTGGTAGGCGCGGCGCTGGCCCTCTACATCACCAACAGCGTGCTGGGCATCTCGGCCATGATTGGTCTGATGATGCTGGTAGGTATTGTGGTGACCAACGGTATCGTGCTGATGGAGCTGGTACAGCAGCTGCGGGCTAAAGGCTCAGGCGTCTATGATGCGCTGGTTGAAGGAGGCCGCACGCGTCTGCGTCCGATCTGGATGACCGCGCTGACGGCCATTCTGGCCCTCATTCCGCTGGCCGCCAGCAACGAAGCGGGGGCGATCATCGCTTCGGAACTGGCTCGGGCAGTGATGGGTGGTTTGCTGGTTAGCACGGCGCTCACCCTGGTGGTGGTGCCCGTTGTCTACAGCCTGACGGACCAACTGTGGCTGAAGATCGTGGGCTTGTTCAAGCGCAGCTAACCGCTGTCTGACTGACGTTTAACCAAGCGCCGCTGTCGATCTGGCAGCGGCGCTTTTTTCATTTTTAGCGTGTAGATTTGGTTTGTCTGTTGCGATAAACGGCCGTCGTAGCGTAAGATTACCCTCAATAAAATGGAACCATTTTCAATTCGGAGGTGGTATTGACTGGTGAAATTACACTTGTATTAGTGATTCTGGGGGTGGCCATTGTGCTATTTGCCTCCGAGAAAATTCGCGTTGATGTCGTCTCGATGTTGGTACTGCTGGCCTTGCTGCTCACTGGCCTGCTAACAACCGATGAGGCTTTTTCTGGCTTTTCAAACCCCGCCGTTATTACCGTTTGGGCGATCTACATCGTTAGTGCCAGCCTGACCCACACGGGCATTGCCGATACGCTGGGGAAATATATCGGCCGTATTGCCGGGACTGGTGAAGCGCGGCTAACGTTGGTGATTATGACGGCCGTTGCCATCATGTCTGCCTTTATGAACAACATCGGCGCGGCGGCGGTGCTGCTGCCAGTTACCATTAGCCTGGGGCGAAAAACACACATTCCGGCCTCTAAGCTGCTGATCCCGCTGGCCTTTGGCTCGCTGCTGGGCGGCATCACCACGCTCATCGGCACGCCACCCAATCTGCTGGCGAGCGATGCCTTACAGGAAGTCGGTCTGGCCCCGTTCAAACTGTTCGACTTTACCCCGATGGGCCTCATCATTTTGTCTGTTAGCCTGGTGTACATGACCTTTATTGGCCGCCACCTGCTGCCGCGCTACGAAGAAACGCTGCACAATGACCCGCAAGATTTCAACCGGGAATACCAGCTCAAGGATTATCTAGCGGAAATGCACGTCTTGCCGGATTCGCCGCTGATTGGCAAGACGATTGTGGAAAGCAGCCTGGGCGAACAGTACGATCTGACGGTAATGGGGGTGCTGCGGGACGGCCGTATGCGCCTCGGAATTTTGCCCAATGCCCACATCCGCTCTGGCGACGTGCTGCTAGTCAAAGGCACCGAAGAAAAAATGCTCAGCGTGCGCAATGAAATCGGGGTGAGCCTGGACTCGGAGAACGGCTTTCCCGATTTTGATTGGCAAAATGAAGAGGTATCGGTCGCCGAACTGGTGGTCAGCCAAAAAGCGCCGTTCATCGGCAAGAGCTTGAAAAACACTAATTTCCGCGCCCGCTATGGCTTGTCGGTGCTGGCCATTTGGCGCGAGGAAAAAACGCTGGCCGGGCGGCTGGGCAATGTGCAGCTCAAGCTGGGCGATACGCTGCTGGTGCAGGGTCGCCGCGAGCGCATCGAAGAAGCAGGCAACGATCCCTCCTTTTTGCTGCTAACGGAACGAGAAACACCCATCAAGCGGACCAACAAAGCGCCGCTCAATCTGTTCATTTTTGTGTCGATGATCACGCTGGTTGGCCTAGGCTGGCTGCATATTTCGGTAGCGGCCGTTTTGGGGGCTACCCTCTCTGTGGTCACCGGCTGCCTGACGATGGACGAAGCGTACAAATCCATTGAGTGGAAATCTGTCTACCTGATTGCCGGTATGCTGCCAATGGGCATCGCCATGGAAAAGACAGGTGCCGCCCTCTTTTTGTCCAACCACATGATTAGCCTGGTGGGCGATTTGGGGCCGCGCGGGGTTATGGTGGGCCTGTTTATCCTCACCACCTTCCTGACCGCGTTCATGTCTAATGCCGCAGCGGCCGTTTTGGTAGCCCCCATCGCCATTCAGTCCGCCTTTAACCTGGGACTGGCACCGCAGGCCTTTGTAATGGGCACGGCAATTGCCGCCTCCAACTCCTTTGTTACGCCCATTGGCCACCAGGCCTGTGTGCTGGTGTACGGGCCGGGCGGCTATCGCTTTTTTGACTTTGCGCGGGTTGGCTTGCCGCTCACCATCCTCATTTGGATTTTGATGGCTACGTTTTTGCCCATCTTTTTCCCGTTCTATTAAGACGCCAGGAGGTAATTGGGTAATTCAGTCATTTATTACTCAATTACCCAATTACTCAATTACTCAGTTACAAAGATTTCTCGTGATGAACAAACCCTTTTGGCAAAAACAAGCAAAACACTGGCCAGTGATATTGCTCCTGCCGCTGCTATTTTTGCTAATTTTCTTTTTTTACCCTCTGGGCAACATTTTGCGGCTCAGCCTAACGGCCCAAGCTCTAAAAGAGTTGGTAGTACGGCCGTCTTTTCGGCATGTGCTGTGGTTTACCGTCTGGCAGGCGGCGCTTTCCACCGGGCTAACGCTGCTGCTGGGGTTACCCGCCGCCTACCTCTTTGCCCGCTACGAATTTCGCGGCAAAAGCGTGCTGCGCGCCCTCACCACCATCCCATTTGTGATGCCCACGGTCGTGGTTGCCGCCGCCTTCCGTGCCCTGCTTGGCGCGGGCGGGCCGCTCAACCGGCTGCTTATGGCTGGATTTAATCTGGACGCGCCACCGCTGCAACTTGACCAAACGCTCACCATCATTTTGCTGGCGCACGTGTTTTACAACGTCACGGTGGTGGTGCGATTAGTCGGCGGCTTTTGGGGCAATCTGAACCCACGATTGGTTGAGGCGGCACAAACGTTGGGTGCTTCGCCGCGCCGCGCCTTTGTCGAGATTACCCTACCGCTGTTACGGCCGTCTCTCATCTCTGCCAGCCTGCTCATTTACCTATTCACCTTTACCAGCTTCGGCGTGGTGCTCATTTTGGGCGGGCCAGCGTTTAGCACCATTGAGACAGAGATTTACCGCCAGTACATCACTTTTTTACGGCCCGACGTGGCCGCCGCGCTTTCCCTGCTGCAAATTGTGTTCACCTTTGGCCTGATGTCTGTTTATGCGCGCTGGCAGCAGCAAACGGCCGTTTCCCTTGATTTTCGTCCCCAGGAAAGCACGCTGCGCCGGGCTAACCGTTGGCGCGAGAAGCTGGCCTTGGGCAGCATGGTCGTGGGGCTGCTGCTCTTTTTGCTGACGCCGCTGCTAGCCCTGGTCTGGCAATCGCTGGTGGACCGGACCGGCCAGTTTACCCTGGCTTATTACCAGGCGCTGCCCACGCTGCGGCGCGACAGCATCATTTTTGTGCCGCCGCTGGTGGCGCTGCGCAACTCGCTCGGTTATGCGCTGCTCACCGTGGCCGTGGCGGGCGTACTGGGTTTGCTTACCGCAACGCTGTTGATACGGCCCCTTCAACTAGACTCAGGGCAGGCGTCTCGCTGGCGCAAGTGGCTCGACCCGATTTTTATGCTGCCGCTGGGCGCGTCGGCGGTGACGTTAGGATTTGGCTACGTGGTCACCTTTCGCTGGCTGCGCACCTCGCCGCTGCTGGTATTGATTGCCCACGTGCTGGTTGCCTTTCCCTTTGTGGTGCGCACGCTGCTGCCCGTTTTGCAGGGCATCAAGCCCAGCCTGCGTGAAGCTGCTGCCGTGCTGGGGGCATCGCCAACGCGGGTATGGCGCGAGGTGGATTTGCCAATTGTGGGCCGCGCGCTGCTGGTGGCCTCGGTGTTTGCCTTCACGGTGAGCATGGGCGAGTTTGGCGCAACCAGCTTCATCGTCCGCCCCAACAGCGGCTACCTCACCATTCCCATCGCCATCGAGCGCTTTCTGGGCAATCCAGGCGCACTCAACTACGGCCAGGCGCTGGCGATGAGCACCATTTTGATGCTGGTAACGGCCGTTGGCTTCATGGCCATTGAGCGGTTCCGCTATGCCGACATTGGCGAGTTTTAACGCCGACCATTTCCCCGGAAATTCATGGCCCCTATGAACAATTCCTAACCGTTTCTCCAATCAGTCCCATCTTTTTTTATAATCCACACCAACAACTTGCGTAAGCCGGATTGTTTGCAGGTTAAGAATTAAAACAGGCAACGATATTAGGTAGGGGCAGACCCCCGTGTCTGCCCCAGTTTGGGCGCACACGGGGGTGCTCCCCTACCATTACCTGACTTATTCTTTAAACACCAATCAATCCGACCCTCATTTATGAAGGAGAATATCCCATGAACCGTGTGGAATTGATGGAACTGGTGCGTGATTATCAGGTGGGCGGGGTGAGCCGACGCCAGTTTTTGCTGCGGGCAACGGCCGTTCTCGGCAGTGCCATCGCGGCCAATACATTGCTGGCGGCGTGCAGCAGTGCCCCTAACGACGATCCGCCGCCAGTGGTGGATGAGTCCCAGCCAACGGCCGTTGTTGGCAGCAGCAGCGATGGGGCCATGGTGACGGGCATTGTCAGCTATCCGGGTCTGGCTGATGGCGAAGAGCTGATGGGCTACTGGGCCTTCCAGGAAGGCGGCGAGCCGCGCCCGGCCATCATCGTCATTCAGGAGTGGTGGGGGCTAAACGAGCATATCAAAGACGTGGCCCGCCGCTTTGCCAATGAAGGATATGTGGCGCTGGCCCCCGATTTGTACCACGGCGTGGTCACCACCGAGCCAGACGAGGCGCGTAAGGAAGCGATGGCGCTGACGTCACGCGATGCCGTGGGCGAAATTCAGCAAGCGATCAATTTTTTGAAGGGTCAGCCGATAGTAAACGGCCGTTTTGGCATCGTAGGGTTTTGCATGGGCGGGGGCTTGGTGCTGCAAACGGCCGTCAGCAGCCCAGACATCCAGGCCGCCGTACCATTTTACGGCTCGCCGCTGTCCCCCAGCGAGGCAGCGCAGGTTACCGCGCCGGTGCTCAGCTTCTTGGGCTCGCGGGATGGCATCTCTGCCAGCGACTATGAGGCCATGCACGCCGCGCTCACCGAGGCAGGTGTAGCCAACAAATTCCAGCTCTACGATGGCGCACAGCACGCCTTTTTCAACGACACCCGCACCAGCTACGATCCAGCTGCCGCCGCCGATGCCTGGCAGCAAACGCTGGCCTGGTTCGACATGTATCTTTAGAAAGCGTAATTGGCTAAATGACGGTGTTGTCGGGAATCACCGCGCTTTTGGGCACGATTACCAACCCATCCCGAGAAACCCAATTTTGGGAATCCGCATCCGGCCTGTCTGGCAGGGAACGAATGTGCACATTGCAGCCAATGCGTGCATTTTTATCGACGATGGCATTTTCAATAACGGAACCAGACCCGATGCCAACGTTCGGCCGACCCAGCTTGGCATTGCGCGCTTTGTCAGCGTCATCTTCATAATAATCAGCGCCCATCAAAACAGAGGAACGAATCGTCACATTGGGGCCAATGATGCTGCGCAAACCAACGATGCTGTGGCTAATGTCGGCGTCGCGAATATGGCAGCCATCGGCCAGCAGCACCTCATCAATTAAAGTTTTGCGAATTTCTGAGGGTGGCAGGAAGCGGGGATGCGTAAACGTGAGGCGGTGGGAATCAAAAATATTGAACGGCGGATTGTCCAGCGTTAGCTCCAGATTCACCTCATAAAACCGGCGGATGGTCCCAATGTCGGCCCAGTAGCCATCATACACATACCCCATGACGTGATATTTGTTTAAGGCAGCGGGAATGATGTCCTTGCCAAAATCATCACCCGATTGTTGAAGCAGCTCATGCAACAGTTCGGTTGAAAAGACATAGATGCCCATCGAGGCCATGTACGGTTTATCTGAATCGGACAGGCTGGCCAGATCGCCCAGGGCGTCCGCAGACGGTTTTTCGGTAAAGCGAACGATCTGCCCGGTTGCATCCCGCTTTAGAATGCCAAACCCAGGCGCGTCCGCAGCGCTCACCGGTTGCACCGCCAGGGTGATGTCTGCCCCGGATTCCACGTGATAATCCACAAACTCGCGGTAATTCATATCGTAGAGGTGATCGCCCGCCAGGATGAGCACATATTCTGTGTGGGCGTTTTTAATTTCCACCCATTGCTGGCGCACGGCATCGGCCGTTCCCTGATACCAATCGGGTCTTTCGCCGGTCTGTTCCGCCGCTAATATCTCCACCCACCCTTCGGTAAACATGTCGCGATGGTATGTGCGCAAAATGTGGCGATGCAAGGACACCGATTTGAACTGCGTCAGCACAGCAATTTTGTGGATACCGGCATGGATACAATTGCTTAGGGGGATGTCTATCAAACGGTATTTGCCCGCCAGCGGCACGGCCGGTTTGGCCCGTTTGTCGGTTAAGGGATACAGCCGGGTGCCCCGTCCACCTCCCAGAATGAGCCCTAAAACATCTTTCATATCTGCCATCGTTCACTCTCCTCTAGCACCAGGGCCAACAGGCAGCCATGCCCGGTCATCAAGCCAGGATGGGATTGGCCCGCATTTTTGGTCGTGATCAGGCAGTCAGGCAACGTTGGTAATTTATGGCAGCACTACCTGGTCACCAAATTTGGATCCGTCCTCCAGTTTAGTCAGGAGTTGATTTTTGACCAGTAGCAGATGGGTGTTGGGGCAGAATAAAAAAAGCCTGGATTGCTCCAGGCTACAATCCCTCAAAGGGACGCACGGCCGTTCTGACTTTACCATTTTGTTTACATTTTTTTAGTCAACTTGTTTCAACCCCTCAAAGGAGCCAACGGCCGTTCTGACCACGAATCTCGCGCGGGCATTTGGCCAGGCCATTGAGTTTCAACCCCTCAAAGGAACCAACGGCCGTTCTGACCAACAACTATCTCCCAGGCATTTTGAACAATTAGTTGTTTCAACCCCTCAAAGGAACCAACGGCCGTTCTGACGGTCTCACTGTCCCGATGTATTTTTATTCAAATGATCGTTTCAACCCCTCAAAGGAACCAACGGCCGTTCTGACCTAAAACCGAAACCAAACCTGTTTCCGCACCTGCCGTTTCAACCCCTCAAAGGAACCAACGGCCGTTCTGACCGTTGGGGCGATTTTTAACTTCATCTTCGCCAAAGGTTTCAACCCCTCAAAGGAACCAACGGCCGTTCTGACTATGACTTGCTATTGCCTGATCGGATACCTCGTATGTGTTTCAACCCCTCAAAGGAACCAACGGCCGTTCTGACTCAAGCACACTCTCATTTTCAAAACTTTGGGTTAAGTTTCAACCCCTCAAAGGAACCAACGGCCGTTCTGACTTATTCGTCAAAATAACGCTAACCGGGCTGTGACCGGTTTCAACCCCTCAAAGGAACCAACGGCCGTTCTGACGTAGTTCCAACACTTCTTCTGCGGTAGGTCGAAGGGTTTCAACCCCTCAAAGGAACCAACGGCCGTTCTGACGACCTCGCTGCTGCAGGCAAAGTGATTCAAGCAATAGTTTCAACCCCTCAAAGGAACCAACGGCCGTTCTGACCTACGAATTTAGCCAACCTGCTTATGTCCCCGCAAAGTTTCAACCCCTCAAAGGAACCAACGGCCGTTCTGACCTGGTGGAGAAACAACTGGAGATTTGCCCTATTAATGGTTTCAACCCCTCAAAGGAACCAACGGCCGTTCTGACAGCAGTTATCCACAGTGGGAACGGACAGGCCGTAGTGTACCATATTTTTGCCAGTTGTGGGCAACTCGCCCCACTTTTGCCCATTTATTGACCGCAAAGTGTTTCATTTCATTCCACCGCTCATCTTTTTCCGAGGGTCTGCCAAAACAGTTGCCATTTCGGGCATAACTCATAACTAATTCGGCCCTTTTTGGACCCCGGCAGCCACACTTTTCGCGCTCGATCGCTACCGATCACGCTCAATCCCGTTTTCCGAGGCTCTTTCACTGTTTTTCACCCAAATGTCACCATGCAGCGCTTTTTACGGTGGGTTACGGCCGTTGCAATTGCAGCGCCGGATCACCCAACAAATTGACCACCAGCACGGCTTCGTCCAACGTCTCATCACCAAGGGCAGTGGCCTGGGCTTGGAGCAGCGCTTCGCCAAGCGTATTGACGTTCTCATCCAGCAGGGCACTGTAGAACAGCTCACCCAGCGGCGTCAGCGAGGGCAGCGCTACGCGGCTGGAGGGCGCAATGGCCGCCACGATGCCACCATTTTCCACCCACAGCAGATCCTCGGCCAGGCTATCCCGCTGCGGCTCAGAAAACGCGCCGTTGTTGCAGGTAAACGTGGTGAAGATGGGCGTGTGACCGTTATCGGCCAACATGCTGGCATCGTCCCCGGCAAACGTCTGGCCGTTGCCCCACTGCGAAACGTAGCCATCGCCCGCATAGTTAATGAGACCCACACCCTTGGCCAGCGTGCCCATGAGCACATAGTGCATCGCTTCGTCATCCCCCATTTGCAGGGTACTTGTCTCGTAGCCGCTAGCTTGCAGCAAGGCGGCCAGCGCCAAATTCATCTCATTAAACTGTGGCTCAGCCTCGCTGACAAACAACGAACGTTCCATCCAGTCGGAACGGCCGTTTTGCTCATAGGCCAATGTTTTAGCCACCATCACCTGCAACTGCTCCGGCGTTTGCGCCGGGAAGCGGCCAATGGCCAACTGCGGTTGCCCCTCGTCTGACAGCACGTACCAGGTATCACTGCTGGCAAACCCATCTTGCAGCTGCACCAGCTGCGACGGCAGCAAATTGATATTTTTGCCATCCAGATTGTTGTGAATGTCGTAGCTGGCATCACCCGCCAGCAGCACGTAGCGCGGCGACGGAAAGCGCCAGTTGTTTTGGGCATAGGTAAGGAAGTTGCGGATGGCGCTGGGGTCTTCCTGGCCATAACCAAACTCGGCATAAATCTGGCTCAGCGGAACGGCCGTTACCCGCAGTCCTTGCTCCGCCCGATAGGTGAGCAGCGGCTGGAGCGCGTCCACAAAAGCGGTGTCGTCCGGGTAAATGACAATGTAATCCGCCCCGCGATCGGTCTGGCGCAGCGCCTGTTTGGCAATGAAGCTATTAGAGAAAGACGGCCGTATCGCCTCATCCACGTTCAGGGCAAAATAACGGCTGCTAACCCCGCTGCCTGCGGCCAACACGCCACTTCCGGCAGTGGTCAGATTGGTCAGCATCACCGGCTGGCTGCGGTCAGTCACATCAAATAGCAGCAGGTCAGCACCAGCGTGATCAATGGCCAACGTGCTGGCATTGCTGCTAAACCAGAACTGCCCATTCCCAGCTTCCAGATTGCCTTCATACAGCAGGTCAATTCGGTCAATGTAAATCGCCTCGCCAGACGCAGGCGTGTCGCCCGGGCTGGTAACGCTCAAAACGTTGCTCACATCGGGCTGGAGCAAGCCATCGGGCAGTTCCACGGTGATTTGGGTTTGCTGAATGCCATCCCACACCCAGTCGGCCAGCTGACGGCCGTTGAGCACCACCTTCAAATGATGATCCGGGTTGCTGGGGCCAGCCGTACTGGACCAGACGGAAAGAGTCAACCGGCCCCGCCCGCCGTTGGGGGTGATGTTCGTCAGCGTAAAATTGGTAGTTTGTGGGGCCAGCAGCAAACGGCCGTACCACGGGTCGCTGCTGCCGGTATCGGCGACAAACGTGCTGTTTTCTTCCCACACCTGCCGGTAAGTGGCCGTGTTACTGCCCCGACCTGTGGCGGCGGCATCACGTTCAACCATCGGCAGCCCTTCGCCCAGGCTTAGCTGGTACACCGTGGGAGCCAGCACTGTGCTGGTAATCGCTTCAGCCAGGAAAAACATCGTTTCGCCGTCATCGGCGATGCCATAGGGCACCTGCTCACCCTGCCGCGTCAAGTTGATGGTGTCGTAAGAAAAATTGGAAAGCTGCCAGTTAAACGGCCGTAAATCGTCCGTCGTAATGGCGGCAATACCAGTTTCGGTAATGGTGAGATTGATAAATTCAGGGATTTCGCGCAGGGGAGACGGCCGTTTGCGTAGGTCACGATCCTGACTGCCACTCACCGAGCTATCCACCCAAAACGTCAGCGCGGCGGCGCTCAAAAACATGATGGTGAGTCCGGCAAAAACCGCCAGCATGGTGCGGTGATGTGCGTTCATAACCGGTGGTGCGCCACCCGCGGAGAACGCTTTTTTTTGCGAAGTTTGCTGTTCAGCCATACCGTCTGGAATATTGCCCTCGATCTCGTATCCGGCTCTATGATAGAGAAATTATAGGCAATGGCGTAGGGGCTAACGCCTATTTCTTAGGGAGGACTAAGGCGCTGCTCACAGAACAGCCCTAGTTGGCTTCCAGACGCGCCTTGAGCGTTTTTAACAGCGCTTCATGGGCCGAATCGGCCGTTTTTTGCACAAATCCAGCCACAAAATTGGGGGTATCAATGTCGATAGTTTCGCGAACGGCCGTACCCGACCCCTCGGCCAAAAATGTGGTGCGGCTCACCAGACGAATGTTGGGGAAGCTGTCTACCTCCTGCACAAGCAGGTCTTCTTCCGGCCGCTGCGTCATCTTCACGCGAATCTTGTTGCGGTAAGAAATCAAGCCCAAAACCGAAACAGTTCCACCGAATAAACTGTCTAATGGTGGATTGAACGAATTGGAGATCCTCTGAATCCGCTAATTCACTAAATTATTTTTCAGCCAATACGCGTAACGTGAACAAAGTCGAATTGTCATCAATCTGACTTCCACTGGCATCCAGCACGGGCAGCCGCCATCCCTCGGCCTGCACCCACAGTCCAGCATTGATAGTGTATTCACCAGGCGGCAAATCAGGCGGTAGTTGCAGCACGTGCACATCGCGCACGTATTTATCCAGCGGCCAACGGCGAGTGGGAAAGTCACCCGGATTTAAATGGTCCGATTGGGCCGCCAGCGCGCCATCGGGCCGCAGCAGGTGAACAAAACTTTGGAAGTTGATGGCCATTGCCGTCTGCGCCTGCCAGTACAGCGTGACAGTCAACTGGTCGCCCGGCACGGCCGTTTCTGCCGACAAATCATAACCAATAAGGACAATCTGCCCACCAAAGTCGTCGGCACGCTGAGCTTGGGCCGGTTCAGCCACGTAGTCGGCTGAGTTGAGGTGCAAAATGCCCCACGGATTCAGCAGCAGGAGCGTAACGGCCGTTACCACACTCACCGCACCCAAAACTGACCAATCTGCGTTTTTTAGCGAGATTGGAGATTGGAGATTGGAGATTGTGTGCTTCCGCCACAGAAATCCACCACCAATGAGGGTGATGAGCAGAGAAACTGCCGTCACCGCCCAGGCAAGCTGCCGGTCAGGCGTATCGCGGAACTGCACGTCTACCACATGCTCACCGGCTGGCACCGGCACCACTATGAATCCTTCTGGGCGGCCCAACTCTGGCTCGACCAGCTCGCTATCGATTCGCACCTGCCAGCCAGGGAACTGAAATAGGAAGAGACGCAGCAAAAATTTCTCCGGGGCCTGGACGGTATAGCGAAAATGGAGTGGCTTTAGCTCTTCGCCCACCACCTCGGTATTGGCGGGTAGGCTGGGCCGATTAACGCGGTCCAACGGCTGATCGACCAGGAATCCATACACCAGATCGCCATTGCGCGAAGGCACCGTATCTACGGTGGCCGGAACGTAATCGGCAGTAGAGGTAGTGCCCAGCCAGCGGCCAGAATGCTCAATGAGCGACATGCGAAAGGTGAACACATCGCCAAAATCGGGCCAGGGAGCCGGTTGGGTGAGCGGCAGGGCAGTAAACAGGCAAAAGGTGATGGCAACGGCCGTTCCCCACCTACGCAAATTTGGCCATCGGGCTAACACCACTTCCAATCCCACTCCAGCTAATATCGCCAGCATGGCTACCGTGCCACCCAGCAGCCGCCAGGGAAACTGGAAAAAGGGCAAAATAGGCGTCGCCTCCCATAAAAAGATCGAGGCGGGTAGCTGCATAAAAAGGAGCAGCCCTGCCGCAAGGGCAAAAAAGAGCGTGTGCCTGGCATGTTTTACGCGGCGCAGCAGCAGCAAAATCAACCCCGCGCCGCCCAAAATCCATTGCGCCAATCCCAAATTAAAGCGGAAAACTGGCTCCGTCGCCCCCCAATCGAGCCGCAGCGTGGGAGCCAACATCTCACGCCAGCTTAAAAAATGGGTGCGAAAATCGTAGTTGTCCCCCGCGCCGATGAGCGTGTTCAGGTTGACGGCGTTGCGCTCCAGCAGTACGGGCAGCCAAAAAAATGCGGCCGTTCCCAGTCCCAAACCCAGCGCCAGCCACAGCCAGCGCCAGCCGGGTGAATCGTCGCGGTGAGTGATCGTTTGCCACAACACCCAGGCGCTCAACAAGCCAAAAAAGAGCAGCGCCATCAGGTTGTGGCTCAAAATCACAGCGGCGGTGAGGAGAACGGCCGTTACCCACCTCCCCCAGGTTGGCTGCCGCCGCAAGCGGTCTAACGCCCACAGCGCCAGCGGGAACACCCCCAGGCTGAACGCCTCTGCCAACGCACCACGGGCAATCGGGTCCACGTACTGCACGTACGGCGCATACACATATACCGCCGCCGCCAGATAGCCAGACGGCCGTCCCCAGTTGTCGCGCACAAAGCCGTACATGCCAAAGCCTGCGCCCAGCAGCCCCAGCACAAAGACTGCCTTCACGCCAGCCACCGCATCCAAGCCGGGCAACAGCTCAAAAATAAGGCCAACATAATAAGTCAGCGGCGCGTAGTAGTTAAAAATGGGGTAACCGTAACCGTGGTAAAAGTTGGGCGCCCAACGGGGATACAGTTCGCCGCCGCGCACCAAATAACTCAGCTCCAGCAACCGAAAGATGTGGAGCTCAGCATCTGTCTCCTGCGGCAGGCTCACGCGGCCAATAAACGGCCACAACGCCAACAGACAAATCGCCAGCACAACAAAGTAGCCGGGGTCAATGCGCTGGAAAAGGGACTTTAGTCGGTTCATGTGAAGAGATTAGAGATTGGAGATTGGAGATTACCTTAATTTCCAATCTCCAATCTCTAATCTCCACCCTCCAAAAGTGCGTACACGATGTGAGATTGGCTACGGCGAACGGCCGTTGGCAAAAAATGTTCCAGCCGTGCGTAATAGCCTAGCCCCCACATAGCAATTGCTTCAAAAGTGCCGCTGGTGGCCTGCTCCCGTTGGTCTTCTGTGCGGGTAATGCCTGGTGGGAACGGCGGCATGTCGATGTAGCCCGTTTTAGCATCTGGACCAAACAGTCGCTGCATTTCAGTCAGCGTCACGCCCGCCAGGCCACTGATGTTGGTATGGGCCATGTTGTCGCCGTTGGGCGCAAACAGCGCGGCGCGGCTGGCCAGTCGGCGCACGTGCCGCACGTATTCGGATAGGTCGCTGGCGTCTAGCCGCTGCAATCCTTCCGATCCCAGGCACAAATCATAGTCTGGAGCAATTTCACGCAAATCAGCCAGATGGTGTACGGGGATGAGTTGGGGCGAAACGGCCGTTAACCACCCTACCTTTTGCGCCGCCGCCAGAGAATTTTGCAGTTTTTGTAGGGCAGACGGCCGTTCATCCACAATTGTCACCGCAGCACCTAACTCCTGCGCCAATTGCAGAAAGTCCAGGCTGCTACCGTACTTCTCTGGCAAGCCAGCAATCAGCGCGCGATTCGGCTTGGGCTGATTTTTCAGCCAGCGGGCCAAAACCAGACGCTTGGCAAAATATTCGTATGCCGTGCCCACGCCCTCTCCTTCCGCCAGGGCAGGCACGTACAATTCTTTGATAGAAAGTGGTTTTAGCATGTTTTTTGTGGCAGGTTGCAGGTGACAAGTTGCAAGTCAATCTCAACAAAGAATACTTGCCACCTGCCACTTACGAATTGCGACCCTTTTTCAAAAATCCAAGGCAACTGTAACAATCGCCTGCGCTTACAACAAATCATTTTCCCGATACCAGGCCACCGTTTCGGCGACGCCTCGCTCAAGGTCAAATTGTGGCGTGTAGCCGAGCTCGTCGTGCGCTTTTTGCCAGGAAAAGCGGCGATCTTCACTGAAAAAAGCCACCCCCGTGCGGCTCAGCGGCGGCTGTTTTTTGATGAGCCCTAGCCCAATTTCCAGCGTGGCGGCACCCAGCCAGGCAAACCAACGGGGTAGGTTTAGCTTGGGCGGCGGCACATCGAGCGCGGCGGCAATCGTCTGCCCGAACTTACGAAAGGTGACCGGTTGGGGACCCGTGATGTGGTAAATTTCGCCGGAACGGCCGTTCCGCAAAGCCAACAGCATGCCTGCGACCGCATCGTCAATGTAGGTCGGGTGGCAGGTGTACTGGCCACCGTCAATGGTGAAGAAACGGCCGTCGCGCACCGCCCTAAATAGTCCCAGCACATGTAAATCAGTCGGCCCGTAAATCAATTCTGGCCGAGCAATGATGACGGGTAAGCCTGCTTTGGCATGCACCTGGGCCACCATCTCCGCCGCCGCCTTGCTGCGCTCGTACGGATTGCTGGGAGCCAGCGGCGCGGTTTCGTCGGCGGGCGGGCCACTGACTGGCCCCAGCACGCCGGGGCTGCTCACGTACAGCACGCGCGGCACCTTTGCCTTTCCCGCCTCAATTAGCACATTATTGGTGCCCTGCTCATGCAACTTCAGGTAGTCGCTTTCGGGCACGCCCGCCTGCCCCAACATTCCGGCGGCGTGAATGAGCCAATCGGCCCCGGCAAGCAAGCCGCGCAGGCTGGCCAGATCGGTGACATCGGCGGTGACCCAGGTGAGGTTTGGGTGTTGGAGGGTTGATGGTGTGGAAGACGGCCGTTTCACACCCACAACCTTATGCCCCTCAGCCAGCAAAGCCCGCACCAGCGCCCCGCCGACAAATCCCGTGGCCCCCGTAACAACTACTTTCATCACAGTTTTTCACCGCAGAGCACGCAGAAAGTAGGGGTAGGTCTGAGACCTGCCCCTACCCGCAATTCATATCTTTTTTCATTCATCATTTTGCTGGTAGGTCATCACGGGACGATACACACAGCGGCAGTGATTGCCTTTACTGCATTCCGGCAGGGGTAAATGCGGCGCTTCGTCCGGGTGATAGACGGCATCGGCAGGCAAAGCACGACACGCCTCGCAGCCATCTTCATCCACCAAAATGGCCACGCCCACGATGGAGCCATTTGCTTTCATTCCCAGCCGATACTGCGCCAGCGTTTTTTCGGCATAATCGGCCGATTTTTCCATATCCTTGTGAAATTTATTCAGCCATTCAAATGACATCGCAAAACCTTTGCAAGAAGGGAGATTGGAGATTAGAGATTGGGTCAATCTCCAGTCTCTAATCTCCAATCTCCTCCTAATTCCGTACCTGAATCGAATCCGGCATGATTACTTTGGTGGCCACCCGGCTGGCTGTGGGCACATCCATGAGCATGTTGGTGTAGCTGGCATTGGCCAGCGGACAGTAACACTCTTTCTCATAAATGGAGCGGCGCACTTCTTTGATTTTGTCGCCAAACCAAATTTCTTTGAAATCGTAGTTGTGCTCACGCAAATTGCCCAAATCATCGGCGCGGACGCAGCAGGGCCAGACGGTGCCATCGGCATAAATCTGGGCACTAGCCCAACCAGCGAAGCAGCCAATCACCTGCTCTTGCTCATCCAAAATGCGCTTCACCAGCTTGTAATATTCCACCCGGAACGCCTCGGTAATTCTGGAGACGCCTTTGTACTGCTTGCTGTTCACGTAGGCAATGAGCTTATCAATTGCCTCGGCGTAGGCTTCTGGGCTGGGGGTAATGGGTAGGCCCACCGTGTCCAGCTCCACGCGCGGTTCGGCAATTTCGGTGATGAACTGGTCAGCGCGGGAATTTTCGGCGTAGGCGATCAACTCATCCAGATGCCCCACGCTAAACACAGAAACGACGGAGTGAATGCCCACGGCCAGATTGGGGAACTCATCCCGCAGCGCCAAATATTGCTCCAATCGCTCTTCAAACTTCTCAAAGTTGCCCGCCACGCCGCGAATAAAGTCGTGTTTTTCGCCGACGCCATCGAGCGACAAATTGATGATGAGCTGCGAGTCGGTGCAATATTCCAGAATCTCGCGCACGCGCTCCGGG
The DNA here is from genome assembly GCA_020634435.1 of Ardenticatenaceae bacterium. GTDB lineage: Bacteria > Chloroflexota > Anaerolineae > Promineifilales > Promineifilaceae > Leptofilum. Next base: position 722,437 of record JACKBS010000004.1, on the reverse strand, counting down.
CCACTTTTAAGGATGCCGTTGGTGGGGATGTTGATGATGCCCGGCTGGCAATGTTTGTACGCCAGCTTGGCCAGCTCCACCACGTGGGGATACATAAGCGGTTCGCCACCGCTGATAGTGAACCAGTACGGCGCTTTGCCCAGGGAAGCCAGCACCTTCTCCCACTCGTCCAGGTTGAGTTCGTTTTCCCGCTTCATCCAGATATTGCAGGTAAGGCAGCGGGAGTTGCACTTGGGCGATGGCGATAGGGTGATGTTGAGCGGCAGCATCTGGGGCCAGCCCGTGCGCCGGTACAGCTTGAATAAAGGGATGCGTGCGAGCACGCCTAGCATTGATTTCATTGAAATAATTTTGGGAGATTAGAGATTGGAGATTAGAGATTAAATCAGTCTCCAATCTCCAATCTCCGATCTCCTTCTAGGATTCTTTGGTGGGAGAAAGCTCTTTAGTGGTGGTGGCAATTTCCCAGACGGTATGGTTTTTGCGATTTTTAAAATCACGTTTGCCCAGGAAACGGCCGTATACCTCCAACCCAATCACCGCCGCCGTCCAAAGCAACTGCTTGGGCCGCCAGTCCAGGTTCTTGAGCAGCAAGAACACAATATTCCCACCTGACATAGTGCTGACTTTGTAGCCAAGCTCGGCGGCCAGCTCCATATGCCCGGCATAAATCCGTCGCCGCTGACGCAAAAAGTCGGCCACATTTTCCGGCCCTTTGTTGTAAACGATGGCCTCGGGGCAATATTGCACCTTGTAACCCTGGCCGCGCACAATTGGTTCCACACTGGCTTCATCAACGGCCGTATGGTACGGAATACGGGCAAACAAACGGCGAAAACCAACCATCTCGCCACCCTTGAAGCCGCCAGACATATTCAGCGCATGGTGCAATTTCCACTGTAAATGCACAGCAAAGCCCATAAATGTTTCTGGATCGTTTACCGGTACAGGATGGCAGCCGGTCATACCCACTTCAGGATCGGCAAAGGGAGCAACCAGCTGTTCAACAGCCGTTGCCTCCGGCTGCAAATCGGCGCTGCACAAAATCATCACATCGTTGGCTGCCTCGCGGATAAACAGGTTCATCGCTGAGGCTTTGCCTTCGCGCCGGGGCTGACTGAGCAGACGAATACGGCCGTCGCGCCCCATAAATTCTTGCACGATAGCCTCGGTTTGGTCGGTGCAGCCGCTGGCCACCACGATAATCTCTTGAATGGCGACCGTTTCCAGGCGCTGTTCAAGAATGTGCGCCAGCAGATTCCCGATATTAGCCGCTTCGTTGTAAGCGGTAATGCCAATTGAACAATCGATCACCAGACTTAATCCTGATAAAAGCTACAAATAAGAGCGCAAGTATACCGGGTGTCAGACGTGGGAACCAACATCCACGCGCCGGGTCAGCTACGATTAGCCTGCGTTGGGCGCAATAGAAGGAAGGCTCCAGCCAGGTTGGCTAGCAAACCAGAAGCCAACAGAACCCAGGCAATGGTCAACAAAGTGTGGTGCAGCAGCAAAACGGCCGTTATCTGCCCCAATGCAATCAGTGCCAGTAAAAAGACGAACGGCCGTTTGCCCAAAGACAAGGCATAGTTCAGCCAGATGTTTACCCCAGCAAACAGCGTCGTCGCCAGACCAATCCAACCTAATAAGGGGCCAGGATCGGCATACTGCCCCCGGAAAACGAGCGCCACAATCCAGCCGGGGAACAAGAAAAATAGGGCCGTCAGGATCAATCCCGGCAGCAGGGTGGCCGCCAGAGCCAGCAGCAGCATCGGCCGGGCATCCTGGCCCAGCGCCTGGCGCTGCGTCGCCTTGGGGAACAGCACCATGCCCAGGGCCACCGGGACAAACAGGTTAATCCGCGCCAACACGTTCACTGGTGTGTATTGTGAAGCGGCCGTTTCGGCAAACAGCCGATTCACCAGGATGGCATCGCTGTAAACCAGCACGGCAAACGCCAACAAACCCACCAGGGTGATGGCCGAATAGCTAAAGCTGATCTTGAGCGATTCGGATGCTGGCTGTTCACGGAAATAATGACGCAGCAGCCACAGCGCTAGCAGCAGCGCTAGGCCACTGGCCAGGGGCAGAGCCAATACCGCGCCGACCAACTCCAAACCAGCCCAAATGAGAACGGCCGTTAAGCCAAAACGCAGTACCGCCTGCAACACTACCACACTGCCCAGCCCTAGGAAATTCTGCACCCCTTGCAACGCGCCATCGGTAACCGGGCGCACAAAAAAGAAGAGGAGCGCCAGTCCGGCGGCTACCACCGCCGCGGTTGAGTTCGCGTTGATCAGCCGATTGGTTAGCGGGGCGGCCAGGCCAAACAACAGTGCCACCAGCAGCCCCCAGCGCCAGGCCCAGCGCCAGCGGCCACGCACAAACCGGCCAATCCGCGTTTGGGCGTCGGCCTGCACCGCCAGCTCGGCCGTGTAGTAGGCCACCACATTGCGAATGACCCAGGTGACCTGCTCGGCAATCTTCAGCAGGTTCATGACCGCCAAAAAAGCAATCGCCGCCGGGTCAGAGAGAAGCACACCCGCTACCACCAGCACCAAATAATCAAACCCACCCGCCAACACGGTCGCAGCGGTCATGATGACGCCATCGCGGGTATCTGGAGAGCGGAGCAAAGAGCGGAACCGCAAAATCATGGCGTCTCCACAACGGGCAGCAGCGCCTGACCATTGGCATCGGGCGAGCCATCAGGATTTTGCACAGGCAAACGGACGAGCGTCACCGGATCATAAAAACCAACCGCAATTTGGCTGAGTTCCTCGTCTGAGGGCCAGATGAATTGATGCTGGTCGGCAATGATGGTCCCGGCGGGCCAGTTGGCCAGCGGATAACTGTTCTGCACCGGCTGGCCATCGCTTTGGGCCACCAGTTCACCCGCTGCGTCCAGAGCGTGGACAAAAACGGTGGCGTTGGCTGACAACGGCCGTTCCCCACGCCAGTACAACGTCACCGTCACCACATCCTGCGGCTGGGGCGCGGCTGGCTCCACCGAATAGCCCAGCAAACTAATGTCATTCCCCAGGCGATGGCCCGCAGGAACGGCCGTTTCTGGCAGTTCAGCCAACAACCAATCGCGCCAAGCCAAAAGCTGTGGCATTAACCACAACCCGTTGGGCGTCCCCACAACTGGCTCTGTTACCAGGCGCAAAATGCCGCCCTGTCCTTGCCACGGCGTGAGGTCAACATCGAGCCATTGCGGCACTTCACCAGCAGCAACGGCCGTTTCGGTCACTGTCTCCCCGTTAAACGTTACGGTCATCAGCAGACTGCCCTCACCCTCTGCTTGTAGGCCGGTTTGCAAACGGCCGTTCAGCGGCACCGTAATTGGATATTCCAAAGCAGACGCCGCAGGCACGCGAATGGTTGGATAATTGCCCAGTTCAGTGGCCACAAAACGCTTTTCTGGCAGCCGCTCGGCCGTCCACAAAACAGCGCTCAGGTCGTTGACAACGCGCAACTCCTGATAATTGGTGGGTTGAGCAACGGCCGTTACCGTCACCAAAGGTTGATCACGCTGCAAAATGGGCAGATAAACCCGGCCCGCGCCAAGCTGCCAGCCCAAGCCAACCAACAACAAACCCGCCAGCAGCCAGCCACCGCTCTGCTTAAGCCGCCCCGCCAGCAGCCAAGCAAACAGGCCCAAGGTTAACAGTCCAGTTAACGCCAATAACCCGGCAAACATCTGGCCTTTGAAAAGCGGCGGTTTGTACTGCCGCAAGCGTTCGCGGAAAAGGTCTGGCAGCAGCTGTTCGCCGAGAGCATCGCCAACGGCCGTTCCCGTCACGTAAGTACGCAATTCCAAATTACCCGGTCGGGCGTATTCGTTCAGCAAAAAACGGCCGCCCAATCGATCGCCACCCACTGCACGTGTAACTGCCGGATCACGCTGCGAGGCCTCTGGTGCGGCCAGCGTAACCTGAAACGTGCGCCCTTCGGCAGCTTGAATCGTGGGGAAAGTGAAACGCACGTAGCCGCCGTCTGGGTTGAAATCATCAAGCTGGGCTTCGTAAAGCGGGCCGCTCTCATCAGACAGCGTCACAGTGACACCCCCTATCTGCGGTGAACGCAGCCAGAGTTCAACGGCCGTTAAATTATTTGCTCCACTCACAAAAGTCTGGCTAATGGTGTTCGGTCCATAAAACGCTACCGGAAACGGCTCCGGTACGCCGGGCACTTCCTGGGTCTGGGTCCAGGGTCGCGGGAACAGGTAATGGGCGTCATAAAACATAGGCACCTGCACCTGCGCCCCGGTGCCAGTGCTGCGCCACTGGCCAAAAACTAGCAACAAAATGAGGAGCAGGGCAAGAACGGCCGTCACATACCAGGGAGATTGGAGATTGGGGATTGGAGATTGACGTTTCAACCTTGCACTCGCTTACAAATAGTATCGGGGCAGGATGTAGCCCAGCAGCGCCACAAAATTAAACCACACCATGCCCAGACGCAAAAACCAATGAGCCGCTGGTCTCCAGCGCGGCGGCAGCCAAAAGAGCAGACCCAGGGTAAAAAAGGTGAGCATCGGCACCACTGTGCCCAACCAATACCGCCCTTGCAAGCCACGACCGTTGCCATATTCCCACCAAAACGTCAAATCGTACCCTTGCAGCAGCAGCACGGGCACCAGCAGCGTCAGCGCCAGGAAGAGCCAGACGATCGGTGGGGCCATGCACTGTCTGGTTTGCCATTGCGTGAAGGACGGCCGTTTCGCCCAATCTCGGCCCAACTTCCAGGCTAAACCGGCAATAGCCAGCACGGTTAAAACGCGCAGCAAGTGGTACACCCACGGCGGCAGCGGCGTATCGACCCAGCCAAAATGAGCCCACCAGGTTACGAACAAACCGCCCCAAACCGACTGGTAATAATCCAGCATGTGGGGTAGGAATTGATAATCATAAAACGGATTGTTGATGATTCGGTGTCCTTCCACCACTGGGTTGAAATAAAACAGATCATGGTTAATGCGCCAACTGCGGGCCATCCACCAGGCGGCGGGGGGCAAAATGATGCCGTTCATCACGACAGCCGCCCAAAAGACCGACCACCGTTCCCCCTTGCGCCGCCACCAATCATAAAGCACTACTAACGCCACCAGGGGGACAAATCCGTTAATCGTGGGCTTGATTAAAAATGCCGCAGCAAAGGTGAGGCCAATGAGAACGGCCGTTTTCATATCCAACCCATCACGCAACACCCGTAGGCAAAAATAGATGAGCAGGGTGTACAGCACAAAAAAGAAGCCATCGACGGAAATAACGGCCGTCATCTGCGTCAGCTGTGGGTGAAACGTAACCAAAATGGGAATGGTCAACCGCATCGCCTGATTGTTGGGGAACAAGAGCTGGACAATGAGGTAAGCGGCCAGCACAATCGGGCTGCTGAGCAACACAGCAAACAGGCGCTGCACCTGCATCCGTACCAGCAAATTTTGATCGTAGCCCACCAGCCGGTAGGGAATGGCCGCCAGCAGATAATACAGTGGCGTGGCGTGCATCAGCTTGCCAGTGATTTGGGTCTCGGTACTGGTGCGGCTGGCAGGTGGCAAACTGTCAAACTCCGCCTCACGCAAACCCACGGATTGGTTGCTCCACCCCTGGCGCTGCTCCGGGTTGTAGTCCAGTCGGCCCACGTCGGCCAGTTCGCGCGAGAGGGCTACTTCATCAGGTAGCCAAACATCGGCCTCGTCGGGGAGACGGCCGTTTTCGCCAATAAACTGAATGACGGCGTAATGATCGTCTTCATCCGGCCCCTGCCACAGCGGAAAAGCCAGACTCCAAAGCGCCCCCTTTACCAGCATAATGACAAACAGCAAGCCAATGAGCCATCGTTCCTGCCGGACCGTAAGCACGTCAGTCACGTTTCACCGCCACGTAAAAGCAGTGCGCCGACTGCCGACGAAACGCTTTGACCAAGAGCTGCTCAATGGCGACAAACAGCGGGGTGATTTTTTCCATAAATGCAAAATGATCTGGCAAAATTTCCCACAGCCAGAAGAGCACGCTGTACTGTTCGGCCGTTTCTACACGCAGGCCATGCTGACCCAATCGTTTCTTCAGGTCTGCAAAGTAAAACGGGGCGTTAATCTCATCGCCCAGCCACTTGGGGTACAGTCGCCGACCCCAGCGAATGATAGGATTGTCTTCGGTCGTTTCCACCAGGAAAAGCACCCCGCCCGGCTTCAGGCAGCGAACCACTTCGTTCAGCGCCTGGGTCACATCGCCGATGTGGTGCAGCACATGCTGAATGTAGATGATGTCGAAGGTTTCGTTGGCAAACGGCAGCTGCAAACCAGAAGCAATGGCCACCGGGCCGTGGTAGGCGGCCAATTCTACTCGCTCTGGCACCACGTCGATGCCGTAAGAGGAACGGCCGTACTGCCGAAAGCGGCTCATATTCCACCCGGCGGCACAGCCCAAATCCAAAACCACAGGGTCCGGCATGGCTAAAAATATCTTTTTCTCTTCAGCAAAATAGGGCAAAACTTTGTAGCGGCTCGGCGACCAATTTTCCCCAAACGTAACGGGCTTACGGTAATCCATAAAAGTTATGTGTGCCGTTCTTGGGGCTACGACTTATGGTTCATCGATAACGAACGGGGCGCATCAGCCTTGCCGCGATGGGTAGGCTTGAATAGATCAAACTGCCAAATTTTGAGCCGGTGCAGCAAATAGCGCCAGGCGACCCACAACGTTTTCAGACCATAAACCGTGCTGGCCGTAAAGCTGATGGAGGACGCTTCATTAAAATATTTCGTACTAACCGGCACTTCAGCAAAACGAAAACCAAAATGTTTGGCCTGGAAAATCATCTCGGTATCGAAAGCAAAATCGTTGGAGTTGCGCAGAAAAGGAACCGTTTCCAAAAGGTCGCGGCTGTACGCCCGGTAGCCTGTATGGCACTCAGAAAGCTTGGTCCCCATAACCAGATTTTCGGCCCCGGTCAGAAAACGATTGGCCATATATTTGTAACGCGGCATACCGCCTGCCAACGCCCCCCGTGGTGGCAAGAATCGCGAGCCTAAAACAAACTCCCCTTTACCTTCACGAATGGCGGCAATCATGTCAGGAATAATTTTGGGGTCGTACTGGCCGTCAGGGTGCAGCATGATAACAATATCGGCATTGAGGCGCAGGGCTTCCATGTAGCATGTTTTTTGGTTGGCACCGTAGCCAGCGTTGTGCGGGTGAATAATCAAGTCAAGATCAAGTTCTTGGGCGACAACGGCCGTATTATCAATACTGCCATCATCCACCAAAATAACCTGGTCTACACAATCCGCCGGGATACTACGGTAGGTTTCCTCAAGGGTCTCAGCCGCATTGTATGCAGGCATAACCACGACAACATTTTTCTTCTCGGTCATAAAAGTGCTCCACTGAAAAGGAGGAACTGCTGCCACGACTTTTCAGTTTTTCACAAGAATCGTCAATTTTCTTTCAACATCAGCGCCAGCTCTGAGGAGACATCAAACCGTTCGGAACGCCCATGCTGGGGCCATTTGTTTTGCTTGCCCAATGACCAGCCAGTACATGTCTGTAAAGCCTGGGTAATGATGGCCTCTTCCTTCTCTGCCAACGCTATTTTATTGGAATCTTCAAGCTGCTCCAAAAGCAAATTATAGGGCGGGAAACCCTCTACAGCCCGCTGATGCTGAATCACAAATTGGATGAGCCTGGCAGTCGGAACGGCCGTCATCGCCGCACCTCCATCGACTAGCAAAACCACCTCTTTGAGATCGGCCGTATCAGCCAGCAGAATATCCGGTTGCACGGCCTGAACAGGCCACTTGGGCGGCTGCCAAAACCGTTGCCACAGAATATTCAAAGTAGCCACTGGCCAGCCACGCCGACTCAACTGAAGACCCACCTGGCGACCTAAACGCCAGTACAGTAAGTTTTGCAGCCAAAGGAAGCCGCTCTTACCAGGACGGCCGTTGGCTGATTGGCGCAGCAAGGATGCCGTAACGGAAATAGGCTTGGGGAAGCTGTAGAGACGGCCGTTTCCCGCCAAAATGGCAAAATCATCCGACATAAACGCATATCCAGCCTGCTGCGTTGCTTGAAGGGCCGCTTCCGTTTTGCCGACATCCCCTTCTGGCACGATGAGCGTGGCCGCCTTGTTTTGGGCCACCGACGCGCCATAGACCAAAACATAGCCCCGCTGCACCAGCGCCCAGCGCAGCACCGGCTCCACCACGCTTTTATACAGCGCAAACGGTGCAGCCCCCAAAAGCGGGGAAACCACAATCTCACTAAAATTGTCGCCAGGGAGCACTACCATGCCAAAACCAAACCGGCTAAACCGCTCGTTATACAAGATAGCGCCCGGCTGCGGCGTGGGCGTCCCAAACCGGTCTATGCGGATTTGAATATCCACATGCGGCAGCGGTTCCGCTACATGAAAATAGGCCAGTTCCGGCAGCGGCGTTTGCGACTCAATGCGGATAATGTCGTGAATATTGTAGCGATAGGTGCCTGGCTGCCACATTGTTATGCCCCGACGCGAAAATACCCACTGTTCAGAAATGGTATAGCGCACCACACTTTCCACCAAAACCGCCAGCAAGATAGCGCCAAGCGCAGACCAGTTCCAGACTGAAAACAGCAAAATTAGCAGGGGAAGGCGCACCAGAAGCAACGAAAATTGGTTGGTTACCCAAAAGCGGCGCAGGCTGGGCCAGCCGGGAACCGGATGACCGCCACCCAAAACCCACTTCTCCGTCAAGAAAAAGCGCAGCAAGATGACAAACTGCGCCGCGATAAACGCCGTTGCCCAATACGGCAAGGGTATCCACTGCTGGCCCAGGGCAAAAGCGGCCGTATCCACCAACAAACTAAACAAGGCCACCAGCACCAGCCGGGGGAACGACTGGTTAGCCGTCAGCCGCAGCCGCAGCAAGTGACGAAAAAACTTCATCCCTTCCTGAAAATCGGCCTTACTTTCTCCCTGGTGACGGCTGGCAAAATCAAAGAAAATTTCCGAAACACGCAGCCCAGGGCAGCGAATCAAAATTTCCAGCAATATTTTGAAGCCATCAGGACGAAGAACGGCCGTATCCACCGCCGCCCGCCGCACCAAAAACAGTCCAGTCAACGGGTCCGAAACGTTGCGCAGCAAGCGAGGAAACCAGGCTCGTGCCAGCAGGGTTAGCAGTTGGGAAGTCATGGCCCGCTTGCGGCTCAAGCCCAATGGCCCCAATAAACCAGATTTTCGGCTGCCGATCACGATGTCGGCTCGTGCCTCAATGGCGCGGGTCAACAGCGCCGGTACCAATTCCGGCGGATGCTGTAAATCGGCATCCATCACACACAGCCAGGTCCCTTGAGCCGCCTCAAAACCCTCAACGACCGCACCGCTCAAACCATTGCGTCGTTCCGGCGGGCGGGCAATCAGGCTTACCGCAAAAGGGAAGCGAGGTGCCGCCTGGATCACCACCTGAGGCGTGTCATCTGTGCTGTCATCAACAAACAAAACTTCTACTGCGCTGAGTTCAATTTCAGAAGACAGCGCAGCTGCCAACCGTTGAAGCAAGGGCACAATATTTTGCGACTCATTACGGGTGGGAATGACAAGAGAAACCAGGATTTGCTCCTGGGAAACGGTCGTTTTCTCCTGCGTTTCCTTGTCTAAGCGTGGCATACCAATCTTCCTTATCAAATCGGGAGGTATCTTATCTTGCTTTAAACAGGGCGTCCAACGGCCGTTTGCTATTGGCCAATTTCTATCGTTTGCAGCAGCACACGATCCGTCGTTGTGTCGGCCACAGCCAAAGGAAGTCGGCCCCCATCGTCCGTATGGTACAGGCCAAGCTGCAAAGCATAAGTCCCTGGCGGCAGATCAGCGGGCAGGGAGACGACATGCAGTTGGGCGAAGGCATCGCCCGGCTGCAACCAGCGCCAGTCTACGTCGAGCCCGTCATGCTGACTGATTAACTGGCCTGAAGCATCCAACAAATGGACAAAAATTTTGACCTCGTCCTGAGGCGGCTGCTGCACGTTCCAATAGCCCAGCAGCGTCACTGCCTCCTCTGTAACCTCAACCTGATAGCCAGATAGACTAAACGTCTCTTCAAACAATGGCTTTTCAGCCAGGGCCAACCGCTTTTCAGACCACGTCGCCGCACCCACCACAGGCTCGGCGGACCAGCCAAAATCGGCCGTAACTTCTGGCTGTTCGAGAAGTTCAGCGAAAAACGATAAATCCCATTGGTACAGGCCATACTGCCAGGTTTGGCCATCCAGCACCTGAGACCCAGTGAGCACTGGGCCAGACTCTGGATACAGGGAGTTGAGCAGCGGATTTTGTGGTAAGTGGCCCGCGCCAACGGCCGTCCATACCTCCTCGCTCCCACCAGCTGGCCAAAGCAGGCTGGTACGGGCATCAAACCAGCGCGGCCGCACATCGTTCGACTGAAAGGCAGCCGTATAATCACCGGACGCAATCATTGCCGGGCCAATACCCGACAGGCCCAACCCCACTGCCGGACCAGCAGCGGGCACATCGTACACAAACAGTGAATAGCCGATGCGATCAGACGGCTCGTGTTCCTGAAACCAGGCAAATCGATCTCGATTTTTCAGGTAGACGCCTTGTAGCTGAGTGGCACTCAAAACGTAACTCCCTGAGGCAGGCAAGGGCGGATAAAACGGGTCCGTCAGGGGGTCTTCACGACCGTGGGGCCAGATAGGCATGGGACGGCCGTTTTCAACACCATAAACTGCAAGCGGCACACTGCCCAACCAGGCCACCTGGTATGGCTCGGGCAAATGCTCGTGCTCAAAATCGGCCAGGGCAGCCAAATCTTGCCCCCAATCCAGGTTTGAATCCACCGCGACACGCCAGCCCTGGCTCGGCCCGCCCGCCAGCTGGTTGAAATACGCCAGGTAATGCGGATGAAGCCAGGCGCTTTCCACCACCACCCAGAGCAGCGCCAGACCAATCGCCAATCGCCCCCGAGACTTGAGCTCAGGCCAGATTCCACCAAACAGCACAAACAGCAGGGGCAAAATTGGCAGCAAATAGCGGTAGCCAATGTTAACCCGGCTGATCAGGCTGGCACCAGCAACGCCACCCACCAACAGCCAAACCCACACTTGCGGCCAGGACCACGGCCAACGCCGGACAAACAAAAATAAGCCCAAGCCCACTAGCAGCAGAATAGCCAGCGGCGTTTTAACAGCAAACAGCACCGGAAAGTAATACCACCAACCACCAACATTCACTTGCCCGAACAAGAACGAGGAGTGACCCTCCAACTGATGGGTTTGCTGTAACGAAAAATCCATCTGCAAAGAGGTCCAGTCAAACCGGTAAATCAAGAGGAAGACAACGGTCCCAATTAACAGCCAGCCAGCTAGTTCTCGAAAAGCGTGCCCCCAACTGGTCCGTTTTTGCCTACCCAGCTGTCGCCAAATAGCGGCCAGAACCAGCGCGGGCACCAAGATAATCCCCGAAAATTTGCTGGCAAAAGCCAGCCCAACGGCCGTTCCCACCAACAAGTATCTTCGCCAGCCAGGAAATTTGCCCGCATCTTGTGTCGTCCAGTAGCGCCACACTGCGTAGGCAGCCAGGGTCATAAATACGGCCGTTCCTAAATCCGTTGTCGCCAAGGAAGCATTAGCCAACACGTTGGGATCAAAGGTGTATAAAATGAGCGTCAACAGACCGGCGTCGCGACCAAACCATTGGCCCGCCCAGCGCAGCAGCAGCGCCCCCAGCAAAAGGGCCAGACAGATGACTGCTAGTCGCCCCACAAACACCATTTGCAGGCCATTGTCGTTAGCCTGCCAAAAAAATTGCTGGCTTACCTTCAACCAATCCTGGAAAACCGGACCGCTCGCTTCTGGCGGCAGCAGCGGGTGAAATGCCAGGCGCAGCGGCACGCCCATAAGAGCATTCACCAGGGGCGGATTTTGCACCACACTCAGCAGCGACCGCTGCCGCCAAAAAAAGAGCCCTTGCAGCACGTGCAGCGGCTCATCAAACGTGGCCGAGAGGGTTACGGCCGTTGCCACCAACCGCCCCCAAAAAAGAAGCAGCAGAAATACGGCCGTCAGGCGGAAAATCCCTTTACGCATCACTACGTTACCCACCCTCGTCCGGCACAGTCAGGAGAAGATTGTCGGTCTGGCTGCTCAAATTCTCGCCCGTAACCGCGCCCACCAACGGCAGCCGTTCCAACGTATCCAGCTGGTACAGCCCAATGGACAATGTGGCGGGCTTAGCCTCTGGCGGCAGGGACAACACCGCTTCATCCACCACCACTTCACCAACCGCCCAAATTGTTGTCGGATACGCTCCGCCCTGGGGCAGCGCATCTTGCTGCGCCACCAGCACTCCATCTCCATCCAGCAGATGCACAAAAATGGTATAACTTGCCTCAATAGGCCGCTGCGCTTGCCAATAGGTTTTTAACCGCACCACACCCGACTCAATCTGCAAGTCGTAGCCCATCAAGGCAATCTCATTAGCAAAATTGGCCGCCACTGGCACGTCTGGCTCCGGCAAACCTGTCTGATCAGCAGCAATTTTTACCGGTCCCAGGTCCACCGAACCGTTCTCTACCAAAAACACCAGTCTGGCAGCAGCAGGCTGCACATCTGGCGGCAAGGAAAGCACTGCCTGGCCCACAACCTGATCTTTGGCAATAGAAGTTTGCTGGAGAACGGCCGTTGCCAATACCGCACCATCCCAGTTAAGTAGCGCCACTTCACCAGCCAGACCATCCGCGTCCGCACCATAGCCAGCCAGAGAAACAACAAACGACTCACCCTGGCTAACAACCGCCTTGTAATCAACCGCTTCTACATAAAAACCACCAGGGGTTTCCTGACAAACGCGCAGCCAACTGGCGGGCGGTTCATCAATCGTCGCCCGATCGTAAGCGGCGTTAAGCTGTCCCAAACTCACGAGAGCCAGTGCTAACAAACCGACCAAAGGCACGCTGTACCACAACTTTTGCCCTGTCGTCCGCTGGCTTCTCCCCAATTGGGTAATAGCAACGGCCGTTCGCTCCCACCCTACCGCTAATAAAACAGCCATCGGTGCAACCGCCGCATAAGCCAGTCGTCCCTGGTACCCTGACCAATTAATCGTTTGAATGTAGCGGAACAGTGACGCATAAATGACCCCAGTGGCTAGAAGGCTCAAGAGAACGGCCGTTACCCCCATATTTTTCCGTAGCCAGGAACGCCACTGGCCGACTCCAGTGGCTTGCAACTGCCGCAGCCCATCACGGCTCACCAGCAGCAACCCTAGCATGGCCACAAAAACCCACATCGCCAACACAGCATACACCCAGCTCGCTGCCTTAATTTTTAACCAGCCAAACCACGCCCAGTAAGACTGAAAATGAATCACCACAAATTCGCGCAAATCGGTTAGCGTTAGAGGAGTGGTACGCAGCACTTCGGCACCCTTCGCCTGCAAATGCACATCCCAGGCCAGCGGATCGCCGTACAGCAGGTAAGCACGAAAATACCACCAGCCAGCCACCAATAGCGGCAGCACCAACACCACAGCCACGTACTGCACGCTTCGCCTGGGTTGTTTTTTGTCCGCCGTTAAGAAGATGGCCAGCAGCGGCAATGGCCACAAGGCCAGCAGGGCAAATTTAGTCAGCAGCCCTAGCCCCATCAAAATACCCAACCCAACAAAGCGCTTCAGCGAAGGAGTTTGCCCCGCTTCTACCGTGAAATAAACCAGGGCGGCGCCAAGAACGGCCGTTAACACATCATTGTTAACGCTGGCCGTCATAAAAATGAATTGAGGATTAAACGCTAGAATCCCCGCCGCCAACAAACCGATAGGGCCGCTGCTCATGGTCACATATCGGCCCAAACGGTACGTTAACCAGATCGTCAACACCCCCAACACCACTGATACCAGCCTGGCTGCCCGAAAAGCCAGATAATCAGCCGACAAAGGCGCTTGCTCCGCGCTTGCGTGAAGATAAAAGTGAGCCCGACCCCCATCAAACGGATCAAAGGTAAAACAGGCATTGAGGGGAAAATCGGCTGTAGCCGTCATGGGCAGCGGCCCGGTGAGAACGGCATTTAAGAGGTAAAACAAGGGCGGCTGGTTCGCTTCCATCGTCTCATTTTCGGCTGCGTTCGGGTGCATCACCGGAAATTCTCGATTTTCCACCAGATAGCGCACATACAAAAAGTGGTCCACCTCATCCGGTGATTCACCAAGAGGCACCACCCAAGAATAAGCACCCGCCAGGACCACATAACTGGCTATAACCAGGACCAACCATCTTTTTTCTTTCATCTTGGGCAATATTATCTGCTTTTTCGTTAGAAGGTCACACAAAGATGGTAAGCATATCGTCTAGAAAAAAAAATACAGATTGATAGAATAATCCCGATCCGTGGAGATTCCACTAAATGCGTGGCCTGGGCACCATCATTTTCTGATTTTCTCCAATGGCTCGATGTGATTTATATCAAACTTTTTCAGGCAGTATCAGGAGTAAACAATCTTCTATGCGTACAAATGAATCCAAAGCCCGACGTTTTTACCTTCTAGCTTTACTGATTCTGTTGTCTTTCACAGTAATAACTGTTTCAGTAGGGCAACGACCATCTGTGGCAGCTGCTCCACTCATTGAGGAAACAGGCAGCACAAGCACCACCTACTTACCGCTTGTCTTTAAATCCATTGCTCCAGTACCCCAATTTGTTAAAAATGTAGCTCTGCCAAATGCTCAATGCCCTAATGCAGTTGGCTTTAATGCGGTTAGTGGCTATGTATATGTCGCCAACAACTTTAGCTACAACGTTAGCGCTTTCAAAAACGGCAACTTTGTAACTAATATTGCTATGGGCGAATGGCCTACCCAGATTGCCGCCGACAATGATTCCCCGCTCACCTACGTCACCGTATTACATGACCAGGTAACTGTGCTTAATGGGACAACCATCGTCGGCAAAATCCCGGATAAATATGAGCCGTATGGGGCCGTTGTGAATCCCGTTAATGGCTATACTTACATTACCGATTTGGACAGCACTGTTCAGGTAGTTAATGGCTTGACGCTGCTCAGTAATGTTAGTGTTACTGATCCTCAGGGCACGCCGCCCAACAACGGCGCAGGTTGGCTGGAACCGGCTGTTGTTGACCCGAACACAGGCCTCGTCTATGTTGCCAGCTGGTCACATGGCAAGATGTATGTCCTCGATGGAACCAACGTTGTTGGGAATTATCGAGCTGGCTGGGGAGTCAAAGATATGGTGATTGACGCCACCCGTGGGTATATCTACCTGGCGCATTCAGATCCGAATACCACCTACCCACACAATATTTCCGTTTTTAATCTGAACACAAAAACCTTTACTTACATTGACACAGATTCAGGCAGCTTAAGTGGATCCCGCTCGGTTGCCCTTGATCCCATCAGTGGCAACGCCTACTTTACTAACCCGGACAAAAACACCGTTACAGTGGTCAAAGGCACACAGGTCCTTAAAACAATTGCCGTTGGCACCATGCCTTGGGGAATTGGGGTGAATCCCAACACTGGTTACGTGTTTGTGACCAATCGTAGCAGCAACACGATTTCAGTCATCAGAGAGTTAGCCGTGGTTAACACCATTCCAGCCCAAGGGTTGCAACCTTTTGCCGTGGGGGTAGACACGATCAACGACGACGTCTACATTGCCAATCGCGGTGATGAATATGGCCTTTATCAATGCCGTCAGGCCTCGGTGACTATTTTGCATTAGCGAGAACCGGTGAACGGCCGTTTCCAAACGGCCGTTACACCCAAAAGAACCAGGCCTAACAAAGCCAATCCGCTGCCGGCCGCACCAACAAAAAAGGAAAGCGGCCGGTAGCGGAAGACAATTTTGTGGCTCCCGGCTGGAACATACACCGCCCGAACGACCGTGTTGGCCCGATAAACGGCCGTAATCTGCCCATCAATCTCAGCCTGCCAACCGGCATCATACGCATCCGCCAACACCACAAAGCCAGCGGCCGCCATCTCTGCTTGCAGAACGACCTCATTTAGCCCTGCCTGAGTAATGGCAACCTCACCCGATGCATTCCCCACGTCTGACGCAAGCGGCGGGTCTGGATTGCCTTCCAGTTCTAGGACAACAAGTTGATCAAGCTCATCAGCGTGGTTTTGCACGGCGGTTAGGGCCGCTTCCGGCGATGCGGCAATTTGCGCCGAAGGCACGACAAAAGCTCGTCCGAGATTACCTTCGTTGCGAAACACGCGCGTTTTGCCCGATTGGTTTACCAGTCCCGGCCGCGCCTTGACATAGCTGGCAAAGGCCCATTCACCAACGGCCGTACTGCCCACTTGTACCTCGCCGCTGCCCACAAACGAGAGTTTTGCCAAAAATGTCTCACCCCACTCAGAAGGAAAGGGTGTAAAGAAAAAGGAAGGCCAGCCATCATCATCTAGATCGGTGATGAGCAAGGTATGATTTGCCAATTCCTGGCCGCCGTCGGCGGTGAACAGGCGTAAAGTGAGACTGCCATCGGCTGAATCTGCTGGCTGAATCGGTATATCAACACGGAATAATCCACCGCTGCCTACGGCTAACGGCCGTTCCCATTCCCCCGTTAACAACTGCCAACTAGCAACGGCCGTATCGCTCCCCGCCGCCACCGCTTCATCCTGCCACATCTCCTGCGTGGTCACAATGTGGCTCACCCCCAAAGTATCAAACAGCGGCGAATTCACCGCCTGCAAGGGCAGCAGCACCCGGCCAAAACGAATGACCTCACCTCCCTCAGCCACGCGCAGATAGTCCACCAACCGCTGCCAAATGCCCGGCCCGTAGCCGCTAAGCCCTGGAATAAAATCGAGCATCGCTGTGTTGGGCCGGTACGCGATTCCTTCAGCCAGGCTGACGATACGAGGTATTTCTGGCAAAGCGTGGAGAAATTCGGCCGTTTCCGTTGGGGTAAACAGGTCAGAAGCAGGCGAAAGCGTGTTGTAATCATGACCAGCCACCCACAAATCTAGCAGTAGCAACATGAAGGCCAGCCCGCCAAACCAGTTAGCCGACAGCAAACGGCGCTGGCGGACCAGCAAAAGCAGCGCACTGAGCAGCAGCAAAACGAGGAAGGTGAGCAACGGCCGTTGCCAAAAATCCCACGCCACCTGCCCCCTATACCAAAACAGATACACCGCCACCAACGCTACCAACAGACCAACTCCGCCCGCCAGCCACCAGGGTCGCGTCTGCCCGGCACTCTCCGCCAACAAACAATCCAGGCCTACTGCCGCCAAAACCGCCACCGCCACCACAAACAAGATGATCGCTCGGCTGGGCAGCAAGCCATTAAAAACCGGCAGCACATATAGCATACCGTAGGCTGGTGCTCCCAGAGACCACAACAAGCCCAAACCACCCCAAGCAAGCCAAAAGCGGGTCACTGGCCTTTTTCGGCCCAGCCAAACCGCCGCTACCACCAGCAGCAGCGATACAATACCCACATACATCGCGGTCTCGTTGTAATTATCAAAGCCCCACCAATTCCCGGCCAGCGGCGTCCCAAAAAAATCGGGCATGATGAGGGCAACCAGGCGATTCAGCAGGCCGTACTGCTGCGATTCGGCCCAGGTAAGGGGCTGGCGGTGGCTCTGCCGCAAAAAGTCAAACGCAGGCAAAACCTGCACCAGTGAAAGACCTATGCCCAAAGCAAGCGGCAACAGCACTGCACGCATGCCCTGGCGCGGCGTATGCCGAATCAGCGGCCACCAACGCCACAACCGGTAGAGAACGGCCGTCATGCTCACATACAGCGCCCAATTCCAATGACCACCCAACCAGGGCAACGCAAAAGCAATAGCAAAAATACAGCTAAAGAGTGGCGATGGCGAAATATGGGCAACGGGTTGCCCATTGCCACCTCCCACTGCCTTTTCCACCGCCCACAGCGCCAACGGCAGCCAAATAATCGCGGCATGAACCACCTGCCACTCTAGCCAGACAACCATTAACCCATTGCCCACAAATACAATGGCCCCAAACAGTGCAGCCAGCCGCCGCAGCCGGATCTGCCGCAAATACAAAAACATAAACGTGGCGCCCAGACCCATTTGCAAAAAAATGGTCAGGTCCACCGCAGCGGCGCTATCTAAAAAGTAATACAGCAAGGAAAGCGGATAAAACAAACCGGCCTGCGTGTCGTAAATGGCCGGGTAACCGCCAAAAAGTTGGTCACTCCATAAGGGCAGTTCCCCCTGCCGAACCTGTGCCGCCGTCCACACTTTCACCGGATAAATGTAAAAAACGGCATCCTCCAGCAGCGGATTATGCACATCGACTATTTCATTCGGCTCTTGCCACGGCGGCACCGCCTGATTCACGATGTCTAAAGGCAGCAAAACCCAGTTGGGCAGCAACGCTTTGCCCAGCAGCACAACCAGCAGCAGCCAGAGCAAGCCGATAGATAAAGCATCTCGTTGGCGGTCTGAAATGGACTGCAAGAAAGCAAAAGCAGGCAAGGGTTTCTTCATACGCGGCGTATTGTACCCAAAACCCCCGCGGCCACATATTGCCAACCCTATCCCCATCGGCTAATATCCTCCCTCGATGGCACGCAACCGCTCCTTTTTGATCTTTCTGCTCGCGTTTACCCTTCTTCTGGCCGCGCTAATTTTTACCGACGCCTGGCCAGGGCTGCGCGGCCCGGCTCCCGACACGGCTGAATGGCACTGGATTTACCGATTACGGCCGTTTTCCCGCTGGTGGCTGCCGCTGATTGTTGCTGCGAGCATGGTTGGGCTTGCAGCCTGGTGGTTACAAACAAAGCGTTTGTTATTGGGGCTGGCGGCGCTGGTGGTCGGCAATCTGCTGCTGCAAGGGGCTCTGGTTTACGCCGAAAAACCGGCCGTCCTGACCGAGCTCATCGAGCGCAGCCTGGCCGATGAAACCAACGGCTACTTCCGCCTGGCCGCCGAAACCGATGACCTGAACAGCCTGCTGCGCAGCTATCCCAACCTGATGCCCAATTTTCCTTCCGAGCATACCCGCACCCACCCACCGGGCCTCATTCTCGCCAACTGGCTGGTTATTCAGGAATTCGCCCGCTGGCCGAGTCTTTCCCAAAACATCGCCGAGCGGATTTGGCCGCTGCGCTGCACCGACCTTTGGCTGCTCGACAGCCCACCTGCCGTGGCGGCGGCCCTGGCTACCGTCACCTTGCTCACCGTACTGGCTGGCGCTCTCACCATCATTCCCACCTACGCCCTGGCGCGCCGCCTGCTGCCCGAAAAATCGGCCCGATTGGCCACCGCTTTTGTGGCCACGCTGCCCTCGCTCGTCATTTTCACCCCGACCCCAGTACAAGCTGATGCGCTTCTGGCAACAACTGCATTATGGTGCCTACACGAAGGTATTCACAAAAAGGTAAATGGCTGGGTTTTTATCTATCTGAGTGGGCTGCTCCTTTCGGCTACCACCTTTAGCAGTCTAAGCAATGGGGCGCTGGTGCTTTTATTCACCGGGTATGCGGCGTGGCATTGGTGGGCAAAACGACAGGAACGGCCGTTTTCCCATCTATTCACCCAACTCGTCTGGCTCGGACTGGGCAGCGCAACTGTCTGGCTGGTGTACTGGGCAGGCTGGGGCGTACCGCCGTGGGCCGTAGCCCAAGAGGGACTGGCCCAGCACTATGAATTGGTCACGCTGCACCGGCGCTATGATTGGTGGCTGGTTTACAACTGGTTGGATGTGCTGATTTTTGCCGGACCAGCCATCGTTGCAGGCTTTTTGCTTCTGTTTCGCCAGCCGCGGACCTTGCTGCGCCAACCGCTGGCGGCGCTAATTGTGCCCCTGGCAGGGCTGCTGCTGCTGCTGGATATTTCTGGCTCAGCCCGCGGCGAAGTCGGCCGTTTGTGGCTTTTTCTCATGCCCTTTCTAGCCATCGGCAGCGCTGCGTATTTTGGCAAACTGGCTGGATTTACCCGTGCTTCTGCACCATTGCTGGCCGTGATTGCTCAGCTGATGGTTGTTGTTGCCATCGGGCTGGCCTGGCGTCCCATCGAAGCGATTATCGTGGTGGCCGAGCTGCCGTCGCTGCCCACCAATCCCGTTCCCGAAAATGAAGTAGATGTGACTTTTTTGGCCGCTGCCGGGCCGCTGCTGACCTTACGCGGCTATGACCTGATCCAGACGGCCGAATCACTCGACGTAACGCTTTATTGGCAAGCTGAACAAACGGCCGTACGCCCGTACACTGTCTTCACCCATCTGCTCAATGCCCAAGGGGAACTGGTAGCCCAACAAGATAACTGGCCGGTAAACGGCCGTTGGCCCCCAACCTGCTGGCAAACCAGCGACCTCATCACCGATCCCTATCAGCTGTCGCTAGCTGGGCTGGCTCCCGGAACCTACACGCTGACGGTTGGCTGGTACGATGCCCGCGACAATACGCGCTTAACTCTGCCCAGCGGGGAGGATGCGCTGCGGTTGGCGACCATCGAACGATGAAAGCCCGACCTTACTCCTCACCTAGTTCGCGCCGAATAATCACTGGCTCGGCCAGCCGCTCCAGTGTGATCCCATCGTACAGACCAATGGCAAAGGCGTGAACGGCCGTTCCTTCTGGCACCGCAAACTGGTGCAGCTGCACAAAAACGTCACCCGGTTGCCAAGTCCCCGGATCGACATCCAAGCCATCCCACTGCCCCAGCAGCTCCCCCGTCGCATCTAGCGCGTGGACAAAGATTTTTAACGGCCGTTCGGTCGCCTGTGCCACCTGCCAACCTGTAATGAGAGAAAACTGATTTGGTGGCTGGTCAGGTTGCACCTCCTGGTAACCAAGGAAAACGGCCGTTTCCCCCATAGGTACCGGCTGGCCATTTAAATCAGGGGACGTGAAAATCGGCCGTAGCAGCTGCTGGTGGCCATCAGCGACGGTAAACGTTTCGCCCGTCTGCACCAATGGCTGAAGGGATGCGTTCATCGGCTGGTCAGCAGCAACAGCCCACCAGCCACCAGAAGCAGGCCAAATTAAGCTGGTACGACTGTCGAACCAGCGTACCCGCACATCGTTGCTTTGCAAAGTAGCCGCTAGTTCCGGGGCAAGCTCCGCCGGGCGCAAACCGCTGAAAGCCACATCCACTGGCAGCCCCGCCGCCGCAACTTCATAGACAAAAATGCTCTCGCCAATGCGAGCTATGGGGGTTTGCTGGCGAAACCAGGCAAACGTGTCGCTGGCATCGCCCAACACCAAGCCTTGCAAATTCGTCACGCTAATGGCGTAAAAACCTGGAGCCGGATTTTGTGGATCAAACGTCTGGCGGAACAAGGGAATTTGCTCCGGGCCAGGTTCCCAGGTGGGCAGTGCCGTAAAATTTAGACCGTAGGCGCTGGGATGCGCCGTGCCAAAATAGCTCAGGTAGAGCGGCACACCATGTTCATTTTGCCACCTAGCCAGGGCGGGCAAATCCTGCCCCCAATCCAGGTTGCTATCAGACAGTAGCTGCCAGCGGTTTTCGGGTCGGCCAGCGGCCCAATTAAAGTAGGGTATGTAGTTAGGCCAGGCCAGCACGGCCACGCCTAACAGCCAGAGGGCAAAAATCAGGGGGACGGGAAGGCGGCGAATGGTTAGAAATGGCAGATTGGTTGCAAAAAAAAGGTAAAGAAATGGCAAAATAGGCAGCAGATGGCGGTAGCCAATGTTCAGTGGCGTAAAGAGGCTAATCAGGAAGTAAACGGCCGTTGGCCCCACCAACACCCACTGATTCAAACTGCCAAGCACGAACACTCGACGCCTGGCGTTAAAAACCAACCCGGCCAGCACAATAACCAGCAGCAGCAAAACGGGCAGCGATGTTTTCAGCAGGAAGGTTATTGGAAAATAATACCACCAACCGGTCTCGGCAAATTGGCCGAACAAATAAGCGCCATGGGGACGGCTAAAATAATCCAGCTGCCAGACAAAATCATCCCAGTAAGCGGCGGCGGGGAACGGCCGTATCTGAAAGCCATACACAGCCCACACCGTCAGCAATCCCATAACACCAGCCGCCATCAAAAACAAAAGCGGCTGCCACGAACGACGCTTAACGGCCAAGACTAGACCCAACAGACCTAAAATTGGCACCAGCGCCGCCGCGCTAAACTTGGTCGCGGCAGCTCCGCCAATGCCAGTGCCCACCAGCAGCAATGACATTATCGGGCGGTTAGTGCCCTGTTCCAAGGCAGCCCAGCGCCAAAACCCATAAATAGCCAACAGCATAAAAAATGTCACAGCAATGTCGCTGGTAATCAGACCGCCGTGAGCCAAAATATTGGGATCAAACGCAAATAGAGCCAGGGCCAGGAATGCAACTTTTTTGCCTTTGAGTTCGCGCCCCCAACGGTAAAGCAGCGCCGCTAGCAGCATCGTTAGCCACAAAGTTGGCAGCCGCCCCAGAAAAATAAGGCGCAGCGGATTGTTGTTGATTTGCCACAAAAACTGGTCACTGGCAATCTCCCACTCGCCCGATTGCCAGACAGCAGAATCGGTGGGCAGGCGCAGGGTCGGTTCGGTGAGCAAAGGCAAGGCACTCAGGCTGCTGGCCAGTAGAGGATGTCCCCATAAAAAGTGCGTGGCCCCGGTACGCACGTAGGCAATACCACGAAAGAGGTGGCCTTGTTCATCGACCGTCATGCTTTTTTGGCTGACGCTGGTGATGATCAATGCATAAAGGAGCAGCAGTAGCAGAACGGCCGTTCCCCGCCACGTCACCACACGCTGCCACTCAAACATTTTAGTTCCCAATCTCGACACTCGTCAGAATAGCGGCATTATCCACCGCATCACCACCACGGATGGGCAAACGGCCGTTTTCGTCTGTATACAATCCTACGCGCAGTTCATACGCACCAGCAGGCAAATCGGGCGGTAAATAAATCTGGTACGGATCGCGCACCAAATCCCCAGGCTGCCACAAATCTGTGGGAGCCAGCCCATTCACCGGCGGTCGATCAACCTGAGCAACAATGTTCCCCGCGCTGTCCAGCAGATGAATGAACACTTTGTAGCTGGGGGAAACGGCCGTTACGCACTCCCAGTAAATCGTCAGATCAAGCTCAGCTTCAGCCACCTGGGCATCAAAACCGCGCAGTTGGATCACATCACCCAGCAGCACCGAGGTTTCAACCTGTGGTACGATTGACCGTCGATAAGGCCAGTCCATCTCATACACGACCACTTCTTGCCCACCAATGATGGTTTGTGTGTCGGTTGAAAAGCGCTGAATGGGCCGGGCAATTTGCGGATCGCTCACTAACAGGGGATGCCAGCCGGGGAAGATGGCCAGGTAGCGCACATCACTGGCAGCCAGCAAGTGCATGGTGGCAATATCCTGACCAATCACCGGCCATACTTCGGGAGAGACCAAGCCGTTTAAATCCACAATCGGCCGTGGCCCCAAAAACATAACGGCCCCGATATCATCAATGCCAACTGTTTCATCAGGCGGAATGTTTGCCGCCAGCCATTTACCTAGCTCCACATCAATTTCCTGAATTTCGCGGGTATTGTAGCCCAGCATTTCGGCCCAAGCTGGCACACGCCACGCCCCCGCCAACAAAAATAACACGCCACCAACCGCCCAAATCGGTCGGGCCAGACGCGGCACTTTTTGCACAATCCACCCTAAGCCAGCTGCCCCAGCAATCATTTGGAACGGCAGCAGCGGCATGGTGTAACGGCCGTGATGCCAGACAAACGGCACAATAACCGGAATGATGATCAACAACCCCAAGAGCCAGGCAGCCGTTAATCGGCTGCGCCGCCACAAGAAGGCCAGGCCAAAGGGGAGAAGCAGCAGTGACATCAGATTATCCCGCCAATGATAGCCCCAGGTTTCACGGAGCGTACGCCAGCTGTACAAAGTGGTCGTGCGCGATTTGGCATAAAATGTGTTGGGCAGCGGCTTGCCCGTCACCGATAGGCTAAACAAGGCATAGGGCAGCTGGATCAAACCATAGATGGCAACAGTCATGAAGATGGCGCGCCAGGTAGCCACAGGCTGCTGGGGGCGATATTGCCATCGTGTGGAAAGGACGGCATCCAGCATGATCAGGGCAAAAAGCACATGTCCTTCGGGTCTGGCCTGGCTGGCTAAGCCAAGAAGTACGGCCGTACCCACACCCAATCCCCGCCGATGATACAGCCACACCGCTCCCAGCGTCAGCGACGTAAACAACGTTACCTCCATAGCGGACAGGCCAGCCCACAGTAACCGTCCCGTTAGCGCCACGCCAGCAGCGGCCAGCAACGCCACTTGCCAACGCTCCGTCAACTCCAGCGCCAGACGGTGTGTCAACCAGACGGTGAGAAGGAAAAAGAGGGCACTCAACACCAAGGAGGGAACCAGGAAGTCGCCAGTGAACAGCCCCACGCCAGCCAACAGCACCGTCCAGGCGGGCGAGGTAGAACCAGCCGTAGCCACACCAGGAGCATAAGTAAAGCCCTCACCCTGACTCAAATTTCGCGCATACTGGTAATGAATCCAGGCATCATCGAGCGGAACACCTAATTGACCACCCGTCATGCTTAAGGAAACCTGGAGGTAATAGCCAAGAAGGAGCACCGCGAGAAACAGCACTAGCCAGATGCCCCCGCGAGACCAAAATTTAGGCGTTGAGGCCGTGGTTAATTTTCCGTGCATTGATCGTGATCGTGTCGTTACTGTAAGATTTTTGCGTGAACGAGATGCAAATAGGCACCCGGCGCCACAAAGCTGAAAATTCTAACAGGAAACAATGGGATACCCAAACTGGTATGCCTATTAACAATCGCCACGTCTCGCCTTGGGAAAAGTTTGAGGTTTTAGGGGTTTGTGACACAGAAATATACAGAGAAACCGCCGGGTTTTCTTGAGAATAAAAGCTTTTGATTTGCCCAACCATGATAACCCTTGGCGCGTTTGGCAAACTTACCGTCATTATCAACAAAGCAGCAAAGTTCACCCATCAGGCCAGAATTAACATATGGATTGTAGGAAGAAAACGCGCAGTTAAAACAAGTTTTTAGAAAAACATCTTCAGGCAATTTTTCTTGAAGATTGTGTAGCTCATCTTCAAAACCTGCCCCGCACCAATCTGATTGAATACATTGTTTCATAAGAATTCTTAACACTTGGCGAACTTTGTGTTCGCATCGTTAACAACCGCATATTTTGAATTGAGCTTCTCTCGACAATCATCAATCGTGAACAGCCAGTTGATTTTTACCTGCTGTTCTGACCGGTGGTTAAAAAAGTGAGGACTTCCTTTTCAAGCTTTGCCATCGTCGGGATACGACAGTCGAGGCAAAGGCGTGCTAAGGCGGAGAACTCAATCTCGATCATGTTTAGCCAGCTGGCTGATTTAGGTGTGTGATAAAACACAAATCGTTGGGCCAAAGCCCAGGCTTCATCCGCAGGCAAATGGTCGCGAAGGCACCTGTTGTATGGGTATTCAGGTTATCTTAACACCAGCCGAATCTGTTTGGCGTGTGGATAAGCGGCGGCAATAGCCTGGCAAATGAGCGTAAACTCTTTAAATCTTGGTTCGCTGTGGCTGCACCTGGAAGCCGACCTCCGCTTGCCCGTCAGTGGTTCAATAGCGGAACAGCGCGCATGACCCACTGTTTTCGTAGGCGTAGTGTTCTTTTTTGACCTGACCGGTTTGCAGAGCACATTGACTCTACCTTGTCGCCAATGAGCGCAACAAGGCCGTTCATCAAAAAAGACGACTGGATAGGCTGGATCATAGGGTGGTGAATAGAGCTACAAGATTCGTTCCATCGCCGCGATAAACTGGCTCGTTATCTGACCAATGCACCACTGCCGTTTCAGGTGTGGCTTGAGTTCGTTTTTTCAGAATTCTTCTGACCTCACTGTAGGAAATGGCATCCGCTTCAATTAATTCCACGGCATGGTCGGCTGGCAAACGAAGCGTCCACTGGCTGTAGCCTTCCGGTGAGTCTGCACAGGCCAAGGCCGTGATTTTGGCTTCATCTACACTGGATATCTTTTAGGGACGTCCACTTTTGGCCTATCAGTCAAGAAAACCAAAACCATTTTCGCGGTAATTTGTGGCCCAAATGGAGACCGCTTGCTTGGTAACGCCGACTGTTTGACCTACGGCCGTATAAGTTTGTCCGCGATGCAATTCCAGCAAGGCGAAGGCGCGCCGATACGTTCTGGCTGAAATGCTACCTTTGCTGATTAGCTCTTTGAGATTGGCCTGATCTGCTTCACTTAATTGGATGTGGTTTTTATTTGACATCCTCTGAGATTAGCAACAATTCTTATAATATGCGATTGTTCCAGGTTACCTTTGAAACAATGTATTAATCCGGCTAATTAGAATATTGTGCAATTCTGTTAATTGTTTTCTGTTAGGTGCTTGTGACTTTGTAGTACCTAAAGTTGCAGGAGCTCTCTCAAAATCTGTACCACCAATGATTTTAGAAGTTCTCTTTGGTATATTTGAAGTCCTTTCTGTTGATGGATTTGCTGAAATTTGTTAATGACTTGATTCAGTAGGCTACTTTCCGCTACATCTGTCTCAAAAAAAATGCCAGGCTAACAAGAATAGCTTTATAGCCACTTTGTGCAAACAAATCTCCATAAGCGACTGTTATTGTCGAAGCACCACTATAAATAACTATCTGCTTAGTTTGTAGAGTGTTGTCTGGATTCATGATGAATTTCCGACGAGCAAGATTCTATTGCTCCGGGAATATGTAAAACTTAAGGTAGTGGTCGATAAGTAAGTGATAGGTAAACTGGATACATGTTCCAAGAAACTACTACTTACCGCTGTCGTGTCTGCGACAGTACCAATATTGTTAAAAATGGCACCAATCGCTGCGGCAATCAACAGTATTGGTGCAAAGATTGTGGCGCTCGGCGTGTCTTACAACCCAAACGCCGTCCGTCGTCATCAATCTGTAACTCAACTGCGTCGGTGCCATGCCTATCTTGATATATACTGCGGAATGTTCTCAAAATTCTTACCTTTAACTTTGGGGAAAATCTCAATTGGAAAGCAAGCTTGGGCTTTCCTGCAAATTTTGATACGAATGTCAGCAGTAACGGCCGTTCCCACCCCTCTAACCCTTCCTCAAATTCCACAAAAGATTCCGTCCCCAACAACGAATCCAGCTCAAGACCGGGAATGTCCTCAAAGTAGCACTTCAAATGCTTACGGAACTGGCGCAGGCCAGGGGCTTCGCCGTAGTAGGCCACCATTTCGTGGGCATGCAGGCGCACCGCTTTGATGATGTCGCCAATAGCCAGTTCCTCACGCCGCTGACGGGCAAAAATCCATGGATTGCCAATGGCGGCCCGGCCAATCATCACCGCGTCGCAGCCAGTGTGGGCCTTCATCCGGTTGATGTCCTCTGGCGTTTGCACATCCCCGTTGCCAATGACCGGCACGCTGACCGCCTGCTTCAGTTCGGCGATGGCGTCCCAATTGGCCTCGCCGCCGTACTTTTGCGCTTTGGTACGGCCGTGCATGGCAATCAGCGCCGCCCGTTTTGCTCCAAAACACGGCCGATTTCCAAAAGTTCTCCTGCGTAGCGTCCCAACCCAGCCGGATTTTGCCGGTGACCGGCACGTCCAAACGGTGGCTGAGCAGCTTAAACGTTTCTGCGATGAGCGCTGGCTGGGGCATCATGCCCACGCCCGCGCCGCGCCTGCTGACTTTGCGCGTGGCGCAGCCCATGTTGATGTCGATGATGTCCGGCCCCCATTCCTGGATGCGCAGGGCGGCGTCCAGCAGCATTTGGGCGTTGTTGCCAAAAATCTGGAACACCATCGGATGTTCGCCCGGCTGCGTGTCCAGCCGCTGGCGGAACCGCTCGTGGACGCGCTTACCTAGCAGCGACTCGACGGGGACAAATTCGGTGTAATGCATGGCCGAACCGTAGGCGCGGCACAGCGCCCGGTACGGCACGTCCGAGTATCCGGCCATCGGGGCCAGGATGGCGTCGCCAAAGACGGGCACATCGCCCACGTTGAATAAGGGTTGCTGCGTCACAGGGAGTATTTTAGCAAAAAATTGGCGTCACGGTTTTTGGGCGACAACGGCAATCGTGTTGGACTGTGGATTGGGCCGCTCCCCGGCCACATTGGCGTACCAATCAGTGATGGCCAGGCCGCTGGCGGCAAATTCAGTGGTCAGTGATTCCGGGTCGAAATGTTGCAACCAGTTATAAACCTCAAAGCTGCGCGTAGGAGTGAAGATGCTGTATTTGGCCAGCGTCACCCGAGCAGCCTCGTATTTGAACTGGTTGATGAAGGAAAAATAATCCTCATCGGTCCAGAAATTGCCAGCTTGGTTACGGCCGTAACTCGCCCCCTCTTCAAATTTGTCATACTCTACCAGCGAATGCGCATCCAGCATGATCGCGCCGCCGTCAGCCAGGTACTGCCGGAAGATGCCCAGCAGCTGCTGCCGCTGCGCCGGACTCAAGGCACAAAAGTCGCAGTAGATGAGCAAGATGAGATCAAACCGCTTGTCCGATTGAAATTCCAGATAGTTGGTGTGAATGTAGTCGATGGTGAGGTTTTGGGATACGGCCGTTTCCCGCGCATACTGTAACGAATTAGCCGAAAAATCAATCCCTGTCACATCAGCGCCCAGCTGCGCCAGCCGGGTAGCGTACAGCCCAGGGCCGCAGCCAAAATCGGCAATGCGCGTACCTGGGCCAATCTCAAACCGCTGTTGCAGCCACCTTACTGACGCCTCAATAAACGATAGCCGCCGCGAGGCAAGGTCCGTGCTCTGATCCAAATGCGTTTTTAGCATCTGCTGGGCAATGTACGGGTCGGTCCAGAGGGTGTCGGCGGTGTAGATGGAGAAGGGTAACGGCCGTTCATTGATGCGTTTCAGTTGTTCGTACATAATTTTGCGATGATCCCGTAGGGGCGAGGCGGTGGCAAATTGCCTCACCTCTATCAACATATCTCCTCTCACCACCGCCTCGCCCTATCTGTGACAATTGGATGAATAGATCGCGGCATTTGGCGGGAAAATATTTCCAATGGTCGTTTGCCAGGTTTTGGCCGACTGTTTTGCCCTGCCGAATTGATGGGTGGCAAGAGGGCGAGGCAATCGGTGGGAAGGCGATCTGCCTTTCCCCAGATTTAGGTCGATTGCCTCGCCCCTACGGTTATTATTTGAATTTTTACCGTCCAACGCCGACGCTGCCGCCGAAGGCAGCAGACATCTCCTCATAAATGGCGGCAATCGACGCTTCATCGCCGACAAAGAAGTTGCCGTTGGCCTGGATGGCCAGCCGCTCCAGCGTGTTTTCATCAGCGTCACCGCCGTAGGCGATGGTGAAGACAGTGGCATTGTTGGCCGTCGCTTCCTGCATGGCTGTGGCCGAATTGAAGCGGTAGCTGCGCGTGTCCTGTCCATCGGTGAGAACAACCATCGCGTTGGCGGTGGAGGGCAGCGTGGTTTCCGTCAGCAGAGCCGCGCCATCGCCGATGGCATCAAACAGCGTTGTGTCGCCAATCGCCCGCAAATCCTGGATGGCCCGGACAATTTTGTCCCGATTGTCGCCCACCAGAACATGCCGAATAATTAGCTCCGGTTCCGTACTAAAAGCGATGATAGAAATGTAGTCATCGTCGCCCATTTGCTGCACAAACTGAACGGCCGCTTCTTGCATGTTGTCAATCTTCGAGCCGCGCATACTGCCAGAGGTATCCAGCAGCATCACCAGATTCACGTCTTTGCGCGCCTCCTGCCATAAATCTTGCACGGCAAACACCGTGCTGACGGATGGCTCAGCAAAAGTCGTCGTTGGCTGGGTGGGGTCGATGGTGTCAACAGCGGGGAGGGATACGGCCGTATTCACCGAGCGTAACCCATTATCGGCGGCCAGCTGCTGCCCGGCTTCACTCAGCAGAAAATCACGGAAGAGAACGGCCGCTTCTTTTTCAGTGGAAGTTACCGAATCGCGAATGCAGGCAGGGAACTCGGCCATAAACGTACCTTCCAGCGGATAAATCGCCACGATGTCATCGCGGCTCAGCTGAATCACGTTCGCCTCATACATAATGCCCGCCGTCAGGTATTCCATGCCGCGCTCAGCCATCGTTTGCGCCAGGGTTTGCGTGCTGCTGCTAAACCAGGTAACACCGCCTTCAAACGCGCCCACGCTGGCCTGCACAATCGGCTGGTCAATATCGGCCACGCTTACTGCATCCGTCTTGGATTGGGCCGCTTGCACCACGGCCAGCAGCGTGCTGGCCCCCGACCCGGACAAGCCAGGATGTGTGTGCCCCAGCTTAAACGATTCGCCCAACGCACCACCGCTGTAATAATCCCAGGCGGCCGGATCGGCGGCCAAACTGCCGATGTCCAACCAGCCCAGCGGTAAACCAGGCCAGCCCAGCGCCTCCGCCACATCGCGCCACATACCAATGACCAGCGGGCTCTGCGCCACGCTGACGCAGTCGCCCGCAAAGCTGCCGTCGCCTGCATCGGCCAACACGTCGGTCCAGACGGTATCCTCCGGCATCCACAGCGCCACGGAAGGTTCGTTTTGCAGCTGACCCACGGCCTCACCAGATTCAACGGCATTCAGTACCACAAAGGCGGGATCACCGCTGCTGGTTTCAGTTTTTGATTCGTTGAAGGTAGTTACGGCCGTTTCCAACCAGGCCGCTGCGGTCGTATTGGCGGTCACATTCACCACCACCGCATTGCTGGGAACATCATCATCGCCGCCAATGCCAAACATGCTACAGGCCAGCATCGGCAAGGCTAACAATACAAAAAGCAGGGGAAACCCGCGAAAGTTTTTTAGCATCATAAAGAGTCCTCTATTAGCCTGGGGCTTAAGCCCCAGGTTAAATAAGCCCCAGATTATTACCGTCCCGCCGTTACCAGCGTCAGTTCCACAAAGCGGTCCTGCGATTGCAAGTTGGGATCATCCGTGCCGCGCCGCTCGGTGGGTGGCAGAGTGGCCTCGACGATAAAACGAGCCGGATCGATGCCCTGCGACACCAGGTAATCCACCACCGATTGAGCACGCCCTTCGGCCACTTCCAGGATGTCGGCCTCTTCATAAGGCGGGTCGTTGGCCGGCCAGGCGGAAGAACCACGCACGCGCAGCAGCAACCCAATGCTCTGGCTCATCGTGGGCACCACGCAGTTATCCAAAATGCGCCGCGATTCCAGCGTCAGCTCGGTGGATTCCGGCAGGAAGTCGAAGCTGCGGCAGGGCAGCACGGCCAACGTCGCTGCGGCATCTGTGGCTACACCCGAAAGGTCTACTTGGGCCGAAATGGAGAATGTATCATTCACCGGCTTGCCGTTGGGCTGCAAGCTAGCCTGATCGGCCGCCCGCAGCACAAACCCACCGTTGACCAAATCTTCCACGTTGTCGTTGGGGATATTGACATCCGAAGCGGCCCAAACGCGGCGGGCAATCTCTAGACGGGAGATGATGGGTCGCGTATCGCGCATCACAAACGAGTTGTCGCCGAGGTCGGCCTGGGCCACGTTTTCCAACCAAATGTTAAAATCGTCGGAGGCAGTTTCAGCATAAACAAAGGTCCAATCGTTGTTGCCCCAGGAAGCAATTTGTGAAGCGGCCGTATCAAAATCTTCTACCTGCGCCTTGAGCGTATCGAACCAGGCGTTGTGGAAATTTTGCACCAGATCGGCATTGGTCTGGATCGATTGGCGGGAGGTCACAATCACGTCAATGACAATACGCAGTTGTTCGGAGCTGAGCAGCTCTTCGCCGCCGCTCTGTTCGGCATCGTAAATGTTGGGTTCCCATGCAGAAACCACGTCAGCCTGACCGCTGTTAAAGACGTCGATGGCGTCCTCTACACTGTCCTGCGGCACCAGGGTCACTTGCGAACGCGGGCTAAGTTGGGCAATCGACAGCGCGTAGTAAACGAAGTATTCACCAACGGAGTCACGGGCAAAAGCGATACGCTTGCCCGCCAGGTCATTAATTGTGTCGATGTCGCGGCCCCAAAGCTGATCAGCACCCGCGCTTTCATCAACGATGGCGGTGATGACACCGGGGCTGGACAGAGCAACCGAGTCCAGTGTGGTGAGCAGGCAGTTCCATTGGCCAGAATCAAGCAGGGCTGTCCGCTGCTCTTCGGTGATGTCGTAATCATCGGTGAGGAAGAACGGGATAATGCCCAGATGGAAGCCGTGGGCGATGTCTTTGCCGCTCATTTGCATCTGCTGCAAGGTGAAGTAACTACCAAACGCATCAGCGCCGCAAACATACGTAGGCAGGCCGTCACTGGCGTCGTAGTTGGGTCCCCAGATCGGGTCTGGTGACTCAAGATTGACGTTGGTGACGGTGGAGCCATTTGTGTTGCTGTTGTCGTTATTGGAATTGTCCACAACATCTGTTTTGTCATTGTCAGTTATGTTGCCGATAATGCTGTAAGCGGCCACGCCGCAAATGACCAGGGCCGCCAAGCCAATGATGGCGATGAAAATGATGCGGGTGCGATCTAGTTTCATGTGCTTTTCCTCGGAATGGTTAAGGGTTAACTCTCGTTAACTCCAGTTAGCTCCCCTTTATGTGGGGATTCAGTTGCATTTTTAGACCATTTCACCTGTATTTACGGGTGACGGGTTGTTTAGTTGCATTATTTTAGACGGCGTAGCCCAGGTTGCGCAGAACGTCGTCGGGATGTTGGCCACTGAGAATTTGGAATTGGAAACGGCCGTCTTCATCCTTATCAATGATCAATTCATATGCTTCGGGCAGGACACAATGTTTGCTGCCCTTTACCCCGCCCAACATTTCCTGGTACGCGCCAATGCTAAAAAAGCCAATGTACAGCTCATCCGTTTCTACAGGCAAGTAAAGCGGCGATTTGCTGGGCTTGGGTGGATATACGTCGTCGCTGTCGCAGGTGATGCCGCCCAGCTGCACCTGCTGAAACGGCTTGTCCAGGTGGTTGAGCGGCAGCACTATAAAGTGCTCAGACAATGCCCAACTGTCGGGGAAGGAGCTCATGATTGAGCCATCGATGATGTACCAGGGCAGCTTGGAACCGTTGTCCTTGGCGGCAATGATTTTGAACAGATGCGCGCCATGCTCTGAAGTGGTGTAACGGCCAAATTCACCCATCACATCTGGAACGGGCACGTTGTAACGACGACACGCCTCTTGCAATGCCGTAAGCAGCTGACGCGCAAATTCGTGGTAATCAAAATCAAAGTCCAGCGTCATGGCCACGGGCATCCCCCCACCAAAATTGAAGATACTCAGGCTGGGATAGCGCTGCCGCAGACGGGCAAACAGCTCAATGCCCGGTTTGAGCCAGCTGATGAAAGCGTCAATGTCCGTAAGCTGGCTGCCAACCATGTAATGATACATTTTTAGCGTCAGATTGGGCGCGGCGGCGATGTAGTCGGCGGCTTTCCATATATCATCCGTGTTCATGCCAAAGCGGGAATTGGCGCTCTCCATCTCGGCCAGAGTTTCATTGTGGCCGTAGCTTTTCTGGCGTAGCCCTACGTTAAACGTCTGCCCGGAGTTGAGGAACGGCGTAATTTCCGGCAAATCTTCGATGACCGGAATGAGGTTGTTGTGCAGCAGGTGCAGCTGCAAAATATTGGCGGCGTACAAGGAGTTCGGGCCTTTGAAACCGTTACACACAATCACGCGGTCCGGGGTGAGTAAACCGCGCTGGATCATGATTTTGGCAATATCCACATCAACTGTGGAGGACATTTCATGGTTCGCGCCAGCGCTCAGCGTGGTGCGGATAACCTCTTCGGCGGCGTTGGCTTTGGAGGCGTAAGTGTAATGGAATTTGCCATCGTAGCTTAGCTCGGCAATAACGTCCGCAAACACCTGATTCATGTTGTGAATTTGCTGCTTGATGAGCGGCAAGTAGATAATCTCCAGGGGGCTGGGCAGCGTTTGGGTAAAACCCTGCGGGGCTTCATCCAGGAAAAATTGAGCCAGGTCCAGACCATCCATGTGCAAGTGGCCGTTTTGGGCATGCAAGTAGCGGTTGAACTGGTGATTTTCAGGAACGGCCGTTTCTTTTTCCCAGCCAATAACAGGATGATGCGGTTGGTCACTCATTTGTTTTCTCCGGTAGTCGTTGTGTCATGCATTATAACGAAAAGTCGCATACGGTGGAAAAGTAGTTTAACGAGTCAATTGTTATTTATGGCACAATGCGCAAGGATGGAATAGCGTACGGCCGTTTTCCCATGTTATGCTATCAACATTCCAGAGAACATTACCAGGAGCAAACCATGCAAAAGGTTGATTTCAAAAAAGAACTGAAACATTTGTATAATCCATCGGCGAAGGAAACGGCCGTTGTCGAGGTGCCCACCATGAACTTTCTCACCATTCTTGGTGAAGGCGATCCCAACACAACCCAGTGGTACAAAGATGCCGTATCTGCCCTGTACGCCGTCGCCTACACCCTGAAGTTTATGGTCAAAAAAGGCGAACTGGCCATTGATTACGGCGTCATGCCGCTGCAAGGGCTGTGGTGGGCCGAAGACATGCGTCAGTTTTCCACAGATGACAAATCGAACTGGTTGTGGCAGATGATGATCATGCAGCCAGACTTTATCACGGCCGAAATGGTCGCCGAGGCCAAAGCCCAGGTGTTGAAAAAGAAGGGCATTGCGGCCGTGGAGCAGGTAAACTTTGAGCGGTTTGCCGAGGGCAAAGCAGTCCAAATCATGTACTTTGGCCCCTATGCCAATGAAGGCCCAACCATTCAAAAGCTGCACGAGTTTATCTGGACCAGCGGTGGCCAGCTGTCCGGCAAGCACCACGAAATTTACCTGAATGACCCCTCGCGCACTGCGCCCGAAAAGCTAAAAACCATCATTCGCCAGCCGTTTGTGGTGAAGGAGGCAGTTGTCGCACCATGAGGGTGAAAGCTATATGACGCAACGTCCCGAAACAAGAGCCGATTACCAGGAAAGCATCACGCGGGTGATGCTGTTTATCCAGGCGCGGCTGGATGAGGTGCCCAGCCTGGAGGAAATTGCGGCCGTTGCGGCCTTTTCACCTTACCATTTTCATCGCCTGTTTACCGCCTACACGGGCGAAAGCCTGAGCACATTCATTCGCCGCCTGCGGCTGGAGCGAGCCGCCAACCGGCTGCGCCAGACATTTGACCCTATCACCGACATTGCCCTGGATGCCGGGTATGAGACGCCAACCAACTTTGGCAAGGCATTCCGGCAGCAGTTTGGCCAAACGCCTACCGAATTTCGGGACAGCAAGCACGTGTTGGATACGGCCGTTTTCCGCCAATCGCGCACTGAGTTACTAAAAATCGTGAAACCCAACCTTGTGAATTTAGAACCGCAGCCCGTCCTGTTTGTGCGCCAGACTGGACCCTACGGTGAGGCGTCAACGGCCGCTTTTGCCACCCTGATGCGCTTTGCCTACCAAAACCGGCTGATGCACAAAAACAGCCAACTGCTGGGCATCGTCCACGACAGCCCCGACGTCACCGAGGCGGGCCATTTGCGCTACGATGCCTGCCTCACCGTAGACGCCCCCATCGAGCCAGAGGGCGAAGTAGGCGTGCAAACGCTCGCGGGCGGCCGGTATGCCGTGTTTACCCACACAGGTCCGTATGAAAATTTCACCGCCACCTACCGGCTCATTTTTTCGCACTGGCTGCCACAAAGTGGGGAACGGCTGCGCGAGGTGCCCACCTTTGAACGCTACCACAACCGCGATCCTCGCCGCACCAAACCGGAAAATCTACGCACAGACATCTACCTCCCACTGGAATAACCTACGGCCAAAATCCACCAGTTCGGGTACAATTCACCTGCCCACAATTGAATGAAACAGCACTCAGGTTGCCTGGGTGCTGTTTCTTATTTGTGGAGTTTTGCTGTGCGGGAGTTTATTTTGGCAGAACCGCTGTCTGGCGAAGTTGAACCGGAAATTTCGGTCAACCGCCTCATTTTTCTTGGCCTGATTACCCGATTGGTGACAGATACGGCCGTACAAATCTTTTTCCCCTTCCTGCCCGTGATTGCCGAAGGGCTGCGCAGCAACAGCGTCGCCGTGGGCCGATTGGTCAGCCTGCGCAGCGCCACGGGGCTGCTCTCGCCTGCTTTTGGCGCCCTGGCCGACCTGCGCGGCTACCGCTTCACCATGCGGCTGGGATTGCTGCTGGGCGCGGTTGGCTACCTGATCATTGGCCTGAGCACCAACCTGTGGCTGGCAGCGGTGGGCATGGTGCTGGGCGGCCTGGGCACGTTTGCTTTTGTGCCCACCTTACAGGCGTATCTCAGCACCCGGCTGCCGTTTAACAAGCGGGCGCGTGGCCTGGGCACGCTGGAGTACGCCTGGGCACTGTCGGGCATCTTTGGCCTGTACCTGGTGGGGCTGCTCATAGACGCCTACGGCTGGCGTGTGCCCATGTTTTTGCTAAGCGGGCTGATGCTGGTGTCGTTTGTCGGTTACGGCCGTTTACCTGCGGCCCGTCACGCGGTGAGAGGAACGGCCGTTCCTGTGCAATTTTCCTGGCAGGCAGTGCGCACCTTCTTTGATTTAGGCCAGAATCGGCGCTCCGCCTGGGCGGTGCTGCTGGTAGCCACCTGCAACATGCTGGCCGCGATGAACATCTTCATCACCTACGGCACCTGGCTGGCGCAAGAATACAAGCTGGGGGCTGTGGAATTGGGCACCGTCGCCCTCATCTTGGGCATTGCGGATCTATCAGGCAGCGTGTTGATGAGCCTGTTTGGCGACAAAATCGGTCTGCGCCGGGGCGTTTTGGCGGGAACAGTTTTAGCAACAGTCGGCTACGGCCTGCTGCCACTGATGAATCAAGGTGTTGTGCTGGCCGTCATCGGGCTGATTTTGTCTCGCTTTGCCTTTGAGTTTACCGTGGTGGGCGTGATTGCCCTGGTGAGTGAGCAAGCGCCCGCTTATCGCGGCAAAATGATGACCCTGGCGGCTGCAGCTGCGCTGTTAGGCTCTAGCGTCGCCGGATTTATTGGCCCGTGGGTCTATGAAAACTACCAGGTGACTGGCCTGAGCCTGATTTCAACCGGCATCATGATCGGCAGTCTGCTTCTGCTCCTCTTTTTTGTGCAGGAGCGGGCCGCAGAGGAGAGTTAAATGACGCAAGAACGGGAAATACGGCCGTTACAAACCGAAGACGAGTGGGATCAATTTGCCCTCGTATCTAGCAACGCCTACCCTGGCGTGCGGGCCACCGATGACGCCGCCCGCCGCCGCCTCAAGGAACGCGCCCAGCAAATGCACGCTGACCCGATTGTCACCGTGTATGGACTATTTGAAGCGGGCGAACTGCGTGGAGCGATGCGGCTGTTTGACTTTACCATGCGGCTGCATGGGGTGGACATGCTGGTGGGCGGTGTCGGCGGCGTGGCGGTCGATTTGCTGCACAAAAAAGAGCATGTCGCCTACGATATGCTGCAATTTTTCCAGGCGCATTACCGCGAAAAAGGGGCCGCGCTGACAACGCTCTACCCATTCCGACCTGATTTTTACCGGCAGATGGGATATGGATACGGCCGTAAAATCAACCAATACCGCCTGAATCCTGCTGATTTGCCCCAGGGCAACCGCCAAAACGTGCGCGTGCTAGACAACAGCCATCGCCAGGAATTGGCCGACTGCTACCGGCGCATCATGCTGGCGAGCAACGGCATCATGGCCCAGTTTGACTATGAGCTGGAGTCGATTTTTACCAGCCAGAATTTGCAGCGCTACGGCTATTGGGCCGATGGCCAGCTGCGTGGTTACCTGCTCTTCACCTTCGATCCCATCCCCAACGGCAACTTCCTGCGCAACAACATCGCCGTGCGCACCCTCATGTACGAGGACGCCGAGGCGCTGCGCGGCCTGCTAGGCTTCTTGCGCGTGCAGGCGGACCAAATTGAGAAGGTGGTCATCAATACGCAGGAAGAGGCTTTTCATCTGCTGCTGCACGATCCGCGCAACGGCAGCCAGAACCTGATTCCCTCCGGCTACCACGAGACCAACACGCAGGGGGTGGGCATCATGTACCGCGTCATCGACGTGCCGCGCCTGTTTGACCTGCTGGCCAACCACAACTTTGGCAGCCAAACGGTAACGGTGCAGCTTGATCTGACCGACAGCTTCTGGCCGATGTGTGCTGGTTCGTGGGTGTTGGTGG
The DNA here is from genome assembly GCA_020634435.1 of Ardenticatenaceae bacterium. GTDB lineage: Bacteria > Chloroflexota > Anaerolineae > Promineifilales > Promineifilaceae > Leptofilum. The sequence continues at coordinate 684,285 of JACKBS010000004.1, read as the reverse complement.
CTGAAAACGGCCGTATCACCCTCAACCCCTCCGCGACGCCAAACGTGGCAATCAAACTGGACATCGCTGAATTTTCATCGCTCATCACCGGGGCTACAACCTTCCGCCAATTGCTGGCCTACGGCCTGGCCGAAATTTCCGATACCACCTATGCCGATGCGGTGCATACGCTGTTTTACACGCCCAGCAAACCGGTTTGCCATACCGCATTTTAACCATTTATACCAGATCGATCGTAGGGGCGAGGCAGGTGGCCAACGACTTTGTCTGCTTCATCGCCTTTCCCCCACCTGCCTCGCCCAATGTTGGGCCAACCAGACCGTTGTTTTGCAGACCCGGCGATGCGGCCAACCGGATGGTTGTTTTGCCGGGGGCGAGGCGTTTGTGGGTAAGATGGGCCGTTTATGGGTGGGCGTCGCCAAACGCCTCGCCCCTACAGTTGATTGTTGAATTCTTAACACATTGGAGGGCATCATGGATTTTACAGACAAAATTGCCATTGTGACTGGCGGGGCGTCGGGGATGGGCGCGGCGACGGCGCGGGAGTTTGCCGCAGCCGGGGCCAGGGTAGTGATTGTGGACCGGAATGCCGAGTTAGCAACGGCCGTTGCCCAGGAAATTGGCGCAGAAACGGCCGTTGGTGACGTGAGCGACCCTGATTTTTGCCAGCAGGTGGTGGATGATGTGGTGGGGAAATACGGCCGTCTCGACATCCTCGTCAACGCTGCGGGCATCATCGTTCGCGCCGATGCGCTGGGCACCAGCAACGAGCAGTGGCAAAAAGTGATGAACGTCAACGTCAGCGGCATCTTTTACCTCAGCCGTGCCGCCGTGGCCGTGATGAAACCGCAAGGAAAAGGCGTCATCGTTAATTTTGGCTCGATTTGGGGCGGCGTGGGAGCCGCAGGCGTGGTCGCCTACTGCGCCTCCAAAGGGGCTGTGCACCAGCTGACGCGAGCGATGGCGTTGGACCACGTGAAGGACGGCATTCGCATCAACGCCGTCTGCCCCGGCGAGGTGAACACCCCCATGCTCGCCTCCGAGCGCAGCGAGCCGGTGACGGAAGAAATTTTGCAGCGTATCGCCAGCACCGTGCCCATGGAGCGGCTGGCCGACCCGGTAGAAATTGCCCGCGTCGTGATCTTCCTCGCCTCCGACGACGCCAGCTACATGACTGGCGCGATGGTCAACGTGGACGCTGGCTATACGGCCCGATGATTTTTTGACGCAAAGGTGCAAAGAAGCAAAGGGTGGAAAGAAAAAAGAGAGTTCCCTTTGCCTCTTGAAAATCTTTGCGTTCTTTGCGTCAAAATTTTCAATAAAAGGAAAACGAGATGGAATACAGACAATTGGGCCGCAGCGGGGTGAAGATTGCGCCGCTTTGCCTGGGAACAGACAACTTCGCTAACCCCACCCCCGAAGATGAATCCCGCGCAATTATTAACCGGGCGATTGATGCAGGCATTAACCTTATCGACACGAGCAATAGCTATGCGCAGGGGGAAAGTGAGCGGATTATTGGGCGAGCCTTGAAAGAAAACGGCCGTCGCCAACAAGTCCTCATCGCCACCAAAGTGCATTATCCCACGGGGCCGGGACCGAATGACAGAGGAAACGGCCGTCTCCACATCATCCAGGCGTGCGAAGATTCCCTGCGGCGGTTGCAAACCGACCACATTGACCTGTTCCAGCTACACCGTCCCGATTTTGAGGTGCCCATCGAGGAAACGTTGGCCGCGCTGACCGATTTGGTGCGGGCGGGCAAGGTGCGCTACATCGGCAGCTCCACCGCCCCGGCCTGGAAGGTGATGGAAGCCATCATGGTGAGCGAGCTGCGCGGTTATGTGCGCTTTGTCTCCGAGCAGCCACCGTACAATTTGCTCGATCGCCGCATCGAAAATGAATTGGTGCCAATGGCCCAGGCGCATGGACTGGGCTTGCTGCCCTGGTCGCCGCTAGCGATGGGTATCTTGGCGGGTCGCTACGCCGACGCCGCCAACTATCCTGAAGCGTCGCGGGCGCAGCTGCGCGGCGGCATCTACGCGGAGCGCGTTACGGCACGGGGCATTGAAGTCGGTAACGAATTTGTGAAGTTGGCGCAAGAAGTAGGGATTTCGGCAGCGCAGTTAGCCGTTTTGTGGGTCAAAGACCAGCCAGGCGTCACCGCGCCGCTCATCGGGCCGCGCACGCTGGAGCAATTGGCGCATTATTTACCGGTACTGGAAATGACATTGGGGGACGATGTTCGTGCCGCGTGTGATGCACTGGTACCGCCTGGCAGCGCCGCGGCCAACTTCCACAACTCAGCGCCGTGGATGAAGATGAAGCTACCAGAGTAAATCATTATGCTTTAACTTAACTGAAACTCTTCAAATTGAAGGAATCGTGTATCACAGAGAACTAAATAAGTGATAATCATGAGTAGAAACAGGAATCCATACAAGTCGTGAAGCTACACGGAACCTCCGTAATAGTGGGTTACTAGACAAAATACGAGGAGGTAACCAAATGTTACAAAATACTTCTCGTCGCATTAGCAAACGTAGGCCAGAACAACCCTACTTTTGTCCCGAGCGAATCGTTGCCAAAGTTCTAATCACCATGATGGTCAAACGCCTGTACACAGCCTATCGTTTGTTGACTTTCCTCGAGCAAGAAAGCGCAGTTGGCCAGCAGTTTAAAGGCCCGCTGCAAATAGATGGGCCATTTCCCTCGCGGCGGACGTGGAAAAAACAATTAGCAAACCTTCCTCAGCTGATGCCTTCCTTAAATGGGTCTTTTGGGTTCAAACCGATCGTGCTGTAGACTGTAGCCTCGTGAAAGCAAAAGGTGGCGTTTAGCGTAAAAAAGACCGGGAGATAGGGCTAGTTCCCCATTCCTCTATTGATGCCGAAGCCCATTGGAATAAGTTAGATTACCATGGTTTGTATTCTGGCTGGAAACTAATCTTAGCTTTGTCATTTGCCTCTCTCCAAATATCCGTGGCTCCTCATCTCGCCCCAACCAATGTCTATGATAGCCATGAAGCCATCGCACTGTTGGAAGAAGTGACGCTTGAAGTGTGGTTCGTCTTGGGCGATAATCGCTACAAAATACAGATGTTCTCTCCTATTGACAGGCGAACCATCGTTTTCTTGTGCCTGTCAAAGGACTACGGCTTCGTTAATGATTTTAGCAGCCGCTTTACTTTATTAGCTCTTCTTTATCACCATCAACACTGAGCATATACTGGGCGTGGTATTAAGTTCCTTTTTAGCGCTATTTGATTTATGACAACACTTCTTGCCCTATTACTTCCATTGTGGAGTTATTCTTGATGAATGTGCCAACGCCACAAGCCAAACTGAACGAGAAGCTGCTCCTGGCGGGGCTGCTGCTGTTGGCGTTTGGGCTGCGCGTGGTGGCTTTAGATGAGGCGCCGCCGGGTTTGCGCTACGATGAGCTGCAAAATTACTTGATGGCGGGGCGGGTGCTGGCCGGGGAACGGCCGTTGTACTTCGCCGAATCGTGGGGGCATGAGCCGCTGTACCATTACTTGCAGGCAGGCAGTCTGGCGCTGCTGGGTGAATCCGACTGGAGCCTGCGGCTGCCGTCGGTGGTACTGGGCATGATTGAACTTGCGGCGACCTGGTTGGTGGCTAAGAAGCTGTTGGGGCGTCGCGTTGGGCTGTTGGCAACGGCTTTTCTCGCCGTCTCGTTCTGGGCGATTTTGTACAGTCGGGTGGGGCTGCGCGTCGGTGCGGTGACCGCTTTTGCCACGTTGATGATCTATTTTTTGTGGCGCAGTTGGGAACGTTCGCCTACGCAAACATGGCGTGGTCTGTCCGACGGGGCATTGGCAGGGCTTTTTTGGGCGGCGGGTGTGTACACTTATCTGGCGGGGCGGGTGCTGCCGGCCATTTTTGTGGGCTTTGTGCTGTTTACGGCCGTTTTCCACTGGCAAAAGTTCAAAACGCGCTGGCCCCGATTTGCAGTGCTTGGCGTGATTGCCGCGTTGCTTTGTTGGCCGTTGTGGCAGGCCATCGCTGCTAATCCCACTGGCGAACAGCGGTTGGAGCTGCTCAATCAGGCGATTGTGGCCCTGCGTCAGGGCGATCCGCTGCCCGTGCTAAACCTGACGGTGCGGGCGCTGGGCATGTACGTGATTCAAGGTGAGCAGGATTGGCTGTACAACGAGTACGGCCGTCCCATCTTTGGCATCCTCACCGTGTTCTTTTTCCTGGGTGGGCTGCTCTGGGTATTGCGGCGCTGGCGACAGCCCAAATTTGCCCTGCTGCTGCTCTGGTTTTTCGGCGGGACCGGTCCTTCGATGATTGCCCCGCCAGCCGCCAGCGTGACGCACAGCATTGTGGCTCAGCCAGTGGCCTACATTTTTTTGGGCGTAGGCGTGACGCAAGCGTGGCAATGGTTGAAGGCGCGACAACCCATCGCGGCAACCGCTTTGGTGGCGCTGCTGTTTATCGCACCGGGCGTGGCAGATGGGTTGGCGTTTTTCCAGACATGGAACCGGCAGCCGGAGGTGGCAGAACTTTATCAGGCGGGGATTACGGCCGTTGCTGATGCCGTGCAAACCAATTCCACAGACGGGGTTGTGCTGGTGGGTGGGCCGTATGTGAGCTACTGGCAGCCGTGGAACGCGCTTGCGTTTGATTTGGCGACGCCGGGGGACAGTACGGCCGTTCGCTGGTTTAATCCGGCGGGTGCCTGGGTCTGGCCTGCGGCAGGGTTCCCCGCAGCTTATTATTTCCCCGAAGCACCGCTTGGACCGCAGCAGTACGATCCTGAATTGCAAAGTTTGTTTGTGGCTGATGCGGGTTCATCGGAGCAAGTTTTTGAGCAGTATCGCAAATTTTCGATGTCGGCTGCGGACCAGTTTGAGACACGATTGGCGGAGGTGGTGGCGGAAACGGCCGTTTCCTGGCCTCCCGATTTTCTTCATCTGCCCGCGCCTCAATTGCCCATCAATTTTGACAATCGGCTGCATCTGTTGGCCGCGTCCCAGCCGGAGATCGTTGGCGATGCCGTGCGCTTTGTGACTTATTGGCAGGTGGATGTGGCTGATTCGACGCCGCTGGTGGCCTTTGTCCATCTGACAAGCGATGGCGTAGATATTTGGGGGCAACAGGATTGGCTGGATGTGCGTATGGCTGGTTTGCAGCCGGGGGATCGTTTTGTCCAGGTTCATACCGTGCCGATTGATCCGAATGCGGTGCCTGGGTTGTATCATTTGCAGCTGGGCCTGTATCGTCCAGACAGTGGCCAGCGTTTGTCGATTATCACTGATGGTGATGGTGTAGCTGACCGTATTTGGGTTGGGCAAACAACGGTAGGTAATCCATGAGGCGGGAACGGTGGTTTTTAGTGGCAGCAACGTTGACCCTGCTGCTGGCGGCATTTTTTCGCCTCTGGCTGCTTATCGACGTGCCGCCTGGCCTGGCCCAAGACGAGGTGCTGGATGCGGGGATGCCCGCGTACATTCTAGCCGGAAATCACGCCTTTTTTTTCCGTCAGGGTTATGGCCACGAGCCACTGTACCATTACTGGGGCATCCCTTTTCACCTGACGCTGGGCGAAAATGCTCTGGCCGCCCGGCTCCCGGCGGTGACGTTGGGCTTGCTGCTGGTGGCCCTGACGCTGCGGTGGGCCAGGCGCGAATTTGGTTCGTTTACGGCCGTTCTCGCCGGCATTGGGTTAGCAATTAGCTGGTGGCCGATTGTGTTTAGCCGGGTAGGCATACGGCCGATTCTGGAGCCAGTGCTTTTGCTGCTATTTGCCTGGTTTTGGCCGAAACGGCCGGTTTGGGCTGGCCTCTTTTTGGGATTGAGCCTGTATAGCTACACCGGGGCCAGAGTGGTTTTTGCCATTCCTGCCTTGTTGGCTATCATCCTTTTTTTGACGCAAAGGCACGCAGCGGCAAATTGGAGAAAGCAGGTCAGCGGTGCGCTGATTGTGTTAGGCGTGGCGCTGGTGGTGTCGCTGCCGCTGTTTTTGACGCTGCGAGCAGACCCCACATTGCAGCAGCGCGTAGACCAGCTCGCCGGGCCATTGGAAGCGCTCCAGGCAGGTGATCCGGCACCCATTTTGCAGAGTGTGGTAAATACATTAGGTGTTTTCAGCTTTACGGGTGATCCGCGCTGGACCTACACATTGCCGGATCGGCCGTTGTTTGACTGGGGAACGGCCGTTTTCTTTTACGTGGGGTTGCTGGTTGCTCTGTGGCGCTGGCGGCAGCCGAAGTTTGCTTTTGTGCTGATCTGGCTAGCGGTAACGTTGATTCCTAGTGCCGTGACGCCGCAATCGCCCAGCACGGTGCGCTTGGTGGGTGCGCTGCCAGTGGTGTATTTGCTGTTAGGGATGGGTATTACGGCCGTCTACGGCTATTTGGTTCGCGCAAAATCGGTATCAGCTATTCGTGTATTGGTAACGGCCGTTCTGGTAGCCCTGTTGGCCGTCAACGTTTATCGCACAGTGAACGATGGCTTTGTGCGCTGGCCCCAGGCAGAGACCACCCGGCTCAGCCATTACCAAACAGTGCTGCTTGATATGGCGCGACATTGGAACGAAAATCCGGCAGAAAACCTGGTCGTGGCCGAAGCTTTTTACGAGCCGATTGATCGGGATTCTCTCATTTTCAATTTGGGCACAGACCCTCAGGCTCGTTGGGTGCAGACGGGACCAGAAGTAGCGGGGGCGATAGTGTGGCCTATGGGGGGAAACGGCCGTCTTTATGTCCCCGAATTTGCGCCTATCCACCCCACCTTGTTGGCCGCAGCCGGTATTCCCAAGGAACCACTATTTCGCAGTGAGGCAGAACCTTCATTTGCCGTTTATGCGCTGCCGGAACAGCTTCAGTTCGCAGGTACACACCTAAACCCTGGTATCTCATTTGCCAATGTCGTCACCCTGGAAGGATATACGCTGTATCCGTTGGAGTCTGAAAAAATATTGCATTTGGTCACATTGTGGCGGGTAGATGCTCCTTTGCCGTCTGATCTGAGAGCCTTTATCCATGTGGTTGATGAGGGCGGAAATTTAGTTGCTCAACACGACGGATTTGACGCGGCTCCTGCTGAATTGCAAGTAGGAGATTATGTGATTCAGCATCACGTGATTGATTTGAGCAGTGTGTTTGGCGTGGTTCAGCTGCATGCTGGATTGTATACGCTTCACGATCAAACTCGCCTAAAACCTGTCGGTCAGAGTATGGAAATCGTAGTTTTAGGGGCTGGTATGAACATTGACGAAAAATAAACCCGAGGTATATTTCTGCCCATATTTCTTAGATTTGGAGGAAAAATGGAGCTTAGTAAGAAAAAACCTGACGCAGTCAAGGCACATGTCAAGATAATTTTAACGTTGGTTTTTGCCATCGTTGGATTATCCATATTGATTCAGGCGTTGGCTATGTCAAAATCGGGGGGGACAGCGCAGGCCCTGGCTCAAGGACCTGTTATCACGCCCACATTGACAACAGAAGAGAAAATCCAGGCGTACATCGATGCTCATATTATTGTTGGTGACGTTATGCCTGAAGCGACACCTGAATCACCCGATGTTAATCCTCAAGGTAGTGTGGCTAACAGCGTTGCCTGGGATGGGAACAAGGTGCTTTTGGGTAGTGCTGGTGAAGTAGTAACGTACACGTTGACTTTGTCCAATACGGGAACAGCTAATGACACCTACGACATTACTATTTCGTCTGCTTGGGCATCTTCACTTTCGGATACAACGGTGCCGGTGAACAGCGGCGCTTCTGCAACCGTAAGCGTTGAGATCACCATTCCTGGCAGCGCTATGAATGGTGATTCAGACACAGCAACCATCACAGCAACCTCTCAAACTGATGCAATGGTTACGGCCTCTGCTTTGTTGACAACGTCCGTTGGCTCGCAAATGACCTATCTGCCAATAGTGTTTAAAGCCCTTGCTGCACCCACCTTATCAGCGACCCGTCCGAACAGTGCAAATGATTGGCAATTGAACTGGGTGGGTAGCAGTTCTTCTATTGTGACGGGTTATGAACTACAGCAATCACAGGACCCCACGTTTGTCACAAACGTGACCAATTTTAGTTTAGCTAGCAACGTTTTTAGCCAACTAATTAACACGATTCAGCCTTCGGCAAACAATGTTTACTACTATCGCGTGCGGTCACTTGCTAGCGGACAAACTAGCCCCTGGTCATCTACGGTTCAAGTAGTAGGTGCCTATTCTGATGACTTTAAGAGCAATCAGACAGGTTGGTCTGGCCCGACTTTGAAGGAAGGTTTGCGGCGTTTGACCTTTATTGAAAAGGAAGACTCCTGGTATGAAAACAATGACTGGTTGATCATCCGGGTTGAGGATTCCTGGGATTGGGCAATTGCCAGTCCGTTGAAGCCTGCACCGCAGCCGCCATACGTCATTGAATTCCGCTCACAGCCAGCAAACCTGGGTAACCTTGTGTCTCATGGTGTGGTGTTTGGTGGTGACTGGACTGGTGCACCTTGCCCTGATTGGAGCTCCTTAAATGGTGTATATGCCCATACCAATTGTTTCAATCATTTCTACAACACCAATTTGATCTGGTCTTCGAGTACAGATTTGACCCTGTTGTGGGAACGTGTTGATACGCTTGTTTATTGCCCTGGTTGTGGTGGTAGTCCTTTAAAACGTCTGGGTGATGTGCCACCGGCTCTGCCGTTCCATCCAAATGCGAATGATTGGATCAACTATCGCATTGAGGTGCGTGAGTCAGGCATTAAGTTTTTCCTGAATGGCGACCTGCGTTATACCTATAACGACACGCGTTGGATAAATAGCCCGTACTTTGGTGTATTTGCCTCGACGGATGAATACAGCAACTCAACTTGGCGGTATGAGTATTTCCGGGTAACGCCACTGGACAATTAGCTAGAAAATAAGTTTGTTGTGACTTTTAAAACCTCGGAGGGATTTAATTTCCTTCCGAGGTTTTATTATTTGCGGGAAGAGGGAATTGGTGGTTCGACTGCATAATTGGAGGATTTGGGCTGCGCCTGCCTTGTTTTTGTTGGTCTTTGGTTTAAGCCTTTCAAGTTTGTCCCAATTGTCACCAACCTTTGATGAACAGGGGTTTATAACGCGTGGTTTAGGTTACCTCCGGGGAGCAAACACACACATGCGCGTAGGGCATCCCCTGGGTTTAAATGCGCTCAATGCGTCATTGTTGGTGACTGATGAAACGGTGCACCTGCCAGTTGACGATCCTTCCTGGGAATTGACTAATTTTCATCGGCCTTCTGAACTGTTTTTGTGGGAGATTGGCAATGATGTTGGCCATGTGATGTTTTTGGCGCGGCTGCCAACGGTTTGGTTGGGGCTGTTTTTAGTCGCGATTGTGGGGCGGTGGGCGTTTGAGCTAACTCGAAACCAGTTCGCGGCTTTTGTGGCAATACTCCTGGTTGGATTAGACCCCAATCTGTTGGCAAACGGCCGTCTCGCTACCACTGATTTTGGTTTGGCAACCTTTGCTTTTTTGGCCGGTTTTTTGCTGTGGCGTTTTGGGAAACGGCCGTCCTGGTCACGTGCGGTTTGGGCGGGGATAGGCTTTGGCCTGCTGCAAAATACAAAATTCACAGCTGGATTGTTTGTGCCACTATTTGCTTTGGTTCTGCTGCTTTTTGTGGTTAATTGGTATCAACAATCCAGCCCCAAACCGCCAATCTTAAGCTGGAATTCGCCGTTGGTGATGCTGTTGGTTGCTTATCCTTTAGCGGCGTTTTTGACGTTATGGGCGGCGTATGGTTTCCAGATCGGGACTTTGCCGGACAACTTGCCCACGCTGCCGCAGCTGTCTGGTCTCACGTTGCCATTGTCGCATCATCTGGAGCAGCTGCTGGATATTGGCGGGCGGCTGCAAAAGAGCACCCCGGCTTTTCTCGCGGGCAGCTACTCGGACAGCGGCTGGTGGTACTACTTCCCGGTCACCTTTCTGCTCAAGACGCCACTGCCAACCTTAATTTTGCTGGTTGTGGCTGTTTGCGGTTTGGTCTGGCTGGCGCTGCGGCAAAAGTTGGCCGGGCGTTGGCTTTCGCTGGCGGCGCTGTTGATTCCACCGCTGGGTTATTTTGGCATTGCCCTGACCACCGATATTAACCTGGGTTACCGACATTTGCTGCCCGTATTGCCATTTTTTACGGTATTTATTGTGGCGGTTCTCACCTGGTTGAGCGAATTATTCCCTTTGCGGCTGCGCATGGGGCAGCTGGCAGTTGTTAGCTTACTGGTTTGGTTAGGAGGCAGCACCATTTGGCTTGCGCCGCATTATCTGGCGTTTTTCAATGTGATAGCCGGTGGCCCAAACGGTGGTTGGCGCTATTTGGTGGATAGCAACATTGATTGGGGCCAGGATTTGGGTCAGCTCAAAGCGTGGATGGTTGAAAATGAGGTCGAGCGCGTCTGGTTGAGCTATTTTGGGGAAGGACGGCCGTCTTACTACAACATTGACTACAATGGGCTAGACAGCTTTCCGCCACGACTCATGAATCCGCAGGCACGGCCGTTTTACCCCCCTGATCCCGCCCCTGGCATTTACGCCATCAGCGCCACCAATTTGCAAGGGGTTCACTTTGCCAACCACGACCAGTTTGCCTGGTTCCGCGACAAAGAACCGCTGGACAAAATTGGCTACAGCATTTTCCTCTACGAGGTGACGCCACGCGGCGAACCGACTGACGTGGTGCTGGCTGGGGTGCAGCTGGATGAAATTGCCGCAGAAGATTTTGCCCACTTGCAGACCAATCAGGTGACACCTCGTTGGCTTTATACGCCAGACGCTTTCCTGCTACCTGCTGCCCCAGAATTCTGGTTGGCGGTGGCGGTCGATTTTGAGTTGGATGGAGTAGCGGCAGAATTAGTAACCCAAGGTGAACAGTATGCGTTGTATCGGGTGCAAAATGAGGGGGAGGCAACGGCCGTTTCCCAAAGCTTTAGCCTCGCCGACAACAAAATTGAGTTCCTGGGTGGCACAGAATTGAGCCAACAATCAGACGCCATTCAGCTGACGACCCGCTGGCGTAACGAAACAGGCCCCGTGCCCGTAAAAATTTACGTTCATTTGCTGGATGCCTCCGGCCAGATTGTAACTCAGTGGGATGGATTGGATGCTGCCTGGGAAGGGTGGCGTGCTGGTGATATGCTGTGGCAGCAGCATGAATTGCTGCTGCCAGTCCCGTTGACTGTGGGGCGATACCAGCTTCATGTTGGCCTGTATGATTCAGAAACGGCCGTTCGTTGGCAAACCGCTGCTGGCACAGATTTTGTAGAAGTGGGTACGATTGAGGTGGAACCATGAGCCGCGAGCGTATCATGCTGCTGCTGATTGTGCTGTTAGCTGCTTTCCTGCGGCTATGGCAGTTAGAGGCGTTGCCACCTGGACTGTACCATGATGAGGCGTACAACGGGCTGGATGCGCTCTCGCTGGTGCAGGGCAAAACGTTTCCCCAATTTTACGAGGGCTGGGAGTTATATGCCCAGGAAGCCCACGGCGAAAATCCGCCGGAGCCAACGCGCTGGCCAATCTTTTTTGAGGGAAATTACGGCCGTGAACCGCTGCACATTTACCTGATGGCCTTCTCGGTCTGGCTGTTGGGTCCGACGCCCTTTGCTATTCGCTTGGTGCCCGCCCTGTCTGGCGTGCTGGCAGTGCTGCTCACTTACTTTGCGGCCAAAGAGTTGCTAAACCAACCAGATGGCACGGTCAAGAGACCGGTCACAGCCAATCGATCTCCGATCTCCAATCTCCAAACTTATACGCCCCTGTTGGCCGCATTTTTCCTGGCGATTTTGGTGCCCGCCATTCACTTTAGCCGCTTCGGCCTGCGGGCGATGGTTTTTGTGCCAGTAGAAATGCTTACCGTCATCTTTTTTTGGCGCGGCTACAATCGGAGCCAAAACCCCTTGTCACCGCGTCATCGGCGTTCGGCGAACGCCGCCACCTTGTCATTCTTAACCGCTGGTTTTTTCCTCGGCCTGGGCATCTACATCTACGCAGCGGCGAGGCTCTTTCCGTTGCTGTTTGTGTTGTTTGTGCTGTTTTGGGCGTGGCGCGATTGGCCCAGCCTGCGTGCCAACTTGCTGAATTTAGGGGGGATGACGGCCGTTTCTTTCCTCACTGCCCTGCCTATTTTGCTCTTTTTCTGGCGCTACCCCTACTTTTTTGTCTTTCGTATTGCCTACGTGGCCAACCGGGGGCTGGGAACGGTGGAAGATCGACCGTTGCTGACCTGGCTGCTGAACGTGGGTCGGGTGGTGCGTGGCCTGTACTGGCAGGGGGAGACCCATTTACGCCACAATTTGCCGGGACGGCCGTATCTCGACCCCATTCAAGCTATCTTCTTCACTTTGGGGTTGGTGCACACCCTGCGCCAAAAGCTGAACCCGCGCACCGTCTTTTTGCTGCTCTGGCTGCTTGTCATGTTGCTGCCCACCATCATGAGTGGCGATGCGCCGCATTTCGGCCGTATGACGGGCGCGGCAGGCCCGGTGGCGATTGTGGCCGCGCTGGGGGCGATGTGGCTTTTTGCGGTCATCCGTGATCGGTTATCCGTAATGTCGCTGCGCGACCGCTTCGCGTTTGGTGAGCGGTTATCAGTAAAAAGCAAACTGATTACCGTTTACCGTTTACCGATTACCCTTTTCGGCTTACTGCTTCTTGCCAGCCTGAGCTTCACCCTCCGCGACTACTTCGTCCGCTATGCCAACCATCCCCAGTTGACGGCCGATTTTTACCTGCCAGACTGGGAGTTGGGTCAGTTTGCCGCGGCGCAGCCGCCCGATACGATGTTGTACCTTTCGCCAACGCAGGAGGAGATGGCGACGATTTATTTTGCCCTGGCGAACCCGAATGGACTGCAATCGTATTCGGGGACGGGGGAGTTGGTTCCCGTGGGCAAACCAGGGGCAACGGCCGTTTACCTGGTGCGCCCGGCCAATGAGGCCAACTGGCAGCGGTTGACCACTCTGTTTCCGCAGGGTGAGGAGGATCAGTCACGCCCAGACGCCTGGGTGCTGGTAGTGCCTGACAGTGCAGCGCAAGCGGTAGATTCACTGGTTGAGTATCAAACCGCTCATTCCTTCGCCGGCCAAATTCGGCTGGTGGGGTATGCGGTGCGTCGGGAGGAAAATCGGCTGTTGGTGACCCTTGTTTGGCAGGCTGAAGCAGAGATGGCGCAGTCGTTTACAGCGTTTATTCACCTGTTAGATGGCCAGAACAATATTATGGCGCAGGTGGATCGTCAGCCTGCCGGGTATCCTACTTTGGACTGGCTGCCCGGTGAACTGATTGTGGATACGTTTACCATGACGCTGCCGGAGTCATTGCCGCCTGGTCCCTACACATTGCAAACCGGGTTTTATGATTTGGCGACGTTGACGAATTTGGGCGATACGGCCGTTCTCACTACCCTCGATACGCTGCCGTAGGGACTTGGCCAGTGAAGTGCAAGCAGCTTCAGGTAGAAGTAGAAGGATTTCGTTTTGGCTAATTTTTACTCGCGATTTGTGTTTCCGTTACTGCGGCGAATGGATGCGGAGACAGTACACGACCGAACGCTGCGTTTGCTGGAATTGGGGCAGAGTGCGGTGGGACGGCCGTTTCTCAAAAAAATCGTTCGCCCCCTCCCCAAAAATCCAGTGGAATTCGCTGGACTTACCTTCCCCAACGTGCTGGGCATGGCTGCGGGCTTCGACAAAGACGTGCGCGTGGTGCCCGGTTTGGCCGCGCTCGGCTTTGGCCACATCGAGGTGGGCACGCTGACGCCACGCCCGCAGGAGGGCAATCCGCGCCCGCGCATCTTTCGCTTGTCGGAGGATGGGGCGATTATTAACCGGATGGGCTTCCCCAACGGTGGCGTGCAGGCGGCGCTGCCTCGACTGCAAAAATTGGCGGCAAAGCCTCACGAGTTCATTCTGGGCGTCAGCCTGGGCAAGCAAAAAGAGACGCCGCTGGCGGAAGCGGCGCAGGATTATAAAGCCGTGATGCAGGTGGTTTATCCGTTTGCCGATTACTTGGCGGTGAACATCAGCTCACCCAATACGCCGGGGCTGCGGGAGCTGCAAGGTGGGGATTATCTGGGCCAACTGCTGGGGGCACTGGTGGCGGAGAATCAAAAGTTGGCTAAGGTGTATAACGTTGGCAAAAGGCCGTTATTCATCAAAATTGCCCCGGATTTATCGCTGGCTGAACTGGATGAAATTTTAACGGCCGTTCAAGACAACCAGATTGACGCCATCATTGCCACCAACACCACCATTGGCCGCGACGGGCTGCGCTCGCCCAACCAGCAGCAGACGGGGGGCTTGAGCGGCCTGCCGCTGCGGGAAAAAAGTACGGCGATAATTGAACATATTTGGCGGGTGACAAACGGCCGTTTGCGCATTATTGGCGTGGGGGGGATTCGAACGGCCACCGACATGCAGGCCAAGCTAGATGCAGGTGCCAGCCTGGTGCAGCTCTACACCAGCCTCATTTACGAAGGTCCCGGTCTCCCCGGCAACCTCCTCCTCAACTTGGCGATTCTTTCCAAAATTTGAGTTTTTCAGATTGAATGGGAAATCATTATCCTGGTGATAGAGTTTGCTCAATTTATGATTCACGATAGTGGTCAATGAAATGAATTGATACAAGCTTGACATATTCTTCCAGTGAGAATTGTCCTTTAGTCCATTCAATTGCATCTGAATACTTGACGTTTGCGCTACCAAGGTACTTATCACTAACCGAGAAGACTTTAACCTCACAAATATCGTATTTGCCAATTGTCAGTTGGTCAAATTCTACAGCCAAGGCTAACTGATCAAGTATTTGCGATGCATGGATTACGGCTTCAGTTTGGTCTTTGTCGGAAGTGCAGTGCAGGGTTAAAGATATTTTCCCTTGGCTTTTATCAAGATTTGAACATCTAAAACCCACTAGCTTAAGATTGTGACAGAGGTGAGTTAATGATTGCTCGAATCGAACGTTAGGCATTGAAGCCATATAAGGCTTTATCTCCGACATGTTTTCCAGGTATATGATTTCACTTGCCATTCTCGCTACAGTATGTGTTCTAAATATCCAGGCTAATATTGCTCTGAGCTGCTCAAGCGAGATTGAAAGCGACTTTGGCGGCACTCGCATTCCATAATTGACTTCAATTTTGCCTTCTGAAAAGACTTGAAAAGTTTTATGAGCACCTATATTTCGCCATTGATTAACACCTATATTAAATAACGGATCGGAGAGAAATAGTTGAGCCCGAGTGGCATATGAATTTGGAAACTCTGCTTTCATATTTCCGAAATCTAACCGTTTAGTAGACTTTGGAAACTGTCCATTTGCCGCTTTTGTTGAGAAGGCATAAAGAAGTTCAAAACGTGGTTTGTAGCAACCTTCCAACACTGAATCGATTGTTGAAAAGATCTGAAAGACTCTGTCATAAGCTGTTGTGTCCGAAGGAAGTTCTTGACTTATTTGAAAAAGGCTGAACCACGTAGAATCCGACTTTTCAACAAGATGGATCTTGCTTGCTAGATACGCACAGGTGTTATCTTTATCAATCTTTAGTTGAGCGCGATAGAGGTTTATAGTCCAGTGGAGGAGTTCAATATATTCTGGAAAATTTAAAATCCGAGCGAGGTTTCGAAGCTCAACTCTCAGAAGCTGAATATTCTTATCTATGCTTGTACTGTTTTCAAAGAAAGGGGTAAATGCATCTCTTGTTGCCGAGTTCCATTCTTCAATTGATGTGTCGTCTGTAGGCATGGATGAAGAGATAGAATTGAATAATTTGCTCATGGAGTTGGTCCCCACTTTCTGCATTTCGGTAATCGGCTTTTACTCATTATTGGCCTTTCAGTCACTTAAGCTGCAAGCTCGTTTCCTTTTTGCACTAGTTTTATTTTGATTGGGTTTTGGAACACGATGTGAAATAGTATAGCGAAAGATGATTTATGACACAATGGATGTCGATTTCCGCGAAAGGTCGCCGCTTTGGGGGTTATTGTCCTACGGCCGTTCCACTCCACCTACTTTTCCCGCCACCCTCAGGTATAATTCACCCGAGGCGAACGATGTCCGAACCAAAGCAACAGAAGCAGCTAACGGCCGTTATTCACGGCACTGTCCAGGGGGTTTCCTTCCGCTATTACACCCAGCAAACCGCCCGCCGATTGGGCCTTACCGGGTGGGTGGCCAACCAGTGGGATGGCACGGTGAAGACCGTCGCCGAGGGGGATGAAGCCGCTTTGCAGGAATTTCTCACTTTTTTGCACAATGGCCCCTCCGCCGCCCGCGTCCAGCGAGTAGACGCCACCTGGGGCGAGGCGACGGGCGCATTCACGACATTTTCAGTACGGTATCAACATGGTTGAAGAAAAAAGTAAGGTAGAACGGCAGCGGCTGGCCTGGATGATTTTGCTGGGCAGCTTTGTGATTTGTATGGTCATCACCATCGCCGTGCCGGTGACCGCCAATGCCCTGGTGCAAAACCTCACCGAATCGTTGAGCACTTTTGTGCAGGCTAACCAGGGCACGGTAGGCATTGACGACACGACGGGCAACCGCACCGCACTGCTGGCTGGCGAAGGTGGCGAGTTTATCGAGCCGGGCGAACGGGTACTGACCGGCGACACGGCTTCCGCGCTCATTGCCGTGAATCCGCCGAACGTAGAGCAACTGTTGGCGCGGGTGCAGGTGTTTAGCAACACCGACGTGACGCTTATGGAAGCAGCCACGCCCCGCTTTGGCGTGAGCGATCGCTTGCACACGTTGACCCTGGCGGTGGATAACGGCCGTATCCGCCTCACCGTGCCTGAATTTGGCGAACGGCCGTCGCTCATCACCGTTGCCACCCCCCAAAGCGACATCATTATCCAGACCTCTGGCCAATACACCATCATCGTGAGCAATGAGGAGACCCAGGTAACGGTGCAAACTGGGCGATTGGTGGTGTTGTCCGATGCGTCGCAGAACAGCTTGAGCCTGACCGAAAACCAGCGTGGCGTGGTGCCCACCGGGTCTGGTCCCGTGGGGCCGCTGGAAACCGACCGCAATCTTCTCATAAACGGCGATTTCAGTGAGCAGCTAAACCGCTGGACTATTTTCCCCTGGAATGTTGAGCGGGCCGACCAGCCTGCCGGGCAGGTGCGCGTGCTGGATACCGGCGACGAACCCCGCCTCAACATCAGCCGTCAGGGGCTGGGTCACGCCGATGTGCTGGTGCGCCAGTCGGTAAACCAGGACGTGGCCGAAGTGGAATCGCTGCGGTTGCTGGTGACCTTCCGCATTTTGAACCAGTCATTGCAGGTGTGCGGCGTATTGGGCAGTGAATGCCCGCTCTTTTTGCGGGTGAATTATGTGGACGGCAGCGGCTTTTCCAACACCTGGCAGCACGGCTTTTACGCCGTCGGTGAGCCGATCCCCGACGTACAGCCAGATGGCTGTGCCATTTGTGCCATGGTTCAGGACACCCACGAGCGGGTAACGCTGGGGCAGGAATATTTCTACGACATTGATTTGGCCGCGGAGATTGCCCGGCAGGGGCGCGTCCCCCCGCGCTTTATCGAGAGCGTCATCCTGGTTTCTTCCGGCCACAATTTTGAAGTAGAAGTGGTTGACGTCTCGCTGCTGGCGTCAGATTAAGCAAGAGCTACCATTGATCTATCGCACAATAGAAACCAATTTGCGGATGCCTTGCTCTTTGAGCCAGAGGCGGGTGCGGGAGCGTTCGCTGGTGTGGGGGATGCGGGCCACGGGCAGGCGGTTCAGGTCGATGTTTTGAATACGGCCGTGTGTCTCATTCACTACCGGCATCAATCGGCGCGACTCAATGCCCAGCTGCGTAGCATCGCGCATAAACGCTTCACACAGTTTGTTAGCCACCGGCTGCCCCGACGTCACCACAAAAACAATGTCTGATTGGCGCATGGCGGTGCGCGTAATTTCGTTCAGGTTAGAACCGAGATCGAGCAACACCTGGTAACCACTTTCGGCCAGCTGCTTGAGCAGCATTTCTAGCTTGCGCGGAATATCTTTGCTGCCACTGCCCATGAAGGAGCCAGGCGCGGGCACCACGAGCAAATCAGCCCGATGGCGCTGGGTGTATTGGCGAATAAACGGCACCGACAAATCTTCGGTAGGGGCTTTGAGCAACTCCAAAATGTTGCGCTGCGTGTGCAAGTTCAGCATTGGGGCAATGCCACCCAAAGGTAAATCCAGATCAACCAGCACCACGGGCTTGTTTTCATGCATGATGATGGCTTCAGCCAACTGAATCGCCAGCGTGGTAGTGCCCACGCCGCCCTTGGGGCTAAAGAGAGACACAATGCGCCCCGAAGTGGACGTAAGCAGACCTGTTTTGACCCGTTCAGAGCGTTTTAAAACGGCCGAAATATGGGCCAGCAACTCTTCGGCCATAAACGGTTTGGTCAGGTAATCATCGGCACCAACGGCAAAAGCACGAGTTTTGTACTCCTTAGCTTCGCTAGCGGTTAGGAAAATCACAGGAATTTGCGAGGTTTCTGGGGTGGTTTTGATTTGCTGGCACACTTCAAACCCGTCCATGCCGGGCATCATCACATCTAAAACGACAAGATCGGGGCGGTGCTGGTTTACGGCCGTTAATCCATCTGGCCCATCTTTAGCCAACGTCACCGTAAACCCTTCTCGTTTGAGCTGATGCTCAATCAGGTAGCGCATGGGGAATTCGTCGTCGATGATTAAAATTTTCTTCTGTGTCATTGAAATTAACCTGCAAAAATCAAAATACCAGCGTTATTGCATCCTGCTGCCTGCACAGTGGGCAAACAGAAGGGAAACAGCGAAAGGATAGTAATAAAACAGCCCTGTTTGTTTGGGAATTTGGCTCCTCGACTTAAAAATTAGCCGAAGATTGTTACAAAAAAGATTACATTTGTCCTAGTACCTTGTAAGAATGGCTGTAACGCGAGGTAGCTAAAATGATGCTTAAGAAGTTGTTGTTTAGCGGTCCCCACAGAGCAGTTTAAAGGCCAAATTCCCCTAAACAACAGGAGAATGATCTTGAACTCCTCTATTTTGATTGTTGATGATGAAGCAATGACCCGCAATTTGCTCCGCCTGATGTTGGAGCGTGCCGGGTTCAAGATTTTGGAAGCGGAAGATGGTGTGCAAGCGCTAGAAGTGGTGGCCGCAGAGAGTCCCGATTTGCTGATTTTGGATGTGATGATGCCTAATGTGGATGGCATCACAGTTTGCGAAACGCTGCGTGCCGAGGCAGAAACGGCCGTTCTGCCCATCATTTTGCTCAGTGCCCGAACCAGCCCAGAGGCGGTGCAACTGGGGATGAAGGCAGGTGCTGACCGCTACCTAAGCAAACCCATCAGCCGCGAAGAACTGATTCGCAACGTTCGCGAAGTGCTGCAAGGTATTCCCTCACAATTTGGCGATTAATCTTCTAGATTCGACCAGATTGAGAATCTGAAAGCTGGGGAGCTTTCCATCAACAAAACAACTTAACGGCCGTGTTTGGGCAGTGCAGCTTGCGCCGCTTCTAGCTGCGCCTGCAAGGCTTGTGGCGACGTACCGCCGGTAATATCGCGATTGTTCAGGGAAGTGGCGAAGTTGAAAACGGCCGTTGCGTCCGCCCCAAACCTGTCACTCACCGATTGCAAATCGGCCAGCGAGAGCGCAGTTAGCGGCACGTTGCGGTTTTCGGCCAGCTGAACGACCTCGCCCACCAAATGATGCGCCTGGCGGAACGGCAAACCCTGCTTTACCAGGTAGTCCGCCAGATCGGTAGCCAGCAGGTTTGGCTCTAGCTGCTGCGCCATCCGGTCCGGGCGCAATGCCAGCGTGCGAAACAGCCCGGCCATGATGGGGAGTGTCAGACTGAGCGTGTCGAAGGTGTCAAACACCGGCTCCTTATCTTCCTGCAAATCTTTGTCATAGCTAGAGGGCAACCCTTTGAGCGTGGTGAGCAACCCGACAAGATTACCCAGCAAACGGCCGCTTTTGCCCCGCGTCAGTTCCAATGTGTCTGGATTTTTCTTTTGCGGCATCAGGCTGGAGCCAGTGCTGTAACCATCATCCAGGCGCACGAAGCCAAATTCACTGCTGCTAAACAGCACCAACTGCTCCGAGACGCGGCTGAGGTGCAAGCCAATCAGGGTCGCCGCATACAAAAAGTCGGCGGCAAAATCCCGGTCGGAGACGCCATCGAGGCTGTTTTGGCTAATGGTCATAAAGCCCAGTTCATCGGCCAACGCCTGCCGGTTTATGGGGAAAGCTGTGCCCGCCAACGCACCAGACCCGAGGGGGAGAACGGCCGTTCGCTGCCGCACCTGGGCCAATCGTTCCTGATCGCGCGTTAAGGGCCAAAAGTGGGACAGTGCCCAATGCCCCCAGGTGACGGGTTGGGCGTGCTGCAAATGGGTGTAGCCGGGCATGGGCAAATTCAAGTTGGCTTCAGCGCTTGCGATGAGCGCCTGCTGCAAGTCAGCCAACATCACAGCCACCTGGTCACAGGCGTCCATCAGCCAGAGGCGAAAATCCGTAGCGACTTGGTCATTGCGGCTGCGGCCGGTGTGCAGCTTACCGCCCACTGGCCCCACGAGCTCAGTCAGGCGGCGCTCAACGGCCGTATGAATATCTTCATCAGCCGGATCAAACTGGAAACGGCCGTTAGCCAGCTCCTCACCCACCTCGGCCAAGCCAGCCACAATCGTGTCCGCCTCGGCCTGCGTCAGCACACCCGCGCCGACGAGACCGCGCGCCCACGCCTGGCTGCCCGCAATATCCTGCGCCGCCAAACGCTTGTCAAAAGGCAGGCTGGCGTTAAATTCATGTACCAATGCGTCCGTGCCCTTGGCAAAACGGCCGCCCCATAGCTTACTCATCCTCTCTTCCTCTCTCAGGTAATCGGTAATCCGTAAATGGTAATCGGTTCACCGTTCACCGATTACGGATTACCGATTATTGAAAACTACCCCAAATTCCCACGCCGAGCATCAAAATCGACAAAGCGCCATACATGATGAGGGTTTTCTGATCGCCAATGATGTCTCGCGTACGCACAATACGGCCGCGTTCCCAAAAAATAGCTGGTTTAAAAATCACCCCAAACAAATAGTAACCACCGAACAACAGTAGCAAAATGTCTAAAATATCAGGCGTCATAGGTTCACTCCTTCATTTTTCGTATTTATTCACGTCCAGAGGTGCGACGCACTTTCAAAGATGGATTTTGACGCTACTTGCTCCGGTATAAGTGCGTCGCACCTGTACAGTCACCATTTTTCCACTAATCTTACCTGTTTTGTAACTTTTTGCCTGTGACTGGATATTATTTATAGAGTAACTACCATGAACAAAGCTGCTTTTCATGACCTGTACGCGCGATATGCGCCCGACGTGTACCGATTTGCTCTGTGGCTGTCAGGCAGTCCGGCGGAGGCAGATGACCTCACGGCTGAAACTTTTGTGCGCGCTTGGGCCGGGCGCGGCAAAATCCGCACGGAGACGGTGAAGGCATATCTGTTTGCCATTGCCCGGAACCTATTTTTGCAGCAGCAGCGCCAGCAAAAGCGGCAGGTTGCCCTGACGCAAGCAGTTGGGCAGACGCAAAGCGGCCCGCATGGATTGGTAGAAGATCGTCTGGCACTGGCCGAAGTATTGGCCCTGCTGCAAGATTTGCCAGAAAGTGAACGATCCGCGCTGGTGCTGCGCGTACAGCATGAGCTGCCGTATGAAGAAATAGCCCGCGTGCTGGGGATTTCATTGTCTTTAGCCAAAGTCAAGGTTCATCGGGCGCGCTTAAAGCTGGCGCACGTGCGCACTGCTTGGGAGGCATCTGAAACATGAAAATCAGTCGTGATGTTATTATTGATTTATTGCCGCTTTACCTGGCCGATGAGGCAAGCGTAGATTCCCGGCAACTCGTCGAGCAATTTCTGGCAGAGGATCCTTCTCTGGCAAAATTGGTTGAACGGGCAAAAGCGGACCAGTGGAACGCTGAGGCTCCCGTTGCCTTGCAGAAAGAGGTTGAAATGAAATCTTTTGAGAAAACAAAGTCCCTGCTGTTTCAGCAAAAACTATTTTTGGCCCTGGCTGTGGCCACAACGCTCTTTTTTATTGCCTTCCGCTTTGATGAAAGTGGCGTCGTGTGGCTATGGGCCAATGCGCCAACCTTTGGCAAGGCGGTATTTTTTGCAGCAGCCCTGTTCTGGATAGCATTTGGCAATGTGAACTGGCGGCTGAACCGTACGGAGTAATTTCTCTATGACCTCATTGTGGCAATTGCCAAATTATCCGGCTGCATTTTGGCTGGTGGCGGCGACAACGGCCGTTCTCATTGGCATTTCTAAGGCCGGGTTTGGCGGCGGGCCGGGCGTCATTGCTACGCCGCTGCTTTCCCTGGTGATTCCCGTACCGGAGGCCGCGGCGCTGCTGCTGCCCATCCTGCTGCTGGCCGATGTGTTTGCTGTGCGCCATTATTACAACCAGGTAGACCAACCAAATCTGCGCGCAGTGCTGCCGTGGGCGATGCTGGGGATCGTGCTGGGGGCGCTCTTTTTCCGGCAATTTAGCGACCAGGAGCGAGTGCTGAAGGTCGGCATTGGCCTCATTGCTCTGATATTTGTGTTATATCAGGTGGTACGTGGCCGTATTTTGCAGGTGGTAGAGCAGAAACGGCCGTCTCCGCTCACTGCTGCATTGTTGGGCACCACCTCGGGTTTTACCTCCACCCTGGCCCACGTCGGCGGCCCACCGATGATGATTTATCTGCTACCGCAAAAGCTGCCGCGAAATTTGTTTGTGGGGACAACGGCCGTATTTTTCTTCATCGTCAACCTGGTCAAACTCATTCCCTACTATCTGCTTGGGCTGCTGGCCGTGGGCAACCTCACCGTAACCATCATGCTGCTGCCCATGCTATGGCTGGGCACCCACCTGGGCGTCTGGCTCAACCAGCACGTCAGCGAGCTGTGGTTTAATCGCGTGCTTTACGTCATCCTGGTGCTGGTGAGCCTCCAACTCATCCTCGGCCAAAGCCTTGTTGGTCTGCTTTTTGGGTGATTGGCCACAGAGAACACAGTGGGTTAAGAGAAAATTTTCTGCGGTCTCTGTGTCCTCTGTGGCGCAAAGTGTATAATTGCGCCCATGATTCGTGCACTAATTTTTGATTTTGACGGCTTGATTTTTGATTCTGAAACCCCTGATTTTATTTCCTGGCAAGAAACATATTCCGCCCACGGCGTGGAGCTGCCACGCGAGGTGTGGAATGCTTACATCGGCACCATTACCTTCGATCCGTACCAGCACCTGGAAGGGTTGGTGGGACGGCCGATTGATCGGCAGGCGGTCCACACCGTGCGCAAGGCGCGAGACAATGAATTGATCGCAGCCCAAACTGTTTTGCCCGGTGTAGATGCATACCTGGCCGAGGCGCGAGAATTGGGCCTGCGGATTGCCATTGCCTCCAGCTCCGATCATGGTTGGGTAGATAGCCATTTGCAGCGGCTGGGGTTATTTGACCAGTTTGAGCAGATCCACTGTTCCGACGATGTGGGCGGCGTGGGCAAGCCCGACCCGGCCATATACCGGAGGGCAGTAGCCGAGTTAGGCGTTGCGCCACACGAAGCGTTGGCCCTGGAAGATTCGCCCAACGGGATAACAGCGGCCAAGAAAGCAGGATTGTGGTGTACGGCCGTTCCCAACCAAATGACCCGCGATCTCAACTTCGACCACGCCGACTACCGCCTGACAGCCCTTACCGACATGCCGCTTAGCCAGCTTATCGCCGAGGTGACTCGTGGAACAAACTAACCCGCCTATCCCCCAACCTGGCCTGACCAATGCCCAAAAAATCGTTGAATTTCACGAGGCGGTGGGTGCCCCCGTGCCGCCACAGCCCGTGATGCCGTCGCTGGAAATTTTGCAGCTGCGCCAAAAGCTGCTGCAAGAAGAGTTTGCCGAAGCGTCTGAGGAATGGGAGAAGTTAACGGCCGTTCTCCAATCCGGTAACCACGCTCAGCCCGTCGATGTAACCAACTGGGTGCATGAATTGGCCGACCTTCTCTATGTGACTTACGGCGCAATCCTGGCCTGCGGCGTCGATCCCGACCCTGTTTTTGCCGAGGTGCATCGGGCCAACCTGAGCAAAGTAGGTGGTCCCCGCCGTGCCGATGGCAAAATTCTCAAGCCGCCCGGCTGGCAACCAGCCGACGTACGCAGCGTAATTGAAGAGCAAAGCAATTCAGCAGATTAAGCAAATTGTAAAAGCAATGTTCGACCCAAAAAATGCTGACAAAAATGTATACGCAGCCGTGCTGATTCTTTCGGTAACAACTATTTTTCTAGTTGGCAGTTTGAATTCTGGCACAGTTTGGTCCTGGTTTTTGGGTGGGCTTTTTGTGTTTGCCATAGGATTGCCCATGCTATTGTTAGACATCCCCGCTAAATGGCAGCAGCTTGATATTCTAAAGCAACGGTACGATAAAGATTATTACGAAGAAGACCTTAAAGAGAAAAATTCAAGGTCACTGCTTACCATTATTTTGGGACTGTTTGTTCTTTGGACTGGCTTTAACAAAGGTGGCAACTTTTTACCCTCGTTTGTTGTCGGGATGTTTATCATTTTTGTTCTTGTACCGCTGCAACGAATAGATAATCTATTGGTTCATGATGGAAAATTATTAGGCATTCTAAAACAATGGAACGAGTTGGATGAAAAGGGGAAAATTTATCGCCATTTGTGGGTTGCCTTTCCAACAACTGTTGTAGTTTTGTTTGCCACTAAAAATCCATTCATAGCTGGGTTTTATTTTGCGGGTGAGATCTGGGTCGGAATACGCCGTTTACAGAAATGGCAGAGGCTCCAGATTGAAGAAAAGTTGTAGGTAAACCAAAACCATGCGCCTAAGTGAACGTGCCTTAAAAGATCAACTTTATGAGATTGCCGATAATGAGTTTGCGCTACCGGAACAGGCCAAGGCGATGCCCCGTGCCCTGGAAATGCTGCCTCACCTGGGCAGCCCGGATGCCGAGCTGCGCGATGATTTGATCTACAACACGCTGGCCAGCTGGATTTTGGCCGACAAGTTTGAAGAAGATGACCTCAAAGCACTGCTGCGCCAGCTGCTGACAGAAGAGCATCTGTTTTACAAGCTGGGCGAATCGGACACGGATTCTGTGTTTATGCGCAGCTTTTCTATGCTGCTCATCCCGTTGATTTTGAGCTGGCACCGGCAACGGCCGTTTCTTATGCCTTACGAACTGCGCGAAGTCAAGGTTAAACTGCTTGACTACCTGGAAAAAGAACAAGATTTGCGCGGTTTTGTCCTCGACGAAGACGAAGCTGGGGAGCCAAAAGGATGGGCCCACGCCATCGCCCACACGGCCGATGCCTTGGACGACCTCGTGCGCTGCAAGGAAATGGGCAGCGAGGAGCTGCTGGAAATCCTCAACGCCATCCGGCAAAAGGCGGCTGAATCAAAATTGGTGTATGTTCATCTGGAAGATGAGCGGCTGGTAACCCCGGTTATCGCCACCCTCGGGCGCAAGGTGCTCACCCCGCCCGACGTGCAGAGCTGGCTAGATGGCTTTGTGCCGCTGGCACAGCAAAAAGAGCCCTTCCCCGATTGCTACCGCCAGGCGCAAAACGTGAAGAACTTCCTGCGCAGCCTCTATTTCCGCGCGCGCCAACCAGAAACGGCCGAACAAATCGGCGAAAACAGTGCCCATGCCCTGGCCGACCTGGTTGGCAAAACCCTCCAAACCATCGCCCTTTTTTAACATCAAAAATAGGACACGGATGAACGCGGATTAAATCTAAAAATCCGCGTTCACCTGCGCTCGTCCGCGTCCCTAAAATACTCGCTCGTAATGTTCTACCGTCGGGAACGGATCGTAGAAGTGGTGCAGCAGCGCCCGCCATTGCTGGTACTCGGCCGATTGGCGGAAGCCGACGGTGTGGTCCGCCAACGTTTGCCAGCGCACGAGCAGGATGTACTGATTGGGCACCTCCAGGCATTTTTGCAGTTCGTGGCTGACGTACCCACCCATGCCGGAAATGATTTTCTGGGCTTCGGCAAAAGCGGCTTCGAAAGCGGCAGTTTCTCCCGCCTTCACATTCAAAATAGCAACTTCTAAAATCATAGGATTCTCCTTCCACCTATCCAAACCTGACAGGTTTATGACGCTACTTCATCATGAAGATTCTTCGCAATGCAAAATTGGCTCAGTAGCAAGTCGGCTCAAAAACCTGTCAGGTTTTCGAGCCAAACTCATCATGAGCAGCCAGGAACCAGGGGTGTACGTAGCGAAGACTATCGCGCATCTGCCAGAGGTAGTTCAGGTAAACTCGGCAAGCGTCGTCGATTGAGTGGGAAATCGCTTCGTTTAGCTCTGCCAAATATGGCGGTTCACCAGGTTGGTCCCACTGAATTTTGTCGGCTATGAAAACGATTTTGTCCAGCAGGCTGGCCCCAGCTTTAAGCGTGGTGTGGCAACCAATGGCACTGAGTACGGCCGTTTCCGTCACGCCAAAAACCTCTTGAGCCACCACCGCACTTAGCTTCTGGTGCAAGATCATGGGGAACCCCGCCTCACCGGGCAGCACCGGAACGCCAAACGTGGCACACAGCTCCACCCGCACGTTGTTGGGAACCACCGCGCTAATATCGTGCAGCCAAGCGGCCGTTTCTGCCTGAGCCGAGTCCGCGCCAAACCGATTCGCCAACTGCCCGGCTTCCCGCGCCACGCGGGCCACATGCGCCGCCACCTTGGGCAGATGGTGATGGGTAAGAACGGCCGTAACGTCCAATTCTAAGTTACCCGTTAAGTAAGATTGTCTAAAATATGGTTGCAAGCGATGATCCACCATGCCTTGTTGATTATTCACTTCCTTGTAGCCGGCACGCATCAGGCCTAAAAACTATCGTTAATCTTACCATTAAGGAGTTACGGCTCTTACCAGCCGTTCGCTAACTCCGACAATCAAATCAAACCAATGCCTCTGACTATAATTCGGGATAATATTTATAGTTACGAGGTGATTGTGTAAGCACAATCGGTTTAGATGAAGAGCACACTCGCAAATACGTAAAATGGAAACACAAAAAAGAAAGCGACGCAGATGCCAGGCAAGGTAATTGGCTATTCAATTTTGAACAAATAAATCGACCCAATCCGCACATCCGGTTCGCGCTGGCGGAACCAGGCGTATACAGTTTTCTCCGTCCGGTGCGATTCCCACAAGCTGCTGGCGCTGATGGCGTACAGTCCCGGCCCCGGCGCTTGTGGATCAAACGGCGGATTATCCCACAGGCTCAAAAATTCGGCCCGCGGGAAGCCGGGCAACGGTTCGTAGACCATGCCGTAGTAGGCCGGATCGGCAATGCCAAACCAGCCCAATTTAATCGAATCGACCTCGTTTTCGGCCAGCCATTCTTGCAAGCGCAGTAAATCCTGACCCCAATCGTTGCTGCTGTCGGCCAGGATCGACGCGCCATTGGCTGGGCCACCGGCTGCCAGATTAAAATAGTTCAGGTAGTGGGGATGAACGAGCAGCGTGGGCAGCAAAATGCCGCCTGCCAAAATAACAGCTGTGAGCAAACGGCCGTTTCGCAGCCCCACAAACGCCGTCGGCAAGCCACTCACCGCCACAATGATCAGCGGCACAATCGGCAGCAGGTGCCGGTAGCCAATGTTGATCCCACTAACCACGCTGACACCAAAATACAAAGTGGCCGGGACGATAAGAAAGAGCAGTTTGTGGCGTGAAGACGGCCGTTGCCACCCCCACCACACCAATCCCAACAAACCAACCAGCAACACCAACGGCGTCTTCGCCAAAAAAGCCACCGGGAAAAAGAGCCAAAATCCTTCCAGCGACGTTTGCCCCAGCAAAAAGGCCGCCCGTCCGCCCCGGCTCACGTTCACAATCTGATCAAGGCCTGCCCAAAACGTGGGCATCGGCCCGCCAAACTGGTTCAATCCAGCCAGCGCCGCCGACGGGAAACGAAACGTCCCCCACTCAAAACCAAAAATCACCCACACCACCACCACCGAAAGCGCCCCCGCACTCACCAACTGCAAAAATCGTCTTCCTCTCTCCGTGCCCCTCCGTGCCTCCTCTGTGAAACTCTGTGTTTCTTCTTCAAAAATTGGCAAAAATGCGAGAACCATCAAAATCGGCACAAACGCCAGCATAGACAGCTTGCTGCCAAAGGCCAGCCCCAGCCCTACACCTGCCGCCAACCAGCGCCGCCAATTCCAGCCGGGAGCAGTCCACATGCGCCACACCAGCAGCAATGCCAGCGTCATAAACAACGTCCCGCCTAAATCCGTGGTGATGAGACGGCCGTTTGCCAGCACATTTGGCTCAAACAGCAGCATGATAAAAGCGAGGTAGGCAGACGGCCGTCCCCAAAACAGTCGCGCAAAATGGAACCCCACCAGCGCCAATCCCAGCGTCAAAAAGACAATCGGCAGCCGACCCAGGAAAATCATCCGCGTCACGTCATGGTTCACCCGCCAGACAAACTGGTCGGCAAAGTTGTACCAGTAAATGTCTGGCGGCTGCATGTCAGTCCAGCTGGGATCGTTGAAGGGGTAAACTAAATTGGGCAACAGCAGCATGGGCAGGCCGCTTAAGCTGTTGATCAGTGGGGGATGCTCCAGGCTCAGGCGCGGATCGCCGGTTTTCGCAAAGGCCGCCCCACGGGCCAGATGATTCTGCTCATCCATCGTGGGACTGTCGTGCACCATGCTGTCCAGCGCCAGGAAGAAAAACAGCCACACTGCCAGCACTACCAGACCCAATCGCCACTGCTTCTGTGCCAAAATTGCCATAGATGGCTGATTATATGTGCCCGCCCGCGAAAGTGGCAAAGGCTGGTTGTTTTGTCCAATGGCAACCCTTGAACAAAGCAGATAAAATGACGGCCGTTATGCATATCATCGCACCATCAGCACCTGTTTTTCTCAACGCCACCATCAATTGGCAGTCACTTTTTTAAGGAGAGTAGTAACCATGACCGAAAAAAAGCTGCAAATCCCCTACCGTTCTCAATGGGACAAAGACGCCAAAGACCATTCCGGCGACTGCGGCCCCACCAGCGTCGCCATGCTGCTCAACGGCAAGCGCGTCGCCATCACCCCCGATGAGCTGTACACCTACATCGGCGTGCGCCCCAAGTTCACCTACATTCCCGACCTCAAAAATGCCGCCTGGGGTGCTGGCCAACTTACCCTGACTTACAAAAATTACGCCAACGCTAATGAGGCACTTGCCGCGCTGCGCCGCAACATCGACGAAGGCCACGCCTTCATCGCCCTGGCCAAATACAAACCGTGGGTCCAGCTCACCGGTAACAAGTTTGAATCGGGCCACTTTTTGGTCGTCACGGGCTACGATGATACGCACGTGTTTGTGCACGATCCGCTCTTTGGTCTCTGGGCACAGCGGTCCAAAGGCGAATATTTCCGCTTTAGCAACAAGCAGTTTTTAGATGGCTGGGGCGGCTTTGCTCCCAGCGAAAATCAGAACTTTGGCTGTCTGATTCCCGATTACAGCTATCCATTTGTGGGCGAAGTTGAAGAACCAGTCGAGCTAACTGAGGAAGAAAAAGCCGCCCAAGAAGCGCTAAGTGCCATTGCGGTGGATGGCGAGCTGCGCCGCCGCATCCTCTCATTGGCAGCGTACGAGGGCGCGGCCGAACCCAATTTAGAAGATGGGGCAACGGCCGTTGCCTGGCTCAACCGTCTGGGTGATTGGGGCAAAGAGGTGGTTGTTCACACGGTGGTCAATGGCAACACCTACAGCGGCATCGCCCGCCGCTACTACAACGATTCGCTGCGCTGGCGTGCCATCCAGGTGTACAATCACCAGCCGGACGCAGCGCTTTTTGTCGGCCAGAGGCTAGAAATCCCTCTGCCCAGCGCCGCCGAATTGGAAGCGGCCGGACCACGGACTGCCGCGGCGGTTCTACCTAAGGTCAAAGTACCCAGACCGCAGCCGCTCTAAACCAACAGTTGTGACTTTTCAGCGGCGAACAGCACTAAAACAGTATGCGTAAACATCTTGGTACCATCATCAAAATCAGCATCACCCTTTTGGCGCTGTTCTACGTTTCCACCCAGGTTGATTTTGCCGACATTGGCCAGCGGCTGCTGCAAGCCAACCTGAGCTGGGTGCTGGTCGGCTTTTTGCTGTTTAACCTGAGTTTGGTGGTGCGAGCCTTCCGCTGGCTGCTGCTGCTGCACGGCATCGGCTCGCCGATCAAGTTTGGCCGACTGGTGTCGCTGTATTTTGCGGCCAACTTCTTCAACTCGGTGCTGCCGTCCGGCTTTAGCGGCGACGTCATGCGGGCCATCGAAGCCGCCCAGGATGTGCCTGCCCGCACTGCCGCAGGCACCGTGTTGGTCGATCGAGCCACCGGGTTGCTGGCTCTATTCATGATTGGCCTGGCCGCGCTGCCCTTCCGCCCCGACAACTTCCCGCAAAGTTTGTTCTGGCAGACAACGGCCGTTTGTCTCATCGGTCTCATTGGTGGGTTTACGGTACTGGAAGGCCGGTTGGTTCGGGCTATGGGACGACTGGTGCCCGCCTTTTTGCAGCCAGTGTGGCGCAAGGTCGATGGGGTGATTACGGCCGTTCAGGCGTGTGGCTGGACGGCCGTTTGGCAAGCAATGGCTATCTCCATCATCTTCAACCTGATGCAAATTGGCTGGTTTGCCGCTGCTGGGCACGCTCTGGGCTACGACGTGCCGTTCAGCTACTACATCCTGGTGATTCCCTTCCTCTCATTGGCTATTTTACTGCCGTCGATTGGCGGGCTAGGCATCCGCGAAGGGCTGGCGCCCTTGCTCTTTGCCAGCGCCGGACTCAGCAGCGAGCAAGCCGTGGCGCTGACCCTGCTCGTTTTTGCCATCGAGCGGCTCTCCGGCTTCCTCGGCGCACCGATTTACATCATCGACACCCTGCGCCGCAGCCGCCAAAAGCAACCAATTGAGCAATAAACCACTTTACGAGGAGTAAATGATGCAGCGAACAAGCAAAGTTTTTTGGGCGATATTGGCAATCCTGGCACTAGCCGCGTGTGGCGGTGGCCAGGCCGATGAACCCCGCCCAACGGTGGATGATCCCCGTGCGTATGCCATTGAGGCACTGCAAACGATGGACCTCAACACCTGGTGGCAAGCGTATCGCAATACCGATCCCGACTTTGTGGGCCAAATTGTGGATGAAGTAGCAGCTAAACAGTCCGATGGCTTGCCCACAGATGCCCGCAAGTTGGACTTGCTGATCAATAACCAGATTGCCGGTAGCTACAAGCTGCGCATGGACGACACCGACGAAGGCCGAGCGTTTATTTTGGCTCAGGCAGAGTCCCGTTTCGCCAATCCACCGATGGCGCTGTGGGATACAAATGGGCAAATTGCTTTACTGGATTATTACAGTTTGCCAGGCGTCTGGAGCGCTACCTCGCGCATAAGTGAAGGGCTGAAAGACCCGCCCGCTATCGAAACCTATCCGTTCTTGACGCCAGAGGTTTTAGCTACCAGCCTACAAAAATTGGTAGAGGCATACCCCGATGCACGGACATACCAAATTCGTTACCAATATCATTACGGCAGCGAACTTGACAAGGTTCTGATGCAGTTTACGCCGGATGGTCCGATTGTTTACCAAGAAGGCAGCAATATTGGCTTTACGCCTGAAGCGGTTGTGTGGGATGATTTGCTAAACGGCCGTATCAACCTCGCCGATTTGGAATGGGATTCACCGTCAGAAGACACCGATGCCCCACGCATCAACTATCCACCCGACGACCCACTGCCGTAGTTTCATCTGCACAATCTGTGGATTGTTCTTCTAGAAAAGCCGGACTTCCACCCACTCACCGGCCAGTAGCCCGCCTTTGTTCAGCGGAATTTTGATGAGGCCATCGGCGTTGACCAGGGTGTAGATGAGGTTGCTCTTACCAAACACGGGGATAGCCCGCAGGCCGTCGGCGCTGTCTTCCAGGCGAGCGGGCACATAATCTTCCCGGCCGCTTTCGCTGGCAATGTTTTGCCCCAGCCGCGCCCAAATCAGCCCCCGGCGCGGCATCGTTTGCACCCCTTGCAACCGATAGATGGCCGGCACGCCAAACATGTCGAACTGGATCATGGCGGAGACCGGGTTGCCGGGCAGACCCAGCACCGGTTTGCTGCCCACCGCCCCCACAATGGTGGGTTTGCCGGGCCGTGTGGCCACGCCGTGCAGCAGCACGCCGGGCTGGCCCAGGCCATCAATCACCCGCACGGTCATGTCGCGCACGCTCACCGATGACCCGGCCGACATGACCAGCATGTCGGTTTCGGCCAGCAGGTTGGCCGCGGCCGTTGCCAACGCCGCAAAATTGTCGGGGATGATGCCGCCCATTATGGGCACGCCACCGGCCTGCTCTACCAGCCCAGCCACCGTGTAGCTGTTGATGTCACGAATCTGGCCGGGAGCGGCCGTTTCTGCTGGCGCAATCACTTCATCCCCGGTAGCCAAAATGCCCACACGCGGACGGCGCACGATGGATACGGCCGTAATTCCCAGCGCCAACAAGCCCCCCACATCCTGAGGTCGTAAGCTATGCCCCGCAGGCAAAATCTCCGCCCCCAGGCGCACATCTTCACCCACCTGGAGCACGTTCTGCCCCACCGCCACCGAACGCAGCACCTCAATCTCAAACGGAAATTGAGGAGATTGGAGATTGGAGATTGGAGACTGTTCACTGGTTACCGATAACGGATTACCGCTTACCGTTTGCGTTTGTTCAATCTGCACCACGGCATCGGCCGTTTCCGGGATCATGCCGCCGGTGTGCACAATCGCCGCCTGCCCCACTCCAAGGGTCACGTTGGCGGCTTGCCCCATCGGCACTTCACCAACCACCTGCAAGAAAGCGGGCAGACTTTCTGACGCGCCATAGGTGTCGGCGGCACGAACCGCGTAGCCATCCATCGTGCTGCGGCGGAATTGGGGCAAGGCATGGGGGGCAGTGACGGCCGTTGCCAACACACGGCCGTTGGCCTGCTGCGTGGCAATTGTTTCGGCGGGTAAAACGGCCGTTAAGTGCCGAAACAGCAGCTCGCGGGCTTCATCTGGCGGGAGAACGTTAAAAAATTCAGGCATAGGCCCAAGTGTACCAAACGGAGGGGGGAATGATCAAAGCAAGTTGCTGTGGCTAATGGCCAACATTTGGGGGCAGGCAGGCAAATGTCGGCGCGATTGGAACAAAGTGGCCGCGCTCCGGCGGAAAGCCAATACCCATCGCCGTGCCAAAAGTGATAACGGCCGTATTCGCCATACCTGCCTGGGACAGCGCCGCTGCCGCCCCGTCGTGCCACAAACTGACGTCAACAGCACCCAAACGTTTACGCAAAGCGTTAGTAAGAAATTGGTGCAAATTGGGCGTGAGATGCTGTAAACGGCCGTAACAGCCCACATCTTCCGGGCGCGGTTGACCGTCTAGCAAGTAACAGGCCAGCGAGATGGCCACCGTATCGCTCAACTCCGCATGTGAAGCCGCGGCTTCGTGCCAGGAGGCGGCCACTAAATCCAACAGCGCTTCAGCAAACTGAGCAATATCGTCCAGATTCTGGCTGGTATCAAAAACGCTTTCGCAGGGCGATGGCCAATTGGGCAGCAGCGTCAGTTCGGCAAGGGACTCATTTTTGTAGTGCGCGATGGCTCGCTTAACGGCCGTTTGCCCAAAATCAAACAGCAACATCGCCCGTGTGCCCGGCGCAGCCGTGCGCGCCATGCCCACCAGCGGCAGATGACGGCCGTTCGGAGCCAGCTCCAGCCGAAAATCAGGAAAACCACTTTGCTGAATCAGTTCACGCGCCAGAGGAACGGCCGTTTGCCCCAACGCCCCCGAAAGCAACCCACCACCCAACCAGACCGCTTCGATTTGCTGCCAAAACGCCCAATGCTGCGGCTGCCAATCAGCCCGCGCCTGCTGGTTAAGTGCATCGCCGCGCTTGAGCGTGAGCAGGAGGTAGGCCAGGGAACGGCCGTAATCCTCAGCGATTTTGTGGGCGGTAGTGCGAATTTGCGGGGAAACGGGCGTCAGGCAAGCATCAAACTTTTGCAGCAGATGGGCATCACTAGGGTCAAGCTGGAGGAGTTCGGCATCAGCGGCGATGCGCTGGCGCAGGGCAAAGCTGGAAAGTAAGTCAAACCCCCGTTTGCCCTTGATCCAATCCGGCACAGCCAGCCCCGGCAGGTCCATGATGCACACCTGGTTCATGGACGGGATGACAGGAAACGGCCGTTGCAAAAAAGGATTTTCCATGCACTTTTCTTTCCACAGATTTCACAGACATGACTTTTATCTGCGCCATCTGTGTAATCTGTGGATTTCTCGCTTCAGCCGCTATTTTACAACACCAATTGCTTTCATCGCGTCGTGGGTGGTTAGATGGAAAAATTGCTTGCCAAGATGATCTACAAAGCCAATGTCACGCAGGCGGTCCATGACCGGCCCTTTGATCGCTGCCAGATGCAATTGCACGCCCGCATCTTTTAGCTGGCGCTCCAGCGATTCTAATGTTTCTAGCGCACTGGCATCAATGAAATTTACGGCCGTTCCAATCAACACAAAATGGTCCACCTCTGGCTGATCAGCTACCAGCCCCAGCACCGTATCCTCCAAAAATTTGCAGTTGGCAAAATATAGGCTCTCATCAATGCGCACCGCCACCACGTTGGGCCAGCATTGCACCTTGTGGCGCAGCACATTGCGGTAAATCTCGCTGTTGTCCAGACGGCCTACCACCGCTACATGCGGATGACTGCTGCGCCAGATGAACAACAGCATCGCGGCCCCCGCGCCAAACAAAATACCGTTCTCAACGCCCACGGTCAGCACCGCAAAAAAGGTTACGACAAACGAGGCAGCATCCGCCTTGTTGTACCGCCACACATGGCGGAAGGTTTTTACATCTACCAGACCCGCCACGGCCACAATCACAATCGCGGCCAAAATGGCCTGGGGCAAAAAGTAAAAAACAGGTGTCAGAAAAATAACGGTGAGGGCAATGAGAACGGCCGTAATAATCGACGCCAACCCACTGTTTGCCCCTGCGTCAAAATTAACGCTGGAGCGACCAAATCCGCCCGCCACCGGGTAGCCACCAGTGAGCATGGCACCAAAATTGGCCGCCCCCAGCGCCAGCAGTTCCTGATTGGCATTTACCTTTTGCCGCCGCTTGCTGGCCAGCGATTTGGCCACCGCAATGCTCTCCATGTACCCCACAAAACTTATTACCAAAGCTGTCGGCAGCAGCTTCTGCCACAGGGCCAAATCCACCGTGGGCAGTGTGATCGGGGGCAAACCCACTGGCACCTCCCCCACAATAGCCACGCCAGCCTGCTGATTGAGATCAAAACCCCACACCAGCGCTGTACCCAACACCACAATCACCAGCGGAGCCGATTTAGTCAGCGGCAGCACCCATCCGGCTGGCACCTGCCATCGCTTGAGCTGTTTACCCAGCCCCTTCTTAAAATAAAGCAGAATGAGGATGCCAGTGCCGCCAATTGCCAACGTTACCAGATTGGTTTCTGTGAGGTGAGCGGCCGTATACCGCAGCAGCTCAAAAAACTCCAGGCGCGGCATGCTGATTCCCAGCAAATATTTCAACTGGCTCAAGGCAATCACCAACGCCGCCGCGCTGGTAAAACCAGCCAGCACCGGATGGCTCAAAAAGTTCACCAAAAAGCCCAGTCGCACCAGCCCCATCACCAACTGAATAACGCCTACCAGCAGCGCCAAAACGATGGCCAATTCCAGGTAAGCCGCGCTGCCCACCTCCGCCAATGGCGCAATCCCTGTCCCCACCAGCAGCGACATGATGGCCACTGGCCCCACGGCCAACGCCCGGCTGCTGCCCAGCAAACCGTAGATGATCAGCGGGAAAATGCTGGCGTACAGACCCACTTCTGGGGGCAATCCGGCCAGCAGAGCATAGGCCATGCCCTGTGGCACCAGCATCACGGCCACAATGAAGCCAGCCAGCACATCCCCCACCAGATAATCTTTGGGGTAGCTGCGCAGCCAATGCGTGGCAGGCAGCAAGCTGCTGAATCGGCGGGAGCTGCGTTGTTTTGTCTTCAATGATTGATTTTGGGGATTGGCCATCACCCCTCCTTGTGTCTCATGCGCCAGATACCAAAGAACGCGAACGACCCCAGAAAACGCGGAGTAAACCGGCGTCATCTTTGTTCGTCCGCGTCCTTAAAAAAGTTAGCAGCAAAAACGGCAAGCGCATCAAGCCCTCGCCGCAGGTATTCAATTACATAAAGGGCAACCGGGCACGCTTCCAGCCTATCATGCCCCCGCTCAAATTGGATACGTCCTCAAAACCCTGGTGCGCAAGTTGTTCACAAGCGGTGCGGCTGCGTGCACCAGAGCGGCAAACGCAAATGATCGGTGTGTCGCGGGGCAGTTCGCTGGCGCGGTCGCGCAATGTGCCCAATGGCATCAGACGCGCCCCTTTAATGTGGCCGTCGTGAGCATATTCTTCCGGCTGGCGCACGTCCAGCAGAAGCACCTGCTTCTTGCTTTTGATGAGTTCTTGCACTTCATTGGGGGTGATATTTTTTACGGCCGTTCCCCCCATCACCTGGCCAAATAATGATCTAAACACAATTCTTTCCTCAGTGTGGATTTGATAAATTTTTCACAATACGCTTCTAAGCATACCAATCGTTTGCAAATGCCCCGTAAAGAGGATGTAAGGATCGTGTAAGGGGATGTGTCATTCAGGAACGGCCGCTAGTTGTTGATCCAGCAGCATGTCTTTTTCCAGCCAAAGATCGCGCACCCACGCCTGGAAGCCATCACGAAAGGCATCGTCATTTTGGTAGTCGCGGTTGA
This sequence comes from Ardenticatenaceae bacterium, assembly GCA_020634435.1. Taxonomy (GTDB): domain Bacteria; phylum Chloroflexota; class Anaerolineae; order Promineifilales; family Promineifilaceae; genus Leptofilum. The sequence goes on along the minus strand of JACKBS010000004.1, from coordinate 647,382 downwards.
GAAATTCGGCAGGAATCGGCCGTTTTTTAATGATCACTTCCACTTCTTTCACCTCGCCACGTAAAAAGTTCCAGGCATCGGGGATGCCCTGCGGATAGACAATCGTCACATCAAGCATGGTATCAATCTGGTCGCCCATCGCGCCTAGAACAAAGCCGATGCCACCAGCCTTTGGCTTGAGCAAATGCTGGTACGGTGACTCCTGGCGTTTGTGTTTAGCAGGCGTAATGCGCGTCCCTTCCAGGAAATTCATCACCGACACGGGGGTGGTTTTGAATTTTTCGCACGCCTTGCGCGTCGTTTCCAAATCTTTGCCACGCAGCTCGGGGTGGCGTTCAATTTGCTCACGGGAGTACCGCTTCATGAAGGGAAAATCAAGCGCCCACCAGGCCAGGCCAATCACTGGCACCCAAATAAGTTCTTGTTTGAGGAAAAATTTAAGAAAGGGAATGCGCTTATTAAAAACGTGTTGCAGCACAAAAATATCTACCCAGGATTGATGGTTGGAAATGACCAGATACCACTCGTCGTAGCGCAGGTCATCTAGCCCATGCACGCGCCATTCGGTGCGCTGCGTAAGCCACATCCAGGCGCTGTTGCCACTGATCCACGCTTCGGCCAACCAGATAGCCGCTTTTGTCCACTGTCTGCGCCAGGCAGACAAAGGCACGATCAGCTTGGCGATGGCCGCCAGATACAAAAGCAGGCACCAAAACAAGGTGTTAAAGAAGATGGCAATGGCAGCCACCGCGCCAATGATTGGGGCGGGCAAAAAGTTTAGCATCTTAGTCTTCTCCTGTTGGGTGTTTACCGGGATGGAAGATTATCTCAAACGGCCGTACTTTCCAACGGCAAAAACATTTCGCTCATCTTTGCCAAAGCCATATAAAACAGCCCGCTGGAAAACCAACGGGCTGCTTCGATCTTTATTTTAGTGGGGTTGATGCCAGTGATTAGTCCGCGGGCATCAACATTTGTTCGGCCGCAGGCTTCTCAGGGCCGGATTCCGCGTGCTCGAACTGGCTGTTGTACAGCTCGGCATAGAAGCCGCCACGCTCCAACAGCTCTTCGTGTTTGCCCTGCTCCACAATGTCACCGTCACGCATCACCAGAATAAGATCAGCGTTGCGAATGGTAGACAAGCGGTGAGCAATGATGAAGCTGGTACGGCCGACCATTAATCGGTCCATGGCTTGCTGGATCAACACTTCGGTACGGGTATCCACCGAGCTGGTCGCCTCGTCCAGAATGAGAATCCGGGGATCGGCCAGCACCGCACGGGCAATCGTCAGTAGCTGCATCTGCCCTTGCGAGATGTTAGTCGTTTCCTCATTGATCATCATCTGGTAGCCATCCGGCAGCGTATGGACAAAGTGATCGACGTGAGCTGCTTTAGCCGCGGCTTCCACTTCTTCGTCGGTGGCTTCGGGACGGCCGTAACGGATATTTTCCATGATCGTGTCGTTGTAGAGCCAGGTGTCTTGCAACACCATGCCAAACCAACGCCGCAAATCTTGCCGCCGGAACTCACGAATATCGTGGCCGTCCACCAAAATTGCCCCGCCATCCACATCATAGAACCGCATGAGCAGCTTGACGATTGTTGTCTTGCCAGCACCAGTTGGGCCAACGATGGCCACCTTTTGGCCGGGTTTGGCCTCGCCGGACAGGTTGTGAATAACCGGTTCTTCCGGGTCATAGCCAAAACGCACGTTGCGGAATTCCACACGTCCTTCGATGGCGTCCAACTCAATCGGATTTTCGGTTTCCTGTACTTCTTCCGGTTCAGCCAGAAATTCAAAGACACGCTCGGCGGCAGCGGCCGTTTGCTGCAATACGTTCGAGATGTTGGCCAACTGGGTCAGCGGCATGTTGAAGTTACGCACGTACTGAATAAATGCCTGAATGTCACCAACCTCAATCGTATTGCGCACCGTCAGGTAGCCACCTACCACCACCACCGCCACATAACCCAGGTTACCGATAAAGTTCATGATAGGCATCATTAGCCCAGACAAAAACTGCGATTTCCAGGCCACACTGTATAACGTGGTGTTGTAGGTCTCAAACTTCTCGATGCTGCGTTCTTCGCCGTTGAAAGCCTTCATGACCCGATGGCCGCCAAACATTTCCTCAACGTGCCCGTTGACATGGCCCAGGTAATCCTGCTGCTCCTTGAAGTAAACCTGGGAGCGTTTGACGATGGTGGCCACGGCTACCAACGTCAGCGGAATCACAATCAGAGCCACCAGGGTCATCAGCCAGCTGATGGAAAACATCATAACCAAGACACCAACCACCGTGATTACCGAGGTGATGATTTGGGTGAGGCTCTGGCTGAGCGTCTGGTTAACCGTGTCCACGTCGTTGGTGATGCGCGAGAGCACTTCACCCTGCGTGGTGCGATCAAAGTAACTCAAAGGCATCTTGTTGATCTTGGCGGCAATTTCTTCACGGAAGCGGTAAGAAATGTCGGTAGACACGCCAGCCATGATCCAGCCCATCAAATAAGCGAAGATGGACGAAAGAATGTACAAAATGAGCATGATCAGCAGGATACGGCCGATATATTCAAAATCAATCGAGCCCGTTCCTGAAATCTGAGCCATCACCCCTTCAAACAGCTTGGTGGTGGCGTTGCCCAACACTTTGGGGCCAACAATGTTGAACACTGTAGAGGCCACCGCAAAGATGAACACAATGATTAGCTGCAATTTATAAGCAGCTAGATATTGCACCAGCTTGCTCATGGTCACTTTAAAGTTGCGGGCAGTGTCGCCCTTGCGCATGGCGGCGATTGGGCCGCCTTGGGCAGGGCCACTGCTTCTACCGTGCATCATCATGATGAAAGCTCCTCCATACTTAACTGGGACAGGGCAATTTCCTGATAGGTTTCACAAGTTTCCATGAGTTCGTCGTGGGTGCCTTTGCCCACCACGCGGCCCTGATCCAGCACAATGATTTGTTCTGCGTTTTTCACCGTAGACACACGCTGGGTCACAACCAGAATGGTGCTGTCTTGGGTGCTCTGGCGCAAGGCGCGTCGCAGAGCCGCATCGGTTTTAAAGTCCAACGCCGAGAATGTATCGTCGAAGATGTAGATGGGTGGCTTTTTCACCAGAGCGCGGGCAATAGAAAGCCGCTGCCGCTGACCACCTGAAACGTTCGTACCACCTTGAGCGATTTCGGTCATCAGGCCTTCCGGTTTGCTGTTCACAAAATTGGAGGCCTGGGCGATGGTAACGGCCGTTTGCAAATCTTCCACGCTGGCATACTCATCGGCATAACGCAAGTTACTCTCGATGGTGCCAGAGAACAAGATACCCTTCTGCGGCACGTAGCCAATTTTCTCGCGCAAATCGTGCTGGGTGACCTCACGAATGTCGATATTGTCCAGCAAGATGCTGCCTTCGGTCACGTCATAAAAGCGCGGGATTAGATTCACCACCGTAGACTTGCCCGAACCCGTCGAGCCAATAAACGCGGTCGTCTCGCCCGGCCTGGCCACAAAACTGATGTCGTGCAAAATGTCCGTGTCGGCACCGGGATACCGGAAGGAAACGTTGCGGAACTCCACTTTGCCGGTAAAGGAACCATTCAGTTTCTCAGGATTTTTCGGATCCGTGATGATTGGTTCAGTTTCCAGCACATCGGCGATACGGTCCGCCGAAACCTGAGCACGCGGCAGGATGATGAACAACATGGACAGCATGAGGAAGGAGAAGACGATTTGCATGGCATACTGCAAGAACGCCATCACGTCACCCACCTGCATGTTGGCATCGGCCACCTGGTGCGCGCCGACCCAAATAATGACCACCGACAGGACGTTCAAAATGAACATCATGACAGGCATCATCACAGACGTGACGCGAGCAATGAAGAGGGTGTTTTCCGTCAGGTCTACGTTGGCCTTGTCGAACCGTTTTTCTTCAAAGCTCTGCATGTTAAAGGCGCGAATCACCATCATACCAGACAGATTTTCCCGAGCGACCAGGTTAATGCGGTCGATGAGCTTCTGCACAATTTTGAAGCGCGGCATAGCCACAGAAATGACAATCGAAATCACGCCAATCAACACCAAGACCGCCACAGCGATGGTCCACCACATGGACGAACCTTTGCCAATCGCGCGAATGGTTCCGCCAATGCCCATAATCGGCGCGTAGAAAACCAGACGCACCATGAACATGGTCACCATTTGTAGCTGGGTGATGTCATTGGTTGAGCGGGTGATAAGCGACGCCGTGGGGAATTTATCGAATTCCGCGCTGGAGAAGCTTTCCACTTTGCGGAACACATCGCTGCGCAAGTCTCGACCAGTTCCGGCGGCAATTTTTGCCGAAAGGTAACCAACGGTGATGGTCGCCGCTGCCGAGAGCAGCGTAACGCCCAGCATGATGGCCCCTACGCGCAGGATGTAGCTGTTTTGCAGCTGGCCGACGTCCATGCCCAACGCTTCATACTCGGCTTTAACGGCGACAACGGCCGTTTGTTCCACCATCGTCTCGCCCAGCGCCTCAAAGCGCTGATTCATCGTCTCGCCAATCTGGGCGCGCTGCGCTTCAGGCAGGCGGGAAATGAGGGCAAAGAGATCGGTTCCGGCGGGCAGGCGGGACAGGTCAAAGGCGGAATCGCCGCTGCCCATTTGGGCCGCTGCTTCCGGGTCCGCCATGGCCTGCTCCAGTGCCGAAACAGCCAGAAATGCCTGAGCCATCGGACCCTTCAGTGCGTCAATCTGATCGTCGGTCAAATCTTTACGCACATAAATCGCCTGGGACTCCAGATACGGATACTGGTCAATGTAATCGCCAGCTTCCACCGTGCCCGGCTCCACCAGGGTGTAGGCATCTTGAACGGCCGTTGCATCTTCGTCGTTCAGGAAGAGCAGGAGGTGATCAAATGTTTCCTGCCGCATCGCCACAGCGACGGGGCTCTCCACCCCACTTTGTTGAATACCCGTATTGACAATCCTAGAAAGATAGTCGGGCAAAGACAGGTCCAGATTGGCCTGAATGAACAACAGGATGACCGAAGCGACAAACATGAACATGTACGGCTTCAGGTACCTTCTTATTCGAAGCATAGTTGTTGAATCTCCTATTTTTCAGTAAATCGTGTCGGTAATCCGACAACCGATTACCGATTACCGATTACCATTTCCTGGCGAACAGCCATAACATGCCGGCCCAATTTTTGCAGCAGCACCAGCAATGTTTCCTGTTCATCAGGGGCCAAAGCACTGAAGCAGTGCCCGACCGTAGCCAGATGGTCGTGCATATATTCGCCGACGAGGGAACGGCCGTTTTCCGTCAGGCTAATGTTGAAACGACGGCGATCATCGGGGTCTAGCCGCCGCTCAACCAGGCCTTCATCCTCTAAATTGCGGATAAACGCACTCATCGTGTTACGACTAACCCCCTGCCGGTCGCTAATTTCTGACGGGTTCAGTTCGCCCTGATTTCCCATCTGCTCAGCAAAAAAGAGATGCATCAACACCTGATACTGGGCAAATGAAAGCCCAGCCTCGTCGATGCTTTGCTCACGCATATGAAAAATCGAACGAGCGACATAGCCCAATTCATCCATCAGGCGTACCGTTTTGGGGTCAATCTCGGGATGAAAGTTCTGCATGAACGCCATCCACTTCTGTCGTCTTTCTGAATCTTGTAGCCAAGTTTTGTGTGACATTTACTTTCCACAAACAAAAGACAGCCTTTCCGCCAAAACGGCAAAAAGTGCTGCCTTGTAATATTATTGAGCAGAATTATACTACGCCGAACTATTCTGTCAAGCATTTCTGTGCTTTAGCAAAAGAGCATATAATCTAGCAAGTCTATGGCATCACAAACAATCGTTACAAAGAGGTAAAAAAATCATGTCAATTTCTTCGGCAAACTGGTTCGTTTGGGCACTTTTTTCGGCTATCTTTGCGGCCCTTACCGCAATTTTCGCCAAGGTCGGTCTGGAAGGCATTGATTCCGACCTGGCCACACTGGTCCGTACGGTGGTCATTTTTGTTGTGCTCAGCGCTTTTGTCTACTTCACGGGCAAGTGGAGCAATCCGCTGGCCCTATCCGGACGCACCTGGCTATTCCTGATTTTGTCTGGTCTGGCAACGGGCGCTTCGTGGGTATGCTACTTTCGGGCGCTCAAAGTGGGGGATGCCTCGCAGGTAGCGCCCATTGACAAGCTCAGCGTGCTGTTGGTAGCGGTTTTTGCGGTGATCTTTTTGGGGGAACGGCCGTCTTTCGGCGAGTGGTTAGGTATTTTAATGGTCGGCGGCGGGGTGCTGGTTTTGGCCCTCACCCGCTAGCCGCAAAAAGAGTTTAGAGCTCAGGCTGAAGCACGGCCGTTTCTACCCGTTCATCAGCTAAAAGTTGGCACAGTCTGGCGGCCCGACGTAGCTGCCAGAGATGGGTGGATTTGTGCAGGGTGATGGTGTGACCGGCTACGGCCGTTTCCAGCTCGGCCAAGCCCCACCAGCGGAAGGCGCTGCCGACCATGTCGTCGCCAGGAACAACTGTGCCACCTTCATAACGCAGAAGGTAGTAAATGCCCACCATAAAACGGACATTGTCATCGTAGTGGAATGTTTGACTGTGTAGAACGGCTAACGGCCGTACCAAAATCGGCCCAACTTCTTCCCGCACCTCGCGCAAAATGCCGTCCAGAATTGTTTCGCCAGCCTCCAAACCGCCGCTAACCACCTGCCACTCATTCGGCTCGTTGCGGCGCGGTGAGCACAGCAGCAAAAACTGCGCCTCGTCGTTGATGATGATAGCTTGCAAGGCAATAGCGGAGGTGGCAAACGGCCGTCCACTTTGGCTGACAATCAGTGGCTGCTGTGTCACAAAGTCACCTCGATTCCAGCGCCAACCATTGCAACATGGCGCGAACTTGCTCGGCGTGACCCGCAGTTTTGTAAAAATCGTGAACAGCTTGCCACTCTGGCGTGTCGGGAACGGCCGTTTCGTATGGACAATCCACCAACGCCAACACGTCCACATCATCACTGATCTGCGGGTGAAGACCACGCGCCAGCGCTGCCCGGCACTGGGCTTCGATGGCGTTGAAATAAGCGATGTTGTCCAGCAGCAGCTGCCGCCCCACCGTAACCGGGGCATGGCAGTACAAAACGGTTTCGGCGGGCAGCGCGGCCAATTGGGCCAACGAGTGACGCATCTGTGGCAGCGCATCGGGTGTGCGGGCCGCCGGGTAAGGCAGCTCGGCCGCATCCGCCGCCAGTAACGTGGCAATTTCCGGCAGGAAGACCGAATAATGATCATCGGTATGGCCAGGCGTAGGCAGCAGTTCCAGCGTCAAATCGTCGCCGTCGATGACAAATTTATCCTGAATCAGCAAAGTCGGTGGGGTAAATTGCACCTGGCCAAAAATATCTGGCTCCAGCTCTTTCATTTTGGCCAGGTACGCCAGCGCTTCCTCGTGCTGGAACTTGGGCGGGCTGAGGTGGCTGCCAATAATCGGTGCGGGATGAACGGCCGTTTCCCCCACAAACAGCTGATTCCCCCAGCAATGATCATAATCGGCATGGGTATTGACGACCAGGAGTTGACGGCCGTTTACCAGATAAGGTTGTGCATATGCCAGCATCTGAACGGCCGTTTGTGGATTGATCACGGTATCAACCAGCACCACAAACCGTTCCGTCACCACGATAAACGTATCCACCAGCTTGCCGTTGCGGCACACCAGAATACGCGCATCCCAGCCTTGATTTTCGAGTAGTTGGAGTTCGTTTGTATGGGGCATAGTGGGTAATTGGGCAACTGGGTAATTAGGCAATTGCTCAATTACCTAATTACCCAATTACAATTCTTAAACAATTATGGGCAAGGTAAACACAAACCGGCTACCCACACCTTCCGGCCCGGGTTCGACCCAAATACGGCCGTTATGTGCCTCTACCGCCAGTTTGCAATAAGACAGGCCCAGGCCAAAACCACGTGGCCGAATCCCCCCGGCCTCCACCTGTGTGAAGCGCGCAAAAATGTGTTCACGCTCTTCGGGAGCCACGCCAGGACCCGCATCTTGCACGCTCACTTCAACAAAGCCATCGCGGGCAACAGCCGTTACTACCAACGGCCCACCTTTGGGCGAATATTTGATCGCGTTGTCGGTCAGATTGGTCAGCACCCGGCGAATCTGGTCAGGAGCGGCCCAAACGGGCGGCAAATCGTGCGGAAAGTCCAACGTTAACGTCATATCCCGCTTTTCCAGGGCAAAGGCGTTGAGCTGCATCACCTCGGTCATCAGGTCAGGCAGATGAGTCGCTTTGCGTTCGCCTAACGGCCGTCCCGCCTCGATTTGGGCGATGTCCAGCAGCGAATCTACCAAATCTTGCATACGCAGATGCGAGAGGCGGGCAATTTCCAACAACTCACGATTAGCCTCCAGCACATCCGGCGGCAGCACCAGTTCCAGCATGTTTAATGCGCTAAACAAATTGCCCAACGGATTGCGCAAATCGTGCACCACCAGCTCACTCAGCTCCTGGCGACGCTGCTCCGTCCGGCGTAAGGCTTCATTTTCCGACTGAAGCTCTTCCACCTCGGCGCTCAGTTCACGACCAATAGCCGTGTTCACCCGCGACAGCTCCTCCGCCGCACGCAGCCGATTGGATAAAATCTCCATCATGTTGGTGCTAAAGTTGGGATCGATTTGCAACAGCTCAAAAAAGTCTTTGCGGTGAATGCCCAGCAGCCGAACATCGTCGAGGGCCACAATGGAAGCCGAGCGTGGCTTGTTGTCGATGAGCGACATTTCCCCCACCACTTCACCCGGGCCACGATAAATGACGCTGGATGGATTGTACAAATCCCCCTGCACCACTGCCACGCGGCCCGACCAAATGAGGTAGGCAACGTCGCCGTACTGACCTTCGCGCACCACAAGTTCCCCGGCGGCGTAGCGATGCTCAATCATCACCTGGTCCAACACTTTGCGGTCCAGTGATGACAACAGGCTTACCACGGTGGACCCAGCAGCCGTCGCCGAGGGATCGATCGGTGCGGGCTGCGCGGCCCGAATCACCTCAAATTCCTGCTCCGATAACATTTCTCTATTCATAAACACGCTCGATTTGTGCTACACGAAACTCTGTGCGTTTATGGTTTGGTGATTAGTTGTTTGGTGACGGCCGTAATTATGCCCCATTCCCTCTGAGGTGCCACCCTAGCCCAAAATCAGGTGAGACGCACTTCCTAAAGTGCGTCTCACCCCTTGCTCATGGTTCAAAACCATCATAAGGTGGCGGCGCGTTATCGTGGTCTTCAATGTCCCAGGTTTTACGCCAGAGGGAGCTGGCACCGTCTATGCGAATTGACTCGCCGCTGATGTAGTTGGCGCCAGGGGAAAGCAAGAAAACGATGACCGCGGCCGTTTCACTTTCCGTTCCCATGCGCTTGAAGGGAATGTCTTGGACCACGTTTTGAATGAACTGTTTAGCCACGTCCGGGTAATTGTCCAGGCCGCTGGATTCGATAAGGCCAGGCGCAACCGCGTTGATGCGCACACCCGAGCGCGACCATTCCACAGCCAGCGTTTTGGTCAGGTTCTCAATGCCCGCCCGCGCCGCCGCCGAATGGGCCATGCCAGGGAAGCCGCGCCAGTTTTCCATGAGCATGTTAACGATGACCCCTCCGTGGTCGCGCATGTACTGAGTATACGCCTCGCGGCACATCAAGAAGGTGCCGGTGAGATTGGTCTCCACCACCGCGTGAAATCCTTTTTTGCTGATGAACTCCGCCGGGCTGAGGAACTGCCCTCCGGCATTATTCACCAGGCCGTGCAGGGCACCGCGTGTCTCTAGCACATCGGCAAACAGAGCCTGCACCTGCTCTTCTTCGCGGATATTACAGGTATACGTTGAGGCTTCACCGCCCATTTCACTGATTTCGTGAGCAACGGCCGTTAACTTTTCCTCCGTCCGCCCCACCAACACCACATGCGCTCCCAGACTGGCCAGCTCAACGGCCGTTGCCCGGCCAATGCCGCTGCCGCCACCCGTCACCATAATCGTCTGCCCGGCGAACAAATCCACTCTAAAAACCGATCGATAATTCATTTATGTACCCTGCTTTGGGGAAATCGCCTCAGAAATGATGTAGGGGCGGGACGGTGCGGTATGGTCTGGGAAAAACAAAGGGCCTTACCTCCGCGCCGTCTCGCCCTGCCTCGCATGAACGGCCGTTTTGAGCGAGACAGGCGGGAAACGAGACCCTTCAACTGGCCATGATCTTGGCCCGCCTGTCCTGCCCCTACCAGAAAATGTACCTGTTACAAAATGCCGACCCGCTCGTAAAAGGTGCGCATGGCCTCGGCCACGGCGCGTGGCTTTTCTACTGGGGACGAATGGCCAGAATCGGGAATGACGCGCAGGCGCGTGTCGTGAATGCGGTCGGCCATGGTTTGCGCGTACATGGAAGGCGTAGCGGCATCATGCTTACCGACAATGATCACCGCCGGCGTTTTGATTTTGCCCAGTTGGTCAGTCACGCTGTCACGAGCAAAAATCGCCTTACCAAACGCCGTTACTGCCTTCACATTGTGCCCAGTGATAATGTTGCGCCACTTCTTCACCTCATCTTGGCGCTTTGGGTCTTCCAAAAACACGTCGTAAAACAAGATCGACATTACCCGGCCAATCACTGGCTTCCAACCCACCAGGTTCACCGTCTTCAGCAGCAGGTTGTACTGCGACAACTTGCTTTTCTCTTCGGGATCGGCCGATGTATCAATAAGCACCAGCGACTTGAGCAGATCAGGACGGCGAATAGCCAGGCGCAGTCCGACAAACCCGCCGGTAGACATGCCCACAAAGTGCACCGGGGCAATATTTAGCGCCTCGATCAAACCAATCGCGTCATTGACGATGGCATCAATATCGTAGCTGCTGGTGATGGCTTCAGAACGGCCGTGTCCACGTTGGTCATACGCAATGCAACGGAACTCGTCCTTAAACGCGTCGATCTGTTGCGCATACATCGTGTGGTCCATCAGGTAGCCGTGTGAAAACAGCATCACCTCGGACCCAGACCCATTTTCCTCGTAAAATAACTCCACATTGTTAACCCGAATTTGCGGCATGAGAATCCTCCTCTCCATCTGATGGGAGCCCGTCTTGTGCGGGAGATTGGTCTGCTAACGGCCGTTTCCCCTGCCCCGTCATGCGCTGCCACAAACCGCTCGGCTCACGACGTTGAAAATCGGCCAGGAGCAAAATGAAACTTGATAAAATGCCTAAACCAATAACGATATAAATGATGGTGAAGATTTTGCCAACGGCCGTTTGCGGAGAAAAATCGCCGTAACCCACCGTGGTGAGAGTAATGACGCTAAAGTATAAAGAATCTAACCAACCCCAACCCTCCACTTGATGATAAAACCAGGTGCCGGTCAGCAAAATCAGCAGCACAGACCAAAACAGCCCGCGAAACTCCGGCTCTTTCAATCCGTCGCGAATGCCCCGTACCAGGCGAATAAGATAAATAAAGAATGCGGGCATAAAATTTTTTGGCCACAGAGGGTAAAGAGAAACAAGAGAAAAATCTCTATATGCTCTGTGGCAAATTAACTTTCCATCACCGAAACGGCCGCTTTCGCCATCAGCGGAATCATCGGGCCAAAGGCGGCAAAGCGAACATCTTGCGTTTGCCCACGAGCATAACGAATGTAAATCTGGGCGATGATCACCACCAGGCGAAACAGCCCCAGCGTGTGATAAAAACTAATATTGTGGACGGAACGGCCGCTTTTCTGCGCATACCGTTCTACCAATTCCCGTCGGGTCAAAAAACCCAAATCGCCGGTGGGCATCATCGCCATCTGCTGGAAGTACGGCGCGTCCGTCGGCTCTGTCCAGTAGCACAGCAGCGCCCCCAAATCAGACATCGGATCGCCCAGCGTGCACATGTCCCAATCAAAAATCGCCACCAACTGCCCCGGATCATCCTCGGCCAGCATCACGTTGTCCAGCTTGTAATCGTTATGCACCAGCGAAACATCAGACGAAGTTGGCAAATTCGCTTTTAGCCACTCATAAACCGCATCCATCTCCGGCAAATCTGCCTCTTTGGCCGCGTGCCACCGCTTGTACCACCCTTCCACCTGTCGCTCGATAAACCCTTCTGGCTTGCCCAAATCACTCAGGCCCAGCGCCGCGTAATCCACCGCGTGGAGCGCCGCCAACGCATCGACCATCGCTTCACTCATGCGGCGCGGCGCATCGGGCGTCTCGGCAAACTGCGGTGGAATTTTGCGGCGCACCACCACGCCCTTGCGCCGCTCCATCACAAAAAAGTCGGCTCCGATGAGCGCCGGATCGTCGCAGTACAAAAATGCGCGCGGCGCGAAGGGCAGCGCCTGATGCAGCACCGAGAGCACTTTGTACTCGCGCCCCATATCGTGTGCCGATTTGGCCACCGGCCCTAGCGGCGGACGGCGTAAAACATATTCGTGGCTGCCGTAATCCAGCAGGTAAGTCAAATTGGCCGCGCCACCGCCAAACTGCCGCACGCGCAACTGGTTTTCGCTACCCGGCAGCTTACCCCGCAGGTAATCGGCCAATCGTGCCTCATCAAACTGCTCATCCGGTCGCACTTCAATGGTGTCTTTCATATCTTAACTTCCGGCTACACGTTGATAATAAATACCACGTCCCCGCCCTTTTCGTTCGATTAAACCCAACTCTAGCAAAAACTTAAAGTCCAAAGCGCGTGTCGCCTTTGCTCGCTCTGTGATTTTGGCATAATCCTTGTCAGTGATAAAGCCATGTTCATCAATGTGGTTCAAAATAGCTTCATGGTATGGTTTTAACGTGGTGTCTGGTGTTGCCAAATTAGCTTCGATTTGTTTTTGTACACGAAGCAGTTCATCCAGAATACCCTCGGCAAAATATTCCAGCCAAGGCGTAAAATCCAGGTTTCCTACCATATCGTAGTAGTTACCAAATAAACCCACATTCTGAAAATAACGCGTTACATTTTGGTTGTAGTAATTCTCAAAGCTGAACAGGTTGAAGGTATTGAGACCTAGCCCAGCAAGAAGTAGTTTTGTGGCCAGGCGGGTGGTACGGCCGTTTCCGTCTACAAACGGATGAATCACCACCAACTGCTTATGTAACAGACCAGCCAGAAGAATCGGGTCTAACACCCCCTGATTTTCTTGCACAAAATAGAGCAAATCGGCCATAAGCTCCGGTACATCACCATGATCTGGAGGTAAATAAACCACCTCGCCACTACGCGGCTCATGCACTATGACCGGCTCCTGTCGGAGTCTCCCAGTCTGATGGGCTGGTAGTAAACCATCGACAACACCTGCATGAATAGTTAGCAGCAGATCTAACGTTAACGCTTTGTCTGGCTCGGTATTCATCCAGGTGAGCACTTGATTGTAATTCACTACTTCCCGTTCGCTATCGCGCAGTTGTTTCGGCTGGCTTTTTAGCAACTGCTTCACTTGCGTCAGCGGTAACGGGTTTCCTTCAATGCTAGTTGATGAGTACGTGGAAAAGGCCCTCGCTTCAGCTTGCATTTGCACCAAGACTAATTCAGAGATCAGCCGCTGGTTTAAGGTATGCACCAGCAGCGTGATTTCTTTAATACGCTCCAAGAGAAAAGGTGAAATATGATAAGTTGGTTCAAACATAGTTTTCGTCTAATTTTAGACGATTTTTAGACGATTCGCTACTGATTACTGGTACTGTGCAAAAATTCGCCGGGCCACTGACCATTTATGCACCTCATCCGGGCCGTCGTAGATGCGGGCAGCGCGTTCGTGGCGGAACCAGTAGGCCAGCGGCGTGTCATCGGTCATACCCAGGCCACCGTGCACCTGGATGGCGCAATCCAGCACCGCTTGCAGCACATTCGCCACATGGAATTTGATCAGCGAAATGTCGTCGCGGGCGGCGTACTGCCCCTCTTCGTCGATGCGCTTGGCAGTCGCCAGCACCATTAGGCGGGCAGCGTTGATCTCGGCGCGGCTTTCGGCCACCCAATTTTGGATGGTTTGCTGACCCGCCAACGGCCGTCCCGGAGCCACCTCTCGCTTCAAAGCATAGCGGCACATCAACTCCAACGCCCGCTCGCTAATGCCAATCCAGCGCATACAGTGATGAATGCGCCCCGGCCCCAACCGCTCCTGCGCGATGGCAAACCCTTCACCTTCTTTGCCCAGCACATTGGTCAGCGGCACCTGCACATCTTCATAGCGCACCTCGGCATGGCTGGCCCAGCCTTCACCCGCCTCACCCATCACCGGAATGTTGCGCACCAAGGTAAAGCCCAGCGTATCCAGCGGCACGATGATCTGGCTGGCGCGGGCATGACGGCTGGCTTCCGGGTTGGTAATGGCCATGACCACGGCAAACGCCGCGCCATCGGCCGAGCTGGTGAACCATTTGTGGCCGTCGATGATGTAGCTGTCGCCTTCGCGAACGGCCGTTGTGCTCATCATCGTCGGGTTCGAGCCAGCATGTTCCGGTTCCGTCATCGAAAAGCAGCTGCGAATTTCACCTCGCAGCAGCGGCATCAAATACTTTTCCTTCTGCTCCGTCGTGCCGTGGTCAATGAGGATTTCCATGTTGCCAGAATCGGGTGCCTGGCAGTTAAACACAAAATGGCCAATGGGCGTCTGGCCCAGTTCCTGGCTCATCAGGCCATGCTCAAACAGGCTCAGCCCCATGCCGCCATATTCTTTGGAAACCTGCGGCAGCCAAAGACCAAGCTCCTTCACCCGCTGCCGCTTCTGCTGCAAAACAGGCTCCATGGCGTTAAACCCTTTGGCCAGAAAATCCAGTTCCAAAGGCATCAACTCTTCACGCACAAATTCGCGCGCGGTGGCTAAATTTTTCTTGAGTTCAGGGGAAATATCGAACACGTTAAAATCCTTTTGTGTCGTAGAGACGTTGCAATGCAACGTCTCTACAGCGCGTTGCCAATAAACTGCCCACCATCAATCAACATCGTCGCGCCGGTGGTGAAGCTGGACGCACCGGAGGCGAGGTAAAGCGCCATGCCGGTCAGCTCTTCTGGCTCGGCCATGCGGCCCTGGGGGATTTGCTTCATGACGGCCTCGTTGATGAGCGGATTGCTCCAGATGGCGGCGCTAAATTTCGTTTTGATGAAGCCGGGGGCGATGGCGTTGACCTGAATATTGTCCGCCGCCAATTCTGCCGCCAACACTTGGGTAAGCATGAGAACGGCCGCTTTGCTCACGCAGTACACGCCCATCCCCGGCTGCGGTGCCAAACCGGCAATTGAGGCAATGTTGATGATTTTGCCGCCACCGCGCGCCTTCATGCTGGGCACACACCCCTTGGCCACGCGAAAATAGCCCTTGACGTTCACGTCCATAATTTTGTCCCAATGGCTCTCATCGGCGGTCATCACCGGGCCAAAGTGAGGGTTGGTGGCCGCGTTGTTCACGGCAATGTCGATACCGCCGTACGCCTCGGTTGCTTTGGCCACCAGCTCATTCACGGCGTCATCGTCGCCCGTGTGGGCGGCGATGGGCAGCGCTTCGCCCCCATTGCTGCGGATAATTTCCGCCACCTCATCCAGCGATTCCTGCTTGCGGCTGGCCAACACCACCTTCGCCCCGGCAGCGGCATACGCCTCAGCAATGGCCTGGCCGATGCCGCGTGAGGCGCCAGTGATCAGCGCTACTTTTCCGGTAAGATCGAAATCTGGCTGCTTGCTCATAGTTCCTCTCAATTGTCTAAAAATGTTTCAATTTCGTTAATGATAGCCTGAACAATTTCGGCCGTTTCGGCATCATCAATCATGGGTAAACTCGTTTGAAAATCAGCCAACGCCGCTTCAATGTCCAGCAAGTCTAAATACAGAGCTCCTCGCTGCACCCGCGGATAATAGTCGGTGGGGTCCAACTCGATGGCGGTGGTGTAATCCTGTATCGCGGCTTCGATTTCGCCCAAATCCTTGTAGGCGTCGCCCCGATTGGTGTACGCCTCCGCTTGGTTAGGGTTCAGACGCAACGACTCGGTGTAATCGGCAACGGCCGTTTCATACTCACCCAAATCGTCATGCACAAACCCGCGCAGCAAGTACAAATCCGGGTCAAGTGGATTGATGCGGATCGCTGTCTCAATATCCTCCAGCGATTTCTCAAACTCGCCGATGTTGCTGTACAAAACGGCCCGGTTGAAATAGGCAACCGCAAAATCGGGCATGATTTTGAGAGCTGTTTCGTAATCAGCTACTGCATTTTTGATTTGCCCCATCTCGCCATAAATGATAGCCCGGTTATTGTACGCTTTGGCAAACGCAGGGTCCTGCTCTATGGCATAATTGCAATCAGTCAGCGCACCATCAAAATCGCCCAACTTGCCGCGCGACAAAGCTCGGCTCACGTAAGCATCCAGCCGATCAGGCACCAGAGCGATCACGGTCGTGAAATACGCTTCTGCCTGCGCATCCTGGTCATTTTTCTGGAAAATAAGGCCCCGATTGAAGTAAGCTTTGAAATCAGCGTCGTTTAGGGCAATGGCCTGATCGTAGGCTGCCGCCGCCGATACAAGATCGGCCTTTGGCTCATGATAGAGCCAGCCGAGGCGAAAGTACGCCTGCCCCACCTCGTTGGCGACCGTATCGGGATTTGTGACGTTGGCAACGGCCGTTTCTATGGCCGCTATCGCCTCATCGTAGGCACCCTTTGCATAATAAGACTGCCCGATGGCAAACAGGGACAAAAAGACAAACTGACTCGGCAAATCTTCGGTGATAAACTGCACATAGGCATCGGGGCGCACCACGCTAACCTGCACATCACCGCTTTCATAGGGGGCCTCACTCACGTTCAGAAAATTTGTGGTGATGCGTACGGCCGTTTCTGACCCCCAAATGACCATACTTGCCCCATACAACTCCGCCAGCGCCGCTGCGCCTGGACGATCATCACTTGGCAACACATCGGGCACCACTTCTACGCGCAGGCTGGCAAAATCAAGTTCAGCCGCAGCTGCTTGAATACCGCGCTGAATTTCCGCCTGGGCCTGAGCGTCCGCCACCCCCTCGGCGCGAGCGAAGGTAGCGATCACGATGAGCTGTTCACCAGGCTGAGCCACGGCAATTGGCAGTGGAGTCGCCGTAGGTGTCGGGGTCATCGTGGGCAGTGGCGTAGCGGTAGCCGTCGGTGTCGGCGGGAGTATTCGGCTGGCAATAAAATTGTCGCCGCCAAAATTAACCACCAACGTCGTAACAATGGTGAGAATGATCAAAATGCCTACGGGGATAAAAAAGGCGGGGCGCTGCCAAAAGGGTGGCTCAGGCAAGCCCAGGTCTACGGATTGAAGAGCGGTCAGGTCGCTGAGAAACGGCCGTTTCGCCACAACCGCCTGGACCAAATTGGGCAGCAAACCACGCTGCTCACAGGTACGCAGCAAATCCACCAGAAATGACCCTTTGCGCCGCAGGTCCAGCCCTTCGGGATCAATCCCCAACTCAAAACAAAGCTCGCGCAGCTCATCAAGGCTAAAATGCTCATTCAGCTGAGCGAATAAACTTTTTTGGTTTGGCTGGGTCACTTCTTCTGCCTTGGGCAAGTCCACACTCCTGCTCAATGCGGGGGATAGGTTGCAGCAAACTATAAACGGCAGACGGCATTTACGCAAAAACGGCCGTAACCCGACACAAGATGTCAGGAATTTTCTGCTACACTCTGCCAAACTTTGTGGAGGTAAATGATATGACCACTATCAACAACGAGATGCTATGGCGACAGTTTGCCATCGCCATCGACTCTTTCGGTGACGCGCTCAAAAACTGTCCAGACAATTTGTGGGAAAAACAGCTCTGGGCCGATGAGGCAGACCAGTGGGTCGCGGCTGGTTTCGCCAGGTTTTGGTACTTGGGCTACCATACCCTCTTCTGGCTGGACCTCTATCTCACTGGGTCTGAAGAAGGGTTCACACCCCCGGAACCGTTCGATTTGGTTGAGATGTATGACGATGAGGTGCTGCCGCGCACCTATTCTCGTGCGGAACTACTGAACTACCTCGCCCTCTGCCGCCAACGCTGTCAGGACACCGTTCTCAATCTCACCACAGAGCAGGCCAACCAGATTTGCCAGTTTCCCTGGGGCGAGGTGCCTTTTGCCGAACTGATGCTGTACACCATGCGCCACGTGCAGGAACATGCGGCGCAACTGCATCTGTTCCTCGGCCAACAAAGAGCAGCCCAATGAAATACGGGTTTGTGATTCCCAGCGGCAACGCCCGCACCGTGGCCGAATTAGCCAAAACGGCCGAATCTGCCAACTGGGACGCCATCTTCGTCTGGGAACCGGTCTGGGGCATCGACGCCTGGGTCAGTCTGACGGCCGCCGCAATGGTCACCGAGCGCATCCGCCTGGGCACGATGATCACCCCCATTTCGCGGATGCGCCCCTGGAAGCTGGCCAGCGAAACGGCCACGCTGGACAACCTCACCGGCGGGCGCGTCATTTTGGGCGTGGGGCTGGGGGCGGTGGACACTGGCTTCCGCGCTTTTGGTGAGGTCACCGACCGCCAAACCCGTGCCGAACTGCTGGACGAAGGGCTGGACATCCTCACCGGACTGTGGCGCGGCCAGCCGTTTAGCTACAATGGCAAGCATTACCAGGTAACCGAATGCGACTTTTTCCCACCACCGCCGCCCGTGCAGCAGCCGCGCATTCCCATCTGGATGGTTGGCGCGTGGAACTGGCCTAAGAGCATGGCTCGCGTCCTGCGCTACGACGGCCTGCTGCCCAACGTGCTGGATGCCGAAAAGAACCACCAGCCGCTCACACCCGAAGCCGTTGCCGAGATGGCATCTTTCATCAAAGCTAACAAGCCCAATCAGCCATTTGATATTGTGGTAGAAGGGGAAACGCCAGGGGACAAACCGGATGAGGCGGCAGAAAAGGTACGGCCGTTTGCACAAGCAGGTGCAACCTGGTGGCTAGAAACTCGCTGGCAAACCGACCCCAAGGCCGACGTGCGGCAAATTGTGGCGGAGCGCATTGCCCAAGGACCACCGATTTTGAGTGAAAAGTAAAAAGTGATACGTGAAAAGTGTCAAGTCCTAAAATAAGTTGACACAAAATAGTGACTACTTCACATCAGTTATCAAAATGAATTTCAGCAGGTTTAGCATAGCCCAACGACAGATGTGGGCGATCATAGTTGTACAGCCAAACTGCTTCAGCCACCGCTTGCTGCGCGTGCGCCAAATTGACAAACAGGTCATCCAGACCATATTCGTTCTTTAAAATACCGTTCATGCGTTCTGCCAACGCGTTGTCATAGCAATTGCCCACCTCACCCATGCTGGGTAGCAAGCGGTGCTCTTGGAGACAGTCTCGATACGACCACGAGGTGTATTGCACCCCATGGTCAGAATGGTGAATCAATCCGGTCACCGGACAATGCGCCTGGTTGATGGCCAGCTGCAAGGCCCGCAGGCAACCTTCCGTGGCCAAAGAGGCCGAAATATCATAACCGACGATAAAGCGCGAAAACGCATCTGTGAGCAGCGCCAGATAGACAAAGCCTGTTTCCGTCGTGATGAAGGTGATGTCACCAACCCACGCCTGATGAGTGGTCGCCAACGTCAAACCAACTAGACGATTGGGACAACGCCAGGAGCCAGCTAAGGTGGTTCGCCGTCGATTACGCTTGGGCACAATCAACAAATTGTGGGCGCGTAGCAGGTCAAAAAAAGCATCCCGACCACGAGTAATCTCCAGGTTTTCCCAGCAGGGTCGCAGCTCATGGTACAGCTTGCGCCCGCCCATCTGGGGATGCAGCCGCCGTTTTTCTTTGACCAAGTTCAGGATGAGCTGATTTTCAGCTTCCTGCTGCTGTTGCCGCTGCTTGGCTTGAAAGTAGGCTTGGCGGCTGATGCCAAACCAGGTCACGGCGGCCTGAGTGGGCACTTGGCCCGCTTGCCGGATATGGTCTATGATTTCTTGCCGAAATTTTTTTTAAGGTCAACGCCCAAGGCGTCACTGGCCACCGTGAGCGTGGCTGCCAACATCCGGTTGTCCAAGGTGCTTTGCGCTAGCGCGGATTCCAGTTCCGCGACCCGTCGTTTGAGTGCTTTGATGCCCTGCTGGTCTTCAGCTGTTTGAATGACCACCAGTTCGGCACGGTAGCCGGAACGGCCGTATTGCTCAATCCATCGTTGCACCGTTGTGTGTGCGCCAATGCCGTACTTGTTAAGCAAGCTGTAGATGCTGGCCCCGGCTTCGTACTCACGCACGACTTGTTGTTTGAAGGCCAGGCTGTAACGTCTGACGGTTTCTTTTTTCATAAGGTTGCCCATCCTAAATGGTGATTATATCTGTCAACTATATTTAGGACGGGTCAAAGTTTGGCCACTTTCTACTTATCACTTATCACTTTTTACTCCGCTTCTTCAGAAGCTTTTTCCGCCACTTGAGCCAACAGCTCATACGGCCGTGCACCCATGACCAGGTATTTGTAGTTGTAAATCAGCGCGGGAACCCCGCTAAGGCCATATTGGAACGCTTGCTGCACGTCGCCCAGCATTTCCTGCTGGTAGGTGGGATTGTCTAAAGCGGCTAAAAATTCATCACGATTCAGACCAACGGCCGTTGCTACATCGGCCAGCACAGCCAAATCCGCAATATTTTTAGCCTCCTGCCAATAGGCGCGGAAGACGGCATCGTGGTAGACGTCGCCCACGCCTTGCGCTTCGGCGAACTTGGCCCCCACCAGCGCCGCGCGGCTGCTGATGCCAAATGGACCGGGATTGAGCGCTAGCCCATACTGCTCACGAGCCATCGCTTCCAATTGCGGCCGTCCCGCCTCAATGCGGGCGCGGTATTCAGGCGACATGGGCGGCGAACCTTCGGGGCGCAATTCGTATGAATGCCAACGAACCTGGACATGGTGTGATTGTTTAAGCTTCTCCAAACTGGAGGAGACGAGGAAGCAAAATGGTCAAACAAAGTCCGACCAGACGTTGATAGCCACTTGATTTTGAGTCATGGTTTTCCTATTTTTGACGCAAAGACCGCAAAGGATGAAAGGGGGCAAAGAAATATTCTTTCTATTCTTGTTCTACCTTGGCCACTTTGCGCCTTTGCGTCAAATTTTTTGCAATTATTTAGCCTGACATTTGGGACAGTAGTAGAGTCGTCGTCCGCCGATGCTGTCTTTGATGATGGCGGTGCCACAGTTGTAGCAGGGACGGCCGTCGCGATCAAACACCCAAAAGCGATAGTCGCGATAACGTTGCCCTTCTGCCTTCAATTTCTCAGCCAGGGCAATATCGTTGGTGATGCCTCTGGTTTGGTACGATTGGCGCGTGAGCGAAACGGCCGCTTCCGCCAACGCCCCAATTTGTTCACCTATGCAATCCATTGGCCGCAAGCTGGGATGGACACGCGCCACAAACAGCACCTCGCTGCGCAAATAGTTGCCCAATCCCGCCAAAAAGCCCTGATCCAGCAGCAGCGATGTCAGCCGACGCCGCCGGAATTGGTCGGCTACAAAACGCTCGGCTACCTGGGGCACAGTGACCGACTCATCGAGCAAATCCGGCCCCAACTTGCGCAGAAACGGATGGCTGTCCAGTTCCCCATCTTGCAGCACGGCAATGTCCGACGCGCTGTAGAGCAGTGCCGAGTTGGCCTCATTGTGAATGGCCAGCCGCAGCTGCCGGTTGGTGTCCGGGAAGTCGTAGGCGCTGCGCACCATCCATTTGCCGTAAAGCTGGTTGTGGCTGTAGATGTTGTAGCCGTTGGCAAACCGGGTGAGCATTGCTTTGCCCCGTGCCTGAACGGCCGTTACTTCCACCCCGGTCAGCAATTCCTCATACTTTTTCAGCGCAGCAAAGGCAAAGAAAACGGCCGTTGTCGGCCGTCCAATAATTGCTTCCCCCACCTTATCTGCCGCCAGCTGAATTTCGGGTCCTTCAGGCATAAAACTGCTCCATTATCTGCGAGTTAATACTTGTGATCTTACCAAAAATTGGGGATTTTGCCGTTCAAAACACGAATTTTACGAATAGAAAAATAGCACGAATATTTTTTATTCGTCCAATTCATTCATTCGTGCCATTTGTGTTCCGGTTTTACGCAGCGGTTTCGGAGGAAGAATCGAGGAAAAGGCCCAGTTCCGCATCTGACAGCGGTTCGGCGGATTCAGTGGCATAGAAGCCCGTTTCCCACAGACCGCCATGCAGTTCAAACTCATGGTGAATGGTTTGTTCTGAGCCATTTTTGAACAGATAAGCGGCCCAACTGGCGTCCCGGCCAGGCGGCACGGTCACAACCAGCTGAATCAGATCCGCCTGAACCTGGACGTGGGTGAGTACACAAGCGTTGGCTACCGCTAACCGGCTTATGGCCCGGCGCAGGGGGATGTGCAGATGCGTCGGCAGGGGTTCCTCAGGCCGCCAGACGATGACAAAAGACGGCCGCTGCCCGGCCCCAAAGCCATTGCCCAACAACCCGGTTTGCGCCAAAACACGACCTTCAACAACGGCCGTAAGCTTTTTAGCCATACGCCGCGCCTGCTGCCGCACTTCGGTCAGCGGCGCTTCGGGTAGGGCCACGATTGTCACCAAAAATGAGTCAGCCACGATATGGGTGAAGAGCAATAAATCGCCCGCGCGGGCAGGCAGATGGATAAATTGCAGCCGCGACGGCATGGAATTGCCCACCCATCCGTTCCCCACATGCAGCGCCACGGCGGCGGCTTCACGCTCATTCAATTCGCCCCAATAAGCCAGCAGTTTGCTGCCCCGAGCAAACACAACTGTTTGCAGCAGGCGGCCCAGGCGGGCCTCTTGCAGCGTGGCGATGAGCAACGCGGTGTCAAACGAATGGCCAAGGTTTGGCGCAACGGCCGTTTCGCGCCGCTGCGGCACCATGGGCTGGCGGGCCACGTTTTCAACCAACGTTTCTAACTCTACGTCCACCAGGGATTTGATGAGCACGCCCTGCACATTGCCGGAGTAGGTCACCGGAATTTCGTCGTCGCCAGAAGGCGTGACTAAGATGAGGCGCAAATTGGGCTGCACCGCCCGCAGCGAGCGGATGATCTTGGCTCCTTCGGTAATGGGAATGAAGGCCAGGTCCTGATCATTTTGCACCAGTTCCAGGCACGCTTCCTTCAAAGTAGGCACCATCGAAATGTCGTAGTTGCCAATCCGGCTGAGGGCGCGCAGCAACCGCAAGGCAAACGGCCGATCGGGTTCTAAGACAAGGACATGCTTAAGCTCTGGTGCGGGCATGGGTTGATTCTAATGCATGGCAAAATGGAAAATCAATCCCTCCAACCTCTGGAAGTATAAACCTGCCGTGAAAAATTCTGGCAGAGCGCAGCAAAATAAAAATCTCATCCGATGAGCAATGGATACGCTCTAACCTAAGCTTCCTAAATTCTTACGCGGATGGGATGCTTCGGAAGACCTCAGCATGACAAAGATACTTGAACTGTCGTGCTGAATGAAATGAAGCATCCCCCAAGGTGCCAAGGGAAGGAAGCTTGCCCAGAGCAGCCTCTCCTTGATCTGCTATCGGTGGCGCAGTAAGAAACGGCGACTACGGCCGTTTGCGCAGCAAAAGTACGGCCGTTCCACCACCTACCACCGCCAAACCAGCCACCAGCCACCACAACCAGCCGCTACCCACATCATCCGGGTGATCGATCGGTTCGATGTTGATGGGCGTGGGGCTGGGAACGGCCGTTCCATCCAAACCTGGCTCCGGCGTGGGCAGGGCATCCAGCTGCAAGATGAGCAGCGGCAAATCGTGATCGGTAGTTTTAAAGGGCAGCGCGGCGGGCGAGACGTCTACCGCCAGAGCGTCGGGATAGTCCGCGTTGACGTGCAAAATCATCACATCGGCCACGTTATCTTGCAGGGCGGGGGTGATGAAAATGCCGTCGATGAGCTGGGAGACGCCGCCGTAGACGTAGCTGTAGCGCGTCTCGTCGGGCAGGAGCAGGAGGACGTTTTCCATGTGGCCATTTTCGGCCAGCGCTAGCAGCGGCGGGGCTTGCTCGTAATCGTTGAAGTCACCCAGAACGACGACATTTGCCGCCGGATCGTCGGCCAAAATGTTGGTAACCAGCCCGGCGACGTGGTTGGCCTGGGCCAGCCGCCAGGGTGCGGTGGCCGCCTCACCGCCCAGCTTGGATTTAAAATGGTTGACGATGATAGTGAACGGCCGTTCCGCCACCAACAATTCCACCAACAAAGGTGGGCGCGAAAAGAGCACATCTTGCCCCACCGGGCACTCAATTCGCGAATCGCTGACGCCGGTCTCCAGCACGGTGCAGGTCTGCATGAGCTGGGCCGACTGCACCGTAACCACGTTCGGATTGCTCAACAGAGCCACGTCGATGCCACGCGCGTCGGCGCTTTCCAGGTGGGTGACGGCGTAGGTGAAGCCGCAGCCATCTGTTGCCAGCAGGGCCAGCTCGTCGAGCAGGGTGCCCTTTTCCACCTCCTGCACGGCGACCAGCGTGGGACAGTTGAGCGTTTGCGTCAGCGCGGCGGCCAACTTTTGCTGCTTGAGGCGCAGCTCCAACTCCAGCGGCTTTGGCTCGGCGTCGTCGCCGGTGTCGTCAATCAAATCGAAGTAGTTTTCCATGTTGAAGCTGGCGATGCTGATTTGGTCGGCCAGCAAGGCGGGGGCGGCAACAGGTTCGGCGAGCGGCTCGGCCGCCACTACCAACTCATCACGCGCCTGTTGGACGATTTTGAACTGGTCAAAGTTGTAGGTCAGTGGACCAACCAATCCACTAACCAGATCGCCGGTTTTGACGTGCGGAAAGCCGTCGCAAAACTGGTCAGACTGGTACAGGATGGGCACGACCTGGCCGATGGGCTCGGACAGCACGCGGCGGAAAATGCGCGGCGTGGTGACCGTCGGGGCAACGACGGCAAAGCCGCAGCTGCTAAACGTCGGCCCCACCACCCGCGCCGGATCGGCAATTTGCACGCGCATGGCTTCCAGCGGTTCAAAGTAGGCGGCCAGCGCTTCGATGGCGGCGGGTGGGTCAATGAGGATGGGATCGGGCAACGGCTGGTCGCTCAGTTCAACTTGAATTTGCAGGTCGTTGTCATCCAGCTCGGTGAGGCCGAAGAACTCCGTCACCAGCCCAGAAACGCGGATCTGATCGCCAATTTGGAAAGACGGCCGTCCGCGCCCAAAAAAGAGCGCAATGCCATCCGAAGTTGCCGGATCGCCATCTTCAAAGCCGGGGATGTCCTGCACGAAGGCGGTGTAGAAGGTGGTGCCTGCGGCGTTGCGATCCTCGTACACGCCGGTGACGATGCCGCGAAAAGTGACGGTCTGGTTGATGGCGGCGGCCACATCACCCGTGCCCTGAATGGTGCCGATGGACGGCAGCGCTTCCAGCTCAGCGGGGTTGAGCGGGGTGCGGCAGGCGTCGCTGAACTGGACCACGCCGGGGGTGGGCGGCTGCTGCGGCTGCCAGTCAGTGGCGGTGTCCGTGTCGCAGTTGGCGGGGTTGCGCTCGATGGATTGGTTCTCGAAAACGGCCGTTACTGCTGGCGCAAAAAAGGTGTCCCGGTCGCCATAATTCACACTGTCGATGATCAGGTTGCGCTCATTAAGGAGCACTACTTCATCGCCATCGTTAGCCAGGGCGATGTCGCCCGTCGCCCAAAGCGCGTAGCTGCGCATGTCGGGCACGGTGGGGTCAGAGTCGGTCAGTTCAAAGTCGGGATTGGTGCCATAGAGGAAGCGGAAGCCAACGGCCGTTTGGGCCACCACCAGCGCCTGTTCCGGCTCCAGCAGCGTACCTTCAGGAAAGCGGCGCATCCCTTCGCCGCCGCCGCTTTGCTCCTCATCCCCAATTTTGATGTCGCTGAGGTCGAGAACGGCCGTACCGACGTTGGCAATCTCCAGCCATTCCCGCTCTGACTCCTCGCCGGGTGGGTTGTAGAACACCTCGGTGATGAGCAGGCCGGGGTTGGGGACTTGGGCGTGATTTTTGCCGCTCGGGCCGGACTCCTGACCGTGCCCGCCGCCTTCAGCGAAAGCGTGCGTTGGTTGAAAAATGGTGGTGAGGTGGAAGACGGCCGTTGCCGCCAGCAGCAGCCATCGCCAGACAAACTTTTGGTGCATGATTTTGTTCCCTCCAAACTGTTAGGAGGGATTTTACCGCAGAGGGCGCGGGGGGCACAGAGTTTTTTTGCAACATAATTGTCATTCCCGCGAAGGCTGCACTGTTGAAAAGATGGTAAGAACGGCGATAATGATGATATGGCTAAGAAAAATCGGCGTGAAAGCCAGTTTGTGACCTTTGCTCGCATGGCCCACAACCTGGCACAAAAAGAATTTGCTCCTTATTCCCATCCCAAAAGCCCGCGCAAGTATACGCAGCCGCAGTTGGTTACCTGCATTTTGTTGATGCATCGGCTGAGATTGAGTTATCGGGATATGGAAGAGTGGCTGCTGGCTAGTGATGCGGTGGTCAGGAACTGGGACTCAAGGATGCCCACGTACTCGGCACTGGCGCGGGCAGCGGCTCGATTGTTGACGCTGGCCCAGATCGATCGCATGAATGTCAGCTTGTTGACAGAGTTGGGCATTGAGGAGGAAGCAGTCGCGATTGACGCGACTGGGTTTCAGCTGACTCAAGCCAGTGATTACTATATCAACCGACGCGGCTGGAAGATCACCCAATATTGGAAAGGATTCTATGGGGTTGGTCTGAACACCTGTTCATTTTGGGACGGAGTCAATCGTATGGGCCGGGGCATGATGGTAGTAAATTGGAAACGATGCGGCGTGCGGTACGGCCGTTTATGCGTTCTGGTCAATGGGTTTTGTTGCTGATGGTGGCTTTGATGTGAAGTCGGTACGACCTGATGACCTCATACCGCCCGTCGCACGGGTCCGAAGCGGTCGATTGCCTCGCCCTTGCGCCAAGCACGCGCTGACTTGGTTGCCGTAGCCCGACTGGATGGACTCTTTGGGCAGCGCTGGAAGGTCGAAACCGTCATCTCGGTCATCAAACGCAAGTTTGGTGACGCCATTCGGGCACGCAAATACTATCTGCAACGGCGTGAGCCAGCGATTAAGATGTTGGTTTACAATCTGCATCATTAATTTTGCTTTAGATCAGTTAATCCCGTAAGCATCTTTTGCTTTGTTTTGGATGTTTTCAACAGAGCAGCCTTCGCGGGAATCCATTGGTCCTCACAAGATGGACCCCCGCCTACGCGCTGAGGGGAGGACACCTTTTCAGGTAATTCTAGGGTCGGGTAGAAATTGTAAATTGATAAAATGGTTATGTCTCAGCACAAATTCAAAGAAGAATTGAATCCCCTCTTTGAACAGGCTCCAATGGCGACGTTTGGTGCCATCTTCATGGCGTTGCATAGGTTGCGTACGCTCCTGGGCCGCCGCAACACTGCCCAAAGCAAGCGACCAAGCATAGGCAACCACCAGCAAAACAAGCAGACGACCCAGTGGTCTGATGACTGATACGACTGTCGGACCACTGCCAGCCACCACCTTTCAGGTCGCGAAGCTTTGTTCCTGCCAATTTCGGTTCGCATACTCGAAACCAGTCAGCGTGGTGTCGTTGGTTACCAGCGCCCACGGCTGGTCATAGCCAGCACGCCAAATAGCATGAGCCGTTGCTGGCAACCGACCCCGCTGCTTGAAGACAAGCCCAGCAACCGACCACTGTTCACCAGCTTGCACCATGTGGGCAATGGCCAAATCGCCTTCATCGGTACATACCTTTGTCATGCTGGTCACGCGGAACAGATAGTACCATCCCAGGTTAGCCACAGCCTGACACAAATCAGGCGAGGTTCCAATGCCCGGTCGGCCAGCGACCACCTCTCTGTTTGTAGCGATACCCTTCTGGACCGCTTGCAACAAGGTTGTGATCAGGCCCACTTGCCCTCGGCTGGATATTGCTCATGGATTGTTAGCCAGGTAACAACGCCACGCCAGGGAATACACCGACCTCCCAAGCGACGCCCACAACCATGACTGCCAGGCGGTCTTGCAGCTTCGTTTCATCGACCAGCAGGTAGAGCTCCCAGGCGGCAACTGACTGACAATCCAGGCGGTCCATTGCGCGAAAAAGGCGGGCAGCGGAAACAGTGCATTGTCCAGAAAACGTCGCAAGCGTCGGGCGCAACTCTCAATTTTTCGCCTGTCGCTACCTGGCGGGCAATCTGCTGCTGTTGGCAACTTTCTGCACGCATGATGCCGATAGTAAACAAGCCGACATTTTCAACTTGCCAGCTATTGAGACAAGGCAAATGGCTGGCAATTGTTTGAATCCATTGATAAAGTACGGGATAGCTCATTTTGGACTCCTTCTGACGTTTTAGAAGACATCAGAATTGTCCTCGATGAGCTATTCTTTTTCCAACTCCCAAACATGTCCTCCCCTCAGCGCCTACGCGGGGGTGACACTTGCGAAAGGGGGTGCCTTGGTTGGACGCGGACGAGCGCGGATGAACGCGGAAAAAATTGAGTAAAGCCGCGCTTGTCTGCGCTTGCCCGTGTCCTATTGGTCAAACTTTTGGATTCGTTCTCCGCGTCCTCCG
The DNA here is from genome assembly GCA_020634435.1 of Ardenticatenaceae bacterium. Lineage (GTDB taxonomy): Bacteria > Chloroflexota > Anaerolineae > Promineifilales > Promineifilaceae > Leptofilum. The sequence continues at coordinate 618,796 of JACKBS010000004.1, read as the reverse complement.
CGGCCTCTGCGGTGAATTATTCTAGCGGGAGGGGAAGCTGCCACAGTTTGCTGGTGCGGTTGAGGCGGAGGTGGGTGATCCATTTGACCCACTCCACGCCGCGCTGGTCGGGGGCGACGAGGCGGAGGGGGAAGCCGTGGCCGTGGGAGAGCGGCGCGTCAGCCACGTCGAGGGCCAGGGCGTACCGACTGGCCTGCTCCAACGTAAACCGCCGCTGGTACCCGGTGACGGAAATGATGGAGAGGCTAACGGCCGTTTCCTCCAATCCAGCCAATTCCAGCAGACGGGACAGGGAAACACCGCGCCACACTTGTTCGGCATACCAGCCGCCGGTGCAATCGAGTACGGCCGTTCCTTCCCAATCGATCATGTCACGGAGTTGGTCGTAGGTGAGCGTGTACGGCCGTTTGACCGCGCCATCAACCCGCAGCTGCCAGTTAGCCACGTCGATGGGTGGGGGATTGTCGTTGAGCCAGCTGACGACGGGGAAGCGATGGGAGAAGCTGCCGTTTTCGTAGGAGCCGGTGAAGCGGCGACGGCACCGGGCAGGGCCAATTCGTCTTTGCCCCAGTTGGCGGTGCGCCAAAAAACGAGACCGAGGAGGGTGGAAACGGCCGTACCCATAAACAATCGCCGCCCCAGCGTGCCCGGCACGCGCCAGATGAAGCGCATCTGCCAGGCGTGCCAGGCCATGAGCAGCAGCAACGGCACCGCCAGGTAGATGTGCAGGCTCACCAGGCTAAAGCCGCCCAGATAAATCGGCCCGCTAAACGTCCACAGCAGGCCAGAGCCGATGACGACGAGCAGAAAACCAACATCCCGGCAAAGGCAATGCGGCGGCGGGTCCACACCGTTTTGCGGCGGATGGCGTCGAGGATGATGCCGCCTTTCCAGTAGAGCAGGACCACCAGCGCGTACGCCCCAATGCCATGTGCCCACAAAATCCAGGCGCGGGAGATACGGCCGTTCACCATGCCAAAATAGCCAGTGACCGCCTGCACCAGAATCAAAATGAGCAAAACCGCGTTGGCCCAGGGCGTTTTCATGGGAGGGAGTTTAGCAGAAACGGCCAAGTACCATTTCCCGATCCCCCAAACCCTCTTTTCGTTATGAAGTGACATTTGTTTCTTGTATACTGTTTCTGCGCGTTTTTTTGACAGTTTTATCAAGCAGAAATTAATGGAGCTTAGATGGACATCTACACAAGAATCAGCTTAAATCTTTTTTCTTACCGTAACTTACCGACTGCAATTCGAGTTAAGATCTTCTTATTTGAAACGAGTTCAGCAATACACTTTTTCGAAAACGCAACTCGCCAGTTAGATTATTACAAAGGTGATTCAACATCAGAAACACCAGTAAATTTTTTGGCTTTAGCCGAAAAAATTTCTGCTGTCGGAAAAAGTTTTGGTCATCTTTTCGAAAATATTGAATCTCAAGAAAATGTGATTGACAAAATTAACACCTACACAGGCAATTTACTGGAACAAATGGTCAGCATTATTAGTGAATTTGCTCAAGAAGATTCAGACTCACAAAATGAAAATTTAGAGCTAGACATTTTTGTTGCGAATGTTAATAGCAATATTCAACTCATTCAAGCCACTGCCCACACCCTCTTTGAGCAAAAAAGCTCATTACCAGACCAACTTACTGAGTGGGCAATGAATCGCCACGAAATTAAACAGAGAGCAAAAAATGTTGACCAAACAATCTTGCCAGAGCTTTATAAGACTCTGAAAAATCCAGAGCCATCTATAAGGCAAGCAGCGATCAATCTCTTCCAATTCTTTGATTCTTCTATTGATTTAGCGCCACTTATAAGTTTGCTAGATGATCCATCTGAAGAGGTTCGTCAAGCAACAGCAAAAGTATTAGGAGATTTGGGTTCTCAACAAGCAGTTACGCCCCTGGTTAACACACTTGACTCTATCGGATTTCCAGCAGCCGCTGCGCTGTTCAAACTAGGTGAGCCTCAAAGTCGCACATACCTTTTGCAACTTCTTGAGCAAGAGGATTTTTCTCTAAAACACGCCACACTCAAGCTCTTTCTCGATGATCTGAAGCTATTATGGAACAAGGACCATGTTCCTCATGCTGAAAGCAGTTCTGATATTGCCCACAACCAAGAACTCGCTCAACAAATTATTGACCAGCTTAAAAAATTCGAACCCTATTTTGCTCCTTATTCATACATGTTGTGCAATGAACTCCGACACTATTCGGGCACGATTTCGGAAAGAAAAGCGATGGAGTATGTCAATATTATTCTGGAAAACAATGTGATGGATCGATATATCATCCATATTTTAAGCGATTGGTTTCTCGCTCCGCAGTATGAATGGTTTGATCAAGAGAAAGGAATTCAAGCTTTATTAACCAAAGCCCAAACATACTCTGATCTCTTTTTTCTTGAAATTGCCTGTTTACTTGAGACCGCCAATACGTTAAGTAGCCAAGGAGACACCGAGCGTGCCCGAAAGCTATTTTTAGAAATACTCGATCGATCTGGTTCAGAAAATATGAAATCTTTGCTCAATTATCAGCGTTTGGCCTGGATGCGGTTAAAAATATTGGATGATGGTCGCAGCTAAGCTTTTAAATTTCTCCAAGCAACACATTATCAAAATAGATATAGATTCTAATTATTTCATTACGGCCGTTTTCTACTCACACTGATTTGGCTGGCGGGATTAAACACCAACGATTACATACAATTCTCGCTGGATTTTGATAACAATTACAGCGAGAATTGCCTTTCAAAAGAGGTAAAGAAGGTAAAAAACGGCCGTTCACCATGCCAAAATAGCCGGTGACCGCCTGCACCAGAATCAAAATGAGCAAGACCACGTTAGCCCTGGGTGGTTTCATGGGGGTAGTTTAGTAGAAACGGCTGGTGCTCAACCCCAACCAGCCAACCCTCATCTTTTGTTTGAAGTTGCGACCAGATTTTGTATACTGTTTTGGCGCGTTTTTATTCAGCATGAAAGGTTTATCATTCATGTTACAAACACATACTTTCAGCGATTTTTTAAAACATAGAGAAGGCAAATTACAATGGTCGAGTCACTCCTAAATTTAACTGTCACTAGAGCTATTCCCTCGGATGTAAAAACTGGATTGATGACAGGACAGTTTAAATTGTATGGTGGGGTTATCCGTGGAGCACCCGGAACAGAATATGCTGGCCAAATTATTCGTCATCTTTTGCCGGTCACCCAGCAAACAATAGACGCACCGATACTTGCCCCCATTTCACGAGCATTGGGCACAGTCAATATCTATCAATTACAGAGGCTTTCTGGTCAAGCCAGTGAGCTGACAACAGCCACGCAGCAAATTCTTCAAATCGCAACAGACACAATGACTTTATCAGGTTTGAATTTAGCTGTAACCGCGGTGGGATTTGCAGTCTTAAATGAGAAACTAAAAAGCCTTGAAGGAAAGTTGAATGAGATACAACAAGAAGTTCGGGCACTTCGCACTTTAATGGAGTTGGAAGAACGTGCCAAACTAAGAGCAGCACTTCGCGATTTGTTAAATGTAGTTACAATCAAAAATCTAGACCATCGTCATGAAATGCTGTTTAACTCCAAGAATATTTTGGCACCAATAAGCCTCAAATACAAAGAGCTTTTTGCGAGTACAGATATTTTAGAAACCGCTATGGCTTATGAAGAATATTTCTGTATAACCTCATTGGCTCATGCGCGTTGTTTGGCTGAATTGGGAATGCTAGAAATGGCCAATCGAGATTTATACGAGGCTAGCGAATTTTGGGAAACGCAATCGCGACGTATAGTAAATAATTTTCTTTTGGGGGACAGTCCTGAGCGTTTTTTGTTCAGCGATTTTGCTCAAGATGTGCCGGTCTCTGTATTGGTAGAGTGGTTAGATTTTGCTTATCAAGAAGAAAAAGGTTATGGGTGGATTGATGAGCTTAGAGGACAAACACGACCCTGGTATGCTCAAGATGAGAAAGCAGGAATAGCGAAAGGTTTTTCATCTGTTGGCAAAATACTGAACAGGAGAAATCGGGCTGTTAAACTCACTGAATTAGACCTAGACCAAGACAGAGAAATGGTGATTCCCTCATTCCAAAAACTTGTAGCGCGAAGTAATGTTTTTGAAGGGTATAAGTCTCAGTACGAATTGTTAGAGAAAAATAATGTGACACCGTCTAAGTTTGAAAGCGAAGTAGCTTTGCTTGCACAAAACGCGACGGTTGATGGATTCCTTATTTTACAGCCTGCTGAAAGTATCATATAAATTATCAAAAGGCGGGTCAGACTGTTTTGGCAACGGCCGTTTCCCCTCCACATTCCCCACCAACTTGGCGAGAAACGGCCGTTCCCCAACCCTCACCTTTTATTTGAAGTTGCACCTATATTTTGTATACTGGCTATTCATATTCATGTAATGGAATTACGGTCATTTCAATTGATTATGGATAGAGACATCCTCACATTCATTGATCGTCGGGCTTGGCGAGCCTGGTTGCTTTCTCATTCTGCCACTGTTTCCGAGGCCTGGCTTGGTATTCGCAAGAAGCACTCTCCTCTACCTGGCCTATCTTTAGCTGATGCTGTTGAAGAAGCGCTCTGCTTTGGTTGGATTGATAGCACCCTTAACACCCTTGACGAGCAATCCTACCTGCTCAGATTCTCCCCCCGTAAGCCAAACAGTGTCTGGTCGTTGACCAATATCCGCAGAGTCGAGGAGCTTCAAAGAAACGGGCTCATGACTCAAGCCGGTCTGGCCGCTGTTCAAGCAGCTCAAGAATGTGGTCAGTGGCAAGCCGCTTTCGAAAGGGAGGATGCTGAGAATATCCCTTCCGATCTTGAAGACGCTCTTCAGCGAAAGAAGGGAGCAATGAAAGCCTTTCACACACTTCCTCCTTCCAAGAAGAAGCAATTTGTCTACTGGTTGCAAAGTGCAAAACGCGAGGACACAAGGCAAAAGCGAATTGATGAGATCGTCAGGTTGGCAATGAGCGCACAATAATCGAAGGTGCCTAACAACGCTTGCCGCGGAGCGGCGAGAGCTGGGCTCATTTGATTTATTTGGTATGCAAACTTGACCGCCCGCTGAAGCTGGCGTTAATCTGAAAGAAAGTGGGGCAGTCTTTTTTTGGCAACGGCCGTTTCCCACACCCTCACATTTCCCCCACTAACTTGGCGAGAAACGGCCGTTCCTCAAAAAGTGATGAAAACAACAAGTTACTACTCAGAGACCCAAACAACGCTTGCAATTGGCAACTTTCTAGCCGAGTTCCAAAATATTGAGCTGCATGGGCCACCGCAAACGCCAAATGCTCACCGCTCAGTTTTTGTGCATCCCCCCTACATGATGCAAAGCGTCCGATTGATAGAGAACGTGCAGCAGTTTGCCAAGCTTGCAGAGCGTCACCAGCTCCGCTTGCAAAGAGTAAAAGCCGCTCGCGACAATGCCAACGATAAAACAAAGCAATTTCTACGCACTCAATTCTATGATGAAAATGGGCAGGAGCGACTGTTGGCCAATGGACGGGCCACCTTGGCAGAAATCAAACAACTGCTGCAAGAAGCAGTTGATCAAAAAATCATTCCCTGGTCAGAAGATAGGCGGGCATACCGGGCCTGGTTAAAAACCTATGGCCTGGGCATTGATTGTTCTGGCTTTGTGGAGCAGGCCTTACAAAGATTGGTCGAAATCAGTTACGGTGAACGCAAACTTGAACAGATTCCCAAAGTGCCATTTCTAAGATCTGGTTGGGTTTGCCAGAGCATCTTGGGCCAAACTGAGCGAGAGAACGGCAAATTTGATGTGGTTTTACGGCCGTTTCAAGCCAAACCCGGTGATATTTTGGTCAATCAGCATCATATGCGCATTATCATAAACACCCATTTTTTGGAGGATGGCATCATTTTTGAAGCGGCAGAATCTACCTCGGCCAAAGATATTCCGGCCGGGCAAGCGGAAGAAGAAAATGATATTGGTCCTCGGCTTATCTTGCTAAAGTATCCCCATCCTGACCAACCCATTACCAAACAAAATCCACTAAAAAGACGCGTGATGGACCCGCAATTTGCGCCTGACGCGGACGAAAAAACATACCTCATCGGCAGATACCAACTACTAAATTGGGAGGGAAGCGGCAATTAAGTTTAAGAAAAACGGCCGTTGCCCCAGCAGCAGACCTCGCAAAACAAATTGTCATGTTCCCTCTAAACTGGCAATCCTGATCAGAAATCAAGCCCACCCTTTAACAATAAATGTAAAGAACCTGTGCAAAATTCACATTCGCCACAGCAAAAATACAGCTTGGCAAAATCAAGGAAGTAAAGGTATCTTAGGCATATTCAAGAAGAGTACACTCTAACAAGAGGCAAGAAGGTTCCGGCAAGGCCTCACAAACGCAATATTTCACGCCATTCCCATAGGTCGATAGTCCGCTTCTCATTGAAAAAGAAGTGAAATATTTTTATACTGTTTTTATTAGCTTTAAACTGGGAAGTGGGGCTTAAAACAACAGATATTTGCTACATCTTTTTAGCCGAACCTGTTTTTACCCTAACACAAATACCTACCTATTTCTGGAAATAAATAACTGCATTTTGTGTGGCGAGATTGCAATTCAAGTCACGCTATCTTTTCACATCAGTTACTTATCCCGCAATACAGGCGCCGTACCATATAAATCAGGAGATAAGTGATGAGCACTCCTACCCGAATCTTACATTTTGAGCAAAATCCAGAAATTGTGCAGCTTGTGGAAAGCCAAATTTGCCAGGATATAGCTGCCTGCAAATTATTAAATGTAAAAACGCAGGCTGAATTCTTTCAGGCGCTGCCGGCTTTCCAGCCGGACCTCATCATTACGGCCTATGCTCTACCCCACGGCAACGCAGTTGCGCTGCTTGCTGAACTCAATGCGCGGGCCGTCGCGGTTCCCGTTATTGTGTTTACCTATCCAGTTGGTGAAGCAACGGCCGTTGCCTGTATGAAGGCTGGTGCAGTGGATTACCTGACCTATGAGAGAAGTGGTGAATTGGAAACGGCCGTACATGAAGCGCTAACAAAGAAGCAAAATACTACACTCATCCCTCCACCCCATGATGCCAATTACGAAACCAATATTTTCATCAAAAAATCCCAAACCCTGCCCCAGATAGGAACCTTTTGGGTAGACCTCATCTCAGAAAAATGGGTCGGCTCCTCAACATTGCATCAAATTTTTGGGATTGATCAAGAGTACCTTAATAACGAAACAGGCTGGCAGGCCTTGGTCCATCCTGACTACACAGAAAAAGTAATAGCACAGGTAAGGTCTTTTATCCTCAGCGGGGAAAAGTATCAGGTACAGGAATACCCCATCTTCCGCCATAGCGATGGGCAGGAACGCTGGATTTATACCCAACGCGGCCTGGAATTTGATGAAACGGGCAAACCCGCCCGCATCGTTGGAACCGTCCAAGACATCACCGAACGCAAATCCATAGAAAAAGCGCTGCAAGATAGTGAATTCTTTTTGCGCCAATCCCAATCCGTGGCCCGCATTGGCTCTTACTCACTCGATGTAAAAACGGGTCAATTTACAATATCCCAGGCCCTGGATGAAATATTTGGCATAGACGACTCATACCCAAAAGACCTCACTGGCTGGGCGGCCCTCATTCATCCTGACTATCGCACAAAATTACTTCACCACATGATGCAACATGTTCTAACTGAGCATAATCGTTTCGATATTGAGTATTTGGCTGTTCGTCACAACGATAAAAAAGAAATCTGGATCCACGGTCTGGGAGAAGTTGAATTAGATGAAAATGGACAGGCAATCAAACTGGTTGGCACAGTCCAGGATATCACAGAACGCCGCCAAACCGAAGAAGCCCTACGCCTCACTCGCTACTCCGTAGACAATGTAGCCGATGCTGTTTACTGGATAAACAAAGAGACAAAATTTGTTGATGTCAATGAGACAGCCTGCCGCCAACTTGGTTACACTCGCGAAGAAATGCTGCAATTATCAGTTGGCGATGTCGATCCGCATTTTAATGAATCACAATGGGAAACAACTTGGAAAACAACCAAAAAGCTTGGTAAAAAGATTTTAGAAACTGAGCATCGCACCAAAGATGGCAACCTTTTCCCTGTAGAGGTCATCACCAACATTCTGGAATTTCATGGGCAGGAGCTCAACTGCGCTTTTGTTCGAGACGTAACCGCCCGTAAGCAAGCCGAAGAAGCACTCTATCTAACACGCTACTCGGTAGACAATTTGGCTGACGCTATCTATTGGATAGACAAAGGTGCGAAATTTATTGATGTAAATGAAACCGCCTGTCGCCAACTTGGCTACAGCCGTGAAGAAATGTTAACGTTATCCGTTGGCGATATTGACCCAAACCTTGGTGAAGGTGAATGGGAACCGGCCTGGGAAATAAGCAAAGAACTTAAAAAAACTGTTGTTGAAACCCAACACCAAACGAAAGATGGATCACTTATTCCCGTAGAGATTATTCTGAACCATTTTGAGTTTAACGGGCAAGAGCTAAGCTGTGCTGTCGTTCGCGACATCACCGACCGCAAGCAGGCTGAAATGCGGCTCCGTGATTCGGAGGAACGATTGCGTAGATTCTCTGATGTTACGGCTGAAGGCATTGTTTTCCACCAAAAAGGAATCATTGTCGATGTCAATGAACCACTAAGCAAGATGTTTGGTTACCGGCCAGATGAAGTCATTGGGCGACCATTGTTTGATTTTATCCCCCCAGAAGAACATAACCTTGTTTTGCAAAAAATTGCCCAAAATGGGGATGAGCCCTATGAATCGTTCGCTCTGCGAAAAGATGGATCCATTTTCCCAGTAGAAGTCATTGCCCGTGAATTGATCTCTGATGGAAAACAGATACGCGTTGCCTCTCTGCTCGACATTACAGAACGGAAGCAAATAGAGCTGGAACGCTTGGAAAATTTGAGGTTTTTTGAAAATCTCGATCGAATTAATCGCACCTTCCAGACAACAAATGATATAGAGCGCCTCATGACTGAAACACTTGATGAAGTGCTTGCCATATTTAACTGCGACCGGGCCTTTTTAATGTACCCGGTTGATTTGGAAGTTTCCACACTAGAGGTACGGATGGAACGTACAACGCCAGAATATCCAGGTGCCTTTGAGCTAAATAAACCCGTACCGCTCGCACCCCAGCTAAGGCAAATAATTAGCCAATTCGGCCGGGATGGGCAACCCAGTCAACTAGTCCAAGGAAAGGATTTAGATCCTGAACAAGAGCCGTGGAAAAGCTACAACATCAAATCTATACTGGCTATGCCCTTGTACCCCAAGGTTGGCAAGCCCTGGCTGTTTGGTCTGCACCAATGCTCCTATATTCGGGAATGGACAACCTCAGATGAAAAATTGTTTCAGGCAATTGGTAGGCGTCTGGCTGATGCTCTTACTGCAATGCTGGTAAATCAGGAACTGCGTGAAAGTCAAGCTCGTTACCGTGAATCCCAGCGCATCGCTCAACTTGGTCACTGGTCATTTGATCCAAAAAACCAAAAGTTTCTCTGGTGGTCTGAAGAAACATTCCGGTTGGTGGGGCTCGATCCAGCCAAAGGCAGTCCAACTTACGAAGAATTTTTAGCGCTTGTTCATCCTGAAGATCATCAGCTTATTGAAGAACGTCTAGCCCATACCTTGCAAACTGGTGCTCCTTTTGTAATCGAACACCGGATTCCTTTAGCCGATGGCACAAACCGGGTTTTGCTAGCACTCGGTATCGCTCATCTGGATGGCAACAATCATATTGACTTATTAACGGGTACGGTGATGAACATCACCGAACAGAAACAGGCCTCAGAAAAGATACTTTACCAGGCAACATTGCTTAACAATATTACTGATGCAATTATCTCTACCGATCTTCAATTTAACATTCAGAGCTTGAATGAGGCTGCTGAACGGCTTTATGGTTGGTCGGAGCAAGAAGTTATCGGCCGGAATTTTGCCGACGTCATACAGGTTAGGTTGGTAGAAGAATCTCCCAAAACCCCAAGCAAAATCCTGGCTGAAAAAGGCAAATGGCAGGGTGAGGCTATCCACAAACATAAAGATGGGACCGAATTGTACATCCTGGCTTCCTCTTCTTTTGTCGTCGATGATCAGGGCCAACGGACGGGTGTGGTCACGGTAAACCGTGATATCTCTAAACGGAAACGAACAGAGGCAGCCCTACAACAAAGCGAAGAACGCTTAAGGCAGGCGGTTCAGGTGGCTGGTCTGGGCACGTTTGAACATGATCATTTAACCGATACTATCTTTTATTCACCTGAAATGCGGAAGATGTGGGCTATCGAACCTGAAGTTGAAATCACGATGGAGCTTATTTTTGAGAGGCTGCATCCAGAAGATCGGGAACGTATTTCGTTAGCTGTAGAACAAGCACATTCTCCGTCTGGTAATGGTTCCTATGCGGTAGAGCAGAGAGTTGTTCATCCTGACGGGTCTGTTCATTGGCAATCCGCACGCGGCCGTACTTTTTTTGCCGGAGAAGGGAAAAATAGACAACCCATCCGCACGGTAGGCGTTATTATCGACCTGACAGAGGCGAAATTGGCGGAGCAATCCCAGGCAAAACTTGAAGAACAGTTACGCCAGGCACAAAAACTGGAAAGCCTGGGGCGTTTGGCCGGCGGTATTGCGCATGATTTCAACAATTTGCTTGTACCGATGATTGGGTACACCGAACTTGGCCTAATGCGACTACCTGCTGATAGCAAAGCGCATGGCTATTTCGAGAAAATTGGAAATGCCGCCAGCCGCGCCGCAGATTTAACCAAACAAATTTTGGCCTTCAGCCGCCGTCAAATGTTAGAGATGGGGGTGTTTGATCTCAATGATGTGGTTAGCGGCTTTAGGGATATGCTGCAACGCTTGATTGGCGAAGATGTTCATATGCAACTCTTCCCAGCCCCCACACCCTGCCCGATTACGGCCGATCGCACTCAAATTGAACAAATCTTGATGAATTTGGTGATCAACGCCAGAGATGCGATGCCGCAAGGCGGTCAGCTTATTATCGAAACCGACACCGTTTATCTGGATGAAAGTTACGCCAAAACGCACCCTGATACAGAACCTGGTCACTATACGATGTTGTCTATCAGCGACACAGGCCTGGGTATGGATAATGAAACACAAAAACATATCTTTGATCCATTTTTCACGACAAAAGCGCGTGGGAAAGGTACCGGGTTAGGGCTTGCCACTGTTTTTGGCATTGTGAAGCAGCATCAGGGTAATATTTGGGTATATAGTGAACCAAATGAAGGTACAACCTTTAAGATTTATCTGCCGCGCCCCAAAGATGCAACCAAGCTCGACAATTTTGTTACCTCAGAAATGCCCACGGTTTATGGAACAGAAACGGTGCTGGTTGTTGAAGATGAGCCGATGGTGCGCAAACTGGCCTGTGAAACATTGGTAACCTATGGCTACAACGTATTGGAAGCAGATAATTCGACGCATGGTTTGCAAATTGCCGATACTCACCCTGGTAAAATTGATCTTTTGCTAACAGATGTGATTATGCCTGATATGAACGGCCGTGAGTTGCACAACAAACTTCTAGAGATACGTTCGGACCTCAAAGTTCTGTTTATGTCTGGGTACACCGACAATGTGATTGTGCATCATGGGGTGCTGGATGAGGGGGTCAATTTCCTGGAAAAACCATTCACAATTCGCCACTTTATCCAAAAAGTACGGCGGGTGCTGGATGAGTAGACTCGGCGCAGAAGCGCAATCGGCAATAGTGGAAAATAGGATGTGGGGGAAGTGGGTTTAACTGGCAACGGCCGTTCCCCACACCACACCAACTTGGCGAGAAACGGCCGTTACCCACTCTCAAATTACGGCGCAACCCCATCCAGCCAAACACCCACCGCATCTTCGACCTGAGTCGGGCACTCCTCCTGAGGCACGTGCCCGCAGGCGGCCAGAACCACGTACTTGGCATTGGGCAGCGCGTTGGCCAGCCGCTCACTATCGGCCGGGGGAATAACCGCGTCGCCATCCCCAGTGAGCACCAGCGCGGGCTGTGCCACCCCGGCCACCTTTGCCGACACGTCCAGCGGCACCGTGCCCCACTCCTGCAAATAGGCCCACATCGCTTCATCCCAAGCTGCCACTTCTGTGTGGATGAGCGTCAGGCGCATCCGGTTGTCGTCAATGGCCGCCGGGTCCAGGTACGTCTGGCGCACAAACGCCTCGCTGCCGCCAATCATCTGGCCCAACAGCGGGCCAAGCCGCTGCACCTGCGGCAAATTCATCACCCAGGCGGGCATACTTTCCTGCACATAAACGGCCGAATCCGCCAAAATCAACCCATCCACCCGCTCTGGATAGGCAAGAGCCGTTTCCAGAGCCAGCACGGAGCCGTAAGAGTTGCCCACCAGGATCACTTTTTCTGCCTCCAGCGTGTCCAGCAGGGTGATTAACTGTTCAACAGCAGCGTCGGCGGAATAGGGATTACGGCCGTTCCAATCCCCCTCAACCAGCTTTTCACTCAACCCATACGGAATTTGGTCGTAGGCAATCACGCGACCCCGCGCGTCGAAAAAGTCGAACACCTCGTTCCAGGTGAACGCATTAAAAACAGAGCCGTGCAGCAAAACAAACGTCGGCTCATCTTCTGCCTGCGGCTCATCGGCCAGATAATGAATCTCAATGCCGTCCGTGCCCTCAAAGGGGATCGTCACAAACTGGCTCTCCGGCGGGGCCACCGCCTGGGCCGTTTGCAGATTTTCTAACGGTTCAACCGGAACCAGAAACGGCACAATGGCCAGCAGCAGCAATAAAATCAGCAGGGCGATCCCACCCCACTTGGCAATCGGTTTCATACGCTTCATTTAAGCGTCTCCTTAAGAGAATGGGACGCAGATTAACGCGGATAAACGCGGATTAAATCCGAGTGAAATCTGCGCAAATCTGCGAAATCTGTTGATTTTTATTAGTGGGGGATTACCCAGGTGTCCATAACGGTGTAGAAATCGGCCGTGGCGTCTTGCATTGCCGTGTCGAACATTTGTTGAACGGCCGTTTTGCTATGAAATTCCTGCATGGGCGGAGACTTCAGAAACGCTTGAAAATCGTCTTGGGAACGCCAGATGGAGATAATGACAAATGGCTTTTCGGGCTTGGGTGGCTCCAGGCAGATGGCTTGCTGCACGCCGGGCGCCGCTTTGGTCAGCGCCAACGAATCGCGGCAAATCGCTTTCATCTGCTCATATTGTCCTTGGTGAGCAAGGAATGTGGCATAAAGGGTAAATTGTCCAGTTTCGATCATTGTTATGTTTCCTTTTTAAGTTTCTCAATCAAATCTTGCAGCAAGGATTGCTCCAGTTCGGTGAGCCGAACCAGAAAATCCAACCCGGGATGGGATGCGCGGATGTCGTCTGAGAAACCGTCAAAGGTTGCACAACGAGCGGCGAGGCGCTTGGCGCGCTGTTCCAGCAGCGGAACAGACACGTCAGGAGAGAGTACGTCCATAAAGTTCAACGAGATGGCGTCGGGGTATTCCAGCGGCTCGTATTCAGCCAGCCGCTCCTGCAACAGCCGAGCAAATTCCGCCTGCCCTGCTTCGGTAATGGTGTAAACGGTGCGCGGCGGCCGATTGTCAACCCGCTCTTCCTGCCCGGCAATCAGCCCCTCAGCTTCCAGCTTGCCCAGAATTTGATAAGCATTTGCCTTGCCAATGCGAATGGCATTGGACTCCGATTTGAGCAGTTCGTTCAGCTCATAACCGTGCAGGCTGTGGGTGCTCAAAATGCCCAACAGCAATAGTTGTTTATCTTTTAGCGTACTCATTAGTCATAAGTATAATAGTCACTTATAACTAAGTCAAGGGCAAAAAATGCAAATAAATCGGACGCTAGTCTTTGGGTCCTGTTTGCCAGCGTTGTTATAAATTCCGGCAGATTTATCAGGCAGGCTTGCCCAATAAGCCTGCAAAATCGAGGCATGCTCCCGAGAAATGCAGAGGTTTGTTGCGAATTATTGGTTTATCCTGCAAAAGCTTTAAGGAGACTTTCAAGATGGAAACAGTCGTTGACAATGAATTTGTTACCGTTTGGGTATATCCTGACAAAAAGATTGTACGGCACAAATTTCACAAGTTTATTTTTGGCGAACCATTTCGGCAGGCCTTAACCAAAGGGGCCGATGCCTTTGAAAAGTATCATTGTGTCAAATGGCTGTCGGATGACAGTGAAAATTCCGCCCTCCTGCCAGAGGATAGCGAATGGGGACAAATTTACTGGGAACCGCGTATTATGCGGGCCGGCTGGAAGCATTGGGCGCTGATCTTGCCAGAAAAGGTCGTTGGCCAGATGAACATGAATCGTTTGGTGAAACGCTACAGCGAACAAGGGGTCAACGTTAAAATCTTCAGCAATCCAACCGAAGCCCTGAGCTGGCTTGAGCATCAATAAACATTACCCCCTAAACCGCAGAATTTTGGATGGGGTGGTTCAGCCTGACTGGTCCACCCCATTTCTAGCAACGGCCGTTTCCCCACCCCATCCCATCGAGCAATAAATCGCTCCTTCCTCCCCAAAATTGCCAAATCCCTACGCACCAGCCTGGTAATGCAATACCGGCCTTGATGAAACGGCCGTTCCTTCCCATAATCTCCCCTAAAATCCCAAATCTTGAAAAAGGAAAATGTATGATTCTGCAAACCAGCAATCCAGATGGCGTTTACGCGCCGCCGCGAAACTATTCACAGGCCGTGCGCATTCCCGGTGGCTCCGATATGCTGTACATTTCCGGCCAGGGACCGCAAAACGAACGTGGCGAAACCGTCGGCGTGGGCGACATGACCGCCCAGGCTGAGCAAGTTTTTCACAACCTGGCCACCATTCTGGCCGCACACGGAGCCACATTTGCCAACGTCGTCAAAGCCACCATCTACCTCACCGACGTGTCGCGCCTGGCCGAATTTAACGCCGTGCGGGCCAGGTTTTATGGCGCGGCCAAACCAGCCAGCGCTCTGCTTGGCGTCACCGCCCTTGTTGACCCAGGCTGGCTGGTTGAAGTAGAGCTAGTTGCCCTGGTTTAAAGTATCTGGTTAACGCCAGGTGCGGCTAATCTAATTGGCTCTTTCGACAATTTACCCGTATAGTCGGGAGGCAATTTGCTGCAAAAACCATTCAAAACAAACCGATACCCCTTGCTGGGAAAAAGGAGCAACAAGTTATGCCTGTAAGTAATTCAAGTGCAACCTGGGAAGGCAGCCTGACCGAAGGAAAAGGAACAATGGTGGTAGGCAACGGCCGTTACACTGGCCCTTTCACCCGTGCGTCCCGTTTTGCCGATGGCGACGGCACCAATCCTGAAGAACTCATTGGTGCAGCCCACGCGGGCTGCTACTCCATGTTCCTCTCCGCCATCCTCTCGGCAGACGAACATGTGCCGAACAGCATTAACACCACCGCCCAAGTGCACATCGGCCAGGTAGACGGCGCACCAACTATCCACACCATCGAGCTAAACGTGGAGGCAGATGTGCCCGGCATTGATGACGCCACGTTCCAGGAATACGCTGCACGCGCCAAGGCGGGCTGTCCGGTCTCCAAAGCGCTGGCTGGCGTCAGCAATATTCAATTAACGGCGACTTTGGTTGGTTAACGGCCGTATCCCTACCCCCCCCATTTTCATACTCAACGAAATAACCACAGATTTCACAGAGGGCACAGATTTTCCAAACCCTTCTGTGAAATCTGTGTTTGGCTAGGCCTGGATAGCCAGGGCAGACAGTTTGTCGTAGTAAGGTTGGCATTCAGCCAGCAACGGCCGTAAATAGTCAGGAAATTCGCTCTCTTTGCGGCTGTACTTTTGGAAGCCAGTGGAGCGATGCACCGCGTGATACCAATATTTGGCCCAAGAACCATCCTCAGGCCGCGCCCCAGCAGGCCAACTCAGCACCGCCTCGTCAAACGGAATGCCGATCTGCTCGCACAGCTGGCTAAGCACGCCGCGCGGATTCAGCAGCGTTTGTTTTGAGTCCAAAACGGGCGGATTTTGGCCGATACTGCGCAAATAATCGAGCAGCTCCAGGTGCAGCGCATAGCCCACATCGCGCAAGGCGGGCTGCTCAATCTCCTTGGCAAAGGATGGCAGCATGTCGTACGGATCGCGAGTGAGAATGACGTTCACCGTCTGCTTCATGAAGCTCCAATCCAGGTTGTACAGATGATGGGTCATGTGCTTGAAGAAAAGCACCGGTGCATCCTGGTTGCCCAAAATAAGGTCCCGCACCACTTTCTCGCCGTCATTTTCCATCTCCGCGATAACCTGCTCCGCGCCAGGATGGTACTCGCGGGCGGGCGTTTTAGAGAGGTAATGGGCATAGAGCGGTTCATCGAAAACGGCCGTATCTGCCCTTTGCGCAAAGCTGTACATCAACGCCGTGGAAATATTCCGTGGCCCACTCCAGAGGCAAATGCGGGTTATTTGGGTCATTGTTTCTCCTTTGTCCCGTAATTGGTTATCTGTAATCCGTGAACGGTGGTCGGTTTACCGCACACCGTTTACCGCTTACCGGCCACAACCGCCTCATGCACCAGCTCTTCATACAAATCTTGCAACCGCCGAGCCATCGGGCCATAACTGCCAGTACCAATGGTACGGCCGTCTACCTTCGTCACCGGAGTCAATCCGCCAAACGTGCCCGTCACAAACGCTTCATCCGCGCCGTATACGTCAAACAGGGAAAAGTTTTTCTGGTAGCAGGGAATGCCATTGCGCTGGCACGCTTCAATCGTCTTGCCGCGCGTAATGCCGTTCATGCAATACTGCCCGGTGGAGGTCCATACTTCGCCATTTTTCACCATGAAAAAGTTGGTGGCGTTGCAGGTCGCCACAAAACCGTGAATGTCCAGCATCAGCGCTTCGTCGGCACCAGCCTCTAGCGCCTGGACCAGAGCCATCACCTCATGCAGCTTGCTGTGGCAATTCAGGCGTGGGTCCAGGTAGTCGGGCGAACCGCGCCGGATGCTGCTGGTGAACAGCGTTACGCCTCGTTCGCGGCTGGCGGGATCGGCCAGTTTGTGCTCAGCGATGATCACCAGGTTTGGTCCGCTAATCGTCAGGCGGGGGTCTTGCGACGGCGTCTTTTTGATGCCACGTGTGAGCATGAAGCGCACGTGCACGTTGTCGTACATCTCGTTGGCGTTGATCGTTTGCCAGAGCGCATCGGTCATCTCTTCGCGGCTCATGCCCACATACATGCCAATCGTAGCCGCACCCTGCCACAGCCGGTCCAAATGCTCGTCCAGGAAAACCAGCACACCCTCGTGCAGCCGCAGTGCTTCCCACACGCCGTCCCCCACCAGATAGCCGCTGTCAAACACGGAAATCTTGGCCTCATGGCGGGGAAACAGTTCGCCGTTGATGTAGATTTTTACAGCTTCGTTCCGCGCATCATGCACGGCGTTGTGGGTTCCGTGAATCATTTTTCCTCCAGTTTTTAGTGATTGGTGGTTAGCGGCTAGTTTGAATCGACCAGCAACTAGCCACCAGCCACCATTCCTAAATTGCAGTTTTAATTTCTTGAGCGACGAATTGATTGTATGCTGCCAGAATTTTTTGGCAGATGGGGCCAGGACGGCCGTTTCCCACCACCTGATCGCCAATTTGCACCACCGGCAGCAATGCCCGCGAGGAACCGCTTAGGGCTGCCTCGCTCAGCTGCGGAATTTGGGCGACGTGAATGGGCTCCAGGCTAACCGGGATATGCAGTCCAGCAGCCAGGTCCAGGATGATTTTGCGAGTGATGCCCGCCAGCACGCCCGTGCCTGCGGTATGAAATACACCATCAAGCACGCCGTAAAAATTGGTGCTGGTGCCCTCCAAAATTTCACCTGCGGGGCTGAGCAGCAAATATTCGTACACATCGGCATTGGCTTTATACACCTGGCGCTTCTGGGCAAAATCGGCCGTTTTGGCCAGCGGATTGGCGCGTGCCAGATCGGGAGCAAACCCGACGTGCACCCCGCGCTCGTACAGCTCCGGTGGCGGCGGCATAAACGGCATCAGGCCAATCAGCAGTCGGCTGTCGGTACCCAGGTGATATGGTGGCGCAGCGAGAAAATCGAACCGGACACGCGCCTCTGGCTGGGGGTACTGCGTACACGCTTCATGCAGTCCTTGGCGCAGCCGCGTCTCATCCAGCACTTCCGTCCAGCCCAGCAGCGCCATCGAACGGCGTGTGCGTTCAATATGATGCTCCAGGTAAAGAAATTTGTTGTGCTCGAAGGTGCGCAAGGCAGAATAAACGCCCAGGTCCAGGCCCTCATACAGCTGATCAAAGCTGGCCACGTTATCGGCAACGGGCAACGGCCGTATACCATCCATTTCTACCGCAAAAAGTTGAACCGTTTCCATACCGCCAATTGTAGCAGCAGCCTGCCGTTTGGCGATGAACTAAACTGCTGCCTGTCGAGCGATGGGCAGTGAGGGTGTTAAGCAGATTACGGCCGTTTCCAACGGATCGCTTTAGGATCGTTTACCAGATAAACTAAAATTAGTCAGGCAAACTGGCTGATTTTGTCAGGCAAATCTATGCTATGATTTTGCCAAATTCCCTTAAACGGATGACGATTTCTATTTTTCAAAGTATTTAGTGCAATGAATGGAGGGCATTCAATGACTGAAGAAACCATAGTAACCAACAGCCCAATGACCTCAGGCGGCGGTGGCAACAACCGCATGTTGATCATTGGCGGGATTGCCGCCCTGGCGCTTGTCGCCATCATCGTGGTGGGCGGGATCATTTTGCTGCCAAAACTGTTTGGCAACGACAAAAGCGCCATCGCTAGCGTGATGCCGCCGGATACAACCATGCTCGTCGAGCTAAACGCGCTGAATCTGGCCAATGAAGATACCAGTCGCATTGCTCGCGCGTTTCAGGATGTATTCGACGAGGCAAACGTGGAGTTTGATGCCGAAGAACCAGGGAAAGCTTTGGAAAACCTGGATGATGAGCTTAAGGATGCCTCTGGCTTGACCATCAGCGATGACA
Organism: Ardenticatenaceae bacterium; assembly: GCA_020634435.1. Lineage (GTDB taxonomy): Bacteria > Chloroflexota > Anaerolineae > Promineifilales > Promineifilaceae > Leptofilum. The sequence continues at coordinate 599,723 of JACKBS010000004.1, read as the reverse complement.
TTTTGCCCTGGATTGGCCCAAATCTGGGTATCGGTCTGGCCGAGCTGGACATCGAAGCGATGAACGAAGGCGATCCGCCCCAGCTCATCTTTGCCGCCACCATTCGCGATACGGCCGTTGCCGACATTTTCATCGAAGACTTGATTGACGCCATCGAAGAGCAAAGCGATAGTCGAGTTGACGAAGTTGAGTACGGCGGCGCGTTAGTGTTCGAGATAGACAGCGATTTTGAAGATGAGCGAATTGCATTCGGCCGTTCCAGCGAAATGTTCTTCATGGCTACCAACATCGATCTGCTGAAAGACGCGATTGATGCCCAGCAAGGCGAAAATTTGGGCGACGTTGCTGAATACCAGGACACCATTGCTAATCTGCCCGCTGACCGCGCCATGACCGTTTACGTCAGTGGTGAAGGCCTTGAAGATGCTGCCAAAGGTGCCGAAGACAGCGGCGAATTCGAAGGTTTGGACGCTGGGGCGATAAAAGACTTGGGGTTCATCGGTGTCGGCATGGCGATTACCGCCATTCCCGAAGGCATTCAGGTTGATTTTGTCGGCAACTACGACAAGCTGAGCGATGAGCAGCAGGCTATGCTGGATGCCCAAACCGACAAAATTAGAACGGCCGAATTCCTGCCCGAATCCACCTACGTTTTCCTGGTCGGCCAACGCCTGGACCTGGTCTGGGAGAACGCCATGAATTCAGTAAGTGGCGTCACAGAAGACGATCTGGATGAAGCGATGGACATGTTTGATGACATGTTTGGCTTTAACCCTAACGACGACCTGATGCCCCTGCTCAATGGTGAGTATAGCCTCGCCATCATCGACAGCGACGAAGGACTCATCTCGGAGCAGTTTGAAACAGACCTGGGTCTGGTAGTGATGACGGGGGCCAGCGATGGCGAAGAGCTGGCGAATCTGGCTGAGGATTTCACCGATGGCCTGGAAGATCAGGACATGAACGTGGATGACTCCGGCAATGATGACGTCACCGTCTATGAAGTTGAAGATACTACTGGCGAACTGATTGGCGCTTATGGCGTCAGCGAGGATTACCTGGTGCTGTCCACCAGCGGTGAAACCATCGAAGGACTGTTCCTCGGCGAAGCCAATCTGGCCGACAGCGACAAATACCGGGACGCCTGGGACGCTTTCCCGCGCGGCACCATTCCGGTTATGTACATGGACCTGGATGGCCTTTTTGCTGCTCTGGAAGATGTGGATCCCACCGTTAAAGATGCCGCCGATGTGAACCCGGTGTACGCCTTTGCCATGGGAACCCAGGCCAAAGATAACAGCACCCACACCACCATGATATTCTTCATCGCTGGCGAGTAAATTATTACCAGCAAAATCACCTAAAACCTAAAAAAGGGGCTTGCACAAAGCAAGCCTCTTTTTTATTATTACTACAGCGTTTCTTATCAAACCAAACCAGGTATCTGCAAGCAGATTGGGTAATTATGTCGGCAAGCACCGAGCGGCTTATCGTTGCGATACGGCCGTTCCTGTTTCACATTTCCCTGGTGGATTTGAGCCATTACATAGCCAGTTTCTGCCAAACAGATGCCACCCCACTGTGCGCTTGCACAACAAATGGAGGCAATCTTGCGCAACATTAAACATTTCCTACCTGTTCTGGTTGCTGTGTTCATTTTACTGATCAGCACAGCCGCCCCTTCCCAAGCCATCGCTACCGATTTGCTCCTAACGGGCGTGGTTGACGGCCCACTGACCGGTGGCATCCCCAAAGCAGTAGAGCTTTATGTGGTCAATGATATTCCCGACCTGAGCATTTACGGCCTGGGCAGCGCCAACAACGGCGGCGGTACCGATGGCGAGGAGTTTACCTTCCCCGCCGATGCAGCCAATGCCGGACAATTTCTTTATGTGGCCACAGAAACAGTTGAATTCAGTAATTTCTTTGGCTTTGCGCCAAATTACACGGATTCGGCCGTTTCCGTAAACGGCGACGACGCGCTCGAGCTGTTCCAAAATGGCAGTGTCATCGACACGTTCGGCGACATCAACCTCTCCGGCACCGGCCAGCCGTGGGATTACATGGATGGCTGGGCTTATCGCGTTTCCAGCACAGAAGCCGATGGCGCGATCTTCAATTTAGCCAACTGGAGCTTCAGCGGCATCAATGCCTTGGATAACGAAACTAGCAACGCCACAGCGGCTAATCCCTTCCCTGTTGGCACCTTTGCGCCGCTGGCTGGCGATGCCGCCCCTGGCATTGCCAGCACAAATCCCACCAACGGCGCAGTTGGCGTGCCGGTTGACGCGACCATCACGCTTACCTTCAGTGAAGCGGTAACGGTAAGCGGCAGTTGGTTTGCGATTGATTGTGACACGAGCGGTTTGCATACGGCCGTTCCCAGCAACGGCCCCACCAGCTATACCCTCGATCCCGACACCAACTTTGCCCACGGTGAAAGCTGCACCGTCACTATCTTTGCCACCCAGGTCAGCGACAACGATACAGACGACCCACCGGACACCATGACAGCCGATGTGAGCTTTAGCTTTACCACTGCCAGCCTCAGCCTCACCAGCGTGGTCATCAACGAATACCTGGCCGACCCAGCCGATGATCTGCCCGGCGACGCCAACGGCGACGGCACCCGCGACAGCAGCGATGACGAGTTTATCGAAATTGTCAACGTGAGCGGCGCGGACCTGGACGTAAGTGGCTGGACGTTAAGCGATGCCGTGCAGGTGCGCCACACCTTCCCGGCCGATTCGGTGATCCCCGCGGGATGTACGGCCGTTATTTTTGGCGGCGGTGTGCCCACGGGCGGCTTTGGCGGCGCTTTAGTGCAAACAGCTTCGACCGGCGCATTGGGGTTAAACAACACAGGCGACACGCTCACGCTGGAAGACAGCGCCGCCAGCACACTGGCCGTGGATTATGGCAGCGAAGCGGGCAACGATGAGTCGCTGACTCGCGACCCGGACATTACCGGTGATTTTGTGCGGCACAGTCTGGCGGTCGCTTCCGGTGGCGCGCTTTTTTCACCCGGAACCCAGCTGGATGGCTCTCCATTTGCTGGCTGTGTGTCGGGCCCAACCGTCACCATCATGGAAATCCAGGGCGAAGCGCATATCTCGGCCTACAATGGCCAGGAGGTGGAAACCAGCGGGGTAGTCACCGTGGTCGGCAACAACGGTTTTTATCTGCAAGACCCCATCGGTGATGGCAATGAGGCGACTTCTGACGCCATCTTTGTTTTCACGGGGTCTTCTCCAACCGTGGCAGTCGGTGATGCCCTGGCCATTACGGCCACTGTCGCCGAGTTTTATCCCGGCGGCTTTGGATCGGGCAATCTCTCAACCACGGAGCTTACCAATGCCACGATAACCGTGACCAGCAGTGGGAATGCTTTGCCTGCGCCGGTTGTGTTGGGGGTAAACGGCCGTATCCCACCCAACACCATCATCGACGACGATTCCACTGGCGATGCCAACAGTACGCCCACCTTTGATCCCCAAAACGACGGCCTGGATTTCTACGAAAGCGTTGAAGGAATGCTGGTGCAGGTGAACGATGCCCTGGTTGTTGGCGGCACAGGCTTTGGCGAAATTGTCGTCGTGAGCGATTTGGGCACCAACGCCACAGGGCAGTCGGCACGTGGCGGCCTGGTCATCAGCGCGACGGACTTCAACCCCGAGCGCATCATGATCGATGACGCCCTGGTGCCCGACGAACCGGATGCCAGTGTCGGCGACACCTTCACCGCACCAATTGTTGGCGTGATGGACTATAGCTTTGGCAACTTCAAAATCCTGAACTTTGACCCGCTGCCGCCGCTGAACAGCAGCTTCACCACTGAAAGCACCAGCCTGGCAAGCAACAGCACAGCGCTGACGGTAGCTACGTTCAACGTAGAAAACCTCAGCCCCAACGACAGCCAGGACAAGTTTGATGCCCTGGCCAACCAGATCGTCAATAATCTCAATGCGCCCGTCATCCTGAGCCTGGAAGAAATTCAGGACAACAGCGGGGCCGCCAACGACGGTGTCACCGATGCCAGCGAAACCTATGGCCTGCTCATCGCGGCCATTCAAGTTGCGGGCGGTCCGGTATACGAATACCGCGACATCGCTCCGCAAGACTTGATGGACGGTGGCGCACCCGGCGGCAATATTCGCGTCGGCTTCCTCTTCCAGCCTGCTTTGGTCACTTTTGTAGATCGTGCGGGGGGAGATGCGGTGACAAGTACGGCCGTTACCTTAGGCCCTGATGGTGTGGAACTCAGCACCAGCCCCGGTCGCATCGACCCAACCAATACCGCCTGGGACGACAGCCGCAAACCATTGGCCGGTGAATTCATCTTTAACGGCCAGAAAGTCATCGTGATTGCCAATCACTTCAACTCCAAAGGTGGTGACAATCCGCTTTTTGGCCGGATTCAGCCGCCAGTTCTCGCCTCTGAAGTACAGCGTTTGGCGCAGGCAACTGTCGTTAACAGCTTCGTGCAGGAGATATTGGCGCTGGATGCCAATGCCAACATCATCGTGATGGGCGATCTGAACGACTTCCAGTTTTCTGCACCCGTCCACACGCTGGCGGGCAGCGAACTGCACAACCTGATCGACACGCTGCCGCCGACCGAACAGTACACCTACCAATATGAAGGCAATCTGCAAGTTCTGGACCATATTCTGGTCAGCGACAATCTGTTCAACAACCTTTTTGCCGAGGTAGATGTGGTGCATGGCAATGCCGAGCGTGACACAGATTTGCGCGTCACAGATCACGATCCGGTGGTGGCGTTGTTCAACTTCGACAGTTCCGCCTACGTCATCAACGACGACGGATGTTACGTGGTAGCGCTAGAAGGCAGTCCATTTGATGGCCCGGCTTCGGCTGTGGCAGTGGGCGACCCCGGCTACTTCGGCATCCGCTTTAGCGTGGGACGCTGGGGCTATGCCCAAGGGTTTGGCTATGACGCCTGCTACGAAATCCACGGCACAAACCGTTCAGAATTCATCACGGGCGGTTTGGCCGATGACACCATCTTTGGCTACGGCGGTCACGACTACCTGATGGGGCTGTTCGGCAACGACAACTTCACTGGTGGCAGCGGTGCAGACTGGTTCTTGGGCGGTCCAGGCTGGGATGAAGTGCTGGACTTCCAACCCGGAGTCGATTTCTGCCTGAGTGTAGAGAGCGGCTGCAAGTGGCATGTAAAGCATAAATCCTAAATCAACAGTCATAGGCGGGATCATACTCGACTGGCTATGAGGTCACATCGAGAATATGACCTGCCTATGACTTCCGGCACATCAAACGATTCAAGCCATTTTGTATACTGAGCGCATATTCAGAAACAAACAATAATGAGAAGCCAAGCAGCTTTTCGTTTTAGGAGGAAACAGATGAAAATGCGCAAAAATAATTCAGTGAGTGGTTTGATTTTGGTAGCCTTAGGGCTGGTTTTGTTGGCCGGGCAGTTTATCACGTTCGATTTACCAGAAAGCATGGGTTTGTTGGTTGTTCCCGCGCTCGGCGCTCTGTTTTTGGTCTGGGGCATTCTGACCCGCAACGGTGGTTTGATGATTCCTGGTGGCATTTTGAGTGGCGTTGGTTGGGGCGCTTACGCCATCGAAGGGCCATTTGCCATCTGGCAAGGTGACAGTGAAGGCGGTGTCTTCCTCATCTTCTTGGGTCTGGGCTTCGGGTTGGTTACGTTGACAACGGCCGTATTTACCGACAAAACGCACTGGTGGGCACTCATCCCCGGCAGCATCATTGCCTTTGTGGGTATTTCGATTCTGTTCGGCGGGGCTTTGTTAACACTCCTCACCTGGGTTGGCAAGCTGTGGCCATTAGCCCTCATCCTGCTGGGCATCAGCGTCCTGCTGAACGCCAACCGTGGTAAAGCCGAAGACAAGCTGGTTACCAAAAAATAGGCCAACGCCAAATTGATATTAGAAAGCCGCTGTGGAGAAAACTTCACAGCGGCTTTTTTTATTGCTTTCAGTCCAATAACAATACTTTCTACAACTTCTGCACAGAAGACGACAATATATTAACAATATCTTGACAAATTATTGACAAATTGGCACAACCCGGCTAAACTGTGTTCATGTCATAAAAAGGCAAAAACGGATTTGAAGTGGGAGCCATTGCCTAAACCGCAGGGGGCCTTTCACGCAATTAAAGGAAAAGGAGCTTGGAATGAGTGACAACATCATTATTCGCGCCACAGATGTACAAAAAACCTACAACACCGGCAAAGTGATTGTGCAGGCGTTGCGCGGTCTGGATTTGGAAGTGAAGCAAGGGGAGATGGTGGCCATCATGGGGCCGTCCGGGTGTGGCAAAACCACGCTGCTGAACTCGCTCTCTGGGCTGGATGCTATTGACGAAGGGATTATTGAAATAGACGGCCGTAATCTCGCCAAAATGAGCGACAAAGAACGCACCGCCTACCGCGCTGCCAACATGGGCTTTGTCTTCCAATTCTACAATCTGTTGCCCGTCCTCACCGCCGCCGAAAACGTAGAAATGCCCCTACTCCTTGACTACAAAAGCCGCATCAAACCCAAAGAAGCCCGCAAAATGGCCCACGAAGCATTGGCTGCCGTCGGTTTGGCCGACCAGGTTGACCAACGCCCCACCGAGCTTTCCGGCGGGCAGCAGCAGCGCGTCACCATCGCTCGCGCCCTGGTTAACAAGCCAGCCATCGTCTGGGCCGATGAACCAACCGGCGACCTGGACAGCACTACCTCCCAAGAAATTATGGACCTGATGCGCCGCCTCAATCGCGAAAACGGCCAAACCTTTGTCATCGTCACCCACTCCCAGGAAATCGGCGACCAGTGTGACCGCATTGTGTGGATGAAAGATGGCGTCGTCGTGTCCGACACCCAGACCCAAAGCGCGGCCGCACCGGCCAATGGCCACAGCAACGGCCACACCAATGGCAACGGCCACAACGGGAACGGTCACAGCAACGGTTACGGCAAAGATTTAGCCACCAGCGAAGCCCTGGTCCCAGAATTGCAAACCATGAGCGCCAATTAAGCGGTAATCGGTAAACCGTAATCGGTGATCAGTGACCGATTACCGACCACCGATTACCGAAAACGGAACACTCCCATGAATACCATCTTTGGCATACCTGCCGACACACTCATGTACACATTGCTGGGGCTATTGGGCCTCATCTTTTTGGGCGTCGCTTTGACCGCCCTGCGCTACCCGCTGCCATTCCGCCTGGGCGTGCGCAACATTCCGCGCCGCAAAAGCCAGACGCTGCTCATCGTTGTGGGGTTGGCTTTGTCCACCCTGATCATCACCAGCGCTTTGGGCATTGGCGACACGGTCGATTACTCAGTAAAAGTGGACGTTTACGACGATTTGGGGGCAATTGATGAAGAAATCAGCCCTACGCTGCTGGAAGCCAGCGGCGGTTTTAGCTTTAGCGCCACGCCCAATAGCGACACCGACCAGACGCAATGGTTTGATGCGGCCATCACGGCCGATATTGCCGCGCTGGTTGATAGGGAAACGATTGATGCTGCTGTGCCGGTCGTCGTGCAAACCTTACCGGTGTTGAACAATGAAAATAGTTTGTCGGAAGCGGCCGTTTCCATTCGCGGTATCGGTGAAATCACAGGTGACGGCCTAGCCCTGCCCGCCGGATTAGACGGCCTGGCCGAAGACGAAGTTCTGGTGAATACGTCCCTGGCCGAAGCGCTGGACGTGACCGCCGGTGACGAACTGCTGCTGGTGAAAGGCATCCCGACGCCATTTAGCGTCGCCGCCATTGTGCCGGACGGCGAACTCGCCGGGGGCAGCGCAGCCGTGATTCTGCCACTGGCTGAGGCGCAAACCTTCTTTGAGCAGGCTGGGCAGATTACGGCCGTTCTCATCTCCAACGTAGGCGATCGGGAAACAGGGGCGGCCCTCACCGACAACGCCGTTAGCCTGCTGGAAGCCGTGTCTGGCAACCTGGTGGTCAACGCCGTCAAAGCCGACCAGCTTGAGACCGCCGCCAGCAGCGCCGAATTTATCACCACCCTCTTTGTCACCTTCGGCACCTTCTCCATTTTCAGCGGCATTTTGCTCATCTTCCTCATCTTTTCCGTGCTGGCCGCCGAGCGTAAATCGGAGCTGGGCATGAGCCGCGCCGTCGGCTTGCAGCGCAGCGACCTGATTCGCCAGTTTGTCAGCGAAGGGCTGGCCTACAACTTCTTGGCTTCCGTCATTGGTGCCCTGCTGGGCGTGGGGGCGGCACTGCTGCTGGCCCAAGCCATCGGCAGCCTGCTGGCCAGCAGCTCGCTCAACATCATCCCCCGCGTCAGCCTGCGCTCTGCGCTGATTGGCTACAGCCTGGGGCTGGTCATCACCTTCGTCACCGTCAGCATCTCCGCCATTCGCATTAGCCGTGTAAACATCATCGCCGCAATCCGCGACCTGAACCTGCCCACCCTGCCCCGCGAGAGCCAATGGACGCTGTTTTTACGGCCGTTCCTCGTCTGGCGCGCCGCCCTGAACAAAGCAGGCAAGGGCAACCTGCGTGAAGCGTTCCGCCTTTTTGTGCTGGCTGGTCCCAAGGCCGTGCTCAACTTTTGGGGTGGATTGTTTGCCCGCGGTCCCGTCCTGCTGGCGCTGGGCTACACTTTTGCCTACGTCGGCGTGAATGTGGCCGAGCAGATTGGCGTTTACGCCCTGGGCGTTTCGCTGTTCATCATCGGCATCGGGCAGCTGGGCCACTGGCTGCGCGTACCTGATCGCCTAGCTTACTCCTTCGTTGGCCTGAGCCTCATCCTGTATTGGGCATTGCCCACACGCAGCAGCGGTGCGTTGGCAGACCTGGGCAGCAACCCCGGCGACTTTTTCATCAGCGGCATGTTCCTGGTGGGCGGCGCAATTGTGCTCTTTTTGTACAACGCCGACGCGCTGCTGAACCTTTTTGCCGGGCTACTGGGCCGCTTTGGCCGACTGCTGCCCGTGGCCCGCGTCTCTATCGCCTACCCGGTGATGAATAAGGGGCGCACCGCCACCACCCTGGCGATGTTCAGCCTCATCATTTTTACGCTGGTGAGCACTACAACTATCACCAATACCTTCAGCAACTTTTTGGACCCGATTAGCGGCAGCGGCGATTACGACGTGCTGGTGCAGGCCAATCCATTTAATCCGGTGAGTGTGGCTGATTTGGAAACGGCCGTATCCGACATGGCCGCTGAAGGCAAGATGGACGAACCGCTAGCTATCGCCTCAACCATCTTTGCCCCCGTAGAAGCCCAAAGCCCAGAGATGGACAATCCAGCCAGCTACGTCATCAACGGCGTGGACGAGACGTTCTTTGCAACTAACCGTCTGGAGCTGGGCACTTGGGCCACCGGGTATGAGAGTGCAGAAGCAGTGTGGACGGCCGTTCAAACTGACCCCAGCCTCATTCTCATCGACGACTTTTCGATTGACCGGGGCGGCGACCCCACCGCCCAGCGCAACGAAGACGCCTTCGCCGTGAACGCCATCAGCGCCTCCGCCGACACCTTTGCGCCAGTCACCATCAGCCTAACCGGAGCCGACGGCACGGCCCACGACTTCACCGTGATTGGCGTCATCAGCTCCGCGCCCAACTTCTTTGGGGCCACGATGAGCGCCGCAGCGGCGGCCACGCTGGGGTATGACCAGCCCACCCGCTTCCTCCTGCGCCTGCCGGAAGGCAGCGACGCCCGCACCGCCGCCAACGCCATCGAGGGCGAATTTAGCCGCAGCGGTCTGCAAACCTCGCTGCCCAAAGAACAATTGGAAGCCAGCCGCGCCTCGGTGCGCAGCATCTTCTACCTCATTCAAGGCTTCATCGGCCTGGGGCTACTCATCGGCATTGCCGCGCTGGGTGTGGTGACTATCCGCGCCGTGGTGGAGCGCCGTCAGCAGATTGGCGTGCTGCGGGCCATCGGCTTTAGCCAGAGCATGGTGCAAAACGTGTTCCTGTTTGAAGGGGCGTTTGTTTCCGGCCTGGCCACGGTGATTGGCTACGGCCTGGCGCTGACCTTTGCCTACAATCTGTACTTGCAGGTGGCCGCTGACCAGGGATTGGCGTTCCTGCCGCCGTGGGCCACGCTGGCGGGGATTGGCGTGGTTATTGTGGTCACCAGCTTGCTAACAGCCTGGCTGCCTGCCCGCGCGACGTCGCAGGTGGTCATAGCCGATGCGCTGCGGTATGAGTAAGAACCTTTAGACAACAAAAGTTAATGTGAAAACGGCCGTTTCTTCATTTCAGAAGAACGGCCGTTTTTCTTTACCAACTTTTGCCGCTGCATACATAGTTTTAACTTTTTGTTTATTTATTTCTTACACGCACCGCCGAAAATTGGAGCTGTATTGCTCGATAGTTTTCGAGCAGTTTTAGACGAAAAAGTTTCAATTTTTACATGTTTAGGAGGTATACCATGAACACAATGATCCGTTGGAATCCTTTTGGTGAAATGGCCAGAATGCGCAATGAGATTGACCGGCTGTTCGAAGATGCCTTCAACGCACCGGTTGGCAAATGGGAGCGCAACTCCGTTTGGGGCTTCCCACTGGATGTAACTGAAAATGAAGATACATTCACGGTGAAAGCGGCCGTTCCTGGCATGAACCCCGATGATTTGGAGATCACTATCACTGACAACGTGTTGACCATCAAGGGCGAAACCCAGGACGAAGAGGTCCGCGATGATGAGAAAGTGCATCTGCGGGAGCGCCGCTTCGGCAGCTTTATGCGCAGCATTAGCCTGCCCACCCCGGTAGAATCTGACAATGTGGAAGCTAATATGGAAAACGGCGTGCTCACTTTGCAAATTCCCAAAGCAGAAGCTGTAAAGCCCAAACGCATTGCCGTACACGCTGGCAACGGCACGACCGTTCTTGAAGGATAAGGTCGGCTACGACATTTAACCAAACGACAGGCGCTGGATTCATTAGATTCAGCGCCTGTTTTTGTGTAAGACGGCCGTCTTTTTCAAAGTGTATATGTTTCTCTAACGGCCGTCTTACACAAATCATATGCAGCTTTTGCACAATATGATTCAGGTTTTATGTAAAAGAACCAATCCAAAAACACGAAACAATCGCGAAGCAATAAGAAGCGAAATTGTATTAAGAGGAGCACAAGCATGAGCAAAATAATTGGTATCGACTTAGGAACAACCAACTCAGTCGTCACCGCGATGGAAGGTGGCGACGCCGTCGTTATTCCATCGGCCGAAGGGGGCAATACCACCCCCTCTATCGTTGCCTTCAATAAAAAAGGCGAACGCTTAGTCGGCCAAACCGCCAAACGGCAAGCTGTTGTCAATCCAGACAACACCATCTACTCCGTCAAGCGGTTAATGGGTCGTCATATTGACGCCGAAGAAACCAAGCGCACCCAGAAAATGGTGCCTTACGAAATCGTCGCCGGACCGCAAAAAGATGCCCGCGTGAAAGTGCCCGTGGTGGATAAAACATACTCCCCACAGGAAATCTCCGCCTTCATTTTGCAAAAACTGAAGCGAGATGCCGAAGCCTATCTGGGCACCAATATCACGCAGGCGGTCATCACCGTACCCGCTTACTTTAACGACAGCCAGCGGCAAGCGACCAAAGACGCCGGCAAAATTGCCGGTCTGGAAGTTTTACGCATCATCAATGAGCCGACGGCCGCAGCTCTCGCTTACGGGCTAGACAAAAGCGAAGACCAAACCATCCTGGTATTTGACCTGGGTGGTGGTACCTTCGATGTCTCCGTGCTGGAAGTGGGCGACGGTGTTGTGGAAGTAAAATCAACCCACGGCGACACCCACCTGGGTGGCGACGACTGGGACGAGCGCATCGTGACCTGGATGATTGACGAGTTCAAGAAAGATCAGGGCATTGACCTGAGCCAGGATCGGCAAGCCTTGCAGCGGCTGCGTGAAGCGGCCGAAAAGGCCAAAATTGAGCTGTCGTCCCTGATGCAGACAGAGCTGAATCTGCCCTTCATCACTGCCGACGCCAATGGGCCAAAGCATTTGCAGCTCACACTGACCCGCGCTAAATTTGAGCAGCTTACTGAAGATTTGGTACAACGCTGCCGTGGCCCGTTCGAAAAAGCATTGGAAGATGCCAACATGACTGCCAGCAATGTGGATGAAGTTGTCTTGGTAGGTGGCTCGACCCGTATGCCGATGATTCAGGATCTGGTGCAGAACCTGACCAACAAAGTGCCAAACAAGAGCGTAAACCCGGATGAGGTTGTCGCTTTGGGTGCCGCGATTCAGGGTGGCGTACTGGCTGGCGACGTAAAAGACGTGCTGTTGCTAGATGTAACCCCGCTGAGCCTGGGTTTGGAAACGTTGGGTGGCGTGATGACGCCACTGATTCCGCGGAACACCACGATTCCGACCCGCAAGACTGAGGTGTTTAGCACGGCCGAAGATAACCAAACGGCCGTTGACGTCCACGTTTTGCAGGGTGAGCGGCCAATGGCTAAGGACAACAAAACGCTGGGCATGTTCCGCCTGGACGGACTTCCGCCAGCACCGCGCGGTTTGCCACAAATTGAGGTAACATTTGACATTGATGCCAACGGCATTTTGGATGTCACCGCCAAAGACAAGGCAACTGGCAAGGAACAGAAGATTCAGATCACCGCATCTACCAACCTGTCCGAATCTGAAGTTGACAGCATGGTCAACGCCGCCAAGCAGCACGAGGCGGAAGACGCCAAGCTGCGCGAGCTAATTCAGGCCCGTAACCAGGCAGATCAGATGATCTACGCCACGGAAAAGAGCCTGAAAGAGCTGGGTGACAAGGTGAATGAAGGTGAAAAGAGCCGCATCGAAGGCATGATTGCTGAACTGAAAACGGCCGTTACCACCGAAGACACCGCCCAAATCAACAGCCTGGCCGAGCAGCTGCAACAAGCCAGCTACGCCCTGAGCCAGCAGCTGTACCAGGCACAGGAACAACCTGGCAGCAACGGCACCGCCAATGGCTACAGCAATGGCAATGGTCAAGGCCAAGAAAACCGGAAGACGTCGTAGAAGGCGAATTCAAGAAATGTAATTGAGTAAAAGTGAAAAGTAAAAGTGATAAGTTACTTACCTGACCGCCACTTTTTACTTTTCACTCTATCACTTTTCACTTCAAGAGTAGGAAGGGCCAATGGACTATAAGGATTATTACAGCATCCTCGGCGTGTCAAAAACCGCCAGCCAGGATGAAATCAAAAAAGCATACCGCAAACTGGCCCGCAAGTATCACCCGGACTTAAACAAGGATGATCCGCAGGCAGAACAGCGCTTCAAAGACCTCAACGAGGCCAACGAAGTGCTGTCTGACGCCGAAAAGCGGAAGATGTATGACCAGTTTGGCTCGCAGTGGCAGCAATACCAGCGCGCGGGCGGCCGTCCCGATGACTTCTGGTCGCAGTGGGGCGCGCAGGGCGCGGGCCAACAAAGACGCCAAACCTATACCACCGGCGGCGGCCCCCAGGGCTTTGGTGATTTCTCTGACTTTTTTGAGACACTGTTTGGCCAAATGGGGGCGCGCGGCGCAGGTGGTCAACAGGTTAACTTCAACGATATTTTTGGTCAGCAAGCGCAGCCCATCCGTCGCAGCCGCGATGTGGAGCACATGATCGAAATCTCGCTGGCGGAAGCGTTTTATGGCACCAGCCGCACCATTCAATGGGAAAACGGCCGTTCCATCGAAGCCAAAATTCCGCGTGGGGTCAAAACAGGCTCTCGCGTGCGGTTGAAGGGCCAGGGGCAAGATGGCGGGCACCTTTACCTGAGCATCAAGGTGATGCCAGACGACCAGTTTGAGCGGGACGAAGATGATTTGAAAACGGCCGTACCGGTCGATCTGTACACCGCACTCTTGGGCGGGCAAATTGATGTTTCGACCATTGATCGAACCGTCAAGCTCACCATCCCGGCGGGGACCGCCAACGGAAAACAGTTCCGTCTGCGCGGTTTAGGCATGCCCAACATAAAAAATTCTGAGGAACGCGGCAACCTATATGCCACCGTCGAGGTGGCGTTGCCCACGGACCTCAGTGACGAAGAAAAAGAACTGTTTGAAAAATTAAGATCACTCCGAGAAACATGAGTGTAGGGGCAGGTCTAAGACCTGCCCCTACAAAATTTCATGTTAGCGGGGGAGGCAAACATGAGACTAGATAAATTTACCCAAAAAGCCCAAGAAGCTGTTTTGGAGGCCCAAAACCTGGCTCAAGGCTATAACCATCCGGCCATTGAGCCGGAACATCTGCTGAGTGCGCTCATCTCGCAAGAAGGCGGCGTGGTGCCGTCGCTGCTTAAGCGCATCGGCACAGACACGACGATGCTGCAAAACAGCGTGCAGCAAGCGCTGGGCCGATTGCCCCGCGCCACCGGCAGCAGCGTGCAGGTCAGCGTCAGCCGCAACCTGAACGCGGTCATCGAAGAGGCGCAAAGCATCGCCGACAACATGAAAGACGATTACGTCTCGACTGAGCATTTGCTGATGGCCATGGCCCAGCCTAAAGCTGGCTCCGTGCGCGAACTTTTAGCGCGGCACGGCATTGACTACAACGCCATCATGCAGGCGCTGGCCGCGGTGCGCGGTTCGCAGCGGGTTACCAGCCAAAACCCGGAAGCACAGTACGAGGCATTGGTGAAATACGGCCGTGATCTCACCCAGGAAGCTCGCAAAGGCAAGCTGGACCCGGTGATTGGCCGCGATGAAGAAATCCGCCGCGTCATCCAGATTTTGAGCCGACGCACCAAAAACAACCCGGTGCTGATTGGCGAACCGGGCGTCGGTAAAACCGCCATTGCCGAAGGGCTGGCCCAACGCATCGTGCGCGGCGACGTGCCGCTGGGCCTGAAAGAAAAGCGGCTGGTCGCCCTCGATTTGGGCGCTTTGGTAGCCGGGGCCAAATATCGCGGCGAGTTTGAAGAGCGGCTCAAAGCCGTCCTCAAAGAGATTCAGGAAGCCGAAGGCGAGATCATCCTCTTCATTGACGAGATGCACACGCTGGTGGGCGCGGGCGCGGCTGAGGGCAGCATGGATGCCAGCAACATGCTCAAACCGCTGCTGGCCCGTGGCGAACTGCACGCCATCGGCGCGACGACGCTGGACGAGTTCCGCAAGTACATCGAAAAAGATGCCGCTTTGGAACGCCGCTTCCAGCCCGTGTTTGTCGGCGAGCCGAGCGTGGAGGACACCATCTCCATTTTGCGCGGCCTGAAGGAGCGGTACGAGGTGCACCACGGCGTGCGCATCACCGACGGCGCGACGATTGCCGCCGCCACGCTGAGCCATCGCTACATCACCGACCGCTTCCTGCCGGACAAGGCCATCGACCTGGTGGACGAAGCCGCCAGCCGCCTGCGCATGGAAATCGACAGCAAACCAGCCGAGCTGGACGTGGTTGATCGCGACATCATGCAGTTGGAAATCGAGCGTGAGGCGCTGAAAAAAGAGAAAGACAAGGCCAGCAAAGAACGGCTGAAGAAACTGGAAGAAGAGCTGGCGAATCTGAAAGAGCAAAGCACGCAGCTCACGGCCCGTTGGCAAGCCGAGAAAGAAGCGATCGAGCGCATTCAGTCGGTGAAGGAAGAAATCGACCAGGTAAATGTGCAGGTTGAGCAGGCACAGCGGGCGATGGATTACCAGAAGGCGGCGGAATTGCAATACGGCCGTCTCCACGAACTAGAACAATCGCTCAAGCAAGCCAGCGACAAGCTGACCGCCATGCAGCAAGACGGCGCAATGCTCAAAGAGGAAGTAGGCGCAGAAGAGATTGCCCAGATTGTGGCCAAATGGACCGGCATACCGGTGAGCAAGCTGCTCGAAGGCGAGGTTGAGAAGTTGGTCTTGATGGAAGATCGCTTGCACGACCGCGTGGTGGGCCAGGACGAAGCGATTCGGGCCGTAGCCGCCGCCGTGCGCCGCAGCCGGTCTGGGTTGCAAGACCCGAATCGGCCCATCGGCAGCTTCATTTTCCTGGGGCCGACTGGCGTCGGTAAAACCGAGCTGGCCCGCGCCCTGGCAGAGTTCCTCTTCGACGACGAGCGCAGCATGGTGCGCATCGACATGAGCGAGTACCAGGAGCGGCACACCGTCGCCCGGCTCATCGGTGCACCTCCTGGCTACGTGGGGTATGATGAGGGTGGCCAGTTAACAGAGGCGGTACGGAGACGGCCGTATTCCGTTGTGCTGTTCGATGAAATTGAGAAGGCGCATCCTGAGGTGTTTAACATCTTCTTGCAGGTGCTGGATGACGGCCGTTTGACGGATGGACAAGGTCGCACCGTTGATTTCCGCAACACGGTGATCATCATGACCAGCAACATCGGCAGCCAGTACATTCTGGACGCCAGCGAAGATGCTGTCATGGAAGATCGGGTTATGGCCGCTCTGCGTGACCATTTCCGGCCTGAATTTTTGAACCGGGTGGATGAAATTGTGCTGTTCCACCGGCTCAGCAAAGAGCAACTGCGCGAGATCGCTCAGATTCAGCTCAACCAGATGCGCGATCTGCTGGACCGGCGCGGTATCTCCGTAGCACTAACGCCTGCGGCCACTGACCGCCTCATCGAGGAAGGGTACGACCCGGTGTATGGTGCCCGTCCGCTCAAGCGCGTTATTCAGCGGCAGATCATTGATCCGCTGGCGCTCAAGCTCATCCAAGGCGACATTCACGATGGTGATCGCGTCTTGGTGGATGTGAAAGACAATGCACTTGATTTTGGTGTCGTAGAAACCGCACCTAAATCGACAATTAGCTAAAGTTTAAGACCCGTTATGGAGCCCTATTCAGAACCTCCATAACGGGTCTATTTATGCTCCCACCCCAAAAACCTCACCTTTTTGTCCCTCAAGACAACGTGCGACAATTGACCAAAAACTGAGATTTGCTCGCATCATCTCCGCCAAATCACAATAAAACCTGCCAAAAAGCTAACCGTTTTGCCGTTTTTATAGGGTAATAGTCAGGCTCTCATTGAAAATCGAGCCAAATCATTCTATACTCTTTTTATATTCGCTTTAGTCTGGGAAGCGGGGCTAGAAATAAGTATGTATAGCTTCCGGTGGCTACCGAATCGCTTTTTCCCCAGCATAAACACCTACTATATTCAGGAATACTCAGAAAACAATGTCAGCACCTTATGTGGTGATGAGGGAGTGCATGCCGCATCAGCCTCCCCTATCAGTAGCTTATCCCGTAACACCAGCCATAAAACCAGATATCTCAGGAGATGAGTGATGAGTACTCCCCGGATATTACACGTCGAAC
Source organism: Ardenticatenaceae bacterium (assembly GCA_020634435.1). Lineage (GTDB taxonomy): Bacteria > Chloroflexota > Anaerolineae > Promineifilales > Promineifilaceae > Leptofilum. Next base: position 582,457 of record JACKBS010000004.1, on the reverse strand, counting down.
ATCAAGCAGAAATTGTAGTATTGATTAAGGACGAACTCCTCGCGATTTTCCCGGCCTGTGAATACCAACAAGCAGAGAATGCGGCCGATTTCCGCGATGCGCTGGCAGCATTCCAGCCAGATGTCATTATTGCCAATCATAATCTGCCTCAGTTGGATGGTTTGGCGCTGCTCGCTGACGCTTTGGCACATGCGCCAAACACCCCGGTCATTATCCTCACTGACTCTGAAGATGTAGCAACGGCCGTTACCTATGTGAAAGCGGGTGCAGTCGATTTCATTACCAGAGACAACTTGCGTGGGTTGGAAACGGCCGTTCGGCAAGCATGGCAAACCAAACAGCAAAAAGACCAGCAATCGGCTCGGGAAACGGCCGAATCTATCCAAAAAATGCATCAACTGGCCCAGATCGGTGCCTACTGGTTTGACATTAAAACAGGAAATTGGAATAGCACCCCCCTATTTGACCAAATCTTCGGCATTGATGAAACCTACCCTAAAAACATTGATGGGTGGAGCAAACTGGTTCATCCGGCTTATGAAGCCAAAATTCGCGAACAACTCACCAAATTAATCCTGGAAGGCGACCAAACCTACGACAAGGAATATCCCATCGTCCGCCCCAGCGATGGCGCAGAACGTTGGATCCGCACCGAGCGGGAGCTGGAATACAACCCAAGAGGTCGAGCCATCAAAATGTATGGCACTGTGCAAGACATTACCCAGCGCAAGCTTATGGAAAAAGCGATGTCGGAGAGCGAATTTTTTCTGCGCCAATCTCAGGCGGCGGCCCGCATTGGTTCCTTCTCGCTAGACCTCAAAACCGGGCTTTTTACGACCTCCCAAACATTAGATGATCTCTTTGGCATTGATGAACATTACCCCAAAGACGTGGCAGGCTGGACCGCCCTGGCTCGTCCAGATCATCGCGTACATATGCTGCGCTACATGACCCAGCACATCCTGATTGAACACAACCGGTTCGACTATGAATACCCAGGCATACGCCACAATGACAAACAGGAACGTTGGTATCACGGATTGGGCGAAGTAGAACTCGATGAAAACGGCCGTGCCAGCCGTCTCGTAGGCACCGTGCAAGACATTACCGAACGTCATCAGGCAGAAGAAACGTTGCAGCGTACCCGCTTTTCTGTAGACAACGTAGCCGATGCGGTCTTTTGGATTAGCAGAGATGCCAAATTTGTTGATGTTAATGAAACCGCCTGCCGAAAACTTGACTATACCCGGGAAGAAATGCTTGGTTTATCAATTGGCGATATAGATCCCAATTTTGCTGAAGACCAATGGGAAACATTATGGAAAGAGACCAAGGAGGCTGGCAAAAGAATGCTGGTAACCCAGCACAGAACAAAAGACGGCACCCTTTTCCCAGTTGAAATTGTTGCCAAAATCCTTGAGTTTAATGGTCAGGAACTTAACTGTGCTGTTGTCCGCAACATTGCTGAACGTCAGGCAGCCGAAGCACGCCTGCGCGAATCGGAAGAACGGTTGCAGCGATTCTCAGACGTCACCAAAGAAGGCATACTTTTCCACCACAATGGGATTATTCAAGACGTTAATGCCGCCATGTCTCAAATGTTTGGCTATAAGTCAGAAGAAGCCATTGGGCGTTCATTACTAGACTTTGTTCCCCCAGAAGAACATGCATCGCTCTTGCCAAAAATTATCCAAAAATTAGAACAGCCCTATGAATCGCTTGGGTTGCGCAAGGATGGCACCATCTTCCCGGTTGAAGTCATCGCCCGCTCATTTGATTTTGAAGGGAAACAGTTGCGGGTGGCTTGCCTGCGGGACATTACCGAACGTAAACAAATAGAGCTTGAACGTCTGGAAAATCTGAAATTCTTTGAAAGCCTTGATCGCGTTAATCGTGCCCTCCAGCAAAGTGACGATATTGCGCAGATGATGCAAGGCACGCTTGACGAAGTTCTCGCGATATTTGAATGTGACCGTGCATTCTTGCTATATGCCTGCGACCCAGATGCGCCAACTTGGGAAGTGCCAATGGAACGTACCACTCCAGAGTACCCAGGAGTATTTGAATTGGGTCGTCCCATGCCCACCACACCAACCGTAGTAAACTTAATTAACCTTTTGCTAAGCACAGATGAACCCATAGAGTTCAAACTCGGCGAAGAAATCAATCCCAACGATGAACCGTGGAAAACATTCGAGATCAAATCTGTATTGTCCATTGCCCTTCATCCAAAAGTTGGGAAGCCCTGGCAATTTGGTTTACACCAATGCTCCGCGGCCAGAGAGTGGACGCCTCAGGAAAAGAAACTATTCCAGGCTATTAGCAGACGGTTGGCTGATACATTGGGCACAATGCTCATTCACCGCAATCTACAAGAAAGTGAAGATCGTTACCGTGAAGCGCAGCGCATCGCCCATCTTGGCCACTGGTCTTATGATCCCCAAGGGCAGGAGCCTCTCTGGTGGTCGGAAGAGACCTTCCGTCTCCATGATCTGGATACAGCTCATGGTAACCCAACTAACGAACAGTTTTTTGCCCAAATACATCCTGATGATCGAGCAATTCTCAGCAATCAACTAACCCATACCTTGGAAACCGGCGAACCTTTAGCGTTTGAGTATCGGATTCCTCTAGACAACGGTGAATTCCGTACGCTAGAAGCACGCGGAATTGCGCATTTTGATACCAACAAACAGATTGACCTCCTAACAGGCACCGTGCTGGACATCACTGCCCGGAAACAAGCTGAAGAAAAGCTACTCTACCAGGCCACCCTGCTAGCAAACATCACAGATGCCATCATAGGTCTCGACCTTGAATACAAGGTAGTTAGCTGGAATCAGGCCGCAGAAATGTTATATGGTTGGTCGGCTCAAGAAGCAGCGGGCAAAAACGTCGTTGAGCTTCTGCACACCACACTTATTGGAGAATCACCCGAAACGCCAAGCAAGATGCTTCTGGCGGAAAAACAATGGCGTGGCGAAATCAGCCAAACCGCAAAAGATGGAACCCAGCTAAGTGTTTTAGCCTCCACGTCGTTGATCAAAGATAACAGCGGAAAGCCAACTGGTTTTGTTACGGTCAATCGGGACATTACAAAACGTAAACAGACCGAGATGGCCTTACAAGAGAGTGAGGAAAGATTACAGCAGGCCGTGAATGTGGGTGGCATCGGTACGTTTGACCACGATCATCTCACAGACGTTATCTATTATTCACCACAGCTGCGTAAGATGTGGGGGATAGATCCATCTGAGGTGATTACGATACCCGGTCTGATAAGCCGCATTCATCCAGAAGACCAGGAGCGAATTGACCAGGCAATTCGGCAGGCGCACGCTCCATCAGGCGATGGCAAATATGAAGTGGAGCAAAGAGTGATTCTGCCTGACAAGTCTATTCGGTGGCAATCGGTGCGGGCGCGGACTGATTTTGTAGGGGAAGGCGAAGCCAGGCGGCCCGTTCGTACAATTGGGGCCGTTGTTGATATTACCGATGTGAGAACGGCCGAAATTGCCAGGGATAAGCTTGAGGAACAGCTACGGCAAGCACAAAAACTGGAAAGCCTCGGGCGGCTGGCGGGCGGCATTGCCCATGACTTTAACAACTTACTGGTGCCCATGATTGGCTACACAGAACTGGGCCAAATGAGAGTACCGGCTGACAGTAAAGCCTATTCCTATTTTGAGAAAATCGGTAAGGCGGCGACCCGCGCCGCTGACCTGACCAAACAAATTCTGGCCTTCAGCCGACGTCAGATGTTGGAAATTGGTTTATTTGACCTCAATGATGTGGTTCTGGGATTCAGGGATATGTTGCAGCGGTTGATTGGGGAAGACATACACATGCAAATTTTCCCAGCGCCTTCACCCTGCGTCATCAGCGCGGACCGCACACAAATTGAGCAGATTTTGATGAATCTAGTGATTAACGCGCGCGATGCCATGCCAGAGGGCGGGCAGCTCATTCTCGAAACCGACACGGTTTATTTGGATGAAAGCTATGCACGTTCCCATCCAGACACAGAACCTGGGCACTACACCATGCTCTCTATCAGTGATACAGGCCAGGGAATGGATTATGAGACCCAGCAGCATATTTTTGACCCGTTTTTTACCACAAAGGAACGGGGCAAAGGCACGGGGCTCGGTCTGGCAACCGTTTTCGGGATTGTGAAGCAGCATCGCGGCAATATCTGGGTTTATAGCGAGCCAAACGAGGGCACCACGTTTAAGATTTATTTGCCTCGGCCTCTGGAGGCAACGCAGCTTAATTCTGTATTGATTTCAGAAATGCCGACGGTTTATGGCAGTGAAACGGTCCTGGTAGTCGAGGATGAGCCGATGGTACGCAAGCTAGCCTGCGAAACATTGGCCACTTATGGCTACACGGTGTTGGAAGCGTTAAATCCGCACAATGGGCTGCAAATTGCCGCCACGTATGAAGGCAAAATTGATTTGCTGTTAACGGACGTAATTATGCCTGAGATGAACGGCCGTGAGCTCTACACAAAAGTAGTGGAGATTCGCCCGGACATCAAAGTGCTATTCATGTCTGGCTACACAGACAATGTCATCGTGCATCATGGCGTGCTAGACGAGGGTGTTAATTTCCTGGAAAAACCGTTCACGATTCGCCATTTCAGCCAAAAGATTCGAAGAGTTTTAGACGAATAATTGTGTCAGGGAGAGATACGGCCGTATCTCTCCTTTTCTATTGCCTTCACTCCCCTTCCCCCTAACCAGACATTGATTTACAAGGTGTAATTAGTTATACTAGTTATACTTATTCAACCATTCATACTTGTAAGAGGACTATGGAAACACCAGAAGGAAAGTTTGCCAGCACGGTGCGCGTTGGGGAAAAAGGCCAGATTGTTATCCCCAAGATGGCCCGAGACATGTTTAACATCCAGCCCGGCGACACGCTGCTGCTCCTGGCCGATGCCAATCGGGGCATCGCCATCGTGCGGCAGGAGCTGTTTGCCGAATTTACGGAAAATGTGCTTCAGGGAATGGGTCAACCTGAGGAACCAGAACCGTAGCACCACCCCGCATCGGAGACGGGAGCTGCCATGAAAATCATCTTGGGCATTTTGGCCACCATTTTGGCGTTAATCGGCCTTGGTATTGGCGGTTTCATTTTTCATACCCTCACCTACTTCAGGCGAAGCATGACGGCCGTTTTCCGTGCCGGCTTCACCGAAAAGCAAGTCAGTATTAACGGGAGCACCATTCATTACGCCGAAGGGCCAGCGAACGGCCCACCGCTCCTGCTGATTCATGGTCAGGCAGTCGATTGGCAAAATTACGCACGTGTTCTCCCCGCCCTGGCCGCACACTACCATATTTTTGCGGTGGATTGTTATGGACACGGCCGTTCGGCCTGTGCACCGGAAAAATATTCAGCTGCCGCGCTGGGCCAAGATTTGGCGCAGTTTATACGAGAGGTGGTGGGAGAAACGGCCGTTGTCTCTGGCCATTCGTCTGGTGGGTTGCTGGCTGTGTGGCTGGCAGCCAACGCCCTCGAACTGGTGCGCGGCGTGGTGCTAGAAGATCCGCCCCTTTTCACCACCCTCCTGCCACGAGCCACAAAAACGTGGAATTACGTGGATTTAGCCACAACTGCACACAATTTTCTGGCCAGCGGAGAGACAGACTTTGTGGCCTACAACGCGCAGCACAGCAAATTATTCACCCTCTTCAAAGGGTTGCAGCCCAAGCTGACCAAAACCATTTTGGATTACCGCGCCAAACATCCCAATGACCCGGTAAAAGTATTCTACATGCCGCCCGTCTTGAATGAGCTTTTGCGCGGACTAAACAATTATGACCCGCGTTTTGGGCAAGCGTTTTACGATGGCTCGTGGAACAACAACTTTGACCAGGCAGAAGCATTGGCGCGCATCAGCGTTCCGGCCGTGCTCATTCACACCAACTGGCAATATGATGCAGACGGCATTTTAATGGCCGCAATGGACGACAAAGATGCGGAACAAGCCCGTTCGCTCATTCCCAATGTCCAGTTCTACAAGGTCGATTCCGGCCACGGCTTTCACTTTGAAAAGCCAGGCGACTTTGTCCACATCATGACTAATTTTAAGAAGCTTCTTTAAAATGAGGTGCCCCTTACGGTTTACCAAAAGAAATTTTCATCAAAGTTGTAAACTATTATGTTTAGGCTATAATCTCCGATGGCTTGGTGGTACGGCGACTTCGGCACGGCGGCCAACAGGCTAAATACTAATTTTTGGAGGTTCAACCTAATGCCGTTAGATAGTACAGAAAAAGCTGAATTAATGTCTGGTTTTGCCATGCATGAGGGTGATACTGGTTCTGCAGAAGTCCAGATTGCCATCTTTGATAAGCGAATCAAGCAGTTGCAAGAGCACCTGCGCATGCACAAACACGATGAAAGCTCTCGCCGGGGCCTGCTGAAGCTGGTCGGCAAACGCCGCCGCTTACTGGCTTACCTGCGTAAGCGTCATCCAGAACGGTACCGCGAGATTTTGGAACGTCTGGGTCTGCGTCGTTAAAAATTAGTTTGTTCATGAAGAGGGGCGCGGTGCTGCCCCTCTCTTTTATTCATTTTGGAGCGGATTTGGCGGTTTAGGAATTGGGTATTGTCTCATACGATTATTTCGCAGGTATGCGCCAATCCCCAGTCCCTAATCCATTCCCTCCAACCGATAAAGAACTGAACAGCGTTTCTCCAATAAAAAACACGACTGCCTGAAACGCTGGCAGGTTGCGCGGAGCAATCTGCTTGTTGGCTTGTGTTTTGGGTCACTGGCTGTTCCTTCTTACAACCTTTCAACTGGAGGTTCATTCTATGTATTCTGAAAAAAGCTTTACTGCTCGCATTGGCAAGGACGAGATTACCGTTGCCACGGGCAAACTGGCTCCTCAGGCTGGCGGTGCGGTCACCATTCGCGTGGGCGACTGCATGCTGCTGTCTACTGCCACCATGTCCAAGTCTGTTCGCGAAGGGCTGGATTTCTTCCCTCTGAGCGTAGACTATGAAGAGAAGATGTATGCTGGCGGCCGTATTCCGGGTGGCTACTTCAAGCGTGAAGGTCGGGCCACGACGGATGCAGTTTTGGTAGCCCGGCTAACGGATCGTCCGTTACGGCCGTTATTCCCCGACGGTATGCGTAATGAGGTGCAAATCATCACAACTACGCTGTCCGCTGACGGCGTGCACCACCTGGACATCTTGGCCGTAAATGGGGCCAGCGCCGCATTGCACATTTCTGACGTGCCCTGGGCTGGCCCCATCGGCGCGGTGCGCGTGGGCTACATTGACGGCCAATTTGTAGCTAACCCCACCATCGCCGAAATGGAACACAGCAGCCTGGACCTGCGCATGGCGGGCACCAAAGATGCCATCATCATGGTCGAAGCGGGCGCAGATGAGGTCACCGAAGAAGTATTGGTAGAAGCGCTAGAATTTGGCCATGCGGCCATGCAGCCGTTCATCGCCATGCTGGACGAAATGAAGGCCGAGGTCGGCAAAGAAAAAGCGGAAATTGTCTTGAGTTCGATTGATGAAGGGTTGGAAACGGCCGTCATCGAACGCATCGGCAGCCGCATTGAAGACATCGTCGCCACCACCACAGATCGCCACGAACGCAACGACGAAATGGGCGAACTGCGCGAAGAAATCGTCAACGACTTCTTTGAGATGGACGAAACCACCAATCTCAGCGAAGTGCGCGAAGTAATCACCAGCGTGCAGAAAAAGGCCGTGCGCAACCGCATCCTGTACGAAGGCATTCGCCCCGACGGCCGTGACTACACCACCGTACGGCCGCTTTCCTCCGAAATCAACCTGGTCCCCCGCACCCACGGCTCTGGCCTGTTTAAGCGCGGCGAAACCCAGGTGCTTTCTCTGGCTACCTTGGGCACACCCCGCGAAGCACAAAAAATCGAAGGGCTCACCAGCGACGACACCCGCCGCTACATGCATCATTACAACTTCCCGCCCTTCTCCACTGGCGAAACCTGGTTCTTACGCGGCCCCAAACGGCGCGAAATTGGTCATGGCGCTCTGGCTGAAACCGCCCTGCGTCCCATGATTCCGTCGGAAGACGAATTCCCCTACACCATCCGCGTGGTGTCTGAGGTGCTCTCCTCTAACGGCAGCACCAGCCAGGCCAGCGTTTGTGCCTCCACCCTGGCTCTGATGGACTGCGGTGTGCCGATCAAACGGCCCGTCGCTGGTGTGGCCATGGGCCTGGTAAAAGATGGCGAAAAATACGCCATTCTTACCGACATCCAGGGCATGGAAGACCACCTGGGTGACATGGACTTCAAGGTTGCCGGTACCAGCCAGGGCATCACGGCTCTGCAAATGGACATCAAAATTGCGGGCATCACCAAAGAAATCATGGAGCAGGCATTGGCGCAGGCGCGTGTCGGCCGTTTGCACATTCTTGAAAATATGCTGACCGCCATCTCTGAACCTCGCGACAATCTGAGCCCCTTCGCTCCGCGTATGCTCACGATCAAGATCGACCCCGACAAGATTGGGGCAGTCATTGGCAAGGGTGGCGCAACCATTCGCAGCCTGGAAGAAACCTTCGAAGTATCCATCGACATTCAGGAAGATGGCACCATCTTTGTCGCTGGCGTTGATGGCATGAAGGCTGAAATGGCCGTCAAGCAAATCGAAGGTATGACCAAATCACCCGAACCGGGCACGATTTACCCCGGCAAGGTAGTGCGCATCACCGACTTTGGCGCGTTCATCGAGTTCCTGCCCGGCATTGATGGTCTGGTGCACATCTCCCAAATCTCCTCTGACCACTTGAAGCGGGTAGAAGATGCCTTGCAGCTGGGCGACGAGGTCATGGTGATGGTGACCGACGTCACGCCGGACGGCAAAGTGCGCCTGTCTCGCAAAGCCGTTCTGGAAGGTCTGACTCTGGACGAAGCTCGCGAAGACGACAAGCCCAAGGGCGGCCGTCCCAGCAGCGGCGGTGGCGACCGGGGTGGCCGTGGCCGTGATAATCGCGGCGGTCGCGACAATCGTGGTGGTCGCAGCGGCGGCAATAATCGCCGTTAAGACTGGGTAAGCATTATCAACTGTTTGTAAACACATCAAGCCCAGGCTGTTACAAGCCTGGGCTTTTTTGTCTGCCCAAAGCACATCGTCAAACGTCATGTTTTTTGACAGGTTTTTGGCAGTAAAATTTCTGTACAATTGAACCCGATGGGTGTGTCCTGCCCAAACTAGATTTACAAATTTAACCAGCGTTGGATTTTAGGTATACCGCATGAAACGTATTGTTCGATCTAGTTCTCCCCCCTGGAGTGCCAGCAATAAACGTCTTGTTTTGTTGATCCTGCTCATCTTGCTGGCCCTGGCACTGTACCGCTTTCGCCTGCTGCTGCTGCCGCTGAGCATGGCCATGATCCTGGCCTATCTGATTGATCCATTGGTCAACCAGCTCACCAAGCGCACCCCGCTGACCCGGAATCTATCCATTGCCGTCGTCTATCTAATTCTTATTGCCGGACTGGTTTCAATTCCAGTCAGCACCATTAACCCAATTGTGACGCAGGTGATGAATTTTATTCACCGCACCCCGCAGTACATCAGCGACATCGGCGAATTCTTCCGTGACCCAATCGTCATTGCCAATGAATTTGTCATTCCGGTGGACCAACTGTCGCTGGATCAACTGTTTGCCTCGTTGAGCACCAACGTGTTTCAGTTGGTACAAACTCTAGGCAGCCAAACGCTAACGATTTTTGGCAGCCTGGCTTCCGCCACTATTTCCACGGTGGGCTGGACCATCATGGTGCTGTTCCTGTCGTTCTATCTGGTAAAAGACCATGAAACGTTGTTTCATTCTCTCGTCAAAATGGCCCCCGATTCATACCATGAGGATTTGATTTATCTCAGTGAAGGGATTAGCGTGACCTGGAATGCCTTTCTGCGGGGGCAGTTGGTGCTATGCCTGGCTGTAGGGTCGATCATTTTTGTGATTGCGCTGATTATTGGCCTGCCTAATGCCATTACGCTAGCCGTTATCGCCGGATTGATGGAGCTGATCCCCACGTTTGGCCCGGTTTTGGCTGCCATTCCCGCGGTATTGATTGCCGCCATTCAGACAGACGCCAGCTGGTTAGGCAATCTCATGTCGCCTTTTTGGTTTGCGCTGCTGGTTCTGGGCATTTACGGCTTCGTCTACCAGTTTGAAAATTACTTTTTGGTGCCGCGTATCATTGGCCACCACCTGAAGCTGCATCCGCTGGTTGTGGTATTGGGCGTGTTGGGCGGGGCCAGCGTGGCCGGTGTGCTGGGCATTTTGCTGGCAGCGCCTATGCTGGCCAGTGCTCGCCTCATCTGGATGTACATCTACTGCAAATTGACCGATCAGGACCCATTTTCAGACGAGTTTATGTCGTTGCCCAGATCGAAGGAAAAGCCGAAAACGGCCGTTTCTACCCCACCATCCACCACGCAAACAAATAATCAGGACAGCCAGGACACAACGGCCACCGCCTCATAAAACAGTTGGTGCATTCGGCCAACCGCGCATACAATTACAGGCATGATTTGTGAAAATACGGCCGTTGCGCCGGACAACTTTCGCGTCAGAAAAGGATGCCAAACCCATGAGTAAAGATGAAAAAATGGAAGTCGATATGGTCGCCGAAACGGAAAACTTTGCCGTCTGGCGCAGCCCGGAAGAAGATGGTTTTATCTATCACGTAGAACTGGGCAGCATTACCCTGCACCTGGCCTCAGACGAGTGGGAAGAGTTCCTGGAGCTGTTGGGCGACATAGATGACGATTAGCGACGAACCGGGCACGGTCGTCGAAAACGGCCCCGCCGTAACTTACAACGCTCTCATGATGCGGGACATGGCGGAGCAAAACCGCCCCCGCGAACGGCTGCTCCAGGTGGGCGAACGCGCCGTCTCTACGGCCGAACTGCTGGCCATCGTGCTGCGTTCCGGCGTCCCGGGGGAAAACGTGCTCCGCCTGGCCGAACGGCTGCTAATCACCTTCAAGGATTTGCCTGGATTGGCCCGAGCGTCGGTGGCCGAGCTAACGGCCGTTAAAGGGGTCGGTCCCGCCAAAGCCGTAGAAATTAAAGCCGCGCTGGAAATCGGCCGTCGTTTGTTGACCACCGCGCCGGAAGAAAAACCGCGCATCACCTCCCCTGCCGACGCCGCCAATTTGCTCATGTCGGAGATGAGCTTTTTGGATAAGGAACATCTGCGCCTCATCTTGATGGATACACGCAATCGCGTGCTGGCAACGCCCACCATTTACATTGGCAGCCTGAACACCTCGGTCATTCGCATCGGCGAGTTGTTTCGGGCAGCCATCAAGGAAAATGCGGCAGCGTTCATCGTGGCGCACAACCATCCTTCGGGTGCGCCAAGAAGCGTACTTGTTTAATGTCGCCAAGCGCGACCTGGTAAGGAGTCTACCAGTGGCTAAGGAGACATGCTCAAAGCAGCGAGACCGCAATGAGTGTGAAGCTCTCCTGACAATGTGGTTGATGGATTCCCTATAAATCCTGAGAACTGCTAGCCAGAGACTTGCTATGGTTACGAATAGAAATCACCGTTTGAAGCGTCACAGGTTGGAACACCCGTTACTGATAGGGCAGGGTGTAGTTATCGGACACCGGTATTCTGATGGTATCGGTAAATCTCGCTGGGATAGGAACGCGGGACTCCAAACTGAACGAAAAGTTCAGGCACAAACCGCAATCCCCGATAACGAGCTTGGCAAAGAGCCAGGTATTGGCGTACAGGTGGAACCTAAGGCAAGTTGCAGACGAAACAAGTATGAACTTGGGAACCACATATAGCTCTCCCTCAGGGAGTAGGTGTCTGCGACCAATGCTATATGTGGGGCGGAGCCTCCGTAGTAGTCCGAGATGGGGAAAGCCCATTACATGGCGAAGGGAGGCAGTCAAGTCTACAGTGCAAATTGCAAAAGCTAATTACGTATGAGGAGGACGTGTGCACCTACGATGATTACTGAAAAGCAAGCAAAACTAGCCAAACAAGCCGTCCAAAATCCAGAACGCAGATTTACGAATCTGTACCAACTGCTGCACTGGCAGGTCTGGATTGAAGAGGCAACCAGAAGAGTCCTGGCCCGCTCCGGCAGTTCTACGGCAGGTGTCGATGGTAAAACACGTGACATCTTCAAGAAGGAGTATGACCTGCACGTCACTGCGATCATTTCCCAATTGAAAGAAAGAACGTATCAGCCGCAACCTGTCCGACGAACATACATCCCCAAAGGGAATGGACAAAAACGGCCGTTAGGCATCCCAACGCTCTACGACCGGATTGTCCAGGAAGCCATGAGGATGATACTGGACCCGATTTTCGAGTCAGATTTCCAGCATCATTCCTACGGATTTCGCAAGGGGCGGCGCACGATGGATGCCATTGCTGTGTTAATGCCGCTGTTCAATACAAGCGCCAAACATTACTACGTGATTGAGGGTGACATCAAAAGCTACTTTGACAACGTACATCACAAAAAGCTAATGACCCTCATAAGGCGACGCATCGCTGACCAAGGGATATTAACACTTATCTGGCAATTCCTTAAAGCTGGGGTCATGGAAGGACAACTGTTTGCCAAAACGGAAGCAGGCGTCCCTCAAGGCGGCGTCATCTCTCCCCTACTAGCCAACATCTACCTCAATGAATTCGACAAGTGGGCGGAAGTAAGATGGCACAACCGAACACCCTACGAACGACAATACTACATTCGACAACGTGGCCACGGCAACTATTGCATGGTTCGGTACGCCGATGACTTTGTAATCGTTGGCAATGGCCCGATTGATGAAGTACGACGAATTAAGGAAGAAGTTAAGACCTTTCTAGCCGAAGAACTCCACCTGGAACTCTCTGAGGAAAAGACCAAGCTCACCCATATCAATGACGGATTTAACTTTCTAGGATTTCACATCCAGCGAGTAAATCCCGAAGGGAAATGGGTAGTGCACCTGCGTCCCTCTGAGAAATCTACGAAACGAGTCAAAGGCCGAATTAAGGAATTAACGAGCCGGAACTGGACCTGGATGGACGAACACACCCGGTTAACAAGCCTTAATGCCATTGTGCGTGGTTGGTGCGAGTATTACAAACACACCAGCCTACACAAAGACCTTGAGGAAATTAGCCGGTATACCTGGCATCGTTACTTGGGTTTTCTGCTTAAGAAACACAAGAACAGCCGGAAACAACAGCTCATTCAGGAAAAGACATTGGTCCATCTAAACAGGACACGATGGAAAGCAGAGATACGTGAGGGAGAACAAATCTTAATCGCGTATCAATGGCTGCCCAGCCCTCAAGAATTGTCGAGAAGCAAGTACAGAATGAAGGGCAGAGGTGGGTTTCCTCATCCCTATCTGGATACGGAGCTTGCTACCCTGGACAATCCCGAATGGAAAGGAAGTCTGAGCGAACAAATCTTCATAGATGCCATTGGTGTCAGCTCTCGGAGAAATGAGCCATTGGGATTTGCGGAGACAAAACTCAGAGTCAAAATGCGTGATAACTGGCAATGCACCCAATGTGGTAGCCCAGACAAACTAAGGGTTCACCACAAGAGGGGTTTGAAAAGTTATGCCATGAAAGACCTGACTACGCTCTGCCTGGACTGCCATAAAGCTGAACATGGCTACAGAACCACAAGACTTGATAGAGAGCCGGATGCGGTGAAAGCCGCACGTCCGGTTCGGAGAGAGGAATGGAAGAAATCGCAGGTGGCAACACATGTATGACGCTTCTGTTTCTACTCTACGCGACCCATCCCCCAGCCCGGAAGACGTGGCCGTGACGCGGCAAATTGTGCAGGCAGGCTCACTTTTAAACATCGACGTATTGGACCACATTGTGATTGGCCACAACCGCTTTGTTTCGTTGAAGGAACGTGGTTTAGGCTTTTCGTAAACTCAGGAGATCGGAGATTAGAGATTGGAGATTAAGCAATCTGCAATCTCTAATCTCCCTATTGACTATGGCACAAACTGAATTGTTGACCAACGGCCGTATCGGCAAACCGTTTCATCCCCATCGCGACGACAAACAACTGATCACCGCGGCTGGTTGGGCACCCTGGTGGCTGGAACCCGGCCCCGGTAGTCCCGACTGGAAAAATCGCAAGCCTGTTTTTAGCGCCTACACGCTGGACGATGGCCTGACGCAGCAGCTCAGCACCCCGTGGGGCACTCACGAAGCCGGATTGTGGCAGCAGCTCCCCTCGGTGGCGGGTAACCAGTATGAGCTGAGCGTAGAGGGCCAGGCGTGGTCCAGCGAAGACGCTGCCCCTGGCAGCCGTCTGGAAGCCAGTGACGTCAATCTGCAAATCGGCATCGATCCCACGGGCGGCCTGGACCCCACCAGCCCGCTCATCGTCTGGAGCGAGGTAGCCCAACCGCTGAGCCGCTGGGAAACGCTGCGCGTCCAGGCCGAGGCCGAAGCGTCCATCATCACCGTCTTCCTAAAATCCGCACCCAATTTGCCCAAGCGGCTCCAGTCTGTCTTTTGGCGCAACGCCTTTTTACGGCCGATTGGCCGCCACAAGCGCGGTGTCAACATCGTGGGGCTGGGGGATACGCATATTTCGCTGGAACCCGAACAGCCAAGACCGGGGGAACCGATTACGGCCGTTGTCTCTTCCAGCCGCGAGCACAAATTTGCTGAACTCATCGTCGCCCGCCCCGATGACACCTGGAGTAAGGTGGTGTCCAAAGGGCGCACGGTGGATGAAGACCGCTTCCTCTGGCGCTACCAGTTCAGCACCGATATTGATGGCCTGTACGACATTCGTTTTGTGGGGGATTTTGCGGCGCGGCTGTTAGCCTTACGCCTGCTGCAAGTGGCGCGTAATGTGCAGCTCGTGCCCAGCGACTCGGCTCGGTTGAACTACCGACGCGTCTACGTTTTACTGCCACCGACGGCCAGCCAGAAGTGGGTGCTGGCGGCGGCCAAGGGGGGGTACGACGGCCGTTTTACGATTGGCTTCTCGGCAGATGATGCGGGGATTGGCAACCTGGAAAATCGGCACGTGCTGGCGGTGAACCCGCACCACTGGCCAGAGGTGCTCACCGCGAGTTGGTTCCAGCAGCACTATCCGGGGGTGAAATTTACGGCCGTTGTGGCCAACCAGCCAGAAGATTTAGAAGCCTGGCTCAAAAACTGGACGGGGCTGGAATAAACAAAGATAGACGTGTTGTTTAAGCCAAGACAAAATCACTTAATATCGCATGTTCTGTCTAATCAACAGCCGACATCTAACTAATAGATATAGCGTGATGGTTAACATATTTAACCCAATAGACAAGATAAATCAAAAAACATTTCTCAGATTTAGCATTCAGGCCATCGAGTGTGGCTAACTTCATTTTTAATCTGATTTGGGGGCTTGATTGCATAAGCTAGGCAACCAAAGAAACTATCGTTGGGTCGGGAGACTATCGCTTGCCTAGCGATCTAACCCGTACTCACGCTAGATTAGTCTTTTTTGTCAACTTACTTTTGAAAAAGCCAGACGAATCGGATTTCGGGCGAAAGCTACAGCGCGAGATAGTCTCGCCCCTGCAAACGCTCATCAATTTTTTGCCAGATTTGGTCCAGATGTTCCTCATAGCGGACGTAGTTTAGATTGTTGGTATCAATCGTTAGAACGGCGCCGCGTGAGAAATTGCTGGCCCATTCATCATACAGATGGTTGAGTTGTTCCAGGTAGGCATCCGCAATTTGCTGCTCGTAGTCGCGGCCACGCTGGACAATGCGCTGGCGCAGTGTGGGCACAGAAGCTTTGAGGTAAATGACCAGGTGTGGCGGCGTCAGCAACGTGGCTAGCGTCTGGTACAAATCGAAGTAACAAGCCCAATCCCGCTCGCTCATGTTGCCCTGCACAAACAGGTTGCGGGCAAAAATCTCGGCATCCTCGTACACGCTGCGGTCCTGGATGATGGCGTTTTGCCTTTGCAATAGGTAATGGTGCTGCTGCAATCGCCGTGACAGGAAGAACACCTGCGAGTGAAAGCTCCAGCGGGTCATGTCGCTGTAAAAATCAGACAGGTATGGATTTTCAGTGACGGCTTCGTAAACTGGCTCCCAGCCGGTGCGCTTGGCCAGCAGATTGACAAGAGTAGATTTACCCACACCGATGTTGCCCGCAATGGTGATGAAATATTTTGGCATTGTGCAGAATCCTTTTTTGTAAACGGCCGTCTTCCGACCGATCCAATTCGTAGGGATTGTACTCGTTTTCAGGAGAGGAGAAAGTAGCAGAAGATGACGCCGGTATACAGAAATCCGGCGGTGGTGGAGAGCAGCACCAAGCGCTCGGAGCGCGGCGTTTCTGGCGTGCGCCAAAAGCGGTGCAGCAACGCGGGGAGACCAATCAACCCAAACGGCAGCAAAAACCAGGGAATTGTTCCTGCGAGGACAAACACCAGAGCAATAAGCAAACAAACGGCCGTAATCCACCGCAGCCCCCGCACCACACGCCCCTGCCCCAACCAGGTGGTAAACGTACCGCCAGCCTGCACATCCACGTCAAAATCACGCGCCTGCTGCTCCAGCTGCGCCGTCAGCGATGCCAGGAAAAGGATGGCCAGCAGCACCCAATCGAGCAACCCCCAACTGGCGCGGATGAGGACCATGCATACCACATAGGGAAACGTCTGCACAAACAAAGCGTGCGTGAGCAAGTCGAGGCCCGGTCGCATTTTTAGGCGCAGCGGCGGCGCGGAGTAAGCCCAGGCGACAAAGCAACTGATCAGCCACAATAGCCAACCCCGTACGCCAAATGGGGCAAAGGCCGCAGCAACAAGAATCAAGAACCCCAGAGAAAAAACGGCGACGAGCCAACCAGACAGCGGCTGCTGCACAAAAAAGTTACGTTGGGCTTTTGGTTCATCTAGCTGGTCGAAGGGAGCATCAAAATAATCGTTGAGGGCAAAAGCAAACCAGTAGCCCACGCCCAGAGCCAGAACCAATACGGCCGTTTCCCGGCGAATCGCCCCATGAATGAGCAACGGCAGCGTGGCAATAACCAAAGCAACTTGCCAGGCGTCCATATGATTGCTGAATAACTTGAGAAAGGATCGGCTTTGAGAAACGTGTAAGCGATGTTGAGGCATAGAGTGCTGCGATGAATGATAAAAAGATTTAGCCAGAACGGCCGTACCACCTCCAAAATCAAGCCGCAGGCGGCAGCAGCTCATTCACCGTCCGAATCAGTTTATCGGGCATGACGGGCTGCGGCAAATACCGGTTAGCCCCGGCAGCAAGCCCCTCGCGAATGCTGCCCCCATCGGCCCGGGCGCTAACGATAATGATGGGTAAATCGGCCGTTTTGGGATTTTGGCGCACCTGCTCACAGACAGCAAAGCCATCCATGTGGGGCATCATCACATCCAACGTCATCAAATCTGGTACTACACTGTCCAGAGAGAGCAGCGCTTCCGCGCCATCGGCTGCTTCGGCGACGCCAAAACCGGCGCGCTCCAAAATCATGCGCAGTAGCTGCCGCTTCATTGGATCATCATCTACAACCAAAACTGAGTACCCCATGGTCTTTTCTACCTTTGAAAACCATTCTCCCTCCTGAACAGAGACGATTTTCAATCTACAGGACAAAAATGACGATTGAACTATCCAGCTTCGACGCTGAATCTATCAGTCGGTCACATTATCAAATCGATTTGGGAGCCAGTTGGTGTTTTGCGTACTTCGATGCGACTTGGAAATGCGTCTCGCAGCTCGTCAATGTGCGTGATGACTAAAATGCGCCGGAAGTCGCCCTGAATAATGTTGATCGCTTCGATGAGGCGTTGACGGCCGTTTGGGTCCTGGCTGCCAAACCCTTCATCAATGACCAGGGTTTGCAACCGAGCCCCGGCCCGCTTGGCCAGCAGCTGCGAAAGCGCTAAGCGAATGGCAAAGTTTACCCTAAATTGTTCGCCACCGCTGTAGTTATCATACGGCCGTTCGCCCGCGCTGTCCATAATTTGGATATCTAGCGTCTCGGCTAGCCCTTCGCGGCTCTTCAGGCGGCGCTGCGTGGGGAACGAAACGCGCATCTCACCACCAGTCAGGCGGTCCAGCAATTCATTGGCCCGCTCCTCAATTTCTGGCAGCGCCTGCTCGATCAGCAGCGCCTGGACACCACTTTTACCACACGCTTTTTCCAGCAGCTTGAGCCGCTGAATTTGCTGACGAACGGCCGTTTGCCGTTTGCCCAGCTCTTTTTGACGCTGGCGCTGGTCGGCCAGCACCTCCAACCGATTTTGAGCCACGGCCACCCGCTGGTTGGCCGCAATTTGCGCCTCGCGCAGATCAAACACTTCATTTTCCACACCGCGTAAATCGCCACCATCGGCCGTCATTTGGGCCAGCTCGGCAACGGCTGTTTCGTGCTGCTGCCCCAGTTCCGCTACCGATTGTGTCTGCTCGGCAATGCGCTCGCTGCCTTCCGCCAGCGCATCTTCCAGAGGCTTTACGGCGGCTTCCGCCTGCCGCAGCTGCTGGAATTTTTCTTGAGCCGCTTCCAAATCAGCGCGGGCTTGCCGGGCCCCGGCGTGGGCTTCGGCATCGTAGCCCAGTTCGGCCAGTTCAGCGTTGAGACCAGCCAGCGCGGACTGAGCCTCGGCAGCAAAAGCGCCGCTGCTCAGCTGCTGCTGCACATCGGCCAGTTGGGCCTGCCCTGATTCGGCCCATTCGCCCATAAAGCGGCTGAGTTCAGCCAAACGGGCTTCATCGTTGGCCACCAGCTGCTCTTGCTGGCGGCGATCAGCTTCCAGGCTAGTTTTGGCCTGAACGGCCGTTCCCAGAATCACCACCTTCTCACGCAGCTCAGCCAGATTATCTTCGGCCAGAGCTACTTCCAACGCCGCCAATTGGGCCGCCTCGCCAGATTCCCATTCAGCCAGGGATTGGGTAATTTCGTCCAGCCGAGCCTGTGCCTGCGCCTGCCGCTGCTGCTGCGTCTGGCGCAACTTTTCCAGCTGGGATCGCTGCGCCACCTCGCGGCTCAGTTCGGCCAGCTGCGCCGTAAGCGCGTCAATGGTTTGCCGGTTGGCGCGGAAGCGCTCGCCCATGCCCGTGCCTTCGGCTTGAAGTTCGCCAATCACCTGGGCACGGTGCGCCGGGGTGAGTTCCTGGCCACACAGGGGGCAGCTGCCGCCTATTTCCACCTCTAACTGCTCAATGCGCGTCTTGAGCCGATTCATCTGCTCTTTAAGCGCTGGCTGGCTGCTTTCTAACCCCACCTTTTCCGCCTGCGCAGCGTTGTACATCTGCTCCTGCTGGCTCAACTCGGCCAAGCGAGTGTCCAACTCGGCGATTTGCTGCTCGGCGGCTTGCAAGTTTTGCGAAACGGCCGTTTCCTCGTCACGCAATCCGGTCATGCGCCGAGCCAAATTTTGCAAACGGGCCAGCTCGCGATTTTGTGACTCGCGTTCGCTTTCCAACTTTTGCAGCTCAGTGCGCAGCTGGTGCCATTCAGCTTCTTGTTCGGCCAAAGCCGCCAGCCTGGTTTCCAGTTCAGCCAGCATGGTTTTGGCCACCGCCAGCTCTTCTTCGAGCGTTTCCTGCTCATCAGCGGCATCCTCGGCACGGCGTGCCTGGCCTTGCAGCTCTTCCAGCCGTTGTGTCAGGCGGGATTTTTCTTGCGCAATGGTCACCTCGTACGGCCGTTTGCTCTGCTCCAGTCGGTTAAACTGCTCGGCCCGCGCCTGCCAACTCTGGAAAGTGGCATCAGCCGACTGCCATTGTTCATAGGTGGCGGTAATTTGGGCGGCGTCTTGCAAAACGGCCGTAAAGCTATCCCGCTCCTGCTGCCGCTGCGCCTGGCTGCGCTGCAAGCTTTCCAGTTGGGCTTTGGCGCGGTTCAAATTGGTGGCCAGGGTATCCACAAGCTGTTTGTGCTGCTGAACGGCCGTTTCGGCACGGCGCAGTTGCTGGAGCAAGGCTTCCTTATCGGCCAAACGCTGGGCAATACCTTCTAAAGCAGATTGTGCTTCGCTTACCGCTTCTTGCCGCGCCTCTTCCTGTCCCAGCTCTTCCTCAATTTCGTTGATTTGGGCATCGAGCAGAGCCAGCTGCGTTTCTTCTTCTTTGCGCCGGGCCACCGCTCGCTCGCGGTACTGCTCCCATACGCTCACGCCTAGCAAATCGGCCAGGATTTCCTTGCGGCGGTTGGGCGTCTTGGTGGTGAACTCGTCGGCTTTGCCCTGGAGCAAGAAGCTGGCGTTGATGAAGGTGTCATAATTCATGCGCAGCAGCGCCTCGATGGCGTCCTGCGTGTCGCGCAGCTTGCCTTCGGTGAGGGTTTTCCACTGGCCTTCGCCCGCCGCGATTTGCAGGTCTAGCTGGGTGGTTTTGCCACGCCGTTTGCTACGCGTCACGCGATATAGTGTGCCTTCCAGCTCAAACTCCAGGCGAACTTCGGCCGTTTTTTCATCCAGCGCCGAAAGCCGATTCACCAAATCGTCATCGCTGCGACTGCGGCTCTGGCCAAACAGCGCCCAGGTAATGCTGTCCAGGATCGATGACTTACCCGCACCATTCGCCCCAGAAATACAGGCTAAATGAATGCCTTCAAAGGGCAGAACGGCCGTATCACGGTAAGATAAAAAGTTGGAAATCTCAAGTTTTGTTGGAATCATAACTAGTTTTAGCTCGTGTCGCGTAAAGGAAATGTCATTGGGCAATTGAGTAAAGGAGTAATTTCACCTTGTCACCCCTTCACCTTGTCACCCCACCTCTGCCTCATCCTCCGCCAAAATTTCCTTCGCCAGGCTGAGCAGAACTTCCATTTCCTCGCCCTCCAGCTCTTCACTAACCCAATAGGTTTCCAGCAACTCCAGCGGTGTCATTGCTTCCACGCTAGCGGCATCGCCCAAACGGGAGCGCTTATTGATCAGGTAATGCTTCTGGATTTTCACCTCGAAAGCTTGCTCAAAATGAGCCAGGATGGCGCGTTCATCCAGCAAAGGCTCGTCGTCTCGTGGGAAGCTAAGCCGCACCCGGCAAATCGCATCCACTACATCTTCAGCGGCGGGCAGCTGGCTCAGCACATCCTCCATAAAATGTTCGGTGCGCGGCGTAATGGGGGCCGGATCGATGAAGCGGCGCGTTTTTAGCTTGCGAAATTCCCAATGAGTCTGCCCTTTTTCCACCTCGGCCAGCACAAAGCGCTTGTCTTCTTTCTCACCAAAGTCAATGCGCTCAATCGAGCCAGGGTAAATGATGGGCGGATGGCTGTCCTGAGCAGACAACACTTGCGGTTTGTGGATGTGACCCAGGGCCACGTAGTCGAGCTTGCTGTGGTTTACCAGACCGCCGCTGAGCACTAGCTCATGCCCCAGCATAACGGCGCGTTCGCTGCCATACTGCGCCCCCTGCACACTGGCATGGGCCGTGAGAATGAGCGGAATGTCGGGATCTGCCTGCTCAATCAGCTCCGTTACGCGATGGCTGACCAGCTCTTCAATGCGCTGGTAAATTTCTTCTACGGTTCTACCGGCCGTTTCTTCTCGCCCCACGAGCAAACTGCGTGATAGCCAGGGCACGGTGAGGATTTGCACAGGCAAGCCCAGCTGCTCTGGTTTTAGCAACGCCAATCGATCGGCGACGTGAATGTGGGGCACGCTGAGGGTGCTGAACTCGTGCAGCGTGTGGGCACGCCCGGCGGCTGGAGATACGTCATGGTTGCCCACCAGCAGCACGGTAGGGATGCCCGCCTGCGACAGACGCATCATGCGTTCCCCCCAAGCGCGTTGGAAGGTGGGCTGTGGGTTGCGATCTTTGTAGGCATCACCAGCAAAGATGACCAGGTCTACTTTTTCCTCGATAGCCGCATCGACAATCTGGTCCAGGGCGTGCAAAAAATCCATCACGCGCAGCGGTATACCGGTTTGGGGATCGTGACGGCCGTAATTGGCAATATCAATATGAGCATCGGCAAAATGCAGTAAACGAATGGGTTCAGTCATAGTGTTTGTCATGGGTCAGGTGCGACGCACTTTAACCAATTTGCAGTCTTGCAATAATCGTTAGAATAAGTGCGTCGCACCTTTTGCTGAGTTATTTTTCCACAATAATGCGGTAATTGGAGCTATCCGCCTGGCCAAAGATACGCTCGACCATGATGTAGTAACGACCAGCAGATAAAAATAAGGTCACCGCCTCGCTTTGGTTTCCAGGCTGGGTGCCGCTGCCACGTACGCTCTTGTTAGCGTCGTAAACGGTAATGTTGTAGTCGCTGCCGGAAGGAATCTGGCTGAGTCGCACGGTGACAATGCCCGAACCGGCCTGGTCGAACATAAACGCGTCAAAGAAATCAAACGAATCATCAAATTGATGGATCTGGGGCACGTTGGGAACGAGCGGCACGGCAGCGCTGAAGTTGTCGTTAAACGGATTGCTGCTGCCCTCCATGATGATGGGCAGGTTTACTTCGCGATTCAAAACCAGCAGGCGCTGCACCAGCGGCGTGACAAAATAATCTTTGGTGTCATGACCGCCAATGGCGTACAGATAGTTGCCCACAAATACACCATCAGGGAAAGCGCGCGCGCGAATATCCGTGCTGCCACCCAAATCGTAGGTAATACCGAGAATTTGCCAGCCTGCGCCTGGATTAAGCGGATCGAACACTTCCACCTCAGGCACGGCCTTGTTGTTGAAGTCCAGCCCGCCAAAAACGTACCACTTACCGCCTGGACTGACGGCGCTGCTGGCGCCATAGCGGGCAATGTTCATAGGCGGCAGCGTTTGCCAGGTACCGCTGCCCGCAGGCTGGTAATATTCGCCGCCGGGCAATAGCTGGTTGTTGTTATCAATACCACCAACCACGTAAATGCCGTCGTTGGCCCATACGGCCGTATGCCCATAACGCGGCACATTCATGTCGGGAATGAGCGGATCCCAGGTAGAAGTAGCCAGTCTAAAATATGAAACATCATTGTGCACTACGGCCGTATTCTCCAGAAAGTCCGTATTGCTGATGCCCCCAACCAGGTAATACCCGCCTTGATCGGTGGGCACGACCGCTTCAGCCCAGCCCACAGCCACCGGCGGCTCATCTGCATCAGTTTCCCACACGCCAGCAGCAATGTTGTAGACGTGGTGGGTGCCAACAATGTTGTTGCCATCATAGCCACCGGGAACATAGATACGGCCGTTCAGCGAAGCGGCCGTCACATCGGTTAACGGATCACCAGGCATGTTGGGCAGCTTGGTCCAGGAGTCGTCGCCCACGTTGTAGCGATACAGATCGCTGCTCAACATCGGTACACCCGTGGCGTTCGTTTGCCCGCCTATCTGGTAAACCAGGCCGTTGGCCTTGACCACAGCATGGTGCGTGCGAGCGGGCGCTGAACCGGTGCGCAGTTCCCAACGCGTCTGGATCGGATCGAGCACAAAAAAGATGTCCAGCGAAAGCGTGCCGGGCACCGCGCTGTTCCAATCGGCCACTTCCACGTAGTAAGTTTCACTTTCGTATACATCAAACGTCACGCGTGAGGCAAAGCCTTCGTAGTCGTCGTTGCAGGCAACCATGCTGAGCGTCGCCGCACCGCAGCTGCCGGTGTACACAGCCAGGATCGTATCATAGTTGTTGGGATTGAAGTTGTTGGTGGTGTCGATGGTAATACGGCCGTTGCCCGCCGGCGTAAATTTATACCAGACGGTGCGGTATCCTTGAGGACGGCTAGGGTTACCCCAAGCGCATGTGAGAATGGGATCATCAGCCGCCTCCGTCATGCTGTTAATCGCCGTCGTTTCACCCACACCAGAACCGGTAATGTTGATTTCCGTCGCGTTTGTGCAGCTATCCGCAGCCGCATCGGCAATGAGTGGTGCGTCCGGCAGTGGCTGGAGGGTGATTTTTTGTATCGGTAGATCTTCTAGGCCAAGAGCGGCGACGGTGGGGGGAACGGCCGTATCTGA
Organism: Ardenticatenaceae bacterium; assembly: GCA_020634435.1. Classification (GTDB taxonomy): domain Bacteria; phylum Chloroflexota; class Anaerolineae; order Promineifilales; family Promineifilaceae; genus Leptofilum. Next base: position 558,491 of record JACKBS010000004.1, on the reverse strand, counting down.
CCAGAAGCCCGGTACAACCACTAATCCCAAACACAGCAGCATAAATAACGATAAAAGTGTGAGGTGACGCATAAACATAGCCTCCGGCGGTGAACCATTACCGGGCGATTGTACCAAACAGCCTACCCAATTGGCTATTTAACGTGAGTACGGGATAAGGGCTTCAACTGAGATACACTTGGTTTATCACAATCAACTGCATCATCAGGAGAAGCCCTATGGACAGTCTACTTGAATTATTTGTACACGTCGATGATTTTTGCCAGGTGTTTATACCCGCTATGGAACAGCAGCTTTTGCAAAGTGGACAACGCCAGCGCCTCCGTCAGCGTTCCCTATCCATCAGTGAAGTCATGACCATCCTGATCCACTTTCATCAATCACACTATCGCCACTTCAAGGCATATTACACCGAGCACGTGCGGGTACATCTTCAAGCCGATTTCCCCGGCCTGGTCAGTTACACACGCTTTGTTGATTTCATTCCCTCCGCCTTGCTGCCGCTGTGCGCCTACTTCCAGAAGCACTGCCGAGGGGAGTGCACCGGCATCTCTTTCATCGATTCAACCGCGATTGATGTCTGTCTCAATCAGCGCATCGCTTCGCACAAGGTATTTGCAGGCCTGGCTCAGCGCGGCAAAACTTCGACGGGTTGGTTTTATGGGTTCAAACTGCATCTGACCATCAACGACCGAGGCGAGTTGCTCAATGTTCTCTTAACGCCAGGAAACGTCGATGACCGGAAACCGGTGCCAAAACTGGTGCAGCAGTTGTTCGGCAAACTCTATGGTGACAAAGGCTACATCTCCAAAGATTTGCACGCCTCCTTGCTAGAGCTGTTTGGTGTGCAATTAGTGACCCAGTTGAAAGCCAACGCCAAGAATCGCCTGCCCATGATATTTAGCGATAAGCTTCTATTGCGGAAACGAGCCATTGTGGAATGTGTGAACGACCAATTGAAAAACATTTCTCAGATTGAGCCTACACGCCATCGCAGTGTGGCTAACTTCATGGTTAATCTGATTTGTGGCTTGATTGCTTATGCCAGGCAGCCAAAGAAGCCATCGTTGGGTCGAGAGACCATCGCCTGCCTGGTTGCTTAACCCGTACTCACGTTAATTTTAGATGCGCACACGCCTCTGCCCACGGCTGCCCTACGCGATTGCATCCAACTGGCGCTCACGTACCACCGAGGCAAACAGAAATAATGACCCAATTTTCGCCGCAAGAACTTCATGATTTTATCGTTCGGGCGAAGGCGTATGCCTATGTGGGCAACGGCAGCGCTTCCCTCGCCTACCGCCCCGGCTCGCACGACATTCAATACCACGAAACCAATTTTGCTTACATAGACAGCTACTTTGGCGGCACCGACTTTTTGGGCCAGGAAGTGGTTTATTTTCACGGTACGCCAGTGTGGGCTATGAATTATTACGGCAAAATTTTGCGGCCTGATTTATACAGCGGCGCTCAGGCTGGGCAGGTGATTAAAGAGAGCTTGAGCCTGCTTTACCAAGACGGCCGTTTCCTGGGTCCCTTCACGCACGAAACCGCCAACGGCATCTACTTCGACACCAACGACGGAGATGTTTTCTCCTTCACGGGGTATGAGTGGATCGAGCTGGACAGGGAAAAAGTGTATGATCTGCATTACCACGGCGGGCTGGTGAAAGTATAAGGGAACGGCCGTTTTTGCCTAGACCCAATCCCAAACCCCTTGCTCCAAAAATTCACCCCTTGACTTTGACACTGTGTCAATCTGTACGATACAGCCATAAACAACCAACCATTTTTAAGAGGTGACAATTATGAATAAACAGATTGACTACCGCGTAACGGCCGTTACGCTGCTTGTCTACGTTTTGATTCTCTCCGTTTGCAGTAACGCCTTAGCCGTGGCCTTTGAATTCCCCGACATTTTGCGCGAGAGCGCCGAGTATCGCCTGACGCTGTTCATGCAAAACAGTGGGGTCATCGTGCCGCTCTACTATTTTCTGGCGCTGACCGGGCTGATCCAGATTGTGATGGCGGTGATGCTGTACCAATCCTTTGGCGAAAAGAACAGCCTGGCCGTGATGACGGCCGTTTTTGGCATCTTAACCGGCATTTTCCAGGTGCTGGGCTTCATTCGCTGGCCGATTGTGGTGCCTTACCTTGCCGACGCAATGCACAGCGGTGTGCCCATGGAAACGATTGCCTTTGTTGAAGGGATGCTGAATCGGTATGCGGGCATGGCCATTGGCGAACATCTCGGCTTTTTGGCACAGGCGGTGTGGACCATGCTGCTGGGCGTGATGATGCTGCGCCACAAACTGTTCGACGGCCGTTTAGGCATCATTGGCCTTGTGTTGGGCGGGTTAACCCTGTTGTTTGGCATGGAACCACTGGGTGGCTTCTGGGCACCTTTCGGCGAGCTGACCTGGCCTGTGCTGGCGGCCTGGATCGTGTGGCTGGTCGTGCTGGCGATCTCGCTGTGGCGCACCAACGCCAAGGCACCAGAGGGGATGCACGTAGGCTGGAAAACGGCCGTCGTTTCCACCCTATTTTGGGCCGTTGCCGTTGTTCCCGCATACCTTGGATAAATTTTACCGAAACTGCACAAAACGCTTTTATCAGCTGGAGCATTGAACTCACGCAAAGACGCGGAGGTACAAAGGAAAAATTTGGCTCCTTAGCGACTTTTCGTGAAATTTAATGGCAGCTTGTTCATCCCCCCTTTTCTAACCCCGGCTTGACAGGAAAATCTTTGCCACTATAATGAGACAAATACCATAGGATTAATCCTATGGTATTTGTCCTATATCTTTGGAGAGATTTTAATGTCACTAAAACATGCCATTTTAGGCTTCTTATCCTTCAAACCACTTTCCGGCTATGACCTGAAAAAAGCGTTTGACCGTTCTGTGAGCCATTTTTGGCCCGCCGACCAAAGCCAAATCTACCGCACGCTCAAACAGCTGCACAAAGAAGGATTCATCACCAAGCAGGTGATTCCGCGCGAAGAGCAGCTCGATATTAAGGTGTATGAAATCACAGAAGCGGGGCGCGAAGAGCTGCGCCATTGGCTGGCCACGCCCCTGCCCCTTGCGGAAACACGGGAACCAGCATTGATCCAGCTCTACTTTGGCTTTGTGCTGGAGGATGATCAGGTGCGCCATTTGCTGCAAACGGCCGTTGCCCAGATTGACCAAACGCTTGAAGAACTGCAAGCCGTCTACGGTGAAGTGACCAGTCAAGAAGTGGCAGATGGGGTGAAACGGCCGTTTTTCTACTCCATGCTCACCCTCGAATACGGCATTCAGGCGAACCTGTGGCAGCGCAACTGGCTGCAAAGCATCATCGAGCGCATTGATGCCGGGGAGATGGGCGTGATGCCCTTGGCCGACATGGTCGGTTCACACGAAGCGTAAAAGTTGGGAGATTAGAGATTGGAGATTGGCGAGCTTTCCATCTCCAATCTCCAATCTCATTCAAAACCACAAAACGTATCCCACGATGGAGGGAGCAATTAGTACCACAAGCAACAAAACGGTTAGAAACATCATTATTTTTTACATCGGCACCATTTTGCTGGCCAGCGGCGGCGGTTTTATCATGGCCTCGGGGCAAGATGCTGGCGGGCTGCTTTTTGTCCTCAGCCCGCTGCTCATGGTGCTGATCGTGCGTTTTTTCCTGGGCGCGGGCTGGCAGGACGCCGGTCTACGGTTCAATCTGGGCAAGCAGTGGCGCTGGTATTTATTTGCCTTGCTGCTCAACCTGGGGCTGTTCCCTCTGGTGATTGCCGTCAACGTGCTGTTGGGCTTTGCCACGCTCAACTTCAGCGTGGGCGAAATCCTCCCCGTGCTGTTGGCGGGGTTAGCCACCCAATTTGTGCCACGGCTCTTCTTTGCCCTCTCTGAGGAATGGGGCTGGCGTGGCTTTTTGGATCCCAAGCTGGAGCAGTTGGGCATGGCCGACACGCGCCGTCACATTTTAGTGGGGATTTTGTGGGGCATCTGGCACTTTCCCTTGATCCTTTCCACGGATTACACCAACGTGCCTTTGGCCATTTTCTTGCCGCTGTTCCTGGTGGGCACGATTTTGCTAGCGTTTGTGTTTGGCCAGCTGCGGAAGCTAACACACAGCGTCTGGCCCGCCGTTTTGCTGCACGGCATGGCCAATACGGTGGGATATGCTATCGTTGAGGGCAAATTTATTTCGTTCCCCAATGAACTGCTGGGCAACATTGTGCCTGGCAGCCTCACGATCACCATTTTGTATGCCCTGCTGGCCCTGTGGATTATGCGTCAGAAGCAGGTGCAAGAAAAAACGTGGGCGGATGGCAACAATACGGCCGTTCCCCACCCCACCAATTAACCCGGTCCCTCAAAGCGCAAGGGGAGTACGGCCGTATCTCCCTGTTCTGAGGTGGGAAACGGCCGCTTCCCCCTGATCCAACCTTACAGCTTCAGCACCAGAATTTGTTCATTGTTGTTATCACGTTCGCCATTCTTGCGGAACCCCAGGCGCTGGTAAAATGGCCACGGTTCGCCTTCACCTTCTACATAGCTGGTGAACAGCTCCGTACCACCCTCGGCCCGCACGATGTCAGCTATTAGCCGAACGGCCGTTTGGCCATAGCCTTTGCGCTGATAGCGCGTGTCAATCAAGAGCTTCCACAGAAACCAGGGTCCAATAATGACGGGTGGGTCTGGCACCACATTCCAACTGAGCATGACAAACCCAACCAGAACATCCTCAGCATAGATTGCCCGGAACCACGGATTGGCGTGGGGATACGCCTGGGCGTCCGCCAGGGCATTATGGACCGTGCCGCCAACAAACTGCTCTTGCTCAGGGGCAACCCGCAGCGCCAGTACGGCCGTACGGTTTGTATCGTCAATTTTGCGCAGCGAAACAGGCATCGCAGATTTTTCCCACCTTTCCATACGCGACCGCATGGGTAACTGAACGCTTTGACCGCATCCTTGTTTTTGAGCATACCATTCGCAAAACTATCAGACAAACAACGGCGAACGGACGGTTCGCCGCCTACTAGAAAGGTAGATCGTGGTAAACAGACTCACCGCTCGCAAAACGACTCCCTCAATGGAAGTAAATATGCAGCTCGCCGCTTGAAAGGTGGGGATGATGGGGGTGGGAACGGCCGTTTCCCCTCTGCTCTCCACCCAATTAACGCCAGATCGACTACCCGATTTGCCAGCGATATGTTGAATTGTCAAAAAGCACCCACAACTTTATACTCACCCAAGTCTTTATTCGGCCAAGAAGTTGGATCGCTGTGATGGAAGAGAAGGAGTTATTAACGTGAGCGAGATCGATTCAGCGCTCGGCATTGGCCGGCGGGTTGTCGTTACGGGCATGGCTGGTGCGGGCAAGAGTACATTTGCCAAACAGCTATCGGCGAAGACCGGCCTTCCAGTGATTCATCTGGACGTGCACTTCTGGAAACCGGGCTGGGTAGCGCCATCAGATTCGGAATGGCGTGATATCCAGTCCACATTGCTCGCTAGCGATGCGTGGATTGCCGATGGGAATTATCACGAGACGCTGGATCTGCGGTTAGAGCGAGCGGATACGGTTGTTTACCTCGACACGCCGTGGTGGCTCTGCGCCGCGCGAGCCTTCGTGCGTGGGTTACGTCGTCCAAAAGGTACCCAGTTGCCTGATGGCTGCGAAGATACGGGATGGCGACGGGTGCGTGACGAATGGTGGTTGGTGTGGCGCGTCTGGTTGGGGCGAAGGTCTGAGCGCGAGCGAGAACTGGCCATCGTGGCACGGCATGGAAGCCATGTGGCGCTGCATATTTTGCGGTCCAAACGCGCCGCCCGACAATTTCTTGAAAACGTCTAGTTTTTCCTGCCGAGACACATCCCGTCACACAAAATTGCGAGGAAGTAAACCTACGACGCTAAGCGCGGCTGAAGCAGGCGTTAGAACGGCCGTCTCTCGTTACTTGTAAGATTATGGGGAACGGCCGTTTCTTCTCCACTCCTGCTGCTTGACGCTAGATCGACCACTCGATGTGCCAGCGGTTTGCTGAATACGCAAAGAACACCCTACCACAATACCACACGCCTCTTGGTTTTTGTCTGAGTGGATGAAGGTACGCCCGTACTGCCCACCGATTCTTGACCTGGCAGAAATACAAGGGAAACGGCCGTATCGATTCAACACACATTGTACAGTCTAGAGCAATCAACCATCGCCGGAAAGGTTGACAAAATGCCCCAAAACTTTATACTGCGCCAAGTTACCTTTTAGCTGCCGATTGGGGGCTTATTTTTGGGTTGCGCATAAGCCCTGAATTTTCGTCACAAACTGACCATCAAACGGCATAACCAATTAGGCTTTTACCATGTCACTCCGCCCAGACGAGACTGTTCAAAAGGCGCTTCTTTCAACAACGAGTCGCTTTGTCGGCGAGTATGAGACTGACAAAGTGCTGCTAACTCATGCTTGGCCTAGCTTCAATGACTTACTCGCTCCAATTCGCTGGGCTGAAGGCCCAGCCTCACGTAGCGCTTACATTCTTGCATTCCGAACCAAATCAGTTGATAAGAGTCCTGGGAATCCTCTTCCAGACTACTCACCAACAGGAGAGGAAATTGCTTCATATCTAAGCGTTTTGTTTGGGAAACGATTTGACTTTCACGGCCTCATCGAAGGTATTGGTTATTATCATATCCCTAATCTTTCTCAATTTGACTCTTTGGCAGTACATGATTTACCCCATAACTCTCATAAGGTAAGACCTGATTTTAACATTCCGCTGAACCTTTCCGAAACTGGAAGATTAGCTCCTTTACTTGTAGGTAATACTTTGCCTTCAAAATTCATCCATACCTTTCACGGATGTGCGAAATTCTACTTGCAAGCACTTCAGAATTTCGAGCTTGATCCAGAAGTTGCATATTTACATTTGATTTCAGCCGGAGAAATTCTCTCAAACTATCATGACTTCGAGAAACCTGTCCTTCTCGATGACGAGATGAAAGGGTATCTTAAAAAAATTCGTATCGAACTTGTAGACGGTGAAAAAATTGCTGGTCGTATAGAGGCTAGGCTTTTATTTATCAAAAGGCGTTTCATTGAGACGATTAATAACTTTATAGACCCCAGCTTTTTTAATCAATCCGAAGCTGATTGGGAACTTGGCCAATTTAAACCGGAAACCTTTCGACAATCCGTAGCAGCAGCATATGATTTGCGCAGCAAATATGTTCATACTGGTACACCGTTCGGGCGATGGATATCATTGCGCCTACGTGGCAATAATGAAGTGCAGATTGCGAAGCCCGTTCTAGATGACAAAGATTTTGCTAAAGTTATCCATCGTGCCCCCCACCTTCATTGGTCTGGAACGCTTGATCCGATATTGCCTCATCAGATTCGCCGAGCGACATGGAGGATATCTGGAACCTAAAGACTAATTGATAAATGTCTAGCGTCGTGCTTTATTTGACCAGCCCACTGCTGCGGGCTGGTATTAGGCTTGCAAGTAGTTTCCCCAAAGCTGCGGTTGGCGGGAAGCCAGCCACAGCAAAACCATCCCCCGTGTTTGGCAAAAGTGGTAACATACTCGCCAGGCTGCAAATCCAGCCCAACTTGAAGAATGTCCCTATGCAACCAAACATTTATAACCAATGACGCAATTTCTACTCTGGCTGTGCATTTGGCTGGGGCTTTACTTTCTGCCGTGGCTGCTGTACCTGGGTGTTCGCTGGAAAAACCAGGCGCAGTTCCTGGCGGCCCAGCCGCAAAAAGAGCCGCTGGTCAGCGGCTACAAACTCTTTTTGATTCTCTGGCTGCTGCTTTCCGTTGTGATCACAGCAGGACGTACGGTTGGTATCGTCAATTTTATGCAGCGAAACAGGCATCTTCGAGTTTTACTCAATTTTCCCCGCTAGAAAACCATCGCACTCGCTTCCCAAAGGTGATACTATTCCGCAATTCCAAAACGCATACAATCAAAATTGGTTATTAGTTTTTCCGTGTTTCTGTTATTACCAGTAAGGGAGATTACAATGCCATTTTTCAATAACGGTGAAGTTCAAATTTATTATCAAGTTGAAGGATCAGGCCAGCCTCTGTTCTTAGCTCACCAGGCAACCGACTCGATGGATTACTGGTACCGCAATCACTATGTGGAAAAGCTTATTGACAAATTCCAGCTTATCATGACAGATGCACGTGGACATGGTCAAAGTGATAAACCGCACGATCCCAATGCCTACCATGCCCGGTTTGTCGTGGAAGATTTTTGTATTTTATTAGATTTACTAAAAATCGATCGCTGTCATTTCTGGGGATATTCAATGGGTGGATTTAATGGTTTACACTTCGCCAAATTTTACCCATCCAGATTAAAGTCTCTTGTTGTGGGCGGTGCTTTTCCACAGGTCGTTCGGAGTGAATTCGGCGAACGATTAGAAGATGGTTTTAATATAGGCATACGTCAAGGCCCAGATGCCTTGATTGCCTATTTTGAAGACTGGTGGGGCCCGATGCCAGAAACCCTTGAAGCAAGGTTGCGATCGTTGGATTATAAAGCCAGTTGGGCAGGCATTCATCAAACAAATAATCGGCTAGATATAACAGAAGATTTACCAAAAATGCACACCCCAACCCTTTTCTACGCGGGCAGTGAAGATCCAGGCCCTCATAAATACGCGCCATTGGCGGCAGAAACAATGCCCAATGGGAAATTCGTCTCTTTCCCTGGTTACACTCACGGCACAATTTCAGCAGAAGCAACACTTATTCTTGATCAAGTTCTCCCCTTTCTCGAGGAAATTAGCTAGTAGGGGGCTCCTCCCCTGACTATATTTCATAGTGAGACATATACTAACGTAAATGAAAACACCTTTTTACAAAATTTATCGTCCCATCGAAATAGTAGGCAAAATCATCGATATATAAAAATAGTGCAAGTAGATTGTCCATGGGACTTCTCCTGTTGATGCAGTTGATTGTGATTAACCAAGTGTATCTCAGTTAAAGCTCATATCCCGTACCCACGCTTGTTAGTAATTTCCAGCAAAGAATGAACTGCTACAATTGCTGTAGCTATTATTTCAACATCACCCATTTGACGTTGGGCCTCGTAATGATAAATAGTCAAAAAAAAGTCGTTTCCAATTATATAAATTGCTACTATTTCGTCTTCTGTGGGAGTATCTTTTTGGTTGTGTATTAGGCCACAACCACTTTAGGGAATTTCCCCATGAACAACAAACTACTCTTTTGGTAGCAACTTGGACTAATTTAATATCTACTAAAATGTGGAAAGTTCATTTCATTCTTCATATTTCTTTTGCCGACAACGGAATTGTCATCGTTAGAGGAACTGAAAAGGTTTCTTCATGGTAGGACTGACCCAGGCAGAGGTTGCCGCCCGGCGGGCACGCGGCGAAGGGAATACGGTTAATTTGGATAACGGCCGTTCCTACCGCCAGATTATTCGCACCAACCTCTTCTCCTTTTTCAACAACATTTTGTACGCCATCGGCCTGGCCCTGATTTTGTTGGGCCAGTTTAACGATGCGTTGATGAGCGTCGGTCTGGGTGTTCTCAACGCTTTCATCGGCACGTTTCAGGAAATCCGGGCCAAGCGGCAGCTGGATAAGGTGGCCCTGCTCAACCAGCCACGGGTCATTGTGCGGCGCGACGACAGCGAACAAACCATTCATCCCCAGGAGTTGGTGTTGGGCGATGTGATTGTGCTGCGTTCCGGGGAGCAGGCGGTGGTAGACGGCCGTTTCCTCAGCGACACCCCCGTAGAAATGGATGAATCCCTGCTGACAGGTGAAACAGACCTGGTGCGGAAACAGGCCGACGACACCATCATGTCCGGCAGCTTTTGCGTCACCGGTACCGGCCTGTATGAAGCCGAAAAAGTGGGGGCCGACAGCTATGCCAACCAGGTGACCGCCAGTGCGCGGGAGTTTCGGATAAGCTACACGCCCTTGCAGCACAATGTCATCTTTGTTGTGCGGCTGGTGATGTTTATCGTCGCCATTATCTCCCTCATCCTCTTTGCCGCTACGCTGCTCGAAGGCTTCAACTTTCCTCGCCTGGTGGAAATGGCCGCGGTGCTCACCGGGCTGGTGCCTTACGGCCTGTTTACCATGATTGTGGTGGGGTACGCGCTGGGCGCTGCCAAAATTGCCCGGCAAGGTGCGCTGGTGCAGCAAACCAACGCCATCGAATCATTGAGCCACATTGATGTGCTGTGCATGGACAAAACGGGAACGCTGACCACAAACCGGCTGCAATTTGAGGCCGTATCGTCGTTAAATAACCAGTTTACCGATGAAGCTGTGGGCCAATTGATCGGGCGCTTTGTGCGCAGCGCCAGCACGCAAAACAAAACCGACGAGGCGCTGGCCAATGGCCTGTCTGGCGAAGCGCAAGCGGTGTTGGCCGAGATTCCCTTTGCCTCGGCGCGTAAGTGGAGTGCCCTGGCGTTTGCCGATGGGGTGTATGCGCTGGGTGCCCTGGAAATGCTCGCGCCTTTTTTGCCGGGAACGGCCGTTGCTCCCCCAACCAATCTCATGCAGCAAGCCCAACGCTGGGCCGAAGCGGGGCTGCGGGTTTTATTGTTTGCCTATAATCCGCAGGTAAACAACCTCACAGCAGCAAACAGTCTGCCCCCGTTAGAACCGCTGGCCCTGGTTTGCCTGCGTGATGAATTACGGCCGTTTGCCGCCGAAACTCTGGCTGCGTTTGAGGAACTTGGCATCGAACTCAAAATTATTTCCGGCGACAGTCCACACACGGTTGGCGCGTTGGCCCGGCAGGCGGGCATGAAAAACACCCGGCTTATCTCCGGCCCGGACCTGGAAGCGCTGTCAGACGGCCAGTTACAGGGCGTGGTGAAAGAGACGATGGTGTACGGCCGTATTTCCCCGGCGCAAAAACAAACCCTCGTCGATACCCTGATCCAGCAAGGGCACTACGTGGCCATGATTGGCGATGGCGTCAATGATGTCCTCTCCATCAAAAAAGCCCATGTGGGCATCGCCATGCAAAGCGGCAGCCAGGCTACCCGCAACATCGCCGACATGATCCTGCTCGATGATTCCTTTGCCGCCCTGCGCCCTGCTTTCAAAGAGGGGCAGGACATCGTTGGCGGGCTCAGCCGTTCGATGTACCTTTTTTTGGTCCGGGTAGCTGCTTTTGCGTTTGTCATTATGGCTGCCGCGATGATGAATCTTGGCTTTCCCTTTGAACCCGCTCAGGTTGCCCTGACCTTATTTACCGTAGGCATTCCGGCATTTTTCTTTACCCTGTGGGCGCGACCGCTCGCGCTGAAGGAAAATATTCTGCGCTCGTTGACCCGTTTTGTGATGCCCGCCTCCCTGCTCACCCTGCTCTTTGCGCTGACCATTTACACGGTCGTGAATTTCACCGTGCAAAACCGTATGACCCATTTTTCTATTCCGCCTGATGTCGTGCAAAAATTTGAGCAGCAGACGGGCCTGACGTACACCATTGATGAAGGTTTCACCAGCGCTGCGGCCACCATTGTGGCCCAAACCTTCTTGTCTGTGTTTCTTTCCTACACCGCTTTTGTGTTGATACTTTTTCTGGAACCGCCGCATCCTTGGTTGGAAGGATGGGCCAGGCGCAGCGATCAGCGCTGGCCCACGATTTTAACGGCCGTTCTCTGGCTAGTTTTCACCATTGTGGCGCTCTGGGAACCGGCCAGCACCTACTTTGGCCTCGTGCCCATGCCCCCACCCGGCATTTTGCTCATCTGGCTGCTGGTGCTGGTGTGGGCCTGGCTGCTGCGCCAGCTCTGGCGCAAAAACTGGCTGGAGCGGTTGCTGGGCGGCTAACAATCAAGCCAGAATCTTGTGAGGTAAACGGCCGTACCCTCCCTACCCACACTCATCTTCTCAAATTACGTCTTTTGACCCACGCACTACTTTTCAGGCTTCATATAATGGTTGTAACTGTAGTACCCATAGGTAGAAACATCTGGTTTCGTACCAGCTGGCTGTTAAAGTAGGCTACTGATTCATCTTAAAAATTTGTCTGCTTTTCGTGATTCTGTATCAGGGTCACTCTGGAAAAGGCTAAATTGCAATGAATGATTTTCTTTTTGCCCGCTCGCAAATGGCGCTGTCGCTGGCCTTCCACATTATCTTTGCGGCGATTGGTATTGGCATGCCGCTGCTGATGGTGATTAGCGAAGGGCTTTATTTGCGCACGCGGGATGAGGTTTACCTGACGCTAACCAAACGGTGGGCGTCAGGAACGGCTATCCTGTTTGCCGTGGGGGCGGTGTCCGGCACGGTGCTGTCGTTTGAGTTGGGGCTGCTCTGGCCCAAGTTTATGGCTTATGCGGGCAGCATTATTGGGATGCCTTTTTCGCTGGAAGGGTTCGCGTTTTTCGCCGAAGCCATCTTTTTGGGCATTTACCTCTATGGTTGGAACCGGATTCCGCCCAAAGTTCATTGGTTGGCCGGGCTTTTGGTTCTGTTTAGCGGCACAATTTCTGGCATTTTTGTGGTAACGGCCAATGCCTGGATGAACACACCCACCGGGTTTGATCTGGTGGACGGGGTAGCGGTGAATATACGGCCGTTTGCCGCCATGTTTAATCCCGCCACTTTTTCCGAAACGCTGCACATGACCGTGGCCGCGTTCCAATCGGTGGGCTTTTTGGTGGCGGGCATTCACGCCTTCATGCTGCTGCGCGACCCGCACAACCAGTTTCATCGCCGCGCTCTGGCCATTGCCCTGGTTGTGGCCACCATTTTCTCTGTGGCGCAGCCGCTGGTGGGCGACCACAGCGCCAAGCACGTGGCCGAATACCAGCCCATCAAGCTGGCCGCGCTGGAAGGCCAGTGGGAGACGGAAACCGGCGCACCGCTGCGCATTGGTGGCCTGCCCAATGCCAAAACGGAAACGACACCCTATGCCCTGGAAATCCCCAAAGGGCTGAGTTTCCTGGCGTATGGCAACTTCAATGCTGAGGTGATGGGTCTAAAGGCCGTGCCCCCAGTAGACCGCCCACCCGTGGCGATTGTGCACGTGGCTTTTCAGATCATGGTTGTCCTGGGCATGACTATGATGGGCGTGGGGCTGCTGGGTGGTTGGCTGGCCTGGCGCAAAAAGCATCTGCCGGACCAGCGCTGGTATCTTTGGTTGGTGATTGCCTGCGCTCCGATGGGCATGGCCGCCATCGAGGCCGGTTGGGTGGTTACCGAGGTGGGCCGCCAGCCGTGGACCATCTACAATCTGCTGCGCACGGCCGATGCGGTAACGCCGGTTACAGGTTTGGTGGCCCCGTTTGTTCTGTTTACGCTGCTGTACGTGGTGTTGGGGGTGGTAACGGCCGTTTTGCTACAGCGACAGGTTTTTGCCAGTCCGGTTATCAGTAATCGGTGAACGGCAATCCGCAACGATTGCCATTCTTGGAGTAGATGATGAGTTTTGAAATTTTCATTGCCGCAGTGATGCTGGTTGCCTTGATGATCTACGCCCTGACCGGTGGCGCAGATTTTGGCGGCGGTGTTTGGGATTTGCTGGCTCGGGGACCACGAGAGCTGCAACAGCGCAAACTAATCTCCCAGGCGATTGCCCCCATTTGGGAAGCCAACCACGTCTGGCTGATTGTGGTAATTGTGCTGTTGTTTACCGCGTTTCCCCTGGCGTTTGCCGCCATTATGACCGCCCTAAACATCCCGCTGACGCTGATGTTGATAGGCATTGTGCTGCGTGGGGCCGCTTTTGCCTTTCGGGCTTACGGCATCCAGTCGGAGGAAGCGCGGCGCACCTGGGAGCGGGTGTTTGCCATCGCCAGCGTTTACACGCCCGTGATGCTGGGGGTGACGCTGGGGGCCACCATTTCCGACGCCATCCGTGTGGACCCAGCTACCGGTGAGATGCTGGTGAACTTTTGGGAAGCGTGGCTACGGCCGTTTCCCTTCGTCGTTGGGCTGCTGGTGCTGGCGTTGTTTGCCTTTCTGGCAGCGGTTTACCTGACGGTGGAAGCCAAAGGCCAGCCCGAATTGCAAGAAGATTTTCGGCGACGCGGGTTAGGAACGGCCGTTGTCGTGGGTGGATTGGCCTTTGTGGCCCTGCTGCTGGCCCGTAACGGTGCGCCCCGTATTTTCACCGGCCTAACCGGCCATTGGTGGTCCATACCTATCCAGGTGGTGACCGGTCTTGCCGCTGTGGGAGCCATGTGGGCTTTGTGGCAGCGCCGTTACGCCCTGGCCCGAATGCTGGCGGCAGCTCAGGCAGGCTTGATGGTCGCCGGATTTGGTCTGGCGCTCCTCCCCTACATCGTGCCGCCCGATCTCACCCTGCTGGATACGGCCGCACCACGCTCCGTCTTGCTGCCCGTATCCATCGTGCTTGTGGTGGGCTTGCTGCTGATCGGCCCGGCCTTTTGGTGGCTGTATACCATTTTCAAAGGTCAGCAGCATGAAGACCACCCTTCGCAAAGTTCATTGCCTACAGAAACAAAATAACTAGCAGAACTAAGCCAATTCAAAATACAACATGGTCAATTCCTCACTGGCTGGGGTAAAATGCCCTATGCCTAAATCCAAGAAGAGTTCATCCATCCCCCAAAAACCCTGGCGTAAGACAGTCAAAAAAGCAATGAAGCAGGCAACGGAGCAAGAAGCCAAACAGCGCTTTGGCTCAACAAATCCTTCATTCAACTACCGCTGGGAACACGTAACGGCCGTTGTCACATTAGCCATTAAACTTGGTGAATTGACTGGTGCGGATATGGATGTCGTTGAAGCCGCTGCCTGGCTACACGACATTCGTAAAGAAGCTGGTCCTAAACATCCGCAAGAAGGGGCCAAAGTTGCCCACGAACTCCTGCCCACCACCGATTTTCCCCCGGAAAAGATTGGCCATGTCGCCAAAGCGATTCGCTCTCACATGGGATTGTGGCGCAAAAAACCGCTGCAAGATTTGGAGTCACAAGTGTTGTGGGACGCCGACAAACTGGCCAAAATTGGATTAACGGCCGCTTTCCACTTTACCCCCCTCATTCTGATGAAGGGCAACGGCACCACCACCCAATCCATCATTGACGACGCACGCAACAACACCAAATGGATGAGCAAAACCGTGGCCAGTATGCACACCGAACCGGCCAAACGGGCTGCCCAGAAGCGGTTTAAGCGATTTACCAAGCTGTGGGATCGCCTCGAAGCGGAGCTCAACGGGCAAGATTTGCTCAGCTAGCCAGTTTGCATGGCCCGCCAAACGGCCGTTGCAATAATCGCCTTGGCCTCATCCATCGACAGCTCTTGCATACCTGCCAGCCAGCGGCGGGCAAATTCGTGCGCTGGACCCATCATAATGGCATCATATGCCCAGGGTGGCAGTTGGATCAGTTCTCCAGATTCCACAAACGGCCGCATCCAGGCAAAAATGTCCGCGTAAAATGCTCCTTTGAAGGCAGCAATCTCGACTGTATAGCTGCGCAGCAGTGCCCCCTGTGACGCCTCGTAAATGAACGTGGCCCGGCTCGGATTCGCCGCTACCCAATCCAAATAGGTGTGGACCAGAGCGAAAATCCCCTCCTGCGCGGTGGCAGTGGCCAAAACGGCCGTTCGCAGCTCCGCAAAACAGCCCTCAAAACAGTCGCGATACAGGGCATAAAGCACCCCTTCCCGGTCCTTGAAATGATGGTACACGCTGCCCACGCTGGCCCCGGAGCGGCCGCAAATGTCATTCATGGTAACGGCCGTTACCCCCTTCTCGCCCACCAATTCCAGCGTGGCGCGTAAAATAGCGGCCTGGCGGGCCGCCGTTGCCGTTTGTCGATCCTGATCGCTCATTTGTTGCGTTATCCCAAAACAAGACTAGAATAATATTCTAGAATTACTTTCTAGAGCAAGATTCATACGTTGAACAGTCTATCCATTTGGGCAAAGGAAGGCAACAATGACGGCAGAAAGCATGAAAAACCGGGTATGCGTGGTGACAGGCGGCAATGCGGGGATTGGCAAAGCGATCGTGCAGACGCTGGCCGCACAGGGGGCGCAGGTTGTGTTGGTCAGTCGGGATAAAGCGCGGGGTGAAACGGCCGTTCAAGACATCCGCCAGAGCATTTCCAACGCCCACATTGACCTGGTTGTCGGCGACCTGGGCACGATCGCTGCCACGCATCAGCTAGCCCAATCGCTGCTGGACCGTTACCCGGCCATTCACGTGCTCATCAACAACGCTGGGGTTTGGCCCACCAAAAAACAGCTCAACACCGATGGCCTTGAGCAGAGCTTTATGGTGAACCATCTCGCCCCGTTTATGCTCAACCGGCTGCTACTCGACCGCCTGAAAGCCAGCGCTCCGGCCCGGATTGTAAATGTGAGTGCGGGGCTGTATGTAAACGGCCGTGTTGATCTCAGCAAAACCCCCTATGGCCACGACTTCCACCCCATCCGCACCTACGCCAACACCAAACTGTGCAATCTGCTATGTTTACCTCTGGAAGCAACCCAGATGGCAGGCAGCGGCGTAACGCTCAATGCGGTACATCCTGGCGTCATCAACACCAATCTGGGCATCATGCGTGGGCCGCTGGGTTGGCTCATGAAGCTGATCAAACGCGGCTGGGGCACACCAGAACAAGGTGCGATTGCCCCCGTCTGGCTGGCCACCGCCCCAGAACTGGCCACCACCCACGGCCAATATTTCAACGAAAAAGAAGCGACTCCCCTGGCAGAAATTGCTCAAGATACAGAGCTGGCCCAACAACTTTGGCAGCTTAGCGAGCAGTTGATCAAATCGGCCTGAAGTTGATGGATGCCCGCCTTCGCGGGCATGACATATAGAGTTACGTTTAGTGGGAGTTTTTGTAGAAAAATTCGGTGATGGCGGGGTGGACAAAGCCGGGTTTGAAGAGAGCTTGCCACTCCCAGGTGCTGTCGTGGGCACCGCCAGCGCTGTTGGCCAGCAACCAGTAGCTAAAGGCGAGGAAGTACGGTTCGGCATCGCGCATATAGGTGTACTGGTAGCGAATCAGTTCAACCTCAACGCCGCGGTCCGGGCTGTAGGAGCCGCCTTCGGTGCCAATCATTGGCAGGGAACGGCCGAGATGGCTCACCACAATCTCGTCGTACTTGCGGAAGAGTAAAAAGCCGTCGGGGTCGTCATACGGCCGTGTGCCATGATAGTTATGCACCGACAGCCATGCCCGGTTTAGCAGCGCCCCATCACCATTAAAATCAATTGCCTGGAGCGTCCGCGCCAAAAAGTCATAGTGGTTGTACTCACCACCAGGGCTAAGCGCGCCAATTCCGGGCAGGCCACCGTTGGCAATCACTTCCCGCGCGGCGGCCGCCCACGCCCGAGCGTACTGGTTGGGATTAGCAAACCCCTGGTGGTTTTCCACGTTCACGTTCGGTTCGTTGTACAGCTGGAAGTAATACACGCCCCTGGCCCGGTAATGGACCACCATCGGGCCGATGTTGCCATCGTAGGGCAGCACGCCGGAGCGATAGAGACGCATCACAGGCATGATGCCGTTGGCGACGAGCTTATCGACCAGGTAGTCGTTATCGCCAATTTGCGTGCCTTCATTCAGAAATACCACCCACTTGATGTGCATCCGCACCAATTCGGCCACAAATTGATCCACCACGCCATGCTCTTGGCTAACGGTGGGCATCCAATGCACGCCCCAGCCGTTGTTGTTGGCCGGAACAGGGAACGCCTGGTAGGGAATCACTTCGTCCAGGTTGTATTCGTTGAGCGGTTTAATGACCGGGGTCGGCAATCCGACAGGGGTTTCGGTTGGGGTCTCGGTGGGTGTTGCGGTAGGCGTTACTGGTGTGTTGGTGGGAATAGGCAAGGGTGTGTTGGTGGCGGGTAGGCTGCTTAGCAAGCCGGATTGAGCAAGTTGGGTGTCGGAAGCAACGGCCGTTTGCGGCACCGGCGTAAAGGTCACAGGAATAGCGGTTGCGGGGGTTACTGGACCGGGTAAGCTGATGGCCTGCACCCGCGTCGGCAGTGGCTCCAGGCTCCACTGCGCCTGGCACCCTAACAACAAGCTTAAAACCAACAAACTCAGGCTGAAAAACAAACGAGATCGCTTCACAGCGTCTCATTGTAAACGATTGGGGCGTTATGTCTAGCAGGAAGATGGTAAGTTCAGGGAATTTTCACGCGGCGGGTGGTACAAAATTGATAAACCATATCCCATCGAAGCTAAATTTCACGCAAAGGCGCAAAGGCGCAAAGGGAAATCTAATCCTTTGCGCCTTTGCGTGAAACACTTTTTACTTCCCCACTTTAAGCCGGTGCGTCATACTCCAGCGTGGCAATCTTCACGCAGAGGGCCACAACTTCCATCGCCTGGGCAACTTCGGCGACGGGCGGGCGGCTGGGAGAGAGGCGGATGTTGCTGTTGTTGGGGTCTTTTTCGTGGGGATAGGTGGCACCTGCCGGGGTCAGGGCCACGCCCGCCCCTTTAGCCAGCTCTACCACACGGTCCGCTACCGGGCATACGGTGTCTAGACTGACAAAGTAGCCGCCTTTGGGATGGGTCCAGGTGGCAAAACGGCCGTCGCCCAATTCCCGCCCCAATACCTCTTGAACCGCGTCAAATTTGGGCCGCAACAGAGTTGCGTGATCGCGCATTAAGCCATCCAGGCCACCGGGATAGCTGTTGATGAACTTAACGTGGCGGTACTGCTCTACCTTGTTGGGTCCAATCGACTGAAAGCCAGTGAGCTTGTTTAAATAAGCCACGTTGGCCACACTGCTGGCCATAAAGCCAATCCCCGCCCCGGCAAAGGTTATTTTGGAAGTGGAACCAAAAAGAATCACCCGGTCGGGATTGCCTGCTTCCTCGGCAGCGCGCAGCAGGTTGAGCGGCTCGGCAGGCTCATCGGTGAGGTGATGCACGCGGTAGGCGTCATCGGCAAAAATGGTGAAATCGGGAGCGGCCGTTTTCATGCCCACCAGTCGCCGCACCGTTTCGTCGGAGACAGTATCGCCTGTGGGATTGCTGTAGGTGGGTACAAACATGATGCCCTTGACGGACGGATCGCTGGCAGCAAGCGCTTCCACAGCATCCATATCCGGGCCGTTGGGCGTCATGGGCACGCTGAGCAGTTCAAAACCCAACGCATCTAGCAGCGAAAAATGGCGGTCGTAACCCGGCACCGTCACAATCATTTTAGGCGACTGGTTGACCCACGGGCCGTCGCTGTGCTTGAGGCCGCGCAGCAGCGCCCACATTAGCGTGTTGCTCATCAGCTTCAGGCTGGCATTGTTGCCCACGATCATTTCTTCTGGCTTGACGCCCAAAATGGTGGCAAAGAGGGCACGTGCTTCTGGCAAGCCCGCCTGCCCGCCAGGATAGTTGCGCAGAGCAATACCGCTGGGCGTCACAAGGTCTGTCTCGTCCAAAATGGTCAGCATCGGGTTGGAGAGATCAAAATCCTCATCTGAAGGCTGACCGCGCTGCATGTTTAGATTGAGCTTCATTGCCTGAACGGCCTGGTATTTTTCTTGTAATGCTTGTAGAGAGTCCATAATTATTGCTCCGTCGAAAGGTTACTATAAAAAACGGACACCGATTTGGTGCCAGGTGGGAGCTGAAAGTGGTGTCTGTAGCAGGTGTGGGTGGTGATCTTTTGTAGCACAAACGGCCGTTCGTGCAACATTTCACTAAGGGCGCATGATTTTTGTAAAACAGGCTAGTTGTTTGGAAACATCTTCCCTAGAACCTGGCGTTTTTGCAGGCAGTTTGCAGTTGAATTTACAATAAGACCCGACAAACCTGAGTATAATCAGCCCATGACAGACCCAAAACATATCCCCACCATTCAGGAGCTCATCGAGCTACCCGCCCTGGAAACCGCACAAATCTCACCCGACGGCCGTTTGGTCGCTTATGAACTGAGCCAACCCGATTGGGAAAAAGACAGCTACATTTCGCAAATCTGGCTGGTCTCCACTGAGGTGGCCACGGAGGATCAACCCGAACCGCGCCAGCTAACCTTCACGGCCAACGGCAGCCGCCACCCACGCTGGTCGCCCGACGGCCGTTTCCTGGCCTTTATCTCCCAGCGCGAGGGGGACGAGTGCCGCCAAATCTACCAGCTGGCCATTGCTGGCGGCGAAGCGGAACGGTTGAGCCAGAGCAAAACCGGCGTGCAGCAGTTCCTTTGGGCACCGGACGGACAATCGCTGGCATTTACGGCCGTTGATCCTGAAAGCGATGCCGACAAGGAGCGTGAAAAAACGTTTGGCAAGTATCAGGTCGAGGATGAGGATTTTCAGTACACCCACCTCTGGCAGCTGACGCTGCCCGACAAAAAGCTGCGCCGCCTGACCGGTGGTAAGCAGTTTACCGTCTTCCAGTTTCGCTGGTCACCCGACGGCAAATTTATCGCCTTCGCCGCCCCGCCCAACCCCGACATGGGCATTTTAGAGAAGTCGCGGCTGTACCAAATAGAACTGTCCACCTTACAGCTGAAGCCATTGACCCCGCCTGGCTATTTAACACCTGCCTATTCGCCAGACGGCCGTTTCCTCTTCTTTTTGCAGTTTGGCGAAAAGTATTACCAGTCCGAGAAGCCGTACCTAATCGATCTGGAAAGCGGCGAGCGAAAGCCCATTCCCACCGATTGGGAAGAAAACATAGCGCCCCTGGCATGGGTGGATGAGGGAGTGCTGTTTACGGCCGTTCACCGCACCAGTATGCATTTTTACCGCCTGGACACGACCAACGGAACCGTCACCCAGCTCTCGCCGAACCTGGATGAAGGCTGGCTGACCTTTGGCCACATGGCCAGCGTGCAAAAAGACGGCCGTTTTGCGGCGATGGTGATGGAAAACGGCCGTCAGCTGGGCGAAGTTGTTCTATTGAATCTGCAAACGGGCGAATGGCGCAACCTGACCAACCTTAGCGAAGCCGTTGCCGATTGGCAGTTGAGCGAGCCAGAAGCATACCAATGGCACAGTTCCGACGGAACGGCCGTTGAAGGCGTACTCACCAAACCAGTAGATTTTGATCCACAAAAGAAATATCCCCTGCTGGTAGCCATCCACGGTGGACCGAGCTGGGCATCGCTGCTGCAAAAAGTGGCTCGGTACGACCGTCGCCTCTATCCCTTACCGTTGTGGACCGCCAAAGAGGCGATCATTTTGCAGCCCAACTACCGGGGCAGCATCGGCTACGGTGCAGCCTTCCAGGCGCACAATGTGCGCAACCTCGGCCTAGGCGACTATAATGACGTTATCAGCGGCGTGGATGCGCTCATCGCCGAAGGCTGGGTCGATGGTGACCGGGTTGGCTCGATGGGTTGGAGCCAGGGCGGCTACATCTCCATGTTCATTTCTACGTACAGCGACCGATTCAAAGCAATTTCCGCCGGGGCAGGTATTTCCAACTGGATGACATATTATGTCAACACAGACGTGCATCCATTTACGCGCCATTACCTGGAAGCCACTCCGTGGGAGGAGATGGAAATCTATGCCCAAACATCGCCGATGACCTACATCAAAACCGCGCAAACGCCGACGTTGATCCAACACGGCCGTAACGATGTACGTGTCCCCCTGCCCAACGCCTACGAACTG
Organism: Ardenticatenaceae bacterium; assembly: GCA_020634435.1. GTDB lineage: Bacteria > Chloroflexota > Anaerolineae > Promineifilales > Promineifilaceae > Leptofilum. The sequence continues at coordinate 536,912 of JACKBS010000004.1, read as the reverse complement.
TACCAGGGCCTGCGCGACATGAACGTCCCGGCTCGGCTAGTCACTTATCCCGGCATGGGGCATGGTCCCAGCAAGCCGCGCCAGTCGCGCCAGATCATGCAGGACAATCTGGACTGGTTTAACCAATGGATTTGGAGTGAGGAAAAAGAGGTAGTGAAACGGCCGTGTTACATCGGCTACGGCAGTCCAGCGCAGCTAGAAGAATTACGCCACTGGGCCATCCACGACGAGGCCGACTGTTTTGCCTTCTCTAGCGATGGCCTCATCGCCCCGGAACAGGCCGACGCCCCTGTTAAGTTTGCGCTGCCAGAAGCGGCCCGGCTGGCTGAGAAAATTGGCCAGCAGTTAGCAGACCTCAATTGTAGTAAGCTGGTTTTGTATTCGGAGAAGGTAGGGGAACGGCCGTTTGCCCAAACAGTTCTAGGCTGCTTGCACCTGGCGGCCGCTCAGGCTGGAGGGCTGAAGGTCGTGCATGAAGAGGTGTGGGAAGGAAATGCCAGTGATAAGTGAAAAGTAAAAAGTGATAAGTGAGCCCACTTATCACTTTTTACTTTTCACTTTTTACTCAACTACTGCTTCGTTCCATCCGGCAACGTGGCGTTCTTCAAAGATTTCACCGTCGCTAACTGCTCAGGGGTAACCCGGGCACCGGTCATATCGGCACCGCTGAGGTCTGCACCAGTGAGATCGGCATTGAAGAGGTAAGCCCCGCGCAAATTGGTCCAGTTCAAGAATGCGCCGTTCAAATTGGCTCCGTTCAGATTGGCTTTTTCCAGATTGGCCTCACTCAGCGTACCCCCTTTCAGGTTCACAAAATGGAGCTTGGCATGAGTTAGCTGTGCTTTGCACAGGCTGGAGCCTCGCAAATCCAACCCATTGATTTTGGCCTCGCTTAAATTTACCCCATCCAGATTGGCCATGTTGATTTCCGCACCAAACAGATTCACGTTGCGCAAATCCTGGCCGGTAAGCTTGACGCCCGTCAAATCCGCACGGGCAAAATGGGCATCGACCAGTTTCGCCCCACGCAGATCGGCCTCTTCCAGCTTGGCGCCTTCAAAGCTCACCCCGGTCAGGTCCGCGTCACGAAAATCAACCTTGTTGAGCTGTGCCCGCTCAAAAATTGCCCCGACAAACGAGGCCCCGGTTAGCACAGCACTGTTCAAATTGGCCTCAACCAGGCTAGCGGCATGGAGTGACCCATCCGACAGCCATCCTTCCGACTTTAGCTCGGCTACGGCGCGCAGAGTGATGGCATTGCTGGCGCTGCTCAGCTCGCGGATGAGCAACTCTTTACGTCGCTGGCTCTCCCGACGCTCGTTGAGGTAGTCGATGAGCAGCACGGTGGTGGCAATGCTGAACAGCTCGGAGCTGATGTTGGCGTAAAAATCTTCCACCACATCGCTGAAGCTGAATCGGCCAGGGTGCTGGTTGAGGAAACCAGACACACCAAAAATCAGCCCCAGGACCAGGAAGATAATGCCCACCAGGCGGGTAATGTTCATCGTTTTGAGGTCAAATTTGCCCATGTGTAATTTCTCCAGGTTAAAAGACCCCAGGGGTTTACCTGTCATTTTTGGGTCAAAACACAACCAAACCCCTGGGGTCTCTACGCGCTACAGGTGCAGCTCAACGGCCGAATTTGACAGCACCACTTCATCCCGCTCAGCGACTTTGCTTTGGAAGATGATGCGCGTGTCCGATTCGCGCCACATTTCGGTGACAATCGTTTCGCCGGGGAAAACGTGCTTACTAAAGCGCACCTTGATGCTCTTGAAGCGAGCCGGGTCGTTATTGGCAAAATGTTTCAGCACGGCGCGGCCAGCAAAGCCAAAGGTACACAGTCCGTGCAAAATGGGCTGGCGGAAGCCGCCGAGTGCCGCCATTTGCGGATCGGCGTGCAGCGGGTTGCCGTCGCCGGAGCTGAGGCGGTAGAGCAGCGCCTGATCGGGGCGGGTTTGTTGGGTGTGCACGGCGTCGGGTGGGCGGTTGGGCGGCAGGTTTTCTTCGCTGGTGGAGGGGCCGCGCTCGCCGCCAAAGCCACCGAGGCCGCGAATGTAGACCGAGGATTGGTTGAAGGCGACTTCGTTGCCCTGCCCGTCGGTGCTAATCGTGTCGGTGAGGAGGACCGCGCCTTTGCCTTTGTCGTAAACGGCCGTAATCTTCGCGGTATTGTGAATGGTGGCGGAGTTGGGCAACGGCCGTTTCAGTTCCAAATATTGCTCGCCGTGCAGCAGCATCATCGGGTTAAACTCCAGCCCCGGCACCTGCGTAATTTGCCAAAACAGGACAAAGGGAAACACCACCGCCATCGTCGGCAGCGGCGTAAAGTCGCCGCTCAGCTCGTAGACAAACTTCAGCTCTTCCGCATCCATCGGATCGGCCGCCGCCCCCACCGACAGCGCGTACAGGCTCACATCTCGCTCAGTGTAAACATAGTCTGCTGGTTTATATTCGTGGCCCAATACTTTTTCCAGTTCGATCATTGTTCGCCTCAATTAAAGTTTTTGTAAGTTGGAGAAATCAGAGTGACAACAACAAATTTTAGTAACAAACGAATGGAAGCCTATCACAAAAAATTCGTTATTTACTCCAATTCGTTGTAGCCATTTCAATCTGCGAAATCTTTCATGAAATTTCCGCTCAAGATTGCAGCTTGGGGTTGTTGGCGTGGCGATCTTTGTCGCGGACGGTCTTTTTGTCCATGTTTTTGTGGAAAGCGGCCGTTAAATCAATGCCGGTCTGGTTGGCAATGCAGGTTAGCACAAAGAGTACGTCCGCAATTTCGTCGGCCAGGTTGACCGTTTCGTCGCTCTTTTTGAAGCTTTGGTCGCCGTACTGCCGGGCCATGATGCGGGCCACTTCGCCCACTTCTTCCATGAGTACGGCCGTATTTGTCAACTCCGAGTAATAACGCACGCCAATCGTCCGCACCCACTCGTCTACCGTTTTTTGCATTTGCCGGATGGTCACATCGCTCATAGGTTTTTCGCCTCACGCGGGCGCTGCGCCAGCCAGCGTAGGTAGACGCAATACTCGTTGTCTTTGGACACCGAGGCGATATCCAGCAGTTCCTTCGCGCCGATGTACCCCTTGCGGTAAGCAATCTCCTCCACGCAGCCAATCTTCAAGCCCTGCCGATGCTCAATGGTCTGCACGTAGTTGCTGGCCTCCAGCAAGCTGTCATGCGTGCCCGTATCCATCCAGGCATAGCCACGACCCAACTGCTGCACCTTTAGCTTGCCCCGCTTGAGGTATTCATTGTTCACGTCCGTAATTTCGTACTCATGCCGGGCCGACGGCTTGAGATTTTTGGCAATTTCCACCACTTCCTTGTCGTAAAAATAGAGACCCGTCACGGCGTAGTTTGATTTTGGCTCGGCCGGTTTTTCCTCGATGCTGATCGCCTTGTAATCCTTGTCAAACTCGACTACGCCGTACCGTTCTGGGTCGCGCACGTAGTAAGCAAAAACCAGGCCACCATCATCCAGCTTGCCAGCGCTTTGCAAAATTTCAGACAGGCCAGGGCCGTACAGGAAGTTGTCGCCCAAAATCAGGGCGCACGGCTCATTGTTGATGAACTCTTCACCGATGACAAAGGCCTGGGCGATGCCGCGCGGTTCAGGCTGGATGGCATACTCAATCTTGAGGCCCAGCCGCGAGCCATCACCAAACAGCTCCTGGTACAGGGCAATGTGGTGTGGCGTGGAAATAATCAGGATTTCCCGGATGTCGGCCAGCATAAAGACCGAGAGCGGATAATAAATCATGGGTTTGTTGAAGAGAGGGAGAATTTGTTTCGAGAGGGAAATGGTGAGCGGGTACAGCCGTGTACCGCTGCCACCCGACAGGATGATGCCTTTCATAAAAGTTCTGTCCTTGTTAATTGATGGCTCTACCGATAAACCACAGATTTCACAGATGACACAGATTTTTTGGCTTGCGCCTCTGTGCCTCCTTTTCAGTAGAGTCATTGATGGATTGGGAAACGGCCGTTTCTCACGGCCCAAATTCCAGTTTGACTGAACTCACTTAAAGTTCGGCTTCCGATTGTACCAGAGCTGCCGGATGAGGCTCAAACATGCGTGCCAAAGCGCAAAATGTGGCCGTTGTTGTCCTCAATGGCAAATTCGCGCAGGCCCCACGGGTAGCTGGTTGGCTCATCCTGCATGGTTACCCCCGCTGCCCGGTACGATTCGTACAGCTGGTCAATGTCGCGCCCGACAAAGATATAGAGGTAGCCTGAGGGCACGATGGCCCGCTCTGGCGGCACCTGCGACAGCTGAAGCACCGCACCGCTGGTCGTCCAATCCCCACGCGAGATGCCCGCGTGCACGGGTGGATCGCCGTAAAGGAAGTCGATGGAGAAGCCTAATTTGTCACGGTAGAAAGCGGCCGTTTCCGCCACGTCATGCACCAGCAGCACAGGCTCGGTGCGGTAAAACGTGGTCTCACGCTCTGGCTCCGGCACGCCACGCCACTCGTGTGCCCACAGGCCGTAAATCAGCATCGTGTGCTCTTTGCTTTCGTGCGCATATTTCAACGGAATGCGCCCCTTCACGCGAAAGTTAAGCTTTTGCGCCACCCGCTGCGACGCATAGTTGGTGGTGTCAATCCACAGCTCCACCTGTTCCAGACCCAGCTCATCGAAACCATAACCCAGCGCAGCGCGACACGCCTCGGCGGTGATGCCCTGTCCCCAATATTCGCGCCGGATGACATAGCCCATGCCCGGAATCCGCGTGCCACCCAGGTAGTTCACCACGCCAATCGCCTCGTCACTTTCTTTAAGGCAAATCACCCACAAATGCGCATCGGGATGCTGCATTTGCTGGGCCATTTCTCGCTCGGTGGCGGCCAAATCGGCGTGCGGCAACGACGGCATAAAGCGCATCGTCGGCGCATCACTGTACATTTTGTGTAAATCAGGCAGATGGTGGGGTTGAAACGGCCGTAACCACAACCGCTCTGTCTCTAAAATTTTGTCCATTTTCTCTCTAATTGGCGGAGCAAGCAGCTTCCTCCTCGGTTATCGTATCTAAAAGCCTAGCGAACGGCCGATTATCTCTTTCATCACCTCGTTGGTCCCGGCGTAAATCGGCTGGACGCGGGCGTCCAGGTAAAATTTGGCGATGGGGTATTCCAGCATGTAGCCATAACCGCCGTGCAGCTGCAAACATTGGTCCATCACCCGCACCTGCAAATCGGTGGTCCACCATTTGGCCATCGCCGCCTCTTCGGCCGTCAGATTCCCCGCGTTCAGCTCCATGATGCAGCGGTCCACAAAGACACGCGCAATCTCAACCTCGGTTTTCATTTCGGCCAGCTTAAAGCGGCTGTTTTGGAACTTGCCGATGGGCTGGCCAAAGGCAGTACGCTCCTGGCAATAGTTGATCGTCATTTCCAGGGCGGCTTCACAGGCAGCCACGGCAATCACCGCCACGGAAAGCCGCTCCTGCGGCAGGGAACCCATCAGGTAATAAAACCCTTTGCCCTCTTCACCCATCAAGTTTTCCACCGGCACTTTGACGTTGTTGAAAAACAATTCGGCCGTATCCTGCGCCTTCAGGCCAATTTTTTCCAGATTGCGGCCCCGCTCAAAGCCCTCCATGCCCCGTTCGATGATCAGTAGGCTGATGCCCGCGTGCCCCTTGTCCGGGTCTGTTTTGACGACGGTGATGACGGCGTCGCTGTTGATGCCGTTGGTGATGAATGTTTTTTGGCCGTTGACAATATAATGATCGCCCTGACGAACGGCCGTTGTCCGCACCCCCTTTAAATCACTACCAGCCCCAGGTTCGGTCATAGCGATGGCCGTAATCATTTCGCCCGAGATCATCTTGGGCAGCCAGCGCTGCTTTTGCTCATCGGTGGTGTATTTGAGGAAGTAGGGCATGTTTACGTCATTATGCAGGCCAAAGCCCACGCCCGACGCGCCAGCGCGGGTTAGCTCTTCCGTAACGATGGCGTTGTGGCGAAAATCGTTAATTTCCAGGCCGCCATACGCTTCGGGTGCGTCCATGCACAAAAAGCCCAGCTCGCCCGCCTTCCGCCAAACCTCGCGCGGCACAATGCCATCATGCTCCCACTGCTCGTGGTAAGGCACAATTTCATTCTGCACAAAGCGGCGCACCGCGTCGCGAAACATGTTGTGTTCATCATCAAAAATGGTGCGTTTCATGGTTCCTCCTCCTTCAATCATCCACAGATTTCACAGATGACATAGATAATTGACGCATACATCTGTGCAATCTGTGTCATCAGTGGATTTTTTACAGCCCAACAAGTTGGGCGCTGACTTGCCACAGGCGACGGGCGGCGTCTGCATCTTGGGAGGCGACAGAGCTGTCCCGTTCGCGGCTGTTGGCGAAATATTTACCCGAGACCCCAGCCACCTCTGGCGATGTGGCCAGATAAACGGACGTTTCGGCCGCATGCGCCAGATCGGCAAAGCTGGCGCTGGCCTGCGCGTCGCGTCCGGCGTAATTTTGGCTCAGTTTGGTGGCCGGCACGCCCGGATGCAGGGTGTTGGCCGTGACGCCGCTGCCCGCCAATCGCCGCGCCAGCTCTTTGGTAAAGAGGATGTTCATGAGTTTGGTACGGCCGTATACCTCTGATCGCCGATACCGCTTATGGCTTTGCAAATCAGCAAAATCAATCTGCGCCGCCGCGTGCACACCAGAGGAGACATTGACAATCCGGGATGGGGCGCTGGCTTTTAGATCATCGAGTAGCAAATTTGTCAGCAAAAAGGGGGCCAGATGGTTCACGGCAAACTGCCGTTCCAGGCCATCCACCGTCACTTCGCGCTTGAGAGGAATCACGGCCGCATTGTTGATGAGCACATCCAGCCGATCAAACTGCTGCTTAAACGCCGCCGCCACCTGCCGCACCTCCGCCAGCGAAGCCAGATCAGCCAGCAGTAGATGCACGGCATCGCTGCCAGTGCGTTCTTGAACTTCCTTTAGGGCAGCTTCCCCACGCTCCCGACTGCGGCAAAGCATAACCACCGTTGCGCCCATTTCGGCTAGACCAACGGCCGTTGCCAAACCAATTCCTGCGTTAGCTCCCGTTACAAGACAAACTTTTCCGTCCATATTCAAGCAAAACACTTTTCGACCGTCATGCCCGCGCAGGCGGGCATCCACATCGCTACAAATCTGGATACCCGCCTTCGCGGGTATGACAATTGGTGGCTTACGAAATACCCGCCTCCAGCGCTGCTGCGGCATCCAACAGAGCCGCTTCCGCACCGGGAGCACAGGCCAGCATGACGCCGGGCACCAAGCCCGTGGCCGGATCGGGGTCCTTCCAGGCGGGGACGGTGATAGCGGGCAGGTTCATGTAATTGCAGAAAGTCATCGCCGTGACCGTGCCATTGACGCCCGGCCGCAGCGAAGCACGGTTCATCTGGCCGTGCGGCGGAGCCAAAACGCCCAGCGTGGGCAGCAGCAAGACGCCATTACGACCCAACATCCCATACAGCTCGGCACGCGCCTGATCATACGCCTGGATGAGTTCGGTCAACCGCCCCGCACGGCGCGGCTTAAGAATGGGAACGACGGCCAGCAGTTGGAAGAGGCCGCTGTAAATCGTACCGTGCCCGATTGCCTGCTTAAGTGTTTCGGCGGCCAGGCTAAATTTCTGACCATCGGCCGTGGTAAGCATGTCGTGGAACGGTTTTTCTAGCTCGGCGGCCAGCAGCTGTTGCAAGTTAAGAAAATGAGTGCTTACGTCGGGGAACGGCCGTTCCTGGGCCACCATACCCGCGACTTCCAGCACCGTTTGGGCCATCACGTACGCCGCATCAATACAGTCGGCTTTGCTGGCCAGCTCAAACCCGGTGGGAATGATGAGCTGCAAGCCGCGCGCCGTTTGCGCAGCAGGCAGCGGCGTGTCGGCAATGACGTTGTACACCAATCGGGCATCACGCACGGAGCGAGTGAGCGGGCCAACCCCCATCAATGAATCCAGGTAAGCGCCAGGCAGCGACGGCCAGATGCCCTCGTGGCTGACCAAGTGAGAAGCAGGCTTAAAGCCCACAATGCCGCAAAACGAAGCCGGAATGCGAATCGATCCCAGTAGGTCGGTGCCAATGCCCAGGGCGGTGGAACCCGAACTAACCAGCGCCCCTTCCCCGCCGGAGGAACCGCCCGCCGTGCGGGTTTCGTCGAGCGGATTATTGGTACGGCCGTAAATCAAATTTTCCGTCTCGCCCGCCATGGCAAACTCGGGCACGTTGCTGCGCGCCAGAATGATTGCCCCGGCGTCACGCAGACGGCGCACAACCGGCGCATCTTCCTGGGCCTGGATAGGCAACATTCGTTTGGAACCAGCAGTGATGCTTTGCCCACTAATGCCAATCGTCTCTTTGATGCTGATGGGCAGTCCAGACAGTGGCCCCGGTCGTGGATTTTTGGCCTCGGCCAGCGCCTCGTCTTTGAAGACGTGCACCGCCGCGTTCAAGCGGGCATGATTGGCTTCCAGCCGCTCCAAATGCTCTGTGACAATGGAAACGGCCGTACGCTCCCCGCTTGCCATCTGCCGCAGTAATTCAGTTGCATCCGGTCGAACAGGTTTGTTCAAGGCAGCCTCCTTTGACACCAGCTTCCGATCTCAAGCAACGAAACGGTCGCTTATGGGGCAGTGGCGCCCAGGTTCCCCAGGGCCACATCAATGCGCGAAAGGGTAGTTGGCGAATCCCAGCGCAGCTTGAGATTGGCCTGCAAAGCGGCGGCGGGCACAATGAAAACGTGGTTGGCGGTGGCCGACTGCCCCTGCTCGATGCTCTCTGGCATCACTTGCAGAGCAGAACCAAAAGCCACGTTGGTCTGCCAGGATTCATACTCGTTGAGATACTCATCCACCAGGGTGAAGTCGCGGTTGGAAACGGCCGTTTGGTTCTGATTAGTCACGTTTACCGTGGGCACCACGTAGACATAGCCAGAGGCAATGTTGCCATCACTGGCGTACACCTGCACATCCGTCACCTGAATCACCACCCCACCGAGAGCGACCGAAAAGCTCAGCTCACCAGCCGCATAGTTGTAATCGGTGGGCAGCGCTTCGGGACCAGGGGTTTCTTGCTGGGCACAGGCTGTCAAAGTCAGGAGTATCATCGCTAAAAATAGCACACTTCTTAGTTTCACCGTTGTCTCTCCTTCTGCATAGTTGTCAGGTTTGTTTGGGGTTATGGCAGAATAATACCTTACTTTTTACGAATCACGAATGGACCTAAACAAATTTTGACGCAAAGAGCCAAAAGGAGCAAAAGGTATTTTGAAGCAGTGCGAGGCAGCAATTTACCCCAAACACCTCGCGCCGCAACCATTTGTCCGATTTGTTCATTCGTAAAATTCGTGTTTTATTCTTTTAAAAACCCTCTGCAAGCAAGGCTACATCAGCCGGGTCGATGGCCTGGATTTGGTTAACGGCCGTTTGGGCAAAGCGGCAGGCAGCGGCACGCGGGTGGGCATCCTGCTCCACATCCAGCGACCATTGCGCCTGCTCAATCAATTTGGCCAGAGCCAACGATCGGCCCAAAGTGAGGGCAAAGCGGCGCGCTCCGGCTTCCAGCGCATGGCGATCAGCCAGATTGCTTTGCAGCCAGTTGACAGCGGCGGCAACGGCCGTTTGGGCCACAGAACCCGCTGTTTGTAAACGGCCGTCTATCACCGTTTCCAAACAGCGGTCGATTTCGTTGGACAAGGCCAACAACGGTTCGCCACTCTTGCCCAGCGCCCGCAGCGCGTCTAGCGACAGCACATTGGTGGTGCCTTCCCAGATGGGCAGCACCTGGCTGTCGCGTAGCAGCACTGGCAAGCCGGTGTCTTCAACGTAACCCGCGCCGCCAAACGCTTCCAGCACCTCGCTGGCGACAACCACCGCCTGCTTACCAGTCGTCAGCTTGGCCAATGAGGTGAGCAACCGCAGCAGATGTTCCTCCTCCTCGCTAATGACCTCCGCTTCGCTTTTGCCAATCAACTCCACCAAAAAGAAGGTAAGGTGAAAAGCCGCTTCGGTTTCCGCCTGCATCCAACCGAGCGTGTCGATGTGCAGCGGTTTTTCGGCCAGCGGGGCACCAAAAGCGACCCGCCTTTGGGCATAGCTGCGGGCCAGGGCCATGCCGCGCCGCATAAACGACGACGCCGAGATGCTGTTCCAGGTGCGCGTCAGGTGCAGCATGGGCACGATGTTGCGCACACCGTTGTTGAGCCCCATCACGGGCATGGCCGTCGTGCCAGTTAGCATCAATTCGGCCGTCGGCACTTTGCGCGTGCCCAATTTATCTTTCAGCCGCAGCACCTCGATGTTTTGCAGCGAGCCATCTTCTTCGTGCGTTTCCAGGTAAAACAGCGCCAGCCCCTTGCCGCCGGGCGGGTTGCCTTCCGGGCGGGCCAGCGTCAGCGTCATTTGCGAGGTGGCGGCAGAAGTGAACCATTTACGGCCGTATAGCAGCCACTCCTCCTGCTCATTCAACCTGGCGACGGTTTCCGACAGCCCCACATCAGAGCCACCAGTCGATTCGGTCATCCATTGGCCGCTGGTCCAAAATTGGGCCGGGTCGCGGCTGGTGAGATGGGGCACAGCGCGGTCGATCAGCTCCTGATTGCCAGAGGTGAGCAAGGTGCGGGTCGCGCCGTCGGTCATGGCCAGGGGGCAAGTGTACACGTCGGTGGAGGGGTGGAAGAGGTAGACGAGGGCAAACTGGTAGATGCGGTCGAAACGGCCGTATTTACCCTCATACGCCGCCGCCACCACACCGTGCTCAGCGGCCAACTTCTCCGCCTTCTGCCACAGCGGCGACACTTCGATCTGGTCGATGCGGTTGCCCCACGGATCCCACTGCGTCAGGACGGGATCGTTGAGCCGATCGGCGAGCTGCATTTGGTACAGTTCCCCCCCTGCCAGACGGCCCATGTCGCGAAGCGGCCGTTCAATTTCGGCCAACACTTCCGGCGGCAGCACCCGCCGCAAATAGCTGCGCAAAACACGATCGTCATCAAACTGGTTGCCCAGGGTGGGCGGGGTTTGGTTAAAGGGTTGCATGGGTTACCTCGAAGACCTGGGCATGAATGCCCAGGCTAAAATTGTGCGATTCGATACGAAAACCTGGGGATGAATGCTATGAAAACCCAGGCATAAATGCCCAGGCTAGATGGTTTGCATTTCTTGCCACCAAGCCTGTTCATCTGCCAAATATTGTACAACATCTTCGTGAACGGCCGTTTGGGAATTATCGTCATCAGTTCTTTCTAAGATGGGAATTGTGGCGCGGTTAGCGTGATGTTCTTTTTGGCGGTTTACGTAGCGTACTACGTACGGCAGTCGCTTTTTGTCGAAGGTGAAAACACCATATTCTCGCTGCCAGAAAAAGGCATCTTCGGCAGGATGTTCTTTGTTAAACCGGGTTGACGAAGTGCCCTTAATCTGGCCAACAAATGTAGCTACCGCCAACTTGGGCGGCACCATCCCCACCAAATGTACATGATCCTCAATCCCATTAAGCGCGTAAACTAATCCACCCAATTCAACGGCTTTGGCACGCAAATAGTCGTAAATAGTGAGCTCGATTTTCGCGGTTAAAAGGGGCCGGCGCAGCTTTGTGGTCCATACAAAATGGTAATACAACTGGCAATATGGCATTTTTATTCCCCGGTTTGAATGCCCAGGCTATGCGGCATCCATTCAAAATTTTAATCTGGCACTTTCCTGGGCATGAATGCCCAGGCTAATTATCTTGGCCGTTTGGGTACGATTTTTGGCTGGCACATGGTTCCATAGCTAACGAATTTTAACATGCATTTCGCATTTATGTTTTGCCTGCGCATGACTGGCTTACGCATTCACTTTTAGCCTGGGCATTCATGCCCAGGTTTTCGATGCACAACTAACAACCAATTATGGCCGCATCACCCCACACAGCGGCGCAGCCCAATCCAGTATGCTGTGTTCGGCTACAAACTGGTCAATCTGGGCGGCAATTTCGTCTGGAAAAGGCGAGGTGCGGCGGGTATCGCGGTTGGCGTGAGAGGCAATGACTTCCAGCGTGGCCGCCAGCTTACCGGTAGTTTCGTTAAGCATAAAGTGAATAAAGTGGAGGCGTTTGGCAGTACGGCCGTTTACCCGCGTATGTATCGCCACCATTTCCCCCACATGCACCTCTGCCAGGTAACGTACATGATGTTCCAGGGCAAATGCCGCGCTGCTGCTGTTCAGAATAAATTGCTCAGTCATACCAAACGCATGGAAAAAGCCCCAGGCCGCCTCATCAAACAGCCCCATGTAGTGCCGAATGTTCATGTGCCCCATCACGTCCAGATACGCTTCTGGAATGGTGGCGCGGTGGAAACAGGGGAGTTGTTGGATTTGGGTGGGAGTAGGTTCTTTCATAATCATATTGAGTAATTGGTAATTGAGTAATTAGGTCATTGCGAAAAATTACAAATTACTCAATTGCCCAATTACTTATTTACATAAAAATTCCAAACGCCATCCACAAAATTCACTTCAACCTTCCCCTCTGCCTGGAGCAAATCCAGGTAGCCAATGAGCATCCACAGCCCGGCAAAACGGAAGGCGGGTGGATAGTGAGCGTACATCTCGTTCATCAGGTCGTAGGCCGTGCGGTAGCCTTGCTGGACGAGGGCCAATGCGTCGCCTTTGCGCTTGTGGATACGGTCGCGCTGCTTTTGGATGAGCTGGCGATGGTTTTGGAACGGGTCGCCGTGGCCGGGGTAAACCCAGTCAATATCGAGTGCTTCACAACGGTCCAGCGATTCCATGAAAATAGGGAGACTGGGCTGGCGCGGTTGGTTGGGCAACGGCCGTTCCACAATCGGCGTCGGGGTTTTGGGCAGCAGCATGTCGGCCGAGAGGAACTGACGGCTGTCTGGCTGGTAAAAGCAAGTCTGGGTACTGGCATGGCCCGGCATATGCAGCACCTGCCACTGAGCACCACCCATCTCCAGCCAATCACCAACCCGGAAGGTTTGTACCGATTCCGGCGGCACGGGCATGGTATCGGTGCCCACCTGGGCAAAGTAGGCTTGGATCATCTGGGCCATTTCTTCGGGAATGCCGGCCTGACGCAAAAAGTGGTCGCGGTAGTAGTCGGCACGCAGGCTAAACATTTTTTGTGGATCAACCAGCCAATCGTAGCCTAGATCGGCAATCCACACCGGGCAGCCGCTCAAGGTGGCAATTTTGGCCGCCTGCCCGGAATGATCCACGTGCGGATGGGTGATGACGACGCGGCGAATATCGGCGGGGGTGAGATTGTGCTCGGCCAGGCCAGCCAGCAAAGCCTCCCAGCTTTGGGGCAGCTCGACACCACAATCCACCAAAATCGGTTCCGGCTCGGTGAACAGGTAACAGTTCACCGGGCCTACATCAAATTCGGTTGGGAGTTCAATACGAATGGGCTTCATGCCCGGATTGTACCCGGTTTTCCAGGGAAATTCAGGGTTAACTGCGGGGTTCGATTTCGTTTTCTTCAAGCATCAGACGGTAAAACACCTGGTTGCTGAGGAACCACCCTTTGGGCGTCAGGCGCAGACGGCCGTTTTCCAGCCCAACCAGCTCCCATTCCAACATCTGATCCAGCGTACCGTTGTAAATCTCGCTGACTGACTGCCCAAACTTAGCTGCAAACGCTGCCAGATCAAGCCCCTCGTTGAGCAAGCGCAGTTGGGTCATCATCGTGTCGGAGATGGCCTCGGCGCGACTGACCGTGTGGCTGGCAGCAACGGCCGTTGACAGCGGATACCCCGGTGCAGCAGCGTCTTCCAATCGGCGCAAATAAACGCGCGGCTGCTTAACCACCTGGTAACGCACCCCGTCGGCGTGGCCATGCGCCCCGGCCCCCAGGCCCAAATAATCGCCGTTGCGCCAGTAGGTTAGATTGTGCTCACACGCCTTGCCTGGCTTGGCCCAGTTGGAAATTTCATAATGATCGTAGCCGTGTTCAGCCAGCAGGGTGCAGGCCAGTTCGTACTGGTCCGCAGCGAGATCGGGGTCTGGGGGTTGAATACGGCCGTTTAACAGCCAGCGCTGCATTGGTGTGCCCGGTTCAATGGTCAGGCAGTAGAGGCTCAGGTGCGTCGGGTCCAGTTCCAAAACAGTGCGGACACTTTGCGCCCAGCTTCCCAGCGTTTGGCCCGGCACACCGTAGATCAGGTCCAGGTTAAAGTTGTCCAAACCAGCCTGCCGCACCATCTGCACCGCTTCGACCACAGTGGCAAAATCATGCTCTCGCTCCAGCAACGCCAGCTCGGACGGAATCACGCTCTGCACGCCAAAGCTAATGCGGTTGATGCCTGCTTGGGCAACGGCCGTTAGATAATCCAAATCCACCGTGCCTGGATTGGCCTCCATCGTGATTTCTGCATCGGTTGCCAGATCAAAGTGCGTGCGCACGCCGTCCAAAATGCGCCGCATAGACGCTGGCGACATCAGCGATGGTGTGCCGCCGCCAAAAAAGATAGTGTGAGCCGGTCGCCGCACGCCGCCCGCCACCTGCGCCATCTCCGCGACCAAGGCATCGGCATACGTCTCCCGCAAATCCAGCAAGCTGGTGTACGTATTAAAATCGCAATACGCACAGCGATGTTTGCAGAAGGGAATATGGAGGTAGAGGCTAAGGCTGGGTTCAGACATAAATGTAATTGAGTAATTGGATAATTGAGTAATTTAATTACCGAATTACTCAATTACCAATTACTTGCCAACATTGAACAATGGTTAAAGTCAGTGTTTACTCTCGACAAACGGCCGTTCCCGCCGCTTGTCTAAGCAGTCAGCATACCGTATCATATCTTCAAAGACAACCGGAGAAAACGGCCGTATTCATCACCTGTTAAGCAAGGACCGCTTATGAACGCGCAGCGCCCCAAACTAAATGCCGAACGAATGGCTCGCCTGGTTGAAATTAGCCGGGTACTCAACGCCACCACCAATCTCGACCATTTGCTCTCCGCATCATTTCCGAAGCGGCCGACCTGACCAACGCGGAAGCCGCCTCCATTTTGCTGTTGGACCCCAAAACGCAGCAGCTTCACTTCAAAGCGTCTTCCAACGAAGTGCCGCCCGAAATGGCCGACATGACCGTCTCGCTCGATGGTTCGATTGCCGGAGCCATTCTCACCGAAAACAAGCCCATGTACATCCAGGACGTATCCAAAGACTCGCGCTGGAACCAAAATGTGGATGATGCGATTTCCTTCCATACCCGCTCTATTTTGGGCGTGCCCATGCACAACGTAAACCAGGAACCGGTCGGCGTGCTGGAAGCGCTCAACAAAAACGGTGGCGGCGATTTCTCGATTCAGGATTTTGAAACGCTCTCCATTTTGGCGGATATTGCGGGCGTGGCAGTGGAACAGGCCCGGCTGTTCAACGAGTTACAGCAGGCCAACGCGGAACTCAATGAGCTGGATCAGCTCAAAACCGATTTCATTGCCATCGCCTCACACGAACTGCGCACGCCGCTGTCGGTAATTTTGGGCTACGTTTCCTTTTTGCGCGACGAAGCAGGGCCAGAGATGACGGCGCAGTTCGACAATGTGCTGCAAGCGGCCGTTCATCTGCGGGCTCTCATTCAAGACATGCTCAACCTGCGCTATGTGGATGCTGGCACGGCGGCGCTCACCCGCAAAAAGGTGAATTTGGTGGCTCTGGTTCACGATATGAACCTGGAGCGGGACGAAACGGCCGTTGCCAAAGAGCAAACCGTCCACGTCACCCTGCCAGACCATGAACTGCTCGTCCTCATCGACCAGGACATGATGGAAGTGATCATCGGCAACCTGCTCAACAACGCCGTTAAATTTACACCCAAGGGCGGCCAAATTGTTGTAAAAGTGGAGCGTCAAGGGCGCGAAGCGTGGTTCCGCATCAAAGACAGCGGCATCGGCGTGCCAGAAGACCAGCTAGAGCGCATTTTCAAGCGGTTCTACCAGGTCGAATCGCCCCTGCGCCGCCAGCATGAAGGCATGGGGCTGGGTTTGTCCATCGCCAAAGAGTTGGTAGAGCTGCACGGCGGCCGTATTTGGGCCGAAAGCAGCAACCGGGAGGGCAGTGAATTTATCATCGCCCTGCGTTTGGAACTGCCCCCCACCGGACTGCTATGACATTAGCTTACTCCCATGCTTATTACGAATCCTTACCCAAAAAACGGATGGGTGCGGGCTGTTTGTTTTTTAATGAAAGAAACGAAGTTCTCCTGGTCAAACCAAACTACAAGCCGGGTTGGGAAATTCCCGGCGGCGTCGTGGAAGATAACGAGTCACCCAAACAATGTTGCCAGCGCGAAGTTTTTGAAGAAATTGGCTTAAACCGAGAAATTGGGCGGCTGTTGGTGATTGATTACAACAGCCCAAACGACCCCAAAACAGAGTCCTTGATGTTCATTTTTGATGGCGGTGTGCTGCAAGATTCAGACATTGCTGCCATCCAACTGCCAACCGATGAACTCAGCGAATTTGCCTTTTTTAGCCGGGACACCCTACCCGAAGCGATGACAAAACCATTAAAAGCGCGTGTTTTAGCGGCCTGGCAGCAGTATGATTGGGGTCAAACTGTTTATTTGGAAGATCAGCAAAACGCATGATCCATTTACGCAAGAAACCAATTCAGATACAAACTGCCTATGCGAAGCTATTTCTGCTGGCAATCGTTGCTTTCGTATTGGTACAAGCCCAACTAGCCAGCGCCCAAAGCGGCAGCGAAGTGGCCGTGCTGGAATTTGACGGCCCGGTGACGCCAATTATGCACACCTATTTTGAGCGCGGTTTGGCGGAAGCGGCCGTTTCTGGGGCAGATGCGGTGCTCATCACTTTAAACACGCCAGGGGGCGCAGTCGTCACCACACTTGAAATTGTGGAACTGTTTCGCGCCTCAGAGATTCCGGTGATTGTGTACATTGGGCCAGAAGGCGCGATGGCAGCCTCTGCTGGCAGCATTATTACGGCCGCAGCCCATGCCGCTGGCATGGCCCCCGAAACCATCATCGGTGCGGCCTCCCCCATCAATTCCGATGGCAGTGACATTAACGAGACGGCCTACCGCAAAGAAGTAGAGGCGCTCAAAGCCACCATCCGCAGCCTGACAGAGCGGCGTGGCCCGGAAGCCGTGGCTTTAGGCGAAGCAATGATTGAGGATGCCCGCGCCGTCAGTTCGCAAGAAGCATTGACAGCCGGTTTTATTGACGCCATCGCTGACTCGCCAGAAGATTTGTTGGCGGCGCTAGACGGCCGTACTGTCCTCGTCAATGGCCAAGAGCAAGTGCTGCATACGGCCGTTGCCAATCAAACCGCCATCCCCCTCACCTTCATCGAGATGCTGCTGCTGGCCCTCACCAACACAGTGCTCGTCTCCATCCTGATGGCCATTGGCGTCCAGGCCATCATCATCGAAATTTCCAGCCCAGGCGGTTGGGTTGCCGGATTTATCGGCGTGCTCTTTTTGGGCATTGGGCTGTACGGTTTGGGGCAATTGCCAGTCAACTGGTTGGGCCTGGGCCTGATTTTGGTCGCCTTTGTGCTGCTGGGGCTAGAAATAAAAGCGCCAACGCATGGCGCATTGGCCGTCGCCGGGACGATTACGCTCATTGCCGGGCTGCTGGTGCTGTTTAACTCCGGCACGCCAGAATTTGTGCGCCTCTCCATTCCGGCGGCCATCGCCATTGCCCTGGTCACCGCTGGATTTTTCATCGTTATCGTCGCCTTTGCCGTGCGCGCCCAGCGGCGGCAGCCGATTACCGGGCAGCAGGGCATGATGGGCCAAATTGGCACCGCCCGCGATTCGTTCGACCCGGACGGCATTCTGTATCGCGGCACCATCACGCTGAAGGGTGAAATTTGGCAGGCGGTCGCCAGCCAGCCCATCCACTTTGGCGACGCGGTGCGCGTGCAGCAGCTACAGGGCATGAAAATACAGGTCGAACCCGTGGCCGAAACGGCCGTCTTGGAGCAACCCACCCCATGACCGAATTTATCCTTCGCCAAAACAACAGTGAGAAAACCGTGCAGGCCCGCCGTCAGGGGTCTGAAATTCACGTGCAGCTTGCGGGGGGAAACGCCGGTGCTGAGCCTGCCGAAGCAGCTGTTTTCCACCTCATCGCGCACACCAACGACACAATTTTACTGGAGCGCATCCTGCCCGATGGCTCCCGCCAGCAGTGGCGATTGGTGGGGCACAAGGATGGGACAAAGCGGCAATTGTGGGTAAACGGCCGTACCCACCACTACGAGCGCGTCTTGCCGCGCGGCGGTGGCAGCGCCAGCAGCGACGCCTCGCTCGCCGCCACCATCCCCGCCGTCGTCGCCGACATTCTCGTCAGCGTCGGCGACCAGGTACAGGACGGCGACAAGCTCATCCTGCTCGAATCCATGAAGATGATCATTCCCATCCAGGCCCCCACCAGCGGCACCGTCACCGCCCTCCACTGCGCCAAAGGCGACTCCGTGCAGGCAGGCGTGCCGCTGCTAGAATTGGATCAATTGTAAAACCGACCCTCACCCCAACCCTCTCCCTGCGAGGGAGAGGGAGCCAAGTTCCCGCCCCCTTCCAGGGGGAGGGCTAGGGAGGGGGTAAATGAAAGGAATCAATCGCATGAACCAATCCCGTCTCCAAAAACTCACCCAGCAAATTCTGGCCCACGGCGTGGATGGCGTGGCCCTGGTACCTGGCCCCAACATGGCCTACCTCAGCGGCATCCACTCCCACGTCAGCGAACGGCCGATTGTGCTCTTCTTCCCCGCCGATGATGAGCCTGCCATTGTCATTCCTGGCCTGGAAGCAATGAAGGCCCGCGCCGCCGGCATTCCC
Organism: Ardenticatenaceae bacterium; assembly: GCA_020634435.1. Classification (GTDB taxonomy): domain Bacteria; phylum Chloroflexota; class Anaerolineae; order Promineifilales; family Promineifilaceae; genus Leptofilum. The sequence continues at coordinate 518,084 of JACKBS010000004.1, read as the reverse complement.
GAAGATCGTATTTTCGCCTGGAGCGATGACGAGGGGTACACGGGCGCTTTCCAGCAGGCATGCGCCGTGCTGGAGCTATCCGATTATTTGCTGGGCGTCGAGGCGCTGCACATGCGGGTGCTGGAGTTGGAACTGCTCAAGCGGTACGCGCCCGGCCTCACCACCACCCACGCCGAACCAATCCTCAGCACCCTGCGCGCCGTGAAGGACGCGGAAGAAATTGCAGCCATGGAGCGCGCTATTGGCGCGGCGGAACGGGCGATGGAACGGCTGATTCCCATGATTGAGATTGGCATGACGGAAAAGCAGGTGGCGGCCATGCTCACTCAGTTCCAGCTGGATGAAGGGGCCGAATCCATTGCCTTTGGGCCGATTGTGTCTGCCGGACCCAATGGCGCTTCGCCCCATGCTGTGCCTACGGAACGGCCGTTGCAGGAAGGCGATCTCCTGGTGATTGATTGGGGCTGCTATGTGGACGGTTACCCCTCAGACATTACCCGCACCTTTGCCGTTGGCGAACTGGAACCCGAACTGCGCCACATCTACGAGACGGTCAAGCTGGCCAACGAACAGGGCGTGCTGGCCTCTGGCCCCGGCGCAACCGGGCAGGATGTAGACCGCGCCGCCCGCGAAGTGATTGACGATGCGGGCTACGGCGACTATTTCATCCACCGCACCGGGCACGGCCTGGGCGTGGAGGTCCACGAACCGCCCTTCATGATGGAGGCCAACACTGAGCCGCTGATTCCGGGCAACGTCTTCACCGTGGAGCCAGGCATCTACCTGCCGGGTCGCGGCGGCGTGCGCATCGAGGACGATGTGGTCATCACCGAAGACGGCTACCGCAGCCTGACCACGATGACGCGCGAGTTGATTACGGTTGGGTAACCTTAAGGGTAAGAAACCCTCACCCCAGCCCTCTCCCTGGGAGGGAGAGGGAGCAACTTCCCTCCCCCTAGGAGGGGGAGGGCCAGGGTGGGGGTCAGTGCTGCGCTGGTTGATGGGGCTGCTGCTGGTTACGGCCGTTACCGCCTGCCAATCTCCACCCGACCCCACCGCGACACTCCCGCCGAGCAGCACAGCAGACGCATTGAGCCAGGTAACCACGCCGACTGGCTATCCCTTGGCTGAGGAAACCCTGGCGGGCTACCCACCGCCCACGCTGCCAGTTGTGACGGAACCCTACCCCGGCACCACGCCCACGGCCGAACTCATCTTCACCCCACCGCCCATCGGCACCTTGGATGGCAGCGACGTCTACCTGCCCTACGTCGCCAATCCAGACAGCGCCACGCCAACGCCGCTGTCGCCGACGGAAACACCCAGCCCAACGCCCATTCCGACGGTGGATTTTACGGCCGTTCGCACCGAACTCGCCGCGCAGGATTGGCCCTCGCGCCGGTAAAATTGGCTTCCATACCGGCCTCGGCGGCAACAGCGAAGGGCTGGAACAGTGGATGCGCGCCCTGGACGCCGCCGGATTCCTTCTTCCTCAAGAGCGTGGACAACGCGCAGCCCATCTTCATTGCCCAGGAGCTGATGAAGCAGAGCGGCGTGCCCCACGTGCTGGTCTACCGCAAAGCATCTCAGGGCGGTTCCAATTATGATTGGAACGTGCCCAACTACAGCCTGCCGCCCGGGCAAGCCGCCGAAATTCATTGGCAAATGCACCGTGATGCCTTTCCGCCAGAGCTAGATCGCGATCTTGTCTGGCTGGAAACGATCAATGAAGTGGATAAAAATCAGGCGGAGTGGCTGGGCCAATTTGCTCTCAAAACGGCCGAATTGGCCATGAACGAAGGGTTCCGCTGGGCCGCGTTTGGCTGGGCTTCCGGCGAGCCTGAACCGACAGATTGGCAAACACCCAGCATGATAGCGTTTTTGCGGCTGGCGGGGAACAATCCCGACCGGCTGGCCATCGCCCTGCACGAATACAGCTATCTGGTGGAAGACATCGGCCACGAGTATCCGTACAAAATCGGCCGTTTTCAGACACTGTTTCAGATTGTAGACACGTAGGGCATTCCCCGCCCGACCGTGCTCATCACCGAGTGGGGCTGGACCTATGAAAAAGTGCCCGCGCCGGAGCAGGCGATGCAGGACATCGCCTGGGCATCGCGGCTGTATGCGCCGTACCCCGAGGTGAAAGGCGCAGCCATCTGGTTTTTGGGCGGCCAGTTTGCGGGCATTGCCGATTTGGCCCAGCAGCTCATCGCGCCTATGACGCGCTATAGCCTGCAAAATTATTTCACCGCGCCGGTGCCGCCCGCCCAGGCACCCATCGAGCCGGAGGTCTATCGTCCGTGACCCAGGGAAAGCAGGCCACAGAGAACACAGAGGGCACAGAGGATGTGAGCTTAATCTCTGAAACCTCTGTGCCCTCTGTGGCTAAAAAAAGTTGGGAACGCGCCATTTTGCATTTGGACATGGATGCATTTTATGTCAACGTGCACATTTTGGATCACCCGGAGGATGCGGGACGGCCGTTGGCGATTGGTGGGCAGCCGGATCAGCGCGGCGTGGTCGCCTCGGCCAGCTACGAAGCGCGCAAAATGGGCGTTCGCTCCGCTATGCCGATGAGTACGGCCGTTCGCCTCTGCCCCTACTTGAAGATTGCCTCCGCCAACTGGGAGCGCATCCACAGCTGCTCCAGGCAGGTGATGGCCATCCTGGAGCAGTTTGGCCCACTGGAGCAGATGAGCGTGGATGAGGCGTACGTGGATTTGTCGGATTGGGACAATCCCGAAGAGAAGGCGGCGGAAATACGAACGGCCGTTAAAAGCCAGACCGCCCTGCCCTGTTCCGTGGGGCTGGCCACCAGCAAGCTCGTCGCCAAAGTGGCCTCGGATCACGACAAGCCGGAAGGGTTCACCGTGGTGCCACCGGGCACCGAAGCCACTTTCCTCGCGCCGCTGCCCACGCGGGCGATCCACGGCATTGGCCCGCGCACGGCCGAAAAGCTGGCCAAGCTCAACATCCACACCTGCGAACAGCTGGCTCTGGCCGACCTGGGGCTGCTGCAAGGTGCGTTTGGCAGCCAGGGGGTGTCGCTACAAGAAAGAGCGCGGGGGGTAGACGGCCGTTCCGTCGTCGTTGATCATGGGTTGGCCAAAAGCATCAGCCAGGAGTGGACCTTTAACCAGGACCTCAACGACGCGGCCCAACTGCGCGCCAAGCTCAGGGAGATGGTGGCCGATGTGGCCCGCTCGTTGCAAAAGCGGCAGCTGGTGGCCCACACCGTCACGGTCAAATTCCGCTGGGCCGACTTTACCACCTTCACCCGGCAGCGCTCGCTGGAAGTGGGCCTGGACGATGCCGACACGATTTATGCCGTTGCTGAAGCGATCTGGAGTGAAAACTGGCCGCCCGGCCAAAAAATGCGCCTGCTGGGCGTGGGCGTGAGCAAAATCGAAGCGCCCACCATTCGCCAGCTAGGCTTCACCTTCCTCGACTAGACAAAAAAAACAGCCACCGTTTGGTGGCTATTTTTTCAACCCCTCAAAGGAACTCACGCCGTTCCGACGGACCACTTTGAATATGAGCTGCAGTTCAAAATCTGGTCTAAATCCCTCATGGGAGCCAACGGCCGTTCCGACCACGATAATCGTGTACGATCCGAAAGGCGAAGATGGGTCTAAATCCTTCATGGGAGCTAACGGCCGTTCCGACCGAAGGCATGAAGAAGGCGGCGGTAACGTTTATCAAGTCTAAATCCCTCATGGAAGCAACGGCCGTTCCGACACGGTAGTTTTCTTCCACGATGGCCAAGAAGGTTCGTCTAAATCCCTCATGGGAGCCAACAGCCGTTCCGACGAGCAGTGAATATGAATTGGAACACAGCAAAATGGTGTCTAAATCCTCATGGGAGCCAACAGCCGTTCCGACCTGTGGCTACCATTATCTTACTCGTAGGCATTGGTGTTGTCTAAATCCTCATGGGAGCCAACAGCCGTTCTGACACGCAACGGACAAATGGGACACACCTGCCGATCTGGTGTTTCAATCCCTCAAAGAAACTCGAAGAAACTGAGTATACGCCAGGTAGCTTCATATCTAAATCCTCATGGGTGGTAACGGCCGTTCTGACTGTTATTGATTTGCTCCTCCAAGAGCCTGAGTTTCAACCCCTCATGGGAGCCAACGGCCGTTCCGACAATCAACATCGTTGTCGTAGAAGACAACAGCGGTGCGTCTAAATCCCTCATGGGAGCCAACGGCGGTACCAATTACCAACTACGATTTCGATTAAACCTACTACGGCGTGTCTAAATCTCTCGTGGGAGCAACGGCCGTTCCGACTTTGACAGACCTCGACATTCACTTAGAAGGTGAAAAGTCTAAATCCTCATGGAGCCAACCGCCGTTCCGGCCCAACTTGAGGCGCTATCGGCAACGTTCACACCATGTCTAAATCCCTCATGGAGCCAACGGCCGTTCCGACTCGCGTAACGTATAAAGGCACACTGAAACCAATATTGTCTAAATCCCTCATGGGAGACAACGGCCGTTCCAACGGTACAGAGAATGCCGGGCAGTACTTTTGGTAAAAGTCTAAATCCTCATGGGAGATAACGGCCGTTCCGACAGCACTAATTGTGTTTGCAGGATATGCCTCTGTTAGTCTAAATCCCTCATGGCAGCCAACGGCCGTTCCGACGGGTTTGAAACCCCAATGGTGGTCTGGGGACAACGGTCTAAATCCCTCATGGGAGCCAACGGCCGTTCTGACACTGCCGTTGATGGAGGGAAAGATTGGCTGCCTGGTTTCAACCCCTCATGGGAACCAACGGCCGTTCTGACTTTCTACAATGATGTTACCCTCTGCTCCTTGGGTTATGTTTCAACCTCATGGGAACCAACGGCCGTTCTGACTGTCGAAGACCAAATTTCAATCTGGATGTCTTTGGTTTCAACCCTCATGGGAACCAACGGCCGTTCTGACTGGTGTGTCCAGTGGAAACAGGGGTGGGAGCTTCGTTTCAACCCCTCATGGGAACCAACGGCCGTTCTGACAAAAGGTTTATTTTTGCCCTCGTGCTGGCGCTAATGGTTTCAACCCCTCATGGGAACCAACGGCCGTTCTGACTCGCGCGGCTTACCGGTGACATCAAATCCACAGCTCGTTTCAACCCCTCGTGGGAACCAACGGCCGTTCGCTAATGCCCCAGGGTGTTTTGGAAATATTCAGTTATTAAGGTGCCGATGAAGCGTTTCTTACGTTTAGGGCTAGGCAACCGCGCCAAAGCCCATTGTGGTTTTGTAGCCGGTGCCGCAGTGGTGCAGCAGGTGGGTCAGCGCGTGCCACAGGCGCAGATATGTGTCATCCTGGCTCACGGCCTCCAGACGCACCTGGCCCACAAAGCCGCTCATCTTTCGCCGCTGGCCCACCAGCATGGGCACCGTGCGGATGTTGTGCTGCACAACAAAGACGTTTTGGGCGCACCATTCCAGCCAATCGGCAGGCAGCCGCAGCGAAGGCGGCGCGTACTGCTGCCATACCTCTACAGGCCGCTGGTAAACGTTGTAGGGCAGCGGCAGCGGCAGCGCCCCCGGTCCCTGTCGGAAGGTGCACGGAGTTTTGAACCAGAGCTTTTGCCACTGGTGGGGTCGGGCCTGTTGCAGCAGGCCGCTAAAACTCAGCTCTGGCTGAACGGCCACTGCGGCTACCTGAAACTGCTGCCGTCCCAGGGCCAATTCTTGCTGCTTTTCGGCCGTTTGCTCCCAGGCGTGGACCATCAGTTCAGCAGTACGGCAGTTGAGCGCCGCCAGGCGCAGGCCGGTGATTTGTCGCTCGGCGCTGTACAGCGGGGCCATGGCAAACGGTTTGGGTGCCTGGTGGTTGTGCAGCCAATCGGCTTCGTGGCTGCTGTAGGCAGGCAAAACGGTTTTGAACAGCAGGCCATGCAGGCCCACGCCCGTTATCTGGCGGCTGTTCAGCCCCGGCTGAGCCTCTTTCGTCGCGAAGATTACGTCCAGTTGTTGAATCATGGTTGTTCCTCTAAAAATGCAGGTCGGATTGGCAATCCGACCCACGATCAATATTCATTGTCTTTTAGGCCCAAAGCGTTTCGATGGGTGTAAGCTGGTTGATTGGCCAATCGGGCATCTCTTGCCAGTTCGCTGGCAAAGTGGCCTGCCACAGCTGCACGCCGTGGGCCTGGACCAATTCCAGCGCCTCCGGCTCCACCAGATGGGTATTGCTCACCAGCCAGCCATCTACCTGCCGCGATTCGGCCGTTTGCAGCGCTTGCATTTTGTTCACCAACTTTTGCACCTCTTTGTGCGTAACCGGGCGATTCTCTGGCTGTTCTTCGCGCAGTTTGCATTCCACCAAAAGAAGGGGGAGCTGTTGAACGGCCGTATGCCAATTTGTATCTTCACCCTCTTTAGCCCCTTTGCGCCGCTTTTCCTGACACGCCGCCAGCAAATCGGGCAGTATTTCCCGCCGTTGCAGGTAGCTAATCAGGTTTTGGGCATACAGCGTACGCGTATCACCGCCCACCTCATCTGGCTCGATCGCCAAATCCCACGTGAGTGAATACAGTTCACCCAGGTTAAAGCGCTGCGTCAGCAGCGTCAGCAGTCGGGATCGATCGAGCACATAAGGCCAGCCCTCTCCCGGTTCCGTCTGCACGGCATACACATCCACTTCACCTAACCCTTTTTTCCCTTGCCAGGCAGCGGGGTAAAAATGAAAACGGACGTTATTAAAGTCAGGCTGCTCCAACAGGTATGCCCCCACAGCGTACTCAAACAGCGTGCCCCAAAGTTCCCTCGGCTTGGTAAGCAAGGGCAAAATGGGTAGCTCAATCAAGGACATCACCCCCACAGGTGGGTTCATGTACAGTTGACGCTCAGCAAACGGCAGCTTGCTCAGGTTTGTCACAATGCCATTGGCTTCAATGCTATCATCCAGCAGTTCCAGATGAAAGACATGCACGTCATCGATACGCTTGGGGTTCAGCGCCAGGAATTTTTGTACGGCCGTTATCGTCCCAGCCACCATGCTTTTACGCCCGCCACTGACGTTGATGAACAGTTTGTCGTGGGAACGGCCGTATTCTTGCAGCTTCTTCAGGACAAAATCGGTGAACTTCTGCGACATTTGCGCGTCATGTACCGTTTCGGCTTGGATGGCTGTTAGTTGAAGGTAGTCGGGCCGCTCATCCAGCAGGTCGAAGGTGGCATTGATCATCTCTTTGCACACATTCGCACTGCCGCTTTTGCTGGTAATGGCGACAATTTGGTCAATACGGCCGTAGCCTTCGCGCTCCAAAAGGAAGTAAGCCCCTGTCACCACACCCGGCGATAGGCCCAAGGTTGAAATCAAGATTTGTTTTGGCATCGATCCTCCATTTGTTCTCCTGTCATGCCCGCGCAGGCGGGCATCCATCTGCCGGACGCCCACCTGCGCGATCGTAGGCAAATCGCCAGATCACCTTCGGCTTGGCCGCGTCGTATTCAGGTAGGTCATCAGGCGAAAGGCCCAAAAGGCAATCAGGATAGCCCGTTGGCGCGGTAACCCATCCAGATGCGTGGCAATCGCGTCGCGCATCTGCATGAAGTAGCGCTGGGTTTTGTTGCTGTGGTTGAATTTGGCGTTGGGCAGCCGCTTGAGCAATTCGGCCGTTTTGGCCACGCTGTTGGTCCGGCGCAAATAGGTCACTACCTTGCCAAACTCATTCCGATCGCTGTTTTGGACCAAAGCGTGAGCCAGGGCACGCGCCCTTTGCCACTCGTCGGCGGTCAGTTCCAGTTCGGGTGTTGGTTCTTTTTTCATCAGTATGTCCCCGTCGGTGCGGGCCGTTGGTTGTTGGGGTCCAGAATGCGCCGCACGGCTTCCAACTGCACATCCTGGAGGAGCGGGTCGGCCTGGGTAATGTAATCGGCAACGGCCGTTGTCAACACATTCCCGGCCAGCACCGCATTGCCCGTCTCGTATTCTAAAAACGAAGCGGTCTGCTGCAATTGAAGCTCTTGTGCCGTGATTTTGACGCGCCCCATCGCCAGTGGCTTGCCACCCCCTAGCGCCAGTTGGAAGCTGTTGTCCAGCCCCAGGCCAAAGCAAAGCAGCCCCAGCTCGGCTGGCGTCAGGTTTGTAAAGTCAATGTTGCCACGCAGCACGCTGCCCGCCTTGATCGCTTCCGCATACCCACCCTCGCGGTGCCTTTGCGGAATGCCGTGCAGGTAAAATTTGCGCCCCTTCAGCCTGTCGTTCGCATCAACATATTGGTAGCTATCCTCGGCACGGGTGCGATACAGCGATGGCAGCCTAAAAATCTCCGAATCACCAGAGACAAACAGCGCATCGCTAAAGCTAACGCGGGCTAGCTGGCCCATCGCCCCAAACAGGGCACAGGCCGGACATAGCTGATTGCCCCCGCAGGATCGGCCCTGGCTGCGTGGCAGCTTGCGCCGCAGTTTGCCCGGTACGGCGATCAGGCAGGAGTTGGTCACCGCCTCCACCAGCGTGCGTACGCCACCCTTCAACGTTGAACCCGGTATCGCGGGCACCGCAATGCCATTGCGCAGCACTTTGTACATATCTTTAATGACAAACCCGGCCTTCAGCCCTAAATCCTCAGACAACGCATAACTGCCAGAGCTGATGTGCAGCAGCGTTTGCAATTCAATGGTCACTACCACCCGACCAGAAAGGGTGTCTTGTAGATGGAACGCTTGATGTCCAAACGGCCGTTGCTGGTCTTGCTGCTCGGTAAAGGGCACAAAATCATACGGCTTGGGGAACTGCGGTTGTTCTCTCCTATGACCCATCATTCACCTCCTGTTGGCCCGGTTCCGGCGCGGCCAAAATGCGCACAAAGCGGGTGAGGCAAGGCACGCCCTGCCGCCGATACTGCCGGGTACTCACCTGCACGGCACCATCGCTGGCACTGGCAGACAGTGGGTAATGCAGCTCTGTCTGAATACCAGCCTGCACCCAGCCATCCAGGTTCGCCGTCTGCGCTTTTTCGGCACCCACCAGACTGGCCCAATGCGTCCCCCACAAAAAAATGCGGGGAGTGCCAGCCTCGCTATCCCGCTCTAGCGCAATCTGCTCCCAGAGCGAGACATCCAGGCCAGCCAACGGTTCATCGCTAATCACCAGCAGATCAAACCCATTCCCGGCAGGCGACCAGCGCAATTCCAGCTTGGCACCAAACGCCTGTCCGTGCGCATCCAGCTCGGTTTGTGGCCACTGCTCAAACCGAATGCGGCTGACGGTGTGATGAATAACGCAGCACTGTGCATCCAACAGCTGATTTAACCAGCGGTCCCGCTCTGCCTGGTTCACCCCACCACAAAAGTAAACATAGGCGTTATGAGGCATGAGTTGCCTCCTGCGGCCAGTTCTGCACGAAGTCAGCCCAATACGGCACCGCAGCCCGCCATAGTTGGTCAATTTGCTCTCCAGCGAGACGGGTGGCGATACGGCCGTAACTGCCATCTTCCACCAATTCTCCACCGGCTGGCATCCCGATGGCTTCCTCAACAGGAAAATAATCATATGGATTATTGCCAGCTTTTACATTCATGAACTGGCTCACATCGTACACATTCGCCGCAAAATCAAACGCCCCTTCCTGGCTACTGAACCGGGCCGGGTAGCTAATCTCCGCCGCCAGATATTCAATTTCCATCCGCCCCAGCCCCCGCGACTTGGCAAAGCCCATAGGCACACGACCCTGGCCAATGTCGCGCAGTACAATCGCCAGCAGCCCGAGCTGCCACAGCTGAAAGTTGTGCAGGGTAAAGCTGGTGTAAAACGCGCCCTGCGTCACCACTTCCAGCGTAAACGGGCCATGCGCTACGGAACCGGAAATGCGGTCAATCGCCACGCCATCCCGGGGGCTGGTGTGGTTGGTTTGATGGAACAGATCGGCATCTTCCGTCAGCAGCGGGTTTTGCGGGTAGGCATCTGCCAGGCGCAGGTGAGCCGCCAGCGTGGTGTTGCCAAAAGTGCGGCAAATGGGGCAGGCATGTTTGTGAACTTTCGCACCTCCCTCCAACTTCTTTTGTTCAGCAGCATAACCACAATTGTACTGATCACCCGGTTTGTCACTACGCGTCAGTGGATTACAGCTCAGCGGCGGCAGTTGATTTTCGTACTCCGCTGCCAGGGTGCGGGCAATCTTTTCTGCGTAGCTGCGCATCGTACCCTTTAGGCTAGAGCCAGGTAAAAAGACGGTTTTGCCTAATTGGGCATGGTCTGTACGTACAAAATTCATATCCAGCAGGGTAGGATCGGCCCCACTTTCCTGTCCAGATTTAATCAATAGCGGTCCCTGCGGCCGCAGCGCAAAAGTGAGCGTAAATTCGTTAAAACGTCGCTTATGCATGGGGCATTACCTCCTGCCGCAGCGCCTGAATTTTGGCAGTGCGGGCCTGTTCATCTACTTCTTGTGCGGTGCCGCTTACTAAAAAGTCAAACAATGCCTTAGGATCGTTTGATACTTCTTCACAGTGATCGACGGTGAGTTTTACCTGCCCCAGACCTCGGGAAGTGGCTCCACCAAGTGCCACCATGCCCTGCTCAAAGGCACGCAGCCCCAGCAGCACCAGCCCCTGGTCAGCGGGAGTGCCATTTTCAATGAGCAGCTCAAAGGTAAAGCGGGTTCCGGCGGGCACAGCTTCGATGGTAAATAGTCTTTGGGCAGCGGCCGTTTCTGTGTCGCGGTCAATGGAAACGCCGTTGCGCAATTGGTATGGCCCCAACCACTTTTCCGCCAGACGCAGGTCAGGAATCTGCACTTTGGAAGCGAGGCCAGAGGAGCCAAAAACCTGGCAGACGCGGCAGGTGCCATTCAGGTACATATCGTCTTCATCTTTGAACTTGGCCAGATACGCTTCCAGATCTTCTGGAGATTTTGTCGTCGGACAATCAAAACCGGTCTGTGTGGTCACGCAAAGGCAGGCCAAATTGGGATCGATCGTGCGCAAAAAGGCCTCAATCGAGGAGCGCAAAACGCCCTTGAAGGATGAACCGGGAATATACGGTTCCCCCTGCCGATTTTTGACGACGGCGATGTCGGCCAAGCCAAACTCATCCCCCTGCCCCGCGCCGATGCGCAGCGGGGTAACCAGCTCTAGCTGACCCGTTAGCTTGAGCCAACTGCCAAACGTGGTGAAATCTTGTGTCGTGCTCATCTTATCTGCCTCCCGAGCCAGTGCGCTTGTGGTAGTAGAAGTAGCGGCGCAGATTGCCCAGATAGAGCCGAGTCAGGTTCATCCACGCTTTGTCAATGTCGCCAGTCTGGCCGCCATATGCTTCGGTGATGAGAACTGCCGTATCTCGCAACTCATCTAACGCCTGAATCAAACGATCACCGAATGAAGGTTGGTTTCGCTCACTTTTGCGCCAGGAACTGCCCCGATTGTCACGCCCCATCTGGTAATAGATAAAGTTTTTGACTACCTCCACACTTTGCGTATCTTGCGCGGTGGAAAGTAAGTTTTGCAGCTGGTTTAGCTCCATGTCAGATTTCCAGATTTGCGTGTCGTCCATAAACGCCTTCATCTGGGGCAGCAGCTGGTTCATGGCCTGATCAATATCGCGGTTAATGTGCAGCTCACGCTGGAGCTGCGTCATCGTGGTTGTTTGGCTCATTTTGGATTCACCTCCGTATGAAAAGGGGCACAAATCAGCAGACGCCCAGCCCCACGGCCGCGGTCTGCCCCGATGCCCTCTTGCTCTAATTGGTCTAATCGGTTTAAAAGCTGATTGGCAATATCACTGCTGTTATTTTCTACGCGGAACAGAAAAGTGCTGCCACGCGCAATGCCCAACTGACGGGGCAAGGGTAAGCCCCAGGCGGTAGACCAGCCGCCTCGCTCAACGGCCTCGGCGGCGACAAAGTCACTGATAGCGTGAGGCAGTTGCAACATTTCTGGCGTCAGGTGCAGCGTGGGCAACCCAGATTGGCGTACATACGCATCTGCCTGTAAATCAACGGTGAAGTACCAGCTGCCAGACAGCACCTGATCCATACCTAGCGCCTTATAGAAGGTCCGCTCATTGGCCACTTCCTGGTTAAAGGCAGCAATACGCTGTACCAGGGCGGGAACGGCCGTATCACTGAGAATCTCTGCGTAACGGTCGTTTGCCAGGAGTTCGCCATATGCAGACAGTGGTTTTTGTCCGATAGGCGCTTCAATCTTGCGTAAGGTCACGTGAGACACTTGCCCCAATCCCCGGCTAGTGCCGCTGCCCAGCCAGCCAATCTGCTTCACAGTTTGCTCCAGTAACTGCTCCGGCGCATTACCGCTTTCTATTGTGCCTTTCAGCCGCGTCGTCACCGATTCGTAATCTGGCACCGAGAGACGGGTTTGTTCACCCATCACCCCCAGCGTAAACAGTTGGCCGTGCTGGGCCGTGTGTCGCTGCCGGTTGATGGCCGTGCGCGAGAAGCGCCGGTTTTGCGGATTGGCCAGGTAGAAGGTTTGGGCAGAACGGCCGTAATGATTTACCCCTGGCCCTGTCAATGCTTCCCCACATTCCGCACAATTGGCGGTGTAAATGTAGGATCGTGCGGGATGTGCCTGCTGTGCATCCCTGGCAGCCACCAAACGAATCAGGGTATCCTGAATGCCGTGCCTAGCTTCAATGGCATCCGGCTCCTTAAAGCCACCATGCCGCTTGCAGGTTTTGGCTGTGAGCGGAAACAGGTACAGCTCATCACTCTCCAGCCAGATTGGGTAGCAATCTGAAAAACGGGGCGCATCGGCATCGTCCAACCCCAAAACCTGGCAAAATGCGCAAGTTTGCGGATTGAGGCACGCTTCTGGATGGGAAACCTGACGCTCCTCGGGCGTCCACGCGGCCATGAGTTGTTCAGCGACAGCCCCGCGCAGCACAGAGCCGGGCAAATAGCTAAATGAGCTGTAGCTGTTGCCCTGGCGCGGTTCCCCGGCCAAAAGAGGTGTTTGCAGTTCGATGATTATTTCGTAGCGAGCCATTGCTTTAAGCCCTCCTCATACCATTTGTTGCCCTGCGGCCGATTATCAATTTTTATTCGGGCTGTAAACCGACAGTGCCCCAGGCCACCCGTCTGCCCACCACCGACCGTGTGCAGCTGGCGCAAGCCAGCCAGCAGCAGCGCCGCCAAAGGCTGACCCGCTTCATCGGGCAAATGGCCGGTGATGGTGCCGCTAAAAATAGTCTCCGGCAGGGGGCCAAAAACTTCCTGGTCGTACAGTCGCTGGGGTTCAGCCACACGGCGGCTGCGTCGGATGGAAACACCCGTGCGAATGTCGGTCAGCACGCCAGCCTCAGCGCTTTCTTGCCAATGCAGATCGCTAAACTTGAGCGGGCTATGCCGCAGTGGTGAGCCAAAAAGCTGGCAAACGGGGCAAAACTCGCCCAGCCATGCCTCGTGCAGCGGGCACATCCGGTTGGCCACGGGCGGCTGGCAGACAGCACTGTCTGTTTGCTGCAACGTGCGCAGCAGTCGCTCGCAGGTGTGGCGCAAACGCCCCTTATAACTCGAACCAGGGATGATAGCTTGCTGACGGCCGTCTTTAATCGTCGGGCGGTTAGTGGCAATATTGGCCAAAGCCCCCGTACCCACGTTGAATGGCGTCTGGAAAACGGCCGTTATCTCAATGTCAATCTTCATCATTTGCCTCCTGGCTGGTTGCCTCACCCGGCACAAATTCGCGCAGCTCCAGCAAATCCAGAATGGGCGTGTCGTATTGCTGAGACCCATCCGGGCCGGTGGGCAAGACGCGCCACGGTGAAGCGCCAGCGGCCTGTGCGTTTGGCTCTGCCACTTCAGCCAGCGCCCAATCTTGTTCGATGTCGGCAAACAGCTGGCGATGGGCGCTGTTGAAGCGGGCTGTCTGGTAAAGATAGTGGAAAATGGCGGGGAAGCGGCCTTGCTGAAAGGCGCGCCGCATTTGGTGCAGTTGGCCATTGGACAAGCGTACCTGGCTTACTTTTTGGGCATCCTGCCATAGCTGCGCCGCTTGTGCCAGGGAATACGGCCGTCCCGTCAGGTAACATCGCTCATCATCGGCCAAACTCACCTGAAAGTAGGGGGAGCGGCGCACATCTTTTAGATCCACAGCCACCGTGCTTTGCGATTTGAGTACCATAAAATCAAGCGAAGGCTCCGCCTTGTTGCTCAGGTGGCTGCCACGCTTGGCATTTTTAAGCAGCTGCTTGGCCAAATCGTTGAGGAAGTAGATGGGGTTGCTTTCCTGCGCCAGAACCACACCTGCCGACATGCCGGGAGGATCTTCGTTCAGATTTTGCAATTCCTGGGCAAAGATGCGGCATAGATCCTGGGCCACAGGCACGGCCACGTGCGCCGGTACAATCAAGATGGCATCGTCACCACCAATGGTGATGATCTCAAAGCGCAAGGCACGGCCATTTTTTACAATGTGGTTCGCTAATGCCTGGAAAACGGCCGTTCGCATTGCTTGAGACAGTTTCCGCGATAATTCGGCAAACTGCGGCAAGCTGGTGGAGCTTTCTAGCAAACGGCCGATTTTGTTCCCATCGGTGTAGATATAGCCAACATAACGAGGTTTCTCCGAATCCGTGCCAATATCGGATAGATAATCGTTGTAAAAAACTTCAACTTCCTGCCCATACCATGCTTTGAAAGCATCCTGCCAATATCTACGACCGCCAATGCCGTCTTTGTGGTTTTGGTAACAAACCGAGCACAGGAAGCTAACTTCTTCAGTCTCGTCAATTTGCTGGAAGTGCCCAGAGGGGCGACGGCCGCAGGAATTACAGCGGCGGGCAAACGGGGAGGCTTCCACCAGTGGCTTAAACGGTTTCGATTGCTTCCGCTGCTGCAATAAGGCCATCTGCTGGCGCATAATTCGTGGAATCCCCTGAACTTGGTCAACGGCCGTTTGTGAGAGTTCACCCACCGTAGACACTTCATAACTGGCACAAACGCGGACTTGCTGCTCCTTAGGAAGCGCCTTGAGCTGCTGGCGTAAACCGTCAGCGGCAATCTTTTGGGGCAATCCCTGTACATCGGCGGGGGTGATCGGTTGGAAAACGGCCGTAATCGTCGCCGTGTCCGTTTGCTGAGGATAAAACGCCTCAATCGCAGCGCAGATCTCAGGTGCCAATGCCAGCGGCACCAGCGCCATCATGCCCCCACCGCCATTGTAAACAATGCAGCCAGGCGATTTTTCTAAAATGGAGTCAGCAGGCAGCCCCCACTCATCATGTAGCATCTGCGGCAGCGCCTCGTTCAGGCGATCCAGCCGCATACTGGCACCACGGATTTCGGTCAGGCGGGGCGATTGGAAGACAAAGCTCTGCGTGTGATCGGTATCGGCGCTGAACAGCGCCAAACCACCGCCTGGCCACGATTCTGGTGGTCCCAACGACTGCTGCCCCGCCAAGGCAGGGCGAAGCAGTTGATCTACCCATTTTTGGACATCAACTTCTGCCATAAAAACCTCCTCATGGAAATAAGAATCTATGCAAAAAACACAGAGGAAAAAGAGAGCTCTGAGAAAAACGAATGCCTCAAAATTCTCTGTGAACTCTGTGGCAAAATCTGAACATGTATTTTTTTATTCTTCTAAACGTTCGTTGCGCTGCTGAAAATAGGCACCAAATTCGGCGGCAAGAAAGGCACGCATGTTGTCGCTTTCGGGGCGAGAAACGGCCGTTACTCCCTCCGAAATCGCCACCAAATACGTCTCATAAATGGTCGTTAGCTTGTTGGCCACCGTTTGGGCAGCCAAACTTTTTTTTAGTCGGCTGCCAATCTCTGCATTGTTCAACCCCTGGGCCACACCCACCAAAATCTGGTATTCGTCAAAATCCAACGTACGCAGGAACTTTTCTTTGCGCTGCAGATCCATCAGGTGCAGATAATTTTCTTGCGCCTGCAAGATGTCGTAGGGATCGTTGCTGGCAATTAGCATCCCCAGGGCGGGATGCAGCGACGTAACAGAGACGTACGGAATGGGAACCAGGCGGGTGCTTGTGCCATCGTCGTGCATGGCCTGGCTGTTCATAAACGCCGCACCAGACATGACATGCCACAACCGGTCGCCGGGCGCAAACAGCATCTGTGCGGCCGACATGGCAAAAACCGACATACTTTTACGCCCGCCCGCCAAATTAAAATGGATGATGGCTCGCTGTTCTTTGTACCGCTTCACCACGCGAAAAATGGTGCGAAATGCCGCCTGGGAATTTTCTTCGTTTTCCACATCTTGGATGGGTTCATAAGTGGGCAGTTCCCCGTATTGCTGCACCTCTTTCTGGATAAGAACCCGACGGTAGCGAAACTGAAAATAGCGGTTGCCGATGCGATAATCGGCCCGCCACAACTTGTCGCCAGACGTTTCCTCTAACACCTTCAGGTTTTGGAATTCGGCATCCAGCGTTTGCACCGTTTGGTGCATATTGCTGAATTTCATCTGGGGCAAGTTGGCCTCTGAGGAAGCATCGGTGTGGATGACGCACACTTCTACAAAGCGGTGTTTGGGCAGCAGCTGATCCAGGGCAATGGTGACAACTTGCGGGGCATTGCCCAGAGTTGCGATGTAGACGTACGGCCGTTCTCCCTGCAAATTCATCTGTTATCCACACTCCTTAAATCGTTACGCCCACCATACCAATACGCCACAGGAAACCTTTCCCGAAAATCGGGAAAATCTTCGTTTGCGCCCCCTCTACGCTGAAATCAAGTGATTTATTGGAACCGCTAAACCGACCCGGTTTGGCCAAGACGAAATGGAGGTACAGACTCATGACTCGTCACTTGATTTCCCGTTCGCAGCAGTTGGTTGTGTTGTTCGTTTTGCTGGTGGCCCTGGCAACGGCCGTTCTCACCACCACACAACTCAATCGCAAAAATCTGGCCGTCTCTGCCCCGGCACCCGTTCAGGTGGCCGATGGCTGGGATGATCCCACCGGCGGCTAAACGTTCAAGCGAACCTCATTCAGGAGCTGCCGTTCGCGGCAGTTCCTGAAGCCACCACCACACCTCCTCGGCCTTGCGATGGCCAATCGCCAGCAGCTGCTGGCGGCTTTTCTCACCCAGCTCGCGCGCCTGCGCCACATTCCCCCGATTATTTGCCACCCGCGCCAAGCCAAACAAACTCAACGGGCCGACCCGGGTTAGCTGCTTTTCTTCAGACAGTTGCCGCGCTTCCTGAAAGGCACTTTCTGCCTCGGCATAACTTTCTTGCTTGAGAAAACATTCCCCAGCCTGGTTCAGGATGATGCCTAAATCCTCGGGGAATTCGAGTGCACGCACCAGCGCCAATGCCTCGCGATAGTGGGTATTGGCCTGACGGAACTGGCCGCGCAGCATGGCCGCTTCGCCCAAATTTGCCTGCTGCCGATACTGCTGAATGGTCAAACCATTGGCCTCCGCCAGGGCCAGACCCTGCCGAAAATGGCCCGTCGCCTCGGCGTAGTTGCCCAGGTGGCAGGCCACAGCGCCCAAATTGCCCAACATCCGGCTGCGCAGTTCGGGGTCTTTCTGGGCTTCGGCCAAGGCCAGCCCTTCTTCGTAAAATGCCCTGGCCTGGGCATAATCGCCGCGCTGCTCATGCACGTGCCCTAAATTTTGCAGAATGTTGATGATGAGCGCCTGGTCTTTGAGCTGGCGGGCGATTTCCAGGGCTTCTTCGTAGTGGGTGACGGCCTGGGCAAAACGGCCGTTTGCCGCCTCCACCAACCCCAAATTTGCCAGCACATTAGCTGCTAGGGAATGATTCTTTACCTGACGCGCCAAAACCAGCGCCTCCTGGCAAAACTGCTCCGTTTCTTCCAGGCGACCGCGACGGTAGGCCAGGGCGCTAAGCTTGTGCAAAATTTCGGCCGTCTGGCCCGGATCACCAATGCTTTTGGCCAGCGCCAGCGCTTCCTCATAATAACCGTCGGCGGCTTCGGGGTTGCCTTGTTTCATGGCGGTAAATCCTGATAAATGCAAAATTCGGGCCAGGCCCGACAAATTGTTTCGGCGGCGCGCCACTGCTTCGGCCCGCCGCAGCAGCTGACCAGCAAGATCGTGCTGGCCACTGCGCTGGAGGTGAGGGGTCAAGTTGAGTACGGCCGTTTCCACCGCCTCAGCCAATTCCAGACGCTCCGCCAATGCAATGGCCGCCACAATGGCCTGCTGTTCGCTGGCCGCCTCTGGCTGGTTGGCCAGCCGGGAGAAGTGCGTCACAAACTGGCGTGCCCACCGGGCCTGCTGGGGCAGCTCCTGGGCGTACAGGCGCAGCAGCGGGTGCAGTTCATACCGCCCTTGCCGATTGAGCGTGAGCAGCGACTGGTTGAAAAGCTGCCGCAAGCTGTCTTCCACTTCGGGTAACGGCCGTTCCGCCACGGCAGCCACATGAACCGGTAAAAACGGGCCGGGAAAGTTGCCCAACAGGGCCAACAGCTGCTGTTCCGCAGCGCCCAGGGCCGCGCAGTTGTCGGCAAACTGCTGCCGCACCGACTGGTCGCCCCAG
This sequence comes from Ardenticatenaceae bacterium, assembly GCA_020634435.1. Classification (GTDB taxonomy): domain Bacteria; phylum Chloroflexota; class Anaerolineae; order Promineifilales; family Promineifilaceae; genus Leptofilum. The sequence continues at coordinate 499,634 of JACKBS010000004.1, read as the reverse complement.
ACCAGCAAATCGAGTGGCCGTTCCGCCTGCGGCAAGCGGGTCAACAGGTGGGCGGCCGTCCAGCCCGGCTCGTGTTTGAGCCGCTGCGCCGCGATGGTTAGCGCCAGCGGCAGCTGACCCAGCCAATCGGCCAGCAGTTGCAGCGGTTCGGCCTCAGCTTCAACGTTCTTTTTGTCAAGGAAATGGCGAAAAAGCGCCACGCTTTCCGCACTGGGGTTCAGCGGCAGCAGCGTCAGGCGGCGGGCTGAACCCATTGTGGCCAAATCGTGCCGACGGCTGGTGATGAGGACGGCACAGGGGCCATCGGGCGGCAGCAACGGCCGTATTTGTGCATCGTTTTGGGCATGGTCCAGCACCAGCAGGGCGTCTTTGTGGGCCAGCAAGGCCCGCAGTTGGCTGCTGCGCGTGCCCAAATCGGGGTAGCTGGAGAAATCTTCGCCGTACGCTTCAGCGATGGCTTGTTGGGCGGCCAACGGATCGGTGTGGGCCAGGTCTAGCCACAAAATGCCGTCGGGAAACTGGTCTTTGAGCTGATAGGCCAGTTGAGCGGCCAGGCTGGTTTTACCCAGCCCGGCCATCCCCAACAGGCAGCAAACGCGACTTTGCCCCTGGCTGCCCAAATACCGTGCGGCGCTGTCCAAAAGGCTGGTCTGGCCAACAAAGCCAGGCGTTTTGGGCGGCGCTTGAAACGGTGGCAGCTTTTCCCATTCTGGTTTTCGCCACGGGTCGAACAAACCGGGTATCGGTGGTTCGTCAACCAGAACGTCTGGCACCTCATGCCCGGCCGCTTGCAGCAATGCCTGCAAATCATCCGGCGACAGCTGTAAAACGGCCGCGAGTTTCACAATGTCGGCCCAGCTGCGCGGCTTCTGCGCCCCATCCCGCAGCCAGCGGCTGATGGTGCTGTGCGCAACCTGCTGCGCCGGGCCAAAACGAACGGCCGTTGCCGCCGCCAACTGCCGGGCATACCGCCCATCCTGGGCCACATGCCGTTGGAGAAGGTTGGCAAAGGTGGGCTGCTGTTCCATTGTTTGCCTCGAATGGCGAAAGTATACGGGAAAGCCTGTTGGGAAAGTGACACGATTTGTGCCACTTTTGCCGGGAAAAACAACACAACTGCGGGGAGTATACCTGAAACCGGGGTCAAAAAGAAAGCGCCCCGCTCAGAAATTCTGAACGAGGCACAACCAAAAATCCCTCGTGGGAACCAACGGCCGTTCTGACCATTAGGACATACATGTCAGACCAAACCGGAATTGAGTCTAAATCCCTCATGGGAGCCAACAGCCGTTCCGACATGGAGAATTAACCCATAGTTGGATCCCGGGGGTACAGTCTAAATCCCTCATGGGAGCCAACGGCCGTTCCGACCGTAGCGATCCTATCCACTTGCAAAACCTACCAAAGTCTAAATCCCTCATGGGAGCCAACGGCCGTTCTGACCGGATCGTTTAACGCTGCCCTCTGGGGTGGAATTATTGTCTAAATCCCTCATGGGAGCCAACTGCCGTTCCGACCAATGCGCCGACCGTCTGTTTTGCAAGACCGATACGAGTCTAAATCCCTCATGGGAACCAACGGCCGTTCTGACGCTACTGCTGTCGATTTTATTCATAGTAGCATCCCTGTTTCAACCCCTCATGGGAACCAACGGCCGTTCTGACCTCTGTGGTCTGCTGGTAACGAGGCGGTGATTAATCGTTTCAACCCCTCATGGGAACCAACGGCCGTTCTGACGCAACAAGCGCAGTTTACCAGACGGAAAACCTAGAGTTTCAACCCCTCATGGGAACCAACGGCCGTTCTGACTTAGCTTATGAGTGTACAACCAACCACCTCCACATGAGTTTCAACCCCTCATGGGAACCAACGGCCGTTCCGACGCGAGGCCTCGGTCATAACCAAATGAGGAGGTAATGTCTAAATCCCTCATGGGAGCCAACGGACGTTCCGACCGGGCCTATCGGTGTATATGCACGTCGTAGTGATGGTGTCTAAATCCCTCATGGGAGCCAACGGCCGTTCCGACTCCTCCTGATCACATTCCCCACCTAAGCTCTATTTTTGTCTAAATCCCTCATGGGAGCCAACGGCCGTTCCGACTCAAGCTCGGCAGTCCGGGGTTCCTGGCGTTTATCCAGTCTAAATCCCTCATGGGAGCCAACGGCCGTTCCGACTTACTATTCGAAACTACTAATTGTAAAAACTACAGGTCTAAATCCCTCATGGGAGCCAACGGCCGTTCCGACAACTTGAAGATGCTGGAAATCAAACTTCAGCAACTCGTCTAAATCCCTCATGGGAGCCAACGGCCGTTCCGACCTTGAAATGAAAACAACACGTTTAATGACGGAAAAAGTCTAAATCCCTCATGGGAGCCAACGGCCGTTCCGACAGCAGTTATCCACAGTGGGACGCCGCCGCCAATAGTCTAGCATAATTTATCCGTTTGTGGGCAAATTGCCCCACTCTTTCCATTGCATTGCCCCGTAAACCCATGTTTCTGTCCCACCGCCTCGCGCTTTCCGAGGGTCTGGCCAACCTATGGCCAAAATGGCCGTTTCTTAACTCCCATTAATGTTTGATCGGCCGATCCGATCTCGCCAAATCGCTATCAATTGCCCTCAATCGCGCTCAATCACGTTTTCCGAGGGTCTTGCCCCAAAATATCGCCAGTTTTTCACCGCCAAACCGGAACCGTTCTCAGCCGCAAGCCCCCATTTAACCTCAATCGGCGCTGGCGATTTGCACCTCGCTGCGGCTGAGCAAGCGGCCCATTTCGCGGGCAAACCCCAACACATCCACGCGGCTCAGGATGAATACGGCCGTAACCAACCCCACCCCTTCTAGCAAAAAGATCAGCCCGTAGCCCGTGCCCGCACTCAAACTCAGGCTCAGCAGCAGCAAATCGCGCAGCGCACCGCCCACAAACGTGCCCAGTCCCTTAAACACCACCACCGAAATGGTCCACAGTCCCAAATACGCCCCCGCTTCCTTGTCCGACGACATCACCGCCATCAGGCTGAGGCCGCCAAAGGTGTAGATGCCAAAACCCGCGCCAAACAGCAGCAGCGCCAGCTCAATAAGATGCACCTGATGGGAAACGGCCGCGCCGCCCAACAGCAGCATCCCCACCGCCATCACCGCCAGACCGCCGCTGGTGATGCCGCGCTGCCGCTCCGGCGGCCGTTTGCGCCACAGGTATGCCCCACCCACCAGCGTGAGCACCGTCGCCGCCTGCCAGTAGCTGTTGAAGCGCGTCGTGCGCGCCAGCGGCAGATTGAACACTTCCGCGCCAAACGGCTCCAAAATGGCATCCTGCGCCCAGGCCGAAAACGTAGCCAGCGACAGGAAAACAAAAAAGCGACGGGTACGCTTATCTTGCCAGATGCGCCCCATCGTCGCCACCAGGCTGCCCGTGGCCCGCTGCGCTTCCTGAGCCATTTCTTGTTGCAGCGTCACCCCTTTTTGGCGGCGGATTTGCTGCTCCACGCCCCAAATCGAAAATAGCCAGAAGAAGCCGCCAATGAGCATCGTGCCGATGACCATCTCCCAAAACACCAGCGGATCAAATTCACGCATCCACAGGCTAAAGGAGATGCCCACGATGGCAAAAAAGATGATCAGCACCGTTTCGGCCGTGCTGATGGCCAGGCCCTGTTTGGCCTTGGGCGCCGAATCGCGCACCAGGGCCAGGTACGGGCTGCCAGAAATGAGCGTGCCCACGCCGTACAGCAGCGACGACAGCACCGCCAGTACCCAGCCAATTCCATCGGCGGTGCTGCCCAGTTCATGCACGGCCGAAAAACGCATCAAGCTCCAGCCCAGCAGCGGCAGCGACAGCACCATCAGCCCCCGTCCTAGCCAGATGTAAGAGGTACGCCGCATGCCTAGAAACGGCCGTGTATCGGACCGGTACCCCGCCCACAAACTCAGCGGCGAGAGCAGGTAACGCAGGGCAATCAGCAGGCTCACCGGCGCGGCCGGAATGCCAAACTGGGAGATCATCACCCGGTTCCAGATGCTGGTCACCAAAATATCGCCCATCGCTGAGCCAATTTGGAAGCTGCTCAGGCGCAGCATGCGCCAAAAGCTAAATGTGAGCGGCCTGGGCTCAGAACTCATACTGTTTTTCCTCATGTGCCGCAATCAGCGCCAGCAGCACATCGTTGGTGATCGTGATAATTTTGTTGTGGATTTGTCCCCAATGAATCGGCCCCTGCGTCCCCATCGTTTCCGCCATGTCGTACACCGTTTGCGACAAAAACTCGCGGAAATAAAGGTAAGCCTGGGTGGTCTCGGCCAAAGAAAGGCCATTTTCTCGGCCCAACCGCTCATAATCGCGCCCAATGGTTTGGGCTTCAGCACGAATGGTTTGCCGTTCCGTTTCTTGCGTCAAAAACTGGATGAATAGATGCAGCAATTGATGGCCAATCTGGCGCAGCTGCTGGCGGGCTGGTTCGTCGAGCCGCTGGTACCACGTTTCATCGTTGAGCGCACCTTCCGTCAACTCAAGGCGAGCGCGGCCGACCATGTTTTGCACCACCAGCTGCACACCGCTGGTCTGGGAGCGATCCGGCGGGATGGCCCGCGCTTCCACATCGGCGCGGCGAAAGCGGCGATGGCCGCCAGGGGTGCGCTGCATGGGCAGTTCGCCCTTGTCGCCCCAGGCGCGTACGGTGGCAGGATGCACACCAAGCAGTTCGGCCGCTTCGCTCAAGTTGATCCAATCGGGTTCCATGAGGAAAAACTATAGCAAACTAAGCGATTTGGGCAAGAATTCTGTAGATTTTTACAACTTTTCTGGTTCGTCGGGAACCGCAGCATGAAAATTGTCATGCTGAACGAAGTGAAGCATCCCGCAAGGAACGGAGGGCAGGAGCCTTACACAAACCAAGGCATCTTTAATTCACAAGCGGGGGGGATGCTTCGGGGGACCTCAGCATGACAAGTGACCTTGAATTGTCATGCTGAACGAAGTGAAGCATCCCACAAGGCACCCATGGCAAAAGCCTTGCGCAAAGCAAAGTATCTCTAGTTCCCAAGCGGACGGGATGCTTCGGGGGACCTCAGCATGACAAGCAAAAAACTATCAGGTGATGGGGAGGGAAATGTCGAAGGTGGTGCCGTGGCCGGGTTTGCTGTCCACGTAGATGGAACCCCCTAAGCCCTGAATGAAGTCGCGGGTCCAGAAGAGGCCAAAGCCCATGCCGGTGCCCTCTTTGGTGCTCCAGCCCATCTCGAAGATGTGGGGCAGGTCTTCCTGGCAAATGCCCACGCCGCTATCGCGCACAAGAATTTGCAGCCGTGTGGGCGACTGCAAGCGGCTGGTGATGGAGAGTGTGCCTGCCTTATTCTGGCCCAAGATGGCTTCATAGCCGTTTTTCAGGATGACGCGAAATGCCTCGCTGAGCATATCGGGGGCGGTGTGGACGGCGGGCAGATCATCGGCCAGGTCCAGACGCAGCATGAGCGTGGTGTCGTTGGTGAGAGATATATTTGTTTCGGCAACGGCCTTTTCCCCCAAGCGCCACTCTGGGAAAAGATCACGCACGGCACGCCGCAAACAGGCATTCACTTCAACTGCCTTATCAACGGTTTGGTGCCACGGCTCGTGCAGGCTGTCCAACAGCTGCATCGACTTCTCTACACGATCCACCATCTTGGCATTGATTGCCGCCAGCTCACTTTGCTTCGAATCCGACAAGTTGTTGGCGCTTTGCAGCAGCTGCAAGTAGGTGCTGATGAGGCTGAGGTGATTGCCCAGCCCGTGGACCGCAGCCGTGGCGCTAAAAGCCATCCGCCCAAACAGCGAGGCGATGTGCCGCTGCTCCTCTGCCTCACGGTAAAGCCGGGCATTGCGGATGCCAGCGGCGGCCTGCTGGCCAAACGTGGTCAGCAGCGAGGTTTCCCAGGCAGAAAAATGATCGCGACGGGAGGCGACAAAGAGATTGCCGACCACTTCATCTTCTACAAAAAACGGCACGGCGATAACCTGGCGAATGCCCAACATGCGCTGCGCAAAATCGGCCAAGGCCTTGCTGACATACGGCCGTAACAAATCATACAAATGGTCTGAGGTGAGGAATTTTTGCGGACGGCCGTCGATGCCCTTTACCGCGCGCACGCTCAGGTTGGCCTGGAAGCGCGGCTTGTCCAAAAACACCACCGATTTGGAGCTGATGAGCGACATGCCCGCTTTGCGTTCCAGGTGGGCCAGAATTTGCGGCGTGTCGTCCAGAGCATAGGCACGCACGGGCAGCGCGTTGCCGTTTTCCAGCGTAGCCACCATCGCGCCTTCGTAGCCCAGTTCCTGCACGACGGCATCCACCACACTTTGCAAGACTTGTGTTTCATCGGTCATGCGTGCCTGCAAAGCAAAAATGACCCGCTCCAGAGACTCCATCGCCGCCAAACGGTAATTGTTTTGGATGGCAGCAGCGGCCAGATTGCCAAATGCCTCCAGAAAATCACCATCGCGGCGCGTAAAAGTGTCCTGGGTCAGGGCCATGATAGCCCCCACGACCTCATTTTGGATCACCAACGGCACGGCAATCACCTGGGTGATGTTGAGTTCGCGCTGGATTTCATCGGCGGTGGCGCGGTCGGTTAACGGCCGTAATAAATCGTAGAGGCGTTCGGAGACGAGGTGTTGCTGGCCCGGCTGCTGCAAAATGTTGGCACTGACGCCATTGACGGCGCTGACACCGAGGTTGTAGCGGTGCCGGGCATCATTGAGGTACATCAGCGCCTGGCCGGGGTCTAGATTGACGTGGCTTTGGGCAAAGATTTGCTGCAAACGGCCGTTAGGCACCGTAAACGCCGAGGCCCGCACATAAAGCCCCATGTCGTTTTCCACTGTTGCCGCCAAGGCACCTAAACAGCCAAGGCGATTGACAACATCATCCACAATTTGCTGCAACACAGATTGGAGGCGGGGTGAAACACGGGTATGTTGTTTGCGGTTCAGGTGTAACACGGCTTTCCTTTTTACTGCCGATTTCGCAAGGCGCGGGGCGTAAATTTACGCTTCAACTTAAATACATAGCGGTGCCCTTTCCACTACCTGCTCATTGTAACGAATACCGGCCAATTAACAGTAAAAAAGAAGCAAAAAGCGGGCAATTAGGAGTTTTTTCCTAGATGCCCGCTGTGGGGGGACGGTAATCGGTGATCCGTTATCGGTAATCGGTGAGAAGTAATCCGACTACCGTTCACGGATTACCGATTACTGACTACCGGCTACGGCCGTTCCAAAATATGAGTCACGATGGTGGCCCCGCTGCCACCAATGTTTTGCGTCATGGCAATTTTGGCATCGGGGATTTGCGCCGCGCCTGCCTGGCCGCGCAGCTGGAGCGTGGCCTCGGCCAGCTGGTACAGCCCGGTGGCCCCCACCGGATGCCCCCGCGCCTTTAATCCGCCCATGGTGCAGATAGGAATACGGCCGTCAGGGAAAATTGCGCCTTCCTGCGCCAACCGCACCCCCTGCCCCCGCTCGGCAAAGCCAGTAGCTTCCAGCGACAGGGCAGCCATCACGCTAAAGGCATCGTGCAACTCAAACAGATCGATGTCCTCTGGCCCAACGCCTGCCTGCGCATACGCCCGCTGCACCGACTGCTCGGCGGCTGCTAGCCAGAGCAGATCGTGCCGGTCATGTACCGCCAGTGTATCCGTCGCTGAAGACGAACCGATGATGCGGATCGCTTGAGGTGCCTTGTCCGCAGGCACTAGCAGCAGCGCCGCCGCACCATCGCCAATCGGCGAAGCATCAAACAGGCTGATGGGATCGGCCACGATGCGCCCCTTGTCGTAGATGCGCTGGGTGATGGGTTCCTGGAACATGGCATTGGGATTTTTGGCCCCGTTGCTGTGGGCATTGAGGGCAAAGGGGGCAAAGTCGGGCCGCTGGTAGCCATATTCATGCATGTATCGCCGCATGATGAGAGCATTCAACCCAACAAAGGTGACGCCGTGAATGATTTCATAATCGGCATCCGCGGCGGTGGTGAGGGCGGCGGTGGTTTCTTTAAACACCGTCTCGGTCATCTTTTCCACACCGATGACGAGCACAGCATCCAGTTCGCCGCTGGCCACAGCCAACAGCCCCTGCCGCATGGCCGACCCGGCCGACCCGCAGGCTGCTTCCATTTTTACGGCTTCCACGCCGTGCTGGTTTAAATGATCGGCGACGAGGGCACCCAGCTGTAGCTGCTGGTTCAGCAGGCCGCTGGTCATGTTGCCGACGTAGATGGCATCGACGCGCTCCACCCCGGCATCTTGCATGGCGGCCCGGCCCGCAGCCACAGCCAATTGGCGAATGGAGCGATCCCACTGCTCGCGAACGGCCGTTTGCCCCACGCCTAAAATTGCTACTTCACGCATACAGAATCTCCAATGAAAAGAAACTTTTCAGGTAATTGAGTAATTGCGTAACTGGGTAATTATCTGATTTCTCAATTACCCAATTACATCCAACAAAAAAGCTGGACCCGCGTGCGAATCCAGCTTCGAGTATCGGCCCATTTTGCCGCCAGAAACTATCAGAAAGGGGGCTGACGGCTCTCAAATGGTGTCAATTCACGTGGATGGTGTGGGTCCAGTTGAAGCGGTCGGGAATACGGCCGTATTGAATCCCAGTCAGCTCGTCGTACAAATGTTTAGACACCGGCCCTGGCTGGTTGTCGTTAATGACATACGCCTCATCCTTGAAGCCAAACTGACCCACAGGAGCAATAACGGCAGCCGTCCCACAGCCAAACACTTCGCTGATTTTGCCACTTTGCACGTCTGCCAGCATTTGGTACACATCTACCGGCTCTTCGGAGACTTCGTAACCCAGGTCGCGCCCCAGCTCAATCACCGATTTACGGGTGATGCCGGGCAAAATGGAGCCAGTCAGCGGTGGCGTGACAATCTTTTTGCCCTCGTAGACAAAGCAGATGTTCATCGCACCAACTTCTTCCACGTAGCGCCCTTCGATGGCATCTAGCCAAAGCACCTGGGAGTACCCTTTTTGCTTGGCCTGCTCGCCCACAAACAGGCTGGCGGCGTAGTTACCGCCCGTTTTGGCGTCGCCCACACCACCACGCACCGCCCGGCGATAGGTGTCTGAAATGTACACGGGCACAGGGTTGAAGCCGCCTTTGAAATAGGCGCCTACCGGCCCCACGATGACAAAGTGCAGGTAGTTGCTGCTGGCGTGCACACCCAAGGCTGGATCGGTGGCGATCATGGTGGGGCGAATGTAGAGGCTGGCCCCTTCAACGCCAGGCACCCATTCATGCTCCAGCTCAATGAGCTTGATGATGGCGTTGAGATGGTCTTCTTCGTCTACCATGGCCATCGACATGCGGCGAGCGGAGTTGTTAAACCGCTTCATGTTTTCCCACGGCCGAAACAAATTGATATGGCCATCGGCGCGGCGGTACGCTTTGGTACCTTCAAAAATTTCCTGAGCGTAATGAAAAACGGCCGTTGCCGGGGGCAAACTAAAATCTTCGTAAGGGCCAATTTTGGCATCATGCCACCCTTTTTCCGGGTTGTACTTCTGGCTAAACATCCGGTTGGAGAATTTATTGCCAAAACCAAAATCGTCCGTTGGCGGCTCTTTCAGAGCGGTCGGGTCCAGTTCAACTACTTCAATTTCCATGATTCTCTCCTGGGTAAAGTGGCTGGCTCAATCTCGCTACTGTTCTGGCCAATCTCGGCCAATCAACACTACAGCCAGCAATAATTCCAAAGCGGGATTTTACTTGGATTTAGCAGATGATACACATTCTAACTTTAATGGGAATCTACAAACAAGTTGTCCTTGAATTTCACGCGAAGGCGCAAAGCAACCAAGTACTCCCTTCGGCCTTTGCCTGAGATTTAGTTATTTCGTCGTGTCTGTACCATAGAGATGGCTGAGACGCTGCTTGTATTCCTCGTAGTCGGTGAGCTGGCGGGGGTAGGTGTTGTGCATCAGTGGCGAGGTGATGAGGAAATCGGCCGTGGTGCGATTGGTGGCTACGGGAATGTTCCACACCGTCGCCAGGCGCAGCAGCGCTTTCACGTCCGGGTCATGCGGCTGGGCTTGCAGCGGATCCCAGAAAAAGATGAGGGTATCAATTTCACCCTCGGCAATTTTAGCCCCGATTTGCTGGTCACCGCCCAGCGGACCGCTCATCAACTTGTGGATTTCCAGGTTCAGTTCGGTTTCCAGCAGCCAGCCAGTGGTGCCCGAGGCAAACAGCGTGTGCTCCTTCAGCACCGCCAGATTGTACCTGGCCCAGGCCAGCAGATCGTCCTTTTTATGATCGTGAGCAACCAAAGCGATTTTTTTGCGCGCTTCCATGAGGATTTCTTGCTGTGCCATTTTTTCTCCTGATGTGGTGGTGACTAGCGGCTGGGGGTTCGTAAGGAGTCGCCAATCCCCAACCGCTAATGAATTCTAATGCCCCGCCGGACAGTTACGGCCGATCCGTCGGCCAAAAAGGCGGAAGCTGGGGCAGCCTGTAGAGAGGGCGCGAACATGGGACCATACAGCGCCGCCACATCGCAATCAAAGCGGTAATCGGCGGCTTGCCAGACGTTCCACGGGGGATGTTCTACCTGGTATTCTACCGTACCGCCATCTCGCTGGCGGGCATAACCCCAGTAATGCTCGGTAATAAATTCCTCTTGGGAGCCAGGCCGCAATGGCTGGGGCTGACCCTCTGCCCGTAGTTGTACCGAATGCCACGTTTTTTGCCAACGCCAGGAGTAGGAAACGGCCGTTTCCGTCTCATCACTGACAATATCATGGCGCATCGGTACGGCGGCGTAATTTTCGTTGTACACCAGCCGGGCGGTGGTAGCAATGGCCCAGCGTGGCACCAACTCTTTGACAAAAACCACACCACGCCGCCACCCTTCCGGCCCTTGGCGACGCACGTAAAAGCGCAGGTTCAGCTCCTCAAAATGAATGTGGTGGGGAACCGCCAGCCCTAGCAGGCGCGTGTCTTGAAACATAAAACCAACGATGCTCACAAAGGTCTGATCCTGCCAGGAATCCAGTTCGGTACCCTGAGGCACCAACGGCCGTAACACCGCCGGGTCGATGTGATAATTTAGCATGACCAGATAACGCCAAACGGCCGTTAAAAAACGTGGGGATTGAGCCATATTTTCTCCTTAAGGTTACTCAGCAAAAGTCGGTGGCTCTTCGGGGATGGGCAAAGGGGCGTGTTCTGCACTGCGAGCCACGGGCAAATAGACCGAAAACCGCGTCCCTTCACCTAATTGGCTGGTCACTTCAATTTTACCCTCATGCAAATTGACAATCTCTTTGACGATAGCCAGCCCCAACCCTGTGCCAGGAATGTTGGATTGGCCCGTGCGCTGACCGCGATAAAAACGATCAAACAAATGCGGTAGTTCCTCTTCCGAGATGCCAATCCCGTCGTCTGACACCCGCAAGCATACCCGATCTTCGCGATACAAAAACGTTTCCACGTGAATGTGACCACCCTCGGAATTATAGTTGATTGCATTGGCCACCAGATTGGTGATCAGCTGCGACAATTGTGTCTGATTGCCCCACACGGGTGGTAGATCAGGCGCAAAATTACTGGTTAATTGCAGCCCAAACAAGTCTGCCCGCGCCTGATGCCCAAGCAAAATTTCTCCCCCAATCTGGTTGAGTGCCACCGGGCTAAATTCCATATTCTGCGCCCCAATCTCCAGGCGGGTTAACCCCAGCGTAGCCTCAACCAAGTCGGTGAGCCGTGCCGCCTGCTGCTGTAAGACGGCAATGTAATGCGCTTGTTTATCGGGATGGCCATGCTGCAACAGATCGATATAAATGCTGAAATTGGCGACTGGCGTGCGCAGTTCGTGAGAGACATCTGCAATAAATTTTGTTTTGAGCTTGTCCAGCTCTTTCAGGCGTTCATTGGCGGCTTCCAGGTCACGCGTGCGGTTGGCTACGCGGGCTTCCAGCGTTTGCATTACGGACAGACGCTGTAACCCATTGGCCAAAATGTTGCACATCGCTTTGAGCGTGCGAATTTCGTCGTCGGCAAATTCGTAGATGTGGTCAAGCCCCAGGTGAATAACCCCCAAAACACCTTCTTTGCTGACCAGGGGTAGGGCAATTGTGGAGTGGAGTTGGCCAATAGTCTCTGGCTCTCCCGGCATACTGATTTTTTGGGGATCGGTGTTGATATCTTCGGTGATGTAAGGTTGCCCATTTTGGGCGACCAAGCCAGTGATGCCTTCACCCAGAGGGTAAACAATGCCGTTGGGATAAAAGTCGGTGGGATAGCTAGCTCTGGAGACAACGGCCGTTCCCGCCTCATTCAGCATAAAAGCTACCCCCACCCGTGCGGTCAAAATTTCGCCCATCGCTTGAAGCACAGCTTGCAAAATCACGGGCACCGTCTCAGAGGAGCGCAGGGCTGCCGAAACCGTGCTTAGCGCCTCAAGTTCGGTGACCCGGCGCTGAATTTCGGTAAATAGCTGGGCGTGCTGCAAAGCCAGCGTTGCCTGGCTGGCAAAAGCTATCAACCATTCTTCGTGCCGCCGCTGGTAAAAATCAGCTTCATGGTTGTCTACCATTAGAAAAGCGATTGGTTCTTCGTTAATGACAAGAGGAACACCCAGCCAGGAGAGCGTGTCACCCGGATAGACCCATTCAGACGAGCGGCGGGTATCGGGAATGCGCAACGGCCGTTTCATGTCATACATCATTTGGAATGTTGGCATTTCACTAATCTTCAGGTGCTGAAAATCGTGATGCACCACAGCATCAAGTTTGTTGGTCATCTCGCGCCGCCGCACAATGTGCACATCGTCGCCCTTGACCAGGGCAAAGTTGGCAATGTCGTAGGGGATTACTCGGGCAATCACTTCCAGAATGCGGTCAAGAATCTGCTCAAAATCCAGGGTGCTGGTCAATGCCTGTCCGGCGTCTTGCAAAGCCTCTAGCAGCAGCCGCTGCTCCTTTTCAGTTGCCAATAAGTAATTTTTGAAGATGGCTAGAGAGAGCTGTCGGGCAATCTGTTCACCTAAATTGATTTCTTCTTGCGTAAAGACGCGTGGCTCAATAAAACCAATCTTCAACGTGCCCACAAATTTCTCATCAACAACCATCGGCAGCGCCAGCAACCCACGCGAAGGGAGCAGGCTGGTCTGATTCTGCGCCCATTGTGAATCAGGCACGTCGTCAATGGCCAGCACCGCCAGACTTTCCTGAACGGCTACTGAAATGGAAAGTCCATCTTCCCCATCTTTAACGTTTAGAAAGCTGGCCGTACCCTCGCCATAGGCCACCACGGGCCGGATGCGCTGGTCCAACTCATCCCACAAGGAAATGTAGCAGTGGTCGGCCGCAAACAACCCCACCAACCGGCTGGCTAGAACAGAAAGCGTGGTCTCAAAATCTTCCGCGCTGATCGCTGCCTGGGTGATGTCGTTGAGCAGTGCCTGGTTGTAAGCCGACTGCTCGATCGTTTTGTGGGTTTCGGTGATATAAGCCTGGGTCCGCCGCTCCACAGTTAAATCTTCTAGCGAACAGGAAAGGCCGAGGAATATCTGGTTGGTGTCGTAAACGGGCCGAACGGTGAGCAGCAGCCAAACTTTGGCAGATGATTCTGCAGAACGGCCGTTGTGCCACACAATTTCTTGCTGATACCCATGCTCTGGATTGAGCTGAACGGCCGTTACCAACTGGCGCAGATCGTCCTGATTTTCCACATCCGGCAATAATCGCTGCATAAGCCCGGCAAAAGAAAGCCTTTGTTTGTCCTGAGCCAGCTGAATCGGCAAATGCCGCACCGAAAATGCGTTGACATCCATCAGCACCAACTGATCATCAAACACAAGCAGGCCAACGGTTACCGTATCCACCACTTGCTTCATGGCCAGCTGCATGGGTGAGAAAAAACGGTAGGTGCTCACCACCCAGGCAGCTCCCACAGCTGCAAACACAGGGGTGAGCATGTTGCGTACCGCCGGGGGCAAGTTCAGCCAGGGCAGATAAAGCAGACCGACGGCAAAGAAAAAGACGAGCAGCAGCCGAGCCGCATGCCGCAATCGATCGGGAAGCTGGCGCGATATTGAAAACCAGCCAATCGGCAAAATCAGCAAAACGTTCAGGGAGGTAATGTAAAACGTATAAAAAATGGGGCTGAAACGGCCGTTCAACACCTCACTCACTGGCACATAGCCTGCCGCGTACAAGCTTGAATCAAAATGAAACAACCAGCCCGTTTCTGCTATCCAATCTACCGCGCTGATAATCACCACAACGACAGCCATCACCTGCAGAGGAATCGCCAACTGGCGCGTCAGGCGGAGGCGCGGCACAAAGGCGTAGAGCAGCAGCAGCCAGAGCAACGGCCCGGCCAACAGCGTCGAGATCGCCTGGGCCCGCGAGGCGCTGTAAATGCTCAAAACATCCCTGGCCGTGCTCGCCACCAAAACATTGTAGCTGCCCAAAGCCAGCACAAACATGTACACCGCAAAAAGCTGGTTACTGCGCTGCCTTGGCTGCAACATCAAGATATACATCATGAGCACAAGCTCAAAGCTGATAATGATAAACGCAGATAAATAAATAATGGCTCTAGGGGTCATGTAATTTAGGGAATAAATAACAGTATGAATATTTTTGTTTGCGGGACAAGAAATACTTTTTCAAGTCAAACAGCCGCTGTCGCAATCGAACTTCATTATAGCATTGACACTCTGCATTCTTTATTCAAAACTTATGATTCCAATGACGGCATGTAGCCAATTGGTCACCTGAAACACAAACTTGCTCTGTCAAAAGTCATTGCATATGATGGAAGCATGTATCCTATCTGGGGGCGACTCGGCCCTTTTTTTGTCTATGGCTATACGGCCGTCCTGGCCATTGGCCTGCTAATCAGTGGGTGGGTAACACGCATTCAGGCAGGCAAAACACCGCCACCTACCTGGCCAGATGCCGCCTTGGTCGCCCTTATCGCTGGCTGGATCGGCGCACGGTTGAGCTTTATCATGCTCAACTGGGCCTATTTTGCGGAACGGCCGTCTGAACTCATGCGGCTGTGGCAAGGCGGGCAAACCGCCTATGGGGCGCTGATTGGTGGATTGGTGGGGTTGGGGCTGTGGTGCTGGTGGCAGAAACGGCCGTTCCTGCCCTACGCCGCCCTCTTTTCCCCCGCCCTGCTGCTGCTCATCACCACCGGCTGGGCCGCCTGCTGGGTCGAGGGCTGCGCCTACGGCCAAACCACGCTGCTGGGTCCGTTATCAGCCAACCTGCCCGACCAGTTCGGCATTTTTGCCGTCCGTTATCAAACCCAACTGCTGGGTATTGGGCTGAACCTGCTGGCCCTGATCATTGTGTTATTGTGGCAAAAACGGTGCGGCAACGGCCGTCTTTTTCCCCTTACCCTGCTGCTGTCTAACCTGATTCACCTGGGCCTCACCTTCATTCGCGGCGATGCGGTACCCCGGCTGGCGGGTTGGCGGCTGGACACCTGGCTGGCCCTGCTGTTCGCCATTGTCGGATTGTTGCTGCTACAATACGGCCGTCAAAAAAAAGTGGGCAGGTAGCAAGTAGCATGTAAACTTTCGCCCCGGCACACTTGCAATCTGCATACATGCAACCAATACCTATGAAACTAAAAGTCGGACTCGCGCAAATCACCCCCAAACTCGGCGACCTGGAAGCCAATCTAGAACGCCACCTGCAAGCCATCGAAGAAGCGGCGGAAAGCGGCGTGGAGCTGCTTGTTTTCCCAGAGCTGTCACTCACCGGGTATCGCCTGCGTGATCTGGCCTTTAGCGTGGCCATCCAGCCCACCTACAAAAACCCCATTTTTGCCAAGTTGCTAGACGCCAGCCGGGACATGGACCTGGTGGTCGGCTTTGTCGAAGCCGACACGCGCCAGAAATTTTTCATCTCCGCCGCTTATCTTTCTGGTGGCGAGGTGGTGCATTTGCACCGCAA
Source organism: Ardenticatenaceae bacterium (assembly GCA_020634435.1). Lineage (GTDB taxonomy): Bacteria > Chloroflexota > Anaerolineae > Promineifilales > Promineifilaceae > Leptofilum. The sequence continues at coordinate 483,673 of JACKBS010000004.1, read as the reverse complement.
AGTGTACCTGCCCACCTACGGCATGTTCGACGAAGGGCGCTATTTTGCCTGGGGCGACCATTTGCGCGCTTTTGACACCCGCTTTGGCCGGGTCGGCATCCTCATCTGCGAAGATTTCTGGCACGTCAGCGCGGCGTACACGCTTTGGCTTGATGGAGCCGACATGCTCATCCTCACCTCGTCGTCCCCAGGGCGCGGGCTGGCTACGGAGCAAAAAATTGGCAGTGCCAAGTGGGTGGAGCACATCAACCAGGCGTATGCCAGCATGTTTACCAACTTCATCCTGCACACAAACCGCACTGGCTTTGAGGATGGCGTCACCTTCTATGGCGGTTCCACCATTTTTGATCCAGAAGGCCATTTGCTCAACCAGGGGCCATACTACGAAGAGGCGCTGGTCACCGCCAAGCTGGACCTGAACGAACTACGCCGTGCTCGCATCCGCCTGCCCCTGCTTCGCGACGAGCGCGTGGGGCTAACGCGGCGCGAACTAAGCCGCATTTTGAAGGACAAATGACAAGGTAATTGAGTAATGTGTAATTGGGTAATTTTGCTCAATTACTAATTACTCAATTACTCAATTACAAACATATGAACGAACAAACTCCTATCCCCACCGATTACGATACAAACGAAGGCCACCGCTCTGGTTTTGTGGCGGTGATTGGCCGCCCGAACGTGGGCAAAAGCACACTGATCAACGGCCTGCTGCAAGAGAAGATCAACATCGTTTCGCCCCGGCCGCAAACGACGCGCAGCCGCCAGTTGGGCATCCTGACCACGGCCGATTACCAGATTATTTTCATGGACACACCCGGCCTGATGCAGCCGCGCCACAAGCTGGACGAATTTATGGTGGAAACGGCCGTTGACTCCCTCAACGAAGCTGATTTGGTGCTGTGGCTGGTGGACGGCAGCGAACCCGTCGGCCCTGGCGACCAGGCCATCAGCGAGCAGCTGCAAGGGCTGGACGAAAGCACTCCCATCATCCTGGCCATCAACAAAAGCGATATCACTGCCCCGGAAAATGTGATGGCCCACACCGAGGCGTACTGCGCTCTGGCCCCCAATGCCGTCTGGATTTTCTTCTCGGCGCGTACGGGAAACGGCCGTAACGAACTCCTCAACCTCATTGTGCAAGCCCTGCCCGAAGGGCCACGCTACTACCCCGCCGACCAGGTCACCGATGTCTACCTGCGCGACATGGCCGCCGAATTTATCCGCGAACAGGTGATGCTCCAGCTGCGCGACGAAATCCCCTACAGCGTCGCTGTACAGGTAGACCAGTTCAAAGAGCGCGACAACGGCACCACCTACATTAGCGCCAACATCATCGTGGAGCGCGACAACCACAAAGCCATTGTCATTGGGGCCAAAGGGAGCCAGCTGCGCCAAATCGGTGCCGCCGCCCGTAAAGAACTGGAGACGCTGCTGGAAGGCAAGGTCTTCCTGGAACTTTGGGTTAAGGTCGAGCCAAAATGGCGCCACAATGAGCAAGCCCTCAAACGGCTAGGCTACAGCAAACCCGAGTAGATCAAATCATTCGTATCTATACAGGTGCGACGCACTTGCTCCAGTGTAAAATGCACCAATTCGCCATAGAAAGTGCGTCGCACCTCTAGAACCTGAACAGTTACAATCATTCATTGTTAGCGTTTTGTTCAGAAAACACCGTTTTTATACTAGGCGAGCGAAAGTTGAACCGCTTGTCTTGTTTTGCTTCCGTAAAAAAAGCGTGATTTTTCAAAAAAGGATGGCGTTAGCATTGCTGATTAGAACATTCGTGCTAAAATCCCCGCATTGGCTACACTGGGCGCTGTGTTTGTTGAGCCAATTTTTCTGGGCGCACGAATTTTAGCCAGGGTGGTGATCCAAACCCTGGCACCTGCTTCAGGAGAATGGATATGACAAACGATGTTGATCAGATGGTAAGCCGCCGCCAATTTATGAGAGCCGCTGCCCTAACGGCCGTTGCTGCCACGGCCACTGGTGCCGGCGCGGCGCTGTACAATGAAGCACTCTCCGCCCCCAGTACCGCCACTGTCTCCCATGTGTCCAACGCTTCAATCCCGGCAGTCAGTACGGCCGTTCCCGCCAACACCACCGCCACCGACATGTTTACCCGATTGGCCGCTGCCCAGGCGGAAAACGTGCGCCTGCAAGCGGCGCTCGAAGCCGCCCAACGCCAGCTCACCGGCCTACAACAAAACAACCAGTCCGCCACAGACAGCAGCCAGGCGCTTACCGTCGAGCTGGGCCAGGCCAATGAACAAATTGGTATCCTAGCGGGACTGGTTGCCCTGTATGAGCAGTGGGCCGATGTGGATGTGGAAACGGCCGTTGAAAATGGCTTCACCCATTTCACGGGTGAAGTGGAAACGATGCTGGCCGAAATGCCCACTCTGTCCGAAAGCATCCAGATGAGCCGTCAGGCGCTGGAAAACTTTGAACTTCAAGTGCCGATTTTAGACAACGGCCGTCTCTGGCTCATCGATCATCTCAGCAAAATTGAGGGGTATTTTCAAGCCGTGGAGCGCTTACTCAGCGAGGCGGTTGATCGCGTGGGTCCGTTCTTACAAATGCTCAACGACTGGTTTGAGAGCCTGCGCAAATGGCTGCCCTTTGGCATGGGGCAAACGGCCGCTACGGTCATGGTCTCCATTACGGATTTGATCATGGAGACGCCCAACACGCTTAACGGCCTGGACACGAACATTGCCCAACCGCTCAACGTCTGGCTCAACCGCGACCAAAACAACGAAACCGCCCTACACCAGACCCTCATCAAGCCCCTGCGCGACGACCTGATGCCCAAGGCGGATACGGCCGTTGCCAAAGCCCACCAAATCAACGAGACCTACAAAACAGCGCTGAAAGAACCGGTGGAAACGGCCGTTGCCAGTCAGCGCATCATCCGCAATCTCATCGCTGAATACCGCCAACAGCACGGTGTTTGAAAGCAGTGAAAAGTAAAAAGTGAACAGTCCACTTTTTACTTTTCACTTTTTACTGCCCACCAATCACGTTGGTGCCGTGTCCAACGGTGGCGCGACAGCCAAAAAGTCTTGGGCAAAACGCTGGCTGTAGTCGCGGATGAGCTGTTCCACACGTTCTTGCTGCGGCGAAGCCAAAATCAGCCCGGCGTGTTGCTGTTTGTGGACGCGGTACACAATCTCGGGGTCCTGGTAGCCAGACAAATCGGGCCACTCCTGCCGCGCCAGACAAATCATCACCCCAGCGTAGGCGCCCTTGTCCTCTGGCACCTGGTATTCCTGGCCACGCAAAGCGGCCGTTTCCAACTTTGCCCACTCCGCCCACAAATTAATGCCGCTGGATGCCTCTACCAACTGCTCGATGTTTGCGCCACCGACGCGAGCTGCCGTTTCCAAAAAGTAAAACTCGCCGTCTGCCCCCTTGATAAACTCGGTATGCGCCACGCCGCGTTCCATGCCCAGCGCCAAAATTAGTTGGTTGTGCATTTTGAGCAACGCTTTTGTCTCTTTTTCTTTACGCGGCATCGTGCGCGTCACAAAAACACCGCCGTCGTGGGCTACGTCTATCGGCGGCTGCAAATATTGATGGGCAGTAGCAAACACCACCTTGCCCCGCCAGACAATCGCATCCACGTGGTAAACCGGCCCAGCCACATACTGCTCCAGCAAAAAGTACGACTGCAAATCACCCAGCTCGTCCAGCTTGCGCCACAACATTTCAGAGTGATCCATGCGCTTAATGCCCATTGCTCCTGCCTCGGCACGCGGCTTGAGCAGCCAGGGCGGTGGCACCCGGTCCATAAATTCACGCAGCTGATCGTAATTGAAAACGGCCGTAAATTCCGGCACCCGAAACCCTTCTTGCCGCGCCTTTACCCGCATCGCCAGCTTGTCCCGAAAATGTCGCATCACCGATTCGCCCATGTTGGGCAGCCGAAAATGCTCACGCAAGGCCGCTACCGTCAGCACATCATAATCATCCAGCGGAATGATCTGATCGACCGCCTTGCCCCGCATGAAATAGGCAACGGCATAAATGATGTCTGGCTGTTTGGCCAGCTGGGGCATGTAAAACACATCGTCAATGCTGTCCCACGGCCACGGCTCGTTGTGCAGCTTTTCACGCGTCACCAACACCACACGACAGCCCGCCTGCTTGGCCGCAGTCAAAAAAGTCGTCCCCTTAAAATAGCTGGCCAGGCATAGTATCGTCACTGGCCGGTCAGTAGAATTCTGGTCAGTCATAAACTCCTCGGTACCCTGTAGATTCAAATGTGGAAATTGCCTATCGGGCAATTAGCAAAATGATGGTCACAATAGCGGCAATCGTCAAGACAAAAAAGCTGATGATGAGCAAGATAACCAACCAATCCGTATCTTCCCGGCTGGCGGGACGGTAGCTGGTGTGCAAATTGGCCACAGCAACGGCCGTATCTTCTCCCATTTCCCCATCTGGCGCTTCTACCGCTACTGGCTGCACTCGAACCGGCGTCGCCGACACATACGGAGCCAGCAGTTCCGGCGTCACTTCCAGCTCCTCCTCACTATCCATTGCCCTGGACAGCATCGTCACCAGCTCATCATCGAGAACGGCCGTACGACTCATCGCGATCGGTGTCGGCTCATCAACCTGTTCACTGACTGCATCCTGCACTTCAGGCGGAGCCAGCTTGCGCACCCATACGGGCAAATCTTTGCCCGTCGTTTCTGGGGCAGCGGCGGCACGGGCTTTTACGGCCGTTAACGCCGTCAACAGCTCCTCACTATCCGCCAGAATCTCGCGAGAATTGCCGGTCAAAGCCCCCAGCGGATCCGACTTCATTACTTCGATGTCCCGAGCCAGCAAGTAATATTGGAGGCGCTCAGAGTCGAACATCAGATGGCCGCTGGCACGCACCTCATCGCCGACATACAGTTGTGTATCATCTTTGATGTGGCAATTTAAATAATGCGTTTCTTCCGCCAGCACAAAGCCATCTTTGTGTAACCGGCTCACCGTCCCCACCACAAAAACCAGGCCTAACGGTAATTCAGGTGGCAGCTTTGAGGCCAAACGGCCGTTCAACCGACTTACCGAAATATCCATAACTAACTCCCAAAACCACGCTTAAAACTTATTCCTGCGCCTATTATAAACGAACAAGCCCATAAATCTGCCCATTTTCTCGAATCTCTGGTAATGCTAGCTGGGCAATATTCGGCCCACTGGCCAATAAATCCGGCAAAAAATCTATTTGACGAAAAAAACACAAATGCTATACTTACCCGCCTGAGGTTGCGAAGAGAGCAACAGAGATGGCTTGCCTATAATTTACTTAAAAGTTTCATACAAGAGATACGTGCCGACGTAGCTCAATTGGCAGAGCAATGCTCTTGTAAAGCATAGGTTATGGGTTCAAGTCCCATCGTCGGCTTGAGCAACGTGCTCCGGTTTAACACACACATAATCCTGGGTCAGTGTCCCGAGTGGCAAAGGGGGCGGACTGTAAATCCGCTGGCGATAGCCTTCGTAGGTTCGAGTCCTACCTGGCCCACCTTCCAGTAAGTTGTGTCCAGTAATCAGTCATAAAAACTACGATCACTGTTTACAGATTACGTCTTACTGAGATGCCCACGTAGCTCAGCAGGCAGAGCACATTCTTGGTAAGAATGAGGTCATGGGTTCAAATCCCATCGTGGGCTCTCTGCCCCGTCTATCTCGTGTGAGACACCAGATGGCGGGGTATTGTTGTGAAAACGGCAAGCGCCACAATGCCTTCCGTGTAAGAAGCTTGCCTCAGAGATTCTAAATTTGCAACCTAAATTTAGACATATCAATAAGGAACAAGGGTTTATTAACGATGGGTAAAGAAAAATTTGTGCGCGAAAAACCACATGTGAATATTGGCACGATTGGTCACGTGGACCACGGCAAAACCACCCTGACAGCCGCCATCACCAAAACGCTGTCCCTCAAAGGGTTTGCCGACTTCTCCGCCTTCGACCAAATCGACAACGCCCCGGAAGAAAAAGCCCGCGGTATCACGATCGCCATCTCCCATGTTGAATACGAAACCGAAAACCGGCACTACGCCCACGTAGACTGCCCCGGTCACCGCGACTACATCAAAAACATGATCACCGGTGCCGCCCAGATGGACGGCGCTATCCTGGTCGTCTCCGCTCCCGATGGCCCCATGCCCCAGACTCGTGAGCACGTCCTCCTGGCCCGCCAGGTAGAAGTACCCGCCATCGTCATCTTCCTCAACAAGGTAGACATGATGGACGACGAAGAACTGCTGGAGCTGGTTGAGCTGGAACTGCGCGAGCTGCTGGACACCTATGAGTTCCCTGGCGACGAGACCCCCATCGTGCGTGGTAGCGCCCTGCAAGCTCTGGAGAGCGAAAGCGGCGACGTCAACGCCCCCGAGTACGCTCCCATCCTGGAGCTGATGCGGGTGGTAGACGAATACATCCCCACGCCAGAACGTCAGACCGATAAACCGTTCATGATGTCCGTGGAAGACGTCTTCTCCATCAAGGGCCGTGGTACCGTTGTGACCGGTCGTGTAGACCGTGGTACGCTGACCCCCAACACCGAAGTCGAAATCGTCGGTTTGGCCGAGAAGACCCGCAAGGTCGTTGTGACCTCCATGGAAATGTTCCACAAGATTCTGGACAAAGTGGAAGCTGGGGACAACGCTGGTCTGCTGCTGCGCGGTATTGCCCGTGAAGAAATCGAGCGTGGTCAGGTGCTGGCCAAGCCAGGCAGCATCACCCCGCACACCGAGTTCATGAGCGAAGTGTACGTGCTGCGCAAGGATGAAGGCGGTCGGCACAAGGCATTCTTCCCTGGCTATCGGCCGCAGTTCTACATCCACACGCTGGATGTGACGGGCGAGATTTCCTTGCCGGAAGGTGTGGAGATGGTGATGCCGGGCGACAATGTGAACCTGCGGGTGAAGTTGAGCAAGCCGGTGGCATTGGAAGAAGGTGGCCGTTTCGCTATTCGTGAAGGTGGCCTCACCGTTGGCTCTGGCGTTATTACCAAAATCCTGGTTTAAAAATTTAGTGTATAATGGGGCGTGTGGCTCTACGGCATGCCCCAATTTTCCTTTAGGGGGTTAGCTCAATTGGCAGAGCGACGGTCTCCAAAACCGTAGGCTGCGGGTTCGATTCCTGCACCCCCTGCTATTAACAACCTCCAGAGGCCCGCGTTGGTCTCTGGAGGTAATTTTGTAAAAAGCAGCTGTTTAAACTGGCAAAATAGATAGTTCATGCCACAATAGCTGACTTCTGAATGGAAGGAAGAACAAACGGTGACAGAAAAAACAGCCAATCAACCCAATCCGGTGACCAAATACTGGAAGGAAACCCGCGGTGAGCTGCGGAAGGTGACCTGGCCAACCCGAGAAGAATCACAGCGTTTGACGATGATTGTAATCGGGGTGACGATTGCGTTTGCCTTGTTTTTGTGGATTTTTGATCTACTTTTCTCAAATGTTATTCAGTTACTTATTCAACAGCTCATCGGCCTTGGGTAACTGAGCAATTTGGCTGAAAGTAACTAGCGAGATTACAAATGAGTGATGAATTCGAAGATAAGGAAGAAATGGCAGAAGAAGTAAAAGCTGGCAAATCTTCTTTGTCGGCAGGTAGTGAAAGCAGCTTCATTCCAGACGACGGCCGTTCCTGGTACGTTGTGCATTGTTATTCTGGATATGAAAACAAAGTGCGCCACAGCATTGAACAGCGTATTGAAACGATGGGCATGCAGGGCAAAATCTTTGATGTGGTTATTCCTACCGAAGAAGAAATTGAAATTAAAGACGGCAAACGGCGCACCGTTGAACGCCGCGTGTTCCCTGGCTACATTTTGGTACAAATGCTGTTGGATGAAGATTCCTGGTATGTTGTGCGCAATACGCCTGGCGTAACCGGCTTTGTGGGCATGGGTAATGAACCTACCCCCCTGCGCCCCGAAGAAGTAGCCAAGATTATGAACCGCATGGAAGCCGAAGCACCGAAGGTGAAATTCGATTTCCAAATTGGCGAGAAAGTGCGCATTGGCACCGGTCCATTTGCCGACTTTATCGGTTCCGTCTCGGAAATTGATGCCGATCGCGCCAAAGTTCGGGTTATGGTTTCCTTCTTTGGCCGCGAAACACCAGTTGAACTCGATTTCTTGCACGTAGAAAAAGTATAAACGTTATTATGACGAAGGTGGCTTTGCTTGTTTAGACAAATGCTGCCTTCGTATTTTGTTGTTTGATTTCTGGAGGAGCCTGAGAACAGGCGTTTGGACTCCACGGAGGTAATATGGCTAAAAAGATCAAAGCAGTTGTTAAGATTCAAATTCAGGGAGGCAAGGCCAACCCAGCACCCCCAGTTGGTACGGCTTTGGGTCCGCACGGCATCAACCTGATGCAGTTTTGCAAGGAATACAATGCCAAAACAACCAACCAGGTCGGGCAGGTAATTCCGGTCGAGGTTACTGTTTTCCAAGATGGTAGCTTCACCTTCATTCTCAAAACCCCACCAGCTACGGATTTGCTCAAGAAAGCAGCCAGTATTCGCAGTGGCTCTTCAGTACCCAATCGTGATAAGGTGGGTTCTGTGACGACAGCCCAGCTGCGTGAAATTGCTGAAATTAAAATGAAAGATTTGAATGCCCGCGATATGGATGCGGCCATGAAGATTATTTCTGGTACGGCCCGCAGCATGGGCATTACCATTTCTGACTAAGACATCGTGGGAGAACCTTTATTGGTTCGCTAAGACCACAAGGAGTTAACATGCCAAAACGAGGACGTAAATATTTGGAAGCCGCAGCCAAGGTTGAACGAGATAAGTTGTATTCTCGTTCTGAGGCTGTAAATTTGATTAAGGAAACGGCCGTTACCAAGTTTGATCCCACCGTAGAAGTGCACATGCGGCTTGGTGTAGACCCCCGTCATGCCGACCAGCAGGTACGTGAAGTGGTCAACCTGCCCCACGGTTTGGGTAAAACGGTACGCGTGCTCGTCTTTGCCGAGGGTGAAGATGCGCGTCTGGCCGAAGAAGCTGGCGCTGACTACATCGCTGACGACGAAACCATCAAGAAAATTCAGGATGGTTGGACCGAGTTTGATGTAGCAATTGCCGTGCCAAGCATGATGGGTAAAGTCGGCCGCTTGGGTCGTGTCTTAGGTCCGCGTGGGCTTATGCCTAATCCGCGTGCCGGTACCGTTGCTCCTGGTGCCGACCTGCCCCGCTTGATTGAAGAATCAAAAGCAGGTCGTGTGGAGTTCCGTGTTGATAGAACCGCTAACATCCACGCCCCCATCGGTAAAGCCAGCTTTACCCAAGAACAGCTGATGGACAACCTGAATCACCTGCTCGATGCCGTGAAGCGGGCCCGTCCAGCTGCCGTTAAAGGCACCTATATTCATCGCATCGTCTTAGCCAATACAATGGGTCCTGGCATTCGCCTTGACACAAACGAAGCTTTGTCGTAAAAATAGCGGCTGATTAAAAACTGTATCAAAACTGCACTGTTCTACTGAAGACAGTTGGTTACGATTCATTCGTATTAAAAACGCCAGCCGAGGTGGGGACACGCAAACGTTCTAAACAATTTCGCTGCCAGGGCATATGATGTCCGGCCAGCGCTTTTGATTCGTTCTGACTGCAAAATCCTCATGCTCACTGGCATGAGGATTTTTTATTTCACTCAAAGGAGGTGAAACAGTTTGGCAATTACAAAAGCACGTAAAGAAGAACTGCTCGCCCAATATGATGAGCTCATCCAGAACAGCCGCGCCATTTTCTTGGCTGAATACAGCGGTATGAACGTGAAGCGGATGAATGCCCTGCGCGACAAAGTCTATGAAGCAGAAGGCGCTCTCCACGTTACCAAAAACACGCTGTTCCAAATCGCTCTGGAAAAATCAGACAAAACCGTTCCGGCTGACTTTTTGGAAGGCCAGTTGGCGACAGGGTTTGCTTTGAATGAAGCACCATCCCTGGCCAAAGTATTGGTTGATTTTGCCAAGGAAGAGGAAAAAGTCACCCTACGCGGTGGTTTCCTGGGTAATGAGTTTGTTACCGCGCAGCAAATTGAAGCTCTGGCAAAACTGCCGAGCCTGGATCAATTACGTTCGCAGCTGATTGGCATTATCAGCGCCCCGGCACGCAACGTGGCCTCTGTAGTGGCTAGCGGTGTACGCCAGGTAGTAAATGTTGTTGATGCTTACGCAAAGAAAGAAGAAGGGGCAGCCGAAGCGGCATAAACCCCACCATAAATTAGTTTAATTAAGCCAAAAATTTTCGGAGGATATTAAAAGTGGCCGATTTAGCAAAAATTGTAGATGAACTGAGCAGCCTGACCCTGTTGGAAGCTGCTGAACTGACCAAAATGTTGGAAGAAAAGTGGGGTGTTAGCGCTGCTGCACCTATGGCAATGGCTGCCATGCCTGGCATGATGATGGGTGGCGCAGAAGCTGTTGAAGAAGAAGAACAGACCGAGTTTGATGTTGTTCTGAAAGACGTTGGTCCGAAGAAAATCAACGTTATCAAAGAGGTTCGCGCTCTGACCGCTTTGGGCCTGAAAGAAGCCAAAGAAGTTGTAGACAACCTCGGCACCATCATGGAAGCTGTCAGCAAAGAAGCTGCCGAAGACGCCAAGAAAAAGCTGGAAGAAGCTGGTGCCGTTGTCGAACTGAAGTAATTTCTGCTTCTAACGAGATGGTTAAAAGGCTAGTGCCAATTGGGGCTAGCCTTTTTTCTTTCCTGTAGCGTTATGAACATCGAATTTATTCTGGCATCACAATCACCACGTCGCCGCGAACTGATTCAACTGCTCGGTTTTCCGTTTCGGGTAATGGTGGCAGACGTGGATGAGGACAGCGTTACAGATCCTGATCCGGCCATAAATGTGGTAGAAACAGCGCGGCTCAAGTCTACGCGCATTACCGAGCAGTTGGAGAATACGGCTCCCACCTCACACACAATCATTTTGGCCGCAGACACAACGGTGGCTTTTGCCGGGGAAATGTTGAACAAGCCAGCCAACGATGCTGAAGCACGTACCATGCTGCAACGTCTGGGCAATCGCCAACATGAGGTACACACCGGGTTTGTTTTGTTGGATCCAGCAAACGGCCGTGAGTATCAAGGGGTGAGTACGGCCGTTGTTACCATGCGCCCCTACACCAACGAGGAAATCAACGCCTACATCGCTACAGGCGATCCGCTGGACAAAGCAGGTGCTTATGCCATCCAACATCCAGTTTTCCAGCCCGTGGCCCACCTGGACGGCTGTTACTGTAACGTCATGGGGCTGCCCATTTGTGATTTAATCATCGCCCTGGAACAGTTCCTGAATTTTGATGCGGTTTTACAGAAACGGTGGGAGTTAACGGCCGTTCACCAAGCCCATCTGCATTACCCCTGCCCCACCCTGAACATGCTGCAAACGCGACACACCCATTGAGAAAAATTGGCCCCTCGAAATTTTTGCCAAGCCATGCTACAATGTCCTCGGTGCTTGTATTGTTATGTAAATGGTGCCATATTGGTGGCCACGAAGGATGGGTGTTATGGACGACAAACTCAAAGATGCGATTGCCGCAGTAAGAACTGGAAACAAGCGTGAAGCGCAGCAACAGCTCACCATGCTGTTAGACGAAGACCCCACACAGGTGCAGGGCTGGTATTTGCTCAGCCTGTTGGTTGACTCGCCGCAAAAACAGGCCGCTTATTTGGGTAAAACGTTGGCCCTAAACCCTAACCACGAAAAGGCAAAAGAACAGCTCGCCTTGCTTGAAGCTTCCGGGGAGCTGGCGCCCACCGCCAGCATGATCTCAGATCAACCGATGGATGTTCTAGCCCAATCTGAGACGGATGAGTTACCAGAATGGTTGATCAGTGAATCGGGCGATTATACGGCCGTTCCTGCGGAAACGAGTGGTGAAACGGCCGTTCCCAACGAAGCTCTACCTGATTGGCTCAAGGAACCTGCCGCACCAGACACTGTGGCCGTTGCCGAACAAGAAGTAACCGTTGTTGGCAAAACGGCCGAACCCCCAGCCAAAATACGCCCGGCGAAAGTCGCCAAATCCACCCCAAGCAAACGGGTCACTAAGCCTCAACCCAAGGCCCAGGGGCTTAACCTTTTGTTGGGCTTGCTGGTAGTGCTAGCTGTGATTGTAATGATCCTACTGGCTTATCTGCTGCTAAGTTAGTATAATTCCTCGGCTTCGGGCAAATGGCAGGCATCCTTGTGTTCAAAGCCTACCAATTTTGAGCAGACCGCAGCTTACGCTAGCGGTTCCTTTATCGGGCAGAATAAGCATTCATTCAACAAGCACGGTCCGACCAAAGTGGCGACAAAAAATTTAACTTCAGGCGAATGGTAAGCAGAGCCATCTACCCTGCCGGGTGGAGCGCTCTGCTTTTTTTGTGTAAAAACGCCAAACAGCGTTTTTGCATACCGCACTCATTTTAGAATAACAGCGTGAAAACGGCCGTTATGCGGCTACCCAATCAACACAAGTGACTCGCCATAAGCCAATCGGTGGAAAAACTCACCCCAAACATACCGCCTGGCTTATGAAAACAAATATCCATTTTTGAAGGAGGAAACCTCATGTTTCGCAAACTTCCCCGCATCATTCTGCCGTTGCTGCTGTTTGGCGCGGGCGTTTGGCTGATTAGTCTTACCGTCAGCCCGACGCCAGAATCCATCAGCCGTCAGCAAGCTATTCAGGCGTTCGCTCCGGCTGGCAGCGGTAGCGCTGCTGCTAACGCTCAGGACCTGCCGGAAACGCAGATCGCCGAACCTTATTCGGTAAACCTGCGCAGTATCCCTGCTGGCCAATTAGATCCCGACAATCAATTGGCGCGTTGGCAGCGTGGCGAAATTGACCTAGTTGAAGAAGAAGGCATCGTCAGTGAAGCTGACCGCGAGGCACTGCGTACGGCATCTGCTCAGCTGCTGCCCAGCGAAGCCATCCAGGAGCCTAACGGACCGAGTCCTCTTACCCCGGCCCTGGGCGTCAACTTCGACAGCATGGATTACACCGAATGCTGCGGTGGTGGCGGTAACGTTCCCCCCGATCCAGAACTGACTGTGGGTCCCAATCACATTATTGCTGTAGTCAACGTGGCCCTGGAAATCTATGACAAGAGCGGCAACTCCCTGGTTGGCCCGACCACCTTCTCCAGCTTCTTGTCAGCCAACCCCAACTGCACAGGTGTCTTTGACCCCAACGCTATCTACGATGAGTCGGCCGATCGCTACATTTTGGGCATAGATTCCGACGGCACTGGCTACTGTTTGGCAGTCTCCCAAACGGGTGACCCAACGGGTGCGTGGAATATCTATCACTACACCACCGCCAGCGGCAACCAGTTCTTTGACTATCCCCACGCTGGTGTCGGTCGCGATGCCATCTACATGGGCGCCAATATGTTTACCTCCGTTTTCCTGGATTCGCGCGTCTACGCCTTTGACAAGCAAGCCATGTATGCTGGCCAACCGGCTGCTTCGGTCGTGCGCAACCTGGGCAACAATGAAGACACACCCCAGCCAATGAACCTACACGGTTGGAACCAGGGCACTTGGCCTACCAGTGGTCCACACTACATCGTTACCGAGACAGGTTACGATGGTGCCAACCACACCGTTTGGGCCTGGAATGATCCATTTGGCGCGAATACATTTACGGCCGTTGGCTCCTTCAATCTCAATACCGCTACCGGCGTAACGGCTGGCCTACCACTTTCTTCAGTTCAATCCGGCGGCGGTACGCTTGATGGTGGCGACTGGCGTCCGCTGGACTTTGAATATCGCAATGGCTTCGGCTGGACCACCATGACCATCGCCTGTAACCCGGGCGGCGGCACGGTCAACTGTATCCGCTGGGCGCAAATTGATCTGGCGACGGCTTCCGTGGTGCAGGCCGGCGTGCTTTCCAGCAGCGGCACCTACCGTTTCCACCCCGATCTGGCAGTCAACCACTGCAACGATATGACCGTAGGCTATACCCGCTCCAGCAGCAGCACCTTCCCCTCCATCTACTACGCAGGTCGTCAGGGAACCGATCCTCTCAACACCCTGCAAGCTGAAACGCAGATCAAGGCGGGTGAAATTACCTACACATCCTTCGAGTCCTTCCCGCCACGCCGCTGGGGTGACTACACCGGCATGACCATCGACCCCGATGGCAAAACCTTCTGGTATTTGGGCGAGTACAGCAAAAACACGGGTACCTCTCAGGGACGTTGGGGCACCTACATTGCCTCCATGAGCTACGCTTCTTGTAATCCTGGCGGTGGACCAACCCCCACCCCTACAAACACTAGCGTTCCGCCGACGCCGACTAACACGCCAGGACCAGGCACCGGGTCTGTGACGGTGAACCCCGTGGCTGATGCATCGACCATCTCCTCGCGGCCGACGACCAACCAAGGCAGCGCAAGCATCTTACGCCTCGATGCCTCGCCGGATATCAACAGCTACCTGCGCTTCGATGTTCAGGGCGTTACCGGCAGCGTTACCCAGGCCACCTTGCGACTGTACACGCAGTCAACCTCCAGCACGGGCTATAGCGTGCACCAGGTTGCCGACAACAGCTGGGGCGAATCGACCATCAATTACAGCAATGCGCCAGCACTGGGCAGCTTACTCAACAACACAGGTGCCATTTCCTCCGGCAGTTATGTTGATGTAGATGTGACTGGCTATGTCACCGGCAATGGCCTGCTGAGCTTTGGCCTGACCACGGCCGATACCAGCCTCATCGAGCTCAACAGCCGCGAAGGGGCTAACAAACCAGAACTGTTTGTTCAGTTTGCTGGCAGCGGCGGCCCAACGCCCACGCCAACCAGCACCGGCGTACCGCCGACCCCGACCAATACACCAGTTCCGCCAACTCCCACCAACACACCCGGACCTGGTGGCAGCACCTTCACCTTCAATGCTGCCGATGACGCGATGGTCATATCGAGTCGGCCTACAGTAAACTATGGCACATCGCCTACAATGGGCACGGATTCCTCCCCAGTTATCCGCAGCTACCTGAAGTTTAATGTCAGCGGTCTGGATGGCCCGGTTGCCTCGGCTACCTTACGGGTCTACGTAAACAGCGGCAGCGCGCCGTTCGATGTGGCTCAGGTGAGCAGCACCAGCTGGAGTGAAAGCAGCATTACCTACAACAATGCTCCGGCAGTTGGCAGCGCTATTGGCAGCGCGGGTTCGGTCAGCAGCGGCTGGATTGAAATTGATGTCACCAGCGCCATCAATGGCGACGGTACGTTCAGCATGGTGCTCCTATCCAATAGCACCCAGCGCAATCTGTTCAGCACCGATGAAGGCGCTAACCATCCCGAGCTAGTGGTGGTGACTGACCCGTAGTTTTGGCGGCACCAATCTCCACTAAATGAATGAGAGGGCCTCTGTGGAGGTCCTCTTTTTTATTGGCTTCACCGACCAAAGACAGCGTTTGCCGGAAACGATTACTTAACTTTAGCGTTAAGCTGGCGTCCCTAGACTTATGCTGCTCACCATAGAGCAAGCTCGACAATCGCTGTTGTCATCCACCAAAACAAGAGGTTTGTTGAAGGAAAAAGCCTTTCCCCAAGGCGCACTTCGCAAATTTTTGTCCTTTTTGTGAATTAGGAAAGGAGGTGTCGGCTCCCTGATTATCCTTCATTGGAACCGGAGCCAAGTCCCAACGAGATCCTCTAAGGTATTTTTATACAGCTACCCCATCCCGTCTTGCTTCTTTTTCAGAGACAAGGATGTATTTGAAAATTTTCTTTTGGAGACAGAATATGCTGAAAAACACCCCTAAACTTGCATCTTTCAGGTTATTTTTGTTTTTGGGCTTGGCAGTCGCCGCGCTGCTGCTCATCTTTTTAGCCGTGTCTGGCAGACAGCATGCGGTAAGCGCCGCGCCGGTTGGTGCGCAGTCAGTGGATGGCATCTGGCAAGATGTGGCCGAGGCCACATTGCGCATGTCTGGCGAACGAGTAATTGTGCCAACGGCTTATCGCACGGTCTCACTAGATTGGGCAGCGCTCAATACAATCTTGACCCAAGCGCCTACTACGTTGAGTGACAGTAACGTTGTGTTGTCGCTGCCCCTGCCCAATGGCGAATACGGCCGTTTCCGCGTCTATAAAACGGCCGTCATGCACCCCGACCTCGCCGCCAAGTTCCCCGAAATTCACACATATGCTGGGGTGGGCGTTGAAGATACAACCGCCTACGCACGCTTAGACAGCACGCCAAAAGGCTTCCATGCGATGGTCTTGTCAGGTAACGGCCGTGTTTTCATCGATCCCTACTCCACCGACAGCACCGACCTCTACCAAAGCTACTACGCCAGCGACTTCATCCCCAACTTACCCGATGATTTTGCCCCCGATGTTGTGTTGGAAAATCCCGACAATATCAGCGAAGTGGATACGGCCGTCAGCATCAATGGCCAATTTTCCACCGGTGGGCAGCTGCGCACCTACCGGCTGGCGATAGCCGCGACCGGCGAGTACACGCAGTTTCATGGCGGCACGGTGGCTTTAGCGATGGCGGAAATTGTAACGGCCGTTAACCGCGTGGCTGGCATCTACGAACGCGAAGTCGCCGTTTCCTTTCAGCTCATCCCCAACAACGATCTCATCGTATATACCAACGGCGCCACTGACCCCTACACCAACAACAATGGTGGCGCCATGCTGAGCCAAAATCAGTCTAACTTAAACAGTGTCATCGGCTCGGCCAACTACGATGTCGGTCATGTGTTTAGCACCGGCGGAGGTGGGATTGCCAGCCTAGGCGTGATTTGCAGCAACAGTAACAAAGCGCGGGGAGTCACCGGCTTGAGCAATCCGATCGGCGATCCGTTTTACGTTGACTATGTGGCGCATGAGATGGGCCACCAATTTGCCGGAAACCACACCTTCAACGGAAGCTCAGGCAGTTGCAGCGGCGGCAATCGCAACGCTTCCACCGCCTACGAGCCTGGCAGCGGCACCACCATCATGGCCTATGCTGGTATTTGCAGCCCGCAAAACATCCAAAACAACAGCGATGATTATTTCCACGGCATCAGCTTCGACGAAATCGTTTCTTTCACCACCAACGGCAGCGGCAACACCTGTGCGGTGATTACCAGTACGGGCAATACGCCACCCACAGCCGATGCGGGCACCAGCTACAGCATTCCACTCAACACCCCCTTCACCCTCACCGGCACAGGTTCGGACCCGAACGGTGCGGCGTCCCTAACTTACAGCTGGGAAGAGTTCGATCTTGGCCCGGCGGGTGCGCCCAACTCGCCGTCGGGCAACGCGGCCATTTTCCGTTCCTTTAACCCCACCACGTCACCCTCGCGTACCTTCCCGCAGATTTCGGACATTGTGAACAACACGCAGACGCTGGGTGAAATTCTGCCCAGCTACGCCCGCACGATGAACTTCCGCTTCACTGTGCGCGACAACCAATCACCGGCGGGTGGAGTGGCCAATGATGCGACGCAGGTAACGGCCGTTGCTGGAACGGGTCCATTTTTGGTCACTGCACCCAATACGGCCGTAACCTGGACCGGCAACACTACCGAAAACGTCACCTGGAACGTGGCGGGAACGAACAATGCGCCGATTAGCTGCGCTAACGTCAACATCAGCCTCTCCACCGATGGCGGGTTTACCTACCCCACCCTCTTGGAGGCCAATACGCCCAACGACGGCAGCAGCAGCGTGCTGGTGCCTAATGTCACCACCAGCAGCGCCCGCGTTCGGGTGAGCTGCGCGGGCAATATCTTCTTTGATATTTCCAACGCTAACTTCACTATCCAGCTGGGTGGCGGACCCACCCCCACGCCATCGAACACGCCCGTACCGCCCACGGCGACCAATACGCCACTGCCGCCCACGCCCACCAACACCCCCGGACCCGGTGGCCAGACGCTAACGTTCAACCCCGTGGCCGATTCGTTCACGATGGCCAACCGACCCACCAATAACCAGGGCAGCGCCTCAACTTTGCGCCTGGACGGCTCGCCAGACAACAATGCTTATCTTCGCTTTGATGTACAGGGGCTTAATGGCACGGTGTCGCAGGCCACGCTGCGCGTCTACACGCAGAGCAGCTCCAGTATCGGTTTTGACGCACATCAGGTGACCGACAACAGCTGGGCGGAATCGTCGATCACTTACGCCAATGCACCGGCGCTGGGCAGTCTCATCAATAGCTCTGGGGCGATTAGCAGCAATGGGTACGTGGAAGTAGCCGTCACCAGCTTCGTGAGTGGCAATGGGCTGGTAAGCTTTGGCCTAAGCACAGCCGACAGCAATCTCATCACCCTGGCCAGCCGGGAAAGCGGCAATCAGCCACAGCTGGTGGTGCAAACGGCTGGCAGCGGCGCAACCGCCACGCCCACCCCCATCGGACCACCCCCCACGGCGACCAATACGGCCGTACCGCCCACCCCCACCAACACGCCCGGCCCTGGTGGCAGCACGTTTACGTTTACGGCCGTTGATGATGCCATGACCCTCTCCAGCCGCCCGACCCTGAATTACGGCAGCTCGACCACCCTGGGCACCGACGCCAGCCCAGACATTCGCAGCTACCTCAAGTTCAACGTCAGCGGTTTGGATGGCGCGGTCGCCTCAGCCACCCTGCGCGTCTTTGTTAACAGTGGGAATGCACCGTTTGAGGTCGCCCAGGTCAGCAGCACCAGTTGGAGTGAAAGCAGCATCACCTATAGCAATGCGCCAACCATCGGCAGTGTGATCAATAGCGCCGGTTCGGTGAGCAGTGGCTGGATTGAAATTGACGTCACAAGCGCTATCAGCGGGGACGGTACGTTTAGTCTGGCTTTGCTTTCTAGCAGTTCAGTCCGCAACCTCTTCAGCAGCACGGAAGGGGTCAATGGGCCACAACTGGTGATTGTGACAGCGCCGTAGTCAAGAATAAAAACGTGGCGACGTTACAATTGCATTTTAAGAATTAAAACAGGCAACGATATTAGGTAGGGGCAGACCCCCGTGTCTGCCCAAGTTTGGGCGCACACGGGGGTGCGCCCCTACCATTACCTGATTTATTTTTTAAACACCAAAAGTAACGTCGCCACGTACCGGTCTAATTGTCCTGGCCAGGACCGCCAGGGCCGATTTCCAGCGGGGGCTGCGGATCACCACAATAGGTAAAGATGCTGTCTTTACCGCTATGGTAATAATATTCTTCCCCGTTCACCTGCAAAATCATCTGCTGACCCGGCACCAGCGCCTGAGTATAAGCAACATCCGCTTCTGGGCAGCCCAGGCTGCCATCACGCCAAGTCACTTCCAGCAAAGAAACCAGCACGATATCGTCCATCGGCACATCGATCCGCTGGCTCAGGTCAATCATAGCCTGGACAACTGGGTCTTTGATGCCGGGGTTGCCCGGCGCAGGCTGCACTACCGGCGGATTGTCTAGAGGCACGGGCGTCACATCACCCAAGTTCACGGTTACTGGTTCAGACACCTGCTTATCGCTGGTGGGCGTTGGGGCAACTTCAGGGCCATCTACTTCTGCGGGAGTATCTTCTGGCGCATCATTGTTCACAGGGGGCACCTCTTGGAGAGCTGGTTCAGGAGGAACGGCCGTTGCTTCCGGTTCTTCCGGGGTGGTTACGGCCGTACAGCCAATCAGAAAAGTTAGAGCAAAAGTCAAAATCAATTTGGTCAGTTTCATATTCATACTCCTATTTTGCCACCACCAACAGGCAGACGGCAATCGTTCAAGGATACATCTTTATAACGTATCTTGGCCCAAAATTGTTCCGGCGCATTTTCGCCCCGGCACAACTCCGGTACAATAGCCGCCATGCGGAAACCATTGTGGCGACCCCTCAGCTACCAACAACGCCTGCGTCTGATGCTGCTGCCCTACCTGAGCGGGATTGTCCTGCTGGTGGTCCTGCCTGCATTCCTCGCCTTTGGTCTGGCCTTCTTCCGTTACGATGGACTCTCCCCACCCACCTGGATTGGCAAACTCAACTTTTTGCTGGTCACCACCGATGAATTGTTTGCCCTTAGCGTGCAAAACTCATTGGCGTTGGTGATCTTGCCCGTGCCCTTGCGGGTGTTCGGCGCATTTTTGGTGGCGATTTTGTTGCGCAGGAACGGCCGTTTCCTAGGTTGGTTTCGCGCCGGTGTTTACCTACCCAGCATCGTGCCGACGGCCGCTTATGCCCTGGCCTGGCTGTGGATTCTCAACCCGCTTTTTGGCCCGGTGAACCTGCTGCTGCAAGCCGTTGGCCTGGACACACCGGGCTGGTTTGCCGACGGCCAATGGGCCAAACCGGGCCTGGTGCTGCTCTCGCTCTGGCAAATTGGCGAAGGCTTCCTGGTGTGCCTGGCCGCCCTGCAAGACATTCCCCGCGCCACAGAAGAGGCGGCTCTGGTAGACGGAGCCAATCGCGTGCAGCGCTTTTTCTATCTTACACTGCCGCTCATGGCCCCCATTCTGCTCCTGCTGGCTTTTCGCGACGTCGTTATTACCCTGCAAGACTCCTTCACGACCATCTTTTTAACCACGGGCGGCGGGCCATATTATGCCACCTACACCTTGCCGATGCTCATCTACGAGCAAGGCTTTGGCCTACTGCTGTTTGGCGCGGCCAGCGCGGCCCTGTGGGTGCTGTATGCGCTCACCGGACTCATTGTGCTGGCGCTGTACGTCATTGCCCGGCAGTGGCAAATTGGCACGACGGAGGAAACTTTTGTCCTTTAAGCTGAGCTGGCGTCTGGTAATTCGGCTGTTGGTAACGGCCGTATTCCTCCTTCCCCTCATCTGGATGCTAATGGCAGCGCTGCACCCACAAGGACGGCCGTTGCCCACCTCTCTCACCATCTCGCTGGACCTGACGCTAGACAACTTTGGCCGCGTGCTGGACCTGGTGCCGATGGGTCGCTATACGCTCAATTCGCTGTTGGTAGTTCTGTTGGCCGTGCCGCTGACCCTGCTCACCAGCAGCTGGGCCGGATTCAGCATGGCCCAACTGCCAACGGCCAGCCAACGCCGCTGGATTGTCCTCTCCCTGGCCGTGCTGATGGTGCCAGGGGTAGCGCTGTGGTCTACCCGCTTCTTCATTTATGCCCGGCTGGGTTGGTACAACACCATCCTGGCCCTCATTGCCCCGGCCATCATGGGCACCAGCCCCTTTTTTGTACTCATGTTTTACCGCGCATTCCGCCGCATTCCAGTGGCCATCTACGAAGCGGTCCGGCTTGAGGGCGCGGGGGTATTGGCTAGCTGGTGGCAAATCGCCCTGCCCATTGCCCGCCCAACGGCCGTTGGCGTCGCCCTGTTAGCCTTTATTCTGTACTGGAGCGATTTTGTCTCGCCGCTGCTCTACCTGCGCTCACAACGCCTGTACACCCTGCCGATTGCCCTACAGCTGCTGCAACAGCTCACCCCGTCACAATGGTCTTTGCTCATGGCGGGCGCAGTGCTGGCAACCATCGTCCCCGTCATGCTGTTTTTATTGCTTCAGCCGTACTTTGCCCGACTAGAAACCTAAATTGTCTACACGAAGTTTCTTGCCCGTGTTTATTTTATGTTAAGTATATGGATTGAAATGAAAAAATATTGGCGCTGGTGGAGTGGTATGTTGGCGGTAACGGCCGTTTCCCTCCTGCTTTTCCTGAGCTGGCAGCTGCCCAACAAGGTCTACCAGGCTGAGGCGGGACTGGCGGAGGGGCCAATCTGCGTGGGCGATGTAACTCTGGCGGTAATTGGCGATTTTGGCGAAGCGGGAACGCCAGAAGCGGATGTAGCGGCTCTGGTGCAAAGCTGGAACGTGGATTACCTGCTCACCACCGGGGACAACAACTACCCCAGCGGTGAGGCCAGCACGATCGACGCCAACATTGGCCAATATTACCAGCCGTACATCGGCAATTACGCGGGCAGCTACGGGCCTGGGGCCTTGCAAAATCGCTTCTTCCCCGTGCCGGGCAACCACGACTGGAATACAGGCACACTGCAACCCTATGTGGATTATTTCACCCTACCCGGCAACGAGCGGTATTACGACGTGGAATTAGGCCCCATCCATTTATTTGCCCTGGACAGTGACAGCCGCGAGCCAGACGGCCGTTCCGCCACTTCCACTCAAGCCATCTGGCTGCAAACTGCCCTGGCCAACAGCACGGCACCGTGGAACCTGGTCACGCTGCACCACCCGCCCTATTCCTCGTCCAGCGTACATGGCTCTGACCCAACCATGCAGTGGCCATTTGCCGCTTGGGGCGCAACGGCCGTTCTCGCCGGGCACGACCACACCTACGAGCGGCTGCAACAAGATGGCATTCCCTACTTTGTCAACGGGCTGGGGGGGCGCAGCATTTACGATCTGGGAAACCCTGTACCCGGCAGCATAGTTCGCTATAATCTCGACTACGGTGCGATGCGTCTTGAAGCTAATCCACACTGCCTTACATTTAGCTTCTACAACCGAGGTAGCAGCCTCATCGACAGCATCACATTGTACAAACCCGATTTTTTCGCAAACCATCTTTATTTACCGCTCACTGTAAGATAAGCGAGCCACCACCTAGTGAGGAACAATCTGAATGAAAACCCCCAAAAGTGTGTCTTTCGGCCTTAAATTTGTCCTGCTTCTGGCCCTTGTTTTTTTGGTTAGCTGCCAGGAAGAGGTCAAAACGGTCACTTTCTTAACCTCAGGCGATCCGGCCGAACAAAAAGCGTATGAAGACCTGGTTGCCGCCTTTCATGAAGCCCACCCCGAAATCCACGTGGAATTGACGCATATCCCGTCAGGCAGCGAATATCGTTCCCGGCTGGCCACAGAGTTTGCCGCGGGCAACCCGCCAGACGTCACGCTAATGAACTACCGCCGCTTTGCCGTCTTTGCCGCCAACGATTTGTTGGAGCCACTTGGCCCTTACCTGGACGACAGCAAGATCATTCAGCCCGAAGATTTCTACCCAATCACTACCGACGCTTTCACCTGGGACGGCGTTATTACCTGTATTCCCCAGAATATTTCCAGCCTGGTGGTGTACTACAACCAGGATTTGTTTGACGCGGCCGGGATCGCTTACCCCGCCGATGATTGGACCTGGGACGATTTTGTAAAAACGGCCGTTGCCCTCACCCAAGACACCGACGGCGACGGCACCATCGACCAATATGGCGCGGGCATTGAACCGTCGCTGTACCGGCTGGCCCCGTTTGTCTGGCAAAATGGCGCGCCCATCGTCAACAGCGACGACTCCCCCACCCGGCTCACCATCACCCGGCCCCCAGCGCAAGAAGCTTTGCAATGGTTTGTCGATCTGCGCCAGGTGCACGGCGTTGTGCCAGGCCGCGTTGAAGAAGAAGCCCAAGACAGCGAAAGCCGCTTTGTGGCCGGAACCACGGCCATGTTCTTCGACAGCCGCCGGGCAACCCCTACCTTCCGCGAGATTGAAGGCTTTGTCTGGGATGTGGCACCCCTGCCGCACAACAAAGAAACAGCAGGCGTGCTGCACAGCGATGCCTACTGCCTCTCTAGCACCACCGAAAACAAAGATGCCGCCTGGACCTTCATCGAATATGCCAATTCGCCAGAAGGGCAAACCGTCATTGCCGGAACTGGCCGCACCGTGCCGTCGCTCATCTCTGTGGCGGAGTCGGATGCCTTTTTGGAGCCAGGTGCTTTGCCGGCCCGCAGCCGGGTATGGCTAGACACAGCCGCCACGTTGCAGATTGTGCCCGTCATCAGCACCTGGGAAGAAATTGAAGGCACGGCCAATGAGGAAATTGAACGGGCCTTCTACGGCGATATTACCGTTGAAGAAGCGGCCCAGCTCATTGACAGCCGCACGGAAGAGTATTTCCGGCTCGGCGTCAGTCGCTAACATATTCGCCACAGAGAGTAGCGAGAAAACGGCTGGCTCTTTTTCTCAATATTCTCTGTGGCAAATACAAAATTCCCTACGATTTCCCTCTGGAACAGAAGTCCACCTTGATCCAATTTAGATTTGTAGGTTATAGTTTTCGCTATGAGTAACTCGGAACAGATTACCGCTATTCTCCGCACCGACACCGGCCTCGTTCGTGATCACAATGAAGATTTTGTTTCTTACTGGGAGCCAGGCACCCCTGAAGAAGAAGCCCAGCATGGTTGGCTGTACATCGTCGCCGACGGCGTTGGTGGGGCCGACGCAGGCGAAGTTGCCAGCAAGCTGTCTAGCGAAAGCGCCATTCGCCATTACCTGGAAGACGACAATTCAAGCAACCTGGGGGAACGGCTGGTAAATGCCATGCAGGCAGCCAACACGGACCTCCGCCAGTACGTGCTGGAGCACACCAACAACAGCCGCATGGCCACCACAATGGTAGCGGCCGTTTTACACGAAAACCACGCCTATATTGCCAATGTGGGGGACAGTCGAGGTTATTTGTGGCGCAACGGCCGTATCCAACAAGTGACCAAAGATCAAAGCCTGGTGGCCAAGCTAGTGGAAGAAGGGGCTATCACCGAAGAAGAAGCCCACTTCCATCCGCGGCGCAACGTGATTTTGTACAGCCTCGGTTCAGAACGCTCCCCCAAAATTGACCTATTCGAGCAGCCGCTGGAAACGGGCGATATTCTCTTCCTCTGCTCCGATGGCCTGACGCGCCACGTAGCCGACGAGGAAATTGCCTACGTGCTGAGCCAGGAGCCGATGGACACCGCCAGCGCCACCCTCATTGGCAAAGCCAACGATCGCGGCGGTGAAGACAATATTTCTGTAGCCATTATTCGCTTTGATGGTGAAGCAACGGCCGTTGCCCAAACCAGCGCCCAGCAGACAACGCCTCTCGTCGTGCCCCGCAATGGCACCACACACCAGCCGGTCGCCAATCGTTCGGCGCTTTGGCTCTACACCGTCGTCCTGGGGATGGTGCAGGCGCTGTTAATATTTCTGGTTTGGTTCCTTCTCCGTGTATAATATCCCCAGCCTGTCCACGAAGACATTGATCCTTCTGTGACACCGCCTCAAAATCAAGCTCTTAAACAAAATTTACAGCCTGGTCATCTGCTTTCCCAGCCCTGACCGCGCTTTTTCTGCGGCAACGGCCGTTTGCCCTGCCGCAGCCCCACATCCCACAAAAATTTAACATCATCGAGAAGCAAACCGCCTTCTCGTTACCTTTTGGAGGCTTTATGAACAACAAACTACGCATCATCCCCCTGGGCGGATGCGGCGAAATTGGCAAAAACATGACCATCATCGAATACGATGACGAAATTGTCATCATCGACGCTGGCATCATGTTCCCTCAAAACGATATGCTGGGGGTGGATGCCATTATTCCAGATTACAAATATTTGATGGACCGGCTGGACAATGTCGTGGCGGTGCTCATCACCCACGGCCATGAGGATCACGTGGGCGCGCTGCCGCACGTCATGCGCGACATTAATGCGCCGATTTACGCCACGCCGCTCACCGCGGGCCTGATCGACGTGAAGATGCGCCGCTCGCTGCTGAAAAAAGAAGTGCAGCTCATCACCTTTGAAGCAGGTGATACCCTCGAGCTGGGCAAACATTTCACGGCAGAGCCATTCCACGTCGCCCACAGCATCCCAGACTGCGTTGGCTTTGGCATCACCACCCCCGCTGGGCTGGTGGTGCATACCGGCGACTACAAGTTTGACCACACTCCAGCCGATGGCTGGCCGCCCGATTTTGCCAAGCTGGCCGAATTTTCGCAGCGTGGCGTACTCTGCCTGCTAGCCGACAGCACCAATGCTGACCGGCCCGGCTGGACCAAATCAGAAAAAGATATTGAGCTGGCCTTCGACAAGATGTTCCGCGACGCGCCCGGCCGCATCATCGTGGCCAGCTTTGCCTCGCTCATTTCGCGCATTCAGTTGGTGGCTGATACGGCCGAGAAATACGGCCGTTACCTGGCCATCACCGGTCGTTCCATGCGCGATAATGCCAAAATGGCCATGGATTTGGGCTATCTGGAAATTGACGAAGCAACGCTTATCGACATCGGCGACATCTCCTCCCTGCCAGCGCAGCGCGTGGTCATCATGGCTACAGGCGCTCAGGGTGAGCCGTCGGCTGTGATGGGGCGGCTGGCACGGGGCAACCACAACCGACTGCAAATCGAAGAAGGCGACACGATTGTGCTGTCCGCCCATGCTATCCCCGGCAACGAGGAGCTCGTCTACCGCACCATCAACCAGATGTTCCGGCGCGGGGCCAACGTGCTCTATGAAAACATCGCCGATGTGCATGTTTCTGGTCACGCCAGCCAGGAAGAAATGAAGCTGATGATTAACCTAGTTCGGCCGAAATATCTGGTGCCGGTCCACGGCGAATTGCGCCACCTGAAGCAGCACGCTGTCATGGCGCAAGAATTGGGCATTCCGGCGGAAAACATCGCCGTCATTGAAAACGGTACACCACTGGAACTGTCGGATGAATCGTTGGAGATTTTGCCCCGGATGCGCGGCGGCTACATCTTCGTCGATGGCGACAGCGTGGGCGAAATTGATTGGCCCGTGCTGCGCGACCGCGAAAAGCTGGCCCAGAGCGGCCTCTTCTTTGCCGTCATTGGCCTGAACGGCAACGGGCAAATGGTGGATCAGCCAGAAATCATCTCGCGTGGCTTCATCGATCGTCGCGATGAAGAGAAGCTTCTCGAAGAGGCGAAAGAGAAGATTGACCAGATGGTGAAGCAGTTCGCTGGGCAAAGCCAGGGGCTGGGCAAAAAGATCGAAGACGCCCTGAGCCGCTACCTCTACGCCGAAACTGGCCGTCGGCCAATTGTGCAGGTGGTCATCAAATAATCCACAGATTGCACAGATTGCGCAGATGATTTTTGGAAGTTCTGGCTCTTTGAAGTTAGATGAGAAATTGTCCTTCTGAGCGAAGCGAAGAATCCCGCAAGCAATCAATGACAAGCGCACGGGCTTTATAAAGGTTTTCTGAATTCTCCAGCGGGCGGGATGCTTCGGAAGACCTCAGCATGACAAAAGTCAACTCTGTGGCCATTCTAAATAAACTCAGAGGCCTGCGCGTCGTCGAGCAGGCTGAAATCGAAGTGGGTTAGATCAGCTGGCACCTGCCACCACGTGACCCGCGCAGAAGCTAACGGCCGTTTGATCTCAGACGGCCGTTTTATTTTCTCAACCGCCTGCATCGCTTCATCAGGCAGCAAAACGGCGTGCACCAGCTGGCCCTCAGCCAGAGGCGCTTGCCTATCTGGGAAGGCAAAACAGAGCAGCTTGGCATACAGTTCCAGCTCCCGCACAAAAAATTGCACGCTGTTCCCCTGGCGATCAAAACCAAAAATCTCGGCGCGCGGAAACTGGTTGCCATTTTCACGCACCCAGTTGTAAATGGACAGCCCACGCACTTCTCCACCCCAATCGTCGATCAAAAAGCTGGGGAACAGTGGCGCATCCGTGCCCATAACCACAAACGCAAAACGGAGGATAAGCGATTCATCAGACTCCGCCTCTGGTTTTAGATCAGTAAGCAGCAGCGCGGAACGGCCGTTACTACCCATCTTCTCCCCAAACAATTTACCCCACACATGCTGCCCCACTGCCTTCGCCATGGCTCAAATCCTTTTTCACGATGCACCTTGCGATTTTGTAGAAGTGACGATACCAAAACGGCCGTAAACCGGCAAGATTCCATTTGCGAGTTTCCCCCGCACTGTCTATCATTCCCTTACACAAACATCACAGCAGAAAACGCCACACGCCAAACCCATCTGTGCCATCTGCGCAATCTGTGGATTTCCCAAAAGCGCGTTTTCTGTGGCAAGTTCAGGAGTAATATCGTGATTGAAGAAACTATCGCTCGTGCCAAAAAACTGCGCCGCGAAGATGACCTGGAGGCCTCCCAAATCTTGCTGCTCGATTTGCTGGACGAGCATCCCAAAGACCCACGCGTGCTGTACGAAGTGGGCGGCTCTTACGACGTCATGGGTGAAGAACGACAGGCCATCCCCTACTACCAAAAAGCGATTAAAGCCGGGCTAGACGGCAGCGATTTGCAAGAATGCCTGGTTTGCCTGGGCAGCAGCCAACGCAATGTGGGCAACTTCACCGAAGCAGTGCAGACGCTAGAAAAAGTGGTCGCCGACTTCCCCGACAACAACAGCGGCAAGGTGTTCCTGGCCCTGGCCTACTACAGCGACGCCCGCGAAGACGACGCCGTGCGCCTGCTGCTGGAGCTGCTGCTAAAAACCACCACCGACAAAAACATCCTGGCTTACGCCGATCCGCTGGATTATTACAAAGATAACCTCGACGAAGTCTGGGATGATTAGACCTCAGAGGTGCGACGCACTTGGCTTAGCAGGTGATGCAGAATACCTTGCAAAGAAAGTGCGTCGCACCTTGTAGTTACAAAACAAGAAGGACGATGCCATGAAAGCTGTTGTATTTTACGAACATGGTTCTCTGGAAAATGTACAGGTCGCGGATGTGCCGCAGCCAGAAATTGGCCCGGATGATGTGCTGCTGGCCGTGAAAGCCGCCGCGCTGAACCGGCTCGATTTATGGGTCCTGGCGGGCTGGCCTGGCCTGAACTTGAAGCTGCCACACATCATGGGCAGCGACGGTGCGGGCGTGGTGGCCCAGGTGGGCAGCAACGTCACCGACTTTGCCGTAGGCGACCGCGTGGCCGTCAACCCTACGCGCGGCAGCGATACCGACACCTTCGGGCGGCGCGGCCAGGACAACATGAGCGACAACTTCGCTATTTTGGGTGAGCATGTAGATGGCTTTTTTGCCGAGTATACGGCCGTTCCCGCCCGCAATCTGCTCAAAATGCCCGACGAAGCCAACTTTGAAGACGCCGCCGCCGCGTCCCTGGTGTACGTCACCGCCTGGCACTCACTCATTACGCGGGGTGGCTTACGACCCGGCGAGAGCGTGCTGATCGTTGGCGCGGGTGGCGGGGTAAATACGGCCGCTATTCAGATTGCCCAACTGGCCGGTGCGGGCCGCATCTACGTCGTTGGCTCCTCCGCAGACAAACTAGCCAAAGCTGAAGCCCTGGGTGCCGATGTGCTCATCAACCGCAACGAGGAAGATTGGGGCAAGGCAGTTTTTAAAGCCACCAACCGGCGCGGCGTGGACATTGTGGTAGATAACGTCGGCGCAGCCACCTTCCCCACCTCACTGCGCGCGCTCAAAAAAGGCGGGCGGCTGCTCACTGTGGGCAATACCAGCGGCCCCAAGTTTGAGCTAGACAACCGGCTGATTTTTGGCAAGCATCTCAGCATCATCGGCAGCACCATGGGCACTTCGGCTGATTACGAAACGGTGATGAATTTGATATTTAACGGCCGTCTCCGCCCGGTCATCGACTCCATTTACCCGCTCAGCGAAGGGCCAACTGCCCTGCGTCGGTTGGAAGA
Organism: Ardenticatenaceae bacterium; assembly: GCA_020634435.1. Taxonomy (GTDB): domain Bacteria; phylum Chloroflexota; class Anaerolineae; order Promineifilales; family Promineifilaceae; genus Leptofilum. The sequence continues at coordinate 454,279 of JACKBS010000004.1, read as the reverse complement.
AGGAGACGTGGCGGGCAAGCTGGTGCTTACCGTCTAAAGCAGGTGCAACGCACTTCTGAAAGTGCGTTGCACCTTTAGGTAATCGCATGCGCCTTTACGAAATCGTCATCCTGGCCCTTTTGCTGCCGCCACTGCTCTGGGCGTTGTTTAGCCGACAGCGCCCCAACTGGCTGGCCATCTTTCCCGTTGCCGGGGCGCTGTTTACCATTTTGCACCTGTTTGTGGAAGGATATCGCTGGCAAATGGTGCCAGCGGATGCGCTGACGGTTCTCTTCCTCATCCTGGCCACGCGATGGGTGGGTAACGCCTCTAAGGGGCCAAGATTTAGCTGGCTGTTAGCTTTACTAGGGCTGCTTATCTGGCTGATCGCTATAGCCCTGCCAGTAGCCATGCCTGTGCCACAGCTACCCGACCCCACCGGTCCCTACGCCATTGGCACCTTCACCACCTACCTGGTAGATGAAAGTCGCCCGGAAATCTACACCGAAGACCCCAACGACAACCGCGAAGTGATGGTCCAAGTCTGGTATCCGGCCGCCGACCGCAAGGGCGAGCCAGCCAAATATCTGGAAGATTTAGACGTCGCTGGGCCGGTGATCGCCGAGCAGTTTGGCCTGCCCACCTTTTTACTCAGCCACGTGAACCTCACCGAGCTGGATGTGTGGAAAAACGCACCTGCCGCCAGCGACGGGGCACCGTTCCCGGTCATCATCTTTTCCCACGGGCTGACGGGCATCCGCATGCAAAACACGGTGATGGTGCGCGAGCTGGTGAGCCACGGCTACATCGTCGGCGCGGTGGACCACACATACGGCAATGCCCTGTCCGTTTTCCCCGACGGCCGTATTTTCATCTATGACCCGGCGCGCCTCTTCACCAACGGCCGTTCCAATCCCGCCGAAGCCAATCCTCTGGTACGCCAGTGGGCCGATGACATGGCTTTTTTGCTGGACACGATGACAGGCTGGAACGCGGATGAAGGGAATGTGTTGAACGGCCGTTTCGACCTCAACCACGTCGGCATATTTGGTCATTCAACGGGCGGCGGCGCGACCATCCAATTTTGCTTGCAAGACGAGCGCTGCCAGGCGGGCGTGGGTCTGGACAGTTGGGTACTGCCCGTGGGCAACACGGTGCTGGAACAAGGCTTGGATCAGCCCTTCATGTTCATCAGCTCGCCGCAATGGTTGGGCAATGAAAACAAAACCCGTGGCGAAGCCATCTTTAACAGCCTCACGCAGGACGGCTACGAACTCACCCTGGCCAACACCGCCCACTACGACTTCACCGATCTGGCCCTGCTCTCGCCGCTGACGTCGCAGTTGGGCCTTTCTGGCACCATCAACAGCCGCTACAGCCTGGAAATCCAGAATGAGTACCTGTTGGCATTTTTCAACCGATACCTCAAGGGCGAGGATGAACCGCTGCTCACGGCACCTTCACCCTACCCAGAACTGACAATCGAACATGATTGATTACCTAATTTTCCCGGAAACTGCTTAATAAACAGAACAGCTGACGAAGTTTCCGGGAAAATTTAACGGCCGTTCCTCGTGAAGGCTGAGGGAATTTTGCACTGTAGTCCTATTTTCTGCTGACGCGCCCGCTGCTTTTCGTTTATAATGATGAATCCGCCATGTCTGAAGCGACCCTTACCTTGCTCATACAGCTTTTTTTCTGGGGACTGGCCCTATTTGCGCTGGCCAATCTGGCGCGCTTTCGGGACAACACCCGTCTAGACATTGCTCTGGTGATGTTATCCATCGCCCTCGCCCTGACGCCTCCCACCTGGTACAACAACTTTTCTCTGTTTGAACTCACGCCATCCACCCTGGCCCTGGTGGCACATCCGTTTTTGCTGCTGCGCCTGGTGCGGCATTTCCGGGGCGTACGGCCGATTATCTCCCGGTTGGCGCTGGTTGGCATGGTGCTGACCGCCCTGATAATGACCTTCTCCAGTGGGCTGAATCTGTTCTGGGTCATTGTCTCGGCTTACTTTATTGGCATTGAAGGATACGCCATTTCGGCCTTCATCCGCTCCGCGCGGGTTAGCAGCGGCGTGTCGCGCTGGCGGCTTTTGCTGGTCGCTCTGGGCATCCTGACCCTGCTGCTGGCCATCCTCACCTTCATCCCCTTCCGCGAAACGCTAACGACGAACTCGCTGCTCTTTTTTGCACCCATTGCCCTGACGGTCATGGCTGGCGGCGCGTTTTACCTCGGGTTTGCTCCACCCCGCTGGCTGCGTAAATATTGGCAGCTGCGCGAATTGAACTATTTTCTGCACGCCGTTCCCGCGCAGCATGCCGGAATGGAATTGTCTTACGTGGTGGATTATTTGTGCCACTTTGCCGCCCGTAGTGTGGACAGCATAACGGCCGTTGCCGCCCTGCTCGATCCCGAAGAAGAACAGCTAATCGTCAACCCACCGGCTGAGTTCCCGGAACTGGCGGCCCATATTTCAGCGCAAAGCGGCCGTTTGGGGCGCGTCTGGTTGGAAAGAGGGCCGTATTTTGCCACCAATCATGGCGACCTGGGGCAATCCGGCATTCAGCTTACGCTGGCGCTGGGGGCCAACGGCATTCTTACTATCCCCATCAGCACCCCGGTGCAGGCGTACGGCCTGCTGCTCGTTTTTTGCCGCCAGAAGCCACTATTTGTCGATGATGACCTGGACTTGCTGTCGCTGCTCACCGCACAAACGGCGCGCACCCTCAGCTACAGCCACCTGCTGGTGAGCGAGCGCAAAGCCCGCACCCGCGCCGAAACGTTGGCCCAGGTTGCCTCGCAACTCAGCGCCAACATTGCTCTAGAACAAACCGTTTCAGTGATTTGCGAAGCAACCTGGCAAGCCACCAGCCGCTCATTTGCCGCCATTTTTGATTATGACGCGGCCAACAACAGCTTCCGCTTTTGGCACGGCGCGGGCCACTTTGGCGGTCTGATCAAGCTGGAACATCCGCTGCCCGTGGCTGAACAACAGCAGATGATGACTACCAGCCAGCCGCTGCTGCTGCCGACCATCGAACCCGGCGCTGAATGGCCCGAAGCCGAGCAGGTTCAGGCGATGGGGATTCATTCTCTGGCTCACGCCCCGCTGGTTTACAATGAGCAGCTCATTGGCCTGCTTACCATTGGCTCCATTGGCGCGATGGAACCGGTAGCCGATGAGGAAATGGCCCTGCTGCAAGGAATTGCGGATCAGGCGGCGATGGCGGTGCAGAACGGCCGTCTCTACCAGGAAGTGCAGGAGTACAACAACGAGCTAGAAACCCGCGTTGCTCAGCGTACCGCCGCCTTGCAAGCGCGCAATGAGGAGCTGGACGCCTTTGCACATACCGTGGCCCACGACCTGAAGATGCCCATCACCCACATGGTTGGCTTGGCGGAGACAATCACCAACAAGTTTGAAGCGCTGCCAACCAATGACCGCCAGCGCTACCTGGAAATTATCCAGCAAAGCGGGCACAAAATGGCCAGCATTATCGACGCACTGCTGCTGCTGGCCGGAGTGCGCGAGATGGACATCCCGCTGGCTCCGCTGGACATGGACCTGATTGTGGATGAGGCACGGCAGCGCCTGGCCCACCTGAACCGGCAGTACGGCGTGCGCGTTCATCTGCCCGATGAATGGCCGCAAGCGCTGGGCTATGCTCCGTGGGTTGAGGAAATTTGGGTGAACTATTTGAGCAACGGCATGAAGTATGGCGGCCATCCCCCGGAACTGACGCTAGGCGCAACGGCCGTTGCCGACAACATGGTTAAATTCTGGATTCAAGACAACGGCATCGGCATTAGCCCGGCTGCCCGCGAAAAACTATTTGTGCCCTTCACCCAGCTCAACCTGCGCCACGACAGCGGCTACGGCCTGGGCCTTTCCATCGTGCAGCGCATTGCCGAGCGGCTGGGCGGCACGGTAGGCGCGGAAAGTCTGCCGGGCAAGGGCGGGTTGTTCTGGTTTACCTTACCCGCCGCACCGGTAGCCGTTCACAAACGGCCGATTACCAGTTAGCAGAACCCCGTCCCTAAGGACACTGCACAAAGCCCTGGGCCCACAGGCAAGAACCACAAGCAGGCGCTTCATTCCAAAAGCAGTCCGTCTCGTTACTCTCTAACAAGTCACAACCACCACAGGCCGTGCAGGGAGCAAAGGCAAAGCGCTGCACGCGATCCCGGTACGCTTCGTAGGCGGGCGTTTCCCACAAGGTTTTTAGCGATTGCTCGTGAATATCGCCAATGATGTGGGCAAATGATTCTCGCTGGTAGCCACGGATGTAGCCGATGTGGTGGTAAAGCAGTGGCGGACAGGGAGCAATACGGCCGTCCCACCCCACAGCCATCGCCCCTTGTTCAATGAAGGTGCAGACATCATTCAGCTCGCCCAGATTGTTCCCCGCAAAAGACACATTGTAACCACTGTTGAACGCTTCCATCAGCGGGCCAGCCGTCAGCTCGTTGAAATCCATCTTGGGGATGTTGAGGCGGCGCAGCCAGGAAGACGGCAAATACGTGATGTTGCGCATGGAACGCTTATACAGGATTTCTTCTTCCATTTCAGCGGAGTGCGGCAGCAGGTTGCTTACAGAAAAATGCTTGGCGCCCACGCTTTTGCCAATGTTGAGGACCGCAGGCAGGTCGGCGATGTTGCGCTCCATGGCCACAAACGCGATGCCAATTTCTGGCGTAGGCCGGTGGGCCGGGCGGCGCAAACGACGAAAGCGGCGCAGGTTTGTCAGCACGCGGGGCAGTTCGGCGCCCAGCCGCACGTCGGCATAACTTTCGGGTGAAGAACCGTCGATAGACACCCACAGCAAATCCAGCCCCGCTTCGATGAGCTGCTTGGCGCGGCGTTCGGTAAGCATGGTGCCGTTGGTAATCATCTCGGCACAGAAGCCCAGCGCTTTGACGGCGGCAATCATATCGGCCGTTTGGGGATGCAGCAGGGGCTCGCCAATACCGCCAAACATCACGGTAACGGGCGGCTTTAGTTCAGCCAGGCTGGCTTCGATGGCGGCAAAGGTTTTGGCCGACATTTTGCCCAGCGTCACGTCCCAATTTTGGCGCATGCAGGTGCGGCAGTCGATATTGCAGCGGTTGGTTGGCTCGATGTAAATTTTAGCCAGATGGGTAATGGGCCGGTGCAGCTTAAGGCCGTTGCTGGTCATTTCTAGCCGCAGGCGGGTACCAGGTTCAATGCCAAATTGGGTGATAACGTCGGCGGGCAGTTCCAAATGGCCATCTTCATCTACGTTTGCCCAGAGGGGTTCAAAGGTGATCATGAGCGAGTCCTTATCAGTTTAGCGGATGTCCTGAAGAAGTAGTTTGGGGAAAACGGCCGTTCTTCACCAGTGACCATTGCCAAACAAGGGGATGCTAAATGTCACAAATTTGGGGGCTCGACTAAAACGGCCGTTTTCTCCCCCACCACCCGCTGCAATTCCGCCACCGTTAGCTGCATCAGGGCGTGAATATCGCCGCCGCCGCCATAGATGGGACCCGTGAGTTGGAGAACGGCCGTTTCCACCACAGTTTCGATGGGCTGTTTATAGCCAAAAGGCGGCACCGACCCGGCCACATAGCCCGTATGGGCCAACACCTGCTCCGCACTGGCAATCTTCACCCGCCGCCGCGACACGCCCAAAAAGTCGGCCAACGCCTTGCGATCCAGCCGGACCAGACCGCTGGCAATCACCATCACCGGCTGCCCATCGGCCACAAACAGCACCGATTTGATAATTTGCTTGGGAGCGACGTTGAGAGAAACGGCCGCATCCGCCACCGTCGGCGTGTCTACGTCCAGGTGCAAAATGTGGGCAGTGATACCCTGTTCATCAATAAATTTTTGGAGGTTAACGGCGTTCAAGGAATGCATTAGCAAATCTTAGCCGATTTTTCGGAACGAAGGAAATCAGGCATAATTTATTGCTAGAGGTAGCAGCTACTTTGTTAGCGTGTAAGAAATAAGTTGGATATTTGTCATTTCGAGGTCCTCCGAGAAATCTTCCTCCTTGGGAAAAGCGAAAGATTCCTCACTCCGAAGACTCCGTTCGGAATGACAAATTCGTTGCCTGGTTTAATATTTCGAATGCAAGAAAGTAACTGTCACCTGAGTGCAAACCCACAATTTCAGCACAAGGAACCTGATGAGCCAGATAATTAGCCACATCCACACGAACAGTTCTGAATACAAGACCAATTTTGAGCACAACAAAAAGCTGGCCGACCAGCTGCATGAACGGCAAAAGGCGGCGGCGGGGGAACGGCCGTCTCGCATCATCGAGCGCCATTTATCACGGGGCAAACTATTGGTGCGGGATCGCATCGACGCCATTTTGGACGAGGGCAGCCCGTTTTTGGAGCTGTCCCCGCTGGCGGCGTGGGAGATGTACGATGGCGAAGCGCCTAGCGCGGGCATCGTGACGGGCGTGGGGCGCGTGGCCGGGCTGGAGTGCATGATCATCGCCAACGACCCGACGGTGAAGGGCGGCACCTACTTCCCCGAAACGGTGAAAAAGCATCTGCGCGCCCAAACCATCGCCGAGCAAAACGAGCTGCCCACGATTTACCTGGTCGATTCTGGCGGTGCGTTTTTGCACCTGCAAGCGGACGTTTTCCCCGACCGGGAGCATTTTGGCCGGATTTTCTACAATATTGCCCGGATGTCGGGCAAGGGGATTATTCAAATTGCGGCCGTCGTCGGCTCGTGTACGGCGGGCGGGGCGTACATCCCGGCAATGTGCGATGAGACGATCATCGTGCGCGAGAATGGCACCATCTTTTTGGCAGGGCCGCCGCTGGTAAAGGCGGCCACGGGCGAAGAAGTGACCGCCGAGGAGCTGGGCGGGGCGGACGTGCACACGCGCCTCAGCGGCGTAGCCGACCATTTTGCCGACAACGAGGAAGAAGCGCTGGCCAAGGTGCGCGAAATTGTGAGCCATCTCAACCGGCGCAAAAACGTGCCCGTGGTGCTGCAAGCGCCAGAAGAGCCGCTGTACGACCCCGCCGCGGAGCTGTACGGCGTGGTCCCCGCCGACAGCCGCCAAACTTACGACGTGCGCGAAATCATCGCCCGGCTGGTGGATGGCTCGCGCCTGAGCGAGTTCAAGGCGCGCTACGGCCCGACGGTGGTGTGCGGCTTTGCCCACATTTTGGGCATCCCGGTGGGCATCGTGGCCAACAATGGCCTGCTTTTTAGCGAATCGGCGCTGAAGGCGACGCATTTCATCCAGCTGTGCGGCCAGCGGGGCACGCCGCTGCTCTTCTTGCAAAACATCGCGGGCTTCATGGTGGGCAAGCAGTATGAAAACGGGGGCATCGCCAAGGACGGGGCGAAGATGGTGATGGCGGTGAGCAACGTCAACGTGCCCTGCATCACCCTGTTCCACGGCGTCAGCCACGGCGCGGGCAACTACGGCATGATGGGGCGCGCCTACGACCCGCGCTTTTTGTTCACCTGGCCCAACAGCCGCATCAGCGTGATGAGCGGCGAGGCGGCGGCGGGCGTGTTGTGGGACGTCGGCCAGGCGCGGGCGCTGCGCCAGTTTGAGAATCCCACGCCGGAGCAGATTGCCGCCACCGAAGCCAGCTTCAAGCAGCCCATCCTGGACCAGTACGCGCACGAGAGCGACCCGTATTTTGCCACCGCCCGCCTGTGGGACGACGGCATCCTCGACCCGGCGCAGACACGAATGGCGTTGGGTTTGGCGTTTTCGGCTACTTTGAATGTGGGGTTGGGAAACGGCCGTTTCGGCACCTTCCGTATGTAAACCTTTTTTGTGGTGAAAATTATGAACCCTGTAGCAATTTTGCGTGACCAGATTGACGAGTATTTCAGTAAATCAGACTTTCGCTCGCTTTGTTTTGATCTTAAATTTGATTACGACAATATCAGAGGTGATACAAAAAAGGATAAGATTCAGGAGTTTGTAATCGAGTGTCATCGACTTGGCAGATCGAACATTCTCGATAAGCGATTAATAAAGCTCCGTCCAAATGTAAATTGGCAAAAATTAACAAATCATTCCCCATTTAACACAATCGAACAAAAAGAACAACCCTACGTTCCAATACAAGGGGAAGTCTTAGGGACTTTAATCACCGAAGATAATAATGAACTTAATCAAAGTCAAAACGATCCCGACTCAACAACAATTTCTCAAGAAAAAGTCATCGATAAGAAAAATACATCTTCCTTTCTTGATGGTGCGGAGAAATTCTCTCAAATTACTTTAGCAAAAAGAAGCAACTTGCTACAACGAACAGTGAAAATAATCGAGGAATCAAAGGGAGGGTTCCTTACGATTGAGGAATCTGCATTGCTCGAAGACAGAGAAACGGGACAAATGCGTGAAGTAGACATAGTTCTCACCGGCAGCTTAAATTCTCATCCGATTACGGTTTCCTTTGAAGTTGTTAACCGAAGCAGAAGGGTTGATTCAAGTTGGGTAGAACAAATACTACGAAAGCATCAGGTGCTTCCTACAAATAAGCTCGTTTTGGTTAGTGGGTCTGGTTTTACCACAACTGCCCAAAATAAAGCAGAGTTGAATCGCGCAAAAGTCGTCGATCTGAGTAGTGGAGATCACGAGCTTCGAGATTTCTTAGAAAGTGCTGCATATATCCAAGGGGCAACGGCTACAGTATTCTGTTTTGTTAAGCATGATGGAGAGCCGCAATTAATTCATTCAGATATAGAAATTAAAATGGGGGAATTACGTCAAACAGCTTCCGATCAAGCAAAAGTTCTTTTAAGTAACACACGGCTTCAGGAAATATTTTTCGAAACCGATCAAGAGCCAGGCGAAGCACATTTCGAATTATGTTCCAACTTTCCCGTCACCATTTATGGCCGAAAAAACCAGTCTTCTATTGAACAGTTTAATGAAATATATTTTATTGCTGATGTTAGGAGAAAACATTATCCAGTAAAGCTATCATCCTTTACCTATGATGGGATCGAATTTATCTATGGCTCTATAAAATCATCGGACTCCGAAATTGGTTTTGTAGGTAGCGTTGATGGAAATATGTGGCAAGAATTTGAGGTTCCCGGTAAGAAAAAATAAAGCTCTAATGAAAACCTAAAATTATTATGGAAAAACGTATAAAGCATAAACATGGCACCCCGAACCCAATAATTCTACAGGAAGAAAAAGCAATTTTATTGGCTGTCGATAGAGCCTTAGCATCTACGTCTAATTCAGCGACCGTCGGTAGAAATGGGGAAATTCCACTGTTACAATTCTTAAATCGATATCTACCCCAAACATTAAGGGCAGTGAGCGGTCATTTTGTACCACCAAGTGGAATTTTATCACCTCAAATAGATGTACTCATTCTTGATTCAAGGTATCCATTATTAGCAGAAAATGCAGATGGAACTGTGCTTGCAATGCTCCACTCGGTAATATGCGCAATTGAGGTAAAAACTAGACTCACTACGCGTGATATCAAATTAGCTTGGAAAAACAGCAATAAAATTTTGGAACTAGCTTCCGAAGTTGAAAATTATGGCAATGTGGAGAATTGGAAGGCAATTTGGACAGATGTTGTGGCATATCGATGTGCTCAACGTTTAGATACTTTAGAGAATAAATATATTGAAGTTGGTGAACCTCAAAAAGGCGGCCTCGATATTTATATACTTCGATTTCAAGAAAAGGATCAACCTAGTTCAATAGAAATTGGCGGAGAGTTTCATTTTGAACCCCCGTCCGACGACGAAGAAGCGAATGAATCAGAAATGGTACAAGGTTTTTGGCCAACTTGCAGAGCTAGTTTTACTCCCTTATCAGATTTCTATTATCATTTAATTCAAAATGCCTATTATACACTTGGCACAAGAGATTATTCTTTTGATCAAATAGGCGAACATTTTCTTCATTATATGTCCTGGTCCACAGGTTCATGGGATGATTTATATTCGGAAAAACTCAAAAACCCCCCACTATAGCAGACAATTGTTAATATCTTGGGACCAAAGTCTCCACTATGGTTTGTATCCGACACAAACGCGGATGGTGCTGGGTTTGGCGTTTTTGATGAGGGTGAATAGTGGGTGGGGAAACTACCAACTCGTTCTACGCTCGGCGTGGGATGCAGGCCCGGGCGCTCCGCGCTCACGGGAAGCCGTTAGTGCTAAAAATTTACCTGGATAAGGTGTCATTTCGATGTCCTCCGAGAAATCTTTCTACTATGCCAGCAAGATTCCTCACTCCGAAGACAGCCTGCCCTGAGGCTCTCGAAGGGTTCGGAATGACAAGTTTGCTACCTGTTGGAATGCAGGCCCGAGCGTAGAGCGTCCAAGGCGGCATTCCAACGGGGACCGTTGGAACGAGAAGTGTGGAGAGATAGGCAACGGCCGTTTCCGCCCACCTTCCGCAAATGATGATTCACTTTAATAAAGGATAAATAGATACCAGTTCGTTCAGTTTGGGGATGAAGGTTTGTAGAAGCATAGTTCTATTGCTGTGAAACTTTTCAGATTCACAAAAGGAGATACAAATGTTCAACTTGACTTCCCCATCCAAATTGGTGTTGTTTGTCCTGCTGCTGGGGCTCTTGCTGGGTCTTGGCGGCGGCATGGTTCTCGCCGGGCAGCCCGATGACGCGGAGGGCGGCCAGGGAACGCCCCTGGACAAAACCCTCAGCAGCAGCGATATTGAGGTTGCCCAGACTGGAACAGCTCAACCGTCTGACAGCTTTCAGGAAAATGGCGAGGGGGAACCGGATACGGCCGTTGCCACTTTTTCCATTGAAGAAATCGAACGGCAGGCCAGTCCAGAAGCAACCCAGTCCCAAATGTTTGCCCGCATGGCCGGCTCAAATTTTCAGCCGCGTGATTCGTCAGCAACGTTTTCCTACAGCGGCGGTGGCTGTGTACAGCGTAATTCCAATACCGGGGATTCCTGGTTTACCATCGATCTGTCGCTGCCAGACGGCGCCGTCATCGACTTTCTGCGCGTTTATTATTACGACAATGATGCAACCTATAACATCAATTCAGAATTGTGGGCCTTCGATGGTGCTGGTGGCACAACGCTCATCGCCGAGGCCGATTCAACGGGGGCAGCGGGCTATTCATCCACAGGCAGCAGCTTTTTCTCGCATACGGTGGATAATTTGAATGAGTCGCTCGTGATTGTGGCCTCCATTCAAGGTGGCGTCGGGTCAACTTTGCAGCTGTGCGGCGTTCGGGTTCGCTATGAATACAGCCCGTTGGCTACCAGCTTCCTGCCCGCAGTGCTTAACAACACGGAGCCGTAAAGATATGCGGCAACGGCCGTTTCTTTATACACTTGAAGGAGATTGGAAACGGCAGTTGCGGCACCGACCGAAAAATAAAGAAGCTCAGGAGATAAGATAGAAAAACCAATGGCAAATTCAGTAACCTTTCACACCACTATTTTGAAAACAGGTAAAAACACGGCGGGGATACAAGTCCCTGAAGCGGTTATCGAAGCGCTAGGCGGGGGCAAGCGCCCCCTGGTTAAAGTGACGATCAACGACTACACCTACCCCAGCGCCGTGGCGACGATGGACGGCAAATTTATGATCTCGCTCAGTGCCAAAAACCGGGAAGCGGCGGGCGTGGCGGGCGGCGAAGAGGCCGATGTAACGGTTGAGCTTGATCTGGAACCGCGCACCGTGGAAATCCCCGATGATTTAATGGCGGCGCTGAATGAAGCCAACGCACTGGCCGCTTTTGAAAGCTCCGCGCCGTCCATGCGCAAGGAATACGTGCGGCAGGTCGTCGAGGCCAAGGCACAAGAAACCCGCGAGCGCCGGATCAAGAAGATAGTTGAAAAACTAAGCGCTTGAGCGTTTTTCTTGACCTTAAACTGTCCTTCTGAGCGAAGCGAAGAATCCCGCAAGGAGCATAGGCGGGGCCATGATAGAAGCAAAAATTGCGCCGGATATCAAACGGGCGGGATGCTTCGGAGGACCTCAGCATGACAACGAATCTTAAATTGTCATTCTGAGCGAAGCGAAGAATCCCGCAAGGAGCACATATCAAGCGCTTTGCCCTAAGCGAAGTTTCACAAACGATCATGCGGGCGGGATGCTTCAGAGGATACTTCGGCAGCCTCAGCACAGGCTCTCAGCATGACAAATTTATCACCCAAACTAATTTTGAAATCGCAAAGAACCTCCGGGAGAGTACGGTACAACCATATGATCAAAACATTTGAAGAAGCCCGCTATCTAATCCGTGAGTTGCAAATCTGCACCATCTTTGACAGCGAGAAAAGCAATCTGCCGTCGTTGTGGGAACATATCGATATACCCGAAAAAATTGAGGGCGAAACTGGCTGGGGTCCCAGGGTTTCGGCTGTGTGGGATTGGAAAAATCGCCTGCCCGCCACCTTTCCTGACGAGATTTTTTACGGCAAAGTCAAGGGCGGTTTTGCCGTGCTCATGACGATGGACTATTTGCGCCACACGCACTTCCCCACTGCGTACAAACCAGTCATCCAGCTCAATTCCCTGGCAGGCCACGTATTTGAGATGATTCGCAACGAGCCGTGGGAAACCACCAGCCTGCGCCATGAAGTGGTAGAGGCGTATGGCTGCACCAAAAGCCAGTTTGATACCGCCCTCAAAAATCTGCAAATTTCGCTCAACGTCGTGCGCTCCAACGACCCCACCATCGAGCGGGACACCTGGTTGGCATTCCAGGAACAGTATCCAGAGATTTGGGCGCTGCACGTTACTGAAGATTAGGCGGTAAAAACCCCCCTCAAAGTGGAACCAACCAGCCAGAGAGAACGTCTATGACGTGTTCCAGGCGCTTTGCCGGAACGTAAGGCTGGGAGGTTCTGATGTTTACCCGTAAAAAGTTTGTCTGGCTGTTTCTTTTGCTGTGTGTTTGTTGGGGAGTAGCGGCCTGTGGCCCGGCTAAGGAGCCAGAACCGCTTGAGTGGGGAACGGCCGTACTCCACCAAATCGCCCCCCGTGTTTGCCCCGTGCCAGACATGTATGCCGACCAGGCGCAGTTCTACCACAAGTTTCGCAGCGAAGCGGATTACACCCTGTTTGAATGCACCACCGCCACCGGCCACATAACCTACACCACGCTTAACTGGTACGACAGCCAAACAGAAGCCGATGCCGCTTTTGAGTTGCAGCGCGGAGACTCCCAAGTAGCCGAGTTCCACGGATTTCCCCTGTTGATGTGGGCCGCCGATGATCCCTCATTCCCTGGCAGTCCCAAAGAAAACCAAAGTTGGGTCTGGCAAGCCGGACAGTGGCTCATCCACATTCGCTCCTTCAACGACACCAATTTAATTTCTTCACCACATCCCGAAAGCGTTGCCGATGTTCTTTATGAACTGGGCCAGCAGCGCGGTCTGTTCGCCCTTGGGCAATAATGGCGATTCAAAAATAAAATCGGTAATAAACTGGACGCTGAATCGCCTTAAATGAACCTGAAGGGCCCTTGTTGACGATTACCGAATTATTTTCTTCAGGTTCATAATTGCACCAAAGATATGAGCTTTGTAACTGGCAATTTTCGGCCGTCTTCCCCTATACTGTGCGCAGGAGCTAATTGGTAAGAGTTGTAGGGAAGAATCAACGTCCTTGCTTCACCGCACCTCGACGATCCCTCTTTAGCGTAAGGAGGCGACATGTCTAAACTTCACGATCTGCACAAATTGGGTCAATCCACCTGGCTAAACTACATGCGGCATAATTACATTACCTCCGGTGAGTTGCGCCAGGCAATTGCGAATGGCATTCAGGGGGTAACGGCGAATGCGGCCGTTTTTGCCCAAACCATTCGCCAGGCCGATGACTACGACCAGGCCATCGGCCAGCAAATGGCCGAAGGCACCCCGTTCCGCCTGATCCACGAACGATTGATGATGGACGATGCCCGCCGCGTGGCCGACCTGCTGCATGAGGTCTACCAGGAAAGCGGCAGTTGGGATGGCTTCGTGAGCCTGGAGATGGACCCGGCGCTGGCGCACGATACGCACAACATGGTAGCCACTGCCAAGCATTTGCTGCACGGCATGGACCGGGGCAATGCAATGGTCGAAATTCCGGCCACGCTGGAAGGCTGCGATGCGATCCAGACGCTCATCACCGACTGCGAATCACTGAACATCACCCACATTTTCACCGTCACCGACTTTGAGCGGGCGGCCCAGGCATACATCGCCGGGCTAGAGCGCCTGCTGGCGACCCAAAGCACCTGGCGCATTCTGCCAACGGCCGTTGCTTCATTCTCGGTTGGGGCAATTGATGCCGCGGTGGATCCCGTCCTGCGCGAAAAAGGGAGGCCAGATCTGTGTGGGAAAACGGCCGTTGCCCTGGCCAAACTGCTCTTCCAGCGCTACCGCCACATCTTTAGCGGCCCCCGCTGGGATCAGCTGGCGCGTCACAAAGCCCGCCCGCTGCGGCCCAAATGGACCCGCACCACCCCGGCAGACCCGGCTCTGCCGCTCACCCACTACACCAACGCCCTCATCGGCAGCGAGACAATTATCACCTTCTCGCCCGAAACCATGGCCGCGTTTATAGCGGAGGGCCGCCTTGGCCACACGCTCACTCAAGACATCGGCGGGGCCGAGGATCATCTAGAAAACGTCGCCAAAGCCGGCGTAGACCTGGATGCGATCGTGCACGATCTTCAGGCCGAGTACCTGGACGCTGGCGAGGTACAGTACCAGGCGCTCATCGAGGCCGTCATGCAGCGCTCGGTTGCCCTGGGCATGGCTGCCTGAACATTTGTCAGGCGAACAATCTACCTGCTAGCCCTGTTGGTGCCACCAGGGCTGGCCAACACAACCACTCATGGAGGGGGTTATGCCAAGTCGTAATAAATTTCATTGGGCCAGACGAGTATCCCGCATCAAAATTCGCCGTTTGTACGAAAGCGAAGCACGTGGGATGCTGGATGAAGAGTTGCTAGACAAGGTGCACTATGCCATTTATGCCCGTGTCTGCGACATGTTTGAAGTGCGGCAGGCGCAAAAGTTTGGCCGGGTGACCTGCCGCAAATGTAATACGGCCGTTCCCGAACCATTCCAGATGGGGGCCAGCAACAAAAGCAACCTGCTGCGCTGTGAAAAGTGTGGTTGGCAGGTGACCTGTGGCGAATATTATGATAGCTACACTGGCAAAAGCCTGCTGCCCGGTTCGGCCACTTCTTTATTCACACGCTATCTGGAACAATTTCCCAAAGCGCAGACCGCGCAGCAAAAAATGCTGCTGATAGATTGGTTAATTCATCAATTTCACATGCTGCAAGGGGTACCACGTATGCCGGTCTGCCAAAACGTGATCCAGGGAACGGCCGAACAGGTACGAGAACTTTTGGAAACCCTGGCCACTGGGCCAGACAGCCTGCCACAACGGATTCCCGTGGCCGACTGGCGTGAAGTGTATTACAACCCCGTCCGGCTGTTTAAGCAAGAGCACTCTCATAGCCAGGTGCAAAAGATTGCCGCCGAACTGGAAATTCAGGGTCGGAGCCAAATGCCAGAAGAGGAGTTAATCCCAGAGATTTTGCGCCGCGCACCAGAGCTGACCCCCAAAACCGAATAGCCCCGCGTACCGGCTATTGCGCCAGAGGATAGTGCCCAAATTCGCTCAGAACAACCGGGTCGGCCCAGTCGGTGATGGTGTTGCTGCTGCCCAGCACATCCCCGGCGGTGTGGGCCCGGCCGCGCCCCGTGCTGACCACGGCCACGTTGACAAACGACGGGTCGCCCAGTAACGCTTTGGGCAGCGTTAGCTCAATCACTGAAGGCGAACCAGGCTGGATTGCTGCCCCAACCGGCAAGGCCGGGTTTTGCCACGCGGTACCATCCCAGGCGTAAAATTCAAAGCTGCTGCCTGCCGTTCCCTTCCAATCCATCACCCGCAGGTCCAGGCGAAATTCGGGCAAGTAAGGTTCGGCTGCGGTGATGGGCCGGTTGTCCACATCTACGGCCCCACCTTGCGCATCTTCGGTAGTGTCCAGGTAGATCATGAATTGGCCCCACCCGGCCGCATACACATCCCCGGCAACCGTCACCGCCAGGTAAATGGCATCGGCATCGTCCCGCACGTACAAATCGAGAAGATCGAGGTGGGTGAACTGCATAAAGTTGTCGTCTGGCTCATCGGTCAGCAGTGGGTCGCCGTAGCTGGCTTCCACCACGCCATCGGCTAGCTCGGTTGGGTATAGGTATGGGTAGCTGAGAAATTCAACGCCTTCGTGCAGTTCGTTGCCGTTTTGGAAGTCAAAAAAGGTGGCATTTTCCCAGTGCGATCCTGGCCCCAGCGGGTGGTACACTGCGTAGACACCCAGGCTGGTTCCCAATAAACCACGCCCAGGCCGCCGTTGCTAATCAGGCTCTGCGACAAATCCACCAAAAACTGGCGCTGGCCCGCGGGCGAAATGCCGTAGCCGCGTATACCCTGGTTGAGGATGTTATCGGCCGTTTCGTCCACGGCATCAAACGTCCAGGGGTAAGCGGTCTCCACAATCATGACGTCCTTGCCAAAGGTCTGGCGCAGGTAAGTGGTAAATGCGCCCACATCCACGGGCGAGAGCTGACTCCACTGCGGGTAGTAAGAGAGGCCAATCACGTCAAAATCGGTAATGCCATGCTGGGCGGCTTCGCGGAACCACCAGCTGGCGTTTTCCGGCTGGGCCACGTGCAGCACAATTTGGGGATGGGTGTTGGTTTCGGCGGCAATGTCGCGCACGGCGCGAATACCTGCGTTAAACAGTTGGGCGTCGCGGGGCCAATCCAGCCCATCGACCCATTTCACCAACCCGGCGTTGGTCTCGTTGCCAATCTGGACAAAGTTGGGCAGCACACCCTGCGCGTACAGCTCGCTGAGCACATCGTAGGTGTACTGGTACAGCGTGTCGGGCAGTTCGGCCTCGGTCAGATCGGCCCAGGCGGCGGGGATTTGCTGCTTGCCAGGGTCGGCCCAATTGTCAGAGTAGTGGATGGAAAGTAGGGTCGCCATGCCCGCTTCTTTAGCGCGAAGAAATGTTTTGGTGACATCTGGCAAGGTGCTGTAGTCAGTCCAGTCGGGGTTGTGCCACAGCCGGGCGCGCACCAGGTTGGCCCCGTGGTCGCTGAACAGTTCATACGCATCGCGGGATTGGCCATTTTCCAGGTAAATCGCACCGCAGTCATCCATCTCGTTGACGTAGGACAAATCCAGACCGAGATAAAACGGGACATCGGCCTCGGGCATGGGCACTACGGTTGGCGCTGGCGTGGGCAGCGGGGTTGGCTCGGCGGTGGGTTCAGCAGTTGCTTCAACGGTGGGTGAGGGAGAAGGTTGTGGGGTGGAAACGGCCGTATCTACCACCCCCCCCTCCTCCGATTGGCACCCAACCAAAAGCACAAGCAATCCTAAAAGCAAAATCTGGGCCATCTGTGAAATCTGTGGATTTTTCACTCCTTCACCGCTCCCTGCGTCAACCCGCCTACAATCTGGTCTTGCAGCAGCAAATAAATAATCATAATCGGCAGTGCGCCGATGAGCGCCCGGCGGCGAACACACCCCAGCGCTGGTTAAACTGCGCCCCGGCAAACACCTGCAAGCCCACCATCAGCGTGTACTGCTCGTTGCTCTTTAGCAACACCCGCGCCAGGATAAACTCCCCGTAGATATTGATGTAGTTCAAAATCAAAATAACGATGAGAATCGGCCGTAGCAAGGGCAGGATAAGCCGGGTGAATATTTGCCAGTCAGTCGCCCCTTCCACCATAGCCGACTCGTCAATCTCGCGCGGAATCGTATCCAGAAAGCCCTTCATCAGCCAAATGTTGATGCCCATCGCCCCGCCAGATAAACCAAAATGAGGCTGGCGTGGGTGTTCAGGCCAACGCCGGAGAACACATCACCCACCTGCGAGATCATCAAAAAGACGGCCACAATGGCCAGCAGTGCTGGGAACACCTGGATGAGGAGGATGCCCTTGAGCATGGTTTTACGGCCGTTAAACCGAAAGCGCGAGAAAGCATAAGCGGCCGTTGTGGTGATCGCCAGCGAAAGCACCGAGGTGATCGAAGCAATCTTGAGCGAATTGCCAAACCAAACCCAGAAAGGAAACTCGCCAGAGGTTAGTAGGACACGATAGTTATCAAACCCAGGATTGTCCGGGATGAGCTTTTGCGTGGCCAGCGACCCCGTGGGATTTAACGAAGCCGAAATCACCCAGAGGATGGGAAATACCGAGAAGGCAATCAGAAACAGCGCCACAATCAGGCGCAGGCCCACGCTGACCGTGCGCCGGGCCTTCATGGAGGATTGCAAGCGTCGCAGCGGAACGGTGCTAGACATTTTCGCTCACCTCCTCCCACATGTTGGTATAGCGGAACTGCAAAAGGGTAATCGTGCCCACGATGAAGAAGATAACCATCGTAATGGCGGCGGCAAAGCCGTAATTGACCCCACGGCTGGCGGTAAATGCCAGGTTGTACACGTAGCTAATCAAAATGTCGGTATGTCCCGCAGGCGTCGGCGTACCGGCCATCGGCGGCCCGCCCGCGTTAAAAATGTAGATCAGGTTGAAGTTGTTGAAGTTGAAAATCAACGAGGCGATCAGCAGTGGGCCTACCGCCACCAGCAGCAGCGGCAGCGTAATTTGCCAGAACTGCTGCCAGGGGCTGGCCCCATCCACCTGCGCCGCCGAATAATAATCTTCTGAGATGGATTGCAGCGCCCCACTGCAAATGAGCATGAAGTATGGGTAGCTGAGCCACAGGTTGATGAGCAAAATGGCCACCTTGGCCCACCATTGGTCGGTAAACCAGGGCGGTGCCCAGCCCAGCAGATTTTCCAAAAAGCGGTCAATTACCCCTAGTTCCGGGTTCAACATGCCGCGCCAGATCAAAATGGTGAGCAGCGCCGGAACCGTGTAGGGGATAATCAGCAAGGAGCGAATCAGCTTCTTGAACGGGAAGTTGCGCTCGTTAAACATGATGGCAATCGCCAAGCCCAGGGCAAAGTTAAAGACCAGGCTCAAGATAGCAAAAGCAAAATTCCAGGTGATGATGCGCACCAGCGGACCACGTAACGCCGGGCTGGTGAAAAATTCGCGGAAGTTGGCAAACTGAATCGTCTCGACAAACCCAGGACGCAGCTGCGTGCCGTCCGGCGCGGAAAAGGTGCCGCGAATGTTTTGGAAAACAACCCCGGTCTCCTGGCTGATCATGGCGTCACGTTCAGCATCGTATTCGTACAGCGGCAGCAATTCGGCCGCTTCTTTGGGCGAGCGAATCTGGATGGTGCTGCCCGCCTCGCCAAATAAAATGTTGGGCAGATTTTGATCCGTCGTGGCCAGGATGGTGTTGAGCCGATTGTAACCTTCTATCGTCTCCGGGATGCCTTTGTCATCCAGCGCACCCAGGCCAGATTCACCGGGCTGCGGCTGCGTGAGCGGTTCGCCGGGCACGGCCAGATAACCAATCCCATCGGCATCCTGCAACCAAAGCACGTAATCGCCATCGGCCGATTTGTAGGCGGTCCAACTGTACGCTCGGCCCGTCTCCGGCAAGTATTTCTCGTTTAAAATCTGCTCAATGGCTTGCGCTTGGGTGATGAGATGGCCTTCGCCGTAGTTGGTGAAGGAGACCCAGATGGTGAAAAGAATGGGGTAGATGGTGAACATCGCCATCAAAATCAGGCCAACGACCATCCAGCGGATGGGATATGCCTTGCGGTGCAGCAAAATGATGTTGACAACAACAAGAACAACAAATGTGGCAGCGGCTAGCGGATAGTAGCCAAAAGAAATGACCCGAATGAGGAAGTAAACGGCCGTTGTGTCAACAGCCAGCAAAAAGACGAGGCGCAGGAAGGGCGATAAAATAGACGCCTTGGTTTGGGGGGTGGTGGGAGAAACCCTGTCAGGCACGGTATCACCTTAGAATCTATTTGAAAAAGCCACAGAGTAAAAAGAGAAATCTGAGAAATGTGCTTTTGCCTCGAAACTCTTTGTGCTCTCTGTGGGCAAGAAAATGAAGGCCGGGAAGCTATTCTTTCTCCTCCCGGCCTCCAACAGAATTAAATCAGTTATTCAGTGGCAATGTCAATCAGGTGCGTGTCCGGATCGTAAGTAAAGGTCACGGTGCTGTCGCTGGCCAGACTAAAGGTGTAGTTGGGGCCATCCTGGGCACCGTCGGAACCGTAGTTGGTTGTCCAATCGCCATCCAGCGCTACCTTAAATTCGTAGTCGCCTGCGGCCAGATCAACCACCAGCGTGTACAGCCCGTCATCGCCTTCTGCCATGCCCGTGGCCTGGCAGGCCGGGTCCCACTGGGCACCACAGCCAACCTGGTCCTGGAAGGTGCCGGGCAGGTTGACCATGCCCGCCAACGCCCCGCGAATGAGAGCGCGAACCTGTTCGGCGGCATCACTCATCGCTTCTTCGGCCGTTTGTTCGCCGGTGACGGCCAGGGTGATACCGTTGTCGGCGGCGCTCCACACGGAGCCCATTTCAGGAATATTGGGCATCGGCATCGCGTTGGCCCCAGCCAGACCCATCGCCCGCAGGTCAGGATCATCGGTGGCTTCCAGAACGGGGATGTAGGCGGAAGGACGCAGGCCCGTTTCGTACAGCTTCTGCATCACGTCTTGCGTGGCCACAAACTCGGTCAGGAACGCCTGCGCCAGCAGCACGTTGTCGCTAAACGGATTGATCATGAAGCCTTGCACGCCAAGGAACGGGGCACCGTTGTCGGGGAAGCTTTCGGCGACGGCGTAGGGCACACCAGAGGCGCGAATGCGGTCCAGCGCCCACGGCCCAGCCATGAGGAAGGGAATCTGGCCCGTTTCAAACAGGGAATGGGCCGTCTCGTAGTCGAACGTTTCGGGCATAAGCCCTTCTTCAACGGCTGCGGTCATCCAGGCCACAGCGTCAATCTCACCCGCGCTGTCCAAACCAACATCGTCGGCATTCCAGGCACCGCTGTCATCGCGGCCAAAGATGTAGCCGCCAAAGGCGGTTTGGATGGGTAGGGCATTGTAGAGCGGACCGGTGGAAACGGCCGTTGCATACTCCACCAACCCTTCCCCTTGCAAGTCACGCCCAATTTGCAAAACCTCGTCCCAGGTGGTTGGCGGTTCAGAAACCAGATCAGTGTTGTAGAAAAAGCCCAGGTTTTCCGAAGCGTAGGGCAGCCCATACAGATTGCCATCGGTGTAGGTAAACGCATCCAACGTAGACTGCACAAACTGGTCTTCGACGTCGCCCAGCTCAATCGGCGCTACCAGGCCGCTTTCGATCAATGCACCCAACCAATCATGCACACCAATGTAAATGTCCGGGCCTTCGCCAGCCGGGGCGGCAATAATCACCTGGGAGCGAATATCTTGCACCACGCCCAGGTCTTCCACCACCAGGGCCACGTTGTACTCGGCCAGGAAATCGTCGGCCAGGTCCAGCAAAATGGGGGTGCGGGTGTCGTCGGCCCAAATGGTCAGCGTAGCCACGGGCTCAACGGCGGGTTCTTCGGTCTCAGGCTCGGCGACAGCTTCTTCGGTGGGTTCCGCCATAGGTTCGTCCGTGGGCGCTTCCACCGGTTCGGCAGCTGGCTCGTCGGCAGGTTCTTCAACCGCTTCGTCCACAGGTGCTTCAACGACAGGTTCCTCAACATCTACCGCTGGCGTTTCAGAGTCCGCGCCGCCGCAAGCGACTAACACGGTCATAAAAATGAGAATAAAAAATAGGGTGACAAAATGCTTCTTCTTCATCAGGAGCCTCCAATTTGTTGTGTAAATGGCGGAAATTAGGTGACGTTTAATCGGCCAGTTACATAAGTTAAAGCGGGAGAAATCGTTGGGTGGTTTTCAAGGAGTACCCGCTTTTACATGAAAAAGGTAAAGCACGGCTTGGCAATGGGTTGCGCATTTTTGCGCAAATCAACACGTGTTGACATCACGTGTTACGAAGATTATACTTTGCCCCAAAAGAAAGTCAAGCAGTTTACTTAGTGGCATATGTGAAGGCCCAAAGGAATTTTGAATTACAATAGCGGGCAGCGGGCTTTCATTTGAGCAAATCGCAATCAAGATGGCCCGGTGATTTCAAATTTCGTTTTGGGATTTGCTCAATCCAATCCATTACTCACCCTGAAATAAAGAAGATAGAACATGAGAAAATGTGTGCTTTTTAACGATAACTGGCAATTTGCTGCCCAAAAATTGAGTCTGGACGCGCCTGACGATTGTTTTGTCCCCGTCACCCTGCCCCACAGCAACAAACTGTTTGATCATCACAATGTGGACAACGCGGCGTACCAGTTTATCTCTACCTACCGCAAGAAATTTCATTGGCACCCATCACCCGAAGACGACAACGCGTTGGTTTTCCTAGATTTTGATGGGGTGATGCTGGCGTGTGATGTGTATCTGAACGGCCGTTTCCTCCATCAGCATCTTGGCGGTTACGCACCCTTTTCCGTGGACATTACCCACCAGTTGCAGGAAGGCGAGAACAGGGTCACCTTGCACGTAGACTCCCGCGAACGTAAAGATATTCCACCCTACGGCCATTTAGTCGATTACCTAACCTTTGGCGGCGTCTACCGGGATGTGCATTTGCGGCAGGTCAATGTCAGCCACATCGACAACATTTTTGTGCAAACCACAAACGTCATGCAGCACCCCCGGCTCACGGCCGAAATCCGTCTGAGTCACCTCCAGCCAGACCTCACCCTGCAAGCGTCGGTTCTTGATTCCAACGGCCAGGAAGTGGCCTCGCTTCAACAGACAGTCGAGTCTCAAACCAACCGCCTGGAATGGCCGGACCTACCCCCCGTGACTCTGTGGTCGCTGGACACACCGACGCTTTACACGCTTCAGGTAACGCTGTGGGAAAACGGCCGTCTTCTCGACACCCTTTCCACTCGCTTTGGCTTTCGTCAGGCAGAATTCCGCGCGGACGGCCGTTTCTACCTCAATGATCAGCCCCTCCCCCTGTTTGGCCTCAACCGACACCAGACCTATCCGTACATCGGGGCCGCCGCCCCGGCCCGCTTGCAGCGCCAGGATGCCGACATTTTGAAGCACGAGCTGGCCTGCAACATCGTGCGCACCTCACACTACCCGCAGTCGCCCCACTTTCTGGACCGCTGCGATGAGATTGGCCTCCTGGTGTTTGAAGAGCTCACCGGCTGGCAGCACGTGGGCGACGAAAAGTGGCAGGCGCTTTGCCTGGAAGAGCTGGAAACGCTAATTACACGTGACCGCAACCATCCCTCGATTATTTTGTGGGGCGTGCGGGTCAACGAATCGGGCGACAACGATGTCTTTTACACGCGCACCAATGCCCTGGCCCACCAGCTGGACCCCATCCGCCAGACCGGCGGCGTGCGCGACTTTTTGGGCAGCTCCTTTTTGGAAGATGTCTACACGCATAACGACTTTTCTATGGGCGTGCGCACCCCCACCGAACAGCCCCACCTCATCACCGAGTTTGCCGGGCATATGTTCCCCACCAAAATCTGGGATCATGAAGAGCGGCTCATTGACCACGCGCTGCTGCACGCCAAAATTCACAATTTGCAGCTCGGCCATGCGCAAATTGCGGGGGCCATCGGCTGGTGCGCCTTTGATTACGCTACCCACATCGAGTTTGGCTCTGGCGACCGCATTTGCTACCACGGCGTGATGGACATTTTTCGGCAGCCAAAATGGGCCGCTTACTTTTACCAAAGCCAGCAAGACCCAGCCCAAAAAATTGTTTTGCAAGCGGCCACCCACTGGACCATGGGCGATCGCTCTGGCGGAGGCAATAACCCGCTAACGGTGTTTAGCAACTGTGACGAGGTGGAAATCATCATCGGCGACATTAACGTCGGCCGCTTCCAACCCAATTTTGAGCAATACCCCAACCTGCCCCACCCGCCCTTTACAATTGACGGCCTAAATGCGTACAGCGCCTGGGGGCAGGCCAAGTTTTACAATTTGCGCCTCGTGGGCTATCTCAATGGCCAGCCGGTGGCTGAGCAGCAAATTGCCAGCAGTCGCCTGCCCAAACGGCTGGAGCTAACCGCTGACGCCGACCAACTCTACGCAAATGGCGCGGACATGACACGCCTCCTTTTCCGCATCACCGACGAATTTGGCAATCCGTTGCCCTACGCGATCAAGGTGGTCACGTTTGAATTGGAAGGAGAAGCCGAGCTGATCGGTGAAAATCCGTTCCCGTTAGTCGGCGGGCAGGCGGCGCTGTATCTGAAAGCGGGTCACAAGCCGGGCCCGGTCATTGTTCGGGCCTATGCACCAGAGCTGCCTGGGGCTGAGGTATCGGTGCAAATTGTGCCTGCCTCCGGCTAGAGACGATAAATAAAATTCATCGTCTGAGACAGAAAACCTGCTCAAGCAGGTTAAAAAGCGCTATTTTGGTGCGCTTGAGCGCACTTTTTGTAACAGCGTACGGTTTCCAACCGTACTGCTGCCCATCTGGTGAGGCCAGTCGGCAATTTCTGTAGAAAACGTTAGAATCACCGTTAAGTTTGTTGATATGGCAATGAGTTAGGCAATGGCAAAAGATTCAATCATTACCCAGAAAGATGTGGCCGAGCGCGCGGGCGTGTCTCGCGGCGTTGTCTCTTATGTGATCAACAACGGTCCGCGGGACGTGTCGCCGGAAACGCGCGAGCGGGTGCTGGCGGCCATTGATGAATTGGGCTATCGGCCAAACAAACATGCGCAGCGGCTGAAGCTGGGCGATTCCACAGCCAAAGAATCATTGGGGATTATTGCCGGTGGCCACAGCTACAATGTGCTGGATCGGCCGTATTACAACACAATCATCGCCGGTTTGTTTGATGAGGTGCACCGGCTGGGGCAAGAAGTTCGCTTTTTCAGCTTTTTTGATGCCCTCACCGACCCGGTCTTTTTCAACAAAAACATTCATCGGGATGAAATTTCATCCTTGATTTTGATCCTGCCCGCCATGATTGCCGAAAATCCTGACAGCCAGCGGATTTTGGATCAGATTGCCGAGCGGATTGACAATGTGGTCTGTTTGGAAGAGCCGATGAAGGGGTGGCCCACGGTCATCTTTGATCGGGCCGCAGCCGCGCGGCAGGCGGTCGAACATCTTGTTAATTTGGGCCACGAACGGATTGCTTTCTTAGCCATCCAAGATGCCCGCCTAACCGGCTACCGCCAGACGCTGGCTGAGCACAATTTGCCGTATGACGAAAGCCTGGTTTTTACACCGGACCCATCCCATGTCCTTTCGTCGGCCTATGAGGCAGCGGTGGAGATCATAAAGATGAAGCCGCGGCCAACGGCCGTATTTGCCGCCAACGATGAAAGTGCTATCAGTGCCATTGCCGCCATGCACGACCACGGCGTGAAAGTGCCCGAAGACATCGCCATTGTGTCCATCGACAACATTGGCCTGGCTGAAATGGTCCGTCCCAGCCTGACGACAGTGGACGTCCCCAAACGACGCATGGCAGCTTACGCGATGCAGGTTTTGATGATGCAAAAGCAGTTTAAGGGCCAGCCGGCCGCTTCCATCGCCTTGCCTACAGAACTGATTATCCGTGAGTCGTGTGGCCATCACCTCAAGTAAAGCCTCCACAGATGACACAGATCGCCCTCAAACGTTTCCTGCTCATTGAACAATGCCCGGAGGCGTGGCAAGGGCTGGATTTGTACATTTTTCGTGACGACAGCGTGCATTTTTATGTGGGGCAATCGCAGCTGGCGTTTGCTCGCGTGTGGGATCATCTGCTCGGAGGTTTTAAGGGGCATTCAATTGTGGGGCGCTTTGTTTGGGTCAACTGGCCCAGGTCGATGAACTTCACCATTGAACTGCTCAGTTCGCAAGATGAGCAGTTTGGCAGTGTGGCCAATGAGCTAAACGCGGCGGAACAGATGCTCATCCAGCAATGGTCGCCCTGTTTTAACGTGTCTCTGAATCCTCAGCCAACGGCCGTTCCACCCACCTATCTGCCCGCCAATGCCAAATTTCGCCGCCGCGCCAGTTTGCGCAAACTCATCGTTGAAGCCCAACGCGCCGTGAAGGCGGAAGACAACTTACTCTGGTAAAATCATTTCTTCATGAGCAATTCAAATTTACTTTCAGCAACAGTAGAAGCAGAAATTATTGAACTGGCCCAAAGCCTGGTTCGCCTAAAAAGTTTGCCGGGGCAGGAAGAGGCGGCCATCAAATTTGTGGCGCAAACGATGGAAGCGTTGGGCTATGATGAGGTCATTATTGACCAGATGGGCAACGTGCTGGGCCGCCTTGGCAATGGCCCCACGTCCGTTTTGCTGGACGCCCACGTAGACACTGTGGCCGTCAACGACGCAGCCGAGTGGGAGATTCCCCCGTTTAGCGGTGCGGTGGTAAACGGCCGTCTTCACGGTCGTGGTTCTGTGGATATGAAATCGGCCGTAGCAGCGGCCGTTTATGCTGGAATCGTGGCCAAAAATAGCGGTCTGGCCGAAGGCAAAACCATTTACGTTTCCTGCACCGTCATGGAAGAAGATTGCGACGGCGAAAATCTGAAACATCTCTTTCAGGAGCTGAACCTCAGACCCGATTACGTGCTAATTTGCGAACCGTCCAACAACCAGATCATGTTGGGCCACAAAGGCAAGGCGCAAATCGCCATCACCACCCACGGCGTTTCGGCGCATGGGGCCGCGCCGGAAAAGGGTCGCAATGCCATCTACGAAATGGCCGAGATCATTCAGCGGGTGGAAAAGCTCAACAACGAATTGCCGATGGAAAACGGCCGTAAAGGCACCCTCGTCATGTCCCAAATTTCCAGCGCCAGCGCCTCGCTAAATGCTGTGCCCACCGCGTGTGAAGTGTATCTGGACCGCCGCATGATTCCTGGCGAATCGGCAGAAACCATCAAACAAGAGATGGCCCAGCTCATCGCGGGTAAAAATGCTAGTTGGGCCATTGGCGTGTTACACAAAACAAGCTGGACCGGGCATTCGGTCCGCTACGAACCATTTCACCCCGCCTGGCAGATTGCCCAGGACCATCCGTTAACCCAGGCATGCATAACCGCCTACCGTGCCACTTTTAACGAAGAACCCACGCAATTTGGCTTTTGGGATTTCAGCACTAACGCCGTTACCCCGGTCAGCCAGAGAATCCCCACCATTGGTTTTGGCCCTGGCGATTACCGTCTGGCCCACATGCGCAACGAGAGCTGTGAAGTGAGCCAAATTCTGGACGCCTGCCGATTTTACATGCACGCCATCCACAACCTTTAGACGATTTACGAATTGGTGGCCTTCATGTGATCGTAAGAATGCTTGATGAGCTGGCGCAGAACGGTTTCATCGACATCGGCCAGCTTGTTGATGTAGAGGCACGCTTTGCCGATTTTGTGTTTGCCCAACTGAGCCAGCATTTCCTCGTATTGGTCAAAGCCGGGCATGATATACACCGTCATGCTTTGCTTGCGCGGTGAAAAGCCAACCATGGGCATGTCCCCTTCCCGACCAGTTTCGTACTTGTAATGGTAGCTGCCAAAACCGACGATACTGCCCCAGAGAACGGCCGTTTCCCCCGTCACCTCCGCCATCATCTCTAGCAAAGCAAAGCCATCCTCACGGCGCGTCTTATTTTCTACGCGGCTCAGAAAACCGGTCACACTCTCCTCAGTCGGACGAGTTTTATTTTCAGCCATTTCACTTTCTCCTTTGGGTTGTCTAAACTACCTCAAGCGAGCATCGAACACTTGTTCCATTTTAGTCAGTCCAAGAGGAACCGTCAACTCCATACAATTTGGTTTTTTCCGGTGACTCGGTAAAGTTGTTGTATCTGATTCAAGATTTGCGGCCAGACTCCCACGGGTACCGTAATTTCAAGGAGAAATAACGCATGCCAAACACCACGCTTGTAAAATTTTTTGAACACAACAACTGGGCCAACTTCCAGATCATTGAAGTTTGTGCCCCTTTGACCAATGAGCAGCTTGACGCGCCGCTTGATGCCACCACCAAAGGCAGTATCCGCCTCACCTTGCAACACATGATGGCTTCACAGCAAAGCTATTGGACACAAGTGGCGGGCGTCGCGCCGGTTTTCGACTGGCAGAGCCCACCAGATTTTGATGCTATTCGGGTCGCCGCCAAAATCACTGGCGAGGGGTTGCTGGCCCTGGCCAAAGACAACTCTGGCAAGCTCGACACAACTTTTCATTACGATGGCTATGCCATTGAGCCGTGGGTGGTGATGTTGCAAGCCATTAACCATGCCACCGAACATCGCGAGCAGATCAAAAGTATGCTCAGCACCCTTGGCATCACGCCGCCGCGCATTGATGGTTGGATATACGGCCGTATTTCCCACGCCCTCAACGAACTTTTAGACGAAGCCAGTTAAACAAAAACAGTCACACCGCCAGGCTAACTCAATTTGCCAAACTGTGTAAAAAATACTTGACATCAAGTATGATTTATATTACTATCTGTAAATTCTGGTTTACTTATCGTAAAATAAATCAAACATGCCGATCCGTGCGATACGGCAAAAATTTATTCGTCTAAAAGAGGACCTTATGTCTTTTCAAGAAAAAAACATCACTGTTTCCCTGGTGAACTTCACGCTGATTCTTGTCTATTTTCTGATCAGAGTCCTGCAAATGGCGGCTACGGAAACGTTTACCCAGGCCAATGTCTTTCGCCTGTGGGTCATCATCATTGTCGCGGCGGTAATCGTCACTGTGGCGGCCACGATTCTCACCCACATCGTTTCCGCCATCATTCAAGCCATCATTACCGGCAACAAAGAGCCAGACATTGAGAGTCGGGCAGATGAACGAGACAATCTCATTGACCTGCGCGGCACCAAAGTGACGCACACCGTTTCTTCCCTCGGTGTCTTGGCCGCCATGCTCACCTTTACTTTTGGGCAGCCGCCGCTGGTGATGTTTACCCTGCTCATCTTCTTCGGCATTTTGGCCCAGGTTGTGGGGGATGGCTCGCGCTTGCTGCTGTACCGGAGGGGATTTTAACATGGCCGAAAATCCAATTAGCAACAACATTCGCAAGCTGCGCTTTTTTCATGATGAGATGACGCAAAAAGAGCTAGCCGACCGGGTTGGCGTGACGCGGCAAACGATCCTGGCCATTGAAAACGAAAAATATTCACCTTCGCTTGAACTGGCATTTCGCATCGCCGCCGTGTTTGATTCGCCGCTGGAAGAGGTTTTCACCTATGATCCAGATGCAGACCCGGTGCTGAACAAACAAAAGTAGTCCCAAACAATTCACTCTTTCAACAGGTAAATAGCGTTTTGACGGTTCGCTAGCGAACGGCCGTTTCCCCCTGCCCTCGTCTTAAACCAACTGATGCGGTGGGAAGCCCGATCGACGCACCTTTCTATAATGCTGCCTGTTGGCCACAAAATTTAGGAGATAAACAATGAACCCAAACAAGAAAAAAATCAGTTGGCGCGCCTGGTTGGTGCCAGGAGGGTTAATCCTTCTCAGTTTAGTACCGGCAATTGCGGGAGCTTCGCGCCTCACCCAACTCGCTAGCGGCGCAGCCGTTACTGAGGAAAATGCCCGGTTTTTTGCCGCCCCGATGCCGGTGATTGTGCATATCATCAGCGTGACGCTCTATTCGCTGTTGGGAGCGTTTCAGTTTACGGCCAGCATTCGCCGTTGGCGGCCGCGCTGGCACCGCTGGCTGGGCCGATGGATTTTGGTACCCAGTGGGCTAGCCGCCGCGCTCTCTGGCTTGTGGATGACTTTGTTTTATCCCTGGCCCGCTGGTGACGGTGTGCTGCTCTACTGGGAACGGCTCTTTGTTGGCTCGGCTATGCTCATGTTCATCATCCGTGGTGCATGGGCCGCCCGGCAGCACCGTTTTGACCAGCACGGCGCGTGGATGATTCGTGCTTACGCCATTGGCCTGGGCGCGGGCACCCAGGTGCTGACACATCTTCCCTGGTTCATATTCGCCGGCCCGGGCGCACCACCCGAGCTGCCCCGTGCGTTGATGATGGGCGCAGGCTGGCTCATCAATATCCTCGTGGCGGAATGGGTCATTTGGAAACGGCCGTCTCAACATCCGCGGGCCACCACCAACCAACTTGCCAACCCGGCCAACTAATCCAAGACACTTCTACGTTTTTTAGGAGAGACAAACATGAAAGCAATCGTTTATGAAAAATATGGTCCACCAGAAGTATTGCAGCTGCGCGATGTGCCCAAACCAACGCCAAAAGCAAACGAGGTACTGGTCAAAGTTAGGGCCACTACCGTCACCGCAGGCGATACCAGAATGCGCGGCTTTAACGTACCACCGTCCTACTGGCTACCGGCCCGCATTGTGCTTGGCTTTTGGAAGCCAAAAGTCAACATTTTGGGGATGGAGATAGCCGGAGAGGTAGAAGCAGTCGGCGAGGACGTCACCCAGTTCAAAAAGGGCGATCTCGTTGCGGCGTCTACATTTGAAAATGGCATGAAGGGCTACGCCGAGTACATTTGTATGCCGGAAAATGGCGTAATAGCCGCATTTACCAATCTAACCTGTGAAGAAGCGGCCACGCTGCCCATTGGCGCGCGCACCGCGCTATATTTTCTTCAGGCGGCAGCCATTCAGCCAGGCGCAAGCGTGCTCATCTACGGCGCTTCCGGCAGCGTAGGTACGTTTGCCGTGCAGTTGGCCCGGCACTTTAAGGCATCGGTTACCGGTGTTTGCAGCGCCGCCAACGTGGAGTTGGTAAAATCCTTGGGTGCCCATCAGGTGATTGATTACACGAAAGATGATTTCACTCTGGGCGACACCAAGTATGATGTTGTTTTTGATACAGTCGGCAAATTGCCTTATGCTGCTGCCCTGAACGCTCTAAAAGACGGGGGCGTGTACGCACAAGCGGTGGCCTCGCCAGGAATCAGTTTGCGGATGTGGTGGACGGCCGTAACCAGCCACAAGCGAACAATCGGCGGTGGACCACCCCGCAGCGCCGCGGATTTACGCTTTTTAACAGAGCTGGTAGCCGCTGGACAGCTAAAACCCGTTATTGACCAACGGTATTCGCTGGCGCAAATGGTGGCCGCGCACCGGTATGTCGATACAGGGCGCAAAAAGGGCAATGTGGTTATCATGATGGAATGAAATCTATGGATAAAAATTCACGTTATCGGTGGCTGTTGTGGTTTACGGCCGTATTTCTCATCTTCTCCCTGGCTGCCTGTGGCCAGGCTGAAGCACCTACACCTACCCTAACAAGTACGGCCGTTCCTACCGCCACACCCATCCCCACCTGCGAGCCATTTACAGCAACGGCCGTTGCGCCGCCCAGCAGCGTGCCCAGCTACAGCTACCAGGTCATCAACACCTATCCGCATGACCCCAATGCTTTCACCCAGGGGCTCGTTTACGTGGACGGCGTGCTGTACGAAAGCACCGGCATCAAGCGCACACCCTCCTCGCTGCGACAGGTGGATCTGGCCACGGGCGAAGTGACGCAATTTTTGGACGTGGGCAGCGATGTTTTTGGCGAAGGGCTGGTGCTGTGGCAAGACAAACTGATCCAGCTAACCTGGCAAAATCATGTTGCTTTTGTCTACAACCGCGAAACATTTGAACGGCTGAACACCTGGGAGTACGACACTGAAGGTTGGGGCATTACTCATGACGGCCGTTGCCTCATCATGAGCGACGGCACCAGCACGCTGTACTTCCGCGACCCAGATACGTTTGCCGAAGTTGGCCGCCTCACCGTGCAGGACCAAAACGGCCCAGTAGTCCGCCTCAACGAGCTGGAATATATCAACGGGGAAGTGTGGGCCAACATCTGGCAAACCAACCGCATCGTGCGCATCGATCCGACCACCGGGCAGGTGATCGGCAGCATTGATCTCACCGGGTTGCTAGACCCGGCCACAGCAGATGAGCCGGTTGATGTGTTGAATGGGATTGCTTACGATGCGGAAAACGGCCGTCTCTTCATTACTGGCAAACTATGGCCGACACTGTTTGAAATCGAATTGGTACCGCAAGGGAATAATTAATGCTGAATGGTGAATGGTGAAAGCCAACTTTCCACTTTTCACTTTTTACTTGGTCGCTACCATCTCCACTTTCTCCCCGCGCATCAGCGGTAGAAGCACATGGAAGGTTGTGCCAGGGCAGTTCTGTTCATCGTGGCCCGCGCTTTCCAGCCAGATTTTGCCGCCGTGCGCTTCCACGATGCCTCGGGTGATGGCCAGCCCCAGCCCCGGACCGCCGCCCTTAAACTGTGTCTTAGCCGATGAGTGCAAGGCTACTTCACCCGTCTGGTAAAACTTGGAGAAGATGAGGTCGTGCAGCTCAGGGTCAATGCCAATGCCGCTGTCGCGCACCAGGATTTCCACCTTGTCGGCCGCATTGCGTTGGCCATTGGTGAAGTGCCCCACACCCGACACCCGAATTGAGCCGCCGTCCGGCGTATATTTGATGGCGTTCACCAGCAGATGGTAAAACACCTTCCCCAACGCATCTGGATCGGCCTCAATGGTGGGCAAACTTTCTAGATTAGAAATGGTGAGGCAAAGCTGCCGCTCGGCAAGCGCATTGGCAAAAGTTTCGGCCAGATGGCTGAACAGATCGTGCAAAGAAACCTGCTTGTGGTAAAGATTTAAAGCGCGGTTGTCGATCTTGGCCACTTCCAACATGCTGCTCACAACTTCTTCCAGCCGCATCGCGCCAGATTGAATACCGGCCGCCAGTTTTTCCATTTGCTCATCTTGTTGGACGCTGTTTTGCTGGAACAACATCTGGCTGTAGCCGCGCAAAATGGTCAGCGGCGTGCGCAGCTCATGCGAAGCAATGGTGATAAAGTCAGATTTGGCCCGGTCTAGCTGCTCCAGGCGGGCATACGCCTCATGGATAGCCTGGGTGCGCTGGGCGACCTCGTATTCCATCTGCTGCGAGAAGCGGTTCGATTTATCGAAGCGGCGAGCATTTTCCAAGCCAACGGCCGCTTGCGCAGCAAAGGTGGTAGCCATGTTGATTGATTCTTCGGTGAAAGGTGTGGTTGTCTCACGCGTGAGGGACAACATGCCGATCACTTCTTCGCCGTTGATCAGCGGCACGCCCAACCAGGCGCGAGCCAGCGGCAGGGTCTCAAACTGGTGCCAGTCGGGCCACTGCGTGACGTCGGGAATGAATAACGGCCGTTTTGTGTCACAAATCTCGCGGTAAATACTCTCATTCGCCAACGAGACGCGAATCTCGGATTTGGTAGAGGAAGGAAAGCCCCGCGCAGCCACCAGTTCCAAAATATCACCACGGCGCACCAACACAGAGCCACGATCGTAAGCGACCAGCTCCGCCAGCTGGCCCAGGATCAGGTCCAGAACCTCATTCCATTCCAACGTGCCGGTAAGCGCCCGTCCCATTTTGTGCAGCGTCTCGGCCAGGCGGCGAGCGGCTCGCTCATTTTGGTACAGCGAAGCGTTGTCAATGGCAATGGCCGCCTGGTCAGCTAGTGATTGGAGGAAGGGGATGTCTTCTTTGTCAAAAGCGGCCGTTTGGTCACTTTGCAAGCTAATCACGCCAATAAGGCGACGACCGGCCCGCAGCGGCAAATCCAGCTCGGAGCGGGTCTGTGACACCAGGTCGTGGGGGATGTAGCGGCTGTCTTGCAACACATCGTTGACCAGCAGGTGACGGCCGTTACCGGCCACCCAACCAACCAGCCCTTCACGCCCAACGCGAATCCGCATCGGCGCACGCTTTTGGCCGCTTTGGTTGCCACCGACGCCCACCTGTCGCACCAAATACCCATCGGCCCGCTGATCCAGCAGATAAATACCGACGTAGTAAAGCTTGTACTGCGCCTTGATCAGCTCAGCGACAGTTTGCAGCAGCGAATCCAAATCCAAAATGGCGGTGATGTGCTGCCCCAACGACATGCTGGTTTCCATTTGCATGGCGCGGCGTTGCAGCTGTGCCCGGCGCTGGCCATCTTCCCAGCGGAGCAGTTCGTAGCGGGTCACCGATTGGCGGCGCACGTAAAACACCACCAGCGAAATACCCACACTCAGGATAAGCAAGATGCCGTTGTAAATCAGCCCCGGCGTTACCGGCCAATCATGGACAATCAGCACCCAGCTCAGCAGGGTACCGCCCAAAACCAGACCCATCCAACGCGCGGAAAGCAAAAAGACCCCCGCGCCCACCAACAAAAAGGTAACAATGCTCGTCGGCAGCGGCTCCTGCGCCAGATAAAGATGGGTAAAAACGTTGGCAACGGAGAGCGCCACAACGCCCACACCCAGCGGCTGGGCCCATTCCGGCGATACGGGCCGGTTACGCAACAGCGCATACAAGGCTAAAAGGATTACGGCCGTTCCCGCTACCAGTGGCACAATCGTCGCCACCATCACCGGGGACAAAAAGACCAGATACGTGGCCGCCAGGAAAAAGTGAAACAACGCATACCCCAGCGTCACAGGGGCCAGGCTTAACTGAGCGACGGCATTCAGCGCTGGAGCAATTGAAGGTAAAGCTTCCTCAGCCATGATGAGCGGTGGGGATGTTTGAATTTGTGTATTTGCAGGCGACGCAGTTGGTTCAGTGTGCGCAGCATCTAAATTGGCCATAGACATGGGGTTCTCTCAACACTTCTGGTTGTACCTGGAAATCATCCAGTCCGCCAACCATACGGCCGTAATTTTATCATATTCCAATTTTTAATTGGGTAGTCTGTGGTACGGCCCATGCGGAACAACCGATATTGGCAATCATTTGCCATAAGCGTATGATTCTTGACTTAAAAACCCGCTTTCTTTTTCTTAAGTATCCAATCGCGCCGCCTATTTGGGGTAAAGATTGGGTGAAAAATTCGCCACACGTCTGGAGAACAGCCATGAACACACGCAATATCAACCCGGCCGAGATCGTCATACGGCCGTTTCACCTCGATGATGCGCCAGGTCAATACACAATGGTTTCCGATCCGCGTGTCGTGAGCCAGCTTTTGCAATTGCCCAGCATGGAACTGAGTGAAACGGAAAAATGGGCCGCCAGTGAACAAAGCGGCCGTCACCGGCTGGTGGCTGATTGGCAAGGCCGGGTCGTTGGCTTCACTCATGTCACCGCTTACCTGACACCCCGGCTCAGGCACTGTGGCCGCCTGGGCCTGATGGTGCATCCCGACGTTTGGGGCCAGGGCGTGGGCAGCCAACTCATGACCGCGGCGCTGGACCTGGCCGACAACTGGCTCAACCTGAGCCGCGTCGAGCTAGAAGTGTACACCCACAACGAAGCGGCGATTCATCTGTATGAAAAGTTTGGCTTTGTCCGTGAAGGGTTGCGGCAGAAGGTGTCGTTTGGCAACGGCCGTTTCCTGGATGATTTTGTGATGGCCCGACTACACGGCCGTGTTCCTGGCCCAGTCGAGCCAAACAGCCCGGCCACCCCACCCCCTCCAGCGGACTTCACGCCCGAAGAAGTGCTCATTCGACCCCCGCGCCGTGCAGACTTTGATGATTTGCACGCCTGCCTCACCCACCCGTTGGTCGATCGAACCACGCTACAACTGCCCAGCATGGAAGTCAGCCAGATTCAAAAGCGGTTTGGCGATGCCGCACCGGGCATTCATCGTTTTGCCGCCGAAGTACAGGGCAAAGCCGTGGGCCTTATTACTTTGCACAAGGCACAGAACCCGCGCCAGAGCCACGTGGCAGGCATGGGCATGATGGTGCATCCGGCGTACTGGGGCAAGGGTATTGGCAACCAACTCATGGCCGCCATCATCGATCTGGCCGACAATTGGCTGAATGTAAAACGGCTGGAGTTAGAGGTTAACACGGACAATCCAGCCGCAGTGCGCCTCTATGAAAAGTTTGGCTTTGTCATCGAGGGCACTAAACGCTGGCATGCTTTTGGCGACGGCCGTTTGGCCGACAGTCACTTTATGGGGCGGATTCGGTAAGCGGTGTTCAGGGATCAGTAAACAGTATGTCGGTCACGGAACACAAAATTGGGCTAAGCTCAGTTTATCGTTTTCATAATCACAGGCAGCATCACCTGGTTGGTGATTACCAGAACGGTGGCGCTGGCGGCCACGCCATCACAGGTGACGGTGTAGGTGGTGGTGCTGGCGGGCGAGACGGAAACGCTGCCGCTGGTAGCCCCGCCCGTGTTGAAGTTGGTGCCAGTGCAGGCTGTGGCGTTGCCAGCGCTCCAAGTGAGCGTGCTGCTTTGGCCAGGAGTGATGTGAGGAGGAACGGCCGTAAGGTTAACAAGATTCGAATTAATCTGGAAGGCATGTACCGCAGGGCTTTCGCCGAATGCTTCTGTGACATACAAAATACCGGCTTCAGGATCGAACACAGCCCCGCCGAAGTTGGTACTAGCACAGTTGCCATCTGTTAAGTCCGAGAATTCCCACGTCGCATAGGGCATCACTTCCCACGGGTCCAGCTCGCCGTTTTTCACCCGCAGCAGATCATTGGCGTCGTAAGCCCAAATGGCGTGCTTGTAT
Organism: Ardenticatenaceae bacterium; assembly: GCA_020634435.1. GTDB lineage: Bacteria > Chloroflexota > Anaerolineae > Promineifilales > Promineifilaceae > Leptofilum. The sequence continues at coordinate 417,848 of JACKBS010000004.1, read as the reverse complement.
TCGTTGTGTGGCCCTTTGTATGGGGAACACGAATATTCGCACTCTTCGGGCAGGCCATAGCAATAAGGATGCTGCGCCCGCGTGCCGAAAAAGAGGACGGTGCGGCTGCCGCGCGGAAAGGCCATGCCTGCCAGCATCGAACCTTTAGCTTCAAAATCTGGATGGCTGTTGGGGAACGGATAGTAAACGACGGTGGTGCCTGGAATTGGATCAAGCACACCCACGGCTGCCGGATCAAACACGGTCGCCGCCGGTCCGTCTGAAGAGTTGCTGATGATTGAGAGGCTGCCCTGTCCGGTGAAGGCGGGGCCGCCAAAAAGCGGCTGCCATTCGGTGGGAATGGGGGTCATGTATCCCGCCAGCGCGCGCGGACTTGCACTGGCTCCGGTGAATCCATACCAGCCATTAAAATTGTTCGGCGTGTCCAGATCGAGGTTGGCGGAAACGCCGTGGGTTACCCTCTGTGTGGAATCGGCATCATAGTAGGCAAAGGCGGTGGTAATGAGACGGCCGTTATACACCAGATTCCCACCCAGCTTGATTCCATTGAGATCGCCAGGATCAACATCACCCAGCGTACCCTCGGTCACGTCTGTGCAGTTCTTTAGGATAGATGCTGTCTCCCCAAAGGCGGGGATAGACACCTCTGCTAGCAACTGGTACCAATCATGGCAGCCAAAGAAAAGCGAATGGCTTACTGGATTGTAGCCCAGCGCGTGGCCGCCATAACCCATTGGATTCCCCACGTTATCCTGGTTGGGCACCGCAAACGAACCGAGATATGTAATGTCTGATCGTTGTACCAGGGGAAATGTCGTCGGATCGGCAAGCGTCGTGGCCACCCTTGAATCTTCAGCCAAATTTACTGCCCCCGTGCTCCCCCGTTTGTTAACCGCAATTGCAGAATCTGCCAATACAATCAGCAATAACATTAATAAGAGCAAGGATAATATCAAATACTTTTTCATCAGTTTGCTCCCGGAATGCTAACGTGAAACGTCAATTTTAGCATACTGCTGCACGGCCGTTTCCCCACAGAGCGGCAAGGGCAACAATCATAAAATCAACCCAAGGCCGAGCAGCAAATTAAACGCCAGGGCGGAGAGGACCATCTGCTTGAGCAGGGGATTGAGTTTGAGCGGGGAGAAGGTGTTTTGTACGGCCGTTCCATTCCTCACCAGCAGCGGCACCGCCAGCACATACAAAAAGGCTCCGTAGCTGGTGAAGGTGAGCAAGACATAGAGCGTGGCCAGGAAAACGGCCGTTCCCAGCAAAATCCAGTGGTAGAACCGCGCCCGCTCTGGCCCCAACCGCACCGGAATCGAATATTTGCCCGCCTGTCGATCCGAATCAATATCGCGGATGTTGTTGACGTTGAGCACGGCCACGGCCAGCAGGCCACAGCTGGTGGCGGGCAGCAGCAGCATCCAATCAAGCTGATGGGCCATCAAAAAATACGGCCCCAACACGCCCACCCAGCCAAAAAAGATCAGCACAAACAGATCGCCCCAACCAGCGTAGCCGTACGGTTTGCTGCCTGCGGTGTAATTCACCGCCGCCCAGATGGCCGCCCCGCCAAGCACCACAAACACGAGCAATCCCACCAACCCCTCGGCCCCAAATGCCAGCCAGATGAGCGCTAACCCACTTACCGCCGACAGGCCAGCGAACAAGAACATGGCCCGCTTCATCGTTTGGGCGCTGATCTGGCCGGACTGGACCGCCCGCTGCGGCCCCTCGCGCTGCACGTGATCCGCCCCGTGGATGGAGTCACCGTAGTCGTTGGCCAGGTTAGAGAGGATTTGCAGGAAAACGGCCGTTACCAAACAAAGCGTCGTAATCGGCCAGCTGTAAGCGTCGTTGGCGGCAGCGAGAAAGCTGCCCAGGGCAATGCAGGAAAGCGCCAGAGGCAGCGTACGCGGGCGCATTGCCGCCAGCCACGCCTGACGCAAAGAAGGGTTGGGTTGGGTCGCTTTTGTCATAAGGGCGGATTATAGCAAGAGACGGCCGTCCTGCCCTTCAAGTTTTGTTTTTCCTCTGGTAAACTATCAACGGCAACCTGAACAGCACCGACAAATGAGCACAAGCATGCACAACCTCGTTCCCCAATTCATTCTGGAACAGCTGGCCCAAGAAAACCACCGTGGGTCGTTTACGGCCGTTGGCCTCTTCATCGACATTTCTGGCTTTACCCAACTCATGGAAACCCTCATGCAGCACGGCCAGCATGGCGCGGAGGTGATGGCTTCGGTGATGCTGGGCATTTTTGAGCCGCTGGTGCAGTTTGTGTTTGAGCAGGGCGGCTTTATCAGCAACTTTGCCGGCGATGCCTTCACCGCCCTTTTCCCCATTTCTCCTGCCTCTGGTGAGGAAACCGTCGCGCAGCAAGCCCTTACGGCTGCCTGGCAGGCGCAGCAGCATCTCACCAACAACCCAACCAGCCACACGCCTTACGGCCGCTTCCAGATGACGGCCAAAATTGGTCTGGCGCTGGGGGAAGCCCAGTGGGCGATCATTCGGGACAGCGGCCAGGAGCGGGCTGCGTTTTATTTTCGGGGAACGGCCGTTGAAGAATGCGCCTTTGCCCAAAAAGTAGCCCAGCCCGGCGACATCGTTCTCACTGCGCCGCTGGCCACCGTTCTGGCCGCCGCGTTAGTTGTCAATCCCCGCGATTCATTTTGGGTGCTAAACGGCCGTCCGGCCCGCCTCACTCCTGCCCAATCTTTTACGCCACCCAGGCCCAATCTACCGTTGCTCGGCCACTTTTTCCCGCAAATTCTCATCGCCCAGCAATTACAGGGGGAGTTCCGCCAAATTATCAATGTCTTCATCAGCCTGCCAGATATGCAAGATGAAGCCAGGCTGGCGTCGTTCATGCAAACCGTGTTTGCCTTACAAGGGCAGTTTGGCAGCGTCACCAGCCGCCTGGATTTTGGCGACAAGGGGTGCACGCTGCTGCTCTTCTGGGGTGCACCCATTGCCCACGAGACGGACATCGAGCGCGCGCTGAGCTTTTTATTGGCGCTGCGTCAGCAAAGCGAAATACCGATCCGGGCTGGCGTCACCTACCGGGTGGCGCATGCGGGTTTCATCGGCTCACCGCTGCATGAGGAGTTCACCTGCTATGGCAGCGGCGTGAATCTGGCCGCCCGCTTCATGACCAGCGCTTCGCCGGGCGAAATCTGGCTCGATGCCCCAATTTTTCAACGCACTCGCCAGCGCTTTGCCGTGGAATTTGTGGGCAATCGGCCGTTTAAGGGCTTTGCCGGGGAACAGCCTGTTTACCGATTGCTGCGCCGCCAGGAAACGGCCGTTCCCATTTTCACAGGTCAGATGCTGGGGCGCGGCGCAGAACTGGCACAGTTGGCCGAATTTGTACAGCCATTGGCCAACGGCCGTTTGGCTGGCGCGTACCGCATCGAAGGAGAAGCGGGCATTGGCAAAAGCCGGTTGCTGCACACATTTTTAGAGCATCAGCTACCCGCCTTTGGCCAGCATCAGGTATTCCTCTGCCAGACCGACCAGATTTTGCGCCAGTCGCTCAATCCGCTGCGTTACTGGCTGTATCGCTACTTTGGGCAGCTGAGCCAGCAAAGCGAAGCAGAGAACAAGGCCGCTTTTGAACAAAAGTTGAGCGAACTGCTGACCGACACGCCATCGCCCGAATTGGCCCGCGAATTAAACCGGACACGCGCCTTTCTGGGGGCACTTGTTGATTTGCGCTGGCCCGATTCGCTGTACGAGCAGCTAGAGCCGCAAGGCCGGTTTGAAAACACGCTCACCGCTCTGACCACCTTGCTTCAGGCAGAGAGTTTGCGCCAGCCCACGCTGCTGGTCATTGAAGATGTACATTGGCTGGATGATGATTCGCGCCAATTTTTGCAGCAGCTATGGCTGACGGTTACGGCCGTTCCCGACACGCACTACCCCCTGGCTATCCTGGCCACCAGCCGCCCGGAGCAGCACACCGGAGCCGATACAGGCCCCATCCCCTGGCAAACCTTGCCCCTCCAGCAGCTCCCAGCCGCCGATCTAAACTTGCTGGCCGCCGACCTGCTGGGCGGGCCGATTGCCGCCAACCTGCACACGCTGCTCACGGAACGCGGTGAAGGCAATCCGTTTTTCACCGAGCATATTGTGCGCTACCTGCAAGAGCAAGGTTTGTTGGTAGAAACAGAAGGAGGTTGGGCAGTAACGGCCGTTCAACAAACTGTCCTGCCACGAGATGTTCATGCCCTGCTGGTGGCCCGTTTGGACCGGCTAACGGCGAAGGTAAAGAACGGGGTGCAGCATGCGGCCGTTTTAGGTCGCGAATTTGAAGTCCGGCTGCTGGCGCTGATGCTGCGCGAGGAAGCGCAGTTTGACAGCATCTTGAACGAGGCAGAGCAAGCCGCCATTTGGGCCGCCCTCAACGAGCTGCGTTATCTGTTCCGCCACGCCCTGGTGCGTGATGCGGCCTACAAAATGCAGCTGCGTGCCCGGCGGCGGGCCTTGCATGAACTGGCTGTTGCGGCGCTCGAAACGCTCTACGCCAACGATCTGGCGTCCCATTTTGGTGAACTGGCCTACCACGCCGAGCAGGCCAACCTTGCCGACAAAGCGCGCCACTACCTGCGCCAGGCCGGGGACGCTGCCCGTGAAGCGTACCAAAACAACGAGGCGCTAGATTATTACGGCCGTGCCCTCGCTCTCACCCCGCCAGAAGACAATCAAACGCGCTACGAACTGCTGCTAGCCAAAGAAAAAATCTGCCACTGGCAAGGCAAACGCCTTGAACAAGAAACACTGCTCAAAACACTCACCGACCTGGCCAACCTCACCACAGATAAAGAAAAGCAGGTTGAAGTTCTGCTTTTACAAGCGCGATTTGCTGAAGAAATCGGCGACTACCCGGCCGAAATCGCTGCCGCCCAAAAAAGTTTGGCGCTGGCCAGAACCATCGACCACGAAAAATTTGTCGCCGACAGCCTATCGCTTTGGGGAACAGCCCTGCACTGGCAAGGAAATTCAGCTGAAGCCAAAAAACATATTAACCAGGCGCTGGAAATCTACCGCAAAATGGGTGAGCGAGAGATGGAAGCAGATGCTTTGTTCGATCTGGGGTCAATAGCGCTAAAACAAGGCGACTATGCCACGAGCAGCCAGCTAAAAAAGCAAGTGTTACACATGGCCCAGCTGTTGAATAACCATCACAAAGAGGCATTTACAAGAAACAGCCTGGGCCTCTTGGCTGGCCACCAGCATGATTACGGTCTGGCACAGATGCAGCTTAGTCTCTCGCTCACTATCTACGAAAAGATTGGGCATCGGCGGGGCATTGGAGTTGTGCTAAACAATTTGGGCACCATTGCCCATATGCTCGGCAATTACGAACAGGCGCAACACTTTTACCAGCGCTCCCTGACAATTCGACGTGAAACCGGGGAAAGACAGGGCGAAGCGATTATTTTGAATAATTTAGGTGAAGTTTTCGCCAAACAGCAGCAATTTGCTACTGCCAGAAGCTTCTATGAACAATGTTTAGAACTCGAAAAAGAGTTAGGGCTGCGCTTTGCCAAGGCTGCAACGCTCTACGTTTATGCTGAAACATTAATTGCTCTCAACGAACTTGCCCTGGCTGAAGAAAACATGCAGGAGGCGCTAAGGCTCCGCTTTGAGCTAAACCAGGCAACCCATCACCTACTGCCGCCGCAGCTTGGGCTGGCTTACATTGCCCATCTGAACAAAAGTCATGATAAAGCACAAGCTGGTCTGGAGTTAGTGATGGCCGAACTGTCTGCCCAAACGATGGATGGTCTAGGTGACCCCTTCGGCTTTTATTGGCTTTGCTACACGCTGCTAGATTATTACCAGGACTCTCGTACGGCACAGTTCATTGCCGACGCTCACAAAAAATTACAGGCGCAAGCCAACAAAATCCCCGGCCTTGAAAGCCGTGAATCTTTTTTGCAAAATGTGCCAGAAAACCGCCTGATTGGTGAAACCTATCGGCGAATCAGTCCACAACCTTAGCCCGGCGCAAACCAAAAAAATAGAACATGGCAGCCCTAGTTATTGCCCATGCTGGTTCGGGTACCACCATCATCCCCTATGGGACCTTCATTTGACCAGCCATAGGAGCGGAGGAGTTGCATCCATTCGGCCGTTTTTATCTTTTCGGGCTTCTGGCGAGTTTCCGCAGCAATGTGTTTCTTGAAGGAGATTTTGGGGTTGCTGGTCAAAATGGCGGTTACCTCTTCGTCGGTAGCGTTACCTTCCAGGAACCGGTTCACCAGTTCCAGGTCATCATCGGGCATTTTGTAGCCCTGAAATTCGGTATACAGCTGGCTCACATCATCAGTAATGTTCATGCCGGTGAACTCTTTTTTGGTGGGCAGAATATCGACCATCGTATCCAAAATTACGGTGATGAGTGGCGTTAACTCATCCAGAATAGCCTGACCAAGCACGGGTTGAGGATGGTCAATAAGGGCAAAGCTCGCCTTTAAGGGATGTTCTTTGATCCAGGTTTTCCAATTTTTATCCAGTTGGTCACATTCGTGGGTGTAGAGGGCTTTGCCATTTTGGTCTGTAAGTTGGCGGAGGATTTTGGTTTGGATAAACGGCCGTATCGCCGGTATAGGGTGCTTGTCCGTGTCCTCCCGAAAATGAGCCGACATGTCATCATCCAGCATGTCCTGAAAGTCCAGCACAATGACCGGGCCATTCAGCACCAGCGCGTACGAATCGGCAAACAGCTCTTCCAACCAGTTCAGCCGCCAATCACCAGCCGAGATTCCGGCTTCACTGGCCTTTTTCAGCAGATGCTCACGCATCGGCCGTTTAGATTCAGGCTGTGTGCCGTTCCAAAAAAGGTGGTGACCAACCTCATGAGGAATCGCCAGGAAGTTGCGCGAAGGGTGTGTGCCCGAATGCAGCGCCGAATAAGGTATGCTGATCAGCAGCGTAGGTGAGTAAGGCACCAGGCGAGAGCGAATGGCCCGGGCCAGATAGGTGATGACGCGCGTGTTTTTCGGTAGATAGCCGGCATCTACTGCCCGCCCAATCGCCATTTTGGACAGCTCATCAGCCATGGTTAGGGTTGTGCCTTGCAAGGTAGCCAGTCCATCATCGCGGCGGCGACGCTGGTTGATGGCATGCTGGATCACGCTAAGGTCAATCGAAGCCTGGTCTATCAGTGTGCGCATGATCATTCGCGGCGGCACGTTCCTGGAAATGGACAAATCTTTTTTAGTGTAATAGCCCTCTTTGAAAAATTTGAAGCCTTCGTGGCTGAACTTTTCCAAAGCATCCAGCAAATCCAGGCAGTACTGTAGCTGAATGGTTTCTTTAACCAGATGGTAAAAATCCCGCCGTTTAAATTTGCGCAGCGCTTTTGGTACCGCAGTGGGGCGCTTTGCCGCAGATGATTCCAGAAACTTTTTGGGTGTCGTCGCCCCCAGAAAGTTTTGGGCCACAATCAAGGGATCATCCTGCGCGTTGGGTTGGTCCTGAGCACCAAACACGCGCGACACATCATGTAAATGAGCTTGGATCACGGCGGACATCAGCTTATTTGTCTCGGAAACGGCCGTTTGCAATGAATCCATTCTCGCCTGCCAATCGCGGGGGTCATCCATCAACATCACACACTTCTCCTTGGCTAAATTGGTTAAAACAGAGGAATTTTGTCACAGTATCGTGACTACAGCGTGACACATTGTAGCATTTTTTCTCTGGACCACGCAGGCTAGCATGCCCTAACAAACTTAACCAACCGCCAACAGCTCCTTAATAACTCCTAAACACATCCCGGCTATAGTTGCGCCATCAACAAAAACAAACATCTGTGACCAACAAAGACACAGTAGGAGGCTTTCATGACAACTTTAGCAACCCGCAAAAAACTGAGCGAAACGGCGCGCAATCTATTCGTTGACCTGGCTATTGCCGCTGGATTCCTCATCGCCCTACAACCCCACTTTACCGGCATGACCATTCACGAATGGCTGGGCATCTCTCTGGGTGGTGCCTTTCTACTGCACATTTTGCTTCACTGGCGCTGGCTGTACGCCACCACCAGCCGCTTTTTCAAGAAGCTGGCCCGGCAGTCGCGCATTAACTTTATTTTGAACCTGGCGCTGCTCATCGACTTTACAATCATCACCCTGAGCGGCATCCTGATTTCCGAAGAAGTGCTGCCGCTGCTGGGGCTGGAAGGCAGCCACGATATGGTTTGGAAATCATTACACACCACCAGCGCCGATCTGGCTATCTGGATTGTGGGTTTACACATTGCGCTGCATTGGAAATGGGTGCTCAGCGCCGCCCGCAAATATCTCTTTGGCTGGCTGCCCCGTCGTAAACGTGCGTCAGTAGCCCAAACAAGTTCAGCTGCTTAGGCAGGAGGAATCAGATGTCTACACAAACAAAAACAAGCAAACCGAAATTTTGGCTGGTATTCTTTGGCTTGATGGTGTTGATTAGCCTGATCGGCGGCGGCACCTACGCACTCAACGAGGCAGGGCTGCTGGGTTCGAGTAGTTCGCAAGACGGCGACCGAACGGCCCCCGCAGATTTTAGTGAGGGCGAAACGCTCGACAGCACCTCGTTTACCCCACCAGACGGCATGGGCGACCGGCCCGATGGCGACATGAACAGCGGTGCCTTACTAGGAATTGCCAAAGCCGTGGGTCAGTTGGCAATCGTTATCACGGTGGTCTACTACGGACAAAAGTTGCTGGCCTGGCTGGAACGGCGCTTCCGCAAACCAAAACTGGGCAACCAGGCAATCTAAAACAACAAATGCCCCGGAAATTTCTTTAGACTGTCAGAAACAGTCAGGGCAATTTCCGGGGCAATCTTTATCCTTGAAGCGGGAACCTGAGGGCTCCCGCTTTTTTATTGCTCAAAGCCAAGCATGTAGTTGGGATCGGCTTGAACAGCGCACTCTTGAATTTCCTCAGCGGTGGCGTTTGTATTGTTGCCAATACACGCCAGATAGGCCTCGCTCCATGTTTGCACCTGGAGCAGTTGAGCCGTGGAGTCGCCACCCGCAACGGCCGTTTCTGCCGCCTGCTGCAACCAACGATAAAGTGGATATTTGATACCAAACATCAGCAGGCTGGCCTCTGGCGAAGAGGCGGACAGATGCCGCGTGAGCGCTTCGCGGAAAACGGCCGCATTTTCTGGCCCCACCTCATTTTCCCAGGCGCGGCTGCTGGCGACGGATTGGCGAGCCGGAACGGCCGTCATCGCATCGGCCCGCGTCGTCAAAAACTCAAGCCAGGCCATACAGGCACTGGGATCAGCGACCCGGTTGGAGATAAACAGCAGCGTCTGCCACGGGGAGGGCAAAAGTTGACTGTTCATCTGCGGCAGCGGCAGCACGGCAAATGGTTCAGGCACACCAATGGCAATTGGACGGCGGTCGCTGGTGGTTAGCCACATGGCTGCCTGACCATTTTGCGTGATCGCATCCCGTACTTCATATGCATCACCGCGTGCCGACGCGTAGATCGCATTTTGCTGCATCCAGGTGAGGTACTGGTTGAAAACGGCCGTTACCGCCGGATCCACCACATTCATGGTACCCGCGGACAGGTCCCACAGCTGGATACCCTGCTCTGCCAGCACCAGTTCAATGAACTCTGGCCCGGCAAGAGAAGCAAAACCGGTAGAAGCAAAGCCGTAAAGGGGTGAATCGCCCGTCTGGCCCAGCTGCGCGGCCGTATTAAGCAAATCGTTCAGCGTCCAATCAGCGGTGGGGATGGGCACTCCCGTCTGGCTAAAGCGGTTTTCGTTGTAGCGCACCACCATCGGACTCATCTCTAGCGGCAGGCCATACAAACGGCCGTCTACCTCTATCAGCGCCAATGATTCCGGCATATAATCAGCCAGAGTATCCGCAGGCACCAAATCAGAAATATCCCAAACCAGTTCCGCAATATTGGGGGGCATTGGGGTGTCCGCCGAAAAGCCAAAACAATCAAACTGTTCCGCCAAACTTTCCATAAAAAAATCATCAGCCCCGACCTGGACATTAAAAGACACATCAACCCGGATGTCTGGGTGGGCCGTAGTAAACGTGCCAATCGCTTCAGCCAGCCGGAACTCATCACCGAAAAACCGAATAGTTACCGGGCCAGTTTCTTCCGGCGGGGCAGCAATAACCGGGGCCTCTGTTTCGGCTTCGGCTGTGGGCACAGCCTGGGCTATCGCTTCATCCAGTGGCACACCCGCCACAACATGCTGGCGCAGTGCCGGGATCAGCGCATCCACCTGACGACGCTGGCGGCTAAACCAGACGCGGCTGATAGCCAACACGCTCACGTCGTCGCTCGGCAGGACATTGTTGGAAAAGCCGTTGGTGACCAGACGGTTGGCCGGGAGACTGCCTTCGAGCAGTTCCGGCGGATTGTAGGCAAGGTATTGCAGCCAGCGCCAAGCCGCCTCAGGCTGGCTGCTGCCCCGGCTGATGGCCAAGCAGTTGGCTTCGGCGGTATTGATAGCCGTAAGGTCGCCCAAATGTGGCACAGGCAGGCGACCCAACGTATCGCCAATTTCGGCCACACGTGAACTGAGTGTGGTGGGATTATCCAACCAGAAACCGATACGGCCGTCTAAAATCAACGCTTCCAGATCAGCGTCCGGCACATTGGCCACATGCCCGGCGGCCACCAGGTTAGCAATGTCCTGAAAATACGGCTCCACGGCGGCTGCATTGAGATTGCCGTCTGCATCCAAATTAGCCACGAGCAACGGCCGTAACAGCCGCAGCAGACCATCCACATTGCCAAAGCCATAACGTGTGCCATCTCCCGTGCTAAGGGCTGTGATAGCTTGCACCAGGTCTGGCCAGGTCCACTCAGCGTTGGGCGGGAACACGCCAGCTTCCACCAACACCGCCTGGTCGAAGTAAACGTAGGAGGGGCTGAAGCTGAGCGGTAACCCATAGACGGTATCGCCCACCTGGCATGCCTCCAGCGCCCCGGCAAAATAATCTTGCGGGTTGATGCTGGTGCTGCTGCCCAACCAGTTGGCCAGGTCAATGAAGCCAGCTGGATTGGTGGTGCTGCTGGGCAAAACGGCCGTATCCGCCTGCGTTGCCGGGTCACTTTCTGGCGAGAGGCTCACAACCTGAACCACCACGTCTGGGTTGAGGCTGTTGAACAGGGCAGCGATCAATTCGTAGCGGCTGCGCTGAGCGGCGGGGGCGGCAAAGGTAAGCGGAATCACGCTATCCGTCTCAGGCAGCGTAGTAGCTGTTATCTCGGTTTCGGCCGGGCTGGCGGGCTGATCGCTGCGGCCAAACTGCCACCAAAGCACCACACCAGCCACAATAATGACGGCGGCAACGGCCGTTATTGTTCTGAGAGAAAGCTTTACATTTTGCATAAAAATTGTCCTCTTGATTTGTTTGTAAATGGCCCGCTGAATTTGCACGGCATCAGCCGCTTGCAGATGATGGGTTGGCGGCATATCCGCCCGCAAATTAGCGATGAGGCGGCGCTGTTGGGCCACCCATTCCTGGCATTCGGCACAACTGTGCAAATGGGTGTTGTAAACGGCCGTTTCCGACACAGACAGCGCCCCGTCGTTAAACGCATCATACCGTTCACGAACCACATCGTGGCCAGACGAATCAGAACGGCGCAGTCCAATCCAATCACGCAGCATTCTCATCCACTTTCTCCTGAAGCCAGCGTCAAAGCGGCTTCCAGTTCCTTTTGCGTAGCCATCTGTTCCAACTGGCGGCGGCCTTCATTGAGCTGCTGGTAAACGGTACCGAGCCGCACACTGAGCGCGGCCGAAATTTCATTGCAAGAGAGGCCGTAGCGATAGCGCAAAATCAGCGGCAGCCGCAACCGATCCGGTAAACTGTTGACCATCTCCCACAGCGATTGGCGGTGCAGCCGCTCTTCAACCTGGTGCGCCACGTTAGGGCCAGACGCCCCGCCATGCAGCAGCTGCCCTGGCGGCATCCGATCCAGCGATAGAAAACGGCGCACTTTTTGGCGGCGCAGGTGGGTGCGACAGGTATTGACGGTAACGGCCGTTAACCACGTTTCAAACGCCGCTTCCCCGGCAAATGTGTCAATTTTCTCCATGACGCGCAGAAAGGTATCCTGCACCGCATCTTGCGCAGCGGTTGTGTCACGCAAAATCACACAGGCAAGATCGTAAACATATTGGCGGAAGTGCCGGAACAACGCCGCAAAAGCCTCCAGGTCGCCCTGCTGGCAGCGCGTAAGCAGTTGTTCCAGGGTATGGTCATCGCTCAAGGCCATCCTTTTATTGGCCGCATAGGCCAGTTTGCTATTTTATTAGACGCTTAGGGAAAAATTTCTTTAGTGAGGAATCTTTTTTGAACCGCTCGTTTCAACAAAAAAGCGCCAAGCGGGACTCCATTTCCCCGCTCAGCGCTTCATCAATTCCAGGAACTAGCTAAAAGCCTTAAAAGCTGTAGCCAAAATTTTCGATATCTTTCTGGAAGTAATCGTGGATGATAGCGGCCGTTTCTGTGTCGTAATAATCACGATAATGATCGTGTTTGGATTTTCTTAGGTGCGGCAGCGTGATGCGCTTGCCTAATTTTTTCATCACCTGGCTAAATTCTGCGTCCAAATTCTCAAAGTGGACAATTTCATCCACCAAAATGCGCCCATTCTGGTCGGTAATCCAGTCTGTTTGCGGCAGGAAAAATTTGGGGTTGTCGTGATAAAACGAATCTCTCTTGCTAAAAGCCTGGCGGACCCATTCGCCAAACGGAATGGTTTCGTCATTCAGATCAGTTTGGTTGGTTTTAAGGCGATAGTGATATTGTGAAACTACTTTATCCCACGGATTTCGCACGATGGTAAACGTCAGGCAACGATCCCATCGGCGATCCCCAACCAGTTCAATTTTTTCTTGCGCGGTGAGGTGTTCAAAAGGGAGCTTGAGAGCCCAGGCAACGCTGCTGCCGCCGGTTTTGTTGATGTGGATAAAAATAAAATTGTCGAAGTAACGATACCTAACCCGGTTTGTCGTGACTCGCCCCAAATTAACGATTTTTCCTAACAAAATTGCCTACTTTTGTGGTTTTATGTTTGGCGAACTTCTTCCTACTTCTACGGCCGTAACGGCCGTTTCTCATTCCCGCTACCCTGCTTCTTTTATGTCACAAGTACGGCCTTTTATTGTGGATAGAAACCTTAAATCCTGTCTTAAACTATCGGAAAACTAAAAACACCCGACAGACATAAAAAAAGCCATCTGTTTGTCAGGATCGAAATCCGTAACAAAACAGATGGCTTATCGGGTAAAACCAGAAAGCAAGCGAGGGTTTTGGAAGTACCCTGCCCTGATTAAGCTGTTCCAGTCGCGTTTCTCTCGTGCCAGTTTGGGGGAGGAGTTTTTGCCTGCCTTCTTTCGCTTAATCAAGATAAGTGGAGCATACCATAAACAAAGCTTATCGTGCAACAACTCCATTAAGCAAAATCATCCTCTTCAAGGTCAATAGCCATCAAATACCCACGAGCGCGTTCAGTTAGCGGATATTGATTAACTAGCGCCCAAAAGTTGGGGCCATGATTGGCCTCTTCCAAATGCGCCAGCTCATGAACAACAACGTATTTGAGCACCCATTCCGGCATGCTGGCCAGCCTGTGACTGATGCGAATGGTGCCCAACATAGGTGTGCAGCTGCCAAAACGGCTGTTCTGGTTGGTCACGTAGCGAATGGATTGCCACCTCAGCCGGTTGGCAAAGTAAGCCTGGTTCAACTGCTGGGCCATTGCCTCCAAGTCGGCGTCGGATTGCGGTGAGCGGGTCGCTTTTTTTTGCAGCCGCTGCTGCAACTTCTCAATGATGGGCGCCAGCTGCCGGTCGCTCATGCGGGCGGGTGCCCGCACAATCAGGACCCCATTTTTCAGCTCGGCGCTGACGGTCTTTTTGCGTTTGGCGCTGCGCACAATTTCAACAGGCCATTGTGAGTTTTGTGTTGCCATAGTCGGCAAGTATACCTCAGGCAGCGGCAGCAGCGACCGCCACCCGGGCTTTGGCCCAAATTGGGTGGCAAAATTGGGCAGACAAAGGTATCTTGTAGCCAGGCAAAGCGAGAAAAATGGAGAAGAAGATGGCACAGCTATTTGTGGTGATGGGTGTTTCGGGCAGCGGCAAAACAACGGTGGGGCAAGCCCTGGCAGCGCGTCTGGGCTGCCCATTTTACGACGGCGATGATTTTCATCCCCCAGCAAACGTGGCCAAGATGGCCAGCGGTACCCCGCTAAACGATGCGGATCGCGCCCCGTGGCTAGCCCGTTTAGCCGAACTGCTAAAAAATCATGAGGAGAGGGGGGAAACGGCCGTTCTCGCCTGTTCCGCCCTTAAGCAAAAATACCGGGACCAGCTGCGCGTCAGCCCACAGGTGCAGTTTGTTTACCTGGCTGGCAGCTTTGATCTGATCTGGCAACGCATGAGCCAGCGCACCAACCATTACATGAAGGCAGACATGCTGCGCAGCCAGTTCACCGCCCTGGAACCACCCACTGCCGATGAAGCTATCCTCATCCCCATCGAGCAAGATGTGGCGGTCATCGTGGATCAAGTTTTGCAAATGGCTGGGCAGCTTTAGTCTGCTCAGCTATTTGCAAGGATGGGCGGCAGGCCTGTGGTAAACTTGCCGCCTAATGGCAGCTTCGATTCTAACCACCAAGATTTTTGTTCCACCGCCCCGGCCCCAACTGGTGCCGCGTCATCGCCTCATCGAACGTTTGAATGCAGGCTTTCCCCGCAAACTCACCCTGGTTTCTGCCCCGGCGGGCTTTGGCAAAACAACGTTGATCAGCAGCTGGATTGCCCAAGGGGAACGGCCGTTTGCCTGGCTTTCTCTTGATGAAGGCGACAGCGACCCAACCCGCTTTTTGACATACCTCATCGCCGCCCTGCAAACCATCGCGCCAGCGGTTGGACAGACGGCACTGGCAGCTTTGCAATCGCCCCAGCCGCCGCCCACCCCCACCATTTTAACGCCGCTGCTAAACGACACGGCCACGTTGCCAGAGGGCATCACGCTGGTGCTGGACGATTATCACGAAGTGGATGCGCGCCCGGTTGATGAACTGCTTGGCTTTTTACTGGACCATCTGCCGCCGCAGCTGCATCTAATCATCACCACGCGCGAGGACCCCAACCTGCCACTGGCGCGGTTGCGTGCGCGCGGCCAGCTGGTTGAGCTGCGGGCGACCGATTTGCGTTTTACGGTCGAGGAAACGGCCGTTTTCCTCAACCAGATCATGGGCTTCAACCTCTCCGTGGCCGACATCACTGCCCTGGAAACACGCACCGAAGGCTGGATTGCCGGGCTGCAATTGGCCGCAATTGCTATGCAATCGCCGATTGCTATGTCTGGCCATCAGGCTGATATTGCCGAATTCATCCGCTCCTTTACCGGGAGCCACCGGTTTGTGCTGGATTATTTGGTAGAAGAGGTGCTCCAGCAGCAGCCGGAACAGGTACAGAAATTTTTGCAGGAAACGGCCGTACTCTCCCAGCTCACCGGCCCATTGTGTGATGCGCTCACGGGCAGCACCAATGGCCAGGCCACGCTGCACATGCTGGAACGCGCCAATCTTTTCCTCGTGCCGCTAGACAACGAACGGCGCTGGTACCGCTACCACCACCTCTTTGCCGAGCTGCTGCGACAGCGCTTGCAGCAAAAAAGCAGCGAGAGCGACATCGCCGCCCTGCACGTCCGGGCCAGCAAATGGTTTGAAGCCAACGGCCGTGCGCTTGAGGCCTTCCAACACGCGACTCTGGCCAACGACGTGGACCGCGCGATACGCCTGATTGAAGGGGAAGGCTTGCCCCTTTATTATCGCGGCGAGGCGATCCCGGTGCGGCACTGGCTGGAGTCGCTGCCGGAGACCGAATTCCAAGCCAGGCCGACATTGTGGGTAACGTATGCTTCCGTGCTCACCCTCACCGGTCGCCTGCATGACAACATCGAAGAAATCTTGCAAGCGGCCGAAATGGCGCTGCCAGACACAGCCGATGATGAGAAAACGGCCGATCTGCTCGGCCAAATTGCCGCCAACCGGGCCATGCTGGGCATTGTAAAAAATCAGGTAGAAACGATTGTCACCCAATCCCAGCGCGCGCTGGCGCTGCTGCATCCAGACAACGCGCCGATGCGCGCCACCACCACCTGGACGCTGGGCTATGCCTACCAGGTGCAGGGCAAACGGGCGGCAGCCATCGAGGCATATGCCGAAACCATCGCCCAAAGCCAGAAATCCGGCAATATCATGAATGAAATAGCGGCCACGACCTGTGTGGGGCAAATTCAGGAAACGGAAAACCAGGCGCATCAGGCCGCAGAATCCTTCCAGCGTATCTTGCAGCTGGTGGGCGACCCGCCGTGGCCAGCGGCGTGCGAAGCGTGTGTGGGGCTGGCCCGCGTTCATTACCAGTGGAACGATCTGGAAGCAGCAGAGCGGTATGGGCGGCAGGGGCTGGCCCTGGCGCGGCAGTTGGAAAATGTGGACACGCCTGCCACCTGTGGCATCCTGCTGGCGCGGGTGCATCTGGCGCAGGGGGATGTGGCCGCTGCCCTAGCAACGCTGGCCGAAGCGGAACAGTTCGTGCAGCAGAAACATTTTGAGCATCAGCTGGGGGGGATAACGGCCGTTCGCATTCAGATCCATCTGCAACAAGGCAACCTCGCTGCCGCTGCCCAGCTAGCCGAAGCGCACGACCTGCCCCTCAGCCGGGCGCGGGTGCAGCTAGCGCTTGGGGAACCCGTCGCCGCGCTCAAGCTGCTGGAACCGGTGCGGCAGCAAGCAGAAGCCAACCATTGGGCCGACCTGCGGCTTCAGGCGTTGCTGCTGCAAGCCTTGGCCCATCAAGCTGCGGGGAATAGTGAGCTGGCCTTGCAGACAATCGGAGAGGCGCTGACGCTGGCGGCACCTGGCGGCTTGCTGCGTCTGTTTGTCGATGAAGGCCCACCGATGGCCCGCCTACTCTACAAAGCGCTGGATCACCAAATCCATTCCGATTACATTCACCAGTTGCTTAACGCCTTCCCCATTGCTATACCGAAAACTACAAATGCCTCTCCGCAATCTAAACTAGTAGAACCGTTAAGCCACCGCGAATTGGAAGTACTAAGACTTATTGCCGAAGGGCTAACCAATCAGGAAATTGCGGACAAGCTTTATCTTTCGCTGCACACTGTCAAAATCCATGCCCGTAACATTTATAGCAAACTTGATGTTAGCAATCGTACACAAGCTGTGACCAAAGCAAGACTGCTAGATATCCTGTCTCATCAATAAAGATTCCCCTCTTTTACACACAACCAAATAATCCCCAGAATAGCTCTTTGGAGTGATCCGGCTAATCCTGCCTGATTGATATATTGGTAACAACTTAGATGGCTATCGGTTAGTCCAATGGCTCAGAAAATTCATCATGGAGCAAGAAATGACTGCAATAAACAAAACTGCACGATTAACAGGTCTACTATACATCCTTATGGTTCCACTCAGTATCTTGGGTTTCCTGCAGGGTTTTTCCAAAGTCGAAAAAAGAATCTCAAATTGTTAAAGTGGTAGTGACCAAACAAACCACAACACAAAAGAGATTCTCATGCACAATATTACATTAGCCGGACTAGATAGTACATATCCATCATTTGACATCCAGGAACTCATGACACAGTTTGAAGCTGTGAACGACCAGCGAAAGGCACAAGGTATCCGATACAAACTACCCTGTCTGCTAGCCATGATACTCCTGGCAAAGTTAGCGGGAGAAACCAAGCCATCAAGCATAGCCGATTGGCTGAAGCTAAGAAAAGAGCAATTTGTGACCTTGTTTAACCTCAAACACGCCCAGGTGCCCTCACTCAACACCATCAGACGGACACTCTCTGAAACCATCATCGCCCAAGAATTGCAAAAGGTGGTGGGGCACTATCTGCATGATAGGTATGGCGGCGATGCCAGTGAGCAAATGGTGCTGGATGGGAAAACGATGCGCGGGACCATTGTCAAAGGAGAAAAAACAGGGGTCCATTTGCTCTCAGCCTATCTGCCAGAGGGAGGCGTCGTCCAAGACCAACTTGAAGTCGCATCCAAAGAGAATGAAATAACAGCGGCACCGCGCTTATTGGCAAAACTCAATCTAAAAGGAAAAGTTGTCTCTGGGGATGCGATGTTCACTCAACGAAAATTGTCTGTGCAAGTCACGGCACAAGGGGGTGACTACCTCTGGTTTGTCAAAGATAATCAGCCGACCCTTTTAGCGGATGTGCAGCAGTTTTTTCAACCACCGCGCAAAGCCAAAGGATGGCACATTCCCGCGCTTGAGTACCATGAAGCCACCTCGCTTGACAAAGGACATGGCCGCATTGAGCAAAGACGGATACGAGTTATCTACGACGAAACAGAGTTCTTGAATTGGCCCAATGCCAAGTTGGTGTTCAGGTTGGAGAGAAAAGTGACGCACATAGCAACTGGCCTTACGTCTCTAGAAACAGCTTATGGGATATCTAGTTTGGGGCCTGAGCCAACTGTGGCGCAGCAGTTGCTTGCTCTGGCCCGTGCTCATTGGTGCATAGAAAATGGGTTACATTATCGACGTGATGTGACTTTGCATGAAGATGCCACGAAAATGAAGAGTGCTACACAAGCTGAGGCGGTTGCAGTTTTAAACAATTTTATTGTCGGCTTGGCGCAAAAGCTGGGTTTTGCCAATTTGGCTTATGCCTTACGGCATTTTAATGCTCAATTGAACGCTCGCTTGGCTCAGCTTGCTTTGTCTTCCTGACTTTGGAAAAGCCCTGGGGTTTCCTGTATGTCCCGGAGTTCGTCATAGTACCACAAGATGGGATGGCGACAGTCAATAATATCATTGCCGGAGAAACCATTTTCCGCTTAAGCATAATGGCTGCTCTCGTGGTGCAAATAGGCCACATTTTCATTCCTTTGCTTCTTTATAGGCTCTTAAGCCCAGCAAACAAAACACTTGCCATTTATATGGTCGTTTTCATGCTGGTCAGCATACCTATTACCATGCTGAACGAACTCAATAATTTCGCCATTCTTTATTTGGTTAACGGGAATATTACTTCAACCGTTGTTTCGCCAGAGCAGATCGGGAATTGGGTTTTGTTTTTCCATTCCTTGCATGAAACGGGCATCTTTATTGCTGAGATATTCTGGGGATTGTGGCTCATACCTATGGGGTGGCTCATTATCAAATCAGAGCTTGTCCCCAAACTTTTAGGATATGCGCTGCTGATCGTTGCTCTCAGTTATGTGGCCGATTTCTTCATGGGGATGTTATTACCGCAACTTGGCATTGAGATTACCGGAGTTGTGGGCTTCTTAGAGATTTTGTTTCCGCTTTGGCTGCTGATCAAAGGGGTAGATGCTGAAAAGTGGCAGGTAAAGGAACAACATTCGGTGGTGTAGAACGCAATGGATAACTATTCACCCTTGGACCAACCCACATGCTACCAAATCAGGCTCGAAGGCCATCTGGGTTTGCAATGGGCGGACTGGTTTGATGGCCTGACCATCACCCTCACAGAGGAAAGCGAGACTCTCTTGACGGGTCCTGTAGAAGATCAGGCCGCCCTGCACGGCTTGCTCAAAAAAGTGCGCGACTTAGGCTTGCCGCTCATCTCGATTGTTCAGGTTCCATCACAGGAAGATGGGCCGGATATGTGCCAATGAGCGGCTTCGTAAAATATTTTTATTAAGCATTTTGTTTATTCATAAGGAGAAACTGAAATGAAAACCAACCTACGTCAAATGTCCCCGTCCGCTTATGCCCGTTTTGCTGGTGTGTTGTATCTGATCATCACTGTAGCTGCGATTTTTGCCCATATGGTCATTCCCGAACAGTTTATTGTGCCTGGCGACGCCGCCACAACGGCCGTTAACATCGCCGCCAACGAAGCCACCTTCCGCCTGGGCACAGTGGGCAATGAACTAATCATTTTGCTGAGCGAGATTGTGCTTGCTGTGGTGCTGTACGTGCTGCTAAAGCCGGTGAGCAAGACGCTGTCGTTGGTAGCGGCCGTTTCCCGCCTGGCCATGACCACTATTCACGGTCTTAATCTGCTCAACTACTACTTTGTTTTCCAACTGCTGAACGATGGCAGCGTTGCCACCGCCTTTAGCCCAGACCAAATCAACGCCCTGGTGACGCTGTTCCTCGACGCGCACAGCATCGGCTTTACGATTGGCATTGCCTTTCTGGTTCCGCACGTGCTTATTCTGGGCTACCTGATTGTGCAGTCGGGCTACTTCCCCAAGGTGCTGGGCTTCCTGTTCATCGCCGCCGGAATTGGCTACCTGTTCGACGCCACGGGCCTGCTGTTGGTCTCTAGCTACACCGCCACCCCGGGTCTGATTGCTGCCGTCATCGCCATCGCCGAAACTGCCTTCCCCATCTGGCTGCTGGTGAAAGGTGTCAACATGGACCGCTGGCAAACTCGAACGCTCGCTCTGGAAACTGCTTAAAAAACTCGAATTTATCCAGACCCTAAGGGTCAGTCTCGACTAAATTGTCGCCGAAAAAAGCAAACCCTTAGGGTCTTAAAGAAAAGGAAAATCTCATGAAAGCAATTGTTTATACCGAATATGGCTCAGCCGATGTTTTGCAGCTCAAAGAAGTGGCAAAACCAACCCCGAAAGATAATGAAGTTTTGATTCGCATCGAGGCAACGACGGTAACGGCCGTTGACAGCACTTTTCGTCAAGGCGCATCCATGAGCGGCCGTTTTTACACCGGTCTCACACGCCCCAAACGTCCCGTGCTGGGGTCCACGTTAGCCGGGGAAATTGAAGCTGTGGGCAAAGATGTCACCCTGTTCAAGAAAGGCGACCTTGTTTTTGGGGCTACCGCCGATTTTGGCACCCACGCCGAGTACATCTGCTTGCCCGAAGATGGGGCGTTGGCGCTCAAACCAGCCAGCATCACCTATGAAGAAGCGGTCGCTACCAATGCAGTGCTCACCGCCCTGCCGTTTCTCAGAGACGAGGGACAAATTCAGCGCGGCCAAAAAGTGCTGATCAATGGCGCGTCGGGCAGCGTTGGCAGCTATGCGGTTCAGCTGGCCAAACAGGCCGGGGCCGAAGTGACCGGCGTTTGCAGCACCGAGAAAATGGATTTTGTGAAATCGTTGGGCGCGGACAAAGTCATTGATTACAAGCAAGAGGACTTCACCCAGAGCGGCGAGACGTATGACATTGTTTTTGATGTGGCGGGTAAAAGTAGTTACGGCCGTTCCAAACACCTCCTCAAAGAAAACGGCATCTATTTGTCCACCGTACTTTCGCCAGGCATCGTTTTTAACATGCTGTGGACTTCAATCGTGGGCCGCAAAAAAGCCAAAATAGCGTTCGCCGGTCTGCGCTCCGCCAGCGAACAGGCCAAAGACCTGCGTTTCCTCACACAGCTGATGGAAGCCGGCCAACTAAAAGCGCTCGTTGATAGAAGTTATCCCCTGGCGAAAACGGCCGAAGCGTACCGCTACTTTGAAACGGGACAGAAAAAAGGCAGTGTGGTCATTATCGTGGCCTGATGCGCAATTGATAGTCAACCGTTAGCTAATCTTTAGGTAGGGCAACGGCCGTTCCTCTACACTCGCCCCATAAACACATTGCAAGTCTATTTGGGCCGCCAAGAGAAAGAAACTGTAGAAAATCCATATCCCCAAAATGCTTTCTGAGCTCATTGCTAAAAATCATACCAGGAGTATCTCATGAACAAAAAACTTATCTTGACCCTCGCCTTAATCTTGCTGCTGCTGATTGGTTGCAGCAGCACCACCCAAGACAAACCACAAGCCACCCCGACAGAGGTTGTTACAGCAGCACCCGCGGAAATGGAAGAAGAAACGGCCGTCCAGGATGACCCTCAGGCATTCCCTACCGAGGTTGATGCCGAACTACAGGCCGAAATGGACGCGCTGACCGCAGGCCAACTCCCCCCCGGCATGATCATGTGGATCGACGCGCCGGAATACCAATTTGAAGGTGCTAGCGGTTTCGCCAACCTGGCGGATGGCACCCCGATGCCGTCAGAAGGTGCCTTCCGCATTGGCAGCATCAGCAAAATGTTCACCGCCACGGTCATCATGCAGCTGGTAGAAGACGGCGTACTGACCCTGGACGATCCGCTGGCGCTGTGGCTGCCGGATGTCGCCGCGCAGCTGCCCTACGGCGATCAGATCACCCTGCGCCACCTGCTGACGCACACCTCTGGCCTGTTTAACGTCGTCGAACACGAATCTTACTATGCCGATATCTTCACCCAAATGGTCGTGGATGAAGCCACGGGCAACGTAACGCTGGACTGCGTGGAACGGGACCCCAACGACACGGTGGCCCGCTACGTTTACGGCAAAGAGGCCCAGTTCGAGCCGGGGACACAGTGGCGCTACAGCAACACCAACTACACGCTGCTGGGTATGATCATCGAAACGGCGACGGAGATGCCCCTCGCCGAAGCGTATCGCACAAACATCTACGAACCCCTGGGCATGACTTCAACCTTCCTGGACTGCTACGAAACGCCGCTGGCTGATGTGGTCCACGGCTACTCTGCCGCTGGCGACGCCATGACCGACGTCACGGAACTGCATGAATCGGTGGGTTGGTCAGCGGGTGGCCTGGTTTCCACCGCACCAGACCTGATTGCCTTCGCTCGCGGCTTGTTCAGCGGGGCGCTGTTTGACAATCCAGAAACGGTGGCGGCGATGACAACCCCCGCCCCCGGCAGCGCCTACGGTCTGGGCATCATGCTCCAGGACGGCTACATGGGGCATGCCGGTGGGATTGCCGGTTTTCGCTCGGTGCTCAATTATTCGCCTGAGTTCGACACAGTCGTGGTGATGCTTTATAACACCGATGCGACTGGCCCCGAACAAATCCAGGCCGATATGCTCAATCCATTGATCCCTCTGCTGAGTGCGGCGGAGTGATAAGCCGAGAAAAGTAAACGGAGAGTGGCGGCTTTTACCCATACTGTTCTGGCAAAAGCCGCCACTTCGCCCCAACTTTTGCGTGTAACTTTGTGAATTTCTAGGGAGCCAAAGAAGAGTACTTTGTAACAAAAGTAATTCATCTTGAGGTGTCATTCCGAACGAAGTCTTCGGAGTGAGGAATCTTTCACTGTTTTTAAGGCGAAAGATTCCTCGGAGGACCTCGGAATGACAAGTTCAGAAAACTATTGTTACGGTGTAAGAGTGTAAGGAGCAAAAGTCATGGAAAATACCAATAAGCGTCGCGTTGTGCGTGCTCTGCGAATTATGATGCCCCTTATAGCCATCATTATCGTCATTGTTGTTGCTCCTCTGGACCTGGTGCCCGCCTGGATCGCACCTTTGCCAGATACGGTGCAAGCGCAGGTCGATGCCGCGATTAATTATGGACTGGATGGCATCATCGTTTATGTTGATCAGGCAGGGGAGACACCCCAGTTTTATGCCGCGGGTTGGAAAAATAAACTGACCCAAGAACCAGCCGATCCGCACGCCTTGTTTAGAATTGGCAGTATTAGCAAGCTGTATATCGCAACGGCCGTTGCCAAATTAGCCAGTAACGGAAGCTTGTCACTCGATAAAACCCTCGCCGATTATTTACCTGACCTGGCCGACAGAATTGAAAATGCCGATCAGATTACCCTACGCATGATGGTGCAGCATCGCAGCGGCATCCCCAACTTCACGGATGATGCCGCGTGGGATTGGTTCGCGTCGCAGACAGACATCGACGAGGCTCTGGCACTAATTCTGGATAAACCGGCAGACTTTGAGCCTGACGCACGCTATAGCTATTCCAACACGAACTATTTGTTAATCGGCCGTATTCTGGATAACACGTTGGGCTACAGCCACCATCAATACATTAAGGAAGAAATATTGGCACCGCTCGGGCTAACACATACTTACAGTTTGCTCAGCGAGGTGCCGTACGACGACGTTGTCAGTGGGTATTGGTACGAATATGATGATGACCTCCGGCAGTTAGATCATGTCATTCCTGGGGGATCGATGATCGCCACGGCCGAGGACGTGGGCATCTTCCTGCGTGCCTTGAATGACGGATCATTGCTCAATGACGATGAGCAGGCCATCTACACCTCAATTTACGAATATGGGCATGACGGTTGGGTGCCTGGCTACCACAGTATGGCCCACTATTACGAAGATATTGACACCGTCGTGGTTCAGTTTGTGAGCACCACCGGCGGCGACACCTGGGGAACCGCAAATATCGTTGGCGGAAAGGCCACGGGCCTATCAAATATCATCTATAACCGTATCGTACGGCTTCTCCACCGATAACCGATTTTGCAGTGGTCCGAGAGCGGAAACCGACCAGGACCCTGACCGAGTAGTTCGGCCAGGGTCCTGATGTTTTTACGGCAAAATATACTCCCCAAAACGGCCGTTTTGTGCTATCTTCACCCATAATAAAAATAGACTGACCAGTCGGTTCAGTTGGAAGTAATTGGGTAATTGGGTAACTGTGTAATTGCCTAATTACCAATTACTCAATTACTGGACCAAAGGAACATGCTGTGGACGACCCCACCCCCAAACGAGACCCTAACCAAACCCGCGCCCGCATTTTGGATGCGGCGCTGAATATTTTTGCCAGCAAAGGGTATTACAACACCCGCATGGACGAGATTGTTGACGAATCCCACACGTCAAAAGGCTCGATCTACTTTCACTTCCCCAACAAGGAACGGCTGTTCCTGGCCCTGGTAGACCAGTTTGCCGATTTGCTAGAGCGGCGCGTCAACGAAGCGATTCAGCAAGAAGAGGTAGGCATCAACCGGGTGCGGGTGGCGCTGGAAACCTGCCTGACCACCTTTGGCAAATATCGCCGTCCGGCCAAGCTGCTGTTGGTGCAGGCCGCTGGCCTGGGCACCACCTTCGAGAACAAGCGCAACGAGGTCAACGACCGCTTTGCCGATTTGATTGCCATTTATCTGCAAGAAGCCATTGACGTCGGCGACATTCCGCCGACGGATGTTGAGGTTGTGTCTTACGCCTGGATGGGAGCGATCTACGGCGTGGTCATTCGCTGGGTCTACACCGGCGAGCCGGAGCCGCAGCGCATTATGGAATCGCTACTGCCAGTTTTGTTGAGGAGTGTGGGGTTTGAAACAGAAGAGAGTAGAGATTAGTAATTGGAGATTGGAAGACGACGAGCAATCTCCAATCTCCAATCTCCAATCTCCCAATAACGGCCGTCTCGTTTCCGTCTCCATTTCTGCACCAGGGGTGGATACGGCCGTTTTCCTGCAACAAGCCCTGGGTGAAGCCCGATTTTTCTGGTCCGCGGCCAACGGCGGGCTGACCCTGGCCGGTTTTGGCATCGCAGCGGACCTGTTCGCCTGGGGCAAAAATCGCTTCCAGCAAATTCAGCAGCAGGCCCAAGAACTGTTTGCTGACGCAGTCATTGATGAGGCGGAACGGCCGTTGGCCGGGCCACGGCTCTTTGGCGGCTTTTCCTTCATCGACGACTTCACGCCAGACAACACCTGGTCGATTCATTACCCGGCACAGTTCATCCTACCCCACTACCAACTCACCCAGCAAGGCGACGAGAGTTGGCTCACGCTTAACGCCATCCTGCCCCCCGATGAAATGCCGGAGGGCTTGCTGCCGGAGCTGCGGGCGGCGTTGGCGGCGCGGTTAGACAGTTTTTTGACGCAAAGGGGCAAAGGGGTAAAAGGGAGCAAAGAAAAAGCTAAGGCGCTCCGCATTGAATATCCAATGTCCTATGAAGCATGGGCGGCGATGATTGACCACGCGACCGAAACAATGCGCAGCGGCCCGTTGAACAAGGCGGTTTTATCACGCGTCTGCGAGATTCGCTATGCGCAAAAGGTGGACGTGGATGGAGCGCTGGCCTACCTGAACGCCACCTACCCGGACTGCTATCGCTTTTTGTTTGAGCCACGGCCGTTTCACGCTTTTTACGGCGCTACCCCAGAGCTGATTGTGGAGGTGAACGGCCGTTCCCTGCGCACAATGGGTCTGGCTGGATCAATTGGTCGCGGCAAAACCCCCGCCGAAGATGACGCTCTGGCCCAAGAACTGCTCAACTCCGCCAAAAACCAGCACGAACACGCCCTCGTCGTCCAATCCATCCGGCGGCGACTGGAACCATTGACCAGCGAATTAACCCTCCCGGATCAGCCCGACATCCTCCAACTGGGCTACATCCAACATTTATTCACACCCATTCAAGCCACCCTCAAAAATGCCGATGGCGTCCTCCCCATCCTGCAAAACCTGCACCCCACCCCGGCGCTTGGTGGGCAGCCGCGTGAACTGGCGATGCCCTTCATCAGCCGAGCGGAGCCGGTGCCACGCGGTTGGTATGGCGCACCCATCGGCTGGCTGGACCACAACCTCGACGGTGCGTTTGGCGTTGCCATCCGCTCTGCCATCACCCAGGACCGCCGCGTCTGGCTCTATTCTGGTGCGGGCATCGTCGCCGACTCCGACCCGCAGGCTGAGTGGGATGAAACCGCGCTGAAATTCCGCCCCATGCTCAACGCATTGGGAATGGTCAATGGTTAATGGTAAATTGTTAATGGTTAAAGTCGTGGCGTGGAAGGAGGTTCTACAATGGCTAGAGGACAAGATATTGAAGATAGATTGATTGCGTTTGCGGTGCGGATTGTGACACTTTGTGACAATTTGCCCAGTTCACGGGCGGGGAATCATTTCGCAGGGCAGTTGCTGCGCAGCGGCACTGCACCTGCGGCCCATTATGCCGAAGCCAGAAATGCAGAGAGCAATAGAGATTTTATTCACAAAATGAAGCTAGGTTTGAAAGAGATGAACGAGTCCAGAATTTGGCTGCGCATTTTGATGGAAGCAAACATTATGCCTGCGGGCCGCCTTCACGAACTGCACCAAGAATGCGACCAACTGTGCCGCATTTTTGGTGCCAGCATCACCACTGCCAAAACAAAACGAGCCACATAAAATGACCCATAACCATTCACCATTAACAATTAACCATTTACCATTCAAGAATCCCAACTTGCAAGCGGCAGCAATCTTTGTGAATGGACTTGCCCAGGCCGGATTAGATTCGGTCGTTATTTCGCCTGGGTCGCGATCGACGCCGTTGACGCTGGCGTTTGAGGCCCATCCGGGGATTGAGACGTTTTTGCACATTGATGAGCGCGGCGCGGGCTTTTACGCACTGGGGATGGCGCTGGCGAGCGACAAACCGGTGGCGCTGGTATGTACGTCGGGTACGGCCGTTGCCAACTACTTCCCCGCCATCGTCGAAGCCCAAATGAGCCAGGTGCCGCTGCTCATCCTCACCGGCGACCGCCCCCACGAGCTGCGCCACAGCGGGGCCAACCAGACCATCGACCAGGTGAAGATTTTTGGCGATCAGGTGCTCTGGTCGGTAGACATGCCGCTGCCCACAGAAAATCCGCCAGAGGTTGCGCTGCGACATGTGCAAACAACGGCCGTTCGCGCCTATGTCACCGCCAACGGACTGCGTAAAGGGCCGGTGCATGTCAATTTTCCATTTCGCAAACCGCTTGAGCCTTCAGCAGAGGAGATTAGAGATTGGAGATTAGAGATTGAGTCGGCGGGCCAAATCTCCAATCTCCAGTCTCCAATCTCCCACGGCAAATTAATGCCCACGGATGAACAACTGGACTGGCTAACGGCCGTTCTCACCCAGCACCCGCACAGTCTCATCATCTGTGGGCCGCGCTGCCCTGGTGGGGAATTTCCGGCCGCGGTGATGGCGCTGGCCCAACAAACGGGCTACCCGCTACTGGCGGATCCACTTTCGGGGCTGAGATTTCAACGCAAAGGTGCAAAGAGTGAAAGGGGGGCAAAGAAAAAATCTGCGGAATCTGCGGATAGTTTTATCATCAGCGGCTACGAAACGTTTTTGCAGCACGACCCCGTTTGGCCAGAGCCAGAGGTGATTGTGCGGTTTGGGCAGGTGCCGACCAGCAAATGGCTCAACGCCTACCTGGACAAAATTAACCCATCGATCCGGCTGCACATCCGCGAAAACGGCGTGTGGGCCGACGACAGCCATCGCACCACCCACTTCTGGCAGCTAAACGAAACGGCCGTTTGCCAAACCCTCATCGCTCGCCTACAAAATCACCAGCCCGACCCGGCCTGGCAGCAAACCATTCAGGCTACCGAAGACGCCACCTGGGACACGCTGGAAGCCCAGCTGAGCCAGCATTGGTTCGATGGCGCGGCAGTTGCCACACTGCTAGAAAATCTGCCCGAGGATGCCAATCTGCTTATCGGCAACAGCCTGCCCGTGCGCCATCTGGACCAATACGGCCGTTCCCAAGCCAAAACCCTGCACATCTTCGGCAGCCGGGGCGCCTCCGGCATCGACGGCAACATCGCTACCGGGCTGGGCGTCGCTGCGGCCACGGGTCGCCCCACCTTCATCGCCGTGGGGGACGTGACCGCGCTGCATGATTTGAACAGCCTGCTGCTGGCCCGCCAGACGCCCAACGCCACGCTCATCGTCATCAACAACAACGGCGGCGGCATCTTCCGGCGGCTGCCCATTAGCCAGCACGAACCGCCCTTCACCGACCGATTTTTGACGCCACACGGCCGTACTTTTGAACACGCCGCCGCTATGTTTGAGCTGGATTATCGCCGCGCTGAAAATCGGGAACAGTTTGTGCAGGCGGTGGCAACGGCCGTTGCCCATCCTGCCCCCCGCCTCATCGAGCTGCTCACCGACGGGACCACAGACGAGGAAACTCGCCGCCAAATCAACAACAAATTTAAGTAATCAACGAATTGGACCGAACAGAAAAATTCGTTCGTTACGCTAATTCGTTGTTGCTACAGAAAAACAACATTAAAAATCAACAACAAGCTAAGCAGCAAACCCCATCTGCTGGTAAAATGTAGGAGACAAATCAGGGGAGAGTCACCCAGACTCACCAAAGGATGAAGTTAACATGACAAAATCAACACCACCTATGGTTTCCGGCGCGCTGCCCATCGTCGGGCATGCTGCCGAATTTCAACGCAATCGGCCAGAGCTGGTTCGACGCGGCTTTGTAGAGCACGGCAGCGTCTTCGCGCTTAAGCTGGCCAACCAAAACGTGGCCGTGGTCATAGGCCCGGAAAATCAGAAGAAATTTTTTATGGAGACAGACGGCCGTCTTAGCATTCAGGAGCCGTACCAGTTCCTCAAAGCAATGTTTGGCGAAGCGCTCTTCCTCGCCCCGCACGACAAATATTTGCAGCAACGGCCGTTGGTCCAGGAGCTGTTCAAACGCGAAAAAATGCTGCATTACGTAGACGTGATGCAAGAAGTCGTCCAGGCATGGCTCGATGGCTTGGGCGACAGCGGCGAAATTGAGCTGGCTGGCGAGATCGGCACCCTGGTGCAAGAAGTCGCAGGCGACTGCTTTCTGGGACCAGAGGTCAACAAGGCAGTTGGGCGCGAATTCTGGGATTTGTACACCGATGTCGGCAAGGCGCTAGACCCATTGCTGCCCCCCGATCTGCCCCTGCCCAAATTTAGAAAGCGGGACAAAGCCAAAGCGCGCATGACCGAAATTCTAGGCCCCATCATCGCCGAGCGGCGCGCCAATCCAGAAAAATACAGCGACTTCCTGCAAGACATCATCAACAGAGCAGAGGATGACCAATCAATCGACGACGAAATGGTGCGTAACCTGCTCATGGCCCTCATGTTTGCCGGGCACGAAACCACCGCCGGGCAAGCTGCCTGGACGCTCATCCTGCTGCTAAAGCACCCCGATTATCTGCAAAGAGTCCTGGCCGAAATTGAAGAAGTTGCTCCCGCAGGCGTGCATATCGATCCCAAGCGCATGGTGCAGCTAGACCACATTGCCTGGGCCGTGCGTGAAGTGGAGCGATTACGGCCGTCTGCCGACATGCTCATGCGCGTGGTGAAGGAAGATATTGAGTTTGGCGATTACATCATCCCGGCGGGTTGGCTGGTGCAGGTAGCCCAAGAAATCGGCCACAAGCTGCCAGACCAGTTTGCTGAACCAGAACGGTTTGACCCACTACGCTTCTCCCCCGATCGCGCCGAGGACAAGCAGCACCGGTTTAATTTGTTCGGCTTTGGCGGCGGCACCCACAAATGCACCGGCATGAACTTCGCCAACAACGAAATGATCGTGATCACTGCCCTCATGCTGCGCCAGTTTGAGCTGGAATTGGTAACGCAAGACACCAAAATTCTGCGCGGCCTGGGCGCCAACAAGCCAACCAAAACGATCGTCCGTTACCAACGGCGCGAACTGGCTCCAGTAGAAGCAGAATTGGCGACCGTCGCTGGCGATTAACACCCACAACTGTCATTCCTGTGAAAGCGGGAATGACAGACGATGTTTCAGGAGATTTGGATGGGTAAAGGATTAAAATCATTGGTTTTGGCCGGAACGGCCGTTACTGCTGGGTACTATCTCTGGCAGCAACTTCAGGGCCATACCGAGATGAACCATGCCACATTTGTTAAAAAATATGGCCCCTGGGCGATTGTAACTGGCGCGGCCCGTGAAGAAGGGTTGGGCTACGGCTTTGCCCGTCAGCTGGCCGGGCACCACATCAACCTGGTGCTGGTAGACATTCGCGCCGACGAACTGGAAGCCCGCGCTCAAGAACTGCGCGCGCGGTACCACGTCAACGTCAAGCCCGTCGTGCTGGATTTGGGCCGTCCTGACTTTTTGCCGGAATTAACGGCCGTTACCAACGATCTGGAAATT
Organism: Ardenticatenaceae bacterium; assembly: GCA_020634435.1. Lineage (GTDB taxonomy): Bacteria > Chloroflexota > Anaerolineae > Promineifilales > Promineifilaceae > Leptofilum. The sequence continues at coordinate 387,080 of JACKBS010000004.1, read as the reverse complement.
GGCCTGCTGATCTGCAACCACATGTTCCTCGACGAGGGCACGCCTGCCATTCTGGACATGGACCTGGCCACCCACCACGCGATGATCGACGTGAACGCCCGAGGCTACACAACGCTGGTGTATGAATACGGCCGTAAAATGCTCTCACAGGGGCACGGCGGCATCATTCTGGTCTCATCCCAGGCCGGGCTGCACGGCACGGCTTACACTGGCGCGTACTCCGCCAACAAAGCGTTCCAGCTCATGCTGGGCGAATCGCTTTGGTACGAACTGCGCCAAACCAACGTGGATGTGCTGGTTCTCACCCCTGGCCTCACCCGCACCCAGGGCGACAACCTGGATGACTATCCCCCCTTCATGCTCATGGATGTGGAGCCAGTCGTGCGGGAAACGCTGGCCAGTCTAGGCAAGCAGCATCTGGTGATTCCTGGCCCGGTGAACAAAATCATGCAGTTTGCCGCCAACCATCTCATGAGCCGGGAAAAAGCGATTGTCACCAGTGGCGATTTGATGGTTCAGGGATTGGGCAAGTAGGGATGCAAGATTGGCCAGCCAGCACCGACTGGCTCGCTGAGCGCGCCCAGGCCACGCCACAAAAGCTGGCGCTCATCATCGGCAGCCAGCGCTGGACCTACGGCGAGCTCAACCAGTTGGTCAACGCCACCTGCGCCAAATTACAGCAGGAAGGTGTACAGGCGGGCGATTTTGTCGCCGTGCTGCTGCCCAACGGCCTGCCTTACGTTTGCCTGGTCCACGCCCTGGCCCGCCTCAGTGCCATCCTCGTCCCACTCAACACCCGCCTCACCCCCACCGAACTGCGCTGGCAAATTGAACACGTCGCGGCAAAGTGGCTGATTGCTGATGAGGGATTTGCTCAAGATGCCGCTCAATGGTTAATGGTTAATTGCCAATTGTTAATTTTTAGTGATTCATGGCTGGTCGAGACCTCATTAACCATTAACCATTCACCATTTACCGTTAACCATTACCAATCGGTGGTTTTCACCTCCGGCACATCGGGTCAGCCCAAGGGTGTGCTGCTCACTTTTGCCAACCACTTTTGGAGCGCCACCGCCTCGGCCTTCCGGCTGGGTCTGAACCCCAACGACCTCTGGCTGAGCGTGCTGCCGCTGTACCACGTGGGCGGACTTGCTGTGTTGTTTCGGAGCTGTTTGTACGGAACGGCCGTTTCCCTCCACCCCCGCTTTGATTTAGCCACCATCAACCACGACCTAGATAGCAATCCCATCACCCTCATCTCCGTTGTGCCCACCATGCTGCACCGCCTGCTGCAAAGCCGCAGCCACTGGCCCGCCCACCTACGCCTCATCCTCCTCGGCGGCGCAGCGGCCACACCAGAGCTAGTGCAGCAAGCCAACGCTTTACCGAGAGCGGTAATCGGTAATCAGTTATCCGTAATCGGTAAACCGTCCACCGATTACCGCTCACCGAATACCGATTACCCGCCACTCGTGGCCCCCACCTATGGCCTCACCGAAGCCGCTTCTCAGGTGGCCACCATGCTGCCCAGCGACGCCGCCCGCAAACCAGCCAGCGTAGGCAAGCCACTCATGTTTACCACCATCAAAATTGTGGGAGAGGATGGGAATGAACGGCCGTCCAACGAAATCGGCGAAATTGTCGTGACTGGGCAGACTGTTATGGCAGGTTATTTTGCAAAGGTGGTAAGTAGAAAGTGGCAAGTGGCAGGTGAAGAAAAACTTGCAACCTGCAACCTGCAACCTGCAACAATCCACACTGGCGACCTCGGCTACCTGGACGAAGATGGCGACCTCTTCCTGGTGCAGCGGCGCAGCGATTTGATTGTGTCTGGTGGCGAAAATGTCTATCCAGCCGAGGTGGAAGCGGTGCTGCGGCAGCATCCGCAGGTGGTGGAAGCGTGCGTCGTGGGCGTCCCCGATGCAGAATGGGGCCAGCGCGTCGTAGCGATGGCGCAAATCGCCCCAAACGCTACCGTCTCCGCCCAGGACCTCATCACCTTTTGTCGCGATCATCTCGCTGGCTACAAGATTCCCCGCCAAATCGAGTTGGTTACTGAGCTGCCGCTGACTGCTTCGGGGAAAATCGGCCGTAAGCAAGTGGCCGAAGCGCTAAAAAGCAACTTTCGTGAATAGTCGCCTGTCCCGCATGACAGTTTACAATTGATGCTATCTATGATTGATTTTGTGTTTTGGTTAACGGCCGTTCTCGCCCTCCTCTTGATTTTGACCCATTACGAGGTGGGGCGACAGCGAACAGCCAGACTGGCAACGGTGACGGTCGTGACGCTGCCAGAATTTGCCTCGCAAGCGCTGGACAACAGCCGGGAGATCACCGTCTTTTTGCCGCCAGGATACGCCCAAGACAGCCAGCGCCGCTACCCCACCCTCTACGTCAACGACGGCCAGGACCAGGAGGCGCTGTACCTGCGCGAAACGCTGGCCACTTTGTTTCAACGTGAGCACATTCCCCCCGTTATCGTTGTCGCGGTGCCCACCAATCCCGACCGGTTGCAAGAGTACGGAACGGCCGTTTGCCCCAACGCTCAGATTTTAGGCACCAAAGCAGGGGAATACGGCCGTTTCCTCACCACCGAACTCATGCCCACTATCAACCAGCAGTTTCGCACCAGCAACAAGCCAGCCGAGACTGCCATCTTTGGCGTCTCGTTGGGTGGATTGTCTGCCTTCGACATTGCCTGGAACCGGCCCGACTTGTTTGGTGTAGTCGGGGTCATGTCTGGCTCTTTCTGGTGGCGGGCGGCGGCAGATGAAACGCGGATGCCACCTAATCAGCTCATTGCCCACGCGATGGTGCGGCAAACGGCCGTAAAGCCCAATCTGCGTGTCTGGTTTGAAGCCGCCACCCAGGACGAAGCCAGCGACCGGGACGGCAACGGCGTGATCGATGCCATTCAGGACACGCTGGAACTGATTGCGGAACTCAAAGTGCTGGGCTTTGCCCCCGGCGAAGAGGTAGTGTACGTAGAAGTGCCCGGCGGGCGGCACAATTACGAAACGTGGGCTCAGGCTTTCCCTCAATTTTTGCGCTGGGCGTTTGGCTAATTTTCACCGCAGAGAGCGCAGAGAACACGGAGGAAAACCTCTGCGGCCTCCGCGTTCTCTGCGGTGAGTTTTTAGAATTGGTGGAAATACAGTTCGGTGGTGTAGAGGAAGCGGATACGGCCGTCTTCTTCATTCGCGGCAAACAGTTCTGCCAGCTCGGCCAACATCGGTTCGTGGCGTGGGTCGTCAGCCAGGGGAGCGTAGGAGGTTGAGAGCAGTCGGCCGGTGATGCCCGGCAGATCAAACTGCTGCGCGTAGGTAAAATCGCGCACCTGCGTACCTGCGCCCAAATAAGCCACAACATCACCCCGCATCTCATCCTTGCGGCTCGGCTTCCCATCGAAATAACGCAGCGTAATTTGCTCATACCCACGCATAAACGGCGACTCGTCAAAAGCCATGGTGTTCCAGACAAAAGCAATCGTGCCGCCGGGACGCAAAATGCGGCGCAGCTCCGGCAGCGATTTTTCCCGGTCGAACCAGTGAGCCGCCTGCCCGGCCGTCACAAAATCAACCGACGCATCGGGCAGCGCGGTGGCTTCGGCGGTGCCGTTGACGCTGCTGAAGTTGGCAAACTCAGCCAGGTACACCTCACCCGCTTCGCGCATCTCCTTGTTGGGCTCGATGCCAATCACCGGGTTGCCATTTTGCAAAAAAAGCCGAGCCAAGATACCCGTACCCGAGCCAACGTCGGCGATAACGGCCGTTTCCACCAGCCCACACTCATCCCGCAAACAGTCGATAACGGCCGTTGGGTACGACGGTCTATACTTTACATAATTATCTACACGATCAGAAAAACGTCGGGTTGGGTTCAGGCTCATTTTAATTAATCACTCCAGAAAGATAGTAGCAGTTTAGCGCGAAACCGAAATCGATCCAAAGGCCAATTTTGCCCTGGCTGTTTCTCCGCTAAGATTGCTCAAACACGCCAAAAGGAGCAAAAGAAATTGATAGAACAGATTCGCAGCAGTTATTTTCCGACAAACTTGAGCGAGGATGTGGTGGTTACGGCCGTTTCCCAACAACAATTTTATGCAGTCACCAACCAACTTTACCGCCACATCTTCACCCCGATGGGTGATTTAGGTTTGTACCAGGTACCCGCCCCGCCCGACAGCTGGGGCCGCAAACTGGCCGGGCAAATCCACGCCGAATATTTTGTTTTTCACAACGCGGCCGGGGAACCAGTTGGATTTTCGCTGGGCAAAGTGGTGAACGAGCAAACGTTTTTCATGGAGTGGAGTGGCATCCTGCCTGATTACCGACGGCGCGGACTGTACTCGCACTTTTTAGATGCGCTCATTCCCTACTTGAAAGCATTGGGCCTTGAGCGCATCACCAGCAACCACATGGGCAACAATCGCCCCGTGCTCATCGCCAAACTCAAGGCGGGCTTCATCATCACGGGCACAACGCTAGATGAGCGTCACGGCATGTTGGTCTGGCTAGCCCGCTTTCTGGAACCAGAACGAGAGCGGGGCTTTGAAAGGGCGTTTAGCCTGGGAAATTTTGCTTAAACAAGACCAAATTTCCGCGCCAGCTGTTGAAATGCTTGGGGCTGTTTAGCTTCGTCAAGATGTGCTTTCACCTGACGGGCACAGGCATCTGGCGAAAGGTGGGTTGTGTCCACTTCAACATCGTAAAGCGTGTGAAGATGCACCAGCGGGTAAAACGTGCGCGCGCCACCGGGTGCTCGGTCGCCACGATCCCGTTCGCGCTGCTCAGCTACAGCCAAATCGCAATGCACCCCTACAAACCAGATGGGCAGATCGTGCAGCGCCTGCACCGCTTCGCGCAAAACCTGCGGCTGGTAAAATACATCTTCAACGATGATGTTGTTGCCCGCAGCAGCCCATGCCGCCAACGAGCGGTACAACCCAGCAAAAAAGCGAAATCCAGCAGGGCCTATACGCACTTCGTCCAGTGCATCATCTTTGAAAACCGCCAGCAAACCTTCAGCTTGTGCCGGATTTTGGCCATCGCCGTAAATCAGGAAATCAGCTGGCCATGTTTGCTGAAACATGTCCACACTCAGGTGAAAACATGGCTGGGCCAACATACCTTGCAGCGCTTTTGCCAGCGATGTTTTGCCACTGCTCGACGTGCCATTAATCAGAACAATTTGGCCAGCGGACACCGTTTTTCCTCAAAATATTAGCTGGCTACTCTGGATTGGCCGCCACAAACACGCCGGAATCTTTGCTGATGTGAATACCGCCGTCGGCGGCGATTTTGGCGGCCCACGCCTGGCGGAGCTGGGCAACGGCCGTTTCTGGCACGTCCATCTCCGGCTTGATCATCGAGAAAGCGTAAGCAATCAATGGCTCAACTTCAGTTACCCACAGACTGTCTTCGTACAAATGCAAATCGACCTGGGCGAAGAATGATTCTAACAGGGAACGGCCGTTTTCCAAACGAAACGGCAGCTGGTCTGTGATGCCTCGCATGCGCCACGAAGCCGTCATTTGCCGCGCCTCTTCCGACACCAGCAGCGGCAGCTCCTTCATGTGCTTATCCCCATTGGTGGCGGCAATGAGACGGCCGTTTGGCTGCAACACCCGCCGCACCTCTGCCAATCCCTGGGCCAAATCCGGCACGTGATACAGCATGTGGTTAGCCACCACCACATCAAACGTGTCGTCGGCAAATTCCAGCGCCTGAATGTTGGCCGATTGGAAGCTGAACTGATGCCCGCTATCGGCCAGCGCCGCTTCTGCCTCAGCCACCATGCCTGGCGAAAGGTCGGTAAGGGTGATGTGGCAACCTGCGGGAATGCGCTCCACGTTTTGCCGCCACAGCCAGCCAGGACCGCAGCCACACTCCAACACGCGCATCCCCGGCTCTAATTTGAGCAAATCAAACACCCACGGCTGCCAGTCGGTAACGGCCGTACTAAACTGCCGGTGCAGCGCCGCCCGCGCATCCAAATTGCGGCTGTCGCGATACTGATTTTTCTGCAAATACGCCGAATCCTGAAAAAGCTTCGAACGATCCATCGTTCCTCCAAAAATTAGCAAAGCGGTGGCAAATCACCACCGCTTTTAAGTAGGAAAATCCACAGATTTCACAGATGGCCCAGATTTTTAACAATTCTCTCTACTCTCTCTTCTCTGTGCCCTCTGTGGCCCCTATCGAAAGCCACGACTGCCGCCGCCACCGCTGCGCCGTGAACTGGAGCTGCGTGAGCTGGATCGGCTGCGGCTGTAACTACTGCCACCGCTGCGATACCCGCCCCGGCCACCACCAGCCGCCGGACGTGGCGGCTGGATGTTCCGCGCCTTGCTCATGATGTCACTCATCATGCCGTCCACAGACTTGTCACCGTCCCAGTTGAGCTTTACGCTTTGCCCCGCTGCATTCAAAACAATGTCGATGGGGCTGCCATCTTTGCTGCCGCCAACGGCCGTATTCAACATCCCCGCCAGATTATTGCTCGCCCGCTCCAAACCGCCCGACAAATTATCGGAAATGGTTTCTAGCGCGGGACGGCCGTTGCTCGGCATGGAGGGCATCGTTGTATGGGTCCCGATAGTCGGTCGCGGCGGCTGTGGCCGCCAGGAACCCCGGCGCAGCCGTCGCTGCCAGTTATCGAGCCAAGTGCGCCGCACTGGTGGCTGTGGCACGGCCCCACCAGCCATCCAGGTGGGAATGTGCCCGCCCAACTGCTGAATTTGCGCCACCAGCCGGTCGTCCACGCCCAAGGCCACAGCGTAGGCAAAATAATGATCCAGAATCTCCTGCGCTTCGGTCAAGTCGCCATACTGCTGTATCTCCGACAAATACGCTTTGAAGCCGCGCCATTTGGCCGCCTCTTTTTGCGTCTGCTCCTTCATGGGCCGAAAACTGCCGCCCAGGCGAACCGACACAAACATCCAGATAACCACGCTGCCAAACATAAATATCGGAACCGGTATATCCAATCGATCCGCCACACCGCTGGCCACAATAAAGGCTACCAAACCAAAAATGACGAAGATGCTAATTCCGGCCAACAGCTGCTTGTTTTTCGCCAGCCAACTGCTGCCACCGTAAAAGTAACTCACCATTTCCTCGGCCATCGTTTTGGTAAGGTCAGGCAGATGGGCCGGCAGCGTTTGCAACAAATTGTCTAGCAGCACGGCCTGCCCCGCAGGCAAATGCGGCAGCAGCTGGTTAAACAACTGCGACAAAAAGCGCGACACAGTAACTTGTTGGCCGCTCGGGATGATGATTTTGCTGTTGCTGGGCAAAGATTCCTGGCGTACGGCCGTTACCCGCAGCGGCTCACCCATTTCCACCTTCACCAGCCCTAAGTCAGCCAGGTGCAGCACAGAAGCCAACACGCCACGCGCCGTCATTTTGCCTTCCACCAGGTAGTTCACCACACCGGGCGGCAGGTTCGAGGGCGGCTCGGTGCGGTAATTGCCCAGACGCTCGCGCAGGCGGCGGCTGCCGCGCAAATACCAGTAGGTGATGGCCCCCAGAACGGCTAAAACACCCAGCAAAATCTCGCCCACCAACCAGGCCAGGTTGATCCGCGCCTGCCGCTCTTGGAACGCGGCACCTTCGGCCATTTCCGCTTCGATTTTACGCTGCCAGGCGGGCACAGCGGCATCGGTGGCGTCTTGCGGCAGGGCCAGCTCAATTTGCCACGAAGAATCAGCCGGGATGGGTGATGCGTTGGTAACAACAATCGCGCCGTCGGCCGCGCGAGAAATTTCGCCGCCGCTGAACTGTACATCCTCCAATCCCAGGCCGCTGGGCAGCCGCCAGGTGACCTGCACGTTGTCTACCGGTACGTCGTAGTTGGAAACGGCCGTCCAACTCAAAAGCTGCTCCGTGTCCGTGGGGCGCACCGCACCTTCAACCATGTATTCTAGTGTAAACTGCGTACTTTCCCCGGCCACCAGCGGCGCGACATGCCAGTTCAGCACCACCTCACCAGCCGCTTCTTCCGAGATAATCACCTCGTCGTAGGTGGCGCTGTAGCCCGCCCACCAGCTCAACGGCTTGGTTGTTTCGACAGTGTAGCAATCAATGCAGGCAACGTCTGCATTGGCCTCGCTCAGGGCCACATCCCCTTCAGACACGCCCAACATCTCGATGCCATCTGTAAAAAGCAGGCTAAAGTGCCGGAAACCGCTCTCTAACAAACCGGCCTGGACGCTCACCTGCTGAGTTTCCCACACGTGCAGCGTGCCGTCCGGCTGCATCTCAATTTGCAAATCCATCTGATCGATGCGGTATTCCAGAAGCGCCTCATCAGCTTCAGCCTGCCACTGCTGGCGAGCGGATGTGACCAAATTACGGGGGAAATCCAGCAACACATGAAACGCCAACCCGTCGGCAATGGCTTCTTGAGATTCAAAAACAACCGTTGTGGTGTCACCGTTATCAATAATTTCGGTGGTAAAGTCAGGGCCAAATGCGTCCATGTCTAGCTGGTCGGCAGCAACGGCCGTTGGCAAGGTCACACTCACCCGGCTTTCAGGCACCGGCAAACCGCTGCGATCCTCCGGCACAGCCCGCCACTCCAACCGCGCCGCCTCGGGGTAAATCCAGAGACCTCCGTCCACCTGGTATTCCAACACAAACACCATCGTGTCGCCGGGGCTGGTGGGGGCAAATTCCCAATCCACATACAGCGAATCGCCTTCGGTAGACTGCGTGAACGTCTGCGCCGCACCCCGTCCGGGCAGGTACTGGGTTTGTTCTTCCAATGACGGGCCACCTGTCACGCTTATCACCTGGATGCCGTTGGTGTAGGCCAGCGGAATTTCGGCAAAGCCGGTGGTAAATTCGCCATCAAAGCGGATTTGCTGGATTTCTTGAACCGTGAAACGGCCGTCTGCCTGCACAGTAATATTGACGTCGTACCGCTCATACGCCACATCAGACTGGGCCAAAGCCCGTTGCGCCGGGGCGGCCATGATGGCCAGCAGGCCGATGAGGCCCATCAAAATGAAAATTTGCCGGAGTTGTTTCATACCTGCTCCTTGTTGGTGCTTGTGATGGTTTTAGCATACTACGCAGACGATCGCAAAACGATCAGATAAGAGCAGATGATCGGTGAACGTGGGTGAGGCGTTGGGTAATACGGCCGTTTTCCCATTAAGGTACAATGAACGCGATTCCAAGTGCAACGCACTTCAGAAGTGCGTTGCACTTATGCAAATGGAGACCCGATGATAAAACAACGTTTCTTGATCCTCTTTTTACTGCTCATGGCCGGATTGGCCGCCTGCACAGGCACCACCTTCAGTGAACCGACACCCATTCCGCCACCGCCGACCAACGACAGCGATACCAATCCCCCGGTGGCCGCAACCAACACCCCAGACCCAATTGCCGAAGCCACCGATACGGCCGTTGACCCCACCCCCACCCTGATCGCTACGGCCACCCCTACCGCCGAAATTGTAGCAACGGCCGTTACCAATCCACCGGTTCAGGTTGTAAACAGCCAGCCGCTGCCCGCCAGCAGCCGCAATTTGCTCTTTTTGGCTGATGGCGCGTTTAAGCAGTGGAACCACGCCACGAGCCAGGTTGAAACCATTGTGCCCGGACCAAACCCGGCCAGCCGGGTACCCGAGGACGACATCTGGCCCGCAGAAGGATTTGTGGGCGATGTAACCGCTTTTTCCATGAGCGCTGACGGCAAACGGGCCGTGGTCGCCCGCCTGCTGAACAAACAAGCCAGCAGCCCCGAACTAGGCAGTCTGGTGGAGACCAGTCAGGAACTGCTGTTTGTCGATATGATCAGCGGCGAAATGTGGACACTGGTACCGCAAGTCGATAATCTGGGCGATTTCCAACTTTCGCCCGATGCCCAACAGCTGGCTTTTACGGGCACGGGCCTGGACGGCATTCCCGATGCAGGCACCAACCCACCAGACGCCGACTCCGGCGTGCCGTTGCCAAATAATTTGTACGTGATGTCTACCGGAGGCGGTAATCCTGGCCCCGTCCGATTAGTGCGGGATTGCACATCCCGCTGCCTGTGGCCCGTGTGGCATGGTGAAAGCAACCTGGTAGCCTTTACCGACAACGAGGCGCTTTGGCTGTATAACATTGCCGCCAACGAGCCGGAAATCTTGCTGGTCAACACGCCGTTTTACTCCGGCATGGCCGATGTGAGCCAGATTTCGATCTACTCGCCAATTGCGTGGGCCAAGAACGGCCGTTACCTGCTGCTGTGGAACGGTGGTTGGGAAAGTGCATCACGCGCCGTGCTGGATGTACCCACCAAAGCATTTGCCGCCATCCCCAATTCATTGGTCTACGCCGACCCGTTCCCTTCCGAGATCAGCTGGATGCCCGACGATCGGCTGCTCATCTGGCGCACGGAACACACCAACAACAGCATCGTGCCGCTGGCCGAACTATGGCGCTTCAATCCCGCCAACGAAGAGTTAGTTAAAGAAGAATCTACCGTCCTTTCAACCCTACCACTGGGTGTGTTGGGCGGAACGACGCTGGAAAACGGCCGTTTTGCTTTTGCCCTCAACAGTTCACCAGCCGATCTGGACAACGAAACGGCCGTTGCCGCCGCAGGTACCTACCAACTGGTATCGTTGGCCGAAACGCCAGAACGGGTGAACACACTGCCGCCAAGTGAGGCTGCATCCTGGCAGAGCCAGGTGTATTGGGCCAAAGACGGCAGCGGAGCCATCCTGGTGCAGCAACCGCGCCAATTTGAGACTACAGTCTTCTATGCCCCCACCGACGGCGACTTTTTGTATGAGATTACGGCCGTTTTGGGACAAAATGCCCATGCGTTTCAGTGGCAGCCAGAAATTATTGTCCCGTAGATTAAACCCACGCTAAGTAAACAAACTCGCCAGAGAATGCCCTACCAACATTCTCTGGCGAAACCTCTTTTCACCCCATCAAGCCATCCACACGCTGTTGCAGCCTGCACTCTTTATGTAACTTCATACCTAGTGACTTTAGGCTATGGTAAACCCCCATTTGTGGCTTTATGCTACAAAGATAACATCAGGCTGACCCTGTAGACACGCGTTGCATGATTCCAATTTGGCACTACTTGAGGCAAAATGCTCAACTGCTTACAAATTATTCTGAAAGGTCCTGAATCATCGGATCCCGATAAAACTCGCGTTGCTCAGCTGGTTTGGGGCATGTCGCTGTCGTTTTTTGTGGTCACCTTTTTGGTAAGTACCTTTTTTGCTTATCAGATTCCTGAAGAACGTTGGCTTTCGCTCACTATCTTCATTATCGTTTCCTTATTTACGTTCGTCACCCTTTGCCTGCTTCAACAAAATCGGTTGGGCATCGCCAGCCATATCTTTACCTTCAATGTCTTCCTTGGCATGGTGATCAATGGCTATTTTTATGGCGGCATTCGCAGCATCAACGGGCCAGCCTTTATTATTTTGCTCATCATCGCCGGTCTACTCTTAGGCACCAGCGTGCTGCGCAACTATACGCTAATTTCCCTGGCCACGATTATTCTGCTGTACTTCCTGGAAGCACGTGGCTTCATTCAAAACGACAACATGGGCCCCGTGCTCCTAACCGATGTTGGCATCACCGTTGCAGCCGTTGGCATTGCCTCTGTTTTACTGCATACAGCCATTAGCAGCATTGACAAAGGCTACCTGCTGCTCAACACGGCGCTTAACCGGTTAAAACGCACCACTGTTTCCAAGATTTACGTCGAAAACATTCTTGCCGCCATGCAAGATATGCTGTTTGTGCTAACCCCCGACACCCGCATCGAAAAGGTAAATCAAGCCGTGCTCGACTTGCTGGGTTACAGCGAGGGGATGCTGCTGGGCCAGCCACTGCACATTGTTCTAGCGCCGGAAGAACGGCCGTTGTGGCAGCAGCCCACTACCATCCAGTCCCCCTTATTTTCCATGCGTGACCAGGAACTGCGCTTTGTCACCAAGGATGGTCGCGTGATTGAAACGGCCGTATCAACGGCCGTTATGAAAGAAGAAAATGCGGCTACGCCCAGCATCGTTTGTGTCGCCAACGACATCACCCAGCGCAAGGAGTTTGAACGCGAACTCAAGACTGCCAAAATTGCCGCCGAAGAAGCCGCCCAGGTGAAATCAGATTTTCTGGCCAGCATGAGCCACGAAATCCGCACCCCGCTAAACGCGGTCATCGGCATGACCAGCCTGCTGCTAGACACCCCGCTAACCGCCGAGCAAGAAGATTACGTCTCTACGGCTCGTACCAGCGGCAACGGCCTGCTGTCCATCATCAACGACATTTTAGACTTCTCCAAAATTGATTCGGGCAACCTGGAGCTAGACCCACAGACTTTTATTTTGCGCGAATGTATTGAAGAAGCGATTGATTTGGTCGCCGTTCAGGCCATCGCCAAAAATCTGTATCTCAATATCTACATTGAACCCAATGTACCGACCGTTGTGCAGGGGGATGTTACTCGCCTACGCCAGGTCCTGGTCAATTTGTTGGGGAACGCAGTGAAATTCACGGCAAAAGGAGAAGTGAACCTCTGGGTGGGCCGCCAACGGCACGACGGGGAAAGCAAGCTCTATTTCATGATAAGAGATACCGGCATTGGCATCCCCGCCGACCGCATGAGCCGCTTATTTGAGCCGTTTCGGCAGGTGGATTCGTCTACCACCCGCGAATTTGGCGGCACAGGCCTAGGGTTGGCCATCAGCAAGCGGCTGACCAACTTGATGGGCGGCGACATTTGGGTTGAAAGCACACCGGGAGAAGGCAGTAACTTCTACTTCACCGTCAAAATTAAAACTGCTACGGTGTTAGACCTGAAGTCCAACAAAAATCCAGACAACACAGCCAGCCCATTTAAGGGCAAGCGGGTCCTGGCTGCCAACGTAAACCAGACCAACCGTGCCGTACTGACACGCCAGCTGCAAGATTGGGGCAGCGAAGTGGTTTGTGCCAGCAGCGCCACCGAGATGATGCACGTCATTTCTCACCGGCCCCCATTTGACTTGTTTATTGTGGATGCGGCCTTGATAGATCAGGCACCTTCTTTACGGGAGGAACTGCTGCAAAAAGCGGCCGTTTCTCACACCCAAATTCTATTTCTCACGCCAATGGGCCAACAATGTGCGCTGTCTGAGCAGCTATCACACTGCTTCTGCCTGAACCGCCCCTACCACACCGACCAACTGCAATTTCAGCTGGCCGAGATTTTTACCCGCAGCGCAAGCAACGGCCGTTTACCAGCCGCCACTGCCAACCGATCACAGTTCAACAAAGCTTTGGCTGGCGACCACCCCCTGCGCATTCTGCTGGCTGAAGATAACCTGATTAACCAAAAGGTTGCCCTGCGCATGCTGGAACGGCTAGGCTACAGTGCCGACGTCGCCGCCAACGGTCTGGAGGTCATTCACGCCCTGGCGTTACGGCCGTATGACCTCATCTTGATGGATATTCAAATGCCAGAAATGGATGGAATTGAAGCCACAAAGCGCATTCGGGAGAGCTGGGCGATTGAGAACCAGCCCCGCATCGTGGCCATGACGGCCAATGCCCTGGCTGGCGACCGGGAAACGTACCTCACCAGCGGCATGGATGATTACGTCAGCAAGCCAATTAAGGTGGAAGAGCTAACGCGGGTTTTGCAAAACAGCCACCAAATTAAGCATCCATTGTAGAGGGGGAAACGGCCGTTTCCCCTTCTTTTTTGTCGTACAGCCAGCTCCCCAAAATCGCCAAAATCACGCCCACATGAATTAACACATCAGCCACGTTAAATACGCCCTGGCGCAGTGGCGTCTCAATAAAATCGAGCACCACCCCCGCAAAAATTCGATCCACCAGGTTGCCCATCGCCCCACCGATGAGCACCGCCAAACCCAGCCGCATCAGCCACGCCTGGCGGGGCAACCGCACCAGATACACAAACAATCCCAGCAATAACAAGAGCGTCAACCAGCCCACCACCGGGCCAATCCCTTGGAACAGGCCAAAAGCAATGCCCTGGTTGTAGACCTCGCGAATGGTCAGCCAGCTCGTCAGGCGAATTGGGCCATTTTCTGCCAGATACGCCGCGACCCACCATTTGGAAAGCCGGTCTGCCAGAAAGGCCAGGAGCATCACCAGATAAATCATTCGGTTTCACCAACTTCGGCGGCTTCGGCTTCGGTCTCCGCTTTGGCCTTTGCTGCCGCGGCTTCGGCTGCCAGATATTCTTCTTCGGTCATGAAACGGCCGCCGGAAATCTCGTGGCTGGTCATCTGGTAATTGGCATCAAGCTGCACCACCGTCTGGATGCGCCGGAAGCAGCGGCTATCCACGATTGTTTTGTGCCACTCATAACCGCCTTCCGTGTTCTGCAAATCGTGTTGCTTATCGGCCCGCACGCGCACGCGAGCACCGCAGTTGGCACATTCCACGTAAAAATACACGCCCTGCGTATCGACATATTTCTTCGGCGCACCACCGCCAAATAATTTTTTGAGGAATCCCATCGTTTTACTCCTTTCGTTTCACCCCGCGACGCATTGATTTCTATCGTACGGGCGAGGCAGTTGGATGCCAACGGCCGTTCGCAATCTCATCTGGTCGCCAACTGCCTCGCCCCTACATGCCCTGCACCAATTTGATTATAACCCTTTTCTGCCCCGGCAACTTCCCCCTTCACCATCCCCTACAGACATGTTAAACTTGCGTTATGTCCACCGAAGAGTTTTGGCAGGCGCTTGACGATGCCACCAACCCCACCGCCTACAAGCCGCTGCGCAACCCGCACATCATCGTATCGCGCCTGCAAAACCGGACGGAAACGTATTACGTCATCAAGGAACCGCAATCCCGCTCTTACCTCCGTTTGGGCGAAGAGGATTACGCGCTGTGGTGGCAGATGGACGGCCGTAAATCTGTCAAAGAGCTGCTGTTTTACTGCCTCAAACGGTACAAAAAACTGCCCATCGGCCATCTCACTACCCTCATCGGCGAGCTGAAAGACGGCAATTTTCTGGAAGCGTCCAACACCAAAGTGTATGACCAGATTGAAGCTGAGCTGGCGGCCCGCGCGCCAGCCAGTCGCGGCCAAAAGCTGCTGAAAAGTTTTCTCTACACCGAACTGGCCATCTCTGGCCTGGATGATGTTTTTATCCCGCTCTACAAACAACTCAAGCCGCTCTTCTGGCCTATTGGGCAGATACTCCTCTTTTTGCTGGTGCTGATCGGCGGCTTTTTCTTTGGCCTCAGCTACTTTTTTGGCAACTACAACATCACCGGTAGCGGCCTGGGCGTGCTCACCTTACTGGTGGCCAATCTGATTGTGATTGGCCTGCATGAAATGGCCCACGGCCTGATGACCAAACATGTGGGGCGTGAGCTAGATCGCGGCGGCTTTTTGCTTTATTGGGGCTTTCCCGCATTTTTTGTAGACACGCGCGACACCTGGCTGTCACCCCGGCTGGACCGCATCAAGGTGTCCTGGGCCGGGCCGTATTCCGGGCTGATGCTGGGCGGCTTAATTGGGGTGGTGTTAACGGCCGTTTCTGCCTACTCATCCCCTGAATTCCAGCAAACGCTCCTGGCCACCTTCCTCTTTCAGATTGGCTTCCTGGCTTACCTCAGTGTGGTCGTAAACCTCAACCCGCTGCTGGAGCTAGACGGCTATTTCATGCTCATGGATTGGCTAGAGATGCCCGGCCTGCGCGACCGCGCCTTCGACTTTTTGCGCCACGAACTATGGCCGCGCCTACGGGAAGCGGGTTCACCCATCAAATTTTGGCACTCGCTCAACCGCGCCGAGCGCATTTTTACCCTGTTTGGCGTTATGGCCCTCGTCTACTCCGTTTTTGCATTGTGGCTAGCCATTACCTTCTGGCAAGGGTACGTTAGCGAATTTTTCCTGAACCTATGGCATAGCAACGCCTGGTGGGGTCGCTTAGTAGTGGGCTTGATTACGGCCGTTCTCATCCTGCCTGCCCTCTACTACCTGGGGCTGTACGGCTGGAGCCGCATCCGCGCCGGACTGGAATGGCTGGCGCGTCGCCAACTGCTCTCCCGCACCGATGTGCTGGCGCTGCTGGTGGGCGTGCCCATCCTGCTGGGTTCGCCGCTGCTCTACTTTTTCCTCAACCGCCTCAATGCGGTGCAGACCAGCCTATGGCAAGGCATCTTCGTCTGGCTGCTGCACATTGGCACGGGAGCAGCCCTGGTAGGTGTGGCGCGGCAACTCCCAGGATCACGGTTTCAATGGGCGCTGTGGGCCTTAACGGCCGTTCCCCTTGCCCTTGCTCTGGCCTGGATTAGTCCCAACACGTTTGGTCGCGATTTGGCGCTGATGGCCACGGCGGGCGCAATTTTGGCCGCAGGCATCGTGTCCTGGTTCACCATCAATCCCGGCTTTCTGGCTGGCAGCGACCGGCTGCTGATGGCCTTGTTCATCTTGTTGGGCATCGGCACCTACACGGGAATGAGCTACTTTTTAGGCAGTGATCTGTTGGCGGAAAACGGCCGTTGGTTGGCAACGGCCGTTATTTGTCTGGGCACGGGGTTGGGGCTGGCGTTGATGGCCCCCCTACTGCTCAACTTTGCCCGTTCCCGCTTTGCCATTCCCTGGGGTTTGTTTGCCCTGGCCATTCTCATCACCCCCTGGTTGCAAATTTATCCGCAATTGGATTTCACCGTCATCACGCTGTGGTTGTATGCCACCGTGCTTTACCTGCTGCTCGGCACACTGGCTCAATTCATGCGCTCCGAGATTACCGAAAGCGAAACCAGCATCTTTAGCGAGCGGCAGCGGCTGATCAACAGCTACAACCAGTTCATCCATGCCCTCTTCACCAGCTACGAAACCATCTTCGGCCAGCGTCGCCTGACGCTAATTCAGAAACAGATGGCCGCTCTCGGTGCGCTAGACCCGGACTCAACCATTTTGGAGCTGGGCCAACACGCCCAAAAAGCGCTGCTCCTGGCCGTCGACCGCCTCGATGATCTGGCTGGAACACCCTTTACTCGCAAAGCCGGGCAAGCCGCCTACGACAGCCTGGATTGGCTCGATGCCGAGACCCTGGCCCGGCACGTCCTCTCCAAAACCGAGTGGGGTGCGCAGCTCGCCCAAGGCTTCATCCGCGCCCGCGACAAGCGCATTGACCTCATTCGCCAGGCGGATCTATTTGCCGGATTTGATCAGGAAGGCGTAGAAGAATTGCTGCATGTGATGCGTCGCTGGCGTGCCCGGCCGCACCAGCTCATTGCCCACGGTGGACAAGATGCCCTCTACTTTTACCTCATCGAAGCCGGTGAGGTTGGTGTGTATCACAACGGGGAGCAGCGGGCCGTTATGGCCGCGGGCGGCTATTTTGGTACGGCCGCTTTAGCCGGAACAGGCGTATACCAATTCACCTACCGGGCACTCACCCCCCTCACTACCCTGGTGGTAGACCGCGACCAGTTCGATCCGCTGCTGCGTGCCGACACAACGCTGGCCCAGCAAGTCAGCTCCGGCGCAGAAGAGCGCAGTCTGCTGCGGCAAATGCCCCTGTTCAGCGGCCTCAGCCCGCAAGAACTGGCTTCGGTAGATGCCCGGCTCCAGCCACGCCAGGTAACTGCCGGAGAGCAGTTTGTGCAGCAAGGCCAACCACGCAATTACCTATACATCGTCGCTGAGGGGGAAGTGGAAGTGTTTGTCACCGAGGACGGCGTTGAGCGGGTGATTGGTAAGCTAGGGCCGGGCGAGCATTTTGGCGAGTACGCCCTCTTTGCTGACACGCCATACCACGCCAGCGTTCGCGCCAAGGTAGATAGTCGCCTGCTGCTGCTGGACGAACCCAAATTTGACGAACTAGTAGCCACCTGCGACCGCATGACCCATTACGTGGAGCAAATTGGAAGCGGCCGTCTCATTGCCACCCGCCGCCGCGCCACGCCCACGGCGCTTATTTCATAGAAGGGCAATTTTGCAAAACTGACTCATAGTTGGCTTTAAATCTTTCCCCTACTTCTCACTTTTTACTTTTTACATCATACCTCGCCTTGCCATCCCCACCGCTTGACCGTAAAATCCCCACGCTATACTTTTGAAAATAACGAATCGCTCAGAGGATACTTTCATGGACGCAGACGTAACCAAACGCGCCGCACAACAAAAGGCGCTGGAACAAATTAAAAATGGCCTAGCCACCAAAGTGCGCATCATGGCCAACCGGGACTGCTGCCCCACCTGCCGCGCCGCCGCTGGCGCCTACGACTTCGACGAAGTGCCCGAACTGCCCATCGAAGGCTGTTCCCATCCAGACGGCTGTCGCTGCTCCTATGCCCCCGTTTTGGACATGTTTGGCCCGTAAAAAGCAATTGGACAATTGAGTAATTGGTACGCAAATTGCCTAATTACTCAATTACCTTCCCCACCTGATGCCCGTTAGTTTCAAATATTTCCTTCTTCTCTGCCTGCTCTTCTTGGCCGCTTGTGGCGGCGAGACGGAGGCAGCGCCACCCACGCCCACGCTTAGCCCACAGGCGCAGTTGGGCAAACAAGTTTTTTCCCGCAACTGCGGCTCCTGCCACAGTACCACCCCGGACACAATCATCGTTGGCCCCTCGCTGGCAGGCGTCGCCACCCGCGCCGAAACCCGCGTAGATGGCTTTGATGCCTACACCTATTTGATTACTTCGGTTATGCAGCCCGATGCCTATCTGGTTCAAGGGTTTGAAAACCTTATGCCCAACAACCTGAGCAAACAACTGACCGGCGAAGAGCTGGATGCCGTCGTCGCCTACCTGCAAACCCTCAAATAATTTTGCCCAGGGAACAAATTCCCGGCTATCCATTACCGCTCACCCTATCATTGCCTCAATTTCTGGTCGTCCTGGGGATAAATCCCCAGGCTAATAGGCAAATCACCCTGTCACCTTGTCACGGCCTCAATTTCTGGTTGCACATCGCTGGTTGCTGGTAAAATTCGCCCACAACTAGCAACCCGCCACATCAACTTGCGTGAAGAGGAGAAAACCCATGTCCACTGTTCTGAAATGGATTGTTCGTGTTTTTGGCGTCCTGATCGGCCTGCTGCTGCTTATTTTTGTGGTGTCAGCCGCCATTCCCGCCAAAGCTGACCCCGACATTGGCGACAATCACGGCGCGGGGGCCAGCAGCGTGCAGCCATCGTACACAGGCTTGCAGCGTGAATTCCCAGCGCTGAACGAAACGGCCGTAAATCCCACCACCGATGCCAAAGCGGAACTTGGATATCTACTTTTCTTCGATCCCGTGTTGTCGGAAAACAACGACATCGCCTGCGCCACCTGCCACCAGCCAGATTTGGGCTTTAGCGACGGCCGTTCCACTGCTATCGGCCCGAACGGCACAGAGCTTACGCGCAATACCCCCGGCCTATGGAATGTTGGCTATGCGCAGAATCTGTTCTGGGACGGCCGTCTTGATTCCCTCGAAGCACAGTCGAATGTTCCCCTCACCCACCCCGACGAGATGGGCGTGACCGATACCGCAGCTCTGGTCGCTGAACTGTCGGCCATCGGCGAGTACAACACGCTGTTTAACGCCGCCTTTGCCGATGGCGTGACGCTGGAAAACATCGAAAATGCGCTGGCGGCGTTCCAGCGTACCCTCATCAGCAATAACAGCCCGTTTGACCAGTACGCGGCGGGCAACGTAGATGCCCTCACGCCCAGCCAGCGGCGCGGCCTGGCACTGTTCCGCTCTGGTGCAACACGCTGTTTTGAGTGCCACACCGCCCCCACCTTCGCCAGCGACACCTTCCGCGTGGTCGGCATACCCAGCGATGATCTGGGTCGCGCAGGCGTGGTGGAAAATGGTTCGGTCGGTGCGTTTAAGGTGCCTACGCTGCGCAACATCGCCCTGTCTGCCCCATACATGCACAACGGCTCACTGGCTACGCTGGAAGACGTGGTCAATTTTTACGCCGACGGCGGTGGCCGCGTGCATGGCCAGGAAAATGTGGATGTGTTTGTGCAAGGGTTTGAGCTGACTGATCAGGAACGGCTCGATCTGGTAGCCTTCCTGTATGCACTGACGGATGAAAGCAACTTGCCTGCGGTACCAACGGCCGTTCCCTCCGGTCTCCCGGTCATCCAACCCACCGACAACCCAGCCCGCGCCGAAGTAGCAGCGCACAATGTGGGTGGCGACAGCGGCATTGATTTAACAGACCGCGAACCGATGACGATTGTGGTGGCGGAGGGAGAGAGTGTGCAAACGGCCGTAGATCGTGCCCGCCCCGGTGACACCATCGAAGTGCCTTACGGCGTTTACCACGAGCGCGTCGTCATCGACATCAACGACATCACCCTGCGCGGCATTGCCAACGAGGCAGGCGAATGGCCCATCTTCGACGGCGAAAACGTGCTCACCGAAGGCGTCATCGCCTCTGGCAACAACTTCACCGTGGGCAACCTGCACGTGCGCAACTACACCGACAACGGCGTCCTGGTAGAGGGCGTCACCGGCGTGCACTTCCACGACATTTTTGCCGAAAACGTCGGCACTTACGGCGTCTACCCCGTGCGCAGCACCAACGTGCTGATTGAGCGCGTGGAAGTGACCGGCGTGGACGATGCCGGTGTGTACGCGGGGCAGTGCAAAACGTCATCGTGCGCGACAGCGTGGTGTACGGCAACGTGCTGGGCATCGAGCTGGAAAACACCATCGGCGGCGAAATCTACAACAACCACACCTACGACAACACTGTCGGCATCTTCGTCGTGCTGCTGCCCCAGCTCACCTCCAAAGTCTCAGCCAACACGCTCGTCTACGACAACATCGTGGAAGATAACAACCACGAAAACTTCGCCCCGCCGGAGCCATCGCTGGGATTGCCCCCTCTGGCGTGGGCGTTCTGCTGCTGGCCACCGACAACGCCGAGGTGTACCACAACGAAATCCGTAACAACAAGACCACAGGCGTCGCCGTCTTTAGCCTCACCAGCACCGGCGCGTTTGACATCAACGAAATTGACGTCGGCCGCTGCAGAAGGCAACTGGGTGCACAGCAACACCTACATCAACAACGGCTACGACGCCGATCCATTTGTGCGCGATTTGGGCATCCCCACGGCCGATATTCTCTGGGACGGCACAGGCATGGACAACCGCTTCAACGAAGAGAGCGCCACTTCCTTCCCGCCGCTGATACCGGGTGATGGCTGGCCAAGTTTTGCCCGGCGCGGCTACACCAACATTCTTGGCTTTTTAGTCGATCAGCTCTCTAATCCCGTAGGTGCGGATTTTGACGCGCCACCGAAATGGCTCGCGCGGCAGAATCCGCGTTTCCGAGGGCAAAAAGCGCCGCCCCAAGAACAAGGCCAAGACAGGTTACATTGTTGTCGAAGAAGCGGTAATCTGCCCGTTTTCTCCGGGGCGTTACCTCATCCCCCAGCTAAACAGCAACGTCGACATCATTTTCGATAAACAATTTGCAGCGGACGGCACCTCATCCGGGTAAACGTCGGCGGCCAAATAACCGTGTACCCAGCGACCTAAACAATCATCGGCAACAGCCACAACCATGAGCGTTTCTTCCGCCGCCTTCTAGATTGAAAATAATAAACAATTCTATGGGCTGAGTATAAATATCAGGGATAGGTGCTCAGCCAGCGTCTCGATGCTGCCCAAAAATCTGCTGAGCAGGGCGTGCCTCAAGCATCTCTGGTTCAGCGATCCGCACCACTTTCGCCACCGCCCATGCGCGACCATTCACCAGCACGGCCCACAGGTTCCGTTTCCATTCAGCACCGTAATCGTTTCACCGCAATTTCCAGCGAAAAATCATAATGCCAGATGACAGCAGGGTGCTTCAGCGAGTGACACACTTTCATGCTGCCCGTGGCAGCTATTGTCATCAAACGATGCCTTCCAGCAAGGCATCCAGCCGACCACCAGCTGGTGCCTGCCGCGGGAAGTGTTTGATCCATCTGCCCTTGTACTCATCAACCCACCCGCATTACTCTCTGGAATATTCTTCGGGATCGTGGCTCCTGCGACCATCAGCGGCAGTTCGTACCAGCATCGGCTACCGCCGGCAAAAAGCCCAGGTTGCCCAGTCATGAAAACGCGATTTTCCATCACGTCGACGCCGCCGCGATAGACATTGGCTCAACTGGGCCACAATAAACGCTTCACGCTGAGCCGCTTCCAGTTCGGCCAGAGTTACGAAACGCTGCGAATTTCAATAACATCAGCTTTGGGGATAGGTTTTGCAGATACGGCCGTATCACTTCCTCCCCATCCGAGGCCGCAGCCACCCACAACCTTGTACTCGCCTGCTCAATACAAACCGGCAAAGCTGTCTGACTCATTGGCTGAAATCTTGTTGCAGCTCACGAATGCTGTCTTGAAGGCCAAGCACGCGTTGGCTCTTCCTGGCTAATGCCCATGCTTTCGGCAAGCGGGCGTCATGGTTATCAGAGGGAGTGGGAACGGCCGATTCCACCATCTGTTCGCCATCAGGGGAGCCGCGGCTGCAAAATAATCAACAACAAAATCAAGGACTATTTTCTCTTTCATCACTTCCTCCTACGGCAGGGCAAAATGGTATGCCCCCACCTTGCATCCGTGCACGGTTTTCGCCAAAGAGTTCCGCTGGCCATTTCCCGAAACTACTCAAGCGTTGGATTCACCATTTCCAGGGAAATGAATGCGCGTGCAGGAAAACCGCACTTGCCGTTTTTTGTCTCAGGCAAAAATTTTTGCTTGACGCGCCAGGCATGGTAGACTGTTCGCCGTAACAAATATTCTAACAATCCTTAAAGGTACGCACAGATGGCAAAAGTGAAGCAACATCTTCAGGAAGTAATCGTACGTTGTGTGGGTACACCTGCTTTACTGCTAAAATCCAGAAGCTCTTTTCTGGATAATCTTGCGGCCGGGTTACGCACCCTGTGGCTTTTTTGTGCTCTGCGCAACGATCAGCCACCATCACACAGCTGATCGGTGGCTTTTGATTCTCTCCTCACCCTCATCGAACCAAAGCCACACTCCCTGTCTAAACCATCTTGGGATGTTTGCCGGATCGTTCAAAACCGGCCAAAAGATAATATAATGGACAAGTTTGAGCTTTTGAAATTCGAAGTAATACCGGGACAACAGTCAGGAAGCCCGACGCAAGTTCGACCAAAAAGAAGATCGACGCCCGCCAGGTAATGCACAAATTCGAAATGGATGACGGCATCAGACCTGGGTACCCAGCTATGCCAAGGCGCTCGATCCGCGTCACCACGAGCGGCAGTGGGTCGTAATCAATCTGGCCGTTTACGCGACCAGATCGTGACGAGATGTGACCCGGCTGGTAAAGGTGGCAAAAGGCCAACGTTTACGCCTGCCGGGCATCCGGCCGCACCGGGCTGGTTGCGCAAACTGTATCGCCCGCGCATGCTGCGCCATCTGGCTGATGCCATCTACAAAAGCAGGCCGCACATTGCGCGATGCCGAGGCAAACAGCTCAAGGGGCGACGCCGAAAATTATTATGCACGAAGAACGCTTTGGGGAAGTGGACATTCAATGGTGGATCGGCAACGAGTACCGCACCGACCTTTTTGAAGCGGGTACCAGCGTCCCCAAACCTATCGGTCGCAGGGCCACCATCCTCATGCAGTACATCAGGGGATGCGTCGGCCTGCCCCGCTAAGCGAAGTGCGCCTGCCGCAAAATGAAGCGGCAGCACTGTTTGAACGCGTCATGCAAACGTGGCGCTGTTGCTGGACAACCATCTGGTACATGGCGACCTCTCTGCCTACAGTTTGTGCTGGGACGGCGACATTTATCGATCGATTTACAAATGGTGGGCGCGCTCAATCCGCGCTTACGAACTGGAGCGGGATATGCCCAGGTTTGGATTGCTTTGCTAGCCTGGGCGTCGAGCGTGATCCGGTGGCGCTGGCACATGATTTGTGGGATCCGGCCATAGGGCCAGAGGTTAAGTGGCAGAGTGGAACTGATGCGGCGGTATTTGGCCGTTCACCCCCCCGTCTCTTTTGCTCAATATGCCCTGCTAGCCATGGCATTGTGTGCACAGCTTTACGACCAGGTGCCTGCGTGACTTTTGTAGAGCGGCTCAGGGCGGCAGTGCTACGCCTGCTGATTTGCTGGGCTGCTCTTTTTCAGCGTCACCGTTGCTGCAAGCGGTGGAACTATGGACCACCTACCTAAGCGAATTTGGCTGGGCCGCCCCAACAACCTGCGGGCGCCTGGCGGCGCACGTCGAAAACTGGACATGGGCTTCCCAAGCTGCGCCTTGCCCGAACTGATCGAAGGATCGACGGGGATGTGAGCAATCTGGCTGAATTCTTCTCGCAACTGCTGGTGCGGGTGTTGGGCAATGCACGCTGGTCATCGGCATTTTGGTGCTGCTGTTCCGCGAATTGGCGCATCCAGGCTGGTGGGTCTGGCGTATAGACTTGCTGACGCTGGGCCTGCTGCAACTTCGCAAACCAACAGTGAACGTGTGGGCCAACGTGAGTAAAAGTTACGCCAAGCTGCATGGCTGTGTGGAAGAGCGCATCCGGCTGCACGGAGGATATTCGGGCCAACGGCGGCGAGACCATGCGTGTTGCCAAACTGTACGCTGCTGGAAGATGTCACGCCACCGCGTGCGGAAGGCAGAAGGTGATTGGCGGCTACACCTTTAGCAGCTTCATGCTTGCAGTGGTCACGATTGTGGTCACCTTGGCGCTGGCGGGCGTTCTTTCTACAAAGACAAATCGGCATCGGCACGCTGTTTTGCTGGTGGCCTACGTGCGGCCTCATGAATCGCCCATCAAGTACATCGGCGGCAATTAGCGACATGCCAGGCGGTGGCCAGCATCGGCCGCATCAACACGAGTTTTGCAGCTGGAACCGGACGTGAAGAGTCTGTAGAGTGCCAAATTGCCGGAGGGCGCAACGCCCATTTCCTTCAAAAATGCTCGTTCGCCTATAAAGATCGGTTATCGGTGAACGGTAATCGTCATCGGTAAATGGTAATAACGGATTACCGAATACCGATGGATTACAAAACGTGCTACTATCACCTTGGCCGACCTGGAGGCGGGCGTTGCTTGGCCTGTTGGGGCGAACGAGCGGCAACAGAAGACAACAGTGATCACGCGGCTGCTGTTTCTGCTGTATGATGTGGACGCGGGCGTTCGCTGGACGGCATTGATTTGCGGCAGGTAAAGCCTGGGCGACGATGCGGCAGCACATCAGGTTAGTGACGCAAAGTGCGCTTTTGCCGCCAGCGTGCGCGACAACCTGATGCGCTGTTCCGCCGCTACGATAGCAAATCCACCGATTCCGATGCCGAAATCGAGGCGCTGGGGCTGGGATTGGGCGATTGGCTGGCCAGCCTGCCTAATGGGCTGGACGCGAGCTGAAACAGTGACGGGATTTGTCACGCAGGCGAGGGCAACTGTTGGCCTTTACGCGAATCTTTTGCGCAACCCGCAGCTGGTGATTTTGGACGAGCATCATCGGCTGGACCCGGCGACCTTGGAGCAATTGGAGCGGGCGATTGATGCGTTGCTAGACAGCCATCCGCCATCATCATCGCCCACCGCCTGCACCATGCAGCGCGCCGACGACATTTGATTTTGGAGAACGGTATGTGTTATTCAGGAACACGGTTCTCGAATTGCGCTGCTCAATAATTCAGAGTCTCGTTTGCGCAGCTGCTGCGCACCGGCATTGAGTGAGGAGGCCTTAGCATGACCCAGCAACAAAGTGATTTTGATTGGTGGCCCACCGGCGCGGGAAAACAACCTGGGTAAGCGTTAGCCGTGATAGCTGGGTGTGACCTCATGACAATTGATGATTTGGTAACGGCCGATTATCGGCGTCACCACGGCCAAACGCATCCGGCATTCACGTGGCGCTGCGCAAAGGCCGCACAAGAATACTTCACCAGCGGCTCCGTGGATGAACTCGTACGACGCCACGCTGCCGGCATGAGCGGATGACCGATGGTGCAACAGCTCATCCGAAATACACAAGCAAGCGGGGCGGTTGCCGATGAAGGCTGGCATATGCGGCGAATGGGTGGCTGATTTGCAGGCAGAAAACGTGTGGGCAGGCTGGTTGGTCATCGAACCGGACGTTTTGGGAAGCACGCGAACGCAAAAATGAAGCGTGGCTCAAAGGCTCGACGCTGATCCAGAGCGGATGTTTACCAACTTATGGGGCGCAGTCTCTGGTACAGGCGCCTCATCGGCCTGAAGGGCCAAAGCGTTGCGGATGAACATTCTTTATCAAGACGGCACAAAATCTGTAGAGGATCTGTGCCAGCTTGTTTTGCCCCAATTGGAATGATTATGAATAACCAACTCCCAATTAAAACGGGCACCTGGTCACTCATTCGCTATCGACCCTGGCACTTTGCGCTGAGCAATGGCGATAGTTTATGCTTTGGCATGCGCCTGCGCGGCAGTTGGTTAGAAAAAGCTTTTGATCAACGAGGGCAGGCCACGGCTGTTGTAAGCATCCAACACTCTGGACCTTGCTGCTGCTCATCATTGGCGTAGAGCTGAGCCGGATGGTGACCGACATTCTGGGCAACTGGGCGGCGGCTATCGTGCGGCAGGCGGGCCAATCGGTGATGCGGATCAATCTGCTGAAAAATATCCTGAGCAAACCCGGCGCGGAACCACTGCCGGTGCCCACGGGCGACGTCATTAATCGCATGGACGACGATCTGGCCGACTTTGCCGACTTTCCCACCTGGATTCCCGAAGTGTTGGGCCATGCCGCGTTTGCCGTCTTTGCCTTGATCATCATGCTGCGGATTGCGCCGGGAATTACGGCCGTTGCCATGATTCCCCTGGTGGCCGTCTTTTTCCTCACCCGCTGGGCGTGGCAGCGCTTTTTGCACTATGTGCGCCTCAGCCGCGTCAGCGACAGCCGCGTCACCGCCTTCCTGGGCGAGACGTTTGGGGCCATCCAGGTCATCAAAGTGGCCGATGCCGAAGCGGGCACGATTGGCTACCTGCGCGAGCTAAGCGAAGCGCGGCGTGTGGCCAACGTGCGTTTTGGTCTGTTTTGGGCCATCTTCCGCTCGGTCACCGACAACATGGGCGATGTGGCCATAGCGCTCATGGTGATCATGGCGGGCTTTGCTATGCAGCAGGGCGGCTTCACCGTCGGCGATTTTGTGCTGTTCACCAGCTATCTCTTCTTAGTCTCCCAGTTCCCCTCGCAAATTGGCAGCTACCTGTCGGAGATTGCCCAACAGCGTGTGGTGCTGGACCGCCTGCAAGAGATCACGCCCGACGCCCCACCCCAAAATCTGGTTGCCCACTGCCCCATCTACGAAGATGAACCCGCACCGGCCATCCAAAAGCCGGTAAAAGCGACTGAGGATCGGTTGGCGGTGTTGGAGGTTGAAGGGCTGTGCTTTGAGTACGGTGAACGGTATTCGGTAATCGGTGATCGGTTATCGGTGAACGGTAAACGGATTACCGATTACGGATTACGGATTACCGATCACTGGTCACTGGCAGACATCACATTCACTGTGCCACGCGGCAGCTTTACGGTGATTACGGGCAAGATTGGCTCGGGCAAGACGACGCTGCTGCGGGTGCTGCTGGGATTGCTGCCTGCCGGTGGCGGTGTTGTGCGGTGGAACGGCCGTCCCGTCCAAAATCCCGCCACGTTCTTCACCCCGCCGCGCACGGCGTACACGCCACAGGTGCCCCGGCTGTTCAGCGAACCGCTGCGGGACAATATCCTGCTGGGCTTGCCAGATGAGCAGTTGGCGTGGGCTTTGGCAACGGCCGTTCTGCAACCAGACATCGCGCACCTGGAAGCCGGACTAGACACCATCGTTGGGCCGCGCGGCGTGCGGCTGTCTGGTGGACAGGTGCAGCGCACCGCCACCGCCCGCATGCTGGTGCGTGATGCGGAGCTGCTGGTCTTTGATGATCTCTCCAGCGCGTTGGATGTAGAAACGGAGGCGCAGCTGTGGGAAGGATTATTTAACGCAGAGACGCAGAGACGCGGAGAGGAAAGGCAGACCTGCCTGGTTGTGAGCCATCGTCGCGCCGTATTGCAGCGGGCAGACCAGATTTTGGTGCTGGCCAACGGCCGTATTGCGGCCCAAGGAACATTGGATGAACTGCTAGCCACATCGGCAGAAATGCAGGAATTGTGGCAAGGAGAAATAGTCTGAGTGAGTGGTTTTGAACTTTTAGCGACACGGCCGGTTGGGAATAGAAACGGCCGTTTCCAATCGAATCTATTCAACGACCGGACCCGGAAGTTTTTGTCTTACTACAAACCGTACCAGGGCTTGTTTTGGGCCGATATGGCCTGCGCTTTGGTGGTGTCGGTTACGACATTGCTCATCCCGTTGTGCGCCAATTTCATCACCAAAAATGTATTGGTCAGCGATGGTGCGGACACCGTAAACCAAATTTGGGGCATGGGTGCGGTGATGTTGGGGCTGGTCCTCATTCATACGCTGGCCAACATGTTTGTGGCCTACCAGGGGCACATGATGGGCGCCAAAATGGAACACGACATGCGGCGCGAGCTGTTTGATCATTACCAAAAGCTGTCCTTTGCCTTTTATGATGAGCAAAAAGTGGGGCAGCTCATGACCCGCCTCACCAACGATTCGTTCGATTTGGCCGAGCTGTTTCATCATGGGCCAGAAGACATTGTGATCTCGCTGCTCAACTTTATCGGCGCTTTTGCCATCTTGGTTACTATCAACGCAAAGCTGGCGCTGCTCGTCTTCCTTTTTCTGCCGATCATGGCCGTCTACGCCTTCTACTTCAACAAGAAGATGAAAGCTGCCCTGCGCCGCAGCCACGACCGCATTGGCGATATCAATTCCCAGGTGGAAGATTCGCTGGCGGGTATTCGCGTGGTGAAGTCGTTTACGAACGAGACGGTTGAGGCAGAGAAGTTTGCAGGGGAAAACGGCCGTTTCCTACAAAGCAGGCAAGACACCTATCTCAGCGAAACGTACTTTTACGAAGGACTGGTTGCCTTTACCCAGCTGATGACCGTAGCGGTAATCGTCTCGGCGGATTAACCATCGTGCAGGGCACGCTGGACCTGCCAGAACTGATCACCTTTTTGCTGTGCGTCGCCATCCTCATCGAGCCGATTCGCCGCTATGGCAACTTTACGCGGCTCTACCAGGAAGGCATTGCTGGCTTTGAGCGGTTCATGGAAGTGCTGGAAGTGCAGCCCGACATTCAGGATGCCGAAAACGCCATTGAGCCGGAGATCATTCAAGGCAATATCAGCTTCCAAAACGTCAGCTTTCAATATCGCCAAGATTCCGGCCACGTCTTTAACAATCTGTCGCTGGACATCAAAGCTGGGGAGTTTGTTGCCCTGGTTGGATCGTCCGGGATTGGCAAAACGACGCTTTGCTCGCTCATCCCCCGCTTTTACGAGGTAAACGCGGGCGAGATACGACTGGACAGCACCAATATCAAAGAGATTCGTCTGGAAGCACTGCGGCGCAACATTGGCCTGGTGCAGCAAGATGTCTATCTGTTTGCGGGCACGGTGGCCGACAACATTCGCTATGGCAACGTGAACGCCAGCGACGCCGAGATTGTCGCCGCCGCCAAAAAGGCCAACGCCCATGATTTCATCATGGCGCTGCCCAACGGCTACAACACCGACATCGGGCAGCGCGGTGTGAAGCTGTCTGGCGGGCAAAAGCAGCGGCTGAGCATCGCCCGCGTCTTTTTGAAGGACCCGCCCATGCTCATTTTTGACGAGGCCACCAGTGCCCTGGACAACGAGAGCGAAAAAGCGATCCAGGCGTCGCTGGAACAACTGGCCAACGATCGGACCACCATCGTGATTGCGCACCGCCTCTCAACCGTGCGGAATGCGCAGCGCATTGTGGTTTTAACAGAGGAAGGGATTGATGAACAAGGTACCCATGATGAATTAATCGCCCTTGGTGGCACATACGCAAATTTGTACAACATGCAGTTAAGTCTGTAACTGATCAAGGATATAGAATTATGTCAACTAAAGAACTATTGGAAAATGAAATTGAAGTGGCGGCAATGCCCACGATCCCTGGCCTGCGTTTTCGGCACTTTCAGGGTGAGAGCGATTACCCGTTGATGGTTGCTGTGTTGGAAGGCAGTCGTGAGGCGGATGAGCGAGAATGGATTAGCTCGGTGGAGGAAACGGCCGTTGACTATGCCCATCTTACCAACTGCGATCCGTATGCCGATATGATTTTTGCTGAAGTGGATGGCGACGTGGTGGGATACGGCCGTTGCTGGTGGTACAACATGGTAGATGGCAGCATCGCTTACTACTTTTTTGCCCACCTGCTGCCCGAATGGCGCAGCACCGGCATCCGCCTGGCGATGGTGCACCACCTAAAGGACCGCCTGCGCCAGATTGCCGCAGATCATCCAGCTGACAAAGTAAAACGGTTTGTGAACTGGAGCATGCAGGCAGAAACACATTGGACCAACCTGCTGCTGGCCGAAGGGCACCAAGTTGTGCGCTATGGGCTGGAGATGGTACGGCCGAATTGGGACAACATCCCCGACTGCCCGCTGCCGGATGGCCTGGAAATCCGCTGCGGCAGCGACGCCGAATCGCGGCAAATCTGGGAAGCGGCGCGTGAAGCATTTCGCGACCATTGGGGCATGTCAGAATGGAGCGAAGAAAGCTTCGCGGGCTGGAGCGAATACCCCACCTACCAACCGCACCTCTGGCAAATTGCCTGGGCAGGTGATGAAGTGGCGGGTGGCGTGCTAAACTTCATCGACGAGAAGGAAAATAAGGACAACGGCCGTTTACGCGGCTACACCGATCCCATTTTTGTGCGGCGCCCCTGGCGCAAGCAAGGCGTGGCCAAAGCGCTCATCGCCCGCAGCTTCCAGGTACTCAAAGAGGTCGGCATGACCGAAGCCGCCCTGGGCGTGGATGCCGAAAACCTGTCCGGTGCCCTGCATCTCTACCGCAAAATGGGCTTCGAAGAAGTTAAACGAGGCATGACCTTCCATAAACAGTTGTAATCGGGTAGGGGCGAGGCAGTTGGAAATCAATGTTGCTTAGTCAAATCATCTGTCCCCCAACTGCCTCGCCCGTACATAAAGGAGTGCAATTTGGCAGTCAACACAAAAGGCAAACGCAAGGTCAATGTGAAGGGACGGCCGTTTATCTGGTACGTCGAAGATAAAAATGAACACATCCCGGAAGAAGGTGGTTTTGTAGACCACACGCCGGAGCGATTTTTGCACGTCATTGCCACCAACAAAAAGTTCATCGTGCATTACCGCATCCCCAAAGATGGGGATGAATTTACCACCCTGCGCGTGGAGGGCGAACAATTTCCCCGCCAGCCAGGAGCCAAAGAGGTGCAGGTACCACGCTGGAAACACGACAGCAAGGCGTATCCCACCAACGATTTTGTGCGCCACCTCATCGGCTGGTGCCTGTCTGAAGAAAAATAGCAACTGTAGCCGCGCTTTCTTAGCGCGTTTTACCAGCGCGAAAAGAATCCGCGGCTACGAAGTGAAAACTATGAGCAAGAAACGTAAAGAAATTCGCCAGCAGCAGCGCAAGGCGTGGGATACCGAAAAGGGCCGACGTAAGAAGCTGCGTCACAACACCGCCGCCAACCAGGAAAAACATCGCGTGGATTGGCAGCCGTTGGTGCCCGATGAAGAAGGCGAGGTCGCCGATCAGCGCATCATGCCGCTGGACGAACGAGACCGACGCGAGGCCGTGACGGAACAGGCAACGGCCGTTCTGCAAACCGATCTCAACGACGAGCAATGGCAGGCGATGGCCGACGAGACGCCGTTCCTGCTGGGCAAGGTGGTCGAAGTCAGCCGTGGCCTGTGCCGGGCGGAAGTGGACGGCAACACCATCGTCTGCGACGTGCGCGGCATTCTCACAGCCGAAGGAACCGGCTACAACAACCTGCTGGCCGTCGGCGACCGCGTGCTGGTGCAGCCGCTCAGCGACGAGCGCGGTCTGGTAGAGGGCGTGCTGCCGCGCCGCAGTGGTCTGGCCCGCGCCGACAGCTTCGATACGCACCTCAGGCAACTTTTGGCAGCCAACGTGGACCAGTTAATGGTAGTTGCCGCCTGGCTAGAGCCAAAATTGTGGCTGCAAATGGTGGATGAATATTTGATTGGGGCGCAGCGGAATGGACTAAAAACGGCCGTTTGCCTCAACAAAATCGACCTCGCCAAAAACGTAAACGAGGTTGAATCCATTGTTACCCCCTACCGCAAACTGAACATCCCCGTTTTCCTCACCGCCGCCGCTAAGGATGTAGGCATCGAGCCGGTGCGAGATTTTTTGCGTGGCAAGGCAACGGTGCTGGCAGGCTTGTCCGGCGTGGGCAAATCGACCTTGCTGAATGCAGTGCAGCCTGGTTTGCAGCTGCGCACCAGCGCCGTGAGCAACCTCAAAAGCCGTGAGGGACGGCACACCACCACCCAGGCGCTCATGGTGCCACTGGCGATGGGCGGCAGCGTTGTGGATACGCCGGGCATTAAAGATATGGGCCTGCACGGCCTCTACCCGGACGATCTCATCCTTTATTATCCTGAACTGGCGGATGTGGTGGGCCAGTGCCGCTTTGGCGACTGCACCCATTCGCACGAACCGGGCTGCGTGGTGAAAGAGGCGGTAGACAACGGCCGTATCGCTCGTTGGCGCTACGACAATTATGTCAACCTATACGACATACTCGTTGAGGCAGCATAAAATTTAGGCTGCGGATAAATACTGATTTTTATCCGCGCTCGTTCGCGTCTCAGGCAAAGGATTCTATGAACCCCGAACAGATTTTAGCGCTCTATGATGAGCAAGAGCGCAAAAACAGCGAGCATCCCTGTTACTGTCGTGAGGTGGCGGACGGTGTTGTGCGCAGCGTCAGCAAATTTCCCCAGCGCTCAAACTATGTCATTTACAGCCAGCTCACAGAAAAAACGGCCGATGCGGCCATCCAGGCCCAAATTGATTATTTTGCGGCCAATGGCAGCCGCCGCTTCGAGTGGAAACTATACGCCCACGACACACCGGCTGACCTTGGCCAGCGACTCAGCGCCCACGGTCTGGTTGCCGCGGAAGAAGAGGCGCTGCTGGTGATGGATTTGCACAATTGCCCAGACCTCTTTTTACAGCCGGTCACTGCCGACGTGCGCCGGGTGCACACCCGCGCCGAATTTGAGCAAATCGCCCAGATACAGGCCGGGGTGTGGGGTGGCGATTACGGCTGGATGGCCGGCTGGCTAGAAGAAAATCTATCACAACAGCCAGATTTCTGGTCAATTTACGTTGCTTATGTCAACAATGAGCCTGCCTGCGCCGCCTGGGTATCGTTTCCACAAGGCAGCCAATTTGCCGGGCTGTGGGCTGGTTCGACGCTGGAAAAGTTTAGAGAGATGGGCTTGTATACGGCCGTTGTCGCCACCCGTGCCCAAGAAGCAATCCAACGCGGCTACCGCTTTCTCATGGTGGATGCCAGCGACATGAGCCGCCCCATCCTGGAAAAGCGCGGCTTCCAATTCATGACGCACACCACGCCGTACACCTGGAAAAATCCGAGTTTTGAGGAGTAATTGAGGTATTGGTAATTGAGTAATTACCCAGTTACCAATTACAAAGCACAAGGAAATTTATGCGCACACAAACTGGATTCGCCCCCGTCAACGGCGCGCAGCTTTGTTACGAAGCGGCAGGTGCAGGCCAGGCGCTGCTTTTACTGCACGCGGGGGTGGCCGACGGCCGTATGTGGGACGATCAATTTGCTGCTTTTGCCCAACACTACCACACCATCCGCTGCGATTTGCGTGGTTTTGGGCGTTCGGCCATGCCCGCTGGCCGCTTCAGCCACCACGACGATGTGGCTGGGCTGCTCGATTATTTGCAGGTGGAACAGGCGATTGTGGTGGGCATCTCATTTGGCGGCAAAGTAGCGCTTGATTTGGCCCTGGCCCACCCGCAGCGTGTGGCGGCACTGGTGTTGGGCGCACCCAGCATCGGCGGGTCGGAGCCTTCTGAGCGCATCATCCAGTTTTGGGAAGACGAAGAAACGGCCGTTACCAATGGCGACCTTGATGCAGCCGTGGAGTCAAATCTGCGCCTCTGGGTCGATGGCCCTCACCGCCAGCCCGGCGAGGTAAGTGAGCGGCTGCGGCAAAAGGTCGGCCAAATGCAGCGCGACATTTTCATGATGGCCGTGCCAGAGGATGCGGAAGAGGTACGCTTGTTGCCAGCGGCATACGGCCGTTTGGCTGAAATCGCCGCGCCCGTCCTGGTGCTGGTTGGCAGTCTTGACCTGCCAGAAATGGTTGAGCAAACCGCCTGGCTGGCAGAACAGCTACCCCAAAGCCAACACGCCGTCATCCCTGGTGTGGCCCACATGCTCAACATGGAAAAACCGGCAGAGTTCAACCAGCTGGTGCTGGACTTTTTGCAAGAAAAAGAAGGGACACAGAGAGGCACAGAGTAGACACAGAGCTGCGCAGAGGTCTTTCTCCGTGTTTCTCTGTGCTTCTCCGTGAAACTCTGTGTTCCTAAATTTCAAGGGAATGAGAATGTTTCGCTTAAAACCTGAACATTATACTCAAGCTGAAGCTTTATTTGGCGGAATGGCGGAGTGGAATGTGTATGTTACGGCCGTTCTCCAACAAACCAGCCCTGGCCGCGTTTACCTAGACAACCTGGCCGCCCCGCGCAGCGGCTGCCTGGTTTCCATTGATCGCGCCTACCTGGTGGGGGACCCCGACAACGTCGATTTCAACACCGCCCTGCGCGACGAATTGGAAGCCACGCTGCGGGCTGGGGATCGCGTCAATCCTGCCGATCCAGAGCTGGTGCTCAGCCTGGAATCGCCCAACTGGGAACCCGCCCTGTCAGACATTCTGGGCGACTGGCGCTGGCCGCCCATTTGGGGCAGCAATCGGCACTACCGCTTGGAGCAGCTCAAACTGGATTGGCGCACCGCGCTGCCACCTGGCTACACCATTGCCCGGTTGGATGCGACGCTACTGGCCAATCAGGGCCATCGTCTGCCCAAAAATATCGCGGATAGCATTCGCATCGGCTGGCAAAACGAGGCCATCTTTTTAGCCAACGGCTTTGGCTTTGCCGCCCTGTGCGGCGATGAACTGGCGTGCTGGTGCTTGGCAGATGTGACGGCGGGAGATGCCTGCGAAATTGGGATCGAAACGGCCGTTCCTCATCGTCATCGCGGTCTGGCAGCAGCGGTAACGGCGGCGACGGTGGAATTTTGCCAGCAAGCGGGCTTCCGCCACATTGGCTGGCACTGCGAAGCGAACAACGTGGGCTCGATGAAAACGGCCGAAAAAGTGGGTTTTGTGCTGGAACGGCCGTACAACGATTACACCTTTATTTATGACGAACCGCGCCACTATGCCGAGCTGGGCCGCTTTTACTTTTTTGAAGCCCAACTGTACGAAGAAGCCGCCGACATGCTGGAAATCGCCATCGAAACTGATGAGACACCACCCGCCTACGTTTACTTTCTAACGGCGCGGGCGCTGGCGCACCTGGAAGAACCGGTGGCGCTGGAGTATTTGCAAGAGGCAATTGCCGCCGGGTTCCAGGATTGGGAACTGCTGGAAACGCTGCCGGAATTTGCCAGTTATCGTGACGACCCAAACTTCCCAAACAAGGAGATGCTGCCATGATTGACCCTCAATTAAAAGACAAGGTTGTACTGATCACTGGAGCCAACCACGGCATTGGCGCAGCCACAGCCAAAGCGTTTGCCGCGCAAGGAGCAAAAGTTTTCATCACCTATTTTCGGGGCAAAACGACCGTTTCCGAGCAAGAAATGAGCCAGGCCAAAGCGCAAAATCACGGCGGTCCAGCGCTGTATGCAGCCAACCAGCAGCAGTCCGGCGAGCAGGTGGTGGCTGAAATTGAAGCAGCAGGCGGAACGGCCGTCACCCAAGAAGCCGATCTCGCCAACGCCAACAACATTCCGCTGCTGTTCGACCAGTGCGAAGCCAGGTTGGGTCCCGTAGACGTGCTGGTGTGCAACCACACCCACTGCGTGCTGGAAACGTTCGATCCCGCGACGGTGACGACGGAGGGGTTTCCCATAGGCTTTATCAGCGCGGCGGAGGCTGATCGCCATTTTGCCATCAACGCCCGGGGGTACGCCCTGCTGATGGCCGAATACACCACGCGCTATCTGGCGCGGCAGGCCAACTGGGGCCGCATTGTGCTCATCAGCACCGACGCAGCACACGAACACGCGGCCAACGTGCACTATGCGGCCAGCAAACACGCCATTGAGTCGTACGGCCGTTCCGCCGCTGCCGAGCTGGGTCAATACGGCATCACCGTCAACATCGTCGCGCCCGGACCGATTCAAACTGGCTACATCGAGCCGGAAGCGGAGAAACGCATTGCCGCCAACACGCCCCTGCGCGGCATCGGCCAGCCAGAACATCTGGCGGACGTGATTGTCTTCGCGGCCTCGGAGCAGGCGCGCTGGGTAACGGGCCAACTCATCTACGTGGGCGGTGGCTGGCGCATGGGGCAGTAACAAAAGAAAGTCAACATCGAGTGTGCTTTCACAATTCATAATCAAAGATTTCGCAGATGGAAAAGATTAAAAATCTGGTAAATCTGCGAAATCTTTGACAAAAGTCTTTGTTAAGCACACTACGCGTAGAAGAGGCACAAATGACAGTAGCCAATTACGAGAAGTTGGTTGGCCATCTTGAAGCAGGGGCCAAACTCATAGAGGTACGGCCGTTGCCCGGCAGTTTTTCTAATGAAACGACGCTGCTGAGGTATGAAACGGCCGTTGGCGTAGAACAAGTTGTGGTGCGGCGCTATGCCGTCTTTGGCAGCTATGACCGGGGCGAAAAAGCCGAACGCGAATGTAAAGCGTTGGCGCTTTGCCAAAAGCACCACATTCCGGTCCCAACGCCACTGCTGCTGGACAAAAGCGGCGAGCTGCTGGGCAGTCCAGGCATCGTCACCAGCTTTGTGCCCGGTCAGCAGCTCATCCAGCCCACCGATGAAGTTACCTGGGTGGCAGAACTGGGGCAGACCCTGGCCAAAATCCACGCCATCCCGCTAACCGAGAATGACCTGCGTTTTATGCTCGATGGCAACGACGAAGTTGTCTGGTTTCTGCGCCATGAGAAAACCAAGGAAGAGATGTTTACTCACCCAGACGGCCGTATCACGTGGCAAGCGGTTTACGATTTGCTACCAACCATCCAACCGACACCGCCAGCGCTGATGCACATTGACTATTGGTTGGGCAATATTTTGTGGCAAGAGGGTCGGATTACGGCCGTTCTCGATTGGGAAGAAGCGTCCTACGGGAATCCCGGCTACGATGTGGCCTACTTGCGCCTGGAGTTGGCCATGCTGGGCGGTGAAACGTTGGCCGACGCCTTTTTAGCGGCGTATGTGCAGGCATACGGCCGTCCGGTGGCTAACCTGGCCTTTTGGGAACTGGCTGCCGCCGCCCGCTTTTTGCCCACTCCCGAAGGCATGATTGGGGAATGGCAAACCTTACAGCCGGGTGCGTATGACGAAACGGCCGTACAGCAAAACTTCCGCAATGTTCTGTCCAGCGCCTTGAAACGAGCGGGAGTCACAATGGAGAAAAAGATGAATGGCGAATATCCCCGAATTTAGCAACTGGCAAGACGCCTGGGAATGGCACGCCCAGCAGACGCATAACGACTTCACCAAGCTGTCTGAGGCAGAACTGCTGCGCAAAATTCAAAAGCGGCAGTACGACCCTTACTACCAGATTTGGTACAGCCTGCGCGAGATGGGTAGTTTGGCCAACAGCGCCCCCGTTTTGCTGGAAGTACTGCGCCGCGAGAGTGGCGAGGCGCAAATGCTCCACCGCTACCACTGCGCGGCGGCCCTGTTTCATCTGCTGGGCTACCCAGATGATCCGCTGCCGGAGCTGCGCCAGCAAGTGCAGTGGGACAAGCAAGGCGAAGCAGCCCGCCAGGCGGCCATCGACGAGTTGGAACAGTTGATCCAAACGCAGCTGGCGGGAAACAAGGAGTAAAAATGATCGATTCCACACCAGCCGAAACGGCCGTCGAACAATTGCATCTGGAACCCCTGCCCGCGCTTGACCCAGCGATTGGTCGGTCGCTGTGGCAGTTGGAGGGGGCACGCGGGCGGCTGAAGGAGGCATTGACCGCATTAGATGAAACCATGCTCGACTGGGAACCATATCCTGGCGGCAACAGCGTGGGTACGTTGCTGTACCACATCGCAGCCATCGAGCTGGACTGGCTCTACTGCGAAGTGCTGGAGCAGGAATTCCCGCCAGACGTGCAGGCGCTGCTACCCTACCCGGTGCGGGATAAAACGGGGCGGCTGTTTCCAGTAACGGCCGTTTCCCTCACCGAGCATCTACAACGATTAGACACTGCCCGCCAGATGCTGCTGGACGTTTACGCCAGTCTGACCCTGGCCGATTTTCGCCGGGCGCGGCAACTGCCTCAATACCATGTCACGCCAGAATGGGTACTGTATCATCTCACCCAGCACGAAACCGAACACCGGGGCCAGATTCAGGAAATTTGTGCCTTTTTAAGTGCGACGCACTTGCCTAAAGCTGATTCGCCATAAAATCATCTTTTGTAAGTGCGTCGCACCTGGGAATAAGACATCATGGAAGAAAAAATCAGTAGTCGCTTTAACGAACAAATTTTGGCTGAAGCCCGGCAGCGCTACGGCATTGCGGCCGACAACATCAAAGAGCTGGGCGGCTTTGAAAGCTTCATCTATGGCTATGAGAAGGATGGCCGCGAGTACGTGCTGCGTCTGGGGCACAGCTTACGGCGCAGCCCTGATCTCATCCGCGGCGAGGTAGATTGGATCAATCACCTGGCACGTGGCGGCGCGGGTGTGGCTAAAGCCGTCAATTCAGAGGCAGGCAATTTGGTGGAGCTGATTCCCGACGGCCAGGGCGAACAGTTTTTGGCGACATCGTTTGTACGAGCCAACGGCGGCTCTCCCTGGAAGGATGGCACCTTGTCGGACAAATTTATGCTGAATTACGGCCGTCTTATCGGCAAAATTCACGCGCTCACCAAAGAATATACCTTGCCCAATCCTGCCTGGAAACGGCCGCAGTGGGATGACCCCATCATGACCGACACCTCCAGCGCCCTGCCGGAGATCGATCCCGAAGTGCTGGTCCTGCTAAAAAAGAATCTGGCCTATCTGCGCCAGCTGCCTACCCCACCGGATGCGTTTGGCATGATTCACCAGGATGCCCACACGGGCAACTTGTTCGCCGATGAAAACAACCAGATCACCCTGTTCGACTTCGACGACTGTGTCTATGGCCATTTTATCTACGACATCGCCATGGTGATTTTTTACGCCATCACCAACAATCCCCAGCCGGAGCAGTTTTGCCAGCAAATTTGGCCGCATTTTTGGCGTGGCTACTGCGAAGAAAACCAGCTCGATCCGGTATGGCTGCGCGAAATTCACCCGTACATGAAGCTGCGCGAGATGGACCTGTACGCCGTCATTCGCCGCGATGTGCCCAACTACGAAGATGATTGGTGGATTAGCGGATTTATGCGGGACAGGCGGGAGAAGATTTTGGCGGAACGGCCGTATCTCGACTTCGACTTTACGGAGACTGCCCCCCGATGAAACTTGAGCGCGAAACGGCCGTTTACACCCAACAGATCGCCCAGCATGAACCAGACCTCATCATCGAAACCATCACCAGCAATAACGAGGGATTGGTGAATGATGTGCTGATCGTAAACGGCCGTCGCGTTTTTCGCTTCCCCAAGCACGACTGGGCCATCGACCACCTGCGGCAGGAGGCCAACTGTCTGGCTCTGGCCCGGCAGCATGTCACCCTGCCGCTGCCAGAATGGACCGTGTATGAGAGCGCAGACCTGGGCCATCTATTTGTGGCCTACGACTGGATTCCCGGCGAAGCGCTCACCCGCAATTGTTTGCTGCGCCTGTCCCTGGCAGACCAGCAAGCTATCGCCGCACAGTTGGGCACGTTTTTATACCAGCTGCATACGGTGCCGATGAGCGAGGTGGAAAAGGGGGGAATACGGCCGTCTGTTACCAATCGCACCCCGCAAAACTGGCAAAAGCTGTACGACGACGTTCACGAAAAGCTGTTCCCGCTCCTGATGCAGTTTGCCCGCGATTGGGTGGAGCAGCATTTTGCGCCCGTTCTGCAAGACCCCAGCTTCATGGCCTGCGAACCATGTTTCATGAACGGCGATTTGGGCACCTACCATCTGCTCTACAACCGCGACACACGGCGGCTCAACGGCATCATCGACTTTGGCACGGCTGGTGTGGGCGATCCTGCGGCTGACTTTGGCTGCCTCATCGATCAGTACGGCGAAAGCTTTTTGCGGCAGATGGCCCCGTTCTATCCCGGCCTGGACCAGCTCATCGAGCGGGCGCGCTTCTGGGCGGGCACGCTGGAACTGCAATGGGTGCTCGGTGGCCTGCGCTATCCCGACGAGCCAGACTGGTTCATGGTCCACATCGGCCGTGCCCGCGACGTTTTGCCCATCGGCAGCGGCTGGTAACAAAATTGGAGAACCCGATGTTTAACCTGGATGAAAGCTTAAAAACATTCCCCGTGTTGGAAACGGAACGGCTGCGCCTGCGGGAAATTGTGCCCGAGGACGCCGAAGCGCTGTTCACCGTTTTTAGCGATCCGCTGGTGGTGGCCGGACACGGCAGGCCGCCATATGAAACAATGGGCCAGGCTTACGAGCTGATTGAATGGTACGCTCAAGCGTTTAAGGAAAAGCGAGCCGTCCGTTGGGCAATTACGCGGCAGGGTGAAGACAAATTGCTCGGCACGTGTGGGTTTCATTACATTGTTGCCTACCATCACCGGGCGGAGATTGGCTATGAGCTGGCCTCGACTGAATGGCGGCAGGGCATCATGTCGGAGGCGGTACGGGCGGTGGTGCGCTTTGGCCTGGCCGAGATGGAGCTGCACCGCATCGAGGCGAATGTGGACCCGGCCAATCCGGCTTCCGCCAACCTGCTGCGCAAAGTTGGCTTTACAGAGGAAGCTATTTTGCGTGAACGGTTTTTTGACAACGGCCGTTTCGTGGACGACTGGTTCTTTTCTATCCTGGCCACAGAAATTGACAAAGTGAGGTAACCATGTTTTCGATTCGGCCGTTCCAGGCCACCGATGCCGACTATGCGGGCATCGCTGCCGTAGAAATAGCCATCTACCCGGAAAATGGCAATACCGTAGAAAATTTCATTCACGAGGATACAAGCCGCGAACCCGAGCGGTTTTTCCAGCGCTGGGTGGTGGAAGAAGACGGCCGTATCATCGCCTTTGCCCAGGCACAGCAACAAATTCACAGCAGCACACCTGGCCGGTATCGCTTCGGCATAGACGTCCATCCCGATTTTCAAGCGCGCGGTGTGGGAACGGCCGTTTACCAAACCATCTGGCAAACCTTGCAAACGCGTGACCCAGAGCCCGTCATTTTGGAATCGGGCTGTTATCAACATTTTCCTCAAGCCATGCGCTTCCTGGAAAAGCGGGGCTTCCAGCAGGTGATGCGCTGGGTGATCACCCGCCTTGAGCTGCCCGAATTTGACATGGGCTTATTTGAACCGCTCATTGCCAGACTAAAAGCGCAAGGGATCACCTTTGCCACGTTGCCCGAGTTGCAGCAGCGTGATGAGCATTGGCTGGAGGTACTGCACGAACTGGATTGGCAGCTCACGCAGGACGAGCCGTTACCCTACACCCCACAAAAAATGCCTAAAGAGCAGTTCAGGAAACTGTTTATCGAAAGTCCTGGTTTGCTGCCAGATGGCTGGATTGTGGCGGTGGCAAACGGCCGTTATGTGGGCAACTCAAATGTGGAAAAAGGAACCCTACCAGGCGGACTCAGCACCGGCTTCACTGGCGTCCTGCGCGATTACCGGCGTCGTAGTCTGGCCACGGCCCTCAAAGCGCTGAGCATAGAGTGGGCCAGGCAAGCAGGCTACCGCTTCATCCGCACTGGCAATGAAGAAAATAATCCGATGCTCACCCTGAACAAAAAGCTGGGCTTTCAGGAAATCACGGCCAGCCTGGCCTATGAAAAACAGTGGAGGTTGTAATGCGAGAGATACCCATTTTGGAAAGTGCAAGGTTGAAGATACGGCCGTTCCTCCCCGCCGATCTGCCCGACCTTTTTGCCATCAAACAAGCCATTGGCTGGGTGAATGCAGCCAAAACGGCCGAACAACAGCTGCTCGCCGAAGCCGACTACCTGGACTGGAGCGTGCGCAACGAGCGGCAGCTGGCCCAGCTCTACCAGCCACCGTACGGCGACCGCGCCGTGGTGCTCAAAGCCACGGACCGGCTCATCGGTTCGGTGGGCTTGGTGCCCTGCGTGGATGTATACGGCCAGCTGCCCGGCCTGGGCGGGCAGGCCAATGCCCTGGCCACCGCCGAAGTGGGCCTGCTCTGGCTCATTGAGCCTGCGCACCAGGGACAGGGCTACGCCAGCGAAGCTGCCCAAACGCTCATTGACTACGCCTTTGGCACGATGCGGCTGCTGCGCCTCATCGCCACCACGGAATACGACAACCTGGCTTCGCAAGCCGTCATGCGCAAGCTGGGCATGACCATCGAGCGGAACCCCTTCCCTGACCCGCCCTGGCTTCAAGTGGTGGGCATCTTGCCAAATCCCCACCCATAACAGGCGTTTACCAGAGTCAGGTTTGCTCACGCAAAGGCGCAAAAAATCCAGGCGTTAATCTTTGCGCCTTTGCGTGAAATTTTCATGCAGTTTGCGACGTGGACAAAAGCGTACCACCCATAAAAAATGTCTGGAACGGGTCGCGACGTCGTAGTACAATCAGCCAAACAGTCACCGTAACAGCCACAGGAGGATCGCGATGAACGACCAGACAACACCTTCTCAAGACGACAAAATTATCGGGGCCATCGGCCACGCTGCCGCCCTGCTACCCATGTGGGGCATTATAGCCCCCACTTTAATTTGGCTGACCCAACGCGAAAAATCAGCCTATATTCGGCAGCAATCAGCACAAGCGTTGGCCTGGCAGGCGCTACAGATCATTCTGCTTTTTGCCATTTACCTTCCCGCAGTTCTAATCATATTTTCGCAGGAAATGAGAGTTACAGAGCTGGTGGATACGGTTCTGCAAATTTGCGGCTTTAGCATCATTATTTTGTTTGGGTTTGGGCCAATCATATTAGGCATTTATGCGGCCGTTCGCAATTTGCAGGGTCGCGATTTCAACTACCCGCTCATTGGTCAGCGGGTAAGGGTTTATCTGGCCAAATAATCGGGCTATTTAGAGTTGCGTCCAACAGTTCAGGAGCTAAAAATGATAGAAGAAGAAAAACAAGAACATTCTCAGGATGATAAAATTGTGGGGGCATTGGGCCATGCAGCCGCTTTCTTGCCGTTTTGGGGCATCATTGCTCCGGTACTTATTTGGGTAACACAGCGAGAAAAATCCGAATTTGTTCGGCAGCAATCAGCGCAAGCGTTGGCCTGGCAGATCCTGCAAATCTGCCTGGGGTTTATCGGAATGGCATTTTACATGGGCAGCTTTTTCCTCACTTTTGGCAGCGTTTTTATGATGGACGAAATGGGATCAAATGGGCCGCCACCCGTCTTTTTCTTACCGTTTTGCGTCATGGGCGTCATTTTCTTCACCTTTATCATTACCATCATCGTGGCCCTTTATGCGGCCGTTCGCAATTTGCAGGGTCATGATTTCAACTACCCCTTGATTGGTCAGCGAGTGCGAGCGTATCTTGCCAAATAATCTGGCGGGCTGCGATTTACACCTCCACCTGGCAGGCTCCTTTTACGCCGAGGATTTGCTGGCCATCGGCGCACCCATTTTCCGCGATCTCGATTGGAACCGCCGGGACTTTCTCTCTGGCTACAACACCAGCATGGCAACCAACCTTGATCCGGTGCAGCTGTTTGCCCAGGCGCTAGACCATCCAGAAACCGGCTTCCCGCCATTAAAAGCCGCTTACGTGTTTGGCGCAGAAGACAGTGGCGATTTCGAGCGGTTCATGTGGAAATACCGCCTGTTTTCCCATGTGTGGAGCGATGGTTGGGAGCAGGGAAGGAAAACGGCCGTCTCGATGATCACCCAGGCCGTTAACCACCACAAACGGCAAGGCCTGGACTACGCCGAATACCGCGCCGGGTTCTGGGGCGAAGAT
Organism: Ardenticatenaceae bacterium; assembly: GCA_020634435.1. Lineage (GTDB taxonomy): Bacteria > Chloroflexota > Anaerolineae > Promineifilales > Promineifilaceae > Leptofilum. The sequence continues at coordinate 342,880 of JACKBS010000004.1, read as the reverse complement.
GCGCTGCTGCGCCAGCGGATGCAAATCTGCGCCGAAACGCTGGCCAAACTGAGCGATGCCAGGTTCACCGCCCGCTACATTGTCCCCCTGCCACGCGATGACCCCATGCCCACCTATGCGCAGGTTCGCCTGCTGCTGGAAGAGCAGCCACACGTGGCCAAGACGCTGGTGGGGCTGGATTTTGCCAGCCGTGAGGAAGGCTTCCCCCCAAAGCTGTACCGTCCGTTTTTTCAACAGCTGCAAAAAGATAATGTGACCAATCCCGAACAGTGGCTGTCGGTTGTGTACCACGTGGGCGAGACGTTTTTTGATAAATCGCTGGAAAGTGCGGCCCGGTGGTGCCACGAGGCGGCGCTATTGGGGGCCAAACGGCTGGGCCACTGCATTGCCCTCGGCCTGGATCCCGCCGTGGCCGTCAGCCGCCGCCCCCAGGCGCATGAAGCGGAGTTGGTCAGCGAGCGGCTGGACCAGATCGCCTACGATTTGCGCTATGCCAACCCGCTGCGAACACTGGGCGTCCGTATTGACGAGGCGGCGCTGCGGGCTGAGCAGGCCGCCTTGTTGCAGCGAGCCGATGATTGGGTGGAACGGCCGTATACGTCCCAGCGCCTGCAAGAAGTTCGCCAGCGCCAGACGTTTGTCTTGCAGCAGCTGGCCCAGATGCGCACGGTGATCGAATGCTGCCCCACGTCCAACCTGCGCATCGGTGGCGTACCCGATGCCGAACATCACCCCATCCACCGGCTGCTCGCCAGCGACGTCAATTTGTGCATTTGCACCGATGATCCCGGCGTTTTTGACATTACGCTAGCTTCGGAAATTGAATGGGTGCTTTGCCACACGGAGTACACGCCAGAAAGTCTGGCAAAGCGCCTGGGCGATCCCCGGCGCTTTGCCTTACAAAATCTGACTGCTGTTTAGCGAGAGTTAGCGGAGTTGAGGGACGGCGTCATAAACGTAATCGTATCGTTGATCGCGGTCACTGCCAGCCCGTAGTTAAAATCATCCACGCTGCCCGCGTTGACGCAGGAAAGGTATGCCGGGCGGGTGCGATCCAGCGAGTAGATGAAGGAAAGGAAGTAGACAAAATCAATCTCTTCCCAGTCGCCGGGCACATCTTTGTAAAACACACCTGAGTACAAAATATTGTTGTATGCCCCCACGTAGCTGGAGCAGGCCGCCGCATCACCTGCCTTGGCCCCATCAATGTTGGCGCGCATGGTTTGCAGCGAGTAATAGATGTTGTTCATGTTGGCCGTCAGACCAGCGGCATCAAACGGCAGTTCGGGGAAGACGCCCAAAATATCATTGGGGTTGGAAATGTAATACACGGTGATCATTTCCGGCTCTTCGCTTTCCTCGGGGGTCGCCGTGGCCGCTGGGGGTGCCGGTGTGTTGGTGACAGGTACGGCCGTATTCGTCGGCGAGGGAGTCTCAGTAGGGACTTCCGTTGGTGTTTCGGTTGGTTCGGGGGTGTTCGTGGGCACCGGCGTATCGGTGGGCGTGGGCGTATCTGTTGGCGCCGGGGTGTCGGTTGGTTCCGGTGTATCAGTCGGTGCGGGGGTGTCGGTGGGTGGAACGGCCGTTTCGGTAGGTGTTTCTACAACCTGAGCAACGGCAGTTGGTGTTGGAGTGGCCTCTTCACCGCCACACGCCGCACCAACCCATAACAAAAGCAGCGTAACAATCAGTAACCGACCCAATAAAGCATTGTGTTTCATTTTGTTCTCCTCCATGTGTGAATGATGATTAAGGCACGGCTTCGTATTTTGCATACCTGGAAAGTGATACAATTTGTCCCTGTTGTGAGGGGCATAGATTTGTGAAAAACGCGAAACCAAGTAGGTAAATTATAATCAAATTGCCCAGCAAAAGATTAACTTCTCTTTGTTCAACAAGAGGTTTTGCTTATCAATAGAGAAGCTTTGCCCAGAGGCTTGTGTCCATATTTCTTTATTAATAACTGTTCAAAATATGGACAATATTTCTAATTATGGCTAAAATTGCACAATAAAAGAGTTATTTGGCGATAAGGAGCAAATGATGCGTGTAATTATTACTGGCGGGACTGGACTTATCGGTTCTGCTTTGGCGAAAAATTTGGCAGCGGATGGGCATGAAGTGATTTCGTTAAGCCGCAATCCGGCAAAACATACCTTCCCCCAAGGCGTACGCGGCGTGGAGTGGGACAGCAAAACGGCCGTTGGCTGGGGACACCTGGCCGATGGCGTCGATGCCATTGTTAACCTTGCCGGGGCACCGATTGCGGGCACCGGGCTGTTCCCCTCCCGTTGGACCGCGGAACGCAAACGCCGCATTCGCCAGAGCCGCATTGATGCCGGAACGGCCGTTACCGAAGCCGTAGCTGCCGCCACCAACAAACCCAAACTAATCGTCCAATCCTCTGGCATTGACTATTACGGCAACGTACCCAGCGACAAAGTCATTACCGAAACATCGCCCCACGGCCGCGGCTTTCTGGCCGATGTCACCGTGGACTGGGAGAACTCCACCGCCGAGGTCGAAGCAATGGGCGTGCGGCGGGTCATCATTCGCACGGGCATTGTGCTCAGCATGGAAAGCGGTGCACTGCCCATCACCGTGCTGCCGTTTAAATTTTTCGCTGGGGGTCCTTTGGGCAGCGGCGAGCAATGGTGGCCATGGATTCATCTGGATGACGAGGTGCGGGCCATCCGCTTTTTGCTGGAAGATGATTCGGCCAGTGGCCCTTATAACCTTTGCACCCCGAACCCACTCAAAAACAAAGATTTTGCTAAAAAGATTGGCCAGGTGATGAACCGACCGGCCTTCTTCCCCACGCCAGCCTTTGCCCTGAAACTGGGTCTGGGCGAAATTGCTGCAATTGTGCTAGACGGCCGTCGCGCTATTCCGCAAAAGCTGCAAAGCGAGGGGTTTGAGTTCAAATTCCCCACCGCCGAAGCTGCCCTCCGCGATATCCTCTAAAAGTGGCCGAGTTTTACAGCGGACCGCAGCACCTACCCTTTGCCCTGGGGCTCAAACTGGACACCATTAGAGCGTATTTGTGTATTGTTGGCATTTTACCAACTTACCTGGTCCATAGAAATTCAATAACACAAAAGGATCGTTGGCATGACAGATAGGCGATCAGTCAGCTTAGCAAGTTTCAAAGAATTATTTGGCAAGAAACGCAGGCTGTGGGATAAAATGCCGCCAATGGACCAACCAAAGGCAGGTAAGCGCGCCACTCAAATCAATCAGCACGTCTACCGGGGTGCCGGTGCGACCAGCGATGAAGGTTTGGTGGAACTCGTCACTACTGGCATACAAAAGCACGATGATGATGGCGGTGAGATACGGCCGTTTCACACCCCACACGGCTCGTAAAGCCAGCAACGCTAAACTGGCATAGGCTAGAAAGTGCCCCGTCTTTTTAACCGCCACATCCCACAACCCAAAGTTTGGCAAATCAGCCGAAGGTTGGTTCGAGACAAAAAAAATGACCCCCATCGCGATAAGCAACGGCAGCCACCGGCCAACCCAGGATGATCGTTTAGCGTAGACCCATCCCCTCATAATTTTCCCCTCCTTACCACCACATGCGCTCCTTCCCTAACTGGTAAACGGCTCGAAAAACAAAAACAGTAATAGCCATCGGAATGAGATACCGCACTGCCACCAATCCACCAAAATACACAAGCCCAAACAAAATCAGCGCCCCAATGACAATAACGAGCCGCAGGTGAACCGGATTTACTTGCACAGCTTCTTGATTTTTGACGGCGCGACGGCAGGAGGTCATGTTGCCAACACGTAAAATATCTCCACTAAGTTCCCACTGGCAACCACACATCTGGCACTGGTAACAAACCTGCGCAGGTTGGCCTGTTTCCTGGTCGGTTCGTTCTAAAATTTGCCCCCCGCAGTGGTCACAATCGTAGCCGCTGTCTTTCCAGGTGGTCTTGGTTTCAATCATGCATCTCACTCGCTTTGAACGTGTGCCCGTACCAATAATGGTAATGGATACGGGCTAATATGCAAAACGAGTGAAGATGACTTTCAAGAAACGTTTATTCTTGCTTGATCCGTTCGCAGGTTTCTAACAGCAAATTATAGTTGCTGTTATGGCTCACGTAGATAAAGCCACCGCAGGTCTGGCACGAAGTCTGGTATTCCATGACCGAACCAGCCACGGGTTCCCATTTTTCCAACAGGTGGCCGTGAATGGATGCCCACGCTTCAGCCTCACACATCTGGCGCTCCAGGGCGTCCGCCTGCTCCTGTTGGGCAGCCTGATCGTGCTCAGCGGCGGCTTCAACCACGGCGCGTACGGCCGTTGTCAGCACCAGGTTTTCCGGCACGCCTTCGGGCAAACCTTCCACCTTATGCAGCAGGTGCTGCAACACCATGCCGATCTCTTTGCGGGTGGATTCATCATAGCGCGGCACCAGCGAACCCTCTTCCAGCAAACCAATGAGGTAGCGAACGGCCGTCTTCAAATGTTTTAGTTCAGTCTCTGCAGAATTTGTCATAGTACTGCCTCGTCAGGGTAAAGTTACACATGCTTATTGTGGCATTACTGGGCAGGGTTCACCAGAGGAGAATTGTACCGTCGCTACAAATGATTAAACTGTGACCGCAACATGTCGCGTTCGGCCGTTTTGCGGGCAATTTTACGCTCCAGGTCCGTAGCCATCTCGGCCAAAAGGTCGCGCCCTTCACGCTGGGCCAGCTTTACCCGCAGCGCCAAATCCACCATCGAGCGATTCGGTAAATTTTGCAGCTCGTTGTCAATGCTGCGCAAACGGCGACGACAGCGCTCAATCTCCTCCTGCAACGCCTGCGCCATCTCCTGGTCCGGGGGTTGGGCCGTTTGTTGCCGATTTTGACGGACTTCGAGCTCTTCGGCCAGGGCTATCAGCTCCACCATGCTTTGTGCGTTGTAAGCGTCGTTGATCGCCGCCATTTTGTCGGTACGGTACTGGCGATCAGCCTCGTCGATAGCTAAATCGGGGTGGAATTGGCGGGCCAGCTGGCGATAGATTTTTTTGAGCTGGGCCTGGGTAGCGGCTGGTGGTGGCGGTTTGGGTTGGGGAACGGCCGTTTCTGGTTCTTGGTGCCACGTCTGCCTAAACTGCTCTTCAACCGGATCAAACGATGGGCCTGATTCGCCAAAACTTTGCTGGTGGCGCATCAGCTTAATTTGCGTCAAATAGCTGTTCACTTCTGATTCAAGCGTGGCAAGTTGATCCAAAAGCTGCCCCACGTGCGCCTCAAAACGAAACTCAAACGCCTGCACATCTTCCAGCTGGTTATTGAGCTCTGCCTCCGCTTCGGCCAACTGCGCCCGCAGCTCATCCAGCTCCAAACGGAGCCGCTTCACTTTTTCAACGTGAGATTCAGACGTCACAGGCATAATTTAAGTTTATCGCAAAATGAACTGGTGTGAATAGAAAAACACGAATAACACGAATTTACGAATGAAACAGATGACCAATATTCGTGTGATTTGGCTATTCGTCTCATTTTTGTTGCCCGTTTCCTCAAAAATCATTCATTTGTTGGCCAAAAATCTCAAGTAAAATGGGGCCATGATGCGTAAACGGACGGTGTGGCTAAGCTTGTTGGGCTTTCTGCTGCTAGGCGGCGTTGCCCTGTACGTGCTTTATCCGCGCCTCATTTTGGCCGCCCACGAGCGCTTTCCAAAGGGTGTGCCTGATCAGCTGCTGTATCTAGTAGCGACGCCGCTGCCCACCGCACTGCCCGCGCCAACGGCCGTTGCCAACAGCGAGCAGTTATCGGTAATCAGTGATCAGTTGGCCCAGCTTCAACCAACGGCCACCCCTACCGCGACTTTGATGCCCACATTCACCCCCCAATCTCCAATCGCCAATCTCCAATCTCCTTCACCGGAACCTACAGCTACCAGTACGCCTTTGCCCCCCACCGCCATGCCTTTGCCAACGGCCGTTCGCCTACAAAACATTCAAATCATCCCCCAAAAATTCAACAACTGCGGCCCGGCTAACCTTACCATCACCTTGGGCTATCATGGCGTCGAGGTGGATCAGCTGAACGTAGGCGCAGCGATCAAGCCCAACTACGATGATCGCAACGTCAGCCCGTGGGAATTGGTAGATTATGTCAACAAAGAAACGCCAATGCAGGCCCAATTTTTTGTGGGCGGCAATCTAGATTTGCTCAAACAGCTCATCGCTGCGGGCTATCCGGTCATCGTGGAAAAAGGGCTGTACCCCAACGCCTGGGAAGGCTGGATGGGGCACTATCTAACCATGGTTGGCTACGACGACGCCAGCCGGGAGTTCATCAGTCTGGATACCTTTTTGGGGCCGTGGGACAACAGCGGGCGGCGTGATAACTACGAATCAGTAGACGAATTTTGGCAGATGTTCAATCACACGTTCATTCTAGTTTACCCACCGGAAGATGAGGCGGATGTTTTGGCCATGTTGCCGCCTGAACTGAACGATCCCGTGGCGATGTGGCAGACAACGGCCGTTGCCAATCAATCACTCACCACCACCCAGCCAGACAACCCCTACGCCTGGTTCAACCTGGGCAGCAGCCTCACTCACCTGGCCCAGCTCACCAACGACGATTCGCTCTACACCAGCGCCGCCGCCGCCTTCGACCAGGCACGCACCATCGGCCTGCCATGGCGCATGTTGTGGTACCAGTTTGAACCATACGAAGCGTATCTGGCAAACGGCCGTACTGACGACATTTTCACCCTCTCCGACGCCATCCTCTCCACTGAAGGCGGCCAAAATGTGGAAGAAACCTACCTCTACCGCAGCTATGCTTATGCTGCTTTGGGGGATGAAGTGAACGCTGAGGCTGCGTTAGCCACTGCTTTGGAGCTGAACCCGAATCTAGAAACGGCCGTTTCTGACTAGCTTTTCTCTTATTCCTCTGTGTTCTCTGTGGCCAAAATCAATTTTCGTTAAAAAATTGGGCGACGCGCTCCATAAACAGCGCATCCGCTTCGCCACGGAAAGTGTGCGGCGTGGCGTAGTAGGTGTAGCATTCCACCGGCTTGTTCATCGCCCGCAGCGCCACACACAAATCCTGACTCCAGGCGATGGGCACCGTCTCATCCGCCTCGCTGTGGTGGATGCTAATAGGCGTGTTAATGCGGTCTAAAAAGTAAATCGGAGAGATTTGCCTCAGCTGCCCGTTGCTGGCAGCCAGCTCAAATGGGCCACTTTCGCCACCAGACCACACCTGAATTTGCTCATAGTTTTGCCGCTCGTCGCCGCTCATCGCCCCGTAAAGAACGGCCGCTCGCAAATAAGGTGCGTTATTCACCGTGAGCACCCGCAGCACCACGCCGCCGCCCATGCTGTGCCCCCACAAATGAATGCTGTCCTCATCCGCCCGGCGCAGGTAGCCTAATGGGTCCTGGCTCTGCTCCCGAATGATGGCGATGAGATTCAGCACGTCAATCGCGTATCCAATTCGGTACGGATTCGGCCCGTCGTCCGAGGGCGGATAGTTGCGGAAGTTGGGATGGATGACAAAGTAACCCGCCTCCGCCAGCGCATCCGCATAGCGGCGCGTGTAGGCAAGCGTGTCGTAATCGGTCGGGTCGATGTAGCCGTGCAGCACCAGCGCCACCGGAAAATTGTTGCCCTCGTTGGGCACGTTCATAAAGCCGTAAATCGTCAGCCCGTCGCTGGGATAGGTGATGAGGTAGCGGGTAAACGTTTCGTTTTCTTCCAACGTGTCGATGATGTCCAGCTCTCCGCCACCATAGCTCCGCGCCGTCAGAGTGTCGATTGTCAAATCGGCATATGGGTCTGGCGTAGGAGTTGGTGGAGAAAGGGTGGCGGTGGCGGGAACGGCCGTTTCCGTAGGCGGTTGAGGAGATTGGAGATTGGAGACTGGAGATTGGGTTGCAGTGACCGTTGCTTCTGCCACCTGCTCACCGTCTACCGTCACCGTTGGCTCCGGCTGCGGCACAAACGTCGGCGGTTGCAAATCGGCTGGGTTGATGGGCTGGGAGGCACACGCCACTAGCCACCAGCAACCAACCACTAACCACAACATCCTCATCTTCATGCACCGAGTGTAGCAAAAATTGGAACGACTCGCCTTCATGGTTTTCTTAATGAGCTTTGATACACTCTTGAACATGCGCCTTTTAGTGATTGAAGATGAACCCACCATTGCCAATTTTGTCTGTCAGGGCCTCAGCGAAGCTGGGCACGCGGTAGACGTGGCCCGCGACGGCGAGGAAGGGCTCGATTACGCCCTGGCAGCCGAGTACGATGTGCTCATTTTAGATATCATGCTGCCCAAGCTAGACGGCATTCAGCTGCTGCGCCGCCTGCGCCGCGAAGGACACAAAACGCCCTGCCTCATGCTCACCGCCCGCGACACGGTGGATAATCGCGTCGAAGGGCTGGACGCGGGCGCAGACGATTATCTGGTGAAACCATTTGCTTTTCCCGAACTGCTAGCCCGCGTGCGCGCCCTGCTGCGCCGCCCGCCGCTGCAAATGGGCACCGTCCTGCAAATGGCCGATTTGCAGATGGATACGGCCCGGCATCTCGTGGAGAGAAACGGCCGTATCATCGAACTCAGCCCCCGCGAATATGCCGTCCTGGAATACCTGATGCGCCATCCCAACCAGGTGCTTAGCCGCACCCAAATTGGCGAGCACGTCTGGAACTTTGACTTCTTCAACGAGTCGAACGTGGTAGATGTGTACGTGGGCTATCTGCGCCGCAAAATTGACCAGCCGGGCGAGCCATCGCTCATCCACACCGTGCGCGGCGTGGGCTACTGTTTGCGGGATGAGGGGTAGCTTGTGGTAAAACGGCCGTTTTCCCCCACCATCCGCGCCCGCCTCACCCTCTGGTATTTGGCCGTTTTGGGGCTAATCTTGCTGCTGTTCACCGGATTTTTGTACTTGCAGCTGCGGCGCGATTTGTTTAGCCAGGTGGACACGGCGCTGGAATTAGCCGCCACCCAGGCGCAAGAAATCATAGTGGTCGAAGACGGCCTTTATACCCTGCAATCCGCCACCAACAACCAGGACCTCACCCGCCGCCTCAAGGAAGAATATTCGATCAGCCTGCTAAACGGCCGCAGCGAACTGCTGGCCCAGCTCACCAACGATCCGGAGATTCCCGTCTTGCCGCCAGACGAAGCTGGCTCCTTCACCTTTACCCGCGAGCCAGACATGTGGCGCGTTTATAATTTGCCCATCACTCTGCCCGGCAGCAACGAAACGGGCTGGTTACAAGTATCTCAAGAGCTAGAGCCGGTGGCCGACACGCTGGGCACGTTCGGGCAGCAAATTTTGTGGGGGCTGCCGCTGGCGCTGCTGCTGGCGGGCATCGGCGGCTTCTTTTTGGCGGGCCGTGCCCTGCGCCCCATCGACCGCATGACGCAGACAGCCCAGGCTATCAGCGGGCAAGATTTGAGTCAGCGGATTCAGCACCAGGGGCCAGCGGATGAAATCGGCCGTTTGGCGCAAACGTTTGATGCGATGCTGGACCGGCTAGAAGCGGCCTTCCGGCGTGAGCAGCAGTTTACCGGCGATGCGGCGCACGAACTGCGCACACCACTCACGGCGCTCAAAGGCCAGCTGGAGGTCACGCTCAGTCGCCAAAGGTCTGCCGAAGCGTACCAAACTACGCTGGAAACAATGGCACAGCAGGTGGAGCGGCTTATCCACCTGAGCAGCAGCCTGCTCTACCTGAGCCGATTGGAGCAGGACCAACAGCAATTTGCCACCGAAACCATCCAGGTGGCGGACTTTTTTAATGCGCTTTTGGACCAGATACGGCCGTTAGCCCAAGAAAAATCTATCAACATCAACACAGATCTTCCCCCCGACTTACAATTTTGTGGCCAGATGGATTTGCTGATTCGGCTGTTCCTCAACTTGCTCGACAACGCGATCAAGTACACGCCAACTGGTGGCAGCATCACCCTCAAGGCCGCCAAAGAAGGTCAAAACATCCACACCACCCTGCACAACAGCGGCCAGCCCATCCCGCCAGAGCACTTGCCCCACCTGTTCGATCGCTTCTACCGCGCCGAAACCGACCGCAGCCGCCGTGACGTGGGCAACCAAAGCGGCACCGGTCTGGGGCTGGCCATCGCTCAGGAAATTGCCAAAATCCATCACGGCCGTATCAACGTCGCCAGCGAACCAGAGTTAGGAACCACTTTTACGGTGATTTTGCCAGAAACGGCCGTTTAAACCCCCACTATTTCCTCATCTTAAAAACGGCCGTTTTCTATTACCTCTTGACAAACCCACGAAAATTAATTATATTAGTCTTCAAGATTAACGGTATTAGTTTTCAGAAATTGAGGATCCAAAAATGACCCAACAACTACAAAAGCTACCCCGAATCTTGCTGCATCTGGAAGGAGCGGCCGTTTTGATTACTGCCCTTATTTTTTATGGCCAAAATGGTTATAGCTGGTGGCTGTTTGCCCTCCTGCTTATGGCCCCAGACCTTTCCGCAATAGGCTACCTGCATAGCCAAACCATCGGCAGTCTGTGCTACAACGCCGTCCATACATATGTGCTACCGATTGCCCTCACGGTGCTTTCGCTGCTGCTAAATTGGGAGCTGGGTTTGCAGTTGGCCCTCATCTGGCTGGCCCATATTGGTATGGATCGATTGGTCGGCTATGGCCTAAAATACCCCGACGGTTTCAAGGTCACTCACTTCAATAAAGTTTAGGAGCCACAGAGAACACAGAGAAAAACGAGAAAATTCATTGTCTCTGTACCAAATAGGAAAAGATATGCCCTACCCCAGCCAGGTGAATCGAGAGGAAATTGTAAAGCAGGCGTGGCAGCTCATCGAAGCGGAAGGCACGGAAAATCTTTCGCTGGGCAAGCTGGCTCAGGTGTTAGGCGTAAAAGCACCATCCCTTTACCGGCATGTCAGCAACAAAGCGGCGCTGCTGCAAGCGGTGAACCTGCACACGTCGCAACAGTTGGTGGCCGGGCTAACCGAAGCCGCAGCACAGACCAGTGGCGATGCGCAAACGCAAATTGCCGCCATCATGCGCAGCTACCGTGCATTTGCCCTGGCCCATCCCCACACCTACGTGCTGGCCTTCACCAACAATGACGACGCGCTACGCCCGGACGAGGATGTGCTGGAACAGTTGGCGTTGCCATTGCAGGAGCTGATAACGGCCGTTTCCGGCCCAGAAAAATCGCTAGCAGCTTTACGGGGCGCGATGGCGTTGGTGCATGGCTTTGTGATGCTGGAGCTGCATGGTCAGCTGCGGCGTGGCGGTGATTTATGGGCGGATTTTGAAACGGCCGTACAAGCTTACCTGCGCGGCTGGCAAACCAATCGGTAAACTGGCAAAAAAAAGCCGCCACTTGAAGTGACGGCCCTGGCTAGACTCCCGGTCAGAGGTGGTAAAAGATTAGTTTAGAGAAATTGGAGCAACCGACTTAACTGGCAATGTTGGTTCATCTTGTTCAATGTAGCATTCATCCAGGCCCTCACGTTGGCTTAAACGTGAAGACAAAGCGCACGCTGCAATGACAAAGCTGGAAGCTGTAAAAGATAGGGCGGTTAGGGTAATGATGATCGCCATAATGTATACTCCAATCTCTTCTCTCACTTCAAAAATCTTTCATAAACTCTTGGCAGACGCTGATGTAACGCGTCCACAAGATTAATAAAAGTGTAAGGATTTTCGTAAGCGAAGTCACTAGTACATACAGTACAATAAATTTTTATGGAGTAGACAGAATTTCAATGGGATCAGGCAAGACAATCAGATTCTCAGAAACGGCCGTACCGTCCTTAAAAACCGTTTGTCTCTCACCCGAATTTGCATCATACAGCCCCAGCGTCAGCTGGTAATTGCCCACCGGCAAACCCCACAAATCCAAAATAGCTTCATCGGTGATGAGCTGCCCGGCCTGCCATTGGCTGGTAGGGCATTGCCAGTTGCAGGGAATCGTGTCCAACTGACGCACCAATGCGCCATTTTCATCCAACACGTGTACAAACAGCTTCAGCTCCTGCTGTGGCGCAGTCTGCGCATACCAATGCAAGGAAAGATGCAGTTGGCTCCCCTTAAACCACCACCGAACATCTTGCAATTCAATGGCGCTGCCTACCTGCGCGCTTATTGGCTGCCCCACCAGGTGGCGTTGTCCGTTTTCCTCTACCAAAAGCGAATCGAGCAGAGCAACCGCCCTGCCGCCACCACAGCGCAACGCCAGCGGATAGCTACCGGCGGCTAAATTCTCAGGCAGCGGCAGATCAACTTGCCGCTGGGCCAAATCACCTACCTGCCAATTGGCAGATGGATCGATGAGCAGGGTTGGGGTAGACACGGCCGTTTCCTCACTCAACAACGCCACACACGATTCGCCCACCCCGTCCAGGTTTTGCAGTTGAGCCAGGAGATGAAGGGAAACGGCCGTTTCCGACAAATGAACCTCGGCCTCCAACAAATCCAGATTTTCCCCTAGCGAGCGCGGTGCTTGAAACTGCCACGGACGCGGCTGGGCCGCATCATACAACGCCTGCGCCTCATCCTTAAAGATAGGAATCAGCGGCAGCTGCGCTTCAAAGGCAGCATAATGTTCCGGTAATGTGTAAGCCAAATGCATCAAAAAGTAACGCACACCCGTGTCTTCAAGCTGTCGCAGCGCCGGGCCAATCGCCGGGATGGGTTCTGTATACGTCGTAAACAGCTCCGGCGACATGGCATTGGGAATATCATCTGCGGGATACAAACGATGCAAAATGGGCTCCTGGCTGATGAAGGCATAGGTTTGCTCCGTGTAACGCGAAAAGTGACCTTCCACCGTGGGATGCCCGTGCAGCGATTGGTAGTAAAGCAGCAATTTGGCCAGATCGTACCCCATCGGCACGTTCACAACGCCAGCCTCCGGCTCAATTTGGGCAAATTCGGCCAGGTATGGGGAGCTGAGCGGCAGTTCCCACATAGGTAAGGGCGCGGGCAAATAATCGAGCAGCAAAACAAGCCCAACCAGCGGCAGCAGCCAACGCCCCGGCCGCTGCTGCCACAACCAGGAAATGGCCAGCCCCACCAGCACAGCCATCGAAATCACCAAAAGCAAATTAAAGCGCTCCGGCGTGCGGATGGCCGAAATAGGGAAAATGGATTTGATCAAATTGTAGGGCAGCTGAATCGACTCATAGACGGTGCCGTTAAAGCGAAGCTGGCTGCCAGCGGCCAACACCAGCCAGACCAATCCACTCCACAGCCAAAAGCGAGCTTCGCGCCACTGCTTCCACACAGCCAGCAAACAGAGCAACAGCACCCCTAGACCCAAATACGGCATAAATGCCTGGTTTACGCGAAAGGTTTGGTAAATGGGCACCACGGCCTCGCCCCAAAGCGGTTGGTAGGTGGGCGGCACCACGTACGCCAACAAATCAGTTTGTTTGATGATGCTCTCGTCAACTTCTGCGGCCGTTCCTACGAGTGCGTCCAGATTATTGAGAATGGGCCACACGATAGGCAAACTGAGCACAAAGAAGGCCACACCCAGCAGCAGCAATTGGCGGCCCGTTTGCAGCCAGGGGATAGGGCGACTTGTCCAGGCCCACCAGAGTAGGTAAACGGCCGTCCACAAGCCCAAAAACACCGCCTGCTGAATCCCCGACCAAAACGAGAGCGACAGAAACACACCCGCCATGACCGCGTTGCCCCAACCCGGCTGGCGCAAACTCCGCCACAAAAAGAGGATGTAAAACGGCCACCAATGAATCGTGCCCAGGTGCATGTGGGCCAGATATTGGGTGAGATGATACGGCGCAAAAGCAAAGACAAAACCGGCCACAAAGGCAGCGACGGGCTGTTTGGTCAACTCATCGACCAGCAAAAACATGCCCCAGGCTCCCAGCCACAGCCCCCACAGCCAAACCAGGTTAAACGCCGCCACCGGGCCAGCCAGCGGCTCCAGCAGCCACGCCAACAGCGAACTGAGCAGCGAATGGGAATGGGCCAGCAGCGAAGTCCCCTGCGGGAAAAAGATCACTTCCGTGGAAAACCAGCTATGCCCGTCGGCAATGGCCCGGCCAATCCACCAGTTGTTCCAGTAATAAATCCAGTTGTCGATGTTGTTACCAATGAGCCGGTCTTGCAGATGAAAGATGACGGGGTAGGTGAGCAGCAGCACCAAAATAAGATAAGCGACGGCGGCGTAAACGGCCGTTCCCCTTACACGTTTTTTGAGATTAGTCAGCATAATTTGGATTAATGATGTATTGCCACCAGTTGTTGGCAATGCCCCGTGTTTTGCCCGCCACGTGCGGCAGATGCCCCAGCCACCACAAATGATGCTGCCGAATCTCCCCATTGCCCCATTCGCGGCAGTTTACCGGCTGCGGTTCGCCGCTTAGATCAGGAAAATTGAGCCAGGTGTGGCAGCGGCTGGGCACCATGCGCCGGTTGCCCCAATCGTAGTCGCGCTCGCTGTTGGGCGCAAAATGCACGTTGCCACATTCCGCCTGCCCCGGATGCTTTTGGTCGTAGCGGATGAACTTTTCCCACAGGTTCGCCTCGCCCCGCTGGCGGCGATACACATGGCTCATGATCGATTCGGCTCGATGGCCTAAATTTTCCAGCATCTCCCCCGGCCCACGCTCAAAGCTGAAGCCCATGATGACAAAGCGGCGCTGCGCCTGTGGCTCGTTGAGCGGCGGCGCGTTGCACCAAAACGCATCTTTGCCCACCATGCGCGATTCAAAGTAACCTGCATACGGGAAAGCCATCAACCACACCTCATCAATCGTACCGACGTTGATTTTGGAGATGATGTTAAACTCGTGGAGGATACGGCCGTAATCCACCCCATCTGGCTCATGAAACCCCGTCCGTGTCGTAAAGCGATGCACGTATGATTCTGGATCGTAAACAAAGCCATCCTGCTTCACCGGGAAGCCATCCACCTCGATGCGCTCCGCAATTTCGTAGTTGACGTAGCCGTGACTGGCCGCATTCACGTCGTAGGTGTACTGTGCCACCAGCTCATCCGGGTTTTGCCAGCGCATCACTTCATGCAGTTTTCGTCCGCCATAAGACGGCACGCGCGGATTGTGGATCACCAGCAGCACCTTTGGCTGCACCGGAGGTACAGCGGGTTGGAGAGATTTGGTTTGAGACGGCCGTATCCAGCCAAATAATCTTTGCAGCATGTTTTGTAATTGGGTAATTGAGTAATTAGTAATTGGGTGATTTTTCAGCATAATTTCCAAATTACCAATTACTCAATTACTAATCTTCAGGTCGTTCGCCCGCCTGCGCCATTTTCACCAGCTTCGGATCAAAACGGGCCATCGTTTCCACCAAATCCGCCTGCGCCGCCATCACTTCGTGGATGTCCTTGTAGGCCATCGGCACTTCGTCCAGCCCGGCGGACAGCAGCGTCACGTCCCGCTCGCGCAGGAACTTCTTCACCTCAGACCAAGTGAACGATTTGATTGCCTGTTTGCGGCTCATGCGCCGCCCTGCGCCGTGTGACGCCGACTTAAGCGACGCCTCATTCCCCTTACCGCGCACCACAAAGCCAGGTGCGCCCATCGAACCAGGGATAATGCCCAAAACTCCTGCGCCAGCAGGCGTCGCCCCCTTGCGGTGCACAATGACCGTTTCACCATCGTGCTGCTCTTGCCAGGCGAAGTTGTGGTGATTTTCAATGTCTAGCAGCACCTTGGCGTTGAGCGCCTTGACGACATGCTGGTGAATGCAGGCGTGGTTGGCGGCAGCGTACTGGCCCATCAGCTGCATGGCGGCCCAATATTCCCGCCCGGCGTCGCTATCCAAATCCAGCCAGGCCAGATGGCGCAGCTCTTTGGGCAGTTCGGGGTGCAAATCCATCGCCAGCTTGCTGTAATAATCGGCTACGGTCGCCCCGGAGCCGCGACTGCCACTGTGGCTGAGCAAGGCCAAATATTCGCCCGTGGGCAAACCAAGCTCGTCATTCAAAATGGTGAGAATGCCAAATTCCACAAAATGGTTGCCGCTGCCGCTGGTGCCCAGCTGCTCCCACGCTTTGTCGCGCAGGCGTTTGGTAACGGCCGTTATCCCCCAATCCGCCTCCATCACCGGATGATCGCGCCGTTCGCCTTTGCGAAAGTTAGCGCCAATGCCAAAGCGCGTTTCGTACTCGATGGCGTTGGCCAGCCGCTTTTGCTCGCCGCGCAGCGTGTACGGCGACAGGTCCAGTACGCTCAGCTTCATGCGGCAGGCGATGTCCACCCCCACGGCATAGGGAATGACCGCGTTACGCACCGCCAGCACCCCGCCGATGGGCAGGCCGTAGCCCAAGTGAGCGTCGGGCATTAACGCTCCGCGCACGGAGACGGGCAGTTGGGCGGCGTTTTTCATCTGGTTAACAGAGTTTTCGTCCAGGTCATCACCCCAAATCTGGAAGGGAGCCGGTTCTTTACGTGGTTTGAAGCTGGGCTGCGCTTGCTCGTGGTCCAAAATGGCGGCAGCCAGCTCGCCAAAGAGATCGTCTTGCAAATAATCGGTTGGGTTTTCGACAACGGCCGTTATCAAATCAGGAATATCTCGTTTGGGAATGCCAAAGCTGCGCGCATCGCGAACGGCCGTACCGGCCAGCCGCATCGCGACTCCCTCGGGCACCCCCAATCGCGCAAATTTTCGTGCATTCATTGTCTATCCAGTCCTTTTTGATTCTCCACGCCAATATTGTAACAAAAAGTAGCCGCGGATTCTTTCCGCGAAACCAAGATGGCTCGCGCGGAAAAAATCCGCGGCTACAAAATTGCCTGAGAAGTTCAACTTCTGACAGAAGTTGAACTTCTAGAATTACACGCGAACGATGTGGGGCAGAATCACCGGGCGGGATTGAGTCTGGCGGTAGAAGAAGTTTTGCAGCGTTTCCCGAATGGTGTCGTCGTGGGAACGGCCGTTTTGCTTCAACGCCCGCTTCAAATTCCGCTTCGCCTCGTCCATCAAGTCCTGCGAGGCGTCCATGCGCAGGAAGCCACGGCTGATGAGCTGCACCTCGCCTGCTAACTTGCGCCGCTTGTCAATGGGTACGTACACCAGCACAAACCCATCCTGCGACAACCGCTCGCGGTCGCGCAGCACCAGGTCGCTAATTTCACCCACCAACGAGCCATCGACATAGATGTCGTTCGCTGGAACCATGTCTTCCAGCCACGCCTTCTCGCCATCGCTAGACCAGGTAGCACCATTTTCCAGAATGAAAACGTTATTGGCGGACACGCCGCTTTTTTGGGCCAGCTGCGCGTGCAGATGCTGGTGGCGGGTTTCGCCATGCACAGGGATAAAGAAGCGTGGCTGAACAGTCTCCAGCATGATGCGCATATCTTCGCGGCTGCCGTGCCCGGAAACGTGCACGGTGGCCAGCGGCCCATAGACCACATTCGCGCCGCGACTAAACAAGTTGTTCAGCATCCGGCCCACATCTTCCTCGTTACCAGGGATGGTGCCACCAGAAATGATGATGGTATCGCCGCTATGCACTTCTACCTCGCGATGCTCGCCTTTGGCCATGCGGTTCAGCGCCGAGCGAGGTTCACCCTGGGAACCGGTAGACAAAATCACCAGTTCACCCTGCGGCACGTTGGCGGTGATGTCTACCAACAGCTTCTTGGGAATCTTGAGATAGCCTAATTCGCGGGCCAACTCCACATTTTGCTTCAGGCTGCGCCCGGTAAGCGCCACCTTACGGCCGTGTTTTTGGGCCAGGTTCACAATTTCCTGCAAACGAGCCAACACAGACGAGAAGGTGGCGATGATGATGCGACGGCCGTTTGCCTCGGCAAACAGTTCATCCAGCGCATCAGTCACCAGCTGCTCGGTCGGGGTGCGTCCTGGACGATCCGCGTTGGTGCTGTCGGCCAGCAGGGCCAAAACGCCGTTGGGCGTCAGCTCTTTCAAGCGCTTTAGGTCCGTAGTGCGGCCACCTGCCGGAGTTTCATCAAGCTTGTAGTCGCCCGTGTGGACAACGGCCCCAACTGGGGTATCAATCACCAGACCCACCGAAGCCGGGATGGAGTGGGCCACGGCAAACGGGCTCACCCGGAACGGGCCGAGGTGCAGTGTCTGCTTGTCGTCAATTTTCTCCAGGGTCACCTGCTCTCGCAGGCCTGCTTCTTCCAGCTTGCTGGCGACCATGCCCAGCGTTAGGTCGGTGCCATAAACCGGCACATTCACTTTTTTCAGCAGGTATGGCAGCCCACCGATGTGGTCCATGTGTCCATGCGTCAGCACAATGCCGCGCACAGTATCTTTATTTTCAATGACATACTGAAAGTCTGGCAGCACGAGATCAATCCCGTGCAAATCGTTTTCGGGGAACATGACTCCGCAATCAACAATGATTTGGTTACGGCCGTATTCCAATACAGTCATGTTTTTACCAATTTCCCCCAGGCCGCCCAAGGGAATAATCTTCAAATTTTTACTCATAAAACGTCTTTACTTTTTTCCTTTGCCGCCCCATTAGCGAGGGACGGCGTTTGTAGTCTCAAAAAACTTATCGAATGAAGTACGGCTGAAAACGGCCGTACCTTATAATTAATTTTGTTAATCCACCCAACATTATCATCTACGCCGCAGGCAAAATTCACCAGGCAGCGCAAACTGTCGTTGATGGTCGTTCCTAAACTGTGTCTAACTATGGCGATTGGCTCAGAAGGAGCGTAGAAGCTCAAAAGTTGGAATCAGGCAGGTATGGCAAAAGATCGTTACTTATTAATCACGGAGCTTAGAATAGCACAGGTTAATTAGAAAGTCATAAAATTGGGAGTATTCTCATATTCCCGCACAGCAAAAGCGACCGGTCATTGGGCCAGGTCGCTTAAAAAACATCTTGTTCAATTGCAGAATTTTGATGGGCTACGCGTTATATAAACGGCCGTCGCCCTCTTTGTCTACCCATTGGCAAGGGTCTTCCATATGCGTACACTGGTAACCAGCGGAGCATTTGCGTACCAGTACGCGATACTCTTCGCCACCCTTGTTCATAAAGCCTTCGGGATAAACGCGTTTCTCAAACAGTTCCACTTCTTCGTTCACATGGCTGCAATTTTTGGTGCCCAGTTTAATCCATTCTACATGTGCCATCGTTCACTTCCTTTTGTTATTCAGCAAAACTAACGCAATCTGTGGGGCAGTGTAAAAAAAACGGCCGTTCCTCAACAGTGAAGAACGGCACGGGCACTTTTGATAAATGTCACACAGGTAGTCTACATTTGCAGGTATATCTTCCATGCTTCGGGGATGTCGCCAGAGGCTACCAGGTAATCCACGCGCGGCGTTTTGGGTTCCCACAGCATGTGCATCCCGGCCTCATGGGGCAGCCGGTTTCCTTTACGATTGTTACAGGAGGAGCAGGCACACGCGGTATTGGTCCAGGTATTACGGCCGTTGCGGCTCTTCGGCACAATGTGATCCACCGAAAAATCAACGTGCCGCAAAATACGGCCGCCTTGCCGACTGCCCGGCTGCACGCCGCAGTAAATACAGGTGAAGTTATCCCGACGCATCACCGCCCGACGGCTCCAGGAAGCGCCTCTTTTAGGCACATTCACATACCGCCGCAACCGCAACACCGTGGGAATCTCCAAGGCCGTGGCTGACCCAGAAAGAGCCACCACTTCCTCCGTTGCCGCATCTACCACTTCACGCAGCAGCAAAGACAACGCCCGCCGTTTTGGAATCACTGCCAGGGGTTCGTAGCTTGCATTCAAGAGCAGGACTGCAACCATGTTCTTCTCCTTGCAACTGACCGAGTTTACCTATCGATCACGCTCGTAAAACCTGAAACCAATTTTTTAACATGCTCATTGGCTAAATTTTTCACAATGTTTTAGCCAAATTCGGGCGCATTTTACCATAAAGCCAAAAAAAAGCGGTTAATTGATTGTTAAGATTTCCAGGCAGTTTTTACAATTTGGTCGGTTCAAAAAGCAAGACCTCAATGAGCTTCGGGCGCAAAACGTGGGGCCAGGCCTGCTTCAGTTACCAAACGCGGCACGATGGACTCCCAGTGAACGGCCATCAAATGGACGCCATTGATTTTCGGCGTATTCTTCAGCTTCTCGATCAGCTCCAGGGCGATGACAATGCCTTCTTCCTGCTGCGCCTGGCTGTCGCCTGCCTTGTCCATGCGCTCCAGGTATTCTGGAGGAATTACCACCCCAGGAATGTTTTCGTCCATAAAGTGAGCCGCGCGGCTGCTCTTGAGGGGGCTGATACCGGGCAAAATGTACACTTTGTCCAGCAGGTTGCGCTTGTCGAGCGCTTCAAGCCATTCCAGGAAACGGCCGTAATCAAACACCGGTTGCGTCTGGATAAATTGTGCCCCAGCGTTGATCTTCTTCTCAGCGCGGATCGCTTCATACTTGGGCGGTGCACCAAAGGGCGATGCCGCCGCGCCCAGAAACCATTCGGGCCGATTTTTGATCTCACGGCCGTCCAGATAAATTCCCTCATCGCGCATCCGGCGCAGCATCCACAACACCTGCACCGCATCCATGTCAAACTGGTCTGGCTTCACCATCGGCCCAGGGCCAAAGCGTTGATGATCCCCGCTGAGGCATAAAATGTTATGAATACCCAGACCCGCCGCGCCCATCGCGTCTGCCTCGATGATCACCCGGCTGCGGTCACGGGCTTGCAGCTGCATCACTGGCTCCAATCCCGCCTCCAGACAAATTTTGCTAGACGCCAGGCTGCTCATCCGTGCCGAGGCCGAGGCGTTGTCGGTAAAGTTGGCCGCCGTCACGTAATCGTGCAGCCAGCCCACCTTCTTCTCGATGATGTCCCCGGTAGCGCCCAAAGGCGGCGCAATTTCGGCCGTTACCACAAAATCGCCCACACGCAGGCTGGCTTCCAGCTGGGACGCAGGCATCTCGTATACTGGCAGATGGTAAGCGGCATCCCCCTGCCACCAGTCGGGTTGGCGCAAGTCGTAGAAAAAACGGTCCCACGCTGCGGTGAATTTCTCACGATCCAACACCAGGTCTAGCAGCTGCGGGCCATCTTCTTGGGCGCGCCAGTGGGCCAGCATGTCCAACCACGTTTCTCGTCCGGCCCGCGCCCCGTCGATTGGGGCATTGATCTCCAGCAGCTTGTCTAGCCGCCCCATGCGCTCGGCCCGCTCATAAATCATGTACCAGGTACAGGGCCGTGATGGGTCCACTTCGCAATGTTCCGGTGATGCGCCGCCACACAGGCCATTGCGCAGCCCTTTTGGGCAGGTCATCGGGCACACAAACGCCGTTTCTTGCAGAATGCAGTTACCACACATGCGGCAGCCAAACAGGGAACCTTTGATGGCCCGTTCAACGGCCGTAAATACACGCATGGCCACAGATTCTTGCTGCACAGGCAGAAACGGCCGTTGGTAACGTCGGGGAGAAAATAAAGGCATGGTAAGCCTCCTCAAATTGTCTAAACAAACGATGTCCGGCTCCCGCAGGGGCTCAACGCATCTTAACCAGCCTGCCCGCCACAAAACCGAGCAGAGCAAAAGGAATCAACCAGAGACCAGCCGTCACCCAGCCACTGGATTCCACCAGCGCGCCAAACATCATCGGGGCGACAAACATTCCCAGGTTTTGGCCCAGCATAATCACCGCCAGGCCCAGGCCTGCCAATTGCGGCGATTGCATCACCTCTGGCGCGGCGGCAAAGGTGGCTGTGGGCACGGCTCCGGCAATCAAACCAAGCACCACAAAAAAGGCGATGATTTGCCAGCCCACCACCCGAAACGGCAAAAACATCAAGCCAGCTACCAGTATGAAAGGGATGGTTAACACCAGCTTGCGCGACCCAATCCTGTCGGACAGCCAGCCAGCGAAGGGGGCCGAAATGAGCACAACGGCCGTTGAAATGCTGGCAATCGAAGCGGCCTCGGTAAGCGAATAACCGCGCACCTCAGACAAAAAAGTTGGGTAATAGGTAGCCAGCGGGAAGAAAACGAGATTGAAACAGAAAAACGTGAAGGCCAATAACCAGATGTCACGGTTGGCCAGCGCCTTGCCGAAACTCGGCGCAGGCGGTGCTGCTTCTGCCAGCAGGCCAGGGTCAACGGGCGGCATCCGCAGCAAAAAGGCAAACAGCAACAGCGCCACCAAAGCGAAAACGGCACCAAACCACCAGACCGATGGCCAACCAAAGGATGCGCTGAGACGCGGCGCCAACTGGAGCATCAAGATGCTGCCCATCGGCACCCAGGTGGCCCAAATGCCCATTGGAGTACCCTGCTTTTCGCGGGGGAACCAGAGCGCGATGACCGCCGGAGCCACCACGGCAATGAGCCCCATACCCACGCCTTCGATGACCCGGCTGGCCAGTAGCAACCCCATGCTGCCCGAAAGGGCGCCCAATCCAGCACCGATTACCAGGCTCACCAGGGCAATAATTCCGGTGATTTTTGGCCCAAAGCGCTGGATGATAAACCCGGTTGGCAGCGCCAAGACAAAGCCCGTGATGCTAAAGACGGACATCAACAGACCGGCCTGGCTCAAGGTGATGTCTAAGGTCTGCATGAGCACGGGCATTAGTGGCGGCACTTTGTTTTGGTTCAGCGGGGCAGCGACGCTGGCAATGAAGACGGCAAAGAGGATGATCCAGGCGTAAGATGAAATAGAAACGGCCGTTCCCTGCCTATCATCCGCCTGCCCAATTCTGGTTTGGTTCATAATCGCAAATTACTGTGCAAAGAAAAGGGTAAGCATCTCCAAAAACTTCATGGCCGAGCCAATTTAACTTTGGGAATGCTTACCCTTGCAAATTTTGTCGTGTTTCTAAAGCAAATCGTTACCGTTTAACCGAGTCGATGAAAGCACGCATCTTGTCGTCGGTGGTGTTCTCGAAGTAGCAGCCGTGGGCCATGATGTAACCTGGGGTATCGCCAAACATGTCCATCAGGTTGTCACAGTAGGCGCGTACTTCATCGGTCGTGCCCGTAGCCATCAATGAGGCGGGCACATTCCCGGCGATGATGTACTTGTCGCTCAAGATTTCCTTCACCGGCCCCATCTCAGTCTGGTCAAAGTGGCAGACCAGCGATTTTTCTGGCATTTCGGCCAGATTTTGCAGCCGTTTGTTGTAGGAGCCTTCGATAAACAGGTAGCTGGTGATGCCTTCTTCGTACAGGGCCATCATGACTTGTTTCCAGGTTGGCCAGTAGAATTTCTCAAATTGCGCTTGAGACATGAAGGTATCGGCCCCCTTGTGCAGCACATACAGAGCGGCGGGCGCACCGTTCCGGTCGCTGGCGTTGACCACCGCGTTGATCAGCACAGGCACATACGCTTCGCAGGCGGCCAACAAGTCGTTGGGGCGGCGGTACATGTCGGTGAGGATGCCCTTGGTGCCACGCAGCGTATCGCCCAGGTAGTCAAATGGGGTCTTGACGATGTTGAAACCCATGCTGGGGAAGCCAGAGGCGGCGATCATCGCGCCGGTTTGCCCCACAGCGCCAAGCATCTTCATCAACTCGTTGCCCGCTTCCATGAGGGTTTGCAGCATTGCCTGGAATGGCGGCAAGCCAAAGGGCAAGATCATGTCGATTAGGTCCACGTTTTCGGAGACGCGGGGGAACTCAGTGAGCATCTGCAAGGGGGCAAGCGCAGGCATGACGCGGGGTATATATTTTTTGAGCCAGAAGTTGGTGGGGTCGGCGGCAAACTCACGATATTCATCGGCCATCATGTATTCGCCTTCCACGGCCTGGATGGTCAACTCGTCGGGCAACTTTTGCCCACCCCAGATGTAGGTCTGGTAGTTGAGAATGTCCATGACTTTGCCGGGGTAAGGGAGGGGTGAAACGGCCGTATCCGGCTGAAACTCATTGTGGAACTCCAGTAAAGGCTCGCGCAGCTTCTCATGGTTGTACACCATGTCCTTGCCGTTCATGCCTTTGCGGCGCACCACATATTCGTTGGCCCCCATAAAACCATCGGCGAGGGGTCGATCGTGCGGTTCCATGTCATAGATTTTGCGCAAACGGCCGATTCGCTCTTTGTAATTGGCTTCAGCTTCCGGGCTCATAAATTCTACGGGCGCATTTTGCCAGTTATCCAGGCGCACCTTGCGCCGTTCCATAGGAGATAATTCTTTCCAATTATCCGGTCTAACAAACATGATGACTTAATTCTCCTTTGCCCAATCTTTGGCCAGCGCTACGGCGGCCATTGCATCACGGCCGTAAGCATCCGCGCCGGTGTACTCACGAATCTGCTCATCGATCTGCCCACCGCCAATCATGATTTTCACATCCAGGCCGTCTTCCCTCAGGGCAGCAACCGTTTCTTTCATCGGATCGTAGGCCAGGGTAAGGAAACCGCTCAGCCCCACGATAGTGGCCCCCGTTTCCTTGACGGCCTCGACAAATTTGGCCACGGGCACATCGACACCGAGGTCGGTAACATCAAAGCCGTTCAGCTCCAGCATAAAGGCCACAATGTCTTTGGCAATATCGTGAATGTCACCCTCTACCGTACCCAACACAATCTTGCCTAATTTTTCCCCCGCAACATCTTCTGTCATGCGTGGTTTGATAACGTCGGAAACGGCCGTCATCATTTCACCAGCCAGAATCAGTTCCGGGATAAACGCCTCCCCCGTCTCAAACCGTTTGCCAATAACATCCATGGCGGCTTTACATGCATCCAGAATTTCCAGCGGCGAGGTCCCGCCGTCGAGTAATTCATTGGTAATCCGAATTGCATCTTCCTCGCGCATGTCAGTGATTGCTTCGATCAACTCTTGCGACATAACTTTCCTCCAAAATTGGAATTAAAACTTGAAGGCTGCCAGGTTGTGCCTGGCAGCCCCTATTTGATAACCTAATAAACGCCAAACTCCCTCGTCGCCTGTACCCAGGCTTCAACCAACTCCATCTTGGAACCTTCTAGCTCTAACACGCCGGTTCCCATGATAAAGCCACCCCCCTTGCCCACACACTCGCAAACCTCTTTCGTCCGCTGGCGCACCTGCTCCACAGTGCCCCCAACCAGCAAGGAGTTGGGCATCCCACCGACGATACACAGCGTGTCGCCAACAACTTCCTTCACTTTGAAAATATTACTATCCTGGAAAAAGCCGACAGTTTTGCCCTTCGGCAGCTCTGTCAGATATTCAAGCCGATCATCCCAAACGCCTTCGTAGTACATAGAGGGCGTAATTCCGGCCTCCACAAGCCGAACGATCATCTCTTTGAGCTGCGGCCAGTAGAACTTCTCAAAATGTTTCAGCGACATAAAGCCATCGGAGCCACGATGAAGTGGGATAAACGCAGCTTTAAGGCCGGTTGCCGCAGCAAACGAGAGGGCATGTTCAAGCTGAATTTTCAAGACGCGCTGCTCTGCTTCAAGCAATTTGTCGGGAATCCGTAACATATCCAGGAAAATCCCGCGCATGCCGCGCAAAGTGTCCGACATAAAGTCAAAGGGGGCCTCGATCAAGGACCCAATGATGAAGGTTGGGCCAGGGAAACCCAACGCAGCCATGCGCCCGGCCGATTCCATCTGCCACGCTGTAAATTCCGCCTGGGCCTGAGCCGCCTGGGCAATTTTTTGGAAGGCCGCAACAATGGGTGGCAGCGTCAGCGCACCAATGTTGACCGTGTTGTAATAGCCATACAGCGCCATGCCCATGGGGGGCAGCATCGCCAATGCTTCCAACTCCTTGAAAGCCCGTGGCAGATATTTGCGAATAGCAAAGTCACTGGGATCGTTCAGGAAAGCATCGTAATCTTCCGCCTTCATAAACTCGTGCTCATCAAACTGGAATGACCCTTGCGGCCCCAACCGATAACCGGGCCATTTTGTCATTTGGTCGCCTAAAATCTTGCTGGGTTCGGGTGTCCCCCAGGCGCCCATGGCCATATCAGGCTCAAGTTTCAGTAACAATTCTTCCAGGATTTTTTGCGTTTTTTCTGGATCATCATGCTGCTCTTGCCGGGTTATGCCGCCATACTCCGCCAAAAAATAGCCAAATCCCAGGTTTATAGGAATGCGATCAGGTTGCTTCAGTTCTACAGCATCCTGCACTCGTTTTGTACGTGCCAAAAACTCCGGTGATGGAACAAATTCTGGTGACATATCACACCTCCACCCAGCCTTTCGCCAGGGCAACGGCGGCCATGGCATCACGGCCGTACGCATCAGCACCGGTGTAATCACGAATTTGCTCGTCGATCTGACCGCCGCCAATCATGACCTTTACATCTAAACCGGCATCGCGCAGGGCAGCGACGGTGTCCTTCATCGGATCATAGGCCAGCGTCAGGAAACCGCTAAGGCCAACAATGGTGGCCCCGGTATCTTTTACGGCCTCCACAAATTTGGCAGCGGGAACATCCACACCCAGGTCAGTGACATCAAAGCCGTTCAGGTCCAGCATGAAGGCCACAATATCTTTGGCAATGTCGTGAATATCGCCTTCCACTGTGCCCAAAACAATCTTGCCCAGCTTTTCACTGGCCGAGGTTTCAGCCATACGCGGTTTGATGACGTCAGAAACGGCCGTCATCATCTCCCCCGCCAAAATCAACTCAGGAATAAACGCTTCACCTGTCTCAAACCGCTTGCCAATCACATCCATAGCCGCCTTGCAGGCGTTCAAGATGTCCAGCGGCGACGAGCCACTATCCAGCAGTTCGTTGGTGATTTTAAGCGCATCCTCCTCACGCATATCAGTAATCGCATCAATCAATTCTTGGGACATTTCATAGCTCACTTTGTGGGAGAGGCATTTTTGCCTCCCCCACCTTCAGACAAAATGCTAGTACACACCATATTCCTTGGTTGTTTTAAACATGGCATGTAAATTTTCTGGCGTTGTATGATCCAAAACGGCCCCTGTGGCCATGGCATACCCACCATCCTTACCCACCGTGTCGATCATCTTCTTGGCATAATTCGCCACCTCGTCTGGGGTGCCCGCGTGCAGCAGCGAAGAAGGCACATTTCCCGCAATGGCCGCCCAATCACCAAAATGCTTCTTGGCCGCAACCATATCGGTTTGATCAAAATTCCAGTATGTGGCTCCCGCAGGTGGCGGATCCGCCGCAATGGCTTCCAGGCGAGAGTTGTAGCCACCTTCCACCAAATTCCAGGGGACAAGTCCCTCAGCAATTAACCCCTCAAGCACCGCTTTAAACGTGGGCCAGTAGAATTTCTTAAAGTCTGCATCAGACATAAAGCCATCAGCGCCTTTATGAAGTGGGATAAAGACAAAGGGATTGTTATTCATCGTTGCCGTCTGAATTCCCAGCTGCACAGCAATTGGCACTAACCGCTCAACGGCCGCCAACACTTTATCCGGTTGACGGAACAGATCGAGCATAATGCCCCTTGTCCCACGAATCGTATCGCCAATGTAATCGAACGGGGCCTTGGTAAATCCACCGGGCAAGGCAGGCATGCCATAGGTTGCTTGCAGATAGCCATCTGCCTTACCTGATGCTTCGGCATATTCCAGGGCAGCTTGACCCGCCTCTAAAAATGCTTTGAGCGCTGCTTGCACGGGTGGCAACCCAGCTGGAATCATCAAAGCTGGAGCCATCGGCAGTTCCATGGTGGCAAAAAAGGAGGGGAGCATGCCAAACCCTTGCAAGGCAGAAAAGGCGCGCGGCATGTAAGTACGCATGTAGTAAGATTCAGGGTCAGCAATGAAAGCATCATATTCATCAGCTTTCATATATTCAACTTCCAGGCATTGGAAATCAACATCCTTGCTCAGGCTCCCACCCGGCCAACGGTACACCTGATAACCAAGAATGTCATACACTTTGCCAGGGTTGAATGCCCCGGAAAAGATTAAATAATCCGGTCTAAATTCATGGTTGAATTTATGCCAGGCGTCTGTGTACTTTTCGTAGTCGTACATCACCTCATAAGGGGTGATGCCACCATACTTGGCAAAATAACCACCGATAAATGGCGTTAGCGGAACCCGATCTGGCTTCTTGAGGTCTATAACATCTTTGATCCGCTGAGTACGCCGCTTGTAAGCTGCTTCTGCCTCAGGAGAGGCAAACTCACGCCCTTCTGTTGACATCCAGGAGGCAAAGCGGGCTTCTCTTCTTTCTTGGGCTGAAAGCGTGCGCCAATTTTCTGGTTGGACAAACATTTCTTACGCTCCTTGCAAAGCTGCGGTGCCTGCCCATTCTTTGGCCAGGGCAACGGCGGCCATAGCATCACGGCCGTAGGCATCTGCACCGGTATAATCACGAATTTGCTCGTCGATCTGGCCGCCGCCAATCATGACCTTTACGTCTAAACCTGCATCGCGCAGGGCAGCGACGGTATCCTTCATGGGATCGTAGGCCAGCGTCAGGAAGCCACTAAGGCCCACAATGGTGGCCCCGGTATCTTTCACCGCCTCCACAAATTTGGCAGCTGGAACGTCAACGCCCAAGTCGGTGACCTCAAAGCCGTTCAGGTCCAACATGAAGGCCACAATATCTTTGGCAATGTCGTGAATATCGCCTTCCACCGTGCCCAAAACGATCTTGCCCAGTTTTTCACTGGCGGCGGCATCAGCCATGCGCGGTTTTAGGATGTCAGAAACGGCCGTCATCATTTCGCCAGCCAGGATCAATTCAGGGATAAATGCTTCCCCTGTTTCGAACCGCTGGCCAATGACTTCCATGGCCGCTTTGCAGGCGTTCAGGATGTCCAGCGGCGAAGCCCCAGCGTCTAGCAATTCGTTGGTGAGCCGCATCACATCGTCTTCACGCATATCGGTAATCGCATCAATCAACTCTTGTGACATATTTCACCTCTTCCCGATGACCCGTATACGCCTTCTCAACCAGCAAACTCGCCGTTAAAAAGCGTTTCCTGGTCAATCATTTCGCCAGTAAAAACCGGCGCACCCTTAAAAAATTGTGTTAATAAAGCCTGCTCTCCAGACAAAAGAACAAAAAGTAAAGGCGCTGACAAAGGACCTAATCTACCCTTTGTCACCTTGTCACCCATCACCTTGTCACCCAGTTTTTACCGGCGGATCAAACAAGCCCTTGCGCGAAGCCCGCACATAATTCATACAATGGCGGTCACGGCCCAACAGCAGTTCTGTGGTCAAAATAGCGGCCACCAGTTCCTTGTCCAGCGGGTCCATGATGGCGCTGTCTAATCCAGCCTGCATGGCCAAAGTCAAAAAAGCACGATTAATTTGCTTGCGCGCGGGCAAGCCAAAAGAAATGTTGCTCAAGCCCATCGTAAAATGTACTTCGGGGTACTTCTCATGAACAGCGCGAATGGTGTCGCAAGCAATGTTGGCACTCTGGTTTTCCGTAGCGATAGTCATCACCAGCGGGTCTACATACACTTTGCCGTCGGCCACGCCCGCCGCCCGCGTAGCCGCCAGAATGGCATCAATGATTTCTATGCGTTTTTCGTAAGTTTTGGGGATTTTTTTGTCGTCCATAGCCAGGGCGATGACCTCGCAGCCATGTTCGGCCACAATGGGCAATATCTTCTCTAACCGCTCTGGCTCACCGCTGATCGAGTTGATCATCGGCGTCTTTTTCACCACGGGCAGTACGGTCTGTAACGCGGTGGGGTTGGCACTGTCCAGGCACAGCGGCGTCTCAACGACGGCCTGGATGGTTTCGATCAACCAGGTGAGATCAGCCGGTTCTTGCGCCGGATGCGTCCCGGCATTGACATCTAGCCAATTGGCCCCAGCCTCAGACTGTTTGATTGCCAAATCCTGGATGTAGGTTTGATCACGCTCAGCAATCGCCGCAGCGACGCGTTTGCGAGTTCCGTTAATCTTTTCACCAATTATTTTCATCAAATGCTCTCTTTTTAAAGGTGCGACGCACTTTCATAAAGCGTATTCGCGGCACAGGCTCTACCCAAGTGCGTCGCACCTGATCATGACTCTGGAAATAACATGCCCAAAGCAAACTTACGGCCGAATTTCGGGTAAGTCGTCAATTCGTTGTACGTTGTATTTCCGGCGATCTTTTCGGCACGCTGGCGAGCTTCGCGAGAGATCAGCATCCACTTGGCACCGATCACCGCCGCGTTGCCCACCTGCCGGTACTGCGCCTTGGGCAGCTCCGGGAACAGCCCCATGTCAATCGCGCTCTGCACGTTGAGGAAAGAACCAAACGCCCCAGCGATGATTACCTCTTCCACCTCTTCGGGCGGAGTGCCAGTGGCTTCTAACAAAATTTGCAGTCCGGCGTGGATGGCGCCCTTGGCCAGCTGAATTTCATTCACATCTTTCTGAGTAATGACCACATCCCGGTTGCTGCCACTATTGGCCGCTGGCACCAGACAAAATT
Source organism: Ardenticatenaceae bacterium (assembly GCA_020634435.1). Classification (GTDB taxonomy): domain Bacteria; phylum Chloroflexota; class Anaerolineae; order Promineifilales; family Promineifilaceae; genus Leptofilum. The sequence continues at coordinate 312,585 of JACKBS010000004.1, read as the reverse complement.
CGGCACCAAAACGGCCGTCCCCTACCCGTTTATTCCCTTTATCAAATCGTCCTCGCTGGTTAATCAGGCCCGAACGATATAATTCGGCCGTTGCGTCCACAATGCCCGAGCCACACAAGCCCACTGCCGGAGCATCGTCGATGGTGGTCAGGTCCACACCGGTATCAGTGATGCGCACCTTCTCAATGGCTCCAGATGCAGCCCGCATTCCGTCGCTAATGTGTGCCCCTTCAAACGCTGGCCCCGACGCGCAGGATGCCGAGGTAAGAAACGACAGTCCCGGCTTGCGAATGGCGATCTCGGTGTTGGTCCCAATATCTACCCCCAGAGATGTTTTATTCCCCTCATCCAAATCGCAAGCCAGGATCATCGCCACGTGGTCAGCGCCCACAAACCCCCCAATGCAGGGCGGAATGTATACCGTTGCGCCAGGAGCCATGCTTAAGCCAAGCTCAGCCGCCGCCACGGTCACGGAAGTGCCCACGGCCGCCACATACGGCGCGGTAGCCAGCTGGCGCACCGGCAGTTGCAAGAGCAAATGGGTCATCGCGGTGTTGCCCACAATGCAGGCATCTACCACCTGCTCAAAAGTAGCCTCGGTCTGGTAAACCAGTTCGTCCAGCAATTCATTTAGCGTCTCGCGCACTTTGCTGGCCAGCACGCGGCTGCCTTCAGGATTGCGCGACACGTGGTTGAGGCGGCTGATCACATCCTCGCCGTAGCCAATTTGCGGATTAGGTGCCCCTGCCGAAGCCAAATCTTCGCCCGTGGCCAGGTCAACCAGGTAAGCGGCGATTTTGGTAGTCCCCAGATCGACGGCAAAGCCAAGCGGCCGTTTCTCACCTGCCACCACGCCCACAACCTCTTGCCCCCGGACAAATGCCGTGACTTGCCAATTGTTTTCACGAAGAATGGGAGAGAGGGTGCGCAAAACGGCCGTACTCGCCGACAACCCGGTCACCCCGTGCGCTTCAGCCAGGGCATCCATCAACCGGGTAAAGTCGGGGCGAATATCTTCCAGCGTGGGCGGCACCATCGTCACCAGGTAGGCGTGCACCATCGGATCAGGCGCAATTTCGCGCAGGTCGCTGCCAATTTGCAGCCGCTGCCCAGTAATGAGCGATTCACGCGGCACCTGAATGGTCAGGTCAGAACGAGCGAAGGTGCAGCACGCCAAACGCTCCCCTTGCTGCAATTCCAGCTCGCTAAGAATAAACTCTTCATCCAAATTGGGCGGCGTCGTTTCCCCAGAAAGCACCATGATGCGGCACTGCCCGCAGTTCCCCTCGCCGCCACAAGCCGAGGCCAAATCCAGCCCCGATTCACGGGCCGCCTCAAACAATGAGACATCGAGTGAAGCGGCCAGGCGTTTACCAATGGGTTGGAACTGAACCTGGAAAGTTTTGGCTTCAGGCATCGCTATCCTTCCTTTGGGGAAGCGTCAGTGAAAATGCGTTGAGGTTGTTGGTGGTTGTGGCGCTGGTTTTGAAGTCAGTGTACTGGATTGTTTGGCCCGGTTTGGCAACTACAAATTCATCGTCCCACGGGCCAAAAATAGTGCGATAAATTAGATCATCAGAACCTTTAACTTCTTCAAAGCGCAAATTAAACCGCTCGGCGACTTTACGAGCGTATTCGCGGTAATGATCCTGATTATCGGTACCAGTATCAATATAAACCAACCGTTTGTAATGTGCCAGCATGACGCGCATGATGCGATCAGCACGTGCCTCACCATATTTGGCCACGGTGCGATTGTATTCATCCAAAATGGTGTCGCTGACTTCGATCCAGCCTTTTGTGAGATAGTAGGTGCCCGGCTCTTTTTTGTTTTGGGCGGTGTATGCTTCACGAGAGCCTAAAAAGCAGGCAATACAATCATCGACACGGGGAATTACTACGCTGGCAGTGCGCGTTTGCAGCCCCACCACGGCCATCGAGCAGAGGCCATAGCCCAGAATGACTGTGTCGTAGCCATCTTCACAAGCGGCATCAATGGCTTCTTGCAGGCGGGTCTTTAAACTGCCGGGGACGAGGTGCAGGCCAAAGTCTAGAACTTCATAGGCCAAATCGGGCGGCATGAGGGGGAGCATCTCTTCGATGACTGTGGCGCAGGCGATAACTTTAGTACGGCCGTCTTCCATTCTTCCACCTTTTGCTCCCCCAGTTGTACAAACTGCCCAAGACTTATATACTTATATAGGGAAGTTTGTCTACACGGTAATTTATACTTATATAGGGAAGTTGTCAAGAAGCTATTTCTTTTTCTCAAAAAAGATCAGAAAATAGTCTTCTATGTACCGTAACATGGATAAAATGGATAGTTTGTGATGCCCGAAATGATTATCTCTCCAGCCAAATCGGATCAAATTGACCGGGATGCCTGCGAACCAGCCTATGCCCAGCTGGCCAACATCCTGCGCCGCCAGATTGCCGAAGGGGCCTTCCGCCCTGGCGACCAGCTGCCGTCTGAAGCGCAGCTGTGCCGCACCTACGGCATCAGCCCAATGACGGTACGCCGCTCAATCAACTTGCTATCGGACCAGGGCGTGGTGAATACCGCTCAGGGAAAGGGTACCTTTGTGAAGCCATTGGAGTTAGGAACGGCCGTTTTCGACCTCCACGAATTACAGGCATTGTTTCAGGATGCGGCAGAAACGGCCGTAAAGCTGCTGGAAGTCCGCGTGGTATCTGCCGATGAGCGTGTTGCCCGCAAGCTAAACATCAACGTGGGCGCCAACACCATCTACATTCGCCGTTTGCTCACGCGCGTAGGACATCCCATTTTTTACCACCGCGCCTACCTCATCTACGACCCCACCCGCCCCATCGTGGAAGCAGAAATGGACGTTACCTCGCTGCGCGGCCTTTTCTCCAACGCGGTCAACCATTCCCTCAAACGCGGCCAGCTTACCATCGAAGCCACCTTGCTGAATGCGGAAGAAGCCAACATTTTGCGCGCACCGCTGCCTTCGGCCGCTTTTTATTTGGAACATCTTTTTTACGATTTTGATGAACGGCCGCTTAGTTGGGGCTGGTTCATTTTCCACAGCGATCAGCTTCGTTTTTCCACCCAAATCGGTATTCAAGAGGGCAAAAAAGATGAGTAATCCCTACTCCCATCCTACTGAATCGGAACGACAAATCCTCATAGCGCATGTAGCCGACCTGAACGAAAACGAAGTGCTGGCCCTGGTTGAGAAGCGCGTAGCGCAAGGGCATGACCCGCTGATGATCATCGAAGATTGCCAGGAAGGGCTGCGACAAGTTGGCGAACGGTATGAGCGGCAGGAGTATTATTTGTCCGGGCTGATCATGGCTGGGGAAATCTTCCGCGAAGTGGTGGAAATTGTGCAGCCGATCATCGTGGAGCAGTTTACTGGCAAAGAATCCGGTACCATTTTGATTGGCACCGTGCGCGGCGATATTCACGACATCGGTAAAAACAACCTGAGTATGCTGCTCACCTGCTACGGCTTTTCGGTGCACGATTTAGGTGTTGATGTGCCGCCCTCCGAGTTTTTGCTGCAAGCCATCCAGGTACGGCCGAACATCATTGGTTTGTCGGGGCTGCTCACCAGTTCCTACGACGCCATGAAGGAAACGATCGATCTTCTCCGCATGACCGGCGATCCCGAAATTAACAGCATTCCCATCGTCATTGGGGGTAACCAGCTCAACGAACAGGTTAGCAAATACGTTGGCGCGGATTACTGGCTCAACGACGCCATGTCCGGCGTGCGCCTCTGCCAACAGCTGCTGGCAAGTGCGACGCACCTTTAAGGTGCGTCGCACTTAAGGGAACCACGCATGCGCATCAAACAAGAAAGCTATCAACCCGGCCACCATTACCACATCTATAATCGCGGTGCGCACCGGTTATCAATTTTCCGCGAGCCGGACAATTACCTCTTTGTCCTGGGCAAGATGAAGCATTTTGCGCAAAAGTTGGCCATCACCATCATCGCCTATTGCCTTCTGCCCAACCATTACCACTTCCTGCTGCGCCAGGATGGAGACCACCCCGCCAGCTTGCTACCCCAGCGCGTTTTCAACAGCTACGTGAAGGCGTACAACAAGCGGTACCAACATTCGGGCACCTTGTTTGAAGGCAACTTCAAGCCTAAACCGGTTCATAATGACAATTACCTGCTCCATCTTTGCCGCTACATCCATGCTAATCCGGTAAAGCACGGTCTAGTCCAGCGGCTGGAGGATTGGCCGTATTCAAACTACCAAGAATGGATCGGTGTGCGACCCGGCACATTGGTTGATCGCGACTTTGTGCAGGACTTTTTCCCGGAAAGCGGTCAGTACATAGAGTTTGTTGAGGATTATTTGCGAGATCGGAACGCTTTACCGGAGGAGTTGAAAGGATATTTGTATGACGATTGATAGTGGCGGGAAAGTGCGACGCACCTAGTCAGCCAAGTGCGACGCACCTCGGAGGTGCGTCGCACTTAAGGGTAACGTCAGTGTAAACGTGGTAGCTTGATTGGGGGTACTACTAACCGAAATTTGACCCTGATGCGCCACCACCATCTGCTTGACAATCGCCAAACCCAAACCGCCGCCAGCCCCTCCGCTGTGCGTGCGCGCCCGGTCCCCTCGCCAGAAACGCTCAAACACAAAAGGCAAATCTTCCTCAGAGATGCCTTCACCTGTGTCCGTGACCTGAATTTGCACGCCATCATCGACTAATTTGGCGCTGAGGGTGATACGGCCGTCTCTCGGTGTATGCCTCAGCGCATTCACCACCAAATTACTGAGTACCTGATCCAAGCGACCCGCGTCCCCCTGGATTTGCGTATTGGGGGGCAAGACGGCCGTTTCCACCCCAATCTCCACTCCCTGCGCCTCAGCCTGTACCGAAAAGCTCGTGGCTACATCGGCCAGCAAATCGGCCACGTTCACCGGTTCCATTTTTAGCGGCAACTGCCCGGCATCGGCCAGGGAGAGCGTGTGCAAATCTTCGACCAGTCGGGCCAGCAGCCGCGTTTCGTCCAGCGTCGCCTCAATGTGCTCCGGCGTGGGCTCGTAGACGCCGTCCAGCACGCCTTCCAAATTGCCCTGAATGATATGCAGTGGCGTGCGCAACTCGTGGGCCACGTCGGCAGTGAGGTTGCGCCGCTGCTGGTCGGCCCGCTCCAGCTCTTCGGTCATGTTGTTGAACGAGTGGGCCAGCCGGGTGAATTCGTTGCGCCGGGGAAACTCCGGCACGCGCACGCTCAGGTCACCTTCGGCCACAGCGTCGGCGGCGTTCATGATGGCCGCCAGGGGCGTAGCGACCCGGCGAAACGTGCGGTAAGCCAGAACGACAGCCATCAGCGGCAACGCCAGCGCCAGACCACAACCGCTAATCCAGACGATTACGGCCGTTCCCGCATTTCCCTCTGCCAGCCGCGTGATCAACAAAGCCACAATCGTCATGCCACCCGCCACCAGGGTGACTAGCAAGCCAAACAGGGTGAGAAAGCGAAAAAACATGCCGCGTCGGCCGCGCCAGTGAGCATGCTCCGATGAGCGACGCATGTGCTCCGGCAGCTCCCATCCCTCACGCTCCCACGGCGGCCCACCACGGTACCGCCGCCACTCTTTGTTGGGCTTCAAGTGGGCACCTCGTCGTTAAACTTGTAGCCAATGCCGTACACGGTGAGGATGTAAATTGGCTCCGATGGATCGGATTCCAGCTTGCGCCGCAGGTTTTTCACATGGGCGTCGATGCTGCGTTCGTAGCTATCTTGCGAGAAACCGTGCAGCCGATCTAGCAGCTGCTCGCGGCTCAACGTTTGCCCGGCGTGTTGGGCCAGGATGGCCAGCAGATTGAACTCAATGCGCGTCAATTGCACGGTTTCCCCGGCGCGGCTGACGCGGTGGCCGTTCAAATCAATCTCAATGTCGCCTACCTGGATAAATTCAGTGGGCACCAGTCCACCCCGCACCCGGCGCAGCACGGCGCGGACGCGGGCCACCAGTTCACGCGGCGAAAATGGCTTGGTGATGTAATCATCGGCACCCAGCTCCAGGCCAATTAGACGGTCGGTTTCGTCAATGCGGGCGGTGAGCATGATGATGGGCACGTCCGATTCGCGGCGCAGGGTGCGGCAGACGTCCAGCCCATCCAGCTCGGGCAGGTTCAAATCCAGCACCACCATGTCTGGTTTTTCACTGCGGGCGATGCTCAGGGCGGAACGGCCGTCTCCGGCCGTCAACACCACATAGCCGCTGCGCTCCAGATAATCCCGCGCCAGCTTCACAATTTTCGGTTCGTCATCAACCACCAGGATGCGTTCGTTCATAAATAAAGTGTGTCGGAAAAGTGCCAATCTGCCAAATTACTCGTCCGCGATGCCCTTAAGCAACAGCCACAAACTAAGCCCAAATTCGGCAATAAATCCCAGCGGATAACTGATGTAGGTAATCGCAGTAAAATCGGGCAGCAGGAAATACTGGAGAAACGTCATCAGCCAGGTGGCACAATGGATCATTAACACAATGCCCAAAACTTTGGGCAGAAAGCCCGATTTAAAAACGAGATAACCAAGTGGCAAGAGCCAGGCGCTGTAAAACAATTGGGCCACCATCAATCCATTTTTATGCACGTTTAGGAAAAACAGCACCACTGCCTGCAATTGCTCAACAGGAAAAACGTTTAAGTAATCGGCCCCACTCAGAAGCAGCGGGCTGGCAATGAGAAACAGATCGCTAAAAGTTTGGATGGCAACGCCCACCAGATTTAATAACAGGAAAAGTAAGGCGATGTTTTGGTTCACTGATTTTAACAGCGTGTATAAAGCCCAGGCTGCCAAAAGGAACAACAACGCTGCCAACAAATCGCTCATAAAACCAATGCGAAATTGCCCCAAAGAAGCCATGATGTTTTGGGCTGTGGTGGCCGCATCTTCCCAAACAATCAGCTGCGAGCGACCCACAACATCGGCAAAGATGTGGCTGACGATGTAAAGAAAATACAGAACGCCCGCCATTCTGGCCGTCTTTTTGCTTGCATTCATGTTCATGGAGCCACCTCCCTTATTCAAAATGACAGCGCACAAATTTATGTGCCTAACCTTTGGCCATCATATTCAATGCTTATTTTGCAGGACGGCCGTTTCTCAGTACGATTCGCCCATGCAAACCAAAGCCATATTCTTGCTAATCCTATTGCTGGGCGTGGCGGGGTGTGCAACGGCCGTTGCCCCCACCACACCAACCAGCAGCCCCGTAGCCACAGAAACCGCAACGGCTAAACCCGGTGTCGCGGTAACGGTGATCATGACCGTCACCAGTTCGCCAACGGCCGTTGCTACCAGTACCGCCACGGCCACACCGGCACCGCTGCCCACGGCCACGCCCAATCCAATGGCCCCTTACACTATCGAAGGGCTGCGCCAGCGCGATTACCCGGGCGGCACCATCGAAATCACGTCATGGATGGCTGATGCAGGCTACTTTGACAAGTACGCCATCACCTACCCCAGCGACGGTCTGACCATCAGCGGCATCATGCAAATCCCTAAGGGCGAAGGGCCGTTTCCGGTGATCATTTTGAACCACGGCTACCACGAGCGGGAGAGCTATTTTTCTGGCGCAGGCACCTGGCAGCAGGCAGAATTTTTAAACTACTACGGCTATCTCACCATTGCCCCGGACTATCGCAGCTGGGGCAAGTCCGACGTCGGTCCCAGCTTTTTTCACACAGGGCTGGTAGCCGATGTGCTGAATTTGGTCGCCTCGCTGCCGTCCGTACCCCAGGCCGATACCAGTCGGATTGGCATGTGGGGCCACAGCATGGGCGGCGGCATCACAACCAAGGTTTTAACAGTGACGGATGCGGTGAAAGCGGCCGTTTTGCACGCCCCCAACTCCGCCAACGACGCCGACATTATTGCCCGCTGGGGCACAGGCTGTTTGCCCGGCCAGGTTGAGGTCGTTGAGTGCAATCCTGGTGAGGTCATCCCCGCCAGTTTGCCCGATGACCTGCTGAATGCTTATCTCGCCGCCGCCAGCAGCCCGGAAATGCTGCAACAAATCGCCCCGATTTATCATCTGGAGTATGTGTCTGCACCGGTGCAAATTCACATTGGCCTGGCCGACGGCGCTGAGCCTGAGCAAACGCCGCCGGACTGGGCACCAGCGCTCCATGCTGCGCTGCTGGCGGCGGGCAAAGACAGCACGCTGTTTACCTACCCAGGCCAGGGGCACTTTTTCAACGGCCCAGATTGGACGTTGATGATGCGACGCACTGTCGATTTCTTTGACACTTATCTCAAAAATTGAGTAGGGGTGGGTCTGAGACCCACCCCTACACAGCTCAAACAGTCATTACCGGTTCGTCATCGTCGCTGTCGTTCATCCATTTAGGCGCTTTTTCCTTGCCAGGGCCATCCTGCCAGTGCCAGCGTGGATGGTGCCCCCACGGACCGGGACCCCAAGGGCCACGACGCCACGGTCCACGCCGATGCCAGCGCCGACGGCCGAAAATCAGCCGTAAAACGATCATTGCCAGCAGGAAGAAGAAGCCGATCTTGAAGAAAATGGCAAAGATGCCCAGAATCCCCAACGCACCCCAGCCAAAGAAACGGCCGTGTCCAAATCCATCGTAATAAGGGGGGTAGGTAGGAACGGCCGTACTGCCGCCATCCTCCGCAGCCGCGCTCGTTTGCGCGCGCACGCCATCGGAATAGCCTTCGTAATAAGCAGCCCGGGTGCGACCACCTAGACCACCAAAGATGCCCATCACCAGCAAGATGAGCAGTCCAATACCAAAAATTCTACGAAACATCTAAATCTCCTTTTTATTCGGAGGTGCGACGCACTTTGGAAGTGCATCGCACCTGCTCGTTAACTCACTAAATTTCAATGGAGGCAGTATGCGCGGCAAATTTGAAGAAATTGTGAATGAGTGAGGGATAGGTGGTGAAGGTGGTAAAATTGGTACTGCTAAAACCTGACAGGTCTATTGGGATGATTTTGCTAAGCGGCAATTCTTAGCAGACCTGTCAGGTTTCATTCATAACCAACTACCAACCTGGAGGTCTGTCATGTCTAAAATTCGTTGGGGATTGCTCTCAACAGCCAACATCAACCGGCGGGTCATCCCCGCGATTCGTGAATCGGCGCGGGGCGAGCTGGTCGCCGTGGCCAGCCGCAGCCAGGCATCGGCCCAGGCGTATGCGAACCAGTGGGACATTCCGCAGGCGTTTGGCAGCTACGATGCCATGCTCGCTTCAGACGAAGTAGATGCAGTGTACATCGGGCTGCCCAACCACCTGCACGCCGAATGGTCGATCAAGGCGATGGAGCAGGGCAAGCATGTGCTGTGTGAAAAACCATTTGCCCTGTCGCTGGCTGAGGTGGATGAGATGACGGCCGTTTCGCAACGAACGGGCTATGTCCTTACCGAAGCGTTTATGTACCGCCACCATCCCCAAACCAAAATTGTGGGCGAGATGATTGCCAACGGCCGCCTCGGGCACATCACGGTCGTCAGAGGCGTGTTTAACTTTGCCTTTGCCACCCGCGACAACATCCGGTTGGTGCCAGAATGGGGCGGTGGCTGTTTGTGGGATGTGGGCGTCTACCCGCTGAGTTTTGCCCAGTACGTTATGGGCGGCCCGCCGCAGCAGGTGTTTGGCACCCAATGGCTGGGCGAAAGCGGCGTCGATGAGGTGTTTTCCGGGCAGATGGTGTACGCAGACGGCCGTATGGCCCAAATCAGCGCATCCTTCTGCACCCCTTTCCGCACCGAGATTGAAATCCTCGGCACCGAGGGACGGCTGGTGTTAAATCGGCCGTTTGTAGGGCACAACGATGGCGACCGGAAGCTGATGTTTTATCCCAAAGATGGCGAACCGGAAGAAATTGAAGTGCCGGAGAAAGAGCTATACCTGGGTGAAGTGGAGGATTTGCATGCGGCCGTTTTGGACGGCACCCCGCAATATCTTTCCCTCGAAGAAACGCGCAACCACGTTAAAACCGTCCTGGCGCTGTACGAATCCGCCCGAACCGGGCAGGCCGTATCGCTCAATTAATTTACCGCGGAGAGCGCGGAGGACGCTGAGTTTTTTATTTTTCTCTGCGCTCTTTGCGCTCTCCACAGTTAAAAATCATTGCCCTGGCAAAGTTGCTCACTCACGGTGACGGAATTATCGTCAATAGTGAGGCGGATGTGATGGTGGACGGTACGGCCGTTTTCCTCAAAAATGCGCGGCACGCGGGCAGCGTTTAGGTAGTGAATCCCATCGGCCACCAGATGCCAGGTGCGATTGCCCTCTCGCTTAACGTGATGGTGCATGTGCCCGGCCACCACCGTCAGCACCGTTTTCCCATGCGTCTGCGCAAAATCAATCGCTTCGCGCAAATCTGAATCCCCAAAATCGCCCTCGTCTGGATGAAAATCGTTACCCCAGATAGATTTCCGCGTGCTGCCTAGCCCGGTGGGGCCGTTGTGCGCCAAAAAGATAAGTTTTTGCTGCGATGTCTGTTCAATCAATTGGCACAGTCGCGCCGCCGATTCAGCCATCGTGCCAATGCCAAACTGCCGTTTGAGCTGGGGTTGGCAGTGCAAAACCGAACCACCCATGGCAAACGGCCGTCCCACCACCATGGCTACATCCTCATCCCCCGGCACCAAATGCACCGAGTAGCCACCCACCTGCACCGACCCCAGCGCCCGCTGCCACCGCCGCAGGCGTTGTCCTTGCCCCCACGCCAGCCAACGGCGCAGCCGGGGCCACTGCTTAATTTCCGCCACCAACTGGGGCAAGGTCAGTGTATCGTGGTTGCCAGGGATAATGAGCGTGGGCTTTTGCAGCCGGGCCATCTGCCGGGCCGCCACCAGCCCTTCGCGGTGCCACATGTTGGCTAAATCGCCTGTACACAGCAGCAAATCGTAGTCGGACCGGTTGAACTGCATCACGTCGTGTGGGTCAAACTGGCGGTGAACGTCGCCGATGATAGCAAGTTGGATAGGTCTACTCATGCTGTTGAATTATGGCACGGTGCTCCGCCAGAAGCGAAACTCTTTTGGCCAGCCATTGCTTGGCTAGCCATTGCTTGGCTCGCCATTGCTCGCCGTATACAATCTTTCGCAAACGATTCGCAAATGCAAAACCTGGAGACACCCATGACAACTGAAGATAGCAACGGCCGTTCCCGCACCTACACCTGGCAAGACCCTACCCCCACCGCTCAGGCTGCCCGCCAAAAAAGTGGCGCAGAGCTGTTCGCGGCGATGCTCAACGGCATCCTGCCGCCAGCGCCCATCGCCGATACGCTTGATTTTTCGTTGGCAGAGGCCGGGGAAGGAACGGCCGTTTTCGAGATAAACTGTGCCGAATTTCACTACAACCCAATTGGCACCGTACACGGCGGGGTGATTGCCACGCTGCTGGACTCGGCGATGAGTTGCGCCGTACACACCCTGCTGCCCGCTGGCAGCGGCTACACCACCGTGGAGATGAAGATTAACTTTGTGCGCCCCATCCTGGCCGACACCGGCCCGCTGCGCTGCGTCGGCACTGTCATCCACGGCGGACGGCGCATCGCCACCGCCGAAGGCAAACTGGTGGATGCCGACGGTAAGCTCTACGCCCACGGCACCACTACCTGCCTCATCTTTTCGGTTTAATAAAAAGCCACAGAGGGCACAGAGAGTTTAGAGAAAACGCCTCTCCAAAACCTCTGTGCCCTCTGTGGCAAAAAAATTCAAATAAGGATTTCGGCCAGCTCGGCTTGAATTTGTTGGCAAATTTTGGGAATGGCGGTGCGAACGGCCGTACTTAAGCCCATCTCCCACTCAATCGTCTCAGGTTGCACGCCATACACAATAATCTCTGGTGGCAAAATATCCAGCGCCACCCCCAAAGCCACCGCCTCGGCAAAACCAGCATCGTGCAGCGTACCGTTCATCTGTGCCTGCTGCACCAAATTGGCTTCCGCCAGCGAAAAACGCCGCCAGGTACCGGGAGCTTCGCCCAGGTTGGCGGCGTCAATCACAATCACTTTGTCGTACCCTTGCAGCGTCAGCGCGGTTTCCAGGCCAGGCGTCCCGCCATCGATCAGTTTAATGTGGGGAGGAAGTACGGCCGTTTCTCCCAATGCTGCCAGCACCGCACTTCCTACCCCATCATCCCCCCGCAGAGGATTCCCCAAAGCCAAAACCAGAATCTTCATCAAAACATCTTTTTGACGCAAAGAGCGCAAAGAAGCAGATGGCGCAAAGGAGGATTTTCTTTTCCACCTTAACTTCCTTGCGCCCTTGCGTGCTCCATAACCCGCTATTCGAACTTCACATCGAGCAAGTGCGTCGAGCAGGAAATGCACGGATCGTAAGCCCGCACCAACATCTCCAGCGAATGGGTAATCTGCTGCTGGGTGCGGTCCAGCAGCGTTGGCACCAATGCTTTCATGTCCAACTCAATATTCGCCAGATTCTGCCCCGTCGGGATGATGCAGTTGGCCCCCACAATGGTGCCGGCCTCAATCGTGTAATGATGGAACAGCGTCCCACGCGGTACTTCGCAAGCACCCACGCCCTCACCCGATTGGCGAGTTGGCAAGGCAGGGTCTTCCCAAGCAATCTCCATTTCCAGCAGCGCATCAATCAGCTGGATGGCTTCTTCTACGCAGTGGGCAATTTCCACCACTTGCGCCACGGTAATCAGGTATGGATTGGTCGCCTTTGGCTTCAAGCCGAGCGCAGCGGCCACTTCTTTGGCCACTGGATGCAGCAAGTCGTGGTTCACGTTAAACCGGGCCAACGCCCCCACCATGTACGATTCCCGCTGGTTTTGCGTATGTTTCGCCGACGAATGCGGCACCAGATATTCGTTAGTCACCGATTGGTAAGCCGAGGCAGGCCAACGGCCGTTATCCGTACTCACAATATCGCCATCAATAAAACCATACACGCCGTCATCGCGGCGCAGGGCAATGTACTCGGTTTCCCGTTCAAATTGAGGCAGCTTGAGCGTTTGGAAAAGATCGGCCGTCGCTACCACATCCTCACGAGCCGCTTCAAACCGCTCGCGCAGGTCGTACAGCTGGTTTGTGGTTGGAAAATGGGTAAAGCCGCCCACCACCATCGCAATCGGATGCGTGTGCCGTCCAGCAATCGCCTGGCACAAATCCCCGGCCAGCTTCTTCATCCGCAGCGCCCGCAGCACCACGTCTGGGGCCGTGTTGGCCAGCGGAATCACGCTAGGCGCACCCAAAAAGTCGGGCGCAACGAGCATGTAGGCGTGCAGCACGTGGCTATCCAAAAGCTCGCCCAAAAAGTTGAGACGGCGTAGCAGCTTGGTCTGCTCGCTCAATTCCACGCCCAACGCCGCTTCCGACGCCCGCAGCGAGGCCGTCGCATGCCCCACCGCACAAATCCCACAAATCCGCGAGGTGATGTGCGACGCATTTTGGTACGGTTTGCCGCGCAGCATCGCCTCAAAAAAGCGCGGCGTCTCCACAATTTGCAGATCGCACTGCTTCAATTGGCCGTTCACCACATCTACCACAATGTTGCCGTGCCCTTCCACTCGCGTGAGGTGATGCACGTTTACTTTTACGTTAGCCATGAACCAGCTCCTTTTCCAGCAGCGTCTGGTTGGTTAAAAAGAGGCTCAACTTCTCATCAATTTCGGATTGGCTGAGGCCATGTTGGGCCAGCACCTCTTGGAAAGACTCCATGTTGGGCGCAGAAACCAGCCCACGGCATCCTTCGCAGCCGTAGCCGTACGCCGGGCAAACGGCATTGCAGCCCGCTCGGGTAATCGGCCCCAGGCAGACCTGCCCGCGCTCGTAGACGCAGATATTTTCGTGCAGCTTACACTCAATGCACATCGGGTAGTCGGGCAGCTTGGGCTGGCGGCCTTGCAGCAAAACAGTCACCACGCGTACAAACTCGTCCCGGTCAATCGGGCAGCCGGGAATCACCGCGTCCACCTGAATCACCTGGTCGATGGCTCGTGCCGGATACGTATCGTACCACTCGGCCTTATCGCCATAGACGTACTGACGCACGTCTGGCAACGGCTGACGGTTGCGGATGGCGTTAATCCCACCCAGATGGGCACAGGCACCGAGGGCAATGACGTAAACGGCCGTTTCCCGAATCTTCTGCAACCGTTCTTCATCACCTGGCCGCGTGCACGATCCTTCAATAAAGGCAATCTGGAAATCATCGCTACGGGCACTAGACGCCTCGCGAAACTCAACGATGTTTACCACTTTCAGCAGTTCAGGATGCGTTTGCAGCGCGTCTAAAACGGTGAGCTGACACCCTTCACAGCTGGTAAAATCGAAAAAAGCAACCCGTGGGAGTTCTTTAGCAGTGCCGCTCATAACGCTTCCTCCAGGTGTTGGATTTCTGTATAAGATAGTGACGGACCATCCAGACAGGCATAAATATGGTTAATCTGGCAGTGGCCACACTTGCCCACGCCGCACTTCATGTGCCGCTCAAAGCTCAGCCAAATGTCATGCTCAGCTACGCCTAGCCGAATCAAATCGTCGATGATGAACTTGTACATCACTGGCGGGCCACACACGATGGAAACTGTGTTGTGCGGATTGAGGGGCACCTTATTGAGTAAGCAGTTCACAAACCCGACCTCGCCTTGCCATTTCTCATCGCCGCAGTCAACCGTGGTGTACATTTCCACGTCTTCCATCCAGTTAAAAGCGTTCACCTCATCACGGAACAGCATCTCTTGGGGCGACCGCGCTCCGTACAAAATGACGAGGCGATTATATTTTTCGCGATGGTCAATCGCTTCATAGATTACCGAGCGTAGGGGGGCTAACCCCAGCCCACCCGCTATAAAGACCACGTCCTTACCCCGGTAGCGCTCCATGGGGAAGCCCCGTCCAAATGGGCCGCGAATGCCCAGCGTGTCGCCCACGTTGAGTTCGTGCATCTTGCTGGTCAGGTCGCCCACGTTGCGCACACACAACTCAAACAAGCCGTTGCTGCGGCTGGGGGATGAACAGATGCTAATTGGCGCTTCCCCCACCCCAAAGAGCGACACCTGCACAAACTGACCCGGATCATGGTCCAGGGTAAGGCCATAGGGCAGTTGAATCGTATAAAGTTTTTCCAGCTCAGTGAGGCTTCGTACGGCCGTTATTTTTGCTGGCACCGGCATGTAAATCGACGGCGACTCCCGCACTTCTCGCAGTAACGTCTTCATAACTCAGCTCCAATTCGTGGACATCGGACTTGGTCTGTTCCGCATGTTGTTCTTGATAGAGAGCATTTAACACATTGATAGGTGTGATATTGACCAGGCAGGTAGCACCGCACCGACCACACCCCACGCAGCCTAACAAACCATAGGCATCATGCATATACTTTCCCTTGCGCATAAACCGATGCCGCTGCCGCGCCATGCGCGCTTCACGGAAATTGTGGCCACCGGCCACCAGCGCAAACGTCGTTGCCTGGCAGGAATCCCAGGTGCGCGTACGCTGCCCTTCCGTTTGGGTCAGGTCGGCCTCATCCACCATGTTGAAGCAGACGCAGGTGGGGCAAACCTGAGTACACATGCCGCACACCAAACAATCATCGCCTACGTCTTGCCAGAGTGGGCTGCGGTATCCGTCATGCAGCAGTTCTTTTAGCTCGGTCACTTCAAAATCGAGCCGTTTTTCAAATGACTGCATCTTTTTAACAATCACCCGGTCGTAGATGGGCTGCCAATCTTTGGTAAATGGCTCGGCCAGCGTGTCTGCCAGCAGCGATTCGCCTTTGGGCGTATTCACGTGCACGGCATAGACGTGCCCTAAATCGGTCAGATGCAAATCGGCCGCTTCGGGTAGGTGCGAGGTGCCCATGTCGTGGCAGTAGGCATGTTCGCTGCAAGGCGATATGCATTCGATGCTGATGAGGTAAATATCCTCCCGTCGGGTGCGGTAATGCTGATCAGCAAACCCTTGGCTGAAAATTTGGTCAAACAGTCGAGTCGCCTGCACATCGCAGGTGTGAATGCCAAAAATGACGGTGGGTTCCGTCTCAATCACTGCCTGAATGTGGCTGCCATCCAGGTGATAGCGCAGCAATGTTTCTTGTTGGGGGAAAAGATATTTCTTGGGGGGCACACAGGTTGTGGGGTAATCCAGCGCCATCTCAACGGCCGTTTCAATTTCCGCAAAAACATACTGGCCATTCTTGGGCTTGGGACCCACCACGCGAAAACGCCGGCGCAGCCGCTGAACCCACTCATTCAGGGCGGATTTTGGAATCGTCTTCAGATCACTCATCAATCACTCACTCCTGTGTGTCGGATGACTAAGTTGTTTGCCAAAACAAACGATTTCAATGGTAAAGGTAGACACAACGGATTGATACAATACGCCCAATTGTGCAATATTTCACAATCCGGCGGTATTGTGCATTATTTCACAAACGGGGTCTACTGAGCTTGATCCAAAAATATAATGACCTTTGTCATAGCCGGATTTGTGATTCTGAGTTATGGGAATTTATCTGGCTGTTTGCAGAATGCGAATGGATTCTTGGGCTAAGTGGCGCATTTCTTCGTCGGGGTTGAGCGACAAAAGTATGTGGTAATCGGCAATGGCGGCGGCGTAATCGCCCAGCTGAGTGTAGGCAGCGGCGCGATAAATGTAGATGGAGGGGAAGGTTTTGGGGTGCATCTCAATCACGCGGCTAAAGTCAGCAACGGCCGTTTCGTATTCACCTAACGACATTAAAGCATCCCCCCGCCCCCAATACGCCTGAGCAAACTGGTCATCCAGAGCCACGGCGTGGTCAAATTCAGGAATTGCCGCTTCATAATTTCCCGCGTCGAGCAAGGCAACACCGCGTTGGTACGCCGCAACGGCCCGATCAGGGAAAAGATGCTGCCACCCAACCCCCAGCAGCAACCCCACCACGATGATAAACCCTAGGCGTACCAAACCACGGGCTGAGGCGGCAAAAAACGGCCGTTTCTGCTCCAAAATTGGCTGCAATGAAGGGGGCAAGGCTGGCGCGGCGGTCACGTCTTGTACCTGAGCCAAAATCTCTGTCAGCAGGCGCGTTTCCATGGCCACACTGCCCAGATCCACAGAACGCGGCAGTAGGCGCAGACTTTCTTGAGCGGCCGTTTTGGCCAGCGCCAACTCACCTGATTGCAACAGCAGTTGGGCACGCACGCGCAGCAAAAACTGAGCCACTTCCAGGGCCAGGGCGTTGTACTTCTCGGGGCGGATGAGTGCCAGCCATGCTTCAGCCTGCGGCAGATCAGCGCCGTAACGAGCTACAAAGTAGGCCGCGCTGGCAAAAAAGATGGGGGAGCGCTGCGCTGGCGGTTGGTTGAGCAGCAGCGTGAGGGTTTGGTCTAGGAAAACGGCCGCTTGGTCAATGTCGCCCCGATCAAGCGCCTGGGTATGGGCCACATAATGACCTTCTAGCGCCTCGCGGCTTTCGGGCGCGGCAGCCAGGCTGCGAGCCACAAATGTCTCATCCAGTTCAGCGGGCGGCACGCCGCGCAGCGACGCTTCTACCAAATTTGTGAGCGCCAGCTCTTCAGCCAGGGCCGCGCCACCGCGCCATATCTGCCAGATGCGCGCGGCATCGGTGTAGTTGCTGCCGATTTTTTGAGGAATGGCAGTAGCGGGCAAGGTCATCACCGCCGCGAGCAGCAGCCAAAGAAGCGCCAGACCCCAACCGTAGGCAATGGCCTCAGCACGCAGCCAAAAGTTGACGCCCAGCAGCAACAAGAGCTGGAGCAGCGTCGCCAGGGGACCACCCGCCAAAAACAGCATGCGCTGCCACCGATGGTCGCCAAATGTGAGGGGCACCGATAGCGCCCGCCCCTGCCATTGGATCAGGTTTGTATGAATGAGGCTCAAGCGCAAGCCGCCTGCCTCTCGGGCGATGCGCAGCGGGCCAAAGGTGACCAACACAAAACGAAACCCGGCCAATCTGGCAGCTAACAGGTGGCCCAATTCGTGCCCGACCACGGTGATAAACAACGCCAGGGGAAACAAGATGAAGGTGCTAAGAATGAGAACGGCCGTTGACGGCACCACAAAATCAGGTCGAGGGGCCCGCAGCACCAGCGGCAGCAACAGGGCCATACTCAGGAGCATAACGGCCGTACCGACCAGTTGCTGCCAACGCTGGCTCCTCTTTTGCTGTGGCGTAGGAGGAGAATCAAACTGTTCGGGCCGGACGGTGAGCTTCATAGCGCTGAAGTATAGCCAGGCGGCAGAGGCACAACAACCAGCTTGATTTAATAGAACATTAGTGCTAAAATTCCCAAGATTGTCCTTGAGTTACAACAAACTCGCCGCCAACAATCCAATTGGCCGATCATTTACACAAGGAAAAGCATATGAGCATCCCTCAAGTTGGTATTTATCTGATTGTTGAATTTGAATGGCCACGGCCGTTTTCCCAGGAGGACGCCAAAAATGCCCGTGCCTTGCATGACATTGTGCAGGAGCAGGATTGGATTAAAGAAGTGGTCGCCGCCAGCGGCGGGCTGGGTGATGGGCCACCCTCCATCTGGATTTTCTGGCTGCCAGATTATGCCGCCTTGGATCGCCTGCTGCGCCGCCCGGATGATCCGGTGAGCCGCGCTTACCAGACGTTTTTCGGCGCGATGCCGGTTGTGAAGGACAAAATTCGTGAAGAAGTGGCTTTCTTATAAGGAATTTTTGCCATGGAAATTGATTTAGAATTGGACGCTTACCTGAGCCGCACCACCGTGGATGCCGCCGCTGCCGGACTGCATTTGCTGGACTTTATCACCAGCCTCAGCCAGGGAATCACCTGGTCGCTGCATCGAGGGCAAATTGATTTTGCCGCCGAACGGCCGTTTTGCACCCTTCGCCCCGCCAAAAACCACATCACCTGCCAGCTTCCCGACACAAAAACGGCCGTACGCCTCACTACCCTCTATGACGTGGATGCCTCTTTGCAAGCACGCATTCGTCGCGCTTACCAGCAGGCACAGCGCCATTAAGCGTGACCTGAAATTTCACACAGCGGTGCAAAATGACGACAACTTGTGTTACGCTGTGGCGCAAGTGCGGAAATTTTGACCAGCAGCCCGCGAGAGGGAGGTTTATATGGAACAAGATGCTTTATTTACGGCCGTTTATTCTCTGGCAGAAGCCACGCACGCTTTTTCCGATGTAGATATGGGCCAGCCGTTTAGCTGGCGCAAGCATGCCGAAGGTGTGCGTTTAGGCCTCATTGGTACGCATCAGGAACTACAAGATTTGGCCGCCACCCTGGCTGCCCAGCGCAGCCAAAATGGGACGCCGACGACGCTGGTGCAGCAGGTGTTGGGGCTGGTTCACACGGCTTACCGCGAACTGCAAGTCACCCTACTCGGCGTTTCCGATGCCGAGTTTGACCAGGAGCCAGCCGCCGGAGAATGGCCGCTGCGCATCATTTTGGGCCACGTTTTTGAGGCTGAACGTACCTTTTTTACCCTCATTATTTCTGGATTAGCACAACAAAAAGCGGGGGCGCAACGGCCGTTTGCCTTTCCAGCCGGTGAAGTTGAACGTGTTTTGGGCAGCAATGATGCCTTCTACGACATCATCGACAACCAACCGCTGGCCACCATCAGGCAGCAGTACGACGAATTTCACCAACGCACCCGCACCGAACTGGCCGACCTGACCGATGAGCAGTTTCTTGGACCATCGCCAGTTTGGTGGGAAGAAGAGGAATATTCGCTGCAATACCGGCTGCACCGCTTCGAAGCCCATCTGCGGCAGCACCTGGTGCAAATTGAGAAGACCTTGCGGCTGCTCGGCCGCCCAGAAACCGAAGCCAGCCGCTTTTTACGGCTGATTTTCCGCGCCCTCGCCAGCGTGGAAAATGCCACATTGGGCACGCCAGAATTTGGGGAAGACCAAAAACAAGTGTTGGCTGAAACTATCCAGACACGCACGGCCGTTCTTCAGCAAGTTGTAGCCGACTGCCGCCGGTTGGAAACGGCCGTTAACGAAAACAACACACAAGCCATCGAACAAATTACAGCGGCAAACCCGGCTCTGGTTAACGCCAGCGGGCAGAACGGGCTGCCGCTGCTGATGAATGCGCTTTACCAACGGCAAACGGCCGTTGTAGAAACCTTACGCAACGCGGGCGCTGAAATCAATGTTTTTGCCGCCGCCGCGCTGGGCGATCTTACGCGACTGCAAGCACTGGCGGAGCGGTGGTCTGGTTACCTGAATTTGTTTGCCAAAGATGGCTTCACGCCGCTGCAACTGGCCTGCTATTTCAACCAGGAAACGGCCGCTCTCTGGCTCATCGAGCAAGGGGCCGACGTGAATGCCGTGGCCAAGAACAAGATGCAAATCGCGCCGATTCACGCGACAGCCACGCATGGCAACCAGACGATTTTGCGAGCCCTGCTGGAAAAGGGGGCCGAGGTAAACGCAGCACAAGAAGGAGGGTATACGGCCGTTCATCAAGCCGCCCACCGCAACAATGTGCCAATGGCCCAGCTGCTGCTGACATTTGGAGCCAATCCGCACCAACCCGATGCCAACGGGCAAACGGCCCTACAACTGGCCCAGGCAGAAGGGAATGAAGCAGTAACGGCCGTATTGGAGGAACAAAATGAAAGTTGAACTCAACACTGTTTTTCGCTGGTGCAACGATGTGGTGACGATGCGGCACTTTTACACGGACTGCCTGGGGCTGACCGAAACTTATTTTCTCAATGATGAGGCTCACGGCTGGCTGACTTACCAGGTGGGCGAGGTCCAGCTGGTTTTTACGCGTGCTGCGGAGGCGCTGCCGGTTGCAACGCAATTTGCGCAGAATCCTGGCTACCAGGGAGGCGATATTCAGGCAGAATCATGGGTGCTCAAGCTGGAACGGCCGTCCTTCGACACCATTGCGCAACAACTGCAAAACAGCCAGTACCCGCTATTCACCCCGGAACCGACATCCCCTCGACCCGGTGCTTTACAGCTGCTGGCGCTCGATCCAATGGGTTTCACCGTGGAAATTTACACCGAGTTTGCCACAAATTAAGAGCGTTTAAGCAGAAACAGCCAAAAAGAAAAGCCGGAGCATCTAAAAAGGTGCTCCGGCTTTTTGTGGAGGTGACTAATGACAACCGATTCTTGCGAAAGTGTCAGACCAGTGGCTGCCAGCTGCTGGCAAACACAGCAAATTTTTCTCGGTCCTTCTCTTCAAACTCCGAAAGCTGGCTGGCCAAAATGACCACATCCACCCCATAACGGTCAGCGTAGCAAGAAATCGTTTGGTCGTTGAAGCCAACGGCCGTATCAATCGTTAACGAAATCTCGCCAAAGCGCTGTGCGTGTGCCTGAAAACCACGCAGTGTCGAAAACAACATCTCCCGATCAAAATCATTATCTTCGCGAATAATCAACAGCACCAAATCTTTCTTGATCTTGGCGGCAAAATCCAACACAGAAGTCACCAGCATATCGGACAAATGCTCCAGCTTGACGGGCAAGAGCATACGCTGCACCACTGGCGGATAGCTCCGGGGACGCTGCCAGGTGTTGGAAGTCACTGGCAAATAATGCCAGGCACATTCTGTCGCTGCAGATGGGACATACGGACGAATCATCAAGGCACCTCCCAAATTAGAAATACTGTGTGCTATACTGAACGGAACTACGAAGATTACCTAAAACTTTGTCTCTTCCAACCCATCACTAACTGGATTAGCGATCGGTTTTCTCAACGAGTGATCCAAACAAACTGATATATGCAGTAACAGTCTGTCTAGAAAGGCGGGCGTTATACTAAAAATTTCCTTACGACTTACCTTACAACTTCGTTAAGTCTAAACGATTCAAAAACGTAGCACAAGGGTCATAGGCATTCCGTACTAACATTTCTCATTCGTAGATTATTTTGCCCAACCACAAAAGGAGGAGACAGCAATGGCAGCAGAAGATTCTGGAAGAGAAACGGCCGTAACCACCCCAAAAACCAAAAGTGTCTTGCGCAAAGATGGCAAGCTCAAAAGCAAATTCTACAGTCGAGAATTGGCCCGCTTGCAGGAAGAGCTCATCAAGCTGCAATACTGGGTGCAGGGCAAAGGGCTGCGCGTGGTTATCATCTTTGAAGGGCGTGATGCAGCGGGCAAAGGCGGCGTCATCCAGCGCATCACCGAACAGATGAATCCCCGCATTGCCCGCATTGTAGCTCTGGGCACACCCAGCGATCGCGAACGAACCCAATGGTGGTTCCAGCGCTATGTGGCTCAGCTGCCTGCCGCCGGCGAAATTGTGCTGTTTGATCGCAGCTGGTACAACCGCGCCCTCGTCGAGCGGGTGATGGGCTTCTGCACCGACGACCAGTACCGCGAATTTCTGCGCTCCTGCCCCGAATTTGAACGCATGTTGGTCCGCTCGGGCATCATCGTGCTGAAATATTGGTTCTCGGTCAGCGATGAGGAGCAAGAACGGCGGTTCCAATCTCGCCTGACCAGCCCGATGAAGCGGTGGAAGCTCAGCCCAATGGACGTAGAATCGCGCAATCGCTGGATGGAATATTCACGTGCCAAAGACGTGATGTTTGATCACACCGACATCAAGCAATGTCCCTGGTTTGTCGTGCCATCCGATGATAAAAAGCGGGCTCGCCTCAACTGCATCAGCCATATCCTCAGCTCAATTGCCTACGAAGACATCACCCCGGAACCGTTTGAGCTAACGCCGCGCGAAAAAGAAACAGGCTACATTCGCCCACCGATGAACGAGCAAACCTTTGTGCCCGATCTCTACCCGCTGCTCCATAAAGATTGAACAACACTTTCAGTAAATCTCACGCAAAGGCGCAAAGGGATAGGCTTTTTCCTTTGCGCCTTTGCGTGAAAATTGCTTCCAGGCAAAGATTAGCGCTTCTTGTAAAAAGTGGAGCACGGCCGTTTTCCACCCTAGACTAAAACAAAAACGATTGGAGGCAGAAGATGCGGGGTAGAAAATGGTTGGCAGGTTTGTTGGGTGTGGTTTTGATCTGTGTGGTAACGGCCGTTGCTATCTACCTCTACGCCCGGCAACGGGTTAATTTTGCGGGCATGTTGGGCGACGCGGCCGTAGCCAATATCACGGTGCCCGATGGGTTTGTCGTGCAAGTTTTTGCCGATGGGCTGAGTGGCCCACGTTTTATGGCTGTGGGGCCAGACGGCATTCTTTACGTGGCCGATCGCGGGAATGACCGCATCGTGGCGCTGCCAGATGCCAACGGCGATGGCCAGGCCGATGAAGTGCGCGTGGTGGCCGACGGATTGAACAACCCCCACAACCTGGTCTACCACGAAGGGGCCTGGTACGTGGCCGTCACCGACGGCGTAGTGCGCTTGGTAGATGAAGACGGCGACGGCTTAGCCGAGTCCCGCACGACGCTCATCGACAGCTACACCCCACCTGGCCAACACAGCAGCCGCACAATTGCTTTTCTGCCAGACGGCCGTTTGCTCATCTCGGCCGGGTCCACTTGCAACGTTTGTGCAGAAGAGGATTCTCGTCGTGCCGCCATCACCAGCTACGACAGCCCGGTGGGGCAAGACCAGCTCACAGGCGAGGCGCTTTATGCCAGCGGTTTGCGCAACGCCGTTGGCCTGGCCGTACAGCCAGAAACAGGCCAGCTGTGGGTCACCAACAACGGCCGAGATCTGCTCGGTGACGACATTCCCCCAGAAACTGTTTACCGCATTGAAGAAGGCACCAACTACGGCTGGCCATCATGCCACAGCGGCACCATCGTCGATCCCGAATTTGGTTTTGCTGGCGCGTGCGACAACGTGGGGCAGCCAGTGGTGACCATTCAGGCCCATTCGGCACCGCTGGGGCTGGTTTTTTACACCGGCAACACATTCCCGGCGGAGTACCAGGGTGATTTGTTTGTGGCCCTGCATGGCTCATGGAACCGCAGCGTGCCCACCGGCTACAAGGTGGTCAGGGTACCAATGGCTAACGGCGCACCCGCCGGACCTGTTGAAGATTTTGCCACAGGCTGGTTAAATAGTGACGGTAACGCCGACGGCCGTCCCGTAGACATTGTTGTGGGTGCCGACGGGGCACTGTACGTCAGTGACGACAAAGGCGGTTTTATTTACCGGATTTATGCACAACCCTAAAGCAATGGAGATTAGAGATTAGAGATTGGAGATTGAAGTAGTTTCTAATCTCCAATCTCCGATTCTCCTTTACAAAAATGGCAATTTTCTCGCTGTTCGTTCTTATCCTCATGTTTATCACCCCGGTTATTTCCGTGCTGACGGTGGTTATGAAAATCACCGAAACACGCCGCGCCGTTAGCTGGCCGCAGGTGAAAGGACAGATAACCGATGTGCGCCTGCTGCAACACGGGCAGCAGTACCAACCAGAGGTAGACATTGCCTACACCGTCGGCGAAACCAGCTATGCCAGCCGCCAACGCCTCGTTGGAACGAATGGGCAGAGCAAGGGCAGCAAAGCCTGGGCCAGAGAATTGACGCTGCAATTTAAGCCGGGAACGGCCGTTGCCCTCTATTACGATCCTGCCCGCCCCAAACGCACCACGCTGACACCGCGGCAAATGGAAACGACGTCCACCCGCTGGCAGGTTACCAGTATTCTCATGGTATTGCTCTCGATTGTTATGCACATCATCGGCTCCCGCGCCTTGCTCAAAAACTATCTAAATTTAGCCAGCAGCGGTCTGCTCATCAGCGTTGTCATCACAACCGTGGTCACCTTGATGCTGGGTGCAGCCCTGGCCCTGCTGGTGCAAGAAACCCGCCGACCCAAAGTTTGATCGATGCGATTGTCTCATGCTTTGCGCCGCTGGCTGCTGCTGAGCGGCATTTTGCTGTTGTTTCTCTGTCTGGGCGGCATAGCCTACCTTATCACCAGCTACCCAATTTTGGGCAGTACGGCCGTTTCCACCGCACCCATCATCTGGACCAGCCTACCCACCCCAACCGTCATCCAGCCCAACTTCACCAGCTACAGCCACGCCACGCCACTCAATGATCTGGCTCGGCGCGATGGCCTGCTGTGGGCCGCCAGCGACGGCGGTTTACTGGTTTGGGACGAGCGCACAGGCGACGTCGTCAAGTTCACCAGCGAGCACGGCCTGGCCGAAAACCAGACCACCAGCGTAGCCATCGGGCTGGATGGTGCGATTTGGGTCGGCACCGCTTCAGCGGGTGTAAGTCGGTACGACGGCACAAGCTGGCAAACGTTCACCAGCGTCGATGGCCTGCCAGGCAACGCCGTGCGCGATCTGGTCGTTGGGGCCGACGGCACCATTTGGGCGGCCACGTCCGACGGCATTGGGCGGTACGACGGCCGTCGCTGGTTCAGCTACACGCGCAGCCGTACCCTGCTGCAACTGCCCAGCAACAACGTCAGCAGTCTGGCCCTGGCCCCCGACGGCTTGACCATTTTTGCCGGAACAAGTGAGGGTGTGGTGCAGTTTAACGGCCGTTCCTGGAACAGCCTGGCACAGGTGGGCAGCGAAGCGGTCAACACCGTGCAAGATGTGGCTGTGACCTCAGACGGCCGTCTCTGGGCCGCCACGCAAGCTGGATTGACTCTGTACGACGGCAGCGGCTGGCAGCTCTTCACCAGCGCCGACGGGCTGGCCAATGAAGACATTCGCCGCGTCGCCGCCAACGCCGACGGATCGGTCTGGCTAAGCTACGGCGACCAGGGGTTGGGGCTGACCCGCTTTGAGTTAAACAACGGTATCCCAATGGCTACGGCCGTTACCCCGCCGCACGAGCAAATCACTGCCATCCTACCCACTGCCGATGCACTCTGGCTGGGCAGCCATGATGGCTTGCTACGGCAAGATAATTCCGGCAGCTGGCAGAGCTTTACCCCGCCCAGCGACATTCCCGCCAACGATCTCATCGACCTGGTACTGGCCAATGGGCAGCCGTGGCTGGCCACCGCCACAGGCATCAGCCGCCTTAGCAACAGCGGCTGGGAAACGGTGGGGGGATTGCCAGAAACGGCCGTTTCCAGCCTCACCCTCGACAATTTAGGCCAGCCCTGGGTGACATTCGCAACCGTTGGTCAGGGGGCAGCCTTTTATGATTTTGGTAGCACCAGCTGGCAAACGGTTAGCTGCCCGGTCAGCGGGCCTGCTTCGCCCTACGTGCGCCACATCGTACAAAGCGACGACGGCCGTCTTTGGTTTGCCACCGAAGCCGGGCTGGCCACATTCACCCCCGACTCGCAGCGTTGGAATCTGCTCACCATTGAAGATGGTTTGCCAGGAAACTCAGTGCAAGCACTGGCCCGCCATCCCGACGGCACCCTGTGGGTGGGCACAAACGAGGGGCTGGCGGTGGGGACAGACGGCCGTTTTACTACCCTCAACCAGGAGGACATCCGCGAATTAACCATCGGGCCAGACGGCACGGTCTGGTATATCACGGAAGACACGGTCTACCGCTGGCGCGATGGCCAAACGGAGAGCCTGCTCGCCCCACCCGTCAGCCAGGTATTTGATGTGCTGGCCACCGAGGATGGATTTTGGCTGGCGGCAGCGGAGGGGGTTGCATTTTTTAACGGGGCACAGGCGGGGAACGGCCGTTGGGTGCGCTTTGGTCAAAATAATGGCCTGCCGGGCAACCGGATCACCGCGCTTGGCATCGGGGCCGATGGCACCATTTGGGCCAGCAGCGATCTGCAATCGGACGAGACACAGCTTAGCAGCGGGCTGTACGGCAGCTACACCATCGGCCACCATTACGCCAGTTTTTTTGATGGCCAGGCATGGCAGCCTGCCATTCTGCCGCTGAGCGATGGCCCGCTGCATCCGGTCATTACCAGCATCACCACAACACCGGACGGGGCGACCTGGCTGGCCAGCTTGGGCGGCATCAGCCGGTTTGCTGGGCAGCACTGGGAGCATTTCACCGTGCTGGATGGCCTGCCCAGCTATGAGGTGTACCAGGTTTTGACGGTCGATACGGCCGTTTGGGCAGTTACCAAAGGCGGTCTGGCGCAGTTTAATCCGGCCACACAAAGCTGGAAGTCGTTTGCGGGTGTGGGCGACTGGACCGACTTCGCCTCGGTGCGTCTGGCTGCCGACGCCAGCGGAACGCTCTGGGCAGGCAGCGGCAGCGAACTGCGCCACTACGACGGGCAACGCTGGCAGCGCGTACCGCTTGAGCTGCCCGATCCGGCCATTATCGTGCGCGATTTTGTGGTCGAGCCAGACGGCCGTCTTTGGCTGACGGCTTACCTGGAAACACCCAACTCGGAACAACATTTCCTGGCCGAATTTGATGGGCAGGTCTGGCAGTGGCACGACGTCGCCCTGCCCGATTCGTTTGAACCGTTTTCGCAGCTGTGGTTAGCGCCAGACGGCCGTTTGTGGGCCAGCAACAACAGCAGCCTGTGGCACTTCAATCTGCCGGGCGGCAACGTGAGCCAACCCAGTCAGTACCCGGAACTGGTCCGGGGCGTCACCGATCTGACCTTTTTGCCCAACGGCAAGCCGGTAGCCACAATGCGCTTCGAGGCCACGCCGCTGCTGCTGGAAGCGGATGGCACGGTGCCGCTGGAACAGCTCCTCACGGCAAGTGGTGCTTTTGCAATTGATGCAGGCGAAAACGGCCGTCTCTGGCTGGGTACAAACGAAGGCGCAGCACGGCAGCTGGACGATGGCACCTGGCAAACGTTCCCGCTCAGCGGGGCAACGGTGGCCGAAACTGTGACCGAGCTGGTGGTGGAGCCGGACGGCCGTTTGCTGCTGGGTACAAGCAGTGGCCGCGTTTTGCGCTGGGCGGAGGGTCTGGTGAACACGTTGGATGGCGGCGCTGGCGCACCCATCAGCGCGCTGTTCACCGCTGCCGATGGCACACTGTGGCGCGGCAGCTTTGGCGGCAGCGTCGCCCGGCTGAACGGGGACAGCTGGCTGCCCTTCGTGGCCAGTCCGCCCATTTACAACGAGCGGGTGCGCGATGCGGCCGTACCCGACCCGGCCACCCTGTGGCTGGCCACCGCCCACGGCCTGGTTTCGCTCACCACCGTGGGTGAACGGTCCGTTTGCCGGGAGGTGTCGGCGGATTATCCGGGTGTGGCTGGACTGGCGGCGGATTTCGCTGACCAGCTGTGGCTGGTGTCCCAGCGGATTGTGTACCGGGGCAACGCGGTGGGTTTTGAACGAATGGGCACGCTGGCTTTGCCGATAACGGCCGTTGCCCCTGATGGCTCGGTCTGGTACGCCACGCAAACGGAGCTGGTGCGCGTGCAGGGCAACCAGCGCTTACCGCTGGCCCACAACCTGGACCCCAACACGATCACCGCCCTGGCCATTGCCCCCGATGGCACAGTTTGGGTGGGTACCACGGCGGGAACGGCCGTTTTCAACGGCGGCCAATGGCAAACAATCACCGCCGCCGATGGGCTGGCCAGCAATCACGTCACGCACATCGCCATTGCCAATGATGGGTCGGTTTTTGTGGGAACTACGGGTGGTGTGAGTTGGATACGGCCGTAGGATTCAACCTAACCGTGAGACCTGCCTGCAAGGGACTGAGCGATGAACACCTTTTGGGAAACCAAGTTGGAACGATTCTGGGTGTTCTGGGTTCAAAAAATGACCTAATAAAACTAGGACTTTCGCTTGGGCTCAAAAGTGAGCGACAATAACTTTATGATTTCACGAATGAAATATGACGTGACACCGGAAAAGTGGGTTCACGTCATTTATTCAAATGGTATTCTAAAGAACGTGAGTACGGGATAAGGGCTTCAACTGAGATACACTTGGTTTATCACAATCAACTGCATCATCAGGAGAAGCCCTATGGACAGTCTACTTGAATTATTTGTACACGTCGATGATTTTTGCCAGGTGTTTATACCCGCTATGGAACAACAGCTTTTGCAAAGTGGTCAACGCCAGCGCCTCCGTCAGCGTTCCCTATCCATCAGTGAAGTCATGACCATCCTTATTCACTTTCATCAATCACACTATCGCCACTTCAAGGCATATTACACCGAGCACGTGCGGGTACATCTTCAAGCCGATTTTCCTGGTCTGGTCAGTTACACACGCTTTGTTGAGTTCATTCCCTCCGCCTTGCTGCCGCTGTGCGTCTACTTCCAGAAGCATTGCCGAGGGGGGTGCACCGGCATCTCTTTCATCGATTCAACTGCGATTGATGTCTGTCTCAATCAGCGTATTGCCTCGCACAAGGTATTTGCTGGCTTGGCTCAGCGCGGCAAAACTTCGACGGGTTGGTTCTACGGGTTCAAACTGCATCTGACCATCAACGACCGAGGCGAGTTGCTCAATGTTCTCTTAACGCCAGGAAACGTCGATGACCGGAAACCGGTGCCGAAACTGGTGCAGCAGCTGTTCGGCAAAATCTATGGTGACAAAGGCTACATCTCCAAAGATTTGCACGCCTCCTTGCTAGAGCTGTTTGGTGTGCAATTAGTGACCCAGTTGAAAGCCAACGCCAAGAATCGCCTGCCCATGATATTTAGCGATAAGCTTCTATTGCGGAAACGAGCCATTGTGGAATGTGTGAACGACCAATTGAAAAACATTTCTCAGATTGAGCATACACGCCATCGCAGTGTGGCGAACTTCACGGTTAATCTGATTTGTGGCTTGATTGCTTATGCCAGGCAGCCAAAGAAGCCATCGTTGGGTCGAGAGACCATCGCCTGCCTGGTTGCTTAACCCGTACTCACGTTAAAGAGCACATAAGCATGTCCTCCCTTAGGTATTACATGAGAGGGCTTAGGGCAAGATAAATCATCATGAACCAGATTCTCATTATTGGCGCAGGTATCGGCGGGTTGAGCACAGCCATCCGGCTGGCCGCAGCCGGGCAGCGCGTGACGATTTACGAAAAGAACCCGCAGGTGGGCGGCAAAATGGGCCAAATCGTGGCCGACGGCTTCCGCTGGGACATCGGCCCCTCAGTCATCACCATGCGGCACGTGTTTGAGGAGCTGTTCGCCAGCGCCGAACGCCGCCTGGAAGATTACCTTACGCTCGAACCTGTCGATCCGCTGACGCGCTACTTTTACCCCAACAGCACCATCCTCGACGCCACGCACAACACCGAAAAGATGGCCGCCCAAATCCGCCAAATCGCCCCACAAGATGTCGCTGGCTATGAGAAATATTTGCGCTACGCTGAGCAAATTCACCGCATCACTGGCCCCGTGTTCATCTACGACAGACCACCCACCTGGCGCAGCTTTTTGCGTGTCCCTTTCCCCGATTGGTTCAAGATTGACGGATTGCGCACGATGCAGCAAGCGATTGAAAATCATGTGCAGTCGCCGGAGCTGCGGCAGCTTTTGGGTCGCTTTGCCACCTATGTTGGCGGCAGTCCGTACCTGGCTCCGGCCACACTCAACGTCATCGCCCATGTGGAGCTGAGCGGCGGCGTCTGGTATCCGCGTGGCGGCATTTACGCCATTGCCCAGGCGATGGCCAGACTGGCAGAGGAACTTGGCGTGACGATACATGCTAACTGCGGCGTGCAGGAAATTTGTGTGGACAACGGCCGTTTCTCTCACCTCATCCTGGAAAATGGGGAAACTGTGCAGGGAACGGCCGTTGTCAGCAACCTCGATTTCACCACAACATGGCAGCATCTGTTAAAGAATTTCCACGCAAAGGCGCGAAGCAATAAAAGTTTAACCATTGACAATTTACTATTTACAATTAACCATTCCCCAGACCCTTCCTGTTCCGGCTTCATCCTTCTGCTAGGCATCAACAGGCAGTTCCCCGAACTGGCTCACCACAACATCCTCTTCTCGCCTGATTACCCAGCTGAGTTTGAGGCCATCTTTGAGCAAGGCCAGCCGCCCGCCAACCCCACCATCTACATCGCCATCACCAGCAAAACCGACCCAGAGCACGCGCCCGAGGGTGGCGAAAACTGGTTTGTATTGGTGAATGCACCGCCGCTAGACGGCCGTTTCGATTGGCACACGAACCAGCAAAACTACCGCGATCTCATCCTGCAAAAAATTGCCGACTTTGGCTTTGACGTGCGTGCCCACATCGTTACTGAGCAGATTTTGACGCCGCACGATTTGGCCGCAGGCAGCGGTGCCTGGCAAGGGGCGCTGTACGGCGCCTCGCCCAATTCACGCTGGGCCGCCTTCAAACGGCCGCACAACCGCGCCAAACAAGTAGAGGGCCTGTATTTTGTAGGGGGAACCGCTCATCCCGGCGGCGGCGTGCCGATGGTGACACTTTCGGGCAAAGTAGCAGCGGAACTGGTTTTGGAAGATTTAGAATAAGATTGGAGGAGTCAATAAAACCGACATCCTCACTAAAGAAGGGGAGCGCAACCAGGTGATTGAGTTTGTGCGCGATTCGGCCAAAAATCTGGTTGGCGAAATTTCGGCCGTTTTCCCCATCTCGGCCAAACAGGCACAGCACGCCAAGGCAGGCCAACCGCAGCTGTGGGCGCAAAGCGGTTTTGAGCCGCTGGAGCAGTTTATTCACGACACCTTGGACGATGACGGCCGTTTCCGCCTCAAGCTGCTCAATCCTTTAGGTGTGGGCCTGAAACTGGTGCGCAAACAGCTCAGCCACAGCGAAACCGATCTCGCTTCCTTGCAAGACGACCGCCAACTGCTAGATGACATCGAGCGGCAGATGCTTTATTACGATGAGGACATGCAGCGCAACTTCAAGGCCCGCCTCAGCGAAATCGACAACATTTTGTACGCCATGGAAAAGCGCGGCGACGACTTTTTTGAGGAGATGATTCGCTTTAGCCGCGTCACTGACCTCATGCGCTCTCGCGCTCTGGAAAAATCGTTTGAGACGCGGGTGGTGGGCGATACGCCCAAGCAGATCGAAAATCGGGTCAGCGAGCTTGTCGATTGGATGGTGGAGCAGGATTTACGGCAGTGGACGGCCGTTGCCGAACACATGGCCCAGCGCAAAGAAGCCCACGACAACCGCGTCGTTGGGCAATCTGGCCCCAAAGAAGGCACCCTGGCCTACGACCGCGCCCGGCTGGTCAGCTCCATTGGTGCAGCCACCCAGCGCGCTGTGGAAACCTACGACAAAGACAAAGAAGCCGCCGAACTGGCAGAAGTAGCCCGCTCGGCAGTGGTAGGAACAGGTTTAGCAGGCGCGGCCGGTGCGGCCGGGCTGGGTCTGGCCCTCACCGGTGGTTTACACCTGGTCTTTTTGGATGTGACGGGCATTGTGGCGGGCATCGCTTTTGCCACGCTGGGGGCGCTTATTTTGCCTGCGCGCCGCCGCCGCGCCAAGAAGGAGCTGGAAGACAAGCTGGCTGCCCTGCGCCTCAAGCTGGTTGGCAGCCTGACGGAACAGTTCACCCGCGAAATGGAACGCGGCGCGCAGCGCATCGAGGACACGATTGCCCCGTTTGCCCGCTTTGTCCGCGCCGAAAACGACAAGATTTCCGCCCAGCGCGACGAGCTGGTAGAGCTGGAAGCGCACATCAGCGGCTTACAGGCGCAGCTGCGTTTGAAGGAAATTGCTGAGGCGAGTGAGCGGTAATCGGTAATCCGTGAACGGTAATCGGTGATCCGTAGGGGCGAGGCGACCGGGGTTCAGATCGGTCAAACAGTCCAACCCCACCTCCGGTCGCCTCGCCCTCTACACCCCAACACAACAAAAAACGGCCGTTTCCGAAGTGGAAACGGCCGTTTTCAATTCAACACCAGTTCTAAGACGAATTTAGCCGCCCAAACCTTGCAGTGCGCTCATGCCAGCACCAGCAGCCAAACCAACAGCCGCCAGGATCGCACCAATGATTAAGGACGCAATAATGACTGCGATGAGAGCCACAACGGCCGTCATCGCCGCTTTGCTATTGTCCAGGTCCAGGCCCTGACGGATGGCAATAAAAGTACAGGCCAGCGTCCAAACCCAGCCCACAAAGGAGCCACAAACGGGGATAATGCCCAGAATGCCCGGCGCTTGCGCAAAACCCAATACCCGCAGCATTTCGCCCATCGTGGATTTGCCGCCAAACATAGAAGTGCCGACGAAGTACGTCACGCCCGCCCAGATAAACCAGCCAATAAAAGCACCAAGCAGTTGGCGCAAGAAACTACCTAAAAAGCTGCCGCCCATTGCGGCACTGATGCCACCACCAATCAAACCACCGACAATGGCAACCACGGCAACCACAATCGCTGCCTGCGAGGTTGCGCTCTCATCTGCTTCGATAGCTTCAAATGTATTTACATCCAGTTTCAAAACGCCAATGATTCGGTCTAACATGTGAGCCTCCTAAAGGATCAATCTGTTTTTATATCGCCAACAACAAACTAATAAACACGTTTAAATAAAAATCGTTACCAAATCAGCCAATTTTTTCGCTTACCCACCTCCTTTGAATTATTTAGCGATACGCCGCCCTTTTCCTACGGCGTTGATACAGCCGGACGCCAAAGAACAAAATAAGCCCCAACAAAATAACGCCCAAAACAGGCAAGAAAATAGCCAGAAGTGACGTGAAAAAGGCGACAACATCTTCAGCCAGACTCACCAGCCAGTTACCCGTGCCCGCTGTCGTCGCCGTCACCACAGGCCGGGCTACGCCCTTGACGGCATGGACACTGCCCGCCACCACCAATCCGGCACCCAGCGCCAGCACTGGATGAATGTCGGTCACAATCTGGGCGTTGGCCGCAAACAAAACGGCCCCGGCCGCCGGGCGGACAAACGTTTGGATGACATCATTCACGGTATCGACAGCCGGAACCTTGTCTACCAACATCTCAATAACCAACAGCACAGCAATGATGCCAATGGCCCACCAGCTGCCGATGATGTTGTACGGCTCGGCCAGGTTCAGCAGCGGATCATTGAGGGGAAAGCGCGCCGCCAGAGCGACCAGCAGCAGGGGAATGTAGGCATTTAAACCCGCGCTGCCGGCCAAACCAAAGGCGCTAAACAAGTCAAGCATCGTTGTCTCCAAGTTTCAGGAGATTAGAGATTGGAGATTGAAATTGCTTAATCTCCAGTCTCCAATCTCCATTCCTTCAGGCTAAGCCGGGAAACCCGGTGATGGTTCCCAAAAGGTTAAATCGCAATATTGCCAGAGCACCTAGTTCTACCACCGCCAACACCAGGCTAATGAGCAGCGGTACGGCCGTTTCCGGCCATCGTTGCGCCAAACCATCCCGCTTGATGACCATGAGCAGCAACACAGCATTCAGCGCGGTCACTATTAGCAGCACCCCGGTGGCGCTCACAAGGGCCAATACGTAGGCAATCGTGGGCTGGTTGCTCAAAACCAGCAATACAGCAACAGCCAAGAGCAACACCAGACCCAACAGTTCACCCCAGGATTCAATGATGGAACGGCCGTCGCCATCACGCCACAATGTTTGGGCCAGCGCCGGAAAAACCAGCAGCCCCATCGCCAAACCGGTGCCCATCCCGGTCACCAGGCGCAGCCAGTTTTGCGGCTCGTACAGATGAGGCAAGGTAGGGAAAAAGTGAGCGTAAGAGTTCAGACCATCCACGCCCATCAGGCCAATAAAACCAATGAGCACCAGCAAAATGGGCAGCGGCGGTAAGTTGGTGCGGCGGCCGCGCCCGGCCAGGAACAGCGCGGCAAAGGTCAGCGCCACGCCCAGGTACATGCCAGTACAGCGGGCGCAGAGGGGAAATTGACGGCCGTTTATCACAAACGAGCGTGAAGTGATGCGATGGCACAGCGCTGCACCCAGGTAGTCACTGCCCGCCAACAGCGGATCGTGAGCCAGGTGACTACTGTCGGTTACCGTGTACCAACCCATGACCAACAGCGCCAGCAGCAAGATGCCCAAGGCCATCAAGCGCGGGCGGCGTATATTTGCTTTGAGACCAACAAAAAAGGAAGATGGATGCTCAATCATGAAGCGAGTTTCCAGGGCAAAAGTGGTGCCACCGGGCGGATAAAAGAGTCGGTTTTTGCCGAAATTTGGGTAAAATAACGAGCATTGTTGGCAATTGTAAACAGCAATGATTAATTTCACAACTGCCAATACGCAGAATCCCTGCACAATCCCATTAAAATTTCCCACCACACGAACAGACCACAGCGCCAAATTCTCCAGCGCCCGATTCGTGAAGCAAAAGGAGTCGCTCATGCCCCAACAACCAGACAGCTACCACCGTCCCCAATCGCTCGACGAAGCCCTGGCCCTGCTGGCCAAACCCGGCAGCGTACCGCTGGCTGGCGGCACCAAGCTGCTGGCGACGGAGCAAGGTCTACCGGAAACGGCCGTTATCGACCTACAAGCGTTGGGTTTAGGCCAGATCGAACTAACGACCGCCAACAACGCGCAGGCAATATCCGCCGGAGCTACACTCACGCTAACCCAATTCAGCCACTTCTTGCAAGAAGAACTGCCTGATCATCCGGCAGCAGCTTTGCTGCAAACGGCCGTTCACCAGGCTGGCCCCAACACCTACCGCAACGCCGCCACCCTCGGCGGCACCATTGCCAGCCGTCTGCCCGACAGCGAACTGCTAGCCGCCCTGCTAGTGCTGGAAGCCACCGTCACCCTGCACAGCGTGACCCAAGAAAACACGGTATCTTTAGCTGATTACCTGGCAGATGGGGAACGGCCGTCTGGCCTCATCACCACCATCATCATTCCTCTACCCACTGGCCACGGCACCAGTCACCGCGTCGCCCGCACGCCGGTGGACTACCCGATTGTGTCGATCACCGGCTGGCGTCTAGAAGATGGATCGATCCGGTTTGCGGCGACTGGGTTGGGGGAACGGCCGTTTCGCCTACACACAGCTGAACAAGCCAACAACGATCAGGCACCCAACGCTGCCGCAGCCGCCAACACCCACCCCGGCGACTTCCGGGGCAGCGCCAGCTACCGCGCCGACATGGCTGCCGTGCTCACCCGCCGCACACTAAACCAATTACGCAATTACTAATTACTCAATTACCCACACTGCCACTGTAATTGCGTAATTGAGTAATCAGTAATTTGCACCCCCCACCCGCCAATGCTACGATCACCAAGCCAAGTTGGCTGAGTGATCGCGGTTGGCGCTGCGGCGCTGGCTGAGGAAAGTCCGCACTCCACAGAGCACGGTGCCGGCTAACAGCCGGGCGGGGCGACCCGACGGAATAGTGCAACAGAGAGGTATATTGCCCATGCAGTGGCGTGAGCCAATGTAGCCTGGGGCTTTAGCCCCAGGGGGCGAGGGTGAAACGGCGGTGTAAGAGACCACCGGCAGCGGCCGTAATGTCGCTGGCCAGGCAAACCCCACCGGGAG
This sequence comes from Ardenticatenaceae bacterium, assembly GCA_020634435.1. Lineage (GTDB taxonomy): Bacteria > Chloroflexota > Anaerolineae > Promineifilales > Promineifilaceae > Leptofilum. The sequence goes on along the minus strand of JACKBS010000004.1, from coordinate 276,368 downwards.
CAAGACCAAGCAGGGCGAAGGGGCGGCTCGTCCCGTCTGACGTCCGGGTAGGTCGCACGAGGCTGTTAGCAATAACAGTCCCAGATAGATGATCACTGCGCAGGTTCGCCTGCGACACAGAATGCGGCTTATAGGCCAACTTGGCACTCGGTATTTCGATAATTCGGTAGGCAGTGATTCGTGACCCGTCCTGAACACAGCTGACACAGAGCTTATCCTTGTCACTTTGTTCAAGAAATTTTCAAGCTACTTCTTGAAAATTATTTAAAAAACCTAAGTTGCTACCTTAAGAACATGGCCGAAGCTCATGGCCAAAATAAACAAGCTGACCTTGAGTTCAAAGCCAACACTGGTCACCGCATGAATGCTCTTGGGCAAGATGCGCTCAATCAAGCTGCCCGTCGTTTCTATCATTTTGCGATGTAGGCTAATCCAATAGCGTTCCCAAGGTTCCCACTGACGTGTTAAGTTTTTCTTACGCAGCGGTTTGAATAGAATGCCAGCTTCGCTGAAGACGTCTTCGAGAGCGTAATGGGTGTTGATTCGGTCCGCGTAGACTTCCGAACCTGGTGGTAAATCAAAGTCGAACAAATCCAGGCATGCCACATCACTATCAGCACCAGGGGTGAGAAAGAACTCGACCGGTTGGCCATCTTTAGTCACGACCAGATGGATTTTCAAACCGTAGAAGTACCGTTTTTTGCTAGCGATGAAGCCGCGATAGGCTTCCCCCTGGTAAAGGCGACAGCGTTTAATGCGATAGTTGTCACAAACTGCTACTGGAAACGGCCGTTGCAAAAGCAATCGAAGACCGAACAATTGACATGGATATCAACGCAAGTGACTAAACAGTTCATGAAAGAAATTGTCATTAATTCAACAAAAATTCACGATTGGCCATCATTTCATGAGATATTTAAGGAAAATTTTGGCTTTCCAGAATTTTATGGCGCAAACATGGACGCCTGGATTGATTGCATGTCTTATCTTGATGATCCAGCTTCAGAAATGAACCAAATCGCCCTTGAGCCAGGGGAGCCACTCACCATAAAATTGCTGCAAACAAAAGATTTTATAAAGCGCTGTCCAACGCAGTTTGTTGCTTTCGTTGAGAGTGTTTCATTTGTTAACCAACGTTTTGCTAAACCGCTGCTTTATATTCTTTTTGTATAATAACCGGGTAATTTTCTGGTTCATACGCTTTGCGTCTCGATCTCTATTCTACGTCGAGCGTGGAACGAGTTTTAGAAAAGTGTGAAGGAACAAATGCAAAAATTTCAGGTAACCCCCAAAAAATTTAGGATGCGTACGGCCGTATCCCTCCTTTTCCTCCTGCTGCTGGGTGCGCTGTTACTGCCCGGTTCGGCGGCAGCACAAACGAAGTCGTTTTACTGGGAGCGGTTTGACGTGGACATCACCCTGCTGGAAAACGGCGACATGCAGATTGTGGAGACGCAGGTACTCAACTTCTCTGGCGCGCCATTTACCTACGGCTATGGCTCCATTCTCACCGGCAGCTCAGGCAACAACGACAACATCACCAACATCGAGCTGCGCGAAGGCGACCTGATCTACAAGGAGTCCAGCAGCAATACCCCCGGCACGTTTGAAGTCAGTCGCTCCAGCAGCGAGGTGCGCATTGATTGGTACTTCGAGCCAGCGCTGGGGCAGCACACTTACACCTTTAGCTACACCGTCGAGGGCGGCGTTATCGTCGGCACGCTGGACGAGGGCAGCGGCGACCAGATTTTCTGGAAGGCGATCCCCTCAGATCATCCGGGGCGCATCCAGAATAGCGTCGTCACCATTCGCCTACCGGAAGGCGTGGAGCCACAGCGGTACACCGACGACGGCACCTATTTGGTGGAAGGCCTGGCGAATAGCAATGCTAATTTGGTGGATACGAGTGTGAGTGAGGACGGCCGTATCATCACCTACACCCTGCTCGAACCGCTCTTGTCTGGCCAGGCGCTGGAAGTCCGCGTGCAGTTCCCCCACGGCATTCTAGACATCCCCATCCCCGATTGGCAGCAGCAGCAGCAAAGCGCCGACGTGTACGGCCTGATTGGTCTGGTGCTCTCCGTCCTCGTCTTCATCGGTGGGCCGCTTACCGTGCTGGCGCTGTGGTACACACGCGGCCGCGACCCGGAAATTGGCATTGTGGTGCCCGACTATTTGCCGGAACCGCCCTCAAATTTGCGCCCGGCCGTGGTGGGCACGCTGGTGGATGAAAAAGCCGACATGCGCGACATCATCTCCACCCTGGTTGATCTGGCGCAGCGCGGCTACATCAGCATCAGCGAAAACAAAGCCAGAAACCATGTCTTTACCCTGCAAAGCGTAGCGACAGCGGAGTTACGGCCGTATGAAGTCCAGTTCATCAAAGACGTGTTTGGCAGCAAAACCGAGCGCAAGCTGTCTGAGCTGCGCTACAAATTTGCCAACAAGCTGCCCCGTCTGCGCACCATGCTCTACGACGAACTCATTTACGAAGGGCTGGTAGATCGCTCCCCAGATAAAGTGCGTACCAAATACATGGTAATTGCCGGGTTAATTTTTGCCCTGGCAGCCATCGCCTTTATCGGACTGGTGGCCATTTTGCCGGAAGATGCATCCTATGTAGCCTGCTGCGGCTCGGTAGCGCTTGGGCTCACCGCGCTCTTGATGGGAATCGTGGGGCGCTATATGCCCAACAAAACCAGCAAAGGCGCGGAAGAAAAAGCCAAATGGGACGCTTTCCGCAACTACCTCAAAAACATCGAAGAGTACCAGAGCCTGGATCAGGTTGGGGAACTGTTTGAAAAATATCTGCCATATGCCACGGCATTTGGGCTGGACCGTACCTGGATTCGCAAATTTTCGGGCGTACCCAACACGCCCATTCCGCCCTGGTACACGCCGTACGGTTACGGTCCGGTTTATCACGGCGGGCACCGGCCTCGCCCGACAACAGGCGGTGGCAGCGGCACCGCGCCATCGCTGCCCAGCCTGGATTCGGCTGCGTCTAGCATGGCCGGTGGTCTGGAATCCATGTCGGCGGGGCTCACGCGGATGCTCAACAGCACGGCAACCACCATGCGCAGCACGCCGCCCAGCACCAGCAGCGGCAGTTCGGGTGGTTTTAGCGGTGGGTTCAGTGGCGGCAGCTCCGGTGGCGGCGGCAGTCGAGGATTTGGATAAACATTCACAAAGATTGGACCAATTTCTCTAAAAGAAGCTCTCAAAGGAGGGATGGCAAATTGGTCCAATCTATAACCAACGGAAAAAGTTATGGGCAAGACACTTGGATTTATTCTCATCGCTGGCGGCGTTATCGTTGGCATTATTGTGACTGTGTTGATGGTGGTGTATCGCGGCGAAGGGCGGCTGACAGCGGGCGGCATGGCGCTGGGCATCACCCTGGGCTTTTTGGTGTTGGTGCTGCCGCAATTGGGCTTTGGCGCGTTTATGCTATGGAAAGGTGGGCAAGATGCGGCCGTTTCTGCTCGGGCCCAAGAACAACGCAAACTGCTCGACATCGTGAAGACCCACGGCCAGATTGCCATTAGCGACCTGGTGATTGAACTAAACAGCAACCGCGAAGCGGTGCAAAACATGCTCTACCAGCTGGTGGGCATGGGGCTGTTTTCTGGCTATGTAAACTGGGATGAAGGTATGTTATACTCTCGCCAGGCCAAAGAGCTGCACGAACTGAACAAGTGTGAGCACTGCGGCGGCGAACTGGAACTGGCCGGGAAGGGCGTCATTCGCTGTCCCTACTGCGGCACGGAATATTTCTTAGAAAAGTAACTGGCTACAGTTACGCGAAACCTTGTAAAGAGAGGCGACCCAATATGAAAGAACAAATTTCCGATTTATTTGACAAAATCCAGGGCGAATCCACTGGACTGGGCAAATTGCTGAGCAAGATTCCTGGGCTGGATGGGTACATGGAACGCAGTCGCCGTCGCGAGGCGGATCAATTGCTGCGCAAAACCATCGCTGACCGTTTGGAAGGCACTCGCCTCCTGTTTGGCGGCATCAGCGAGGAGTTGAGCCGCGACATCATCAAGGCGATTGACCATGCCGAACCGATGGGCCGTGTGGATACCCGCCTGATGGGATTGATTGGCAAAGTGAAAGACGCCCCGCAAGGCTACGCTGGTTTCTTTGATGCCATCAAGGTGAAAGAAGAAGATTTAGCCCGCATTTACGCCTTCGATGAAAACATGCTGAACCTGGCTGACCAGATTGCCGCCAGTACGGCCGTTCTCGAAAAAGCCGTCATCGATGATGGCGACATCGCCGGGGCCATTCGTGCCCTGGACAGCGAGGTCAAAGAAGCCAACACCATCTTTGATGGCCGCGACGAAGTGATCAAAGGCATCGGCGAATCCGACGCCACCGACGACCTGAAAAGCGACTTTTAATTTGTGATTGGGGACTGGAGATTAGCAGTTGGAGATTAAAAAAGTCTCCCATCTCCAATCTCTATTTTTAAGGAGATTGACTCATGGCAAAAGTGTTTGATCGCGTAGCAATTGATTCCTGGCTTCGAGACGAAGTTGTGCGTAAGTTCCCGCCCGGCGGCCTGGGCGATATTAAATTAGGCTCACCCCTGATTGTGAATCCGGGAGAAACGGCCGTATTCGTACGCTCTGGTGAAGCAATGGGCACCTTTGAACCTGGCACCCACATCCTCACCACCGCCAATGTGCCCTTCCTCATGGATTGGGTAGAAAAAGGGCTGTTTGGCGGCAAAAATGTCTTCACCGCCGACGTCTACTTTGTAAAAACCACCGACCTTACGATGAAGTGGGGCACTACCCAGCCGATCATCATTGAGCACCTCAACCGCCCGCCGGGGGCCAGCGCCATCGTTGGCAACGGCACCTACGTGGTGCGGGTGAAAGAGCCGTGGCGCTTCCTCAACGCAATGGATGCCTTCCGCGAAAGCGTACGCCAGCCGCAGCTCAAAGATCGTCTCGATCCTAAGCTGGCTATCATGATGCAAGACAAGATGAGCGAGCTGGCCATTGCCAAGAACCTTGGTCCGGCGCAGCTGCAATCCTTCTCGCAGGACCTCAATGAACTACTGATTGGCTTGCTCCAGGCGGAATTCGATGCGCTGGGCATGGTGCTGGTTGACTTCAACATCCGCATGGGTCTGCATCCCAAATCGCTGGAAGTGGTTACCAACATGGGCTACGGCACCAGCTACACCCAGAAGCAGCAGGCCGACGCGTTTGTCGCCGCCGCCAACAATCCGTCCGGCGGCAGCATGGGTGAAATTGGTTTTGGCGCAATGGGTATGGCCGCCATGCAGAATCTGCAAAACCAGCAGCAACAGCAGCCGCAGCAGACCCAGCAGTCTCAACCTGCGCCCGCCAGCGGCGGTGCCGCCGGTATGCCCGATGTGCTGACCCCACAGCAGGCCGCCGAAATTTTGCAGGTTTCTTATGAGGATATCATGGCAGCCATTGAGGCTGGCGATTTAAAGGCCCGCAAGATCGGTAACGCGTACCGCATCAGCAAAGCCAACATGGAAGAATTCCTGGCTGGTTAAAAAACAAACAGACCTGATAGGTTTTCGACGCTACTTTACAAGCAAGCATCTTCGTTCAGTAAAGTTACTCGTTTGTAAAGTGGGTTCATAAACCTGTCAGGTCTTTATCCGCAAGTAGAGCACATCCCCGAATAAATTCCCCCGATCGTCGCGCATTTTCCAATCGCCAAAGTAGGTACCCCGCCGCAGCGGGGCGTTTAGCTGAATAGAGATTTCCACTTCCTGCCCTGGCGCACAGGCGGGCAGCGGAAGGCTGCGCTGGGTAGTCATCGCCGTGCCCTTCACAAACACCAACCGGAAATTGTCGTTCCACGGCCGTTTCCCACTATTCTTCACTCGCCACGTCTTGGTAAACGCCTGCCCTGGCGTCATGCGCGTGTCGTCGGGGATGGTCACATCGGCCACGTATGCGCCGTCGCTGGGTCGGTCATCCATGGCAATGATGCGGGTAAATATGATGTCACCGAAGATGTCGCCCTGCTCGTCCTGCAAGCGCCAATCGCAGAAGTAGACGCCTGGTTTGGCTGGCACGGTGAACTGGATGGAAAGATCGGCCGTTTGGCCCGGCTGCACAGTGGGTACGGGTTGGGCAGTCTGCGTCGTCATGGCGGTGCCGTCGGCAAACACCAGCTTGTAGCCAGTTCCCCAAGCCACATTGCCGGTATTTTTGATGCGCCATGTCTTCACAAAGGTTGAATCTGCCTGCAAGCGCGTGTCATCAGGGATGGTAACATCGGCCACAAATTGAGCATTGGGAGCCGGTGTGGGCTGTGGCGGCTGCGGTGGTTCCGGTATGGGCGGGGGCGACGGTGTCACTGGCTCAGGTGGTGCTACCGGTTCTGGAGGTGGTGCGGGCGGCTCTGGGGTTGGTGGGGGCGGTTCGGGGACGATGGGCTGCGGCGGACTGCCAATCTCCGGCACGTTGATCTCACCGCTGCCTTCGGGCACGGTAAAGCGGTGCTTCAGCGTAAAATCGGTCACGGGCTTAATGAGGCGCTGCGCTTTATCAGCAATACCGCCAAAACCGGGGCCTAAATACCAAATGGCCGCGCCTTCCACCTCGGGGAAACGGGCGTACAGCTCACCCACGCGACGAATATCTTCAATGGCTTTGGCGGGCGTGGGCACGCTGTCCAGCGTCCAACCCCATTCGGTAATGTGCACCCGTGGCCGAGGAATGTTGTGCTTGTCGCAAACCTGGAACAAGTATTGAAAACGTCCGATTTTAAACGGAAATTGGTCAAAGATGTTGCTCTCAATGAAGCTGTACTCGTGTACAGCAACGGCCGCCTGGGACGGCCGTTCCGCACACAGGCGCAAATAAGCCAGCATGCCCGGCGTCTCCCAGCCGCTTGGCTCCGGTTCACCACCCGACCAGGAAAACAAGGACACTTTGTAGCCGTCGCGCTGGGCCAGATTGGCAATGCGCACGGCAAATCGGCCCAACCAGTCACACAGATTTTTATCTACCTCGTTAATCACTTCCAACCAGACGCGCTTTTTATCGAACTCGGGCGGTAGTTTGGCCACGGTTTTGCGCCAATGTTTTTCCGCCCCGCCTTCCGGGTCATTGACGTATTTCGGGTCTTTGTACGGCGGTGTGTCGTAGGTGTATTCGCTGTGGTTGTCGCTGAGGCGGAAGATAAGCACGTGCGGCACGCCGCTTTTCTTCATGATTTCCTGAGCCTCAAAAATGGGGCCGTAATGGTCGGCCGATTTGAGGCAAAAAGGAATTTGCGCTTTGTCCAACGCGCGCATCCAATCACCAATGCCGGTGGGGTTACCGCCTGGCCCGGTATGAAAACCAATCTTGTTGGGAACTTTGACCATGGTGCCTCCTAGGGTTGTTTCAAGCGCGGCGCGAGATGGCGGTGCCGACGGCCGTTCCGTCCCGGCAACACCTAATCGGGAAACCATTTGCCTAAAAAACGCGCGAATGAATGAACTCATGAGTAGCCAAAGAATATACGGTGGGTTGCGCGGTTGTCAACCAAAATCAGACATTGGCCAACATCTCTTGCCACAGGTCCAAAACGGCCGTTTCCGCCACCGCATCCTGCTGCAACATCCAGCCCAAAAAGGTGCCGCAGTCGTAGCAAAATTGCTCGCTGTCGCTCAGGTTGATCTGCGACGGCCGTTCCCACTCCACAGCCACCCGCTCGGCCGGGGCAAACACCAGAATTGCATCGTGCAGCAGCGCCTTCATGCCGGTGATGTGTACCGAAATGGGGTTTTCGGAGTGAACTGCGTACCGGTTTACCAGGGCAAAACCCGCCTGCCGCAGCGCCACGGTGAGTGCAGCCCAGCCCTTTGGATTCCAATGGTGGAAGGTAAAGATGAAACGGCCGTTTTCATCCCTCAACACCCGGCGACACTCGGCAAAAATACCGCTCATCAGCTCTGTGTAACGACTTTCGCTGTCCAGTTGGTGTGGATCCACGGCAGATTCTTGCGTGTTGTAGCGCCAGTTGGCGGCATCCGGCAGCAGGTGCCGCAACCAAACGCGGAAAAAGGCGGCCAAATCGCTGTATTGCACACTGTCAAAATAGGGCGGATCGGTCACGATAAAATCAACGCTGCCATCGGGCAAATCCAGTTGGGTAGAGGAGCCTTGCAGCAGCAAAAAAGCTGCGTCGTGCTTGTCCGTCATCGCGGCCACCGACGGCACCTCAACCCCGGCATCCCGCTCCCCCAAAATCTCCACAAACCCAATGCCACTTTTCACTTTTACCTTTTCACTGCCCACCGACAACCGCTTACCGATCACCCGCTCTCGCGGCTTTTGTGCCCACAAACGGCCGTTGCGTATCCGCGCCTGGAACAACTTTTGCAGCGTGCCCGACGCCTGGCGTGGGTACACCGGATTATTCTCCAGCGCCGTGTAGGGAAACGAGTAAGCGTGGTGTGAAAAGGTGTGCCTGATCGCCCCGGCGCGCCGCTTGTTTTTGCCTTTATAGCCGCACAGCATCGAGTTAAATTCCAGCGAGGTAGAGACCAAAAGCCCCAAATTAAGCCGAATTTCCGGGGCAAACTGCGGCAGCAGTTGGATAGCGTGATGCAAATACAAAAGCTGTCGGCTGGAAAAGAGGTCGAGGTAGTTGTGAATCTCGCGCGGGGTCAGCTGGCGCGATTTACGCCCAGGCTCAATGGCAAAATCAGCCGGGGCAAATGGCAGCGATTCGCGCAAGGCATCGGCCTCCGCCAGCAGCGCAAGGTCTTGAGCATCGGGAGTTTTGAAGCGCAGCCCTTTGGCGGTGTCCGCCCGGCGCGGACAACGGGTCACCAGCACCAGCGGCACATAGCGCTGGTAAAACGGAATGTCTAGATCGGTCACCTCATCTTCGCTGCTGATGGCGCTTTTTTCCAGCAGCCGGGGTTTGTCGCCCCCATCGCCGCAGGTGCAAACGGCCGTATCCAACAACACCGCATGGCACTTGGGGCACAGTCGAATCATTGAGCCATTTGGTTCCACACGCAGCACCAGCGAATCCACCACAATGACAAGACGGCCGTTGCAAATGCGCTGAACGCCATAGAGGGTGTAATTTACGGCCGTCACCAACCCACTCTCCGGGCAAACTGTCTGGAAATAGGGCGACACCGCTTTGCGCAGCTCGGTGTAAAACTGCTTGTACGCCCGCTCCAGCTCGGCCAGGTCCACTTTGGTCAGCGTAGCCCGCGCCTGAAGCACCGGAATTGGCTCCAAATCCGCGCCGATGACGTGCGCCCCCAGGCGGATCGCCTCGTGCAGCGTGGTGCCGCCACCCATCATCGGGTCCAGGATGATTTTGCCCGCCAGCCCGCCTGGCGTGTAATAATCTCGCCGTGCCTCATCGTCCACTAGCTGCTTGAGGATTAGGCGAAACGTGCTGCCACAGCGCCGCGCCCACCATTTGTGCAAATAGCTGTTGGGCCGGTAATGATGCTTGTTATATGCTTCCAGTTGGGCAATCTGGTTGGCAAAATCGGTGTCAAAGTCGGTGTCGAGTGGTATTGTCATGTTGCGGCTATTTTATGCCGCGCGGCGCGTGTATGCCAACGGAAGACGCAGTTAAATGTGGTACGTAAAAAGTGAAAAGTGAAAAGTTTGCCCTTATTCCTATTTGCTTTCACTCTCCCACAGCGCACTTGTGAGATTCCCCAATACGAGGGACAATAATCCCAATGAACGAGATACGAACCTTCGCCCAAACCCTGTTGGATAACGTGGAAAAAGTGATTATCGGCAAACGGCCGAATTTGGAGCTGCTCGTAGTGGCCTTGCTGTGTGAAGGGCACACCCTGCTGGAAGACGTGCCCGGCGTGGGCAAAACAATGCTGGCTCGCGCTTTTGCCGTGAGTTTGGGCATCCAGTTCAAGCGCTTGCAGTGTACCCCCGATTTACTGCCCAACGACGTCACCGGCGTCTCCATTTTCGACCAACAAAAGCAGGGTTTTACCTTTGTACCCGGCCCCGTCTTTACCAACATTTTGCTGGCCGACGAGATCAACCGGGCCACGCCGCGCACGCAGTCAGCGTTGTTGGAGGCGATGGGCGAGCGGCAAGTGACAGTGGATGGGGTGACGCACGAATTGGAACGGCCGTTTTTTGTTCTCGCCACCCAAAATCCAGTGGAATATGAAGGCACCTTCCCACTGCCCGAAGCCCAGCTGGATCGCTTCTTCATGAAGCTGAGCCTGGGCTACCTGGACGAAGCCAGCGAAAGCCAGATGCTGCTCAACCTGGGCCGCGCCCACCCCATCGAAAGCCTGACACAGGTGGTGGACGGTAACGAGTTGCCCCGATTGGCACGACAGGTGTGGGACGTACACGTAGACGACACGATTCGCGACTACATTGTGCGGCTAACGTTTGCCACACGGCGGCACAAAGACCTGATCCTGGGAGCCAGCCCGCGCGGCAGCCACGCACTTTACCGAGGCATCCAGGCATATGCGGCCGTTCAGGGCCGCGACTACACCCTGCCCGACGACGTAAAAAAGCTCGCCCCGGCCATTCTCTCCCATCGCTGCCTCATCCACCCAGAAAGTGCCCTGCGTGGCCATACCCATCTAGGCATCCTCAAGGAAATCATGCAGGCCACGCCGCTGGATATTGGCGAACTGGAATGAGTAGAGATTGGAGATTAGAGATTGGAGATCGGGCCTGCTTCATCTCCAATCTCCAGTCTCTGATCGCCTTCTAAAATGGGAAACTTCTCCGCTTTAATTCTCATCCTCCTGCTGCTCGCCTTCTTTTTGCGAGTCGATTTTATTTTCTATGTCATCTACGTCAGCGCGGGCATCTATGCCTGGGGGCGTTGGCTCATGCCGCGCGGCATCAAAAATTTACAAAGCGCCCGGCAGTACGATCGCAATGTTTTTTGGGGCGAGGATGTACCGGTGACCATTCGCCTGACCAACCTGGGGCGACTGCCTTTGCCGTGGATTCAGGTGCAGGAAAGTGTGGCGGTACAGCTCAAGCACGGCGACCCGCTGCACCAGGTGGTGTCGTTGGGACGGCACGAAACGGCCGATTTCCACTACAAAGTCATTGCCCGCCGCCGAGGCTACTACCAGCTTGGCCCGCTGCGGCTCACCACCGGCGATTTGTTTGGCATCCACCCGGAGCTGGTCGCCTTTTTGCCCGCCGATTACCTAACCGTCTATCCACGCCTGACGCCACTGACCCAGCTTGGCCTGCCCTCGCGCCTGCCATTTGGCACCATCGCCAGCCACCAGCGACTGTTTGAAGACCCGGCCCGCCCAATGGGCATCCGCGACTTCCGCTCCGGCGACACCATCCGGCAAATCAACTGGAAGGCCAGCGCCCATACGCGCAACTTGATGGTGAAGACGTTTCAACCAGCCATTTCATTGGAAACGGCCGTCCTGCTCAATCTGCATAGTCCCGATTACCAGTTTGGCAACCGGGGTGACATCACCGAATGGGCTATTGAGGTGGCGGCTTCCCTGGCGGCACACCTGGTGAACCAGCGGCAAAGCGTGGGACTCATCACCAACGGCATCGATCCGCTGGCCAGCGGCCAACACGGCTTTGACGAAACCACCGGGCGGCTGCTGCGCCCCAGCCACAGCGTCATCCAGGCTGACCCCGGCGCGTTTATGCCCCCCGCCATTCCGCCACGAAACGGCCGTCCGCACCTCACCAAAATTTTGGAACGATTGGCCCGCATCGAAGCCGAAGAAACCGTGTCGTTTACCAAGTGGGCGGTCAACGCCTGCCTGCACCTCAACTGGGGCGTCACCATCCTGGTGATCACCGCCAACGGCAGCGAACTGGTTTGCCAAAGCCTGCACCGGCTGGTCCGTGCCGGATTCAACCCGATCCTCATCACCGTAGAGCCAGATGGCAACTTTGGCCTGGTGCGTGAGCGCGCCCGGCGGCTGGGTTTTGCCGCCTACAACGTGGCTGGCCCGCGCGATTTGGATCCCTGGCGACGGCCGTTTCAGCACGGGGTGACGGCATGAGCACCAGACGCAGACATCAGGTACGTCCAGTGGCACCGCCACCCGCTCCAGTTCTCCCGCTGGACGATCCCCGGCTGGCCTTCATCACCAACAAATGGTCGCGCACCATTGTGCAGCCACTGCTGATCAGCATCCTCATTACCGCACTTTTCTCTGCCGTGTTGGTACTTACAGAAATCATCACTCGCAGCGACAGTTGGGTACCCTATACCACCTTCATCTTCTTTGTCGCTTTGGAAGGATGCTACACCACCCTCTGGCTGCAACAGCCGGAAAGGCGGCTGCTGAACCACACCAGCTACCGCGCCGCCGAACTGCTGCTGCTCACCCTGCTGCTGCGCCTCTTTAGCTGGATTGTTATTGGGAACTGGCCCAGCCTGGCCGACTTTGCCGAAATTTTAGCCCGACCACACCTCTTTTTGCTGGATGCACCGTTCATTTTTAGCGGCGTTCTGTGCCTGTTTACCTGGGAACGGGCCATCAGCCTGGGGCAAACCTTTACCCGCCTTTCCATTGACCAGGCCGAGGTCTATTTTTACTCCCTGCCGCCCAGTCAGCGCAACGCCAGCGACAAGCCGATACGCACCAATCGCGGAGCCATTGTGCTCTCGTTTTTCCGGCAATGGATTGCCGGGGCGCTCATCCTGGCCGTCGTCACCTCGATGAGCAATTATGATGTGGTCGAGGTTTACCAGGGCAGTTCGCTGGCTCTGGCCCGCCTGGGATTACGCATCGAGCTGGTGCTGGCTCTACTGCTTTACTTCCTGGCTGGATTTGCCCTGCTAAGCCAGGCAAGGCTGTCGGCCATGAATGCCCGATGGCTCATCAATGGCGTTACGCGGCGGGGGCAGGTAGAGCAGAGCTGGCATCGCTACACGCTGCTGCTGTTGGGCGGCATCGCCCTGGTAGCGGCGTTTTTGCCGATTGGCTCCACGTTTGCCATCGGCCGTATTTTGCAAATGATCGTGTGGGCGGTAACAACGACTGCTTCGTTCATCATGACGCTGCTTTCCACTCTGTTGGCGTGGTTTATTTCGCTTTTTATGGGCAATCCCGCGCCCGAAACGGCCGAACCGCTTATCCAGCCCACCCTGCCGCCCCTGCCCACCCCCACAGCCACACCCATTCCTTCGGCACTGCCACCACAAACGGTGGACACCGGCCTGATCATCAGCTCGCTGTTTTGGGCGGTGGCCATTGTGGTGAGCGTGATGGCCATCAGCTTTTTCTTGCGCGAGCGGGGGGTGAAGGTGGATACGGCCGTTCTCCAATCCATCTGGCACCGTTTTCGCGTCTGGCTAAAAACCGCGTGGCGCGGCGCAGGCCACCAGATGCGCGATTGGCAGCAAGCGGTGCGGGCCCGCCTCCAGCGCGAACCAGACGAGAAGCCTGCCGAACAGCCGCCCTGGCGCTTCATCCGCCTGAATGCGCTGTCGCCGCGTGAACAGATTCGCTATTTTTACCTGTCCACCGTCAAACGCGCCGCCGACAAAGGCGTGCCGCGCGAGCAGGCGGAAACGCCGCTAGAGTTTGCTCAGGACTTAAAAGAAAGCTGGCCAGATGCCGAGGAAGATGTCGATGCGCTAACCGAAGCGTTCCTGGAAGCACGGTACGGCCGTTCGCCCATCGAGGCTGAAGATGTGAGCCCGGTTAAAAAACGGTGGCAGCAGGTGAAATCCAGCCTGCGTCGCCGCTCTGAAACATCGCAGTAAATTCGCCACATTGCCCAGTTCATGATAAAAAAGCGCGTTTGCCCAAAAAATGGGCCGTAGGGGCGAGGCAGTTGGTGGTCAGATTACGCTAACCAGGATCACTAGTCGCCAACTGCCTCGCCCTTACTCAAGGAGTTTTGAATGCAGCAGCTTGTTGAATGTGTACCCAATTTTAGCGAGGGCCGCAATGCGGCCGTTTACACCGCCATTGCCGACGCCATCCGCTCGGTGCGCGGGGTAAACGTGCTGGACGTCAGCGCGGACCCCGACCATAACCGCACCGTCGTCACCTTCGTGGGCGCACCCGCCGATGTAGAAGAAGCGGCCTTTCGCGCCATTGGCAAAGCTGCTGAACTGATCGATCTGGACAAGCACCAAGGCGAACATCCTCGTATTGGGGCCACCGACGTCTGCCCGTTCATTCCCATTCGCGGTGTCACAATCAATGACTGCGTGGCGATGGCCAACCGGCTGGGCCAGCGCGTTGGCGATGAGCTGGGCATCGCGGTTTACCTATACGGCAATGCCGCTACCAGTCCAGAGCGTGAAAAACTGTCGGACATTCGCCAGGGACAGTACGAGCTGTGGAAGCAAGAGGTAGAAACCAACCCGGCCCGCAAACCAGACTACGGCCCGGCCCAGGCTAAAAACTGGGGTGCCACGGTGATTGGCGTACGGCCGTTTCTCATCGCCTACAACCTTTACCTCAATACCGACAACGTGGAGATTGCCGAAAAAATCTCGCGCAGCATTCGCTTTTCCAGCGGTGGGTTGCGCTACGTGCAGGCCAAAGGGTTCCTGGTCGAAGGGCAAGCCCAGGTGAGCATGAACCTGACTAACTTCGAGAAAACGCCGATTCATCTGGTGCAAGAAATGGTGCGGCGTGAGGCAACACGCTACGGGACCACCATTACCAAAGCTGAACTGGTGGGCATGATTCCGCAAAAAGCGCTCATGGAAAGCGCCAAATATTATTTGCAGCTCGACGATATGCTCGACGAGCAGGTGCTGGAATATCGCCTGCATGAATCCTCGGAGACGGTTGATTTGACCCCCCATGCCTTTTTGGAAGGGGTCGCCTCTGACCAACCCACCCCAGGCGGTGGTTCCGTGGCCGCGTTAGCCGGGGCGTTGGCTGCCAGTCTGGCCCAAATGGTGGCCGGGCTTACCGTCAACCGCAAAAAGTACGCCGAGATTCAGGAGCACATGACGGCCGTTCTGGAAGAAGCCAACACCTTGCGTGAAAATCTCACCGCCGCCATCAATGAAGATGCCGCCGCCTTTGAAGTTGTCATGGCCGTTTTCCGCAACAAAGAGCTGTCGGAAAGCGAACGGGAAGCTCGCGTGCAGGAGGCCACTGTTGGCGCAGCTGAGGTGCCGCTGCGCGTGGCCCGGCTCAGCCATCGGGCGGCGCAGTTGGCCAGTGAGCTGGCCAACGTAGGCAACATCAACGCCGTCACCGACGCGACCGCTGGTGTGTTGATGGCTGTAGCGGCGGTAGAAACGGCCGCTCTCAACGTGCAAATCAATGCGACCACCATCAAAGACAGGGCGCTGGTGCGTCGCTGGCAATCGGAGCTGGCTACACTCATCGAAGAAACGGCCGACATGGCAAAACGCGTGAAGGTTGTCGCCGCCGAGCGGGGAGGTTTTGCATGAGCGGGCGCGGGGCAGGAGCAAAACGATTTTTGAGGTGGGGAACGGCCGTTGCGGTAACACTCTCATTACTTGCTGGCTGCCAGGCAACACCCGTGGAAACCGCCAATACGCAGATAGCCGCCGTTTCAGCAGCCATGCCCACGCCCACCCTCAAGCCAGCCCTGGCCCAACCGGTCATTGAGTACAGCGAGCCGCCGCCCGCCGCCGAAATGCCCTCCTTTTCCCTCTCACGCGGCGATGATGAGGCCGAGGTTGTGAGTGCCCAAGAGAATACGGCGGATGTGGTGGTGGCAACGGCCGTACCCAGCCCCACCCCCACGCCAAATTTGCCCACCGCAACCCCCACGCCACCGAATTTGCGCTACACCTTGCCCGAGGAACATTACTGGTTCTGGCGGCCCATTCACGAAGGCCAGACCAATTGGACGGACAAGGTTTATCCCTACGGCAGTACGCGCGGCGGCACCTTGCAACCGCATCATGGCGTGGAATTTTATGTGCCGGGGGGAACGGCCGTATTGGCCGTTGCTGATGGCACGGTGGTGTACGCGGGCAGCGACAGCGAGCAAGTCTTTGGTCCCCAGCCCAACTTCTATGGCAATCTGGTGGTCATCCAGCATGATACGTTGTGGGAAGGCCAGCCAGTCTTTACACTGTACGGCCATCTATCGGAACCACAGGTAGTGGAAGGCCAACACGTGCTCATGCAGCAGCAGATTGCCCTCTCTGGGGCAACGGGCGTCGCCGAGGGGCCGCATCTCCACTTCGAAGTGCGCGTAGGCGAAAACACTTACAGCCATACCCGCAATCCGCGCCTGTGGCTCTATCCCTTCCCGGATCGGGGCACAGTGGTCGGGCGAATCACCACTTCCACTGGGGAAGTGTGGCACGAGCTGGTTGTCTCGCTTTCGTCGTCCGATGGGGCCAACATTGGCCACACCACCACCACCTACGCCGCCGACGGCCTGAACAGCGATCCACTGTGGAACGAGACGTTTGCCTTTGATGATGTGGGGGCAGGCACCTACAAAGCCATCGTGCAAATTGGCGAAAAGCGGGTGACGCAGGAGATCGTAGTGCAGCCTTACCGCACCACCGTCGTCGAAATCATCATCGACGCGCCGCCGCCTACCCCAACCTCCGAACCCACGCCATAACCTGCCCTTGTCATGCTGAGGTCCTTCGAAGCATCCTATCCGCCAAACAATCCCTGATTTCATTCGCAAAACAGAGCGATGACTAAAAATGTGATCTTTACAATCCAATTGTATGTTGAATCTGAGTTATTCTCATGTCCACTTTTTCGGTCTCACGTCACTTATGAGAAATTCAACGTATTTCATTCGTGAAATCATAAAGTTATTGTCGCTCACTTTTGAGCACAAGCGAAAGTCCTAACTTTTTAAAGGAAGCACAAATCATTATTGAGACGTGTCGCAGGCAATACAACACCATCTGGCCGCATAGTGCATTGAGTTATCGGCCACCAGCGCCTGCGGTTGTGGTTCAGCAGCCTGTACATGAAGCGCGTTTCGACTAACATAGTCACTGATACAAATAATGGAGGCATGGCACCATTCCAGCACCACCAACTCGCTTGCCTACCCACCGTATGTTTCATGCAGATAGCGCCTAAACAGTTTGGCTAGCCTGGCTTTATCCACTACGTCCTTTAATATCTTGCGATACGTGTTGAGGCGGGGTGTGCGCTAATCTGCTTCAGGTTGCATATTGCCCCTACCGCTGTCAGCAAAGTATAATGGGTCCTATGAATCCGGCCCTCAACACAATCTCACAAACGCTGGCCACCGACTTAGGCTCACAGCTCGAAGCAGTGTTTTTATTTGGCCGTCAGGCAGTGCAGTCCACGCGAACGGCCGTTTCTCCCCCCAACCTCCTGCTCGTCATTAGCCCAGAGGCCAATATGCACGCCGTGCGCGACAGCTTCTACCCGCTGTGGCAAGAGCACAAGGTACTTCTCAAACAGCCGCCGTTGGTGGCTACACGACATGCGCTGCGCCGCCACCTGGAATTTAATCCCCACCTGGCGCTGGACATGCTGCAACATGGTTTGCAGCTGGCTGGCCAACCAATGCCGCCCAACTTTTTCCGCACCAGCGTGAACCCGCATGAATTGTATGCCCATCTGGCCCAGCAACTGCTGAATGCCTCCGCCGCGCTAAGCCAAAACAGCAGCCCGGAAGACGATGCCCTGCTCAACGATTTGGCCCAGCAAATTTGTGTCCAGCCAGTAAGAGCTACAGAAACGGCCGTTGCCCGATTTAACATGGTGGAGCAGGCATTAACGGCCGTCTTGCAGCGACTGCCCGCCGCCCAAACTTGGAGCAAAGCCGCTCAGACGGGGCCAACCTCGCCGAACATTCCCGGCCTTCAGGCTATTTACACCGAAAACAACAAAAATATTTTTGTCTTTAACCAGCTCACGCCCCGGCAAGTTGGGCAGATCAATTGGCAAACGCTGGCCCAACACCTGCCCCAGACCGATGGCAGCCTGCACGTCACCACCGTCGCCCAGTTCTGCCTGGTCGCGCTGTATGAAAAAGCGCTGGACTTACGCTTCAACAAGTATCAGCACAAATGGGGTGTGCCTTTTCTGGCGCGGCTAACGCCATCGAGCCAGCAAATTTTGCGCCAGGCGGCCCGAATGCCCTCATATATCCTGGTCGAATCCCTGCCCCACAGCTACCTCACCGCAGCTAACGCCAGCGATGACACGCTGCACAAGCTCATCCACGACTTCCAAAACCGGATGCTGAACATCCAGCTAGAAAACGAGCTTCTCTTCCGCCTTGGGCTCATCCCGGCCAAATTTGTGCCGCCTGAACCACTGCCCGAACGGGACACTCCGGCCAAACAGCGGCTGCTCGCCATCTTCCAACACCTGGAATGGTGGGCCGATTTTTACCAGACCACGCTGCAAACGGAATCGTGATTGCGCGATTGAACCAGCTTCATTTTCGCAGCGGCTGGCGTTTGCTGCTGCTTATTGCCCTCATCACCCTCATCCAGCCCGACCCGCTGCTCATTGTGCCCGGTCCACCGCAAACGGTGCACACAACCCACCCCATCGTCGGCGTCCACACCCGCCTGACCGATGAAGTGGAAGAGTGGAAAATCCAGCGCAGCCTGGAAATGGTGCGCCAGATGGGGTCGCCGTGGATTGTGGAGCTGTTCCCCTGGGCCTACTATCACGCCGAAGATGGCGGCATCGCCTGGGACCACCCGGACATGGTGATTGAGCACGCCCACGCTCAGGGGCTCAAAGTGATTGCCCGCATCGGCCTTACCCCTGGCTGGGCCCGGCCGGAAGACACACCGCTCAACTATCTGGACGAAACCGCCTACGACGATTTTGCCGATTTTGCCGCCCGCTTTGCCGCCCGTTACCAGGGCAAGCTGGCGGCCATCATCGTGGGCAACGAACCGAATTTGAGCTATGAATGGGGATACCGGAAAGGAACGGCCGTTGACTACACCAACCTGCTCAAAACCGTCTATCCCGCTGTCAAAGCCGCCAATCCAGACGTACTGGTACTGGGCGGCGCGCTGGCCCCCACGCTGGAACCCGCCGGTTCCCCCTGGGGTCTGAACGATTTGGAATACTTGGACCAGATGTACGCCGCCGGAGCTGCCGACTACTTCGACGGGCTGGCCATGCACAGCTACGGTCTCACCTTCCCCGCCCTGGCCGATCCCGGCCCGGACATCCTCAACTTCCGCCGCGTGGAGCTGGTGCGCGAGGTCATGCTGCGCCACGGCGACGCCGACACCAAAATCTACATCACCGAATTTGGCTGGAACGATCACCCGCGCTGGACGATGGCGGTGCGACCCGGCCAGCGTATCCAAAACACCCTCGATGCCTTCACCTACGCCGAGGAAAACTGGCCCTACGTCGAGATGATCGCCATCTGGGCCTTCCGTTTCCCCGCGCCTACCAAAAGCTTCATGGATTATTACACCCTCGTCACGCCGGAATTTGTGGCCAAACCCATCTACACCGAATTGCAGAGGTTCACAGGGAATGAGTGAGTTTGGTAGCAAGTGGCCCGTAGGGGCGGGACAGGCGGAAAACCATCCTAGCCGTAACAAACTACCTTTTTCCCCGCCTGTCTCGCCCGCCTGTTACGGCTTTGGGCGAGACGGCGCGGGGGCGAGGCCATCTGGGTTGCCTAAGTCCTGGCCGCGCCGTCCCGCCCTTACCCAATTCTGGATCGGATTCAGATCGTTTGGCCAGTATGCTAAAAACAGCTTGTGGTTCATCGCCATTTTTGGCATGATGTTGTGGCAAATTGGCTGCTCAAACGCTGACGACAGCTGGGAACGAGTGCAGGCGGCAGGTGTCCTGCGCGTGGGATTGGACCCCACCTACCCGCCCTTCGAGGTGGATGAGGGTGGCAATTTAGTTGGCCTGGATATTGATTTGGCAAGGGCGATTGCCAACGATTTGGGGCTGGACGTCCAGTTTGTCTACTTTGGCTACGACGGCCTGTACGATGCCCTGGCGACCGATCAGGTGGACGTGCTCATCTCCGCCCTGGTCATCATCCCGGAGAAAACGCGGGATTTTAGCTACAGCGAACCATACTTTAACGCAGGCGAAATTTTGATTGTCCCGACGGACAATAACACTATCGAGACAATGGCGGATTTGAGCGGTAAGACGGTGGCGGTGGAGTTGGGAAGTTTAGGCCACGTGGAGGCCACTGAGTGGGCCAAGCGGGTGGCAGATTTGGAGATTATGACATTTTCGACGGCCGATGAGGCAATTACGGCCGTTCAAGAATCTACTGCCCATGCTGCTCTTACTGATGCGATAAGCGGCCGTCTCTTCCTGCGCAACCACGACGACCTCAAGCGGCTGCCCGAAAGCGTCACCCTAGAACCTTTTGCCCTGGTTGTGCGTAGTGAAGATGAGCAGTTACTCGACATGCTCAACCAAAGCCTAGCCACCCTACAGCAATCTGGCCAGCTTGACCAAATTGAAGCCAAATGGCTTGATCCTTAAAAAGATTGTTCAAGAAATCTTAATAACTGATGTTACGCAGCGGCGCCAACTAGAGAAACAGGCTGAAGCTGCCGCAATTCATGAAACGCGGTAGTGGTCAGGTAGTAAGTGATAAATTGTACTCATAGATATACCACTTGGTTACCAAATGATGAAATTTATCGCTCTTTGAAAACGAGAGCGATTTGCGAACATAGCGGCCAATTCGTTGGCGCAAGGTATTGTTCCACCGCTCCACATGCGCCGTTTCGCCGCTTTCTTTACCAACTGAAGTGTGTTTGCCCGTGATAATGACTTGCTGGTAGGCATGCCACAGGTCACTGAATGTATGGCAGTGACGGTAAGCTATCGGAATCCGTTGCCATAATTTCCAGCACGTTTTGGCACTGCGGTCACCAATGACAAAGGCAACGATTTGGCGTGTCCGACGACAAAGCGCCACCCAAAGCCATCGCTTTTGTTGCCGTTTGCCGACAAAGGACCAGAGTTCGTCCAGTTCTAGAACATCGTTGGCCCTAGCTGGCTCGACTGAGGTGCGAAATGCTGGGAGACGGGCAAGGAGCTCTAGCAGCCAGAGAGCCAGTGTATGGCGATTCACACCAAGGGCGCGCTGGACACCGCGCATGCTGGCTCGTTCTTTGTAAATGTTCAGTGCGGTTTCTTTTTTTCAGACGACGGATGGCGTTTGGGTTGTAAGACACGCCGAGCGCCACAATCTTTGCACCAATACTGTTGATTGCCGCAGCGATTGGTGCCATTTTTAACAATATTGGTACTGTCGCAGACACGACAGCGGTAAGTAGTAGTTTCTTGGAACATGTATCCAGTTTACCTATCACTTACTTATCGACCACTACCTTAAGTTTTACATATTCCCGGAGCAATAGAATCTTGCTCGTCGGAAATTCATCATGAATCCAGACAACACTCTACAAACTAAGCAGATAGTTATTTATAGTGGTGCTTCGACAATAACAGTCGCTTATGGAGATTTGTTTGCACAAAGTGGCTATAAAGCTATTCTTGTTAGCCGGCATTTTTTTGAGACAGATGTAGCGGAAAGTAGCCTACTGAATCAAGTCATTAACAAATTTCAGCAAATCCATCAACAGAAAGGACTTCAAATATACCAAAGAGAACTTCTAAAATCATTGCGTGGTACAGATTTTGAGAGAGCTCCTGCAACTTTAGGTACTACAAAGTCACAAGCACCTAACAGAAAACAATTAACAGAATTGCACAATATTCTAATTAGCCGGATTAATACATTGTTTCAAAGGTAACCTGAACAATCGCATATTATAAGAATTGTTGCTAATCTCAGAGGATGTCAAATAAAAACCACATCCAATTAAGTGAAGCAGATCAGGCCAATCTCAAAGAGCTAATCAGCAAAGGTAGCATTTCAGCCAGAACGTATCGGCGCGCCTTCGCCTTGCTGGAATTGCATCGCGGACAAACTTATACGGCCGTAGGTCAAACAGTCGGCGTTACCAAGCAAGCGGTCTCCATTTGGGCCACAAATTACCGCGAAAATGGTTTGGTTTTCTTGACTGATAGGCCAAAAAGTGGACGTCCTAAAAAGATATCCAGTGTAGATGAAGCCAAAATCACGGCCTTGGCCTGTGCAGACTCACCGGAAGGCTACAGCCAGTGGACGCTTCGTTTGCTAGCCGACCATGCCGTGGAATTAATTGAAGCGGATGCCATTTCCTACAGTGAGGAGGTCAGAAGAATTCTGAAAAAACGAACTCAAGCCACACCTGAAACGGCAGTGGTGCATTGGTCAGATAACGAGCCAGTTTATCGCGGCGATGGAACGAATCTTGTAGCTCTATTCACTACCCTATGATCCAGCCTATCCAGTCGTCTGCTTTGATGAACGGCCTTGTTTCCTCATTGGTGACAAGGTAGAGTCAATTGCTCTGCAAACCGGTCAGGTCAAAAAAGAACACTACGCCTACGAAAAACATGGGTCATGCGCGCTGTTGGCCGCTATTGAACCACTGACGGGCAACCAGGTGGCTCAGGTGCAACTACAGCGAACCAAGAAAGAGTTTACGCTCATTTGCCAGGCCATTGCCGCCGCTTATCCACACGCCAAACAGATTCGGCTGGTGTTAGATAACCTGAATACCCATACAACAGGTGCCTTCTATGACCATTTGCCTGCGGATGAAGCCTGGGCTTTGGCCCAACGATTTGTGTTTTATCACACACCTAAATCAGCCAGCTGGCTAAACATGATCGAGATTGAGTTCTCCGCCTTAGCACGCCTTTGCCTCGACTGTCGTATCCCGACGATGGCAAAGCTTGAAAAGGAAGTCCTCACTTTTTTAACCACCGGTCAGAACAGCAGGTAAAAATCAACTGGCTGTTCACGATTGATGATTGTCGAGAGAAGCTCAATTCAAAATATGCGGTTGTTAACGATGCGAACACAAAGTTCGCCAAGTGTTAAGAATTCTTATGAAACAATGTATTTAATCTTAGTGAGTTAAAAGACTTATGCTTTCATCTTGAAATATCCTATGATGAGTTGGCAGGTGAAAACCAGAATGACAAAACCCGTGAATTGATCGGTTATCTTAAACGGCGCGGCCAAATACTTGAGTTAATAAGAACTGGTGAACAATTGCGGCCAGATATTCGCTGGGTTCAAGTATTCCAAGAAGATAAGGATGTGCCATTATCTGAAAGATTGTATTCATTGGGAACAACAGCACTGGTGGAATCAAAAACCGATAAATTCCTCCTTTTCGCAATTACTTGGACTGAGTTACAAGGTCATATACCGGAAGATAACTGTAGCGTCACTAAAATGTGGGTAGCACTAGAAAAGTTTTGGCATGAAACACGCAAATTCGCCTTGGGACAAGACATAAATATCCCCTTAGTGGGAAGTGGTATTACGGGCATCAACCTTAAACCTACTCACATTCTACAGCTAAATTTGTTGGCAATACACAATGCCATAATTTGTATTAGTTGAGACTTAATCTGACACTCCTTGTAAAATCACACGAACACGAAGGAGTGTCATAATGAAAGCAGAAGAAAAAATTATCAAGAACAAGTTGGGGCTGTTAAATCTAGCCAGAGAATTGGGCAATGTTAGTCAGGCCTGCCGGGTGATGGGCTACTCCCGCGACAGCTTCTATCGCTTCAAAGAGCTGTACGATGAGCACGGTGAGGAAGGTTTGCGGGAGATAAGCCGGCGCCAACCAAACGTCAAAAACAGGGTGGCGCCGGCGGTCGAGGCTGCTGTTATTGAGTTTGCCTTTGAGAATCCAGCTTACGGCCAGTTGCGTGCCTCCAATGAACTACAGAAAAAGGGCGCCTTTGTTTCAGCGAGTGGTGTGCGCTCGATCTGGCTGCGCCATGACCTGAAAACCTTCAAGAAACGCCTAAAGGCTTTGGAAAAACGGGTGGCTGAAGAAAATCTCATCCTGACGGAAGCGCAGCTACAAGCACTGGAAAAAGCCAAAGAAGAACGAGAGGCGCACGGTGAGATTGAAACAGCTCATCCCGGTTATCTAGGCGCCCAAGACACCTATTACGTTGGCACCATCAAAGGCGTGGGCCGTATTTACCAGCAGACCTTCATCGATACCTACACTAAAGTGGCCTTCGCCAAGCTTTTACACCCAGAAGCACGCCATTACGGCCGCTGACTTGCTCAATGATCGCGTTTTGCCTTGGTTTGAATCCCAAGAAGTGCCCTTGTTGCGGATTCTGACAGATCGGGGCACCGAGTATTGCGGCCGCCTGGAAAATCACGAATATCAGTTGTACCTGGCCATTGAAGACATCGACCACACGCGAACCAAGGCCAAAAGCCCACAGACCAACGGCATTTGCGAGCGTTTCCATCGCACCATCAAGAATGAGTTCTACCAGGTCGCTTTTCGCAAGAAAATCTATCGCACTTTGAAAGAACTACAGACAGATTTGGATCAGTGGCTAGAATTGTATAATCAGGAGCGAACACATACAGGCAAGTATTGTTACGGACGAACGCCATATCAAACGTTTTCAGAGACGAAGCACTAGGCGCGAGAAAAGGTGATTGACGACTTGTTTCCACAGCTAGAAAACAAGTCCGAACCAACAGCTCATGCTATTGTCAGTTAGGTCAGCAGTGTCAGATTATGTCTAGCCTTTTACACATAATTGAGAGAGGCAAAATAACAACTGGGAAGATAAGGATTATTCTTTATCCTCCTACTCATTCAGGTATAGACTTGGATTTGGTCAATCACTATTGGACATCAAATAAATGAAACCTAAATTTAAACTCGCCAATTTTGACACCTTATATCACAAGCGACCAAGTCAACCACTTTGACAAAGCTTTTGGCAAACGGCAAATAGATAGTAAATCAATGCAGGTGTTTTTTGTTAGGTTCTAGTGTGTAACCAACATCACGTCAACCTGACCAAGAGATAGGTCTTTATTGAAACTTACTGGTAAATAGCAAAGGTGCTGGCTCGCTCCTCGATGTAGGATAAGTAGGCGTTAGGCAGAATTAAAATAACGATCAAGTCAGTTGCCAGAAAAACGATCCCTTGATTGCCTAATTTGGGGAGATAGTGCCAGTTCGGGGAGAATGTAGCGTGGAAGACAAGGACCTTCGTAGATGAGGCTGGTGTAGAGCTGTGCGAGACCGGCTCCGGCGTCTAGCTTAGCCTGCACGTCAACGGCCGTTTGTCACCCGCCAAATGTGCGCAATTATCTCCGTACTTTTTTCCCGCAGCGGCAGCCCACTCAAGCCCCCCGTCCCTGTTGGTTGGGCGAGCACAGCCCGTCGCGGCCGATGGTGGTGTTGGTAGCAATAATGGCGTCAATCTGGTTGTCTTGAACGGCCGTTAAAATTTCATCCAGTTCGTCCAGCGACAAATCCGGGGCAATTTTGATGCATAACAGCCGTTTCCCAACGTTGTACACCTTCGCCAATTTCTCGTTCTCAGCCACCAGCGCCCCCAGCAGCTGACCCAAATAATCCCCGCCTTGCAGCTCGCGCAGCCCCGGCGTGTTGGGTGAGCTTATGTTCACCGCCAAATAATCGGCAAACGGATACACCACCTGCATCACGGCTTTGTAATCCTCTGCCGCTTCCGTCAGCGGCGTCTCTTTTTGCTTGCCCAGGCTGACGCCTAGAATATAGTCGTGCGGCTTTGCGGCCAGCTTTTGCAGCCGGGGTAGTGCCGCCTGCACACCACCGTTGGGGAAGCCCATCCGGTTGATAATCGCGCCATCCTCCGGCAGGCGAAAGATGCGCGGGCGCGGATTGCCCGCCTGCGGGCGCGGCGTCAGTGTGCCCACCTCGATGTGGCCAAAGCCGAGCGCCGCCAAACCGGGCACCACGCGCACGTCTTTGTCGAAGCCAGCGGCCATGCCCAGCACGTTAGGGAAGGTGAGTCCGGCGAACTGCACCGGGTTTTTGGGGAGTGGGCCAGCGATTTTTTTGAGAAACGGCCGTCCCACCCCACTCTGCCCCAATTCCAGCAAACGCAGCGTTCGGTCGTGCACTGTCTCCGCATCCATTCGCCGCAGTAACGGAAACACAAATCGCGAGTAAAAATTAGCCAAAACGAAATCCTTCTACTTCTGCTTGCAGCTGCTGTTTAACTTCTGGTGGCACCTTGTTCCAGGGCATATCGTGCAGTGCGCCATAAAGTGCGTACAGCAAATTGAGGCTCACCGGATACCCTTGCGCTTTCAGCAAGCAGTACGCAGGCACAATCCCCATTGCCACCAAATCCTGGCGCGTGTGGATGCTGATATCAGCCAGCCAGCTGGTGGATTTAGGGCCAAGGTTAAGCAGCGATTCCAATTCAGAATTCGGCATCATTCCACCATTCAAACAAAAAAGCAATTGGGTATTCAGACAAACCAATTACCCAATTGCTCAATTACTCAATTACAAGTCACAACGCATTAATCATCGTTGAGCGAAAGAACCGCCATAAACGCTTCTTGCGGCACTTCCACCGTGCCGATCATCTTCATGCGCTTTTTACCCTTCTTTTGCTTTTCCAGCAGCTTGCGCTTCCGGGTAATGTCGCCACCGTAACATTTGGCCAGCACATCTTTGCGCATCGCCTTCACCGTAGCCCGGCTAATGACCCGCTTGCCGGTAGCCGCCTGAATCGGCACCTCGAACATCTGGCGCGGGATTTTGCTCTTGAGTGCCGTCACCAGCTTCTGCCCACGATTGTACGCCATCTCCCGGTGCACAATCATCGCCAGCGCGTCCACCGGCGCTTTGTTCACCAACACTTCCAGCTTCACCAAATCGGAGGCGCGATAACCCGCCGCTTCATAATCCATCGAGGCATAACCGCGCGTGCCGCTCTTCAACTTGTCGTAAAAATCAATGATGATTTCCGCCAGCGGGATGTCAAATTTGAGCACCACACGCCCCGGTGCCGGATATTCCTGCCCCACAAATTCGCCGCGCCGCTTAATCACCAAATCCATGACCACCCCATAATATTCATCCGGTGTGAAGATTTGCACGTGCATCCACGGCTCACGAATCTCCTCAAACGTGCCTTCATCAGGCAACTCGGCCGGGCTGTCGATGACGATCTCTTCACCCGTGTGCGCCATTTTTACTTCGTAGCGCACGCTGGGCGCGGTGGCAATCAGGTCCAGATCGTACTCGCGCTCCAACCGTTCCTGAATGATTTCCATGTGGAACAGCCCCAAAAAGCCGCAGCGGAAGCCAAAATTGAGCGCATCAGACGTTTCCTGCTCAAAAACCAGGGCCGCATCGTTGAGTTGCAGCCGTTCTAAAGCTTCTTTCAAGAGAGCGTAATCTTCGCCTTCGGTCGGATAAAAACCCGCAAAAACCATCGGTTTGACAGCCTTGTAGCCAGGCAGCGGCTTTGCAGCCGGTCTATCGCGCAGGGTGATGGTGTCACCCACGCGGCATTCGCGCACTGTTTTGAGACCAGTGGCAATGTAGCCCACTTCCCCAGCGGAAAGCGTATCGACGGGCTTCATGGCCGGGGCAAACACACCGATTTCGATTGGTTCAACCGTCACTTCGTTGGACATCATCTGCACCCACTGCCGCTTGTTGAGCTTGCCCTCAAACACGCGCACGTAGGCGATGACACCTTTATAAGAATCATAGTGCGAATCAAAAACCAGGGCTCGCAGGGGAGCTTCATAATCAATGGTAGGTGGTGGCACCCGCTTGACAATCGCCTCTAGTACCGCATCTATGTTTTCACCGGTTTTGGCGCTGATGGGAATGACATCCTCGGCAGGCAAACCAATGATGTTTTCCACTTCTTCGGCAACGTCCTCGGGCATGGCCGCAGGAAGATCAATTTTGTTGACGACGGGGATGATTTCCAGGTCAGATTCCAGGGCGAGATACAAGTTGGCCAAAGTCTGCGCCTCGATACCTTGGGTGGCGTCTACCACCAGCAAAGCACCTTCGCAGCCTTGCAGGGCACGGCTAACTTCATAGCCAAAATCGACATGCCCAGGGGTGTCGATGAGGTTCATGATATACTCATTGCCGTCTTTGGCGGTGTACTTCATGCGTACGGCCGACGCCTTGATGGTAACGCCCTTTTCGCGCTCCAGGTCCATGCTATCCAGCACCTGCTCCTGCATTTCGCGTTCCGTCAGCGTGCCGGTAGCCTGTAGCAAGCGATCTGCTAAGGTCGATTTACCGTGGTCGATATGGGCAATGATGCAAAAATTTCGAATGTTGCTTTGTGTCATGCTGTGTAGTATATCAAAATGGCCAGTAAAGGGTGAAATTTGTGATTTTGATTACGGCCGTTTCCACCAAAAGCGTTTAACCAAGTGAGGATAAGATGAAAACAGACCATGACCACGCAGACCCACTGCAACCACACAGCCATGAACCAAACCCCGCCCCACCCAGTGAGGACCCAACTTTTCAGTTTGTGTCGGTAAACGGCCGTCGCCGCCCCATCACCGTAATGGATTTGCAGAGATTGGCAGAGGTTTCCATCTCAGACTGCTACATTGTTAGCACCGGGCACGGCACATCTGGCCCGTTTACGTTTACCGGGGCTACGCTTCTTGCGGTGGTAGAAGCATTCTGCCATGACCCGTGGTCTGAGGTGGAAGTCGTTAGCGCCGACGGCTTTGGCAACCGCATTTATGCCAGCGAACTGCATAAACCGGACCCTGCTGGCCCTATCTTGCTGGCCTACGCGATGGATGGCCAGCCATTAACCCGCACTCAAGGGTTGGTACGTCTGATTGTCCCCAGCGAACGTGACGATGCGCTGCGCCAGGTTAAGTGGGTGGGTGAAGTGAGAGTGGTGGGAGGTGGGAAACGGCCGTAAAAAAGCCCCAGAAACAAAACTCCAGGGCTTTTACAAAATCTTCTATTCAGTTAACCAAACTATGACGCGTAGACAATGCGTTCCGTCAGAGACTTCACAAAATCTTCCAGACCCTGATCTGCATTCCGGTGCAACGTCAACCGATCGGAAAAGACCTGCTCCACGTCTTCTGCCAGATGGCTGTTGCTGCCCGTTACGGCGACTCGTCCGCGACCACTGTTAAACTCCATCAGCAAGGATTTCACTCGGGCATCATGCCGCAAAGCTTCTCCATTCCGCCCCCCAGAAGGCAAAATAAGTAAACAATCTTCACCAGTGGGATCAAATGGCTTGTCTGCCAAAGCGAAGTCGGCTTTTAAACCAACACCTTGTCGGCTGTAGACCAACTTATCAAACAAGCTCACGCTTTTAATAGACAATCCAGCCTGGCGAAATTTGTGCAGAAAGTAAATGACTTCAAACTCATCAAATCCGTCGCCAATTAAGATATAGCTTTGTGATCTTTTCTTTCTACTGTTGCGGTACGGTAAGGACATGATGCTCCTCGTGTTGCCAACGACTCACAAGGTGGTGACTACCTTGCTGAAAACAAAATTCTCAAGGAAATTGGAGCTACACTCCGGTGCAAACACCACCACTTGAAACGCAATAACGCAGAATGTCTGGGTCACCGGCGATGGCAAAACCGCCATAGTTGGCTATTAATGCAAAAGCCGCAATGGTCAGCAAGCCAACAATTGCCAGGGCCAATAAGAAAAAAGCTACCTTGTTATTTGTGATTACAGATATCATCAAAACCTCCTCTCGCTTAAAAAACCAAATTGCTTATACCTGTCATCTATGAACAGGATGATTAAATTGACTTGCGAAGAACCTTATCAAAAAGCACCTGCAACAGACTTTCAATTAACTTCAATATGACTGCAACCCCCCTGCAAATAATTTTCAAAAGGAGGTAAGATAGCATAAGATCCTATGGGAATTCGTCGTTTGCACTTAAAATGGTGGAACTTGCAACCAAATAACGAGGGTAATTGTGATTAGTTCGGATGATGTTTTAGTTGCTCTACGCTTATGGCATGGGGGAGAAACACCCTACTGGCCTCTCGCAAAAATGCGCCTGGGCCTAAACCTTGCACAAACTGAAGATGTTTATAGTACCTTGGCTGAAGCAGGGCCAGCTGCAAACAATCGTGCTATTTTGAGTTATGGGCTGGAACAACTACGCAGCATCTCACCTGAGGCAGAAGAGCTATTAAAAGAACGCTTCGAGAACCGACGAGATGTACTCACGGTAGCCAATCGGCTAAACATTTCCGAATCAACGCTTTATTATCGGCAGCGACAAGCAGTCTCCCACCTGACTGAAATATTGAACCAGCTCGAAGATGCAGCAAGTGCAGAATGGCGCGGGAAAATGAACGGCCGCTTAAGTATCCCGTCATATGAAACGCTTGTCGGCATTACGGACGCCGAAAATACGCTGACCGAAGCCTTATTCAATGAAAATGAGCACTTTATTGTTTCCATTGATGGGATTGGGGGATTGGGCAAAACAGCTCTGGCCGACTATCTGGCACGCCAGGTCATCAAAACCACACGGTTTGATGAGATTGCCTGGGTGACTGCAAAACACACCCACCTATCTATGCTGGGACGCCTGCAAATTGAAAGCGGCCGTCCGGCCCTCACGCTTCCGTTATTGATTGAAAAGCTGTGCTCTCAGTTCAGTCTAGCAACAAGCAACAGCTCAACACAATTGCAGCGTCAAAGAATGTTATACAAATTCATGAAAGAACGTCGCTGCCTGGTCATCATAGACAATCTAGAAACCGTCGCAGATTACCGGAGCCTCATCCCAGAATTGCAAAAATGGCAAGATCCGGCAAAGTTCCTAATCACTTCACGGATCAGGCTGTTATCAGAGCCTGGTATTTTTTCTTATTCTCACAAAGAGTTGGACAAAACCGCATCATTGCAGCTAATTAGGCAAGAGGCTAAGCGAGGTGGCTTTACGGATCTTGCAGCAGCCTTTGATGAAGATATACTGAAAATCTATGAAGTAGTGGGTGGGAATCCCTTAGCCTTAAAACTAATCATTGGTCAACTGAGATTTTATTCGTTATCAAGCGTACTAAATCGTTTTGCGGCACGACAGTTAACCGAAACAAATGAAGGGATCTTTGACTATATTTTCAGAGAAATTTGGGAATCTTTAGACGACGATAGCAAAATAATCTTAATAAGCCTTACGCAAGCCGGAGAATCTGGATTTACTGTAGAACATCTTATGGCCATAGCCGAATTAGATGAACCGGTTGTCTATAATGCAGTGACAGGTTTAGTTTTGTCCTCGCTAGTTGACATCACAGGTACACTATTCGAGCGGAGATATAAGCTTCATCGTCTTACGGAGATATTTTTGCTACGTATGATTGAGGAGGAATGATGGAGTTGAGTGCTCCTATTTCCGACCAGGCTCGCTGGCGAAGTGTTCTTAAGCAACAAAGACTAGCTAACGCTCGACGCTGGCTGGAAATTCTTGAATCCAGCGCAGATCCAGTTTCCCTGGTTCACGAAGATTACGACAATTTTCTGCGAGCCCTGGAAACAACGCTTCAAACTAAAGACACATTCGAAATATCATATAAATTGAGCCAGATTTTATACCCTATCATCTTCGGATATGCAGACTGGGATCGTTGGCTTATTTATCTTCAGCAAATCTACTACATGAGCCGACAGTTGAACCAGAGTCGCGAACAGGCGCGGCTGTTGGAACAAATTGGAGACCTTCTGTATCACAAAGGTGATCTACGCGATGCAGAAGAAAATTATCATACAGCCAGCTTGTTATACAAAAGCAGAGGAAATCTCTCCAGTTACTCCCGCATACTGGCGATGCTTGCCTCGCTCAAGGACATTCAAGGCGAGTCGGAAGAAGGGATTTTGTTGTGCCGGACGGCATTAGAAACGGCCGTTCAAGCTCAGGATCAACTGGCACAGGCCAACGCCAACTTAAATCTAGCCAATATCTACCGCAGAATTCGAAATTGGGACCAAGCGCTCCAAACAGCTCAAACCGCCTACGCAATCTATCATCGCTTGGGTCATTCCTCCCTTCTAACAAAAACGTCCATCACACTCATCGCCATTTGGGCAGAGTCTGGCGAGTGGGAAAAGATTGACCAGTTATCTACGGAATTGATGACGGTTCTAAATAGCTCGGGGGATGTGCACAACTTGAGCCAGTTGAAAAACAATCTGGGAATTCTCGCCTTTAGCCAGGGCAACTACAATGTGGCTGAAGCGGCCTGGCAAGAAGCTTTAAAACTGCATTCGCAAATTCAGGAGCCGACGGAACTGGCTGGTATTTATAACAATTTGGGGATGGTTTATACCCAGCTAAAAGAGTGGGAAACGGCCGAAGAAATGCTCCTCAAAGCTGTCACAGCCTACCGTCGGTTTGGCGATGTTTTTAACTGGGCCAACTCGCTAGACAACCTGGCTGATTTGTATGAAGCACAAGGCCAAACGGCCGAATTTCAACACACTTTGCAGGAAGCCATAGCCGGTTTGCAGGTTCTTAAAGAAACCCCCCATGCGGTCGAACTCCTCAACTACATGAACCAACGACTGGCGGCGATTGGTTCTTCTCCCACAAAATAACCACACCCAAGATTTCAGCAATCAATTCATGAGCGCGGTTTGTAGCTGCTTTGCAGATGTTTTGCAGTCCTTTTTAAGGATCACTACAGTTGATTGTGCTACCATGTTCGCAAATAAGCAGTTGTATCTTTTCAATTTCTGCACATGTAAAGTTAGATATGTCACCGAATTCGCTGCCTCAAACAAGCGCCCAGGCACAACAACTGGAAACCATCGGTTTCCTGGCCACCGGCATCGCCCACGATTTTAGTAATCTGCTTACCAGCATCGTGGGCCAAACATCACTGGCATTAGCCACACTTCCCCAAGATAACGTTGCTCGACTACACATAGAAAAGGCGATGCAAGCCGCTGAATTTGCCGCAGAACTCACTCGGCAGCTGCTTACGTACGCCAGTTCGCACGACGCACCAGACGAGCTAATCAATCTAAACCAACTGGTAAACGACAACATCAGCTTGCTCAACACCACGTTGCTAAATGGTGTTTCACTCCAGCTGGATTTGACACCCAACCTGCCCCCCATCGAGGCAAAACGGGCTCACATTCAGCAGATCATTATGAATTTGATTATCAATGCGGCTGAATCAATTGAGGATGGCCACGGTATTGTGCTGCTGCGCACCGGGTTAGAAACGATACGCGATGACCAAAAACGGTATCATTTTGCCAACGGCCGTTCCCTCTCCTCTGGCCCCCATATCTTCTTACAAGTTACCGACACGGGCTGTGGCATGAGCCAAAAACAAGTCGCTCACATCTTCTCCCCGTTTTTCACCACCAAGCCGTCGGGACGCGGGCTAGGGCTGGCCACCGTTTTGGATGTAGTGAACCTTTACGACGGCGGAATCAGCGTGGAAAGCCAGCCGGGATTAGGCTCCACCTTTTGCGTCTTTTTGCCGCTGCCCACCCACTTGGGCGCCATGCCCAACATGACAACGTTACACTAAACCTCAGACTTATCTGTTGATTGTTGAGCGATGGCCAGCACATCGTCTACGGCCGTTTCTGGCACCCCATCTGCTTTGCTCACCTGTAACCAAACCAGGAATTCCACATTGCCATCGGCACCCGTTACAGAGGAAACAACCAGCCCCTGCACGCCAAAACCATTCTCGCGAAACCAGTGCCACAGCTCTTCTAACACGGCGCGATGAACGGCCGTATCCTTCACAATGCCACCCCGCCCCACCTGTTTAGGACCGGCCTCAAACTGCGGCTTGATCAGCGCCACAATGCTGGCCGATTCCGCTAACCACTGCTTTACAGCAGGCAAAATTAGGCGCAGCGAAATAAAAGAAACGTCAATTGCCACAAAATTGATGGGTTCGTCCAGCGATTCCAGATACCGGGCATTGGTGCGTTCCATTACCACCACGCGCTCATCCTGGCGCAGCGACCAGTCCAGCTGGCCATAGCCCACGTCAATCGCATACACGCGGGCGGCCCCATTTTGCAGCAGCACATCAGTGAAGCCCCCGGTACAGGCGCCTACATCGGCACACACAGTTCCCGTCACATCTAAAGCAAACGTCTCTAACGCCCCAGCCAGCTTAAACCCGCCGCGCCCCACATAGGGCAGCGCGGCTTTTAGTTCGATAGTGGCTTCGGTGGCAACGGCCGTTCCCGGCTTATCCACCCGCGCCCCATCCACCAGCACCTCACCAGCCAAAATGACCCCTTGCGCCTTCGACCGTGTCGGCACCAGGCCCCGTGACACCAGCAGCTTGTCCAAACGTTCCTTATTTTTTGCCAAAACGTAAATCCTCTACAGCCGAGCAGCCCAATCTTGCAAAATATCCGCCAGCGACTGTTCCAGGCCGATGCGCGGTTCCCAGCCAGTTTGCGCCTGAATTTTGGCATAGCTGCCGTACAGGCACGGCGTGTCCGACGGCCGCATTCGTTCCGGGTCGCGCTCAACCACCACGTCCACCCCGGCAATTTCGATTAGCTTCTGCAAAACCATCTCGATTTTTACCGCCTGGCCGGAGCAAATCAGATACGCTTCGCCGGGCTGGCCTTCGGCCGCCAGCAGTTGGTAAGCGCGCACCACATCGCGCACGTCGGTAAAGTCGCGCATCGCTTCCAGATTGCCCACGAGCAACCGGTTGTCCCGCTGGCCTGCCTGAATCGCCGCCAGCTGGCTGGCAAAATCAGGCACCACAAACCCCAGCGCCTGGTGCGGCCCGATGTGGTTAAACGGCCGTGCTTCCACCACCGGCAGTTGATAACGTTCCCAGTAAAGTGGCACCAGCAACCCCGCCATCCACTTGCTCACACCATAGGGATGGTTCGGCGCAGGCGGCGTCTGTTCGGTGATGGGCAGCATATCGGGTGTAATCTGCCCATAAATCTCGGCGCTGGTCACAATAAGCACCTGCGGACGGCCGTATTTCACCACCGCTTGCAGCAAATTAGCCGTGCCCACGCTGTTTACCGAGAGGGTCAGCCCTGGCTGCTGCCAGGATCGTGCCGGATACGCCTGCCCGGCCAAATGGTAAACCATGTCTGGCTGGGCCTCAGCAACGGCCGTTTCCAATGACCCCACATCCAGCAAATCCCCAGCAATGAGCGTCAGGTTCTCATGCTGTTGCAGCTCCTGGTGACTGGTAGCCGCATGCACCAGCGTACAAACCGAATGACCCGCTGCCAGCAATTCCTCTACCAGATGAGAACCGGCAAAACCCGTGGCCCCCGTGATAAAAATACGCATAAAAGTCCTTTTGTTGCTTGCAAATCTTATTAAAACGGTCTGGGAAAAATCGTTTCATCGGGAAATCGCACCCAACAAACTACATTATACCTGCCAAACAAGTTCAAGCTAAAGATGATCTAATAGAGAAACTATTTAGACATGGCGCGAATAGTTTCAATTGTAAAAGACTAGACATAATCTGACACTGCTGACCTAACTGACAATAGCATGAGCTGTTGGTTCGGACTTGTTTTCTAGCTGTGGAAACAAGTCGTCAATCACCTTTTCTCGCGCCTAGTGCTTCGTCTCTGAAAACGTTTGATATGGCGTTCGTCCGTAACAATACTTGCCTGTATGTGTTCGCTCCTGATTATACAATTCTAGCCACTGATCCAAATCTGTCTGTAGTTCTTTCAAAGTGCGATAGATTTTCTTGCGAAAAGCGACCTGGTAGAACTCATTCTTGATGGTGCGATGGAAACGCTCGCAAATGCCGTTGGTCTGTGGGCTTTTGGCCTTGGTTCGCGTGTGGTCGATGTCTTCAATGGCCAGGTACAACTGATATTCGTGATTTTCCAGGCGGCCGCAATACTCGGTGCCCTGATCTGTCAGAATCCGCAACAAGGGCACTTCTTGGGATTCAAACCAAGGCAAAACGCGATCATTGAGCAAGTCAGCGGCCGTAATGGCGTGCTTCTGGGTGTAAAGCTTGGCGAAGGCCACTTTAGTGTAGGTATCGATGAAGGTCTGCTGGTAAATACGGCCCACGCCTTTGATGGTGCCAACGTAATAGGTGTCTTGGGCGCCTAGATAACCGGGATGAGCTGTTTCAATCTCACCGTGCGCCTCTCGTTCTTCTTTGGCTTTTTCCAGTGCTTGTAGCTGCGCTTCCGTCAGGATGAGATTTTCTTCAGCCACCCGTTTTTCCAAAGCCTTTAGGCGTTTCTTGAAGGTTTCCAGGTCATGGCGCAGCCAGATCGAGCGCACACCACTCGCTGAAACAAAGGCGCCCTTTTTCTGTAGTTCATTGAGGCACGCAACTGGCCGTAAGCTGGATTCTCAAAGGCAAACTCAATAACAGCAGCCTCGACCGCCGGCGCCACCCTGTTTTTGACGTTTGGTTGGCGCCGGCTTATCTCCCGCAAACCTTCCTCACCGTGCTCATCGTACAGCTCTTTGAAGCGATAGAAGCTGTCGCGGGAGTAGCCCATCACCCGGCAGGCCTGACTAACATTGCCCAATTCTCTGGCTAGATTTAACAGCCCCAACTTGTTCTTGATAATTTTTTCTTCTGCTTTCATTATGACACTCCTTCGTGTTCGTGTGATTTTACAAGGAGTGTCAGATTAAGTCTCAACTAATACATTCCAATACTGAACTTTTCCAAAAATGAATAGTTGAACTTGTTTGTTTTGAGAAAGCGTTCAAACCGGTCAGCCAACTCAGCCAATTTGGGCTGGTCATGATTATGGCTGACATGGGTACGAGCCGCCTTCCACACATGCTCCTGTGGGTTCAAATCCGGTGACCCCGCTGGATATTTCATCAACTCCAGTCGCGGATTTTCCGCTAACACTTGTCGAACCGCTGCACCACCATGCCATGTGGCCCGATCCCAAAATAAGAGAATTTGTTTAGCCGGATAAGCAGCCAAAATCTGTTTCAGATGAATAGCTGTCGCCTCAGAATTCATCGTTTCTGCTTGGGTAACAATTTCCTGGCCAGAAACGAGGTTGCGTGTGCCATAGAAGCTGACCTTATCTCGCTCCGGGGAGGCGTTAACTACAGGGGTTTGCCCGACGGGTGCCCAGACTGATGTGGTGGTAGCTTGTAGATACATACTCGCTTCATCTTCACTCAGATAGATGGCATCTGGATGTGTTTGGGCGTAATCAATCACTTTTTTTCTAACTGTTCTTCAAACTCAGCTACCTTCATCTCCGAACGAGAGCGAAACACCTTGGCTGTTCGCTGCCAACTAAAACCGCATTTCTGGAACAGTTGTCGAGTAAGAAGCGTCTCTTTTGTAGTCGATGCCATACCAGTGATTTATCGCTCGCCGCAAGTCAGAGATACACCAATGCAGCCCATCAGCTGTGGCGGCCTCTTTCTGACCGAACAAGTCAACTGGTCGATACTGGTGCAGCTTGGCGGCTAAATCCTGTATCTGCTTATCGGTAAGATATTGATGATTACCTCCTTGGCGGTTGTCAACGAATCCCCCTAGACCTTGTTGTAGGTAGCGTCCACACCAGCGGAGGATGATGCGTCGTGGCAATCCAGTCAGGTTGGTGATCTCGTGGACGGGAACCTCATTGCCATACAGTCTGACAGCCTGGATGCGGGTTCTCATTTCACCGTCTTTACATGTTGTGAAGGCCACCAGCAGTTGCTTATCAGCTTCTGGTGTGAGTATTTGTTTACGTTTATTTGCCATGTGGCTTATTGTGTCACTTTAATTTATTGTCTGTATAAGGTGAACCTTAATTTGAACGCTGCTGCTGCTACTTTTTTACTGCGATGCCATGGCGCACCGTCCAAAATAATGTAAACAGTTTGGTCATCCACCATTAGCCAATCGGCTAATGCCTGCAAAAAGGCAATAAACCTCTTGCAAAAGTCACTTCAATCCCAGTGACAAATTGTAAATCGAGGTAATCAAGTTGAATCGCAAACCAAACCGTTTGCGCCGATTGCGATATCGTTCTTTCAAAATCCGAAATATCTTGAGCTTGCCAATCACATGCTCACCATAGATTCTGGCTTTCGCCAACGCCCGATTCGCAGCTTTTTCCTCTTTTGTCAGAGGATGATGTTTGGACTTCTTTTTTGGCGTTTGGCTATTCTTGTGAACCTTAGTCATGCCTTGATACCCTGAATCAGCCAAGCAGGTAATGGTTTGTACGATCCCTTGGCCACTCTCTTTGAACAGCTTGAAATCATGTTTCTTGCCTTCACTAAAGGCCGTGGTCACAATTTCCAGAGTTGTTAAGTTGATAATGAGCTGCGCTTTTTGTGTGTGGCACTTTTTCTTGCCACTAATGTGCCTTTTTTGTTTTTTTTGGGCCGTTCTATCGGTTGTTCGGTGGCATCAATGATCACAACCTCAATGAGCGTATCGCTGGTTTGCAATTTTTTCTTGCCAGGTAATGTGAATTGCCCTGACTCAATCAGCGTCTTTTCAACTTGCTGGATTGTCCGGCAGACGGCTGACTCGCTAATCCCGTGGGCTTGGCCAATATGGAACTGGGTACGGTATTCTCGCCAGTACATCAGGGTCAACAACAGTTGGTCTGCTCGTGATAATTTGGGTGGTCTACCAAAGGTTGGCATTCTTCCTTCTAAAATAGCCACCATTTGCTGAAAGATGGGGTGTGGAACACCCGTTAAACGTTTAAATTTCGCATCGGATAAGTGTTGAATCTCGGCATATTTCATACAGCAATTATGCTCGATTTTCTACTTATGCAAGAAGTCTAATGGTATTGTCCCTGTTAAAACGGGCGTTGCTCCAGAGGAAGCATTGACCATGAGCAAAATTGTAAGCACCATAATAATTGATTTTGGCTGATAGTCCCGGCGAGTTGCTCTTAACCCATTGCGGTTGACCTTTCACTGACTAACTGTAGCCTAAATCCAGGTCTTGATGGAAATGAGCCTCATCAATGTAGATGATAATCGCCTTGCCATCGCACATTTGAATGAACATATCGCCAAGCAGTTCGATGTACTGTTGCCGTTGCGCCGGTTTGGCTTTGGCTAACAGCTTTTGGCACTTTTTCTAACTGAATCCCGATTGATGCAACAGGGCCCGAATCGTGTTCTTGCTCACTTGTCGCTGACATTTGCCTTGCAGCCAAACAACCAGCTTTTTCAGCGTCCAGCGATGGCCAGGTAAGTCAACATCCTGTGGTGATTGGCTTTGGAGGAGCGTGATTACTTCTGTCTTCAACTCTGAGCTAAAAAGGGGAGGTGTCCCCCGGTGCGCTTGTACAATAATGCCTCTGACCCTGCTGTGTTGTACACATGTATCCAGCCCATCACTGTTTGATCATCACGCCCAATCTCTTGAGCCCATCGTGTCGCATTGGTCTGACCCGTGCCTATCAGGTACAACGCTTGATACCGTTCCCGGCTACGCGGATGCGCAGCATGGATGGAAAGCTGTCGCATATCTTCGGCCGTTTGACCCCATTTGCTGAAATTGGGACGTAACATTTATTATCAACCTCGCGTGTTTTGTAAGATGCGTGGGATTTTATCAAAATCTATGATTCTCAACGTGATTTGAGTTTAGGACTTAACCGCATCTATGCCGAGTGTCATCCCGAGAACATGGCATCCACCCGAGTGATGGTTAAATTGGGGCTACGTTATGAAGGCTGCCTGCGGCAAAGCCATTGGGCCAATGACACCTGGTGGGACAAAGCCGTTTATGCGATTCTCGCCGAGGAATGGCAGCAACCAGATGTCGCCTGCCGCATTGATATGACAGCGAATACCTAGAAAGTTCACCGTTCCCTTCTCACGCTCACAAAACCGCCAACTGCTGCTTGTATGCCTTCACAGTGGCATCTTGCTCACCTAGCAAGGTAAACAATCCCGTCATCACTGGCCGAGCACGGCCGTTTCCGCTCCCATTGATCTCCATCAAC
This sequence comes from Ardenticatenaceae bacterium, assembly GCA_020634435.1. Lineage (GTDB taxonomy): Bacteria > Chloroflexota > Anaerolineae > Promineifilales > Promineifilaceae > Leptofilum. The sequence continues at coordinate 236,590 of JACKBS010000004.1, read as the reverse complement.
AAACCATACATCGCCCCGGCATACTCCCGCTTTTGGATCATGTTGGCAATATTGACGTTGCTGCCGGTTAAACGGCCGTCTCCCACATCTACCAAAAATTGGGCCAACGGCCGTAACTGGTCCGCCTCGCCTGTGTCGCTGATGGGCAGGTGGCGCAGCGCCTCGCGGCCATTACCCTGACGCAGCAGCTCTTTCGCTTTTTGCAGGCGCGCTTGGGCGGTATTGGGAACGGCCGTTTGCGGTTTTGGCTGTACAGGTGCAGCGTTAGGCATTTGGGCCATGACGCGCTGCAAAAATTGGCGCACATTCGGCTCCGGCTGCGCCCCCACAAACTCATCCACGACACGGCCGTTGACAAACGCCTTCACTGCCGGAATGCCGCGCACGTTAAACTGCATCGACAGCTGCTGGTTTTGGTCGCTGTTCACTTTGGCTAAGCGGAAACGGCCGTTGTGCTCATTGGCCAATCGTTCCAGCACCGGCCCCAACATGCGGCACGGCCCACACCACGGTGCCCAAAAATCCACAATCACCGGCCGCTGGTGCGACTGCTGAATCACTTCCGCCTGAAAATTAGCTTGATTAACATCTACAATGTTTGCATTCATAAAATTACCTCTTCTTGGTTGTCACAAGCTCACAGTGTACCCGCCAAACATAAACATTAGGTCAACATGCTGTTTTTGAGGCGGATTGGTGGGGAAACGGCCGTATCCGCCCAATCCCGTACCCGCTGTATAATAGCTGCCTTGTTCACTGAACCATGAGGCAAAGATGAATTGGGAGAATGTAGAAACAAAAAGATTGCTGCTCAAAGGGTGGGACGCTTCAGATATACCCTTTGTATTTGAGCATTTTAGCGATGCGTTTGTCTGTCAATATTTGTACGATGCCGAGCCATTCACGACAGTTGATGAAGCCGAGCAACTGGTGACATTTTTCAGCAATGAAAACAACAGGCAAAGCAACCGTTGGGTCATCATTGACAAGAGTAACAACCAACGAATCGGCACCTGCGGCTACATGTTCTGGGACACCATCAACCACAGCATCGAAATTGGCTACGATTTGCAGCAATCGCACGCCCAAAAAGGCATCATGACCGAGGCATTAACGGCCGTTATTGACCTCGCCTTTCGTGAGAAGGGCATCAATCGTATCCAGGCCATCACCTATGTGGGCAACGCGGCCTCCTGCAAATTGCTAGAAAAGTTAGGCTTTCAACAGGAAGGCGTTGTCCGGGACAAACATTACTTTAGAGGTCGCTACTATGACCATTACTGCTATTCCTTGCTCAAAAAAGAGTGGAATACACCACAGGCAGATTCATGATAACCGAACAAACGCTCACGCGAGATGAAATCCCCGCCGTTTGGCATATCGATCGCCGCGAAGTGATTAACGCGGTTTATTATCTTGAGGCGGGTACCCTGGTGCTCAAGCCAGAGCATCACGATGTGCGCGGTTGGTCACCCGATGGCGCTGAGAAATATACGCCCTTGCTTGAAGAATGTTATGACCAGGGCGGTTGGTTCTATGGACTCTTTGACGAGGGTCAGCTCATTGGCGTGGCTGTGCTGGAAAATCGGTTCATCGGGGCAAAGAAGGATCAGCTTCAGCTGAAATTCTTACATGTCAGCCACGGCTACCGGGACCAGGGGTTGGGCAAGCGGCTGTTCAAACTGGCCCAAGAGGAAGCTCGGCGGCGCGGGGCAAAGCAGCTGTACATTTCCGCCACCCCATCCGAACACACTATTCGGTTCTACCGCAGCCTGGGCTGCCAGATTATCACCGAGCCGGACCCTGAATTATTTGCCCTGGAACCGGAAGATATTCATTTGGTATGCGATGTGAGGTAACGGCCGTTTCGCCCACTTGCCCACACACTTATCATTCGCCCTCACAAAATATGCACGTAATTGGCCCAATCGCTAAAGATTGGGCCAATCTGAAAGCCGTTAAATTGTTACTGCCTGGTTACTGGCAGAGGCTTTACGCCCGCTTTTTGTATATCCTCATTGCCCAGGCATAGGCCACCAGCATAATCCCCACACACCATAAAAGTGCAATCCATATCTCATTGCCCACCGGTTGACCAGACAACAGGGCACGGATAGCTTCCACAATCGAAGTGACAGGTTGGTTTTCGGCAAAAGCACGCACCACCGATGTCATCGACTCAGCCGGAACAAACGCCGAACTGATAAATGGCAGAAAGATCAGCGGGTAGGAAAAAGCACTTACCCCGTCTACCGATTTGGCGGTCAGTCCGGCAATCACCGCGATCCAGGTCAAGGCTAGCGTAAACAAAACCAATATTCCCACCACGGCCAACCATGCCCCCACCCCAGCCGATGAGCGGAAGCCCATCAGGAACGCCACAAGAATGATGATTGCTACGGAAATGGCGTTGGATACCAATGAGGTCAATACGTGCCCCCACAGCGCAGCCGAACGCGCAATCGGCATGGAGTGAAACCGTTCAAAGATGCCTCTTTGCATATCCAAAAACAGACGATAAGCCGTATAAGAGATGCCACTAGCAATCGCAATCAGCAAAATGCCGGGCAGCAGATAATTAACGTAGTTTCCCGTACCGGTTTGAATCGCCCCACCAAACACATAGACAAACAGCAGCATAAACGCAATCGGCATGAGCGTAACGGTGATGATCGTGTCCATGCTGCGCATGATATGGCGCATAGAGCGTCCCAGCATGACACTCATATCACTAAAAAAGAATCCCTTTGTTGCTTCCATTACTTTTTCTCCTTTTTGCCAACAATGGCCAGGAATATCTCTTCCAATGTCGGTTGCTTTTCAATGTATTCCACCTGAGCGGGCGGGAACAGCTTTTTCAGGTCAGCCAGTGTGCCGTTGGCGATAATTTTCCCTTCATGCAGAATAGCGATTTGGTCGGCGAGCTGCTCAGCTTCCTCCAAATACTGTGTCGTCAAAAATACCGTCGTGCCATTATTAGCCAGCTCTTTGACAATCTGCCACACCTCAAGACGCGCCTCTGGGTCAAGCCCCGTAGTTGGCTCGTCGAGGAAAACAAGTTTTGGTTTTCCGATAAGGCTCATGGCAATGTCCAGCCGGCGACGCATACCACCTGAATAGGTAGAGACTCTGCGGTTGGCCGCATCGGTCAGGCCAAAGCGATTGAGTAAATCATCAGCAGTCTGGCGCGGATTGCTCAAGTGGCGCAGCCTGGCAATCATGATCAGATTTTCTCGGCCAGTCAGAATCTCGTCCACGGCAGCAAACTGTCCGGTCAAGCTGATCGATTGCCTGACATCGACGGGTTTTGTCACCACATCAAATCCATTTACGGCGGCGGTGCCCCCGTCCTGCTCCAGCAGCGTAGTAAGGATTTTGACCACCGTTGTTTTGCCTGCACCATTGGAGCCAAGTAGGGCAAAAACAGTGCCCTTTTGCACCTCAAAATCTACGCCCCGCAGAACAGGAAGCTTGTCATAGGACTTTTGCAGCCCTTTTACCTGGATTGCTGTACTTTGCATAGTTGTTCCTCCTAAATGACGGTTACCTTTGATAAATCCACTTCCATGCCTTTCAGCGCGGCGTAGGTTAGCTTATCCATCATCGCCCCATCAAAGCAGATGGTTTTGACAGCGCGGTAATATTTTTTGGTCAGGGCAGACGTTGGGAAAGCCACATTTTTCAGTGTTGCTCCTTTAAACGAGGCTTCGTTCAGAGCGGCTTTGTCAAACTTAACGCCGATAAAGGTCTGTCCGTCAAAGCATTGGCCTGTCAGATCAGAAGACTTAAAGTCCACGCCATCAAATATGCAGTCCTCAAAAATCGTTTCTTTCAAGTCGGTCATGGTCAGGTTCACGTCGGTCAGCTTGGCAGCGATAAATTTTGCCCCGCCCAGCCCCGACTTGCTGAAATTGGTGCGTACCAGGATGGTTTGATGGAAGCTCGCCCCTGACAGATCAAGAACGGACAAATTGCAGTCTGTCAGATTTGCGCCATCAAAATTGGCTTCACGCACATCGCTAGCCTTAAACGAGCTGCCCGTCAAATCCGCCCCCGAAAAGTCGGAGCCAAGCAGCGCACTGCTTTCAAATTTCCCTTTATGCGCGGTAACGCCGCCAAAGTCGCTGTTTGGCAGGTTACTGGCGCTAAAGTTGATCACAACCTGCCGTTCTAATGAGCGCGAGAGGTTAGCAATCTCCTGAATCGTTTGTTCGATGTCGCCAATGCTGTCAACGGTCATCTGAAACGCGATCTCGTCATCCTTCCCCTCCGCTTTGAGTTCACGGAATCGCTCTTGCAAATCGGAAAGTAGATCATCCCGCAATTCAGCCACACTTTTTAGCCCATCATAGGGTGCAAAGATACCGTTTAAATATTGGTTCAGTTTGTCATTCATAGAGTCAAATTCCCTTTACAGTAGGTTATCGAGCACGCGCTTTGCATACTCCCAGTTGCTTTTGTTGTGGGCATAAGTCGCCTTGCCCTTTTCGGTAATCCTGAAATATTTACGCCGTCCACCCTGAGATTCGTCACCCCAATACCATTCGATATTCCCATCTGCTTCCAACCGCCGCACGCTAGAGTACATGGTGGCTTCCTTTAGCTCATATTCACCACCGGAACGCTCGGCAATCAGCTTAACAATCTCGTAACCGTAGCAATCCGCTTCTGACAAGAGGCGTAAAATCATCGTATCAGTATTCCCGCGCAATAAGTCGGATGTAATTTTTTTCTCGCTCAAATAAGCACCTCCACAACTTGTATTATAAGCATACTACTATGCCTGTCAAGGTAATATACCAAATACACCTAGCAGGAAAACAAACCCGCGTCCTCCGGCTAGTAGTAAACCGGTCAACACAAGCCTTTTCTCCGCACCTTACAAAAGATTTACAACTGCTTCTTGTTCCCTTAACAACCATTTCCTATAATCCTGTCATGAGTTTCACAATTGGTTCCACTGTCGGCAGCTACCAGATTGAAGAAAAACTCGGCCAGGGCGGTATGGCCACGGTCTACAAGGCATACCACGAGCGGCTAGACCGCCACGTGGCGATTAAAGTGCTGCACGCTGTTTTTAAGGATGACGACAGCTTCTTGCGCCGCTTTACCCGCGAGGCCCAGGTCGTCGCCCGGCTGGAACACCCCAACATCGTCCCCGTCTATGACTTTGCCGAGCATGAGGGCTATCCATACCTGGTAATGCGTTTTGTGAAAGGGGAAACACTCAAAGAGCGGCTAAGCCAAGGCACCCTTTCTACAAAAGAGATGATTCGCATTGCCAGCCACGTAGCCGATGGGCTGGATCACGCCCACAAACAGGGCGTGCTGCACCGCGACATCAAGCCATCGAACATTTTGCTCACCCCTGGCGGTGGCGTGTTTATTGCCGATTTTGGCCTAGCACGCATTACCCAATCGGGCGAATCGACCATGTCGCAAGACATGATCATGGGTACGCCACAGTACATTTCACCCGAGCAGGCCAGAGGCAACGTAGATTTAGACGGCCGTACTGACATCTACTCCTTTGGCATCATCATCTATGAGATGGTCACCGGGCGCGTGCCTTTTGCCGCCGACACAGGCTACTCGGTCATCCACTCGCAAATTTTTGATGCCCCACCGCTGCCCAGCAGCCTGAACGACAAAATCAGCCCGGCGCTGGAGCGGGTGCTGCTGAAAGTGCTCAGCAAAGACCCGGCAGAACGGTACGCCACCGCTGGCGAATTTATTGCCGCCTTCAAGGTTGCTTTGCAAGACGCGCCCACCCATCTTGGCCCTGCCGATGCGGCCGTTTTGCCCGACAGTACCGAAAAACAAACCCAGGCGGCGGCAACGGCCGTTCTTACCCAAGCCGCACCCCCACCACCCACCGACGCACCCAGCACCGTTACCCTTCAACCTACGCCTACCGGACCGGTCGCTAAGCCCAGACGGCCGTTAGCCCTTGTGGGACTTGGCGTTGTGTTGGGAATGTGCATCCTGGCAAGCCTCATTTTTATGGTCCTGCGCAACCGCAACCTGCCGCAGACCGCCACCACGCCACCGGGAGAAACGGCCGTTGCCGTCGAGCCGCTGCCCCAAGAACCACCAGTGGACGATCTGGCCAACATTGAACTGCCCGTCGTGGTGCGTCCTGTTGCCGAGCTGGAACCACTCTACGCTGAAAATCCAGAAAACAACGTCGTGGCGGCTGAACTGGCAGCTGCTTATTTGCGCGATGGTCGGGAAGAAGATGCCCGCGCGGTGATGCACGACATGGTGCAGCGTTTGCGTGTGCCGCTGGCGCTCAACGTGTTGGCCAGCCGACTGCTGGAGCAACAGCAGTATGATCTGGCCGTCGTTGTGCTGGAAGAAGGGTTCAACCGTTTCCGCCAAGATTTAGACGTCCAGCAAAATTTGATGATGGCTTACCTGTTCAGCCAAACCTCTGGCCGCCGCGTTGAGGAATATATAGACATGCTGCGGCAAGATGCACACCATCCCACCACGCTGGCCATCGGCGAAGCGTACCTGCTGTACGACAACGGCCGTTCCCGCCTGGCCCTCCCCTTGCTAGAAAACCCAACTGCGCTGGATGACGGCCGTTTTGCCGCTCATCTGCTCTACGTAAAAGGGCTGCTGCTGCGCGATTTAGACCGGACTGATGAAGCGCTGGCCACTTTTGAAGAAGCGTTTCAGCACGAACCCCCTGCCTGGCTGGCTACCCGAATTGAAGAAAACATCGTAGAATTACGGCCGTAACTTTTACCAAACGGCTACGGAACTCAGAGTTGCGCAGAGAAGCTAAACCGTCTTCCAATCTCTGCGAAACTTTGCTTACTCTGCGACTCTCTGCGTTGCGCTTTTAACTTCTGAAAGGAGCATCATGCGTACCCCAATTATTGCTGGAAACTGGAAAATGAATAAAACGGCCGAAGAAGCCGTTGCTTTTGTTCGTGAAATTCGTAATGGCCTAGGCCAAATCAAAGGTGTAGACAAAGTCGTCTGCCCACCGTTTATCGCCTTGCCCGGCGTGGCCGACGCGCTGCAAGCCACCGACATCGGCGTAGGCGCCCAAAACATGCACTTTGCCGAAAGCGGTGCCTACACCGGCGAATGCGCCCCCACCATGCTGACTCCGTTTTGCTCCTATGTCATCATCGGCCACTCCGAGCGACGTGAATATTTCAACGAAACCGACGAAGGCGTGAACAAAAAAGCCAATGCCGCCCTGGCCCACGGCCTCATCCCGATCATTTGCGTCGGCGAAACGCTGGCCCAAAATGAAGCGGGCGAAACGCAAGCGTTTGTGAGCGGGCAGGTGCGCGCCGCACTGGCTGGCCTGACAGCCGAACAAGTGGCGGGTCTCATCATTGCCTACGAACCAATTTGGGCAATTGGCACGGGCAAATCGGCCAGCGCTGCCCAGGCAGGCAGCATCATCGGCCTCAGCGTGCGCGGTCCCGTGGCCGAGATGTTTGGCGAAGAAACCGCGCAAAAAGTGCGCATTCAGTACGGCGGCAGCGTCAACGAGAACAACATCGCCGAGTACATGGCCCAGCCAGACATCGACGGCGCATTGGTTGGCGGAGCCAGCTTGAAGGCCAGCTTTGTGGAACTGGTGAAAAACGCCGCCAGCTAAGCTGCGAAAAAGATTGGACCAATCTTTGAGATTGGTCCAATCTAAAAACAGACGATGGAGAAACCGCTATGAGCAATGCCATCATGCCCTTTTTCTGGGTTGCCTTTGCCCTGATCATCCTGCTGGTGATGCAGCGTTGGATTCATACCCACCTGCACGGGCTCTCGCTGCTGTTGATGGGCAAACCCGAACGGGCCGTCATCCTGTACGCCATCGTGCTGCTGCCTGGCGTCTTTCTGCATGAGCTCAGCCATTGGCTGGCCGCCACATTTTTGGGCGTGCGCACCGGTAGCTTTTCGGTCATTCCTCGGATGCAGTCTGATGGCACGGTGCAGTTGGGGTATGTGGAATATTTCAAAGGGCGCACCCTGGGACCCATCCGGGAAAGTATCATTGGTGGCGCACCGTTGATTACGGGAACGGCCGTTATCTTGCTCATCGGTTTTCGGGTGTTTGGCGTAACGGAACTGGCCGCGGCCGTGCAGTCCGGGCAGATCGAAACGCTTTCGGTGGCGCTGGGCCAGGTGTTCCAGACGCCCGACTTCTTGCTATGGCTCTATCTGCTTTTTGCCATCGCCAACGGTATGATGCCCAGCCGCTCCGACCGCCGCGCCTGGCCTGCCTTCATCTGGACGATGGTGGTGGTGGGTATTGTGCTCTCGCTGCTGGGCTGGATGGGGCTGCTCATCAACAGCCTCGCCGGACCCGCTACCACTGTTTTTGGCTACCTCGGCCTGGCCTTGTCGATGGCCATCGGCGTGAATATCCTCTTCATGGTGATCATTGGCGCGTTTGAAGGCATTGTGGGCCGCATCAAGGGTGTCTCGGTGGTTTACAGCACAGCGGAAGCGCCGACGGGTACCAAAAACGTCACAATTTAAGGACCGGGGGCTGAAGCCCCCGGCTAAATTGCCGATGGTTTCCGTAATTCTGACTGCGTACCGTGAAGCGGCCACCATTGGCCAAGCCATCGAGGCATTTTTGCCCCAGCTACCGCCCGGCAGCGAGTTGTTGGTCGTGTGCCCCGATGCGGAAACAACGGCCGTTGTCCACCAGTTCGCCCAAAAACACCCCCTCATCCGCCACATTCCCGAACCCCAACGGCGCGGCAAGCCTGCCGCGTTGAATCTTGGTTTGCAAGTTGCCCAAGGCAACATTGTCATTTTTAGCGATGGCGATGTGGTGATTGGCGAACAGGCGGTGGCTCACCTGCTGGCCCCTTTTGCTGATGAACGAGTCGGGGCGGTGACGGGACGGCCGTTTTCCAGCAGTCCGCGTAAGACAAAACTTGGTTACTGGTCGCATGTGTTGGTTGAAGGGGCGCACCAAACCCGGCTGGCCCGCGATGCTACCGTGGAATTTTTGCTCTGCTCCGGCTATCTCTTTGCCGCCCGCCGCGAACTCATTCCCCCTATCCCCGAGGATGCTCTGGCAGAAGACGCCGTCATCTCCCACCGCATCGCCGAAAAAGGGTATCAGATTTGTTACGCACCAAAAGCAGATGTTTATGTCAAGTACCCAACTACCTATGCCGATTGGCTGCGGCAGAAAGTGCGTTCCGCTGGTGGCTATGCGCAGGATTACGTGCGCAACTCTCCCTTCTCCATGCGCTCGGCCAGCCTGGAGACACGGCAGGGACCCAAACTGGCGCTAAAGTTTGTCAAATCGCCCCGCGAGCTGTGGTGGACGCTGCTGCTCTTCATAGCCCGGCTACATTTGTGGCTGCTGGTTTTTTGGCAAGTGCGGATAAGAAAACGGCCGTTAACCACCCTCTGGCAGCGTGTTGAAACCACCAAGTAATGTCTTCACACTCTAAATTGTTAAGCTCAGGGGTAAGAATCTCAGCCGAAAAAAAAGCTCATCGTATGAGCTAGGATTTTGGTTGTCGCGCGATGAATCAGCCCTGACAAAGATCGTAATTTCGGACGTTCGAAATTGAATGCCATTGTGAGAACACTGAAAGTCGTCTCCACACGATTACGAAAATAACGGAGAATATGTTTAAAAACTCAGGCTGGAAGATTATTCCAGGTCATGTGCAAAAGGAAACGATATCCTACTGATTTATCTGATACAGAATAGGCGCTGATGGAGCCCTGCTACCGGTTCAGACAACAGACACCACGAAAAATATAGCCAGCGCGGTAGTTGGGCAACCAGGAAGATATAGCCATCAGTGGCATCAAGCTTGGGGAATTCCAGCTCAGTCAGGCAGTTGCCCAAGTGCATGGGGTGGAAGTTGGGATACCGTTTACTGAGGGCTTGCATGTCCTCATCGGTCGGGTGAATAATGTTGGTCCAAGTGACACGGCCGTATTGCAAAATTTCAGTGCTCATGAGGGGATAGTTTAAGGGGATTTACGGCCGTTGTCCATCACTTTCGCCGGGAATTGCCAGTGGGGAAGTAAAAAGTGAAAAGTAACAAGAAACCCACTTTTCACTTATCACTTTTTACTTATCACTGAAGTTCTTCCACCGGAACCGACGGATGCGGTGGCAAATTAATGCAGGTTTGCCGATACGGTTCCCCAGGTAAATACCGCTGCCATTCGTCCCAACTCAAGTTGCGCCGCACTTTTTGGCAACCAATCTCGACTAATCCCTCCAGCATAACCCACAACCGTATTTCGTTACTACTCCCACTGGCTAGCAAGCTACCATCCGGCGAAAACGACACGGACAACACCTTAAACTCGTGACCTGTCAGCACAACCGGCTCATTACTGAGATCGGACATATTCCATAACCGTATTTTTCTATCTTCTCCCCCGCTGGCCAACCAGTTACCATCTGGTGAAAACGCAATTGACTGAAAACTCAACTCGTCGCCCGTTAACACGACCGGCTCAGCACTGAGATCAGCCATATCCCATAACCGAATCGTTCCGTCATCACCGCCACTAACTAATCGATTCCCATCTGGTGAAAACGCCACTGAAAAAACGTTCAATGCATGTCCTTGCAATATCATCAAGTCACCACCACGATCCGCCACACTCGACAACCAAACAGTTCCATCATTACTCCCACTGGCTAACCAGTTCCCATCTGGCGAAAATGCCACTGAATGAACATTCCCATCAAGCAACGGCAGCACCTCCGGCTCAGCGCTGGGATCATCCAACTGCCACAACCGAATCGTCCCGTTGGCACCCCCACTAGCTAACGTGCCCCCGTCTGGCGAAAACGCCACTGACACCACTCGTGCCTCGTGCCCGTTTAACAGCAACGGCTCGGCACTGAGATCAGCCATATCCCACAGACGAATCGTTCCGTCATCACCGCCACTGGCTAATCTATTTCTATCTGGTGAAAAAGCCACTGACCAAACACTCGACTCGTGCTCTAATAACACCATCGGGTCAGCATTTGAATCGGCCAAATTCCACAACCTTATCGTTCCATCGGCACCGCTACTGGCTAACCAATTCCCATCTGGTGAAAACGCCACTGACCAAACATTCGACTCGTGCCCCCTCAGTACCGCTGACTCGGCACTAAATTTGCCCAACTCCCACAATCGCACGATTCCGTCGGCACTTCCGCTAACTAGCCGTTTACCATCCGGTGAAAACGCAACTGATCTGACAACCGACTCATGCCCTGATAACACCACCGGATCAGCATTGAAATCGGTCATATCCCACAACCTTATCAGCTGGTCAATGCCCCCACTGGCTAACCTGCTTCCATCTGGTGAAAACATCACAGACCACACACTTGACCTGTGTCCCCCTAGCACCACTGGCGCAGCATTGGCATCACCGGCTTCCCACAATCGTATTGTTCCGCCAGCATCACCGCTGGCTAACCTACTCCCATCTGGTGAAAAAACCACTGACAAGACGGCCGTATCATGCCCTGCCAGCACCACTGGTTCCGCGCTGAGATTGCCCAAATTCCACAACCGAATTAGCCCATCATTGCTTCCAGTGGCTAGGCTGTCCCCGCCTGGTGAAAACGCCACCGACGAGATACTCGAACCATCTCCTGTCAACACCACTGGTTCCGCGCTGAAATCGCTCAAATTCCACAACCGAATTAGCCCATCATAACTCACGCTGGCTAGGCTGTCTCCGCCTGGCGAAAACGCCACCGACAAGACACTCGAATCATGTGTCAACACCACTGGTTCGACATTGAGATCGCTCAAATTCCACAACCGAACCGTCCCGTCATCGCCCCCGCTGGCCAATCTTTGCCCGTCTGGCGAAAAGGTTACGGACCAGACAAACGATTCTGACCCCCTCAGCACCACCGATTCGGTGCTAGACTCATCCAACTCCCATAATCGTATCGTCCCATCAGCACTGCCGCTGGCTAGCCTCTCCCCATCTGGTGAAAACGCTACCGAAGCAACAGTTGGCCCATACTCCGTAAATGTGTTGTTGAAAAACGGCTGTGCTCCCAGATAGGAACGTAACACACTATCAATCAACCAATCAGCATGGCCAGCACTTTGCCAATTTCTTTCTGCCCCCTCAATAGCCAACAATGTAGCCAGTTCCGTGTCATTATTCCGATCGAGCACCACATTAGACAAGGCTGCGACCGATTGCGCCAGGGCGATTTGTCGCTGCCTTTCGCTTTCAAATTGCGCAGCCTCCGCAAAATCTTGAGCAGCTAAAGCCTCTGCTTCTCGTGTTGTGGCAATTTCGGCGCTTTGTACGGCCTCCGCTTCTGCATCTTCAGCATCAGCAGCACGGGTTTCAGCCAGACGAGCGTTTTGAATTGCTTCCGCCTCGGCCGTTATGCGAGCAATATTTTCTACTTGCGTTGTGGCTTCAGCATTCCGAGCAGCGGTTGCACTACGGTTAGCATTGCCAAACAGCAAAAAGGCAACAACAGACAGGGCAGCAGCCAAAACCAGCGCTCCTCGCAAAAAGATGGCCCGCTGCCGCAGTTTCTGGGCAGCATCTGCTTCTCGCTCTGCCCGGGCATTAGCATCAGCCAATTCATCTCGCTGTAGCTGTTGGCTCGCCTCTACAAAGTCGCCTTCCAATTGGTTTAAGGCCGCATCGACTGTCTTTAGCCACTCATTTATTTGGGCTAACCGCCCACCTCGGTACAGGTAACTGGCATCTTTTTGGGCAATTTGCCATGCTTGCGCCGCTTCGGTAAGCTGGCGGTGCAAGCGCAGGCCGTCGCGATCTTCATCCAGCCAGCTTTGCAGCGTAGGCCATTCCCGGATCAGCGCCTCGTGGGCGACTTCGGCTCCCTCCTCGCTAGTGGTTAGCAGGCGGGCGTCGGCCAGGGTTTTTAGTACCTGCTCCACAACGGTGCGGGCATTGTTTTGCGGCAGCAGTTCGGTTAGGGCGGCGCGGCGTCGGGTATCCTGGGTGCCTTCGCCCAGTTCCGTCAGCCGCAAAAAGATGCTGCGGGCTATCTTTTTCTGGTCGGTGGACAGCCGCCGGTAAGTGCTTTCAGCAGTTTTGGCAATCGCGCCCTGTACGCCGCCCGCTTCGGTGTAACCCGCCAATGTCAGGCGGTTTTCGGACGGGTTGCGACGCTGCCAGGTTTCTAGCAATGCGTGGCTCAGCAGAGGCAGTGCGCCGAGTTCGGGAGTTTGATTATCGGTCGCGCCTACGTCGCGCAGCAAAATATCTACCAGGCCCTCATCAAAAGTCAGGTTGGCTTGATGGGCGGGCAATTCAATGGCTGCCCGCAGTTCAATGGTGCTCATCGCAGGCACAATTTTTTGCTGTGCCTCCAACAGGTGGTGCAGCGGTTGGTATTGCAGACAGTGGTGATAAAAGTCGGCGCGCAACGTTAGCAAGATGGTAATGGGGCTGTCATCAGCGACCCCTTCTACCAAATTTTCTACAAACGCCGTGCGCGCGGCCTCATCTTTGCAAAGAGTAAATAGCTCTTCAAACTGATCAATTATCAATAACAGGCGGTCTGCCGGGCTGTTTTGCAGCAGGCGTGCGGCGTACAGGCGCAGGGCACGGGATTCTTTTTGCAAATCATCCAGCAACGTTGCCGTGGCTGTTACCGATTCGCTGTCGCGAGTGAGGCTGGTAGCTAACGCTTCCAGCGGGTGCGCTGTGGGGGTGATGAGGTGGATGGGCCAGTTGGTTTGGCGGCGCAGGTGGGGAATCATCCCCGCCTTCACCACCGAAGATTTGCCGCTGCCGGAAGCACCGACGATGGCCAGAAAGTTGGTGGGGTCTGAGAAATCCTCCCGCAGGTTTGGTGATGGATCAAGTTGGCGGACGGAACCTGCGGAAGGTTGGTACACACGCGTCACAAGTTCAGCAGTGAGTTCCTCACGGCCGAAAAATATTTCCTCATCTGCCTCTTCAAAAGCAAGCATTCCTTTGAAAGGCGCATTGCTAAAAGAAATATCTCTCGTAAATTCGTTTGATGAAATTCTGGGGCGATGTTCTAAGACGGCTTCCGCAAGCGCAACCTGCAATCGTCGCCGCTGGCAATATTCGACCAGTTCGCGCGCAACGGCCGATTTTCCACCTGGAGGCAATTCTTCAAAATCGAGCTGCAAATCAAAACAAAGCGTCCGCAATTCATCAAGGTTGAAATGCCCCACCAGGAGTTTGTGCAATTTGCTCGGTTCAATTTGTACGGCCGTAATTTTCATCATGGGCACAGGCTGGGTTGGTAAAAACCTATCGTGCCCTAGTGTAAAGCCATCCGCAAAAATGGCAAGAGGCGTAGGGGCGGGACGACCGGGGTTTCTGTCGGCTAAACGAATTGCCCTGTCTCCCGGTCGTCTCGCCCAATTGTGGCAAGAATTTGGGTGAGATGGCGCGGAGACAAGGTGGCTTGCTCAGCATACGTTTTTCCGCGCCATCCCAACCCTACAACAGGTTTTGGTTAGCGGCGACGCCAGAGTAGCAGCGCCAAGCCACCGACGGCGGCCACAGCCGCCGCCACAATACCACCCGAATTTTTGCGGCGGGATTTGACCCCCTTGGCCTGCACTGGAATCTTGGCCAGCTGCGCCCCGGTTTCCGCCTGGAGTTGGGCAAAACGGATGGGATTGGCTTTCAGTTCAGCAGCGAGCTGGCGCTTAGCGGCAAACTGCTCATCCGTGACCACTTCCTCAAACGAGCGCAGATCGGCAATCTGGAACTGGTGCTTTTTAAACAGGCGGTAGATTTCCTTGACCCGCTCGACGGAAATGTTGCGACCCAGCGTGTAATCCTCGAAACGGCCGTCCATCGCCAAAAGCGCCGTCTCTGCCAAACACGCATACGCTGTCTTGGGCGGCAGGCCGATGTTGTAGCCAAAATCAATGTCGCCGGGGATGAGCACCTCGCCACTTTCGATCACCAGCACGTCGGGGCGCAGGGCCGCTTCGGCGGGGCTGATGTCTGGCGGGCGAGCCACATCGCAGATGACCGCGCCGGGCTTGCACTTGGTGATGTCCACAATGCGCTGGCCAAAAGCGGAAGTGGCGGTGACGATGAGGTCACAATCGCCAATCAGCTCATCCGGGCGGGTGGCGATGGCCACCTGGGCCCCCGGCGTCTCTTCCTGAATCGTGCGCTTGAGGTCAATCAAGCGCTCCGGCTCGATGGAGACCAGCACCACATCGTAAATCGCCTGGGCCAAAAGGCGGGAACAAACCGAGCCAATCGAGCCCGTCGCGCCGATGATCATCACCTTGCCCTTGGTGAGATCGGTCGCGCCCATGTTGATGACCGCCTGCTTGGCCGCTTCCAGCGTAGCGGCCACCGTCAGGCTGTTGCCGCTGGTGATGGCAATATCTGCCTCGTGGGCGACGGTGATGCCCGCGTCCCCCACGACGCTGGTAAATGCGCCCAAGCCCATGATGCGCGCGCCTTTGCGCTCGGCCATTTGGGCTGCCTGGCGCAGCCGGTCGTAGGTGAACCGCTCGCCGTGGCGCATCATCTGACGCGGCGTAGCCCCCAGGCTGATGAGATGCCCCTCGATGCGCTGCCCGGTTGTGGGCGACTGGCCACCCGTGATGCGCGAGAGGGATAGCGGCGGGATGTAGGCAGCGACCGCTTCGACGATGCCATCGGGCAAATATTTAGTCCAGCGGAAGGCGCGGTGGTGGTGAATAAAACTCACGCTCAGCGGATGGATGACAAAGGCGAAGCGATTGATGTCCGCATTGTCGGCTTGCAGGCTGCGGATGGCGGG
Organism: Ardenticatenaceae bacterium; assembly: GCA_020634435.1. Taxonomy (GTDB): domain Bacteria; phylum Chloroflexota; class Anaerolineae; order Promineifilales; family Promineifilaceae; genus Leptofilum. The sequence goes on along the minus strand of JACKBS010000004.1, from coordinate 220,833 downwards.
CGTCCATTCCAGATCGGCCATCATGTCCAGGTAGGTATCCTCGTTGAGTGGGGCGTCGGGATTTTGGCGCAGGGCGGTGAGCGCCGCCTCGACGGTGGCGGCAGACCATTGGCCCAAGCCCGCAGCTTTGTCCAGCGCGGGCATGAGGGTCACCACAATGTCCACACCGCGTGCCTGCAAATCGGCCAAATCTGCCTCGGTAGCATTTTCCACGACGACGGTTTTGCGCTTGAGGGTTTCCGGGGCAAAGTGGCGAATCGTGCCAATGTCCCCGGCGATGACGTCGGCCCACTCAAAGGGGGCCTGATTGGCGGCGGGCTGGCCGTTGGCCTGCGGGTACAGCTCGGCGTAAGGTACCTCTTTCAGGCGATCCAGCGTGAAGGGCGCGGCCTGGTTGCGCGTCTGGCGGAAGCCAACGCCGGGCACCTGGGGCAGATGGAAGTAGATGAAGGGATCGGCGTAGCGGATGGTGCCGCCGTGTTTTTCGAAGGCGCGGGCCATGCCGTTGTGGTTGATCCCTGGCGTCATCAGCACCCGCTTGCGGCTGAAGATGCCCGGTTGGGCGCGATCAGCCAGGATCATGCCCCATCGCTCCAAGCCAGCACGGATGATACGGCCGTCTACCACCGGTGTTTGTTGGGCAACGGCCGTTAAGCTGGCCCCTTGTTCATGGGCACGTTTTGCTGGCCCCAATTCGAGCTGGGCGGGCATTCCGTTCAGGGCAATCGCGTCCATCTGCCCATCATACTGGGCGATGAGTTCGCGTGCTTTTCCCAGGTCATTGGCGCAGTTCAGGTGGTGAATTTGGAGCGGCTGCCCCATAAAGGTGACAGTTTCGACCGATTCCGATCGGTTCAGATGCAAAACGGCAATTTGTTTCATTTTTTCCCCTTCAAAAGTGCGTAAAGTGACAGTCACCTTCGAAGGTGACTGTCACCTGATAAGATACTCGATTGCCGTAAGGTTTCGTTAGGAGGAACTGCACAGAAGCAGCGTGAACTCTGTCACCTTATGAGAAAAAACGGAATAGGACGCAGATTTCCATGATCTTCCTGATCTTTTTCATCAGGGTAATCAGCGTCCTATTGATTTGTATTCAGGGGAAGCTGGATGGTAACTCGCGTGCCGGGTGGGGTTGATTGGATGGCGATACGGCCGTTACATCCCGCCACAATCGCCTGCACAATCGCCAAACCGAGCCCGTTGCCGGGAAAATCGGCCGTGTTGCGCCCGCGATGGAAACGGCCGAACAGATGCGGCACATCTTCCTCCGGGATGCCAATGCCCGTGTCGGTGATGGTGAGGCGAGCAAAATTCTCATCTTGGCCCAGAGCAACCGTCACCGCGCCACCAGCGGGGGTGAACTTGAGGGCGTTGTCCAACAGATTTTGCACCGCCTGGCGCAGCCGCAGCGGGGAGCCTTGCACCTGAAGGCTTTCCTCGGGCAGTGTCAGGTCAAACTGAATTTCTTTTTGCTCGGCGCGGGAGGCAAACAGTTCGGCCGTTTCTTGCAGCAGTTGGTTCAGGTTCACAACTTCGCTGTCGCCGTTGGTTTTAGCTTCGATGCGCGACAAATCGAGCAGGCTGTTGGTGAGCGTTTGCAGCCGGATCGCTTGCTCTTGAGCGCGCTCGATTTTGGCCGCCTGCACTGGCTCCAGCTCCGTTTGGCGCAGAGTTTGCAAATCGGTTTGCAGCGCGGTGAGCGGGGTGTGCAGCTCGTGGGCGGCGTCAGCGATAAACTGTCGCAGGGTGGTGATGGTGCCCTCCACTTGATCGGCCATCTTGTTGAAGCTGCGCCCCAGCGTGCCCAATTCATCCTGCCGCTGGACGGCCGTTCTTGCCGCCAAATCTCCATCCGCCATCTGGGTAGTGACTTGGGTGAGCGTGAGCAACGGCCGTACCAATCGCCGACTCGCCAACCAGCCCGCCAGACCCGCCAGCAGCACTGCCACCAGCGACGCAATCAGCCAGCCCCAAAACACATTTTGCAAAATATCGCGTCCGTAGGCGGGACCTTGTGACAGTTCAACGGTGCCCAGCAAACGGCCGTTTTCGCCCAAAATGGGTAAGCGGACGGTGAGGTTGGAAACGGCCGTTTCCGACACATCCCCACCGCCAAAACCAAAGCCAAACTGCGTGCCCACCACCGGCAGCGCCTCGCTCTGCACCTGGCGCGTCACAATGGTGGTGCGGGTAATCACGCCACTGGCATCCTGAATTTCCGATTCCAAAAGCAGATTTTCGCCATCAGTGGGCGTGTTTTCTATTATTTCCGTCACCACATTCTCATCGACGCTGCCAAACAGCCCCGGCTCGATCACAATCGTAGATTCGGTCACTTGGCTGAGGTTGTTAGTAGCTCCCGTCTGGCCGAACGTTTGTTCAACACCATCCACCTCCACCGAAACAGCAATTTGGGTGTTTTCATCTGACAGACGAGGATCACCGGAATCGGCCAGGAGCAGGGAATGATCGGGGGAGAAAACAACCACTCGCGTCTGCGACAAGAAAGCCAGCCCTTTGATTGTGGCCTGTAGCTGCCCAATGTCCATTTCTTCAACATAGGGCACAATGCGCTCGCCAATCGTTTGGGCGTTGCCAGTCAGATAATTGAGCTCCTGCTGCCGGTAAAACTGCTGCAACAGGGTAAGCAACGCAGCGCCCAGCGCAACCGTGGCCAGCAGCGCCACCAGCGCATAACTAATCGGTAATCGCCAACGAAGTGATTTTGGGATCATCTATTTTTCCATACCAAATTCAACAAATTTACCTTGCTCATCCGTAGCCGCGATTTCTTATCGCGCACCTAACGCGCAGTAAAAAACTGCGGTTACAGCAAACGATTTATACAAGGGCCTGCTTATCGTTCCAGTGAGTATACCAGCAGATCGGCCACCAGACGGTCACCGCGCCGCGCACCCCAGGCGGAGATAAAAGCCAGTTCATCCACTTCGTCCAGCGAATCCATTTGTTGAATTACCTGTGGCACCGGGCCGGTTTTGCCAGCAGTGATCGTATCATCCCGGTAAATGAGCGTGTCCCGGCTGGTCACAATTTCAATTTCTGGCCCTTCATGGCTAACTACAATCGGCCGTTCTGGGTCATCCATATCCACATTTTCGTGCACGGGTCCAGAACCAATAATCAGGGCATTATCCTGGCGGCGAATGAAAATGCCCCAGGCGTCCGCCTCACGTTCCGGGAGTTCAGCCGCAGGGATTACACGATTGGCAAAGGAAACGGCCGCTCCCTCCTCAGAAATTTTCACGAGGGGTTCATCGGCTGTACTGGCCAAATTTTGCTGGTTGGTGGCGTAGCGAACGGCCGTATACGCTGCCCCAGCCAACAAAACCAGCAAAATCAAGGCCATACCGCCCCACAAAATTGTTCGTTTCATGATGCGTCTCGCTTTGGCAGCACCTATTCAAACGCGCCGCCGCCGAGCGGCCCGTACACCAGCACCGTAGCCACAATCCGGTCGCCGCGCCGCTCGCCCCAGACTTCAAGTTCCAAATTACCATTCACGTCGTCAGACGACTCCACCTGGCGCACCTGCTGCACAATTTCCCGCTCGCCGCTCTCCTGGTCGGGCGGAATCGTCAGGTCGGTCACGTCGCGGTAGATGATCGTGTCTGGCGTGATGACCACCTCCAGCTGCGGGCCATCGGTGCTGGGGATGAGGTTGGTGGTTTCCTGGCCAGTTTCGGGGTCCACCTCAATGTCCACTTCCAAATCGATGTTGCCCGTGCCGACCAGCAGCGTGTTATCTTCTCGACTGGCCAAAATGCCAAAGGCGGCCGATGGTTCGTTGGGCAGTTCCGGCGCGGGCAGGATGGTGGTTTGCACGGCCACGGGCGGCCCACCATTGAAAGATGAGACACTTTGCATCACACGTCCACCACCGCTAGGTGCTTCATCCGCTGCCGCAACCTCTTCGCCGCCATTTTCTATTTGCGGGGTTAGAAGCTGAACGGCCGTATACGCGCCACCACCTAACAATCCCAAAACAATCAAAACCAATCCACCCATCAAAATCATTCGCTTATTCATTACCGATCCTCCGCAAATACAACCACGGTGGCTGTAATCCGATCACCGCGCCGCTCACCCCAAACCATCATCGAGGCACCCTTGGTCAGCTGTGACGGCGGATCCACTTGCCGCACTTCCTGCTGCACAGTCTGCTCTTTCGATTCCGACGATTCGAAGCTCACTTCGGTGATGTCTTGGTAAAAAACCGTGTCGCCAGTAGTCACCACCTCAATTTCCGGGCCGCTGTGATCAACGGCCGTTGATGTTTCTCCATTCACGACTTCAATACTGACGCTGGTCGAGCCAGTGCCAAGAAAATAGCTATTGTCCTCTTGCCGCAAAAAGATACCGCCAACCCCTTCTTCATCCGTTGGCAGCTCCGGCGCAGGCAGGATCACCGTCTGCACCGTCACCGGATTGCCGCTGCCGTCGTCGTAAACATCCTCAAACAGCTGCGCCCCGGCGGGAATTTCCGGTTCGTCCTGGGCAGTGAGGAGCTGAACGGCCGTAAATGCTCCCGCGCCTAAAATGGCCAATACCACCACCAAACCAATGCCTAACCAAACTGATCGTTTCATGTCAATCTCCTTGTCCTGGAGGTGCGACGCACTTTGAAAGTGCGTCGCACCTGTTTGTACCAATTACTCGTAACGCAATGCCTCAATGGGATCGAGGCGTGACGCCCGCACTGCCGGATAGAGGCCAAAGACCAGCCCCGTCAGCAGCGCCACGCCGAAGGCCAGCGGGATGCTGCGCGGGTCCAGCAGGGCGACGCCCCGGTTGAGCGATGCCGCCAAGGGTACAGTGAGAATGCCAACGGCCGTTCCCAACAGCCCCCCCGCCGCGCTAATCAACACCGCCTCCAGCAAAAACTGCCGCACGATGTCGCCCGACTGCGCCCCGACGGCCAGCCGCACGCCAATCTCCCGCGTGCGCTCCGTCACGCTCACCAACATCACGTTCATGATGCCGATGCCACCCACCACCAGCGACACCGTGGCCATCGCCGCCAGCAAAAAGGCAAAGGTGCGCGCCGCCGCCTGCTGCGCCCCCAAAATTTCCTGGCGCGTCGTCAGCTCAAAATCGTCCGCCCAATCACCCAGCTCGTCCTTTTCCACGCCATGTTTTTCGCGCAGATAGTCGATGATTTGCTGCCGCGCCGCCGTCATTTGCGCCTCGTCGCTGACTCGCGCCATGATTTGCACCGACGGCTCCTCGTCGAACAGGTTCAAGATGGCGGTGCTGATGGGCAGGTAAAGCGCCTCGTTGGGCCGCAATTGGTTGCGCAGGGCAGGATTAATCACCTCCAGTTCGGCCATCACACCAATGACCAGGCATTTGCGCCGGTTGACCCAAATCAGCTCGTCTAGCGGTGGATCGCCTTCGAATAAATCTTCGGCCGTTTTTTGGCCCAGCACACACACATCCGCATTGGCAATGACTTCGGACGGGGTGAAGAAACGGCCGCTGCCCAAAAACCCATCGGGCGTCAGCGGTACCCCATCGGGCCAGCCCACCGGCTGCACCTGCCCGCGACTGACGAGATTGGCCAGCCCATCGGCGGTCGTGCCCTCCACGTTCATGTCCAGCACGTTGCGATCCCGCCGGATTTTGCCTTCGCCGCCCACGGACATGATGACCCGCTGCACCAGCGGCACCGCTTCCGGCATCTGCAACCCTTCCTCAAACGAGAGGATTTCGCCGACGGCGACCATTTCGCCTTCGTCAATCTTTTCCTTCACGCTGATCTGCACCATGTCCGAACCGAGGTAACGGAAGTTGGCATCCACCGCCGCCCGCGCCCCGTTGCCCAGGGCCAACATGCTAATCACCGAAGCCACGCCGATGACAATGCCCAACGTCGTCAACGCCGCGCGCAGCTTGTTGCCCATGATGCCGTTCCAGGCGGTGAAAATTGTGTTCAGCAGCGTCATGAGCTTTCCTTTTTCACCGCGGAGAGCGCGGAGGACGCGGAGTTTTTTCTTTTCTCTGCGATCTCTGCGTTCTCCGCGGTTAAGATTTCTTCGCGGAGGATTTCACCGTCGTGGAGGTGCAAAATGCGCCGGGTGTGGCAGGCCACTTCAGGGTCGTGGGTGACGAGGATGATGGTACGGCCGTTTCTCCCCTCACTGTTTAACTCACCCAGCAGCTGCATGATGTCCGCCCCGGTTTTGCTGTCCAGGTTACCCGTCGGTTCGTCCGCCAAAATGATGGCCGGATCGCCGACCAGGGCGCGGGCAATGGCCACCCGCTGCCGCTGCCCACCAGACAGTTCCGTGGGGCGATGGTGCAGCCGGTCGGCCAGACCCACGCGGGCCAAAGCTGCTTCGGCCCGCTGGCGCACCTCTGGCTGGCGACCACCGTACTGCAAAGGCAGCATCACGTTGGTCAATGCGGTTAGTCGGGGCAGCAAGTTGAACGTCTGGAAAACAAAGCCAATTTGCTCATTGCGAATCGTGGCCCGCTGCCGCCGGGAAAGCTGACCAACATCTTCGCCCGCTAAAACGTAACGGCCGTTTGTCGGCGAATCCAGGCAGCCCAGCAAATGCATCAGCGTCGATTTGCCGCTGCCGGATGGCCCCATCAGCGCCACAAATTCGCCCGCGGCCACCTGAAAACTGACGCCGCGCAGGGCGTGGACCACCTGGTCGCCCATCTGGTAGTCGCGGCGCAGATCGTGCGTTTCGATGACGGCGCTCATTCACCCACCACCTCGTCGCCCGGCTGCAAACCGGATTCGATGGCTATGAACACATCGCCACGCAGCCCAACCGTCACTTCACGCTCCACGCGCTGGCCGTTTTGCCACAGTTCCACAACGGCCGTTCCATCCGACCGGGGCCGCAGCAGCGTGCGCGGCAGCCGCACCGTCTCCAGCACCTCGTCCACGATGATGGAGGCATCTACCGTCATGCCGGGGAACACGCCGTCGGGCAGGCGCTCGTCGATAGTTATGTAAACATGATAAAGCGGACGCGCCTCGCCAATGACCCGCTGCGGCACCAGCCGGGCCACCGTGCCCTGCACCGCCAAATCGGGCCGGGCGTCGAAGAACAGCTCCGCGGGCTGGCCCAGCTGCACGTCGGCCAAATCCTCTTCGATGACCGTCGTACGCACCTCGCCCAGGCTAGGGTCGGCCAGCAGGATCAAGTTTGTGCCTGCACCAACTGCCTCACCTGCGGTAACAAATACGTCCAGCACCACGCCATCGAACGGGGCACGCAAAACGGTGGCGGCGAGATTGGCTTCGGCTTGGGTTACGGCCGTTTCCAACAGCAGATCCACCCCTGACTCCCGCAAATAATCGACAGTCAACTTGGCTCGATCCAGCTCCGTCTGCTGTGCCTCCACCTGCTGCCCCACCGCCCACTGCTGGTTCAGCACGCCGTTGTACTCCGACTCGGCAATCTGACGGTTAGCGATGGCGTGCTGCCACTCCACCCGATATGCTTCGACCACTTCTGGCGGCTCCCAATGACGATCCAGCGCCTTGTTGTACTCATTTTCTGCCCACGCCTCGGCTTCCCGCGCCAAATTTAAGTTCACTTCGGCGGCGGTTAGCTGCGGAAATTGCGCCTGGGTTGCGCCCACCTGCGCCTCGCTGGTGTCGGCGGCTAGTTCTGCCTCAGCCAGCTGCTGCGCCAGCGCATCTTGCGCTTTGGCTAATTCAAGTTGGGCAATGTCGAGGGCATTTTGGTACGCGGTGGGATCAATCCGGGCGATGATATCTCCGGCAGAAACGGCCGTTCCTGGCCGCACATTCAGCTCGATGAGACGGCCGTCTACATCCATCCCCAGCATTTGCTGCTGGGTGCCAACGAGCTGGCCCGGCGCAGTCACCGTCTTTTGCACGTCCCCCAGGGTAGCGGCAATGGTGACGGGGGCAGGTGGTGTGGTGGGAACGGCCGTTTGCTGCGACCGATAGCCCCAATACCCCGCCCCGCCAATCACCGACAGGGCCACCACGGCAAACAAAATAGTAATCCAACGCTTCATCGTCTAACCTCCGTAAACATGAGATCAGCTTAGGCGGGCTAGGTTGTGGTTTGGTTATGGGGAAATTTCAGCTTCGTAATGCGTGGTTACAGTTCCGTAACCTATGAATAGAACGCTGATTTGCCTGATCACCCTGATCAAAATCAGATAAATCAGGGTAATCTGCGTACTACTTTTAACTTGCCAGGCGGTAGCCAACACCGGGCACGGTGAGAATAAGCGTGGGCTGGCTGGGGTTTAGCTCCACTTTTTCGCGCAGGCGACGGATGTGGACGTTGACGGTGCGCTCATCTTCAACGGCCGTATCGTACCCCCAGGCCCCTTGCAAAATTTGCGCCCGCGTCAGCGCCTGCCCCGCATGCCGCGCCAGGTAGACAAACAGACGGAACTCCGTCGGCGTTAGCTCCAGCGGCGTGTTCCCCCGCTGCACCAGGCTGCGATCCAGATCGATGACCAGATCGGCCACAAAGAGCTGGTTGCTGTCGGTGGTGCTGGCCAATTCGCCATAGGCACGGCGCAGCAAGGCGCGCAGCCGGGAGAGCAGTTCGCGCACGCCAAATGGCTTCGTGACGTAATCGTCGGCCCCCATTTCCAGCCCCAGCACCTTGTCCATCTCCTCCTGCTGTGCGGTGAGCATCAAAATCGGCTGGCGCAGCTTTTGCTGGCGCAGCTGGCGGCAAAAATCGAAGCCGGAGCCATCCGGCAGGCGCACATCAAGGATGATGAGATGCGGTTGCACCTCATTGGCTATACGAATACCCTCGCGGCCGAACTTGGTCCAGGTGACGCCATACCCTTCCGCTTCGAGCGCTTCTTTGAGGCTGGTGGCAACGGCCGTATCGTCTTCAATCAACAAAATGGTGTGTGGTCCCTGCATGGGCACAATCATAGCAGGCTCCCCCCGCTCGCCCAACTGCATTATTTTAGAAATTAGGGGCAGATTTGCGCCGGTCAAAAATTTGCGTCATCCGCGTTTATCTGCGTCCGATTTGCCACGGCCGTTTCGCCAAACCACCACCGCCGCCACCAAACCAATCACTAGCAAGCTCAGCGTCGAAATCAGTTCCCAGTCCGTACCCACCAGGCTGGGAAAGAGCGTCTCGAACCCTTCCTCCCAGTTTTGGCTGGCATGGAACAGCAACACCGGAATCAGCGAACCGCCGCTGCCGTTAAACAGCCAGGTGAACAGCATGGCCAGCCCAATGGAAAGCAGGCTAAAGGCCACAATCGAGAGCCAATCGCGGCCAATGAGTACGGGCAAATGCCATGCGCCCCAGAGCACACCAATAATCAAACTGGCGCGCAAGGGCGACATGCGTGCCTGCAAATAAGGCAGCGCAAAACCACGCAAACCCAGCTCTTCCCCTAACGCCCCACGCAGAAAAAGCGAGACAAAAAAGCCCGCTTGTAGGCTAAAAAGCGCCGTTCCGAGGGTAGACATGTTGATTTGCGCCGATGCGAACCCGTTGGCAACGGCCGTTGCCACTAAATACAGCCCCACCGGCAGCAAACCAAGAGCGTACCAGCCCCAACCAATGCGCCAGCGCGTCAACCGCTGCCACAACTCACGCAGCCCCGTCCGCCCGGCGGTGACGGCAATCATCACCACACCAGCAATGGAGAAGGCAAAGTCCGCCAGCCGCGTGAGCAAGTAAACTAGCCAGGGCGCGACGCTCAAATTGATACCCTCAAACTGGTACGATTCTGCCAACGCCATAAACGTCTGCGTGCTTTCCACACCGGACTGGCGAGCAATCACGCCCAAAACGGCAAAGGCTCCCCAGGCAATGGCATAAGCCAAAACAAAAAAAGTCACAATCGGCCACGCTAACGGCCGTTCAGACCCCACCGCTTGTTGTTGATAAGTCGTCATTATTTCCTCCCAGGGTTCCTGTTTTTATTGTTGCTCAACCAGTAGGCCAGCAGCAGCCTGTCCGGCACGTCGGCTTATGCTCAAGCCCAGGCCAACGCCTACCAGCGCACCAAGCAGCGTCCAGACAAACAGCGCGCCAACCGCATAGCCAATACCAAAGCCCATGCCGATGCCCGCCGCAGCCAGTCCAGGGATTGGTTGCTGCCGCATTTGCCATTGCTGGAAAACGGCCGTTACCATCTCACCCTCAAACCGACGTGCCGACCACCAACTCAAGCCAATCAGCAAAATCGGGTCCAGCAGGTTGCTAATATTTTGAATCGTGTTGCCTGGTGCCAGATTGCCGTGTGCGGCAATATCCTGCAAGTGTACCAGCGTCGCGCCAACGCCCAGGATGGTCGTGGCGATGATTACGGCCGTGCGGAAGCCATCCCGCCGCCCTACCGCCATCAATCCCAGCACACCAATCAGCAAATTGGCAAATCCCATCTCCAATTGGAACGGGCTCCCCGTAGACCAGCCGATGCCTTCAGCGACCAAATCCGACAAAAAGAGATGGCCAAACGCACCACCCAGGCCGTTGGCCCCAACGCTAATTGCCAACAGGTATACGGTAAAAATCTCAATCCGTTGTGCCACCGAGCGAGTTTCCTTGCTCAGCAAAATATGGGCCGTGGCCAAAAGCAGCGGCAAAATTGAGTAGGCAAACAGGCGTGCCAAAAATAATTCATTCATCATAAACTCCTCTACGAACGTAGGTCGGATTACCAATCCGACAATTTGATAGGCAGCAGCCACTAGGTGACTGCCGCCTTACTGTTTGATGTCTTAATTCAAAGCGAGCCGGTTGAACATAGGCACGCTAATCGCGTAAGAAACGACGTGCATCAGGCTAAGGGTAACGGCCGTTGCCACACTGGCAGGCGGGGCACCGGGTGCGCCGTAACCAAAGGCTGCCCCAATCGGCAACGCCAGCGAGAGCAGCAGGCCAATCGTCGCCACAATCAGGTAATGCCGGGCTGGGCTGCGGGAAAAGCGGGCTACTAGCGCAAAAACCACCGAGCCAATGAGCAGATAAACGACGTTTGCCCCAATAATCTGCCCCGCGCCGGCCCCACTCCAGGCCGTCACCTCTGGAAACACGCTGCCAACCGCCGCGTACAAACCGAGGTTGACCACAGCAGAAACCAGCATGGCCAGCGGGCTCACCCAAACCAATTTACGCATGACAGAACTTTTTCCTTGATAAGTCTGAACTGCTTCAACTTGTGTATTCATTTCGCTCTCCTTCAGGTAGGTGTATTTGATGCTTAAACAATAACAGTGGCCCAGCCAAAAGTAACCAATCAGCCGATGGAACATTAAGCAACAACTGGTGGGTGATTTAGTCCGCTGGATAGCTGTGGTTTATCAACCGATCGGTTGATACGGCCGTTTCCGCCAAAACAAAAAGCGGCGCAGAAAAGATGATTCTCTGCGCCGCTTAAAAAGTAAACGATTCGTTTTCTAACCCTGACTTCGGCGAATGAGGCGAAAAAGTAGTAGCGAAGACAAAAATGCGATGGCTGAACCCGTCAGCAATTTGGTTCGGGACGGCAATGGTGGCAAAAGCGCCCGATAGGCTGCCAGGTTTTCGCGCAGCGTTTGCGGTGCTGCGTCTTCATTGTTGGACCATTTTTCCGCCTGACGGGCAATATCGTTGACCATGCCTGGGAAAATAAGCACGTGCAGGGGCAGCAGCGCATACCAGTAAAGCAAGCCAAACAAACCCTTCGGCGCAAAAAATGCGGTCTGCACCACTTTTGTTTTTTCAGGATCTTCCTCGTCTGGCGCTACCTCAAATTGCAGCCATGCTTTGCCTGGCAGCTTCATTTCCGCCTGAAGGCGCAGCAATTTATTGGGCACAATGCGTTCGACCCGCCAAAAATCAAGCGCATCTCCAGCCCGCAAAGCCTGGCGCTGCGGGCGGCCGCGCCTCAGGCCAACACCGCCAACCAGACGGTCCATTGCCCCGCGAATGTGCCACAAACTATCAAAAGGCGGCCAACCATATTCGCCACCAAAACGCGTAAACGCGCGAAAAACATGTGACACTTTGGCATTGATCACTTTTTCTCGGCGCTCAATAAAAACCCCCTGCTCCTGTTCGTAGTAAAGTGGCGGCAAATCATCCTCTTCAGCACCTTCAGCGTCACTCCAAATGGTTTCCACCTCACCTTCGCGGATGCGCTCAAGGGCCCGGTTGATGGCCTGCTCATAGCCCATTGGCTGAATCTGAGGGAAAAGTTGGTGTGCTTCGTCATTGGTCACCACCACTTCGTTGCCTAGCCCCTCAATCAGCGGTCGGGCAATGCCGGATGGAATTGGCGTAACGACATGGACCCAGTGCGAAGACAATCGCGGTGACAAAAAAGGCACCGGCACCATGTGGCGGTTCAGCTGCCGTGCTTCAGCATATTTGAGCATCATATCTTTGTAAGTCAGCACATCTGCGCCACCAATTTCGATCACCTTGCCAGCGCTTTCAGGCTGTTCCAGAGCCGCCACTAGATAGCTTAGCAAGTCGTCAATGGCGATGGGTTGGATGCGCGTGTGCACCCACTTTGGCGTAATCATGATGGGCAAACGTTCGGTGAGATGGCGAATCATTTCAAAGGAAACGCTGCCAGAGCCGACCACAATCGCCGCCCGAAACTCGGTGACGGGCACGCCAGTTTCGGCCAAAACGCGGCCTACCTCTTGCCGCGAACGAAGGTGATCAGACAGTTCATCGCTATTGGAACCCAGGCCACCCAAATAAATGATGCGCTTCACATTTGCATTAGCCGCAACCTGCGCAAAATTACGGGCTGCTTCTTTGTCTCTTTCCTGAAATGCGCCGTGCCCATCCATGCTGTGAATTAGATAATAGGCGGCATCCACATCTTGCAGCGCGTCAGTCAGCGTCTCGGGTTTGAATACGTCTGCCGTGACAATTTCTACATCGTTTTGCCAGTAACGGCCGTTCAACCGATCCGCACTCCCCCTGATCATCACCCGGACGGCATACCCATTGGCCAGCAGTTGCGGCACTAAACGGCCGCCCACATATCCGGTAACACCGGTGACCAATACGCGTTTAACTTTTGTCGATTTTTTCATACAACTCGCTTTTCTTTCTTGTTCATTTGTTTCGTTGTTATTGAAATTAGCATGTTTTGGTCTCTTTAAACCTCGATCCAGGCATAGTTTTGGATATATGTTTTTCTGTTACCCTGGCCATTCATCTTGGAAAATTCTTGACAAACGGCCGTTCCCCGTGCTATCATCTCGCCATACCGACCAACTGGTCGGTCGCGGGTAAAAATTATGACGGAACACGAAAGCAAAGCCCACATTTTGGCCACCGCCCTGGCCGTTTTCGCCGAAAAAGGCTTCGCCAAAGCGAGCATGAACGACATCGTGCGCGCCAGCGGCCTGAGCAAAGGTGGTGTCTACTGGCATTTCAAAAGTAAGGATGACCTTATCACCGCCATCTTTGACCAGTTTTTTGTGGAGCAGCTAGCGCTGCTGGATGAGGTGTTGGTAGGTGAGGGAACGGCCGTTGCCAAACTTACTCAGCTCGCCAACTTCACCGGCGCAGGCGTAGAAGCCCTGGCCACTCAATTCCCCACCCCGCTTGAGTTTTATGCCCTGGCGGCTCGCGAAGATGGCTTGCGGACATTGCTCAAAGAGCAGTTTGCCAACTACCAACAGAAAGTTACCAATTTGGTTGAGGAAGGCATTGCCAATGGCGAATTTCGTCATGTGGACAGCATTTCCGTCGCCAAAACGGTCATTGCCCTGTTTGAAGGCGTTTTGCTGCTTTGGGCAGTCGCCCCTGAGTTGGTTGACTTGAGTACGCAGGTAGAAACGGCCGTTCAACTGCTGCTAGAAGGTTTGTTAGCCAGGTAATTACGGAGCAGCCACATGTCCCAAAAAACCTTACTGTTTGCCCCCGTTGCCTTTAATTTGGCCGAAACCACCCGGATGCTAGAGATTGCCAAAGGTGTGCGGCAGCATCCCCAGGCAAGCCAACTTTTCGACGTGCAATTCATTTCAGATGGCGGTGAGTTTGAGCCGCTCATCGAAGCCGAAGGGTTTCCCCTCAAAAAGATGGAACCGCGCCTGACCCCAGAAAAAATTGCGTTCATCATGAAGGTAGACAAAGGGGAGACCTTTGCCCCAGCTTTTTCCCAACCCGAACTCAAAGCCCGCATCGAAAATGAAGTCGCTTATCTCCAGGAATTGAAGCCAGTTGCCGTACTAACCGGTTCCTACGTCACCATTCCCGTGTCGTGCCAAATTGCGCAAGTGCCTCTCGTTTGGGCCATCCAATCCACCTGGCTGCCAGAATTCTTCAAACATGGCGCAGGCATGACCGACCGGCTCACCTTCAAACCGCTCAAATGGCTGGCCGATGGTTTGATATTCCTGTTTATTAACTTTTGGGTTCGTTATGGCTTCCTAAGGCCACTCAATAAAGCTGCCAAACATTTTGGCGTCAAGACCTATCGCTCCATTTTTGATTATTGGCGCGGTGACGTGACTTTGGTGGCGGAACCAGCCGAGTTCACCGACATCAAACTGCCGCCAGATTACTATTACACGGGACCACTCATTGCCCGCCAGGATTTCCCCCTGCCGGAAGCCATCCAGCACATCCCACACGACAAACCGCTCATTTACTTTGCGATGGGCAGTTCAGGCACGCCAGAAATCGTGGCCAAAATCACGGAAAGCTTCGCCAACAAACCGTATCGAGTCATCGCCCCCGTCAAATCTCATCTGGATAAGGTTCCTGACGTAAAGATTCCCGAAAATGTGCTGGTTACGGATTGGCTACCCGCCCACAAAATCAACCAGCTCGCCGATCTTTCGGTCATTCACGGCGGTATTGGCACGGTCATGACGGCCGCTTACGCGGGGAAACCGGTCGTGGGCGTGGGCATGCAGCCCGAGCAAGATGCCAACATTGCCGCCTTGGTGCGCAAGGGATTTGCCATCCGCATCCCCAAATCCAAGGACCCGTCAGCCAAAGTGCAAGCGGCTATCCAACAACTGCTCCACGATCCCGAAGCCAAGCAGAAGGCCACAGACTTTGCCCAGGTGATGGCCAAGTGGGATGGACCCTGCCTGGCAGCCGAACTGCTGCTAGAAAAATTTGGATGATAAATCATGGCAACCAAAGTAGAGCTACGAAATGAAATCGAAGAGACACGGCGGCGCTTTCATCAACTGCTAGACAGCATCCCCGACGAAGCATTTGCCCAGCCCAACAGCAACCCCGCCTGGACCATTGGCGAGCTGCTTTACCACATGAGCATCGCCCCCAAGCTAATGGTCGCAGATGTGGAGATTATTTTGAAACGGCCGTTCCTCCTCACCCTCCTGCCCAAACTGTTTCCCGAACGGCTCTTCCACTGGCTTAACGCCCGCCTCACCCGGTACGGCGCGCGCCATCTAACCCGCCAATTTTTGGCCGCTGAATATGACAAAGCCCACGAACGCATTCTGCAAACCTTCAATCGCCTGGACGAGACAGATTTGCAAAAAAGCGTTCGCTACCCAAAGTGGGACCCGCTGCTGGCCGGCGATGTGACGCTCGCCTACCTCTTTGGCTACATCAAGCGCCATTTTGAGTCACATGCGGCTGACATCCAACCCAGCCTGGTTCCCCAAATGGCAAAGGCAACGCAACCATGAAAAAGATACTCCCCTGGCTAGCCGCTGCCGCAGGGGCGGCCTGGGCAGGCACCAAATTTTCGCGCTGGCGGCAAACCCGCATGGCCGAATTACAGCAAAATGGTACGGTGGTAGAAACGGCCGTTGGCCCCATCGAATACGCCATGCAGGGCAGCGGGCCGGTGCTGCTCATAAGCCACGGCGGCCCCGGCGGCTACGACCAAATCACCATGATGGCCGATCTGGTGGACGCAGGCTTTTGCGTGCTGGCACCCTCCCGCCCCGGCTACCTGGGCACGCCGCTTAGCGCCGGAGTCACCGTCGCCGAACAGGCCGACGCCATGATCGCCCTGCTGGACACGCTAGGCATCGAGCAAGTCGCTGCCGTGGGCGTTTCGGCTGGTGGCCCTATCGCCTTGGAGCTGGCGCTGCGCTATCCAGATCGCCTCTGGAGCCTCGTGATGCTGTCCGCCGTGGCGCTGCCCTACCAACCAAATGAAGAAACGGCCGATTCTGCCCTGGGCAAACTGTTCCTCAGCGATGGCTTGGTCTGGCTGCTGGATATCGGCACCTGGTTGTTTGAGCAGTTCTCGCTCCACTTCCCCCTCGCCAGCGCCAAAATGATGCTCCAAACGGAAAGTGATTTGCCGCCAGAACAAATCAAAAAGCACCTCGATTACATGCAGCAAAATCCAGAACGGGTAGCCTGGTACAAAGCCCTCATCCGCAGCACCGGGCCGATGAGCGTGCGCAAAGCGGGGCTAGACAACGATCTGGTGCAATTAGCGGCCGTTTCTCGGCGCTCGTTAGAAGGCATCACCGCCCCCACCCTCGTCATGCACGGCCAGCACGACGCCGACGTCACCTACAACAATGCACAATCCGTCGCCGAGCGGGTGGATCAAGCTCAACTCGTCACCCTACCCAACGCCGGGCATCTCATCTGGCTCAGCCCAGAATGGCCCAACGCGCATAATCAATTAATCACATTTCTCAATCAGGATTCAATTTCCCCGGAAACTGTCTAAACGCAACTTACCCTAACGAAAAGTTTTCGGGGAATTCGAATAGGAAAATCCAAATCAGCGAGTACACCTAATGACAAAAACAGAACGTAAACCAGTTACCGGTCTTAAAAAGTTCTTCTTTCGTGCGCCACTTTTCCTTTACCGAATCGGTCTGGGCGGCCTGTTGGGCCACCGCTTTTTGCTGCTCAATCACATCGGCCGCAAAAGCGGCAAGCCGCGTCAATCGGTTCTCGAAGTGGTCAACCATGACAAAGCCACCGACACCTACTACATCGCCTCAGGCTTTGGCAAAAAGTCGGATTGGTATCTGAATATTTTGGCGCATCCCCCAGTGGATATTCAGGTCGGCTGGCGCAAAATGGCGGTTACGGCCGTTCCCCTCTCTCCAGAAGCATCCGGCCAAGCAATGGTGGACTATTCTCGCCGCTACCCCATGGCCGCCAAGAACCTGGGCAAGCTCATCGGCTACGATGTGTCCACGGAAGAAGAATACCGCGCTGTCGGGCGCGATTCAATTCCCTTCATTGCCCTGGAGCCACGATGAAAATCTCCTGGACGCCGCCCGAACCGCGCCCTGGCCTGGCCGGTGCATGGGACAAATTTATTGGCCCAGGGGCAACCAACAGCGAATTATGTCTGCAATGGGTTGGTACGGTGGGCTTAACGGCCGTTCTCGCCCTCATCAACCTCAACCAGTGCAATGAACTCAACTGGTCTACCTGGCAGTGGCTCGTTTTTGTACTCTTTGCTTTTGACCTGTCGGGGGGCATCATCACCAACGCTACAGCCACGGCCAAGCGTTGGTATCATCGCGCGGGGCAGCGCTTCATTGACCATTTTGGCTTTGTGGCCATCCACGGCTTGCACCTGGCACTTATCGCCTGGCTGTTTCGTGATGGCGATTGGCTTTATTTTGTAGTTTATTACGGGGTTTTGTTAGCAGGAACGGCCGTTATTTTACGCACGCCGCTGTATCTGAAACGGCCGTTAGCTCTCCTGCTTTACAGCGGCACACTGCTGCTCAATGGCAGCTTTATCTTGCCAACCGCGGGACTCGGCTGGTTCATTCCCTTTTTCTTTCTCAAGCTCCTGGTTGCCCATCTGGTGCCAGAAGCACCCTTTCAGCCAGAAACTTCAGCTACCCCACCGGTGAACCGTTCATCGTAACGCCGGTAAAGGCAAATTCGTCCTCATTTGTCTTCGATGATTGCATTAGCTTGTCGAGCACGGGATTGTTGGGATCGGTGACAAATTCCCAGAATGCGGTCTGTGCCGTCGTTCCCAAACGATTGGCATCGCGCCCAATAAAAATGTCTTGCTCAATATCCAAGCCGCGCACCTTCACCGGGGCCACTTTCCCCTCTACCAACCGCGAAATAATGATCTGGGAGACAAACCCCACGCCGATGCCTTCCTGAACCGCCAGTGCGATGGCTTCAGAGTTACCCAACGTCAGAATGGTTTTCAGCTGGCTAAACCCAATGCCGTGTTCACGTAGCTTTTCTTCAGCCACATAACGCGTACCTGAACCCTCTTCACGCCAGATGAAGTTCACATCCGTCAGTTCTTCAGGATCAATCCAATCCCGCTTTGCCCAGGGATGGCTCAGCGGCACAATCAAGCTAACCCGATCCGTAATAAATCGGGAGAACTGCAACGAAGGATTTAGTTCTTGAGCACTGGCTAGAGCAACGTGCACATCGCCATCGCAGAGCATCTGCACCGCCATTTTGCGTGGTGTCACATAGCAACTGGCCTCCACCTTGGGGTGCTGCTGCATGAAGCTGGCCAGTAAAAACGGCAGCACATACTTGCCCACCGTTGTACTACAGCCCACGACAAGACGGCCGTATACATCCCCCTTCAATGACTCCATTTTGTTGTCAATACTTTGCGATACGCTCACCATCTCTTGGGCCATTGGCAGCAACGCCTCACCCGCATCCGTCAGGCGCAGGTGCCGCCCCGACCGGACAAACAGCTCCAAACCAAAATGTTGTTCCAATGCTTGAATGTGCTGGCTCACACTCGGTTGGGTCATATGCAGCTGGCGGGCAGCGGCCGTAAAATTCAGCGTCCGTGCCGCAGTTAAAAAAACATTTAATTGATGTGCATCTAACATGATAATCTCTCCATTACAGCTACAAATTGTTTAAAACCCAAAAATGTGCTGTGAATCAAGTAAACCGTACCAGGTTCTGAAAATACTCAGTTTGGATGGCTTACCCAGGTAATTGGCAAACTTGGCGTTATCTAGTCAGGAAAGTTTTCTGCCGATTACAGCAATAGATCCCCCTCCAAAACGAACGGCACGTGCGTCAACAACGCCTTCGTGCATTTCTTCACAATCATTATGCCTTATTTATCGTTCTTCTTATAGTGCTAAATGTCATAAGCAAATATTATAAATGACACCCCCCACCCTATAAATTCATGATACTTATAGACAAAATGACAAAAGCCCTCTGCGTCGGCAGAGGACTTTTGCCATTACTTTTTTTAGAGACTTGGTTTAGGTAACTAAGGCGCTACGTATTCAACAACCGGATACCCAGCTTCAACCCAGCCACCAAAACCGCCGCGCAAGCTACGTACATCACTGTAGCCGTAAGACCACAAAATGCTCATAGCAATGGTGGAACGATGGCCACTGCCGCAGTAGACGACAATGGAGGCATCCATGTCAGCCGGCCATTGATCTTTCATGGCAATAAACGATTCCAGCGGAACGTTTACCCAATTAGCCGCTTCGATCACGCCATTTTCTTCCAGCTCTTCTGTACGACGGACATCAATCACGATCAGGTCCGGGTTCTCTAACAAAGCCAGGTTAAAGTCATCAGCAGTGATGACACCATACCCATCTGGCACGTTGTGCAGCATATCTTGCATGGCAGAAACGGCCGCAGGATCGGGTTCGGCAACTTCCAGGACCATTGGCTCCAACGGTAGCCCTTCGGCAACGGCATAACCAGCCTCTTTCCAGGCGCCAAAGCTACCGCCAGTCAGGCCACGCACGTTTTCCCAACCCATAGCTTCCAAGGCAACCATGGCAATGGTACAGCGCCAGCCACTACCGCAGTAACCCACGATGGGGGTGTCGAAGCTGGGCAGCCATTCGATATGGTCAGCAACCTCACGCAGCGGAATGTTTACGGCACCTTCAATGTAGCCATTGGCCTCAATTTCCGACGCTTCACGTACGTCCAACAAGAATGGCGGAGCATCCTCTGCCAGCAGCAGGTTCAAATCATCAATGCTGATGGTGTTGTACCGCTCCATCCCATCTAGGAAGGTCGTGAAAGCAGCATCCATGTCATAGGTCGGTTCAGGAACACCAACGGCCGGATAGCCGCCAGAAGCCCAACCGCCAAACCCGCCGCGCAAGCTGCGTACGTCGGTGTAGCCATAAGACCACAAAATGCTCATGGCAATGGTCGAACGATGACCAGAACCGCAATACGTTACGATAGGTGCATCCAAATCGGCCGGCCAGTCAGCCGACAGTTCGATGAACTGCTCCAGCGGGACAAATACAACGTTTGGGGCATCAATGTAGCCGTTGGATTCAACTTCTTCTGGGCGACGCACATCGATCAGGATCAGGTCGGGATTTTCAACTAGCTCAATGCTCAAATCATCAGCGCTGATGGCACCAAAGCCATCCGGCACGTTGTGCAGCATTTCTTGCATCGCTGCCATTATGGCCGGGTCCGGTTCAGCTGCATCCAGAGCAACCAGTTCGGGGACTTCACCTTCAGCAATGGGGTATCCAGCTTCTACCCAACCGCCAAAGCTGCCGCCCGTCAGGCCACGCACGTTTTCCCAGCCCATAGCTTCCAAAGCAACCATGGCGATGGTGCAACGCCAGCCGCTGCCACAATAGCTAACGATAGGGGTATCAAAGCTGGGCAGATATTGCACGTTGTCGGCAACTTCGCGCAGGGGGATGTTAACAGCCCCTTCGATCCAGCCTTTTTCGACCAGTTCACTGGGTTCGCGAACGTCCAGCACAAATGGCGGATCCTCGGCCATCATTTCGCTCAGCGCGTCTACGCTGATGGTGTTGTACGCTTCCATGCCACTGAGGAAGGTAGTGAAAGCGCCATCCAGGTCAGCTTCGGCCATGGGTTCTTCCATTGGCTCTTCGACTGGCTCTTCAACCACTTCCTCTACCGGTTCGGCTGTTGGTTCTTCGACTACGGTTTCTTCTGGCTCTTCAACGGCCGTTGTCTCCGTATTCGTGGCGGGTTCTTCGGTGTCTGTATTGCCACCGCAGGCAACCAGAAGCAAGCCCAAAATTAGTAACAGAATAAAATACTTGTAAGTCTTCATTTCTTACTCCTCGCAGAATGTCTGGGGAGGGTAGTCTATGGGCCACCCTCCCCCAAAAATTTGAACTAGGGTGAATCCACCGTCGGTGAAATCACCGTGGTTGTCGTAAGCGTAGTTGACGTGGTAATGGTCAACGTCGAGGTAATCTCGGAAATTGGCGGTGGAATGACGTCCACAATTACTGGCAGATTTGCCTCCAACTCCTCTGGATAAACTTTGTCTACCGTTAGGAATAGATCAGCATTACCGTGGCAAGCATCACATGATTCCGTTTGCGGCGTATTACGCTGAATGTTGTGTGGCGTGGTGTATACCCACGTCGGTCGCGCATCGAAGTTCGGCAGCAAGTTCTCGCCATAGTAGGCAAAGCTGTCTTCCGCTACCGGCACGTGGCGCAGCGTCACATATTCATACGGCCGATCGTAACTTTCCAACGCATTCTTCCCGATGATGAAGGTAAAGTACGATCCATCTGTGGCATAGAACGGATTACCCGTCGCCTCACTAATCTGCACATGACAGCCATCACAACTGGTGTACGAGACCGAGTGGCATACCTGACACGAAAGATCACTGCCGTGCTGCTGGTGCATCTCGATATCGTCATCTTGCATGGCGACTGTCATGTGGCATGACTCGCAGCTGGGTGTCTGCGCACCGTCGTACCGGTGGTCGGCCGGGGCTTCCAAAAGCGCCAACTGCTCTTCTGGCCCGGTATGGCACGATTGGCAATCATCCGGCGCACCATGCATTTGATGCCCAGAATGGCAGTCCACACAAGTCATACGCCCCTGGCTGAAGTGAACATCTGGGCGCAAATCTTCGTGTTTGCCCAGATATTCGTTACCCACCCGGCTGCCGTGGCAAGCCGTGCAGTTGCGCGTCATGGAGGGCGTTTCATTAAACAAGTGGCCTTCAATCAGGCCACCGCCCACCAGATTTGGTTGGCTGACGTGGCATTCACCGCAGGTTGCATGGCAGTTACTACAATGGTTGCCAAACATCTCGGTAATGATCTCGTGATCTTCTGGTACGGTGCGTTCATCCAGCACGGTCCAGTACCCTTCCAGGTTGCTGTGCAGGTTATTATCGTGGGAGGCAACCACATCGGGATGGCACTCGCCGCACGATTCCACTGGATTTTCGCTGGGGTTATCAATTAGCCCCACGTGGGCTTCAAATTTGTCGGGCGTGTTTTGCCCGGCATGACAATCGACACAGGCCACCTGGCCATGCACTTCTTCGGGGAACAACTCCCCGTCTACCAAAACCTTCTCCCATGACTCCAACGGAGCCACTTCTCCACCTCAGCCTTCCCCTTCGTTTTCGCTAATCACCTCTTCTTCGGGATCGGCCGTTTGGATGAGCAGGTCTTTGTTGGTGTGGCAGTCCAGGCAGTTGTCAACAGGTGCTGGCTCCTCAGTGGGAATAAGGGTGGGCTCTAGCGTGGGCGAAACGGCCGTAACCATCTCCACTACCACAGGCTCTACAACAGCTACCTCATCGGCCGTGTCAGATTCGCCCGATTGGCAGCCAATGAGTGCCATCACCCCCAACATGAGAAGCAGGCTTACCACAAATCCTACTGCTTTAAGCGGAATTTTCGCCTGATTCAAGATACGCTCCTTCAAACAATTGTCCGTAAAAACCAACGCGCCAGGGCATAAAAAACGCTTACCTTAACGCCTAATTGGTGAAAAATTTCACTAACAGTATAACCCAGTGGCAGGCGAAATCAATCTCTTTTCAAGGTTTTTCTTATTGCTTTTGCTTCTCGCGACCCATAACAAAAAACAATCAAAAACGGACTCTATCCTATTGAGAACGCTATTTTTTATTGTTAGAATGCATGTATTGTTACTATTTTCACAAACGGGATCGGGGAAGCTTTTTTGTCTTTGCGCCTTAAAAGCACAAGACCACTTCTTTCCAACCTCAGCAGCTAAACCGCAACGGTTGCAGTTGTTTTTCTTTATCGAGGCGACTATGAAAAATTTCTTGAAGTTAAAACATTTGAACTGGCCACTTCTTCTTGGCCTGATTGTGGGGATTTTTGGTCTGTTCCTAACCGTCCAGCTAGCCCTGGCCCAGGATGAAGAGCCGGAAGAACCCGCCATTCCCACGCAGGAATGCCAGGAATGCCATCTTGACGTGGCCAACCATTGGGAAGACAGCGCCCATGCCCATGCCTTTGACGATGAAGTGTTTCAGGCACAGTGGCTAGGTTTGGGCGAGCCAGAAGAATGCCTGGCCTGCCACACCACCAATTTCCAACCGGCCACAGGGGAATATGATGCCGAGGGCGTGGCTTGTGAATCTTGCCACGGCGAAATCACAGAAGAACATCCCCCGGCACCCGTGCCGATTCTGGCCGACACGGAATATTGCGGCACCTGCCACACCACGACGTTGGGTGAATGGCACCAAACCGGCCACGCTTCAGAAGACATTGGCTGTATGGACTGCCATGACCCGCACAGCCAGAAGCCCCTGTTTGAACAGTCCGATGAGCTGTGCATAAACTGCCACAAAGACAGCATGGAAGCGTACCTGGAAGATTTGCACATTCAGGAAGGCATTGGTTGTGTAGACTGCCACGCGCTGGTCATTCCGCCGGAAGAAATGCCGGCGGATGGCATTGTGCCCACGGGCCATGCATTTACCATTACGCCGGCCACCTGTGTAGCCTGCCACACCGATGCCCTGCACGCTGGTTTTTCACTACCCGGCTACGAACACGGAGCGGCCGTTGCCAGCAGTGAGGCAACGGAAACAACAGAAGACACAGAACTTGTTACCGTTTTGCAGGGCACGGTCAGCATGGAAGAGACAGATGAGCTGACACCCGAACAAAAAGTACAAACGCTGGAAGCTGCGCTGGCCAATCGTAACCTGACGCTGCTGTTCCAGGGCGGCGTTTTAGGGTTAGTTTTGGGTGGCTCAACTGCCTGGTTTGTGGCCAACAACGTACGGCAACGGCGCGAGACCGATGAGGACAACAATGAGCAAGAAAAATAAGGACAATCGCAAGCCGCCGCTTCTTAGTCGGCGGGATGCGCTGAAAATTATTGGGGCTACGGGAGCAACGGCCGTAATTGCTCAGGCTGTTACGGCAGGGCCACTCTCATCCGGTGCCATTGAAGGTCTTAAGCGGGAGTCACACAACGCCAGCACAGACCACGAGTGGCACATGGTGATTGACCTGTCGCAGTGCATTGGCTGCCACTACTGCATTTGGGCTTGCCAGGCGACCAACGACGTGCCGGAAGATAATATGCGCTGGAACATTGGCTTTGACGAGCGCACTGAAAACGGCACGGACTTTTTCATGACCCGCCCCTGCCTGCACTGCCAGGAAGCACCCTGCACCAAGGTGTGTCCGGTTGGGGCCACCTGGGTGCGTGAAGACGGCATCGTGGCCATGGATTACGATCGCTGCATTGGCTGCCGGTACTGCGAAGTAGCCTGCCCGTACGACGTGCGCCGCTTTAATTGGGGTGCCATCGAGACAGAGAACCCGTACCAACCCAACTGGGGCGTGGCCGAAGTGGAGCGCCGTGAACGCGGTGTAGCCGAGAAGTGTACCTTCTGTGTACACCGTATCGATCGCGGTCTGGCGCAAGGGTTGACACCCGGCGTTGATCCGCAAGCAACACCCGCCTGTGTGAACATTTGCCCGGTCAATGCCCGCGTTTTTGGCGATGTCAAAGACCCAGAGAGCCCGGTTTCCAAATATCTTGCCGAGCATGAGACGTTCCGGCTGCGGGAAGATTTTGGCACAGAGCCAAAGGTGCATTACGTGCGCCCAGAACGTGAGGAGGTGTAAGATGGCGGCAGTGCCAATGCCTAAAAAGGAGAAGAAGGGAGGGATACGGCCGTTTCACGTCTGGATCGCCACGTTAGCCATTATGCTGATAATCGGCGGCTGGGGCATCTACAACACGCTGTGGTATGGCTTGCAGGTTACTAATCTGACAGATCAGGTGCCGTGGGGATTGTGGATTACCCACGATCTTTCCGCCATTGCCTTGGGCGCGGGTGCGTTTACGTTTTCGGCCGTTGTGTATCTGTTCCGCATCAAGCGGTTTGAGCCGATTGCACGTATTGCCGTGTTTGTAGGCTTCTTAGGCTACACCTCGGCGATGCTGGCGCTGGCTATGGATATCGGCCGTCCCGACCGCTTTTGGCATCCATTGGTGTACTGGAACGTGCATTCGGTGCTGTGGGAAATCACCCTGTGCGTTATTTTGTACTCCACCGTGCTGGTCATCGAGGTGCTGCCGATTTTGTTCGACAGCCGCCTGTTTGACAACCGTCCCAAGTGGCGCGCCTTTGGCCACCAGCTGCACAGGCTGACACCCGTCATGGCCGTCATGGGGTTGGCGCTTTCCATGCTGCACCAATCGTCACTGGGCGCAACTTACGGCGTTTTGTCTGGACGAGCCATCTGGTATAAGCCGTCAATGCCGGTCATGTTCATCCTGTCGGCTATTGCGGGTGGTGTTTCGGCCACGCTGTTGGCAACAATGATCACCAGTAAATTGACCCACCGGGAGCTAATCGACAAATTTTTGCGGCGCGATATTGCTCGCCTGGCCGCGTTTACGCTGCTGGCATACATGTACCTGAAGATTTGGGACTGGGCGGCCACGTCTTACTACAGCCAGGCACCCGGCACGGCCGATGCGCTGACCCGCCTGCAAGCAACCACCCCGTACACACAATCCTTTTGGTGGATTGAAATCTTTATGTGCGGCATCGTACCGGCTGTCGTTTTGCTAAACCGTGAAATGCGGCGCAAGGAATGGCCGCTGATGGGTGCTTTGTTTCTGGTGGTATTTGGCGTTATCATAAACCGATGGAACGTTACGCTATCTGGGTTAGTAGTACCACCACAATGGTCGCCCGGTGTATTGGGCCGTACAATTGCTGTGGCATACATACCATCCTGGGTAGAAATTGCGGTTTCTGTGGGTGTGTTGGGCTATGCCTTCCTGGCATTTACCCTGGGGGCAAGATATTTGCCGCTGTTCAAGCAAGAGCATGACGCCGCCGAACATGCAGCAGCAACCGATTAGTGCGCGTAAGGACGGGCAACCGACCGCCCCTACACACGAAGGAATTGGGTGTGAAATGAAATCTAGAAATCCTGCTCAATTTGTAATTTTAGGGGTGCTGCTTTTGGTGGTCGCAACGGCCGTTGCCTGCAACGCTACCGAAGAAGCCGATGAAGCAGCCAGCGAAGAAACCGCCAGTGAAGTCGAACTGCCCGATGAGGTAGTGGTGGTGCGTGACGCCGCCCTGGAGCACCTGCGCACCATCGCCCAAATTATGGTGCCACCAGAAAATACACCCTGGCAAAGCGCCACCAACGATGATTTTGCTGAGACGGGTACCAGCGTTTACCTCTTTTCGGCCGAAGATGACAAGCTAAGCATCTCTTACCCTTCGCCGGCCACAGAGGACACGCTGTTCTACGTGGCGCTGCGCAATGCGTCGCTGGATTTTTGCTGGCAGGCGTTTATGAGCGCGGATGGCGATATTCAATCATCTGGGTACGATTTGGTAGAGCCGGGTCTGGCTAATCCTTCGGCGCAGTACTGCCAGGACCAGGGATACACCTTTGAAATTCGCACGCGTGAAGATGGCAAACAGTGTGGCGCGTGTATCTTTACAGAAGAGGATATGTGTAACGCCTGGGATTATTTCTACGGCAACTGCGGCCCGGCGCAGTAAGTACCGAATTTTCTACAATTTAATGAACGCGCTAAGAAAGTGCGCCTACAACGAAATGCAAAACGGACGCTTAACGCGTCCGTTTTTGCATTTTGAGCGCAATTCTAAGCGCCAATTCCCCGAATAAAGAGCAAGTACATGCCCAGCAGATAGACGACAATCGTGGCAATGGTGTCCACTTCGATGAAGAGGAATTTGCGCTCCACGCGGGCCAGATTGCCCACCAGAGCCATGTTGGTGAGCAGCAAACCCAGCAGCCCAACCAGGACAAAGTTTTCGTCGATGGCGCCCAGGAAACGGCCGTCTACATAAAAGAAGTCCGAAATTCCCAACGCCAGCATATTAAAGACGCTGGAACCAAACAAATTGCCCACAGCCATGTCGTAGGCGTTCATGCGCATGGCAGCCAAGGCGGCCAACAGCTCCGGCAGCGAGGTTACCAGACTGAGCAGCGCCGTACCGACAAAGCCCGTGCCCAGGCCCGTGATGGCAGCAATTTCTGTACTGGAATCAACCAACAGCGGCACAACGGCAACCAGGACAACGGCCGTTAGCAAAAAGCCCATCAAACCACGTCGCAAGGTAGGGAAATCTGAGGCTGGCTCTGGAGCAGGCGCTGACTCAACTGGGCCGCGATTTTCGCGCTGAATGAGCCAGATGCCGCCAAAATAGAGCCCGATGATGAGCAGGCTGTCTACGCCTACCCAGCCAATTTTCAGATCTACCTCATCCAAGATGGAGATGATGGCAATCAACATCAAAATGGTAGTGAGCGCGGCGGTCAG
The DNA here is from genome assembly GCA_020634435.1 of Ardenticatenaceae bacterium. GTDB lineage: Bacteria > Chloroflexota > Anaerolineae > Promineifilales > Promineifilaceae > Leptofilum. Next base: position 193,345 of record JACKBS010000004.1, on the reverse strand, counting down.
CGCGTGGCTAACGGCAATGCGGCGCAGCAGCGGCACCTGATAGTTGATCAGATCGACCAGGGCGAGCAGCATCATGTTGACCATGTTGCTGCCAAAAAAGTTACCCGCAGCCAGGTTAGGATACCCCGCCTGGAAGGCGCTAATCGAGGCGATAAGTTCAGGCAGGGAGGTGGCTCCGGCCAGAAAAATAGTGCCGACAAACAACCCACCGAGCTTGGTACGCACGGCAATAATGTCGCCATATTCAGCAAGTTTTATGGCCGCATACACAACAACGGCCGCACTGAGCAAAAATTTTAACCAGACCATAGTTTTAGTTTACGAGTCACAAGTGGAAGGTAAATGTAATTGAGTAACTGGGTAATTTAGTCTTTCACCCTGTCACCCCCTCACCCCTTCAAATTCAATCCCCAAGTTTTGGCCACGGGCAGCGCAAAAATAATGCCTGTATCCGGTTTTGAGAGATCGCCCAAGACGGCTTCGGTAGCGGCAACGGCCGTTTCCGCCATTTCCAAGCTATCGATCACGGTGAACAGGGTATTATGCCCCACCCGGCCGCTGCCAAACATCTGGCTGAAGCCAACAAACGCCATGTCGGCATTGTGACGACGCAGCACCCGGTTTAGCCCGGTGCTCTCGATAATCGTCACGCCGCCCACGCCTGCCGAGTCCCAGGCGGTCAGCACATCGTTGAGATGTGCCGTGTCGTCTAAAACCATAATGAGCATGTACATACGCTTTCTCCTGGTTTTAGACCTGACAGGTTCACTATCCATCTTTACAATCCAGCTACTTTGCAAAACAACGTTGTTTTATGGTCCAGCATCTTCGTAAACTTGTCAGGTCTCTAACTATCTTTCTTTGCTTGCCGATACGCCCAATAGGCCTGTTGGGTTTCAGTGAGCCACTGAAACAGCTGGGCCTCGTCGTGCGCTTCAATGAGAGCGGCCACATCGGCCAACTGGTTTTGGTAATGGGCAATTTGCTGGAGAACGGCCGTCTTATTGGTCAGCAAAATATCCAGCATCATCCGGGGATCAGTGCCGGAAACGCGGGACGTGTCGCGAAAGCCAGACGAGCTAACCGGCCAGAGGCGGGCATCGTCCAGGCTGGCGGCGTTGCGCATGAGCGTGGCGGCGACCATATACGGCAGATGGCTCACCACCGCCACCATGTTGTCGTGCAGGGAGGGCGGTAAAACCAGCGGATTGGCCCCCAAATCGACAATAAGTTGGTGGGCTATCGCTTCCAAATGGGGCGTGGTGCGCTGGGTGGGGCACAAGATGAATGTCTGCTGGCGGAAAAGGTCAGGCGTTGCCGCGCCAAAACCGGCCACTTCTTTGCCGCACATCGGATGGCCACCAATCGCCTGAAAGGTGTCCGGCAAATTGTCCATCGCCTGGCAAATGTCGGTTTTGCTGCTGCCCAAATCGAGCACCAGGCAGCCATCGGGCCGCAGGCTGGGCAGTTGGTTCAGCACGCTGACGATGGTGCGTACCGGCGTGGCCAGCACTACCAAATCGGCGTTTTGCACGCCCAGCGCCAGATCATCGCTAACAACATCGGCGATGCGCCCAGCGGCGGCGCGGGTTTTGGGATTGCTATCAACGATGGTGAGGTGAAACGGCCGTTGCGGAATGGCCAAGCGCCGTGCCAGCCGTAAAGCCAGCGCCAGCGAACCACCCATCAACCCCAAACCAACCACACAAATTCTTTCTACCTGCATAAGTGGGGATTATACCGGGAATTTTTACGGCCGTCCTTACCCCAAAACGAAAACCACGAATGTGGCAAATGAACGACGAATGCCTCGAATTTTTGGATTTCATTCGAGGCATTCGTCAATTCGTATCATTCGTGATGAAAAATTTGCGCAGTAAGAAACTGCGGCTACATAAGAGGCAAAATCAGGGCTGATGGATGATCCGGATCGTGGTAGATAGTTTGATCGGCTACGCGCATCTCGGTGCCATGCATGACGGGTTCCCCCGTGCCCAGGTTACGGCTGAGGCGCGGGTGGGCGCCGCTGGAGACCTGCAAACGAAGCCGGTGACCGGGCAAAAACTGGTACGCGGTGGCAGTCATATCCACCTCGATCAGCAGGCTGCCGTCGGGCTGGGGTTCGCCCCGCCCTGGCTGCACGCGGAACAGGCCATCGCACACGTTGAGGGAACGGCCGTCTGGCTGCACATCGCATAAACGGCCGTAAAAATCCGCAAATTCCAGGCTGGAGCGCACAAACAGCCGCAGCCGGACAGGCCCAACGACGGTGATCGGCTCGGTGAGCAGTTCGGTGGTGTAGGTAAGCACATCGGGGCGGGCTTCCAGCGGGCGATTGTCTACTCGGCCGGCCTGAGTAGAGAGCAGCGCTCCGCCCATGTTAGGCGTCGGATCAGCCGGATCGTAGCGGTACTGGTCTGGTGCAGAGCCAGCATTTGGCTCAACCGCGGCCAATTGACCCAAGCTCTGCAAATAAAACGGCGTGGACTGCGCGGGTGGCGGCCAGGACGCATAATCCAGCCATTGTTCCGCCCCTTGCAAATAGACACGAACGGGAGACGGCCGTATTGCCCCCGCTTCGCCTTTCAGCTTCGCCATAAACCAATCCAGCCCTTCGCGTACCGCCAAAACCATGCCCTCCAGGTCCATGTGTGCCCACGGCCCGATGGTTAGATACGGCTCGCGCCCGGCCTCACGCAGCGCTGCATAATCGGCCAGCTGGCCCTGGAGGAAAATATCGTACCAGCCGCCCACCAGATGCATGGGCACGCTAATTTCTGGCACCTTGGTTCGCAAATCCACCGCCTGCCAGTATGGGTCGTCGGACCGATAATGCTCTGCCCACTTCTGGTAAAAATCTTGCGGATGGCCGAGTACTGCCGTATCCGCCGTGGCAATTGGCAAATGGTTCCAACCCGACGCCACACGCTTGTTTTGTGCTGGGGCATAATACAGCTCGGTCATTTTTTGCCGGGCAGACATGGTGCGATTCATCATCGTATCCAATATCACAATCCAGCGCAGCGTTTGGTCCAGCCACATATTGCCCTCGTCCGTTGGTCCGCCCAGGTTCGATTGGGTGATGGCGGGCACCATCGCGTGCAAATGGGGCGTGCCTGTGGAAGCCACCGCCCACTGCACAAAGCCGACGTAACTTTGCCCCCATGTACCGATACGGCCGTTGCTCCACGGCTGTTCGGCAATCCAGGCGAGCGTCGCTTCACCATCGCTGGCTTCATTTACATACGGCTCAAACTGACCCTCGGAACTAAACCGGCCACGCACGTCTTGAGCGACCACATTAAAGCCTCGTTCGGCAAAAAGTGTGGCAAAAATTGGGTTCATGCTGGAACGGCCGTATGGCGTGCGCATCAGGATGGTGGGCGCGGTGATCAACCCCACCGGGTGATACACATCCGCTACCAGCTCGACGCCGTCGGGCATGGAGATGCGCACACCAAGCTCTTTGGTTACCCCGTTTTGCGGCGGGGACAGCTTGAGCAACCGGGCAATCAGCTGCCGCCGGTTGAGGTACAAGGCACCACCCAATGCCGCCATAAGCATAAAAAAGGGCCAACTTTTAGAATTTTGTTTCATTATTTTTCCTCACGTGCTTGCTTCTTTTTTACAAGCTGCACAGTAAAAATCGTAAAAAGTACCATCCCCAGCAAACGACCAGCGGCGCTGAGGCCAAATATCAGTTTGTAGCTGACGCTATCGGCAATAAAACCACCGAGCAGGGGGCCAATGACGGCACTGGTGAAAACGGCCGTTTGGTACAAAGCTACGGCTCGCGGGCGCTGTTCATCCGGGGTAAGCGTGAGCAGCGAATTGAAGTTGGCCAGGTTATAACCGGCCCACAAAAAGCCGCCAAAAGTGTTGATGATGCCCACCTGCCAATCGGCGGTAATGAACGCCCAGGCCAGCGGCAGGCCAGGAATGAGAAAGCCAGTGACGATTTGCACCCAGAATGCGCCGCGCACATCCAATAAACGGCCGAATACCCGCTGGCCCAACAGAGCCGTCAGGCTGCTCACACTGGCCAGCAAGCCAATGGTGGTGGCGGTAGAATCGAACGCGTTCACCAGGTAAACGTTGAAGAATGGCGCGGCTACCTGCAATGCCATGTTCCAGACAAAAGCGCTGGCTACCAATCCTACGTAACCTGGCGTCTGGCGGATCGCCCGGCGCAGGTCGCCGCGATGGTGTTCGGCTTTCTGTTCGGCCGTAGCCGATGGCTCCTCGATGCGCTGGAAGCTAAAGGTGCTGACCATGCCAAATAAAAAAGCCAGGAAAAAGACTGCCTGGTAACCAAATTGATCAAAATCGCTCCACCCATTGCCCAGATTGATGATGCGCCCGGCCAGCGGAGCCACCACGAGCGCGGCCACGCCCATCGCCGTGTTGCGGCTGCCAAAATAGCGCCCACGGATCGAATTTGGTACGAGGTCAGCCACCATGGAGGTCCAGCCGGGGTTGGCCAGGTTACCCATGAAGGCCCGCAGACCATTCAGGATGATGATGGCGGCGATAGCCAGGGCGGGTTGGGTGATGACAAAGGGCATCATCGCCAGCAGTAGGAGCAAGAGGCGGGCCACACCGCCACCGCTCCACACCACCACCGATTTGCGCTGTCCGGCCCGCTCCACCAACCGCGCCCCAGGAAACAATGCTAACGCGCCCAGGAGGTTGGCAACGGCCGTAATCGTCCCCACCTGCCCATTGGTTGCCCCATAAGCCAGGGCATACAGCGTCACAAACCCCAGGTAGAAATTTTCACTGATGGCCGCAAACAGGCCATCGAGCCAGAAATAACGCAGGCTGCGCACGGTGCGCCAGGGCAGGTCTTCGGCTTGCTGCGAAAGACTTTCATCAAGGGGTTTAACGATAGCGGCCCAGTTAAGGCGGTGGGGCCGAAGATAATCAACATTGGCGCTCACGCGGCGCTGAATCAAGGTTTTGCGCCAGCGGCCAGGCTGCGGCGGCGGTTGTTTAGTAGACATGGGCCGATTATAGGTGAATCTGCCCAACTATTCGACCTTAATTTTTTGGCTACAGCGAACACCAGATTACAGGAGGCTTCGTGAGTGGGTGTACCACCATAGAAGAAAATCCACAGATGACACAGATTACGCAGATAAGAATATCTGTGCCATCTGTGTCATCTGTGGATGAATTTTTGTCCTAAAATCTAGCGGGAAATGAAGGGCAGATAGGTAGGAATGCCTGGCCAAAAGTCAGTGTCGTAGCGCGTGGCCGGGTCGCCAAACAGGGTAAACGTGTCTAGCAAATCCAGATGAGCCGGTTCGTTGCTGAGCAGATTGAGCTTGCCAGACAGTACGGCCGTTCCCAACACCACCTCGCCATCGCTAATGAGCGACTGCAAAAAGCCGCCTGCCAAGGCATTGTGCCCCGTGCCGACGCCCAACCCGGTTGCCCCCCACACGGCCACGGCTCCGCCGTCGGGGTGGCGCAGCAGCGCTTCATCGAGTGTGTCCCAAAACGGCTGGGCAAACGAGCCGGTAAAGCAGGTCATTTCCAACACCACCGGCAAACGTGCGCCGTTGGTAAGAGTAGCCACATCGTCGAGGTGGAAAAAGCGCTCCGCACCCCACTGGTGAATGGACGAGTGCCCCGTGTAGATGAGCAGGCCAGTGCCGTTTTGCCAACTTTGCTGAACGGCCGTTTGCATCGCGGCTTCACTCATTTGGGACGGGTTGTAGTTGAGGCTGCTGGCCTGCCACGGATCGGTGACATAGGTTTGCTGAAGCTGGGCGGCATGGGCGGCAAAGTTTCCGGCCGCGTCGGCGTTGTCTGAAATGAAGGTGATACGGCCGTTCCAATCCCCCAAAAACGGTTTTGTCTCGTAATCCACAATTTTGGATACGACGGTTTGTGCCTCAGCCAGGCTGTTAACCGGTAAGCGACCGATGATCATGTCTGGCAAAAGGTCGCTGCCATCAACGGTGACATAGCGATTGTCGGCGGCCACCTCACCCACCCACGGATCGGCATCGGCCAGGTAAGGCGGCAGCCAGGTGGCTTGCGAATCGTCGCGATACTGTTTGGGGTCTGTGGTGCCGTCGCCAACGAGCAGCACGTAGGTGGGAGCCGGGCTGCCGTTGTGGTAAAGGTGGCTCAGGTAGCTGCGAATCGCTTCGGGGGTAAGACGGCCGTTGCCCCACCCATCATACACCGCCTGCACATCTACCACCTGCACCGACAAGCCCTGGCCGCGGCGCAGATTCACCAGCGGCGTCAGCGCGGGAATGAAGCTGGCGTGACTGATGACCACCATATCGGCGCTGGCAGTGGGCGTGGTGCGCGGCAAGCGGACGGCAGCGGGCGTGTGCAGGCTGCTGCTGTTGCTGATGAGGTAGCTGTGCCCCACGGCATTCGGATCGCCCCAGCTTACCTGCCCATTTTGCAAACTTGTACTGCTCAAAACGGCGGGTGCGGCTGGATTGGACACATCGTACAGGCGCAGCCCAACGCTGCTGCCCAGCGACACGGTGTAAGCGCGACGAGCGGCTGACCCAGCCACAAACAGCTGCTCGTTGGCGGCAATCTGGCTACCGTCGTAGCTGTAGCGCACGGCAAAGGCGTCTAGCCACATCCCGTCGATGCTGACGCCAGACACGACGGGGATAGCCAGGTTGAGCGTGCTGCTGGTTTGCAGGCTGCTGACTGGCAAAGTGAGGGTGCGGGTAACGGCCGTTTTGCCATCCCAACTGATGCTCCCCACCCCGCTGCCGTTAAAGTTCAGGTTCAGATGGTGATCCGGGCTGGCATCGAGCGCCGTCAGGCCGATGGTCCACAAGGTGAGTTCAGCGTTCTGGCTTTTGTTGACATAAGGCAAATCAATGGCGTAACTGCCAGACGGCCGTCCTGGCTGGCGCAAATCTTCCCACACCCAGCGATCGCCGTCCCGCCCGGCGGGCAATTGTCCACATAGGCAGTCGGGCGTGTACAGATTGTTTTGCTCGGCAACGGCCGTTAGCGTTAGCGTGCCGGTGGTTAACCCCGTGGGCGCGGCTGATTGGCTGCCTATTCGGCTGCCGGGCGTGCTGCCAGCCGTAAGTTTGTACACATCGTTGGCTTGCCAGCGACTAAACCAGGGCGCAGCATAAAAGCGAAACGATTCGCCCGGCTCGAACTGGGCATCACCATCGCCAAACCATTCCAGCGGGCGCGGCTGGCCATCATACCAAAGCTGCAAGTTGATTGGATTGATACTGCCAACGGGAAAGCCAGCCGCTTGTAAATCGGCGTAGGAAACGGCCGTTATGCCCGGCTCAGACACTTCAATGAACACAGCGGGGTCAGTGGACTCCAGTTTGGCCGGTTGGGTTTCCGTTTGACTAATGGTTAGCTGGGCAGGATTGATGATTTGGTTGGCAACGGCCGTTTGCAAAACATCTGGCTCCACGGCCGCAGGTCTGGCCAAACCGGGCGGACTGTTGAATTGAACAGCCGCCGTCACCGAACTGGCTATGCGCAAAGTCTCGCCCTCAACTTGAACAGGCCGAAGTGTTAATCGCGCCAGGCGCACGCCGCGCAGAATGCCCACCTCTTCCAGGCTAAGAACGGGGCCGATAGAAAACGAATTAGTGAGTTGGTTGGTCAGATACGGCCGTTCCACCACCCCGTCTTCTACAAATTCCAACGTTGGTTCGCCCTCCGGCGGCAGTGCCAGCAGCAGCGAAGTGGTCAGATCGTCGTTAAAACCGAGGAGTGAGAGAGTGATACGGCCGTCTGGTTCTGTGATTTCTACCAATTCCGACGTAGGCCACACCAGCCGCACGCCATCCGGCAGCAAGCTAATTTCTGGCTCTGGATTAGCCACTGGTTCAGCTGAGTAGGTTGGCTTTCCCTGCCAGATTAGCAGAATGAGCGCCAGCAAGAGAGTGAGGATACGGCCGTTTTTTGCAAACATGGAGGGGGATTGAGTAATTGAGTAATTGGGCAATCCGGTAATTACCCAATTACTCAATTACCTTTTTAGTTGCCGCCCATAACCATCGGCAGATAGATGTTGAAGTATGGCGTCACGTTGACGGTTGCCGGGCCATGAACTTCGGTAGCCCCGCCCGTTTCGACATCCACCAGCCAGTAGTAGTACACGCCATCGGCTGGCACCGTGTCGGTGTAGCTGTAGCTAGCCCCAGGACCGCTGCCGCCAGGAACGGCCGTTGCTTCAAAGTGAATTTCGGTCGCGCTGCCAAAGCTGTTGCTACTGCTCCGGTAAATGCGGAAACCAAAATTGTCTACCTCGGAAGCCGTTACCCAGTCGATGCGCACCTGCTGGTTGCCAATGCTGGTTGCGGTGAAGCTGGTGAGGGTAACGGCCGTTGGCGTGGCCACAAAACCCATGTCTACCGTCAGGTTGGTGTTGTCGTTGTCGTCGGTATCGTCGTTGTTGTCCGGCTCCTGATCGTAATTCAGGCTTACCGGCTCACTGACGATGCCGGTGTTCCACGGCTCTACCTCGTCCAGCCCATTGTCGTCGATGTCCGAATTATCGTCGGGATCGACCGCGCCGGGGCTGCTCCAATACCCTTCAAGCGCACCGCCCGGCTGGAAGTTTTCCGCGCCAACCAGCACCCGATATTCGCCGGGATACAGGTTGGTGAACTGGTAGTAGCCAGCCTGGTTGGTCATTGTGCTGATGGGTTGGTTGGTCACCGGATGCAGCACCGGGTTGCCATTGCCATCCAGCAGATAAACCACCACGCCGCCAACGCCCGGCTCGCCGCTGTCAATCAGGCTGTTTTCATTGTTGTCCAGCCAGATGTAATTGCCCAGCGTCAGTAGCTCGAAGAAGCCAAAGTCAACGGTGAGATTGCTATTGGCATTGGGGAAATCGCCGTCTTCGTCTGTGCCTTCGTTGGTCGGTTCACCGCCCACGGTAAGCGTCACCGGGTAGCTAACGATGCCGCCGTTGGCTGGGTCGGGGTTGTTACGGCCGTTATCGTCCACATCACTCTGATTATTATCTGGATCAACCGCCGGGTCCGTCACCAGATTACTGCGGCTGCTCACAAACCCGTACAGCGGGTCGTTCCACTGGTCGAAGTTGCTGGCCGCCACGCGCACAATGTAGTCGCCAGGCGGCAAATTCTCGAAGAGATAGACGCCATCAACATCGGTGATGGTAGTCAGCGGCAGGCCAGATGCTGGCAAGATAACCGGATTGCCTACGCCATCCAGCAGTTCCATGAGCACGCCCGGCACAGGCTGTTCACCTGCATCCAGAATGCCGTTATTGTTCACATCGAACCAGACACGGTTGCCCAGGCGCACGGTTTGGTAGAGGCCAGCGTCCCAGGTGGGATCATTTTCGCCAGCGGTTAGGGTGGTAACGGCCGTTTGCCCACTCACCGGGTCCGCATCCGAATCATCCAGATCAGTCACCCCGCTGTTGTCAAACGTCAGCGCGTACCCTGCGGGGGGCACAAATTCCACATAGTAATCGCCCGGCAGCAAGTTGGTGAACTGGTAGAAACCCGTCCCGTCGGTGGTGGTGGTATCGACCAGCACATTACCGCTGGTGTACAGATTGACCGTCACGTTGGGCACGCCGCTCTCGCCGCCGTCCTGCACGCCGTCCACATCCACGTCTAGCCAGACGTAGTCACCCAGGCTGGCAGTGGAGGGGGCACTAGGCACGTAGAGGCCAGCATCCCAGGTCGTGTCATTTTCACCGGCCACCAGATTGGTTGGAACCGTCTGGCCAAAGGTAGCGCTGAAGATGTTGGCGTCCGCGTCGGAATCGACCGCATCGTCCGCACCTTGGTCTTGCCCGGTGAGGATGTAGCCTGTGGGCGGCACAAACTCCACGTAGTAGTCGCCCGGCACCAGGTCGATGAACTGGTAGAGCCCGTTGGCGTCAGTTGTCGTCGTGCCGGTGAGCACGTCATTGCTGTCGTACAGGTTCACCGTCACATTCGCGATGCCCGGTTCGCCAATATCTTGCAGACCGTCCTCGTCGGCGTCCAGCCAGACGTAATTGCCGATGGCCGCCAGCGCGGGATTGAGCTGCTGCACGAGTCCGGCATCCCAGGTGGTGTCGTTTTCACCCGCCACCAGAGTGGTCTGGATGGTCTGGCCGGAGCCGGTATCTGCGTCGGAATCGGCCGCATCGTCGGCACCCTGGTCTTGCTGGGTAAAGTCGTACCCACCGGGCAAAACGAACTCAACGTGGTAATCGCCCGGTATCAGGTCAATGAACTGATAGAGGCCGTTGACATCCGTGGTAGTAGTGTCGGTGAGGACGTTGTTGCTGTCGTACAGGTTCACCGTCACGTTTTCCACGCCCGGTTCGCCTGCGTCCTGTAGGCCGTCGCCGTCCAAATCTTCCCAGACGTAGTTGCCCAACGCTGCCAATGCGGGATTGAGCGGTTGAACCAGACCGGCATCCCAGCTTACATCGTTTTCACCAGGGGTGAGGTTGGTGGGAATGGTCAGGCCAGTCGTCGTGTCCGCGTCAGAATCGGCCGCGTCGTTGGCGCCCTGGTCTTGCTGAGTGAAGTCGTAGCCCACGGGTAGGACAAACTCGACGTGGTAGGTACCAGGGGTGAGATCGATGAAGGCGTAACGGCCGTTTACATCCGTCGTCGTGGTCATGATTTGCGTATTGCTGATGTCGTACAGATAAACGGTGACACCTTGAACACCCGGCTCGCCCACATCTTGCAGGCCGTCGCTATTCAAATCTTCCCAGACGTAATCGCCCAGGCTGGCGATGGCAGGCACCAGACCCGCATCCCAGGTGGGATCATTTTCGCCAGCGATCAGCGTGGTGACGATCGTTTCGCCCGTTGTGGTGTCCACATCAGAATCAGTCGTATCATCGCCGCTGCCGTCTTGCGTGGTGAAGGCGTAGCCGTTGGGCAGCGTCACGTCCACGTAGTAGTCGCCGGGCGGCAAGTTGGTGAATTCGTAGAAGCCGGTGGCGTTGGTGGCGGTGCTGTCCAGCAGGTTGCCGCTGCCATCGTACAGGCTCACCGTCACGGCGATGACGCCGCTTTCGTTGAAGTCCTGCGTGCCGTTCAGGTTGGCATCCAGCCAGACATAGTCGCCCAGACTAGCCGGTTGCGTGTAAATGCCACCGTCCCAGGTGGGATCATTTTCGCCAGACACCAGATTGGTGACGATGGTTTGGCCGGTGGTGGCGTCAATGTCGCTGTCCAGCGCGTCGTCGCCCGCGTCTTGCCCGGTGATGGTGTAGCCAGCCGGGGGCATGACTTCCACGTAGTAATCGCCCGGCACCAGATTGGTAAAGCTGTAGTTGCCGTAAGCGTCCGTGGTCGTCGTGTCCAGCAGGTTGTCGCTGCCGTCGTACAGGTTGACGGTGACGTTGGGCACGCCAAACTCGTCGGCGTTTTGCAGGCCGTCCTGGTTGGCATCCAGCCAGACCAGATCGCCCAGGCTGGTGGGGATAATGTAGAGGCCGCCGTCCCAGGTGGGATCGTTTTCACCAGCGATGAGGTTGGTAACGGCCGTTTGCCCCGTCGTCGCATCAATATCACTGTCTAGCGCATCATCGCCTGCATCCTGCGTGGTGATGGTGTAGCCAACAGGCGGCAACACTTCCACGTAGTAATCGCCGGGTGGCAGGTTGCTAAAGCCGTAGTTACCAAAAGCGTCGGTTGTGGTCGTCCCGATGAAGGTATCAACGCTGTCGTACAGATTCACAGTGACGCCGGGAATACCAAACTCATCGGCGTCTTGCAGGCCGTCCTGGTTGGCGTCCAGCCAAACCGTATCGCCAATGCTGGCGGGTTGGGCATAGAGACCAGCGTCCCAGGTGGGATCGTCTTCATTCGGGTCGAGCGTGGTGGTGTCAGTTTGGCCACTGCCGTCGATGTCGCTGTCAAACGCATCGTCGCCCGCATTTTGGGCAACGATGGTGTAGCCAGCAGGCGGCGTGACCACCACGTAGTAGTCGCCTGGCACCAAGTTAGTGAAGCTGTAGCCACCGTTGCCGTCGGTTGTTGTGGTGTCGATCAAGTTGTCGTTGCTGTCGAACAATTCCACCGTCACGCCACCGATGCCGTATTCATCGCCATCTTGCAGACCGTCCTGATTCGCATCCAACCAAACAAAGTCGCCAATGCTGGCCGGGTCAATGTACAGACCCGCATCCCAGGTGGGATCGTCCTCATCGGAAGCCAGATTGGTGTTGATGCTGAGGCCGCTGGTGTTAATGTCGCTGTCCAGCGCGTCGTCACCACCCTGATCTTGGGTGGTGATGGTGTAACCGGCAGGTGGCATCACTTCGATGTGGTAGTCGCCGGGAGCCAGGTTGGTAAAGCTGTAGCTGCCGTCGTAATCGGTTGTGGTAGTGGCAATGAAAGTGTCGCTGCTGTCGTACAGGTTCACGGTCACGCCGGGGATGCCAAACTCGTCGGCGTCTTGCAGGCCGTCCTGGTTGGCATCTAGCCAGACCAGATCGCCGAGGCTGGCGGGCAGGATGTAGAGGCCCGCGTCCCAAGTGGGATCGTCTTCGCCGGAGGTTAGCGTGGTGGTGGCGGTTTGGCCAGTGGGGTCGATGTCGGAATCGACCGTATCGTCGACACCCTGGTCTTGCAAGCTAATTGTGTAGCCAGCCGGTGGCGTGACAATGAGATAGTAATCACCGGGCGGCAAGTTGCTAAAGCCGTAGCTGCCATCACCCAGCGTGGTGGTGGTATCAATCAAGTTGTCATTGCTGTCGTACAGGCCAACCGTCACGCCGCCAATACCCAGTTCACCAGCGTCCTGAATGCCGTCCTGATTGGCATCCAGCCAGACAAAGTCGCCAATGCTGGCCGGGTCGATGTACAACCCAGCGTCCCAGGTGGGATCGTCCTCATTGGGATCGAGCGTGGTGACGATGGTTTCGCCAGTGGCGGGGTCAATGTCGCTGTCCAAGGCGTCATCACCAGCGTCTTGCGTGGTGATGGTGTAGCCTGCGGGTGGCGTAACGTCCACGTAGTAATCGTCAGGGACCAAGTTGGTGAAGCCGTAACTACCGTCGAAGGCGGTGGTGGTCGTGTCGATCAGGTTGTCGTTGCCATCGTACAGGTCCACGGTGGCACCGGGCACGCCGTACTCGTTGGCATCTTGCAGGCCATCCTGGTTGGCATCTAGCCAAACGTAGTTGCCGATGCTGGCGGGGTCGATGTAGAGACCCGCATCCCAAGTGGAGTCATTTTCACCTGGATCGAGCGTGGTGATGATGGTTTGGCCGCTGCCGTTGATGTCGCTGTCCAGGGCATCATCGCCTGCGTTGTCCTGTGGGGTGATGGTGTAGCTGGCGGGCGGCGCCACTTCCACATAGTAGTCGCCGGGAGGCAGATCGGTGAAGCTGTAGCTGCCGTCGAAGGCGGTAGTGGTCGTGCCGCGCAGGTTGTCGTCGTAGTCATACAGGTTAACGGTGACGCTGGGAATGCCGAACTCGTCGGCATCTTGCACGCCGTCCTGATTGGCATCCAGCCAGACGTAGTTGCCGATGCTGGCGGGCTGGGCGTAGAGGCCGCCGTCCCAGGTGGGATCATCCTCGTTGGATTCCAGGTTGGTGGTGGCCGTTTGGCCGGTGGCGTCGATGTCGGAATCGGCCGTGTCGTCGCCACCCTGATTAATTGGGCTGGTGGTGTAGCCAGTTGGCGGCACCACTTCGATGTAGTAGTCGCCGGGGGGCAGATCGGTGAAGCTGTAGCTGCCATCGGCCAGCGTGGTGGTGGTTGTGATGAAGTTATCGCCGCCATCGTACAGGTTGACAGTGACGTTGTAGAGGCCACTTTCGCTGCCGCCGTCCTGAATGCCGTCGTTGTTGAGATCATACCAGACAAAATCGCCAATGGAAGCGGGCTGATAGAGGCCCGCGTCCCAGGTGGGATCATGCTCGGCAGCCACCAGGTTGGTCGTGGCGGTACGTCCCGTGGTCGGATCGATGTCCGAATCGGTGGCGTCGGCACCCTGGTTTTGCTGGGTGATTTCGTAACCAGCGGGCGGGGTGAAGATGAGGTAGTAGTCGCCCGGATCGAGATCGTAGAAGATGTAAGAGCCGTCGGCCAGCGTGGTGGTACTGGTGATGAAATTATCGCTGCCATCGTACAGATTGACGGTGACGTTTTCGATACCCGTCGCGCCATCATCCTGCTGGCCATTGCCGTTGACATCTTCCCAAACATAGTCGCCGATGGAGGCTGAGACGGCGTCGGTGTCGGTGTCGTCGTTGTTGTCGGGGGTGGGGTCGTTGCCGTGAGTGTTGTCATCGTGGGCAACGGCCGTATTCACCACATTATTCACCACGGGCGGGCGAGTCGCGTCAAAGATGACGGAGAAATCCACATCCGTGGACGCGCCAATGCCCAGCGTACCGAGAGCGTAGGTGCACGTGCTGCCCGCGCTGGCGTCTGGCAGGCAGGTCCAGCCTGCGGTGCCCGCGAAGGTGGTGTTGGCTGGAACAGTTTCAGTGATGGTGACGCCAGTGGCAACGGCCGTTCCCTGATTTTCAACCGTCAAGGTATAGGTAATTTGCTCGCCGGGGTCTACGACGGTAATGCCGTCTGTTTTGGTAAGGACAATATCCGGTACGATGACGGTGAGGTCGTCGCTGTCGTTCACGTCCGGCTCGTCTCGCTCTTCCGTGTCGTCGCCGTCGTTGGCGGTGCTGTCCAGCGTGGTCGCCTGAGTGACGGTGGCGGTGTTGGTGAGGTCTGGCGGGCTGGGCGGTAGGCCGCTGTCCAGCGCCATCTGGAAAGTGAAGGTGGCCGTCGCGCCAACGGCGATACTGCCGCCGGTGTAGCGCACAATCGTGTCACCACCGTTGGGCACGGTGCTGAAGGTGAAGCCAGCCGCCGTGGTGTCTTCGGTGATGGTGTGGAACTCAGCGTTGTCAATCGGATCATCAATGATGACCTCGAAGGCGGTGCTGGTGCCGGTGTTGGTGACGGTGAGCGTGACGGTGATGGTGTCGTTGGGGGAGGCTTCATTGGTGCTGAAGCTCTTAGCGATTTCCATCTGCGGCTCAACGACGGTGACGTTGACCGGCGTGAGCGTTTCTGGCGTGGCGCTGCCAATTTGCACGGTGGCATTGTTGGTCAGAGTCGTTTGACCGGGATTGACGCCATCGTTACCGGGCACATCCAGCACAACGGCTTGCAGGCTAACGCTGAAGCTGTTGTTGCTGGGGTCGTTGTCGGCGGGGACGGTGAAGCTGCCAAAGGTGAAGGTAACGTCGCCGCCGCTGCCGCCGGGGGCGGTGATGGTAGGTGCGGGGAGTGCGCCGCTAAAGCCTGTGGAATTGACAACGGCCGTTCCCACCACATAAGCCAGTCCAGCAGGCAAATTATCCACAATTTCCAGCAAAGGAATCGTACCTTCCGCCACGGAGACGGAGATGCTGTAGGTGATCACCTCGCCGATGGTGACGTTGCTGCCGCTGGTGTGCCCGGCGGAAGTACCGACGAGCGTTTTGACGCTGGCGGTGCCGTCTACGGTGAGATTGGCAGTGTCTTCAACTTCGTAATCGTCGAGCGCGCCGCCATCCAGCAGGTCGCTGCCGTCGGGGTCGCCGCCGCCGTCGCGTTCTTCAGCCGGGGTGCCATCCAGGGTGCTCCAGGTGGCTCCAGCAGTGTTGGCGATGGTTTGGCCCGGAACGGCCGTTCCGCCAATGGTCGCCGTCACGGTGAGGGTGATGACGCTGCCCTGCGGGAAGTCAAAGCTGCCCGCAGCAGGCACGCGCAGCACGTTGCCCGTCAAATCATAGCTGGGATCGACAATGCCGCTGACGGCCACGCTGTCTACCGAAACGCCTGTGAGCGTGCTGGGCAGTGTGTCGGTGATGACCACGTCGTAGGCGTCGGCGGCGGTGCTGCTGGCGTGTTCCAGCACAATTTGGTAGGTAATGTCGCTGCCTGCGTCCATCGGATCGGGGATGGGGGCGACGAGCTGTTTGCTGATTTGCAGCACCGGTTCCACTAAGCTGATATTGACTGAATCTTGCTGCGTCACGGTGCCGCCGTTTGCCGTGTAGCTGGCTCGAGCGGTGTTGGTGAGGGTATCCCCGTTTTGGTTGCCAAGTTCGTTGAGAACAACGGCCGTTACCGTCACCAAGAAGCTGTTGTCAGTGTCATCATTGTTGGCGTTGATGGTCGTATCACCAAAATTGAGCGAGAGATTATCCCCACTGCCGCCGGGGGCAGTAACGGTAGGCGCGGGCAACGTGCCGTTGAAATCATTACTAAGCAGGCCACCGCTAGCAGCGGCCGTTTCAATAATTTGGTGGCTTTGGTAGCCCAAACCAACGGGCAAATCATCCACAAAGACAAAATCGTAGGCAACACCTTCGGTGAGGGTGACAACGATTTTGTAGGTAAGTACGTCGCCAATGGTGTAGCTGGTGGGCGTCACCTGCTTGTCGAGGCTGGGCGCTTGCAAATCGACATTGGCGGTGTCAGAGTCGAAATGATCGTTGGTACCGCCGTCGCCGTTGCGCTCGCCGGTGGTTGCACCAGATGCGCCGGGTGTATTGGACCCAGTGCTGTTGCCAATGGTGCCGTTACCGGGCAGGGAGCTGTAGGTGAGGTAGGCCGTATTGGGGATGGTTTCGTTGACGGGGGCGGTGGGGTTGACAACGGCCGTTACCGTCACGGTCACAGAATCGCCCGGATCAAGCCTATCAACCGACACATCCACCTGATTGCTGAGGATGTTGCTGTTGTCGGTGGCGGTTGCGTACCCAGGTGCGCTCACATTCACCGATTGCAGGGTCAGGTTCGCATCCAGCGTGTCGGTAATGAGCAGATCGAAGGCCGTCTCGATGAGCGCGGCATTGCTGTTGGTCGCTACCAGTTCGTACACAATCGTATCACCCGCGTCGCTGGGCGTGGTGGTGATGGTTTTGGCCAGCGACACGGCTGGTTCCACAATGCGCACGGTGACGTTGGGCGTGGTGTAGCTGAAATTGTTGTCGTAGGTGACCACAAAGTTATTGTTGCGTGTGGTGTTGTGCTGGTTAGCCGCGATATTGAGCACCAATGCATTAAAATCAACCAGCACGTACTCCATCCCGGCGTCGGTATCGTTGTTGGTAATGGTGCCCAGGGTAAAAACGGGGTCGGTGCCGCTAAGAAAAGTTCCAGGCGTCACGGAAAATTGGCTCCAGGTCACCGTGCTGTCTGCGGTAAAGCTGACGCTGGCGCTGCCGTCGTTCAGATACTGCAAACCAAGCGGCAGCCGGTCGGTAATGACAAAGTTGTTGGTAACACCTTCGGGCACGGGCACAGCCAGCCGGTAGCGCACAATTTCGCCAATGGCCAGATTGGTGTGGGGCGTGGTGTGTGCTTCTGAGGAATCGATCACGCTTTTAACGGGCAGATTCATGAGCTGCACCTGGTAGTCTTCAACCTCGCCATCTACGGCCGTTCCCGTTGGCCCAAGTCCAGTTTCACTACTAAATCTAAAGCGCGCATAGGTGGTGCCAGCAACGGCCGTTGGGGGAACGGTCACGCTCAGCGCATTATTGCCATTGTTTAGCGATACATCGGTAAAGATATGTTCGCCTAAATCGTCCCAATCGCCGTCGGCGTTAAAATCGATCCAGGCATTCAGGTAACCCGTCATCGTAGGCGGCACGGTGGCATTGAGGGTGAGGTTGTTGCTTTGGTTAATGCGCAACAGGCCGGAGGGCAAAGCGGCCGTTCCCTGATACACAGCAAACGTCACGCCATTTTCATCATCCGTCGCCAGGTCATCACCCCAAGCGGTGGTGGTAGGCTGGCCGTCGGTTTCTGCGTCCACACTGCTGCCCAGATAAAAGTTGGGCACGATGATGTGCCGCGCAGCATCAGCGGGGTTGGCTTGTGAGGCCGCTTCCACGGGATAGGTTGCCGGGGCATCGCCGTAATCGGCTTCAATCCACATACCCTGGTCAATGGTGTAGTCGTCAGCGCTGTTGACCGTGAAGTCCTCGGTTTGAATGTAGTCGCCAAAAGTGGGGTCTGTGCCGAGCGTGGTGCCGTTGGAGTCAACGGCCGTATCCGCTCCCTGCTCCCCTGGACTGAAGGTATAACTCAGCCCGTCCTGCGGCTGGAAGAAGCGCACGTAATAATCACCGTCCAGAATATTGTTAAATTCATAGTAACCGGGGTTCCCACTGCTATCGGGCCCGGTGGTGCGGAAGTCAAGCAGCGTGTCTGTGTTGGCATCCCACAGCTCCACACGCACACCGTTCAGGCCAATTTCCTCTGGCTGCTGGATACCGTCATCCTGCTGACCCACCAAATCCAGCCAGACGTAATCGCCGATGGAGTAGCCGGGCAGCGTGTTCGCCGCCAGCTCAATACCCACGCGAAGTGGTTCCGAGGGCAGCAGCTTTAAGCCACCCCCTTCGGCCGTAAAGCCAAACGAGTTCCAGGCCACATCGCCAACGGCCGTACCGTTGGGTGCCACCATGTGCCAGTTAAATTCCAGACTACCACCACCCGCACCATCATCTGGTGGCAGTTCCAGGCAGCTACCGCCGTCACAAAATTCAAAGCGCACGGCCTGCACGGTAGTAATGTCTGCTGGCGGCGTGGTAGACCAATCATCTACACAGCCAGCCGGGCCACTGGGCAAAATTTCTGGGCGGCACGGATTTTGTGATTGGCTGTAAGAGATGGTTAAAGGCAAGCCCATCGTGTTCGTGATGGGGAAGACGAGGTGAGGCCGCCATTCACTGCCCCGACTAGAGGTGTCCACCGTACCCGTGTCGCCGACAAAGGGAAAAATATCGTAAGCAACGATGTTGGTAGCCGTGACGTTGCTGGTGTTGGTAATCACCATGCGCCAATCCACTGCACCACCCGTGACGGTGTAATCGTAATCGGTCCAGCCAGGATTCACATCCAGCGTACCATCTACAAACTTTTCCGAATCCATCGCCAAAAACGCTTCCACAGCAACCGGCAACGTCACGACGCAGCCCAGCTCGCCGCTGTTGCTGTCCTGGTCTACGTCGTCAGCATCGGTGTAGGCGCTGACGCCATCGCTACCGTCACAGGGCAAGGCGTTGTCCGTGGCGGCATCGTCCCACAGCAAAATGCCCTGATTTTCCAGGCTTTGCGGCCTGGTGTAATCCAGCACGCGGGCGTAAAAGTTGATGGTAATCGACTCACCAGGAGCCATTTCGTAGGGTGCATCCCATTGCCAGCGCAGCAGCGTGTCGTTTTCGGCGTTAAACGTTGGGGTAAAGACGTAAGTTGGCGCAGGCGCACCGTCAGTGGCCGAAAAGGTGAACCAATCGCCATCTAAGATTTGGGTGGCCGTGGGCACGCTGTAACCGCTAGAAACATTTACATCGGGCACAACCAGTTCCATCCGCTGAGGCAGCAGGTCGGCCAGAGTCAGTGGAGCCACCACATTGTTGTGGGCCTGGCTTGGATTGTAAACTTCCAGAGTGAACTGAGTCACTTCACCAGGCAGCAGGCTATCATCGCTGGCGGTTTTGCGCACGCGGGGGATGGCCCGGACGTCGATGGTGGTCACGTTGACGCAGTAATTGTTGAGGGAGGTGCCGGGATTGCTATCTTCAACGTAATCGGCCGATGTGTCAGCACAGTTGGCAAAGGTTACGTTGCCAGCCACGGCGGGATCGATGGTAGAGGCGATGCTGGCGCTCCAGGTGGGTGTTCCCGGCGGCACGCTGCCCAATTCCCAGCGGATGCCGGTGATGTATTCGCCAGCAGCCAGCTCGATGTCGCTGGGATCGGCTGTGGGAGTGTTGACAACGGCAACGGCCGTATTCGCATCGTACGCATTTTCTGGGAACGCAAGCCAGGTGCCTGGCGCAAGATTCGTCTCATAAAAACCGTTGGCATCATCCACAATGGGGGAAATGGCAATGGTGGTCACGCGCACCTGCGCAGGCAGCACATCCGTGATAGTGACATTGGTGGCGGTGATGGTGCCTCGGTTGGTGTAGCTGACGCTGTAGTTAACCGGGCCACCGGGCAGCTCCTCGATGGGACGGCCAGTATAGCTGGAAGGGCTGCTGCCGCTTTTGCCGTTGCCATCATCAAAGTAGGGACCAATGAGCAGCAGGTCTACGCCATCGGTATCGGTGTAATCGGGCGAGCCATCTTCGGGCGTGCCGTGAATGTCCATGATGTTGGTGACGGTGCTGTTGATGATGGGTTCATCTCCGGTGGCGGGCGTGCCATCGGGGCCATCTGGTTCATAACTCACAACCACATTCAGGGAGAGGGAGCAGCCATTGGTCACGGGGATTACGTCTGGCAAAGTGCCACCCAGGCTGGTAGAAGACCAGGTGATGGTATGGCTACCAGAATCATACACGCCGCCGTTGCTGGCGCTTACAAAAGTGGCTTCAGTAGGTAAGGTGTCGGTGATAGTGACGTTGGTCAGATTGACACCGCCAATATCGTCAGGATTGCACACGTTGAGACTGTAGTTGGTGAAAAACTGGCTGCCAATGACACCGTCGTCAAAATCGTTGGCGACGTTTTTCTCGATATACATTTCAAATTCGCCAGTGGCGGTGGCGGTAACCTGGTTGCTGGTTTCGGTGCCGCCGTTGGTGCTACTGGTGGCCTCGTTGACGGCCGTTGTGCCCGGCAGCGTTCCAGGTGGGAATTTAACGGTGATTTCCAGGATGCCGGTGGAGCCTGCGCCGAGTGGTTCGACAAAATCTACGGTTACGGTGTGGGTGCCGGGGTTGTAATTTACGGCCGTAATATCGCCAACTGGCCCCACGCCGTCCACATACACAACTTCTGGCGGCAGAACATCAGTTAGAGTAGTGTTGAGACAATTTTCGGTGATACTGGCACAACGATAAGCAATATAGTAGGTAAATTCTTCACCAGAAGCGACATCTAACGCGGTGCTGCCGCCAAAATCTTTAGTGATTTCTAGCACAGGGCCGCTTTGTGCCCCAACTACGCTATTACTCGCAAAAAATAGCAGGCTGGCAATAAACAGTAGAAGCGACAACCGCCCCAAACGCTGCATTGTTGCGATCTGCCATTGACCTGGATTCCACCAGGCTAGGATGAATGTAATAAGCGATAATGTTAGAAGTACTAATAAACCTACCATTTAATAAATCCTCGTATCCAATTTCATAATTAGTAATGGGAAGCTCCCTACCGACAATAAGATGCCTACGATGAACTTAGGATAGGGTTCTGGCGGTGAATATGACAGCACATGGCAACGGGACTGTTATACTATATGGCTGGTTAAACATAGTTTTATACGGCCGTTTCGTGGGCGTAACGTTGAGCAAATCACCACAAACTGTGGCATACTTTATGTACATTTGCATGCAGATGTAAATGCACATTTGGCTGAGGAAATCGGTCACCTTGCGTCGAAAAAACGGCATCATTCCTTCCCCCAACCAATGGTTTTAACAAACTGCCTGTTACAAAAGTCGGTTTAAATACGACAACCTATCAGGAAACATAAAAAGCCGGATGGTGAAACGATCCGGCAAAGAAAAGGTGGATCATGAAAAAGCATCAATGGATTCTGGTTTTTCTGGCCGCCGCAACCTTGCTGAGTGGATTATTGGTCATTGTGCCAGCCAATCCATTACTGGCAGCAGACAGCAGTTGGCAGGCGACTTACTGGAACAACAAAACGTTAACGGGAACGGCCGTTTTACAGCGCAGCGAAAGCGAAATCAATTACGACTGGGGTGACGGCGTGCCCGACCCCATCCTCGACAAAGACAACTTCTCTGCCCGCTGGACGCGCAGCATCAATTTCCCCTCATCAAGCGCTTATCGCTTCACGGCCACAATGGACGACGGGATGCGCGTTTACGTCGATAACGTCCTGGTCATCGACTCGTGGACCGACAGCCAGGTACATTCCCTCTCTGCGGATGTGTATCTCTATGCCGGGGATCACAGCGTGAAGGTTGAGTATTACGAAGCGGGTGGCAAAGCGGTCGCCAAACTCTCTTGGGCAGCCGTAGGTGGCACAGCGCCTGTACCGATTGCCAACTGGAAGGGCGAATACTTCAACAATATCAGCCTCAGTGGCAGCCCGGTGGTCGTGCGCGATGACGCCAGCATCAACTTTGACTGGGGCGTTGGCTCTCCAGCCACCACCGTACCCGCTGACCAATTCTCGGCCCGGTGGACCCGCAGCCAAACCTTTGAAGCCGGCAAATACCGCTTTACCTTGCAGGTAGACGACGGAGCTCGTCTTTGGGTCAACAACCAGTTGGTCATCGACAAATGGGTCAACGGCAACACTACCTATACGGCCGATGTTGATCTGCCCAGCGGCAGTGTGCCGATCCAGCTGGAGTACTTTGAAAATGTCGGTGGCGCGGTCGCCAAACTGAGCTGGACCAAGCTCAGTGGCAGCGGCGACTGGACCGGCCAATTCTTTAACAACAAAACGCTAACCGGCTCGCCCGTGCTTACCCGCACAGACAGCACCATCAATTTTAACTGGGGCACCAACGCCCCGGCGACGGGCGTCAACGCCGATAACTTCTCGGTGCGCTGGACCAAGATGCTGAGTTTCGCCGCTGGCCGGTACCGCTTCACCGCCACGTCAGACGATGGCGTGCGGGTATGGGTCAATGGCCAGCTGGTTATCAACGGCTGGAGCGATCATCCGGCACAGACGTTTACCGGTGAGATTGATTTAGCCGGGGGCTCGGTACCGCTGCAAGTAGAGTATTACGACTCGGTCGGCAGCGCTCAGGTGCAAGTAAGCTGGACGCCCATTTCCACAACAACACCAACGCCTACACCGTCCCCCGTCCCTTCGCCAACCACCGGCATTGGCACCGTGGTGAGCGCCTACCTGAACGTGCGCACGGGCCCTGGCATCCAGTACAGCATTATCACCACCCTGGTGCGCAACCAGACGGTCAACCTGACAGGCTTCCGCAGTGCCGACGCCAACTGGGTGCAAATCCTGATGACCAACGGCACTAAAGCTTGGGTTAGCGGCAAGCCATATTACTTGCAAACCAACGTGATCATTGCCAATATGCCGGTAGCGTCAGACGCCCCGGCCGCACCGACACCAACCAGTGGTTCGGGCATCGTTTACAATGCGTATTATGTCAATCTGCGCAGTGGTCCTGGGGTGAGTTATCCGGTGATTACGGCCGTTGCCGCCGGCAGCAACGTCACGCTCATCGGGCGGAACGGCAGCAGCACCTGGATTAAGATGCGGTTGGCCAACGGCACCGTGGGCTGGATGAGCGCCAGCTACGTGAGCAACAGCGCTTCCTTCCCTAGCCTGCCGGTGTTGAGCAACTAAAAAAACAGCAGTCTTGGCACTGCTTAAATGAGGAAGACCGGACAGGTGTCGCGACGCCTGTCCGGTCTTTTTTTGTTTAGTTGCGGGTCATAGCGTCCAGCGCCGGGGTAAACACGGTGCTGTACAACGCCTCTGTCTGCTCTGCCTCACTAATGAGAAGCACCAAGAACAGGCCAGCATCATCTTCATAAAACGCCATGTTGATGGGGAAGCTTTGGTACGCGGCAGCATACAGGCTCCAGATACGGCCGTTTGCATCCTCATATTCGCCACTTTGAGCAGGAACTTCGTCCAAACCCAACTGGCCGGACAACAAAGCAAGCAAGTCAGCGGCCCCCACACCGGCGGGTGTCGCTTGCTGGATGATCACCGTCTGATCCAGTGCAGACGCTCCACGCGCGTAGGTGCCTGGCGAAAGTTCTTCCCAATCTGCCGGGCGCACCCCGGAGATGCCAAAGAGATCGTTGGTGTATTCCACCAGTTCGATCTCAGCATTAGCCAGAGCATCCCCCGGCGTCACAAAAGCGGGTGCGCCCATGTCAGCGATGCAGGCGGCATCCGGTTCGGTGGTTGGGTCAGCCAAAAAGGCCTGGGTAATGCCCAACGGACAGTCACCCGACACGCTGGCGCCGTGGCCCAGGCCAGGAAATTCAAAGTAGTAGCTGTTGCTGAACCGCTCGCCCACGGCCTGGCCCCAGCTTGGCGGGGTAATAGGATCATACTCACCAGCCAGGATCAGCGTAGGAATGTCGCTAACAACCGGCTCATTTTCGATGGCGTTGGCCTGCCCGGCTTGCCACATGTCACACACGGCAAAGCCAAATTGCCCGGTCACGGCGCTGGCTTCAAAAACAGGATTGAGATAGGTGAAGTTTGGCGCTTGCCCAGTTTCGCCGGGCGTGCTGAAGCTAATTTCTTCATTGCACTGCACCGAAAGCTGCATACCCTGGCTGGAGAATTCTTGCTGCACCAAAAAGCTGGACAAAATGGTGGCCACATCTGTGGTACGGCCGTCGCGCACGTCAAAAATCAGCTTGGGCATGATGGGCGTCAATTCCACGCTGTACAGCGCCTGGAACAGCAAGCTCACCATCGTGTCGCCATCAATCAGCGCATCGTAGCTTTGCCCGTCGGCCAGGTTAAAGACGTTGATCGTCAAAGGATTGGCATTGAGCTCATCCACCAGATCGGCAAACACTTGATCCAGGTCAGGGTAAGCTTCGGCACAAGCCGCATCGGCGGCACAACCCGCAAAAAAGACAGAAAAAGCACGGTCGGCATTAACGGCCGTTTCTGTTTGCAGATTGGCGGCGAGGGGGTAGGTAGAGTCCAAAATGACGGAGCGAATGCCTTCCGGGTAATCACGCACGATGGTTTGGGCCAGGCGCGTGCCATAGGAAATGCCGTACAGGTTCCATTCGTCGTAGCCCAAGGCAACGCGCAAATCGGCCACATCGGCGGCGCTTTCGGCGCTGTTGTAGGCGGTCAGGTCTACGCCTTCATCCACCAGCCGGTCGTGGCACTCGGTCAGCGCATCGAGCTGCAATTGCTGGCCTTCTTCAATGGACAGATCGTCGTCCAGTGTTTCCAGCGTCAAATCGATCAGTTCTGGGCAGGCCAGCGATGGTTCCGAGTAGCCCGTACCGCGCTGATCAAACATGATAAAAGTGTGATCGGCCAGGAAGGGCGAAAACCGCATCTCGAACGCCAGCGGCACAGTTTCCAGGGCATCGCCACCGGGGCCGCCTTCCAAATAGATAATTGGATCGGGGGCGGGATTGCTGCTTTCGCTGGCAAAGATGGCCACGTGCAGGCGCACGGTACGGCCGTTAGCCACATCATTCCGATTTTCCGGCACAGTCAGGTAACCACAGGACACATCCCGGCCCGGCGGCACAGCAAACTGGCAATCAGCCGATTCAAAGTTGGCGGTGTAGGCTGGCTCTGGCGTGGCCGTTGGTTCGGCCGTCGGGGTGGGTTCCGGCGTGTCGGTTGGCGCTTCTGTTGGAACGGCCGTTGGCTCTTCCGTGGGCACATCCGTCGGTTCCGGTTCGGCCGTTTCTTCCTGAGAGATGGAAACGGGCGTTGGCGTCGGCTCCTCAGAACCGCAGGCGGCTAACAGCAGCACGGCCGAGAGCGCCAGGCCAAATCGGTACATAATTGGCAATGGTTTCATGCAACTAACTCCTTTGGGACGCAGAAAATTCTGCTGAATTGATTGGGGCAAACGGCCGTAACCACATAGAGCCACTCCCCCACTGTAATCTGCTAAGTGTGCCGCAGCACAAGGCTGTATACGCACGAACCCCCAAAATGTAGCGCAGGCTCCGGCAAAAATCTAGCCACCCAACAAAAATGTTTACAGCCCGTTCATAAAAAAGCGGGCCAGCGATTGACATTTTACTTAGCTTAATTATAATTTAGATATATCTAAATTTTTACAGGAGGTGGCTCATGACTTACGCAAAAGTTTGGCAGCGTGTACGCAAAGACGGCCGTAACCTCAGCTTACTTTTCGGCGCATTTACGTCTATGACACTGCTTTTAAATCCAGAAATTTGGCTCAATGATTATCCCCCCGACATCAAGGAAAAATTTGGTCCACAAAGCGAAAAGGCCAGACGCCAGGGCTGGTTGGTCGCCATCCCCTTCTTTCTCCTGCTCATTGGCCCTGTCGTCCGCTCCAATCTGGCCCTGAAAAAAGAAAATGGCGGCGTGCTGCCCTTCAAAATGGCTTTTCTGAACACCTACGGGCAGTTTGTCTACGTCTGGCTGTTTGATCTGGTGATTATGGATTGGCTACTTTTTGTGACAGTACAGCCCAAACGGATTGTGCTGCCAGGAACAGAAGGGGCAGCTGGCTACAAGGATTATGGTTTTCACCTCAAAGCCGCTTTGCCCGCCCTGCCCATTATGATTTTGCCGAGCCTGCTGATTGCCGCCCTGACATACGGCCGTTCCCCGCAAAACCACCTACTCAGCGAGACATCCTCATGAAAATTATCTTCCTAAACGTACCCGGTCACGGCCACGTTAACCCCACCCTGGCGCTGGTGGCTGAATTAAAACAGCGGGGACACCACATTATTTATTACAACAACATCACATTTGCCGCGTCTATTCAGCAAAGTGGTGCGGAATTTCGGCCGTATCCCGACCCCCAGCCAACAGCCGCTGCCCTGGCGGAAAAAGCGAGCAGCCTGCCCCAGGTAAGTGTGTGGCTGCTTGAACAAAGCCAACGCTTGCTGCCCTGGCTGCTAGAAGAACTGCACCAAGAATCACCAGACCTGGTGGTGTTCGACTCGATTTGTTTGTGGGGGATGCAGGCTGCCCATCTGCTTAGCATCCCGTCGGTGGCTTCTATCACCACGTTTGTGACAGAAGGTGTAAAAGGCGTGTTCACCTGGCAGGACGGCCTGGCGTTGGCGGGACAGGCCGTGACCGCGCTGCCCCGCCTCATCAGCCAGCGGCGGCAGCTAGTACGGACCTATGGGCCAGAAGTATTTCCGCACTCGCACATTTTCCCCTGCATTGGCGACACCAATCTGGTCTACACGTCGCGGGAATTTCAGCCCGAAACTGATTTTATTAACGACAGTTTTCACTTTGTGGGCCCTTCGATTGATACGGCCGTTCGTGAACCCGCCGCCTTTCCCTGGGACAAGCTAGAAAACGGCCGTCCGCTCGTTTACCTTTCCCTAGGCACCATCTACCACAATAAGGCGGCGTTTTACCGCATGGCTTTTGCCGCCCTGGCGAGCCATCCAGCCCAATTTGTTCTCTCAGCCGGACGCCAAACGGACATTACCACGCTTGGCCCCATCCCCAACAACTTCATCGTGCGCAACTTTGTACCCCAGCTGGAATTGCTGCCGCGTGTGGACGCCTTTATCACCCACGGCGGCATGAACAGCATCAACGAAGGGCTTTATTTTGGCAAGCCGTTGGTCGTGGTGCCCCAGCAGCTAGAACAGACGATCAATGCGCGGCAGGTAGCCAGAGCCGGTGCAGGGATCGTGCTGGGGGATCGTCCGCCATACGGCCGTATCCACGCCCAGGAATTACCCCATGCCCTCACCCAGGTGCTGGAAGATGTGCGGTACCGGCAAGCAGCAGAAGCGATTGGCCAATCCTTCCGGGGCGCAGGTGGCTACCGCCGTGCGGCTGACATCATTGAAATGGCCGGTGTGGCACAGGGCGAGACAGGCGGGAGATTAGCCTCTTTGTAAAGCTATCATCTTGGCCCGCCTGTCCCTCCCCTACATCGTATTTCAAATTGTGGACGTGGTGAGAAGGCGCAATCGTCTGTAAAATGGGCGGCAGATAGCGGGACCCAACAGCCGTTCCTGCTACTCTCTATACGAAAAACGCGCGTGAGGATTATTATGTCTGAGTCATCTGCTGCCCTGTTTGCCGAATTTACCCCGCCCAGCTACGAAGAATGGGTCGAAGCGACTGTGCAATCGCTGAAAGGACGGCCGTTGGCCAAGCTCAACAGCCAAACCGCCGAGGGAATTGAGATACGGCCGTTTTACACCACAGCGGATAATCCCAACGAACCCAGTCAACCCGGCCAACCACCCTACCGGCGCGGCACCCTTAACCAGCCGTGGCTCATCGCCCAACCCATCCCCGCCGCCACGCCGCAGCAGTTTAACCAGGCACTGCTGGCCAATTTGCGCCGGGGGCAAACGGCCGTTTACCTCCAACCCGGCCAGCCCCCCATCAACACAACCGCCGATCTGGCCACTGCACTGGATGGCGTCGTTTTTGCCGCCGCGCCGATTTTGCTGGCCAGCGGCCCGGCCATCCTGCCCTTGCTCAGTGAAGTGCTGGCCCAAACCAATCAACCGCTCAGCGACCTGCATGGCGGCCTGTGGCACGATCCGCTGGCAGAGCTGGCCCAATCTGGCACCGCTGCGCTAGAGTACACATACCAGGAAGTAGCTAACTGGCTCCATTGGGCGGTAGAAAATGCCCCGAATTTCAGGACGCTGGCGGTGGATACGGCCGTTTACCACAACGGCGGCGCCAATGCTGTGCAGGAACTGGCTTTCGCCCTGGCCACCGGGGTGCAACACATGCGCACGCTGCAAGATCATGGCCTGAGCATTGCCCAGATTGCCAGCCAACTGCGCTTTGTCTTTGCCATTGGCGGCGACTTTTTCATGGAGATTGCCAAGCTGCGTGCCGCCCGCCAGCTGTGGGCCCAGGTGGTCGCTGCGTTTGGCGGGGATGCCGAGGCGCAAAAAATGGTGATTCATGCGGAAACGGCCGTAACTAACCTAAGTCGGCTCGATCCGTACGTCAACATGCTGCGCACCACGACCGAAGCGTTTGCCGCCGCCGTGGGTGGTGTAGACAGCCTGTGCACCCTGCCCTTCAACCAGCCCTTCGCCGCCGAACCAGATGAATTTGCCCGGCGCATTGCCCGCAACCAGCAGCTCATCCTGCAAGAGGAAGCCAATCTGACGCAGCTCATCGATCCGGCTGGCGGTGCCTACTACGCCGAGTGGCTTACCGACCATCTGGGGCAAACAGCCTGGGCGCTGTTCCAGGAAATTGAGGCTCAGGGCGGCATGGTCGCCGCGCTGCAAGCGGGCCTGCCGCAACAATGGGTCGCGGCAACGGCCGTTGCTCGCGCCGCCAACCTGGCCAAACGGAAAGAGGTGCTGGTGGGGGTGAACCAGTATGCCAATGTCGGCGAGCCGGTGAACGGTGAGCGGTCATCGGTAAGCGGTGGGCAATCGCCAAGCTCTAATCTCCAAATTCAACCCATTCAACCGATTCGCCTGGCGGAGCCGTACGAGGCGCTGCGCGATTGGGCGGCAGTCTATGAAACGCGGAACGGCCGTCGTCCGCAAATCTTCCTGGCCAACATGGGGCCGATCCGCCAGCACAAGGCCCGCGCCGACTTCACGCGCGGCTTTTTTGAGGTGGGCGGCTTTGAGATCGTTGATTCAGAGGGATTTGACGGAGTGGAAACGGCCGTTGCGGCTGCCCTCTCCGCAAACGCCCACGCCGTCGTGATTTGCTCCACCGATGAAACCTATCCCGCCCTGGTAAAGCCGCTGGTCCAGGGCATCAAGGCACAGCAACCGGATACCGTTGTCATCCTGGCTGGCTACCCCCAAGACCAGATCGAAGCCCACAAAGCGGCAGGCATCGACGCCTTCATCTACCTTGGCGCGGACTGCCTGGCACTGAACCAATGGCTGCAATCTCAACTGAGCTAATCAGGATTTTCCCGGAAACTATCCAATCGCTTCAATATCCTTACTCAACGACGTTTCCAGGAAAATTGGTTGAAGATGACTCATTTGCGTGATTAACAAATGAGAAAAATTCTCGGGTTACGCCAATTCGTTGCTATGCTAAAGGGTAAGGTTTTTTGCCCTTGCCTTGTCTTAGTGAGTGGCTGAACACCTACTGTAAGACAAGGAGTAACACCATCCAAACGCAAACAAACCCAACGCCAACCGCGACGTTTTGGCAGCGTCATTGGTCCAAACTGATTGCTCTAGTTTTCTGGCTGGCCTTGCTGGGGAGCTACTTCTGGTACACTCGGCAAAACGATCTCACCCTGGCCGACAGCGCCAAAAGCATCGCTGATTTGCCGACAGGCAGCCTATTTGGCCCCCTGCTCTACATCCTCATTTACGCCATACGGCCGCTTCTCTTTTTCCCCGCCACCATTCTCACCCTGCTGGGCGGCTTTTTATTTGGCCCGCTCGGCGTTTTGTACACTATCATCGGCAGCAACGCTTCGGCGATGGTTTCGTTTGGCATCGGCTGGTTTTTTGGCGAAGATGTGCTGGACAACGCCGAAGACGCGGGCACCATCCAACAGTACACCAAGCGGCTGCGCGAAAACAGCTTTGAAACCGTGCTGATCATGCGCCTGATCTTCTTGCCCTATGACCTGGTGAACTATGCCTCCGGCTTTCTTAAAATCAACTGGCGGGCGTTTTTGTTGGCAACGGCCGTTGGCTCTATTCCCGGAACAGTCTCGTTTGTCTTGTTTGGTGCGTCCTTTGGCACGCTGGATGAGCTGTTGACGGGAGATGTGCAGCTGAATCCGGCCACAATCATTGCCTCAGTCGTCATCATCGGCCTGAGCCTGGTTTTGTCACGCATCATTAAAAAGCGGGAAGCTGCGGCCCAATAACCCCAAAAGGACCTTCTATGGCGCAAACAATTGAACTGATTCCACACGACGAATATAACCAAACGCTGCTCAGCAATGCCCACCCGCCCGACTGGCAAAACCCGACGCCAAACGGCCGTTATAATCTCCTCGTCATTGGTGGCGGATCAGCTGGGCTGGTCGCGGCCGTTGGTGCCGCTGGACTGGGCGCCAAAGTGGCCCTGGTCGAAAAGAATCTGCTCGGCGGCGACTGCCTTAACGCGGGCTGCGTCCCCTCTAAAACCATCCTGCGCTCCGCCAAAGCCGTGGGCGATATTCGCCGCGCGGCCGCTTTGGGGGTGCACGTGAACGGGCCAGTCGAGGTTGATTTTCCCGCCGTTATGGCACGGATGCGCCGGATTCGCGCCGACATCAGCTACCACGATTCGGCCAAACGCTTTAAGGATTTGGGCATCGATCTGTACCTGGGCGATGGGCAGTTCACTGGCAAAGACACGTTTGTGGTAGACGGCCGTCCCATCACCTTTCGCAAAGCCGTCATTGCTACCGGCTCCCGCGCCGCCGACGTGCCCATCCCTGGCCTGCAAGACACAGGCTACATCACCAACGAAGGCGTCTTTGAGCTGACCCAACTGCCCGCTCGACTAGCGATCATCGGGGCTGGGCCGATTGGGCTGGAAATGGCCCAGGCGTTTGCCCGTTTTGGCAGCCAGGTCACCGTGTTCGACATCCAGCCCACAATGGGCGGCCTGCGCGACCCGGAAGGTCTGGCTCTGATCCGCAGCGCTCTGGAAGCCGATGGCATCCGCTTTTACCTGGAGAGCCAAACGCAAAAAGCAGAACGCATCGGCAGCGAGAAACAGCTCACCTTCACCCATGCTGGCACAACCCACACCCTGGCTGTCGATGAGATTTTGCTGGCCGTGGGCCGCCGTCCCAACGTGGAAGGACTCAACCTGGAAGCCGCGGGTGTGCAGGTCAACAAAAAAGGCATTGTGGTGAATGACCAGATGCAAACCAGCAACTCGGCTATATTTGGCGCGGGCGATGTAGCGATTCCGGCCCAATTCACCCACAGCGCCGATGCCACCGCCCGCATCGTGCTGCAAAATGCGCTCTTCCTGGGGCACAAAAAGTACAGCGACCTGGTTATCCCGTGGACGGTATATACGGACCCAGAAATCGCTCACGTCGGACTGTTTGATTACGAAGCTGAGGCCAAGGGCATGGAAGTGGACACGTTCACCTGGCACGTGGCGGAAACCGACCGCGGCCGCACCGACGAAGAAGAAGGGTTTGTCAAAATTTACGTTAAGCGCGGCAGTGATAAAATCCTTGGCGCGACCATGATTGCCCGGCACGCGGGTGAGATGATTAGCGAAATCACCACGGCAATGATGGCCGGAGCAGGCTTAAGTACGCTATCACAAACGATTCACCCGTACCCAACCCAGGCGGAGGTCATCAAAAAAGCAGCCGACGCCTGGAACCGCACCCGGCTGACGCCGCTGGTAGCCAAAATTTTCCAAACATGGCTGCGCTGGAACCGGTAGCGATTCGTTAAAACGCTCCGTTGGCGCTTTTAACCAATCAATTTTAGTTGTCATTCCCGCGAAGGCGTTGAGGAGAGGACATGTTTGTGTCCTCTCTGGGACACCTTTTGAAAAAATCGCATTCGGAGCCGTTTCTAGGTCATTTTTGACTCCGAAACGCTCAAAATCGCTCCGAATTGAGCTAATTGCTCAAAAGGTGTCCTCCCGTCAACGCGAAGGCGGGAATCCACTCCGGCGAACAAAATGGATACCCGCCTTCGCGGGTATGACACTTTCTCTGGTAAGATTCTTATCGGCAAGATCATGAGAGCGATTTGCCAGAGACCCAAACCTTTGTGCAAGGATGTAGGCACCTAGATGAAAGAACCTGATTTTGATGTCGCGATTATTGGCTCGGGGATTGCCGGGGCGGCACTGGCGGCCATTTTGGCGCGGCACGGGCAGCGGGTGGTGGCCTTCGAGGCCAAATCGCACCCGCGTTTTGCCATTGGCGAGTCGCTCATCCTGGAAACGTCGGAGATGATGCGGGCGCTGGCCCATTTTTTTGACGTGCCGGAACTGGCGTACTTCAGTACAGAAAACTTTCTGCCGTTTGCTGGGACCACCCACGGCATCAAACGCCATTTTGGCTTTTTGCACCATCTGCCCGGTCAGCCGCACGACGTCCATCACACCTT
Organism: Ardenticatenaceae bacterium; assembly: GCA_020634435.1. Taxonomy (GTDB): domain Bacteria; phylum Chloroflexota; class Anaerolineae; order Promineifilales; family Promineifilaceae; genus Leptofilum. Next base: position 160,682 of record JACKBS010000004.1, on the reverse strand, counting down.
ACAAGCCATCATTCCCAAGGAACCGCACGGCCACGAACTGCACCTTTATCGGCAAGACACCGACTATTTCATGATGAGTACGGCCGTTTCCTACGGTGCCACCATCCAGCAAAACACCCCCGTGCAAGACATCGAACTTCATGACGATCACGTCACCGTCCTGCCCGCCAACGGCCAGCCAGTGACGGCACGCTACGTTGTTGATGCGGGCGGCTTCCGCTCCATCCTGGCGCAGAAGTTTGACCTGCGCGATTTTAATCTGCAAACCCACTCGCGCGGCATGTTTACCCACATGATCAATGTACCCTGCTACCATCAAACCGGCGGTTCGCAGACGCAGTATGGTCTGCCGTTTCGCATGTCCGAAGGCACGCTGCACCATTTGTTTGACGGCGGCTGGCTGTGGGTGATTCCCTTCGACAACTATCCCGAAGCGACCAACCCGCTGTGCAGCGTCGGGCTGCTGCTGGACCCGCGCCAGCATCCGCCCCGCAACGATTTGACGCCGGAAGCAGAATTTTTTGGCTTCATCGAGCAGTTTCCCAGCATTGCCGCCCAGTTTGCCAACGCCCAGGCGGTGCGCGACTGGACCCGCGCCGGACGGCTGCAATATTCGTCGAAGCAGGTAGTGGGCGACCGTTGGGCGCTGCTGGGGCACGCCGCTGGGTTCATCGACCCGCTCTACTCCAAGGGGCTGTACACCTCGCTGGCAACGGTGTTTGTGTTGGCCCACCAGCTGCTGCACGCGGCCGAAACGGGCGATTATTCGACCACCGCTTTTGCCGATTTGGAAACCGTGACCCGCAATTTTGTCTGCTCAGCCGACCGGCTGGTGGCTAACAGCTACCGCTCGTTCAAGGATTACCGGCTGTGGCAGGTGTACTCGGTGATGTGGCTGCTGGGCGCGTACACGGAGCTGCTGAAGCTGAATATGATGCGGGCGCAGGCGATGGATTCGACAACGGCCGTTGCCCGGCAAGCGTACTACGACCAGTTGGTCACGCTGAAGCTGGTGGGCGGTGGCTACCCGGAATTTGAGGAAGTGGCTGACCGGGTGGACCGAATTATCGAAGCGGTGAATCCTGAGGCTGATACGGCCGTTACCGCCGCCGTCGCCGAAATCAACCAAATTTTTCGTGGGCTCAGCTGGATTGCCGATCCGTTTGTCGCTTTGCTCGACGGCAAGACGTACCTGCCCAAGAATAAAATTCGCCTCAGCCTGCTTAAACCGGGCGAAGGCTTTATGCGCTCTGGCGCGTACAAGGCGCACTTTTTTGGCGACCTGAACATGATTGATTTGCTGCAATACGGGGCCAAAGAAAAGCTAAAATTTGCCCGACCTTACCTGGCCTGGCAGCACAAAAAGCTGTACCAGCAGCGGGCCAATCGGTAAGCACCATGCAAACATACTCCCATTTTTTGATAACGGCCGTATTCCGCGACCGCATGGAGCACAAAAAAGTTGTCTTGTCGGGCAAGGCATTGCTGCTGGGATCGGTGCTGCCCGATGTGCCGCTGTTTCTCCTGACGATTGGTTTCATGATTTCCCGTCGCCCCAACGCAGGCGGAGTCAACGAATTTCTGTTTGGTCCCAGCTTCGACACGCTCTACTTCACCAATCCGTGGTGGATTTCCGGGCACAATTTATTTCATGCGCCGCTGCTGATTTTGCTCTACGCAGCCATTGGCTACGCGCTGATGCGCCAGACCGCTCGCCCCAAATGGCAAAAGTGGGGCTGGCCGATCATCTGGTTTGCCGCCGGCTGCGGCCTGCACAGCCTCATCGACATTTTGACGCACGTGGACGATGGCCCGGTGCTCTTCTTTCCGCTGAACTGGACCTACCGGTTTCGGGCACCGGTCAGCTATTGGGATCCGCGCCACGGTGGGCGCATTTTTGGTCCCATTGAGAACCTGCTGGATGTGGCCCTGCTCTTTTTCCTGGGGCAGCAGTGGTGGCGGGCACGGCAAGCAAAAAAAGCGGTGGGGCGCTAAGATGCAGACTTACTCGCATTGGTTGATAACGGCCGTTCTTCCCACCTCCTCACCCCGCCGCAAACAAGCGCTGCGGGCTGGCTCCGTCTCACCCGACGTGCCGCTGGCGCTGCTGAGTGCGGGGTACGTGCTCGACCGGCGTTATTTGCGCCCACACCTGCCAGACAAAACACGGTGCAGCCCCACCTACAACAACCTCTATTTCAACAACCCATGGTGGATTGCCGCCCACAACCTGCTGCACGCGCCATTGCCGCTCTTCTTCTTGGGGTTGATGGGCTACTTGTGGCGGCAGCGGGCGTGGGGCGAGTGGCTGCTCTGGTTTGCCACGGGCTGCGGGCTGCATTCAGCCATCGACATCCTCACTCACGCCGACGATGGCCCGGTGCTCTTTTTCCCACTTGAGTGGCACAAGCGGTTTCGGTCGCCCATCAGCTATTGGGACCCGGCGCATGGCGGGCGCATCTTTCGCCTGGCGGAACATGTATTGGATTTTGGGCTGGTGGTTTGGCTGGTTCTACAGCGCAAAAATGGAAACAATTAACGATGTTTGATGAAAAAATGCGCCAGTTCAAGGACAACGCCTTTGCCCCGCTGGCCCAACTCTTGCAAGCCGTACCGCCCTGGTTTTTCACGGTAGCGGGGCTGGTGGTGGGGTTGGTTACGGCCGTTTCTGTCTGGCAGCAGCAGTACATCCTGGGCTTCTTTCTTTGGGTAACCAACCGCGTGCTCGACGGCCTGGACGGCGCAGTGGCCCGCCAGTGCGGCACAACCAGCGATTTTGGCGGCTACCTGGACATTGTGGTGGACTTTGTGACGTATGCCGCCATCCCGGTTGGCTTGGCGGCGAGTCAGGTCGATCCCCACGCATCCAGCGGCATGGCCCAACCGCTGATCCTCAGCCTCATCTTTTTGCTGTGCACCTACTACGTGAACGCTGCCTCGTGGATGTATCTGGCCGCGGTTCTAGAAAAGCGCCGCGCCCGCCACGAAGGCCGCCTCACCACCATCGCCATGCCTGCGGGCATCATCGGCGGCACCGAAACGATTATTTTTTACGGCGCGTTTATTATCTTTCCCGCCCATCTCGTCTGGCTGTTCAGCCTGATGGCTGGACTGATTGTGATTACGATTGGGCAGCGGCTGGTGTGGGCCGCGCGCCACATTTAACCACCTGGAGTTTTGCCTGTGACCCGTTTAAAGCCCGGCCAAAAGGCCCCCGATATAACGCTAACGCTGTTTGAAGCCGATTCGGTGGCCCTGTCCTCGTTTTGGGGCAACGGCCGTTCCCTCCTGCTCATCTTCCTACGCCACCTGGCCTGACTGCCCTGTCGCGATCATGTGGCCCAGGTTGTGGCCCACCAGGCAGAAATCAACGCTCACGCCAACGTGGTAACGGTCTCCTTTGGCACAGAATATTGGGCACAGGCGTGGCGGCAGGAAACGCGCTCCCCCTTCCCCTTTCTAATGGACGCCAATCGAAGCGCGTACCAGGCGTACGGCCTGGAATCCTCTGTCTTGCGCTCGTGGAGCCCGGCGAATTTGTGGTACTACACCAAGGCCGCCCTGCAAAAGCGGGAGACGTTTGGCAAGCGCGGCGATCCGCACCAGCTGGGCGGTGATTTCATCATCGATCCGCAGGGCGTCATTCGCCTGGCCCACCCCAGCCGCGAGCCAACCGACCGGCCCGCCATGGATCATATTTTGCGGGTGCTAAGGGACATGTGAGAGGGGAAACGGCCGTTACCAATCCTACCTACCTATCTAAAAAAGCTGATTTCACGCAAAGGCGCAAAGTGGTTAAATTCTTCTCTTTGCGCCTTCGCGTGAGTTAAAACCCCGGCTTAAAATGTTGTTCCGACATCGCGTCAGTTCAAGACGTGTTATACTTTATGCCAAAATAAACCACTGCTTTTTGCCAGTGTAATCGTCCAGGTGCGGCCATACAGCCAGCGGAAAGTACAGCGAAATCCGCCAAGGCAACCCGCCGCGCCGCTCACTCATTTTGGAGAAGATCATGATTGAAAAAATTCCTTTTGGCAGAACCGGACACAACAGCACGCGCACCTTGTTTGGCGCCGCCGCTTTTTGGGGCACATCGCAAGATGAAGCCAACCGCACCCTGGATTTGCTGCTGAAATATGGCGTGAATCACATTGATACGGCCGCTTCCTACGGCGATGCTGAATTACGGCTAGGGCCCTGGCTGAAGCAGTACCGCGATCAGTTTTTCCTGGCTACCAAAACCGAAAAACGCACCTACCAGGAAGCCAAAGAAGAGCTGCACCGCTCGCTAGACCTCCTCAAAACGGATCACGTTGACTTGTGGCAAATGCACTTCCTGGTCAATCCAGAGGAGTGGGAAACGGCGATGGGACCCGGCGGCGTGCTGGAGGCCTTCATCGAGGCGCGTGAGCAAGGGCTGACCCGCTTCCTCGGCGTGACCGGGCACAACACCAACGTGGCGGAAATGCATCTCAAGAGCCTGGAACGATTCGACTTCGATTCCGTGCTGCTGCCCTACAACCCCACCATGATGCAAAATCCGCAGTACGCCGCCGATTTTGAGCAGCTGATGGCCGTCTGCCAGGAGAAAAACGTGGCCGTGCAAACCATCAAAGCGCTGTCCAAAGGGCCGTGGGGCGACAAACCAAAAACCCACACCACCTGGTACGAACCGTTTAGCACGCAAGAAGAGATTGATTTAGCCGTCCAGTGGGTGTTTAGTCGCCCTGGGGTTTTCTTGAACACAGCGGGCGACACCACGTTGTTGGAAATGGTCTTGCAAGCTGCCGAACGGGCGGATTCGGCCGTTCCGCAAGATACAGTCACGGAAAAGATGCAAAGCATCCAAATGAAACCGCTGTTTGTTTAAAGAATTGGACGATGATTAACGCGGGTGACGTGGATAAAAAATCTGCATCATCCGCATCCATTCCCTTGGAGTCATTTATATGCATCAGCCAGATTTCACTAAAATTGAGTACAAATCGCCAAATGAATCAGCGGGAGATACGGCCGTTCCCAACTCCACCTGGCAAACCTTAGAGCAAATTGAAGTACGGCCGTTCTACACCCCCGCCGATCTAAACAACATGGAACACCTCGACTTCGTCGCGGGCATCCCACCGTATTTGCGCGGGCCGTACCCCGCCATGTACGCCGTACGGCCGTGGACCGTACGCCAGTATGCCGGATTCAGCACCGCCGAAGAGAGCAACGCCTTCTACCGCCGCAACCTCGCCGCCGGGCAGCGCGGCCTCTCCATCGCCTTCGACCTTGCCACCCACCGCGGCTACGACTCTGACCACGAGCGCGTCGTTGGCGATGTGGGCAAGGCAGGCGTGGCGATTGACTCCATTCTGGACATGCGCATCCTGTTCGATGGCATCCCGCTGACAAAATGTCCGTCTCCATGACGATGAACGGCGCGGTGCTGCCCATCATGGCCTTCTACATTGTTGCCGCCGAGGAGCAAGGCGTAAAGCACGAACAGCTCATTGGCACCATCCAGAACGACATCCTCAAAGAGTACATGGTGCGCAACACCTACATCTACCCGCCCGCCCCTCCATGCGCATCGTCGGCGACATCTTCGCCTACACCGCCCGCGAGATGCCCAAATTTAACGCCATCAGCGTCTCCGGCTACCACATGCAGGAGGCCGGAGCCACCGCCGACATCGAGCTGGCCTACACCCTGGCCGATGGCCTGGAATATTTACGCGCCGGCCTCGCCGCCGGGATGAACATCGACGACTTCGCCCCGCGCATCTCCTTCTTCTGGGCGATTGGCATGAACGTGTTCATGGAGATTGCCAAAATGCGCGCCGCGCGGCTGCTGTGGGCCAAAATCGTCAAGCAGTTTAATCCGCAAAACGAGAAGTCGATGGCTTTACGCACCCACAGCCAAACCTCCGGCTGGAGCCTGACCGAGCAAGACCCATTCAACAACGTCACCCGCACCTGCCTGGAAGCGATGGCGGCGGCGTTCGGCGGCACCCAATCGCTGCACACCAACGCCCTGGACGAAGCAATCGCTCTGCCCACCGACTTTTCGGCACGCATTGCCCGCAACACCCAGCTCTATTTGCAGCACGAAACCGGCATCACCCGCACCGTCGATCCGTGGGCCGGGTCGTACCTCGTCGAAACGCTCACTCACGAGCTGGCCCATCGCGCCTGGGAACACATTCAGGAGGTCGAGGAACTCGGCGGCATGGCCAAAGCGCTGGAAACCGGCCTGCCCAAAATGCGCATCGAGGAAGCGGCCGCCCGCCGCCAGGCGCTCATCGACTCTGGCCAAGAAACCATTGTGGGCGTGAACAAGTACCGGCTGGATCAGGAAGACCCGATTGATATTTTAGAAGTGGACAATACGGCCGTTCGCCACGCCCAAATCGCCCGACTAGAAGAACTACGCGCCAACCGCGACGCCGCCGCAGTCGAAAAAGCGCTCAACGCCCTCACTGCCGCCGCCGAGTCCGGTAAAGGCAACATGCTGGAACTGGCGGTCAACGCCGCCCGCGCCCGCGCCAGCCTGGGCGAGATTTCCGGCGCATTGGAGCAAATTTGGGGTCGCCACAAAGCCACCATCCGCTCAATTGGCGGCGTTTACAGCAGCGAATTTGGAGAGAAAATGGAGATTGAAACCGTGCGCCGCATGGCCGACGAATTTGAGCAGCAAGAGGGCCGCCGCCCGCGCATCATGGTGGCCAAAATCGGGCAAGACGGCCACGATCGCGGTGCCAAAGTGGTGGCCACCGCCTTCGCCGACCTCGGCTTTGATGTGGACATCGGCCCGCTATTCCAAACCCCGGCTGAGGTGGCCAAGCAGGCCATCGAAAACGATGTGCATGTGGTGGGCATTAGCTCGCTGGCGGCGGGGCACAAAACGTTATTGCCGCAGTTGGTGGAGGAATTGGGGAAATACGGCCGTTCCGACATCATGGTCGTCATCGGCGGCGTCATCCCGGCGCAGGACTACCAATTCTTGTACGATCACGGCGCAGCCGCCATCTTCGGCCCCGGCACCGTCATCCCCGTCGCCGCCCAGAAAGTGCTGCAAGAATTGCGCCACCGTTTAGGACACAGCGATTAAATGAGTAACGAAATCATTTCTTATCTGGATATGTGCCAGAGGGAAGGCACAAGTTTACAAAAAGGCATGAATTTCCAGCTGAATGATGATCATTCCGTCATTTTGATGTCTGTAAGAGCAAATGCGCCCTATCAAGATCGAATCGAAGATGACGGCATGACATTAATCTATGAAGGTCATGATGAGCCAAGAAATGCAACAAACTCGAATCCTAAAAGCGTAGATCAACCTGAGTTTACAAGTTCAGGAAGATTAACTGAAAACGGTAAATTCCATAGGGCTGCCCAAGCTCATAAACTGCATGGAGTGGCACCAGAATCTATCCGAGTTTACGAAAAACTCCGCGCTGGCATTTGGTCATACAATGGATTATTCCATCTAGTAGATTCATGGACACAATTCGAAGATGGAAGGAAAGTTTTTAAATTCAAATTAGTTGCTATAGATGATCATTCCATCTCTATTAACAGCCGTATTGAAAATTCAGAAAGAACACGTGTCATACCTACTCATGTCAAACTTGAAGTGTGGAAGCGAGACAAAGGACGTTGCGTAACGTGTGGCGCCACAGATGAACTTCATTTTGATCACATTATTCCTTATTCAAAAGGTGGCACATCATTGAAAGCAGAAAATATTCAATTGTTATGCGCTCGCCATAATTTGGAAAAGCGTGACAAACTAATTTGACATATTTGGTTTTTGGCACCAAACAAAAATTTAAATAATCCCTAGTCCATCCTCTTTAATCTCCTTCCTGCATAACTTTTATCTTCCCCGACTTACACCACACCAGCTTGCATTTTCACGAAGTTGATGAAGGAAAACGGCCGTTTCCCACGTTCATCAATTTGGAAAATGTATTGGCAATCGTAAATCAAGTATTGGAGGATAAACGTGAAAAAAAGAGTCTTAAAAATCTCAATTCCCCTTATCATCGCCGGTATCCTTATTGTTAGCATGTTGATTTTTGGCGTCCAGGCCCAAGATGGGGCCGCCAAGCCTTATGCAGAAGGTGAAGCCGGGCAAACCGCGAACGCAGTCACCAACCAGGCAACCCAAACCCTCAAACCCGGTGAAGGCATCGCGGGGTCCAGCGGGTCAGCTCATCTTGACACCGCCAACGAGGAACTCGCCGTTGCCGGTTTAAGCGTCTTGTATCGCTTTACCGGGGTAACAGACGATGGCGAACAAGGCTCAACCAACCGTAAAGAAGCCACCTCTATCCATTGCACTAACATCAGTGCCACTAATACCCAGGTGGAAGTTCAGCTTTTCCAATGGAACGGCACAGACATATTTACTGGCACAGTCAACATGCCGACTAATCGCAGCTTCACCTTCAGCACGCAAAACACAACCATCTACTTTGATGATGTGCTCTTGGGTGGGAGCCCAGGCACGCCAGCCATCTTCCAGGGTTCAGGGCGTGTGTTGAGCAGCAATCCCAACGTCATTTGTACCGCCCAGGTGCTGGACCCACTCAATTATCCGCCCCTCTTTGTCTCTGGCATTGATTTGTTCCGGCAATAAACGGCTCTCGCCAAAAAGGAGGCTCCTATGAGTACCTTAAAATTCGGTGCCCGTTTAGTCGGCGTGCTCATTGTCGGATTATTCTTCGTGGCCCTGACCCTGCAAGTAACCGGTGGTGCCAGGGAAGGTATTGCAGGCGCGAGTGGTTCTGGGCAAATTACCGATCTGGACAATGGTTTGGCGGTTGAAGGGTTAAGCGTCTTGTATCGCTTCAGCGGCGTAACAGATGATGGCGAGCAAGGCTCTACCAATCGCAAAGAAGCTACCTCCATCCACTGCACCAATCTCAACACAACCAATACCCAGGTGGAAGTTCAGCTTTTTCAATGGAACGGTACTGACGTTTACACCGGCACTGTAACCATGCCCCCCAACCGCAGTTTTACCTTTAGCACCCAAAACACAACCATCTACTTTGATGACGTGCTTTTGGGTGGGAACCCAGGCACACCGGCCATCTTCCAGGGTTCGGGGCGAGTTTTGAGCAGCAATCCAAACGTCATTTGCACGGTGCAGGTGTTGGACCCGCTCAACTATCCACCGGTTTTTATGGATAAACTGACGCTGCACAACAGCAATGGCAGCATTGTGGGCGACATTCGTAAAGTGTATCTGCCATTTATTCGCAAATAAGCACGCCAAATCTCTTCATAGCCAAGCGACGACACACTTTCTTCATAACTTTTTAGTATCCTAACGGGGCATTGAATTTTCAGTGCCCCGTATCTTTTGCGCGCCTCATGCGTCTGCTTAGGGTGAGGGTCAATGTGAAGATTTGTGACGACAAGCTGCTGCAACAGGCTCGGAATTTTGATCGAACGGCGTTAACGGCCGTTTACGACCATTATCACCCCCTGCTTTACCGCTACATTACCCGACAAGTGAGTAATGGAGAGACGGCGCGGGAGTTAACGGCCGTTGTCTTTGAACGGTTCCTCGCCGCCCTGAAAAATGGCAATGGGCCAGAAGACCAACTCAAAGCGTGGCTGTACCGCACCGCCCACAACCTGGTCATCGACCACTACCGACGGCAGGCACACCGCAACCACCTTCCCCTGGCCGACACTCTACCCAGTGCCAGCGACTCGCCGGGGCAGATTGCCGAGCAGCACATGCTGGGCGAACAAGTCATCACCGCCCTGCAAACGCTCACGCCAGAGCAGCAGAAGGTCATTACCCTCAAATTTTTCGAAGGCTTTTCCAACGCAGAAGTGGCTGACCTGATCCACAAACCGATCGGGGCGGTGAAAGCATTGCAGCATCGCGGCCTGGCCCGCTTGCAGCACCTGCTAGACCCCCAATTCGCGCAGCCAATTGAGGAGCGTGTGGCATGACCAAACAATTTACCGACATTTTGGATGAAGCACTGGAAGCAGTAAAAACAGAACCAGTAACGGCCGTTCTCGAACGTTATCCCGATCAAGCTCAAACCCTGGCTCCCTTGCTCACCGCTGCCGAAAAGTTGGGTGAATGGCAAACGGCCGTTCCCCCCACCCCCAACCCCGCTTGGCAAACGGCCGATCGCGCCAATTTCCTCGACCAAATCGAGCAATTACTGCCCGCACCCGTATCTCCCGGCCCGCTCCTGCGTCTGAAAGGGTGGCTGTTGCAAAAGCGCACAGCCCTTCTTAACCGGAACACACAAAAGGAGCATAAACCCATGAACGCAATTTTTGCCCGTGCAATCGCCACCGCCCTGGTCCTCTTCGGCCTGGGGGGCGGCACCGTAGCTATGGCCAACGACAGCCTTCCCGACACCCCACTTTACCCCGTTAAATTGATGCTGGAAGAAACCCGCATGGCCATGGCCGACAACCCCGTCGAACAAGCAACCCTGCAAACCGAACTGGCCCAGATTCGGCTTGAAGAAATGACCCGGCTCGCCCTCGCAGGTGAAACAATTGGCGAAGCGCAGCTTATTCAGCTGCAAACCCACCTGCAAACGGCCCTCCAACTGGCCGCCCAAACGGGCGATCCTGAACTGGTTGGCTTGCTCGCCCAAATGCAAACGATGCTGCAAAACATGCAGCAGAGCATGGCCCAACTTGGCGAACCTGTTCAAGCCATGCTGGGTGAAGCGCAACAAATCATGAACCAGTTTCAAGAGCAGGCCCAGGCCGGATTAGAAGACCCCCATGTTCCGCTGGCGTCAGGCGCAAGGGGACGATTGGGAACCCGCGGGCAACGGTCAACAAAACGGTCAGGATGCAGATACGGAAGATAACGGCCATAACGGCCCTGGCGATGGTACTTGCCTGGACGAAGAATGTGAACCCGCCGGTGACCAAAATCAGTTTGGCCAGGATGAAAACAATGCCAACGGTCCAAACACCAATGGCCCGAACACCAACGGTCCAAATGACAACGACTGTCCCAACAGCGAGGATTGTGAGCCAGTCGGTGATGCCAACCAGTATGGCCAGGATGAAGACAATAGCGGCCAAAATGGCGATGGCGAGTGCGTAAACGACTGCGCCCCCGTTGGCGATGAAAATCAGTATGGTCAGGACGACGAAAACAGTGGCCAAAATGGCGATGGCGACGGCGTATGCGAAAATGACTGTGTGCCCGTCGGTGATGGCCCCCAGCCAAACCCGGACAATGGCAACGGCAATGGACACGGTGGCGGTTAAGAACTCAGCAATTTTAGTGACCCAATGAGCGGCTCCTCCGCTTTGGTCTAGAGAACCACAAAAGCCGACACGATTTTCACGATCGTGTCGGCTTTTTATTTCCCACCACGACAAAAGTCATCCCCACATGTACCAAAGATCAGGTGACGGCCGTAAATTTTGTGCTACACTTAATATTAGATAATCATCTAACAAAACCACGACCGTCGAGAGTGCTTGATGTCCGAAAAAACCACAGGTGGGCTGGCCACCTACATTGAAAAAACCAAACAATTTAGCCCCAACGCCAGGCTGGTCCTGATTTACAGCGCCTTCACCGGCCTGGCCTTTGGCGTCTTCCGCTTTCTGTTCAACTTTTACGTCCTCAGTCTGGGCGATGCCTACAATGAGGCGTTTGTTGGCTCCCTGCAAACCGCTTCCTCTTTTGCCTCTATTCTCATGGCCCTGCCCGCTGCGTATCTAGCCGAGCGCTTCTCGCAAAAGAAGATCATGATCCACACCGCGCTCATCAGCAGCGTGGCCATGATTGGCCTGGTGCTTTTTCCTTTCCGGGCGCTGCTCATCCTGTTCAACATGGTCGCGGGCGTCAGCATGAGCATGCGGCAGGTGGCGATGGCCCCCTTCCTCATGGCCAACACCTCAGAAAATGAGCGGCAGTGGGTGTTTAGCTTCAACTTTGGCCTGATGACCGTCTCCGGCTTTTTTGGCAACCTGCTGGGTGGCTGGCTGCCCACCTGGTTTGGCCATTACTTCAACGCGGCACCCACCGACACCCTCTCCTATCAGCTGGCCCTGGGCAGCATGATGCTCGTGACGATTTTGTCCATTGGCCCGCTCACCCGCATCATCATGCCACCGATGGACCGCGAAAAGCGGGTGGAGCTGCCCTGGGTGCAGCTGCGCCGCTACGGCTGGAGCCTTAGTCAGTTCCTGCTGCCCCAGCTCATCATTGGCCTCGGTGCCGGGCTGATGCAGCCGTTTATGAATATCTACTTTCGCAATGTGTACCAAAAGCCCGATCCGCCTATCTCGATGGTGTTTGCCATTGGCGGGCTGGCGATGGCCATCGCCCAGTTTCTCGGCCCGCCCCTGGCCGACAAATACGGCAAAATCAACACGGTCATTCTCACTCAAATCTTCTCGGTGCCGTTTTTGCTGCTGCTGGGGATTGGCGCGTGGGTCGTGCCGGGTGGCATGGCCGCAGCCAGCGTCTGGTTTTTTGTGGCTGGGCTGGCCTACATTTTCCGCCTGGCATTGATGAACCTGAGCAATCCCGTCTACCAGACGTTTGTGCTGGAACACGTGCCCACCGATGTACAAGCGTTGGCGATGAGTTTGAATTCGCTATCGTTCCAGTTCGGCTGGTTCATTATGCCGCAGGTGAGTGGCTGGCTTCAGGTGCGCTTTGGCGAGTTTGGCTTTGTGCCGATTTTTGGCATGGTGGCCATTTTCTACCTGCTAGCGACCGGACTTGAATGGCAGTTGTTTAGCCGCAGCAAACGGCCGTTACCCACCTTTGCCCATTCTCCTGGCGATTAAGACACAACGTTAGACATCTGGGCTACAATACGCGGCGTAAACACCAGACGTACCGGTAGAAAAAGTTGTAGGAGCGTATTGTATGCCCTTTGCGTGGATGTTGAATGTTGTCTGGATAGCGCTGGCCACAATTGCTGTTGTTGTTTTCCTCTCAAGGCTGATCAAGACAAAGCTTCCCTTTCATCTTTTAGGTTCTATTTTTCTCACCCTGGTGGTTAGCCAGGGGCTGCACTTCTGGCTGAACAATCCCGATTTACCTACCCTAACCGACACGCAGCGAACCGTCTGGCTGGCTGTCGCCTTTTTGCTGGGACTTAGCACCATTTTAAGGGCGATCAAATGGCTGCTGCTGGAGCTATTGGTGCAGCGTCGCGGCGTCAAAATCCCCCCATTTCTGCTAGACATCACCGAATGGTTCATCCTGATCATCGTCATCCTGGCCATGATTCGCCTGGTGTTTGGCGTGGAACTCACCACTCTGCTCGTCACCTCCACCGTGGCCTCGGCGATCATCGGTTTGGCGCTGCAAGATACGCTGGGGAATTTGATTTCGGGCATTTCTTTGCAGGTAGAAGCGCCTTTTGCGGTTGATGATTGGGTAGAAATTGACGGCATTGAAGGCATCATCGTGCGGCAAAACTGGCGCACATTAACCCTGCGAACGCGGGAAGATCATCGGGTGATGCTCACTAACAGCACCGTCGCCAAAAGCAAAATCATCAACTATTCCCGCCCCACCAACAACCAGATTCAAACGGTGTATCTTACGCTCAGCGAAAGCTTCTCGCCTAACCTGGTGAAGGGAATTCTCATTGAAGCGGTTCTGGGTCTGGATGATGTGAAGCTGCATCCGCGGTTGCGCTCGCACGTGGTGTCCATGCAGGATGGCTGCGTGACGTATGGCCTGAGCTACTGGCTGGATGATTACAGCGACAAGGTGATTGCTCGCGACAAGGTGCTGACGCGCGCCTGGTTTGGCCTACACCGAGCTGGCATTGCCATCCCCGACCCAACGGGCGATTATCGCGTTGCCCTCGTGCCCGAGGATGCCGCCCAGCGCAGCCGTGAAGCGCAGCAGGCTAAGCTATTTGCGCAAATGCAGTCGCTGGACTGGCTGGATGTGCTGAGTGAATCACAGCTGCATCATCTGGCCAATCGTACGGCCGTTTTCACCTACACATCAGGCGAACATCTTGTCAAACAAGGCGAATCCGGCGATTCGCTGTTCATCATTACCAAAGGATCGGTTTCGGTGTATGTGCGCTCGGCAGACGGCCGTTCCGTATATGCCAACAAACTGGCTACAGGGGATTTTTTCGGTGAGATGAGCCTGCTCACTGGCGAGGCGCGTTCCGCCTCCATCCGCGCCAACGAAGAAACCGACGTCATCGTGATCGGCAAAGAAGCATTTGCCAATGTGCTGACCCAGGACCCCACCATTTTGGATCGATTTGTCACCGCCCTGGAGCGACGCCAGGAAGGCATCAGCCAGAGCTTACAGCAGGATTCCGCTTTACGGCGGCAAGAAATGGAAAACGGCCGTGATGCCTTTATCCAGCGCATCCGCCGCTATTTGCGTGTGCCTTAAGGATTAGAAAATCGGGTAGCAGACCCTGTAAATCCTGCTAAAATCAGGGGATATTGATAAGTACGGCCGTTCCGCAGCGACTTTGCCAATGAGAAAGTCACCCACCAACGGAATCCGCCACCGACCCTTCACAATTTCCCAATCCTAACCGTCACATTTCAGACCCTTTACAGGAGTGTTTCATGTCAGACGACTTCATCTTTCACGGTTCACTGAGTGAACTGGACCCCGACCTTTCTCAACTTTTACAGCGCGAAGACAAGCGCCAGGACAGCACCATTATTCTCATCGCCTCAGAAAGCGCCTCACCCGAAGCCGTGCGCGAAGCGATGAGCAGCAATTTCGCCAACATCTATGCCGAAGGCTACCCCCGCGAAGAATCCCGCCGCCAGAGCGAAGACGAAATCTTCGACATGGATATGGAGCTGGCCCACTACCGTCGCTATTCCGACCCCCGCTACTACAAAGGTGTGGAATATGCCGACATGCTAGAAGCGCTCACCCGCCGCCGCGCCGCCGAACTGTTTGCCGCCAATGGCATCACCGCCGACCAACTTTATGTCAATGTGCAGCCGCTCAGCGGGGCACCGGCCAACAGTGCCGTCTACACTGCCCTGCTCCAGCCAGGTGACACTATTTTGGGGCTCAACCTCAACGATGGCGGGCATCTGTCCCACGGCACCAAGATCAACCGCTCCGGCAAGCATTACAATGGCGTCACCTACTTTGTCGATGAAAAAACCGAACTGCTCGACTACGACGACATCGAGCGGCGCGCCCTGGAATCTCGGCCCCAAATCATCGTGGCGGGTTTCTCTGCTTACCCGCGCATCATCGACTGGCAGCGCTTCCGCGCCATTGCCGACAAAGTGGGCGCCTACCTGCTGGCCGACATCTCGCACATCTCCGGCCTGGTCGCTGCGGGCGTGCATCCCAGCCCCATTGGCATCGCCGATGTGGTCATGACCACCACCCACAAAAGCTTGTGCGGCCCGCGCGGCGCCATGATTCTGACCCATCGGCGCGACCTGTTCCGCAAGATTGACCGGGCCGTTTTCCCTGGCGAACAGGGTGGCCCGCACCTGAACACAATGGCGGCCTTAGCCATTGCCCTGAAGCTGGCCAACACCGACAAATTCCGCGCCTTGCAGCAGCGCATTGTGGAAAATGCCCGCCGTCTGGCCAACAAGTTGGCCGAACACGGCCTACGCACCATTAGCGGCGGCTCGGACAATCATCTGCTGCTGGTAGACACCAAAAGCGTGTCGCACAACGGCGTCCATCTTTCCGGCGACATGGCCGCGCGCATTTTGGATGTGGTGGGCATTGTGCTCAACCGCAACACCATCCCCGGCGATGTGGGGGCGCTGAATCCCACCGGCCTGCGCCTGGGCACGGTGTGGATCAGCCAGCTCGGCTTTGGCGATGCCGAGGTTGATTTGCTGGCCGAAGCCATTGCCACCACACTGAACGGCTGCAAACCGTTTATCTACACTGCGTTGGGCGGCAAGGAGCAGCTGCGCGCCAAGGTTGATTTTGCCGCCTTGCAGCGTGCTCGCGAAATTGTGCGCTTGCTGCGCAAGGTGACTGTGCCAACGGCCGTTTCCCACACCATCCAAGTCCGCGGCGACGAAGCCACCAACTTCCTCAACTACGCCCTGTCCAGCGATGTGCTGGCGCTGGGTGATGGCGACACGCAACCAACCGTCATGGGCATGAATGCGGTCATGGGCATGAATGCCCAGGCCCCGGCGACGTTAAAACGATTGACTGCCAACCGGTACCATCTGCGCTTTGCTGATGCCGCCACGGCGCAAAAAGCCGTTACCTGGCTGGCTGATTTGTCCGATGGCTACGTGGATTTTGGCGATTTGTACGCCAAGCTGCCTGGCGCAGTGGTGGTGAAAGCTATCCAGCCCGAAGTAGAATTGCCAGAACCGGAGGGAAATGGCGTCGTTGCCAGCAAACCGTATTTCATTGGCCACGAGCAGGTGAACGGTGGCGAGCCGCTGCCCGCCTTTAGCTGGACAGAACCGGCCGACGCACCCATGAAGCGCACCACTCTGTACGACGCCCACGTCGCCCTCGGCGGGCGCATCGTGCCCTTTGGCGGCTATGAGATGCCCGTGCGCTACGAAACATCCGTGGTGGAAGAGCACATGGCCGTACGCGAAGCGGCTGGCCTGTTCGACGCCACCCACATGGGCGTGTTTGACGCCCAGGGCGAGCATGTGGTGGAATTCCTCAACACGGTGCTGGTGAACGATGTTTCCGCGCTCAACATAGGCCAATCCCACTACACGTACCTGATGCTGCCCGATGGTTCGGTCATCGACGACCTGCTGGTTTACCGGCTGGGCACAAACAAGTTTATGCTGGTGGTGAATGCCTCCAACAACGACAAGGATTGGGCGTGGCTGAATGCGGTGAACAAGGGCGAGGTGATGATTGATGCGGAACGGCCGTATGCCAAAATTCAGCATCCCATCCAGCTGCGCGACCTGCGTGACCCGCAGTACGGGGCCGAATGCCGTGTGGACATGCCGCTGCAAGGCCCCCGCGCCACCGACATCCTGCTCTCGTTGTGCGACGACCCAGCCCTGGCGCGCAAGATCAAAGGGCTGCCCTGGGCTGGCCTTACCCAAGGCAACGTGGGCGGCTTTGATCTAATCGTCTCCCGCACCGGTTACACCGGCGAGCGCGTGGCTTACGAACTGTTTGTTCATCCCGACAAGGCTCCCGATTTGTGGGCGGCGCTGTTAGAAGTAGGCGAGTCGATGGGCCTCAAACCGTGTGGCCTAGCTGCCCGCGACAGCACCCGCACCGAGGCAGGGTTGCCGCTCTACGGCCACGAACTGGCCGGATCGATGGGCCTGAATCCTGGCGATGCGGGATTTGGCAGCTACGCCAAGCTGTGGAAACCGTTCTTTGTGGGCCGGGCCGCCTTTATCGCTCGCGAAGAGAAGCGCGACCGGGTGGTGGTGCGCTTCCGCATGAACGAGAAAGGTGTGCGCCGTCCCGATGGTGGTGATCCGGTGCTAGACAAGCGGGGCAAGGTAGTTGGCACGGTCACCAGCTGCGCTATCGACAGCGAGGGGTATTTGCTGGGCCAGGCGGTGGTGCCAGTAGAGATGAGTGCGGAAGGAACGGCCGTTGCCATCTACCAGCTTGGCGGCGGGCAGCGCCCCATCCGTGTACCAGATAATGTTGGATTGGGTGCCAAACTGCCCATCCCCGATGGCGCTACGGTGCTCAGCCGCTTCCCTTCGCGGAAGAAGTAAATCATCAGCAATTCCCCGGAAACTGCATGAAGGCGGCTCGTCCGTCTAGTGCGTTTCCGGGGAATTAAAATAAACCGAAAACGACCCGGAACAGTCGGGTCGTTTTCAGGCAAAATTGCTAAGTTGTGGTGGAGACGAGTTGAAAATTTGAAACTTTAGCCGGGTGTACCGAGTTCGCCTTTTGACCGCTTTCCGTCCAGGCAGCGGTACAACCGCAGGCTGTTTTTGTGGGTGTTCAACCAATCTCTAAGATAGGGTTATTGTAGAGGAACGGCCGTTCCCTTGCCGCCCAACAAGCCACACTCGTTCTGTAAAATTCATCACCTTTTGGGTGAAAATACTCATTCAGTTGACATGCCGCTGGCTAACGTGTAGGATTGCGGATCACGGGCAGCCGGACGGGAAGAGCCGTTCTGCCTGATCCCAATTTTTTAAGGAGTCGCAAATGCGTCGCGAGGTTCTTACGTGGTCCGACGTAGACAAACTAATTGATTATCTGGTGCCGCAAATTCAGGGGCGCTACGATTCAATGCTCATCATCACGCGTGGGGGATTGTGCCCGGTGGTATGCTCGCCGAGGCGCTCAACATCACCTACATCCTGACCGCTTCTGTCCGGTTCCCGGCCGATTTCCCCGGCCTGCAAACACCTGGGCAGGAAAAGTTTGCCATCCCAGAATTTATCCAGTTTCCGGCCGACAGTTTGCTGGCCGGGCGGCGCATTCTGGTGGTAGACGATGTTTGGACCAAGGGGCGCAACTCCGTGACGGTGGCCAACCGCATTGACGCGGCGGGCGGTATCCCCGATACCTGCGTGCTGCATTACAAGCCCGCGTCGTCGCTGTATCCTGGCTACACGCCCACCTATTATGCGGCCGTTACCGACGCCTACATCATCTATCCGTGGGAACTGGATCGCGGCCCTGAGGTTTTGGGCATCTGGAATTAGATCGGTGGTCAGTAAATGGTAAACGGTAATCGGTCTAACTGATTACCGTTTAGGGTTCACGGATTACCGATTACCGTCAACTTGCCCATCCCCCATAGTTTTGTTACGATCCCGATGGTATCGTTAAAAATTTGTATGCATGAGACCGGTGATCATTGGGTCCCTGGCG
The DNA here is from genome assembly GCA_020634435.1 of Ardenticatenaceae bacterium. Taxonomy (GTDB): domain Bacteria; phylum Chloroflexota; class Anaerolineae; order Promineifilales; family Promineifilaceae; genus Leptofilum. Next base: position 141,896 of record JACKBS010000004.1, on the reverse strand, counting down.
GCGAAAGCTGTCGAACCGCGTCAGGTCCGGAAGGAAGCAGCGCTAAGGCAAACCTTTCGGGTGCCCAGGATCACCTGGTGGTCATCGGTCTCATGCATGCAAATACAGGTTGATGCATTTGGAGATTGGAGATTCATGAAAAGATATTCTCCAATCTCCTTTTTTTATGATGGGGATATTTTTAAGCAGCGGTAAACGAATCGTGGCGGGGTAGTTTTTCTGCTGGCGTTGGGCGGCATTATTGCCGCAGGTTATGCCGCTACCCAGGAAAGCTACACCATCTACGTCGATGACCAGCCCGCGCAGCGGATTACCGGTAATTTTGGTACGGTAGCCGAGGTGCTGGCCGCCGCAGGCATCGAAACCCGCCCTGAAGATTTGGTGGTGCCGGGATTGGTGGATACGGCCGTTTCCCACAGTGGCATCCAGATCGTTCGGGCACAGGGCGTCACCGTTCGCTCAGAAGCTGGCACCGAAACTTACTGGACACGACAGCCCACCCTGGGAGCCTTTCTCGCCGAACAAAACTTGCTGCCCGAACGCACCGACCAGATGGTGGCCGATGGCCAGCCCGTTTCGTTTGCCATGCTAGACCAGATACCTTTGCCCAAGACGGTGGAAATCGGCCGTTTTGTAACCATCACCATTGTGGAGGGCGGGCAGCAGCAAACCGTACGCACGGCCACGCAAACCGTTGGCGCAGCACTGGCCGAAGCTGGCATCGAAGTGTACGGCACCGACGGCGTGGAGCCCGCGCTCGGTTCTTGGCTCCAGCCCAACATGACCATCCGGGTGCAGCGCTCCTTCCCCCTGACGATTATGGCCGACGGCCGTATCATCCAAATTCGCAGCCATCACAGCAACGTGCTGGATGTGCTGGCTGAGGCTGGCATTGGTCTGGTCGGCTACGACTACACCGTGCCCGGCCCCGAAGCCACCCTCAAAGCCAACGACACCATTCAGGTCATCCGCGTCACCGAGGATTTTCGTCTGGTGGATGAGCAAATTCCGTACCAAACCTTGTGGCAGGCATCCGATCAGCTCGATTTGGACACCACCGCGCTCATCAGCGCCGGGGTGCCCGGCATCAAGCGGCAACGCGTGCGCGTGCGCTACGAAAATGGTGCCGAAGTGAGCCAAACCGTAGACGGGGAATGGGTCGCCCAACAGCCCGTTAACCAGGTGATTGGCTACGGCACCAACATTACCGTGCGCACCATCGACACGCCAGAAGGACCGCTGGAATATTGGCGCGTGGTGCGCATGCGCGTCACGGCGTACACCGCCGCCAGTTCCGGCAAGGCACCAGGCCAGCCGGGCTATGGCATTACCGCCAGCGGCGTCCCGGCCGGTACCGGCGTGGTGGCGATTGATCGCAGCGTGGTGCCATTCCGCTCCTATGTGTATGTGCCGGGCTACGGCAAAGCATTTGCTGGGGATACCGGCGGTGGCGTACGCGGCCGTTGGATCGACCTAGGTTACGACGAAGACGAATACGTCAGCTGGTCTGGCTACGTGGATGTGTATTACCTCACGCCCGTGCCCGCGCCGGAAGATATTAATTATTTACTGCCATCTGGTTTGCCTTAAAAGAAGTAATTGGGGAATTAAGTAATTGAGCAACTAAAGGCGCCAATTACTCAATTACTCAATTACTCAATTACTCAATTACGCAATTACTCACTATGCATCCCAAACAGCTCCTCACCCACTACCAAATCGAGCCAAAAAAGAGTTTGGGACAAAATTTTTTGTTCGATGAGAACGTGCTGGCGCGTATTGTGGAGGCGGCAGAGCTGCAACCATTTGAACCCGTGCTGGAGATTGGTCCAGGGCTGGGCAGCCTGACACGGGTGTTGGCTCAAACGGCCGCTTCTGTAACGGCCGTTGAGCTAGACAATCGCTTCATTCCCATCCTGCAAACCGAGCTGGATTATTTTGACAACGTGCGCCTGATCCATGGCGACATTTTAGAGCAGAATTTGGACGCGCTATTTGATCGGCCGTACAAGATGGTGGCCAACGTGCCTTACTACATCACCGGAGCGATTTTGCGCCATCTGCTTTCGGCTAAACAAAAGCCCACCACCGTGGTAATGACTGTGCAAAAAGAGGTCGCCGAGCGGGTAACGGCCGTTCCACCCCAAATGAGCTTGCTTGCCGTCAGCACTCAGCTGTACGGCACGGCCGAACTGGTCACCACCATCAAGGCGGGCGCATTTTGGCCCAGGCCGGATGTGGATTCGGCGGTACTGCGTTTGACGTTATTCCCAGAACCACAGCTGCCCTTTGCCGAAGAAAAAGAGTTCTTTGCCGTTGTGAAGGCTGGTTTTAGCCAAAAACGGAAACAATTGAAAAACAATTTGCAGCAATTGGGGTATAATCAGGCGGAAATTACGGCCGTATTAACTGCGGCAGGTATAGACGGTCGTCGTCGTGCCGAAACGCTAACCATAGACGAGTGGCTTGCCATTCACCAAAAACGCAAGTTATGACACAACTATCCGATAAGCTGACCAACTTCATTCAGCAGATGCCCAAGGCAGAAATTCATATCCACCTGGAAGGGGCAATCCAGCCCAAGACGGTGTTGGAATTAGCCAAACGTCACGACAAACTCAACACCTTGCCTAGCGATACCGAAGAAGGGCTGCGCCGCTGGTTCACGTTTACCGACTTTCCCCACTTTGTCGAAATTTATCTGACCATCCAGGATTTAATCCGCACGGCCGATGATTTTGCCCTGATTGTGTATGAAAACGGGGCCGACATGGCCGCGCAAAACATTCGTTACCGCGAGCTGACCGTCACGCCTTACACCCACACCAGTTACCAGGACAAAGGACTAACCTTTGCGGAACTGTTTGAGGGATTAGAAAACGGCCGTCTCCGGGCCAAAGAAGAGTATGGTGTCGAGATGCGCTGGGTGTTCGATATTGCCCGCAACCTCACCGACAATCCAGACGGCAGCTACGACCCCACCCCCGCCGAAAAGACCCTGGAATACGCCCTGGAAGGCAAAGCCAAAGGCAGCGTTGTGGGTTTGGGCCTGGGTGGCTACGAGGTCGGCTATCCGCCAGAGCGATTTGCCCACGCCTTTGAAAAAGCCAAAGCCGCCGGGTTGCTCAGCGTTCCCCATGCAGGGGAAACGGTCGGCCCAGAAAGCATCTGGGGCAGCCTTACCGCCCTGCAAGCTGACCGCATTGGCCACGGCGTACGCGCGGTTGAAGACCCCAGCCTGTTGGCCACGCTCAAGGTTAAACAGATTCCCTGGAGATTAACCCCACCAGCAACGCCTGCCTGAAGGTTTTTGACAGCTTGGCCACGCACCCGTTCCGCCAACTGGATGATCGTGGCCTGTTTGTCACTGTCAACACCGACGATCCCCCCCTCTTCAACACCAATCTGGTGCGCGAGTATGAAGTGCTCGCCCGTGAATTTGGCTACAATGCCGCCGGATTGGCCCGCATCGCCCGCAATGCCTTTGTTGCTGCTGGCGTTGAGCAGCCTATCAAAGATCAATTGCTACAAGAGTTTGACGCCTGGGTGAGTAAAAACCGGTAAGCCGTGAACGGTAATCGGTAAACTCGGACAGCGTTACTCGTGTAGTTTTTTGTTGAAGCGGCGGGCCAGCAGATACACCCATAGCAGCTGGTAAACAAATCCCACCAGCCCTACCAGCCAGGCAAACGGCAAACCGTCGCTAAACAGCCAGTACAGCTTGGGCGCCCAAAAGGTAGGCATCAGCCCAAAGACCCACTGCCAGGTTCCCTCTATAAAGTAAGCCACCAACGGGACCACAAAGAAGGTACCCGCCCCTTTGGCCAGGGCAAATCCCTGCACTTTGTTGCTGGCAAACGCCGCCAGGAAAACCGCCAGCAGCGGAGCCATCGGCGCAGAAACCAGCGCCAGCAGCACAAGCTGACCCAGCGAAAATGTGGAGATTCCCGCCAGCGGCAAGCTAACCAACACCAGCACAAGGGTTAAGAGAATAGGCATGCCCAACCGGTAAATCAGGTAGTTGTTTAGCGAAAGCGGCGTGACTTGCAGGCCAATCAGGCTGCCTTCGTCGCGCTCGTCCAGCAGCAAAAAACCGATAACCATGCCAAACACGGCCGGGATGCCTATTGTCAGGAAGCTCATCAAGAGCGTCGTGTAAGGCAGAAGGTCAAACTGGTAGCTGATTTGCAGCTGACGCACCAGTGCAGGCCAGCCAAAGCGCATCAGCAAGGCCAGCAGCAATGGCAAAAAGACCATCCAGCGCAGCATTTCATCCCGACCCACGTTGCGCATATCAATTGGACCGAGGGCCTTGAATACGGCCGTTCCTTTCATCATAGTATCTCCCTTGAAAACCTGACAGGTTTATACACCCGCTCGTCTATAAAATGACGCTGTTCTACAAACCTACTTCATCAGCATGTAGCTTTGTAAACCTGTCAGGTTTGGCACCCGCTTGTTTATAAAGTAACTTTGCTCAATAAACCTACTTCGGTAGCAAGTAGCTTTGTAAACCTGTCAGGTTTGGTAGCACCAGCATCACGCTTTTTTCAGAATAATGAACTGGTAAAAAATGCGCTGGCTGGCCTTAAACAGCAGGCCAATCCACAGCGCAGCGTACAGCACACCGTACGCCATCTGCCACGGCGCAATCGGTTGGAACGCGCCCTTGATCAGCAGCAGCGTTGCCTGTACCGGATGCAGGTAAAGCAGCGGCGAAGTCCAAAAGCCCAAATAATCCACCAGCGGTACGGCCAGCGTGAGGGTCATCAGAATAGAGGGCAGCAGGAAGCGGTTGATGCTGTCGTAGCGGGCCACGGCGATGAAGCCAAACAAGATGTTGAAGCAGGCCATCAGCCCAACGCCCAGCGCCAGCAGCAGAAAATTGTAGCGAAAGCCGTAAACGGCCGTTACAATGCCCACATTCTCCACAATCGTCAGCAACGTCAGGCTCACCAGCTTGGCCGCCAGATACTCACTTTGCCGCAGCGGCGTCACGATGAGCCCTTCCAGCACGCCATCGCCTTTTTCCAGCAGCACCAGCCCAGCCATAAAGTAAAACGTGCCTATCATCATGTTGCCCAGCACAAACACGGGCAGGATGGTGGGCAGTTCCGCGTGGGGCAGCTGCCACAACACAAGCGTCATGAGGACGGCGATAAACGCCGCCGCGTAGTAAAAGCCGTTGCGAAACTGCAAGCGCATGTCCCAACGCACGGCCGTTTGTAAGCGTGTCATGCCAATTGCCTCCCGGTCACCTCGATGAAAATATCTTCGAGCGTCGCCTCTTGCGTGTGCATGGTTTGGATAGAGTCATCACGGAGCAGCTGTTGGAAACGGCCGTTTTCCGCCAATCCCGCCAGGGCAAACTCCGTCTGCTCCACGTGCCCATTTTGCTGAAAGGCCACCTGCACCTGCCGACGGCCGTATTGCAACCGCAGCTGGTCCGGGGCATCAATCAGCTTAATTTCGCCATCAACGATGAAGGCGACACGATCGCACAAATCGCCGGCCACGTACATGTCGTGGGTGGTCAGAAAGATGGTTTTGCCCGCCGCCTGCTGCTGCCGGATGATCTCTTTGATGCGCCGGGCGTTCACCGGGTCCAACCCTGCGGTGGGTTCGTCCAGGAACAGCAGCTCCGGGCTGTGCACCAGGGCACGAGCCACGCTGAGCCGATTTTTCATGCCCTTGGAAAAGCGACCCACAGCCAGATCGGCGCTGTCTTCCAGGCCCACCATCGCCAACAGCTCCAACGGTGGCCGCGTTTGGGCCTGGTAGAGGGCGCTGTAGTAGGTCAGGTTTTCCACGGCCGTTAGCTTTAGATAATGGTTCGGCAGCTCAAACGAAACGCCGATGTGTTCGTAATAATCGGAACCCCAGTCAGACAACGGCCGTTCCAGCACCGTCACCTCCCCGTCATAGCCGCGCAGCAGCCCGTTCAGGATTTTTTGCGTGGTAGATTTACCCGCCCCGCTCGGCCCCAAAAAACCAAAGATTTCGCCTTTGGCTACATGAAAATTGAGCTGGCGTACGGCCGTTTTCTGGCCACCCGCGTAAGTAAAACTCAAATTGGCTACACGAATCATGATCTTTTCCTTGTTTACCGCAAAGTTTTCTACTTCTCTGCGCTCGCCGCGTCCTCTGCGGTTAATTTCTCTAAGGCAATCAGCGTCGCGCCCAGGTCACGCAGACGATTGATGAAGCCATACAGAGCGCTTTGATCAGGCAAAACGGCCGTAATCACCGTCTGATCATCGGCATAACAAACCGACACGGCGGCAAAACTCGCCAGCCGTGCGCCATCAAGCCGTCCTTGCACCCGAATCAGGTACGTCGCTGTGTCATCGAGCATCAGCAGACCTCCCGTGAGATGGGGTTAGGATACGGCCGTTCACCTGCGGCTGTCATTCATCTAAAGGTGAATTCGGGGGTTGATTTGGGGAATAAATCACGAATTTCCGCAAAAAATGGCCTCTCTTGCGGAAATTCGCGGCACTAAAACTTAACTGGTAGGCTGGGAAATGCGGGTAAAGACATACAGCTCAGCAAAAATTTCGCCATCAAACGTGATGGTAAAATCCATCTTGTCGTCAAAAAAAGCGACCGTGGCCGAGCCGTTAAACTCTTCGTAACCGGACATGATCAGCGTGTTGGCTTCCACAAAAACGTAGCTCATCTCGATAGTTTCACCGGAATCCATATCTTCCAGCAGCAAACGGCCGTCTTCCTGAAAATCAAACAGCCTATGGCCAAAACGGCCGTCGTTCACTTCCCACTGGCCCACGATGTACGCCGATTCCACCGACTGTATCACCTCATCCGGCTGCGATGGGTCCTCGACGCTGTTATCTGCGCCGCAGCCCACAGCCAGAAGCAGCAGCGCAGCGGCCAACAACCAACTTACCTTAAATCCAAACAGTTTCTTCATCAAAATCCTTTTACCTCAAAAAATAACAATCACCCAAGTTTACAGCAGATGCAGCGCCCGCGCCTGGGCCACGGCCTCGGTGCGGCGCGCCACGCCCAGCTTACCGTAGGTGTTGTTCAGATGTTTTTTCACCGTGCCCAACGTCACAAACAGCTGGTCGGCAATTTCCTGGTTGGAACGGCCGTCGGCCACCAAAAGCAGCACCTCTAGCTCGCGCTCACTCAGCGGCTCCAGCAGCGGCATCGTTATAGTGCTCTGGCCAAAATCCGCCAGCACGGCGTCTACAAATGCCGGGGCAACCGCGCGCACTTCGGGCAGCATCATGGCAATAAGCTCACCTTCATCCAAAAACACGCGGCGATAATTTTCCGGCGCGGCCAGGCGAACGGCCGTTGCCAACGCCTCATGCGCCAATGCCCCCTGCCCCATCTGGTAATGCACCTGCACTTGAAGCAGCGATACGCTGATCTGCACCAGCCGGCGGCCCGTCTGCTGCACCGCTGTGGCCAATTCGGTCAAAAAGGGCAGCGCCTCGGCAAACCGCTCTTGGGCAATCCGTAAACGGGCCAGCACCAGCAAATCCAGCTCACGCTGGTAAAAACTGACCTGGTTGAGGGTAGTAACGGCCGTTTCCGCCCATCGTTCCACCGGTTCAACCAGCCACTGCCGCAGCAGCATTTCCGCCTCTACCCCTGCCAGCAGCGCCTCGTAGGCGTCAAAACGCGCCTCGCTCATGCGCTGCCGCATCGCTCCCATAACCTGCCGCGCGTCGGCTTGCTTACCTTGTGCCTGCCGCAATCGGGCCAGGGCCAACTGTGCCGAAATATCGGCCCCCAGCAAGACCCACGGCTCGATAAGGGCCATGCCCTGCAAAATATGCTGCTCCGCTTCGGCCAGATTGTTGGTCTGGTAGACCAGTTCGCCCAACGTTACCAGCGCCAGCCCGGCCATCGGCTGCGGCGTCGCCTGACCCGCCACAAATTCGGCCACCAGCTCGCGGCAGAGGGCTTCCGCTTCACTCCGCTTTGCCTGCATGTTCAGCGCCTGAGCCAGATTCACCGTGGCCCCGACAGTCATCAGCAAATCGCCGCTGGCCCGGCCAGACGCTACCGCCTGCCGCAGCGTGGTCACCGAACCGGCCACATCGCCCACGGCATTTTGCGCCTCGGCCAAAATCAGCAGCACCATGTTGCGGAAAAATTGCTCCGATTCGTCGAGCAGCGCCAACGCCTGCCGCCCTTGCGGAATCGCCTGCTGGCTGTCGGCCTGGGTTAGCGTCAGGCATGCTTGCAGCGATACCAGGCGCGGCAGCAGTTTACTCCCGGCCTGTTTTTGTGCCTGCGCGGCCAGTCGCCCCGCTTCGGCCCCCTGGCCCATCAACCAGTGCACCCAGCCCAGGTTGGCCGCCAGTTCGGCATCGGCCGCGATGCGCTCAGACGGCAGTGCCGTGAGCCAATTGTGCAGCGTCGTCAGTTCGCCCTGCTGAAAGGCCGTCAGCGCCGCTTGCTTGATGAGATCAGCCGCCAAAGCAAAATCGCCTGCTGCCAGCGCGTAACCAATCGCTTCTGGCAGCAAACTTTGCGCGGCCAGCCAGCGGGCCGCCCGCGCCTGAATGTCCGCCTGCCGTGCCGGGGTCAGTTCGCTGCGCAGCAAATCGGCAAAGAGGCGGTGGTAGCGGTACCAGCGGCGACGGCCGTCTAGCGGAATCAAAAAGAGGTTGGCCTGCTCCAGCTGGCGCAGCAGGTCGGCACTGTCGCTGCGCCCGGTCACAGCGTTGGCTAATTCGGCGGTAAACCGATCCAACACGGCCGTTTCCTGCAAAAACGCACGACGATCTTCTGGCTGCTGTTGAAGCACCTCTTCTACCAGATAATCCAGCACGTACCGATTGCTGCCACCAAAATCGGCCAATCGAGCCGCCAGCGCTGCTTCTTGCCCGGCCATCGTGGTGAGGGCCAGCGCGGCCAGCTGCAAACCTGCGGCCCAGCCTTCGGTGCGCCGATTCAGGGTCGCGACGGCCGTTTCCGGCAGCGTCACCCCCATCGTCTGGTGCAGAAATGTGGCCGTTTCTGCGGGAGAAAACTGCAAATCGCGCTGGCGCAGCTCCACCAGCTGGCCGCGGGCGCGCAGTCGGGGCAGCGGCAGCGGGGGATCTTCCCGGCTGGTGAGCACCAGGTGGGCGTTGGGCGGCAAATGTTCAATGAAGAGGGCAACGGCCGTTTGCACCTGTTCGTTGTGGATCAAATGATAATCGTCCAGCACCAGCAGCAGCGGCTGGCCGAGGGCGGCTAGTTGGTTCAGCAGCTGCGTGGCGAATGGCTGGAGCGCAGTGAGCGGCGTGGGCAGCCCGGCTAACAGGCCCGCGCCCAGCGTGGGGGCCACCTGCTGCACCGCCGCCAGCCAGTAAGCGGCAAACCGGGCTGGATCATTGTCCGCATCGTCCAGCGCCAGCCAGGCCACAGGCGCAGGCGGCTGGGCCAGCCATTCAACCACGAGCGAGGTCTTGCCAAAGCCCGCCGGGGCCGAAATGAGGGTGAGGGGACGGTGGAAACGGCCGTCCAGCCACAATCGGTCATTCAGTTTTTGGATGAGATGGGGACGTGGGACATTAAACGGCCGTAACAACGGCATGAACAATTTCGTTTGCAGCAAAGACCCACTTTCAGACATGGGGCAATTATAGGCACAGGCAGACGGTTTGGCACAAAGGCCCGTTTTTCAGATAATCGCGGCACAACCGCTTTGACGGTGCGTGCAATTTTTACTTGTCATACCCGCGAAGGCGGGTATCCAGCTTATGCACCAAAATGGATTCCCGCCTTCGCGGGAATGACACAATCGAGGAGAGTATCTGCTGATAAACCTCGGCGCACTTCGCGCTCTCTGCGGTAAATACATCAGGAGAAGCTATGAGCAAACATCTTGTGATCGTCGCAGGCAATATTGGTGCAGGCAAAACCTCGCTCACCGAGCGCATTGGCGAGCGCTTGGGTTGGCGTACCGCTTACGAATCCGTGATTGACAACCCCTACCTGGCCGACTTTTATGCCGACATGCGCCAATGGTCGTTCCATTTGCAGGTGTTTTACATTGGGCACCGCGCCCAGCAATATCTGCAACTGGCGCACAGCCCGGAATCGGCCATTGCCGACCGCAGCATTTTTGAGGATGCGTACATCTTTGCCCGCGCCTTGCACCACATGGGCAACCTGAGCGAACGCGATTATCACGCCTACCGCCGCGCCTTCGACCTGGTGGTGAACGGCCTGCCTAAACCCGACCTGCTGCTCTACCTAAAAGCGCCCGTGCCCGTGTTGATGGAGCGCATCCACCAACGCGGCCGCGCCATGGAAAGCGGCATTACGGCCGAATATCTCAGCCTGCTGGACTCGTTCTACGACGACTGGCTGCGCTCGTTTGACGTCTGCCCGGTGCTGGTCATTCCCAGCCAGGATTTAGACTTTGTCAACAAACCTCAGCACCTGGACATTGTGGTCCAGCGGATTCAAGACAAGCTGTCTGGACAGGAAAATGTGGTTTTCCCAGACTAAAGGTAATTAGTAACCAAGCAATTGAGTAATTAGCGCAAAGACCCAATTACTCAATTAAGTATTTATAAAAAAGGTTTCGTCACTTTTGAATAGAGAAATCATGGAACAATTTCCTCAAAAAGTAGAGGAGAAAGTCATGATTTATGCAAATGTTGATGAGCAAGGGCAACAAGAACTTGAGCAAGCGATGAAAAAGACAAACGATAAAAAATGGTATCGGCGACTCAAAACGATAGCGTTATCGAATCAGGGTCGTTCTGTGCCAGAAATCGCTGCCATTTTCGGTTTGAGCCAAGCAGTTATCCGGACTTATATCAAACGGTACAACCAAGGTGGCCTCGCGCGGCTGAAGGCAAGCTATGGTCAAGGACGGCCGTTAATGCTCGAATGGGATGAAGCCAAATGGCTCGAACTGCTGGGGCAAGCCCCAAGCGACTTTGAGAAACTAGAGACAGGTGCTCAAAATTGGACACAAGCCCTGATGGCAGCGTATCTTGCCACGTACGAAGAGGTGGAAGTGAGCCAAGCCTCCGTTTCACACATGCTTAAGCGAGCAGGCATCAAGTGGAAAAGAGCCAAAGCACGTATCAAGTCACCCGACCCACTCTATGTCGTTAAGCGGCAGCGGGTTGAAGAATTGAAAGAAAAAGCACAAAACAACAGCCTCTCCTCTGGAGAAGCAACGCGCCCTCCACCCGATGGCGCAAAACCTGCGCTACTTTTTTACCTAGACAGCACAGACCTGCATTGGTGTCCAGAAATTGGTCACACCTACTCGCCGCAAGGCAGCCAATTGAAAGTCGATACGCCCGGACTTGAAAATCCCTGGCTGGCTTTGTTTGGTTCGTTGGCTTTCCCTTCTGGTGAAGGCGTTTACTCCATTCATGCGCACAAACGCCATTTGGAACTCGTCAATCATTTGCAGTTGTTAATGAACACCTATCCACAACATTTTTTATTTGTTGTGTTAGATAATGCTTCGGCCCACACAACGTCCAAAGTGGCACAATTTTGTCAAGACCATGCTGAGCAGCTTGAACTTGTGTTTTTACCCACCTATTCGCCTCATCTCAATTTGATTGAGCGTTTATGGCGGGTCATGCGCCATCAGGTCACAAAAAACAAGTTTTATGACTCTGTTACTGCCTTGGCCGAAGCGGTGGTTAATTGGTTTGAACTGTACCCGATTGCTCGATTTAGTTCCCTTCTTGGGCTTGATGATTCTCAACTTCAATTTGTGTAAGAACCTTTTTTATAATGACTTACTTAATTACCAATCACAAACAACTGAGGATGCTATGCTACAAAACGACAAAATTCGCCTGCGGGCGATTGGGCGGGAGGATTTGCCTGCGCTGGCTCGCTTCAACAATGATCTGGAAGTAGAGGTTGCTGGAGGCGGCGATCCGCCGTGGCCGCAGGCGCTGGAGCGGCTCACGGCCGAATTTGAGGCCAAGTGGAGCCAGGGCGGGCGCGACGGCAATACGGGGAGCGTTGAATTTGCCATCGAAGCCAACGACCAATTTATTGGCATTTGTGCCTTGTTTAACGTGGACCAAACGGCACGCACCTGCGAATTGGGCATTTCGATTGGCGACAAGACGGCGTGGGGACAGGGCTATGGCCGTTCCACCATCACCCTTTTGCTAGACTACGCGTTTACCTACCACAACATGCACAAAGTGACGCTGCGGGTAAACGGCCGTAATGAACGCGCCATTCGTGCCTATCTTGCCTGCGGGTTTGTGGAGGAAGGTCGCCAGCGCCAGCAGGTGTGGCACAACGGCAGCTACGATGACACCGTGCACATGGGCATTTTGCGGGAAGAGTGGACGGCCGTATCTCCTTAGCCTGTGCTTGAACAACTTGTGAAACATGGCAATTAATTCACGCAAAGTCGCCAAGAAGTCAGGTTGGTTTCTTGGCGACTTTGCGTGTGTTTTGATGACAATACGTTCGCAAATGCCCAACTCGGTTTAAGCTTTACCTGGGGAACATTCCCATGCTATACTTCGCGGCAAATTATTGTGTCCTAAAGTTGGCCAGCAGTACGCAGGGCGAACGATGCTGTGAAATTTGTAGCGAACAAGACAAACGGCCGTCTTCGTTCACCACCGTCCGACTCTCCCGTGTCGGCGACCACAGCGTAGTATTCGGAGGTCAAAATGAACACGGAAATCCGCGGCACAGCCCACTTTCTCCAACAAGAAAATATTCGACTGCAAAAAGAAAATGAACGCCTCCAGCAAGAAGTGGTTCGCTTGCGGCTGATCTTGCGCAACCTGGGCAATCTCAACCAGATGACCCTGTCAATCGATTCCAACACCGACGTCCTCGCGCTGCTTGACCAAATACTTCAGTCAGCGCTCGACAGCATTCAGGCGGAAGATGGGTCGCTGCTGCTGGTTGATGAAGAGACCAAAGAACTGTCGTTTGTGGTCGTGCATGGCCAGGTACGCTCCAAACTGGTCGGGCACCGCATTCCGCTAGGCGAAGGCATTGCCGGATGGGTGGCACAACACCGTGAATCACTCATCATTGGTAACGCGCAAACGGACCCCCGCTTTTCGCCGCAGACGGATCAGGCGTACCATTTCAGAACTCGCTCGATGATCTGCGTGCCAATTATGTTTAACGGCCGTGTTTTGGGCGTCATCCAGGGGTTAAACAAAGCCAATCGTAAAGAGTTTGTCGGCAGCGACATGATGATGCTAAACGTAGTGGCCCAGCTGGCTGCGGCCGCCATTGCCCGCGCCGAAAGCATCTTGCTAAACGAAGAATAGCTTGGCCTGCTGACAGCTGACCGCAGACGCCGGGCTGTGACAATTGACCAACGATTTTGCGTGCATCTGCGTTGACGCTGCACCAGACACACTGTATGATACCCATCATTAACAAACCAAAAGCAATGATTTCAGGTGCGCCCTACGCCCGGATGCGCAGCGCACAGAACAAATCTGCTCTGTAGGGGAAGCCCGGTGACTGGTTGAATCAACTGGAAGTCCGGCACTGTCCCGCAACGGTAAGATAGTGGTTAACAATTGGCAATTGGCGATTAACAATTAACCATTATCGAGTCCGAGTACCTGCCTGATTTCATGCTCGTATCCTTCGTGGACAAAGGGTAGCGAGTCACCGTGATTCTTTTTAGCGTTGATGGCTCACCTCTGTGTGAGCCTTTTTGTTGTCTTATAGCCAGGCAATATAAAAACCGATCGATGCTTTGGGCTGCCTCTCTGGTTTGCGAAGGAACTACCTGTTTACCAGAAGGAGACAACAGATGAAAAAGAAGTTTAGCCTTACCCTGCTGGCCATTTTGCTGGGGTTTAGCCTGGCGGCCTGCACCACCGACACCCCAACAAGCGAACCAAACGAAACCACCTCGGCCAGCGAAGACAGTTCAGAAGTGGCTGTAGAGCCAACGGAGCCTGTGGCCGAACCAACCGAACCCGTGGCAGCAGAAGCAACTGAAGAAACGGTTTCTGAGCCAACGGCCGTTCCTGACCCCACCGAAGAACCCACAGTTGAAGCCCCTACCACCAATCTCACCGATGGCTGTGTGGAAAACTACGACGAATCGGTTGACTACTTCCCCGAGAAAGCCACCATTTCGCACGCCGATGGCTTTACCGTGGAATACTTCAACAACTACAAAGTGGTCACCGTGGCCGCCCCGTGGCTGGGGGCAGAAGATTCAGCCACCTACTTGTTGGTGCAGTGTGGCACCCCCGCCCCAGAAGGTTTTGCTGATGCCGTCACCATTGACGTGCCGATTACCAGCTTTGTCTCCATGTCTACCACCTACCTGCCCTATCTGGATCAGTTTGGCTTGCTAGACACGCTCGTGGGCGTGGACTTCGGTTTTTACGCCTACAACCCCAACGTCCAAGAAAAATTGGCCGCGGGTGAACTGGTTGAACTCGGCAGCGGCTCCACGGTTAACGTAGAAGCCGCCTTGGCGCTGGAACCGGATGTCATCATGACGTCAGCCAGCGGTTCGGCCGACTTTGACACCCATCCCAAGCTGGAAGAAGTGGGGCTGACCGTCGTGCTCAATGCCGACTATCTGGACGTGACGCCGCTGGGCCGTGCCGAGTGGGGCAAGTTTATTGCCACTTTCTACAACGAAGAAGCCCAGGCAGAAGCCGCTTTTAACACGGTAGCCACTGAATATGAATCGCTCGTTGCGTTGGCGGCTGATGTTGCCGAACGGCCGTCTGTCTTTGCCAACACGCCGTACGAAGGCACCTGGTACATGCCGGGTGGCCAAAGCTATACCGCGCAGCTTTTTGCTGCCGCCGGGGCCGACTACCTCTGGGGGGAGGATGAATCGACCAGCACCTTGTTCCTGGACTTTGAGACAGTGTTTGACCGGGCCGCAGATGCCGATTATTGGCTAAACCAGGGGTTTGTCACCACCCTGGCCGACCTGGCAGCGACGGATGAACGGTTTGCTGATTTTGCCGCTTTCCAAAATGACACCCTGTACAACTATGATTTGCGCTCGAATGAGTTTGGCGGCAACGACTTCTTTGAAAGCGCCGCAGCCAATCCAAACCTGGTTTTGGCCGATCTGATCAAGATTATCCATCCTGAGCTGGCACCGGACCATGAGTTTGTTTATTACCGGCTGGTAAATTAGGGAGATTAGAGATTGGAGATTGCGTCTTGAATCTCCAATCTCTAATCTCTGCTTCCTAAACATGCAACACGCAACCACTGAACCGCAAACGGCCGTATCTACCCACCCCAACCGGCAGCGACTGGCCATGATCCTGCTGCTGGTCGCGCTGGTCGGGGCATTCTTACTCAGCCTATTTGTGGGTTCGGTACACATTCCGCTCAAACAAATTTTAGGCATTCTGGTTGGCGCTGCGCCAGAGCGCGAGACGTGGGCTACGATTGTGCTCAAGTTTCGGCTGCCTAAGGCAGTAACGGCCGTACTGGCTGGCTCGGCCCTGAGCGTCAGCGGACTGCAAATGCAAACGATGTTCCGCAACCCGCTGGCTGGGCCATTTGTGCTGGGCATCAACTCTGGGGCCAGCCTGGGTGTGGCCCTGGTGGTGCTCGTCGTGGGCACAACGGGCAGCACCCTGCTGGCCGGATTGGGCCTGCTGAGCGACTTTGGCATTGTGGTGGCAGCCAGCCTGGGCGCGGGACTGGTGCTGTTTTTGGTGCTGGGCGTGGCCCGGCGCGTCGAAACGATGACTTTGCTCATCCTCGGGCTGATGTTTGGCTACGCCACCAGCGCCCTGGTGAGCGTGCTGCTTTACTTCAGCATCGCCGAGCGGATTCAGGCGTACATTGCCTGGACATTTGGCAGCTTTGGCGGCGTCACCTGGAGCCAGATGCAGGTGATGGCCCCCACCGTGCTGCTGGGCCTGGCGATTGCCTGGCTGTCGGCCAAACCGCTGAATGCGCTGCTGCTGGGCGAAACGTACGCCCAAAGTCTGGGCCTATCGGTGCGCCGCGCCCGCATTGCTGTGCTGGTCAGCGCGTCGCTCATGGCTGGGGCCATCACCGCGTTTTGCGGGCCGATTGGCTTTGTGGGTGTGGCCGTACCCCATCTGTGCCGCAGCCTGTTCAGCACATCCAACCATCGCCAGCTTATCCCGGCCACCATTTTTATGGGCGGCATTGTGGCCCTGCTGGCCGATTTGCTGGCCCAGCTGCCCGGCAGCCAAATCACTTTACCGTTAAACGCAGTTACGGCATTGATTGGCGCCCCGGTCGTCACCTGGGTCATTTTGCGCCAGCGCAACCTGCGCTCGTCCTTTGCGGGATAAAGAAGAAACCACAGATTACACCGATAAGAAGATCAAAAATCTGTGCCATCTGTGAATGATTTGAAGGAACAAACGATGTCTGCACCCATTTTGCATACCGAAAATTTGGCGATTGGTTACCCGATGCGTAAGGAGCCGCCCGTGGTGGTGGCGGAGGCAATTACTGTGGGTTTGCAGCCCGGCGAATTGGTCTGCCTGCTGGGGCCAAATGGGGCCGGCAAAAGTACCCTGATGCGCACGCTGGCCGGGATGCAAGCTCCGCTAAACGGCCGTATCCTGCTCAACCAGCAAGACCTCAACACCCTCACCGCCCGCGAACTGGCACGCCACCTCAGCGTGGTGCTCACTGAGCCCATCAACGCGGGGATGCTGACGGCCTGGGATTTGGTATCTTTGGGGCGGCATCCGTACACCAACTGGGCGGGTAAATTGACGGCGGTGGATGAAACGGCCGTCAATCAGGCCATCGCCGCCGTAGGGGCCACCTCGCTAGCACAGCGCCACGTGCACACCCTCAGCGACGGCGAGCGGCAAAAAATCATGATCGCGCGGGCTCTCGCCCAAGAACCTGGCATCATGCTGCTGGACGAACCAACAGCGTTCCTCGACCTGCCACGGCGGGTAGAAATTATGCACATTCTGCGCCAGCTGGCCCGCGAAGCGCAGTGTGCCGTGCTGCTCTCCACACACGATTTGGACCTGGCGCTGCGCAATGCGGACAAAATCTGGCTGATGCCCAAAGACGGCCGTTTACAAGTAGGCACGCCGGAAGAACTGGTGCTCAACGGCAGCTTTGAAGCCGCCTTCCGCGCCGATGGCGTGCAGTTTGATCCCCATACGGGGTCGTTCAAAATGGCGGTAAAATCGGCGGGGCAAATTGACCTGGTGGGGGATGGCCTGTCGGCACTGTGGACCAGGCGGGCATTGGAGCGGGTGGGCTACGCCGTGCACGAGGGCGTTAACGGCTCAGCGATGCGGATTCAGGTGGTGGCGGGGGATGGTAACGGCCGTATTCAGTGGCAGTTGGTTAAGCCGCAGCAAACCATCACCCATCGCTCCCTGGCGGACCTGGTAGAGGACATCCAGCAAACCAGTTCCCCGCACACTTCGGCTTAATTGCGTACAGGCATTTGCTCAAACCAGTGCAAAATGGGTGCCCCGCGCTTGTCCATCTCTTTTTTCACCGCTTCGTGATACGCGGCTAAATATTGGCCAAGCGATGTTTCTGTCAGGCGGCGATGGTTTTGGATCACCAACCCCTGCACCCAATTAAGATTGCTGCTAATCATCGCCAAATCGCCTAGACGCAAGGCCGCCTCAATATTGTTGCCAAACTCTAGATTGATGGTGTTTAGCAAAGGCGCAGGCATGTTCACCAGCGCTGGCGACGCATGCAAATAGGCCTCGATGGCCGCCCGCTGCTCCATAAAATGGTGATAGGCAGCCTGATACGCCTTGGATGCTTCTTTGGCTTTGCCGATGGGTGGCATATTTTGGATCAATTTCTCCACGGTGTGCGGCACCTTCTCCAACGTTTTGCCCAAAAAGTGACCGGGAATTGCCTCCACAACCTGGGGAATGTGGTTAAAGACAGCCCCGCCAAAGGCCAGCGGCATGCCCAGTCCTTGCAACATTTCGGCCATCGCCAGAAGGCTGGCCGCAGCGCTTAAGGTTTGGGCAGACATGACAACTATGACTGACTTCACCTGCTTTACAGTCGCTTCCATGCGATCCAGCGGCACGTTTGCCCCCAGGTAAATCACATCCCATCCCTGGCGGCGCAGCATCAGGCTGATGAGCAGGCTCGAAAAGGTGTGTTGCTCCCCTGGCGGGCAGGCCACAATGATACGGCCGTTACGCGATGAAGCGGGCAGCGCGGCCATTAACGCCTCCATCTGGCGCAGCGCCAGCGCCGACGCAAAATGTTCCTGCTGCACCGTAATTTTGCCTTCGTACCACCCCTGACCAATTTCGGTAAGCCCGTGCTGTAAAACTTCGTAGCAAACCGTTTCCAGCGGGAAGAGGGCAAAGGCGCGGGCCAGCAAATGCTGCGCCTGGTATTCATCAAAATCCAGACACGCTTTGATCCACGCCTCGCGCAGATCATCTACCCGTTCACCGGTAATGTGCGGGAATAATGGTTCAGCAACGGCCGTTCCCGCCGAGGCCAGCGGGTTTTGCCCATCACCTTCTAATTGCTGCCACAGCTCTACGGCATGGCTGATGCTCATGCCCTCCTCTTGCCGCGCCACCAGCCATTTCAGCATGTCAATTTCATACTGGGAATACAGGCGATGGCCGCCCTGCGTGCGCTCAGGATTGGGCACACCGTAACGCCGCTCCCAAGCACGCAAAGTGTCTGGTTTAAGGCCAGTTTCATGGACAACAACTTTCATATTGAAGGTGGGAATTTGATTAGTTGAGGACATAGCAGTTCCTAAATGAGGCGTTCAATGGCGTACTCCTGTCAAGTTCTCTCTTTCCTTGGGGCGTTATGTTAGCACGACTGTTAAGTTTTTGTCTACATTTTCATTTTTTTGGCGCACGGTAAAATAATTGGTATGAGAACGGTTACTGTGGGGGCAATTTTGCAAAAAGAAGCGCAAAATGCGCTGGGCCATTTGATCTATGTGGTGCGAGATGAAGGGCTTATTTTTTACGTTGGGCAGTCTCGCCGCGATGTGGTCACCCGCTTCTGGGAGCACATGCAGGCCCCCAGCAAATTGGGCCAGCTGATCAGCCTGAACGCGCCCATCTCCCACCAATGGTCAGTAGATTTTTATGCGCTGGCAGACTGTGCCGCCTACGTGCGGCAAAAGTCGCTGTTTGCCCTGCAAGAGTGGCAGCATTTTGATATGGACATGGCCGAACAGGCGTTAATCCACGCGATGTGCCCGGTGCTCAACCACGATTTTAATGCCAAACCAACACCCCTTCCGGCCCGCTTCCGCGGCCACGCGGCTCTGGGATTGCCCAAACCAAAAACGGCCGTTTCCCCCACAACCTCGCCGCAAGACCGCATCTGGCTCAACCGAATGAGCCTGCAAGGCTGGGTGTACGAGCAAACCGGCAGCCGCACCATCTGGCGGCACCGCAGCGGCAAAACCCTCACCGAAGCAGAAATGGCTCCGTATCGGCAGGCGGGCAAGCTGCCGAATGGTTAATGGTTAACAATTAATGGCTAATTGTTAAAAAGATGCTGCCCTAACCACTAACCATTTACAGTTCACCATTAACCATTTTTACGGGGTCGGCGTGGCGCACGGGGGCGGCGGCGTAAACATGATGGTGTAGGTGTTGTTGGTTTCATCCACCTCCACCACCTGCTGTGCCGAATCCACCTCGGCAGTGATGCCACCAATCGGGCCAGACTGGAACGTGACCGAGGCAGTCGTTTCTTCCAGCGAACCCAATTCACCGACATGCGCGGAGCCATTGTTGATGGTCACTTCAAACGGCCCGGCGTCGCCCACGCCAAAGTTATCCAGGTTCACCGACACGGTGCCTGGCCCGCCCCAGGGACAGTCATCGTAGACCACCCCGTAGCCGCTAATTTCCAGGTCGGGTAGTTGGGTGGCCAGCGTGGGGGGAATGGTGGGCGTTTCGGTAGCGGGGATAGACGTGGATGTGGGGGTGGGAACGGCCGTTTCGCCACAAGCCACCAAAACCAGGCAAACAATTAACCCAACAACACCAGTAACCCTTAATGTTCTTTCCCGCATCACGCTCATAGCCAAGTATCCTTTTATCAATAAGCAACATTAGAGAAATACTAAACAATTTCGGATTTATTTTCTTTAATCCACTCATTACGAAGATCCTTATCCAACGCAGATTGGATTAAATCACCAAGAGAGAATCCTTCGCTCAAAGCATGTCTTAGGAGGCTTTCATCGCTTTTAATCTGATGCACTAACTGGATTTTTCCCTCAATATATTGCCGAAATTCATCAGCACTCATTTGACTGTATTTACCATCATATGAATACACGCTTCGATTGTAGTGAGAAGTTTTTTGTAGAATCAAGAAATCTCCCCGAATATATCTCATGACATATCTAGAGTCTTCCGGAAACTTTCTATCGCGATCTCTATCGTCTTCCCATTCGTCGCGACTTACAAAATATGATGATCGTATTTCTACCAACACTTCACGATCGCCATAAGTATAGGTCAATCCAGTTGGTTCAAGTTCCTCCGTTTCCAGTCTAAAATAATTCCACTCTGTATCAAAACCAAATGATTCAAACATAAGCCTTTTTGGCTTTACGACATATATAGCTTTATCATCAATGATTAATTCTAAAGTATCCGATTCACTGCCTAGTGAGGCTCCCAATAAGTCCATTCCACCTTTATCTGGCAAAAGCATGTGGTTTAAGCTATTAAAAGAGCTTATGAGGTTCAAAATTTCGACAATATCTTCGATATCTGCCCAAACCACCCTTTGCGGTAAGGCCATCGGGAAAAGCTTATTTTGAATATCTTGCCACTGTAGTGGATTTCGTTTCCGAAAATCTCTATAAATTTGTACCCATGATTCAAGCCTCTCAACAAATTCAACCATACTAGGTCTTTGCGATGGATCATCATTTGTACAGTCCTGCATCAAACTATCCAAGGGCTTTATGTAAAGCAGAGGAGCTTCTGGAAAGAAAAACCCACCATCCACAGGCTCAGTAAGTTGAAGCTTGATAAGCCCATTCACGCTATCAGGTTGATATTGGCCCTCAAACCCATATCTTCTTCCTGTAAGTAGAATCCATAATGTCTTTGCCAATGAATAAACATCTGCGGGTTTACCATCCGCATGTTGGCTATCTCTCTCCATTTCAGGCGCTATAGTCCACTTCGCCCCAATGCGTTCGCCTATTCCAGTTAAGTCCTGTTTATCCGGGTAATCAACTAAACCGAAATCGCTTAGATAGAATTTATCGTCCTTTACCAGTATGTTGGCTGGTTTAATGTCTCGATGGCTAATACCTCGATCATGGAGCTTAATCAAAACCTTTCCGATTTCCAAAATGCTATGGATAACGAGCTCAAAACCATATCCAGCTACGTAACTTTCAAGTGGTTTAGCAATTGGCATAACGTACCAGGGAAGCTCTTCTCCTATCTCATCAGGCAAATAAGAATCAAGTATTGGCAATAATCCGTCGATATCACTATTTTTTTTAACAAGATCTATCTCATTTTTGAATCGAGCATAAATCTTTTCCCCTCTTTTACCCTCAGCTTTAGTAAGAAGCTTGATAGCAACTTTTTCCGAAGATGAGTTTGTTGCTTGCCAGACAACTCCATTTCCCCCTTCTCCCAAAAACTTTTGTGTCCGCCAACCACCAAATTTTTGTCCTTTAACTCTCTTTAACATGATTTTCAAACCTGTGAATACTTTTATCAACGGCCGTCTAACGAAATCAATCCCCGCTGTGCCGCCACGGTTACCGCCTCGGTGCGGTTGCCCACGTTGAGCTTGCTCAAAATGGCGCTCACGTGGAATTTCACCGTGCGCTCGCTGATCACCAGCTTGGCCGCAATTTCCTTGTTTTGCAGTCCCTGAGCCAGTGCGTGCAGCACTTCGAGCTCACGCGGGGTCAGCGGCTCCAGAGGCGGCTCTGGCGGCTGGGCCACCCGCTGCATCAGCCGGTGGGCGACGATCGGCTGCAACAGCGAGCCACCTTCGTGCACCACGCGGATGGCGTTAAACAGCTCCTGACGCGGCGCACCCTTGAGCAAATACCCCTGAGCACCAGCCTGAACGGCCGTTACAATCCGCTCATCCGTGTCAAAAGCGGTAAACATGATCACTCGCTCTTTGGGGTTGGCCGTGCGCAGCTGGCGCAGCGTAGCCACGCCATCCATCTCCGGCATTTCAATGTCTAGCAGCACCACATCCGGTTTGGTATCAGCAATTTGTTCAATGGCGGAACGGCCGTTGCCCGCCTGCCCCACCACCTCAAAATCCGGCTGCGTGCTCAAAATCGCCACCAGCCCATCCCGCACCACCGGATGATCATCCGCCAAAAAAATCCGAATCATCTCACTCATTGGCTCACTCGCCTTTTTCCTGCTTCAACGGCGTCAACAAAACCTTATCCACCCGCCGCCAATCCATGTCCATCACCTCAAAACCAAAGTTACCCCAGGTAAATTTATCGCCTGCCTCTGGAATTCGCCCCAGATACAGCATCACAAAGCCGCCCAGCGTGTGGTAATAATTTTTCTCTTCTTCCGGCAGCCCATTAACGTTAAACAACATCTTAAAATCGTCGATGGGCATTTTACCATCCACCAACCAGGTGCCATCTTCGCGCTTGGTTGCTGTTGGCTCCGTTGGATCATGAATTTCCGGCACATCGCCCACAATAGATTCCAGCAAATCGTTAAAGGTCAGCAGCCCCTCTAGCCCACCATGTTCATCCATCACAAAAGCGATCTGGGCTTTGGCTTCCTTAAACCGCTCCAAGAGTTCCAAAACGGGCAGCCCCTCAGGCACAAAAAGCGCGGGCTGAATCGACTTTTCCAGATCGATGGACTCCCCCAACATGCTTTGGGCCAACAAATCTTTCACAAACACGATACCCAAAATGCTATCTGCATTGCCCCGAGTTACTGGATAACGTGAATGGCCGCTTTCAATGATTTTTTCCCGATTGATCGCCAGGGAATCATCCAAATCGAGCCAGACAATATCGGTACGGTCGGTCATCAGGGCGTTCACGCGCTGCTCGCTCAGGCGAAACACTTGCTCAACCATTGCCTCGTTAAGCTGGGTAATAACGCCGCTTTCGGCCCCTTTCTGCACCAAAATTTGCAGTTCTTCCACAGTTACCGGCGGATCATTGTTTGGTTCGATCCGCAGCAAGCGCATCACCACACCCGTGGAAAGGCTCATAATGCGCACCAAGGGCAGCGCCAGCTGCGATAACACAATCATTGGTCGAGCGACCAGGCTGGCCATGCGCTCCGGGTTGTTGAGGCCAATTTGCTTGGGCACCAACTCGCCAATAACCAGCGAGAGATAGGTGATGACGGTGACCACAATTCCCAGGCTCACGCTCTCGCTGTGTGGGCCAACAAACGGGAGATTTTCTAACAGCGGGGCCAGCTGTACGGCAATATTTTGCCCGCCAAACACCCCGGCCAGAATGCCGATGAGCGTAATGCCAATTTGCACCGTTGATAAAAATTCGTCGGAATCTTCGGCCAGCTGCAAGGCCAGACGGGCACCGCTGTTGCCTTCGTTGGCCATTTGCTGGAGCCGAGCCTTGCGGGACGAGACAATGGCAATTTCAGCCAGGGCAAATACGCCATTGGCAATTATTAAAAGCAAGACGATGATCATTTAGGTCTCTTTTTCTTTTGACAGAGCGACATGCTCTGTAGCGTTATGTGTTAATTAAGCGGGAGCTCAGCCTGTAGTTTGGTGCCCTTGCCGGGAGTGCTTTCGATATGAAAACGGCCGTTTAACAGCTTTACCCGCTCATTCAACCCCACCAGCCCAAAACGGCCGTCGGCCACATCAGCCAGTTCAAAGCCACACCCGTTATCTTCCACCGTCAGCGTGACGACGTGGGGGGTTGCCACCAATTTTACAACGATCTGGCTGGCCTGGGCGTGTTGGCAGGCATTATTAATCGCTTCCTGAGCCAGGCGGTAAAGTCCAATCTCCACCCGAGGTGGCAGCGGCTGGCTGCCCCCGGTCACCAGCAGGTCTATTGGCAACGGCGCTTCTGCGGCCAGCACGGCCAGCGCTTCCACCAGGGTACGTCCGGCCAGTGGTGCGGCACGCAAATCCAGCACCGAGCGCCGCGCTTCTTCCAAATTGCCGCGCGTCAGCAGCAGCGCTTGCTGCACCATCTGGCGGACGCGTGCAGGATCAGCGCCAGCTTCCAGCAGCGCATCGGCCGATTCAAGTTGGAGGGAAACGGCCGTTAATCCCTGAGCCAGCGTGTCGTGAATCTCGCGGGCCAGCCGATTACGCTCTTCCACCGCCCCTACCTCGGCGCTGCGCTCAAACAGGCGCGCCCGTTCAACGGCAATGCCCAGCATGTCGCCCACGGTGTAGAGCAGCTGCAAATCGTCGGGGGAAAGCTCGCGCCAATCGGTGCTGGCCACATTAAGCACGCCCAGCTTCTTGCTGTGAGCGTACAGCGGAATGCTGGCATGGTAGCGCAGCCCATCGGTGCCATCGACCAGGTTTTTCAGGCGGCTGCACGTAACCACATTCACATTCGCTGCCCCGGCCAGGTCACCATCACGGTAGGTGTCCAGGCAGTAGCAGCTGCCCTCCATTTTTTGCGGATTGTGGGCCAGGGCTGGGGGCAAATTTTGCGCCGCAGCCAGGTACGATTGGCCATCATCGTCACGCAGCAGCCAGACCCAGCCAGTTTGCAAATCGAGCAGTTCGGCCACCTGAGCCAGGATAGCGTGCAGCGTCTGGCCCAAATCCATCGAGCGATTAAGCGCCTGGGCCATGCTGTTGAGAATAGAAAGCTCGGCATTCCGCCGCTGAAGCTGCCGGGCATGTTCATCTAGAGACATATGAGTATTTAACTGTGAAAGTGGGGAAGTGGCAAGTTGCTGAACTTGCAGAGTTGCTTGCCTGCTATACAATCCTCCCCCATGTTACTGGCTCTCGATATTGGCAACACCAACATTACTTTGGGCGTCTGGGACGGCCGTTCCTGGCAAGAAACGTGGCGGCTGCTTACCAACCCGGCACAGACCGCCGATGAGTACGGCATTATTCTCAAGATGCTGCTACAAGATGCGGGGGTGTTAACGGCCGTAGATCAAGCGATCATGGCCAGCGTCGTGCCTGCCCTGTCGCTCACTTTTGCCCAGATTTGCCAAAAGCAGCTCAACGTTCCCTTGCTAACCGTCACGTCTGACCTGCCGTTGGGGCTAAACATTGCCGTAGATGTGCCAACGGCCGTTGGCACGGACCGGTTGGTAAATGCCGTGGCTGCTTACGAGCTGTTTCAAGGCCCGTGCATCGTCATCGACATGGGCACGGCAACCAAGTTCGATCTGGTTTCGGCCCAGCAAGAATTTCTTGGCGGGGTCATTGCCCCTGGTCTGGGGCTGGCGGCTGAAGCATTGGCCAGCCGCGCCGCTAAGCTAAGCCACGTGGCGCTAGAAGCCCCGCCGCAAACCATCGGCAAAAACACCGTCCATGCCATGCAATCTGGCCTGGTTTTTGGCTATCTCTCGCTCATCGAAGGGCTGGTGGCCCGGCTCAAAGCAGAACATCCCGACCGCTTCCAGAAGATTCACATTTTGGGCACCGGTGGACTGATTGATTTGATTGCGCCGCATACGGCCGTTATTGACCACATCGACCCCTGGCTAACACTGACCGGCCTGCGCGTAATCTATGATCGAGTGAACCGGAGACAGGGTGAAGGGGTGATAGGGTGATAAGATTTTTTAGTAAGCGAGTGGTAAATGACAGGTGGCAAGTAGCAAGTAGCAAGTGGCAAGTGAAACAACAACCTGCAACCTGCAACTTGCCACTTTTCACTTTTTACTTTTCACTTCTCACACTCCTGCTCCTGAGTGCCTGCGGCCTGGCCAACCCACCCCGCCTGGCGACGGCCACTGCCCAGGCAGGCTTTACGCCTACGCCCAGCGCAGAACCGCTCATTTTGACGGTGGCTACGCCAACGGCCGTTCCGGGCATAACCCCAGACAGTGCACCGGCTCAGGCAGAACCCAATCCCTCGATCACCGTTTGGGTCAACGAAACGTCTGCCGCGCACAGGACCATGCTGGAACAGATGGCCAATGATTTTGAAGCGGCGCAAAACATCGACGTGGAGATGGTGCTGGTATCGCCGCAAATTTTGCCCGAGTTGGTGAATACGGCCGTTCTCTCCGGCACCCTGCCCGACATCATCATTCATCCCCTGGAGTTTAGCGTCGGCTGGGCGGAACGCGGTGTGTTTGACACCGCCGCCAATGCCGCCGCGCTGGCCGAACTGGGGACCGACACATTTAATCCTAACGCGCTCGACCTGGTGCAAACCAGCAGCGGCCAGCCTGCCGCCCTGCCCAACAGCGGCTACCACCAGTTAGTTATCTACCGCACAGACTGGTTTGCCCAGCGCAATCTGGCCATACCCAACAGCTTCCGAGCCCTCTCCACCGCGGCCGAAGCCATCACCGACCGGGATAATCTCATCGCTGGTTTTGTGGTGCCAACAGAATCTAATCTAGTAACCACCCAGCAAATTTTTGAGCACATGGCCCTGGCCAACGGCTGCCAGCTGGTAGATGAAGCCGGGGAAATCCGGCTGCTCGATCCGGCCTGCGCCGAGGCACTCAACTTTTATTACACCATCATCAACCAGAACAGCCCGATTGGCGTGCAGACCGATACCAGCACACGCAACGCTTACCTGGCTGGCCGCACTGGGCTGATCATGGGGCCGCCGAGCCTGCTGCCGCAAATCGCCGGGCTAGACCCAGCCGCCGCGCCGCGCTGCCCGGAATGTGCCGCCACGCCGGATTTTCTGGCCCAAAACAGCAGCTTCCTCACGGACATCAATGGGGCAGAATTTGGCAACATGAGCCTATTGGGCATTACGAGTGCAGCGGACCGGGAAACGGCCGTACTTTTTGCCACCTACTGGTTCAGCGAAGGGTATACACAATGGCTGGCGGTGGATTCGGAACGAAAAGTGCCGATGCGCTGGGGCACGCCAGACAATCCCCGCCAATTTATCGACAGCTGGGGCAG
The DNA here is from genome assembly GCA_020634435.1 of Ardenticatenaceae bacterium. Lineage (GTDB taxonomy): Bacteria > Chloroflexota > Anaerolineae > Promineifilales > Promineifilaceae > Leptofilum. The sequence continues at coordinate 114,881 of JACKBS010000004.1, read as the reverse complement.
CCAACCGCTGGCGGGCAGCGACGAAACGCTAGAGTCGCTGTATGGTCCCGATGTCGTCGCCACCCTGCGCGATGGCCTGGCCACTACTGGCCGTTGGGGTTTACCGCAAGGCCAGGGCGAACTCATCACCACCCTGTACGAAGAGCTGACGCTCTCCATTGTGCTGCAAGAAATGTTGAGTGGCTATTTTTCCACTGACCAATCTATAATAGAGGCATACAATCGAATTGTTGACTTAATTCCTAATTACGCCTTCCCAAATTTAACCGATAATTTGCCGGACAATTAACCTTTTTGGACGGGGCGCAACTGATTCTGTCACCAACGCCACTACACAATCCTAAGTTTTTCTATCATGACTTCGACTTTACCCTATACAGAAGAGCTGTTTGGCATTCTCACCGATGACAATTTGTATCTTGACTGTGTGTTGGTCAAACCATCGGGGGTAACAGATGAAGCGCTGCGGGCCATTCGTGTTTGGGTGCCTAAATATCCCCTCACCAAGTCCAGCGTTATCACCTGTGCCCGGCAGGAAGTAAAGTCGCATGGTCAAAAGCGTAAAGTAGCCCACCTGGTCTTTGATCTGCGCGGCACAGGCGACAGCGAAGGGCCGATGGGCGACCACGATTTCCATCTGGACCTGCACGCCATCACCGAGTGGGCCAGGGAACGGTTTGGCCAGATCAATTTTGGCTTCTTAGGAATACCGGATTCGGAAAACGGCCGTGTTCATGTCTGGCCCTTACGCACCGGCTCGATGATGGAAACCTACCACTACCCAGCCACCGGCAGCCTGCTGCCCCCTACTGTGCTCTACATGTCCACGTACGGCAGCTTTGGCCGCAGCGATGACATCTTGTGCAGCCAACTGGCCGCGGCCGGGTACCATGTCTACGGATTGGACCCCCTGCGCTACCTGCTGCACGCCAGCGCCAACCATCGCCTTAGCCCCGATGACCTGGCCGCCGACCTGCAAATTTTGATTCAGATGCTGCCCAGCAAGCCGATCATCGTGGGGCAGCCATTGGCCGCCGGACTGGGGCTGATCTGGACCAGCCGGGTAAACAAGGTGGCTGGCGTGATTGCCATCGGACGGGCACAGGCGGGCCTATCACCCAGCCATATCTTCCACAACAACAATCCCTACACCTACCTGCTCCACCGCTACGTCGCCGAAATTTCGCCCCGACCCATGGCGCTCGTCCAGCTAACGGGCAACGCGCTCGGTGGCGATGAAGATGAAATTGCCACGCTGATGCAAAGCAGCAAGCTGCCGAATCGGCTGGAGCAGGTGAGCAATCTTTCATTAGACCTGTTATTGGAGTTATTGAACTGGGTGCAACGGCCGTAAACTAAAAATCAGTGATGAGTGAAAAGTAAAAAGTGCCATCTTTCACTTATCACTTTTCACTTTTCACTTCTTACTATCCACTCTCCCCTCGCAAAAAAGGACCACACACACCATGCGACCAAGACTGCGCGACCTCGGCATCACGATTGGGCAATATCCCACCGGGGCCAACAACGCCATCACCGACATCCCCGGCGTGACGGTAGGCCACTGCACCGTCCTCCACGACCGGCCCCGCATCGCCCGCACTGGCGTCACCATGATCCTGCCGCGCGGCGGCGACATCTGGCACGATTACGCCTTCGCTGGCTACCACAGCTTTAACGGCAATGGCGAAATGACTGGCATTCCCTGGCTCAAAGAGTCGGGCATGTTGGGCTCTCCGATTGGGCTGACCAACACCCATCAGGTGGGCGTAGTGCGCGATGCGCTGGTAGAGCAATCGGTGCGCCTGGGCTACACGCACAGCTTTTTGCTCCCCGTAGTCGCCGAAACCTATGATGGCTGGCTCAACGACATCAACGCTTTTCACCTCACCAGGGAACACGCTTTTGAAGCGCTCGATGTGGCGCGTGGCGGGCCAGTCGCCGAGGGCAACGTTGGGGGTGGCACGGGCATGATTTGCCACGACTTCAAGGGTGGCATTGGCACATCCTCGCGAATGGTAGAAATGTTGGACGGCCGTTACACCATCGGCGTGCTGGTTCAGGCCAACTACGGTGACCGGGCGCTGCTGCGCGTGGATGGCGTACCGATTGGCCAGCTCATCCCCGATGCCCATACGCCGGTGCCATTCAAAAAACTGCCCGGCCCGTCCAGCTCCATCATCATCATTGTGGGGACGGATGCGCCCTTGCTGCCCAACCAGTGCGATCGCCTGGCGCAGCGGGCCACGGTAGGGCTGGCTCGTGTTGGCGGTACGGGCTACAACGGCAGCGGCGACATTTTTCTCACGTTTGCCACCGGCAACCATTTGCTGGCGCAGGGCAACCGATTCCTGCGCGATATCAAAATGGTGCCCAACAGCCAGATGGATGAGCTTTTCAACGCCACCGCCGAAGCGGTCGAAGAGGCGATCTTAAATGCCCTCTGCGCTGCCGAAACGATGATTGGTTTTCATGGCCACGCGGTGCATGCCCTGCCGCTCGACCGGCTGCAAGAGATCATGGCGGAATACGGCCGTACGCGGGAAAAAGTACAAAGCGAATTGTAGAAGGGTGCCGTTGCGCTCACTCATGGCTCTCAATGGAGAATGGGTTTCCTTCCGGGTCATGCCCATCACACACCCACACGCCAGGAGCGGCCGCGCGAATTTCGGCAACGCTGACACCTTTGGCCACCAGCTCGGCCCGCGCGGCATGAATATCCGCCACGCCAAACACAATTTTAGGCGTGTCCGCACCCAATCGGCCCTGCCCCCCACCGTGCAGCGCCAGCACCGCCCCACCCGCGTCCAGCGTCACCCAAAATTGATCCGCATAGCTGTCCAGCCCGGTGGGATAAGTCACCGCTAACCCAAACACGTCGCGATAAAAACGGACTTGGGATTCCATATCCGCCACATACACAATAATTTCGATTAAGCCTGTCGTTTTCATTGCCTACCTCCAAGGCGGCATTATACGAGGCCCTCACCCAATTTAGAAATTTGTGAAATTGCCGCTTGACAAATAAATAATCTAAATATAATATATATTTAGTTAGTTGATTAAAACAAAGGCAATTGAAGTAATGAGCTATTCGTTGGCATTTTCGCAGGCAATCATGACGGTGTTATTCGTCGGGGATAAGGTGGACCAAGGGTTTTACGACTTTGTGCCCACCAAGGAAATCTCTGATTCGCTGAATATTGCCCGGCCAACGGCCGTAAAAATTCTAGGCAATTTGGCCAGTGCGGGCATCATCGAAACGCGGGAAGGAGCCAAAGGCGGCGTGCGCCTGGCCCTGCCCCCAGCCAACGTCACCATTCTGGACATTTTTGCGGCTGTCGAAACGGGTAAACCGATGTTTCGGCATGATTTTGAGCTGCGGGTGACGGGTGAAAAGCCCACTCGCGCCCAGCAAGCCGTGCTCTCTATTTTGAATGACGCCGAAACCGCCATGAAAAACCAGCTCAGCCAAACCACCATTGCTGAATTATTGACCGGGATCAACGCGCCATAAATTTTTTTGCACATAACTATATATTATTTATATATAGTTTATTTATTAAATCAGGTTCACACAAAAGGAGACAGAACCATGAAAAAATTAAACGTACTTTTGACCCTCATTGGTGTGGTGCAGCTTGTCTTAGGCTTGCTGTACCTCATTGCTCCCCTGCAATTTTTGGCGCTGATGGGGCACACGACACCAGCGGCAGACATCGCTTACCCGTTGGGCATGTTAGCCGCTCGCTTCTTGGCCTACGGCGTGGGCATGTTTTACATCGCCCGTGCCCCGGAAAAGCATCTTTTTTGGATTAACAACATGATTTTGATTCAGGTGATTGATTTGGCAGTGGGGATTTTCTACACGGCAACGGGCGTGGTTGGCCTGGCGCTCTCTGGCTTCCCCATGTTCAACGCCACGCTGTTTATCATTTTGCTCACCCTGTGGCGACCAAAATCCCAGGACTTATCACCAGCCCTGGGCAGCTAACGCAACAGGCCGCGATGGTGACACCATCGCGGCCCACTATTTACTGCCCGGCAGCTTCAACCGCGCACCAATATTGGAGTTCGGCCGTGGAGTCCGGGGCATAGCTGTAGTTCAGCCCGGTGAAGCCATGTCCACCCACAAACTGATCTTGCGGACCACTGTTAGGCACTAGCTGGAAGAGGGTTGTGTGGTAAACGGCCGTATCCGCTGCATCCGTCACCCACACCCGCAAATTACGCTCGTTGTCGGCCGCGCCAGTGCGGTAAGCAGCGTGGAACGTCATGTCAGCAAAAGCAATTGACTGCTCATCGTCTACATCGCTGAAGGTAAGCGTTTCTTCGCGCTCGATGCCCACCTCGACGCTGCTGCGGTAAGCGGCCGTACATATAATTTGCTCGGCTTTGGGCGGAATAGCTTGCCCTGAGCTAGCCGAAGGGGCGGTTTCCGCTTCACCTCCGCACGCGGCCAAAATCAGGATCAATCCCCAAAAAACCATTAATTTACGCATGGTGTTCACTCCTTTTATGAATTTAATTGTTACTTGACGCCACAATCAGGCAAACGGCCGTCATCAAAATCGTTAATGGGCCAAACAGAAAGCGCTCTACTGAACTAGCCGAAGCAAAGTTGCCCAGCGTGTTTAGCGCCAAGTAGCCCGTTACCACCCAGGCAGCGATGCGAACGGCCGTTGGCGGCGGCATGCTGCCCACCAGCCCCGCTCGATAACGAATGATGTAAATGAAGGCACCCAATAGCACCACCGCCACCACGCTTGTCAACCGTATCGTCAGGGTCAGCTCCGTCTGCCGTCCGCCCCACAGCATAGACACTGGGAAAATGCCCGCCGCTGCCGAAATATGCACCACAATAAAAACGGCAAACAGTGCCGTAGCGATATTGGCTGAAAACTGTACAAAGTTTGGTTTTGAAAGATAAGTCATAATTCTTCTCCTATTTTCTGAGTTGAGATTGGACCAATTTACGAACATGGTTTGCTTAACTCAGATACCGTACAAAATTGGTCCAATCTTGTAGGACAATAGCATGCTATTGTCCTACAAAAAATCTGCGTTTATCCGCGTTCATCTGCGTCCCATTGACCAATCCAATTAGTAACGACAGCCGCCAGGTCAGGCGATGTCAGCAGGTCGATGTGGCCGGTGTCGGGCAACAACACGTAGCTGCCGGAATCCGTGTATTCGCTAATCGTCGGCTCGTACTGCTCAGCGATGAATGCTTCATCATCTAGGCCAGCCACCAGCAGGAAGGGTTGGGTCATGACGGTGAGATCACGGCCGTATTTCCCCCGCGGCGCAAATGAACTATTCAACCGATGGCTGTATGCCGTTGTCGCGCTATCGCTTAGCGGACCATCCAGCACGTTTTGCGGCATGGCAAACTGAATCACCGTCAGCCCATCGAACCAATGGATACCGATATTGTTGAGCATCGTCAGCCCGGCAATGCGGCGCGAATTCGGCCGTGCCCAGCCGCCGGAGTTGGGTCGCGTGGTCGGTGCGTTGTACTTCAGGAACGGAGCCAGCAGCAGATAGCCGTCGGCCAAGTCGCCGTACTCACCACCCGCAAAGCGAATCGCCAGCCCTCCCCCGGAGGAATGCCCGCCGATTATGATCGGCGCGCCGGGAAATTGCGGTTCGAGGATGGCAATCAGGTCAGCTAAATCATCCTCAAGCTGGCCGATGTAGGCCACATCACCGCGCGTTGCCGGGTTGAAGCCGTGCCCGCGCAGGTCTGGCGTGACTACGGTAGCCACGCCGCCCGCGCTCAAAGTGCTAGCCAGCGGATAAAACTGCATGCTGTGCCAGCCAGAGCCGTGCAATAAAATCAGAATCGGGGTCTGGGATTTTCCCGGAAACTCGGAGTTTCCGGGAAAATGAGCGCTCTCGTACAAACGATAGCTAAGTTCCACACCGTCACGCGCAGTGTACGGTTGCAGCTCGGGCATCTCGTCGTAATCTGCCTCGGTGAGCGCTTCGAACGCGATGGGTTCGTCGGCGCTCACAATGCTGCTTGGGCGGTCGGTAGTGATGAGAACGGCCGCACCCAACAAATAAATCGCCACTGAAATGAGTAAAAATTTGCCAACTTGTTTCATGATCGTGTTCCTAATACCCCCACCCTAACCCTCCCCCTGACAGGGGGAGGGAACTGGCTCCCTCTCCCTCGTAGGGAGAGGGTTAAAATCACTCCCCAAAAAATTCCCGCACCGCCGCCAAACTCGCAGCTGGATTCTCGCCAAACATCTCGTGCCCGACGTCAGCAATGACGGCCAGTTCCGCCTGCGGAAAATGCTGCATTTGCTCCCGCTGGAAATCCACGCCGATGAAGCTGTTGCATTCCGAGGCGATAAACAACACGTCGCCCTGGAAGTTGCCCGCGTTGTCAGCAATGGGTGACAAATCATTTTCGATGCCAAACAGGGTTTGGTACGCCGTCGTGCCAAAGCGGCTGGGCGGGACAGGAACGTCTGGCACAACGGCCGTTACCATCTCACCCTCACACTGGTAGCCGGAAGCGGCCGTATTCACAAAGTTGGCTGACATCTTGCCATAGATGTAATCCACCTGCGCCTGGTTGTCTGGCCCGTCCAGCCGCAGCGACTCGAAGATGGTAGGCACCAGCAGTTTGTAGTAATCGGCGCTGCGCAGCGATGCCACCTGCCGCGCGTTGAACCGTTCCAGCCCAGCGTTGTCCATCGCCCCCGGCTCCGCCAGGACCACCTGCGTCACGCTGTCTGGATGCTGCCCCACGTAAGCCGCCGCCAGCATCGCGCCCCAGGAGTGGCCAATCAGGCGCACCGGCTCGCCGCCGCCGTAATGGGTCACAATCCGGTGCAAATCGTCCATTGACGATTGCAGCGTCAGCTCGTCGGCGGAGACGCGCGAAGACAAGCCCGCGCCCCGTTGGTCGTAGAAGACGACGTAATAATCATCTTCCAGCGCGTGCAGATTAAGCAGGTAGCCATAATCGCCGCCTGGCCCGCCGTGCACCACAACCACCACCGGGTCGCTCGGGTCGCCAAACGTTTCGGCATGAAACGTAACGCCGTCGATGGTGACACTGGGCAGCGTAGGGTCATCTTCCACCGTGGCGGGCACGCTGTAGCTGCCGCTGGTGGCCACAAAGAAGCCCATGACCACCACGATGACCAATCCAATAATTCCTAACAAACTAAATCCAACAATTTTAAGTACACGATTGCTTGATTTCATTTTAATTCCCTTTTTTCTGTTATCGGTTATCGGTAAACGGTTATCGGATTACCGACCACCGATTACTGATTACCGATTACTGTTCACTAATTACCGTTCCGCCAAGCCACGCCTCAACAATCGCCAGCGCCGCAGCGCTTTCCACAATGCTGTTGTGGTTTTCGCCGTCGATGACGTGGACTTCGCCGCTGCTGTATTGGGTTACGGCCGTTTCAAATTCCCCCGCCACAAATGCTTCATCGTTGCTGCCAACCACGACGAGCATCGGCGCGTCAACGGCCGTTAATGCCTCCGCATATTGGGTGGGTGACGTGTTCACCGTCGCGCCAAAGCTGTAGACGTGGGTCACCGCGTCCGTCAGGTTGAAAAAGAGCGTGTCCAGGTGGTTCAGCCCGGTGATGCCCACATTGTTGAGCATGATCAGCCCAATCAGGCGCGGCACGTTGAGCTGCGAGTAGGCGGCGGCGGCCTCGGCGGCGGCTGGATTGCCCGGGTCCGGCTGCGGCATGGTGGGCGCGTCGCTGCCCAGGTGCGGCGCAAACATCAGGTAGGCGTCCACCGCCGGGTGCTCTTCGAGTTGAGCAAAGCGTAGTGCAATGCCGCCGCCCATCGAGTGACCCGCCAGAATGAGACGGCCGTTTGGCTTCTCCGCCCGAATCGCTGCCACCACATCCGCCACGTCAGCCTCGTACTGACCGATGTAATCCACGTCACCCGCTGTGCCGCCGGATTGCCCATGACCGCGCAAATCGAGCGTAATCACTTCCGCACCGCTGATCTCGCGCAGCATCTGGGCACTGCCGTTGAACGCCCCGCTGTCGGAAGTCACCCCGTGCAGCAGCAGAATCGTATCGTCAGAATTTGCCTCAAACTGCCGGGCGAACAAAGTTGTGCCGTCGCGCATGGTGTACTGCTGCGGCGTAAACTCGGCGTCGCTGTGCTCGGCCACCGGAAACGGATCCACGGCGAAGGTTAAGTCAGCGGGCCAAAAGGTGAGAATAAGTGCTGCACCAAAATAGATAATGATGGAAACGGCCGTAGAAATCAGGGCAATGCGCCAGAACTTTTTCATGAGGTTTTTCCTTAATGTAGAGGCGTTTTGTAGAGACGTAGCATGCTACGTCTCTACAAAACGGGGTTTAGCGCCGCGCGTAAAAAAGCAGCGAGGCGTATTTCACCATTTCGGCCAGGGCAAAACCCAGAATGGCCAGGTTGGCCGTGCAAAATGGGGTCAATTCTTCCAAAAACACGGAGCCGATGGCGGCAAAAATACCGAAGGTCAGCACGCCGTACGCGTTCCGCTTGGCCTTTAGAGCGGCCACTTTCTCGTGCTCGGTCGGGGCTGCGGCCACGCCGGAGCCAAACACCAACACAATTTGCAGCACAATCTGGGCCAGAATAATCAGGGTAATCGTGTTCAAAACCAGGCCGCCAAAGCCCGCCGGGATGATGTCGTTGGCCAGGGCGATGGGGCGCATGGGCCACATGTTAGCAATGTAGTAGGCGGTGGCGCTGCCGGTGATAATCAAGGAAAGTGCGGTGCTTTTTTGTTGGAATGAGATGTTGCTCAGGTCATTTTTGGGTTGAGTTATTGCTTGTTGGTTCATGATTTTTTCTCCTTAGGGGCTGGTGGTTAGTGGTTAGTTGTTTGTACCAGCCACTAACCACTCGCAACTATTTACGCAGATGTGCTTGTTTGGGGAACGAATTTTTCGACGGATACGGCCGTTTTCCCACTTCTCAGCATCGCCACACCCAACCAGGCAAACCAGACAATCTGGGTCAGGCCAAAGATGCTGGCGCTAATTTCGGCAATGGCAGGTACCACGCTAACCACACCGGCAGCCCCCACAACGTAGCCAAGATAGTTGAAGGCGCGACCAAAATTACCGCTGCGCAAACCAGCCACACTCAGCATCAGCACCCAAATGCCACCCACCACTTCCACACCGCCACCTAAGCCGTTAAAGACAGATTCGATGGCCAGCCAAACAGTCGCCGCTTGGTCCGGGTTGATGGCGTGTAAACCGGTCACGGTTTCCATGCCGACGTTGTAAATCATGCCGCTGGCAATCACCAGCACGGCCCAGATGATGCCGAAAGCGGTGGCAGTGCGGGCTAAGGCAGATCGTTTGCCATCCAATCGTTCGTGCAGCGCCATGGAGAGCACCACCAGCGTTGCGCCCCAGGCCACGTACACAATCAGGTGCAGGGCGGTCAGCAGCCCCTGGTTCTCTACAATCGCCGCCACCTTTTCCAGCGGGTCGGCAATGCCGCCCACGTTCACCACAGCGATAAAGCCCACAAAGCCAATGATGTAGGCCAATGCTTCGTACAAGGCAGCCATGCCGCCCCACTTCTGTAATTTCGTCATGTTTCCATCTCCTTATCTTTTCTGATGAATAAATTTTTATGTAGCCGCGGATTCCAATCCGCGTTTTGCGCAAGAAAGCGCGGCTACGGGTTTACGGGATTTACTGAAATGAGCGTCAGCCCCAGGTTGTTGATTTTTTTCAACACGCCGTGCAGCGCTGCCTGGTCGCGGATGGGGCCGGTGAGGAAGGTACGGCCGTCTGCCGTGCGCGTGAGCGTGAACCCCTCAAACCATTCCTGCCAGCGGTCATCCAAATGACCTTCAATTTCAATTTCGTACTGGCTGTGCTTGCCTGTGCTGTCGTTCATCATGCTGCAAGCATACGGGAAGCGGCAGCACAAATCCCCACAGGAAACTGTGGTTGTGGTGGGTGAAAAACTGTAGGTTTACGGGGGAGAAACTGTAGGAGAAGAAAAATATAGAGTTCCTAAAGAGTTGGCTGCTATGGTGGGAACAGTTAACCAAACCTACCGCGATTTACGCGACAAAAGGAGAATACAAATATGCAAACTAAACCGATAATGGACACAAGAACGGCCGTTTCCCCCACCGATGAACAGGCAATCCGTGACGTGGTACAGGCGTTGGTTAACGCCTGGAACCAGAGCGACAGCGAAGCGTGGTCTGAGAATTTGGTGGCGGATGCACACCATACCGTCTGGAATGGCATGCACATTCAAGGCCGCGACAATATTACTGCCGGACACAAGCAAATTTTCAGCACCATTTACAAAGGCACGCGGCAAACAGTTACCATCCGCTGGATTCGTTTTTTGCGCCCGGATGTGGCTGCGGTGCAGTGGGATGCACAGCTAGAAGGACGAGATGACCTGCCCCAGGTACAGGGACGGCCGTTGGCCATTCTCACCAAACAAGCAGACGGCCGTTGGCTCATCGAGATTTTCCAGAACACCCCCATTTTGGAGCGCCCGATGGGTTAGCCTGGACAGGTTGTTGATAGGGGCCTTTTAGGGAACGGCCGTTTGTGGAAGTGAACGGCCGGTTTTTTTGCTTCTGGCGGGGGGCAAGATGCCCTACAGCAGCCCCAACTCCCGCGCTTTAGCGATGGCCAGGGCGCGTTTGCTGACGCCCAGCTTGCTGTAGATATTTTTGTTGTGATAGAGCACGGTGTTCAGACTAATGAACAGCTTGTCGGCAATCTCTGTGTTCTTTAGCCCAGCGGCGATAAGCACCAAAATTTCCAGCTCACGCTCGCTGAGGGGATCGACGAGGGGCTGTTCCTGCGGGGCGGTTTCCGGTTGGACCACTGCCTGAGCATAGGCCAGCGAAGCCCCGGCAGCGACCAATCGGGCCATTTCCAGCTGGGCCGGGTTGGGATTTGGTTGGTAAACCACCTCTTGCAGGAAAGCGATTTGTTGGGTCAGGTTGGGATTTTTGATGGATACGGCCGTTTCCGCCACATCATTGAGCGCCAAGCGAACCGCCTCTTTATTCCCCGCCGCCTGCTCCACCAATGCCAGCAGCATACCGCTGCGCAGCAGCCCGCTGGCCTCGTTGGCAAAACGGCAGTGGGCATCCACCTGAGCAATCTCCTCCCGCGCTCCGTCTAAATCCCCGGCCAAAAAGGCCAGATGGGCCAGCCCCAGATGCACGTAAGTGAGCAGCGGACTTTGCCCCAGCCCTTGCCCGGTGGCGAAGGCGAATGTTTCGTGCAAAACGGCCGTTGCCACCCCCACCTCCCCGCGCAGCAGATGGGCTAATCCCAGATAACCACCTGCCAAAAAAGCCGTGTTCATGTTGTGGCTTTGCCGGGCCAGGACGGCCGTTTCTTCCAACAGAGACACGGCTTTATCCAGATTGCCAGCCTCGGCCATGAGCTGCACCACGCCCAGCTGCGCCAGCGCCGTACAGCGAGCCACCGCCCGGTCGAGTGGAATCAGTTCCAAGGCCAATTCGGCCTCCGACTGCATCACCGGCAGATTTTCAAAGGCGCGGGCGTTGTTGGCCCGAATGATTGCCGTGATGGCTCGGACATCTGGCGCACCGTGAGCGGCCGTTTCTGCGGCCTGCAAATAGGGTTCGACGGCATCCTTCTCGCCCTGATTCACCAGCACCCAGGCATAATCCAGGCAGAGGCGCGGCTGCTGCACCAGCAGGTCGTGCGGGAACGCATCGTACCAGCGGCGCAAGCGGGTGAGCTTGCCCTGAAAGAGAAACTTCAGCCCATTTTCTGCCAGCCAGGGAACGGCCGTATCCCACGCTCCTGCCCCGATGGCATACTCAATCGCATCTTCCACCAGCCCATTTGCCGCACACCAAACGGCCGCTTTTTGGCGAATGGCTTTGGCCGTTGCGGCAGACACTTTTTGGCGCAGCAGGTCGGCAAATAGGTGATGGTAGCGGTACCAGCGACGCTCGTCGTCGAGGGAGATGAGGAAGGTGTTGCTGGTTTCGAGATGTTCCAAAATTTGTTGGGTAGTGAGGTTGGAGATTGGAGATGGGTGATTGTTTAGGACGGCATCGCACAGGTTGGCGTTGAGGCGGTGCAGAACGGCCGTTTGCAGCAAAAACGCCTGGACATCGGGCGACACCTGGGCCAGCACTTCGTCCGTCAGGTAATCCATGATGAAGCGGTGGCTGCCGGTAAAGCTTTGCACAAAGCCGTCCAGGTCACCGCCGCGATTTTGCATGGAGAGGGCCGCCATTTGCAGCCCGGCAATCCAACCTTCGGTGCGCGCTTCCAGCGCGGCGATTTGCTTAGGCAACAGCGTGAGGCCCATCGTTTGCTGCAAAAATTTGGCCGCTTCCGCCTCAGTAAAACGCAAATCATCGGCGCGCAGTTCAACCAGTTCGCCCCGTGCCCGCAGCCGGGAAATGGGGAAGCCTGGGTCGCTGCGGCTAGTGAGCACCAGGGTCATTTGCGGCGGCATCAGGTCCAGTAAGGTGGCCAGCGCCCCATCAATCTCAGCGGAGTCGATGGCGTGGTAATCGTCGAGGATGAGCACAAACGGGGTGGCAACGGCCGTTACATCATGAACCAGAGCCTTGACCAGCGTTTTGGCGGGAATTGCCTGGTTGGACTGCAATAACTGCGGCAATTGGGTTTGGACATCGGGCAACGGCCGTATTGCCGCCGCCAAATAGCGAAAAAATTGCTGCGGGTCGCTGTCGTCTGCGTCCAGAGCCAGCCAGCATACGGCCGTTTCCGGCAGTTGGCGCAGCCAGGCCGTCACGAGTGTTGTTTTGCCATAGCCGGCCGGGGCCGAGATGAGAATGAGCTTATTGCGGGGCGAAGCCACCAACCTGTCTAGCAAACGGGGCCGCGCCACCCAATCGCCGCGCGTGGACGGCAGGTACAGCTTTGTTGGCAGCAATGTATCAAACATGGGGCGCGATTATAGGATAAAAGGTCGCCGGGGGGTAACGGCCGTTCCGCACTCAGATCGATTTGGGATCGATACGGCCGTAAACTGCAAGCATTACCGTCATACAAGTAAAGGAGTATTGTTTAATGTTTTTGCAGCACAAAAGACGATTCAGCATTTTATTCATGCTTTTTATGGCTATTCTCTTGATTACTACCGGACAATCGGCCCTGGCCGCCAACGATCTATTTGTCAATTGGACCGGCACGGACAGTTGGGCCGGCTCCCCCAACAACTGCCGTCAGCAGCCCTGGATGGGCATCATTACCCCACCCTGCCGCACCCTGGCCCACGCCATCAGCCAGGCGTCTGGCGGCGACACCATTCATGCCACCGGCACCTTTAACGAGCATGATCTGGTGATCAACAAAAACCTCACCATTGAAGGCGGTGCGGTAGATGCCAATGGTCTGGGTCGTCATTTTGAAATTCGGCCGGGGAAAACAGTCGTACTACAAGACATGTTTTTGGATTACGGCAACAGCATCAACGGTGGCTCTATCCTAAACCAGGGGGACCTCACCATCATCAACGTTGATTTTACGGAGAATACGGCCGTAAATGGTGGGGCGATTTACAGTGACGTTGCCAGCACAACGGTGGTGGAATTCGGCCGTTTTGTAAGCAATCAAGCCAATCGCGGTGGTGTCATGTTCACGCAAGGGGGCCTCATCGTGCGCGAGCATTCCTTTTTTAACCACAATTCCGCCGAGACATTTGGCGGCGTCCTGTTCAATGATGAAGGTGGCAGCTCTAATTTCGTCGATTCCACCCTCTATGACAGCACCGCTGAGGCCGGCGGCGCACTTTACAACGTAATGGGCAATCTGGGCGTGTGGAATACTGCCATTCACACCTCAGTCGCCACCACCAACGGTGGAGCCATCCTAAACGCCCAGGGACTTCTCATTCTGGAAGATTCAACTCTGGACAGCAATACGGCCGTAAATGGTGGGGCACTTTTTAACACCGTGAACGAAGGTATTTACATCAACATAGATTCAGTTATTTTTGAAAATAACACAGCGGAAGAAAATGGCGGAGCGATTTACGATCTGTCCGCAAACATTAACTACAGCATCCGTAATTCCACCTTCAAGCAAAACGAGGCGGGCAAGCATGGCGGGGCGCTCTTCTTACTAGGCACCAGTCATATTACCATTGCCGGTGAATACGAAGGGGAATCACTGCTGGAAAACAATGACGCGGTTCTCTTTGGCGGAGCCATCTACAACGAAACCAATCTCACCATCCGCAATGTAACTCTGGAAAACAACACCGGCTGGGAAGGCGGCGCGGTCTACAACGCAGGCAGCGGTGATCTCATCATCGACCGCACGGCGCTGCTGGACAACACAGGCCATTTCAGAGGTGGGGCCATCTTCGACGTAGCCACTGGCAGCTTTACTACAGTCAACAGCACCTACTCCGGCAACGATTCCCTGAGTTACGGCGGGGCCATTTATTACAAAGGGGCGCTGGCACGTTTGGCCAATGTCACCCTCTACGGCAACAGTTCCGCCCACGGCAGTGGCATCTACACTGGATCAGCCGTGCAAATGTACAACAGCATCATCACCACCAGCAGCGTGGAAGATTGTGAGGTCACCGGCGCAGGCACATTTGCCGGGCAGCGCAACCTCATTGATGATTTTGCCACCGGGCCATGCAGCGGTATCAGCCCCAACGCAGTCTCACAGATTGATGCCGCGTTAACCGGCACGCCCGCCGTGCATGCCATCAACGGCCTGAGCAACGCGTACAACAACGGCTACGGTAACTGCCCGGACCCGCTCAATAGCTTCGCCCCGCTGGCCGTAGATCAGCAAGACAACAATCGGCTAGGTGTCAACGTCCCCTGCGACATTGGCGCGTACGAGCTGCATTAACCGTCATCCATCCATTTCCCCGGAAACTCCAAGTTTCCGGGGAAATCATACCTCGCGATTACAAAATTTCCTTCAAATATTGCCCCGTGTACGATTCGGCAACCTGCGCCACCTGTTCCGGGGTGCCTGCGGCGATGATCTGCCCTCCAGCCGCCCCGCCCTCTGGCCCCATGTCGATGACCCAATCGGCCGTTTTTACCAATTCCAGGTTGTGCTCCACCACAATCACCGTGTTGCCCGCACCCACCAAGCGGTGCAGCACACCCAGCAGCCGCGCCGTGTCGGCCAGGTGCAGGCCGGTGGTTGGCTCATCGAGTAGATAAAGCGTGTGGCCGCTGACGCGACGGCCCAACTCCTTGGCCAACTTCACCCGCTGCGCTTCCCCACCAGAGAGCGTGGTGGCGGGCTGGCCCAGCTGAAGATAGCCCAACCCCACATCGGCCAAAACCTGCAAGCGCGCGTGCGCCGCGGGTACATCTTCAAACAGCGCCAAGGCTTCCTCGATGGTCATGTCCAGCACCTGGGAAATGTCGTGATCGCGGTATTTGATAGCCAGGGTTTGGCGATTGAAGCGACGGCCGTGGCAGACGGGACAGCGCACTTCCACATCGGGCATAAACTGCATGTTGACGGTAAGCACCCCCGCGCCCTGGCACCGCTCACAGCGGCCGCCCGGCACGTTAAAGGAGAAATGCCGCGCCGTGTAGCCTTGCTTTTGTGCCTCGGGCGTATCGGCAAAGGCTTTGCGGATCGGCGTGAACGTGTCGGTGTAGGTAGCAGCATTGGAGCGCGGCATGCGCCGCAAATGCGCCTGGTCGATGGTAACAATTTTGTCCAGATGCTCGATGCCCTCGATACTGTCGTGCGCGCCGGGTTTGTCGCTGGCGTGGGTCAGGCGCTGACGGATGGCCGGATCAAGAATATCGAACAGCAGCGAAGATTTGCCGGAACCGGAAACACCCGTCACGGCCACAAACAGCCCCAGCGGGAAGCGCACCGTCACATTTTTCAGGTTATTCTGGCGGGCGTTGTGGATGGTAACGGCCGTTTCGCCCCCCACTCGTCTTTTTTGCGGCACAGGAATAGAAATTCGTCCGGCCAGATAATCGGCCGTGAGCGAGCCAGCTTGCTGCATGATTTCGGCAGGCGAGCCAGCGACCACCACCTCACCGCCGTGTTTGCCAGCGCCGGGACCGACGTCGATCACGTAATCGGCGGCGGCCATTATTTCCAGGTCGTGCTCAATGACCAGGACGGTGTTGCCCAGATCGCGCAGGCGGCGCAGCACGGTAATCAGGCGGCGCGTGTCGCGCTGATGAATGCCGATGGTCGGCTCGTCGAAGATGTAGAGCAGGCCGCTCAGACCAGAACCCAGCAAAGATGCCAGTCGCAACCGCTGCGCTTCACCGGCGGAGAGCGTCGGCGAGGTGCGTTCCAGCGTCAGATAGCCTGCGCCAACCTGCACCAGGCGGGCAACGCGCTCATTCAAATCGTCAAGAACGGGCCCGGCGATGATCATTTCGTCGTCGCTGAGCGATGCGGGAAGGTCGTGCAGCCAATCGCCCAAATCGGTGAGCGGCAGGCGGGTGAGCGGAATGATTCCTTGCCCGGCGACGGTTACCACCCGGCTTTCCGCGCGTAGACGCGTGCCTTCGCAGTCAGGACAAGGCTGGGTAACCAGATATTCGCTCATCTTGTCGCGGTAATCGGCATCCTGGATGCGATTGCTGTAACGTCGCAACAACGCTGTGGCTACGCCTTCAAAACGGCCGTCTTTCACGCGCGCCGGTGGTTCACCATTCGGAAAATGGCGGCTGAACCGGGAACTTTCCACGCCGTAGAGCAGCAAATCTCTCTGGGGCAGCGCGTAATCTTGCACCGGCTGGTCCAAGTCGAACGAGAAGCCGTAATGGGCAGCGGCGGCCATCATCGTACGGCCGTAATGGTTGATGTAAAAATCGTCCCAGGTCAGAACTGCGCCATCTCGAATGCTTTTGGTTTCATCCACCAGAAGCCGGAGGTTGGCCTCTTGCACAACGCCCAGACCCGTACAGGTGGGGCAGGCCCCTTCTGGCTTGTTGAAGGAAAAGTGGGCCATGTTGATTTCGGCGATGGGCGCACCGCAATGGGGGCAAGGGAAGGTATCTTGTGGCGTTGCCTCCGCACTCTCGGCCGGGCCGTCAGTTTCTTCCCAGTCGGCATTGGCCGGATCAAAGGCCGGGGGCACGTCCTGGCCGCAGTTGGGGCAGGGTCGATGGCCTAATCGGGCAAACAAAATGCGCAGATAAGTGTACACCTCGGTTGACGTGCCCACCGTAGAGCGCGGGCTGTTATTGGTGAGGTGCTGGTCCAGGCTGATGGTAGGCGACAGCCCAATGATGCTATCTACTGGCGGCTTGGCCACACCAAAAGTGGCCAGCCCCAGCGATTCCAAATATTGGCGCTGGCCTTCTATGTGGAGAATGTCGAAGCCCAGCGTTGATTTGCCTGAGCCGGACAGGCCCGTCAGCACAACCAGCTTGTACTTGGGGATCGAAACGGTGATATTTTTCAGATTATGCAGCCGCGCGCCGCGAACAATGATTTGATCGGTCATCGTCTTTTCCAAAATTTCGCCTCCAGGGTCAAAGGTTATTGGCGGGTGAATATCGCCTCGAACCTTGATTGTAAAACCCTGGTGTGTAGAGGGAGGGTTTGGGCAGGATTATCCACAGATTGCCAGATAGCGCAGATTTTCCCGATGCACCTCCACGATAAATCAGGTTCTTTTTTGGATCATCTCTTCAATGATGGTGATGATGGTGTGGGCACGCTCTTCTTCGGTGGCAAGGGTGGAGAGCCAACGGTCGGCAGCGGTGTAGATGTCATCGTCAGGGTGCGGTGTGTCCAGAGTGTGGCGCAGGTTAGTCGTGTCGCCACTGTCTAGCTGGATCATCATGCGCAGGATGGCGGAGAGGCTGTAACCAGCGCGGGACAACATGCGAATGACGCGTAGGCGGCTGATTTCGGCTGCACCGTAACGCCGGTAGCCATTGTGGGGATCGCGCGGCACATCAATCAGGCCATTGCGGTCCCAACTGCGCACCACGTCGATGGAGACGCCGAGCAGCTGCGCCACCTGGCCAATGCGCAGCGGCTGGCTGGTGGCGTCGGCGGGCACGCCTTTGGCCCAGCGCTCCATGAGCGAGGCGGCCACATCCGCCTGGGCGCGTTCGGACTTGACGAGGATAAGGTGGTTATAGGCCAGCTCTAGCGCACCACCGAGATTTTGGGAAACGGCCGTTGCTACCACCTGCTGCCCCGACTGGTAAATCCCTTTGCCGGTGAATTGGTTGCCATACACCTGGCAGGCCAGCCGCAGGCAGTCCAGGTGGAACTCGGTGAAGCGGCGGTAACCATTGGCCGGGTTGCGCTTAACGGGCGGAATGATGCCGCGCTCGGCGTAGCGGCGCACCGTGTTGGGGTGCACGCCAACAGCCTTGGCCAGTGCGGAAGTGCTAAGGTATTTCATGGTGATCCAGGATTATACCGGAACTAAATGAGGGGCCGTTTACACACTCGCATTCACCTTCCGCACCACCGCCAGCAGTTGGCCCATTTCGTCGCTCGAAAACAAGCCATTTGGGCCATGGTCGTGCAGATCGGTAAACGGCCGTTCATACAGCATTCCTGGCTCCATCGAACCATTTTTAGTCAGGTGTTCGATGATGTAATTCACAAACTGGATTTGGTCTGGCGTGTAAATCGCCTCGTTCAGAAAATCGGCAAACTGTTCCTTGGCCGCTCTGCGATCCAGCCCCACCAACGAGCGAATGAACCGAGCCAGATTGTCTGGTGCGCCAAACGCCTGAGCAAACTCCGCTTCCGACCCCACTTCCTCGGCAGCAAACAGCATTTCGTCCAGCTGGCGCAAATCGTCTGGCGTCAGGGGCATGGCCCAGCGGATTTTTTGCAAAACGGCCGTATCTTCCAAACTACGAATATATCGCTCCACCCGCCGACGATACTGCACCTTGTCCACCCCGCTGGCCACTTCTGGCAAATAGGTAGGCTTCACCTCGCCTAGCTCATCGACAAAATTGGTATCCAGCGCCTTGCGCTGCTCCGGCACGATAAAGCGCGTCAGATCACGTAAATTGCGGCGCACGTCTTCAAGCTGATTGGGCGTCACTTCCTGCCAAAATTCGGCCGTTTGCACCCGGCGCAGCAGTGGCTCCTGAGCCCGCACCAGGGGAATGTTGAGCGCATCACGACTGGTTAGCTTTTCGGCCGCTTGCACGGTCCGGTCGCGCAGCGCGTCCACCGTTGTTTGCTGCCCGCTGAGTGCCGCTAACTGCAAGCGCAGCAGCAGCAAATCCAGCCGCTTGGCACTTTCCTCTTCGTCTGGCTGCTGAGACGGCAGTGCAGCAACTTCATTCAGCAAATCGGCGCGGTCCGTGAGGCTCAGATTGTCCCACCGGTCACGGGCCTGAAACGGTTCCACAAACGGCCGTTTCGGCCGTACCAAAAAGTTGTGCAGGTTCATCTGCGACACGGTTTCGTGCAGCGCATCAGCCACGCGCTGCCGCAGCGGAATCAATTCTGGATCATTGCCTTCATCTAGCGTTTCCAACAGATGCAGGCGCGTCTCAAAAAGCTGCTGGCGCAGCGGCTTGGGCATGCGGGCCGCCGGACGACCTTTGGGGTTGTAGCGGAAAAACTCAAAATTACCGCAAAAATCAAAAATCAGGAACTGCGTCTTGTCCTGATCCAGACCAAACAAATCTTCACACAGCCGCGTGCCCCGCCCAATCATCTGGAAAAACTTCGTTTTGGAGCGCACCCGCTTGAAGAACAGCAGGTTCACCACCTCCGGCACATCCACCCCCGTGTCTAGCATATCCACCGACACAGCGATGTGTGGCGCACCTTCCTTCACACCAAACTTCTCCACCAAATCCTGGGCATAGTTGATGCTGTAATCCACCTGCTGGGCAAACTTGCCCGCCAAATTGGGGTAGTTGGCATCAAACCGCTCCACAATCCGCCTGGCGTGGGCACTGTTGGCGGCAAAAACAATCGTTTTGCCCAGCCGATCGCCGCCCGCCACTTTGAGGCCGTGCTCCATCAAAGCTTGCAGCACCTTGTCGATGGTGTCCTGGTTGAACAGCCATTGATTCAGCTCGCGAGCGTCCACAGCGTCGGGCATCTCGCCCGAATCGTCCCACTCCAGCATCTCCCAGCGTATCTTTTCCTCGTCCGGCAGCTCATCGTAGCGGATGCCGTGGCTCATAAACTTGGTGCTGGTTTCCATCGGCTGGGGCGGCACCAGGAACTCATCGGCGACTGCCTGATCGAGATCGTAGCTGTAGGTGGGGTCGCCGCTGGCCAAATTAAACAGCTCGTAGGTGTTGCGGTCTACTTCGTCTTTAGGCGTGGCCGTCAGGCCCAGCAGCAGGCCATCAAAATATTGAAAAATCGCGCCAAATTTAGCGTAAACGGAGCGATGGGCCTCGTCGATGATGATCAAATCAAAATGCCCCACCCCATACTGTAGGGCAAAGGCATGCCTTTGCCCTACGTCGGAATTCCCCTGCCGCTCAATTAAATTCATCACCGTGTGATAGGTAGACACCACCACCCGGCTGGCCTCCGCCTGCTTGTCTTCTAGCAAATTGATCGGATTGCTGTGCGGCAAATGCGCTTTGAACGCCTTCACCGCCTGGTTCACCAGCGTAACCCGGTCGGCCAAAAAGAGGACCCGCTTCACCCAGTTGGCCCGCATCAGCAAATCAACCAGGGCAACGGCCGTTCGCGTTTTTCCCGTCCCCGTTGCCATCACCAGCAAGGCCCGACGGTGTGCTTGCTGGAAATGGTCAGTCACCCGGCGAATCGCCTCCTCCTGGTAATAGCGCCCCGCAATTTGGGCATTGTTCGGCACTTCGGCCAAATTTTTGGCGGTGTCCCGCCGCTGCACCAGCAGCGCCAGCTCCTCCTGCGTATAAAAGCCCTGCACCTCGCGCGGTGGGTAAAAACTGTCGTCCCATAGGCTAACGGTGTAGCCATTGGTGTAAAAAATCACCGGACGCTGTCCCGTCATTTTTTCCAGCGCGTCGGCGTACAGTTCCGCCTGATGCTTGCCGCGTTCCTTGTCAACGGCCGTTTTCTTCGCTTCCACCACCGCCAACGGCAACCCATCCGCGCCCCACAGCACGTAATCCGCGTAGCCGTACCCGCGCCGGTTGGGCATCGGTTCCACCCGCTCTTCAAAGGTCACATTGCCTACGCGGTCGGCAGGCGTTTTGGGCGTGGTTACTGCGTTGGCCACATCCCAACCCGCCGCGCGCAGCATCTGGTCAATCACCAGCTCGCGGGTGCCAGCTTCCGTCTGGCTGTAATCAAAATTGTCCGGGATGGCCTCGTTGACCACCTTGGTGGTGGCCACCTGGGCGCGTAATTCCGCCAGTTCCGCCTCTTGTAGGGCAAAGGCATGCCTTTGCCCTACCAATTCCTCGCGCAACTTTTTTAATTCTTCATCCCGCTCCAAAAACTTTTCGGAGATCAGCTTGAGCTGTGCCCGCGTTTTTTGCACCACGTCACGCGGCGGCGGGGGCAGCAGCGCCTCATCGAACTGGCCGGGCACGCTGTTCGGGTCGCCGCTAGTGTACTGGCGGGCAAACCAGTGGCAGATGGCGAACAGATCGCGAATCATGCCAATGGTTTGGCTGGATTGAATGCGCCGCGCCCCGTGCACCCCCTCGTTGCCGATTTTGCGCAGGGCATGCATTTTGTCCTGCACGCCGTAGGGAATGTTTTCCCGAAACGGCCGTGTTGTCATCTTCTGGTGCAGGCTCTCGGCGTACGGGTCGTCAAACGCCGGATCGTAGGTGGTCAGCCACTCCACGATCATCTCCACGGTGCGACGGCCGTACAGCAACGCCGCCCGCGGATCAGACAAAACGTAATTTTCCGCCAGCCGCGCATCGCTATAAATTTGTTGCCAGTTGGGTTGGTTGAGAAAGGCGAAATTGGACATGGCGGACATTATAAACAAAAAACAATGGTAGGGTAAAGGCATGCCTTTACCCTACGACACAGGCATGGTTGTTGTAGGGCATAGGCATGCCTATGCCCTACAACGACAAATAATCATCCAACCCCGCGTCGTAATCCTGGTCCGCCGTCCAGTTGGCCGGGTTGTTGTGAATATATCGCCGGATTGCCGCCAATTCCCGCTCATTGCGGATGATCCGGTCATAAAACCGCCCCTGCCACACTGGCGGAAATTTCTCCCCGCGCAATTCGTTGATCTCCCGCGTCACGGCCGATTTGAATGCGCCCACAATCGCCCCCAACGATTTGGGTTTTGTGCCCCGTCCGGGTGGTTGGTCATGTAGGGCAAAGGCATGCCTTTGCCCTACGTTGGCCTGGGGATCGGTTGGCAACGTATTCGGCGCGTCGTCGCTGATGATCCAGACGATGAAATGGATGTGATTGGGCATACATTGGAACACGTCCAAAATGATGTACGGGAAATGGTCCGGCATCGCCTGCCAAATTTTCACCACAATCTCCCCCCAATCGTTCAAATGCATCACCCCGTTGCGCACCGTGCCAAACGTGCATTCCCGCTGATGCGTGCAAATGGTCACGAAATACGCCCCCGCGTTGCGGTAATCATATCCGCGCAGGCGAATCTGTTTGCGACGTCTGATTGTCATGTTTCCCTCCTGAAACTGGCAAAAATAAACCCACCGCCTGTAGGGCAAAGGCATGCCTTTGCCCTACGACGACACCCTACAATTGGCCGCTGAAGGCGCGCTGTTGCAAGGCGTGGAACAGGTTGTCTAACAATCCAAGATTTTCGACTTGGGCATTCTTTTCAATAGCGAATCTCTGATAATAAACTGAAAATGTTTTTTGTTTTTCTAATGGTGGGACTGGAACTATTAGGCCTTTCAATCTACCCATACTAATTCTAAGCCTCGTTTGGCCAAGAGAAAGCGCTGATGCTCTTTTGATGATATTGGGATTATTCAACAGCCAGCAAGCATAATCCTTGTTCATTATTTTTGAATTTACTCTGTACTGAACACAATCGGCTTTATTTAAGCATCTATCAATATGTTGGGGAATTATAGTTGCTCTAAGATTTGGATCGCCCAGGGTTCCAACTACGATATCGCCGGGGATACAATGATGTCTCGGAAGAGATTGATAGTGTTCTTCCGAGATAAATGCTTTGTCTGATTCATCTAAATAGCCTACCCCGATATTTTGAAGGCGAATCACCTGGATCCCAGATTCTGTATAATGTTCCGTTTTTAAATTTGATCCAAATGGCCCGTCAGAAAACTTATCAGCTGTATCAAATAATTCCATCTCCTCCCAGCCCATTGGATTGGTAACAGGGTCGCCGAACATGTGGAGGAAGGTGGCCTGGAGCAGCGTGTCTAGCCTGGCGAGGGCGGCGCGGCGCTTTTGCCGCAGTGCGTCCGCTTTGTCGAGAACGGCCGCAATCCGCCGCTGCTCCCCCAACGGCGGCAACAAAACCTCATAGTTAGAAAGGCCAGTTCTTGTGATTTGTGGTTGTGCAGTACCAGAAATAACTTGATCAAAACCCTGCCAAGTCAGAAAGTAATATAAATATTTCAAATGGGCGCGTTCTTTATCCAAATTATCAAGCGCCATTGCATTGCCCATAATGTAGGAAAATGGCTCAGATAAATTCACCGTACCGCAGGTTGCACCCCGACATGTAATCATAAGAGTTGGTTTTGCATGTGTGTATTCTGAGTAAAAGCCAACTTTCCCGTTTGCACCATAGACAGGATACCCATCATCATGAAGATTTTTCATGGAAATTGTTTTCCATTGCTTAGGACGGCAAATATCAACGAGCTTTACTTTTTGCAATTTTTCGCTCACTGAAGCATCTCCCGCAGTTCGGCCATGCCCTGCTGTATTTCCGCTTCCAGCGCCGCCAGCTCGTCCAATATTTGCAGCGGCGGGTCGTAGGCCACCGCCTCGTACACAATCTCCTTGTACCGGTTAATACTCAAATCGTAGCCGTTGGCCGCAATCTCCGCCTTCGGCACCATAAACGACTGCGCCGTGCGCGGCTGGTCGCGCTCCCCATCCCGGCTGCGCCACCGGACCACAATGTCCGGGATGTTGTTTTGTTCATGCGTTTGGCCATTTTCCCCGGTAGGGTCAAGGCATGCCTTGACTCGGCAAAGGCATGCCTTTGCCCTACGACGGACGCGGCGGGGTTGCCGAGGGGCATTCGTTTGTCGTCCAGCGAATACCCATCCGCCTGCATGTCGTAAAACCAGACATCGTCCGTGCCGCCGCTGTCTGTCTTGGTAAACAACACAATCGCCGTAGACACCCCGGCGTACGGCTTAAACACGCCGCTGGGCATGGAGATGATGCCGTCCAGCTTTTGCTGCTCCACCAGCGCCTGGCGCAAACTTTGGTGCGCCGTGCTGCTGCCAAACAGCACCCCATCCGGCACAATGACGGCGGCGCGGCCACCCGGCTTCAGCAGCCGCAAAAACAGCGCCAAAAAGAGCAGCTCCGTCTTCTTCGTCTTCACCGTCGCCAGCAAATCTTTGGCCGTGCTTTCATAATCCAAACTGCCCGCAAACGGCGGATTGGCCAAAATTAGGCTGTACATATTTTCCACGCCGCCATGCCCCTCAGACAGGCTGTCCCGGTTCTGGATCAACGGATTTTCAATGCCGTGCAGCAGCATATTCATGGAGGCGACGCGCAGCATCGTGCTGTCAAAATCGAAGCCGTGGAACATCTCGCCCTGGTAATATCGCTGACCTAATTCGGTGCGACTGTGGTTGTCGTACAAATATTCGGCGGCGGCCACCAAAAATCCGGCCGTGCCGCAGGCGGGGTCGCAAATGGTGTCGTCGGGGCGGGGTTCGGTCAGGGCCACCATCATCTGGATGATGTGGCGCGGCGTGCGGAACTGGCCGTTTTGCCCGGCGGTGGCCAGCTTGCTCAGCATGTATTCGTACAGGTCGCCCTTGGTGTCCCGGTCGTCCATCGGAATTTTGTCCAGCAGATCGACCACTTTGGCCAGCAGGCCTGCCTTTTCGGGCGGCAGGGTGAAGCGGGCGTCCTTCATGTGCGCGGCAAAGGCGGTTTGCTCGCCGGTCATCTGCTTCATGAAGGGGAACACGCCTTCGGTGATGGTTTGGTACATCTGCTCGGCGGGCATGTTTTTGAAGCGGCTCCAGCGGAAATCTTGGGGGTTCCATTCGTCGCCATTGGGTAGGGCAAAGGCGCGCCTTTGCCCTACATCGGGATCGGTTGGTTCTTGTAGGGTCAAGGCATGCCTTGACCCTACGGCCGAATCGTCGGGATCGGGGAAGATGGGGTTTTCGATGGGTTGGCCGAGGGTGTTGGCCTTGTTTTCGGCGCGGGTGTGAATTTCATCCAGCCGCTTGATGAACAGCAGGTAGGTGAGCTGTTCGATGACTTCCAGCGGGTTGGAAATGCCGCCGGTCCAAAAGGTGTCCCAGATGCGGTCTACCTGGTTGCGAATCTCGCCTGTGAGCATGGGTGTCTCCTTAATTGGTGCACGGAATGGGTCAAGCGGTAGGATCATAGGGTGAATTGAGTAAACTGCCAACAAGGAGAAATGACAATCATGGCAAATGAGGAAAGTTACATACGGCAGGCGTTTGCCCTGGCCAGCGAAGCAATGACCAATGGGGATCATCCGTTCGGGGCGCTGTTGGTGCGGGAGGGGGCGGTGGTGTTAACGGCCGTAAACACCGTCCACACTGACCACGACATCACCCGCCACGCGGAGCTGAACCTGGTGAGCCAGGCATCGCAGCAGTTTTCGCGCGCATTTTTAGCGGAATGCACCCTGGTCACCAGCACGGAGCCATGCGCCATGTGCGCCGGGGCGATTTACTGGTCGGGTATCAGTCGGGTGGTGTTTGGCTGTTCGGCCGCTGTGCTCGGCACAATTGCGGGGGATGACTTTTTGATTCCCTGCGCGGAGATTTTTGCCAGAGGCAGCCGCCCTGTAGAAGTGATTGGGCCGGTGCTGGAGGAGGAGGGAACGGCCGTACACCAACAGTATTGGCCAAAGATTGAATAGAGTGGGAACGGCCGTTGCACACCCCCCACCACAGGTCTACAATCAGCGGCTTATTTTGCCGTAAAAGGACATTCCTGTGACAGACAACGAAAAACGCCGCAATACCCTCGGATATTATCTCTTGTTCATCAGCCTGGGTTTTAGCCTGGGCATCACCGGCCCAGCCCTGCCCTCGTTGGCCAACCAAACCGGCAGCACGCTCGGCGCTATCGGAGCCATCTTTTTGGTCGGCGCGACGGGAGGGCTGTTGGGCACAGCGCTCAGCGGTCGCCTGTTTGATCGCATCAAAAATGGTCATCGCGTTTTGGGCCTGGCCCAACTGGTCAGCGCCACGCTGCTGGCGCTCATTCCCCTGGCCCCCAGCCTGCCCCTGCTGCTGGTCATCTACTTCATCAATGGCCTGCCCGGCGGCATTATCAACACGGGAGCCAACACGCTGCTGATGTGGACCCACGGCAAAAAAGCGGGGCCATACGTCAACGGGCTGCATTTTGCCTTTGGCCTGGGTGCGTTTTTAGCCCCAACCGTGTTTGCCCAGGTGCTGAACTGGGGCGGCACGTACCAGCAAGCGTACTGGGCTTTGGCCGGATTAGCGCTGCCCGTAAGCCTGTTTTTGCTGCTGCTACCCGGCAGCCCTCGCCTGGAAAACCAACTTGAGGGAAGCGATCAGCCCAAAGTCAATTTGCGCCAAATCTTGCCAATGATCGCCATCGCCATGCTGTTCCTGTTCTTCTATGTGGGTTCAGAACTCACGTATGGCAACTGGATTTACACCTACGCGCTCACGCTTGATCTGGCAGACGCCACCCGCGCGGCGTATCTAACCTCTGGATTCTGGCTGTCGTTCACGATTGGGCGGGCTCTCTCCATTCCCGCGGCGGCCAAGTTTAAACCAGCGCAAATTTTGACTGTGGCTTTTGTGGGTGGGCTGGCAGCCCTGGCTTTGGTCATTAGCGCGCCAAACTCGCTGACGGTGCTGTGGATTGCCACCGTGGCGGTGGGCTTTTTTATGGCCCCCGTTTGGGCCACGGGCTACAACCTGGCCGGGCAGTCCATTACGCTAACGGCTACCGTCAGCAGCATCATTATTTTGGGCGATAGTTTTGGCGGGGTGGTGCTGCCCTGGGTTACGGGCCAGGCCATCGAGCGCTTTGGGGCGCAAACGATGCCCTGGCTGGTCATTTCCAGCTTTGCCATCAATGGGCTCATCTTTGTGATTATGCTGGTGCAAAGCCGGGCCGCCCCCCAGGTGGCGGTGGCCGGAGAGTAAGGCTACGCCTCTCGCTTAAGCAGCACATTTAACGAACGTGCCGTGGCCAATTTGGTGCCGTCGTTTCGCAAAACATCGGCGACAAAGGTGAGTTCACGGCCGTTTTGTCCCTCAAAGGCAGCAACCACGGTAATTTCTTCTATGCTGGCGGAAATCGGCCGTAGATAGTTCACTTCCATCGTTTTGGTGACGTTTGGCGCGGCCACCATAAAGCTCAGCGGCCCGATGGCATTGTCGAGGGCCGCGGCAATCATGCCCCCTTGCATGTAGCCCATCGGGTTTTGGTACCGTTCCTGCACGGGAAAGCGCACCGTGAGGGTTTTGGCGGCCAGGTCCATGTCCACAAATTCGCCAGCCATATCGGTAAAAATTGGCGGGGGCAGCTTGAGCTGGCCGCTGGCCATAAGTTGGCCCATACGTTCAATAAATTCTGGAGGAAATGAAGAAAAATCCATTGTCTGTTCCTAAAGAAGTTAAATAAGCGCTGCGGATTATAGGGCAAACCTGGGACTGTGGGAAACGGCCGTTTCCCTAACAATGCGAAATATGCATATTTTCGGTAGGGGTGGGACAGGCGGGCCAAGATCATGGACAAACGAAAGGCCTCGCCGCCCGCCTGTCTCGCCCAAAACGGCCGTTAAACAGAGGCAGGGCGAGACGGCGCGGACAAAATAAACTCTGTTTAGCCTAAAACAATACCGCGCCATCCCGTCCCTACATCAAATGTTGAATTGCTGGCCGTTTACCCCCAACCCTACATCAATCGGCCAACCTGTGGCATAATTCACGATCAAATTCATAAAGAAGGAAATTGTCATTATGCACCTCTACATGATCCGCCACGGTCAAAGTTATGTTAACTTGCACGACTGGAAAGGCGGCAACACCGATGAAGGGCTAACCGATTTGGGTCAGGCCCAGGCCCAGGCGTTGGGACGCTGGCTGCCCAAAGAAATTAAAAAGATCGATGCTCTGTACGCCAGCACCATGAAGCGCGCTCAGGAAACGGCCGCTCCCGTCTCTACCACCTACAATATTCCCATCATCAACGATGACCGGCTGCGCGAAATTGGCAACAACCGGTTCGACCATACCCCCTGGCCCAGCGACGATTTGCCCGAATACGGCTCATTTTGGGGCAGCGAACGGCCGTTTTCCACCATCACCCCGGATCGTCCAGACGGTGAATCCATGATGCACTTTCGCGTGCGCATCGGCAAATTTATTGAAGAAATGCTGGAAAAACACCGTCAGCAAACTGTCGTCGCTGTCTGTCACGGCGGCGTCATCGAGCTGGCCTTTGACCATATGTTTAACATTGGTCCCTGGCGGCGCTGCGAAGTGTGGAGCAAAAACACTGGCATTGCCCACTTTGAATACGTGGAACATCCCCTGCGCGAAACGTGGCGCTTGTATTACCACAGCCGGGTGGAACATCTGGTAGACATCAAGCTGCATACAGACGGTCGCGGCCCGGAAAGCCCTCGCGGAGACAAATGATGCCCACCCTCATCGCCACGGCCGATCCCGCCTTTGCCCCGGCGGCCGTGGCCGAAATCCAGGCCATCAGCGGCCAGATTGTGGCCGAACTGTCTCCCGGCATCTGGTCCGTCCAGCTGCCGGGGGATTTTTTTGCCCTGGCCGAGCAGTGGCGGCATCAGCCCCCCATTTTTGTGCGGCACATCTGCCCGGTGCAAACCGTGCTGCCGTTGGCCGATGGCCTGGCACATGTGGTGGCCACGGCCGTTACTCATTTTGCTCCCCTGCTGGAACCCGACTGGCCCTTTTCTGTCCAGACGCGTGTGCTGGGTGAGTTGGATATCAAACCGTTTGACATCAACAAACCGCTGGGCGATCAGCTAGCCGCTGCCTCCGGTGCGCCGTTGGATGTGCGACGGCCGTTTCAAATCCTGTCGGTCGTGTTAGCTGGAGATGACGCCTACGTTGGCCTGTCGCTAACCGTTAACAATTTGTCCGATTGGGCTGGCGGGGTGCGCCGCTTTGCTCGCGACAAAGAGCAGGTGAGCCGGGCCGAGTTTAAGCTGCTGGAAGCGCTGGAAATCTTCAAAATTGACCTGCCGCCGCGCGGTCGAGCGCTTGATTTGGGGGCAGCGCCCGGCGGCTGGACGCGGGTTTTGCGACAGAAGGAACAGTATGTAACGGCCGTTGATCCCGCCTGGCTGCATGCTTCTCTGCAAAAAGACAAGGGCGTGCGCCACCTGCGCCTCACCGCTGAGGAGTATCTGGCCGATTACCCCGACACCTACGACGTGATTGTCAACGACATGCGGCTGGATGCACGGGATTCGGCGCGACTGATGGGGGAATACGGCCGTTACCTTTACCCGCACGGTTTGGCCCTCATCACCCTCAAACTGCCGGAAAAGCGGTACGACTCGGCGCTGGACCACGCCCTGAATATCCTGCGGCAGCATTTCACCATCGCCGGGGCGCGTCAGCTCTTCCACAACCGCAGCGAAGTGACGGTGTACCTCAAGCCAAAATCTGGCTAATTTTTTCAACGCCAAGAACGCAAAGAAGCAGAGGGCGCAAAGGTTTTTCTCTTTCACCCTTTGCGCCTTTGCGTGAAAATTTCACTCCACCCGCTTAATGTGTAACGTGCGACTGTGGCCGGAACGGCCGTCTTCATCTCCACCAATCCCCTGCACCATCAACTCGTACCCAGTAGCCGTCAGGCGCACCTTCTGGTAACGGTCCAGCACCTCGTACGTGGCCGACGGGATGAGCCCGCGCAGCGGCACCATGCGCCGGAACTGCCCCATCTTGTGGCTGTGCACCACCACTGAGTACACCGCTTCGCTCCCGTCTGGCAGCACATACAAAATCGTTGAGGCATCCGACTCTTCCAGCCGCTCCAGACGATACAAATCACCGCCCTGCACAATGTGGCGAATCCGCTTGTAGAAGGCAATGTAAGATGCACACTCCTTCAGTTCCGCCTCGTCCAACCCGTTCAGGCTGGCCCCGATGCCCAACGCACCGCGCATCGCCACGTCAAAGCGCGTGCTCAGCTCGTGGGAACGACCCGTCTGGTGATTTTTCTCATGCGTCACCCACGCTTCCATCACCCGTGCTGGATACGCCAGGCTAAACCCTTCCTGAATGCGCAGGCGATCCAGCGCGTCGGTATTGTCGCTCGTCCACACCTGGTCCGTACGCCCCAAAATGCCTAAATCAATCCGCCCGCCGCCGCCGGAGCAGCTTTCAATCGTCAGGTGCGGGTACTTCGCCCGCAGCCGGTCGATGATGCCGTACACGCCCGCCACATGCGCCTGCCAGATCGCCTTGCCCACCACCGAACCAGGTTCGCTCACGTTCCGGTTCATGTCCCACTTGATGAAGGCGATGTTGTATTGCGCCAGAAGGCTGTCCAGCGCATTAAAAATGTGCTCAACCACTTCTTCGCGACCAAAATCGAGAATGAGTTGGCAGCGGGCTTCCGTGCGCGGCCGTCCAGGGAAATGCAGCGCCCACTCTGGATGCGCCTGGTACAAATCTGAGTCGGGATTGACCATTTCCGGCTCCACCCACAGGCCAAAATCCATCCCCAGCCGGTTCACTTCGCTAATGAGCGGTTCCAGGCCGTTGGGGAACACATCTGGGCTAACGGTCCAGTCGCCCAGCCCAGCCACGTCGAAGCGACGACCGCCAAACCAGCCGTCATCCAGGCAAAATAGTTCCACACCGATGGCCGCCGCCTTCTGCGCCAGCTCAATCTGGTTCTGCTCGGTGATGCCAAAATAGGTCGCCTCCCAGGAATTGTAGAGAATCGGCCGATAATCAGCTGCGGCCGGTGTCCTCACCGCGCCGCCCGTCTCGTGTGACTCAAGTGGCACGGTCTGGAGAGCAGCCCTTCGGAGCTGAGAGGCGGCCACAGCTATCGGCAAAATGCGCTCCCGCGTAAACGCGTGCAGCCGACGGCTGGCCCCACCCCACCCTTCATCGCAGACGCCGCAAACCAGCGCCGGGGTTTTGTGCTGCGCCCCTGCCACCAGCGTCAGGCCAAAATCGGCGGGATGGTAGCCACCATGCACGCGCACGTCGGTGCTGTGGAACTGCTCAAAGCTGAGCTGCCAGCTGCCGCTGTACGCCAGCGCGCCAAAGTAGACCGTGCCGTGCTCTTCCCACGCCTGCCCC
This sequence comes from Ardenticatenaceae bacterium, assembly GCA_020634435.1. Classification (GTDB taxonomy): domain Bacteria; phylum Chloroflexota; class Anaerolineae; order Promineifilales; family Promineifilaceae; genus Leptofilum. The sequence continues at coordinate 83,467 of JACKBS010000004.1, read as the reverse complement.
GGCCGATTCAGCAGGAAAAATGGGTTGGCGGCGTGCCCCGTCTGCAAGCTGCGGTGCTCGATGACCCGCCGCCCAATCGGCAGCCGCTCTCGCTGCGTCTGGAATTCCTGCGCCCACGCGCCGGAGACGCTGGTTAGCTCGGTGGTGCCGTTGGGCAGGTGCAACGCGCCAAAAAAGAGCTGCTCAATCTCGATGGGCGCGTCGCCCATGTTTGCCAGCTCCAGCCAGCGCTCGATGATGTCTTGCGCCGGAGTGAGGCGGTAACAAAGCGTCACGGTCAGCGGCTGCACCGGATCGGCCATCTGGATGCGCAAGGTTTCGCGCGGTTCGCGATTCACCGTCGGCAGGCCGTGCGCCGGAGCCAATCCAGGCTGGGCATCTGTCACAATTTCATGTGAGACGTAACGCAGCCGCACGTCGCGGATGGGCAGATGGGGGGCGTCGCCGTCAGGCAGCGGATCGGGCAAGGTGGCAAAGCTGGCTTTGAGCGTCACTTCGTGGGTGGTGGTGTCGCCAAAGGTGAGCAGCTCATCACGGCGGGTTTGGAACTCAAAGGAGGCATGATCGGAGAGGATGGGTTTGATCTTCCCTGACAACACTCCATCTACTCCCACCGGGTGCGGCCCCCAGACCACATGCACCAGCCTATCCTTGTTGTCTATCTGCATCGCGTAGACGCTGCTGCGCAAAATCAAATTAAGCATGCGGGTTTTGGGATTAAAGTGAATCATGGGAATTTCCTTATACTGAAATACTGAATTTAGTTCGCCTAATGCTACCAAAATTCTATAACGCTGCCTGGAATTTGTAAGCCTAAACTCCGGCGATTGACCAGAATTTGACCACCTATATACTACTCATCACTGAATTATTCCAAAGGAAGCATATGATTTCAAACCACCTCAACCAAAGACAACAACGCTATTTTCAGCTCAGCGCGGCATTGGCTCAACTAGATAATACCCATTTACAGGTTCCGCCGAAAGCCAGTGTAGGCCAGGTCGGCTGGGGCACAAGCCAAACGCTAACTTTAGAGGGTGCACCCATCTTCATCAAACGCATTCCGGTGACGCAAACCGAGTATGCGCAGATGTTTTCCACCCAGAACATTTATAACCTCCCCACTTTTTATCAGTATGGGTTTGGTTCGGTGGGGATGGGCATTTTCCGCGAGCTTGTAACGCATATCAAAACAACCAACTGGGTTTTGGCCGGGGAAATTGAGACGTTTCCGTTGCTGTATCATTATCGCATTGTGCCAACGGCCGTTCCCTCCGCCGCGGTTGATATGGCCTACCACCAACGTTACGTGACGTATTGGGGCGACGATGCCAACGTGAGCCGCTATCTGCTGGACCGCGCCGCAGCGCCTTATGAACTGATTTTGTACCTGGAACACATTCCTCACACGGTAGCCACTTGGGTACGAACGCACCAGGCCCACATTCCCCAGGTGATGGCTGACACAAAAGCAGCCATTACTTTTTTAAGGGATCACGGAATTATCCATTTTGATTCCCACTTTTTTAACTTGCTTACAGACGGCGAGCGAACCTATCTAACCGACTTTGGCCTGGCCCTGGACAAAAATTTTGCGCTTTCATCAGCCGAGGTGCAGTTTTATCAACAACATACGGCGTATGACTACGGCAACCTGCTCTGGGGGCTGGGCACGCACATCTACGGCCTATACCGTGAACTGCCAGAAGCCGAAAAACAGCGCATCCGGGCACTTTACGGCATGCCAGAAGACGAGACGCTGGAAGAGCTGCTGCTCCCTCTTTTGACTCATGCAAACGAAATCAAGGAGTCCAAGCTAGTCCATCTTGAGGAAAGCTATTTGGCCAGCGTCAACCAGTATCTTCCGGTTATCGTCTTCATGCATGATTTTTATGTGGTCATGCGGCGCAACAACCAAAAAGACACACTTTTTGATCATGCAAGGCTACAGCATTTGTTGGTAGAAACCGGGTTTATAGAAACGGAGAACAAGGGCTAGAAGGGCACCTATAAAATCATCATTTAAACCAATCAAACCTAGCCATCGCCACGCATAACCAAAACCAATCAAACCGCCCGCCGCGCCGCTTGCGATGCTCACGAGCCGCTCTTATACTGTCTTTCAGGAGGCCAAACAGCCATGAACGAAACCTATGAAATTGAAGCAGTAGACAGTCCTGAATGGTCCATCATTGGTGGCGGCATCAGCACATTCAACCAGCAGCAAGCGGGGCCAGACAGCGCCAAAAATCTTTGCTTTGTTGTCAAAGCGCCAGATGGCGAAGTGATGGGCGGGGTGATTGGTACCACCTATTGGAACTGGCTGTCTGTCGAGCTCATGTGGCTCAAAGAGGAAATGCGCGGGCAAGGATACGGCCGTAAACTTCTCACTCTGGCCGAAGAGGAAGGGCGGCGGCGCGGGGCCACCCACGCTCACCTGGATACCTTCAGCTTTCAGGCACCTGGTTTTTACGAAAAGCAAGGCTATCAGGTTTTTGGCGAACTAAAAGACTTTCCGCCCGGCCACACGCGCTATTACATGGTGAAGGAACTGTAGAAACGGCCGTTATTCCCTCACCTGTCCCACCGGCACCCCATTCATCTGCATCCGCAGCGATTCGGCCACGTCGTCCGGCACGTGATATTCGGGCGACTGGTGGCGGAAGTAGGTGTCGTACAGGTCGGCGTAATGGCCACGCTGCTGCATCAGGCTGGTGTGGCTGCCCTCTTCGATGATTTCCCCCTGCTGCAACACAATGATCCGGTCCGCGTGTTTGATGGTGGACAGGCGATGGGCAATGATGATTGAGGTGCGATCTGCCAGCACCAGCTCCAAACTCTCCTGAATTTGCGCCTCGGCTAACGGATCAACGCTGGCGGTGGCCTCATCCAAAATGAGGATGGCCGGGTTTTGCAGCAGCACCCGCGCCAGGGCAATGAGCTGCCGCTGGCCCATCGAGAGGCCGCGCCCACCTTCGCCAACGGCCGTTGCCAACCCCTGCGGCAGCGTCTCCAACCAATCGCCCTGGCCAATGGTTTGCGCCACCCGCAGCACCTCGTCGTCGCTGGCGGTGGGGCGTGTGTAGCGAATGTTATCCGCCACGGTGCCGGTGAAGAGGAACGGCACCTGCGGCACAATCCCTAACTGGCGGCGGTAGCTGATTAGATTAAACGAGCGAATGTCCTGGTCGTCGATGAGCAGCTGACCACCCTGGAACTCGTAAAAGCGGGCGATGAGCCGCCCCAGGCTCGATTTACCTGCGCCGGTGTGGCCGACCAGAGCCACCGTCTCACCCGGCTGGATCGTCAGGTTGAAGCCATCGAGCACATGCTCCTGCTCGGTATAGCGAAAATGCAGGTTGCGGAACTCGATACGGCCGTCTAGCTGCCCCACTTCCCGATCGCCCAACTGCACCACCCGCGCCTCGGCGTCAATCAGGGCAAACACCCGCTCACTGGCCGACAATCCCAGCTGAAACTGGCTCCAAAACGAGGCGATCCCCGTCAGCGGGAACCAGAATAGCCCGATCGCCTGGACAAAGAGGTACCAGTCGCCAGGGCTGATTTGGGTACGCAGCGTAGCATTGCCACCAAAATAGAGGATAACGGCCGTTCCCATCCCGGCAATAAACATGAGGATAGGAAAGATAATGCTAAACACAAACCCCTGGCGCACCTGCACCTGGTAAGTTTGCTCGTTCACGTCCAGAAACTCGTCGTAGACCGTTTGCTCCTGGCGGAAATTTTTGGCAATAGAGATACCGCTAATCGTCTCCTGCACCTTGGCGTTGACCGTGGCCAGCAGCCGCTGTGCCTGCTGCGTGGTAGACCGGGCAATGCGGCGGAAGGCCAGCGCTGCGCCCACCACAAATGGCGCAATCGCCATCGCCATCCATGCCAGCTGGACGTTGATGGAAAAAAGGTAAGCAACGATAAGCACGACCAGCAGCACCTGGCTGATCAGGTTCAGCGTCAGGGTCACGACATTCGAGAAATCTTGCGTGTCGGATGTAACGCGGCTAACAATTTTGCCCGAGGGGAACTCATCGTAAAAGGACATATCGCGCTGCATAACGGCCGTAAACGCATCCTCGCGCAGCTGCAAAACCACATCCCCCACCGCCCGCGCCGTCAGCCGCTGGCGCATAAAGTTGAACACCCACGACAAAATTGTTGCGCCCAAGATGAAGAAGATAAGCTGGTTGATGGCCGCACTACCTTCCACGCCAACCACGTTGTCCACCGCCTGGGCAATCAGCACCGGCAGCACCAAATCCATAAGCGAGTTGAGCAAAATGAAGCCGCTGATGGTGCCCACCCGGCCCACATGCGGCCGAAAATAGCCGCCTATCCGCTTGAGCAGCTGCCCATCCGTGTAATTTCGGTCATACCCCTCGGCCTCAATCCCGTCAAAGATAAACCCCATAAGAATCTCCCGTAATTGTGAATCGTGAATGGTGAAGTTTGAATTGCAAATGGAATCATTCAAACGACCAAGGCACAGCCGGACATTTGTGTCACCCGGTCACCTTGTCACCCCTTCACCTTGTCATCCATCAAATATCGTATCGCGCAAAAATACGCTGGTACAGCGACGAGCTGGCCATCAGCTCCTCGTGGGTGCCCTGGGCCACAATCTCGCCTTTGCGTACCAGCAGCACGCGGTCCGCCCGGCGAATCTGCGACAGGCGATGGGTGATGAGCAGCGTCGTACGCCCTTCTAGCACCCGCTTGATCGCCTTCTGAATCTCATCCTCCGTGGCCGAATCCACGGCGCTGGTAGCGTCATCCAGGATGAGGATGCGCGGATCGGTGAGCAGGGCGCGGGCAATGGCAATGCGCTGTCGCTGCCCACCGGAGAGCGTCACACCACGTTCGCCCACAACCGTGTCGTAGCCGTCTTTGAAGTGCGTAATAAAGGTGTGAGCCTGGGCCTCATGGGCGGCACGTTCCACATCGGCGCGGCTAACCTGCTGCCCCAGGCCAAAAGCGATATTCTCCGCCACGGTGCGGGAGAAGAGAAAGATGTCTTGCTCGATGATGGAGATTTGCGAACGCAGGCTGTCCAGGTTCCAGTCACGCACGTCAATGCCGTCAATGAGGATACGGCCGTTTGTCACATCATACGTCCGGTTCACCAGCTTGGTCACGGTGCTCTTGCCCGACCCCGTTTGCCCCACAATGGCAATCGTCTCGCCTGGTCTAGCGCGGAAAGAAATGTTACGCAGCAAATCATCCGTCCCGTCGCTATGGCGGAAAGTAACATTCTCAAACACAATTTCGCCCTGCATCGGCGCGGTGTAGCCTTCGCTGTTCTGGTCCAGCTCCGTCTCCGCCTTGAGCAGCTCCAAAATGCGCTCCGCGCCAGACAGGCCCATCTGGATCAGGTAAAAGGTAAAGTAAGAACTGAAAGCTGGCCAGCGCAGCACCCACATCAAGCCCATGTAGCCGATCAAATCGCCCAGCGTCAGTTCACCCAGGTTCAGCAGGTAGACACCGTGCATAAACGCCCCGGCAATGGCCACCCCGATGAGCAGCGTGGGAATGTAGCGGGCCTGCACTTCGCCCTGCTGCACAAACCTATCGCGGTAGCGCCGGGCATCGCGGATGAATTTGCCCAATTCCTGCCGCTCTTGCCCGGCGGCTTTCACTACCTCAATGCCAGAGACGGCTTCATTCAGGGTGGCATTCATATCGCCAAAACGCGCCCGCACCGCATCGGAGACGGGGTCTAGCTGGCGCATGTAATGGCGCACGGCAAAGTAGTAGAAGAAGCAGAAGATCAGTGGGGCCAGCAGCAGGCGCAGATCAATAAAGGCAATGAAAATGATGGGAATGAGGATGGCCATCATTGAGTCGTAGAACAGGCTAAAGCCGGGGGTCATCATCTCGTTGACAAAGCGCACATCGTTGGCCGCCCGGGCCATGATGTCCCCCACGCGCTGCTGGTTGTGGAAGGTCTGGCTTTTGCCCAACAAGTTAAGGTAAAGCTCACTACGGCCGTCTCGCTCCAGCCGCTTGCCCACCACTTCGATACTCAATGAAGCCAGCGTGTCACAGAAAAAACGGCCGACCGTCAAACCCACCACAAACAGCCCCAGCGTGGCAATGGCTTGAAACGGATCGCCGCTGCCCGCCTCACCCGTCACCACGTTAAACGCCGCGCCAACCTGGCGCGGAATGGCGGCGTTAAAAATGTTGGTTACGGTCATGCCAAAGAAAAAGGCTGCCAGCCACCATTTGTTGTCGGCCAGGTGCGCCGTAATCCAGCGCAGCGGGCTCGATTGGTCATAATCGCGGGCCGTGGCCACACGAAACTCACTCTTTTGGGAAATCGTTTGAGCCGCCATAAATCTCCTGTGAAGCAATCCACAGATGACACAGATTTCGCAGATAAATAATCTGGGTCATCTGTGGATTTTCTTCATTCTTGGTGTCGCCACGCATGAAAGCTTCTGTTGTTAGAACTGGGTTCATATCCAGGCGGGTTTTTGGTACCTACGCCACACAACTGTGCCCGCCTGTGCATAGAACACATATTCTAACATACAATAGTGACATCTACTGTCATATTTTTTTCTAGATGAAATGGGGAAATAGTTTGGGGGAAGGCAGACGCGACGGTAAGATCGCCGCGCCTACCCTTAACGATACAAATCGAATTCTTTCGGCCGCACCAAATCGGTTGCTTTGCCAGCGGCAAACGGCAGTTGCAGGCCACTGATCACCACGACGGGCGTGCCTTCGGCGGCTTGCCCCATGAGCAGCCCGGCGGCAGCGGCGATTTCATCCGCTACACCTACGTCGGTGTGTTGGAGCTCGTAGCCATATAAATCGGGCTCGCCACGCCGGTCCCACAAAGCGGGAATCCCAGCCACGCCAATTGCGACCCCCACCGTGCCCATGCGAAACGGCCGTCCATGACTATCGGTAATTACTACGCCCACCTGGGCACCTAACCGGGCAGCAATTTCCTCGCGCAGCTTTTCAGCCGAACCGTCTGGATCGCGCGGCAGCAGCAGCACCGTTTCTTCATCGCTACTTTGGGCCACGTTGGAGCGGTCAATGCCCGCGTTGGCGCTGGTAAAGCCTAGCCGATGGCGCACAATCAGCACGCCGCGCCGCATCCGCGAAATTTCATCGCTTTCCTGCAAAATCAGCTCCACCACCCGCGGATCTTTGTCCGTTTGGGCGGCTACCTCAACAGCGCGGGCACTCGGCTGCACATCGGCCAAACGCACCAGCCTCCCTTCGGCTTTGGAAACGATTTTTTGGGCAATGGCCAGCACGTCGCCATCGGCCAGGGTCATGTCTGCCTGGGCCATAGCGTGCAAAATCAACCCTGTCAGGTCATCGCCGGGCTGAACGTGGGGAATGTGGGGAACGGCCGTAAGTGTTAAATGATTCATGGCTAGATTGTCCATGCGTAATTGAGCAATTAGGTAATTGACTTAATTACTTAATTACCTAATCACCCAATCCCGTAATGCGGATGCCCGCGCTTTTTACCTTGTGAATAATATTGATGGCGATGAGAACGGCCGTTAGCTCCTCCACCGCCCGCGCATTTTGCAAGGCCCCGGCATTGACGCCGTGCAAACCAGCATCTTCACAAAGCTGAAGCGCTACCGCTTTGTCATCCTTCTTCTCGCCGCAAACCAGCACGTCACAATCCATCTCGTGTTCTAAATCTAGCAAATGGTGCGCGCCAATATTCTGGAACGCCGCCACCACGCGTGTGCTTTCGCCCAATTGGTTTTGCGCCTCTTCCGCCGCCGACAGACCGCTTTCCAACCGATGCACCCGCGCCGCTTTTTCGCCCGTCGGGGCCACCACAGTGATCAGCAGCTTGCCACTCAGGGCGTTTTTTACACTGTCCAACGTGCCTTCCTGCGCCCAGTAAGGCACGGAAAGCACCACCACCTCCGCCTGCTGCGCGGCGCTCAAATTGTCGGTGCCACTGATGTTGCCCGAAGGCAATTTTTCCAGCATGTCGGCCGCTGCCTGCTCACCCTTCTCCGCCTTGCGCGAACCAATCACAATTTCATGCCCAGCCGCCACCCAGCGAAAGCCCAGGCCAAATCCTTCATTTCCTGTTCCACCTAAAATTGCTATCTTCACTGTTCAGTCTCCTGATGGTGCGACGACAACTGTGTTTTGGGGCTAAACAATCAACCTCAACTGTCATTCCCGCGAAGGCGGGAATCCATTTTCTTTCGTGGACTCCCGCCTTCGCGGGAGTGACAAGTACAGTTTGTGGTTCGTTACAAAACAACCTGTCGTCGTGACGTCATTTACGCTTTCAAATAATCTAGGAGCCACTGTTCCTGCGGCTGCAAATTGCCCTGGTTTAGGTCGCCAATTTTAACCCACTGCGGATTGGTTGCCGATTCGTCATCGACAAGCGCGGATGGCAGCAGATCGAAGGTGAGCGGGGTGCAGCGGTAGTAAAACAAGAGGCCGTGCCAGGCGTCACCCGTTGGGTTGTAGTAGAAAAAATCTTCCTGGAAGTGCACCAGCGGGCCAACTTCTACTTGAATGCGAGCTTCTTCGATTAGTTCTCGCTGTACGGCCGTTGCGTTCGTTTCATATGGTTCAATACCGCCACCAGGAAGACAGCAACGGCCGTTTTCCCCCACCGTCGTCATCAACAAAATTGTATCGCCACGCTGCACAATCCCATACGCTCCCGGCCTGTGAGACAACTTCTCTTTGGGTACCAAAATTTTTCCACCCAGCCAACACCGGCAAGTAACCATCATTTGCTCCTAAAATGGAACACAGAGTTACGCAGAGAAGGCACAGAGCCGCGCAGAGGAAACATCCCTCTTTTCCCTCTGTGCCCTCTGTGGCAAAAATTAACTCAATTTCTCGTAGCGCTGCCATACCTCGGCAGCCAGCTTGCGGCTGCGCTCGGTGATTTCGGCCTCGTCCAATGTCAGCAACTCCCGATTGTGCATCAGCAGCTTCCCCGCCACCATCGTGCTGGTAACCAGGCTGCTCTCGAAGCCGAAGATGATGTGCCAGGGCAAATTGCCTGCACTCAGCGGCGTGGTCGCATGGTAATCCACAAAAATGATGTCCGCCGCCGCACCTTCCACCAAACGGCCGATTTTCTTCCCCGGCCAAAACATATCCGCCAGCGCCGCGTTGTTATAAATCGCCATCTGCACGATGTCCATGCCGTTGGCCCGGCGCGGGTCACGATGCACCTGCTTGTGCATCAGATAGGCCATCTTCCACTCGGCCCACATGTTGTTGCTAAAGCCGTCGTTACCCAGGCAAACCGGAATCCCCAGCCGCAGCATTCCCTCGATGTCGGCCGCGCCGACAGCGTTGTTCATGTTGCTGCGCGGCTGGTGGGTTACCCAGGTGCCGGTCTCACGCAAAATGTTCTTCTCCACAGCATCCACGTGGACCGCATGGGCCACAATGCTTTTTGGCCCCAAAATGCCCGCTTCGGCCAGACGGGGCACGACGCGCTGCCCATATTTGTACAGCGAATCGTACTCATCCACCTCATGCTCAGCGACGTGGATGTGGAAGCCGGTGTCCAAATTGGCCGCCGCAGCGACACAGTTAGCCAGCGTCTCATCACTCAGCGTGAGGGCCGCGTGCAGACCAAAGGTGCCTGCCAGCAAGTCGCTTTTGCGCTCCTTGAGCGAATGCAAAAAGCGCACGTTTTCGCCAATACCTGCTTCCGCTTCCTCCGAGCCGTTGCGGTCGGTTACTTCGTAGCAGAGGGCGGCGCGCACGCCAGCCATCTCCACAGCGTCGGCAATCATGTCCAGCGAGTTGTTCAGCGCACTAGGGCTGGCATGATGGTCCACTAGCGTGGTCGTGCCGTGCTTGATGGCATCCACCAGGCAAACGAGGGCACTGTATTGCGTATCCAAATCGAGCAAAGCACGATCTAACCGCCACCAGAGCCGCTCTAAAATGTCGGGGAAATCTTTGGGTGGTGCGCCGGGAATGGCCATGCCGCGGGCAAACGCGCCGTAAAAGTGGGTGTGGGCGCAGATGTTGCCGGGCATCACCAGCTGGTTGCCTGCGTCGAGCTGTTCCAGGTCGGGATGGGCGGCAATCAATTCAGCCGAATCGCCGATGGTGGTAATACGGCCGTCTTCCACCAAAATCCCCCCATTTTCAATGATTTCATTGGGATCAGACCAGGTGACGATACGGCCGTTCGTGATTAGAAATGTGCTGCTGTTTAACATGATGCACCCCTGTCAGGTTTTGGGAAAGTGGGTAATTGAGTTATTGAGTAACTGGGCAATTAATCAATTTCTTAGTTACTCAATCAGTTCCTCAATTGTAGGCTTTTTTGCTTGACAGCCCAAACGGTTTCGTTAAACTCATTGGTAAGAAAATTCCACGTAACCAAATCTAAGTAACGTCATCTAAAGAGAAGACAAACGAAAAGTACACGCCTACGGTGTGAAAAACAACTAATTGCAAGGAGCAAGAAATTATGGCAACCCCTGTAGAAATTACTGACAGCAGCTTTCAAAACGAAGTTTTAGAGTCCGACATGCCCGTTTTGGTAGACTTTTGGGCCGACTGGTGTGGCCCCTGCCGCATGATCGCCCCTTCCGTGAAAGCGATTGCTGAAGAATATGGCGACAAAATTAAAGTTGGCAAGATGGATGTGGATGACAATCCGATGGTTCCCGGCCGTTACGGCATCGTGGGCATCCCCACCTTGATGCTGTTCAAAGGTGGTCAGGTTGTAGAGCGCATCACCGGCGCGCTGCCCAAAGACCGCATCGTGGCCCAGATTTTGCCGCACATGAACTAATCACCCATTTCGTGATTTTTGGAACGCCCATGCTGCCTACCAGCGTGGGCGTTTTTGTTTTAGAGGCTGGTGGCTAGCGGTTAGTTTTTGGTAGCTGGTAAATAACCACCAGCCACTACGACGAAGGAGTAAAAATGATTGAAGTTGCGATTATGCTGGAAGGGCAAAATGGGCTGACGTGGGAACGTTGGCAGCGCATCGCTCGCGCCGTGGAAGATTTGGGTTTTGCGGGATTGTACCGTTCTGATCATTACACCAATGCCAACCCGCCGGACAAAGAGTCGCTTGAGCTGTGGGTGTCGCTCACCTGGCTGGCCAGCCACACCAGCCGCATCGAGTTTGGCCCGCTGGTCTCGCCCGTCTCCTTCCGCCAACCGACGATGACAGCACGCATGGCCAGTGCGGTGGATGATTTATCCAACGGCCGTCTCCATCTTGGTCTCGGTGCGGGCTGGCAGGAGCGGGAACATCACAACTACAGCTGGGATTTATTGGATGTGAACGGCCGTTTCGCCCGGTTCGAGGAAGGTCTGCAAATCATCAGCCATCTCCTGCAAAATGAGGAGCCGCTCGATTTTGACGGCAACTACTACCAACTGCACGAGGCCGTGCTGCTGCCGCGCCCGCAGCGGCCCGGCGGCCCGCCCATCCTCATCGGCGGCAACGGTCCCAAACGCACCCTGCCCCTGGTGGCCCAATACGCCACCGAGTGGAACGGCGTCTACATCCCGCCGCAAACCTTTGCTGAGCGGTCGGCGTTGTTGGATGAGTTGTTGGTGGAGAACGGCCGTAAACCCTCAGACGTGCGCCGCTCCCTGATGACGGGCCTCATTTTTGGCAAAGATCAGGCGCAGCTGGATGCCAAAATGGCCACTCGCACCCTCAGCGCCGATGAGCTGCGCCAGCGTGGCATAGTGGTCGGAACAGGCAATGAGTTGGTAGATCAGTTGGGGTCGTTTGCCGAGGCAGGCGTGCAGCGCATTATGCTGCAATGGATGGATTTGGATGATATGGCGGGGTTGGGGGCTTTGGGAACGGTAATCGGTAAACAGTGAACGGTGAATGGTAATCGGTGGTTATAGAGTCACCGATTACCGTTCACGGATAACAGATTACCGCTTACTCAGCGCTTTCTTCTTCAGAAGCGGACTTCTCAGCGGGGGTAAACCGCTCGGCTAGCTTGGCTAGCTGTTCGCTAAGAACCTGCAAACCCTGAGCCACACCCACGCGGGTTTTGTGGCCGACATCGCTCGATTGCACTTTATCGCGCACATTGACGGCTTCTGTCTTAACACGGTCTGCTGCCGGGCTTTTCTTGATTTCCTGGATCGCCTTGTCCACCTCATCGGCGAAGGAGCGCATACCATCGCGCAGTTCGGTTTCCAGACGCTGCCGCTCGGCACTGTTCCAGGCGGAACGAATGGTGTCGGCAAATTGCTTGCCAAACTCGCGCAGCTCTTCAGTGACATCTGGATTTTTAACGTCAGCCTTGGTAACGTCTTCTTCCTCAACGGGAACTTCTACTTTCAATCTCGCTTTGATTTCTTCAACGCTGGGGGTTGTTTCTTCGGTCATCGTTTCAAACTCCTTACTCAACAAAAATTTGTTGGAACTCACAGATTTAGACAGGTTTAGATAGAAGTCTTTACGTTTCTGCCAGACTGGAGTTGCACTGTAGCCACAATTTTGTAGCCGCGGATTCCAATCCGCGCTTTTTCGCGCTAAGAAAGCGCGGCTACGGGGAGGTTTGGTTGGCGGGCAGGCGGGCAAAGATGAGCCAGTCGTGCAGTTCGTGGGTTTGGTGGTGGCGGCGGTAGTTGGCCAGACGGGCTTCTAAATGAAAACCACAGCGCTGGGCCACACCAATGCTGCGCGTATTGTGCGGGAAGCATTCCAGCTGCAACCGTTTGGCTCCCAGCCGGGCAAATGCCAGGTCGGCGATGGCGTTGACCGCTTCGGTCATGTAGCCGTGGCCGCCGTGGGCTACGTGCTGCCAATAGCCGATGGTGAACTTTGGCACCTTCCAATCGGGATCGTGCAGGCCGCTGCCACCAATCAGCTCACAGGTGGGCTTGAGGAAGATGAACATGGTCATGTCCTCGCCCTTGAGGTAGCGGTCGCGGTTGCGCAGGACGGACATTTCGGCGCGGCGCGGTGAGATGTTGGGCCAGTCGGCCCAAGACAGCCAGGCGGAGAGGTGTTCTTTGGACTGGACAATGGCGTTGTACAGCGCTTTGCCATCGCCGGGCTGCGGGCAGCGAATGAGCAGACGCTCGGTTTCGATTTGCGTGGGCACCGCTGGCGTAGATGGATTTGTCATGCTGATTATTATGGCGGAGACGGCCGTTTTTGGCGAGTGGGTGGTGAGCTTTAGTCAGGGGGAAACGGCCGTTTGTCACTTCAATCGCCCCCACTCTCAAAAGTACCATGAGAGCAGAAGTAAACCAGGTTCAGGGCGGGAGAAATGAGATGAACCGACGACAAAAACCCACCAAATTGGTTTTGATTTTGCGCTGGGCCGCGCGGCTGGGCAGCTTAATCAGCCTGGCCTTCATGCTGCTCATCTTTTTTGGCGAAGAAATGAAAGTTAGCCAGCTCACCGCCGCCGAAATCCTGGGCCTGCTGTTCTTTCCCGTGGGTGTGACCGTGGGTATGCTGCTAGGCTGGCGTTGGGAAACCTTCGGCGGCGCGGTGACAATCGTGAGCTTGCTGGCGTTTTACAAGGTGATGTATGCCGCAAGCGGCCGTTTCCCGGAAGGCGTCTGGTTTGGCCTCTTTGCCTTGCCCGGCCTGTTCTTCCTTTACTGCGGTCTGCACAGCCAGCAGGCAACACGCACCATCAGGATGGTTTAACGATGACCGCTCTTTCACCCCAGACCGAACAAAACATGCGGCAACTGTTCCGCCGCTTTAATCGCTTTATGCTGCTGATGTGGCGGCTGGGATTGGGCCGCTTCATCAACATCTGGCCAGAGGGTGGCGGGCGGATCATGGTGATCCAGCACATTGGCCGCAAAACTGGCCAGGTGCGCCAGACGCCGGTAAATTATGCGGCGGTGGATGGCGAGATTTATTGCACGGCGGGTTTTGGCGCGGTGTCTCATTGGTACCGCAATTTGCTGGCCCATCCAGACGTAGAGATTTGGCTGCCAAACGGCCGTTTCCATGCCCACGCCCAGGATGTTACCGACCAGCCCAACGCGCTGCCCATCTTGCGCCAGGTGCTCATCAACAGTGGCTTTGCCGCACCCACCGTTGGTGTGCACCCCAAAACCATGTCCGATGCGGAACTGGCGGCGGCGACGAAAAGCTACCGGCTCATCCGCTTCACACAGCGGGAAGCTGCCGAGGGCGGGGCCGATTTGCTGTGGGTGTGGCCCGCACTGCTTGGTTTTTTGCTGGGAATTGTCTGGTTCAAGCGTTTGTACGCTGAGGAGGACGAAATATGAACACAAACACAAAACAACTGCTCTACTGGCTACCCAGGGTGCTGAGCATTGCCTTTGCCTTGTTCATCAGCATTTTTGCTCTGGACGTTTTTGGCGAAGGATACAGCTTTTGGGAGACGCTGGTGGCGCTGTTTATGCACCTCATCCCCACCTTCATCATTGTTGCCGTGCTTCTGATTGCCTGGCGCTGGGAGCGCGTCGGCGCGGCCCTGTTCCTAGCGCTGGCTCTGTACTACATCTACCTCACCGACGCCCAATGGCTCATCATCCCCATCCCACTTATCATCGTTAGCGTGCTCTTCCTGGTAAGTTGGCGCGTGACCTTGAAGCCGCGGTAAATAGAAAAACGGCCGTTTCCCACACAAGAAACGGCCGTCTCAATTACTCAATTACCAAATTACCCACTTACTTCACAATATTCACCAACCGACCCTTCACCACAATCACCTGGCGCGGCGGTTTGCCTTCCAACCAACCCTGCACCTTGTCTGAGGCCAGGGCAATGGCCTTGAGCGCCTCGTCATCCTGACTGGCATCCACGTCAATTTTGTCACGCACCTTGCCGTTGATCTGCACCACCAGCGTGATGCTTTCCTCTTTGGCGGCTTCAGCATCCCACTGCAGCCACAGCTGTTGGTGTACGCTATAACCATGCCCGCGCTGCGCCCACAGCTCCTCGGTGATGTGCGGCGCAATCGGAGCCAGCACCAGCAGCAGGCTGTCAATCGCTTCATTCCAGACGTCCACGCTCACGTTTTTCGCTTTTTGGGCGTCGTTGATGCTGTTGCGCAGTTCCATGATGGCGGCAACGGCCGTATTAAACGAAAAGCTTTCCAAATCCTGCGTCACCTTGCGGATCACCTGGTGCGTTTTACGCCGCAGGGCCCGATTGGCATCCTCATCCACCTGATTTGGTGCGTAATCGTTCGTGCCGATTTCCCACACGTCATTCAACAAGCGCTGCGGACCTTTGATGCCGTCATAATTCCACGGCCCGCCCTGGTCCCACTTGGCAAAGAACATCAGGTAGGTGCGCACCGTGTCAGCGCCATACTTTTCCACCAGCGCATCCGGGGCCACCACGTTGCCGCGCGATTTGGACATCTTCTCACCGTCCTCGCCCAGCACCATGCCCTGGTTGTACAGGCTCAGCATCGGCTCGGGGAAGTCTACCAGCCCCATTTCGCGCATCGCCTTGGTGAAAAAGCGCGTGTAAATCAGATGCATTGTGGCGTGCTCAATACCGCCCGTGTACTGATCCACGGGCAGCCAATACGCCCCTTCTTCCGGGTCAAACGGATGCTCGCTGTCATGCGGGCTCAGGTAGCGGTACTGGTACCAGCTGGAGCACATAAAGGTGTCCATCGTGTCGGTTTCCCGCAGCGATGGCTTGCCGCAGGTGGGGCAAGTCGTATGCAAAAAGCCGTCGTGCATTTTCAGCGGACTTTCACCCGTGGGCATAAACTCCACATCGGTCGGCAGCATCACCGGCAAATCCTCATCCGGCACGGCCACCGCGCCATGCTCTGGGCAGTAGACCACTGGAATCGGCGCACCCCAATACCGCTGGCGGCTGATCAGCCAGTCGCGCAGCCGATAGTTCACCGCTTCCTTGCCGATGCCTTTTTCTTCCAGCCACGCCGTCACCTGGCCAATGGCTTCGGAAACGGCCGTACCCGTAAACTCGCCAGAATTCACCAGCTGCCCTTCATATTTGGAAACGTAAGCCTCTTCCAGCGGACCATCGCTGTCCTCACGCCCCGGCATCCGAATCACTTCAATGATTTCCAGGCCAAACTTGGTGGCAAAGGCAAAGTCGCGCTCGTCGTGGGCGGGCACAGCCATGATCGCCCCAGAGCCGTAACTCATCAGCACATAATCAGCAATCCAGATGGGAATGCGTGCCCCGTTGACCGGATTGATGGCATATGCCCCGGTGAACACACCTGTTTTTTCGCGATCGGCCGTTTCTCGGTCAATATCCGTCAACTTCTGCGCCTGCTCACGATACGCCGTCACGGCAGACAACTGCTCATCCGTCGTGATTTTGCCCACCAGCGGATGCTCTGGGGCCAGCACCATGAAGGTGGCCCCCCACAGCGTATCCGGCCGCGTCGTGAAAATCTCAATCGGATCGCCCTGCTCCGTTTTGAACGTGACATCAGCGCCAGTGGAACGGCCGATCCAGTTCGTCTGCATCACCTTCACCCGCTCCGGCCACTCAATGCCGCTGAAATCCAGCAGTTCGTCCGCGTAATCCGTCGTCTTGAAGAACCATTGCTCCAAATCTTTCTTGATGACAGGTGTGCCGCACCGCTCGCAGTGACGATCGTCGCCCCAAACCTGCTCACGAGCCAGAGTGGTGTTGCAATTCGGGCAAAAATCCACTGCCGACATTTTGCGGTAAGCCAGATTCAGCTCCATCAGCTTCTTAAAGAACCACTGCGTCCAGCGGTAATATTCCGGATCGGCGGAGACGGCTTCACGCTCCCAATCGAACATTGCGCCCATGCTGCGCAGCTGGCCCCGCATCCGCTCAATATTCGCAAACGTCCATTTGGAGGGATGAACATTGTTTTTGATGGCCGCATTTTCGGCTGGCAGCCCAAACGCGTCGAAGCCCATCGGGAAGAGCACGTTGTACCCCTTCATGCGCATAAAGCGCGCCCGCGCATCAGATGGCGTCATGGCGTACCAATGCCCAATGTGCAAATCCCCAGACGGATACGGCAGCATCGTCAGCGCATAATGCTTTGGCCGACTTTTATCAATTTCCTGCCGGTACAGTCCGGTTTCTTTCCACTTTTCCTGCCACTTGGCTTCAACTTGGTTGGGATTGTATTTTTCACCCATCATATTTCTCCTGTTTTTTAGAGATTGGAGATTAGAGATTGGAGACTATTCGTGAAGATAATCTCCAATCTCCAGTCTCTAATCTCCCCATTTTGCCAAACAAAAAGCCCCACTCGTCTATTCAGAGACGAAAGGGGCTTCCGCGGTACCACTCTGTTTGATGATTTTCTTGTGGACCCAAAGGGGCTCGAACCCTTGACCTCTACAATGCCATTGTAGCGCTCTCCCAGCTGAGCTATGGGCCCATGTCAATTTCACAAATGACGACTTTCTATTTTATTCCAGTTGCACACTTTGTGCAAAAATATTCAATCGTCATAACCATCCACTCTGGCGCGTAACGAGCGCAACCCGTCACCGAGTATTTTGGTAAACGGTAATCCGTATCCGGTAATCAGTAGAATCATAAACCGATTACGGATAACGGATAACCGACCACCATTTCCCCAGCGCAGCTCCCAGGCGAGTTCAGGACATTTTTGTCGTGCTTTCAGCCATTGGCACAACTCTCTACCTTCCAACCGATAACCGTTTACCGACCACCGATTACTGTTCCCTACTACTCCTGTTCACAGCTTTTAAATGTTAAATTGTAAAGAACTTGTTTACGTTTGCAGTGGACCTGAGGAGATTCGAACTCCTGACCTCTACAGTGCGATTGTAGCGCTCTCCCAGCTGAGCTACAGGCCCGGGAGCGAACGGGATCGTAGCCCACCTGAGGGTTGTTGTCAAGCCTCCCTCGCCCCTTTATACTTGGCAAAATCAACCCGATTTGCGCCGTTTGTTTTGCTCAAGTCACGCCTAAATTCTGGCAAAGCTATGGCGCACTTTACCTATGGAGGTACCAACATGGCAGAAAAATACACGATTACGCTTGAATACTGCGTGCCCTGAAACTACAGCAAACGAGCCGTCCGTGTGGCGGAAGATATTCTGAGCAACTATCAGCATATCATTGAGACATTTACGTTCATTACCGGCAGCAAGGGTGCTTTTGAATTTAAAGTGAACGATGAGGTTCTTTACTCGAAGAAGCAGTTAGGGCGTCACGCTGAGCCGGGCGAGGTGCTGGAGCTGTTTCAAGAACTCATTGGCCCCGATGTGGAGCCGTATCCCCAGAATTAACCAATCAACTTAACGTGTCATGCCCGCGCAGGCGGGCATCCATATTTTGAAGGGCAGTGGATACCCGCATTCGCGGGTATGACACATCTTCGATCAACTAATCCAATCGCGGCTGTAGCGGTCCCAATCGCGGTGTTTGTAGCTGCGGATGCATTCTTTGCACACCTGAGCAGAGTCAACCTCGCCGCTACTGCGCCAGCGCCAGCGAACGGTGCCCAAGTGGTTGGCACAGGTAGGCTGGAAGCAAACCGGGCAGACGATGCCATTGGCCAGGGCGCTAGCACTAGTTTGGCCGTGGCCGTAGCGATCTTCTTTGTTGCAGATGTGGCAAAATTTGATAGCCATGCGGTTAACAAGAGATTGGAGATTGAAGATTAGAGATTGAAGTCTAGTGAATCAATCACCAATCTCTAATCGCCATATTTAAAAAAGCCTTCGCCAGATTTACGGCCGTATCTACCCGCCAGTACCATTCTTTTGAGTAAGGGCGAGGGGCGGTAGCGGTCCTCACCCCATTCAGTAAACAGGCCGTTCATCACACCCAACACGGTGTCCAGGCCGAGGTAATCGCCCCATTCCAGTGGGCCGTACGGATAGTTGGTGCCCAGCTTCATCGCCTGGTCAATGTCGGCAGGGGTGGCAACACCTTCCAGTAGAGCGCTAGCCGCCTCATTAATAAGGCAGCAAAGAGTGCGTGCTCGTACCAGACCAGGACCATCCCCAACAACGGCCGTTTCATACCCCAACCCTTCGACAAATTTATGCGCTTGCTCCAGGCTGGATTCGGCCGTTTGCAGCCCGGCGGCCAGCTCGATCATGCCGCCTTCCTTGCGCATAGGTGGCACAATGCCAAATCCCACCACCCGGCCCGGCTTGGGTACCCATGATGCTGCCTGGGTGGTGCTGGTGGCCAGAGCGGAAGTCAGCAGCAGGGCGTCGGGGGGAATAAAAGCGCCCAGGGCCACCAACAGTTCCTCTTTGGCCGCGGCCGATTCATTGTGCAGCTCGATGGCCACGTCGGCCCCGGCTGCATCGGGCATGGCATAGCCACTGTGCAGCGCCGAGTTGAAATCTTCCACCAGATAAATGATGGTATCATGCCCCGCCTGCGTGCACAGGTGGCCCATCTGTTCCACAAAGGGAGATTCCCCAGCGATGACTACTTTCATAAAAACCTTTTCAAATTTACTCACCGCGGAGGGCGCTGAGGTCACGGAGTTTTAGAAAGAAGCTCTGCGCTCTCTGCGGTAAAATGGGTGCCGAATTATACCCAACTTTAGCCAACCGTGTGGAGGAACTGGAGAACGGCCGTATTAAACGCCTCAGGTTGGTCAATCGGCGTGGCGTGGCGCGAGTTCTCGATCACCAGCAACTGCGCCGTAGGCATCTCCTGCACGTACGCTTCCTTGTTGGATACAGGCGTGTAATCCATGTCCCCACTGATGACCAGCACTGGACATTGGATGCGGTTGAGCTGCGCCCGCACGCTCCAGCCGATGAGAGCATTGGTGGCCGCCCGGTACGCTTTGGGATCATTTTCGCGCATTTGCTGGACAAATATCGCCAGATATTCGGCCTGCTCTGGCTCGGGAAAGAGCCGCCCGCCGATAAATTCGCCGATTTTTTCCATGGACATGAAGTGGAGCACCAGCCGCCGCTGCACAATTTGCCAACGCTCCTGCCAGTTTTGGGCAATGAGTTCCGGCCCGCTGTTGACGATGGTCAGGCTGAGGAATCGCTCTGGCTGATCCACAGCCATCTGGCAGCCAATCATGCCGCCCATCGAGAGGCCAACTAGATGAAACTGATCGATGTGCAGCTGATCCAGCAGGGCAAACACATCCCTGGCAAATTGAGGCACGCTGTACGGACCAGATGGCTTGGCGGAACGGCCGTGTCCGCGCACGTCCACCACAATTACCCGAAACTCTTCAGCAAAATATTCCCGCTGATACTCCCAGGAACGGCCGTCACTACCCAAGCCATGCAAAAACAGCAGCGGTTCTCCCTGGCCTTCTTCCTCGTAATAAAGCGAAATGTCATTCACAGTAACGTGGGGCATCGCAACTTCCTTTGCCGGTGGTTTGGTCAGTTCGGCAGTGAATAGCTGTCGGTGGCAAACTGCTCGTTAAGCACCTTTTGTGACTTGTACAGCTCAAAGTTAAAAGCGGCCGTGGGCACAACGTAGAAGAAAAAGAACACGGGCAAAATGACCCATAACTCCGAAGGATCGCCTGCAATGAGGCCACCGGCAGTTACGGCAAACGCAAAAAATGCCCAAAACAGGATGATAAACCAGTGCGGCCGGGCCGTAATGCGCAGCGTGGAAGCATCCAGATCGTCCTGAATTTGGCCCACCAGGATGGGCAAAAAGCTGTTGCGGTAGTGGATGATGCGCGAAATTTTGAAGGCCGCTCCTTCGATCTCGCCTTCAAACAAGTTGTGATTGCGCGATAAGCCAAAACGCATCAGCTTACGCGGTTCCACAATTTCTTGCAGCTTCTGCCGCGCGGCTTCCGGGTTTAGGCGCGTCTTGATTTCAAAGGTTTGGTAGGGAATGAGTGCAATCATGTATTCTCCTGAGCCAGCGTCAAACCACAAAGGTATTATCTGTAATTTTGACCATCTTCGTTCACCTGAACCCCTCAGGGTTTCTGGTCGCTTGCGAACAGTCGTGCTATGCTTATGTCGATATTTTTCACCATGAGGATGCCTAACTTCCATGTCTGATCTGCAAGCGGTGACAGGCCAACTTTACATCGTTGACGGTGTAATGCAAACGGTTGATGGGACAAACGCGGTTCCCGGCATCCTCGTCCAGCCGCCCCCGAACAAAGCCAACCGCAGCCGCAACCGCGATTTCCTGTTTGCCCACCTGACCCTCAGCGGCAATCCAGAAGAAACGGCCGTTCTCGCCCAAGATTTGCTCGACCTCATCAGCCACAAATTTTACGCCGCCAGTGGCAGCCTCACCGCCGCCCTGCGCAGCGCCATCATGGCTGCCAACCAGACCCTGTTGCAACGCAACCTCACCAGCAAAGAAACCGTGCGCGAAGGTGGCATTACCTGTGTGGTGCTGCGCCAGGGTGAGCTGTTCACGTTGCAGGCTGGGGAGACATTGGCGCTGCTGGGACACAACTTTGGCATCGAAC
Source organism: Ardenticatenaceae bacterium (assembly GCA_020634435.1). Lineage (GTDB taxonomy): Bacteria > Chloroflexota > Anaerolineae > Promineifilales > Promineifilaceae > Leptofilum. The sequence continues at coordinate 62,087 of JACKBS010000004.1, read as the reverse complement.
GGCTGCCACCGAAACCCCTGGACCATATCACGCCGCTCGGGCGCACCAGTGGGCTGGACATTCGCTACGCGCACCACCGGCTGCAATCGGGCGACCTGCTGCTGCTGGCCGACCCACGCATCAGCCATCTGCCCACCGATAATTTTAGCGATGCCCTGGTAGACACAGACATCGAGTCGGGCCTGGACGCGCTCATCGACATTGTGGCCGATGAATCGGCCCGCCTGCTGATGATTGAGTTCAACGATGATTCGCTGCTGGACCTGCCGGATGTGGTGCAGCCTCGGCCACGCGAAGGGCAGCTGGTGGCCCCCACGCCACAGCCCCGACGCAATCCCGAAGCCGTGCTGCCACCCGCCACCAACGCCGAGCGCCGCCCGCAACCGCTCCGTGAAGGCGGCCCAGCCCCCGCCCGCGACAACATTCGCACTATGCCCGCTATCGACCGGCAGCAGGTGGAAACGACGGCCCGCCGTGCCGGATCGCAGGCCGCGTTGGGCCTTTCCACCTTTACCGCCTGGTTGGTTGATTTGCTCTCACGACTGCGCCCACCGCGAACGGCCGTATCCACCGAAGAGGAAGAGCCTGTTAGCTGGACCTGGCCCACGCTAATCGCCATTCTCATCCCCGTGCTGATTGCCGTAATTGTTTCTGGCGTCTACCTGGAGCGTGGCCGCGTGCGGCGCCTATCCGAAATTCGCACCGAAATGAGCCAGCTCATCAGTCAGGCCGACCAGGTTGGCGGAGATTCTGTACAGGCCCGCCAGTTCTACACTGACGCCTTGGCGCTGGCCGTGGAGGCCGAAACCGAAGTGCGCCCTGGTGATGAAACGGTAGCCCAACTACGGGACATTGCCCGCGAGCGGCTGGATGAATTGGAAGATGTGACCCGGCTGAGCGCACGGCCGTATTACGAATTCAGCAAAGGCACCGCCCTGACCCACGTGGTGCTGCGTGATGGCTTCAACGGCGGCATTTTCATTTTGGACAAAGGCAACGGCCTCGTCTACGAGTACGAAACCGACGACACGTATCTCAATCCGCTGACGCTGGAACCGCAGTCGCGTGTTTTTAACGGGCAGGCCGTAGGCACCCAGGTGGTCGGCAGCGTTATCGACATGTTTTGGCGGCCCGCAGGCAGCGCCGTTAGCCGCGACGGATTGGCGATGCTGGACGGCGGCGGGGCGCTGCTCACCTACCAACCAAACCTGGGCAGCACCTTTGCCGTACCGCTGGATTTGGCCAGCGAATGGCAAGCGCCCATCGCCATTGCCACCTTCGACGAGCGGCTCTACATTTTAGACATTGGCGCACGGGTCATCTGGAAATATTTCCCCAACGGGGACGATTTCACCGCCAACGCCGATGACCGCACCATTGTTTTCAACGAAGACCCAGAACTACAACAGGTGATTGATTTTGACATTTTTAGTCAGGATGGCGGGTTGGTGCTGCTGTACCGCGACGGCCGTATTCGTTATTACGACACTCGTTCTGGCCGCCTGGAATGGAATGAATCTGATGTGCTGGCCAATGGCTTGCAAACACCGCTGGTAGCCCCAACCTCTGTGGAAATTGTAGGGCGCGGGCTAAATGCTTCTATTTTTGTGGCCGATCCGGGAAGCGGCCGTATTGTGCAAATCAGCCGTCCGACTGGGCAGGTGCTGGCTCAATACCGCGCCACCGGCCCCAACGGCGAAGAGCTGTTCAGCCAGATCAGCGACTTCGCCATCGCCGAAACACCCCTCCGTGTTTTTGTTACCACCGAGAAAACGCTCTACCTTGCCGTGCAGGAATAAACTTACCTAAAATTCCGCAATGACCCGCACTTGCCCATAGAACTTCTCGCAAATTGCGAGAAGTTCTTTATGATTTAGAATGGTGGCTCGTCTTCCGGATCCTCCCCCGCCTCTAGCTTTTTACGCATTTCTAAGTAAGACTTATTGCTAATAACGGGTCTCCCCGATGCTTCCTCAAACGATTTGCGAGCCACACCAGCATTCTTGCCCCCCTTCCTGGCCGCCTTTTTATTTTCATCAAAGCCTTTGGCATCCGTTGCTCTCGCTTCATCAATAGTCGAAGCTTCACCTAAGATCGTAAATGCTAACTCAAGTGGCGTCATATGATCACGAAGGTTTCCTTTCTTTACCCCTTTGTACTCTTTATGAGCTTTCACAGACAGATTATCGAAGGTACCTTTATGGATTTCATTTGTGAGAATGCCGTATTCACCTCCCTGCACACCGCGCTGCTGCCACTCATCAGTCAGTTCGTTGCGAGTAGTTATCGAACCGATACGAGCATTAATCCATTCTTCATCATAGCCCAAAAGACGATATCTTTCCCGCTCTGCTTCAAGAGGGTCAGCCTGTATTTCATCTAAACGGCGGCTGCCGGTTTTAGCTAACCATTGCTTAAAAGGTTCCGCTTTGGGCGAGGGGATTGATTGCAAAATGCGCAGTATTCGTTCCTGATCAGCACACTCAGTTTGATAAGTGCGATTGTTTTTGCGACTCCTCATAGGGAACTTCTCGCAAATTGCGAGAAGTTGTCCTGATTTGTCACGCCGTTTCATATCAGCCCAATAGCGACTAGGGTCGGTTGCCTCACTCAAAAGCGCCACAACATCTACGACAGCAAACCACCAGCGCTGCGTATTTTCATCCCAAATTCGTCTCAAGCCTTGATATTCATCAAGCGGTTGAAGTTGTTTGGACATCTTTACCACCTTTGTAAAACAAATCGCTTTGCCATTCTTAGAAAAGCCGACAGAATATTTTTACCCTTACAAAATGCTTTCTTGCAAAGACCAATTGTAGCACATGCGAGCTAGTCGTAAATTGGGTTCGCTTAAAGCAAAATGCTCATCATTTTTATTTGCCGTTGCCGATTAAAGATTGATGAGCTTGTGATGCTGGCGAATCTTGCGCCGATACTGCGCCGACCAGTCCAGACCAGGCGCTTTAGCTATTTGCCCCCGGTAGCTCGATGATGAATGTAGCCCCCTGCCCTGGTTCGCTTTCGGCCCAGATACGGCCGTTGTGCCCCTCCACAATCGACTTGGCAATTGCTAACCCCAACCCTGAACCACCTTCATGCCGCTGGCGAGATTTATCGCCCCGGTAGAAGCGGTCAAACACATGCGCCAAATCGTTGGCGTTCATGCCGGGGCCGCTGTCCTGCACGCGGAGCTGTACGGCTGTTCCCACCTCCTGGGCGCTGAGTTGAATACGGCCGTTTTCCGGCGTGTAGCGCAGCGCATTGCCCACCAGATTATCCAGCACCTGCGCCAGGCGATCAGGATCAACCAGCACATCGGGTAGATTAGTTGGGATGTCTAACGCCAGCTCAATGTGCTTTTGCTGCGCGGTGGGCGTGTGGGCCACGGCAGCCCGCTCCAGCAAGCTCTGCGGCTGTGCCGGGCGCACCGCCAACGACAATTCGCCAGCTTCGGCCAGGGAAAGCAGGCGCAAATCTTCTACCAGCCGGTTCAGGCGACGCGCCTCGTCGTGGATGACGTCGAACGTTTCGGATGTGGGCGGCAGCACACCGTCGCTGAGCGCTTCGGCATGGCCAAGGATAAGGCTGAGCGGCGTGCGCAAATCGTGGGCGATGTCGGCTGTCATCTGGCGGCGCAAATCGCGCGATTTGGCCAGATCGGCGCTCATCTGGTTGAAGGAGGTGGCCAGCTTGCCCAACTCATCGTCAGATCGAACGGGCACTTGCTGCGTCAGGTCACCTTGGGCGACCGCCTGGGTGGCCTGGGTCATTTCGTGCAGCGGTTTGGTGAGGCTGCGCGCCAACAAAACGCCAATGACCAGGGAAACGGCCGTTGCGCCCAAAGCCGCCAGAAAAATGGCCCGGTTGACACGCGTGGAAAAATCGGTGCGCGGTGGCTGCTGCTGCATGCCCCGCGACGCACCCTCGGCAAAAATAATTTGCCCCACCTGCTCACCATCTACCTCGATGGCAATGCCGCGATTGAGCCAGCCGCGCGGTGCCCGATTGCCAGCTTCCTGGTTCAGGCCGCTGAGAACAATTTGGCTTTGCCCATCGACCACAACAAACGGCCGTACCTGCCCGTCACTTGGCCCCACGCCACCAATACCAATCCGATCCAGGTTGTCCCAGCTGCCATTAATTTCGTAATAGTTCACTAGCTGGTTCATCAACACGCTGTCGGACTGCGCGTCGGCAAAGTTGTTGAACTCATTGGTGGAAACGCGCCCAGCAAAAAAGGCCACCAGGGCAATACCTACCAGGCTTACCAACAAAAAGGCCAGACTTAGTTTGACAACCAGTGAACGCAGCATTGTTTTACTCCGGAACAAACCGATAACCGACACCGTAAACCGTTTCCACGTAGCGCGGTTTGCGGGAGTCTGTCTCAATTTTGGAACGCAAATTTTTAATATGAACGTCGATAGTGCGCTCGGAACCTTCAAACGTAGTGCCTTGCAGCCGATCCAGCAAATCCAGGCGCGAAAATGCCCGGCCCGGTGCCCCCATCAAAATAGCCAGCAGGTCAAATTCGGAACGGGTGAGATCGATCCGTTCGCCCTCCACTTCTACCAGAAAGCGCTCCAGGTCCAGCGAAACACCGGCCACACGCAACCGACTGCTGCTCTCGACAGGCTGGCTGCCCCGGCGCAGCACGGCACGCACCCGGGCCAGCAGCTCACGTGGGCTGAATGGCTTGGTCACATAATCGTCGGCACCCAGTTCCAGGCCAATGATTTTGTCGTCTTCTTCCACTCTGGCAGTGAGCAAAATGATCGGCGTCGGCCGTTCCTGGCGATGCACGCGCATAAATTCATGGCCATCCATCTCGGGCATCATAATGTCTAGCAAGATCAGATCAGGTTTTTCCTGGCGGGCAATGAAGAGCGCTTCACGGCCGTTTTTTGCCGTCACCACCCGAAAACCACCTTGCTCCAGGTACGCCTTCACCAGATTCACCAACCGAGCTTCGTCATCTACCACCAGTACAGTTTTGCTCATGTTATCTCCCGTAGAGAAGTTTTAATTGCAGCTTAAAAATCAATTTGGGTAACAAACCGCTTGAAAATCAATAAGCTTCGGTTGGGGCAAGTTTCTTACTATTGGTTCCTTGCGAGATTCTTCACTTCGTTCAGAATGACAGTTCAAGGTGACTTGTCATGCTGAGGTCTTCCGAAGCATCCCGCCCGCTTGACAACTAGGAATCTTTAATTGGGTTAAAGAACCTACCATGTGCTCCTTGACCTTTACCAAAATAATTTTTACAACGTGTCTACCATGCAACGCCTTTACATTGCGTCACGTTCGGCGGTGAGTTCCAGTTGGCGCTGCTTTTCGCGGGCCCGTTGGATTTGCTCATCGTCCAGACCATCGTAACAGTTGGGGCAAGAAACCCCCAATTCGTACTTGGGCGAAGTACGATGGTGCGGCTCAACGGCCGTTTTACACATCGGGCACAGCTCCAACGGCGCAGGCTGCAAATAATGGTCTACCGTCACACGATCGTCAAAGACAAAGCAGTTGCCTTGCCACATGCTTTCTTCCGGCGACACCTGCTCCAAATATTTCAGAATGCCATCCTTGAGATGGTAAACCTCCTCAAACCCCTGTTCCAGCATGTAGGCAGTCGCCTTTTCACAGCGGATACCCCCGGTGCAAAACATGGCTACTTTTTTATGGCGGCGCGGATCGAGATTTTGCTCGACAAAATCGGGGAACTGGTTGAAGGCATCCACTTTGGGGTTAATTGCGCCTTTGAACGTGCCAATCTCCACTTCAAAATCGTTGCGCGTGTCTACCAAAATAACGTCGGGGCGGCTGATGAGGGCATTCCACTCGGCGGCGGGGATGTATTGCCCCACCTGCTTGTTAGGCGTGATGTCTGGTCTACCGAGGTTGACAATTTCCTGCTTCAGCCGCACCTTCATCCGGCCAAAAGGCATAAAATCGGCATGGGATTCTTTGTGGGTGAGGCTGGCAAAAATAATATCCTGCCGCAAATAGGCCAACACGGCATTGATCCCCTGACGGCTGCCCGCAATGGTGCCGTTGATGCCTTCGGCGGCCAGTAAAATGGACCCTTTGACCTCTTGAGAGACGCAAAAATCAAGCAACGGCCGTTGCCGTTCACGGTAATCTGGTAAATCTACAAATTTATAAAACGCCGCAATCACGATTGAAGACATGGTTGAACCCCTAAAAATAATTTGTCTCCAATATACCCCAAGGCAAAAAGCGTGTCATCCTGCAGGAAGGAGCAAGATGACACGCGAGGCAAAATGGATGTGAGACACCGCTGCCGGTGCCTCACACTTTCAACTATGCGCCCAGATCCGTGGAGGAAGTGCTGGGGGTGGTTGTGTCGGTGCCGTTGTCATTGTTGAACGGACTCATGTCGTCACCGCGCATACCTCCGTGGCCACCATGACCACCGTGCATACCACGTCCACCGGGTCCACCGTGACCACCACCAAAGAAGTGGCCATCCTGGCTCAGCAGAATGTCGGCCTGCTCCTGGGTGATGGTGCCATCGGCTACGGCCGCTTCAATGGCGGCGGTACGAGCATCGGTTACGGCCGTCATCACGGTTTCCATGTCTACACCTTGCTGCTCAGCCAGGTCGGTCAGGCGAGTGCCTTCGTCTTTGGCGGCAGCCAGGTCTTCGACCGTCAAGCCCAGGGCTTCGGCAATGGCAGCTTCAGCGTCGTCACGGCTAAAGATTTCTTTGCCTAGCGCACGCAGTTCTTGCATCGCCAGCATCTCGTCCAGCTGTTCCTGGGTGATCGTGCCATCTTCCACCAGCTGTGCCAGCATGGCTTCTTGCACGGCAGCTTCGGCAGCTTCCAGCTCGTCCACGGTCACGCCTAGCTGTTCAGCCAGCAGCGCTTTTACCTCGTCACGGTCGGGACGGCCGTCTTCTGCCTGAAGGACTTCCATCACAGCTGTGTGCGCGGCATCGAGGTCATCGACGGTGACGCCCAGTTCTTCAGCCAGCAGTTCGCGGGCCGCTTCGCGGTCAATGAGCCCATGCCCATCCATGCCGTGATGGCCAAAACGGCCGAATCCAGGCGTTACCTCTTCTGTGGTTGCGCCCTCATCGGGCGTGGTTACAGTGTCGCCGGAATCTGGCTCCTCATCCTGGGCAAAGGTGAGCGAGCTGCCCACCAATGCTGCCAGGGCCAGCAGCACAATCAATATACCGCCGATTTTTACCAACTTGTGTTTATTCATCTGTTTACCTCCGAACGTTTGTTTTCACGTCAGCATGATTGCCGACGATGTTCAGGTTAGCAACGACTTGTTCAGAAATTGTGAAGAACTTTTAGTAAATTCGTAAACTCCGTATAATCGCACCATGCTTGCCAAACCCACCCTCGACGAGCTGGTACACCAGTTGCAAACCCTCACCTTCTTTGTTGGGTTAGCGCAAAACACAGTAGAAGAGCTGGTAAAAACGGCCGTCTGGCGTACCTATGGCCCTGGCGAAATTATCTTTTTGGAAGGGGAGCAGGCGTCGGGGCTTTACTTTTTACAATCGGGCTGGGTCAAAGTGGTAAAAAGCAGCCCGACGGGGCGCGAGCAGGTCTTGCGCTTCATGGAGCCGGGTGACACGTTTAACGAGATTGTCGTTTTTGCCAACCTGGCGAACCCCGCTACAGCCATCGCTCTGGAAACGGCCGAAACATGGATGCTGCCCCGGCAAGCGCTCAGCCACGCATTGCGCCAAAACCCCGATTTTGCCCAACATGCCATTGCCAAAATGGCCGAGCGCGTGCTGCACCTGGTTAACCTCATCGCCGATCTTTCGCTGCGGCCCGTGACCGGGCGATTGGCCCGTCTCATCAGCGACGGAGCGGTGGATGGCGTGCTGTCGCGGCCCCGCTGGTACACGCAAACCGAACTGGCCGCGCGCCTGGGCACGGTGCCCGATGTGGTGCAGCGTGCCCTGCGCCAGCTGGAGCAAGATGGGCTGATCCAGGTGGAACGCCACCAAATCCGCATTGTGGATGCCGGGGCGTTGGCGGATGTGGCGACGTAATCGTTGTCCTGGGGCTGAAGCCCCAGGCTAATCACGTATCGCTGAAACCCAGGCTAAAGAAATTTCCCCTATTTTTGGACAATTTTTTGTAAATCCGACAAAAGTCGGCGCGTCTTTTCGCGTCTTCCCGTATCCTGCCAAATGTAAATAAATAACCGCGGAGAGCGCGGAGTACGCAGAGTTTTTTATCGTCTTAACTCAACCTCTGCGCTCTCCGCGCCCTCTGCGGTGAAATAACGAGGTGTGGCATGGTGACTGAGATGGTGGAAAAGCTGACGATTGAGGCGCAGGTTTGTTTGGCATGTGGGGCAGTGGCGGCAACGGCCGTTGCCCGTGGCATGTCGGTTCGCAGCAGCGATGAACAAATTGTGGGTGAAGTGGCGGCAATTTTGTTGGACGGCCGTTCCCAGCAACCCACCCATCTCGTGCTGTGCTGCCAACTGCCAAATTACCGGCTGGTGCCGCTGGCGGAGATTGTGGGCGTGTACGGCCGTACCGTCCAGCTATCACTCACCCGCGAACAAATCAGTCAGCTACCCCAACACCAACCAAAATTGTAAACCAGACAAAAGTCGGCGACGGCCGTTAGCCAACGCCCTAAACTGTTCAACAACAACCAAACTCAGGAGAAAAAATGACCCAAGCAACTGTAATTTCCAACTGGCAAGAAATCGTGCAATACGGTGAAGCCGGACCCAATCCGCAAAAAATTATTGAAACCAGCAACTTGCGCGCCGTGATGGCCGGGCTAAAAGCTGGCCAAAAAATCCCGCCCCACCCGGCACCCGCCTCCGTTTATCACTTTTTTGCCGGCAGCGGACAGATGTTTGTCAATGACCAAACGTTTGCCGTGCAGGCGGGGGCCACTGTCGTTGTGCCCGATGGGGCCACGCGCAGCATCCAGGCCGAAACCGACCTGGCTTTCATGGGCGCTCAGGCAGCCCAAATCGCTGGCTAATTGAACGAACCAACCTCCGGGAGGTTCAGGGCGTAAACAAGGCCGTTTGCGGAGCCTCCCGGAGGTTTATTCCTAAAGGAGAAATGATGAATCTTTACTTTTTAATGACCTTTTTGTTCCTGGCCGTCGCTGGCCTAACCGCGCTGGATGCGGCGCTCACCAGCTGGACGATTATTCCTTGGGTGAACGGGCTGCGCTGGCTGCGCGTCCACTTCATCACGCTCGGCGCGCTCACCGAGATGCTGTTTGGCTTGCTGCCGCTGCTGGCCGCTAAACGAGCCAGCCTACCCAAACCGCGCACCCGCCTAGACATCTGGCTGCTGCTCAACGCGGGGCTCATGCTGCTGCTAGCAGGCATTCCCATCGTCAACAGGACACTCATTTTTGCCGGTGGCACCCTCATCTTTATCGCTACGGTGCTGCTGATGCACCAGCTTTATCAGATGCGCTCGGCAAACCGCCAAGAGCCGGGACTGGGGCGTAAGTTTTATTTGATGGGGCTGGCTTATTTTTTGGTAGGCATCCTCATCGGCACAGGGCTGTGGCTGGGCTGGAGCGAGGTGCTGGGCATCCAAACGCCCATCGAGGCGCACATCCACGCCAACAATTGGGGCCTCATGTCGCTGGTGTTTGCGGGTTTGCTGGTGGATTTGTACCCGAAAGTGGCGAAACGGCCGTTCCAATGGCCCAATTCCATCAACAAAATTTACTGGATGATGAGCCTGGGCGCACTCGGCTTAGTGCTAGGGCCGTGGGTCAACTCGCTCTACTTCACCGTGCCGGGGCTGATTCTACACCTTAGCGCCACGGTTTGGCTGCTGCTCAATGTCATCAAGCCAGTGTGGGGCGACCGGGCGCAGTGGGCCAAACCGGGCCTGTGGCACCTGACCACCGCCTACTTTTGGCTAATTGCGCCGCTGCTGGTGGCTCCGTTTGTCATTTTGCAGGTACCCGGCTTCCCTGGTACAGGCATCGAGGCCAACGCACCGCAGGCGTTGATTTACGGCTGGCTGCTGCAATTTGGCTTCGCGATTATTCCCTACTTTGCCCGGCAGCAGTTCCAGCCGCAGGCGGACCCGGCCTTAGGCGGTAGCTGGCTCAGTTTGATTGCCGTGCATTTGGGTGGCATAGCCCTGTGGATCAGTATTTTTGTGCCCTATGGCGGGTTCTGGCATGGCTTGGCATATGGTTTATGGACCGTAGCCATCGTGCCGATTGCGGTACAGCTGTGGCAAATCATTCGCCCAGTTTTGGAGGATGAGCGGCGGGAAACGGCCGTTTCCCCCACCGATTAGTCTTAGCTCCCCCCAGGTGCGACGCACTTCGGAAGTGCGTCGCACCTTTCATTGACTAATCATCACAACGTCTTGAACAGAATAGAGACGCTTGGTGATAAATGCAATGTATTTGCCTGTAGGTGAAATAGTGACCGTGCCATCCATTAGGTACAGAGGGCGTGTATAAGGCTCATGTATTTTGGGTCTTACACCAGTAGCTCGAACCATCTCCAGCAGTTGCGCATCAGGGTACGCATCTTCGGTCAATTCTTCGGGGATTTTTGAGCTTAAACTGTTTGTTCCAGCAGCGGGGAAATATGCGTATGTTTCCGAAATACTGCGGCACACACTGCGATAATAAAGATTATTGTCCTGGTCCCAACCTAGAATTTCGTACGTACAAGGCTCTTGCTCTGTCAAATCTTGGAAGTTTTTAGCGAGATTGCCAAAGTAGGTGGTGTTTGTCACATGGTGGGTCTCGTACGCGTCAATCGCTTCAAGCGGGGGATTGTAAGGGAACAAAAGAGGGGAAAGGGCAAAGAATACGACAAAAGAAGTGATGAAAACGGCCGTTTTTTTCATAATTCACGCTCCCGATCACAAGCTGGAAATAGATCCTGCTGAAGTCTGGCAATCATCATGCACTCGATTGTACTTGAAAGTTGGGGAAACTATCCTGCGCGGAGGGCTGTCGTGGTGCAAATCGGGTAAACGTAGGGGCGACCCTCCGTGGTCGCCCCAAAAGGGCAGACACGGGGGTCTGCCCCTACTCGAAATTATTTTTGTACCGCTTCCAGACGAGCCTTAACGGCCGTTACCGAATCCAACCCTAGCACCTCAGCCGCCAACACTTCCGCTTCTGGCACTGTCCAGTTGCGCAGCGCCGCTTTCACCGCCGGGATAGACGGCGCGGCCATGCTCAGCTCCGTCAGGCCCAGACCCAACAGCAGCGGCGTCGCCAGCGGATTGCCCGCCAACTCCCCGCACATCCCCACCCAAATGTGCGCTGCTTTAGCAGCGGCAGCCGTTTGCCGAATCATGCGCAGCACCGCCGGTTGAAACGCCTGCGCCAGCTCCGCCACGTTGGCGTTGCCCCGGTCGGCGGCCATCACGTACTGCGTCAAATCATTCGTGCCAATGCTGAAAAAGTCCACCTCGGCCGCCAGCAAATCGGCCACCGCCACCGCCGAGGGCAGCTCAATCATGATGCCCACAGCCAGGTCGTCGGCAAACGGTTTCCCCTCGTCTTGAAGCTGCTCACGGGCGGTTTGCAGCATCGCTTTGGCCCGGCGCAGCTCCGCCAACGTGCCAATCATGGGAAACATCAGCTTCACGTTGGCGTATGTGCCGTCGTCCCGCACGCTGGCCTGCAAGATGGCCCGCAGCTGCGGCAGGAAAATTTCCGGCATGTCCAGGCAAAAACGAATGCCGCGCCAGCCCAAAAATGGATTTTCTTCTTCGCCCAAATCCAGATACGGCAGCGGCTTGTCGCCGCCCACGTCCAGCGTGCGAATGATGAGCGGGCGGTCGCCCAGTCCCGCTACCACCTGCCGATACGCCGCCAACTGCTCCGCCTCGCTGGGCGCTTCTTGCCGGTCCAAAAACAAAAATTCGGTGCGGAACAACCCCACACCCTCGGCCCCGTAGCCCAGCGCCACGTCCACGTCGTGCGGCCCGCCGATGTTGGCCGCCACCTCAATGCGCACGTCGTCGGCGGTGTGGGCGATCGCCTGGCTGGCCGCTTTGGCCGCCTGCTGCGCCGCCTGCCATTCGTCCCGCAGCGCTTGCAGCTCGCCAATTTGCGCGTCGTCCGGGGCGAGCCAGATTTGGCCGGTACGGCCGTCTACCCCCACCACCTGGCCCTCAGCCAACTCTGCCAGCGCGTGGCCTGCGCCCACCACCGCCGGAATCCCCAACGCCCGCGCCAAAATGGCACTGTGCGCCGTCGCCCCGCCCAGCTCCGTGCAGATGGCCAGCACCAGCGCTGGGTCCAGCCGCGCCGTGTCGGATGGCGTCAAATCAGCGGCGACCAAAACATACGGCCGTTCCGCCTCCAACGACGGCATGCTCACCCCTAACAAATGGCGCAGCACCCGATTGCCCACATCCCGCACGTCCGCCGCCCGCGCCTGGAAATACGGATCGTCCATCGCGGCAAACTGCGCGGCAGTGGCTTCAATCGCCTCGTGCCAGGCAGCTTCGGCGTTGATTTGCTCCGTGTCGAGAGTGTTTTTGACGGCCGTTTCCAAATCCGGGTCTTGCAAAATGAGCTGATGCGCCTCAAAAATCGCTGCTTCGTTTGAGCCCACCTGCTTAGCGGTTTGGCTTTGCAAGGTTTGCAGCTCAGAGACGGCCGTGTTTACGGCCGTTTGCAGCCGCGCCCACTCTGCCGCACCGTTTTTGCCCGTCTCGCGCACGATGGCAGGCAGTTTGGGCCGGTATTGCAGCACTGGCCCGATGGCAATCCCCGGTGAGGCGGCGATGCCGTGGAGTTGGCCTTCGGCTGGTTGTGCGGAAGGAACGGCCGTTGCCGCCAGTTCCGGGGCCGTGTCTGTTTCTCGCTCGCCAAAATTATCCGCCGCCAATGTTTGGATCGCTTCGATGGCTTGGGCGCTGTCGGGGCCAACGGCCGTTACCAAAATCGTCTCCCCCTGCCTTGCTCCCAGCGTCGTGACCTGGTTGATGCTCTTGGCGTTGGCCGTCTTCTCACCCTTGCGCACCGTGATTTCCGCCTGGAACTTGTTGGCCGCCTGCACAAAATTCGCCGCCGGACGAGCATGCAGGCCCATCTTGTTGCGAATTTGCAGGCTGACTTCACAGCTTTCTGCTACGCTTGTTGGCGAACTGGCAACGGCCGTTTCCGTCGCTGCCTCTTTGTCTGCCGGTGGGGCCAGGTTAAGCTGCTCCGCCTTTACGGCCAGAGCACCCTCAGCCTCAGCCAGCACCTGGGCCAGCGAACCGCCCACCATTGCCTGCACAGCCGCCGCCATCGTCCCCTCCACCAGCGGCGCGGCACACAACTTCACGTTAGCCTGCTGTTCCTCTGGCAAGAATTCCAGGGCCATTTCTGCGCTCAGCAAGGCGCTGCCCAAATCCATCAGCACCAGCACGCCGTCGTCGCCATACACGGATTCAATGGCCGCCAGTACCCGCATCGGGTCCGTGCCGATGGGCTGCTCCGGGTCGTCAATGCCGCCAGCCACAGCCAGAGGCACCTGCCCCTGGACCATCTGCTCTGCTAATTCACGAACCCCTTGCGCTAAAGATGCACTATGAGAAACAACGACTATACCGACCATACCCCCACCCTTTTTTCGGGTGCAAAAAAGGTTCCCGACGGCCGTTTCAACCGACGAGAACCTTTTTAATTAAAAACAAACCAGCAAATTACTCAACCCAGTCGAAGGTACGGGTAACTGCTTTCTTCCACATCTTGTACAGCTCAGTGCTGGCATTGCTGCTCTTGTCGGGTTCCCAGGTCTTGTCCATGCCCCAGTTTTGGCGCATTTCATCCGTGTTCTTCCAGAAACCAACAGCCAGACCAGCCGCATAGGCAGCACCCAAAGCGGTTGTCTCAGCAACCTTTGGCCGGATAACCGGCACGCCCAACACGTCTGCCTGGAACTGCATCAGCAGATTGTTGAACACCATACCGCCGTCAACCTTCAAAGCGGTCAGGTCTACGCCAGAGTCAGCATTCATGGCATCCAGAACTTCGCGGGTCTGGTAAGCGGTAGCTTCCAGCGTTGCCCGGCCAAAATGACCACGATTCACGTAGCGGGTCAAACCAGCGATCACACCGCGGGCATCATCTTTCCAGTACGGGGCATACAAACCAGAGAAGGCGGGTACAAAGTAGATGCCGCCGTTGTCCTCCACCGTCTTGGCCAGTTCTTCTACCTCAGGGGCAGCTTTGATCATCTTCAAGTTGTCGCGCAGCCACTGTACCAAAGCACCGGTAATGGCAATGGAGCCTTCCAGAGCGTAAACAGCTGGTTCATCACCAAACTTGTAGCACAGGGTCGTCAGCAAACCATTGTTCGACGGAACTGGTTCGGTACCGGTGTTCAAAATCATGAAACAGCCAGTGCCATAGGTATTCTTGGCTTCGCCGGGGCTGAAGCAGGCTTGCCCAACCGTAGCTGCTTGCTGGTCACCCAGGTCGCCAGCTACCGGAATACGACCGCCAAACGGGCCGTTTTCCAGGGTGTAGCCGTACACCTCGGAGGAGGATTTGATCGTGGGCAGCATGCTCATCGGAATGCCCATCGCTTTGGCAATGTCTTCGTTCCAGCTCAGGGTGTCCAGATTCATGAGCATGGTACGGGAGGCATTGGTCACGTCCGTTACATGAGCACCACCATTGACACCACCCGTCAAATTCCAGATAAGCCAGGTGTCGATGTTGCCGAACAACGCGTTGCCAGCGTCGGCAGCTTCGCGGATGGCCGGTACGTTATCCAACAGCCATTTCACCTTGAGGCCGGAGAAGTAGGTGGCCAACGGCAAACCCACCTGGGGACGGAAACGATCTTGGCCGCCATCTTTAGCCATTTCGGCCACAACCTTGTCGTTGCGGGTGTCCATCCAGACGACGGCATTGTGTAATGGCTTGCCGGTGTTTTTGTCCCACACAACGGTGGTTTCACGCTGGTTTGTGATACCAACGGCGGCCAAATCTTTGGCGGTGATACCAGCCCGCTCCATCGCGCCTTTAACGACGTCTTCGGTGCGTGCCCAAATTTCCATCGGATCATGCTCAACCCATCCCGGTTTGGGGAAGATTTGCTCATGTTCCATCTGGTGCATAGCGACGGATTCACCGCTGTGATTGAAAATCATGCAACGGGTGCTGGTAGTACCCTGATCAATTGCTGCTACATATTTTGACATTTTTACTCCTTCCTAAATTAATCCACAGATTGGCGACCCGGGGTCGCTGCAGATTACACAGATTATTCTTTGATTGTTTCTAGCAGGGCGTTTAGCATCAGGTAGGACGAGGTTGCCCCTGGGTCCTGATGACCAATGCTGCGTTCGCCCAGATAACTTGCTCTACCTTTGCGGGCCTGAAGTGGGATAGTGTTTTTCATGCCTTGTTCAGCAGCGGCAACGGCCGTTTCTAACACCTCAACTGTCCCCTTCCCGGCATCCAAAGCGCCGCGCATTGCTTCCAAAGCTGGCGCCCACGCATCGTACATCGTTTTGTCTTCCAGGTTTGGCCGGCCACGCTGCAAAATGCCTTCAACCCCAGCTTGCAGCAGATTAAACAAATCCTCGCCGCTTAACTCTTCCTTGGCGGCCATAGCCATGCCACTGCGCATAAAAAACGTGCCGTACAGCGGGCCGCTAGCCCCGCCTACGCTGGAGATCAACGTCATGCCAGTTGTTTTGAGAATATTGCCTATGTCTTTGTCGGAAACAGTGGGTAATTTTTCCATCACCTTTTTGAAGCCCCGATCCATGTTGGTGCCGTGGTCGGCATCACCAATGGCCGAGTCTAAATCGGTGAGATAGGTTTTGTTTTCATTCAAAACGGCCGCTGTTTTTTCTAGCCACCGCACAATCTGGTCCTTGGTTATCATGATGAAAGCCCGCTCCTTCTTCGATAATCGGTAAACGGTGATCAGTAACCGGAGAATTTACCGATTACCAATCACCGCATAAGTTGTTAACAGATTACCGAGTTAAGCGCCCCAGCGCAAACCTGGTGTGTTGACCGGTGCATCCCAGAATTTGAGAATTTCATCATCTGTTTTGACCAGCGTGATGGAACAGCCCTGCATTTCCAGGGAGGTGATGTAGGGGCCAATCAGGTTGCGAGCGATTGTTATGCCACGGGCTTCACATTCAGCGGCCAGCTTCCGGTAAACAGCATACAGCTCAGAAACGGGCGTGCCACCCATGCTGTTGACAAAGGCAATCACGGAGTCGCCAGATTTAAATGGTTCGTCGGTGAGTTCTTTGTCAAACCAGTTGCCTTCTTCATTGTCCCATTCGCGTACGGTGCGGGTGTAGGGGCCATCGTCCAAAACGGCCGCAGCCATCATCGCCGTAATCTCATCTACCGACTTCATCGGCAGACGTTCGCGGCCTGGTTCACCGTGGATGCCAATGCCAAACTCAAATTCGCCGTCGCCCAGTTCAAATGTGGGCTTGCCAGCGGCGGGCACCGTACAAGATGTGAGAGCGATACCAATGGAACGGCCGTACATGTTCACCTTACGCGCCAAATCCGCACATTGATCCAGGTCGTAGCCAGCTTCAGCCGCCGCACCCACAATCTTTTCCACGATGACCGTGGTGCCAACACCACGCCGACCTGCTGTGTACAGACTGTCTTTTACGGCCGCATCGTCATCGATCAGAATGGATTGCACTTTGACGCCATCAGCGTAGGCCAATTCTGCGGCCGTTTCAAAGTTCAGCACGTCACCCGTGTAATTCTTCACCAGGAACAGCACACCTGCGCCGCTATCTACAGCTTTGGCACATTCGTACATCTGGTCTGGCGTAGGCGATGTAAACACCTCACCGGGGCAAGCGCCGTCTAGCATCCCCATGCCAACGAACCCGCCATGCATTGGTTCATGCCCGCTGCCACCGCCGGAAATAATCGCTACTTTGCCTTCTACCGGGGCATCGGCACGCGTCACATAATATGGATCATAATGCACCTTGACCGCATCAGGATGCGCCAGAGCCATGCCTTCCAGTTGTTCTCTGACAACATTATCAACATCATTTATCAACTTTTTCATCTGACTCTCCTTCACCCAAAGGGGAAATACTGATACTAGAATTGAGGGCGCTTCTACCCTGGAGAAGCGCCAAAACCGGGTTGAAGCACCCTCAACTCAATAATGTTTCGGGTAAAAAATCAACGAAGCGTTTCAGGTCCCCCAATGGCTATTAGCCAGTGAGTGTTCCTGCATAGCTTGACGATTTTTAGAATTTACCGAGGGCGACCCAGAGGATAGCGCCAAGAGCACCACCAATGATGGGGCCTACGACCGGAATCCAGCTATAACCCCAGTCGGAATCGCCTTTGCCGGGGATGGGCAGGAGGAAATGAGCAATACGCGGACCAAGGTCACGGGCCGGGTTAATAGCGTAACCTGTCGGGCCACCCAAGGACAAACCAATGCCCCAAACCAGGAAAGCCACCGGGATAATGCCCAAGGCACCCAAGTTAATCGGAACGGCCGAACCGCTGGAATCCATCGTTGCACCTTTAATAACCAGGATGCCAAACACCAGGGCAAAAGTGCCGATGATTTCACTAACGAGGTTCCACACAACATTGCGAATAGCCGGACCAGTCGAGAAAACAGCCAGCTTCAAACCCTGATCGCTAGTCTCAGCCCAGTGCGGGAAGTAGTGCAGGTAGACAAGCACGGCACCCAAGAAGGCACCAATCATTTGGGCAATGATGTAGGGGAAAACCTGACCCCAGTCAAAGTTACCCGATACCGCCAGGCCAATGGTTACGGCCGGATTTAGGTGGGCACCACTTACAGATGCAACCGAATAAGCCCCAACAAATACTGCCAAACCCCAGCCCGTGGTAATAACGATCCAGCCTGAATTTTGACCTTTGGATTTGTTCAACAGAACGTTGGCTACAACGCCATCACCCAAAAGAATGAGCAGCATAGTCCCGATAATTTCGCCTAGAAAAGCACTCATGTTTTCCTCTCCTTATTAAGGTTTACTTCTTCCAAGTTCCCTGAGAAATAGGTACAGCATCACTGCTGTAAAATGTAAAAACAACAAAAGGTGTCCTTAAAAATCGTGGTGGTTGCTTTAGATTAATCCCCGTGGTTCATACCTCCTTACCCGCGTTTGGTAAACACAAACAGGTAGTAAAAGAGACCGCACTGTCTGGCAGACATGCAAAAACAAACAGGTAACCGAAACAGACGGTGCCGTGAATTTAACAAATTTTCAAAGCTATTTGGGCAGTGACTACAACGTTAGGCTCAATAAGGTTGTGTAGTTTGTACAGTACCCGGATACTATACGTGTAAGGTGGCAAGGTTATCAATCAAGTCGGCTTTTTTGTTTCACATCGAAACACCAATACGGCATTTCTGTTTCAATGTGAAACAGCAGGAAGGGGAGGTTGTGATTTTAACGGCCGTTTCTAAAATACGCCGGTTCAATCTGGTGTAGTTTCATCTTGCGCCACAGGGTGGTGCGGCCAATTTTTAATTCGCGGGCCATCTCGGAAACGTGGCCTTTGCAGGCCCAACCCGCACGAATGATCGCCTCGCGTTCCGCCTCAGCGGCCGAGAGTACTGGCTGCGCTTCTGGCCCCCGACCAACCACCACACGGCCGTTGCGCACACTTTCCGGTAAATCCATCACCTTGATAACATGATCACTACTCTGGTAAGCCGCCCGCTCCAGCACCATTTCTAACTCACGCACGTTCCCTGGCCAGGGATACCGAACCAAAATCGCGCCTGTTTCATCATCTAGCGTCAGATTTTGGCCATGCCGCCGCGCTGAGCGCACCAAAAAACGCTTGGCTAGCAGCATAATGTCCTCGGTGCGCTGCCGCAGCGGGGGAATGGTGATGTGAAACACGGAAAAGCGGTAGTACAAATGCGACAAGAAGTGCCCATCGGCAACGGCCGTTTCCAGGTTTGTGGTCGTGGCGGCCACCACCCGCACGTCTACCGGAATGGGCCGCGTGCTGCCTATGCGCATCACGTGCCCCGTCTCAATCACCTGTAGCAACGCTGACTGCATTTCTAGCGACAAGCTTTCCACCTGATCCAGCAAGAGCGTTCCCTCATGCGCCAGTTCAAACTTGCTGGGACGGCCGTCGCGCCCGGATTCTTTTTCGTAGCCCAAAAACTCGCTCACAATGAGCTCACGCGGAATAGCCCGGCAGTTGATGGAGATGAACGGCTTGTCGGCTCGGCTGCTGTCGTTGTGGATAGCCCGCGCCAGGTGGTTTTTGCCCACCCCGCCCTCGCCACGCAGCAAAACCGGGGCGGTGCCGCGGGCGGCGATGCGTGCCTGGCGGGTGATGGGGCGCATGGCTGCCGACTCGGCAAAAATGTCTTCCAGTTTCAGCAGCGCCTGGTTGCCCAACTGCTGATGCACCAGCCGACGCACCTGCTCCAACGGCCGTAACATCATCATGTAGCCAACGGGACGGCCGTATTCCCACACCACACGCAGCGTCACAATCGTCTGCAAATGCTCCCCTGTCAGCCGCAGTTCCAACGTCACCTCGGTATCTTCCACGTCCTGATTATTAGCCAGAGCCGTTTGCAGCACTTCGGGCATACGCAGCACCTCAGCCAGGGGCAGCCCCAGAACCGAGGTGGGCGACAAATTCATTAGCCGCCCCGCCTGCGAGTTGACGTGGTTGATTTTGCCATTGCTGTTCCAGGTGAGCACCCCCTCGGTGATGGATTCCATGATGGTGTTGAGCTCGGTAAGACGGCGATTGGCCTCTTCCAGGTACAGTTCGGCCTGGAGCTGGTTGCCGATGGCGCGGGCCACGGCCATCACCAGCGAGAGGGTATGCGAGGTGGCATCTTCGGCACTGCTAAGCACGCCAATGACGCCAATGATACGGCCGTTTACATCATGAATCGGCGCGGCTGTACTGGTAAATCGGTGGAAGGATTGGAAATAATGCTCCGGCCCAACGACCTGCACCGGCATAGCCGCCACCAGCGTGACCCCCACCCCATTGGTGCCCAGGTAAGCTTCCGACCAGTACGTGCCCACACCCCACCCTCTGGCCTCGACAAGCTCTTGAGCCGACCGATCGCCACACACATGCAGCACACAGCCCGCGCCATCACTCAGCAAAATGGCCGCGCCGGAGCCTTCAATAAATTGGTGCATGTCTTCCATAAAAGGAATAGCCACCGTGATGGTGTCTTGCTGGGACTTCAGCAGCGATTGCAGCGCGGGGCTGCGCAGCACGGGCGGATGGGGTTCGTTGGTGGGGTCAGCCAGAGGGGCGCAGCGCTGCCACGATTGGACGATGTTGAGGTCCGGTTCGACACCCGGCACGGCCGTTACCTGGCCACTGGCCATAAAACTCTGCCAATATTGCCGCAACAGCGGATAGTTCACCGGATATCCAATGGGCTGCATGATGCATTGTCACAAAAATCGAACGGCAGCGCAAACTTTTCCGGTGGGTTCGTATTTCCCCGGAAACGACCTGCTAATAAGCAACGCTGGCTGAAAGTTTCCGGGGAATTCAGTGCAGCTTTCTGGACAACCGCCCATCTTCTGCCCTATCATTCAGTCATTGCGTAACCACACAAAGGATGGCAGCTATGAAACGATGGAACGGTTGGGGTGATACGGCCGTACTTTATCCACTTCCCGATAAAGCAAGCGAATTTCTGGTTGGACTGGTTGGCGAAGGCACACCGCCGCAGGATGCTACCCTGGCTGATGTTGTGGCCACCGTGCCGCCAAGCCGCCTGCCCGAACACCCGCTCATCCAGACCGATGCGGAAACGCGGCTCAAACACGCTCGCGGCCAGAGCTTCCCCGATTGGATCGCGCTGCGCAGAGGCCACATTGGCACCTTTCCCGATGGCGTTGCCTTCCCCCAAACCGAAGCCGAAGTGCTAACACTGCTGCAACTGGCCCGCAGCCACGACCTGAAGCTGATCCCTTACGGCGGTGGCACCTCCGTGGTAGGGCACATTAACCCGGAACCAGGCGACCGCCCCGTGCTCACCGTGAATTTGCAGCGGCTCAGCCGCCTGACAGCGCTGGACAGCACCAGCCAGCTGGCCACCTTTGGCGCAGGCATCGCCGGGCCAGAAATGGAAGCACAGCTGCGAGCCAAAGGGTACACGCTGGGCCACTACCCGCAGTCGTTTGAGTATTCCACGCTGGGTGGCTGGGTAGCCACACGCTCCAGTGGGCAGCAGTCGCGCGGTTACGGCCGTATCGAAGACCTGTTCGCGGGGGGTAAATTGATGGCCCCGGCTGGCGACCTCATCATGCCGCCGCTGCCTGCCTCCGCCGCCGGGCCAGATTTGCGCCAGCTTGTGCTGGGTTCCGAAGGCCGCCTGGGCATCATCACCGAGGCCACCGTGCGCATTTCGCCCCTGCCAGAGCGCGAATCATTTAACGCGATTTTCTTTCCCAATTTTGAGGCGGGCAAAACGGCCGTTCGCCAAATGCTCCAGGCCAATCTTCCCCTCTCCATGGTGCGCCTGAGCACCGGCGTGGAAACCGAAACCACGCTTAAGCTGGCCGGGCACGAAATGCTGATTGGCACGCTGGAGCGTTTACTCAGCATTCGCGGCGTTGACGCCGACAAGTCGATGCTGCTGCTGGGCTTTAGTGGCAACCGGCATGTGGTTAACACCGCGCGCAGCGAAGCGGTGGACATGGCCAAAGCGCAAGGTGGTATTCACGTGGGGCAACAGTTTGGCAACCAGTGGCAGAAGGGGCGCTTCCGCACCCCCTACCTGCGCAATGCGCTGTGGGAAATTGGCTATGGGGTGGATACGTTGGAAACGGCCGTTACCTGGAACCAGGTAGATGCCACCCTTGCCGACATCGAGAGCAGCCTAAAAAACGCAATGGCTCAATTTGACGAACAGTTACACGTCTTCACCCATCTGTCGCACATGTACGCCACCGGATGCAGCATCTACACCACCTACCTCTTCCGGCTCTCACCTGATCCAGACGTAAATTTGGCACGCTGGACTGCCATGAAAACGGCCGCTAGCCAGGCCATCATCCGGCACGGCGGCACCATCAGCCACCAGCACGGCGTGGGCCGCGACCACCAGCCATACCTGGCCGCCGAAAAAGGCAGCCTCGGTATTGCCACGCTGGAAACGGTAGCCCGGCAGTTTGATCCGGCAGGGGTGATGAATCCGGGGGTGTTGGTGAAGTGATGACAGGGTGACAAGGTGAACGGGTAAGCGGATGAATTACTCAATTACCCAATTGCCCAATTACCTTTTGCGCAGTAAGAAACTGCGGCTACGGAAGTGAAATTTATGTGGAACAAAAACTGGCGTGAAGAGATTTGGAAGGATTTAAACCAACCGTGGGACATCGTGGTGGTCGGCGGGGGCATTACCGGCGCGGGGATTTTGCGCGAGGCGACACGGTTGGGGCTGAAAACCTTGCTGGTGGAGCAGCGGGACTTTGCCTTTGGCACGTCCAGCCGCAGTTCCAAGCTGGTGCATGGCGGATTGCGTTACCTGAAACAGGGCAAAATCGGGCTGACGCAGGCCAGCGTGCAGGAGCGGCAAAAGCTGCAAGAATCCGCGCCAGGGCTGGTGGACCCGTTGGGCTTTTTGCTGGCCAATGAAAAAGGCAGCGGCCAATGGCGCGAGAAGATGCTGGTCCGCGCCGGGCTGTCGTTTTACGATTTGGTGGCTTTGCAATGGAGCCATCGCTACTACAGCCCGCAAGAGGTGTGGATGCTGGCCCCGCGCCTGAACGTGCAGGATTTGGCCGGGGCATTCCACTATTTTGACGCCCAAACGGACGATGCACGGCTGGTGCTGCGGGTGCTGCGCGAGGCGGTGGCCGCAGGCGGTACGGCCGTAAATTACATCGCCGCCGTCAATCTAACCCGCGAAGATGGGCAGGTGGTGGGCGTTACCCTGCAAGACCGGGAAACCGGGCGTAAGAAGAGCGTCCAGGCCAAGCTGGTCATCAACGCCACCGGGGCGTGGGCCGACGAGCTGCGCGAAAAAGTGGACCAGGAACCAAGATTACGGCCGTTGCGCGGCAGTCATCTCATCTTCCCCCAGTGGCGCTTCCCGATTGCCCAGGCGGTCTCGTTTAACCATCCGCTAGACGGCCGTTTTGTTTTCATTTTCCCCTGGGATGGCGTCACGCTGGTGGGCACCACCGACGTAGATCACAGCGAAGAATTGAGCCATGAACCGCACATCACCCCCGGCGAGGTGGCCTATTTGATGGCCGCTGTCGAAGCACGCTACCCCTCTTTGGCGTTGAAGTTAGACGATGTGCTGGCTACTTTTGCCGGGGTGCGCCCGGTCATCAATACCGGCAAGGCGGATCCCTCGGCGGAGTCACGCGACCATGTGGTGTGGACAGAAAACGGACTGCTGACAGTGACTGGCGGCAAGTTGACCACTTTCCGCCTCATCGCCCTGGACGCTCTGAAAGCAGCCCGTGAGCTGCTGCCCGACATACCCAAGATCGATGAAGATGCACCCGCGCTGGACGAGGTAACGGAAGACTTGCCCGTCCCGCTGCCAGAGGCCACGCGACGACGGCTCATTGGGCGTTACGGCCGCGAGGCAGAAGATTTGATAAACGCCGCAGAGCCGGGCGAGCTGGAAAATATTCCCAACAGCAACGTGCTGTGGGCGGAGCTGCGCTGGGCAGCAAGAAGTGAAGGCGTGGTGCATCTAGATGATTTGCTGCTGCGGCGGGTGCGGCTTGGCTTGCTGCTGCCGCAAGGCGGCCAGGCGCACGAAGCAAAAATTCGGGCCATCTGCCAGCCGGAATTGGGCTGGGATGATGCGCGCTGGAATGAAGAGTGGGGGTTGTACCGGAAGCGCTGGGACGAAAAATACAGCCTGCCGCCGCACGACACGGTGCCTGACTGGCACACCATGCTGCACAAGCCAGAAACAACACCTGTTTTGGTTGAAGGGGATGGGGGACGCAGAACGGCCGTTGCGACCGGCTTACTTGGCACGGCGCTGGCCCTAGTTTTGTTCTACTTTGGGCTACGCAAACGCAGCTAAAGAATTTACAGGCTGGGGGATTGCGGGCAAAACGGGGCAGATTGGTTGCTGTTGGCCTCGGCGTTGTCGTACCGCTCGGGCAAATTTTCGCGGCGGCTAATGCTTGAGGAAAGCGCCGCCGCAAAAAGGACCAGCGTTGAAGCTATCAGGCTGAGGCTGAAATAGAGGAGGAGTGCCATCATCATTTATGTTCCCAGTTTGTGCCGTGTTTACGGCCGTTTTCCCAATATTGCCCTCACTATAAACCGCGAGCCGTTTTAGCGCGACGACGCACGTGCCATTACCCACGCACTTGAGTGCGTCAGAAATTTAATGAGGGCAATGTTTCCCCTATTCAACCGAGACAAAATGAGAAACGGCCGTCGCGTTAAGCCTGGGAATCTGCCAACACATCGGCCAGCAAATGGCTTAGAGCCGCCAGGTCCGGTGGCTTGGGCATCCAGCCAGACAGCCCAAGCAGCTTTAAGTTCTCCATATCATTATTCATGGCATGGCCGGTAAGCAACACAACGGGAATACCTGGATATTGTTCATGCATCGCGTGAAACAAGGCAATTCCCCCCATTTCTGGCATCACAACATCACTCAACACCAAATCAACGCACGCTTCTTTTTCAGCTAGAATTTCGAGCGCTTGACGGCCGTTTGCAGCCGCAACCACCTCGTAATTCAAGAGAGACAGACTGCCCAAAAGCGCCTCCCGCGCCGGTTGATTGTCCTCAACCAACAGGAGCGTTTGCCCCTGTCCCAAGGTTAACAGCGATTGGTCTGGCGTAACCGCCGCACCTGCCACAGTGCCAAGGGCCGGAAAATACAAGGAGAATGTCGTGCCCCGACCCACTTGTGACACCACATCAATACAACCCTCATGCTGCTGCATAATGCCATAAACTTGGGCCAAACCCAGCCCAGTTCCTTCACCAACTTGCTTGGTGGTAAAGAAAGGCTCAAAAATATGCGCCAACACTTCTGGATCGATGCCCGTACCGTTATCAGTCACCTCCAAAAGAACCCAGGGTCCCGGTGGCAAATCATTGAGTGATAACGATTTTTTCTCTGCGATTTGCACCTGCTTTAACGTCATGTGCAGTTCGCCGCCCTCAGGCATCGCATCGCGTGCGTTTACGGCCAGGTTCATCACGATCTGCTGAATACGCGAAGGGTCTGCCAAAATATGGAACGCTTGATTCGTGTGCTCAAAGGTAATCGCAACATTATCTGGCAAGGTACGATCCAGGAGTTTGACCAATCGTTTGATGAATGGGAGCAGGTCAAACGATTGACGCTCCAGCATGGATTGGCGGCTAAAATCGAGAATCTGCTGGATCAGGTCTGTGGCCCGCTCCGTTTGCTGCTCGATGGTGTTTAGCCGTTCTTCGGCGTGCTTAGGAATTTCTACTGTCCGTAAAATGAGCTGGGCATAAAGTCTGATCACCGTCAGGATGTTATTGAAATCATGGGCAATACCGGCAGCCATCTGCCCAACCGCTACCAATCGATCCTGCCGCTGCACCCGATTTTGAATATCCCGCTCCTGGGTGACATCACGCAAAACTAACACCCAACCCCCATTGGAGGGGCTGTTTTCTATGGGTCGGGCTATCACTTCAAAGACGAGATCGTTGCTTTTGACCTCATGCCACAATCCTTTTGGTGGGGATGTCAATAGTTCGGGCAAGGCAACTGAACCGAGCGCATTCAGGGCGCTGTTTTCCCAATTGGGAGCCAGCTGCGCCAGATATTGCCTCGCGACCGGGTTTGTGAGGGTAACAAACAGGTTCTTGCCCAACAAGACAACCCCTTCTGGCACGGTATCCATGATGTTGTGTACCTGTTGGGCCTGTTCCTGAATCTGAACCAGCAGCCGAGCCTGGGCTTCCTGGGCCCGCTTCCGGGTAACGAGATAGCCAAGAGACGTGGCATACAGCTTTAATACTTCTAACCAATTTTCGGTGATTGGTTTTTGAGTGAAGAGGTTATCGACACAAATAACACCAATCACTTTGTCGCCGTCCCAAAGGCCGGCAATGGCATTCTGCCCTTCGCCCACTTGATTACCCAGGTGATCGTAAAGGGGCAGGTATTCAACATAGGCTTTCGGCTCCTTGTGTGAAAGCACCTCCCAGGCCAATCCCCGCCGTTCGATGGTGATAACGGCCGTTCGCTCATCTCGTAATTCACCTTTCTCATCGGTGCCATAGGAGCCGCGAAGGAGGTTCGCAGCCAAATCAACAAACCAGATGCTGGCCCGGTCAAATCCCAGTCTTGACTTACCTAACTGCACAGCCAGGCGGTACAAATCATCAGAAGATTCAGCGAGAGAAAGTTGGTTGGTTACCTCGTGCAAAACAGCCAGCTGCTGGGAAAACTGCAATGCTGTCTCGCGGTTGTCGCGCAGTTCCGCCTCTACCTGCCTGAGTTCGGTGATGTCTTGCATGATGCCAAACATGCGCAACGGCCGTCCGGCATCGTCCCAGGTCACATCCCCCTGGCTTTGCACAACCCGCATCTCCCCGCTAGGGCGAATAATCCGGTATTCCAAATCGTATCGCGGATCACCTTGCAGCGCGTTTTCGGCAGCAACGGCCGTTCGCTGCCGGTCTTCTGGATGAACCAAGACCTGCCACTGCTCATGCCAATCATCCAGGGAATAGTCTTGCACCCTAGACGGAATCCCAAAAATGCGGCAGGCTTCATCAGAAAGAGAAATGCGATTCTCTTCGTAGTCGCGATCCCACCAGCCAACATGGGCAATGCGCTCCGCCTCCTCCAGGCGGTGTTCGCTTTGGCGCAAATTGCGGTAAGACAACAGGCTGGTTAAGCTGTCGGCCAGCCGCCAGCCGATCGCTTGGAGCAGCCGCTCTTCTACCTGCGTCCATACCCGTGGGTAAGAGCATTGGTGCAGCCCAAAAGACCACGGCTGCCCCACCTTTGGATAGAGCGCGTTGGCCATAAAAGATTGAACCTGAAATACCTCAGCGATCACCTGGGGTACGGGGTGACTGGCACCGGGTCGGAACTGCACTGGCCCACTGGATTCACGCAAAACTTTGTAAACGGCCGCTCCCACCGGGTCTAGCGGAAGTTTTACGCCAATGGGAATCACACCCGGATATTCGGGCACCGTTCTTTCCATCATGGACTGCCACGTAGCCGCCTCTGGGTCACAGGGATAGACGAGCCAGGCACGATCACAGTTGAAAATGGTGAGCAGGCTATCGAGAACATTGATCATCATTTGTTGCAGATCGTTGGTGCCCTGCATAGCCCGGTTTACTTTGTCCAAGCTCTCAAGAAACCAAACATGCACCTGGTGCTCGGCTTCCGCCTGCTTTAGTTTGGAAATATCAAACGAAACCCCCGTCATACGGACCGGGGTTCCCCGTGCGTCGCAGTAAACCTGGCCACGGGAGAGCGTCCAATGGATGGAACCGTCTGGCCAGATGACCCGCTTGTGTTCTTCATAGCTGGAACAGGTTTCAACTGCACGGTTTAAGGCACGATCAATTCGTTCACGATCCTCTGGATGTATAGTTTGCAAGAAGATCGCATAGGTGATGTCGGTGTCGAGCGGTAAGCCATACATAGCGAGGCATTCTTGCGACCAAGTCAATTCTCCGGTGGTTATTTTCCAGTCCCATAAACCTAGTTCCGCCACATCCAGGGCAAGTTGAAGCCGTTCTTCACTGGTGCGGAGCGCTTCTTCTGCCCTTTTTCGTTTGGTAACCTCAACCAGAGTGCCGATCACGCCCATTTTTCCACCAAACTCAATCCGCCGACCGTGCACTTCAACATCAATCACGGTTTTATCTTTGGTCAAACCGCGGAATTCGTAGTTGATAGATTCTTGTTCACCATCAACACGACGGCGAAGGTTTTCATTGACAAGGGATCGGTCATCGTCAAAGACCAAATCCGTAGGGCCAAGCACGTCGGTGATTTCTTCAACCTGGTAACCAAAAATGTGGGCCATCGCCGGATTGACATAGCGGAAACGGCCGTCTTGAATAAGGTAGATTCCGGTGAGGGATGATTCAGCCAGGAGCTGAAAGCGATCATTGCTTTCGCGCAGTTTTTCTTCCGCTTGTTTGCGCTCGCTAATATCCCGGACAATGCCCAGAATTGCGCCATCCGCTAATATGCGTGCACTAATTTCGGCAGGGAAGCAACGGCCGTCTTTGCCACAAATTTGTCGTTCTTTTAGCAAAGACTCCCCGGAATTCATAGCGTCTAGCTGGAGTGGATCGGTGGCCAAATTTTCGGGCGAAATCAAATCCACCAGAGATAACTTCAGCATCTCCGCCCTGGTGTAACCAACCATATCGCAGCCACGCTGGTTTACATCAACAAACTCCCCCGTCTTTTTGGCAATAAAAATGCCATCAGCAGCCTGCTCAAACAGAGCTTGCCACACTTCTTCCGAGGCGAGGTAAGCTCCTGGCTTATTGCTTTTCTTCGTTGACCCGCCGCTCACAGTGACACCTCCTCAAATCTATATTTGCAGATCCTTCAGTACACTTGCCTACCCTAAATACTGCACGCTGTGATGGTTGAGAAAGGATGCTATGTTGGTCTTCATGGATGAACACCTGAACATTTAATGAAAAGCCACATTGGCCAATTTTTAGCTTTTTATTTTTTTAGTAGAAAAAGGTGGAATATTCTTTAACTCTAGCTCTTCCACTTAATGACTTTAGAGGAATATTTTTATTTTTGCGTCGGCTTTTCCCTATTCCCGTCGAACAATTGTGAGATCTACATTATGAGTCACAGAACTAGTAGAGTCAATCCAGATTGGGGGAGAAGATCGCCCTATTTCTAGAGGAAAGGCTTGATTCTAAGGGGAAACCCCGATGCGCTTGCTTATTTGGCTTCTTTGCTTTGGCCAAACAAGCATCGGAAAACTTTTTGGCATAAAAAAGCAGTGGTGGCTCACTGGCTTTTTAAGGAGATTGAGAGGGCCTCATTTTGCAAGGTGCCGATTGGTTACGGCTGGCTTCTAGGTTATCATACGGCCTGGATATGCCTCAATGCGTGGCGTGTTTTTAACACATCAACTCGCTTGAGTGCTTCAAATTTACGATGACTACTTCTACATCCTCCAACTTTTCAACCGATTCCGATGAGGAACGGCCGTTGCACCCCCTTTTGCCTGAACTGCTGGTCCGCACCGCTGCCCGGCACCACCATTTATGCCCCCGGCAGGTGCTCGGCGTGCGCCTGGGGCTGCGCGGGCTGCTGGCTTTGGGCCTGATCTGCCCAGAAACAACGCCCCCCTTCAACAACGACGACAAGCGGCTACTCACCATTGTGGAAACCGATGGCTGCGGCGCGGACGGCATTGCCGTGGCCACCCACTGCTTTGTGGGGCGGCGCACGCTGCGGGTCGCTGATTACGGCAAGGTAGCAGCCACGCTCATCGACACGCACACAGGCCAGGCGGTACGGGTTGCGCCAACGGCCGTTTCCCGCCAGATCGCCCAACTGTTTGCCCCCGAAGAACCCGACCGCTGGCGGCAATACCTGCTCGGCTATCAGCGCATCCCGGATGAGCAGTTGGTGACCGTGCAAGCGGTCACCCTGCAACAGCCGCTAGCTGCCATCCTCAGCCAGCCGAACAAACGGGCCGTCTGCCAGCAGTGCCACGAAGAGATCATGAATGAACGCGAGGTGGTGGATGCGAACGGCCGTATCCTCTGCCAAACCTGCGCGGGCCACAGCTACTACCAGCTTCTCCACACCGACTAAATCCCGGCTATTTCCCCTGACTACCTGAATTTCCATTCCGCCATCGTTTATTGTCATACGGCCGTATGATTTGTGTCACTCAGCTGTCAGCCGCAAGGTTGACCTGTATGTTATGCTGAATGTGTTCAGACAAGTCGCGTTGGCTGAACATCTCGCTCTCGGCTTAGCGGTATACGGCCGAATTTCTCCAAAACGGCCGTAACCAGTGGAGGAATCGCATGTCTCGTCTCATCAACCTCTTTTTCGCTTTCCTTATTGGTCTATTTTTGGGTGGATTTCTGCTCTTCGGCCAGACCGCTTGCTCCCAACCCCAGCAAGACGCGGCCAAGGAATTTATTGGAGCAGTGAGCACCAGCGTGGATGACACCCTGGAAACACCTACGGAACTGGTTTTCGCTGGGCAAATTGCCGACGAAGCGGGCCGCTGGCAAAATGGTTTTGTGGTGGTGTTGTTCAAAAACGGCGAAGAGATCAGCCGCACCACGTCCCGCATGATGAATGCTGGCCTCTCCAACAATGGCCCCATGGACGGCGTCTTTGAACTGCGCGTTCCCAATCAGTATGAACTTACCCTAACCCATGACGTTTATGATGAAACCAACAACCTGTTAGAAATGAAGACCGTGCCGGGGATGGTTGGCACACGCTACATCGGCCGTTGGCTGGAAGAGTTGACGCCAAATGATATTAAAACCTTCCAGGTGGCGGGCAAACAGCTCACCTACAGCGTCGTTGTGCTGCCCGTGCCTGAGGCCGAGCTAACCGAAGGATACCAGGCCGGGCACTTGCGGCTCAATGGCAAAACCTTGATTACGGATCAAACCGATGTGATTGCCGATGGCGGGATCGTAGTGGCGGCAACGGCCGTTCCACAACCCACAGCTACGCCGCAACACGCCATCGAGCTGGTTCTGCTGCCCACGCAAAACAACGGTGCGGATTGGCATCTTCAGCTTACCGGCTACTACGGCAACCGCTGGGATGTTTGGGAGCGCTTCGTCGCTGGCTACGGCCATCCCATGAGTTGGGAAACCTTCAAAGAAGATGTGCTGGCGCACAATCCACAGCTGGTAGATGATGGTTTTGTCTTTTATCCCGAAAAGGTTTACTTCCTCCCCTCTACGCAATAATCCTCTTCCTTCTCATTTGACAACCGGCTGCAACCCCAGGCAGCCGGTTGTCGCTTTTCAATCCCCGCCTTCACAAATCAAAATAAACCGACCGCACCAAGATCGTGATAACTTCCGCGATTTGCTCCTTGCCAATGCCAAAACCGTGGTGATACTCTAGGGTCGTTTTTGAGGAAGCTTACTCATCACCAGAAAGGCGATTGATTTGATGAAAAAATTAGCATGGCTTGGGTTGACGTTAACGGCCGTATACCTCACAACGGGCTGTTATGAAGAGACAAATCGGGTGCAGGCCGCCCCGACAACATACTACGTGGCGACCACGGGCAGCGACGGTAACCCGGGCACGCTGGCGGAACCGTGGGGCACCATCCAGCACGCCGCAGACAACATGTCTGCGGGCGATACGGTGCTGGTGCGCGGCGGCATCTATGAAGAAGCGGTGACGATCAATGTTTCCGGTTCGGCAGTGGATGGAGATGTGATTTTTAGGAGTTATGTGGGAGAAACGGCCGTTCTCGATGGCAGCAATCTCACGGTGCCCAACAGCGACAGCGCCCTGTTCCTCATCGACAGCCAGAGTTACGTGACGATTGACGGCTTTGAGCTGCGCAACTATCGCAGCAGCAACAGCAATCGCGTGCCGATGGGCATTTACGTCGCCGGGACAGCCGATCACATCACGCTGCAAAACAACACGGTGCATGCCATCGAAACGACCGCCGGGGCCAGCGGTAATGCCCACGGCATCGCCGTGTACGGCACGGAATCAACCAGCACCATCACCGAAATTGTAATCCGCAATAACGAGCTGTTTGACCTGAAGCTGGGCAACAGTGAGGCAATGGTGCTCAACGGCAACGTGTCCGACTTCCTCATCGAGGGCAACGTGGTGCACGACAACGACAACATCGGCATTGATCTGATTGGGTTTGAGGGGACGGCGAGCAATACGGCCGTTGACCAGGCGCGGGATGGCGTGGTGCGTGGCAACATCGTCTACAACATCGACACGATCACCAACCCAGCCTATGGCGGCGAACAAAGCGCGGCGGGCATCTACGTGGACGGCGGCACGCGGATCACCATCGAGCAAAACCAGGTGTACCAATCCAACTTTGGCATTGAGATTGCCAGCGAGCACAGTGGCCGGGCCACCAGCGAAATCATCGTGCGCAATAATTTGCTCTACCACAACCACAGCGCCGGGCTGGCGATGGGCGGCTACGACACCAATCGGGGCAGCACGGAAGATTGTTTCATCGTCAACAACACCTTTTTTGAAAATGACAGCAATCACACCGGCGCAGGTGAGCTGTACGTGCAGTTTGATACGCAAAACAACGTCATCAAAAACAATATTTTTTACGCCAACGGGCAAAACCTGTTCATGAGCAATGAATACACGCAGAACAGCGGCAACGTGCTGGACAGTAATCTCTTTTTTGCCACAGCGGGGGCAGCCGCGGGCGAATGGCAGTGGAAAACGGTAACCTATCAGGGATTTACCGCTTATCAATCGGGCACGGGCAACGATGCCCACTCCCTCTTTGCCAATCCGCTGCTGGCCCACACCAGCCTGCCCGATTTGCACCTGCTGGTCAGCTCCCCAGCGATTGACGCAGGCGAGAACCTGACCGAGGCAGGCAGCGCCGATTTTGACGGAAATGGACGAGTGAACAACGGCCGTATCGACCTCGGCGCGTATGAATTTGTGGTGCTGACGGAGGCTGTCTTTTTACCCCTGGCGCAAAAATGAAATACGGCCGCTTTTAGCGACCTTCCCATAGTCTCAGACGGTTAGAAACCGTCCGCTGTGACAACAAGTGCGCTAAAGCGCACTAAAATGGCCCTTTTTTAACCTGCTTGAGCAGGTTTTTTGTCTCAGACAATGAATTTCATTCGTTGTCGCCAGAGTATGCGATGACCCTGCACCACTCCATTTTCACCTTTATAAAACCGCAAAAAGCGTTTATACTGACCGGAGTCAGCTTTTCGCCGGAAATTGGGGACTAAAATCAAATCTCATTTAGCAAAAACCCCATTTTTCGTCTTGCCCGCGAGGCTGATAGTGGCTTCTGCCGCCAATAACAAAACCTATCATCAAGGAAAAACAATGGATAACGCCATAATCAAACAGCAAAATGGGTTGATTGACATATTTGAGACTCTCGCAGTTTTCCCAAATCCTAAAGACATAGATGAAGCCGTAAAAAAACTAAAAAGCAAACATCCCTCTACCTCGGATCCAGATTTAGCCCGAAAAATTGTAAACGTGTCAACTTGGAAACTAACTGGCATAGGTGTTGTAGCTTCTTTGCCTAGCGCAATTCCAGGGTTAGGAACTGCTGTTCAGCTTGGAATAACCACCACATCTATAACAGGAGAAACATGGCTTATATTGCGGAATCTTACTGCAATGCAATTAATCGTGGCTGGAATTTTAGATTATGATGTTTTTGAACCAGAACGTAAAGAGGAATTGATAATTGTATGGGGCATTGAAACCGGTGCGATAGTTCCGGCAAAAGAAGCAATCAAACGTGTTGGAACGAAAATAGCTACTAAGCAATTTGACACGCGGGTCAGCGGAGAAGTTCTTAAACAGATTAATCGAAATTTGGGTACAACTGTATTTACAAAATGGGGTACAAAACGGGGAGGGATCGCATTAGGGCGATTGGTACCAATGGGAGTTGGAACGGCCGTAGGTGGTGGAATCAATTATCTTACAGCTCGAAGTTTTGGCGCAGCCTGCCTTAAATATTACTGTGAAATATTGCCTAACGATGAAGATGTCATCATTTTGGATTAGGGGGAAAGAATTTTTATGTCCACTTCAACAGAGCATGAAGATTTAGGAATTGTCTTAGCAATGGTATTTATGAGTTGGTCTGACCAATCATTGAACGAGCAAGAAGTTCAACTGATTAATGAAGAAGCTCGCAATCAAGGACTTGATGAAAAGGAATTGAATCTTCTTAACCAAGCAATGCACCAACCACCCTCATTAGAAACTATTGTTTCATATCTACCAACACTAGAATCACGGAAAGCTGCCGCTGTTGCTGCGTATATTTCAGCTTTGGCTGACCGTACTTTGACTTTAGAAGAATTAAAGACTTTTGACCAAATGTGTGAAGTTTTTGGACTTTCTGAATTAGAACGGGATGAAATTCGAGCCTTTGGAGATCGTGAAATACCCCTAACCAAAACCGGTGATTGGAAAGAAGCCTTGTTTCTTGAGAACATAGAATTTGACGAATGAAACGAGAATTGGTCGCTTTCCGTCAAACTGTCTGGCAATAATTCACATCGCAATCAGCAAACTCAGTCTGCTATTTATCGGCTTAGGCAGGGAGAGGGTTTTCCACTAACCCCAGACTTTGCAAGAGAATTACGGCCGTTTCCCCTCCCCTTTTTTAAAAACCGGTTGCGGAAGAAACGGCCGTTTCTAAAAAACCTCTCAGCTTGTCAAACTGTCAGCAAGGCTGGCCTGCCACTGAAAAACGTACAAAAGCCCACCAACGACAGCCAACCCCGCACCAACCACAAAGTAATAAACCGGATAGATTGTATCCGCTCCGGCAATATCAATGATGCCGCGCAAAAGGCTGCCCACCGTCAATGTGGCAATCCCGGCGTTGTACAGATTAAACGCCACCCGATTTTCCAGGTGTAGTTGACCCACCAGAATAAAACCACCAACGCCCAATACCAGGCTAAAAGCATATGCATAACTCATAAAGGGCGAGGTCACGCCGTGGCCAAAAAGGGAATACACGGTGTTAAAAACGATACAAAAAAGTGTGGTGAAAATATAAGTTTTCACGATTTTCACTGTGTTCATAGGTGTTCTCCAATATAAATGATGTCGCTTACCTTGCGCTCGCCGTAGGAACGGCCGTCTGTCGGATTGTTCACCACTTGCCCATTAAACACCATCGTTGATGAGCCACCACCGTCCAGATTGTAAGCTTCCGTAACGCCATACTGCTGCATAATTTGAGCTAACTCCAGCAGCGACAGCCCCGCACTTTGCGACGTTCTGCCATCTGAAACCACGAAGATGTAATGCAGCGGCGCAATCATGCCAATAGCCGTTCGGGGATTGCTGGACTTCGATTGCGACACTTCAGAACTGCTCGTGACGGTAATCTCCCCATTTTCAATGAGCCCTGGCCCAAAAGAAAAGACCTGGAGCGCACCAGCATCATACAGCGCTTGCACATCCGTATTGCTCTCGTTAACGATCTCAAAATTGCCATCCGCCATGACGACTAACGCATCATTAGACCCACTTCTCGCCGTCGTGCGGTACAACACGCCGTTGCGGACCACAAAGCCAGAGTTTCTAAACCCGTAATAGTCCCCGTTGATAGCCAGAATTGCCTCATGTTCCTCGGCCATAGCCGAAGTTGTCTCTTTAATGTTTTTGCCAAAGGTATTTTGCGCCAGCGCCGTCTTAAGATAAGCAATATCACTGACGATCACATCGGCAATATAGATGTCCGTGTCGTATGCCCGAATGGTCTCGATGGTGATTTGCATATTGGCATCCTGATAGGAATTCGCCGTGATGATAGGCACATCACCGCTGCTGTCACTATCCTCAACTAGGTCGCTATCCGAAGTGGCACTAGAAGCAGGCTCAACTACCAGACTGTTCGCAGCAGCGCTCACAACAATTTCATCTTGAGCGCTGCCCGAACTGCTGCTGGTCGCAGCTTCGTTTTCAAGGTCCACATAGATACTGGTATTGGCGGCCGTCTCGTCTACCACGACGATTTTGTCGGCAATGACAAACGTGTCGAGCAGGCTCCAAACGGTTGCCGCTATCAATAGGGCGGCGTAAATAATCGCAAAGGTGTGTTTTTTCATTTTGGTGTACTCAGTTTTAAATGGGATGGAAAAATCCAAAATCGTTGAACCATAAAGTTCGTCACAAACAGGAAGCAATCGACCAATATCTTGATAAATAGTAGGCTATTGGGGAAGATGAGGACGTTATTAAGCGCCTCGGTTAATAACCCACTAAAAATCATCTGCACAATAAACAAGGCCAGGTATTTCAAAGATTCGTTTCGGGTGTTATGCGAATCCTTCATGTCAAACACCCAGATTTTATTCAAGGAAAAATTGAAGATGCCCGAAAGAGCTCTGGCCAAAACGGTAGCCGCAAAGATGCTGCTTCCCAAGCTGACCCACAGCATAAAAGCGGCGATATCAACGACGGCCGAGAGCAGTGACGAAGCAATGTTTTTGACAAACGGTGCATAAATCACGTAGGAATCACTCACCGCGCGAAAATGCGTAACTCTGTCCGCGCCGTAAATTGTCTCAATGTCTACGGTGCTGTAAGCAATATCTTTCTCGTTCATTTGCTCCAAAAAGCGCATCTCGTAATCATACCGATCGCCCTCTACCTCAAGCGCAAAGTCAAAGTATTTAGCGGGAATACCGCGCAACCCGGTTTGCGTGTCTTTTAAGAGCCTGCCCGTTTTCACTTTGTAATAAATGGTTGAGAACAGGTTACCGATTTTACTGGTCAACGGAACATCACTGCGGGAAAGGTCCCGCGTACCCAATACAATCATGTCGCCAGCGGCCAACGCCCTGGCAACTTTCAAAACATCCTTGGGGGCATGCTGTCCATCCGCATCGGCAGTAACCACGCCAATAATGTGCGGCTGATTTTTCCTGACACACGCGATGCCGGTCTTTAAAGCCGCGCCCTTACCCAGATTTTTCTGGTGGCGATAGACTCTAGCGCGATAAGTCTGCACTTCATCAAAAACCGCTTGTGCTGAATCATCAGAGCCGTCATCAATAACCATGACATTCACCAGGCCCATTTTGTTGAGCTGCTTAACCAGATCAACCAGTTTGTTGTTTGGGTTAAGCGCTGGAATCAGAACGACAATATTTTCTAATTTCATCATGAGCTTTCTCCTAAAACTCCTTTGTATGCGAAGCTTTTCTCATTTCACAGTTGGCAGCATACGATAGAGATTTGAAGAAAACGCTAAGAAGTTGTTGGGAAAATATGGGGATGGGTGGTGGTAGAAACGGCCGTTCCTCTCCCCCACCCCTATTTTCTCTCACCAGCCCAATTTAAAACCTTCTCCCTCTTGTACTTGGTTCCAAATAATTGTACAATGCAACCGGTTGCATCAATAAGGAGAGTTTGATGAGCGACAAGAGCGTGCAAACCATTAAAGACATCGCCCGATTGGCCAATGTGTCCAAGTCAACCGTGTCGCGCGCGCTCAACAACAGCCCGCTTATCAGCCAGGAAACCCGCGAACGCATCCAGGCCATTGCCCAGGAACACAACTTCCGCATCAACGCCCCGGCACGCAACCTTAGCTTGCGCCAAAGCCACACCATCGCCTTTGTCACCCCTGACTGTGGTCCAAACTTTTTTGAGGCCGAAAGCTTGTTCAGCTTCGAGATTCTAGGCGGCATCGGCAGCGGCCTGCGCGCCCTGGGCTACGATCTCCTCATCGTTCACGTCAATTCGCAAGACAATACCTGGGCCAACTCCTACTTCGACAGCGCCCGCGTAGATGGCTTCATCTTGATGAGTTCGCACACCAGCCAGGCGCTGGTCAAAAAACTAATTGGGCTGCAAGCGCCCTTCATCGCCTGGGGCGTGCCCCTGCCCAATTTCCGCTACTGCACCGTCACGGGCGACAACATCACCGGAGGGTTACTGGCCACCCAACACCTGATCCAGACCGGGCGGCAACAAATCGGGTTCATCGGTGGGCCTCAAGATGACCTAACCGTGCAGCACCGATTTCAGGGTTATGCAACCGCGCTGCAAACTGCCGGACGCAGTGTGGACACCCAAAACGTGGTCTATGGCGATTATTCATACGCGTCGGGCATTACCGCCATGCAGCGCCTGCTGGCACAATCGCCCAACCTGGACGCCGTCTTCGCCAACAGCGATTTGATGGCCATCGCCGCCATCAAAGTGATCCAAGACGGTGGCCAACGTGTGCCAGAAGATATTGCTGTGGTGGGTTATGATGATGTCTCCATCGCCCAATACAACAACTTGCCGTTGACCACAATTCGGCAAAATATTTCGCTGGCGGGCAGGCTGCTGGCGCAGAATCTTATTCAATATATTCAGACGGGCGTGGTGACGAATGTGAGCACGCCCGTCGAACTGGTGATACGCGAATCGGCCTAAGCATGGACGGCTTTCTTTTGCGCCAGATTTTGCAACCGGTTGCAGTAAAGAAGGGAAAACCTGTTACGAAACAAGGAGATAAGATAGACAAATGAACAAATCAGAAACGGCCGTATCCCCCGAAATTACGGCACGCGCCAACACACTTCTAGAACAAATGAGTCTGGCCGAAAAAGTCGGCCAGCTGGCGCAAATCAGCGGCGCAGACTTTATGCCCGGCCCACCCGCCGAAGAGATCATTCGCCAAACCGGGGCGGGTTCCCTGCTGTGGCTGAATGACACCAAACAGTTCAACGAACTGCAAAAAATCGCCATCGAAGAAAGCCCGTCCGGCATTCCGATTCTGTTTGCCCTGGACGTAATTCATGGCTACCGAACCATCTTCCCCGTGCCGCTGGCGATGGCGGCGAGTTGGGATACGGCCGTTCCTGAACAAGCCCAAGCCATTGCCGCCAAAGAAGCCCGCGCCGCCGGTATCCACTGGACCTTCGGCCCGATGATCGATATCGCCCGCGATGCCCGCTGGGGTCGCATTGTGGAAGGTGCCGGCGAAGACCCGTACCTTGGCTCGGCAATGGCTGTTGCTCAGGTCCGTGGCTTCCAGGGCGACGATTTGGCCGACCCGGAGCATATGCTGGCCTGCGCCAAACATTTTGCCGGGTACGGTGCCGCCGACGGTGGGCGCGATTACGACCCCGTTTTCTTGTCTGAAGCCCAACTGCGCAACGTCTACCTGCCGCCCTTCCAGGCAGCCGTCGATGCCGGTGTGGCTACCTTCATGAGCGCCTACATGGACCTGAACAATGTCCCGGCCAGCGGCAATCGCTGGCTGCTGCGCGATGTGCTGCGCGAGGAGTGGGGCTTCGACGGCTTTATCGTCAGCGATGCCTTTGCCGTGGGGAACCTGGTCATTCAAGGCCACGCCAAGGACGTGCGGGATGCATCCTACCGCGCCATCAAAGCAGGTCTGAACATGGACATGGCCTCCAGCTCTTACCTGCAAACCTTGGCCGATCTGGTAGAAGATGGTTCGCTGGCGGTTGAGGAAATTGACGAGCTGGTACGGCCGATTCTCACCCTCAAAATGCAGATGGGCCTGTTTGAAAATCCATACGTCGATGAAACCCTGTTGGAAAAAGTAATCGCTTTGCCCGAACACCGGGCAGCGGCACGATTGGCCGCCCAGCGCTCGATGGTGCTGCTGCGCAACGAAGACAATCTGCTGCCCCTGGCGAAAGATTGGCAAAATGTAGCCGTCATTGGCCCGGTGGCCGACTCGATGGAAGCGACCGAAGGCTCATGGATGGTGTTTGGCCACCAGCCAGCCGCCGTGACGGTGTTGCAAGGCATCCGCGCCAAACTGCCGGAAGCCACCGTAACGTATGCCCCAGGTCCAGCCATCCGCCGCGACTTCCCGTCACCATTTGAAGATTTTATGCCCGAGCTGAAGAAGCCGCCGCAGACCCCAGAGGAGAGTGATGCCGCGTTTGAAACGGCCGTTACCACTGCCCAAGCCGCCGATCTCGTGATCATGGTGCTGGGTGAGGAAGCCCATATGGCTGGCGAATTTGCCTCGCGTGGTTCACTGGATTTGCCCGGACGGCAGGAAGAACTGCTCAAGGCAGTTTGTGCGCTGGGTAAACCGGTGGTATTGGTGTTGTTAAACGGCCGTCCTCTCAGCATCAATTGGGCCTCCGAAAACGTCCCCGCTATCCTCGAAGCGTGGGAACCGGGCACCGAAGGCGGCAATGCCGTGGCCGACATCCTCTTTGGCGATGTGAATCCTGGCGGCAAGCTGCCGGTTTGCTTCCCGCGCAACGGCAATCATGCGCCGCTCTACTACGCGCGCACGCTCACCCACCAGCCCGAAGGCAGCCCCATGTACCGCTCCCGCTACTGGGACAGCCTCACCACCCCACTCTATCCATTTGGCTTTGGCCTCAGCTATACCACCTTTGAAATTAGCAATCTCCAGCTCTCGGCAGCAAAAGTGAAAGTGGGAGAAACAATTGAGGTAACGGCCGTCGTCACCAACACAGGCCAGGTCGCCGGGGATGAGGTTGTCCAGCTCTACACCCATCAAAAATGGGGCAGCGATTCCCGCCCCATGCGCGAGCTAAAAGGCTTCGAGCGCGTCACGCTCCAGCCCGGCGAGAGCAAAACCGTCACCTTCCAACTTGGCCCGGACGAGCTGCGCTACTGGAGCACCAACGCCAACGGCTGGGTCCAGGAAGCCGCCGCCTTCGACATCTGGGTCGGCGCAGACTCCCTGGCCACCCTGCACGCCGATTTTGAAGTTGTTGATTAAATTGTAGAGACGTTGCAATGCAACGTCTCTACTCAAAAGGAAACATTTATGCCTGAACAAACTCCCGCTTACCGCAATCCATCCCTCAGCGTCGAAGAACGCGTAGCCGACCTGCTTAGCCAGATGACCCTGGAAGAAAAAGTTGGCCAGCTCATCATGTGGGATGCCCGACCCGACGACCTCTCTTTCATCAACACCCGCCAACCCGGTTCGATCCTGCACATCCTGGGCGAAAAATTGGACCGCGCCATGGATCTGGCCACCCAAAACCGGCTGGCCATTCCCCTGCTGGTTGGCGAGGACGCCATTCACGGCCACTCCTTCTGGAAAGGCGCAAACATCTTCCCCACCCAGCTGGCGATGGCGTGCAGCTGGAACCCCAACCTCCTGGAGCAGGTTGGCCGGGTCACGGCCGAAGAAGTCGTACCCACCGGCATTCATTGGACCTTCTCGCCCGTCCTTTGCCTGACCCGCGATTTACGCTGGGGCCGCACAGGCGAAACGTTTGGCGAAGACCCCTACCTGATTGGCGAGCTGGGCGCGGCACTCATCCGCGGCTACCAGGGCAACGGGCTGGATGATCTACAGGGCATTTTGGCCACGGCCAAACATTACGCGGGCTACTCGGAAACACAGGGCGGCCGCGACGCCTCCGAAGCCGACATTTCGCGGCGCAAGCTGCGCAGCTACTTTTTGCCGCCGTTTGAGCGTGCCGCCAAAGCCGGGGCGATGACCTTCATGACGGGCTATCAATCCATGGAAGGGGTGCCTTCCACAGCTAATCACTGGCTGCTCACCGAGGTTTTGAAGGACGAATGGGGCTTCAAAGGCGTGCTGGTCACCGATTGGGACAATGTGGGGCGGCTGGTGAAAGAACAAAAAGTGTGCGCCAATTATATGGAAGCGGCCGTTGTGGCCGTGCGGGCAGGCAATGACATCATGATGACCACACCCGAATTCTACGAAGGGGCCATTGAGGCAGTGCGCAGCGGACGGCTGGCCGAAAGCGAAATTGATGCCCCCTGTGCCCGGCTACTGGCGCTAAAATTCCGCATGGGTCTGTTTGAAAACCCGCGCCGCCCTGACCTGGAACGCGCTGCGGTGGAAATCGGCCGTGCCGACCACCGCGCGGCCAATCTGGACGCGGCCCGGCAGAGCCTGGTGCTGCTGCAAAACAACGGCCTACTGCCGCTAAACCCGGCTGGACTAAAGTCCATCGCCGTTATCGGCCCCAATGCCGACGACGATTTACAGCAGCTGGGCGACTGGTCATTGGGCGCGTGGCAGCATCCACCGGAAGCGGGCAAACACCCGCGTGAAAAAACCACCACCATGCTGGACGGCATTCGCGCCCTTGCTCCCGACGGCCTGGAAGTGCGCTACGAACGCGGCTGCTCGATTGTGGATGATGATTTGTCGGGCATTCCGGCAGCGGTCGCCGCT
Organism: Ardenticatenaceae bacterium; assembly: GCA_020634435.1. Taxonomy (GTDB): domain Bacteria; phylum Chloroflexota; class Anaerolineae; order Promineifilales; family Promineifilaceae; genus Leptofilum. The sequence continues at coordinate 20,233 of JACKBS010000004.1, read as the reverse complement.
GCCGAAGCGTCAGACGTGGTTGTGGCCGTGGTGGGCGACCACCTGAAATTTATTGGCGAAACCTTGAGCACAGCCACGCTAGAGCTGCAAGGTGGGCAAATTGCCCTGCTTGATGCGCTGGCCCAAACCGGCAAACCAATGATTGTGGTGCTAATCAACAGCAAGCCACTGGTTTTGCCCGCCTCTGCCAAAAACGCCGCCGCCATTGTGGAGCTGTTTAACCCCGGCATGGAAGGCGGCCAGGCATTAGCCGAGGCACTTTTTGGGCTGTTGAATCCGTCCGGCAAGTTAACCATTTCGATTCCAGTGCATGTGGGCCAGCAGCCAGTGTTTTACAGCCAGGTGCGCGGCCAACACGGCAACCGCTACGCTGACCTGACGCAGGAGCCGCTTTTCCCGTTTGGGCACGGCCTGAGCTACACAGAGTACGCTTATTCCAATCTGCGACTGGCTTCCTCTACTCTGAGCAGCGATAAAACAGCAAAAGTTTCCGTGGACGTGGCGAATGTGGGAGAGCGAGAAGGCGTGGAGATTGTGCAGGTGTACGTCAGCGACGTGGTGACGTCGGCTACCTGGGTGAACAAGGCGCTGAAGGGATTTGCCCGCGTTCATCTGGCCCCCGGCGAGAAGAAAACCGTGCATGTAGAGCTGCCGTGGCACGCGTTTGAGATCGTCAACGCGCAGGGCGTGAATGTAGTGGAACCGGGCGAGTTTGAGATTCTCGTTGGTCCTTCCTCGCGCGACCGGGACTTGTTGAAGACGAAGTTAGTGGTGGCAGGTTAGACCCCCACCTTAACCCACCCCCCTGTGAGGGTTCAGGGACGGACAGGTATTCGCTTTGAGGCAAAACTCGCTCAATAAACATGTCATTCCGAGGTCCTCCGAGGAATCTCTCTGCTTTGTAAGTTGGAAGATTCCTCACTTCGTTCGGAATGACACCCCCAGTTGCGCTTCATTTTGTAGCCTGTCCGCCCTTAAACCTTACCAGGGAGAGGGCTGGGGTGAGGGTTTTTCAAAACAGAGAGAGAAAAAGATGGAAAGCAAAACCAAAAACAAGCAAACACGAGCACAGATTGCGGCCATGGTGGCCCGGGCATTTGATGGGATGGCTCTAGCCGAGGGCGAAGATGCCATACTGGAAATGAAAGATGGCTGGTTTAACGTTTCTTACCGCATTCGGCTGGCCGATGGGCGAGAGGTGGTTCTGAAGATTGCGCCGCCCAAAGGGGCCGAAGTCATGCAGTACGAAAAAAACATCATGGCGACCGAGGTGGCGACCATGCGCCTGGTGCAGCAAAATCCAGCCATCCCCGTGCCCGAAATTTACTTTTTTGACACGGCCCATGATTTATGCGATGCCGATTATTTTTTCATGGAAATGATGCATGGGGACAGCCTGGAGCATGTAAGTACCAGTCTACCGTCAGAAACTTTAACGGCCGTAAATCACCACATTGGCCAAATCATCCGCGAAATCAACCAGTTCCCCGGCACCTACTTTGGCTATGATGGCAACCCTGACCTGCGCGGCGACACCTGGAAAGAGACGTTTATCACCATTGTGGAAGCGGTACTGGCGGATGCCGCCCGTAAGAACGTGCAATTTGATTTTGGCTACGACGAACTCCGCGCCGTCGTTCACAAGCACGCCCCTGCCCTGGATGAGATTACCAAGCCGTGCCTGGTGCATTGGGATGCGTGGAATCCGAACTTTTTTGTGGAAAACGGCCGTATCTCCGGCATCATCGACTTTGAGCGGGCACTCTGGGCTGAGCCCCTCATGGAGGCCCATTTTCGCCCGCTGTTAGGCGACAGCGCCACCAGCCAGATGCACGGCTACGGCAAAACAAGCTTCACCTTTGCCGAAGAGCAGCGCAAAAACCTGTACTCGCTGCACCTGGCCCTGGTAATGAACACCGAATGCTTCTACCGCAACTATGACACGGATGACATCTTCAACTTCTCCCGCCAGTACATTGCCGACACGATGGCCTGGCTGCAAGCAAACTAGAATTTTGGCCGCAGAGTTCACAGAGATTTAAGAGATTTGGCTGGTTTGAATTCACGAGAACACAGCCCGTGAAAATCCGTAAATTTCTCACACAACTCTGTGTCCTCTGTGGCAAATCGCCCCCATGACCAGCAACGCGAAGGTTGAACGACTAAGCACCGAGAAAATCGGCAAGCTGCTGTGGGAAATGTCTTCACAGACGACATTTTCGCTGCTGGTTTACGCTGTCTACAGCATTACCGATACCTACTTTCTTTCGGTGGGCATCAATTCGCTGGCAGCGGCGGGGGCATCGATCATTTCGCCAGTGCTCATTGCCCTCGGCGCAGTAGCCACGACGGTGGGCGCGGGCGGCGCTTCGGTGGTCTCACGCGCACTTGGCGAGGACGACGCCATAAAAGCGTCGCGCACCATAGCCAACACCTTCCTGATTTTCTGGGTGGCGGCGTTGACCATCACCATTTTGGGCGCAGTGTTTATTGAGCCAATTGTGTACCTGCTGGGGGCTACAGAAACGATTGCTCCGTATGCGATTGTATACGGCCGTATCATCTTTCTGGGCGCACTCACCAGCACCGGCTTCTCGGCCATCATTCGCGCCGACGGCAACATCCGCTACTCAACCGCCATCTGGGTGATTCCCGTCGTGACCAATTTGGTGCTGAGCTGGCTGTTTGTGATGGTCTTACGCATCGGCACCGCAGGCGCAGCCCTAGCCACGGTGATCGGCCAGGCGGTCTCAGCCAGCATGGCCATCTATTTCTTCTTTTTCCGCAAAAACCGCTCGTACCAGATCAAAGCCGCCTACTTCAAACCGGATTGGCCGCTCATCGGCGAGGTGCTGCTGATTGGTTTCCCCTCGCTGGTGAAAAATCTCAGCGCCAGCCTGCTGGTCATCGTAACCAACAACCTGCTTAAGCTGGCGGGCGGCGACACGGCCCTGGCTGTGTATGCCATCGTCAACCGGCTGTATGCCAGCCTGAACATGCCGCAAACGGGCATTGTGCAGGGGATGCAGCCGCTGGTGGGCTTTAACTTTGGCCAGAAAAAGTTTGCCCGGGTGTGGGAAACCATCCAACTTTCGCTGAAATCGTCGGTGATCTACGGCTTGCTCGTCCTGAGCCTTTGCCTCCTTATCCCGGCAGCGCTCATTTCTCTTCTTTCTAAGGAAAGCGCCATCATCGCTGAGGGGCAGTTTGCCCTGCGTTTGCTGGCGCTTTCCTACCCGCTTACCGGTGTGGCCATGATTACGGCCGCTTCCTTCCAATCCATCGGCCGGGCCAAAGAAGCACTGCTGCTCACCCTGGGTGGCATCTTGCTGGTGAAGCTGCCGGTGCTGCTGCTGGCCACGCACTTTTTCTCCCTCACCGGCATTTGGGCCTCGGAAGCCAGTTCCGAGCTGATTTTGTGCCTGGTTTCGCTCTTCATGTTGAAAAATTTTCAGGGCCGATTTACCGGATTACGGCCGTTTCCTTCTCATCAAACTGCCAGCAAACTCTAACCGTTAGCAAATCGCTTCTTAACTTTTTCTGAACACCTCTCGGCTAAACTCTCCATCGTTGCACCAAAAAACAACATTTCGCTGAAAAGAAAAGGAGAATGCGATTCTATGCAAAATAGAAAACGTCTAACCAATATTTTGATTGCGGGCACGCTCACCGTGCTCATGCTCACCGTGTTCCTGGCATTTCGCGGGACGGGTACGGCCGTTGCCGAAACCGCTGTGGTAGAAACGGCCGTTGTGCAAACCACTGAAGATTTCAGTGATGATGTGGCCACCTTGCAAGCCCAGGTAGATGCGCTGCAAGCGCAAAATACCCAGCTGCGTGAGGCACTAACCACCATGCAGTCCCGCGAAACCGAATACCAAGCCCAAATTGAAGCCGCCAACCAGACCATCTCTGAGCTTTCTGCGCAAAGCGGCACGTTGGCTTTGGGAACCGATAGTTTCGGGGCTCGCCCTGGGCACAGTCACGACCATTAACAAAAACTGTGGGTCGGATTGACAATCCGACTCACAGCTACTAAGGGAGAAAATTATGAACACAAACGGAACACAATCAAACCGGCATCTTATAAAGATGAAAGTGGCGTTGGCCGTCGGTGGCTTAGTTACCACGTTGATTGGCGCAGGGCTGTTAGGCAGCCAGGCCGAAGCAACCACCGTTACCACCGCCGCCACCACGACTACGACCATTGAAGAATCGTCCAGCATCACTGAAATCACGCTGCCGGAATTGGACCTGAGCCTGGAAGCGATTCCAACCGTGGCGGCGCCAACTTTTAGCGCCAACCAGTTTGTCGCCCGAGGCCGTTCCTCAGGATAACGCTATGAACGAGCAAAATTACCCGGAAACGTGGCGGTCCTATACCTTTCGCGCAATGGGCTGCGAGATGGCCATCTGGCTGGAGCTGCCCAATGCGGAAACGGCCGAAACGCTGCTGCACGAAGCCGAAGAAATGTTTATCCGCGCCGAACGCCGCTTGAGCCGCTTCAACCCGCAAAGCGAACTGTCGCAGCTCAACGCCAACCCCGGCACCTGGGTGCCGGTCTCGCCCACGCTGTGGAGCGTAACGATGCAAGCCCGGCACATGGCCCGCGAAACGGGCGGCCTGTTCGACTTCACGCAGCTGACGGCGTTGGAAGCCGCCGGGTACAAACGCTCGTTTACCGAGCGCTTCTTCTGGGAAGATGAGACCGACGGCAACATCGCATTGCCCGAAGCCTCGTGGGGCCAGTGGGAATCTGTGCAGGTGCATGCCGAAGGGCGATCGCTCTGGCTGCCGCCGGGCGTGAAGCTGGATTTTGGGGGCATAGCCAAAGGGTATGTGGCCCAGCAAGTCGTTGACTTTTTGTCGGACTGGGGCCCTTGCCTGGTAGATGCCAGCGGCGATTTAACCGCTGGCGGCGCCCCCACCGGCTGGCCTGGCTGGCCCGTCGTCGTAACAAAACCGCTCAAGGAAGCAGCCGCGGCTCCTGGCGCAGACCGGGAAACACAATTCCCGCTGTGGCTGGTGGCTGGCACGATGGCCACCTCGGGCATTGATTACCGGCACTGGCAGCAAAACGGCCGTACTGCCCACCATCTCATCGACCCACGCACCGGCCAACCGGCGCAAACGGACCTGATCACGGCGACGGTATTGGCAAAAACGGCCGTACGCGCCGAAGCCTGGGCAACGGCAGCTCTGATTGCCGGGAAAAAGCTCGCCCACCAGCGGCTCACCGATAAGAATCTGGGCGCGGCCTTGATCGACCAAAATGGCGAACTAATCGTTACGCCCACGCTAGCGCCTTTTGTAAACCTGGAACTGGCTTAACCGCTAAGGGCGCAAAGAGCGCAGAGTTATAAGAAAAAATCTGTGCAATCTGTGGATTACTTATTATGGGAGATTTATGATGACTGAACTTATTAATGACGAAACAATCTGGTATCTGGTGCGCTCTAGCGGCACCGTAGCTTATCTTTTTATGGCTGCCTCCACCATTTGGGGGCTGGTTATCAGTAGCAAATTCCTCAAGGAGATTGTGCCGGGGTCACTTTCATTAGCCATGCACAACTACCTCTCCTGGAATGCCATCGGCCTGACGGTGCTGCACGCGGTTTTGCTGCTCTTTAGCGGCTACATGGATTATTCGGTGGTCAATTTACTGGTGCCATTCACCGGGCCGTACAGTCCGTTTTGGGTGGGACTGGGCATCATTGGTCTGTATCTGGGCATTTTAACCACCTTGACCTTTTACATTCGCAGCCGCATCGGTTACAAAACGTTCCACCTGCTGCACTATCTGACTTACGGCGCGTTTGTGCTGTCGCTGCTGCACAGCTGGTTTGCCGGGACGGATACGGCCGTACTTGAAGCCACCTACCTGATCACCGGGCTTCTGGTCTTCTTCCTCACCGCCTACCGCGTCCTGACTGCCTTCACCGACCGCCGAACGGCAATGCAGCCCCAGCAGGCGTAGGTTTACCAAACCTGACAGGTCTTGAAAGTTGTAAGACCTGTCAGGTTTTTCGTCCACCCCATAACCGCAAAAACAACACCCCACCCAAAATTAGCAAGCTGCCCACCATCTGCAAAACGGTGAGCTGCTCATCCAGCAAGAAGTAGGCGAGTACGGCCGTAAATACCGGTTCCGTCGTCAAAATGAGGTTGGCTACGCTGGATGGCAGCAGTCCCAGGCTGGTGTTGTACAGGCCAAAACCGGTCACGGTGGGTCCAGCCGCCAGCAAAATCACCACACCCCAACCTGTCCAGGCGCGGCCAAACCAGAAAATATCCGTGGGAGCAACGGCCGTTCCCAGCACCATCTCCCCCGGCAGCAAATTCACCAGCAGGAAAAAGATCGTGGCAAAGCCAAACATGTACAGCAGCGTCGTCCACGCATTCAGGCCACGCTGCGCCGCCGAGCGCCCCATGAGGCTGTAGATGGCATACCCCAGCCCGGCCAGCGTCCCGGTGAGGATGCCCATCAGGTTGCGATCCCAGGCGGTGGGGTCTAGCGCATCGGCTACCAGCACGCAGCCCGCCAGGCAAAGCACAATCGCCACAATCTTTACGGCATCCAGCGATTCCTTCAGCAGCCAGCGGGCCAGCAGCGCCGTAAACGCTGCCGAGCTGTAGACTAAAACGGTGGCCACGGCTGCCCCGTTGAGCGCCACGGACAACGTCCACAAGCCGTTGAAGACGGTGAACAACAGACCATAACCAACAAGGTACGGCAGCTGGCGGCGCGGCAGGCGGAGCAGCGCCGGGCGTGACAATCCCAGGGCCAGCAGCAGGGTAAGCACCACAAAAAAGCTGCGCCAGAAGGCCAGCAGCAGCGGTGGAATGTGGTACGTCTCGGTGAGGTAGCGGATGAAAACGGCCGTTGTCGATAAAATCGCCGCGCTGGCCAGGGCAACGGCATATCCCCGGCTGGCGGTTTCATTGTGTGTAAGGGAAGACATCGCGCAATTGTAGAGCAAAGACGGCCGTAAAAACCACAGCAAGATCACCAATGGTCTACGAACCAAACACCATTGAATTTCACGCCAAGTCGCAAAGGTGCTCAATTTTCCCTTTGTGCCATCGCGTCTTTGCGTGAGTTAATTGCCCGCCTGATAAGTTGTTCGGGTTCTATCGTCAAAGACCTGTTTAATCACACTGGAACGCAGTAGCCGCAAAGTACACTGAAAAAAATCAGGCTCTTGCTCTACAATGGGTGATGAACAGCCTTAAGCTGAGGGGGAATAGGCTGTCTGCGGCGCAGCTAGCCGCAGCGCGTTACAAAGACAGGAGCTACACCCATGAAAAAACAAATTGTCTTCTTATTGTGGCTTTGGCTCGTATTGGTCGCCTGTAGTGGCGGCCAAGCGACAGACCCGGCCCTTTCACAAAGCGGCGGCACCCCCACGCCCACCCGCGAAGGTACCTGGACCACCGCCATCGACGGCTTTATTTATGATTTCAGCGCGACTACCGACAGTCCGTTGGCTGACGCCATTGTGCGTTATGAAATTGTTTTGTCATACTTCCCGGAAATTCAGGATGGATTTGAACAGCAAACAAATACAGACTCCCAGGGGGAGTTCAATTTGCCCATGATTCTGCACGATACGGACAACATCCGCGTGGTGGTAGAGGCCGATGGCTACGTGCCCTATGAAGAAAATTTTGTCGGGATCGATCTGGTGCCGGGGAAAACCTTAACGATTGGGCTGCAACCAGACCATACTCTGCCCTAACGGTAAATTGGTGAGGCGGGAAACGGCCGTTTCCCGCCTCACTACCTCCACCAATCACTGTACAATCAGCGGCAAAAAGAGCTTTTCGGTCAGGGGATGCCATTCATAAGCGCCCGCATCTGGCAGCGAATCACGCAAGTTGCCGTCGAAATCTGTCAGGCTGCTTAACCCCGGCGAACCGGTATCGACGATAACGGCCGTTTCCGACCCCGGCCGCAAATCCGCACCACTCACAAAGCCCGGCACATCGGCAATGGAGTTGATGCCCCAGCCAATCACCTGCCACGCCGCCAAATCCCCCATCCCGTTGGCCCACTCGCCCGCGCCAAAGCCACAAACATTGTAGTTGATCACGTTGTAGTTGACCGCAGACATCGTGGCGTCCAGGCAGTTCCAGCCGGAAGTGGCGTTCGTTGCCTGAATGGCATTGCTAACAATGGCATGACTGCTGCCCTCATTGAGCCGGATACCGGTGCCGGTATTGGTCCAAATACTGTTGTTGCGAATGACCACGTTTTGGCTGATGGCGTCGCCCGTGCCCGGCAGCTGCGCCGGAATGCTGACGCCGGTCACACCAAAGCCCTGGTTCTGAATGATGACATTGTTTTCGATGGTGCAGTTTTGGCAAGAGGCACTTCCGATTGCCGTATTGCCCACATTTTCGATCCGGTTGCCGCGAATGGTGACGTTGGTAAACGCTTCGGCGGTGCTGTATGCCGGGGTGATGGCAATGCCCCAGCAGCCCTGATTGGCCTTGCCCACATCCTCATGCACATAGTTGCCTTCAATGAGCAAATCGTTCATGACGCCATGACCGACAAGCGAGACACCGCCGCAGCTGCCGCTGCCGTCCAGCGACGAGCGATACAGCTCATTGTTGCGAATGGTCATCCGGCTGCCGCCGCTGACGTAGATATTGTGGTCAAACATGGAGCCATCGCCGTTGTTTTCAAAGTAGCTGTTTTCGATGAGCAGATCATTGCTGCCACCCAAAACCCCCTGGTGATCGCTGTTGAGAATGGTGAGATTGCGCAGCGTCACCCGATCATTTTGGCCGTTGCACTGCGGGTCGCCACCGGAACAGGGGTTGGACCCCGCCAAATGCACGCCGATGGCAAAGCCATCCATGCGAATGTTGTCCAGCAGTACATCATTCACGTCATTGTAAAAGAAGAAGGCCCAACCGTTAGAAGCACAGCCGGGACAGCGCAAATCGAGGTTTTCAAAGATGTAGCCGCCCTGGGCAATGGCATTACCCCCGTTGGCCAGATCAAAACCGTGGTCATCCACTGGGCGCGACAAAATCGGCCGTCCTTCATCACCAGAGGCCCACGGCGGCGCATAATCGGCTACGGTGCAGGGAAAAGAGTTGGAACAGTTGCTGTTCACCCAGCGGGCACTGCCGCTGGCCAGGTCAAACGCGCCGCCCTGGCAAAAGCGAATTTCATCCCCGCCCGCCATGATGCTGAACTGGGTACGGGCTTTTTCGTAAGTCTGCCACGGCGCACCGGGGCTTGTGCCGCTGTTGGCGTCACTGCCTGCGGTACAGTTGCCATCGGCCCCCGGCTGGCAGTCGCAGACGTAGTAGGTGGTGGCCAGCGGCGCAGCCTGGCTATTTTGCTGGGAGAGGATGAGGAGGGCAACGGCCGTTCCCAGCCCCAAAATCACAAAAATAATTCCCTTTCGCTTCATAAAGTTCACCTCATTACGATTCACCGTTTACATACAGAGATAAATAAGTGTTGGCATCGGCGTTAAAAATGATTTGCAGGTAGCAGTTACCGCCATCGGCTACCACCACAGGCGCTTCCAGCCAATCACTGCTCATGGCATCGCAGAACATGTTGGCAAAAATGAGCTGTTCCTCGTTTTGCACAAAGCCAAAATATTGTCGCGTGTACTCTGGCAGCCGCTCAATGATGGGCAGGGTGTCCCACTGCCCTTCGCTATTTTCTTGCAAAAATTGAGCCAATCCGGCTTCAAAGCTGGCCACGTCGGCCTCGGTGGGCGTCCAAAAATCGTCGGCGGGTTCGTCTAACCAGTTGATAAATTCGGCGGTAGAAACGGCCGTAAACAAAGCCCCCTGGTATGTTTCTGTCTCGATCAACGTAGCCATAGGCAGCGGCTGAAAACCAAAGGCATAGATTTGGCTGATGCTGATGACGGGCACAGCGCTGGCCGTGGTCACTGTATAGCCATCGTGCCGCGACACGGCAATTGTTAATGGCTCGGGGCAATCAAGACCCGGCGTGGTGGCGGAAATGGCGGCAATGCCGTTTTCGTCGCTGAGGGTGCGGCTGTAGACGGTGGGTTCCAGCACAAATTCGATGCCGGGCAGCGGCGGCTCCCCTTCATCCTGCACGCCATCGCCATTTTCATCCAGCCAGGCCAGCGCCGTGGCCGACTGGAAACAATCGGCTTCGATGTGTGCGGCAACAGGAACGGCCGTGGGTTCGACTGTAGGCGTTTCCCGCACGGGAATCTGCTCAACGGTGGGCGGGGTGCAGGCCGCCGCCCCCAGCAGCAAGAGAAAAATGAATAAACCAATCAATTGTTTTACAGGCTGTTGGGCCATGGTGTTTGCTCCTTTTGTGGTGAAGTTAGGAAATGGTGGGGACTATTGCCGACCAACAGCCCCCACTTAAAACGTTCCCAGCCTATCGTTTGGTTCCCCAACAGAATTTTTCCATTGGCCAACGTACCATTCTTGAAACAAAATGCTAATGTCCAAAACCAGGGCCACCTAAATTGGTGACAAGGTAGATGATCATCAAAGAGATGATTAACAGAATAATTGTGAATAAGGCCACAAAAAAGAGCTTGGCCATTCGAGGTTTCAGGATCAATATTTCTCCTTTTTTTAACGGTATACGGGTAATGTGAATCATCATTATCGCGGAGCCATGACGCCTAACTCGGGCAGCCGAAGGTGCAGCTCAAAATAGCTGTCGTCCTGCTCAACGATGGGGAATCGAGGGTTCTCATTCACCACTTCCCAGGCCCGTAAGAGGGCATCGCCTTCAAGCCAAAGGCTCTCAGCCTCATGCAAATCCACCCCCAGGGCCGCCGCATCCCAAATGGGCCGCTCTGGTTGCTCCCGCCACTCATCGAATTCAATCTCTCGGGCCGTGAGTTGACCCGACTGCGGCAAATAGGGCACGCCTTCAGCGCCTGCGCCAGAGATGAGCAAATCAAACAGTTCATGGAATCTGTCCGGTGCCCCGCTGTCGTATTCGCTTACTTCTTGCGACCGTTCAAGCAAATAAACTTTGATGCCGATGGTGCTGCCATCCATCACATTTTCGCGGGGCGAGTAGCGAGCTTTCAGGCGAAAGAACCCTTTATCGTCAATGGTTTCCAACAGGTCAGCCATCTCGGCTTCGCTTAGCTGGCCCTGCCACACCTGCCGCTGAAAATCGTCGGTCCAGGTGACCCAGATGATACGGCCGTCGCCCCAAACCTGGGCTGCAAAAAGCTGGTTGATCAGGGCCGCCGTCGGGGCCGACCCGCCAATGTCGGCAAATGCCTGGATGATCAGCGCTTCGGGATCATGATCCCAGGCCAATTCCGAGGCAGACGCCTGGGAGATGCCCGACTCTGAATCTGGCTCCGGGGTTGATTCGGACGAGGGCAGGAAAGTGCAGGCGGTGATAAGAAACAAAATACAAATAGCTGCTATTTTTTTCATCATAACTCCAGTACATGTTGGGACGAAGATTGTCGGGCGACAGGAACGGCCGTTGGGTCGTTTATTCATACTTCGCATTACAAAATTGATAGATGTTGGACCGCTGCGGGCAGCCATCCAACACCTAAACGCTCACAACCCAATGTTTGGTTCCCATAAACAGAAAATCAGCTTTTAGCGCTGCACCAGCGGCAGATAAACCGTTAGCGGGTCCGGCGGGTTAACCCCCAGCGTTGCCGCCCACTCATCGAAAGTCAGCCCCACGTAATCTTGTAAATTGTGGGTGTCTGTCAGGTATTGGTTGATGACACCGGCCAATTCAGGGCCAGCCTGCACTGCTACCCGCTGCCAAATGTCCAACGCCTGGTCCATCAACGCCTGATCGATGACCACCTGGCTGCCGCGCCCTTCGGTGAAGGCAGTCAAGCCCGGCGTCAGGTTTTCCAGCGTGCGGAAAGCGTCATACGTGAGCAGCGGATCGTTGAACAAGATCGCCACCAGCTCGTAATCGTGGGCAAGGTAGGTTTCTGCAAAAGCCGTGCCCTCGGGCGTGGCTAAAAACAGCTGCGTGAGTGCGCCAAACACGGGACCATCGTTATTGATGGCTCCGGAAACGGCCGTTGTCCCGGCCACTTTTTCCTCGGCATCTGCGCCCGATGGTCGTTCCATCCGGTTTTCCCCAGCACACCAACTGTAGCTGAAAAGGCAAATGCAAAACGAAGGATGGAGCCCACCGGCAATACCAGCTGACTCGGCGGGAACCACCGGGGCCAAAGTTGTGGCGGTGCGGAAGGCGTGCCAAACAAAACCGTTCTCCAGATAGGTCAACCGTTCCCGGTCGCCAAACGCGAGATTGACTTGGGCGCGTACGGCCGTTCCTGCCGCCACCACACTCTCTTCTACCCAATTAAAACTGTCGCCGTCGGCGCTGAAAAGGCGCACGGCGTTGTCGGTAGTGATGACGGCGATGCGGGGCCGCGTGGCGGCGTTGTTCAGCAGCGCCAACGACAGCGATTCCACGGGCGCGGCAGGTGTGCCCACCGGATGCGCCGCCCAGGTTTGCGTGCTGGCATCTTTTTCCAGGTAGACAAGTTGGTTGGCCGTATCATCGTAGTAAGCGGCCGTTGGCGTGTTGGCCGGGGTGCCATCCCCTAAACGCCGCCGGGAAACGGCCGTTGCCACATCGGTCGCCGAGACGCCACTGGCAATTTCGGTATCGAGCCATTGGCCGTCGTACACCGCTTCATGCACGCTGTTGGTAACGCTGTTGGCGTACACAATGCCCACGCTGCCGCCGTACCGATAATCGGCAGCCAAAGGTGAGATGGGCGAGGTATGGTTGGGAACGGCCGTTGCCGTATCGTCCCACCCGCCAGCAAACTTTTGCGCGATCACCAACCTGGCACCTTCGGCGGCGCTGTAGGTGCTAAACGCCAGCGTTGGCTGCGCTTCCTGGCCAACCAGCAGCAGCACCATGTCTGGGCCGATGGTCATCCCGGCGGGCAGCACCAGCGCCGTCTCCTCTACCCAAATGTTGGTGGTCAGGGTCGTCAGGCGCACTTCGCGGCTGGCCACGTCGTAATAAGCCATGTACGGCTGACCACTGCCATCATAAACCAGCGGGGCCATGATGGTTTGATCCGCGCCCAATTCCACTATCTGGGCTGGCCAGGCAGTGCCATTCCAGGGCGTAAACTGGATCGACAGCGGCTGCGAAGATTCGGTGTGAAAACCCACGGCGGGGGTATGACCATTCAGCGCCAGCGAGGGGAAATGGTTCGGCTGGCTCAGGTTGTTGTACACCAGTCGGGTTTGCCAATCGGGGCCGCCGCCGGAAACAATCAGGTCGTTGTAACGATTTTCAAAATAACTCACAAACGGCGTGTCGTCGGTGGTGAGGGCCAGCCCGCCAAGCCGGATCACCTTGTCGCTGTCGATCGTTTCTGTTTGCCAGTTGTCCGAGGAGATGCGGCGCGCCAGCAGCAAGGTGGTGTCTGTATCATTCACATAGGCAATGACGGGACGGCCGTTGCTATCCAAAGCCAGCGCGTGAAAACGGCCCAAACTTTTGTTCACATCGGCAGCCACCGTTTCTTCCACCCAACTGCCGTTGCTGCGGGTGTGGTAGCTCAAAATATAACGGCCGTCGTAGAAAGTGGTGGCGGCAATGTGCGGCTGGTCGCTGCTGTCGTAGGCCAGGCTGCTGGTAACGCCAATGTTGGCAAAATCGGCCACCAGCTCGGTGGTCCAGGTGGTGGTGTTCACATAGGTTGCCAGGCGCAAATCGCCATTCACCGAATCATGGTAGGAGACGCGCGGCAGGCCGCTGCTGTTCACCGCCAGGCCATGTTGGGCCAACGTACTGGTTGTGGCCACGAGGCGCGGAAAGCCAAAGTTCAGCCCATCAACGCCACCAAACAGGATATATATGCCGCCCTGCGTTTCGTCCAGATAGGTGATGGCCAGCCCCGCACTGGTGAGGGCAATGTTATTAAAGCGGCCTACGCTTCCTACCGTTACCAGGCTTGTTTTTTGCCAGGCGGTGCCATCAAAATAGGCGTAATACAAATCCTGGTTGTGGCCGTCGTGGTAGACGATGTGGGGGCGCTGCTGGGCATCCAGTAGCAAACTGACCTCGTCGCCCACTAAAATATCCTTATCCACCAGCTCTTTTTGCCAGGTGACGCCATCCCAATGAGCATAAAGCAAATCGCTGCTGAACCCTTCGTCGCGCACGTAGGCTACGTGGGGATGGTTGTTGGCATCCAGCACCAGATCGCTAAACTGCCCGGCAAAACCGCGCGTTTCGATGAGCTGCCGCTGCCAGTTAACAACCGGGAACGGCTCAAGGTTTTCGGCCATATTGACAAAGATGTCATTCACGTCGTTGCTATCGCCAATGAACCCAACAAAGTTGGTGGCCCGAGAGGAGAAGAAGGCTTGCTGACCACTGTCGTCCAGCGCTGGTTGAATGCTGTCGAAGTTACCCTGCCAGCCTTCGCTGGCCACCGATGCCAGGCGGGTGGTGCCGGTGGTGGCGTCGTACACGTACACATCGGCGGTGAAGTTGTTGGGCAAATCCACAATATTGCTGGCGGCAGATTGGTAGGCGATGTAACGGCCGTTCCCTGAAATGGCCGGGTAAAACGCATTGTCGTTGATCTGCGTGCCGCTAAAAGGCACCGAAACGCGCAGCATGGCGGTGCTACCCGGCTCATCAAAGATCCCGTCTTCGTCGCTGTCCCGGTCGTAGCGGAAGATGTTATTGAGGCCGTCGGTGGCGGGGCTGACCATATTGGTGGCAGCCGATTCAAAGGTGATGAAACGGCCGTTGCTGGAAACCCCAATCTTGTAAACAACCGCGTTCCCAGAATCACCATCCGCCTGGCCGCCGCTGGTGGAAACCGAAATGCGCTGGATGTTGCTGCCGCTGATGTCGCTGATGAACACGTCCCAACTGTTGGAGGTGTCGCCAGGCACCAGGTTGCTGGCCATTGAGGCAAAGACGATGGTGCTGCCATCGGCCGAAATCACGGGAGAGTCCGAACGATTGTCGGTGTTGGTGCTGCCCATGCCCACGGAAATGCGCCGGGTAAGCACCTGGCCGGGCTCATCAAAAATGCCGTCATTATCCACATCCCGGTCGTGCAGAAACACGTCGGGCCAGCCGTTGGTGTCTAGCGGGGTTAGATTGTCGGCCCAGCTGTGGAAAACCACGTAACGGCCGTCGGCAGAAATGGATGGGGAACCGGTTTGCTGATTGGCATCCACCCCGGCGCTGCTTTTGGAAACGTGCATTGTGGTGCCGGTCTGGCGGTCCCGCACAAAAATGTCGTAGGCGGTGTCCGTGGCGTTGGGGTGCAGATTGGTGGCGGCCGAGGCAAAGGCGACGTAACGGCCGTCGGCCGAGATGGCCGGGTTCGCTGCCGATATATTGGCTGCATTTCCGGCATCGTTCATGGAGATGAGCGTGGTGCTGACGCTGCCTGGCTCGTCAAAAACGTTGTCGGCGTCGCTGTCTCGATCGCGCAAATAAACCTGGAAGCCGCTCACGCCGCTCACCAGGTTGGTGGCTCCAGAGGAAAAGGCGACAAAACGGCCGTCGGCCGACGCCACCGGTTCCGTGGAGGCCGAGTCAGCCTGCGTGCCGCTACTGCTAACAGAAAGACGGGTGGTGGTAGAAACGGCCGTGATTTGGGCCTCAGCCAACCAGTTCTGGTCGCCACCTGCGGCCATCAAAAAAATTGCCAAAACAATAAAAAAGAAAATCTTTGCGCGCACGCTTCTGCTCCTTCAATCAACATGGAAAATCAATAAATCGCCGACTTTATGCGGCACCCTTACGTGGTTTCGCCCACAAACCAACGGCGGATCAAAACGATGCTGGTTATCACCATGACAATCGCCAAAAAAGTACGGGCACTGGGGCCAGCCAGCAAGGTTTCCCAAAATACAACAAATGCCGCGACCAGCAAAAATACGGCCAAAGCCAAATTCATTGGTTTTCTTTGCTTCATTTCACACTATCCTTTCTCAAAAATATCCACAGATGACACAGATTTCGCAGATAGGACCGTCTGTGCTATCTGCGGATATTTGTTTTTCGTGGGTCGGATTGGCAATCCGACTGACCTATCGCGTGACGAGCGGCAGGTAGAGCTGGTAGCTAACTGGGCTAGCTGTTGGGTCATAGAGAAAAACGTCATAGGTGCCGTTGGTGTCGCCGTCTACCAGATTGCTGGCCAGCGAAGTGAAAGCGACGACATTACCGTCAGCAGCAATCATCGAGCCGTTGCTGTTGTTGTTGGGATTGTCACCGCTGCTGGTTTCGCTCAGGCGAATCGTCTCTCCCGTTTGGCGATCGTGGAGAAAGATTTGCTGCTGTGCGCCGTTGACCCCAGAAATCAGGTTGGTGGCGTAGGAGTAGAAGGTCACGAAACGGCCGTCTGCCGTCATACTCCCCCAGCCTGAGCCGCCATTGCTCTGGCCACCGCTGCTGCTCACCGACACGCGCTCGGTAAGCACCGCGCCGGGCTCATCAAAAATGCCGTCAGCATCGGTGTCGCGGTCGCGCACAAATACGTCCAGGGTGAGATTGGTGTCATCAGCAACCAGGTTGGTGGCGTAGGAGTAGAAGGTGACAAAACGGCCGTTTCCCGCCAGCGCGGGTTGATACGATTCCGCCAAATGCCCATTCCCTTCTGTGCCATCCGTCGCCACGGAAACGCGCACGGTGGTCGTCGCGCCGGGCTCGTCAAAGATGCCGTCATTATCGGCATCCCGGTCATGCACAAACGCGTCACGCACGCTGTTGGTGTCGTTGGGCACCAGATTGCTGGCGTAAGAATCGAAGCTAACAAAACGGCCGTCATCTGAAATGGCGCGATTGATGGTAATGAAGCTGTCGTGGTTGCTCTGCTGCCCGTCGTGGGTCATGGAGACGCGCACCGTCTGGCCAGTTTGGGTATCGTGGACATACACGTCCTTAAAACCATTGGTATCATCACTAATCAGATTCGTCGCTTGGGATTCAAAGGCAATGAAACGGCCGTTTGCCGAAATCGAAGGGTAGTAAGAATTTCCGTTGGCCGGATTGCCGCTGCTGTCCACCGACACCACGCTGGTAACGCCAGTTTGCCGGTCGTGCAAAAAGATGTCTTGGGCCACGTTGGTGTCGTCTGGTACCAGATCATTGGAAAAGCTGCTGAAGGCCACGTAACGGCCGTTACCCGAAATCACCACCGTATATTCGTCGCAGCAAGCACCAAAAGCGGCCTGCGCTCCTGCCGAAGTGACCGATACCCGCTCAATTTGCCCCGTTTGTCGGTCCAGCACAAAGGCATCGCCGAGGGCGTTGGTGTCGTTGGGCACCAATGTGGCAACATTAGAGAGGAAGGCCAGGTAACGGCCGTCGGCCGACAGCGACGGATACAGCGTGGAGTTATCAATCACCGCATCCGTGTAATCACCGGGAACGCTCAGCAAAGTGACGCCGCTGCCTTGCGCCGCCGCCCCCCATGCCATCAACGAGCCAAAAAGGAACCAAATCAACAAAAAATGAATTTTACGCATTCAACAATTTCCTCACTATTTCCAGGCAGAACGCTTCCACGACACTATTTTTGGATGGCGGGCAGGTACAGGTAAAAATTGGGGTCAACATCGTACAAAAACAGGTCTCTGACGTTGTTGGTATCGTTGGGCACCAGGTCGCGGCTGGATGATTGGAATACGATCGTCAACCCATCCGCCGCTATGTCTGGGTACCCCGAACCCAGTTGGCCATCCCCTGCGCTTTGCGAAAGCAAAGTGGTGACGCCGGTTTGCCGATCGCGCAAAAAGATGTCGTAGAACAGATCGGGTTCCAGGCCCGTTAGCTCCGCGGCGGATTGCATGACCACAAAACGGCCGTCTTCCGAAACCACACCATACGATGAAGCACCCTCCGACTGGCTGCCATCGGTCAATACCGAAAGGAGTTCCGTGACGCCGCTGGTCATATCGCGCAGGAAGAGATCGTATTCGGGATTGGTGTCGCCACCCAGCACCAGATCTGATGCCAGCGAAGAAAAGACGACAAAACGGCCGTTTCCCGAAAGAAATGGCGCGTTGGAATTACCATTCCCAGCCGCACCGCCAGGGGTTACCGAAACAAGCTGGGTGCTTACTTCGCCAGGGCCGGTCTCGTCTAAAATCCCGTCGCCGTCGGCGTCCCGGTCGCGCACAAAAACATCCTGGGCCAGGTTGGTATCGTTGGTCACCAGGTTAGACGCCAGCGAGTAAAAGACGATGAAACGGCCGTCATCAGAAACGGCATCGTTGTAAGAGAGGATGCTGGCGCCATTGCCGCTGTTCCCGTCCAGCGCCACCGAGACGAGGTGGATCGTTTGCGTGGCCACCGTGTACACAAACAGGTCCACCGTATTGTTGGTGTCGTTGGTCACCAAATTGCTGGCATAGGATTGAAAAACGACGTGCTGGCCATCAGCGGAAATGGAGGGGGAGAAGGAGCCGTTGTTTGCGGCCGTGCCGTCAAAAGCGTGGCTGATCTGCGTCAGGGTGCCCGTTTGCTGGTCGCGCAGAAAGACGTCGGTCCAGCCGTTTTGCCCGGCCACATCATCCATGTCGGGTGAACCAGAAGCGAATACCACGTAACGGCCGTCACCGGAAATATCCGAGTGGCAGCAGGAGTCGCTAACCGCCTGTGCGCCGCTGGCCGTTAATGACACACGCGTCACGCTCGCGGTCTCACGGTCATACAGAAAAACATCGGTGGCATCGTTGGTGTCGTTGGGCACCAGATTATTGGCATCCGAGTGAAAGATGATGTAACGGCCGTTGGCCGACATCTGGGGAATGAGCGACTCCCCATTGGGCTCCTGGCTGTTCATGGCTGGGGGAATACGGCGCAAAACCAGATTGGTTGTGGCAGAAACGAGTGTACTGCGCAGGGAAACGGCCGTGAGGGCCATTAACGATACAGTTAAGATAAAAAGGTTAGATTTTTTCATTACAATACTTTGTCACGCTTGATTTTTTAACTGTTTAACCGTGCCTTCATTCACCTATCGGATCACCAGCGGCAAATAAATCGTGGCGACGACCACAAAATTCTGCGGCGTCTGGTTGAACCACAGCACCTCATCGCTGCCATTACCGGCAAACAAAATGTCTAAATCGCCGTCACGGTCCACATCGCCCAAAGCGATGTCGTAGACAACTTCGCTGCCCAGGCTCAGGCCGCTGTTGGTAAAGTTACCACTGCCATCGTTTTCCCATACCTGGTTGCTGCCCACCACGCTTGACTTGCCGATGACCAGATCGAGATCATTATCGCCATCCAGGTCACCCAGGGCCACGCTTTGGCCATCGGCAAAGGGCTGCCCGCTGTTGCTAAAGACGCCACTGCCGTTGTTGAGCCAAAGCTGCGCATTGCCGCCGAACGTGCCAAACATCAGGTCTGGATGGCTATCCCCGTTCACATCGCCAATCACCACGTCCCAGCTCCAGTCAAAGCCCAAGTCTTGGCCGCTGTCGCTGAAGTTGCCATCGCCATCGTTGAACCAAACCTTGTTGCTCCGGGTGGTTGAACCGCCATTAGCCACGGCCGCATCTACAAAGCCATCTCCGTTCAAATCTGCCAGAGCCACCGCCTCCGAATCGGAGATACCCAACCGCTGACCGCTGTCGCTAAAATTGCCAGCGCCGTCGTTAAACCACACGGTGTTTGCGTTACTAACCGGGGGATCGCCACCGTATCTGCTGTTGGCGACAAAGGCATCCACAAAACCATCTCCATTCAGGTCGGCCAAAGCCACGCCGCGACTATTGGCATTGCCCAGCTGTTGGCCGCTGTTTTGGAAGGTGATAAACGAGTTGTTTTCTGCGGCCAGCCAGACTTGATTTTCGCCGGTGTCGGCCAGGGTTACCCGCCCTCGCGCCACAAAAAAGTCTAGATGGCCGTCGCCGTTGAGGTCGGCAACGGCCGATTCTTGTCCCCCAGTCCCATAATTTGTCGGCAAAAAGAAAAAGACGCCGTGGCCATCGTTGGTCCAACGCCGATTGGAAAAATCGTTGCTTTCCAAAATGTGCAGATCGCCATTGCCGTTTAGGTCGGCCAGGACCACGCTGTTGGTTTTGCCAATGGTTAGCTGCTGCCCGCTGTTGACAAAGTTCCATGCCGTTTCGGCAGTGGTATCGGCGACCTGATTTGTGGTAGGTCCAGCGTCGGTAGCACGGGCTGGTGATTGGGCTGTTAGGGGTAAGGCAAAGCCCAGAATGAGCAGGCCCAACAAGATGAAAGTC
>JACKBS010000037.1 GCA_020634435.1 Ardenticatenaceae bacterium | reverse complement strand
CCGCGAACTGGGTGATCGGACAGGTGAAGGAACGACTCTTAATGGCATAGGTTTGGCTTATTACTCACTAGGGCAGTACGAAGCAGCATTGACTACGTATGAGACAGCGCTAGCAATACTACGCGAACTGGGCAACCGGGCTGGAGAGGGGACAACCCTCAACAACATCGGTCTGGTTTATAAATCACAAGGGCGGTATGAGCTAGCGTTGACTACCTATGAGGTGGCATTAGCAATCCGACGCGAAGTGCGCGACCGGGCAGGTGAGGGTACGACCCTCAATAATATCGCAGGAGTTTACCAATCACAAGGGCGGTACGAAGAGGCATTGAGGACCTATGAGGAAGCGTTGGCAATCCGACGCGAAGTGCGCGACCGGGCGGGCGAATGGGCAATCCTTTATAGCTTAGGTTTGGTCTATAAAGCACAAGGGCAGTATGAGCTAGCATTGACGATATATGAAACGGCACTGACTATCACACGCGAAGTCGGCGACCAGGCGGGCGAATGGACGATCCTTAACAACATCGCGGGGGTTTACTACTCACAAGGTCGGCACGAGGCGGCGTTGACGACCTATGAAGAAGCATTGATTTTCGTGCGCGAAGTAGGTGACCAGGCGGGCGAAGGAACGATCCTTAACAATATCGCGGAGGTCTACAATTCACAAGAGCAGTATGAGGCGGCGTTGACCACCTTTGAGGTGGCGCTGGCAATCAGCCGCATTGTGGGTGACCGTGTAGGAGAAGGAGCGACCCTCAGCAACATCGCAACGGTCTACGATGCACAAGGGCAATACGAGGCGGCATTGACCGCCTATGAAGAAGCATTAGCTATCACACGCGAAGTGGGCGACCGGGGGATTGAAGCCTACACCCTCAACAACATCGCGGGAATTTACCAATTACAAGGGCGATACGAGGCAGCGTTAACCACTTATAAGGAAGCGTTAGCTATCCGTCGTGATGTAGGCGACCGCACTGGCGAAGGGACAACTCTCAACAACATTGGTTTGCTTTACCACGCCCAAGGCCAGAGTTTAGAAGCAATGGCATATTATGAACAGGCAGTGGTAATCTTCGACTCAATACGAGCCATTTCCGGTAACGATTCGTCCCGCGCTAGTTTTATTGCCCAATATGCTTCTCTGTATCACCGCCTGCTAGATGTATACGTAGAAGAAGATCTGTTAATGGAAGCGTTCCTGACCAGCGAGCAGGGGCGGACACGCTCCTTTAGCGATGTGCTGGCTACGGGAGTGGTGCAGTTTGAAGACAATGAGCCCGCGGCTTCGCTTATCACTGCCGCCAATGAAGCGTACGCTGCACTCATCGCTGCCCAAGATGCGCTTGCCCGTGCTCGTGCTTTCAATCCGCCTGACCCGGAATTGGTCGCCGATTTGGAAGCACAGCGGATAGCGGCAGAAACAGCATATGATGAGGCACTTGCCGCCTTGGATGCGCTGGATGAGTCACTGGAGGAATTGGTTCCAGGTCGGCTGGCAGTCAGCGATCTAGCGGAAGTGCAACGGCTGTTAAATGAACAAACGACGCTGGTTTCGTTCTGGGTGCTGGAAGACCGCACGATTGCCTTTGTGGTTACGCCTGATGATTTTGAGGTCGTGACAATTAATCTAGATGCAGCAACATTGACGACGCAAGTGTTGGCTTTTTTGGATTTTGCTGAAATAGAGTCAGCGCACCCGAGTACGGCCGTTAACCTCCACGACACCCTCATCGCGCCTCTACAACCCTACCTTCACACGCCCCACCTCGTCATCGTCCCCCATCAAATCTTGAACTACCTTCCCTTCGCCGCACTCACCGACGGGGAAAAGTATTTGATGGACCAATTTACGATTACCTACTTACCCAGTGCCAGCACACTCAAATACTTGCCCGATGTGGCTGACGCACCAAGCTACGAAACGGCGTTGGTGCTGGGCAATCCCGCCACCGGAAACACAGATGAGTTTGGTGAAGTACTGTCCAATTTACCTTATGCCGCGCAGTCAGCAGAAACGATTGCCGGGTTGTTTGGCACAACGGCTTTGGTTGGTGAAGCGGCGACAGAAACGGCCGTTCGTACCCAAATCTCTTCGGCAAACATACTGCATCTGGGGGCACACGGCCGTTACAATACGGTCGCTCCTATGCAGTCGCTCATTTACCTAGCTGGAGATGCAGAGGGAGATGTAGATGCAAACGGCCACCTGCGCGTGGGCGAGGTATACAGCTTGTCAATCGACAGAGATAAGATGGAACTCGTGGTCCTCAGCGCGTGCCAAACCAATCTGGGTGACATCGACCGCGAAGACCCACTGGCCAATATTAGTGCGGGGGATGAGCTCGTCAGCCTGAACCGGGCCTTTCTCTTCCAGTCCCCCACCGTCATTTCCACTCTCTGGACGGTGGATGATGCCGCCACCAGCCTGTTGATGGAGCAGTTTTACACGTATCTTCTCAATGGGAATAGTAAGGCAGATGCGCTTCGATTGGCACAGTTGTATGTGCGCGACTACAGAGATGGGGAGTATGCTCATCCATATTATTGGGCTGGGTTTGTCTTGTCAGGCGATGGTGGCGAGATTGACCCCAATTTGATTCATCCAGCATCCGCATCTGTGACAGATGAAATCATGGAAACAGATATGACGCCAACACCAGCCGAAGGGACGGAAACGGCCGTATCCGAACCGACTGTTTCAACTGACACAAACAATGAGGGTAATAGCAGACCAGCACTCGTTATTGGCATCGGTGCGATACTCTTACTGCTGTTCGCAGCTTTAGCCATCAATCGCCGAAAAAGAGCAGAAATATAAATAGGTTGGTTGTTGTCACTGACTGAATCGCTGCTAAAACATCAGGAGGGAAATCATGTTCACCAAATGGCTATATTTTTTCAAGCCTCAAATTACAACAATACCGTCCATCAACCCATCTTTTCCACAACCTGGAATCTCCGCCTATTTGCCTACCTACGAACAAACCTTGGCAGCACTCAATGAACGTGAGCCAGAAACGCTTCTCACTGTCATTATGGTACGAGACCAACTGGAAGCTGCACGGCTGAAGGATATAACACCTGCGGTAAAGGATGCGCAGCAATTGATTCGTCTGGATGGGCAATTACGCCTGCAAGTGAGTGCACCACTTCTACCTTCTCTAGCGACTTGGCGCAAAAGCCTGAGTCCGCCGCAAGCCCACTGGTGGTGGTTTTTGGATGAGGCAGCAGCCAAAAAAGAAACCGACCGGGATTTCCTATGGCAAATTCTGGCTGTTACGCTGTTTGTCCTCACCGTTACTCTGGCTACGGACATCATCCGCCGCCTGTGGACGCACGCCCCAGACAATGTGGCCATCGTTAGCACGTTGCTGACGATGCTGATTACCGCCAGCCCATTTACGCAAAACGGCCGTGCTCTTATCACCTCACTCTTGCGTCGCATACCCCGTCTGCCGACCCACCGCCATGCAGAAGTGATGGCAACCACCGCCCTCATCGCCTTTTTGCTTATTGCCGGACTGCGCTTTCTGTATCTACCGGAATTGGCGGAACGGTACAACGACCAGGGGGTAACGGCCATTGAAGAGGGGCAACTAACAACGGCCCGACAGAAACTGCAACAAGCCATCGCCATTAACAACGATCTAGCTCCCAGCTATTACAATCTGGCCGCCGCTTACGAAACCATCGCCCGTTATGATGAGGCCATCCATTGGTATGAACAGGCACTTGATCATGATCTGGACTTTGCGCCAGCCTATAACAATTTGGGACACCTCTATCTGTTACAAGGTGAGCCAGCTAAGGCGCAGACTGTTTTACGCAGCGGCCTTACTGTGCTGCAACACACACCTGTGCCAGAGTTGGCTGAAGAACGGCAAACGCATCTATTTACCCAATATCGCCTGCACACCCATTTGGGGCAGGCTTATTATGAGCAGGAGCTGTTTGATCTGGCGGCAGAGCAGTTGCGCTTGGCGGTGGGCATGGAGCAGGACGGGGGATTAGACCGCGCTCTCTTTGCCGCTCGTCCCCATTACTACCTGGCTTTGACGCTTGAAGCATTGGAACGGCCGTCGGCAGAAATCATTGCCCAGTTAGAGACAGCCCTGAGCTATCTCGCTGCCGATGACCCCGCCATCTGGCAGGACACCATTGCCGAACGTTTAAGCGCGCTGCGTTAAGGAGAAGAAATGAAGCGTTTATATATCCTTGTTCTTGGGTTTGTTTTCTTGTTGTCGACAGGTTGTGCATCACCACCACCAGCAACGCCAACCGTTCCTCCAATCAGCACCATGCCACCACTAACCCCAACGCCGCTGCCTGACGAAGGTTTGCATTTTTTGTTGACCAGCTCGGGTGATGAAGCGGTGCAAATCAAGCGGCTAGCACAGGGTTGGACGGCCTTCCATCCTGCTTCTTGGGGGACAACGATTCAACGCGGCGATCTGATCCAGCCGCCCTCAGATGGCGATGTTGTCGTGTTATGCGCAGATTTGACGGTGCATACCCTGACGCAAGAGGCAGGCAGTCCGTGTCAGGTTAGCCAACCGGATTTGTTTTGGGATGGGGTACAGATTGTGCGCCCCATGGCTCCTGGTCAGCAGGTTCCATTTATCATCTATCCGCGTCGTACCAGCACCATAGAAACGCATCCTTTGTTGCAATGGCACGATACAGGCGCGAGCAGTTACACCGTCGCCATAATTCAGGACGGTGTAGCAATTTGGCAGGAGGCGGGCGTGACCACCACAGAAATACACTACCCGGATGATGCGCCCCCATTGGAGCCAGGTGAAAATTATCTACTTGAAATCACCGACGTGGACAGTGGCGCATCCTCTTCCGCTGACCCGTCTAAGGGGTTAGGTTTTCAACTACTTGCACCGGAACAATCGGCCGTTGTCAACGCAGCCAGAGCCAGGATTATGGCGCTGCCACTTGAGGAAGGTGCAAAGCAATTTGCGTTGGCCAATTATTACGCCGGGCAAGGATTGTATGGCGATGCCCTGGCTGCTCTGGACGAGGCTGCTGTGATGCACAAATCGCCGCAGGTGTTACTGTGGCGCGGCCGTATTCTCATCGCCATCCGTTTCAATGCGGATGCCCAGACTGCATTTAATGACGCTTCAATTCTGGCCGAAACCGTGGGCGATGTAGAGAGCCAGGCAGAGGCGCGGGCTGAGCTGTGGAAATTGACGGGGAATAAGGGATATTGGGATACGGCCGTTGCCCTTTATCAACAGTTAGGCGACACAGAACGAGTCTCTGCGTTGGAAAACGAACGCTAGCTTGATGCCTGTTTGCAGCCTAATCAACAAAAGGAACGGTTTCATGAAAAAAATCTTCTTATTACTAGTGAGCCTCTTTTTGCTCGGCTGCTCAAATCCGCCCACCCTTGCACAAGAAGGCAACTCTGTGGATCAATGTGCCAGAGGTGTTGAGTTGTTCGTAGCTGGCGATTCCACAAATGCTTACCCCTTGCTAGAAGCCGGATTTAATGCACACTCAACAGCAAACTTCCCTAATCTAGACGATTTAGGAATTTGTGGATTAGCATTAGGCCGCCTACGTGAGTTTGTAGGTGATAGAAATGGTGCGTTAGAAGCATATAACATCAGTCTAGAGATATTCCGGCAAACAGAGGAACGACGATTTGAGGGAGCCGCTCTCCAAAACATCGCCTGGGTCTACTATACTCAAGGGCAGTACCAAGTGGCGTTGACTACGTATGAAGAGGCGTTGACTATTTTCCGCGAAGTGGATGACCGTTCAAGCGAACGAAAGGCTCTCCAAGGCATCGCTTTGGTTTACCAATCCCAAGGGCAATACGAGGTAGCGCTGGAAATCTTTGAAGAAGCGTTAATTCTTAGTCGCGAATTGGGAGATCGAGCGGGTGAAGGAACAAATACCCACAACATCGCGGGAGTCTACCATGCTCAAGGAAGATATGGGGTAGCACTAACAACCTATGAAGAGGCGTTAGCTATCCTCCGTGAAGTGGGGGATCGAGCAGGTGAAGGGACAACCCTCACTAGTATTGGGGTGGTTTACTCTGCTCAAGGGCAGTACGAGGCGGCGTTAACTAACCATGAAGAGGCATTAGTCATCCTTCGTGAAGTGGGGGATCGAGCAGGTGAAGGGACGACACTCAACAACATCGGGGAGGTCTACCAATCCCAAGGAATGTACAAGCTGGCGTTGGCTACATATGAAGAAGCACTGGTTGTTCTCCGTGAAGTGGGTAACCGTGCAGACGAAGGGACGACACTCAACAACATCGGAGCGGTTTACCAATCGCAAGGGCAGTACGAAGCAGCTTTGATGACTCTTGAAGAGGCGTTAGCTATCAGCCGCGAAGTGGGTGACCTTGCAGGTGAAGGAACAGCTCTCAACAACATCGCTTTAGTTTACAACGCACAAGGGCGGTACGAGGAGGCGTTAGCAACATATGGGGAAGCGTTGGTTATCAGCCGTGAAGTGGGCGACCGTTCAGGTGAAGGGACAGCCCTCCACAACATTGCGGGGATCTACAAATCTCAAGGGTGGTATGAGGAGGCGTTGGCAATGTATGAGGAAGCACTGGCTATTAGCCGCGAAGTAGGCGCCTACGCGGGTGAGGGGATAACCCTCACGGGTATCGGGGCGGTCTACCAAGCCCAAGGGCGATACAAGCAGGCGTTAGCAACATATGAGGAAGCGTTAATTATCAGCCGTGAAGTGGGCAACCGGGCGGGTGAAGGGACGGCCCTCAATAACATTGCTTTGGTTTACAAATTGCAAGGAGAGCTCGATTTAGCGTTGACAATGTATGAGGAAGCATTGGCTATCAGTCGCGAAATGAACGACCAGGCAGGTGAAGTGACAACCCTCAACAATATTGCAGGAGTGTACTATGCTCAAGGTCAATACAAGATAGCACTGACGGCATATGAAGATGTGTTGGCTATCCTCCGCAAAGTGGGCGATTACGCAGGCGAAGGAACGACCCTCAACAACATCGGGGCCGTCTACCAAGCCCAAGGGCGATACAAGCAGGCGTTAACTACCTATGAGGAGGCGTTGGCTATACTCCGCGAAGCGAGCGACCGCGTAGGTGAAGGGGAAACCCTCAACAATATTGGTTCAGTTTACCACTCGCAAGGACAGTACAAAGAGGCGTTGACAGCTTATGAAGAGGCATTGGCAATTCTTCGCGAAGTGGGCGACCGTGCCGGTGAAGGGACAACTATCCACAACATTGCGGGAGTTTATGCTTCTCAAGGGCAGTACCAAGTGGCATTGACGACTTATGAAGAGGCGTTGGCTATCAGCCGCGAAGTGAGTGATCTCGCAGGTGAAGGGTCGACCCTCGATGGTATCGCCGGGGTTTACTACGCTCAGGGGAAGTACCAAGAAGCGTTGACAGTTTATGAAGAAGCGTTGGCTATTCACCGCGAAGTGGACGATCATGCAGGTGAAAGGATGACCCTCAACAACATCGCAGTGGTTTACCAATCGCAAGGGCAGTACGAGGCAGCATTGACAACCTATGAAGATGCATTATCTATCAACCGCGAAGTGGGCGACCGCGCAGGTGAAGGAGCAGTTCTCCATAACATTGCGGCCGTCTACCAATCGCAAGAATGGTACGAGGAGGCATTAATGGCTTACGGAGAGGCGTTGGTCATCATTCGCGAAGTAGGCGACCGGGCAAGTGAAGGGACGACCCTCAACAACATCGCTTTAATTTACGATGCACAAGGGCGAGACGATGAAGCATTGACGACTTATCAAGAGGCGTTGGCTATTCGCCGCGAAGTGGACGACCGCGTGGGTGAAGGGACAACCCTCAACAACATTGGATTGTTGTACCAGGCCAGAGAGCAGTATTTGGAAGCAATAAGATATTATGAACAAGCTGTATCAGTGCTTGAATCTATACGCGCCATTTCCGGTAGCGATGTAGCACGAGCCAGTTTTATTGACCAATATTCTTCTCTGTATGACCATTTGCTGGATTTGTATATAATAGAAGATTTTTCAACAGAGGCATTCCTCACAAGTGAGCAGGGACGCGCTCGTTCTTTTGGCGATGCGCTGGCCACGGGAACGGTACAGTTGGCAGACAACGAGGCAGCCCCGCTTATTGTTAATGCCAATGAAGCATACGCCACACTGATCGCGGCCCAGGATGCTCTCGCCCGCGCGCATGCCTTCAATCCGCCTGACCCGGAATTGGTTGCCGATTTGGAAACACAGCGGATAGTGGCAGAAATAGCATATGATGAGGCACTTGCCGCCCTGGATGCGCTGGATGAGTCATTAGAGGAATTGGTTCCAGGACGGCTGGCAGTGATTGATTTGCCCACAACCCAGTCATTGCTAAACGAACAAACCACGCTCGTTTCTTTCTGGGTGTTGGAGGAGCGAACCATTGCGTTCATTCTAACCGCCAACAGCTTTGATGTCGTGACCCTTGATGTGACGGTAACAGATCTTAACGCACAGGTGCGATCTTTCTTTGATAATCTTGACAGTCCGTTTGCTGCGGCACATCCTGATACGGCCGTCACCCTTTATGACACTCTCATCGCGCCTATCCGTTCCTATCTCAATACGCCCCACCTCGTTATTATCCCTCATCAAGCGTTGCACTACGTTCCATTTACCGCCCTTACCAACGGGGAACGCTACTTGTTGGAAGATTACACAATTACCCACCTGCCCAGTGCTAGTATGCTGCCATATCTGCCGGAGGAGGGCACAACACCTTCTTATGACACCGCTTTGGTTATTGGCAATCCTGAGGCTGCTACTACCGATGACTTTGGTAACCCGCTTTTCCCGTTGCCTGGTGCGGAAGATACGGCGGTCGCGGTGGCTGAATTGTTCAATACCACACCACTAGTCGGGGCTGCGGCGGGGGAAGCAGCCGTTTATGAGGGTGTAGCCCATGCTAACATTCTCCATTTTGGTGCTCATGCCACCTTCAATACTGTCGCGCCACTGCAATCGGCTATCTTCCTGACGCCTGGAGATGAGATGAATGTAGGGGATGATGGCAAATTGCATGTGGATGAAGTTTACAGCTTGCCAATGGATAACATCGAACTCGTCGTTCTCAGCGCTTGCCAAACCAGCGTTGGCAACCTCCAATTAGAAGGAGACGACATCTCAAACATTACGGCTGGCGATGAACTAGTCAGCCTAAACCGTGCCTTTCTTTTCCAGTCACCCACCGTTATCTCAACGCTGTGGACAGTAGATGATGCAGCCACGGGCTTGCTCATGGAGCAGTTCTACACCCATCTTTTGGATGGTCGGAGCAAAGCCGATGCCCTCCGCCTAGCCCAGCTTTACGTCCGCGATTATGGAGATGACGAGTACTCCAATCCATACTATTGGGCCGGGTTTGTGTTGTCAGGGGATGGCGGGGAGGTTGAGGTTTTGGCTTCAGTTACTGCTCCTATTGAGATGGAAACGGCCATACCTAAAATAGAAACCACAGTGACTGACGAGGACACGGAAACGGCCGTGCCCGAACCAATCCAACCGTCCAATTCAAGCAGCAACGGCATTTGTGCGGGAGCAGCCCTGCTATTGGCTGTTGTCGCGCTAGTTGTAGGTAACAGAAAGAAGTCTCGCAAAGAGGATAAATGAGGTAATATACGGCCGTTAACTTTTACAAACAGTTAGGCAACACAGAAATATCCTCTGCCCTTGAAAACGAACCAACTTGATACATCTCGTTCAGGCAAATCAGACAAAGTAGCGGTTCATGAAAAAAATCATCCTGATACTGACAACCTTATTTTGGACGGGGAAGCTTGCCTTACCAACACTGGTTCAGCAAGACGACCCTGTAGCTCAATGCTCCGAGGGAGTTGAACTGTTTTTTGCCGGCGACCGCATAACCGCTTACCCTTTACTAGAGGCTGGCTTCAACGCCCGCAATACAGTTACCTTCCCTGACCCAAATGATTTAGGGATTTGTGGATTAACCTTAGGGATTCTGCGTGATAATGCAGGAGATAGAGATGGCGCACTGGAAGCATTTAACTTTAGCCTGGAAATTTACCGGCAAACGGCACAACGACAACTAGAGGGTACTGTCCTGCACAACATCGCGGCGATCTACTATGCCCAAGGGCGGTACGAGGCTGCGTTGATGACCTATGAGGAGGCGTTGGTTATCCTCCGTGACGTGGGTGACCGGGCTGGTGAAGGTACGACCCTGAACAGCATCGCTGTGGTCTACGACGCCCAAGGGCAGTACGAGGCGGCATTGACTGCCTATGAGGAGGCGTTGGTTATCCGCCGCGATTTGGGCAACCGAGCTGGGGAAGGCGCAACCTTGAACAACATCGCTTTGGTCTACTATGCCCAAGGGCGGTACGAGGCGGCATTGACGTTCTTTGAGGAGGCGTTGGTTATCCGCCGCGATGTAGGCGACCGGGCTGGGGTGGGGGCAACCTTTAACAATATCGGTCTGGTATACGCCGCCCAAGGGCGGTACGAGGCGGCGTTGACCATCTATGAGGAGGCATTGGCTATCCGCCGCGACGTGGATGACCGGGCTGGCGAAGGAGACACACTAAACAACATCGCGGGGGTCTACTACGCTCAAGGACGGTACGAGGCAGCGTTAACGACCTATGAAGAGGCGTTAACTATCAGCCGCGAAGTAGGTGATCGGGCTGGCGAAGGCACGACCCTCAACAACATCGCGGCAGTCTACTACGCGCAAGATCGGTACGAGGCGGCGTTGACGACCTATGAGGCGGCGTTGGTTATCCTCCAGGACAGGGGAGACCGGGCGGGTGAAGGCACGATCCTCAACAACATCGCGGAGATCTACCGAGCCCAAAGGCGATACGAGGCGGCGTTAACAACCTATGAGGCGGCGTTGACTATCGCGCGCGAAGTGGGTGACCGGGCTGGTGAAGGTACGACCCTCAACAACATCGCGGCAGTCTACTACGCGCAAAGGCGGTACGAGGCGGCATTGACGACTTATGAGGAGGCATTGGCTATCCGCCACGATGTGGGCGACCAGTCCGGTGAAGGCACGACTCTCAGCAATATCGCTTTGGTCTACTACGCTCAAGGGCGGTACGAGGCGGCGTTGACGACTTATGAGGAGGCATTGGCTATCCGCCGCGACGTGGGCGACCGGGCAGGTGAAGCTACGACCTTGAACAACATCGCTTTGGTCTACCAAGCCCAAGGGCAATACGAGGCGGCATTGAAGACCAATGAGGAGGCGCTGGTTATCGTGCGTGACGTAGGCGATCGGGTGGGTGAAGGTACGACCTTGAATAATTTAGGAACCATATACCATGCTCAGGAGCGGAATCTAGATGCGATACAGTATTATGAGCAGGCGGTGGCAGTTTTTGAATCTATACGGTCTAGGTCCGGTAACGATACGGCTCGCGCCAGTTTCATCGCCGAATATGCTTTTATATATCACAATCTTCTGGATTTGTATTTAACTGAAAATTTGTTAACAGAGGCATTCCTCACCAGTGAACAAGGACGTGCCCGCTCCTTTGGCGATGCACTGGCCACGGGAGTGGTGCAGTTGGCAGACAACGAGGTGGCGGCCCCACTAATTGCCGCTGCCAATGAAGCATATGCCACGCTTATCGCTGCCCAGGATGCGCTCGCCCGCGCTCGCGCCCTCAATCCACCCGACCCAGAATTGGTTGCAGACTTGGAAGCGCAGCGGATAGCGGCAGAAACAGCATATGATGAGGCACTAGCCGCTCTGGATGCGCTGGATGAGTCACTGGAGGAATTGGTTCCAGGTCGGCTGGCAGTCAGCGATCTAGCGGAAGTGCAAGGGCTGTTAAATGAACAAACGACGCTGGTTTCGTTCTGGAT
Organism: Ardenticatenaceae bacterium; assembly: GCA_020634435.1. GTDB lineage: Bacteria > Chloroflexota > Anaerolineae > Promineifilales > Promineifilaceae > Leptofilum. The sequence goes on along the minus strand of JACKBS010000037.1, from coordinate 3,079 downwards.
GCTGGAAGACCGGACGATTGCCTTTGTGGTCACGCCGGATGATTTTGAAGTCGTGACAATTGAGGTAGACGCGGCAACATTGACGACGCAAGTGTTGGCTTTTATAGATTTTGCGGAAATAGAGTCAGCACACCCAAGTGCCGCAATTACCCTCCACAACACCCTCATCGCGCCTCTTCAACCCTACCTTCACACGCCCCACCTCATCATCGTCCCCCATCAAATCTTGAACTACCTTCCCTTTGCTGCGCTCACCGATGGGGAACGGTATTTGATGGACCAATTTGCCATTACCTACTTACCCAGTGCCAGTACGCTGAAATTCTTGCCTGATGTGGCTGACGCACCCAGCTACGAAACGGCCCTGGTGCTGGCCAATCCCGCCGCCGGAAACACAGATGAGTTTGGTGAGTTGCTATCCAATCTGCCCTATGCCGCACAGTCAGCAGAGACGATTGCCGGTTTGTTTGGCACAATGGCATTGGTGGGTGAGGCTGCGACAGAAACGGCCCTTCGTACCCAAATCTCCTCGGCGAACGTTTTGCATCTGGGGGCACACGGTCGTTATAACACGGTCGCTCCCATGCAATCGCTCATTTACCTGGCTGGAGATGGGGAGGAAGATGTGGATGCAAATGGCCATCTGCGGGTGAGTGAAGTATACGGCTTGCCAATCGATAGAGATAAGATGGAACTCGTGGTCCTTAGCGCGTGCCAGACCAATCTGGGCGACATCGATCGTGAAGACCCACTGGTCAATATCAGCGCAGGGGATGAACTCGTCAGCCTGAACCGGGCCTTTCTTTTCCAATCCCCGACTGTCATTTCCACTCTCTGGACGGTGGACGATGCCGCCACCAGTTTGTTGATAGAGCAGTTCTACACCTATCTTCTCAATGGGAATAGTAAGGCAGATGCGCTTCGATTGGCACAACGACATGTCCGAGACTACAAGGATGGAGAGTATGCTAACCCATATTATTGGGCCGGGTTTGTGTTGTCGGGAGATGGTGGGGAGGTTGATACTTCGACTTTAGCCACATCGCCTGTTGAGATGGCGACGACTGTGCCTGAAATGGAAACGGTGGTAACTGAAGAAGAGGCAGTAACGGCCGTTCCCAATCCAATCCAACCGTCCAATTCAAGCAGCAGCGGCATTTGTGTGGGAGCAGCCCTGCTACTGGCAGTTGTCGTCGCGCTAGTTATGGGTAACAGAAAGAAGTCTCTTAAAGAGGATAAACGAGGTTAGATAAAGCCGTTGCCCTTTACGAACAGTTGGGCGATGCAAAAATGGTCTCTACCCTGAAAAACGAACGCTAACCGCGTGCCCGTTCTTCAACCAAAACAGCGAAATGAACAGCTTCATGAAAAAAATCACCCTACTATTAGTGCCGTATCGTGTAAAAACCGCGATCGTGGGTGACTACTCGAGAGAAATGAATAATTACAGACATTCCCAAACTGTTTGCTACAATCCTGCTTCATCTCATTTGGAGCAGGATTTTTTTCATGGGTTGGTTCATTCTGGCACACATTTTTTCAACCATTTTGTCGTTGATTCAAGTCAGCCGTTTATCGGATCAAGACAAAGACCTGGAGGTCATCATTTTACGCCATCAATTGGCGGTGATGACCAGACTTCATGAAAAACCGGTCAAGCCAAATCAGGCCGAAAAGATGACATTAGCTGTATTGACCACGAAGCTCAAACGATCGAAAAATCGGACTACCTATCAACTGCGGAGCATCATTCGTATCATCCAACCAGATACTGTCCTTCGCTGGCAGCGAGAATTGGTACGACGCAAATGGACTTACGAGCAGAAAAACAAAGGTGGTCGCCCCAGGATTCATCAAGAAAAAGAGAACTTGATCATACGCCTGGCGAAGGAGAACTTGCGCTGGGGCTACGGCAAAATCGAAGGCGAATTGCTCAAGTTGGGCTACAAGGTTTCGATCAGCACCGTACGCAATGTCCTCGACCGAAACGGGATTGTACCGGCTCCGGTTCGCTACGGCTCGATTGGCTGGAAGACGGTGATGAACCATTACAAGGAGCAGTTGTTAGCGTGCGATTTCTTTACCATCGAAACCATTTTTCTGCGCACGGTGTATGTGCTGGTTTTTATTGAATTGGGTACGAGAAGAGTTCATCTAGCTGGCATCACCAGCCATCCGAATGGACTTTGGGTGGCCCAACAAGCCAGACAACTCGTTTGGCAGTTTGAAGAAATCGGCACTAGCTTTCGCTGTCTCATTCGTGACAATGACAAGAAATACATTGAAGCGTTTGATACCGTTTTCGAATGACAGCAAACACGCATCGTGCCCACACCGATCCGAGCGCCAAATGCCAATTCCTATATGGAGCGTTGGATCAGAAGCGTGCGCCAGGAGTGTCTCGACCACATCTTGGTGATCAGTGAAGCTCACCTCCGCCGGGTGCTGAACGAGTACTTGGCTTATTATAACGCTCGGAGGCCGCATCAAGGGCTTGAGCAGCAATCTCCCATTCCGCGTCTGGAGTCGCCCACTTCCGGTCGAGTTGAAAAGCGGAAGGTCCTGGGTGGCATCATCAACGATTATTATCGAATTGTTTTTGACAAGATAAAAATGGAACTCCCGCAATTTGTGTGAAAAACACTTAGCGCCAATGGTGATTTGGATCGCCCCAAGAGAGAATACGGATAAGGCTTCCTAGTTTATGCCTTTCTGACCAGTTCGATCACATAAAGTGCGGGAGAATGATTTGCGGGTCTGTTGTTTTCCCAGCAATTTTCTTTACACTTTTACTTGTGTATATTAGCATTATCACAAGTAAAGTGGAGATCCAATGAGCGCCTTAACTACTCTTCAACAACCAGATAATTTTGATGCGATTTTGGCCAAACGGAATTTGGCAAAGACAACCCGCTACCGCTACGGCCGAGAAATTAAGCTGGCGCGGGCGGCGGGAGTGAACCTGCTCGATGCAACGGCCGTTTCCAACTATGCCACTGATTTACCCAGTAGCCGCAAGATGTTTCTGCGTGCGGCCGTTGGGTTGCTGGCTGATGAACTGAGCCAGGTGGCCAAGGCC
>JACKBS010000036.1 GCA_020634435.1 Ardenticatenaceae bacterium | reverse complement strand
AAACGGCCAAAATTTCTTCGTGCTTCCAGGCAAAACCGCCCACCAAAACGAGCTCTCTTCTCTCACCCCTTTCCCATAAAATCTCGCAAGACTTAAGCAGCACCTGAATGTTTTTCCGCTTTTCAATTGATCCGACGAACAATATGTAATTCCCGCTGATATTGTAAATGTCTCGAACGTTCTCAATCTCTGAATCCGGTCTAGGTGAAAAAATAGGATTTACACCAGGCGGAATGACAACGATGTTTTTTTTAGGGATTTTTAGATAAGTTGAGATCTCATTTAGAGAGAAGTGGCTTACTGTAATTATTCTTGCCAGACGCCTAGAAATCAATGGAAGCCAGTGCCTATAGACGAGGGTATCCAATCTCGTATTATTGCCTGGTGCAGTCCAGGGAAATACATCATGGAGGGTTAAAAATGACTTCTTAAACATCGAAACAATGAAAAAAGGCGCTAAGCCGTTTGGATCATAAATTAGATCGAGTTTGTGCCGAACAGCCAAGATCGGAATAACAAGGTTTCCCAGTGTAACGAGGAAAGGGTACCTCCTACAAAAGGGAATAGGAACCCAATTAACCGAGTTGATCTTCTCCAGCTCACCCGGCCTCCCAGCACAAAGCAATATAATCTCAACCGACTTATCAGTCGATGACAGTGCTTTCACCAATTCGACCGTGTATCTACCTATACCCGTAAATTGCCGATCAAGTCTATAGGTGATAATTCCGATTCTCAATCTCGTCACATCTCCAAAATTTCGAGGCCGGCATGGCTAGTTTATAGGATCATTGGGATGAAGTATTCCAGCGATTCTCGTAGATCTGAATCAATTTAGAAACTTGAACCTGCTTATTAAAGTGTTCATTTACAAACTTGACCCCGTTGGCTTTGATATCGGCACCGGCGGCGGTATTGAGCGCCTCCTCCAATGCGGACTCCAAGCCATGTTGATTACCCAGACCATACAAGAAGCCGGTCACACCATGTTCGATTTGCTCACCAATTCCTCCAGCATCTGCAGCAACAACCAATGCTTTTTGAGATAACGCCTCCATCACAACCAATCCGAAGGGTTCCGGTCTGATTGAAGTATGAACCATGATTTCAATTTGACGAAGGATGTTGGCAATATCTTCTCGATAACCCAAAAACGTGATCCTATTTTTGTTTTCGAGCGTCTCATGAATTGCTTCTAACTCTTCCAAATACGACTCTTTGTTTGTCGTCGTTCCCCCGACAATTAAAAAATGAACATTGGGATATCTGTCTGCAATGTTGTTGGCAGCTTTTAAGAACAAGTGTTGTCCTTTCCAATGCTCTAGCCGACCAATACAGGCGATTAGACGGGTTTGGGGTGACAGGCTTAGCTCTTCAAATAGAGACCTATTTCCCTTCGATTGCCCTGCAGAAACCATATCGGCCCAATCATATAGAACCGTGCTTACTTGGTTCCACATTACCATCTTGATTCTGACCGCTTCAGATACACAAATAAGCACGTCACTAAAAGACGATAGAAATCTTAAAGTATATAATAACCAAATCGGTTTTTCGCCGATTAATCGAACATGTTGAACGGAGGGGATTTGCGCAATCCATGCGGCCAAGTTTCCGGCTCCGTCAATGTAATCATTGGTATGCACCAAATCAGGTTTCACTCTTCTTATCAACATCAACAATATATATACGGTGTGCATGAGTCGGAATATATATCCGCTCTTTCTGAGCAGACTTGCGGACGCTCTAATCCTCAGTAGCGGTAACAGAATTAACTCAACTCCCGCTATCTGGAACTGTTGAGTTAGTGGATTCGGCGTCCTTAAAACAACAATAGGATCGAACCCGGATTCCTTTACTGCAACCGCCATTTTCAACAAACTGATGTCAGCTCCTCCAACTTCAGAATTGTTCGCATTAATAAAGAGGATAGTCTTGGTCATTCAGGGTCATTCCTAGCACAATGTTAAAGAAAAGAGTCTAATCACAAATCAGGGTAGAGGTATGAAAAAAACCTATTTGATCATCTGTCTATCTAATCAGTTTTTTGAAACTCCCTTCAAAACAAACAAGCATTTGGTAATGAGGGAGTTGGCGAATGAGGGGCACAAGGTCATTTTTGTGAATCCGCCTACGAGATTTAAGTGGATCTCCTACCGGCGTCAACAAAATAAATTGATCGCCAATAAGGGAAACATCACAGAAATAACATTGTTTACAATATTCAATTTCCCACCTTTCTCATTAGCCACAAGTTTCGCCCACTACTTTATCATTTGGCTTATTATACAGTTGAATGGATGGCAATCGCTACCCTCGGTCTTATGGGTCTATCACTTTGATTTCCCACGATTGTTCAAGCTGGTTCAGCGGCTCAAGGCCGACTTGCTTTTATATGATGTGGTCGACAGTTATCCGGACTTTCCCGAATATTCAGATGCGGACACAAAATATGTCGGGCTTATGAAAAGACTCCTCAGATTTGACCAATATTTAAAGATGTTGTTTGAGCAGGGGGGGAAAACGGGACAGGAATGGGTATTTCATCGAGAGGCGCAACTAGCTGAAAAGGCACAGTTGCTTTTCACCTCCCATCCCTCTCTGACTAAAAGGTTTAAAGCCCTAAATAAAAATATCCATTATCTACCGAATGCGGGCGCTTATTCTCTCTATTCAAAACCATATCATCATGAGCCGAATGAACTCCAACAATTGAAGCGTCCTATCGTCGGATATAGTGGTGCTCTGGATGCCTATAAATTTGATGCGGGCCTGTTTTCTGAGATTGTTGAAGAAAACAAGGATGTCACTTTTGTGCTGATCGGCCCGCTTAAGCTATCAGATTCCAACACTTCAATCCAAAAAGTACTGAATTTCCAAAACGTCAACTGGTTAGGGGTCAAAAGCTTTGAAGAGGTCGCCGTCTTCACGAACTATTTTGATGCATACATCATCCCCTATATCAAAAATAATTACACATTGAATGGATGTTTCCCTGTGAAACTGTTTAATGCCATGGCAACAGGCATACCGATCGTCGTAACGGATTTGCCCATTTACGAGCATCTCTCTGAAGTAATATATATCGCCAAAAACAAGCAAATGTTTAACCAACTACTCTCAACTGCCCTCAATGAAAAAGACGATGAGAAGCGACTATTGAGAAGGGAGATCGCAAAACATAACGACTGGACATCCAAAGTGAGACGTCAAATCCATCACATCGACACGATGTTTTCAGAAATCTATCATCGTTGATTATCCTTTTAGAGATGTAATGATTGAGACTGTCTGCTTTAGAGGTTCGCCAACAACATCCGCAAAACACGGAAGAACCATTTTTATCTTGTCAAAAACACCCTGGATGAAAAACTAGGGTTACTGCCTGGACGCTATACGCCCCAGGTGCAGGAAGCCATCACGCGCTTAGGCAGCCGGTTACCCTTCAAAGAAGCCCAGGAAGAGCTAGAGATAATGTGGGGAGTAGAGATATCCACAGCCGGGGTGCGGGATATCATCCTGAGACATGGACGGGTGGCCAATGATGTCACTCAACACCCTATACTGGAACTCCCGAAAATCGTGTGAAAACAAAAGGTTAACAGAACAGTGCAGTCAATGTAGTTTTTTGTGTTGGTACTTGAAGATAATCATTAACGAACTTTCATACAAAAGGTCACCTCTGGTGCAGCACTATCATTGTGCTATAAACGGTTGCGATTCTCTTTCGGGTCACGCAACTCCATCCTCTGAAGTTAACCATCCATTACCACGGTTATCGTCAAATAATCGTTGCTGTATATAATCAACAAAATGAGGCTCATCTTTTTAATGAAAAATCTGCGCAAAAAGAACGGGCTTTGACCGCTTAAATATGGGCATCAATTCTCCCGGAAGTAAGGAGGTTTATTTCCTGGAGTGTTCTGCAAAGCCAAGCGTGCGTTTGGGATTGTTTGCGAAACCTTTCTAACCAGAAAAAGACATTTCAATAAGGGATTGGTAGAGATATGTTGCACACATTTGGCGAAGGCTATGCATTATTGATTGGTGTAGGTCGTTGTCTAAATTTTGAAAGTTGGTCCCTGCCAGTTACAGTTAAGGATGCGCAAGCCCTGGCTGCTATTCTTACCGATCCGAACCTTTGTGCGTATCCAGAAAATGAGCAACATCTTCGACTGCTTCATAATGAAAGTGCCAGTCGTCAGGGAATATTAGATGGCCTCAATTGGCTCAAATTGGCAACTCAAGAAGCGGATAATTCAACGGCCATTATTTATTTTTCTGGTCATGGTTGGTTAGATGAAAAAGATGGACAATATTATTTAATTCCCAGTGATGTAAAACCTTTTAATATCGCCCGTTCTGCGTTGTCGGCACAGGAATTTATACTTCGTTTGCAGAAGATTCGGACGCGTCGGATACTTATCATTATTGATAGCTGTCATGCGGAAGAGATGGCAACCTCAAAAAACATTTCAGAACCAGAATTACCACCAGCTTATAAATCGGTGTCCTTTCCGCAGCAGTGGATCGAATCCCTTAAGGAAGGGGAGGGTCGTGCTGTGTTTACATCTTCCCGAGGATTTGAGAAATCTTGGATTCATCAGGAAGCTGGTTTAAGCATTTACACCTACCATTTACTAGAAGCGTTGCGAGGAGCAGGAAACGTGGTCGGAGATATGGCTGTTCATCTCTCCAATATGATGGATTATTTAAGTCATACTGTTCCCCGTACAGCTAAAGTACAGTGGGAGGCTGCCCAAACTCCCTTCTTTGATCTTTCAGCAGAAAACTTCCCCATTGCTTTGCTGTACGGAGGCAAGGGAATGACAGAAAGATTGCAAGCCAACGTTCGATCCGAAACCTTGCAGTTTATCCAAAGGGTTATGGCCGTAGGATTTAGTGTAGTAGAAGATGTTAGTCAAACCCATGACGGTGGCGCGGGTGCACAGATGATTGAGGCGAAGGATAATAGCGTAATACGAGGCGTTGTTCAGCAATCGCGTAAAATCAATAATCAATAAATTTTGACACATAACTCTCTCTGTTTGGGGTTACACTAGCTTTTATATCAAAAATAATTGCACCAAACATATATACTTGAAAATTTACGGTATGAAAACTCCATAGCCAATTGAGATTGCAACTATGACCCTTCGCGACGATATTATAGATCAATTAAAGCAGCAGGCATCGACACTTTCTCAGCCAGAACTAGACCAATTATCTCAAAAAATCATCTCACAAATTGGGCAGCATGATACGTTGCAAACGATTCCCCTTGATGAGCTGTTGCCTAAAATCCCGCCAACGATCCAGGTTATGCTGGCGCAGGACCATAGCAGTATAGATAACGCTGCACAATATGCCATTCAGATATTGGTTGCGCAGGTTGACTCTGATACTCGGGCGAAGGTGCCTGAGCAATATCAAGCCGCTGAATATTGCCCTTTCCCTGGATTATCTGCTTTTGATGATGCCTCTGCCCAATATTATTTCGGACGTGAGGCTGAAATTGACACCTTTATTGATAGTTTGGATGCTCCGGTAACAGCGATTACAGGTGCCTCAGGGATTGGCAAATCATCTTTTTTAATGGCGGGGGTATTGCCTCACCTTAAAAGTGAACGCCCTCACAAGGAAACCCAATATGTTGTATTTCGAGATTTTGGATCCTCTGATCTCCTCTCTACGTTTGCGACTGTGTTGGTGCCCAATTCTCCCGAAAAGCTAGTTGAGGCAATGGGGCAGGAGCCCCAAAGCTTAGTGAATGCTTTGTGGCAAGCGTACGGTATTAATGACAGTCATGTCACCGTTGTTCTAGATCAGTTTGAAGGGCTTTTTATCAATGATGATGCAGTACGTGTTTCAGAGCGAGATATCTTTCTTGATAATTTGTTAGCCATTCACTCACATCAATATTCCCCATTTATCACAGTAATCCTGGTCACCCGAGAGAACTTTTACGAACATCCTGCTTTTTTAGCCCGGCCTGAACTGGATATTATTTTACGTCGGAACTCCTTTGTGTTGCGCCCCCTTGATCCCGCACAATTGCGTCACGCAATGGAAGGGCCTGTTTTCAGGTTTAATCACCAATTTGGGACAAATCTGCGATTCGAAAATAATTTAACGACCGTCATTGCCAATGCGTTTAAACATGATGCCAGCCATTCCTTACCGTTGGTACAGTATTTATTGCGGTTGATGTGGGTTGAAAAGAAGGCGCTCACTTATCAAGCCTATTTTGGTTTAGGACAGCTTGATAAAGCCCTTGACCGGCATGCCAATGACATTTATCAAACTTTGCCTGATAATGACAAACCATTGGTAAAAGCGTTATTGTTGGCTTTGGTTCGGCCTGGCATTTCTGGGCGTTATGCGCGTAAACGAGTTCCTGCTGCCAAATTTTTAGCAGGGGAAAGTGTACAGGAACGGCAGGTTTTCGAGTCAATCCTGGGGCGTTTCACCAATGCCCAAAGTCGGTTAATCTCTATCCAACGCGTTGCAAATATTGTCTATTATGAATTAACCCACGACATACTTCTTGAGCAATGGTCAACTCTAACTGCCCTGATTGAAGCAAATCATGTCCGGCTTGCCCTGCGTGAGAGTTTGTTGCCAAAAGCAGAAGCCTGGTGGAGAAGTAGGCAAGCAAAAGGGCCGCAGGGGGATCGTGGGGAGCTGTTCGCAGGCAACGAATTTCAGCGGGCCCAAGAATATTTAGCCCAAGATCAAACACCCGAAGGTAAAGATACCACAATTGCGGCTTGTTATGAGGCAAGTCGCCGTTATAGGCGCCAACGGATAATACGAAACAGCATCTTAGCACTCTTGCTGCTTATTGGCTTTATTGCCACTGTTATGTTCTTGCAGTCTCAAACCTATGAACAAGGCGAAAGAGCTGAGCAAGCAGAGGCGCAAATTGATATCGCCGAAACGCAAAATGCGATTACCCAAGCGACGGCAACTAGACAGCGTATTGACTCTTCTGCGACGGAGGCAGCTGTGGCAACACGACAGGTTGAGGCTGGGGCAACTCTGTCTGCTCGCTCAACGGAACAGGCCATTGCCGAGGCTACTGCACGTGCCGAAGAGAACGCACGTGCCACACAAGAAGCAATTGCTGCTGAAAATTCTGCAATTGCAGAATCTCAATCTTTAGCCAATGCTTCAGAACTATCTCTATTAAACGAAAATTATATAACAGCTTTATTATTAGCAATTGAAGCTGGTTACCGGTCAAATTCATCAGCGGCATTCAATATACTTTTTGACCAACTATATCAAAATGATGCTCCAATCCTTAATTTTCACCACGGGATATCTTTAACGGATGTACGTTGGAATAATGCCGAAACACTCATTTATACGGTGGATTTTTCTGACGCCATTTACGTTTGGGACGCGAATTCAGGCAGTCTGATTTCTACACTTCCGCACGACAATTTTATTTGGGACTCTCAATGGAGTTCGAGTGGACAACAAATATTGACCGCAAATCAGGATGGTCATGCAAGAATTTGGGATGCCTATTCTGGTGAAATAGTACAGGATTTTTTTCACGGTGGCCCAGGTATTGAATTAGCAAAATGGAGTGCTGACGAATCGTATATCATAACCGATGGCTATGATGGAAACTTTAAAGTATGGGATTCAGACGATGGCAGAGAAATTTCTATATCAGGTTACCCAAAAATATTGACTGGTCAATGGGCACCTTTTGGAAGTCAGTTGCTTATGACTACAGATGAAAAGTATGTAGTTATCGATATTGATACTAAAGATGAACTATTAACATTTGATCGAGAAGGTGATATGCGCGTCTTGAGCGCACAGTGGATCCCTAATGGATTGCTAGAAATCATTTACGAGAACAATACCTGGGAACTATGGAATACAGTTGAAAGCATCAAGGCTGAGTACTTGAATTTAGAAAACGATGCCCAGGTATTATTTTGGGATACTCGGAGGGGCCTTGGTTTGGTGCAAAGAGGCAATCTCATAAGTGAATTCAGACTCGATACAGGGGAATTAAGGCAATTATACGAACATAATACGAGAGTATCTGCTGCCGTCTGGCATCCATTTGCTCCCTATCTTTTAACCAAAGACGAGAATGGCGTAAATATTTGGCATACTACTTCCGGTGATCTTCTCTTTTCAATTACTGGCAATTTTAACACTGCTCAATGGATTCCAGATGGCTCGATGATTTTAACATTGAGCGAGAATAAACAGACCGTTCAACTTTGGAGTCTGCAAGCAGCACGAGGAGTTGTTCGGTACCAACATGATGTTGGTGTCAAGGAAATTCTTTGGAATCAAGCCGGAGATCGCATGCTGACTATCACAAATGAGGATGCATTTGTTTGGGATTTAAAAGCTATTAATTATCATATTCCACTTGATGTCCATGTAAACGCTGGGATACGAAATGCTGCTATTAGTTCCAGTAATTCAGTATTAATTACATCAGGTGGTGGTGTTTCTTTATGGGATATACACACACTTGAACAAGCTGGATTCGATGGTGTCCCTTTTGCAACTTTAATGCAGTTTAATTCTAGCGGAAAAAGTATATTAATGGTTGTCAATGATGGACAAGGTCTTTACCAAGTAAAAAATTTCAATGTAGAGACTCAAGAAGAACAGGTAACTCTTAATCATGATGCTCCTATTAGCATGGCAGAATGGAGTGAGTCTGGCGACACAATTTTGACAGTTAGTGAAGAACATGCTTTCGTATGGCAAGCTGTCACCGGCGAATTATTATTAAATGTGGGGTCTGATGATAATCCCATCCAGTATGCTGCATGGGATGCAAATGAGGAAACCTTGCTAACTTGGGGTTACGACAGATCTGACAATAGAGATAGAATCTTCTCGGTTTGGGATGGGCACGATGGGCAGCTATTGTCATCTTGGGTTTTCAGTGGAGGTGCAGTAATAAATTGGGATCCAAAAACCTCTCTTTTCATTGCATATGATCGAAACGGTGGGCAACCTAAAATTTGGGATGCTGATTCTCAAGAGTCTATTGTCACAATACCTCATGAGAGATTCGTATTTGATGCTCAATGGAACTCTAGTGGCACACAAGTTGTGACAGCAGGTTGGGATTTTACAGCAAAAGTATGGGACGTACAGACTGGCGATACGATATTTAGTTTAGGACATGATGCAAATGTCGAAAGGGCCAGATGGGTAAATAACGACACATTAATTTTAACAATTTCAGGCGACAACACTGTTCATTTATGGGACTCTTTTTCCGGAGATGAGGTGTTTTTCATTAGGGGCGATGGTTCTCCTATTATTTTAGCTGATTGGGATGAGGTTGGAGAGCAACTAGTTCTTGTAACAGAGTCAGGAAATATTTTTAAATACCCTTTATCAATGGTTCAGGTCACAAGCTTGGCATGTAGTAAATTAGCGCGAAACTTTACTTTTGAAGAATGGCAACGATATAGCAATGATATAGTCTATAATCCCACGTGTCCAAATCGACCAATTCCATATTTTACTTTGTTGGCTCTTCTAAATGCTGGTCAAATTGATCCAGTTGAAGTTTATATTGAGAAAGTGATAAATGGTGAAATCACTCACATATTATCAGCATTGGAATGGAATGAAATATGCCTTACGGGTTCCAATGGAGGATATGCCGATACTTTTCTTATGGCTTGTAATATGGCAACCGCAATGTACAGGACAAGATGAAATGTATTATTAGTGTGTCAATCTGCCTAATTGAATCGTAAAGTTACAAATTTAGTTGCTTCATTTATTGAAGTGATATCCCCTTTTATACACCAACTTGTAAATACTGTAGAGTTCAAAAATAAGTTTATGAGTGGGGATTCGCTCAATCATTGAAGCATTGTTGGAAAAACGCGAGGATGCTAGGGCAAGTGTAAAGATCCCATTTTTAGGACCAGAAAAAAGTGAACTTTTACGGATCGATGGCTTTTGTTGCAGACTCCTTGTTCACAACTTTTAATGTGACCAAATACTTGAACTCCGACCAAAGCTGTTTTTTGTGTAGCTACTCAAAAATAATCATTAACGCACTTTCATGCAAAAGGACGCCTCTGGTGTAGCACTACCATTGTTCTATGAAGGGGTGTGATAGTCTGCCGCAACTAGTAGACCAAGGTTGAGGGATACCTCAGATTTCTTCCGATCCAATTGTATGTTGAAACTGAATTATTTCTCTGTCCACAAAAGTGGATCTTCCACAAGTTTAGTGCTGTTGGCTGGCATACAAGACTCGCTGCTTAATCAAATCAAGTTTAGCTCGGCCGAACATCTGGCGTTTAAGTAGTTTTAAACGGTTGATCTGGCCTTCAGTCTGTCCGCTACTCCAAGGCATTAGCAAAGCTGCTTTAACAACTGACGTGAACCCACTTAATTGGATTCACGTCATACCATACCGAACAACCTTACCTTGCTTTAGTTCCCACTATGACGTCATGCGTAATGCATCAAGCACCTTCTCAGCCGCCGCCCATAGATTTATATCGCTCCCCTTCGTCTCGGCTAGCAAGATATTCTCTGAAGGTAATTCCGCCGTCAATTTAGCCCAAAGCTTTTTTGCCTTTCTCATAATTTCATAATTGCTTGCTGGGTGAAGTTGAACCAAAACCAGCAACTCTAGTGCGTCCATGAACGCACCTGTCTGTGCAGATAAATGAGCGACTCCGACTAAAGCATCCAACCCTAGAGGCTTGTTGCCTTTTTCAAGCATAATTTGCAAACATGAACGAAAGTATTGCTCTGCTTCTTTCCATTTGTTTAAACCGAGGGCTGCCCATCCAGGTCCACCAATCATTCTAATGTTAGTCAAGCCACTTTCCTGAAAGAAGCGTGCGGCTAACGTGTAATCGCCTTCTGCAACTGCAAGATTGCCTAACCCCCAGAGGGAGCGGGAGGTTGTGTATGGTAAGTTCAGTTCGTTGGCCAACAAGATACTTTCTTGGAAGTATCCCCTTGCCTTTTCATATTCACCTTTCAGATAAGCAACAGTTCCTAAGTCTGACAGCGTGTAGCTAATCGCGGATTGATAATCAAGTTTCTTGCGTTGTAAAAGGCAGTCTATATGCCGTGCTTCAGCCTCATCTAATGCTCCATACTCCGCTGCTAGACGACCAGAAGTGCTTAATGTATAAGTATAAAAAAGTTGTTCTTTCTTCTCTTCGAGAAGCTGCTGGCACTCGGCAACCAAACGGCTTGCTTCCTCATAATCACCCATCAAATGACTGTTTTGTGAATAGGGTACTAAACTACAGGCGTAGGAAAAAGAATCACCAGATTCTTTAAGTAACGAACTGCCTTTTTCAAGGTATTTTTTACCACTTATCAAATCTCCATGCTTGGAAAATGCCAAGCCGGTATTAGTCAAATTCCACCCTTTCACCCACATCGTATACGCACCTTGCAACGGGATTACAGATAATCCCTTCTCATAAGTAGCAAGTGCATCATCTAATCGCCCGAGATAATCTCGGGAATATGCAAGATGGATAAGATAATTCGAATACAACAATTGTAACGGTGGCTCATTTGGTTGCTGTTCGCGACTATTGGCACTTGAGATTTCACTTTCCTGCTTAGAAGTAATCACGCGAAACAACTCTTCAGCTTCTAAGAACCACCCTTTTGCTGCGAGGAACCGAAACAGACCATATTCAATACCAAGGTTTAGTCGTAGTATGTGCTTGTCTACCGCCCACTGTAAAGCAACCCGCACGTTTTCAAAGTTCTTCTCAATCGCAGTCAGCCCTTCTAATACCTCTGGTCCTTTGAGCTTGGATCCCTGCTCTTCAAGTAACACCAAAAAATAGAGGCAATGTGCATCTCGCGCAGTCTCCACATCTGCTGCAGAAAGCGCTAGTTGTCCATTTACAAACTGGCGAATGAGCTCGTGAATGCTATAACGGCCCTGATCGTCCACCGACAAGAAGGATTTATCCACCAAACTTGATAACAACGTCAGAGAAACATTTGCCACAACTTCTGCCGCTTGCCGCTCAAACCCTCCCCGGAATACAGACAGCTTCTTTAAGTTCCCTTGCTCTTCCTCAGATAAACTACGCCAGGAATAACTGAATACCCCATGAATGCTACGATGACGCTCAGGAACATTGCGTAAGGTTGTACTTAGAATTTCAAGTTCTGAAGCAATCTTTTGCGCAATCTCACCACAAGGTAACTGCCTGACCCAAGCCGCTGCTAGCTCTATACCCAAAGGCATCCCCTCTACAAGCTGACAAACTTTTAGCACAGCAGGTAGCTCCTCATTTAATTCGAAGGAGGCTTTTACTTGCTTAGCCCTTTGGTCGAATAATTGAACAGCACTAAACTGGAGGGCTTGCGAAGGTGTCTTAGCATCTATTGGAAAGATTAGACCCTGCAATTGTAAAAGCCATTCCTCCTGAAGATTCAGACGCTCCCTTGAAGTCACCAAAATTTTGATGTCTGGTGCATTTCGAATTAGCTCGCCAAGGAAATGCACTGTTCCTAAAAGATGCTCGAAATTATCCAATACCAACAATAACTCTTTTCGTCTAAGATAATTGGATAATTGATTTTCTGGTTTTTTCCCAGCATGAAAAGTTATCTTTAGAGCATCCGCAACGGCCCCAGCTAAAGAATTTACCGAGTTGGTCGAATTATCTATCGAGATGGGAGCCAGAGATACATAGGCGATACCATCTGTGAAGTTAGACAGCTGAGCCGCCGCAGCTTCAATAGCAAGCCGGGTCTTCCCCATTCCCCCTGCACCAAGAATCGTCAGAAGATGGCAATTGGGATTAGCCAGGGTTGACTCAATCCATGCGAGTTCTGTTTCTCGCCCAATAAACGACATCGTCTGAGACGGTAAGTTATGTCTGGGAAAATCCTCAAAAGTGTAAAGCCCTAGCGTTTCTTCAATAGACATCTCTGGTGGTGCACCAAAGCGGGGCACAAACTCTCCTCGGGCACGGCGTATGAAATCTTCGCGGTCCGCCTTTGGAATTTGTAGGCTCTTGGCCAGCAGGGCAGCTATTTGAACTGATGGCCGTCTTTCGTCCCGCTCAACCTTCTTAATCGTTGCAGGCGAACAACCAACTGATTGAGCCAGGGCACTTCGCGTGAATCCTAGTTGGTTACGTCGCTTTTGAACCCATTCACCGAATGAAACAATTTCCATGTTCACAAAACCTTTATTATCCTGGTTTGGAAAAATATCAACTTCCAATACCTGATCAAGTAAAGTCAACCTCAAAAATCATTGTTGTACCCCTTTTGTACCCCGGACAGGTGCCGAGAATCAATATCGATTTGCTTAAATCCCCAAATCATCACAAGCATTTTACTAGTAAGTGAATATTCGAAAGGTTTTATAACTTTTTGAAAAGATGAGCAAAGCTTCTGAAAACCTTTAGGAGGCCAAGCTCATACTTTATGCAATTGTTGATGAACAAGGTCAAGCCACATTGAAAAATGAAATGACCCAGACGAAAGAAAAGAAATGGTATTGCCGCTTGAAAATCATCGACCTATCCGCTCAAGGGCAGAGTATACCGGAGTTGGCCAGGATGTTTGACTTGAGTGAGCATACCATCCGCAACTACATTAAAGCCTACAACGATGGTGGGCTGCCTAGCCTACGTCCCGATTATGGTCAGGGACGGCCGTTGCTGTTGGATTGGTCCGAGAGTCAATGGCTCGATCTGATCCATCAACCCCCAACGCTGCATGAGAAGCTCAATAGCGGAGCCCGCAACTGGACCCAAGACCTGCTGCAACAATACTTTAATCACTATCATCAGCTGACTATCAGCCAGGCTACCATTGCCAAAGCGGTCAAACGAGCCGGGGTGCGCTGGCGCCGGGCCAAGTTGAGTGTGCGCTCGCCTGACCCGTTGTATCTGGTCAAGCGGCAGCGGGTTGAGGAGTTGAAGCAAAAAGCCCGCAACGACACCCTCTCCAGTCTGGATGCAGAGCATCCGCCGCCCATACCTGATGAGAAACCAGCTTATCTAGTTTACTTCGATAGCACCGACCTGCACTGGTGTCCAGATATTGTTGGTGTCTACCAGGCATTGTGGCAGCAAATCAAAGTGCGTTCACCTGGCTTTGACAATCCTTGGCTGGCTCTGTTCGGCTCGCTGCTGTTCCCCTAGGAAGAAGGGCTCTACACCATTCATGCTCACAAACGACATCAGGAAGTCAAAGCGCATCTGCAATTGCTCCTGGAGTTGGACCCAGAAGCTTTCTGGTTTGTCATCTTGGATAACGCTTCGGCCCACACCACCGAGAAGCTAATCCCTTTTTGGCAACAGCATCGTGATTGTTTGGAGCTGGTCTTTTTGCCAACTTAGAGCCCGCATCTGAATGTGATTGAAATCTTATGGCGGTTTATGCGCGGTTAAGTGACCCGTAACCATTTCTATGAAAGCCTGACCGCCGAAGCGGAGGCTGTTGTTAACTGGCTGAGCAAATTACCCTTTTCCCGTTTTTGTTCTCTGATGGGATTGGATGAATCTCAACTGCAATTTGTTTAAGAACCTTTCGAATAATGACTTATCTGAGTAAAGAACTAAATGAAACTTATGAGAGTGGTGCCAGCACATGGCGCAGATTAATCATCGCGAAGGCTATGTGGTGACCACCCAGAAAATTGGCATCCTCTCTATCGAATCTTAACAACAAGCCTCGGAATTTATCAATCCAGGCAAAGCTGCGTTCGCTGGCAAAGCGGTCCTTGTATACGGTTTCATCAAACAATCGTTTCGGACCACGCTTCGTTTTCTTGCGATTGCGCTTGTTTTCCTTGATGTTAGGAACGATGTCATGATTGAAGCAGGTCTTGCGGGCATCTTTAGTGTCAAAGCCAGGATCAGCATTGAAATACGCACCAGCCACCTTCAACCCGATTTGTTTCATTTGCTTGATAGCCGTTTGCAAATGCTCTTTTAGATTCCAAGCGTCATTATGGTTGCCCGCTACCAACTCTGTCGAGGCCACGATGTAACCATTGCGCTCGGTAAAGGGCAGGATGTTGGTCGTTTTGGCCCGCTTGCGCCGCTGGTAAGCAACCGATTCGCCTCCCTTCTTGGCGATTGCATGACTGCCATCCTGGTTGAGTACCGATAAATCCAGGTCATCGATAATCGTCATGATGCTACCTTGCCAAATACGTTCGTAACTGCCATCTCGACTCCATTTACGATGGTGATAGGCTACCGCATCAGGGCTAATTTCTCTGCGAGATGGGTCTTGGACATCCGGTTGAATCGGTAACGATTGCCACTGACAACCAGTGTGATAGCGGTAAAGAATGTAGTTAAACACTTTGTAGAAATCAATCTGACATTCGTAGCCGCGCCGGGCGGTCGTGATAAATGGCCGAATGTGTTGCTCGAACTGCTCTTTGGTTATACTGGTAGGGATCGTGCTCATAGATATCGCCTTTGGTCGGGTTTTTATCTATGATGCACGATTCCTCCACTTTGAAAAGTTTCATTTACTTCAAAGAATAAACCAAATCAAAACCAACTCCCAAATCCTATTGTCAACCAAAATTTACCTTGGAGATATTGATGGAGATTCACTAGATGAAATTATTGAAGTAGATGGAAGACATATCTACATTTTCAAGTGTGTTTTTGACAAGATAAAAATGGCTCTTCCGCGTTTTTCGTGAAAACGGCCGTTTCACGGCAATGAAGCGATAATTCGATCAAACTTACCAGGAGTACCGTAAAGTGATCGAATTCCTTTTCCCTCAGGAACCCAGCTCGTGATCGAAGCAGCACAGGTGCAGACTGTGAAAATCAATATTTTCGCCCACCGTGAGGTTGTCAGTGCTGCCTGTCCAGATTGTCAACAAGTTAGTACCAAAATTCATTCTCGTTATCAGCGTCATCCACACGACTTGCCCTGCTTTGGGTTTCCAGTGCAACTGCATCTTGCGGTTCGGCGCTTCTTTTGTCACCATGAACCTTGTTGCCGCCGTATCTTTGCTGAATCCTTTCCAGAATTGGTGTGCTTCGAGAAACGATGAACCAATCGCCTATTTCAGCAGCAGCTGGCGGTCGCCTTTGCCGTCAGTGGCGAGGCAGGTCGGCAACTCCTGCCGCTGCTGGGCATGCCGCTGAGTGGCGATACGCTGATTCGCGATAATAGGGGCCAGCCTGAGGTGGAGGCACAATCCCCACGCGTGCTAGGCATTGATGACTGGGCCAAGAAACGAGGGCATACCTACGGCACCATTCTGGTGGACCTGGAGTCCAGGCAGCCAATCGATTTGCTCGATTCCAGAGAAGTCACTGATGTCACTGCCTGGTTACAACAACATTCAGGTATCGAAATTATCAGCCGAGACCGGGGGCAAGACTATGCCAAGGCAGCCAGCCTGGGTGCACCAGAAGCGCAGCATGTAGCTGACCGCTGGCATTTGCTCAAGAATCTACGGGAAGTGGTGGAGACGGTGCTCGGCCAAAAGCCAGCCGTCTTGGCTGCTGCTGGAAAGGTAGAGGAAACAGGTATTAGTCAACAGCCGACGCAAACATCACCAGTTAAAGAAGGTACACTGGCAACGGCCGTTGCCTCCTGTGAGACTCCTGAAGCAGTGAGCCAAACACCCGTCAACAAAGCTCCTACCAAGGCAGACCAACGGCAAGCGGCACGTCAGGCACGCAAGCAAGCCCGCTTTGATCCGGTCAAGCAGCTCCATCGGGAAGGCCACGCCAAACGAGAGATTCAGCGCCATCTCAAGATTTCCTGGCGCACGGTGGATAAATATCTGGCAGCGGATACCTGCCCTATTTACACGTGCGGCCGTAAACGTCCCAGCATGCTGACTCCCTGGCTACCTCATCTGGAAGAGCGATGGCAGGCAGGATATACCAACGCTACGCAGTTGTGGCGGGAAATGGAAGCTCAGGGATTTAGAGGCAGTCGCGGTCTGGTGGCCCGTTGGGCGGCTCGGGAACGAAAGCTGCTGCCTCCGACCACGCAATACAGCCGCCAGCAGCCACGGGAAGTGCGGCCGAAGTTAACCAGGCAAACCCGGCCGGTGCCTTGGTCCGCGCCGCGCGCTTCCTGGATTGTGGTCAAAGAGCGTACCTTACGCGATGATCAGGAGAAAGCGGCCTTAGAGCGAATGATAGCCGCTGATGCCCAGGTCAAACTGGTCACTAAACTGGCTGAGCGGTTTGTCACAATGGTCAAGCAAAGGGAGGCAGAAAAATTAGAACAGTGGCTTCAAGATGCGGCAGCCTCTGGTATGCGCTCGTTCATCAGTTTTGCCAGTGGACTACGACAGGATCTTACGGCCGTTTACAATGCCCTTTCGATGAGCTAGAGTAATGGCCAAACGGAAGGCCAGGTGAATCGATTGAAGTTCACTAAGCGGATGATGTATGGACGAGCTGACTTTGATCTGCTGCGCAAACGGTTTCTCTACCGGCCAATGCCCCTATGATTTCACGGAAAACGCGGAAGAACCGCTTTTAGATTATCGTAAACAATGGATGACATCTTTGCAAAAGAGCAATGGCCGTTTCCCAAAAATCAAGCTGGTGATCATGAGCCTGTGCCAAAACTTCTGGCAATAAACCTTGAGCCGCTGCCTCCACTGGCCTACCTATCACATCGTTAAACCAGCAACTATTGGCAATAAACGGCAACCGCATGATCAGAGTATACAACTCAAGCGCACTTTCAACCTTATCTTCTTGAAGATGGACTAAAACGACCAGTACCATGGTGATTACAGTGGGAAAAAAGGTCCGCGTTTCCACAAGGAAATTAGCATGCTTGTCAAGATGCCGCTTTGCCTCCTCCACGCGTTGCTCCCCTTCTATAGCAATGGCCAGCAACCCTGAACATTCTGCTACTTCTTTAGTTTGCTCTAAAAGAGAAAAAAGTTGCATGCCTTGTGTCGCAAATTGCCGGGCTTTGTCATACTCTTTGGCCCCAATAGACCCAAACGCAAGTCCAAGACAGGCATAGGCTAACCCTCTTTTGGCCCCCATCCGGTAAAACGCATCGTAGAGCATTTTCTGCCCTTCAATGTTTGTTTCATAATTACCATCGATCATCATCGAAACAAAATTCATCCACACTTGGGTCATTGTGGCTGCCAATGACATGCCCAGGCGCTCAAAAATAGATTTGCTTTTAGTAAAATAGTGTTTGCTATCTGCATATTGTCCGAAAAAACCCTGAATTAATCCCAGTGAATTTGTGGCATTTGCGATGTTTAACTCATCATTCATTTCTTGAAAAAGGGTTAAGCTTTGTTGGGCATAGGTGTATGCTTGTTCAAAATCCCCCCAATCCATCATCAACAAACTGAGATGGGATAAGGTATGAGCGATACCGCTTTGGTCTTCAATTGACCGACGAACAGCGAGACTTTCAACAAGATGGTCGTTGGCGACAGCAAATTGACCCGTTGCTCGGGCCATGCGCCCTAAAAGATTGAGGTTGTTGGACATACTCCAACGATCGTCATTTTTTTTGGAATATAACAGACTTCGATGAGCCAGTTGCTGTGCTTTTTCTTTATCAAATCTCCAAAAAAACCGACTTTGTTGAAACAAGGCAAATGCTATGTCAGATTGATCTGCTAATGGTTCAAGCAAAGCAATGCTTTGTTCTAAAGCGTGTTGACATAACTCCCATTGATTGAGGACGGTTAGAAAATGGCCCTGCCAGGCATAGAGACGACCTTTAATTTGCCGGGCTTCTGGACTTTCCAACTCCCGCGCTTCCAATGATTCTAAGGCCAGACGACAAGCCGCAGCTCCTTCTTGATGTCGCCCACGTCGGTCATAAAAAAGGCAAAGCGGGTGAATTGCGGGCATAAGCAGCTCTGGCCGGTGTATAGAGGCCCATTGCCACGCCGAAAAGATGTTTTCAAATTCAACGTCTAATCGTTTTAGAGCTGTCGTCTGTGCTGTTCCTTTGAGGGCTGCCTCTTGTTCGGACAAGAAGTTGAGAAAATAGGCAGCGTGCTCTCCTTGAATGATCATTTTTAAATCGTCTTTGACTTGTGCCAGCTTTTCTGCTGCAAATTGGCGAAGCAATTCATGAATATGATATCGCTTCAATTGGGGATCAAATTGGAGCAAGGAATGGTTAATTAGCATTGATAACAGATCGATGGTTGCCTGAGCAACAGCCTTAGCTGCGGCTAAAGTGAACCCATTTTCAAAAACCGACAGTTTGGCAAATGTGTGTTGCCCATTGGCTGAGAGTCGTTGCCAAGAAGCGTTAAACGCTGCCTCCATTGAGCGATGGCGAGCTGGCAGTTGGCGATTTTTTGTTTCTAAAAGAGCTAAACTATCCTGTAATGAAGCCAAGATGTCACTCAGTGAAAGAAAGGTTACAGCATTTGCGGCTAGTTCAATTGCTAACGGGGTTCCCATCACAAGTCGGCAAATGGCGGCAACCACTGCCAGGTCAGCGTGATCTTTTGCAATTTGTATTTGGAGCCTTTGTGCAGTTTGCTTGAAAAGGGTCACGGCGGCGTAAGCGTCAAGATCTTGTTCGCCCGCCTCGGGATAGGCCAACCCATTGATCCAAAAGAGTTGTTCTTCCTGAAGTTGTAATCGTTCACGCGATGTGACGAGAAGTTGGATAGAAGGGGCATTTTGCAAAATGGCCTTGATTACGCCAGTCGAAGCGACCGCTTCCTTGGGATCAAGAAGCTGTTCAAAATTATCTAGTACGAGCAGGAATCGCTTCTCTCGCAAATAGTCGAGCAACTGTTGCTGGGGGGAACGGGGTCTGAACTCACTATCGCTGCTTTCGAGTTGAAAGCCAATGGCCTCGGCAATCGTTGGAATGAGTGCATTTGTTGATGTCAGTCCTGCCAATGAAACCCAATACACACCGTGGGTAAAAAAAGCATATGTGTCTGCTTCTGTTGCTTCATCGGTTGGGCGACCTAACTGCTTTTGCGCCAGGCTCAGCGCCAGACGCGACTTTCCCATACCACCGGGACCCATAATTGTGATCAAACGACGCTTCCCCCCTGCCAACCAACTTGTAATCTGTGTGACTTCCATTTGACGACCCACAAATGGTGTTGTAGCTGTAGGCAAGTTGTGGGGCGGGTAAGGATTGGCTGTTTGAATCAGCCTGAACAGGGCCGTCGTTTTGGGTGATGGTTTAACGCCTAATTCGTCAGCTAATGTTTGGACACAGGTAAGATATTGGGCAATCGCTCCGCTTCTTTGGCCCTTGTACAACAAAAGCCGCATCATCTGATAGTGAGTTTCTTCAGCCCACGGCTCCAAAGCCAGCTGGCGTTGGGTATAGTGAATGGCCTGGGTCAGTTCCCCCCGTTGTTCATAAAATGTTATCAGCGCAGCCAACGCCTCCATCACTTGCCGGTGATACTGCTCGCGCTGTAGGGTTAACCATTGTTCAAATTGAGGGGCATCCGCCACTGACAGGCCAGCGAGAAAGGGTCCTCTATAGAGCTCTACGGCTGTTTCCAGTTGTCCCATACAGCTTTTACATTGTTCCAGTTGGGCGTGATGATGATTTCGGCAATGCTGAATGTGAGCGATAAAAGCAGCTGTGTCACATTCAACTTGAGCTTTTGGTTGCCAGCCAACTGTATTTCGGTCAGCAAAAACCACTTTGTTTTCGGGATCAATTGATTGGCGCAGCTTGAGTAATGCCTGACTGAGACTGTGCCGGGCTTCCTTTTCCGATTGCTCGGGCCAGAGCAAGCCCGCCAATGTTTCTCTTCGCTGCGCCTGATTCGCTTCGATAAGCAGAAAAGCCAGCAGCGCCCCTACTTTGTCATAGGCTAAGGCACCAGGCTGACTATCGACCTGAACGTGAATGGCACCAAAGAATTTGATTTTGATCAATGACATAGAGAACCATAACCTGTTGTTGATAGTTTGTTGATAGCCGCCCGTACACTGGTCAGTAACAGAGCGAGATAAGGAGAAAAACAATATGAGTTCAGATGTTATTTTAACCGTTGCACAGTTATTAGCCCAAGTTGAAGAGGCGGCTGCGGCGACCTCGGCAGTCATCGAAAAATGTAGCGAAGAGGAGTGGGAAACGGTTGTTGCGGACGAAGAACGCACTGTCGGCGTGGTGCTGCATCACATAGCCTACGCTTTTCCTTTTGTCGTGGAGTGGGTCAGCCAGTTGGCGTGGGGTGAAGGCGCACCCGCCGTTACCTACGACGATGTGCATGCAATCAACCACCAACACGCCGCAGCACAGGCAAACGTAGCCCCGGCCGCCACGTTGGCGCTGTTGCAGACCAATGCCAGCACTGCCCAGAGGCAGCTTGGCCAGTTAACCGACGCCGATTTGCAAATCTCGGCGCACTTTCCCCTGATCGGCGGCAATCCAATCTCAGTTCAGCAAATGGTGCAGTGGTTCCTCGTTAACCATGTACACAATCATATTGCGGCGATTTATCAAACAATTGGAGGAAAACAACTTGACCACGATGGTCAAATCCGTTGAAATCAATGCCCTGCGACGTTATTCGCAAATCATTGTTGTACCCCTTTTGTACCCCTGACAGGTACCAAGAATCAATATCGATTTGCTTAAATACCCAAATCATCACAAGCATTTTACTAGCATTAATATCTGAGTAAAGGAAGGACCAAATGAAAACCAATTCACAAATCCTATTGTCAACCAAAATTTACCTTGGAGATATTGATGGAGATTCATTAGATGAAATTATTGAAGTAGATGGAAGACATATCTACATTTTCAAGTGTCAACTTGATCATAAACCGCTCCTAGAACATGTATTTCCTCACCCCGTTATAAGACTAATAATTGGAGATTTTGTAAGTGAGGGAAGAGAGCATGGCAAAGATCAATTATTAGCAATACTTTCGGATGGGAGCCTTCAAGGATTCGCTATTAGCGATGATTTAACTGAAATGTGGTGGTGGTTTAAACAAACTAACTTTATCCAGAGTAATGAGCATTACATAGTTGGAGATTTTGATGGAGACGGGGCAGATGAAATAATGAAATATCGGCCATCCACCGGCTCTATCGATATTTTTGAAAAAAAGCCCAACAGCGGTTTTCAAAAAATGAATGGATTTACCTTAGGCAACCTAAAGGGGTTTGATTTAAGAAAAAAGTTAATCCTTGGAGGCAATTTTGGCCAGGCAAAAAATCGGACGGACATTGTAGTGATTGATAAATCGGTGGGTCAAATCGTTCGATTTGACACGGCTACTGACAAAAAGGGTAAAAAAACATTTTGGTGGGCATTTACTTCTAAGACTGGACTATTATCTGAAGAGGATGAGGTAATTGTTGCAAATATTGATGGTAGTACGAGAGACGGTATATTGATCAGAAAGTTTGATACTGGAACCTACCATCTGCTCAAATTAGAATACGATAATGGCAACTTATCGAGTATTAACAACGTTGAAGTAGGGCAGCTTCCAATTAGACTCAAAGAAGGATGTATGGTTGCCGCAAAAGTAAGAAATAAAAGCTTTAGAAGAGAACTCGGCGGAATACGACGAGATGACATTTTGTTTTTCAATTCAAAAAATAAAGAGTTCATCAGAACGGATGCTAGATACGATAAGGCAAAAGGACAATTGACTTATTGGTGGGCATACACTTCAAATCTGATTTGTGAACCCCAAAGAAAAACTATAAGTAAACCTTGGGCAATTATTCTATGCAAATTTAAAGGCATGGATGGGGACCCAGTGATCGAGAGGTTTTTTAGGGAAATATTCACACCTGGTTCAGGAGGTTTGGTTGAGTATTGGCATGATGCAACTCTTGGCGCAATTGATATAAGCCAAAGTAAAGTGTTCGGTTGGGTGGAACTGGATATCCAGCGGGAACAAGCAGCAATCGGAAGGAAAAACTTAATCGATAAAGCTATTTCAGCTTGTAGAAGAAATGGAATTGAACCAGTTTGGGGATTTCATAAGCAGATCGCTGTCTTTACCCATGATTTTACAAAAGATGGAGCACCCCCAGATACAAATTGGACCAATAAACATTGGAAACCTTTTTGGATTGATGGAAGCGCAGATGGAGAGGGAAGAGTTTCAGCACCACCTCATACACACAGCGGCTCTTTTATAGCTCATGAGATGGGACATGGCATGGGATTTGATCATGACTTAGCTGCTGACTTAAAAACTCATTACGGCGATCGCAACTGTTTAATGAGCGCAATGAATATCAAGGGATTTATTCATCCAAAGTGGAATAATTCTTTCGGTCCCACGATGAGTTTTCCGCAGCTCTTTATGAAGAATTGGATGTATAAGCGAAGAACATGTAAATTTTCTGTTTCTTGGTTTACGAAATCTCCCGGAATATCCTTTAAGATGGCCCCTATCCACGATAGAAGGCTAAATGCGTATTTAGGCGTTATTCTTCCCATACCTAAATTTCTCCCATTCGGGGATTACTATTTAGAATATTTGAGACCATTTGGATGGAACAAAGGATTTGGAGAAGCTGTATTAGTTATCAGACAAATTACTAACAATAAATCTGTTTTTTTAGGTGAGATAGCACTCCCATCCAAACTTCAAGAAAAAAGAAGTTGGGTTGAACCAAGGCTAAAAGTTAAATTTGAGATACAGAAAATTCGATCAGATGAGAGGATAATCCAGGTTAATGTGGTGAGTTTATCTGAAAAGACTTAAGCGTATCAAACTGACGTACGACCGGAAAAGTGGCACTTCGTCATTTTTGGTGCAAGGTCATGTATCCAGTTTACCTATCACTTACTATTCGACCACTACCCGTTGTAGGAGATATAGTCTGACGGCGATGCTAACTCGGCAAAATCTTTTGCACCAAAATTGATGTTGTTGGCGAACTCTCAGGAGAGCGTTTCTGAGCCAAAATTGTATACTCATGCCCAAATTTCGAACGGATGGAGGTGTCTCATGTCATTGTCCGGTGAGCCTATTTTTGATATTCCTGAACTCACTGTCGAAATCGCCAGGGCACAAAGCCATACCAGTTGCAGTTCGTCAATGGCCAAGACCCGTTCTCATCGCCCTGTTGTGAAAATCAAGATTCGCCGCAAAGACTGTGTCGCCTGTCCTAAAGTTGATTTGTGTACCAATAATAGGGAAAAAAGGAGGACACTCTCTGTTTGGCACCACAATTACATTTTGAGGCGCAACAAGAAGCGCGCCAATGGCAGCAAACGACTGAATTCAAAAAAGCCTGTCAACTGCGTGCTTGTGTGGAGGGCACTATCTCACAAGCAGCTTATGTTCTAGGCGATCGACAATCACGCTACCAAGGTACCGAAAAACGCATCTACAGAATTTGGCGACTGCTGCCGCTGTGAATCTTTTTTGGGTGATTGCTTGGCTTAATTTAGCACCACGTTCGGCTACACCAAAGTCGCACTTTGCTCTATTAGCTTGCTAATTTAGAGTTCGCCAACAACATCAAGTTGACGAAGAGCCACTAAAGCGGATCACGTCAAGGCCTATATCGGCTTGTGATGTATTAACTTCATTGATATCAGATTTTTCAGTCCCACGTCAAAGGGAGGATAAATGGAAAAAACCCACTTGAACTCCACCTGGAAATCCCAGCTTCGTTTTGCCTTGATGGAATATTTCAACGAAACTGAGTTAAAAGGTATATGCTTTGACTTAGATATTGATTATGAAACAGTTTCTAAAGGTCTTAAAACTGATACGGTCATGGAATTGATTGAAATGTGTCAAAGAACCAGTCAAATTAATCACCTCATTGATACATGTAAGCGCCAGAGGCCAAATGTGAGTTGGGTGGAAATAGCAAATGCAGCAGCCCAAGATAAGCTGAAAAAGAAGAAAATAATATCTTCGCTTCAAAGCAACAAAGCAAATTTTACAAACGACCAAAGCACTAAACATCGTCGGAAATCTTTGCCTTGGTTGCTCGTAGGTTTCGCGTTATTGCTAATATATGCTTTCATCAACGATTTGTTACCATTAGAGGCTACTCAAATCATTCTACCTATAAATGAGCAAACCACTACGCATGAAACAAACATTCCAACAACTCCTAAAACACCACCACCCCTCGGGGAGTTAAACATTCTCGTCAAAGATCAATTTGACTCCAATGCCTATGGTTGGCCAATAATCCAGAATGTCTCATTTGTTGGTAATGGGAGATACCAGACAACGGTTTCACAAGAATATTGGCATTACCCTTTAATGTTGCCAAACAATCAATTCCAAGATGTTTTATTAAGTGTTGATGCAATTATAACTA
The DNA here is from genome assembly GCA_020634435.1 of Ardenticatenaceae bacterium. Taxonomy (GTDB): domain Bacteria; phylum Chloroflexota; class Anaerolineae; order Promineifilales; family Promineifilaceae; genus Leptofilum. The sequence goes on along the minus strand of JACKBS010000036.1, from coordinate 708 downwards.
GCTCTGATGGAAATGGCGGATTCGCTTTTCATTTCAGGGGGCAAGATAATGGTGCGATTTACTATTTTGCAACAGTGACCATATATGGAGAGGTAATAATCGGTTATAGAAATGATATTCAAGGTGAAGTACAAGATATTCTCTGGGAAAAGATTAAGGGGCTGACTTTAACGGAAGGAGTAAGTTATAACTTTGTTGTGATTAACAAAAGCGATCTAATAGAAGTTTATTTAGATGGAGAATTTTTGGCCAGTATTGAAGACACTCAATTAGTTAACTCAGGTTCGATAGCACTTGTCCCCTTCAACTGGAATGGAAGCCATACAAACGTAGATTTCGACAATTTAATAATTGCCGAATTCAAATAACATGTCCTTGGTTCAGATTGGCTGAGCGAAGCGCTAAAATTATTTAGCTTCTTTCAGCGCTTGTTGGCAACAAACAATCAATAGTATAGGAGTCCGAAATCTGACCCTTTTTAGTAAATCACTATCTGAATAAAGGAAAGATTAAATGAAAACCAACTCGCAAACCCTTATATCATCCAAAATTTATCTAGGGGATATTTGTTTGACGTCAAAGGATGTGGGACCAAATAAGGGGAAGAATTAAGAGAGGTAAGCATCCCCTAAAACAGAACCAGTCATAAGTGGAAATGCTTATTCCAGCAGCAATTAAATGAAACTCCGACGGAAGTGGTTTTTGTGC
>JACKBS010000035.1 GCA_020634435.1 Ardenticatenaceae bacterium | reverse complement strand
TGAGTTTAATGGGGACGGCCGTATAGATATTTTTGCCGCTGCATATGACAACAATTACCGGGTCTGGTTTAACCAGGGTGAAGGAACGTTTGATACGACTCCCTGACGATAGATTTGCCCTTGTGGTACATTCTCACCACCACAAGGCGTCTGTCTTTCCACTATTTTTAGAGAAGCTAGCTATCTTAACTAAATCGAAATTAGACTTAGGTGCTTTACCGCTGAACGCTCCTTAGACCCGACTGAGAGGTAGGAAGCTTTTTCCCAATAGATTACTCACTTGGTGGACAGCCATTTGGATAAAACAAATACCCACCTTCTGGTCGGCCACGCCAATTGAGTAGATAACGAGGAGTACCAGGCTCGACCTCGATCTTTTTACGAATTCCGGCTATCACTTGGTAGACGCATTCATTGCTGACCCCATCGCGTTCTTCCTCATGCCAACCTACGGCGATTATTTGAGAAAAGGTTTGGCGCTCGCATGGGTGTTTGATCAAGTGTGCTAGAATAACTTCTTCTAGAGGGCGGAAAGCGGGCAGCTGCTGTTTCCCACGATAGAATTGACCAGTCTGTTGGTTCTGCCATATATGGCTATCCCCAACCTCATCTACATTTTTGAAATCCAATTTCTCAGGACGCCACTTCCACTGACTGTTATGCAAGGCATTGTAACAGATGATATGCTGCGTTTGTCCATCTAATTTTGAGTTTTTGAGTAGCCTTTTGTAAAAAAGGAAATACAACTGAGGCTGATTGGCATCGAAAGTAGGTGTCATTTTGATTTGTATTGGAAAACAACAAATTTGGCTTAGCATAATTTCTTAATATGAGTCACCGGATTTTGCCTGTTGCAAAAATTGCCTATTTGAAGAAAACTAAATGTCGGCTGTCCAGACAAGATATAGAACGATTAGAAGTGGGCTAAGTAATCCCAAGGTAAATGCTATTACCAAAAGAACACCAAATAAAGTTAGAGATATTGAAATTGTCATTTTTGGCCTCCCGGAAGAATTGTTTCGCAAACCGATGAACTGTGGAGTTGCCTGGATGTTAAGCCAGGCAACTCCACAGCTTTAGAATCTGTTGCTTGGTCTTGACAGACGTACACCGGCGATCAGACCAATCACAAACCAGAACATTGCTAAAATAACTAACTGCTCTACAGAGAACACCATGAGGACCTCCTTTCTGTTATTCGTTTCTAAGCATATTTAATTGTTGTAGAGTACAGGAGGGTGTAATAAAAATTATCGGTTTTAAATATTACTATTGTAGAAAAGAGGCTATTTAGGGAAATTTCTAAGAGGAATTAGGCTGGATTTATCTAAAGGCTAATATATTAATTTGGTAAATGTTATACAGATTTTTTTTCATGCATAGAAAGTTAGAAATCAAGCGGAAGGTCACCCAGACGGGATTGCTGCGTGTCTGAAGCACCTTCTGCTTGCCTTGCGGCGTTTGCATAGGTGATAACAGAGTGGATCTTTTCAATAAAAAATGCCTCATACCCTTCATCAGTAAACCTAATCTTGTCGATAATATTCCGGACTTCAATGGCATCCGCAAGCAAATCAGCATGTATTCTGCTAAAAGAAGAGATGATAATAGCATAAATATTATGGGCTTTTAATAGTTTAAGAACTTGTAAACCATCAAATTCATGAGCACTACCACTTGAGCTCAAATGTAAATCGACAATTGCCAAACAGGGCATCTTTTTGAGGCGAGTCAAGGTAGAAACAGTATCACTATAGTCAAAGGTGTTAATTGTTTCGTATCCCAAGCGCTTTAATAGAGAGGATAAACTCGATTGCCAGAGCGGATCGTCTTCGATAATCCAGATGATATCTTTGTCACCACTTTGAGCCTTCATATATTTGCCTCTTGAGAACATACATCGTCAAGAATAGATTCGATTTTTGCCGTATCTGCCTTGCTTATAAAAAAGATGTTTGACTGATACTTCCTGAACTTGTTTTGCGCAATTGTCAGTAACTCATCTAATGCACTGAGAACGAGAATTCTTGCGGTTGGGTCATCGGCCAAAATGTGTTCGATTAGTTTAAGACCTTCTTGGTTTTGTTCATCGTAGCTGACTAGGCGGACATCAATGATAAAAAGATCGAATCTTTGAAGTGTAAGTGCCGAAAGCCCTTCCTGATAGCTGGTGGCAAGTTTTGATTGTAAGTTGCGCCTTTTTAAAGCTGTTTCCAATGTTTTTTGCCAAACAGATTCGTCTTCAACAACCAAAATGCGCTTAGGTCTTGTCGAAAGAATGAAGGTTGGCTCCCCTTCGCCCACTATCGGAATATTTTCCCCTTGCCCCACTGATGAAAACACTTTTGTGTTCTGTTCTGTGAGTTGTGTTGTTAATAGGCGTATTTCAAAACTAGCTCCCTGTCCAATTTTTCGGTTTATCTTAATATCACCACCCAGCGTTTGTAAATATAAGCGGGAAAGCCATAAGCCAATCCCTAATCCATGCAGCTCTTTTTTTGTAGAAAAAAAAGGATCGAATAATCTTTCTTCTAATTTTGGATCGATACCAGCACCCGTGTCATTAAAATACAGAATTGCCTCATACGAATCAAGAGAACGTTGTCCTTTAATCGTTAACGTTCCCCCATTTGGCATCGCGTCAATTGCATTACGAATCACTCCTTCGAAAACTTCCCGCAGGAGTTGTCCGCTTCCAGAGACAGGTGGCAATTCTAGATTGTATAATTTTGCTATGATCTTGTTAGGTACTTTTGCCTGTTTTATTGCCTGATCGATAAGAGGCTGTAAGTAAACTGCTTCATTTGGGGATAACTGAAGCGGTTGTTCGAGACCTCGTAGCTGCCTAACTACGTGAACTGCAACTCGACTAATTTCCTCGAGTGTATCCATTAACTCAGAAGTTGTTTTGTCTTCCGATTGTAACTGCTGCCGCAATTCACGAGTCGTAAAAGCTACAGCACCCAGATACCCTCCAACTTTGTGGCTTAAAAACGCGCCTACAAGACTCATTTGTTCCAACACTTTTGCCGCTGCATGTTGCTTTCGTTGGTGCTCTTCTAGGCGAACATATTCCATTGCTAAAGTAAGACTATGGGCAAACATTTTCAGACGTATATCATCTTCAGGTGAAAATGGCAGCGCTGTCTTGCTTGCTTTTCGTATGACACTCAGAACACCGATCACTTGATTTTTTGACTTGAGTGGAATACACAGCAAATGTTGCGCTTTTTGAGTGTTGCTAGTTGTATTGGCGTAATCGAGTGCTTCCAAAGGTGATGTATTAGAAATGATTGACTCACCTGTTGCCGCAACTTTGTTTATAGTTACAGAGATAGCATTATCATCACTGGGAGACAGTGTCGGGGAAAAGCGTATACTTGAATGCAGCACATCATTAATAAGTGCATCATCACTATTCGTTAATTGGCATGCTAGTCGGCAGGCCCGTTCTTTTAGGACCGCCATTGCTTGGTTGTTAAAAGGAACACGACTTAATTCAAGCAAGCTTTGCAGCAAATCGTTTTGTCGGCTGATAACAGTTTCATTTTGCTTCCTGTCAGTTATATCACGCCATATTGCCTGAATTGCGGTGACTTTTTTACTTTCATTTTGTACCGGTGTGGGGTTGGATTCCATAAATAAGAGTGAGCCATCTTTTTGACGGAGTTGAAATTCAACCATGGACTCTTCTTTTCCAGAGGCTAATATTTTGACACGTCGGCGAACTTCTTCGATCTTCTCCTCTCCAACTATTAACTCAGTAATGTTCATACTGTTTAATTCTTCTGAACTATATCCAGTCAATTCAACTGCACGAGCATTCATATCCACGATGTTTCCTTGTGGGTCTAAAATTACGATTGCATCTCGTGCAGTTTGAAAGAGGCGTTTGTAGTTTCCTTCCATCTGTTGCTTCTCAATGGCAATTCCAATGTTTGATGCTACAGCTTCAAGCAATTGGATATCATGTTCGGAAAAATAACGTATGTCCTCTGTTATGATTGTTAGTACACCTTTAATATGCTCTTCAATTTTGATAGGCACACTTGCGAGCGAACGGAGGTTATCTGCTTTTTTAATCGTTTGATCAGAGCGTTCGTCACTGAGCATATCTATTACAATAATTGGTTTTCCCGATTCCAAAACCTTCCCTGCGATACTTTGCCCTTTCTCGAGATGAAGAATACGCCGCTGAACCGCGGATGGTAATCCGACCTGTTTAGCAAGCATGAGTTGACTTCCAGACGGTTCCGTGACGAAAAGTGTGCTAGCACTTGCGTTAAACGCGGTAACGATCTCTTTCATCACCTCTTTTAAATCCTGAGCTTGACTGATTGCTGTTGATATCTTATGAAGTGTGGTCAGTTCCTTTAATCTTTGTGCATTTCCAAGAGCTAGTGCGATCCCCGATGCAATAGCTATAAAAATCCGTTGTTCCTCTGGTATAAATGCGCCAAATTTATCGCTTTCGATGTTTAATATCCCAATTGTTCTGCTTTCAGATGTGATTGGTACAGCCATTTCGGATTTGGTCTTAGAAAAGCAAGGAAAGTAACGTGGGTCGACTGTGACATCCGATACGACTAATGGTTGCCCAGAGTAGGCTACAGCCCCAATAATTCCCTCATGAAAATCAAAAATTCGTTTATCACAAATATCTTGTCTGGGGATATATTCTCCCTGGTATGCTGTAGCTTTTAATACAACACTTTCACTCTCAACTAAGCCGATGTCAACCTTGTATCCCAATGTTTGACTTATGTGTTGGGTAGCCTTCTTAAGAAGCAAATCAACATCAATGGATTCAACACTTTCTCGAAGGATAGAATTGATTACGTCGAGGTGTTTCGAGTGACGTTCTGTACGTTCATAGAGACGCATCCGGTTTATTGCGATTGTCGCTTGTGCGGCAAACATCTCTAATACATTTCGGTCATTCTGTGAAAATTGGCTTTGTCGTCCCTGACGATTAACTACGACTATTGCGCCAATTACCCTGTTATTATGGGACAGTGGAACGGCAATAATAGTTTCCAGATTGATTCGTCTGGCGATATTCTGGTCGATCCTGTTGTCATCAGCATCACAGATGACGGCTTCATTATGTTGTACTACCCAGCCACTTAAACTTCTGTCTAAGGGTGTCTGCATATTCCGTACATGCACAGTACTGACTGTCGTGGCAACAACTTTGTTGGAATTTAGCGACTCATCCATTAGATACAAAACTCCGCCATCTCCTTCGAGCAACTGTGTAGCCTCCTCAACAATCAAATCGAGAATTTCACTCAAATCAGTAGCGGTGATCAAAGCCTGATTGACCTTCTGCATACTCTTTGTGACTTCAATTTGTCTTACTTTATCGGCCAGGAACTGAGCTTGTTTGAGAGCAATAGCAACCTGATCAGAAAAGGCCATAGCCAAATTAATGTCATGATTTGAAAAGTTTCTTTTTTCTGTAGCACAAAGAAATATGGCTCCTAATATGTCGTCACTCTTTCCACTTCCTGCCATAATGGGAACAGCAACCGCAGATTTCCACCCATTCGCTTTGGCAAAATCTTGGTGTAAAAATGTAGGTTCTATTTGTACATTTTTAGTTATTATGGGTTTTCCTTTTAATACTGCTTGCCCAATGAAACTGTCGTTTCTAAGGATTTCGCCTTGCTTTATAGGTGCCATAACAGGTTGCCCAACTGCTTTTCTTAAATCCAGCGAACCCTTATTAGGATCTGTTAGCCAAATTGAACAAACAGGAACCAGCATTATATTTGCAAGCATCTCAACTGTTGTTATTAACAAAGCCTCTTGATCTTCTCCTAATACTTTCTTCCCAATCGCACGTATGGCTTCGAGTAGCAGTGCTCTTTGTACCGCATATAAAGCACGTCGAGCCAGGGCTTCCAAGTATCTTACATGTTCTTGTGTGAAGGCGCCTCGTTCCGTACTTTCAACATTTAGCACACCTACAACAACTTTTTTATCATTCGATAAAAGAGGAACAGCTATTTCGGAAAACATCTTTGTATGTTTGTCTAAAGGATGATACTTTCGCGGCCAGTCTCCCATGCTCAGGTCATCAATAAGCAGTGGTTGTTTCATTTGGACCACCTGAGCCACAATGCTATCTCCATACAAATCTAAATTTGTATGTGATGGCTTCGGCTGTTTACCTGAACGGAGTCTCATAACCCGCAGTTCTAGCTGGTTGGAATGTCGATTAACTAGACGTAAAGATCCATTTTCTGCATCTAAAAGTTCCAAAGCTATATCCAAGATGTAGGCCAGTATCTGATTGGGTTCCTGGACAGAATAAATGAGTTCATCAATATAGTGTTGAATGGGTGGGGGAAGCAGCTCATCAGGATAGCGAGTGTTGTCTGATTTATTAATTGACATTGTTTCTGCCTGTGAATAAGTTAAGAAGGTGGGTTCGACTGATTTGATAACGATCAAATATTTGTCCCAGCAAGCAGTTTTCTTCTGTTAGCAAAGCGTGCCATAAGGTATACTCGTTAGTCGCTCCTCCATTTTTTTTGCTTGATTCACTTGCTCGGGTTAGCATGTTTGCCAAAGCAAGTGTTATGTCTTCAACTTCCACATTTTGACTGTCCAATTCTTCGACCTGAAGTACATACCTAACACCTGAAGCGACCCTATGTAAATCAACCTGTAATTGGTGTTTTGCCATCGCTACCGTGGCTTTATCCTTAGCAACTAAAGCCAAAAACAGATGCCCTCTTCCTACCAACTTGCATCCAGTCATCTGCGCTTCTTCCCTTGCTAACTTGATAATTTCTGACGTGGTGTCGATAGTAGTTTGCGATGTATCATTGCTTTCTTCTCGAACAATTGTCTGAAGCATCTGTCCTAATTCACTATCATGCAACGACAGCTCTTGATAAAGGTCTCTGATAAAGTTAATTTGATTAACTTGAATTGGGACACTCTCGAGCAGATAGTCGATAAGTTTCTTAATTGTGCTTCTTGATTTGGGGGATAGCTGAGAAATTGCTTCTTCATACTGTTTTTGAGCAATTTCTATCTGATAACGTTGATTATTCAGCACAAAACAAATAAGCAACAAGCCGATATTGGCTTCCGTTAGCAAATGGTCATACCGAAAGAGCAAATATAGATAGCCGATAGCTTTTTCGAAGTTCCCTTGTCTAATGTGGACTTTAGTTAAAAAGTTGAGTAGCTTGTGATAGAGGATTTCAAAACGGACTTGCATCGCCATTACCCAGTTATCAAACTCCGGGTTCATTTTCCTGACAGCATATGCGCCCATAAACTCTCCACGATAAAGCGATGCTACGCGTTCAAGTTCCGGTATACCGGTTTGGAGCAAAACGGAATCCAAGGTGTAGTACTCCAACTCAAAAGTGTCGCAATAGAACTTGCTAAAATCATCTCTAGAAACCTTAAACTCTAGACCGTCATGTGTACTGAGAAAAAAGTCATCGAAGGGAAACGTTTTTTCGCGGTTTACTAAGGTTTGCTTTAGTCTGGAAAAGGCGTTATTAAGACCTCTGCTCTGTGTATTCATTTCTTCCCAGAGCAAATCTTCCAGATGAGCACGATCATGCCTTTCTGGATTAAGAGCACAAAAAATTAGCAGGACAAGCGATCGTTTGAGAGGAAAATGAATTTCAACCCCATTAAGTTTGACGATGGGCGTACCCAATAAATACAATTCAAGTTGAGACATTGAACTACTCCGCAACGATAATTGGCACTTATTATTTGGCCGAATGATTATACGCGATGGCCTATCTACTATAATGATTTGCGGAACAGTGGGTAAAAAACTATTCTACTCACTATACAAACTCTTATTTAAAATAAGTATAAAAATTGTAGAAGTGAGGTGGAAGCTTGAGGTTGACATGCCCCCAATGTTTGTACCAGTGACTATGTTAGTCGAAACTGCGCTTCATGTACGGGCTGCTGAAAAATAACCGCAGGCGCTGTTGGTCGGTAACCCAATGCACTATGTGGCCGAACAGTGTTGTATTGCTTACGCCACATTTCAATGATGACTTGTGCTTCCTTCAATGAATAAAAAATCTCTCCATTTAAACATTCATCCCGTAACTTCCCATTGAATGGCTCAATATACCCATTTTCCCACGGACTGCCTGGCTCAATGAATAAAGGTTTCACGGCTAAACAATCTAACCACGCTCGTACACGTTTTGCTGTAAACTCTGTTCCATATGTCAGAGCGGATATGCACAGGAACGCCTCGGGAGCAGAACAATTCTGTCAGCAATTCCAGGACACACCGGAAAAGTTCTTCACGCAGTGGGGCAGAATGTCGCCAGCTGATGGCCGTCTGTTCCATAGCCGTCCGGCAGTTCGGGAGATGATCGCCACGGAAATGCAGGAAGCGCTGCGTCAGAGGATCGACGCCATTTTGCAGGAACACCCGCTGTATAAACGGCCGTGGGGATTCGAGCTGGCGGCAATCACGCTGCCCGTACATGTCTGGCATGGGCTGGCTGATGTCCAGGCCCCGCCAGCTTGGAGCACCCACCTCGCCGATCACATCCCGCAGGCCGTGCCCCATTTTGTACCTGACGAAGGTCATTTTTCGATACTGGTCAACTGCCAAGCCGATATTATGGCACTGGCGTTGAACGAAGGGTGAGCGACATGAGTCGCCTGAGTCTGCATCAACCGGCCCGCTATCGTCTAGTAGTGGGGCTCTTAGTCACAGTTTAGCATTGGAAGACCATCCTTGGGTTTTGACCAATGCTAAATGCTCCTTTGTACGCAGATCCTTGGAATCCATCAAGACCCAACATTAAACGGCGCGCATCATGGGCTGTTTTGCTGCCAGGGCACAATTATCTTCATACCAGGATGAGAGCCAGGCCTCTGTTAGGTCAGCATAGGGAAGGGAACGGCCGTCACCATCAACCACGCAAGCTGGGGGTAGGCGACCCACATAAACAACGCCCTGGCTGTCCAGTAGCGCGTAGGTGTTTAATGGCGCTCGTCCCTGAGCAATGCCTACCACAAACTCAATACTTGTCTGGTGGCAGGCCTGCATAATGCCCGTGTGTACCTGTGACGGAGACAACTTGTAACTATATCCGCTGCCGTAAGGCATGATGAGGCTTTTCACTGGATAGTCCAGCCCCCGTTCCAAAAGTTTGTTCTCAATTAGACGCGCCGACCGCACAATCTCCGCCTCATAATCAACGTCCGTAAAATCGGGCCGTGGTCCACTGTCCACCGCATTAAAGTTGGAATGGTAAGAGGTATGGGTTGCCAGCTCAAACCCCTCATCAATCCAGCTGCACACTACATCCCAGCGTTCTTCATCTTGTGTTCGCTGAGGCGTACCATTGATGATCGGTTCGGTGATGACACCAAATACGGCCGTCATGCCTGCCGCCCGAATCCATTCCTTCATCTGCACAAAAGTCGAAAATGCAGCACATGCGTGCTTTGCGATTGAGATGTCGTCAATGCTCAAAATAATGGGTTTGGCTGGCATTCGATTTTCACGCAGCAGCTGCTGCCAGCTGAGGTAGGTAACGGCCGTAAAGCCTGCTTCGTTAAGCTGGTCTAACAGCTGGGGTAGAAAATCAGACTGAGCATCAGGGCTGTGCAGCATAAGAGAGGCGGGCACCGGCACATGCTGTGGAACGGCCGTAGTCGGCCACTGCGGCAAATCGAATCCGATGACACTCGCAGAGGCCAAAAAGCCGCTGGCTGCCTTGAGAAAACCACGTCGCGAAATTGCTTGCTGTAGGGGTGCTGCTGTCATTTGAAACCTCCTGGTTGCGCTTGCATACAGCGCATCCTAGAGGTTTATAAAGACGGGGAATTCCGCTTTCCTCCTGCGTTATTAGCGGTCAGCGACGGTAGAAATACGGTAGTGAACCATTCTGCGGTATGGTAAAATGCAGGCGCTTGCTAACTCCCAATCAGGAGCGTTACGTGACTGACATCGCCGCGCCGGACTGGCCCGACATCCTCAAACAAGCCATGAAAGTGTGGCACCGCTCCCCTGAGCTTAGCCAATCTCCCCTGGTCAGATTGTCTATTGTGGAAAAGGAGCGCCAGAATAAGGCGTATGGTGACGATCTCAACGGCCGGGCGGCGGCCCTTCGTGACGTACTGCGCCGTGCCATTCACGCATTGGGTGTGGCTGGCCAGATGCCTCCCGAAGGCGACGCTGATGGCCGGTGGGTTGAACGCGAATGGCGTCACTACGCAATTCTCACCCTGCGCTACTGGCGCGGCTTGTCGCGGACGGAAATCCAGCACCGGATTGGGCTGGCAGAGGGTGGGCAGTATTACACCGACCAACGGCAAGCCATTGAAATGCTGGCTTTGATCCTGCAAGATTGGGAAGGGGTACCCAGTGAGGAACACTCCCCGCTGCGCCTGGCATTTCCCAGCGGCGCGGTTCACCTCGGTGATCCCTTCTATATCGAGCGCCAGGCCGATGGAGAGATGCAGCACCAGATTCAGCAGCCAGGACAGACCATTACCATCACCGGGCCGCGACAGGTTGGCAAAACTTCGCTTCTCATCCGTGGCGCGCACCAGGCAACCGAAGCGCTAAATGCCCAGATCGCTTATATCGATTTACAGGCGATGGCTCAAGACGCGTTGATAGACAGCGATACGTTTCTACGAACATTGGCTGATTGGTTGGCCGATGAGGTGGGCGTGGCTCCGGCTGTTGTAGAAGAGGGCTGGCAAAGCCAGCTGGGCGCGTCGCGCAAGCTGACGAAATTGCTGGAGCGCACAATTCTGCCAGCCATCGGTGGTCCTTTGCTGCTGGTGTTGGATGAAGTAGATCGTTTGCTGTCTACTTCGTTTCACACCGAGTTTTTTGGTCTGCTCCGCTCCTGGCACAATCTGCGTGCCTGGAACACTACCTGGCAGCAGTTTACGCTCCTGATGGCCATTTCCACCGAACCCTATCTCCTGATTGACGATATGCAGCAATCGCCCTTCAACGTAGGGCTGATGCTCTACCTGACAGATTTTACGCTGGAACAGGTTGCAGCCTTGAACGAACGATACGGCCGTCCTCTTCGGCCACCAGAAATGGGTTTACTCTACACCTTGCTCAGCGGTCAGCCCTATCTCACCCGGCTGGCCCTCTATACGCTGGCCAACCACGACCTGGACTTTGCCACTTTGGACCGGATCTCGGCCGAGGAACAAGGTCCATTTATTTCTCACTTGCGCTATCTGCATAAACTAATCGAGAGCGAGGTTGCCCTCAAAGCGGCCATGAAAGAAATCCTGAGCCGACAATCTTGTCGTGATGAGATCGTACGCCACCGGCTGCAAAAAGCGGGGCTGGTGCAGCAAACCGGCACGGCCGTGTTACCGCGATGTGAGTTGTACGGCCGTTTCTTCTCCCACCATCTATGACCAACCAGACGCCCCCCAACGATTTTTTTGTCGCGGGTGGTACCCTGCGTTTTGATGCCCCTTCTTATGTGGCGCGCCCGGCCGACGACGTGCTGCTGCATCTGGCGAAAACGGGCCAGCTGTGTTATGTACTCACGACCCGGCAGATGGGCAAATCCAGCCTGATGAACCGCACCGCCCGGCGGCTGCGGGCGCAAAGCTGCCGTGTCGCGCTAATAGACCTGACGAGCATTGGCCAAGCTGAGGAAACTGCTTGGTACTTGAGCCTGCTGGATGATCTGGTGAGTCAGCTGCAGTTGCCCGTAGACGCCGAAGAGTGGTGGGAGCGGCACCTGGCACTATCCCACGTGAAGCGCTTCACCAAATTTGCGTTGGAAGAGATTGTGGGCCAGCATGATGAACCAGTAGCCATTTTCATAGATGAAGTTGACAGCGCCCTCAAGCTGCCTTTCTCTGATGATTTTTTTGCGGCCGTGCGGGCGATTCACAACCAGAGCGTGATGACCCAGACCGAAGGCCAGCTTGCCTTTGCGCTGCTGGGCGTTGCCGCGCCTAATGACTTAATCAAGGACAGCCAGCGTACTCCCTTTAACGTCGGTGAGCGTCTCCAACTGACCGAGCTATCGCTGCCGGTAGCCCAGCGCACTTGGGCTGCCGGACTGCCCCAGCCAGCCGATCCGCTGCTGGAGCGGATTTTTTACTGGACCAGCGGCCATCCTTACCTGACGCAAAAGGTGGCGCGCACAATAGCTCAGGAACCGCAGCGAGCCTGGCAGCCCAATGACGTGGATGAATTGATGCACGAACTCTTCTTTTCACCGCGGTCGCTTGTCGAGGAGAGCAACCTGCAATTTATTCAGGGTCGCATGAACAGCAGTTTGCAAAAGGAAGCGCTGCTTAAGCTTTATGCCCGAGTTCTTCGCGGGAAAAAGTTAATTCCAAATGATGAGCGCTCTGAGCTGCAAACAGAACTGAAGCTTTATGGGCTGGTTAAGGTGGGGGAAGATGGCAATCTCACGGTGCGCAACCGTATTTATGCCCACACCTTCACCCAGCAGTGGATTCGTCAGCAAAGCCAGAACCGACTAAAGCAATTATGGCTGCTTCTGGCTGTTTTCCTGATTCTGATTTCCTCTGGCTTTGGCGTTTACTTCTGGCAGCAATCACAAGAAACCGAAGCGCTGCTAGCCGAATCCTATCGCAACAACTTCTTAGCGACGGAAAATCCTACGCTGCGTCTGGATAATCTGGCCAACCTGTTAGCGTTAGAGGAGCATCAGGCAGAAGGGGTCGCTTTGTTCTTCAGCATTCCCGTGGGCGAACAAGTCGCTTTGTTTAGCAGCGTGACGCCGGATTTGCAGACCCAGACGGAAACGGCCGTTACGGCCCTCTACCAATCGCTGGCGATTGAAGACATTGATGAACCGGCCGAAAACAGTCAGGTGTTGGCGTCAATGCTAACTGCGTTGGATACCGTCCAGCCACAAAACTCCACCCTGGCGACGGAAATTGATAGTTGGCTGCAAGGCCGCGCCGCGGCTTTGCGCGGCGACTACGATAGTGCCCGCATTGCTTACAGCGTAGTGCTCAGCCTTAATCCAGACAATCTGGCTGTCCGCTACGAGCGGACGCTGGCCC
>JACKBS010000034.1 GCA_020634435.1 Ardenticatenaceae bacterium | reverse complement strand
GGAGCAGCTGAGTGGGGTGGGGCGGTCCAGCCAGCGCAACTACGAAGAACGGATTGGCGTTGACGTGCAAGCCAACTTTGCCGTCGGTGATTTATCAACAAAGGAGAATCAAGAAAAACGTGCCTGGGCCAAAGGACAGGCATTATTTGAACTAAAGGATTATCGCGGCCAGCAAGGCAGGAAGGGAAAAACTTATCTGGCCTGGCAGCTGCCCAACAGTTACAGCGGGCAGCACCGGCACCGTCCACGGGGCCGGCAAAAGCGGATCAATCGGAAACTCAAAGACCTGGTTATGAAAGGGATGCCGGGGAACGTTGGGGGAACGAGCGAGACGCGTCAGCCAGAGAAGCTTTATTACCCGAATGGCAAGTTGGCGGCGAAGGCATACGGCCGTGACGCTGAGCGAGAGTTATATTGGAAGCGGCATCGGACAGGGAACGGCCGTTTTGAGGTGTGGCAGCAGATGGGGGGTGGGTGATGCTGGAGGCTTTTTTTGTTTGATCAGGTGGAAAAACGTTGTGCCCTTTTTAGGGATAAATTCTGTATTATTGTTTGCATCTGGGGGTATGATCTTGTGCTGGATATGCGAAGCTCGTGCTGGTTAAGTAAATTATCCACATCATTAGGACTGAACGTGGTGCAGGCTGTGGCCGTGGGCTTATGGTATACTAGAACAGATGAGCAGTGCGGGGTAGTACAACAATACTTAAGAAGGTAAATTATGGTCGCGAGAAAACGACCGCAACAAACAAAATCAAGCAGCACTTCGCCATCCGCGCAACTTAACCACCTCATCAAAGAGGGTAAACGTGCGGAAAGGGCTGGAAATTTTCCTCAGGCTACACGCGCCTACGAAATGGCCGTAGATGTTTTGGATACTCATTGTTCTCCCAAAAAGAAGGGCCAGCACCGAGCACTCTGGCGTAAGTTAGCCAGCCTCTACGTAAAGACAGAGCGCCTTGAAGCTGCACGCTCATTGTATTATTCTTACCTGACTGATTTACATGTAGGTGGCAATGTCTCAAGATTGAAGAGAGCTATTCTGGAGTCTTTTGATGTAGATGGAGTTGATCTGGAAGTCAATCTTGTTTCGATCTTCCAAATGCCTGAAAATCATCGCTTCATTCACCAGCTTCCCCAGCCGATTATTGAGCGTCTTTTTTTTCAAGCAGTTCGAAGTTATGAAGATAATCCGGAAACAGCCACCTATGCACTCATTGAGAATCTCCTGCCGCGCACACACATCGATCTCTCCGCGACCTCAGACAGTATATCCTCACTGCTCGCACAGCCAAGAAAGCTCTTAGAAGCATTAGAGGACTCAAACGAGGACGAGCTCGATTCTTTGCTTGTACCGGCCAAGCTTGCCCAAGTCGTTGGAGATGAACAACAACAAAGATTGCAACAAATATGGGCTGAACGGGTTCATGGCACATACATGTATCGAGGCGCTGGATACGGCGTTAGAACCGCCATCTTATACATGCTGGACATGCTGGAAGGTAAAGACGGCATCATTCGTATTGAAGTGGAAGGTATAGAAGACTTTGACGTTTATTATAATGAACAAACAATTCTAACTTCACCCACGGTTTTACCAGCACGAATGTACGCACAGGCCAAAAGCCGGAATGAAGGACAGCCAGCCTGGTCTGTGAGCCAGTTAAAGGCTGTTTTGAACAGTTTTGCCGAAGTCCATTGTGAAGACCCAACAGCCAATTTTCTTTTCATCACGGACTATCATTTTGGTGAGCAGACAACCCTTACCGGCATTTTAGATTACTCAAACCTCTGGGCTTTCGATCAAGACCATTCTATTCGCAAGGATGTTCTGGATCAGTTAGAGCATGAAATCACTTCCCATGAGGGTTTCGAGATTGCTCCTTTTTTGAAGCGTATCCACTTCGCAGTCAAAGCCAGAAACCTCGATGACGAAATTATCGAAAGGCTGGCTGCTTTCACAGGAAGCCCGAAAGCGGTAGCGGCTCGCTATTACGAAGCTTTATTCCATAAAATTCATGTCCTGGCCGAAGCAGATAAAAAAGGCGACGATAGTAAAGCCCTTTCTAGGACTGAACTAGAGCGTGTTTTGCACGAAGTGGTGGCTACGGTGGATGTGGATGCCCTAGCCCGCCCCTTGCACCAGGGTAATCTGGAGCTTATTACCTTCAGCGCAGCTGGAATTCAGTCAGCACAGCCGGACCCTAATTACTATCTTGGTGTCTCTGCAAATATGAGTCATATCCTGACCGATCAGGATATTTATCGTCCAGAGCTAATGGATGAATTAGTGGCCAAATTAGTACAGCGTAAATTTTGTATCTTACGATCTCCCTCGGGTACTGGGAAAACTACGCTGATGTACCGTTTCGCTTATGAAAATCGACAAGCCTTCTCCATTTACCGATTACGTCATTTAGATGAGGATTCTGAGGCGGTAGCTACTGCCTGCGAGCGTTACATTAAATCTTTGCTCCCTTCAGCTAGTATGCCTGTTTTGTTGCTGATCGATGATATTTCACGTCCCGAAAAGCGTGGGTGGCAGAAGCTTGTGCAACCTATTCTCGAACTGGATAACATTTATATCATTGCCACCACACGAGAAGACGAGTGGCATGACTTTCTCGCCGCTGGGATTAATGTCGAATATGTATATCCAACCCTTTCCGCAGATACTGCTCGACGAACTCATAAAAAGCTTCAAGATATGAGACAACTCCACTCAGATTATCCTGATTGGCAAGAAGCTTACGAAGCCAGCAAGACGGATGAGGTGGCTCTTTTCATGGAATACACTCACATTCTCACCCAAGGCAGGCGTATAGAAGAGGTACTGCGCCAGCAGATTGACCATGCTGCCCAGCTTTCTCCGATCCGCATAGATTTATTGCGGGTCATCTGTACCGCCCATGCTTTCGGCGGGCACGTGCCGGCAGACTTACTAACAGACCTGGTTGACACAAAGGGTGAAAATTTGCGCGATCACCTGCAGTATTTAGTTGATGAGCATATGATCATACCTGATCAGGAAAACTATATTGGTTTACATGAATTACGTTCCCGCTTCCTTCTTGACCTATCACACCAGTACCCACCACCTACATTAACGGCGACTTTTAAGAATTTGATCGCCCATCTCCCCTTATCAGAATTGGCGCCTATCATTGAAGGTGTCTGCCGAAATTTTCCGGAAAAGGCGAGAGTTATTATGGATGTATTGGCCAGCCGCCTTAATCAGGAGGAATCACTTGTCGAAATAGCTGAGATCATACGGAGATTGTACATCGCCAGCGAATGGCATCATGCTCATAAAATTAAGACACATCTTGACGAGTTCGAGGTGTATACATCAGAAGTAAACGCCTTTGCAGCCGTACTGGCACCTGCCTTTCATAAAGGCGATAGTTTCTTTAATGGTCTGGAGAAACTGATACGGGAGAACACACTCCAAGCATTTCAAACGGCGACAGGCCGTGCGGATTCAGAACGTTTTGAACGGCAACTCGCCTCCTGTATGGATGTACCGGGACTTGCAGCCAGGGTGGACAAGGAAAACAACCTGGCCAGCCTGGTGTATTTCTTCAATTGGATGAGAGAAGTAAGTCCCCCGTTAACTATGGATGTGATTGAAACAGCTGCTCTTCCGCATATTACTGAGTTACTTCACAATGAAACATTGGGCCAGCAATTTGCCTCCTTGTTGTTTCACATATGGCTCAATGCTCCGGACTATTACGAACAACTCATCCTTCAGTTAGGAGGTCGAGGAGTTGTTACGGATAAGCTAAAGAGTATGTACCCGTTAATCGCTCGAATTGATTGGGGGCGCTCCGATGAAGAAGGAGAGTATGTTCATCTCCATTTCTTTGCCGAAGAAGCATTGCCAGAACTAGAAGATAAAGCTAAAGATGTTCACGAGAAGGCGGTTTTCCTGGCTGAAATAGCACGACGCACGTTCCCCACCGTCTCGCGAGTTAAGATCACGGGGCGTTTCAACAACGGCCGTGAGTATAAAGCCGGCATGTATGACCCGGCCACAAAAAACATGCCAACCGACAATTTTGCGACATCAGAGGATGTAGAAAAGAATCGTATCTGGCTGAAAGCCATCTCCAATCTGTATACAAATAAAACATGGTACGTTTATTTGCAGCAACAAGATACGCTGCGTGCCCAGTGCATTTCTTGCCTTAATATGGTAGTGACATTGCTCAACACCGTTCGCAAACCGGGGTATTCTTTACCTGAGTCACAAAAGCAATTAACTCGTCAGATATACCTGATAGCCTCGATGCTCGATAGGGCCAGCAAAATGTTGTTGTTCCCTCCTGACCCTGAAGTATCCTTTTTGCCTTCGCAAGAAGTCCAGGAGTTATATATTGATCCAATTCAACTTCTTCACGAACATCTGCTACAGGGAGAATATTATCTTACCTCCCGGACTGGAGGTGGCCTGGATCAACACTTCCGAAACTACATTGGAGTCATCGAGCGGTTTGTTAATTTCTTAGGTGAGTACATTCTCAAACCAAACACTCGTCACCTGCGGCTGCTGAAAGTGAACGCAGCCACAGCCAAGCAGAATCTGGAAAAATTCCATCAAGAGCGAGTTAAGATAAAACTGCGAGAGCATGAACACCACGAGCTTTTACCGATTGAGCAACGGCTCATTACCCTTTTGCAACAGGCTACGCAGTATATTTTTGATGATGATTATCGAGATTCATGGGAGGCGGCAGAGCGAGCACAACAAAAGATTCATTTGCTGGCCAGCCAATTAGAAAAGCAGCTACCCAGGAATAATGATGAGGATATTACCCTCATCATAGCATTAAACTCCGATCTGGCATGTACTTTTCCATCGCTGGATGTATTCTCCCAATTGCAAGAGTCGCTCCTTCAATGGAAAGGAGATCAGGCTCAGGCTTATATTAATGAATTGCAGTCCTTGTCCCTATTGGGATGTTTTGCGGCTTTAGCACATCAACAATACGAAGACAGCTGGGAAGCACAGTTAGACCGTATCACTGTTGACTTACTGGCTCGTGATGTTCACGTGCAGTTTGGTCCGGTCCTAAGGCCAGAAGATGCCCTGGATGGGGCCTGGGGGACATTACCAATTCTCTTCCAAGTATCGGATCTTATGGATATAGATACCAAATCGGCAGCCATATTTGAGCAGATTTTTGGCAACACTTTTAATGAACGGCAAGCCTTTGCACTCATCATTACCGATGGTCAGCAAATCATTTCGCCCGTTATCTGGACCTTTGGTTATTGGGATCGGCCGAAATGGGATCTGGCTTGTAGGCTAGGTTCTCAGGAAGACTTTTTGAAACTATGTGCAATACGGACAGATTTGTTGGAGCAATATAGTAAGCATCTGGACGTATCGGTAGCTAAGGAACCGGAGTACGTGCAGGCACTGCTAGATGTTTACAACACAACGGTAGACATTTCGCTGGAACTGGCCCAGCTACGCTACGAGGTGAGTATCGGCCGAAAAGGGATTGAGGATGTTGAAAAAGCATTAAAACCTGACACTGAAGCAACCAGCCCTGAAGAAAAGGGAAATGCAACACGCTTTGAGGCTCAAATTGAGTATCTATGGGAATTTCAACCTGCGTCAGAGTTTGAGGCTTTTCACATTGATATTATTAACTTCTTTGATGATCTCTTTACCCAGGTAAGACATGAGATTGAGCTTCTAAAGCAAATGGCAACAGGTAAGGCAGACGATGGTGGAGAGGTGCTGGCAGATCAGGCGTTGGAAAGCGTAGTGAAGTTGGTAGAAAACATCTCTTCATCCCGTAAAGAGGACGAGATTCAGGAACGTTTATCCCGAGAGAATGAGTTTGATTATGAAGCTATGGACGTGCCTGACAAGTTTGGCTTAATCTATTTTATTGCTAAGAATTATGCTCATTTTAGTCGGACAGATTATTGATGAAACCCACAGTAATACGGATTGTTCCGGAATTTATGCCAGAGCCTAACATAAGGACTGCACTTTCAACAACCGCTTTGTAGAGATACGCAGAAAGACCAAAAATCGAGCCAGGAGTAGTAGTTCTTCTGATAATAACATGAATGATTTATTATTTTCAGATCGTCGGCAACCACCTCTTGAATTATACCAATACTACAATTTAGGGGTGCCCATCCACAAAGAACACCAACGACTGGCTTCGCTAGCGAACGTGGTTTGGCTTGTGGAAACTAACAAAGGGCGGTTTGTTGTTAAGGAGTTCATCAATCGAGACTTCGAATTCGTCCAGGGTAATCAAAAATTACAGAACATAGTAAATGGGAAAAATATCCACACCCCTAGCTTCGTCCACAACCATTTAGGTAAAACACTTACGAAAATTAAGGGTCGAATATTTGAAATTACCGAGTACATTCCCCACGCATTAATACACGATACACCCGCCAAAGATTATCATAGATTTTTACGTTGTGCTGGAGTAACGTTGGCTTTTTTGCACAAAACTCTAATAAATGATGTTACACTCAGCGCTAAGCGCGACCCAATTATAAATCGAATTCCTGAAGCAAAATCTTTGGTCCAAACATTTCTTGCAAATTATGAATTGCTTCGCGAAAGAACACCCACATCTCAAATTTTAAAGCTTCAAAGTTTAAGAAAGTTGATCAATCAAACCAGGATCGACCGGATAAAATTAGCTGATGCCCAAGCAGCTTTGGAGTTCACTGAATTTGACATTGTTCCTACGCATGGCGACTTCAGTTCATCAAATCTTTTATGGGACACAGTTAAAGATGTCTTATACGTTGCTGATTGGGAAAATTTTGCCTTTAGACCTAGAGCCTGGGAAGTTCAAAAAACCGTGTCCATGCTTTGTGGAAAGGGTTATTGTCACCCCTATCTTGATGCCATAGATTACAATAAGGCGAGCATTTTTCTTAGATCCTATCATTCAATTAATTTTCTCACAGATCGTCATATTGTGGATATGCTCCAAGTTGCTAAGTTTAATTCCTCGATAGCATGGCTAAACTTTATGCTCACTAAGATAATGCTTGGTGATTATCGCGTGTTGAGACTAATTCCTAACGATGAAGACGCTGCGCTGTACTGGAGGCAGAACCATGAAATCTATTCAAACTGGCTAAATGATATCGTAATGCAAGAGTCTATTTAGCAGGAACGGTTTTATTCTGGGAGATTATTTCTATGAGGATAGTTTTTGAGGGTCTTCCTGGGGCGGGCAAAACAGAACTCGCCTTACAATTGGCAGATGAATTTGATATTCCTCTCGTGCCAGAGTTTGCTTGTCTCACAGAAGATCGATGGAGAAAGTTTAATTTGAAACAGCCATTTTATCAAGCCAACGACGAAGCCAAAGAGTTTGTTGGTAACCTTTTCCTGGAGCCATTAGTGCTTTTTGATAGGCATTATATTAGCACTTTAGCTTATAGTTACTCTTTGCAAATATGCTTCGGTCAAGATCCTCTTACGGGAGAAAATTATAGATTGACTCACCAATGGTATCAACAATGTTTGGCTCAAAATAAATTATCCAAGCCTAACATTGTTTTTTTTATTGATGTCCCACCTAAAACCTCAATCAAACGCAAGCCAAATGCTGGTCTAATTGACTATGTATGGGGGCAAGAAAAAAGCCTCTCTATTGTAAGAGCTTACTACAATCAATTTTTCAAAATTGAAGAGCCATCAGTAAAAGTTATTCGTTTCGATGGCCAACGTAAAAAGGCAGATATTTTGTCCGAGATGAAACAGTATTTAAACATGCTTCTTTCCGGTGAAAAAAATGTATCATGAAACGCGATTTTATAGCGGGTTACAAGAAGTTCTCGACAAGATTGAATACGGGCTTGATCCATTGCCATTAGTAGTTGAATTTTATCCTACTAATTTGTGCAATTTGGCTTGTTCTTTCTGTTTTGGAGCAGTTCGGGTAAATGGAAACGGTGCTAATGAGTCTCTACTTATGCTAAAAGATTACTATAGAATCTTTGGAGAGTTAGAAGAGATTGGAATTGACCATATATCTTTTTCAGGAGGAGGTGAACCGTTTGCTTATAGAGGATTTATTAGCTTACTGGAAAAAGCAATATCGGTTGGATTCACAACAAGACTGGTTACCAATGGAACCTTGATAAATAGAAAGCATTGGGCAACTTTACTTCAGTTAAGAGAATTACGTTTTAGCGTGAACGCTTTTCTTCCTGAGACCTATGCTAAACTGAAATCAACTAGCGTTAGAAATTTTTCTCGTGTTATTGACAATGTGATAGGGCTAACACAAATGAACCTTGATGGTAAAAGAAACACAGAAATTGGAGTGACTTTTACCTTGAGTGAATCTAATTTTGCTGAAACACTACCTTTTGTCGAGTTTATGATTGATGACATTGGTGTAAATACAGTCTTAATCAAGACAGATATTTACGAACAAAACGAGAGGTTTAAAGATGCGTGCAAAGAGTTAGCGAAAAAAATTGAAAAGTATACTGCTGGTATATCACCGGTTCAAAAAGTTCACTTTCGCTGGCCTAATGACGACTATAGAAGCAAGTCATTACCATGCTTTGTTCCCCATTTTAAGGTTGCAATAGATCCATATGGAAATTTGTTTTCGTGTTGTTTAGGAGCACAACCAGGCAACCAAGGAGGATATTTTTTTGGAAATCTAAAAAGGGGAACGTTCAAACAAGTTTGGGAAGAATCTGAAATTATTAGACGCAGATTGCAAGAGAGGGGTGCTGAATGCCGAGTATGCAATTATACTGACAATAAAATCAATAAAAATATAATCCAGTTAGCATTGATAGAGTAAGTTTATGTAGGAATGAAAACTTATATGGCAAAAAAGCAAAACACCCCGGCAACACTATCATATGGCATAGGAAGAAATAGCCATCTCCATGTAGTCGAGTCTGATTCTGTATCAAGGCTAGCGCCATTTGAAGTTGTAGAAAGGAAGGGATTAGGACATCCTGACACCTTATGTGATGCCCTAGCATGCGCGTTGTCAAGAGCCTATGCATTATTCACAATGGAAAATTGTGATGGCCTTATCCTGCATCATCAGTTTGATAAGATCATGCTGATAGGTGGCAAGAGTGAAGTATCGTTTGGGAAGTTGGGTTTTTTCAGTGAACCGATCAGGTTGATCATATCAGGGAGAGCATCAACACACTATAAGGGAGCTAGGTTGCCCGTAAAGCAAATTTTGGAGGAAACAGCCAGGAATTATTTAGCATCTATAGTTATGATTCCTGACTTGAAAAGAGATCTCATTATAGAACATAAGTGGACTAACTCTGCCGGGCCTGGAACAATTTGCGAAAGTGAAGGACCAATAGCTCAAATGTTTACCCCATTGGATGAAAGCTATGTTCGTGGATACGGTGCGCATTATGTGTCTAATGATACATCATATTGCAGCGCTTATACTCCTATGACCGTATTAGAAACTGCCGTGCTGAATGTTGAGAAGTCTCTTAATTCAATGCAAATTAAAGAGAAGCATCAATGGATGGGAACAGATATTAAAATAATGGCCACAAGGATTGGTGAAAGTATATACGTGACGATGTGCATTCCCCAAATTGCTCGATTCGTGCCTACCATGGAAGCCTACCGCAAAAATTTGGATGTAAGCCGTGAATTGATACAGATGCTATTTTCGAATTACCTCAATGTAGACCACCTAGATTTGTCACTTAACACTAAAGATAATTTCAAAGAGAACAATGTATATCTCACAGCTACGGGCAGCTCTTTATCAGGTGACATTGGTGTGACCGGTAGAGGAAACAGAATAAACGGGCTTATTACAGCCAACAGGCCAATGAGTTTAGAAGGTGCCTCAGGTAAAAACCCTCGTTATTATGCCGGGATTGTTTATAACCTTGCGGCAAAGCATCTATCACAAAGATTATTTCTTGAATTTGGATACGCCAATGAAGTAATTATTGTAAGTCAAAATGGGGATCCTCTTCTTTCACCCAAACATATCATTGTTCTCACTGATGGTAGAGCAGGGCAGGCACTGTTAGATACGGTGGAGAGTTGTGTATCTAATATCCCAGAGTTAACACAAAAATATTTAGAGGGAGATATTGACCTATATTAAATGAGCCAATTGAATTGAATGTTCTCTAGGTTTTTAAACTTGGAGAATGAGACTTATGAGAGATGGTGAAGAAATCAGTAATATTAAGGTTTGCCCTAAAATCTCTGTAATTGTTCCTGCGTACAATCCCGAAGGTTTTGTTAGAGAAGCAGTTCTCAGTGTTCTAAAGCAAACATATTTGCCCTTTGAGGTCATTGTAATTAGTGATACTCATATACAGGGTCTTGAGTCTATGGTTTCGTCTGACCATTACCGGCTGGTAAAGCATGTGCAATGGCCTAAACAGGCGGTTGCCAAGATATATAACCTTGGAATTGAACTTGCTAAGGGGAGTTGGATTGCATTTCTTGATGGTGATGATGTTTGGCATCCAAGAAAAATTGAAAAACAAGTCAAACTATTAAGCCCGGAGACGGGTTTTATCTTTTGTAATAAATGGTTCTTCGACGAGAATATACATTCGCCTATTGCACTGGATCGCTATCGGCCTGAATATCGCGAGGAACCTTTAGCATCCCTGTTAAAATCTTTTTTTGCATCCCCTTCGACAGTAATGATAAAAAAGAACGTGTTTGAAGAAGTTGGGATATTCAAAGAAGATTTTACCAGTTCGGCTGATTATGATTTATGGATTCGTATTGCAGGTGCTAATAAGTATAGATTTGACTTTGTGGATGAACCGCTTGTATATAAGCGAAAGGTCAGAGAGTCTATTACAAGTACCCAGCCATCTAAGGAATGGGTAGACGATCTGATGGAAGCGCTTATATCAAACCGACAAATTTTTATTGCAAATCTCAACATATCAAAAAGAGATTTTGAGGTGTTTGTTGGCCGCAGTTATGGATATTTGGCCCGAAAGTTTGCGAGAGAGAGAGATTTTTCTGCTGTTGTTCACTGCCTCAGTAAGGTTAGTGAAAGAAGTACAATTGCCAGTTGGCATTGTGCATTACGTTTCTTTTGGAAATATACAGACACTCCTTACTATTAATGTAATATATTAATAGTTAATTTTTACGAGGAGACTAATTATATGAATATTCTCCATCTTTCCGATCTGCACTTTGGCTCAATTGCTGATGCGGACAAATGGTATAGTCAATTAATTCATGATCTTAATTATGAATTAGATTGTTTTAGTCTAGACTTGCTAATTTTATCTGGAGATATTGCTAATAGAGCTACCCGTGATGAATATTACGCAGCTGAGGTGTTTTTAGAGAAGCTGTTTACTAAATATAATCTAACCTCTGAGCAGGTCGTTATTGTCCCCGGAAATCATGACGTTAACTGGGTTGCGGCGAGAAGGGCCTATACTCCAATGCGTCGATCTGATTACACGGGTGAAATAGATGAAGGACTGCTTATAGATAATGAGCAATATATTGAGGTGAAAGATCCCAATTTGTATCTAGAGCGATTTCGTGAATTCAGTAAATTTTACGAGTCTATAAAAGGAACAGAATATCCATCAGAGTATGAAAATCAATTCACAATAAACTACCTCGCAGATAGAAAACTAATAGTATTGGGACTGAATTCAGCATGGGATTTAGACCATTTTTATAGTTCACGTGCGAGTATTCATCCTGTTGCATTAAGCCGAGCCCTTGACTCTCTCCTAGACAAGGATGAAGTTTTTAAGCAGTGTTTGAAGATTGCAGTTTGGCATCATCCCATACATAGCTCAGAAAATGACAGAATTAAAGATGTAGACTTTCTTCAGAGACTTTCAGTTGCCGGATTCAGACTTGCGCTTCATGGGCATATTCATAAAGCACAGAGAAATATTTTTCACTATGATGTTGATTCGGACGGAAGACAAATAAATATCATTGCAGCAGGTACCTTTGGTGCTGCTACCCATGAATGGGTCCCTGGATACCCGTTACAGTATAATTTCTTAGAACTTGAAGGCAATAATCTAAAAGTTGAGACACGTTCGCGAAAAGAGATAAATGGGGCATGGCAACCTGAGGCAATCTGGCTACAGGGACCTAAAAAGGCTCCGAAATCTTATTATGAAATAGCTATACCGCACACAGGAGACATATCACTCTCCCAAGATATCGCGAGACTAAATACGGTTCCTTTTTCGCTGAGTAGACGCATAGAGCAGTTAGTTCAAGCAGAATCAAGTCGTGAGAACCAGTTCTATTTACCCCCAACCATCCCTACATCCATAATAGACCGCACTAACGAAAAGCAAGATATATTAAATTCACTCAAGGGAGAAGCTTCGCTAATAGTAATCACAGGACCTGCGGGCGTTGGGAAAACAGCATTAGCAATTGATGCCGTGCATACTGCTACTAAAGAGAATCTTTTTGAAAGAATAGTTTATATTACAGCAAAGACTCAAGAGTATGTAATTGAACCAGGGCATACTCGATTACTTCAAATCAATCCTTTCGTTACTCAATTCGATGACATTTTAAACGAGATAGGTTGGCAAACAGGCAATCCTATAAGTGATCTCGCCAGACAGCCTAAACTGGAAAAAATTCTAGCTATATTAACCGAATACACTTGTCTTATTACAATAGATAACTATGACACTATACAGGACAAACAAATTGCAGAGAGCTTTTTCCGGTATCGAATTCCACATGGCAGCAAATTTTTAATTACATCCCGGGAACAACTGAGTTCGGGAAATTTAATTAAGTTAAAGGGCATGGACTCCGACAATGGCGTTGAGTTTCTTCAAACGTACATTCGTCATTATAAGCTATGGCCTGAGTTAGCTGAAAACACGGAAATTTTAAACCAAATAGTTAGGTGGAGTGGGGGAGTTCCATTGGTAATGAAGCTTGTTGTTGGTCAATTTGGGTTGAACCCTGATTGGGAGTCTTTAGATGAATTGCTGTCAAAAGACCTTCAGGATGAAGAAATGATTTGGTACTGTTTTGAAGGCATATACAAGCACTTGACCTTGGGTGAGAAATACGTCATGCAGGCATTGGCAATGCTTCCTGGCCAGCTATCTAGAAAAAAATTGTGTGACATAACCGGATTGGTTTCCGGGTTTATTGTTGAAGCAACAGAAAGCCTATCAAGCAAATCACTTCTTGAATTGAGCCAAAAAGATGGGCAATTGTGGTATGCAATACTTCCAGTAACAAGAGCCTATGTGAAGCGACAAGCATTTGAAGAACGCGCTATGTTATGGGAAAAAGCCGTAGATCATTATTGTGATATGTCTACCACGGATAGAGACGTTTATAAAAATCTTGAACAGAATTTTGAAAATATATTATTTATTTTGGAATGGTGCA
Source organism: Ardenticatenaceae bacterium (assembly GCA_020634435.1). Classification (GTDB taxonomy): domain Bacteria; phylum Chloroflexota; class Anaerolineae; order Promineifilales; family Promineifilaceae; genus Leptofilum. The sequence goes on along the minus strand of JACKBS010000034.1, from coordinate 3,225 downwards.
TCCAGGTTAATAGAAAAAAAGAAATTGTGCAGTTGTTTAGATATATTTCACAGTATTTGGAAATAAGGGGGATGATCAACAAAAGGGAGGAGTATGCCAAAATTGCAATAGATGCCGCTTATGCAATTAGCTGGGAAAATGAAGGAGATTGGATAAGGGCATACGACTTAGCATGGATTCATCAGGTTAGAGGAGGGGCAGAAAGAGAAAAAGCTAAACAGATTTACTTGTCGCTAATTCAGAAGCTTGATGGCTCTTCTAGCGATGAAAGCATGAGAGTGCTTGCGCTTTGCTACCGTAATCTAGCATTAATGATAGCTCGTGAAAATAAGGAAAGGCGGCTAAAGGCAAATGATGATGAGGCTATATCTAATTCCAATATTGATGACGCATTAGAGTTCGCGAAAAAAAGTTTACAAATATGGAAAGAGGTAGGTGATGAACACATGCTAGCGATTACGTATGGTGTTATAGGTGGGTTAGCACAAGAACCTAAGAAAAAATTAGTAGAGTACAATCGAGCATTGATGCTGGCAAGAAAAAATGGGGATACCTCTGCTATTGCCCAATGGCTTAGTAATATTGGAAGAGCATATATAAAGGCGGGTGAGTTGGAAAATGCTATTAAATATTTAGATCAAGCGATGGAACAAGCCGTTGAGGCAAAATGGTTAAGCGGGTTAGCTTATGCGCTTCATTATAAAGCCCTTATTAGTGAAAATAATGGTGACTTAAAACAATCGAGGGACCATTTGGTTCAAGCTGCAAATATTGAGTCAGAGGTAGGATCGCAAAGACATTACCGTCAGCTTCTTTCTGATATTGAATCCATCGACCTTCGATTGAATGGAGAGCCTGGATGGCCATTAAGTGTTAGCTAATGAAGTTATCCCTTAATTTTCTTTCCAGGAAGATGGAATAGTTTCAATTGGGAGACCCAATGGCAGAAAATGAAACGTCTGACAAAAATATTGGGGATCAATATAGCATGTTCTTTAGTCATGTGAACATGTTAATAGATCGACGTCAAAATATAACAACAATTTACCTTTCAGTTAACACCGCTGTTTTGGGAATAATTGCATTTATTTTTCAAAATCAAGGTGCACATCCGTTAGATTGGACTAAACACATCCCTACAATAGGATTTTGTTTAGCGGGTCTTGTTGCTTGTGACTTGTGGAGAAGATCGATTAAACAATATCGAGCACTTCTTGATTGGTGGTATTCACAACTAAGAGCTTTAGAAAGTGGATTCGATGAAAAATTAAGATTATTGACTAAAGAATTTGAAGAACTATATAAGGCTGAGAGAGAAAATAAACCCGCAACCACCCGAATAGGACTCAGTCGATATGAAATTAGGCTTACGTGGTTGTTCAGTACTATTTATTTAGTCTTTGGGATCTCAATTCTCTCCGGCATGTTTGTGTAAGGCATTACGAGGTTTCCGAAAGCTACTGCTGCTGATTGAAAATAATAGCAATCGATTCGTTTCTTTGGTTGGCTTTTGACAAATGTAAAATATGACCAGTTATGCGTCAAAACTATAGTTAAATAGAGATATATCAGGGTAATATAACTGGTTGATAATAGCCACAGTTTCCTTCGCGTAATAGTGCTTGAAGTTTCTGTGAGTGCTTTTGTTTAAATGGGGTAGTGGTGCAGTGAGACCGAGTATTTCTAAAACCTCTTCAAATTGCTCTTCCAGTGTCTCAAATTTGCCAAGATAGTCGACTAGCAAAAATCCATGTTCATTGCAAAGAAATGCATGCTGGGAAGCTGATGGCGACCACTTGCGACCACGAGCTATCTTTAGATAGTTATAAGTTGAGATAATGTCAGCTGGCGTTAGTGGCTTATCAATATCATGATCAAGGCCGTTTGCTTGTAAGTTGTAAAAGTGCTGCGATATGAACCAGTCCCATGGATTTCGAACAAAACCAAATTTAAAATAATTGGTCCAGATTTTTTTTCCCAGAACTTCTTCCAGCATTTCGGCTGGTATGTGTCGTTTTGTGAAAAAACCCGGTTTGTGTATAAGGTTAAGATTAGATTCTTCGTTAAAACACATTAAACTCTTTTCTATGCTGTTCGTTCCAGTTTTAGGATTGCTTATGAAGATAAAACGATGAGAATGAGAAATGATCATGGCTTAGTTGAATCCAAAAAAGTGCCTTTCCCCGCAGCTTGCTGCGCAGAAAGAACTCTTACAAAATAGAGCAGCTGCTCCGGGTGATCCCTGTAGCCCTGCTGCGGAGTCATTCATTAAGATGCTAATACTTGCTCTTCATACTTGTATTGTAGGATCTCATGGTTTTTGGGAACAGCCCCTCGTCCAATTGGCTCCCTACCCCACAGTTTTTGAGAAGTTCCTACGGTTATGCCGTAATTCTTGAGAACAAACAGCCTACATGTCTAGTTCGCCCTTATTCCATAATTATTGAGAAGAACCTACACTATCATTTTCTACCGGCTCCCAGAGTAGCCGGTATCTAAAATAGGCTATTCTCAAAAATTGTGGGATTCTACAATTGTATATTACAGATGATAACTTCTTTTTCGTTAATTTACCTTATGATAATCTTATTTAACAAAAGCTATTGACAAATGCAGGGAGTTGACATAATATAAATGTATGGATGCGCAAAACACAGCTCTCATTCCCCAGGACGACTGGTATGCCATCATTGACCTGGTGACGCAAAGTGTGGACAGTCCGCACAGCAAGCGGGCTTACAGCCGCGCCCTCATCGACTTCCTGGATTGGTATGAGCATAACGGCCGTCCCGGCTTCACCAAAGCGACCATCAACGCCTACCGCGAGGAGATGCTGCAAGCCGGCAAAAGCCGCTCAAGCATCAACCAGGCGCTATCCGCCATCCGCAAGCTGGCGGCCGAGGCCGCCGACAATGGCCTCGTTCCCCCCACCCTCGCTTATGGCGTCGAACGCGTGAAGGGCATCAAGCAGGAAGGGGTCCGCGCCGGCAACTGGCTGACCAAGGAAGAGGCGGAGCAGCTCATTAATACGCCGGTCATCCGCTGGCGGCGGGAGGAGATTCCGCTACGCAAGGCAATCCGCGACCAGGCGATCCTGGCGCTGATGATTGGCACCGGCCTGCGCCGCGCCGAAGTGGCCGGGCTGACATGGGCGATGATCCAGCAGCGGGACGGCCGTTGGGCAATCATTGACCTGGTAGGCAAACGCGGCCGAGTGCGTTCGGT
>JACKBS010000033.1 GCA_020634435.1 Ardenticatenaceae bacterium | reverse complement strand
TTCCTGATGGCGTTCTGAATCATGCTCGCATCAATGTAATAAATGGGCAGCAAACTTTGCACCATTAGCGCAACATGATGCGGTTCAATATCGGCGACCAAATCAACATCAATAGTTGTACGCGGAATGCCGTGGGCAGAGCTGGCCACCGAACCACCAATGTGATATTGAATCTGATTGGCTTCAAAAAACCGGATCAAAGGCTCCGTAGCTTGTCTGAGTTCCGAATTAAGCGTCATTTTCTAGTTGCTGTAAAAACTGCTGGAAACCGTTGGCCAACGCGGGGCCATAAAGCAGTTCCACAAATTTGACTTTTTGCTCGGCTTCTGACAAATGGGGAGACATTTTTTGTAGACTGTGCCAGGAAAGTTCAAACATGCTTTGCGATAAGGACAACATGAGCTGGGTGCGCCTCGCCTGCCCGGCTTGGCGCAGTAGATCAATTTGAATTTGTTCTACTTCAGGTGGCGTATCGGTAAGCGCTTGATCAAAAAGCATAAGGTTTCACGTCCGTAAATCTAATGCGCACAGTATAGCAAAAAATCTTTACTCGCGGTTGATGAGGCAGATGGATACGGCCGTACTCTCCCCACCCCCAACATTCCCCGCCGCATCAATCGCCACCACCCGGAAGCTGTGGCAGCCCGGCCCCGGAATGTCCCACTTCTCCGTAAACGGCGGCACCGTGCTGATGGCAAACGGCACCTCCGCCCCGTCCACGTAAAACTCCACCCGGTTTAGCGACACATCATCCGCCATCTGTGCCTGCACAATCACCCACTCCTCGTCGGTGAAGATTTGCTGGTCCGGCAGCGGGAACAAAATTTCGGCCGTGGGCGGCGTGTTGTCCACCGTCACCTGCACGCTGTACTCCTCAAAGCCGCCGTCCTGGCGCACCACCGTCAGCAGCAGCGTGTACAGCCCCTCCAACTGAGACACGTCCCACACCGCCAGCTCCGCGTTTTCGCGCGGCTCTACTACGTTGTCCGCCAGCGTTTGCAGATTGTCCGGCGTCAATCCCTCAAAGTAGGCCAGCCGGTAGAAGGCAAAATTGTCGCTGCGCGCCGTGCCGGTGATCACCACCTGCCCCTGCACGTAGGCAAACGGCGCGGGCGAGCTGATGCGGATGTTCTCATCCGGACTGTCCGGCGCGGTGATCGTGTCGTACTCGTCCGGCGGCTGCGGGATTTCGTTTTCGCGCACCCAGTCGGCAGCGGCGTCCGGGTAGACCACAAACAGCTCCCGGTCAATCAGCTCTGGCGGGGTGTAAATCGTCGCCAGGCGGCCCGTCTCCCGGTTGATGGCAAACTCCTGGTACATATTGTCAAAAATGGTCGGCTGCGTGCCGTCGATAAAAATCTCCGAGACGGTGGGGCAGAACGAGGTGGGCAGCAGGCCAGACAAATTGCACACCGGCTGCTCCACGATGCCCGTGGGCCGCGGCCAATTTTCCAGCGGCTCAGCCTGCAAGGCCCAGCTCATCAGCGCGTGCCAGATGGGGGCTGCGCCCTTGGAACCAGGCACGTCCTGCATTGGGCTGTTGTCGC
>JACKBS010000032.1 GCA_020634435.1 Ardenticatenaceae bacterium | reverse complement strand
TAGGCAGCCAAAGAAGCCATCGTTGGGTCGAGAGACCATCGCTTGCCTGGTTGCTTAACCCGTACTCACGTTATTTAGGATTTCGTCAGGGGAGCTGCTCTTTCTCTTTCCTTTGACAGCTATCTATGGGGAAGATATGTTATTTCTCCTGGAAACCTCTCATTCGGAGCCATTTCCAGGTCATTTTTAACCTCAAAACAGCCCAAATCGTTCAAATTTAAGCTAACTCCCCTACAAGCGCCACACACACGTATCTTTGGAGGGGAGCATTAGGATCACAAAGAGGCCAACCGCTCGGAAAGCTCGGCCTGGCTGGCTTGCATGTCGGCCAGCTTGTCGCGCTCTTTTTGCACGACAGCTTCCGGCGCTTTTTGGGCGAAGGGGCTGTTGAGCAAACCGCTAACCCGCTTGATTTGCTGCTCCAGATCGGCCAGTTCTTTGGTGAGGCGTTCGCGCTCCTTGTCCAAATCGACCATGCCTGCCAGCGGCAGGTAGGCGGTGATTTCGCCCAGGGAAAGGGTAATGGCTTGTTCTGGGGCAACGGCCGTTTCCATCACAACCAACTCGTCCTCACTCAACCGCGCCAGAAAACTCAGAATGGGCTTTTGCTCGTTGATGAACGCTGTTTTGTCGCCGGTGGAGAGAACGGCCGTAATCCACTTACCCGGCTCTACCCCATTTTCCGCCCGCGCCGCCCGAATGGCTCGTACCAGATCCCGCAGCCGCTCAAAATCGGCCGTGGCGGCGGTGTATTTCTCGCCCACTGTCGGCCAATCGGCAATGATGAGCGCTTCGGCCCAGCCTTCTGCCGGGACAATGCCCAGGTCGGCGGCTTCGAACGCTTGCTTGAGCTGCTGCCACGTCTCTTCCGTCACATACGGGATGTACGGGTGGAGCAAGCGCAGGCAGTTATCCAGCACTTGCCGCAGCACAGATAAAGTGGTCCAGGCGCGCGTGCCACCGTCGCGGAGCTGCACCTTGGCCAGCTCCACGTACCAGTCGGCAAAATCACCCCAGAGGAAATCGTACACCTGCCGCCCCGCCTCGCCGAAGTTGTAGCCGTCCATCAGGCGATCGGCCGTTTCCGTCACTTCGCTGAGCCGCGTCAAAATCCATTGGTCGGCGGCAGTATAGCTGGGCGAGTCGGTGGCGTCTGCTTTGGTGGCTTTGTCCAGATTGGCGGTGATGAAGCGGGCGGTGTTCCAAATTTTGTTGGCGAAGTTGCGGTTGCTTCCCACTTTGGAAATCGCCAGATTGAGATCGTTGCCGGGGGTACCGCTGGTGAGTAGGGTAAAGCGCAGGGCGTCGGTGCCCAGCTCACCCATCACTTCCAGCGGGTCGGTGACGTTGCCGTAGGATTTGGACATTTTACGGCCGTGTTCGTCCCGCACCAGCCCGTGCAAATAAACGGTGTGGAAGGGAATGTCGTTGGTAAACAGTAGCGCCGACATCACCATGCGCGCTACCCAGAAGAACAAGATATCGTAGCCGGTTTCCATCACGTCGGTGGGGTAAAAACGCTGCAAATCGGGCGTATTTTCCGGCCAGCCCAGCGTGGAGAACGGCCACAGGCCACTGCTGAACCAAGTGTCCAGCACGTCCGGGTCTTGGGTTAGGGTGATATTGTCACCGTACTTTGCTTCGGCT
>JACKBS010000031.1 GCA_020634435.1 Ardenticatenaceae bacterium | reverse complement strand
TTTTGGGGCGAAGCGCAGCGTGACCCGGAGCGACTGATTGAGCGCTGGCTGGACGCCCACGCCTTCAAAGCGACCGATGAATGGTATGGCGACGTGCGTTTCGTGACTTACGCCATCCCCTCTGCTCCGGCGACCGAGATGGAAACGGCCGTATCCCTTCCTTTTGGCGAAAATATCAGGCTCGACGGCTATACCTTGGGTGAGACAACGCTTCGGCCGGGGGATATTGTGGAGGTAACGCTGTTTTGGCAAACGGCCGTTCCTCTGCAAAATCGCTACAAAGTGTTCCTGCATCTGCTGGACGCCAACGGTAATCTGGTTAGCCAGCGAGATAGCGAACCGGGCGGCGGTCTGGCGCTCACCACCACCTGGCAGCCTGGTACGGCCGTCGTGGACAACCACGGCCTGCTCCTCCCCAGCGAGCTGCCGCCCGGCAGCTACCGCCTCCAGCTCGGCCTGTACGATTTGGCCAATCCCGCCGATCGCCTGCCCATCACTACGTCAGACGGCGTAACGGATGTTTATTTGTTAACGACCATCACAATTTCGGAGTGAATTGTATTGACAATGTCAATACAAAGGCGTAGAATCATCATGGATGAGAAAATTCGCTACAAAGATATTCGTTTTGAATGGGATGTTGAAAAAGCCTATGCCAATTACAAGAAACATGGCGTTGAATTTCGAACGGCCGTTGAGATGTTCTTTGATCCCTTTTTGATGGCTCTGGATGAAAGGATTGAAGAAGGTGAAATGCGGCATCACGCAGTGGGCATGACCAAAAACTGGCAGATTTTGTTTGTGGCATTTGTCTGGCGAGGTGATGATATTCGCTTAATCTCGGCAAGGTTGGCAACCAATAGTGAGAGAAAACAGTATGAGCGTGGCTAAACTAAAGGCAAAATTGCAGCCAGATCGCAAAAAATTGATGGTGAGTATTCGCATGCCAGAAGATGTGGTTGAGGAATTGAAGCGGATTGCCCCACTGTTAGGGTTTTCTGGCTACCAGCCGCTGATGCGGGCTTACATTGGGCAGGGGCTACGGGCAGATTTGGAACGCCTGGACCAGGAGACGGAACTTTCTCGATTGGTAGAAAGTTTGCGGCGGCAGGGAGTGGGGGATGAGGTGTTGGCAACGGCCGTTGCCGAAGCCAAAGTTGAATATCGCACCGACTAACTTGCCAGGAAACATTTAGTCGGATACTCCATAATGTAAACAAGTCTGATATGCGGGCAACCACCGTTGCCCGCATGTTCGTGTAAAACTAGATTACGGCCGTATCACCCGATCCGCCGTGGCCATGAGCTGTACCGTGCCATCCATGTGGCCGATTTCGCCAATTTGCAGCAGTTCGCGTCGGTTGTGATGGTCCAGGCAGGTGCCGCAGGAGGCAATGCGCGCCCCTTTGGCTTCTAGCTGGCGCAGGCTGGCCAGCGCCGGACTGTCCGGCGTGGTGGTGAGGAAGATGCCGTTGTTCACGCAGCCCACCACGTCAATTGTTACGTCTGAAGTCGCCAGCTTCTCCAGAAAAACTAGCAGCAGCTTGCGCCCCAATTCGGGATCCCCTTCGCCCATTTTATCGGAATTCAAGTAAAGAAAATTCATGGTTCATTATCCTTCATGCTGTAGGTCGGATTGCCAATCCGACCAACGATTTTTATTTGTCATGTTGTTCATCA
>JACKBS010000030.1 GCA_020634435.1 Ardenticatenaceae bacterium | reverse complement strand
AGGGACTGAGCGATGAACACCTTTTGGGAAACCAAGTTGGAACGATTCTGGGTGTTCTGGGTTCAAAAAATGACCTAATAAAACTAGGACTTTCGCTTGGGCTCAAAAGTGAGCGGCAATAACTTTATGATTTCACGAATGAAATATGACGTGACACCGGAAAAGTGGGTTCACGTCATTTATTCAAAAGGTATTCTAAAGAGCACATAAGCATGTCCTCCCTTAGGTATTACATGAGAGGGCTTAGGGCAGGATAAATCATCATGAACCAGATTCTCATTATTGGCGCAGGTATCGGCGGGTTGAGCACAGCCATCCGGCTGGCCGCAGCCGGGCAGCGCGTGACGATTTACGAAAAGAACCCGCAGGTGGGCGGCAAGATGGGCCAAATCGTGGCCGACGGCTTCCGCTGGGACATCGGCCCCTCAGTCATCACCATGCGGCACGTGTTTGAGGAGCTGTTCGCCAGCGCCGAACGCCGCCTGGAAGATTACCTTACGCTCGAACCTGTCGATCCGCTGACGCGCTACTTTTACCCCAACAGCACCATCCTCGACGCCACGCACAACACCGAAAAGATGGCCGCCCAAATCCGCCAAATCGCCCCACAAGATGTCGCTGGCTATGAGAAATATTTGCGCTACGCTGAGCAAATTCACCGCATCACTGGCCCCGTGTTCATCTACGACAGACCACCCACCTGGCGCAGCTTTTTGCGTGTCCCTTTCCCCGATTGGTTCAAGATTGACGGATTGCGCACGATGCAGCAAGCGATTGAAAATCATGTGCAGTCGCCGGAGCTGCGGCAGCTTTTGGGCCGCTTTGCCACCTATGTTGGCGGCAGTCCGTACCTGGCTCCGGCCACACTCAATGTCATCGCCCATGTGGAGCTGAGCGGCGGCGTCTGGTATCCGCGTGGCGGCATTTACGTTATTGCCCAGGCGATGGCCAGACTGGCAGAGCAACTTGGCGTGACGATACATGCTAACTGCGGCGTGCAGGAAATTTGTGTGGACAACGGCCGTTTCTCCCACCTCATCCTGGAAAATGGAGAAAAAGTAAAGGGAACGGCCGTCATCAGCAACCTGGACGTTACCACGACCCAAAAGCACCTACTTAAAAATTCACACTCCCCAATCCACAATTCACAATTCGACGCTTCCTGTTCCGGCTTCATCCTTCTGCTAGGCATCAACAAGCAGTTCCCCGAACTGGCTCACCACAACATCCTCTTCTCGCCTGATTACCCAGCTGAGTTTGAGGCCATCTTTGAGCAAGGCCAGCCGCCCGCCAACCCCACCATCTACATCGCCATCACCAGCAAAACCGACCCAGAGCACGCGCCCGAGGGTGGCGAAAACTGGTTTGTATTGGTGAATGCACCGCCGCTAGACGGCCGTTTCGATTGGCACACGAACCAGCAAAACTACCGCGATCTCATCCTGCAAAAAATTGCCGACTTTGGCTTTGACGTGCGTGCCCACATCGTTACTGAGCAGATTTTGACGCCGCACGATTTGGCCGCAGGCAGCGGTGCCTGGCAAGGGGCGCTGTACGGCGCCTCGCCCAATTCACGCTGGGCCGCCTTCAAACGGCCGCACAACCGCGCCAAACAAGTAGAGGGCCTGTATTTTGTAGGGGGAACCGCTCATCCCGGCGGCGGCGTGCCGATGGTGACACTTTCGGGCAAAGTAGCAGCGGAACTGGTTTTGGAAGATTTAGAATAAGATTGGAGGAGTCAATAAAACCGACATCCTCACTAAAGAAGGGGAGCGCAACCAGGTGATTGAGTTTGTGCGCGATTCGGCCAAAAATCTGGTTGGCGAAATTTCGGCCGTTTTCCCCATCTCGGCCAAACAGGCACAGCACGCCAAGGCAGGCCAACCGCAGCTGTGGGCGCAAAGCGGTTTTGAGCCGCTGGAGCAGTTTATTCACGACACCTTGGACGATGACGGCCGTTTCCGCCTCAAGCTGCTCAATCCTTTAGGTGTGGGCCTGAAACTGGTGCGCAAACAGCTCAGCCACAGCGAAACCGATCTCGCTTCCTTGCAAGACGACCGCCAACTGCTAGATGACATCGAGCGGCAGATGCTTTATTACGATGAGGACATGCAGCGCAACTTCAAGGCCCGCCTC
>JACKBS010000003.1 GCA_020634435.1 Ardenticatenaceae bacterium | reverse complement strand
ATGATGGAAGCGCAGGTTGTGGCTGCTTTAGGCGGGCACCAACTGGGCAGCTGGGAAACGGCCGAAGAGGCCAATGGGTACCAGGCTGTCTGTTTAACCTGTGGTGGCTCGGTTTTTGTCAGTGAAAAAACGATTTACAGTATCTTGACCGACACCTGCACGGGCCAGGTGATGAACGCCTCCGATACTGATTAAACGGTGTTGGTCACTGCTAAAATTCCCAGCTGAAATATTCAAGATGATGATGATCATGATTGTGGCAAAGATTATGATCATCTCTTGTTGTCAGCATTTGGATAATTTTCAAGGTGTGATCCCAATCTCCGCAAACGGCACAGGAGGATTATTTCAAAATATTTCTGAGAGTGCCCAAATTCCACCCACAATTATTGCCCCAGCTGTTGCTAAACTTATTAATGCTTCAACATTTGTAATGTACACATTGTCAAGACCATCAATTATTCCAAGTAGTGGCGCTAATATTGCAAAAGAGACGATCCACAAAAACAAACCTGTCAAGGCCCAAATTATTCGGGATTTATTTTGCGTCTGTCTTTGTAAAAACTGGTTATCCTTTGTTAATTCATCCAATTCCTGTTGCTGGTAAAAATGCTGACGCCTTAGCTCAAATTTTTCACGCCTTTCATTATCAAGTTGATTAGGAACGGTTTGTAATAGTTGTTCATATAATTGTGGAATTGGAATATCGGCAATCTCTGATTTAGCTAAAGTTACTAAAATGCGAATATAGTAAGATGTCGCACTTAAATCGTGAGCCAAACTACCGTCAGAATATAGCCATTCACCTGGTGCAACGATGCTAGAAAAAATTCTTGCTATTGCTTGAAAGTTGAGGGTATTGGCTCGTAATGGGTTACTAACACTCCAAAGCAGCAATGATCCAAATAAATATACATGTGTTTCACCTTGAACAGACCATAAATCTAGCCCTTGAAATTTATCTTCAATTTGTTGTGTGCCATGATCTAATGCAAGAATTATATCTTTTTCAACATCCCTTGGGAGAATTTTCTGATTTCTAAGAAACACTTGTGCCAGTCCGTTCAAAACGCTAGTATCAAATGTTTGCTTTTCGTTCTCCGAATTAAAACTAACCATACTATCTTGATGAAGATATAAAAGTGCATCTTGAATTTGAGAGAATAAAATTTCCTTTAAATTCGCTCCCAATGGAATTTGAACTGCCGAAGCAAGCATGCGTAAAGTAGCGCTCCAAGGACGCATAGCATCAGGAGCAGTAGGGTTCTTAAGTTGGTCAACGACCCAATTAAGCCCGTTCGTAGCCAAATATTCACAATCGGTAAGTAAGTCTGATTCGTAATGATTTGGATAAGAACGCAAAACTTCTAGTAAAGCTTCAACCACTACTGCCGTATCATAAAATCTTTGATCCCAACATACAAAACCTTTTGAATCGATAGACTTCTGGTCTTTCAACCACAAAATTGGGCTATTTTCGGAATTAAAAATTTTTGCATCTATCTCCCTAATCAATTCATGATCCGACAGTAATTCGCGTGCTTGCAATAAATCCACAATATTACGACCGAGTATGACAGGGCTTTTTGCTACCTGAGCACGAATTGGATGGCTATCTCTTTGATCAATTAAATTGAATCGGGCATCATAGCCAAGGAGCCATAAAACGACATCACGTAAATATCTGTCTCGAATTTCATTTCCGAAACTATTTATCCCCAAAATTAATAGATTATCGTTTTCAAGCTGGGTTGTTTTATACCAATGGAATATTGGATTAGAAGCAGTCAATGATCTTTTTGGTGTGTTTGTTTCTTGTAATCTCGATGTTTGGCGATTGAGACCAAGAATATTCCTAAAGAATCCTCTCATCGTTTCAAAAACACTTTTACTCATTTAAACCTCTTCAAATCCAGTTGATATAGCTATTATACTTGACAGATTATTCTTTAAAGTATGAACGTAAATATTCACAAAATGAACCAATTCAATGGTTCCCGCATTCACGGAAAAAATATTGCTTTGTCTTGATTTAATCTCAATAATCGGGTGGTGGGTGAGACCAGTCAGCAGGACAGGCGTCCTGCCTGCAGCGCTAGCGCCGCAGAGGGGGTGGACAAGCTTTGTCAACCCCTCAACAACTGCCGTTTCCGGCGAACAGGCGGCAGGCAATTACTGATGCTCAGAGGCATCTTTTTCAAGCAATATTTTCTCGCCAGGGTTGGTGGGTGGGCATGGCCGAAAGCGCAGCTTTCGGTTGCGGGCCCTGCCCGAGACTAGGGGTGGGAGGGAGGGAGTTTTTTTTCTTACACGGGAAGCTTTCTTTGGCTTTTGGAAGAGTTTGGATTAGCGTCACTCACATCACGCAGGAAACACTGAAAAACTGGCCGTCCCACAAAAAAAGAAAGCCCAACCCACCCTCCGCAGAGAGTAGGTCAGGCTTTATAGTGGATGGGAAACCTACAATAGCATCAGGCAGAAATTGCCGCCAGTTTGCGCTCCACGGCAAAGCTGGCTTCGTACAGCCGCTCCTTGGTAATCTCACCAACCGGCCCCAGGTGCATCGCCCGCAGCAGCTTCTGGCCATTAACCTGCCGCATCTTTTGCAACGACGCTTCCACCTGACCCGCCCGCTTGCCGGCATTGCGGCCGCGCCGCTTGTAGGTGATAGTATAGATGCCGTGGGGGAACACGACCATCTTGCGTACGGCCGTATTCAGGAAAGTTGGGTCCAGCTCCTCGAAGAAAGTGATGCGCATTTGGCCCCGGAGTTTAATCATCTCCTGATGCAGCGGGGAAAGCTTCAGGTAGGGACTTAGGTGCCGCTTGCGCCAGCCCCAGTAGATTTCATAAACTTCGTCGAAGCTCAGGCCCGTGCGTTCTTCGACGTGCTCCCAGGTATATTCGCGTCCCAGCAGGGTGATGGTAAGCGCTGCCCGGTACAGCTGTTCTGGATAGAAGTTACCCGACATGCCAGCCAGAATGTACAAAACCTCCCGCAGTGCTTCCTCCTGAGTCTGCCTCGGCTCCGCCTGGCGACGTAGGAGCGTCCATTCCACCGGACGGGGTACGTTGTCCCACTGCCGGGCAGAGAGGTTGTCTACGGCCGTTTGGGGCGCTTCTGCGGTTTCGTCAGCATCATCAGCCAGGCAGTCTGTGAAGTTCATGACGGAGTAGCCGTGCTGGATGCACGCCTGGGATTTCCAGCCGCCGTTGAGGCCGCGGATGTGAATCCAGTGGTAGTTCTTCAGGGCGGTACGCACGACGGCGTAGGCGTAACCAATCGGTTTGTGGGCCTGCTCCAGAAAGGCGAGTACGGCCGTTTGCAGCATATCTTCCCGGTGCATGCGCCAGACAGTTGTGGGGCTGCCGGACAGCGCTTCGCGGACCAGGCCACCCGCCCGTTGGGTGAGTTCTGCCTGGGACCAATCTGCTGGGGTTGGTTCTGTTAGCTGTTCTGTTGCGTTATAATTGGTGGTATTCATTTCGTGGTCCTCCTGAGACCATAAAGTGAGAAGCCGGATGGCTCTCGTCAAACCATCCGGCTTTGTTTTTGGTAAGGCAAAGCCGCCTGTCTGGGGAGCAAACGGCCGTAAACAAAACCAGCGCCAGCCTGGTATTCTGGGCTGACGCTGGTCGTACTGGTTAGGATGTTGGTTGCCGCGGGAGATAACTGAGGCTACGTTCGTTGGCCGAATAGCGCTGAATTGAGCGCAGCATCCTGCTGAGGTGGTGTCCCATTGATCGATGGCGGCTGATTGGCGGAACGGCCGTTTCCAGACCCAGAAACTGGTTTGCCTTGCGGCGCTGATCGCTGATTGCTTTGCCGCCTGTCTGTATCGGCCATGCTTGGTTTCTGGGCAGTCGCTGGCTTCCCTGGATTTGCTGGTGGCTCGGCCGTCGGCAGCAGAATGTCGTAGCCTGGGCTGCTAGCCCCCGCATAGCCGCGGCAATACACCGTTTCGCCTGTCTCCGGATGGACCATTCTGTGGGAATACCACACATCGTTTTGTTTATTTCTTTGCTGCATCGGCATCCCATGTCGGGGACAAATGGGCAGCCCTTCAGCTGTCAGCACCGGCTCTCGACTGGGCGTGTAGCCTCGCGCGGCCAGTCGGCGCATCGTGGCGGGCAGTTCTTCAAAGGTGACCGGAATATGCAGCTCATAGCCGGTGGGGTGGAAAGCGATTAGGGTGATGGGATTCATTTGAATTTCTCCTTGTTGAGTTAGGTTTCGGGAAATACGGCCGTATCTGGTCATTAAGCAAAAGCCGCAGCAGAC
>JACKBS010000029.1 GCA_020634435.1 Ardenticatenaceae bacterium | reverse complement strand
GCGAAACTTACTCCGTGGAAGGGGGGAATGCGGAATTAGGTCACTATCTTACCCGACTGGTGCGCAAGAGCCGTTGCTTTTCACGGAGTTTGGCTTGGTTGAACCGTCATGTTAAAGCGTTTGCCCATGCGTGGAATCAGCGGCAATTGCACAACCGGGCGCGACCATTTGACAAGAAACATGTGATTGATTTCATATGCCTATAATCTTAGTCACGCCTAAAAATATGATTGAGGGTATCGGTGTCAATCGTAGTTCTGACTGCTATGATGCTTCTGGCTTCAATTGTTCGGCTAAAAAGGCGTGGACATCTTCGAGGGTACGGCCGTATGGCAACATCAAGTCCGCAGATGGTTCCTCACCGTCTAACGAGAGCCAGTAGGTTTGCATCCCCACACTGTGCGCAGGCAGGATGTCATTTTCCCAATCATTGCCCACCATCAGCGCTTCTTCAGGGGCACAGCCAATTTTTTGCAGGATTTCACTGTAATACGCGGGCTGCGGCTTGGCGGCGTGCATGTTTTCGTAGGCCGTGACCAGGGCAAAGTTGTACTGGTCTACCGGCAGTCCCCCCCAATCCAGCCGCGCCTCGATGGCGATGAGCGGGAAGAGCGGATTGGTAGCCACGACGACCTTCAGGTTGTGATCCAGGCAAAATTGGACAAGTTCGGCGGCAAACGGCCGTTTCTCCGTCCGGTCGCGCAGTTGATGAAACTGGGTACGATAAAACTGCTCAAAAAACGCTTCCAGCTCGTTTGAATCCAGCCCCGTGCGTTCCGTAAAAGTCTGCCAGAACACATCCCGATTGCTCAACGCCGGGTCCACGTCGCGAATCATCGCCTCGGTGCTGATCATCAACTCCTGCAAAAACTGGTCGCGCGGCAAATATTTTTCGGCATACTGGCCCAACAAACCAAAATAACCGGGCAAAAAGCGATCCATATCGTTGCCCAGCAGGGTATCGTCTAAATCAAAAAGAACAGCTTTTAACATACTCTCTCTTCGGGATGGCGAGTCAGGAGTTCAGCCAGTGATAGGCGCCCCATGTCAAGTCCTAAAATAAGTTGACACAAAATAGTGACTACTTCACATCAGTTATCAAAATGAATTTCAGCAGGTTTAGCATAGCCCAACGACAGATGTGGGCGATCATAGTTGTACAGCCAAACTGCTTCAGCCACCGCTTGCTGCGCGTGCGCCAAATTGACAAACAGGTCATCCAGACCATATTCGTTCTTTAAAATACCGTTCATGCGTTCTGCCAACGCGTTGTCATAGCAATTGCCCACCTCACCCATGCTGGGTAGCAAGCGGTGCTCTTGGAGACAGTCTCGATACGACCACGAGGTGTATTGCACCCCATGGTCAGAATGGTGAATCAATCCGGTCACCGGACAATGCGCCTGGTTGATGGCCAGCTGCAAGGCCCGCAGGCAACCTTCCGTGGCCAAAGAGGCCGAAATATCATAACCGACGATAAAGCGCGAAAACGCATCTGTGAGCAGCGCCAGATAGACAAAGCCTGTTTCCGTCGTGATGAAGGTGATGTCACCAACCCACGCCTGATGAGTGGTCGCCAACGTCAAACCAACTAGACGATTGGGACAACGCCAGGAGCCAGCTAAGGTGGTTCGCCGTCGATTACGCTTGGGCACAATCAACAAATTGTGGGCGCGTAGCAGGTCAAAAAAAGCATCCCGACCACGAGTAATCTCCAGGTTTTCCCAGCAGGGTCGCAGCTCATGGTACAGCTTGCGCCCGCCCATCTGGGGATGCAGCCGCCGTTTTTCTTTGACCAAGTTCAGGATGAGCTGATTTTCAGCTTCCTGCTGCTGTTGCCGCTGCTTGGCTTGAAAGTAGGCTTGGCGGCTGATGCCAAACCAGGTCACGGCGGCCTGAGTGGGCACTTGGCCCGCTTGCCGGATATGGTCTATGATTTCTTGCCGAAATTTTTTTTAAGGTCAACGCCCAAGGCGTCACTGGCCACCGTGAGCGTGGCTGCCAACATCCGGTTGTCCAAGGTGCTTTGCGCTAGCGCGGATTCCAGTTCCGCGACCCGTCGTTTGAGTGCTTTGATGCCCTGCTGGTCTTCAGCTGTTTGAATGACCACCAGTTCGGCACGGTAGCCGGAACGGCCGTATTGCTCAATCCATCGTTGCACCGTTGTGTGTGCGCCAATGCCGTACTTGTTAAGCAAGCTGTAGATGCTGGCCCCGGCTTCGTACTCACGCACGACTTGTTGTTTGAAGGCCAGGCTGTAACGTCTGACGGTTTCTTTTTTCATAAGGTTGCCCATCCTAAATGGTGATTATATCTGTCAACTATATTTAGGACGGGTCA
>JACKBS010000028.1 GCA_020634435.1 Ardenticatenaceae bacterium | reverse complement strand
GCTTGGGCGTGGTGGTGATGTGCCCAAACGCTGGCGAATCTGTGTGTGGGTCTAGCGGCCCAAAGGAGGCAATGCCGATGGCCGCTAGCGGGCCACGTTCGGCAATTTGCGCCTGGAAGAAATCAATGGCGCGTTGGATGGTTTCGGCCGGGGTGGTGGTGGGGAAGCGCACTTCGGCCTGAATGTCGCCGGGGCCGGTGCCTACAGCGCAGACAAATTTGGTGCCGCCCGCTTCGATTCCGCCATAGAGTGTCATGAGAGTTCTCCTGTCTCGTGCCAACGGTCTCCGTTGGCATGTATTTTGGGACGCTCTGCGTCCCGTCGGCGCGGAGCGCCGGTTAGAGCATTCCACGCGGAGCGTGGAACGAGAGATGGTTACGGTGCTTGTTGCAGCCAGATGACCTGGTACGGTTCCAGGGTAAGGTCTTGCCACATGTTGATGGGCTGCTCGGTGAGCCGATTGATGAGCAGGCCGGTGAAGCCTAACTCGTGCAGCCGGTGGCGGCTGACGGTTTGGTGATTTTCGGTGACGTTGGCCAGAATGAGCAGCCGTCCCCGTGGGTTATCGCGCAGCAGGGCAAAAACATGGTCGTTATTGGCCCAGATAGGGTAAACGGCCGTTTCTGCATGCAGCACTTTGGTTCGTTGGCGGGCCGCAACAAGTTGACATAAATTGGTATAGATGCGCCCGGTAATGGTTTGGGTATCGTGTCGCTCGGCCGCCTTGTCCCAATCCATAAATGGCCGGTGAATCCAGCGGCTGTCCTCAGCCAGATCGGGATCATCCAGGTAGCTGTGATCATTCAGCAGGCCGATCTCGTCGCCCATGTAGATGAGTGGGATGCCGCCGTAGGCAAAGATGAGGTTGTGCAGCAGCAAAATGCGCCGGATGGCCAGCTCCACTTCGGACCAGTTGGCGTTGGCAACGGCCGTTTCCAATCCCGCCAACGACGCCAACGAGCCATTCACCCGCCGGTCGTTGTTTTTGGGATTAAATTGGAAGGTGGTGCCAGCAGCAAAAGTGCCCTCAAATCTGCCCGTGTAAAAATCGCTCAGGAAGGCGCGATGGGCGTACCCATCCAGCCCCACCTGCGCCGCGTCCTCCTCGGTAATAGCCCAGCCGATGTCGTCGTGGCAGCGAGCGTACGTGACCCAACTGGTGCCGCCAGGGATGGGCGGCATGTTTTGCAGCGCTTTGGTGGCCAACACCGCTTTGCGCTCTGCCAGACAACTCCACAGCATCACCATCAGCACGTTGTGGTAAGCGATATGGCATTCCTTGTTGGCCGCCACGCCGCGCCCCAGGTAAGGCACCAAATCGGGCGGCGAAACGATGGCTTCGGCCTTGAGCAGCAGGCCCGGTGCCGCCAGTCGGCACAGGGCACGGAACGCCTGCAAAATGAGGTGCGCCTCCGGCTGATTTTCACAGTTGGTGCCCAGCCGCTTCCACATGAAGGCCACCGCATCGAGCCGCAAAATTTCTACACCCTGGTTGGCCAGGTAGAGCATGATTTCTACCATTTCGGTGAAAACGGCCGGATTGTGGTAGTTCAAATCCCACTGGTATTCGTTAAACGTGGTCCAGACCCACTTTTGCAGGTCGTCGTAGTAGGTGAAGTTGCCGGGCTTGAAATCTGGGAAGATTTCGCGCAGATTTTCTTCGTAAGCGTCGGGCAGGGTGCGGTCGGGGAACATCAGGTAGTAATCTTGGTACGTGGTGTCCCCGGCGCGCGCTTTGTTGGCCCATTCATGCTCTTTAGCGGTGTGGTTGCACACCAGATCGATGCACAGGCTGATGTTGTTGTGGCGCAGTTCGGTGGCCAGATGAGCTAAATCAGCCATGCTGCCCAGTCGGGAATTGACCTGCCGGTAATCCATCACGGCGTAGCCGCCGTCGTTGGCTCCGTGGCGGGGCTGGAGCAGGGGCATCAGGTGTAGGTAGGTCACACCCAGCTCGTTGAGGTAGGCGATTTTGTCTGCTACGCCGCTGAGGCTGCCTGCAAAGCGTTCGGTGTAGGCGACATAGCCAAGCATGGTTGATTTTTGGAACCAATCTGGCTGGAGCAGACGCTTTTCGTCGAGCTGGTGCAGGTCGGCAGGGCGCTCGGCGTAGGCGCGGCCGATGCGGGTGATGGTGTCGGCCAGCCACAGTTCAAAGTTGTCGAGATGGCCATAGAGGTGGTGTAACGGCCGTATCACATCGTCCCAATACACTTCCAGCCGCTGAAAAAACTGGTTTTGCCGGTACTTGTACAGCCTGGCAAAGGTGGCGTCTTGGGACACTTGTTGTTTGATTTGGTTTTGTACTGAAGTCGCGATCATAAGCGGAAAAGGTAATTGGGTAATTGAGTAATTTGGTAATTGGCGCAAAATCACCCAATTAATGAATTACTCAATTACAGTTTTTACACCAGCCAATGGGCAGCAAACGCCCGTAATTCCATTGTCTGTCCATCTTGGGCCAATTGATACTTGAATGCCGGGTTTGCGGCAAGCAAATCGGTGAATGTTTTGGGTAAATTGAGCTGAGCCGTTTGCGGCTGGTCGCTCAGATTGAAGATACAAAGGACGGTTTGGTCATTGGTGGTGCGGGTGTAGGCGAGAATCGAACTGTTTCCCGTAGCCACAAACTCAAACACCCCATCCCCAAAGGCAGGTACGACCTGGCGCGCGTTTAGCAAAAAGCGCATCAGGTTCAGGTAAGAGGCCGGCTCTTTTTCCTGCGCCGCCACGTTGCGCATGTGGTAACCGTAGACCTCATCGTTGTGGATGGGGAAGTAGGTTTTGGCAGCGCTGGTGAAGCCCGCCTGATGACCGTCGGTCCACTGCATCGGCGTGCGGCAGCCGTGCCGGTCGGGCAGCCAGATGTTGTCGCCCATGCCAATCTCATCGCCGTAATACACAATCGGCGTGCCCGGTAGCGACAAAAAGAGGGCGTGCAGCAGAAACCATTTCGGCTTGTTGTCGTCCAGCAGGGGAGCCAGCCGCCGCCGGATGCCCAAATTGAGCTTCATGCGCGGGTCGGGCGCGTAGTTGTCCCACATCCATTGGCGCACTTCGGGCGTCACCATTTCCAGCGTCAGCTCGTCGTGGTTACGTAAAAAGGTCATCCACTGCGCATTGGC
>JACKBS010000027.1 GCA_020634435.1 Ardenticatenaceae bacterium | reverse complement strand
GTACGCACACGGCCGTATTCTCAGCATCGACGTCTCCATGGCGCTAGAAATGGAAGGCGTGGTCGCCGTCTACACCGCCGAGGATTTGGGCGATTACTGGCAGCCGGGCCCGCTGCTTGTCTCTCCCCCACCCGTAAAAGACATCGTGTTTAACCAACGCACCCAGGTCCCCTTGGCCAAAGACAAAGTGCGCTTCGTCGGCGAACCAATCGTGATGGTTGTCGCCGAAAGTCGCTACATTGCCGAAGATGCCACCGACCTGATTTTTGTGGATGTGGACCCGCTAGACGCCGTGGTCGATTTGGCCGCCGCGCTGGAGCCAGATTCGGCGCTGGTGCATGACGATTTGGGTAACAACATCTCCGCCCACGTGGTGCAGCGCAAAGGCAGCTACGAAACCGCCAAAGCACAGGCGGATCACCTCATCCAGCGCGAATTTGAGTATGATCACGGCATTGCCGCGGCGATGGAAAACCGGGGCGTCGTGGCCCAATGGGACCGGCGCGCCCAGCGCCTGACAATGTGGGACACCACCCAGGCACCTGTTTTTGTGCGCAACGGCATGGCAGCGCTGCTCGGCCTCTCGGAAAACCAGGTGCGGGTGATTGCGCCGTTCATTGGTGGTGGCTTTGGCCCCAAAATTATGATGTTTTATCAGGAAGAGGTGCTCGTTCCCTGGGCGGCGATGAAGCTGGATCGCCCGGTGAAATGGATCGAGGATCGCTCCGAGAATTTTGTGGCCACCACCCACGAACGTAACCAGACCCACACTGTCGAAGCGGCGTTTAGCAAAGACGGCCGTATCCTCGGTATCCACGATGTTTTTCTGCATGATCAGGGTGCCTATGCGCCCTACGGCCTCACCGTGGCGCTGAACAGCCAATGCACCCTGCTTGGCCCGTACGATATCGAGAACTATTATTCGGAATTTACGGCCGTATTCACCAACAAAACCATCGTTACCCCCTATCGCGGTGCGGGGAGGCAGCACGGCGTCTTTGTGATTGAGCGACTGCTAGACATTGCCGCCCGCGAACTCGGCATCGACAAAGCCGAAATCCGCCGCCGCAATTTCATCCCGCCAGAAAAATTCCCCTACAACAACGAAATCATCTATCAGGATTTTGCCCCACTCATGTACGACAGCGGCAACTACGCACCCATCCTCGATAAAGCGTTGGCAATGGTCGGCTACGATGACTTCTACCAAAATATTCAGCCACAGGCACGTGCCGAAGGGCGACATTTGGGGCTGGGTCTGGTTTCTTACGTGGAAGGCACGGGCATCGGCCCGTATGAAGGGGCACGGGTGCAGGTGACCAGCAGCGGCCGCGTCAGCGTGGCCACCGGCATTGGCACGCAGGGGCAGGGACATTTCACCAGCTTTGCCCAAATTGTGGCCGATCAGGTCGGCGTGGATGTGTCCGAGGTGGATTTGGTGACGGGTGACACCGACCAGTTCCACTGGGGCGCTGGCACTTTTGCCAGCCGGGGTGCGGTGGTCGCCGGGAATGCGATCAACGAAGCAGCCCGCGATGTGCGGCAGAAAATCCTCAAGCTGGCCAGCGATATGTTGGAAGTGGCCGAGGAAGACTTAGAGCTAGGTGATGGCAAAGTGCAGGTCAAAGGCGTACCGGATCGCGCCATCCCGCTGGGGCAGCTAGCGCAGCAGGCCAACCCCATGCGCGGCGCAGTCAAGCCTGGTGCGGAACCGGGTCTGGAAGCGACCAACTACTTCGGCCCAGAGTACGGTGCTACGGCCAGCGGCGTTCATGCCATGATTGTGGAAGTGGATCCAGAGACGTTTGACGTGAAGATTTTGCGTTACGTGGTCGTGCACGACTGCGGTGAGGTAATTAACCCGCTTATTTTGGATGGCCAAATGCAGGGTGGTGTGGCCCAGGGCATCGGCAACGCCTTCTACGAGCAGATCATCTACAATGAAGAAGGGCAGCTTCTAACCGGCTCCTTCATGGATTATTTGCTGCCGACCTCGCTGGATGTGCCCAAGGTGGAAATTGGCCACGAAACGACGCCGTCGCCGCTGAATCCGCTGGGCATCAAGGGGGCTGGCGAGGCGGGGGCCATCCCGACCGCCCCGCTTTTTGCCCAGGCTGTTGAAGATGCGCTAAACAACCAAATTGAAATTTGCGAAATTCCCTTGAGTCCCAGCAAGTTGTGGGAGTTGGCTCAAGCGGGTTGATAAACGGCCGTTGCCGACAACAAAGCTTATTCGTTGAGTGGCTCTACACTAACGTCTACGTGTACCTTGTGCCCGATGTCTTCCAGCGCGTCTTGCACCACCACCAGCGATAGGTTGGGTGGGGCGACGACCTTGGCGCTCATCGTGAAGAGCAGCGTGCCGCCGAAAGGCGCATCTTCCGTGCCCGTGTCAATCGTTTCGATATTGGCCCCTTCCTTTGCCAGGTAGCGGGTAATCTCGTGGATAATGCCTTCATGGTCAGCGCCGCGCACTTCAATTTGATAACGGTGCCAGCCCGCAAATTTCTTGGAAAAGCCGCGTTCGGTGGGGCGCATTGCCAGTTCAAACCCCTGGCTACGAAGGTCATTGAGGCCGGTTTGCAATTCTGTCAGGTGCTCCTCGGCAATAGAAACCATCATCAGCATGGCAAACTCGCCGCCCAACCGTGCCATACGGCTGGCTGCTACATTGCCTTGATGAGCCAAAATAATTTTTGTCACATATTCCACAAGCCCGACGCGATCATTGCCGGTCATGGTGATTACTAACTGCTTTTGCATGAATCCTCTCCTCATGAATCGTAACGTTTGTGAAATGCTACACTTATGATTATATCCGTATGCGGCCAGGGAAAAAGTGCAAAATAAAAAAGCTGGCTCCCCGCAGGAAGCCAGCCTTTAAGTTTTGGCAGCACATTTCGTTCAGGTCGAAAAGGTTGTGGGTTCAAATTCCGCTGCCCCGACGATTATGAGAAACGGCCGTTTTGCTACTTTGTATACGTTATTGGCGCATGGGAGCGACGGGATTTGCCATAAATATCTAGCGCTAGACTTCCATCCGCTTATTGGGACGGAATATTTGTCGCTAGCAGCGTCTTGGCGGTGTGGGTTGGTTCGCCAAGCGGATCGCTCTCTACATTGCTGATGGCCAACAGGCCGAAGGTGAAGATGTGTATTGATTTA
>JACKBS010000026.1 GCA_020634435.1 Ardenticatenaceae bacterium | reverse complement strand
GTTGTGCGGCAAGCCCAGCGCCTGGCTGGCCTGCGCGGCCAGCACTGCCCCGGCATCATCTACGGGAATCACCGCAGCTAACGGCCGTTCCTTAGCAAAGTCGCGAATGTGGGCAACGGCCGTATCTGGCTGGCTAAAGTCCAAACTCAACCGCACGCCCCATTGCTCGGCTAGCGCCTCTGGCAAATCCACCCCCAGAACACTATCAATTTCCAACTTTTTTGCCGCAGCCAAAAACGCTTCCGCACGATAACTTTGTGGTGTTGTGAGCAATAGTACGCTCGATTTTCTAGCCCTCATAAATAGTTAATCTCAATGATTTAGGACTTACGCAGGGAGCATGGAAATAGAAGGCTGACGCAATTGCTCACGCATGTAGCTAGCCAATAATCCTTGCTTTATTTGATAAACGTTTTTCTGAGTTTGCTGAGCAATCTGATTCAAGCGAACCCAGACTAACATAGCACAAGCAATATGATTTCGTTGTTCTCGTTGCGAGCGACATTGGGGTGACTCCAAACCAGTTACCTGCTTGGCTTCACGATGAAACTGCTCAATCTTCCAACGGATGGCACTTCCGTCTCGAGTAGCATCAGCTGAATCTTGAGAATGGTCGTTGGTGACCACATAGTCCGTGCGCTGGGAAGACAACGCAATCCGGAACAGTTTCACCTGATGACCTTTAGGGAACTTCTTCAAATGAACTATTTTGCCTTTCTCAAATTCGGCATCAGTCCAGGTCAACGAATCAACGCGCTGATACGGCTCGTCGGATGACTGGGTAACCTGACGATTGGATTTGAGTGGACAATAATAAATCTTGCCCGCTTTTTCGATCGCTTTCATCACTTTCATGGTTGCATACCAACTATCCATTAGCACGGTGCGGAAAGGCAGTTTTTCCACATGAAGAATCGTTTGCCACATTTCGAGCAAATGGTCGAGTTTGCTCCGACCATCCCGCTCTGGGTCAAAGATACGATAATCAATGACCCAGAATTGGTTCGTATCGGGATTGACGTAAACACAGGTCACGATGCCGATACCCTTGATCACCTTTTTTGCGTTGCCGCTCCACTGACGGCGAACCAGTTCAATGGCAAAGGAGTGGCTTTTATCGAGTACCGTATCATCAAAAAGAACGTAGCCATTTGGTGATAAAACCAGTTCGTGGCGCACCAGCTCACGCAGTTCGCGTGGTGTCAGCTTGGCGGCGCGCATGAGACGATTGATACGGTCATGACTAACTTGTTCACTATGGTCAGCGAAGTAGGTTTGGGTGTAATTAACTTGGCTGACCAATAAAAATTGACAGTAATCCCAGTGAGTTAATTTGCTCATTCACCCATTATCACAAATTGACGTGAACCCACTTTAGTGGACAGAGAAATAGCTCAGATTGTTTTGTTGCACAGCCGCCTGTTCAAAAGCCAGGGGGCTGAGATACCCAATCGTCGAATGTCGCCGTTTCCGGTTGTAAAACGACTCAATGTAATAAAAGATGCTGGTCATCGCCTGCTGCCGCGTCTCGAACCGTTGAAAGTATAGCCATTCCATTTTGAGCGAACCAAAAAAGCTCTCCATCGCTGCATTGTCAAAGCAGGAACCAACGTGGCCGAGGCTGGGCCGTGCCTGGTGGGCTTTGAGCAACAGCTGGTAATCCTGGCTGGTGTATTGTGACCCACGGTCAGAATGATGGATCAAGCCCGGTAACGGCCGTCTCGCGCGCAATGCCATTTTCAAGGCAGTCAATGTTAACTCCTGACTTAAAGTGGGTGCCATCGCCCAGCCAACCACCCGACGTGAAAACAAGTCCAGAATCACAGCTAGATACAGCCAGCCTTGCCCTGTACGAATGTAGGTGATATCTGAGACCCACGCTTTGTTGGGCTGCTCAGCTGCAAACCGCCGCTCCAGCAGGTCGGACACCTCAGGCAGCCGTTTGCCTGGTTTCGTGGTTACCACATAGCGTCGATATTGTCGCCCTTGCCGCTGCAGCTTTCTCATTAAGCGTGCTACCCGTCGCCGACTGGCCCTTTTACCGGCCGCCAGCAGTTCTTTATAGATGCGTCGATAGCCGTATATCTGGTGCGATTCATCATGAATCTTGACAATCTCCTGTTCTAATTCGGCATTTCTACGGCCCGTTTCGATGGACCCCATTGCCGCCAGGCATAATAGCCGCTGGGTGATACGCGCATGAGGCGACACATCAGCTGCACACAAAAGCGGTCTTGGTGGTCATCGATAAACTGGAATCTCACTCGTTTGGCCTGGAGAAGATGCCGACTGCCTTTTTTAGAATGTCTCGTTCTTGTTGCACCAGTGCCAGTTCTTTCTTCAAGCGCTTGATCTCAGCCGCTTCGGCCGCAGTGCCGTTGGCTTGTGCCACTGCTTTTTTCTTGTCTGCTTTATGCCACTGGTAAAGTAGCCCCGGCGTAATACCGAGGTCATTTTCTATCTCGGCTGCTGACTTCTCACTGGCTTGCCATAGAACAATGGCTTCCTGTTTGAATTCTGCTGTGTATCGTTTTCTTGGTATTGACATGATTACCTCCGATCCAATTGTATGTTGAATCTGAGTTATTCTCATATCCACTTTTCTGGTGTCACGTCAAATTCTCTTGGGATTGCGTAAGTCCTATTGATGTAAATGTTGACGTGAACCCACTTTAGTGGACACTAAAATAACTCATATTGTTTTGTTGAACAGCCGCCAGCTCAAAAGCAAGCGGACTGAGATACCCAATAGCTGAATGTCGCCGTTTCCGGTTGTAAAATGCCTCAATGTAATAAAAGATGTTGGTCATCGCTTGCTGGCGCGTCTCGAACCGCTGAAAGTATAGCCATTCCGATTTGAGTGACCCAAAGAAGCTTTGGTAGTCCAGTGAGATTATCTCCAACCGTGCGGCGGATAAACCGGCGTTAGGAGAACCTCCCGAATGGATAAGATTGAATTCGCTAAACCAATAACCATCGCCGGTGAGCGCTGTTCATACTTTTTTACCCAATGGCTCAGGCAGCAATCGTTTGAGACTGCGATGCTCACGACACCAGTTGTAAACTGTCATGCCCCACCAACCCATCGCCGCTTTGGTTTCGCCTTTTTTGGCAAAGGCCAGGGACTTGCGCACCTGGGCGGCACTCATGAGTCGGCTGTGCCGTTGCGCCGCTCGATAGCCGAAGTGTTGGGCACGTTGTAGCCCAGTTGGTCCAACGCTTGCTCAATCCGCTTTTGACTGCCATGGACATAGCGGATTTCCACTTCTTTAAGGGGATAGCCACTGTGGTGTTTGATGATTTACACATGAGCCGCACTCCGGGGAATGCGGAAACGGGCCTTGGGCTGCGGGCCGCGCATGCCTTGGCGCGCTGGATAGTAAGCATAACCGAATATCTCCGGGAACAAGGTGCGGTACGCGGCCAGGCCATCAGTGAACAAGGCTACCGGCTGCGGATTACGCACCCGCGAGGCCCCCTCTTGGAGCAAGCAGCGGATCAAGGTTTCATCCCGTGCGCCCTGCACATGGGCCAAAATGAACTTGCTCGCGGGGTCCATCAATTCCGCTTCCCAGGCTGGCTGTTGCTTGCTACCGGCAAAACCATGCCGTTCATCTGCTTGCAGCTCGGTAACAGCCACGTCGTGCACTTCCTGCTCATGATATTGCTGCCCATGTCGGCCCACCTTTTGGTTCAACCGCCGCACGGTACTGGGGTCGACTTTCACCAGGCGCGCCGTGCTCTTGAGGCTCAGCCCTCGGCCAGATGTTTGGCCACCGAAACGGCTTTCGCCTCGGGAATCTTGCTGTTCCACAAGGCGGTGTTTTTACGTTCGCTAAATTCCTGCTGACAGCCGCGACAACGCAAGTAACGGATGTTGTCCCGACCATAGACCTTTCTGATTTTCAAATTATGGCCACCTTTTTGGCCGTACAAGTCGCAGTCGAGGTTAACACATGCTAAACTTTCCAAGGGGGGTCTGGTGTGATTTTTTTCTTTCATGCGGTCATTCTACCGCTCACGCCAGATCTCCTCTTTTATGGGTTGGTGATAATCTCACCTGACCACCCAAACCCCTAAAACCTCAAACTTTTCCCAAGGCGAGACGTGGCGATTGTTACACCAGTTTGGGTATCCCATTGTTTCCTGTTAGAATTTTCAGCTTTGTGGTGCCGGGTGCCTATTTGCATCCCAATCACGCCAAAATCTTACAGCAACGACACGATCAATGTACGGAAAATCAACCACGGCCTCAACGCCTAAATTTTGGTCTCGCGGGGGCATCTGGCTAGTGTTGCTTCTCGCGATGCTCCTCCTTGGCTATTACCTCCAGGTTTCCTTAAGCATGACGGGTGGCCAGTT
>JACKBS010000025.1 GCA_020634435.1 Ardenticatenaceae bacterium | reverse complement strand
GCCGTCTTGCTGCATGGCGGTCAGCTTGTCGCTGGCCTGCTTGAGCGATTGTTCCAGTTCGTGAAGACGGCCGTATTGCAATTCCGCCGCCTTCTGGTAATCCATCGCCCGCTGTGCCTGCTCAACCTGCACATTTACCTGGTCGATTTCTTCCTTCACCGACTGGATGCGCTCGATAGCTTCTTTCTCGGCTTGCCAACGGGCAGTGAGCTGCGTGCTTTGCTCTTTCAGATTGGCCAGCTCTTCTTCCAGTTTCTTGAGCCGTTCTTTACTGGCTTTATCTTTTTCTTTTTTCAGCGCCTCGCGCTCGATTTCCAGCTGCATGATGTCGCGATCAACCACGTCCAGCTCGGCTGGTTTGCTGTCGATTTCCATGCGCAGGCGGCTGGCGGCTTCATCCACCAGGTCGATGGCCTTGTCCGGCAGGAAGCGGTCGGTGATGTAGCGATGGCTCAACGTGGCGGCGGCAATCGTCGCGCCGTCGGTGATGCGCACGCCGTGGTGCACCTCGTACCGCTCCTTCAGGCCGCGCAAAATGGAAATAGTGTCCTCCACGCTCGGCTCGCCGACAAACACGGGCTGGAAGCGGCGTTCCAAAGCGGCATCTTTTTCGATGTACTTGCGGAACTCGTCCAGCGTCGTCGCACCGATGGCGTGCAGTTCGCCACGGGCCAACAGCGGTTTGAGCATGTTGCTGGCATCCATGCTGCCCTCAGCCGCGCCCGCGCCCACCAGCGTGTGCATCTCGTCAATAAACAAGATGATCTCGCCTTCGGCTTCCTGAATCTCTTTGAGGACGGCTTTGAGCCGCTCTTCAAACTCGCCGCGATATTTGGCCCCGGCTACCAAAGCGCCCAAATCGAGGGCGACCAGCCGCTTTTCTTTCAGGCCCAGCGGCACGTCGCCGCGCACGATGCGTTGGGCCAGCCCTTCGGCAATGGCGGTTTTACCGACGCCCGGTTCGCCAATCAGCACCGGGTTGTTTTTGGTGCGTCGGCTCAAAATCTGGATGACGCGGCGGATTTCTTCATCGCGGCCAATCACCGGGTCCAGCTTGCCTTTGCGAGCTTCCTGGGTGAGATCACGGCCGTATTTCACCAATGCCTCGTACTGTGCTTCCGGGTTTTGGCTGGTAACCCGCTGCGAACCGCGCACCGCGGCCAGCGCCTGCATGATGGCGTTGTAGTCAATGCCGTGCCGCGCTAAAAGTTCGCGCACGGAGCCAGCTTTAGGCTGGGCCATGGCCATCAGCAAATGCTCAGTCGAGACGTAATCGTCTTTCATGTTGTCGGCGATGCTTTGCGCCTCTTCGATGACCGCGTTCAGGTTGCGGCTGACGCTGACCTGCACGCTGCTGCCGGTGGCGCGGGGCAATCGGCCCAGCGCTTGCTGCACGCTGTTTTGCAGCATCGTCGTGTCTGTGCCGATGCGCTTAAGCAGCGACGGCACCACGCCGCCTTCTTGCGAGATGAGCGCACTCAGCAGATGTTCCGGCTCAATGGCCGGATGGTTATAGCCTTGAGCCAGGTTTTGGGCCTCCAAAACAGCTTCTTGGGCTTTTTGGGTAAATTTATCTAGTCTCATGTTTGCCTCCCCCGCTAACATGAAATTTTGTAGGGGCAGGTCTTAGACCTGCCCCTACACTCATGTTTCTCGGAGTGATCTTAATTTTTCAAACAGTTCTTTTTCTTCGTCACTGAGGTCCGTGGGCAACGCCACCTCGACGGTGGCATATAGGTTGCCGCGTTCCTCAGAATTTTTTATGTTGGGCATGCCTAAACCGCGCAGACGGAACTGTTTTCCGTTGGCGGTCCCCGCCGGGATGGTGAGCTTGACGGTTCGATCAATGGTCGAAACATCAATTTGCCCGCCCAAGAGTGCGGTGTACAGATCGACCGGTACGGCCGTTTTCAAATCATCTTCGTCCCGCTCAAACTGGTCGTCTGGCATCACCTTGATGCTCAGGTAAAGGTGCCCGCCATCTTGCCCCTGGCCCTTCAACCGCACGCGAGAGCCTGTTTTGACCCCACGCGGAATTTTGGCTTCGATGGAACGGCCGTTTTCCCATTGAATGGTGCGGCTGGTGCCATAAAACGCTTCCGCCAGCGAGATTTCGATCATGTGCTCCACATCGCGGCTGCGACGGATGGGCTGCGCTTGCTGACCAAAAATATCGTTGAAGTTAACCTGTTGACCACCTGCGCCGCGCGCCCCCATTTGGCCAAACAGTGTCTCAAAAAAGTCAGAGAAATCACCAAAGCCCTGGGGGCCACCGCTGGCGGTATAGGTTTGGCGTCTTTGTTGGCCCGCGCCCTGCGCGCCCCACTGCGACCAGAAGTCATCGGGACGGCCGCCCGCGCGCTGGTATTGCTGCCACTGCGAGCCAAACTGATCATACATCTTCCGCTTTTCGGCGTCAGACAGCACTTCGTTGGCCTCGTTGAGGTCTTTGAAGCGCTGTTCTGCCTGCGGATCATCCTTGTTTAAGTCCGGGTGATACTTGCGGGCCAGTTTGCGGTATGCTTTTTTGATTTCATCCTGGCTGGCGGTTTTTGACACGCCGAGGATGCTGTAATAATCCTTATAGTCCATTGGCCCTTCCTATTTTAGGGCGAGGCAGATGGTGCGATAGCGCTTTGCTTTGCCAAGGTTTTTCCCATCTGCCTCGCCCCTACGGGTTGATTTATTTACATTTCCTGGAATTCGCCTTCGACGACGTCTTCCGGGTTCTCGTGACCATTGTGGCCATTGCTGTAGCCATTGGCGCTGCCGTTGTTGCCAGGTTGTTCCTGGGTTTGGTAGAGCTGTTGGCTCAGCGCGTAGCTGGCTTGTTGCAATTGCTCGGCCAGCCGGTTGATTTGGGCGGTGTCTTCGGTGGTAACGGCCGTTTTCAGTTCAGCAATCATGCCTTCGATGCGGCTCTTTTCACCTTCATTCACCTTGTCACCCAGCTCTTTCAGGCTCTTTTCCGTGGCGTAGATCATCTGATCTGCCTGGTTACGGGCCTGAATTAGCTCGCGCAGCTTGGCGTCTTCCGCCTCGTGCTGCTTGGCGGCGTTGACCATGCTGTCAACTTCAGATTCGGACAGGTTGGTAGATGCGGTGATCTGAATCTTCTGTTCCTTGCCAGTTGCCTTGTCTTTGGCGGTGACATCCAAAATGCCGTTGGCATCAATGTCAAATGTTACCTCAATTTGTGGCAAACCGCGCGGTGCTGGCGGAAGTCCGTCCAGGCGGAACATGCCCAGGGTTTTGTTGTCCTTAGCCATTGGCCGCTCACCCTGCAAAACGTGGACGTCAACGGCCGTTTGGTTATCTTCGGCGGTGCTAAACGTTTCCGTCTTGCGGGTGGGGATGGTGGTGTTCCGCGGAATCAGCGGAGTCATCACGCCACCCAACGTTTCCAGCCCCAAGCTCAACGGCGTCACGTCTAGCAGCAGTACGTCTTTCACGTCGCCAGCCAACACGCCACCTTGAATGGCGGCACCCAAGGCCACAACCTCATCCGGGTTTACGCTCTTGTTGGGCGCTTTGTCAGTCAGACTTTGTACCAGGTCCTGAATCATCGGCATACGGGTCGAACCACCCACCAGTACAACCTCTTGGATGTCCTTGGCGGACATGCCTGCGTCGGCCAGCGCTTTTTCAAACGGCTGGCGGCAGCGCTGCACCAAATCCTCGGTGAGCTGCTCAAATTTGGCACGGGTCAGCGTCAGTTGCAAATGCTTCGGCCCGTTGGCATCGGCGGTGATGAAGGGCAGATTTAACTCTGTCTGCATCAAGGACGATAGCTCAATTTTGGCTTTTTCAGCTGCTTCACGCAGCCGCTGCAATGCCTGGCGGTCCTGGCTCAGATCAATGCCCTGGTCTTTCTTGAACTCGTCAATCATCCAGGCCACGATGCGCTGATCCCAGTCGTCACCACCCAAATGGGTGTCACCGTTGGTTGCTTTTACTTCTACCACGCCATCGCCAACTTCCAGAACGGAGACGTCGAACGTACCACCACCGAGGTCAAATACCAGGATGGTGTGGTCTTCACTTTTGTCCAGGCCGTAAGCTAAAGCAGCGGCTGTAGGTTCGTTGATGATGCGCAGCACTTCGAGTCCAGCGATTTTACCGGCGTCTTTAGTCGCCTGGCGTTGGCTGTCGTTGAAGTATGCGGGCACAGTGATGACCGCCTGGGTCACGTTGGTGCCCAAGTATGCTTCAGCATCTCGCTTTAGTTTTTGCAAGATGAATGCCGAGATTTCCTGCGGCGAATAGGTTTTATCCACCACCGGGACTTTCACGCGGGCATCTTGCTGCGGCCCAGCTACGATTTCATAAGGCACCATTTTTTGGGTACGCTTGGTTTCTTCAGCGTCGATACGACGACCCATCAGCCGCTTCACGGAGTAGATGGTGTTGTCTGGATTGACAACTGCTTGCCGCTTGGCGGTTTGGCCGACGAGACGCTCCCCTTTTTTGTTGAAGGCAACGATGGAGGGGGTTGTATTACCACCTTCAGCGGATGGAATGACGACTGCGTCGCCACCTTCCATTACGCTAACAACCGAGTTGGTTGTACCTAAGTCGATTCCAATAATCTTGCTCATGTTCATGCTCCTCTACTACAAATTTCGATCTTTTCGCGTCGAATGTTCGTTTTTTGCTTTGTTTCAGTTGATTTCTTATGTAAAAAAATCTGTATGGTATTGTGCCTAACGTGTATTTGATTTGTGTAAGACGGCCGTTAGAGAAACATATGCGTGGTGAAATTCGATGCTTCTCGGCCAAAAAAACAGGCGCTGGAAGAATCTCCTCCAGCGCCTGTAATTGTTAAATGTTAGCGACGTTGCCGCTGTTAGCCTTCGATAACGGTGGTGCCATTGCCAGCCTTAATGGAGATGCGTTTTGGCTTCACCTCGGCGGCCTTAGGAATGCTCAGGGTAAGAACCCCATTCTCATAGGTAGCGTCAACATTGTCGGATTCAACAGGAGTGGGCAGGCTAATGCTGCGCATAAAGCTGCCAAGGCGACGCTCTTGCAGATGGACCTTTTCGTCTTCTTTGGTTTCTTCAGAGTGCGTTTCACCTTTGATGGTGAGCACATTGTCGCTAATGGTGATGTCTAAATCATCGGGGTTCATGCCAGGAACGGCCGCTTTCACCGTGAATGTATCGTCATTTTCAGTCACATCCAGCGGGAAGCCCCATACAGAGCTGCGCTCCCATTTGCCAACCGGTGCGCTGAAGGCATCTTCGAACAACCGGTCAATCTCGTTGCGCATTCTGGCCATTTCAC
>JACKBS010000024.1 GCA_020634435.1 Ardenticatenaceae bacterium | reverse complement strand
CCGATGCCAGCGATGTGGCAGAGGTGAATCTGGTTTACGAGGTGGACAAATCGAGCTGTTTGGAGGCAAATACGGCCGTTCCCGTCCCCCTCAATGGCAATCAGGCCGAATGGACCTGGGAGATGGTGCGCTCAGGCAATCCGCCGCCGGGAGCGACGCTGCGCTGGTCGTGGCAAATTATCGACAGCCAGGGCAACCTGACCACCACCGACGAGCAAAGCCACACCTTCGTCGATGATCGCTTCGATTGGCAAACCGTCTCCGCGCCCAACATTCGCCTGCATTGGTATGAAGGGGATGACGTGGGGCCGATATTGCTGGAAGCGGCCGTTGCTGGGCTGGATCAGCTGCAAAACGAGATGGGCATCACTCTGGACAGCGAAGTGCAGCTCTTCATCTACGGCGAATCAGACGATATGCGCGGCGCGGTGCTCTACATTCAGGATTGGGCCGGCGGTGTGGCTTTTAGCGATTACAACATCATCCTCATCGGCGTGCCGCCGCGCATTGCCGAAAGCTGGGGTGTGCCCACCGTGCGCCACGAGCTGGCTCATCTGGTGGTGGGGCAGTTTGGCCGCAGCTGCGTCGGCGGCAGTCGCCCCACCTGGCTGGAAGAAGGTTTGGCCACCTATGCCGAAGGCACACCAAGCGACCGCGTGCTGTCAGATATTGCCACGGGCATTGAGAACAACAGTTTTGAACCGGTGCGCAGCCTGAACGGGTCATTTTCGGCGCATGGGCCAGAAGCGGGTATTGCCTACAGCCAAAGCTACAGCGTGGTCTCCTTCTTGCTGGAAACCTACGGCCAGGCACAGTTACAAGCGCTCATTCTCACCCTGGCTGACGGCGAAGGATACGACGAGGCGCTAGAAGCGGTCTACGGTTTCAACGTCGATGGGTTGGAGCAAGCGTGGCGGCAAAGTTTGAATCTGCCTGCCCGTGAGATTCCGCCCACGCCAACGGCCGTTTCCGCTCAAGCCATCCCCACCATCGAACCATTTGGCTTACCAGAATCTGTACCAACGGAACCGGCTGCGGCGGCTACTGCTGCACCACCCAGTACCACAACCAGCAATCCCGCAGGCGGCATCTGCAACCTCACCGTTTTTCCCTTGCTGCTGGTTGGCTTCGGTCTGGCGCTTCGGAGGCGCAAATGAGTTTAGAAAAAAGCGGAACACAGAGTTACGCAGAGGAGACGCAGAGGTGCACAGAGAATTCTCTGTACAATGTCACCTTGTCACCCCTTCACCTTGTCACCCGTTCCCCCCTTCTCTGGCTAATCGCCATTTCCTTCCTCCTCCTAAGCTGCCAACTGGTGACCAATGCCCCTCAATTGCTCCAAGAAAATGCGGACATCGATCGAGACGACGCGATTTTTCTCCTCGGTGGGCAGCCGCGCACGCTCGATCCAGCCAAAACCATCGGCGGCCCCGACGGCCCGCTGGGGCACATCTTCTCTGGATTAGTGATGCTGGACACAGACTTGCAGGTGCAGCCGGAGCTTGCCGCTGGCTGGGAAGTGAGCGACGATGGGCTGACTTACACCTTCTACCTGCGCAAAAATGTGTTGTTCCATGACGGACGGCCGTTCACGGCCCAGGACGTCATCTTCAGTTGGGAACGCGCCGCCAACCCCGACACCGGCTCCGACACCGTGCAAACCTATTTGGGCGACGTCGCGGGCATCCAGGCGGTGATCGATGGCGAAACTGAGCAAATCAGCGGCCTGCGCGCCATCGACGATTACACGTTAGAGGTACAGCTCACCGCGCCCGTGGTCTACTTTTTGCAAAAGCTGGCCTATCCCGTCGCCTTTGTGGTGGATGCCGAGACGGTAGACACGCGCAACTGGGAGTACACGCCCAACGGCACCGGCCCGTTCCGCCTGCAAAGCTGGGTGGACGATGAACAGATCATTCTGGAGCGCAACGACAGTTACTATTTGGAACCGGCTCGCGTGCGCCACGTCGTTTATGATTTGGGGCCGGGGCTGGCGCTGTCGCAGTACGAAGAAGGTGACATTGACCTCGTCGGCGTCGGCGGAGCCAATCTGGATCGCGTAGAGGACCCCAACAACCGGCTGCACGATCAATTGCAGCTCGGTGTCAGCCTTTGCACCAGCACCATTGGTCTCAATACCCAACTCGCCCCGTTTGACGACGTGCGGGTGCGGCAGGCGTTCAACTACGCGCTGGACAAGGAACTGCTCATCGACACCTTCTCCGGCGGCGACGCGCTGGTGGCGACCGGTTCCCTACCGCCCGGCATGCCCGGCTACACCAGCGATTCCAATCGTGGCTACCCCTTTGATCCGGCCAAAGCCAACCAGCTTTTGGACGAGGCGGGCTACACTGACCGCGCCACCTTCCCGGTGATCACCTACACGACGTCTGGGTATGGGGATGTTGGCGGGTATGTAACGGCCGTTATCTCCCTCTGGCAAGAGGTGTTAGGCGTCACCATCCAGCCCGTCGTCATCGACCCGTTCATTTATTACGATGAGCTGTATGCGGGCAACACCGGCAACATTTACCAAAGCGGCTGGTGCGCCGACTACCCCGACCCGCAAAACTTCCTCGACATTTTGTACCACAGCGGTTCGCGGCAAAACATTGGGCGTTATGTCAACCCAGAAGTGGATACGCTGCTGGAACAGGCCCGCATTGAAGAAGATGTGTCCACCCGTCTGGCCCAGTACGCCGAAATCGAGCAGCGCATCGTCGCCGACGCGCCGGTAATCTTTGTCAGCCACAGCCTGCAAGCCGCCCTCGTCAGCCCCGCTTTGGATGGCTACGTCCTCGCCCCCCTCGGCGTGCGCCAATGGCACCGCGTTGCGGTAAATCGGTAAACGGTAAACAAATCGACACTCTCGTGTCATTCCCGCGAATGCGGGAATCCATACTTCATCTCGCTGGGCGTCTGCCAATGGCCCCATGTGGGTGTGAAACGGTAAACGAGCCAACTTCGCCTGTCATACCCGCGTAGGCGGGTAACCATCTTCTTTTACACCTGAATGGATTCCTGCATTCGCAGGAATGACAGGCAGAGAGGCTTTGCAATAACAAAATTGAGAATCTATGAAAACCTACTTTGTTTACATCATGGCTAGCAAAAAGAACGGCACCCTCTATATTGGCATCACAAACGATCTAATTCGCAGAGTTTGGCAGCACAAAAATGATATCCACGATGGTTTTACCAAACAGTACGGGGTTCATCGCCTTGTTTGGTATGAGGCGCACCGAGATGTAAACGAAGCAATTCAGCGCGAAAAGCAGATGAAGAAATGGCGCAGGCAGTGGAAGATCAATGTGATTGAGGAACAGAATCCAGATTGGAACGATTTGTATAATGACCTTCTATGAAAAAACTTAAAAAGTAACAACTGTCATGCCTGCGAAGGCAGGCATCCATCTTCTTAATGCACCAGAGTGGATTCCCGCATTCGCGGGAATGACACGGCGGCAGGGTTTGGTTTGCCCAAGCGCACGCATGACAAACATAAAAAGTACCAATTGTCATGCCTGCGAAGGCAGGCATCCATCTTCTTAATGTACCTGAATGGATTCCCGCATTCGCGGGAATGACAGGGCGGTAGACGCTATGCGGGAATGACATATGGTGTTGTGGCCCCTACGAGGACGGTGGGGGTTGTAGGCGATCGAGGAGGAAAAGGATTTCGGCCGCATCGGCGTAAAGGAGGGCGAGATTGTCGGCCAGGGCGGGGTTGGGGGAGCCGGTGAGAATGGTGAAGACAGCTTCCATAAGCAGTTTTAGCGAGTCGGGTGCGTTCGGGTTATTGGCAATTTGATTGAAAAATTGTTCAGCTTCATGATTTTTTTGTTGAGAAAGTAACCCCAAAACATGTTCCACGTATTTTCCCCCACCTTGAGCTGCATACCCACCCTGCCGCCGGTAGGCGAGGTAGGCGTCCCGGGCTTGAACCCAGGCGGCGTGCGCGGCCGTTTCGTTGCCCGTTGCCGTTTCAATATCGCATAAAATATCAAAGGTTTTCCACAGTTCCGCCGCATGACCAAATTGACTCATACACTCAATCGCCCGCAAGATTTCCGACCGCGCTTCCTCATACCGCTTCAGCTTCCGCAGCGTGTCAGCAATATTGTTGCGTGAGACCCCTTCATACCGCAAATCCCCCAAGGCCACATAAATATCCGCTGCTTGCCGGTAAAAAACCACCGCCTCTTCCGGTCGATGCAACTTGTAATTATAAAGGTACCCCAATTCGCCCAAACTACTCGCCTGCCCGGCCCGGTCATTCCTTTGCGTCTCAATCTCCAGCGAACGCCGATACGCCGCTTCCGCCGCCTCATACTCCCCGGCATCCTGATACACCATGCCCATCTGGTGCCAGGCAACAGCGACTCCACGCGGTTCGTTTTGTTGCTCAAAAATGTCCCGCGCTTCCTCGTGTCCAGCCAGAGCATCAGCGTACCTTTTCTGATACAGATGCACAGTCGCTAATTGCTGTTTACCCACCGCCACGCCGCGGAAATCTTCAAGTTTTTCGCCCCGTTTGATGCGTTCTGTATACTTTTCTGCCGCTTCATCCAGCCGTCCCAACGCCGTGAGGCAGTCCGCTTGTTCGGTGAGGGCAACGGAGGCCATGCGTGCGCCCCGCTCGCCCAACGCTTCAAACAGTCGCTGGCTCTCAACATGCAGGTCGAGGGCGGGCGCGGCTTGTCCACCTACCCGCAATACCCGGCCAAGCAAAATATGGGCCAGCGCCAAATCGTAATCAGCGCCGGGGTAGGTGGTGGAGCCAGCAGCCTGGGCCTTTTCCAGCAGGGCGGTTGCTTTCTCATAGGCGGCTTGCAGCTGGTTTTGCCCCAGCAGCCGCTCAATCAACAACCGTTCATTTTCAAAGCGGGCATTGCCCCAGGCTGGAATCAGCGCCGCTGCCTGTTCCCGCACTGCCACCGCCCGCGCCAGGGCAAACGGCCGTCCCAAATTAGCCAGTAACTGCTCAATGCTGCCCGCCTTGTCGCTCACAAATTCAGCCAGCCGGATCGTTTCCGCCGTGGCCTCACCGTCCGTGGCCAACTGCCCCTCCAGCCAACTGAGCAAGGCCAGCAGGTTGGGCAGCTCCAGTAGGGTCAGCCGGAACGCCAGTTTGCTGTCCTTTGAAATTTGTCCATAAAGAAAACCAACTAGCTGCCCCATCGCCGCGGCCCAGGCCGTTTTCAGCTCGGTGAGCTGGGCTGGGTCCTGGCCCAGCTTCAGGTAGGCGGGCAGGGCGGGGTCCAGGCGCAGGTAGTTGTACTCCTGCATGTCAGCCATCCCCACGTCAATCAGCAGTTGGGCCACCGCGCCTATCTGCTCGGTTTCAATGCCCATTACTTGGGCCAGGTTTACCACATGCCCGCCGTCATGAAATACCGCCAGCTTGTTTACCAACGCACGCACTTCCTCTGGCAGCCGCCGCAAAGAAAGTTCCACGCTGGCATACAGCGAATTTTCCCGGTCCCCCATGTTTTTCGCTTCCAGGTCGGCCATCAGCGCGGCCACGTTGTGGGTGGTGGCTCGTACGCCGTTGGCCACCTCCCGCGCCAGCAGGGTCAAGGCGCGCGGGTGGCGGTTCACCGTCTCTACCAACTCGGCAATCTCCTCCGGCGTGGTGGCGTCGTCGTTGGCCGGTGGCTGCCAGCCATGTTCGGCCATCACCTGCTCTACCAGCTGAATCGCCTCCGCCTGGCTCAGGCGGCCCAGCTCCACCGTCTGGTATGCCCCGGCAAATGGCTCCGGCAGCCATTCCCGGCTGGTAAAAATAAGGCGGCAGCGCTCATCGGCCGCCAGCAGCTTTTGCGCCAGCGCCAGCAGGCCGGTCACGTCCGCCACGCCCGCCGGGTTGTTCCCTTCATGATCGGGCAGCACGCTTTCCATGTTGTCCAGCACAAGCAGCGTGGGGAAGTCGCGCAGGGCGCGGGCCACCGGCTGTAGGGCGGCGTCCAAATCATTGCCATATTCGGCCACAGTATATTTTGGCAAAAGCTGGCGGCCAATCGTGTCCAGCACGCCGCGCACGTCCTGCACGTTTTGCGGCTCCACGTTCACAAAAGCCACCCGGGCAAAGCGCCCGGAGCGGGCCAGCCAGCGGGCCAGCTCAATCGCCAACGCCGTCTTGCCCAGGCCGCCGCTGCCGCGAATGACCACGTAGGGCACCTGGGTCAGCAGCCGTTCCAGTTGCAGCAGGGTGCGGCTGCGCCCCACAAAGCCGTGCGCGGGCGGCTCGGGCAATTTGCCCAGGGCCAGCTGGCGCCGCTGGCCCGCTAAACGCCTGGCCGCTTCACCCGCCTGCACGGTAAACAGCTGCGGGTCAGCGGCATCCTGGTACAGCACCGGCACAAACCAATCTTGCAGGCGCAAATAGCCTGCGCCCATGCGCTTGCCCCGGTTCTGGTCGTCGTACAGGCTGATCTGCCCGGCCAACATG
The DNA here is from genome assembly GCA_020634435.1 of Ardenticatenaceae bacterium. Taxonomy (GTDB): domain Bacteria; phylum Chloroflexota; class Anaerolineae; order Promineifilales; family Promineifilaceae; genus Leptofilum. The sequence goes on along the minus strand of JACKBS010000024.1, from coordinate 17,056 downwards.
CCGTCCCCCACGCGCCGCCCCTCGGCCAAACTGCGGTAAAACGCGGCCACAAAGCGGCTGGCGGTATTTACCAGCACGGAATGGCTCATGGCCACCACTGAACCCACCCCCTCTTCCAGCAGCTTCGCCGCCACCGACGCCTGCGGGTCGGCGTCCGCCTGCGCCGTCTGGCAGGCATCCAGGTAAATGAGCGGCACGCCGTAGGCGCGCAGTTCGGCGGCCAACTCACTGGCATAAACCAGCGCCAGCAGCCGCTTGCCAATTTTGTCCTGGTCGCGCGGGTCTTCAAAACAGAGCGCTCCCAGCCCCACGTGCCGGTTATAGACGCCATGCCCATCAAAATGGACGATGTCGTACGGCTGGCCCGCCTCTTTGGCTCGCTTGAGGGTTGCTTTGAGGGCGGGGAAAGTGGGCGGGTGCAAAAAATCGACCTGTACCAGCTCCTGCCCCAATTCCTCCACCGCCTGCACCAGGGGCAGGGCGCTGCTGCGATGGTCCAGGTAGCCCACCGGCTTGCCTCGTTCATCCACTTCCGGTCGCGGGCTGAGCAGCAGCACCCGGATGGGCAAAGTGGCGTTGGCGGTCACGGTCTGGTGGCGGTTGGGCAGGCGGCGGCGCACCCGCACGCCGTTGGCCCCCTGCGCCAGGTAGCCGGTGCCGTCGTGCAAAATTTCCCAGGGCAGCGCCAGCCAATCACTGGCCGCCTCGCGTACCAGAGCGGCTTCGGCCTCATCCGTGCCTTCAACCGGTTCCCCATCCACCTGTACTGAAAAGCGGCGCGTGCCGCTGGCCCGCTGCCACGCCGCCAGCGGTTCCCGCGCCGATTCACCACCCAAGGCCGTCGTGTAAAGCGCGTGCCCCCAGTCGGGCAATGCTTTTTCCGTCTTTTCGGCGCGGGTTTTGAAGACGCCCGTGGGCCATTGGTGGTATTTTTCAACGTACCAGCGAATCTCGCCCAGCTCCACGGGACCCAGCGGCGCGGTGATTTTGTAGCGACGGCTGCTAATGGCGCGTGCGCCGTCGGAGGGATGGTAGGTGAGTTCGGCGGTGGCTACGGCCCGGCGCACATTTCCTTTGATTTCGATGTGGGGATCGGTGAGTTCCAGAATGAGTTCCGTGACGGGTTCAACGGTCACGGTTTGGGACGGCTGCCACTCTTCGGGCAGCTCTTGGCCGAGGGCGGCCAATATTTTGGGCACGGCGTCACTCAGGCCGGTGGGCGCATCTTCCACAAAAATGTAGAGCGGTTCGACGGGGAAAAGGAGCTTGAGCAGGCCCATCTGCACGCCGGGCAGCACCACGGGGATGATTTTGTAGCCGTCGTCGCGCTGGCTGGCTGTTTTCTGGGCGATGCGTACTTCCTCCTGCACCCATTCCGAACTGAGGGCATCGATGCTGAGCAAGACAATGAAATGCTGGGCCGAGCGGATGCTGGCTTCGATGTCGGCGCGCAGGGTGTCGCCGCCGCTAAGCTGGCGGGAATCGACCCAGGTGAGGTTGCCGTGCGCTTCGAGCCATTGGCGGAGCTGTTTGACGGTGTCATCGTCTGATGTGGCGTGAGAGATGAAGATATGACTGGACATAGGTCTGCCTTGTGGTTAGAGAGTGGTAAGTAAATCAAACTGTACAAGCATTATAGGGAAGTTGGTGGCATAGTTCAATGGGCAGCGGCGCTGTGGCCTACCCAGGCTACAAGAGTCCTTTTCCCCGAAAGAAAAAATGTTAGAAACGTCACGTATTTTGTTTATTGTAAAAAATACACTTAATAAGGAGCGTTTTTATGCAAAAATACCGTGGTTTGCTCAATATTCTGCTTTTGTTTGTCTTGGTACTTGGGGCGGCGGGGGCTTCCGTCGCTTTGGAAGATTCTGCGCCAACCGTTGCGGGCATTATTCGTCGGGTGGTTGTGGTGATTGGGGCGGCGCTCGTGCTCACGATTTGGGGCGAGTGGCGCGACAGCCGGGAAAAGAAGAAGCAGGCGGCGGAGGTGAAGGATGACGCGGCTTAATGGTCTAGCGATTCTCTTTTTGTTTGGTAGTGCGGCCGTGGGTTTGCTGCTGCGCAGCTTTATCGCGCCGGGCAATGATTCGGTGGCCGTTCTCATTGCCGCCACGCTGATGGCGCTATTGGATTTGGGCTACCGGCTGCGCAACAAGGGGTTTAACGGCCGTTCCAAATGGCTCTCAATGAAGGCGGGGGCGTATCTGGCCTTTTTCCCACTGTGGGGCTGGGGCCTGGCGCTGATCGTCGTCGCTGTGATTCAGCTGGTGACGGGGGAGTCGCTCTTTTAAAAGAAATTCACCGCAGAGCACGCCGAGAGCGCAGAGAAAAAGAAAAAACTCAGCGACCTTTGCGCCCTCTGCGGTAAAAAAATAACCACGGCCGTTTCCCCGGAAGCGGCCGTTTTTGTGTCTGCCCAGCGAACGGTTACAATCCGCCGCTTATGATCGTGACCCTGATTGTTTTCTTCGCTATTTTTGTCCAGGCGGCCTCCGGCTTTGGTCTGGCCCTCATCTCCATGCCGCTGCTGGTGGGGTTGGTGGGCATTAGCACGGCCACGCCGCTGGTGGCGGTTGTGGCCATCACCGCCGAAATTTTTCTGCTGCGCCGCTATTGGCACGCACTGAACTTTTCCGCCGTGAAGCGGCTGTCGCTGGCATCGGTGGTTGGCATTCCGCTGGGGGTGTATGTGCTGCGTGAGGCAGACGGCCGTCTCATCACCACTATTTTAGGCGTCATTGTGACGGCCTATGCGCTTTACGCCCTGTTTGGGCCGCGCCTGCCGCAGCTGCGCCAGCCAGCCTGGGCGTATGGATTTGGCTTCATCGGCGGTGTGTTGAGCGGCGCGTACAACACCAGCGGCCCACCAGTGATCATTTATGGCACTTGCCGTCGCTGGGAGCCGACCACCTTCAAGGGCAATTTGCAGGCGTATTTTATGCTCAACAGCCTGTTTACCCTGTCGGCCCATGCGTTGAGCGGCAACTTTACGGCCGTTGTCTGGCATAACTATTTCTGGGCTTTGCCGGGGATTGCGTTGGGATTGCTGGCGGGGAAGTGGGTAGACGGCCGTATGAACCCGGCGCAGTTTCGCAAAGGGGTGCTGGTGCTGCTCATCGTGCTGGGCATCCGCCTGATCGTGGGCTAAATCTAAGGCCAAAAACAGCCCACGCGCAATCTTGTGTAAAAAATCAGAAATGTTTACACTATCCGTCTATGGCCCAAAGTTCCAGTCCAGTAGAAGATGTTGAGCAGGATAAAAAAGCCGCAGCGGAGCAGGTGCAACACCCTCGCAAATCTGAACGTCGTTACCGTTTTGGTCCCCACCGGCATCGCTGGCTGTCCTGGCCGCGATGGTGGCGTGAGGCGCTGTTGGTGTTGCTGCTGGTAACGGCCGTTCTCTGTCTCATCAATCCCTTCCCAAAGATGGCCTTCGCGCGGGCCACGGCCGCCAGTCCATCTGAACCATTACCGGTTTCACCCCCCACCGCACCAGAGGATGGTTACTGTTTGGCGGGCGATTTCCAGGGGTGGGACGGCCGTAACACCCTCTTGTTTGACGATGGCACCGAAGGAGATCAGACAGCGGGCGACGGTTTGTTCGCTCGCACCATCACCTTTGCCGAACCGGGCCGTTATTTGTGGCGCGTGCTGCCCTGCGGCGATTGGACGCAAGCGGTGCCCGAGCGGGCGGCGTGGTTCTTTGTTACCACGCCGGATCAGCCGATCACCTTCACGTTTCGGGCCGCCGATGTAGAAAGTCGCTTTTGGCCCAACACGTATGCCTTAACCGCTAACGATACGCTGCCCGCCCGGCTGGTGGCGGTAGGTACCTTCCAAAATGAGCCTTGGAACAACAAGGACACCCTCACCGGACTTCAGCCGCTCAACAGCGATCAGTTCCAGCTGGCTTACCGCGTCCCGCAACCTGGCACCTATCAGGCATATGTGTCCGTGCAGGGACGTGATGAGAGCGTGGGGGCCAACGGCCGTTCCATGGAGGCCACACCCCTGGAATTCACCACGCGGGTGGCGTCTGAATGGGTGCTGTTTCAGTATGACGGCCGTTCCAGCCGTATTGCCGTTCTGTACCAGATACCGTGGTGGCTGGGCTGGCTTGGTTTTGAGCATGGTGCCCAAATTGTGGCGGCGCTGGCGCTGGTCGGGGTGTTTGTTTTAGCCGTTCAGGTCATCAACTTGTGGTTTGTGAAGCGCCCAGATTGGCAGTCCTCGGCAGGCTGCCCCACCTGCCAGGGCGAACTGCGGCGCGTCAACCGCACCACCACCGATTATCTTCTGGGTCTGGTAGGCATTCCCGTACGCCGTTACAAATGCCGCCAATGTGGCTGGCAAGGCCGCCGCATCCACCGCCACCATTAAGACCTTCTCGTACCGATAACCGACTACCGTGCCCGTAACAAATCAATTGTCTCCACCGCATGGCGCAGGTGTGGAATGACGATGCTGCCGCCTACGACCAGGGCCACGTTTAGCGCATCCACAATCTCCTCATCGGACCAGCCCGCATCGACACATTGAATCAGGTGGTAATCAATGCAATCGTTGCAGCGCAGCACGGCCGAGGCGACCAGCCCCAGCAGTTCCTTGGTGTTGGCAGGCAGGGGACCGTCGCGGTAAGCGGCCGTATCCAGGTTAAAAAAGCGCTTGATGCCCAAATGTTCCAGCGACATGACGCGCTCATTCATTTTTGTGCGGTAAGCCTCAAATTCATCTAATCGGGTAGACAAGGTGATACCTCCTAAGGTGGCAAAATTTTTTGGCAAGATTGGACCCATCTCAAAGATTGGTCCAATCTGAATGGTTAATGACACGTCACTCGCTGCGGTGGACTGGCAGCAGTTTGGTCAGCGCATCCAGCAGCACTTCAACGTCTTGTGGTGTGTTGTAGACCTGAATGGAGACGCGGATGAAGTGACGGCCGTTCCACGTCACAATCGGTACTTCCACCTTAAATTCTTCCAGCAGGGCTGTCTTGAAGGCTTCGGTGTTGGCCAGCTGGGGCAGCGGAATTGTGGCCATCTGGTGATAAAAGCCCGCATTGCTGTCTGACGGGTAGAGGGATGGCAGGTTGGTGAGTTCGCCAATCTGGTGCATGGTTTGAGTGAGCAGGGTGTGGCATTGGGCGCGAACGGCCGTCCAGTTGTGCGCCTCCTGAAAATGAATCGCATCCGGTACAGCCAGGTAAGCCGAGACATCATTGGTGCCCAGCCATTGCGTATAGTCCAAAAAGTTAGAGCCAAACGTCAGTGTCCGACCTTCTCCCCAGCCCCAACCGACCACCAACGGCTCAATCAGCGCTTGTTTATCGGGCCGCGCATAAAGAAACGCTGACCCTTTGGGGCTGCACAGCCATTTGTGCAGGTTACCGAAGTAAAAATCGGGCGCGATGGCTTGCAAATCGAGCGGTATTTGCCCTGGTGCATGCGCCCCATCAATGACGGTGATAATGCCCGCTTCGCGCGCCCGGCGGCAAATTTCGGCGAGGGGAAAGGTGAGTGCTGTAGCCGACGTGATGTGGCTAAGGAAGATGAACCGGGTGTTTGGTGTGACACCTTGCCAGAGTTGGGCCACAATCTCATCGGCCGAAACGACTGGTAACGTAATCGGCTGCTGGATGTAGCGGAAACCTTGCTTCTGGCTCAAGAAGCGCCAAACATTCTCGCAGGCGCCGTACTCGTGGTTGGTGGTCAGCACCTCATCATCGGGGCCAAGCTGGAGCGATCGTGCCACAACGTTCAGGCCAAACGTGGCGTTGGGAATAAAAACGAGGTCATTGGCAGGCACGCCGACAAAATTGCCAAGCTGCTGGCGGGCATAGGCCAGATGATCCCACAGCTCGTGGGAGATGAAGTAGACTGGCTGCCGTTCCAGTCGGCGCTGCCATTCCTGGTAGGCCGCAAAAACGGGTTTGGGCGTAGCGCCAAACGAGCCGTGGTTTAAGAAAACAACATCGGGATCGAGTAAAAAGTAGTTCTTCAAAGAAAGTACCTCTGGACAATTTAATGTTGCCCCGAATTTTACTCCCAAAGAAGAACGCGACGAATTGGGATTATCGCGTTTTTAGCGGGGCGGGATTGACGTAGGCGTTGAGGCGTTCTACGTAACAGGCCAGGCTCATCTCTTGCTCGATGCGGCGACGGCCGTTTTGCCCCATTTGCGCCCTCAGTTCCGGCTGATCCAACAGATACTGGATGGCTTCCCGCAGTGCCCGCGGGTCTTCTGGTGGCACGTAAAGGCCAGTTTCGCCCTCGACTACCACGTCGGTTTGGCCTGGCGTGCGCGAGCAAACCACTGCTTTGCCCATCGCCATGGCCTCCAGCAGCGCCGTGACCCCGGCCTGGAAGTTCACATCGTACAAGGGCATTACCAAAAAGTCGCTCATGGCGTAGAGGTCACGCAGCTCAAACTGGGTAAAGCGCTGCACCGTTACGTTGGCGGGAATTTCCTGGCCCTCGGTGCTGTCGGCGCGCTTGGACCAGGGGCTGGCGGCGGCGATGATGACATGGACGTTTAGCCCTTTGACGGCGGCCATCAGCGTGGGATAGTCGCGAAACTCCAGCCCCACGGCGCAAATGATGGGCACATCACCCGGCACGAGGGCGCGCAGCGTTTTCTGGGCTGGCCCAGCCTGCGCTGGCGCAAAAAAGTCGTCATCAACCATAAACGGGGTGAACACCACCCGCTCATCTGGCACCTGCCAGCGATCTTCGATGAACTGCTTTTGCCAGGTGGCATAGACAAAAAAGCGGTCGATGTGGGATTGAATCTTTAGCCGGTCGAAAAACAGCATTTTTTTGCCGACGGATAGGATGTGGCCGATGGAAAAGTGCAACGGCCGTTTACCTCCACTGGCAAACTTCAGCAAGGTGGCAAACGGGATGCCGATCTGCTCGCCATCGGTAAAGATGACGCGGTATTTATGCCGATTTTTGTAGCAAGCCCAGGCCAGCATGGCGTTGGCCCCCGCCAGCTTTTCGACCAACTTACCAAATGGTCCGGTTTGTTGGCGCGCTTTCTGGTAATCGATCAGGTCGGCGTGGAAGGTATTGGCCATAGCGATGTAATCGGCTAACGGCCGTTGCCTGGCGGCAATTTGGGCGTCGATGTCGGCCGGAATATTCCCCGACACGGTGAGCAGTACGTCATTCATGGGTGTGTTTTGCCTCGTTGATTTTTGCTTTAAGCAGCGTCAGCAAACGCACCGCATTTTGGGGCGCGTCGTGGTCACGTTGGATTAACTGCTGGGCCTGCTGGCCGTAAGCCAACCGCAGTTCGCGGTTCAGGATGAGCTGCCGCAGGGCATCGGTCAGCGCGGTGGTGTCGTTGGGCGGCACCAGCAGCCCGGTCTCTTCGTGCCGCACAATCTCAGGGATGGCGGCGACGTTGGTGGAAATCAGTGGCAGTCCCGCCGCGCCAGCCTCAGACAAAACCATTGGCAGGCAGTCGCCAAAGGTGGGCAGGCAGAAGATGTCGCTTTGGTAAAACAACTGCTTGAGTTCGGCACTGTTGGGCTGCATCTGGTTGTAAACATGCAGCCCGGGTTCGTCGGCGACGGCATCGCGGGTGACCAGGTGTAGTTCCAGATTGGCCAGCGGCGCTTCGGTTGCCTCGGTGCGCAGCTGACGGAGAGCTTCTAAGAGGAGCAGCCCGCCTTTACGCTCCAGGTTCGCCCCGACAAACAAAATTTTGACCGGGCCAGATTCGCTGCGCTGGTTGGCGGTTGGTGGAGTCCATTCGGCCGTATTCACACCGGGTGGAATGACGGTGATTTTTTCAGCGGGCACAAAATATTCGTCAATCAACCCTTGTTTGGCCCATTCTGACCAGGTGACCAGATGGCTGGCTGCCCGATAGCAGGAGACGTTGAGTTCGTACTTCTTTTGCTCCAGCCAGGACGGCCCGGTCTCATGTTCGTAGTACGTGCCCAGGCGGTCGTACTGCCGGGGCGTAGCGTCCAACGACAAGATCGAGGGGATATGGTGCAGCCATTTCTGCGCTAGCACAGCCGGGACCTGGGTATGGAAAAAGAGGCCATCCACCGGCGCTTCACGCTGCCAGCGAGCGATGGCCTGCCGTGCCTGGATGCCCGCCTGAACGGTCCAGTTACTTTTGTAGACGGGGATTTTGGCCTTGAGGCCAGTTGTTTGCCAGGCTGGCAGCGCCCATCGCGCTTTTATTTCTGGATCGGCGGGCACGTTTTGCTGCAAGTTCTTGCCGTGTGTCACATGACCCAGTGCTTGTTCAACGATAAAACCAATCTGATACATGACACTTCCTTGACTCACGGTGTGGTACTGAGAACAGAATTGTTTTGCGAACGGGATTTGACTGGGAAAACGGCCGTACCCAATACCCAAAGCAGCAAGCCCAATTCAAACACCCAGTTTAACTTTATCCCGGCAAAAGGTGTATATAAATAGTAGTCTACAGCGTGTAGAGATGTTGCTCGTATTAAGACGAAACCAAGCAGAAGCCAAAAGCCTGTACTTGCAACCAAAATACGTCTGGGCAAATGACGCAATCGCCAAAAACTAGCGCCTATTAAGACGGCTATCAGAAGAACGACGATCCCTATCAGCAGCATCTGTACGCTGCGTCGCTCTTGCCACCATTCCTGTTGCCAGGCCAGGGTTCGGCTCAACGACGTGAAAAAGGATAAGAAGTTGAGTTGCTTGTTAATGCCTAGGAGTAGCAAGACTACCGCCAGACTTTGCCAGAAGCGGCGCTCTCTCTGTACATCATCCGATATTGCTGTTCGCGAGCGGAGCCAGCACGTAATTGATGCCAGGAGATAAGTAAACACAGTCAGCCAACCCATAAAGGTCGGATCGCCGATGCCGGGCCTCCAGCCAATTTGTATAAGAAAGAGCGGATTAAATTTCCCCAGCAAAGCAATAATGCTCATAGTAGACTCGAATGGGCTGTATGGCCCGCAAGAATGATTGGCTGCATAGTTACGAATCTGTTTTTAACCGTAACAATGTAATTGAATAAGGTGGAAATGTAAAGGTAAAAGGATCGCTGTTTATGGTCAATGGCTCGGAGGGGGCGTCCGAGAAATCAGCTGCTGGAGAACTGTTGCCGTTAAAGGTAATGGCTGTGGCTTCGAGCGAATCGCCAGTAAGGATATCCACCAGGCCACTGGCAATGGCTGGGCTGTTTTCTAGCTGAATGGCTGTTTCGAGCGGATCGGCCGTTTTGTTGATGGCCAAAATCGAGACGGTATTTTCGTCAATTCGACCGGCATAAATTGACAATGTGGTGTCAGCCGGGAGCGGGTTGAGTACGGGCAGCATCTCAGCGCCGAATCGCGACCAAAGTACATAGGTGTAATACTGTGGATATGGATCGTAAGTTTCGGCGTGAATCAACCCATAATCGGAGCCGTTGCCTGCCTGCCCATTGGCCAGGTCCCATTGGGCCGCAATCTGGACGCCATTGCTCATCATTTGCCCAACTGTATCTGCGGTGTAAAGGGCGTTGACCAGTCGAGTCATGAGCTGGCCATTGTCCTGATCCTGTACCGAAAAGAGGTTGTATTCGGTAATGGCCACGGGGACGGAACGGCCGTTGGCATATTCATCAAAAGCAGCCTGCACATCAGCTATGACGGCGGGCCAGGTTTTGGTGGGTTCAGCCAACGCTTCGGCAAAGGTGGCTGGCGGGGTAAAAAAGCCATAGTGGTGGATGATGTAGAAGTCCATCACGTCGCCAGCCGCGGCAATCACTTCGTTGCCCCAGTTGCTCCATTCATCCTGGTAAGTAATGCCCACCGCGCCGACTAAAATATTGGGATCAACGGCTTGCATGGCTTCCCGGTATTCCAAGAAGCCTTCTTTGCGTTCGCTGCCGCTGCCAATGCCGTTGACGTACTCGGTGCCGTCGCAGGTCCACACGTCTTCCCAGCCGGAAACACAGTCCGTGCCCATGCCGCCCTTGCCGCCATAAATTTCGTTGCCGATCTCAAAATAGCGAAGGCCAAGCGGCTCAGGATTGCCATTTTCGCTGCGCAGCGTGGCCCAATCGCCTACCGTGCCCCAATCGCGGCCGCGCACGTCTACTCCAATCACGGTGTCATCGTCCACGGAGCCATTGAAGAAGGCGACCAGGGCCGCGGCTTCTTTGGCCGTGCCGTTCATGTTGATGGTATACATACCTTCCAAGCCGGTGTCGCGTAGAAAATTGATAAAGTCGGTGGGGCGTGCGGCCCAGATCCAGTAACATTCGGCCGTTTCGTCGATACCTTCCCCACCGCGTTCGCAGGCCAGCCAGTCGTAGTAGTTGCTCCAGCTGCCACCCGGTATGCGGATCAGGCTGACGCCAGCGTTTAAAGTATGAGCTTGAAAAGTCACATTGTCCATTCTGTCGCTAGCTAACCAAGCGGGCACATTCGTACCTAAAATATATGGATTGATTTGTGCACCTGCATTACCTGGGTCAACGGTAAAGATAGACAAGGCCGTTTCTTCCAGAATAGGTGCTTCAAGAACGTTATCCTCATGGACTCCGTCCGCATCCGACTGTATGGTGGGGAGTTCTGATAGTTCATCTTCAACATTCATCTCAAAGTTTATTTCTGTAGTAACTTCATTGTTGCTTTCAACATGACTTGAAGGCTGACAAGCGCTACCAAAACCGATGATAAAAACCGGAAAAAGAAATAGGGTTAGCATCCAGCTTTTCTTGTTTTTCATTTTTCAATCCTGTCTGTGGATTCTTAAGTCTGAATAGAAATTTGGGGCAATCTGATACATAAATAAGCACCTTTTTCGATGAACTAAATGAAACTTATTAGAGCGGTGCCAACACATGGCGCAGATTAATCATCGCGAAGGCTATGGTGACCACCCAGAAAATTAGCATCCTCTCTATCGAATCTTAACAACAAGCCTCGGAATTTATCAATCCAGGCAAAGCTGCGTTCGCTGGCAAAGCGGTCTTTGTATACGGTTTCATCAAACAATCGTTTCGGACCACGCTTCGTTTTCTTGCGATTGCGCTTGTTTTCCTTGATGTTAGGAACGATGTCATGATTGAAGCAGGTCTTGCGCGCAGCTTTAGTGTCAAACCAGGGTCAGCATTGAAATACGCACCAGCCACCTTCAACCCGATTTGTTTCATTTGCTTGATAGCCGTTTGCAAATGCTCTTTAGATTCCAAGCGTCATTATGGTTGCCCGCTACCAACTCTGTCGAGGCCACAATGTAACCATTGCGCTCGGTAAAGGGCAGGATGTTGGTCGTATTAGCTCGCTTGCGCCGCTGGTAGGCAACCGATTCGCCTCCCTTCTAGGCGATTGCATGACTGCCATCCTGGTTGAGCACCGATAAATCCAGGTCATCGATAATCGTCCTGATGCTACCTTGCCAAATACGTTCGTAACTGCCATCTCGACTCCATTTACGATGGTGGTAGGCTACCGCATCAGGGCTAATTTCTCTGCGAGACGGGTCTTGGGCATCAGGCTGAATCGGTAGCGATTGCCACTGACAGCCAGTGTGATAACGGTAGAGAATGTAGTTAAACACTTTGTACAAATCAATCTGACATTCGTAGCCGCGCCGGGCGGTCGTGATAAATGGCCGAATGTGTTGCTCGAACTGCTCTTTGGTTATACTGGTAGGATCGTGCTCATAGATATCGCCTTTGGTCGGGTTTTTATCTATGATGCACGATTCCTCCACTTTGAAAAGTTTCAGTTACTTTGATTAGCATTATTTCAGCTAATTTACAATTACTCACTGATGTTACGCAACGGGGCATCAACCAGAGAAACAGGTTGAGCTGCCGCAATTCATGAAAAGCCTGTTGCAAAGCAGATAAATACAACTGACTCTTCAACTGATAATGGTTTTCTTGGTTCGCACTTTTAACAACTCAATTTTGACAAACGACCACAACGCCGCCACAAAATGATTGGTTTGGGTTGTTTCCGTTCGCGTGGGTGATTTGGTTAACGCCACATTCTACTTGGGCGACTGATGATACTCTTCCACTTTCCACCGTCTTTGGTAGATTGTGATGATTTGGTCGGCATTCAGCGTTAAGTCACTGGTAACCAGATAACGTACGCCGGTAGAACCATCTTCGTTTGTGAAGACTTGGCGAATGAGCTGTATGGGAAGGAGACACCTTCCAGATAGATGATGAGGGTCGTGCCTTCTGGTCGGTCCAGTTGGTCAATCCATTGATACCGTCCGTCAGCCTTATCTGCCCCGGACAAGGCAACTTTGCGATTGCATTTGAGACCCATGATGAACTCTTTTTTCAGGTCTAGCTTGACAAAGTGCATGTTCTCTGCCGAGGCAAACCAGAGGTCATTCAACACATAGCGGAAAGGTATCTGATTGTCACAAACGGCTTGGAGCATCCGACGATATCGTTCATTCTTGGTCTCAGGCTTCTACGTTTTTCCTTACCTGTCTTGGGGTCAAGGTAAGGTTTCTGTTTTGGCAACCAGTTCAAAAGCGACAGGCAAGATAACGCCCTGCGCTTCGTACAGAGCGCTCGCGAAGTTGATGCCCTTAACCGTCACGCCTTTGGCATGGTCATAGTGCCAACAGATGATCTCATTTTCATCAGTGAAGGGTTTCTCGGCAATGGAATCGTCAATGCCTACGAAACCATCTTCCTGCTGAATCTGACGCACCTGTGGTTTGACCCGTTTCCCCCATGTCTGGGATGTTAGCTTCTCGCTGCCGAGCATCCGCGTTATCTGGTCATGGCTGATTTAACCATCAACCAATTTGGCCAAGCCAGTGGCAGTTGTTTGGCCAAATGAGCTTAACAAGTAGTCAGAATACAGGTCGAGGATTTGGTAGTTCATCATATTCTCTGAGACCTGAGTTTTGTAATTATGTTAACCTTTACGCTAACTCAGCGCGTAACATGAGGATATTTTTTTGATAACCTTCTTAAATTTCGCATTAATTTAGTTTATCATTGGTGGAATTCTTTCGCGACCTGCTAAACTACTCAATGCAACTTTCTTGAGGGTAATGCTTGAATGAGTAAGAAAGTACCTCTGGCAAGGTTAAGAGCTAACCACTGCCTAGAAAGGTTCGTTCTATAGTGAAAGATCGACATGAATTCTTTAAAAATAGTCCATTTTTCCTATATAAACAAAATTGGTTTGTCTCTACAGTGCAGCCTGTTAGGATTAAACAATTCTATTAACATAAGTAAACATACCTAATTTGATATAATCGTAAAACCTTGCTGACCCCTATTGATAGTCAAGTTTGTAATTTGTATCATGATCATAAATCATAAATATTGATCTTCCCAAACTGAGAGGAGTTACTGCATGGGTTTGGGGAGTTTGAACTTGTTGTGCTTGCTGTTTGGTAAAAAAGGAGAAGAATGGCACAAATGAAAAGTATCGCAAAACTATTAAACGTTTTTTTTCTAGCGTGTCTTATTACTTTAATCCAATGTGGCGATCAAGAATTAGGATTAACACAGGATTCTAAGGTGATCTATCTTCCCACTGTTTCGAATGACTTTTCTAGCGTTGCCTGGGCGTTTGAAGAAACTTTTGATTTTGATCCCCCGACTCCCTCGCAATCTTTGCTACCCGATATTTTTGATTTTGCAGTTACTCATCGCGATAATCAATTCGAGCCGTTCGACACATACTTGGCCGACCATGGATTTGACTGCAGCGGTCCAGATCCCAATATAAGTCCATTACCACAGCATTTAGTCACTACTTCCCATCTTAACAATGGCAGTTTCCCGGATGAAAGCTTTTTTATTTGTAAAAACCACATGATGTCTTCAATGGGGGATATTGCCCCTTATTCGGTGACAGCATTTTGGCCACGCCAGGAATTCGATTTTAGCCAGGGCGGTGTACTCGAGTTTGATGTAAATATTAATGGCAATCATTCACGAAGTTGGTTTGAAATTATGATCGTGCCGCGAGATGAATTAAAAGTCGGCGCTGCTCATGAATGGCTACCCATTGATGAGACCTATCCAAAAGATCGAATTGTATTCGAATTTGCTAACAGTAAGCGATACATTCAGGTGGGAACTGGTGCGATTGATCCAGAAGGGATACTTGTTGAAGAATCCGATTGGGACTTTTGGTCAGGGCATTACCCAAACGATCCGGCTAACTTTGATAGACGCATTCGCCGAACGATGCGTTTAACATTTTCAGATAATCAGTTGATTTGGGCGATTGAGAAGGAAGATGGAACTTTCGATGAATTTGTGGTTGCTGTCTCAGGCGGGTTACCTTTTAACAGAGGGTTGGTTCTCTTTAAGACACATGCTTATACGCCTGAGAAGGATGGCAATTTTAATACTTACACATTTCATTGGGATAATATTCGTTTCTCGGGACCGGTAGTTGGCCGATATGAAAGCTTTGAAGCCGGAGATGTTGTGTATCTGGAGGCAAATGGAGATCGCCAGATTGGTGAAACAGAAACTATAAGTATTGATCTTCCTTATGTAGGCCCTAACCCCACGTTATTTGGACAAGTTCACAAGCCATTGCAAGGTCAAGTTCTTCTAAGTATTAATGGTAACCCCAACATAGTTATTAACCCGTATGATTACATATCCGGCACCTGTTCTGCAGGGGGATGGAAATCATTTCAAATACCAATCGATCCAGAATTATTGGTAGTAGGAAATAATACATTTAAGTGGACTATTGGTCCTCGACCCAACTGCGCTGAGAGTTGGCTTTGGGATGGGTTTTCAATTATGGGCTTAGAGGTACAGTTTGACATACCCAACTGAATTATCACGAAGAAATTAGCTCTTTAAGTCTACTATACCTCAGCAAGCATAATTTAATTGCACTTAGACGCATAGACTGTAACAAACTTTGGCAGACGTAGAAGGTTATCCTTTTGGTTGCTTATAGAGAAACCATTTATGCATGGCGCGAATAGTTTCAACATTGAACTTTTCCAAAAATGAATAGTTGAACTTGTTTGTTCTGAGAAAGTGCTCAAATCCTCGAGCCAACCCAGCCACTGCCCGCTGGCCACTCGGTTGCTACCCGTCAACAAGCCATCCGCTTGGTGCTGGATGGCAATAGTTAACAGCAAGCCGCTCGCCATCTCGGCGTTGCTCCACAATCCGTTGCCAATTGGCTCAAGGTGTATGCTGATGGGTTACCACCCACTTTGCCTGGTCCTGATGGCCCCGTCGAAGTCGCTGAGCAGGACGTGTCACTCAACACCCTATACTGTGCCAGTGAATAACGGCCAAGATGTACCACCCTTCAACGGGCAACATGTGCCACTTTCGACAAGCCACCATCCGCCAACTATCCTTCCGGCCAAAACCAACCAACGGCCGGAGGAGAGATGGCAGGAACAAGGAAAAAGATTGTGGACATTTATCGCTTGGCTCTTGATGGATTCCAAGGATCAGAGCCAAGTTGAAAAAATAAAAATACACTTTAGCATAGACCAAAATCCAAGGATGGTCTGCCAATGCTAAACATTCTGAACTTGATCGATGAGGCGAAATGCTATGAAATGGTGCGCAACCTGCGCTGGCCCAGTGGGGTACATTGTGCTCATTGTGACCACTTCTGGGTCAAGAAACGCGGGTTCCATAACAGTTCTAAACATCGGCAACGCTACATATGCAAAGCGTGTAACCGGCAATTCGATGATTTGACCAACACCATCTTCGCGGGGCATCATCAACCCCTGCGCGTCTGGATGCTGTGTCTGTATTTGATGGGTCTCAATCTATCAAACAGACAAATTGCGGCCGAATTAGGTGTCAACAAGGATGATGTCCAACAAATGACCACACAATTGCGTTCAGGCATTGTTGAGAAAAAAAAGAAGTCACCCTGAGTGGCGAAGTCGAATTCGATGAAGTGTATGTCGTTGCCGGTCATAAAGGGCATCCACAGGCGGTGGTCGCCAAAGGTCGAAAGGGTCGCCGTAATCGGCTCAAAGGAAGTCGTGGGCGTGGCACTTTAGCCAAAGAAAAGCCACCCATTTTAGGTCTTATCCAGCGCAAAGGTGAGGTGATCATCAAAATGTTAGCCAATGTGCAACAAGAAAGCATCAAACCTATCATTCAAAAGGTTGTTGCGGCTGGTAGCAAAGTCTTTACCGACGAATACAACATCTACAATCGGTTGACCGAATGGGGCTATGGGCATCAAACCGTCAACCATTCTCACGGTGAATATGCTCGCGACGAAGATGGCGATGGTTTTCATGAAGTCCATACCAACACGATTGAGGGATTTTGGTCTTTGTTAAGGTCATGGCTGCGTCCGCATCGTGGCATTTCACAGGAAAAGTTACCAATTTATCTGGGATTCTTCGAGTTTGTCCATAATGTTCGCAAACGAGGCAAAGCGCTTTTGCCTGCCCTTGTTGAGATTCTGGTAGCTCCTTGAATCCCATATTGAGCCATTTTGTAATTACCTGTGGAAACAGCTCGCCAGCGTTGGCGGGCTGTTTTCTTAATCTATTATTTCAATGAGTGTTGAAATATGACGGGCGTCATTGGATTCGGGTGACGAAGATCACTACGGCCGTTTCTCACCCAAGCGTATAGTTTCAGCACATTATTTCAATGATGGTTGAATTATCTAGGAGAATCTGATGCTACAAATAAAAGTGCTGGGACCCGGCTGCGCCAATTGCAAACGTGTGGAACAAATCGCTCGAAGTGAAGTGGAAAAACTAGGCCTGGATGCTGAAATTGAGAAGGTAACCGACTACGCACAGATCATGTCCTACGGGGTTATGTCAACTCCTGGATTGATCATTGATGGGAAGGTGGTGTCATACGGCCGTATTCCCAGCAACGAAGAAGTCACCAACTGGCTTAAAGCTGCCCAAAATTAGGAGGTTGCCATGAGCAGCCAAAAAATCACGCTCACCCCACCCCAAAAGTCGCGCTGGCAGCTGCCCACGCTGGTGCTGCTGCTAGGCATCATCTGGCTGCTGGTGTGGCAGCAGCTGCAAGCCCTGGCCGACTGGCTCACCTACGACCTCATCGGCCTGCTGCCAGAGACGCATCTGGGCGAATCGGT
>JACKBS010000023.1 GCA_020634435.1 Ardenticatenaceae bacterium | reverse complement strand
GCGCTATTTCTTGTACCGGCTGGTCGATGAAGACCTCATTGAGCCGGTGGCCCTCCAGGCACAGGAAACGGAATTTCAGCGGCAGATGGAGCTATCGCCTACGGAACCGCTGGCCGCGGGCAACTACATGCTGGACATTCCCACAGGCGGCATGTTTGCCGGGCGTGAATATTATTACTTCCGCGTAGACCCGACCGTTGCTGCGCTGCCCCCATTGGTTGCCTCGCCAGAGGCCTCTGTGGTTGCTGAACCGGTAGTTGCCGCGAGCAGCTCGTCCGGCTGGCTCAACCTGCTGCCGCTCAGCTCGGCGCTCATCAGCGGGGCGATGGCGTTGCTGATGCTCAACCGGATGCGCCAAAAAATACGGCCGCAGGAAGCTGCCTGGACCCTCGCCTTTGCCATGTTTGCCATTGCCGCGGGCAGCCAGGTGTGGGGTGATGTGGCTGGCTGGTCGCCGTTCCTGGCCAAGCTTTATTATGTGTTTGGCGCGTCCTTGGTGGTGGGCTGGCTGGGGCTGGGTACCTGGCTGGTGGTGGTCCGGTCGCCACGGCTGCAAAATGCGGGGCTGTGGGTCATGCTGCTGGTTTCTGGCGTGGCCATTGGCATCGTGAGCCAATCGCCGGTGGATATGGCCGCGCTGGCTGTGGATGGTTGGCATGCGCTGGAAAAGCCGACCGCGCTAACGATTATCACTATTGCCGTGAACAGCGTGGGCACGTTGGTGCTGGTGGGCGGTGCGTTATGGTCCGCCTGGGTGTTCTGGCGCAAGCGGATGATGCGGTCGCGCATGATTGGCCTGCTGCTGATTGCGGGCGGCGCGTTGACCGTCGCCGCAGGTGGCAGCCTGACCCGATTTGGCCATCAGCAATATCTGTACATCGCCATGAGCATCGGCATTGCCATCATGTTCTGGGGCTACTTGAAGACGATTCAGGTGGATACGCGGCCAGTGGCAACGGCCGTTTTACCCACGCCGCAAGCCTCAGTTGGTGATTAACATGATCTAGCTCGCCTTTCAAGATTGGACCATTTTGCTGGCTTGTGAACCAAACGTTGGCAAAAGGAAAATGGTCCAATCTAAAACTAAGACATTTGACGTAAAAAGACCGCTCACAAGCGGTCTTTTTGTTTATGGCAAAACAGACCATTTCACCGATTTGCGCAAACGGCAAAGCGCGTACAGTACCAATAGAAATTAGATTTATCGGAGGTATCCATGTCAACAAAAAATGATGTCAACATATCCTTGATCAGCAAGGAACTGAATAATGCAATTAACCAGCAAATCGGCAGCGAGTTTCAGGCAAAGCTGCAATATCTCAACATTGCCGCCTACTTCGACACCGAAGATTTGCCGCAATTGGCCACCTTCTTTTACCAGCAGGCAGAAGATGAAAACATGCACGCCATGAAGTTTCTGCACTACCTGGTAGATGCCAGCGGCGCGATAGAAATTCCCGCAGTGCAAAAGCCGGAAGCCACGTTTGAATCGGCAGAAACGGCCGTAAACCTGGCCCTGCAAAATGAAATGCGCGTCACCGGGCAGATTAACGCGCTGATGGATTTGGCCATCGAGGAAAAAGATCACATTGCTCAGGATTTCCTGCGCTGGTTTGTGACGGAGCAGCTGGAAGAAGTTTCCACGATGAAGACTTTGCTCAACATCACGCGCCGGGCGGGCGACAACCTGCTGTGGGTTGAAGATTACCTGTCGCGCAATCCACTGGGGCTGGCGGCCGAACAAACGGCGGGAACGGCCGTTCAGTAATCGTATTTGTACTTATCAAAGTTGTTCAAATTAACAAATTTCCTTTTGTCATGCCTGCGAAGGCAGGCATCCATCTTGGACTCCCGCCTACGCGGGAATGACAAGATCGAAATTTTGTGAAGCAGCAACGCGATTAGTTTGTTAGAAGGAAGGAAATCTCATGCATTCGACAACATTGACGGCGACCCAGGCGGACAAAAAAGACCAGCGGCGCTGGTGGGCACTGATTGTGCTCGCGCTCAGCCTGCTGCTGGTCATCATGGATGGCACCATTGTGAATGTGGCCATCCCCAGCATTCAAAGTGATCTTGGCGCGACCCTGGCCGATGTGGAGTGGGTAAACTCGATTTACTCGCTCATTTTTGCCATGACCCTGATTTTGTGGGGCAAGCTGGGCGATATTTACGGCCGTCGTCGCCTTTTCATTGCTGGGCTATTGGTGTTTGGCGCGGGGTCGATGTTGTCGGGAACGGCCGTTTCCATCCAAATGCTCATCGGTATGCGCGTGCTGCAAGCCGTGGGCGCGGCCATGCTGTTCCCCACGGCGCTGGCCATTGTGAACAGCACCTTTGTCGGCAAAGAGCGCGGTATCGCCTTTGGCATCTGGGGCATGACGGCGGGCATCGCCGCTGCCCTGGGGCCGCTGCTCGGCGGCTGGGTGGTGACCAACGCCAACTGGCGCTGGGGCTTTTACATCAACGTGCCGATCATCATCCTGGCCATCGTGGGGGCGCTGGCGGTTGTGGCCGAATCGCGCAAAGAAGGGGCGACGGGCCATCTGGACATTCCCGGTGCATTGCTGGGTGGTTTGGGCCTGGGTGGCATCATCTTTGGCCTGATTGATGGCCAGACCTACGGCTGGTGGCAGGCCAAAGCAACATTTTCCCTGTTTGGCTTGGCCTGGCCGTTTGCCAACTTTTCCATCATTCCCTTCTCGCTGATCGGCGGAGGGGTGCTGCTGGCGCTGTTCATCTGGTATGAACGCCGTCTGGAGCAGCAAGGGCGCGAGCCGCTGTTTGAGTTTACCCTGTTCCAATACCGCAGCTACCGCTTTGGCCTCATCACATTGGGCATCATCACCCTGGGCGAATTCAGCCTCATTTTTGCGCTTTCGCTGTTCTTGCAAAGCATTCAAGGATTGACGGCGTGGGAAACCGGGTTGGCTATTTTGCCCCTGGCTCTGGGCGCATTTTTCACCGCCCCGATTGGTGGTCGGCTGGTGGACCGCCTGGGGGCCAAACCAATTGTCCTTTCGGGGATGGTGCTGGAAACGGCCGCTTTAGCCTGGCTCAGCAGCAGTATTAGCGTCGATTTGACGGCCGCTGGCCTGCGATTGCCGCTGTTGCTGTACGGCGTCGGCATTGGGCTGGCCACTTCGCAAATCAACAACATCGTTTTGGCCGATGTGCCGGTGGTAAAATCCGGCGTGGCTTCGGCGGGCAGCAGTACCATTCGTCGGGTGGGTTCGTCGTTGGGCATTGCCATCGTCGGCACCATTTTGGCCACCACGCTGGTAAACTCGGCCAAGACCGGTCTGGAAAACAGTCAGCTTTTGGCCTCGACTCCGGCGTATACGGCCGTTCGGGAGCAAATCATTCAAAAATTAGACACCTCATCCAGCACCTTTGGCGAAGATTCCTTGCAGTCGCTCATGCCGTCGGGCAGTGCGCCAATAAATGGCGCGCCAGCGAGTGGCGCGCCAACAGATAGCGCGTCAGCCGGTAACAGCGGGCTGGATATGGCGGCGTTGGGCAAGGAGATCACCACCATTTTTAAGAGCGCCAACGCAACGGCCGTTCGTAATGTCGGCTGGGTGGCAACTTTCTTTGTCGCGCTGGGGGCACTCAGTGCTATCATGTTACCAAACCCAGATTTTAGTGAGGAAAAAACCAATGTCTCAAAACAAAAGTAAAATTCTCGCCGCCGTGGGTGGATTGGTCGGAACGGCCGTAAGTCTGCCCACTGCCGCCTGGATTGTTTACAGCAAACTGTTCATTAACCACAACCTGCCCTTGCCGGATGCCATTCCGGCAGCCAAAGCGCAGTTTAACAGCGAAGCAGCCGGTACAATCAACTACTACTACGACAAAAGTGGTAAAGGACGGCCGTTGCTGCTCATTCACAGCGTCAACGCCGCCGCCAGCGCCTACGAAATGCGCCCGCTCTTTGAGCATTATCGGGGTACGCGCCCGGTGTATGCGCTCGATTTGCCCGGCTATGGCTTCTCTGACCGGGCCGACCGCACCTACACGGCTGAACTTTTTGAGCAGGCGATCATTGATCTGGTAAAAAATGAAATTGGCGAGCCGGTAGATGCGGTGGCACTCTCGCTGGGCAGCGAGTTTCTGGCCCGAGCAGCCCTGGCCGAGCCAGATCTGTTCCGCTCGATGACGCTTATCTCGCCCAGCGGCTTTAATGCGCAGGGCAAGGGGCGGGCCACGCAGCGCGTCAGCGCCAACGAAAGCAGCGACACCGCCTACAAATGGCTGGCGTTTCCGCTTTGGGGCCAGGCGCTGTATGACCTGATTGCCACCCGGCGCAGCATTAAGTTTTTCTTGGAAAAAAGCTTTTACGGCCCAATTGCCGACGGCTTTGTCGATTACGGCTATCTGACCTCGCATCAGCCGGGTGCGGCCAATGTGCCGCTTTATTTTGTGAGCGGTCGCCTGTTTACGCCGGGAGTGAAAACGGCCGTTTACGAAAAAGTTACCGTGCCCAGTCTCATCATCTACGATGAAGACTTTTTTGTCCGCTTCGATACGCTGCCCGATCTCGTTGAAAACAAGGCCAACTGGCAAGCGGTGCGCATCGAGCCTACACGTGGGTTGCCGCACTGGGAGCGCCTGCCCGAAGTTGTGGAAACGCTCAATCATTTTTGGCAAGCAGCTTAAAGGAGAACCGACATGCGCATCTTAATTTCTGGTGGTGGTCTGGCAGGATTGACGTTGGCTTACTGGCTGCAAAAGTACGGCTTCACCCCGGTGGTGATTGAGCAGTCAGACGGGCTGCGCCACGATGGGTACGGCCTGGACTTTTTTGGCAGTGGCTACGATGTGGCCGAAAAGATGGGTTTGATCGAACAGCTCGAAGGGCAGCAGATCAAAGCGCAGTATGTGGGTTATGTCAACGAGAAAGGCAAGCCCATTGCCAAGCTGGAGATGGATTTGATGCGCCGCATCATGGACGGCCGTTATCTGCCCCTGATGCACTGGACGCTGGAAGAGGCGCTGTATCAAACCGTTGCCGACAAGGTAGAAATCCGCTTTGGCCGCTCGTTAACGGCCGTTTCCCAAACCGAAAACAGCGTGATCGTTACCTTTGATAACGGCCGTAGCGAAACCTTCGACCTGCTCATCGGCGCGGACGGCATTCATTCCAATACGCGCCGCCTGGTCTTTGGCCCCGAAGCGGAATTTGCCCATTATCTTGGCTACTACGTTGCTTGCTTCCCCGTGGCCGACCGCTACGGTGTTGGCGAAGCGTGGCAAAATTACACGGAACCAGGGCGGCAGGTGGGCGCCTATTGCAGCAATCGGGATGGTGAACTGATCACCCTGTTCATGTGGGAAGCGCCCGATGAAGGCCGCATTCCCCACGCCGAACGGCTGCCTCGCCTGCGCCGCGAATTTGCCAACATGGGCTGGATCACGCCCCAGCTTTTGGCCGACGCGCCTGCCAACAACATTTACATGGACACGGTGACGCAAATCAAGATGCCGCAGTGGGTAAACGGCCGTATCGCGCTGGTAGGCGACGCGGCTGGCTGCATGACCCTCATCTCTGGGCAGGGGGCTTCGATGGCCTTGGGCGGCGCGTACCTGCTGGCCGAAGCGCTGCACCAGTACGACGATTACGCCACTGCTTTCCGCGTCTATGAAAACGAGGTGCGCCCGGAAATTGAAACGCGCCAGGACAAGGCCCGCGATTTTGCCAAAGCGTTTGTGCCCGGCAGTGAATTGGGGCTGCAAGTGCAAAAAGTGATGATGAAGCTGCTGCTGCGCGATGCGTTTAAAGGGGTATTACGTAAGCAGTTTGGCGGGGCCAGCGTGCTGCGCCGCGCCCTCAAGCGGCTGCCCGCCAGCCATGATGAGGTGCTGGGTTATGTGCTCAACGGCAAGCTGCGCGAAGTGGATTACCACTCTTTGTCGCTGGATGTGGACGACGTGCTGACCGACCATGATCACGTGAACCTGCTGCTCAAAATGGAAGCGCTGGACGGGATTGATTGGCCCGCCATGTGGGATGATGTGCGCTTTGGGCTGGATTACGGCCGTTCCGTCCAAAAGCTTGCTGTGGTGGGGGACCAACGCTGGAGTGACTGGCTGGCCAAGGCGGCACGGCCGTTTTATGCCCAACAAAGCCGCCATTTCCCAGAAAACGAAGCCGAGGCTGCCTGGGCCTGGTTGCAAAATTAAGGCAGGAACGAGCCACCCCCTCAAAAATCGGTTTGCTGTTACGGCAAACTACAACAAATGACGTAGCCCATCGGCTAAATGAACGACAAAGTGCGCGGTAACAAGCGCACTTTTTGCTTACAGGTAAGCCGTCTTCTTACCGATGTGAACGCACCTGGCGGCAGGTACTCTTGATAAATCAATAAATTCCGGCTAACCGGGAGCAACGGCCAAAACACAAAAACCGGTGCCTAAACAGGAGATTACAGATCATGAAACATAAGCGACTTTACACGCTTTTTATTATCTTTTTGCTGATCTTGATGGTGGGATTGCCTCTTTTGCGGTTGTTTATTCGGTAACGGCCGTTCCACCACACCAATCATCATGACCCAAACACCTGTCACTACTCTCTTTTTGGACATCGGCGGTGTTTTGCTGACCAACGGTTGGGGCCGCGCCAGCCGCCGCCAGGTGGCGGCAGACCTCAACCTGGATTTTGCCGAAATTGATGAACGCCATCACCTGACGTTTGACACGTATGAAGAAGGCAAGCTCAGTTTGGATGATTATTTGCAGCGGGTGATTTTTTACGAGAAACGGCCGTTTACCCCCCAAGCATTCAAAGAGATCATGTTTGCTCAATCACGGCCGTTTCCCGACACGATCAACCTGCTGAGTCGTTTGAAAGACCGCTATCAGCTGAAAGTGGCCGCCGTGAGCAACGAAGGCCGGGAACTGACTGCCTATCGCATCCGCCAATTTAACCTGACAGCATTGTGCGACCTTTTCATCGTTTCCAGCTTCGTCCACATCCGCAAGCCCGATGCCGACATGTACCGCCTGGCGCTGGACGTGGCCCAATCCCCGCCAGAACAAGTGGTGTATCTTGACGACAGAACCATGCTGGTTGAGGTCGCCCGCAGCCTGGGCATCCATGGTATTCACCACACTACCCTGGCCAACACGCAGCACGCCCTGGCGGAGCTAGGGCTAACTTTGGAGTAACTATGAATTTGCAAAACAAACCGACAATCATCACCATTTTTGGCGCAGGGGGCGATCTGACACAGCGCAAACTGGTGCCCGCCCTCTACAACCTGCACCTGGATGGCTGGCTGCCGGAGCAGTTTGCCATTGTGGGGCTAGACCTCAAGGAGATGGACGATGACGCTTTTCGCAGTCGCTTGCGCCAGGGCGTGGACGATTTTTCTCGGCGCAAAGCGGACGGCAAAACGTGGCATGCCTTTGCCCAGCACATCAGCTACGCGGCAGCAGACTTGACCAATCAGGCAACTTACGAAGAGTTGGCACAAACGCTGAGCGACTTTGATAAGCAGTGGCAAGCGGCAGCCCAGCATCTGTTTTATCTGGCGGTTGGCCCGTCGCTCATTGAGCCAATCACCCAACATCTGCACAAGGCCAAGCTCATGCGCGACCAGCAAAACAGCCGCCTGGTGGTCGAGAAGCCCTTTGGGCACGATCTCGCCTCAGCGCAGTCGCTGAATGAGATGCTCACCCATAACTTTGATGAGTCGCAGATTTACCGCATAGACCATTATTTGGGCAAAGAGACGGTGCAAAACCTGCTGGCGTTTCGTTTTGCCAACGCCATGTTTGAGCCGATTTGGGATCGCCGCTACATTGACCATGTGCAAATTACCGTGGCGGAGCAGGTGGGCGTGGCGCATCGTGGCGGCTACTACGATCACGCCGGGGCACTGCGCGACATGATCCAAAACCACCTGCTGCAAATCTTGTGCCTCATTGCTATGGAACCGCCGGTTTCATTTGCCGCCGACGAAATTCGCAACAAAAAGGTGGATGTGCTGCGCGCCGTGCGCCCCATCGCCCCAGAAAATGTGGACGATACGGCCGTTCGTGGGCAGTACGGCCGGGGTTGGCTGCGGGGTGAGGAGGAACCTGCTTACCAAAATGAAGAAGGCGTCGCCGCAAACTCCAATACCGAAACATTTGCCGCGTTGAAGCTGTTTGTAGACAACTGGCGCTGGCAAGATGTGCCGTTTTATTTGCGCACGGGCAAGCGGCTGCCGGTGCACGGTTCGCAGGTGGTGGTGACGTTTCGCCCGGTGCCGCACCAATCTTTCCCGGAAACGGCCGTTGAAACCTGGCACCGCAACCGCCTCATCATCAACATCCAGCCCGAAGAAGGCATCCGCCTGCACTTTCAGGCCAAACGACCTGGCCCAGCTATCCGGTTGAGTCCGGTAGATTTGCGCTTCACCTACCAGGATGCGTTCAAAACCGCCTCGCCAGAAGCGTACGAAACGCTGCTGCTAGACGTGATCGAAGGCGATGCCACGCTCTTCATGCGCGCCGACCAGGTGGAAGCGTCCTGGCGGGTGATCATGCCGATCCTGGACACATGGGCGGCCAATTCACCGCTGGACTTTCCCAACTACCCGGCGGGCACCTGGGGGCCACCAGCGGCGGATGTGTTGATTGCCCAAGACGGCCGTTCCTGGCAGCAGCCCGACTTTGGTAACTAAAAATAGGAGAAATCACCATGACCAAACTGGTCCTTTTACGCCACGGCCAAAGCATTTGGAATCTGGAAAATCGCTTTACTGGTTGGACAGACGTCGATTTGTCTGAACAGGGCCTGGCCGAAGCCCACCAGGCAGGCCAACAGCTGGCCGAACTGGGTATTCATTTTGACATCGCCTTTACATCTTTGCTCAAGCGGGCCATCCGCACGCTGTGGCTGGTGTTGGACGAGATGGATTTGATGTGGCTTCCCGTCACCCGCGCCTGGGAATTAAACGAGCGGCACTACGGGGCGCTGCAAGGGCTAAACAAAGCCGAAACCGCACAAAAAGCCGGCCCGGAACAGGTGCACCTCTGGCGGCGCAGCTTTGATGTGCGCCCTCCGGCGCTGGACTGGGATGATCCGCGCCATCCGCACCACGACCCTCGTTATGCGGCGCTCACGGCGGCGCAATTGCCCGCCACCGAATCGTTGCAAGATACGCTCAAGCGGGTGCTGCCCTACTGGCATGAACAAATCGTGCCCCATCTCCAGCGTGGCCAAAATGTGCTGGTGGTGGCGCACGGCAACAGCCTGCGGGCGCTGGTCAAACATCTGGATCAGCTCTCAGATGAGGCCATCGCGGGCCTCAATATTCCCACGGGCATTCCGCTGGTGTATGAGCTGGATCAAAATCTGGCTGTGCAAAAGCGATACTACCTGGGCGACGCGGAAGCCGCTGAAGCGGCAGCGCAAGCGGTGGCCGTGCAGGCCGAAAAGAAATAGACAGCACGCTAAGCCAAATGACGTAGACGGCCGTTTCGCCAAACCGCCATTCGGCATAGTCGCAACCGGTCTTCCGTACGATGCGATGACAAAGCCAATCGGTTAAAGTTCTTTTACATTTCTTCTTCTCCTCCTTTCGGAACAAGGGTAGCGCAAGAGAATAATAAGGCTCTTGCACTACCCTTGTTTTGGGTAAAAGTGGCAAAGCTCGTGAAAAGAAACAGCGCGATTTCTCCTGCTGTTAATTTAGGCAAACCACAGTGCAATCGCCTTCCGTTTTGCAAAACAGTTTCTGTGGTTTGTGAAGGTGAATAATTCTTATGAAAACAAACAATGATTTAAAACCAACAGTTTTTGGTCTATTTATTTTGATTTTGATCGGTTTTTTGGCTGCATGCAGCCCAACAAGTTCAGCAACTGTCACGGCCACAGCGACCGCTGCGGCCACAAGTACGGTTTCGGGCACGCCTATTCCCATCGACATCCTGGCCCCCGCCAACAATGTAGCGGCGCAGCAGGCAGCCCAAACGTTGGCCCAGACATTAGGCGTTGACAGAACGGCAGTTACCTATGTCAGCCTGGAAGCCCAAAGCTGGCCCGATTCCTGCCTGGGCATCGCAACGCCCGGCATGGCTTGTGCCCAGCATGTGGTCGATGGTTACCTGGTAACGATGGCCGTGGACGGGCAGCAGTTTGCCTATCGCACCAACGGCGATGGCAGCGAAATGGCTGCCGAAGTTGCGCTCACCTGGACGCGCAACGGGGGCCTTGCCGGTTTTTGTGATGAACTAATGATCGATGTCACGGGAGTGACAACCGCCTACACGTGCAAAGGGGAGCCTTACACCCAGGTTGCCCAACAGCTGCTCGCGGCTGAACCGCGCCAGCAGCTTTACGACTGGCTCAACAGTTTGCAGCCGTTTGAGTACAACCAGTCAGACAATGCTGCGGCCGACAGCATGACCGTTACCCTGAGCTTTAACGGCCAGGGCAGCACCGCAGCCGATGACACACAGCAAAGCGACATCGAAGCATTTGTGTCCCGCATCTATTCGCAAATGGCCATGGTCGAGACAACCCCCACGCCTGCGGCCACAGAAACGGCCGCTTGCACCATTGTGGCCAACAGCGATGTAACGCTTTACGGCCGTCCTGACACCGCGTCAGATGTCTTTGGCACGCTGGCCGCCGGGGAGCAAGCCACCATGATGGGCCAAACGGCCGACGGGTGGCTGGGTTTTGATCCCGGCGTGGCCCAGGCCGCCAACGTGGGCATTTTCCGCCTGCGCTGGGTGGCTCCAGGCAGCGATGTCACCCAAACGGGCAGCTGTGACACCCTGACGGAATATCCAGCTATCTCGCCGACGGCTTGCTACGAAATGGCGATGGCCGATGCCACCATTTATAGCCAACCGGACGAAACGGCCGCTTCTATCACAACCTTGCCTGCCGGGGAATACACGGCCATTACCGGCAAAACCGACCAGGATTGGTACCAGGTAGACCTGGGTGACGGCAGCCTGGCCGCCGACTTTAGTGGGCAAACTGGTTGGATCACGCCAGCCGATGCCAACTTCAACGGGCAATCCTGTAGCAATTTGCCCGTCGTGACGCCCTAGTGAGCTGACAAACCCACAATGGCCAGCGGTGGCCATGAAGCGGGCGATTGGCTAACTTAAAGAGAACGGCCGTAGATAGACACAGGCTTATCTACGGCCGTTTTGCGCCTCTGCACCTGCCAACTTTGGCTCGTTGGCAAAACGGTACGTCTTTTGACGTAGGCTGTCTTGCCGTCAGCGGTCCTTTGTCTTAGGTGGGTTTTTACTTTGCGCCGATGTGGCAACGGCCGTTTCCCCATATCCTATGAAGTAGATAAAGCCTCAGGCCAATGGCTGGCTTTGTCTGAAATGAAAAAGGAACGAACTACAAACAATATGGCGCAGCTTTACCACTTTTTTCAGCAAAATTTTTTTAATCCCAACACCCTGGAAGGTGCATTGGTTTATCTGGCGCTGTTCTTGTCTGTGGCGCTGCTCATTGCCCGAATTGTCAAAGCGCTGTTCACCGGGGCGCTCAAACACGATACGCATGATCTGATTGACCGCACGGCCGCCACGTTTTTTGTGCAGCTGTCGCGGGTGGTAATTTACGTTGTGGCCCTGGTGCTGTACACCCACTTGATTCCAGCGCTGCACACCATGGGCACAGCCCTGCTCACGGGGGCCAGCGTTTCGGCCATTGTGATCGGTTTGGCGGCGCAAAACACGTTGGGCAATTTTGTGGCTGGGCTGTCGCTGCTGCTTTATCGCCCCCTCGAAGTGGGCGACAAGGTGCAGATTACCGCGCCCACCGGGCTGGAGACGGGCACCGTCAGGAGCGTGACGCTGGGTTACACCATTTTGCAAACGATGGACAACCGGCATGTGGTGGTGCCCAACAGCCTGATGGCCAACCAGGTCACGGTGAACCTCACGCGCGTCAATCCGCGAGTGATGGCCATTGTGCCGATGGGCATTGGCTACAGCGCCGACATAGATAAGGCCCGCCAGATCATGATGGAAACGGCCCAGGCGCACCCCCTGGTGCAAGAGGTAGACAGCTGCCCGGTCACCGATTTAGGCGAGTCCACCGTTACCCTGAGCTTGCGCGCCTGGTGCGCGACCCCAGAAGATAAAAGCACCGTCACCTATGCGCTGTATGAACAGATTAAGAAAAATTTTGACAGCGCCGGGATTGAAATCCCTTACCCATACCGCAATGTGGTGCTAATGCCTACTACAAACGGGCCAAAACAGGCGCAGCCGGAGGCGTTGTCATGAGTTTCGTCAAACGGTTTGGTCATCGTTTTCCGTTTACGCTAGGGATGCTGGTTTTGTTGGGCGCAACGGCCGTTTTCACCAACACGCACCTGGCTACCCTCACCAACAATTGGCTGACGCGGCTGGGATATTCCCCCAGCGATTTATGGCTGTTCAACTGGGAAAGGTTGTTCACCTCGGCCCTGGTGACGTTTGGCAAAACGGTGTTTTGGCAGGCAATGGGCATGATCGCCCTGGCGGTGGGGGCGGCGGAATGGTTGGCGGGCAGTAAACGAACGGCCGTTACCTTTTGGGGTGTGCATCTCACCACGCTGCTTACCGAATCACTGCTGGTGGCTCTGCCGCTGCATTTGTCTGGCAATCCTACCGGCACTGCCCTCATTTTGGCCCGCGATGTTGGGCCATCAGCGGGTTATTTTGGTGCGCTGGGGCTGGCCTCACGTCGTTTGCCGAGTCCGTGGCCCTGGTTAAGCGGAACGGCCGTTGTGATTGGCCTCGTCTATGCGCTGTTTCAAGCCCCACGCACGGGACAAAGTGCGCCCGTCAAACTCGCGGCCGATCTGGCCCATCTCATCGCCTTCCCCCTCGGTTGGGCTACCGGGAAGCTGATGTATTTACCTAAAGGAGACAAACAATGAACACATCGCTGTTAAACAAATTAGAGACGCTTGGCTACTACACACTGCCGCCGCGCCACGAAAATTGCGTTGGCCACACGGGCCTACTCATTCTGCTGCGGCGGCAGCCACCCATGCAGGCCGTTGCCTTTAATCCGCAAACGATTCACATGCGGCTGCTCGATTGGGACGGCAAGGCGCATTGGACCACCTTCAAAGCCACCAGCCCGTTCCCCATGTCGCGGGTAGTTTGCCCTGGCCTGATCACCATTCGGGACCAGGCAGGCCAGGAAGCACGGTTTTTTGTGTTTGGCGGTTCCCTGGAAGCACGTGACGAAGCGCCCGGCGAAAAAGTGTACTCGCTGCGATCTTCTGCACCGGTGCTGGAACTGACTTCCGAAAAAACGACAGTGACCGATCAGCTGGCCCTACAAATGGAAACCTTGTTTGCCCGGCTGCGGGAAACCTGGAACATGGATGATGAGGTTTTCTGGCATCACCTGACGAAGGTTTATCCATTTCACCTGTTTGTGGCTTCAGCGCAAGAGATGCTAACGCGGTATGAAGGTCAGCCCGAATTACATGCCCATCCGCTGCAACAAGCGTTGTACCATGCGCTGAAACATGAAAAATCATGGTTGCAAGAGACGGGCCAATGGCCAGACCCCGTGCCCACGCTGGCCGATTTGAAGTAGCGATGGTCGAGAACCGAAATACTTCCGCGTCGTGGCGCATTAGTTTACAGGCCTGGTTTGCGCTGTTTGGGCTAGGGTTGGCGCTCTGGCTCACGGTGACTTACTTGCAGGATATCTTGTCTGTTGGTTGGGTGTTGTTTGGTGCTGTGCTGCTGAGTCTGGCAATACGGCCGTTGTCCGATCACCTCGCGCGCCATCGCATCCCGGCGGGGTTAACGGTGGCGGTGGTTTATGTGGCGGGCCTGGGGCTGCTGGTTGGCATGGGCTATTTGCTGGCCCCGATCATCACGCAAGAAGTGACCTATTTGCAGACCAACGGGCCAACCCTGCTGCAAGCCGCACTGACTCGCCTGGCCAACACGCCGCTGGCGCAGTGGATTCCATCCGGTGACACCCTGGCACAAAATTTGTCGCAGCAGCTCGATACGATTGTTGCCAGCGCGGTAGTGACGCTAGCCGACACCAGCAACATGCTTTTGGACCTGGCAGTGGTCTTT
Organism: Ardenticatenaceae bacterium; assembly: GCA_020634435.1. GTDB lineage: Bacteria > Chloroflexota > Anaerolineae > Promineifilales > Promineifilaceae > Leptofilum. Next base: position 14,607 of record JACKBS010000023.1, on the reverse strand, counting down.
TTGTGGCCTATTTTTTGGTGGCCGAAGACGGCCGTTACAGCGAGCGCATGGTGTTAGCCTGGTTCCCGCCCGCGCGGCGCGGCCACATTCGCGAGATTTTGGACAAGACGCAGGCGCGACTGTCTCGTTTTGTGCTGGCTCAGCTGGTGATCGTTCTCTTTTTTGCCGTGACGTTTAGCCTGGGGCTGGCCGTGTTGGGTGTGCCATTTGCTCTAACCATCGGCGTGGTGAGCGGTGTGTTAAGCCTGATCCCTGTGCCGTATCTGGGCACGTTGATTGCCATTGCCTTAACGGCCGTTTCCGCCGCTTCCGGCAATCCGTGGCAAATTGTGTGGGTGGGCCTTTACACTGTGGTAGTCGGCGCGTTTGAGGCGCACGTGCTGCTGCCAATTTTGTACGGCCGTGCCGTGGGCCTGGATTCAGCCATGGTGTTGGTGGCCCTGCTGGCCGGGGCCAAAATGGGCGGCATCGTCGGTGTCTTTTTTGCCGTGCCCGCGACCGTGATTGGCATGGCCATTCTGAACGAAGTGCAAGCCGCTGCGGCGGGCACAAATCATTGAGAGAAACATCATGACAACCAACCTGGCTCCCGGTTGGCCCGGGATTTTCCCCCGCTGGACCTCCAGCGCCAAGAGCGGCGTTGGCACGGCATTGAACCCGGCCAGCCGCGTCTGGTTTACCCTGAGCCACGGCATTTTTAACGAGGTTTACTTCCCACGCCTGGATCGAGCCTGCCTGCGCGACATGGGGCTGATTGTCACCGACGGCCATGACTTTTTCTCCGAAGAGAAGCGCCACTGCCAGCATGAGGTGGCATATCTGGCCCCCGCCGTGCCTGCTTATAAATTGACCAACACAGATGGAAACGGCCGTTACATCATCACCAAAGAAATTGTGGCCGACTCGCAGCGGGATGTGGTCTGGCAGCGTACCCAGTTTACTCCCACGGTGGGCGAGCTGAGCGATTATCATCTTTACGTGCTGCTGTCGCCGCACCTGGGCAACCGGGGTACAGACAACACCGCCTGGGTGAGTGATTACAAGGGCATCCCCATGCTTTTTGCCCAGCGAAACGGGCAGGCGCTGGCGTTGGCCAGCACCGCGCCCTGGCTCAACCGCTCCGCTGGCTTTGTCGGCGCATCGGACGGCTGGCAAGATTTGAGCCAGCACAAGCAGATGACCTGGACGTATGATCGCGCCGAAAATGGCAACGTGGCCCTAACCGGAGAGATTGATTTGGGGGTGAGCAACGGCCGTTTTGATCTCGCTCTCGGTTTTGGCCAAACGCCCGAAGAGGCGGGCCACCGCGCCCGCGCCGCCCTGCTAGACGGCTTCGATCTGGCCCGCCAGACCACCATCGCGGAGTGGCAGGCGTGGCAAAATAGTCTGCCGGGCAAGGGCGAGGCCGTTGCTGGAGAGGCTGGTTTGTATCGCATCAGTACGGCCGTGATGCGCGCCCACGCCGGTAAAGGATTCCCCGGTGGCTGCATCGCCAGCCTGTCCATCCCCTGGGGCTTCGACAAAGGTGACGACAACTTGGGTGGCTACCATCTGGTCTGGCCGCGCGACCTGGTGGAAACGGCTGGTGGCTTCCTGGCCGCTGGCGCGCTAGACGATGCCCGCCGCATCCTCGACTTTTTGCAAATCACCCAGGAAGCCGATGGCCACTGGCCGCAAAATATGTGGCTGGACGGTGCACCTTACTGGGCTGGCCTGCAAATGGACGAAACGGCGTTCCCCATTTTGCTGGTAGACATGGCCTTACGGGCGGGGGCCATTACCGACCCGGATCGGGCGCGTTATTGGCCGATGGTGCGCCGCGCCGCCGAATTTTTGGTGCAAAACGGGCCAGTCAGCCAGCAAGATCGGTGGGAAGAAGACCCCGGTTACTCGCCGTTTACGCTGGCGGTGGAAATTGCCGCTCTGCTGGTGGCCGCCGATCTGGCCGAGGAACGAAACGAGGCGGGCACTGCTGATTATTTACGCCAGACGGCCGATGCCTGGAATGCGGCCATTGAGCATTGGACTTACGTTACCGGCACGGATTTGGCCCGGCAGGTGGGGGTGGACGGGTACTACGTGCGCATTGCCCCGCCAGAAACGGCCGATGCCGCCTCGCCGATAGATGGATTTGTGCCCATTAAAAATCGGCCGTTGGCCCAAAGCCTGACACCCGCGAAAGAAATTATCAGCCCGGACGCGCTGGCTCTGGTGCGCTTTGGCTTGCGTGCCGCCAACGATCCGCGCATTGTGAACACGGTCAAAGTAATTGACGCTCTCCTCAAAACCGATACACCTGCTGGACCTATCTGGCACCGATATAACGACGACGGCTACGGTGAACATGAAAACGGCGATTCGTTTGATGGCACCGGCATTGGCCGCGCCTGGCCTTTGCTCACGGGGGAACGCGGCCATTACGAGCTGGCTGCGGGCCGCCCGCAAGCGGCGCAAAAAATGCTGGACGCGCTAACCGCATTCGCTAACGAGGGTGGTTTTTTGCCTGAACAGATTTGGGACGCTGACGATATCCCCGACAAGGAGCTGTTTTTTGGCCGCCCCGCCGGTTCGGCGATGCCGCTGGTGTGGGCTCATGCGGAGTACGTGAAGCTGTGTCGCTCGCTGGAGGACGGGGCAGTGTTTGATAGACCACCGCAAACGGTGGCACGGTATCTGGAAAACCAAACAGCTTCTCCGCATGCCATCTGGCGTTTTAGCCACAAGTGCCGGTCGATGCCTGCTGGACAAATTTTGCGACTGGAACTGTTAGAAACGGCCGTTGTTCATTGGAGCCTGGACAACTGGCAAACCACGCAAGAAACCCGCGCGCTGGATACCGGGCTGGGGTTACACATCGCCGACTTGCCCACGGCAGCACTGGCCGCTGGGGCCGAAATTGTGCTCACCTTCCACTGGCTGGCTGATGATCATTGGCAAGGCGAGGATTTTGTGGTGCAGGTAAGCGGCTAGAGGCGTCTAAAAGTTGTTCGGTGTGGTGGTTTTGGGAAACGGCCGTTTCTGCTATCATAACTCTCTGTATCCCTCAACCATTTTAGACAACTGAACAGGAGAAGCCCATGCCCGTCACTCAGCCTTCCCGTATTCAGCACACCATTCATTTGCTGCCGCAAAACACTTCCCTGGCCGAACTGGCCCAGGTGGTCACCCTGCTGCATCCCACGCGTTCCGCTTTTACCTACAGCGCCGATGCCGCCCAAGCTGTGGCTCACGCGGGTACCGATGCCAGCGTTGTTGTGGCCTGGGCCGGGGAGCGCTGGGGCGCGGATGATGCCATTTTTAACTGGCTGCATCGGCGCGGCATTGGCACCGAGGCACGCAACTTCGACGGCAGCAGCGTACCGGGCCACGTTAGCCAACCGGGCGCACGCACGGCCCCGCAGCGCATTCAGCACACTATCCACTTGCTGCCGCAAGATACCACTCTGCCGGAACTCAAGCAGGTGACGGTCACCCTGCATCCAACCCTCTCCGCTTTCACCTACAGCGCCGACGTGGCACACGCCCTCATGTTTGCCGGAGATGAGAGCAGCAAAGTTGTGGTATGGTCTGGCGAGCGGTGGAGCGGTGACATTTTTGCCTGGCTGCGGGATCGGGGCATCAAGTTTGAAGCACAGCGGTTTGTTGCCCCAGAAACAGTCGGCGGTAGTTTCATCTTCACCCATTGGCCCACTGAGCACAAAAGCATTACCCAAAGGTTTATGCAAAATCCGCAAAATTACGACCCGCCGCTCATTGGCCATGACGGCGTGGACATTGTGGCCCCGTTTGGCTCCAAAATTTTTGCTGTGGCCGACGGTTCGGTGATTAAAGTGCGGGATGTGGCGGAGGGGCATAATTATGGAACGGCCGTTTACCTGCGGCACAGCGATGGTTACCGGACTACCTACGCTCACCTTAAAAAGGCGGAAGTAAACGTGGGTGATTTTGTGCGCGGCGGGCAGCTGCTGGGCTTTGCCGACAGCACTGGCAACGTCTGGCCCAAGCCTACGCCCACCGAGCCGCACCTGGGCACGCACCTGCACCTGAGCCTTTACCTGGACGGCGCATCAAACCGCAAAGAGACGCCCCAGCCGTTTGACCTCATCGACCCGGAACCGTTCTTGATTCATTTGCAGGAAGGGTGGCCCACGCCAATCGGCGAGATGGTCGCTGGCTGGGCCTTTGCCAGCAGCCTGGAGAAAAAAGGGATGGTGGCCCGGGTGCAAACTGGCTTCATCAACTTGCGTGCTGCGCCCGGTTCTTTTCAGGAAAAGCTGGGCCGCGTCAAAAATGGCACCGTTATGCGGCTATTGGGCAACAAAAACCAGGATTATTACCCGGTGGCTGTGCCCAAAGATGACATTAGTCGGGTGGATACGGCCGTTGCCTTCGGTATTCACAATGAGGACGGGGCCGAGTGGATGCAGCGCAACGGGATACAGGGTTGGGCACTGCACGCCGTTGCTTTGGGCACCAATCCTGCCCCGCAAGATATGACCCGATTTGAACAGGCGGGCATCAAAATGCTCGTCCGGCTCAACTATGGTTTTCACCCCCAAGGCAACCAGCCAGCTTCTGACTCCCCCGATTTCCAACGCTACCTGGACGCCTGCGTGGAGACGATGCGGCGCAGCAAAGGAGTTTGGGGCTTTATCTTCGGCAACGAGACCAACAATCCGCAGGAGTTTCCCGGCGGCGTCAATGGCCAGAAAATTACGCCAGAGCTGTATGCCCGCGCCTACAACGATCTTTGGCAGCGTAAGCCGACTGGAGTGCGGCTAGGGGTGCAGGCGGTGGATCCCTACTTTGGCCCCGGCAGTGACAGCCGCGACTATTGGCAGCGTGTCCTCAATAATCTGCTGGGCACGGACTTCATTACCATTCATCCCAAGACGCAGGACAGCAACCCCGACAACGTAGACAGCGACGCCAAATTCAGCGATGATCCGCTGCGCTGGCAATTTTTACATCTAAGATCATACCAGCCACTGCTGGCGGTGGTGCCAGATCGGTTCTGGGCGCTGCCCGTGATTGCTACGGAGGTGAACCCCCAGCGTCACAACGACAACAACAAACTCGGTTGGCAGGAGAACCAGGGGGCGGAATGGGTGCGCCGTACGGCCGTACACTTCCGCGCTTACAATGAAGAAGCGCTTATGCCGGTCAACGGGGTCATTTTTTACCGCTACTCGGCCGATGATTGGGAACTGCACAACAAGCCGTCTATTTTGCAGGCGATAAAGCAGCTTTAATTTGCCAAAGAGGGATAGGTGGTCGAACGGCCGTTACCGGCCCAGAAACGGCCGTTCTCATCTAATCTCTCATGCTGTGGGCAAGGGCCGAATGATGAGCATGGAGCTTTTGGTGCTGCGCATCACTTTGGCCGTTACGCTGCCGTATAGCCAGCGCCGCAGTCCAGTACGGCCGTGTGTGCTCATCACAATCAGGTCAATACCATGCAGGTCCACAAACTCCAGAATTTTTTCAACAGGCGACCCTTCAATTACTTCAAAAGCAATCTCGTTTTCAACCTCGTCTTCAAAGCGCGCTGCCATATAGCGTAAGTATTGTTCTTTTTCGACCCGGCTGCGCTGCTGCATCTGCTGACCTTCCTGACTGCTTTGCCATTTTTGCTGCAAGCCCAGCCTGTTGCTAACGGTAATCGGCTCATTGATCGACAGCAAGGTGGTGCGGGCATCCAGCGCCTGGGCCAGGGCCAAACCGGTGACAACGGCCGTTTCGGCCAAAGGGGAGCCGTCCAGCGTGAGCAAAACGCGGGAAATGGTGTCAGCGGATCGCACCACAAAAACCGGGCAATTGGCCTGATGCAGTATGCGCTCGGTTACGCTGCCCAGCAGCAGCTTGTTGGCGCCAGACCAGCCATGGGTGGACATCACAATCAGATCCACGTCCTCCTCAGCGGCCACATCCAGAATCATGCTAGCCGCGTCTCCTTCCACTGCCAGCGTGCGCAGTTGCAGGTTGGTTGCCGCATACCGCTCCCGCACGGCCTCCAGATACTCTTTCGTTTCCGTGCGCACTTGCTCTTTGGCGTATTCCGGCCAGGCCCATTCGTATTCGCCGGCCACAACCGGCATGGCCATGTAAACGGGAATCATGCTGCGCAGCAGAATGACCTCCGCCTGCCCGGCCTGCGCCACCTTCAGCGCTGGTCGTAATGCCAACTCGGCTAGTTCTGAACCGTCTAATGGAACCAGTATTTTGTTAAACGCAAACATGTCGCCTCCTCATAAATTACATTTATCGGGGCGGGAACGGCCGTTTACAACACCTATACATTCAAACCTTCACGCCCCATCAGTCCCAGAATCAGCGATAATTCCCCCCGGTGATGAATTTCATGTTCCATCACATGCCAGATAATCCAGCCCAGCGTGAACGTGTCTCCCCATGGCGTTGCGATGGGCCGTTCCAGGTCAGCACAATCCCAGTCTGACAGATAAATCATCGTGTGGTCATGGATTCTGTTGAGCAGCACTTTTGTGGCGGCAACCGTTGGGTAGGCCGCCGCGGTGAATTCTGGGGGCCACTCCCTTGCTTCCTGCATCACAACGTATCGAAACCAACCATCTTCTGTATTGGCAATGTGGCGAATGATTTGCCCTACCGATCGGCTGCCAGGAAAAGGCACGTAGGCGAGCTCTCTATCGCTAAATTTGTCTATAGTTGCCAGCAAATTGGTTCGTATCGGCTGCCAATGTCTGAAGTATTGATCCAGACTCATTGTGTATTCTCTCACCAGCATTTCTACATCTCCTTGTTCAAGCAGGCCAAGATGATAATTATGCGGGTATAGCGCTGTATTACCCGCTATCCAACAAGTTAAAAACTGGGTGCCGATGAACGCAGCATGACGCCCCTCTAGACGAAAAATCGGCGCAATCCCTGTTCACCGGCATCCCTTTGCTGCGCCTGATTTATGCCAGGCGAACCATCAGGTAATTCACAATATCGTTAAGTGAAACGAGCTTTCCGTAGTCCGCTTCGGGAATCTCCACGCCCAGTTCATCATTCAGCCCAATCAGGAAATTCAGGAAATCAAACGAGTCGATGTCCAGCGTTTCTTGCAGGTTGACGTTTGGATCCAGCGTGTCGAAATCCGCTTCCGGGGCAATGCCGCCCAGAATGTTGAAAATCGTTGTCTTTAATTGATCATTTTTGATCTGTGTTGTGGTCATAATTTTTCTGGCTCCTGTAAATATTTTTCCAAATTAACCAGGAACTGTGCGCCGATACGGCCGTCTGTCGCCCGATGATCTCCAGCCAGCGTGGCCGTCACCACCTGACGAATGCCGATCATGCCGTTTTGCGCCCACGGCTGCTCCCGGATTTTGCCAAAGCCCACCAGTGCCACCTGCGGCGGATAAATCACGCCGTACACTTTCTCCACGCCCGTGTCACCCAGGCTGGTCAACGTCACGGTGGCATCGGTGAGATCAGAACTACGCAAACGGCCGCTTCGCGTGCGGGTAATCAAATCGCGCAGTTCCACCATCACTTCATCCAGGGTCAACGTGTCTGCCTGGTGGATGGCCGGGGTGACCAGCCCGCCTTGCCGTAAGGCAATGGCAAAGCCCAGGTGAATTGCCTCCTGCACCTGAAGCTGGTCCTCTTGCCAGTAGCCGTTGAGCTGGGGTACGTCGCCCAGCGCTTTGGCCGTGGCTTTAATGAGCAGCACCACCGGTAGCAAGCGCTCTTTGATGGATCGTTTGAGGTTTTCCGCCTCCAGCCATTGCAGGGCGCGGCTCATGTCGATCTGGGTTTCCAGGTAGTAGTGCGGGATTTCGCGATTGGCCCGGCTCATAGCGGCGGCGATGGCCCGGCGCATGCCAGCCTGAAAGTCGGTGGTGGGTGAGGATGGTGTGGTGGTAGGAACGGCCGTTTCCCTTACCGGTTTTGCTTTGGTGGGGACGGCCGTTTTGGCCTGGCGAATGAGTTCAGCTGCCCGCTTTTCCACGTCACCCCGACAAATCGTGCCGTTAGGCCCACTGCCCTTAATGATGTGCAAATCAACACCGAGCGCCTGCGCCAGACGGCGGGCCACAGGCGATGCCTGAATAACCGCAACTTCTGGCGCAGCCACTGGTTTCGGTACCGCCTCCACATCGGCCAGGGAAATTGCGCCACCAGGCCCGCTGCCCTTGAGGATGGTCAGGTCGATGCCCAGTTCAGACGCCAGCTTGCGGGCTGCGGGCGAGACACGCTGCCGACCGCCGCCGTTGTGGGTGGGTTTGGGCTGGATGGGTGGGGGTTGGAGCAACGGCCGTTGATCCATCGGATGCGCTTCCACAGCCGGAGCCGGAGCCGCCTCTGCCATCGCCACTGGTTCTTCCCCTTCGCCGCGAATCAGCGCCAGCACGGTTCCCACCGGCACACGTGTGCCTTCGGCCACCAGGAGTTGATCCACCACGCCGTCTGTGAACACTTCAATGTCAATGACGCCTTTATCGGTTTCCACGGAGGCCACTATGTCGCCCCGTTTTACCGTGTCGCCCGGCTTCACCTGCCAGTCGTAAAGGACGCCAGACTCCATATCTGCGCCCAAACTGGGCATGGTGAACTCAACCATACTGCAATTCCTTTTCCGAAACCGGTACACCCACCTTCTCCACGATCAGCAAAAAATTGACAAAGGTTGCTGGAAACGGCGTCACGTTGGGAATGATGGCCACAACTTCACCATCCAGATTGTTCAAAAACTGCTCCAGTTTGACCTGATCTTCCGTCATGCGAATACCAAAACGATGGACACGATACTTCATGACTTTAGCCTCCTAACAGCTGATGCACAGCTGCTACAATATTTTCCACCTGGGGCAGGGCGGCCTCTTCCAAATGTTTCGGATAGGGCAGCGGCACCTCAGCGGTGCACACCCGCGCCACAGGGGCATCCAACTCATAAAATGCTTGTTCCATAATTCGGGCGCTGATCTCAGCAGAAATGCTGCCAGAGCGCCACCCCTCATCCACAATCACAACCCGGTGGGTTTTGCGGATGGAGTTGAGGAAGGTGGTGTTGTCTAACGGCCGTAACACTCGCAAATCAATCACCTCCGCCGCAATGCCATCTTTGGCCAGTTCGTCGGCGGCGTCCAGCGCCTTAAACAGGCTGGCGCTGTAGGCCAGGATTGTCACATCGGTTCCGGCGCGGTGCAGCTTTGCCTTGTCGATGTTCACCGGGCCAGCATCCACGGGCAGTTCGCCCTTCATGTTGTATAGCGACGCATTTTCAAAAATGAGCACCGGATCAGGGTCTTCCAGCGCGGACCACAACATGCCGTAGGCATCCTCGATCGTGGCGGGTGTGAGCACTTTGAGGCCGGGCACATGGGCGTACCAGCCTTCCCAGCTGTGCGAATGCTGCGCCGCCAGCTGCTTGCCGCCGCCAGTGGACATGCGAATGACCACCGGGACGTTAAACTGCCCGCCAGACATGTGCAGCAGCGTGGCTGCATTGTTCACAATCTGGTCGGCGGCCAGCAGGCTAAAGTTGCAGGTCATCACCTCCACGATGGGGCGCATCCCGCCCAGAGCCGCGCCAATTCCCGCGCCCGTAAAGCCAGATTCAGACATCGGCGTGTCCATAATGCGCGCCGGGCCAAACTCATCCAGCAGCCCCTTACTCACGGCAAAGCAGCCACCGTAGCCGCCCACATCCTCGCCCATCAGAAACACGCGCTCGTCGCGGTGTAGGGCATTACGAATGCCTTCACGCACCGCTTCCCGATAGGTAATGGTTCGGGTTTCGGTCACATTTTGCTTTTCGAGTACCGGCATTGTGGGTACGTTTACACTCATCACACCCTCCTTTCCGAATAAACAAAGCGCTCCAGTTCGGTTACAGGTTCCCAGGTTCCAGCTTCGGCAAAGGCAACGGCCGTTTCAATTTCGGCCGCCACTTTCTGTTCCATTTCCGCCAATTCAGCCTGGCTCAGGCCATCCTGCACTTGCAGCAAGCTCGTTAGCTGTTCGATTGGGTCCAGATGACGCCAATGCTCCACTTCCTCTTTGCTGCGGTACAGCTCCGCGTCGAACATGGAGTGCGCCCGATAGCGGTAGGTGTTGCACACCAGGAAGTATGGGCCTTGCCCGCTGCGCACGTAATCAACCGCTTCTTGGGCGGCGGCTTCCACCGCCAGCACATCCATGCCATCCACCGTTGCCGCTGGGATGTCGTAGGCGGCCGCTTTTTTAGCCAGGTCGGGTACCGCTTCGGAAATTTCCAGAGCCACGCCCATGGCGTAGCCGTTGTTTTCACAGACGAACAGGACGGGCAGATGCCACAGCGCCGCCAGGTTCAGCGATTCGTGAAACTCGCCTTCCTGCACGGCCCCATCGCCAAAGAAGCAGCAGGTGACAGACGGCTGTTTCAACTTCTTATCCGCCAGCGCCATGCCCACCGCCACGGGCAGGCCACCCGCCACAATCGCGTTGCCGCCGTAGAAATGGGTCTCGGCATCAAACAGGTGCATCGAGCCGCCCCGCCCACGAGCGCAGCCTTCCTGCTTGCCGTACATTTCGGCCAAAGCGTTGTTCATACTCACGCCACGGGCTAACGCTTGCCCATGTTCGCGATAGGTGGCGATCACGGCATCTTCTGGCTGCAATGCCTGCATCACGCCCACGGCCACCGCTTCTTCGCCATCATACAAATGCAGGAAGCCGCGAATTTTCGTGGCGCTGTACAGCTCGGCGCATTTCTCTTCAAAGCGGCGGATGCGTAACATTTGGTGCAGGAGGAAACGGCCGTGTTCCGCATCGACCACTCTTTCAACATTTTTGGTGTCAATCTTCGGTTCCTTTAACATCAATCTTCCTCCAGTGTGGAAATGTCCCCTTCCGGCAGACCCAGTTCCCACGCCTTGAGCAGCCGCCGCATAATCTTGCCGCTGCGCGTTTTCGGTAGATCCTGTCTGAACTCAATTTCCTTGGGGGCCACAGCCGATCCCAACTTCTGGCGACCAAAGCCCAGCAGCTCGCGATTGAGCTTGTCGCTCGGTTCGTAGCCTGGATTGAGGGCCACAAACGCCTTCACTAGCTCGCCAATCACCGGGTTTGGCTTGCCAATCACCCCTGCCTCGGCCACGGCCGGATGCTCCATCAGGGCGCTTTCCACCTCGAAGGGGCCAACCATGTGCCCGGCGGTTTTGATGATGTCATCGGCGCGGCCTACAAACCAGAAGTAGCCGTCCTCGTCCTGCATGGCCAGATCGCCGCTGATGTACCAGCCATCGACAAAGCATTTCTGGTAACGGGCTTCTTCGTGCAGGTAGCCACGGAACATTGAAGGCCAGCCGGGTCGCAGCGCCAGCTCCCCATCCACGCGTGGTCGGGTGATTTGCTCAACGTGCTGGCCATCAATGCGGCGCACAATGCCCGCTTCAATGCCCGGCAACGGCCGTCCCATTGACCCTGGTCGCACTTCTTCTGCCGCGTAGTTGGCAATCATGATGCCGCCCGTTTCGGTTTGCCACCAGTTGTCGTGGATGGTTTTGTGCAGCACGTCCTGCCCCCATACCACTGCTTCGGGATTGAGCGGTTCGCCCACGCTGGCTACAAAGCGCAGGTGGCTCAGGTCATACTGCGCCAACGGATCAAAATCCAGCCGCATCAGTCGCCGGATGGCAGTGGGGGCGGTGTACCAGACGTTCACTTTTTGCTCGTCCAAAATGTGATACCAGCGGTCGGCGTCAAAGCCCGCTTCATCAATGATGTTGGTTACGCCCAACGTCAGCGGGGCGATGATGCCGTACGAGGTGCCGGTAACCCAGCCGGGATCGGCCGTGCACCAGAACACATCCTCAGGGTGCAGGTCCAGGGCATAGCGGGCCGTCACGGCGTGGGTCAGCACGGCCTTGTGCACGTGAATGGCCCCCTTGGGCATGCCGGTGGTGCCGCTGGTGAAGTGAATGGTGGCTACGTCTTCGGGGTCGGTGGGTGGAATCTCAAACTCGTCCGAGACGGCCATCATCTGCTCGGTGAGCGACAGTACATCGTCACTGACGGTCTCGTATACGTCGGTGAGCAGGATTGTTTTTAGGTGGGGCAAATTCGGCCGTTGGTCGGCCACTTTCTGGGCGTATTGGTGCTGGGTGGTCACCAGAACCTTGCCCTCGCCCCGGCTCAGTCGCTGGAAAATTGGCTCCGGCCCAAAGGCGGAAAAGAGCGGGCAAAACACGCTGCCGTTTTTCCAGGTGCCCAGGGCGGCGATGTAGAGATCGGGAATACGGCCGCACAAAACGAATACTTTGTCCCCTTTGCCCACGCCCAACGTTTGCAGCACATTGGCAAAGCGGTTGGAAAGCTGCTTGAGATCGCCAAAGGTGAAATCAAACTGCTCGCCCTGCTTGCCCAGCCAGCGTATGGCCAGGTGGTCGCGGTCTGGTCCGTTGGCGTGCCGATCAACCGCTTCATGCGCGATATTCAGCCCGCGATTGTCCGGCAGGCCATCCAGCAGCTGCCAGGCATCGTCCCAGGTAAAACTGGCTCTCGTTTCTTTGTAGTTGAGGAGGTTCGGTGGAACGGGCCAGACTCGGGTAGACTTACTAATTGGTTTCCAGTCCATGATTATTTCCCCTTTTGTTGCTTAAAGAAATCGATCACTATTCAGTTGTATTTGCGCAAGGCTAGGATGTGAAAAGTGAGTCTAATAGCCCATAAAACCACTATATAGAACCCAGGGGGAAAAGAAGCTAGTGGCTAAAGGCATTTTTCATTGGTGATTTTCATCACAAATTCAGATTGTTTTGTGTTAGGGGGTTAGGGAAGAAGCAAAAACGGCCGTTTCCTGTGGCAGGAAACGGCCGTTTTTATATCCAATTGAGCAAGTTGCGCTTAATGATCCGTGCCGCCGACCAGCTTTCCTTGAACCCAAACTTGGCGAATATTTTGACGGTTGGCATTGTAGATGATTTTTTGCAGGATATCTTCTGCTTTGTCCAGTTCGGCCCAGACGACCAAATTACTGCCTGCTACCTTGGTGTCAACGATGATGGCGTCAAAGGCATAGCCCTCTTTGAACAGACCGATGTTTAAATCCAACGCTTTGCCGCCACCGGCCGTAGCCATCCAGAAAGCTTCTTTGAAATCAATTCTAGAGCCCTGGATTCCGCGTTCCGGCTGAGGCAATTCTGCATCTACACCGCCGTCCAGATAGCGCGATGCGGTAACGGCCGTATGGCAGTTTTCCAGCAGCGATGGGGTGGCGCCACCGGATACGTCTGTGCCCAGCCCCACATCCAGACCGAGGTCGAGGGCTTTGCGGGCTGGAAATACCGCGTCGGCAAAATACGCGTTGGACAGCGGGCAATGGGCAATGCCGCTGCGCTGCTGTTTAATGGTGGCCATATCCTCATCGCTAATGAAGCAGCTGTGGGCCAGGACGGTTTTGTTGGTTAGCAGCTTAAAATCATGCAGACTTTGGGTGTCGTGTTTGCCATGCCGATTAAGCACGTAGTTGTGTGCCCAATCGCTTTCTGAGCAATGCGTCTGCACGTGGCAATCATACTCCTCGGCCAGTTCACCCAGCCCCGTCAACATCTCATCTGTGCAGCTGGGGATAAACCGGGGCGTGATGACGGGTAGCACCCTTTCGTTTTCGTTGCCGGGCATGGCGCGCACGTACTCAATCAGGGCGCGGGTATCGGCCAGCCCTTGCTGTACCGATTCATCGCGGTAATAGTCCGGGCATTCGGCGGGGTTATCCATGGCGACTTTGCCCACCAGGGCACGCTGCCCTTTGGCCAGGCAAATCTCGGCTAGCAGTTTAGTTGCTTCAAGATGAACGGTGGCAAAATACAGGGTGGTGGTAGTGCCGTTGGCAATCAAAGTATCAACCAGCGAGGTGTAAACCTTTTCGGCAAATTCGAGGTCAGCGTATTTGGCTTCCAGGGGGAAGGTGTATTCTTGCAGCCAGGTGTACAGGGGCAGGTGCAGGGCGTTGCCCGCCTGGGGCCATTGGGGTGCATGGACATGTAAATCGATCAGGCCGGGCAGGAGATATTGCCCTTTGGCTAAGGTGATGAGACTGTTGGCGGCAACGGCCGTTTCCTTCACAATTGCATACTTTTCTGCTTCGGGGGCATACACGCCTGCAATATTTCCCGCTGCATCCACCACAACCAGCGCGTTTTCAATCACTTCAATCTCGCCACACACGGGCGCATGGATGAGGGTGCCGCAAAGAGTGAACGGGTTCATAAATTGTCCTTGTCTGTGAAATAATGCGCAGGATTATACGTGAAAGAGACAAAAACGACCGTGTGTGATCGTCAAATACAATTACAAAGTAATCGCATACTAACTCATAAGCACCCTAACAAGGTGGGGCTTTATCCGCGCGATGATGGACAGTAAGTTATGATACTGCACTACAAATCAGGGGAAAGTTTTGTGAAAAAGCGAACGAAATGGTATTCCCGAGAATTCAAACTCGAGGCCGTCAGACTTTCACACGAAAGTGACCGCACGGTAGCAGAAGCAGCCAGCGAACTGGGCATGAGCAAAAGCAGTCTGTTCCGCTGGCGAGATGAACTAGCCAACGATCCAGAACCGGCATTTCCTGGCTGTGGCCAAATGAAAAACCGT
>JACKBS010000022.1 GCA_020634435.1 Ardenticatenaceae bacterium | reverse complement strand
CTCTAGACGCAGAACGGCCGTTAACTCAGCACACTTTTCTCTAGTTCGGCCGTCGTTTGCTCAACGAGCGCCACCAGTTCCGAAAGCATCTCCGTGTCAAAGCGGAACTCGGCGCCAGCAGAGGCAAACAGTTCCGGCAGCGTTTTGGTGCCACCCAAAGAAAGCGCCCGTCGGTAGGCGTTTAATGCGCTAGCGCGATCAGTCAGACTGTTGCGCCAGACTTGCAGCGCGCCAATCTGCGCCATGCCATATTCAATGTAGTAGAACGGGGCAGTGAAAATGTGCGGTTTGCGGTGCCAACCCGTTTTGCGACTGACCTCGTGTCCAGTCCAATCCACGTCGGGGATGAAGCGCTGCCATTGCTGGTCCCAAGCCTCATCGCACAGGTTAGGGTCGGCTGCTTCTTGGGGATGCGTGTATACCCAATGCTGGAAAGCATCGACTACAGCCATGTAGGGCAAGAAGGCAATGATTCCTTCTAAATGTTCAATGCGAGCGCGGGCCGCCTGAGGTGAGGTGTAAAAACCGCCATGCTGGGCCGAAAGATACGGCGAGGCCAGCAGCTCCATAGACATGGAAGCTACTTCGCAAAACTCCATAGGTGGATCGGTTTGCCAAACGAGGGGCAATTCGGCCGTTTCAAACACATGGAAAGCGTGTCCTGCTTCGTGGAGCATGGTTTGTACATCGTCGTGACTGCCGACGCCATTCATAAAAATATACGGCCGATTCCGCAACGGCAGCGAGCTGCAATATCCCCCCAACGCTTTGCCTGCTCGTGTAT
Source organism: Ardenticatenaceae bacterium (assembly GCA_020634435.1). Classification (GTDB taxonomy): domain Bacteria; phylum Chloroflexota; class Anaerolineae; order Promineifilales; family Promineifilaceae; genus Leptofilum. The sequence goes on along the minus strand of JACKBS010000022.1, from coordinate 28,466 downwards.
CCAGATCCAATAGGCCATCTTCGGCCATCGTGGCAAAATAGCGGCTAAGTTGCGGGTCTAGCTGGTTAAAAATGTTGAGGGTATGCTGGATGAGCGCATCCTGGCCTTGATACGGCCGTAACGGATCTCCATGAGAATCATCTACCAGCGCACCTTTTTCTGGCACCCAATCCCAGGGGCGCAAATGGCCGTAACCCAGCCGGGTCCGCTTTCTCTCTAAAATGCGGCGGAGGGCGGGGACAACGGCCGTTTCAATCGCTTCATGAAAAGTCAGGCAATCTTCTGGGGTATAATCAAAGCGCCCCTTTTCCCGAAAAGCGTATGCCCGGTAATCTGGCAACCCCGCGTTTTGGGCAATTTGTTGGCGCACCTTCAGCATCTGCCCATAAAGTTTGTTGAGTGGTTCGCGCTGGCTAAACCATAAATCGGCAATTGTTTGCCACGCTTTTTGCCGCACATCGCGATCTTTATCGTTTAAGAAAAACGCCAGCTGGCTGAGATTCTTTTCTTCGCCATCCCAAATCGCCTGCAAACCGCCAGTAATTTTGTCGTATTCATTTTCCAGCTTAGAAACCTCGGTAAACAAGGGGACGTTTTCTTCGCGGAAAAGCTCGGCCTCGTTGCGCATGTTGCGCAGCACCAGGCTCATATCTTGCAAGGCCGCCTCATTGGCGTCAAAAGCCAGCAGCCGCTCTTTGAGGGCCTGTGCCGCTACCTGAGCCTCTGGAAACACATTATCAATCAGGTCCAGAAAGGCCTGCTCTTTTTCTTCATCGGCCGTGTCCAGAGATTTTTCAATGTAGATCAGCGAGGCGGCTTCGTAGAGTAACCGGGTGAGGTCGGACCAATCGGTAAGCCACTGACGAAGGTTGGTTGAGGTTAACGGCCGTTCCTGCAAATCGGCAAAGTAAGGAGCAAATGTCTCCCAACGGCGCGGATCAATAGCTTCAACTGACGAGGGAATTGCGAACGTATCCATCAGAAAATCTCCAGAATGAAAAAAAGCCCTTGCGTGGGCAAGGGCTTAAAAACTTGAGGCGACGACCGGATTCGAACCGGTGATAAAGGTTTTGCAGACCTCTGCCTTACCACTTGGCCACGTCGCCGGAAACAAATCCGGCAGGCTTGCGGCCTGCCGGATGTTAGAGCGGGCAACGAGATTCGAACTCGTGGCCTTCTCCTTGGCAAGGAGACGTTCTACCACTGAACTATGCCCGCAAAGAGAATTGCTACAGTTATACCAACTGCTGATTCATTTGGCAAAGTCTTTTTACCAAACAATCATGTAAAAATATGCCAGGACCCAGGCTCGAACTGGGGACACCTGCATTTTCAGTGCAGTGCTCTACCGACTGAGCTATCCCGGCTAGTAAAGGGCTTTTTCAAAGCTCGCGAATTCTATCCAAAGGCCGTGGCCCTGTCAAGTGGGATGGGCGCACGGCAGGGCAAAAAGCGGCTTTGGTAAGAACGGACTATGGCTGAGAAACGGCCGTGTTTTATACAATGTTTACGCTTTTATCCAGATTTTCATATTGAGCAGTACAAATAAATCTGTGCAAGGAACCGTCATGGTATCAGAAAAAAATGGAGTCGATAACGTTGCTCCAGATAAAAAATTAGCCGCCACACGACTCTGGCTGGCGCAAAAAATCGAAGCTTCTCTCCCCAAAAACATTGTGCTGGATCGCAACCCGCAGACAATTAAGCTCATTCAAGAGCGGTACAAATTGGCCCGGCAACACGCCAATCTATCCATCGCCCCCGCCGACGAAAGGCAGTTCTTTGAAGACCTGCTAGATGAAATTATGGGCTTTGGTCCGCTGGAAAAGATTCTGCATGATGACACCATAACCGAAGTGATGGTTAACCGCGCCGATTTGGTATATATCGAGCAAAAGGGCAAGCTCACCGAATCGGGGATCACCTTCGTGGATGATGCCCACGTAGAGCGCGTTATCCGCAAGATTATTGAGCCACTGGGCCGGTATGTTGGCAAAGATTCACCACTGGTCGATGCGCGACTGCCAGATGGTTCCCGCGTGAATGCGGTCGTTTCCCCTTGTGCCATCGACGGGCCAAACATCACCATCCGTAAATTTTCACGTAACCCGTTTGGCATTCAAGATTTGATCAAGTTTGGCAGCCTCAACCAGGACATGGGCGACTTTTTAGAGGCCTGTGTGCGCGCCAAACTCAACATTGTTGTTTCTGGCGGTACTGGCTCCGGGAAGACAACCTTACTCAATGTCCTCTCCAGCTTTATCCCCGATGGCGACCGCATCGTAACCATTGAAGATGCGGCCGAATTAAGTTTATTGCAGCGCCACGTGGTGCGCCTGGAAACTAAAAAACCTTCCAAAGCAGGCGACAGCGAAGTAACGATTCGCGATCTAGTAATCAACTCGCTGCGTATGCGCCCCGAACGCATTGTTGTCGGCGAGTGCCGTGGTGGTGAAGCGCTAGACATGCTGCAAGCGATGAACACCGGCCACGATGGTAGCCTGACAACCATTCACGCCAACAATCCGCGCGACACTATCTCCCGTCTGGAAACGTTGGTGCTCATGGCCGGTATGGATTTGCCGCTTTCTGTCGTGCGTAAACAGATTGTTTCGGCCGTGGATTTGATTGTGCAGCAAGCACGTTTGCGCGACGGCAGCCGCAAGGTCATCAACATCACCGAAATCACCGGCATGGAAGGCGAAACGGTGGTAATGCAAGATATCTTCAAGTTTGAAGAACAGCAAGGCAGCACTGAAGAAAAACTGGTTGGCGATTTTGTGCCTGGCGGCATGCGGCCCAACTGCGAACAGCGCTTACGCAACTTTGGGTTCAATTTGCCAGCAACGATGTTCATGGGCAACCGAAGTAGTGGCATGAACCGCCGAATGCGCTAACTGTTTCCTCAGACGCCGTGGTTTTTAACTTTAAGGAGAAGCCACGGCGGCTTTTTCCTCTCTTTTGCTAATCAATTGCATTAGCCCGCCAGAAAAAATCTCCCCACTCCTCGCACTGCTTTTTTGCCTGCGTTACAATGGGCAGATGAAAGTTTATCTAAACAGCATTGGTTGTCGCCTAAACCAAAGTGAAATTGAGACGATGGCTCGCCAGTTGTTGGCAGCGGGGCATGAGATTGTGACAGATACGGCCGTTGCCGACAAAGTCATCATCAACACCTGCGCCGTAACGGCCGAAGCTGCCCGCGACGCCCGCACCCAAACCCGCCGCATCCACCGCGACAATCCCAATGCCGAAATTGTCCTCACCGGCTGCTACGCCACCATTGCGCCCAATGAATTGAGCAAAGTGGAAGGCACAGGCCGGGTGATTGCCAACCAGCAAAAAGCCCAACTCGTGCAACTGCTAGACCCCAAAGCACGCATCGAGCTGCCTGTGTTTGACCAGGAGCCCGTGCTGCGCGAGTTTCTGGCGGGCAGCATGGGCGCCAACACCCGCGCCTTCATCAAGGTGCAGGATGGCTGCGACAACAAATGCACCTTTTGCGTCACCACGGTAGCGCGGGGCGCAGGGCAAAGCCGCCATTTAGGTGACATCGTAAACGAGATTCAGGCACTGGCCGCCGCTGGCTACCAGGAAGCCGTGCTGACGGGCGTACATCTGGGCAGCTACGGCCACGATTTTGGCAATCAAACCGGCCTGCGCGACCTGGTACAAGCCATTTTGCAACACACCGACATACCTCGGCTGCGTCTCTCATCGCTGGAGCCGTGGGATTTAGCACCAGATTTTTTTACGCTGTGGCACAATCCGCGCCTTCTGCCGCACCTGCACATGCCGCTGCAATCGGGCAGTGACAAGATCCTTAAGCGCATGGCCCGCCGCACCAGCCGGGCTAGCTTCCGCGAACTTACCGAAGCCGCCCGCAGCCATATTCCTGATCTAAATTTGAGCACCGATCTAATTGTGGGTTTCCCTGGTGAAACGGAAGCGGATTTTGCCAAAAGCCTGGAGTATGTTGAAGCGATCAACTTTGCTCGGCTGCATGTATTTAGCTACAGCCCTCGCCCAGAAACGGCCGCTGCCCAATTTCCCCAGCAGGTCAACGGCAAGGTTAAAAAGGAGCGCACCCGCCGCATGATTGAACTGGGCCAGCGGTTGAGCCACCAATTTCACCAGCGGTTTGTGGGGCAAACGCTAAACGTTTTGTGGGAAAGTACCATCGGCGCAGACAATGGCGGCCTGCGCTGGGCCGGGTATACAGACAATTACATCCGCGTCCAGGCCAACGGCCCAGCGGATTTATTCAACCGCGTTACGCCAGCGGATATTTTTGAGGCGGCACCGGATGGGGTTTTGGGTGTGGTGAGTGGTGAAAAGTGAAAAGTTGAAAGTGAGAAGTGGAACGGTTTTACGGCCGTTGGAGAATTAAAAATGGCTCAATTTAAAGTTGGCGATTCAGTCCGCGTGAAGTCCGGCGTGAAGGACCCCGATTTTCAAGTAGCGATTGGCGGTTGGCAGGGCCGCATCCTTACCCTGGCACCAGAAGAAAATCTGGCCGACGTTACCTGGGACAGCCTGACCCTGGCGCAAATGCCGAAAGAGCTGCTTGACCTTTGTTTCCGGGAGGGGTACGCCATTGAGGGCATCACGCTGTCCCTCGATGAGCTTGAACCGGCTAAACCGCGTGACAAAGAAAAAGATATTCACAACATATTGGTGGAGATTTACGGCCGTTACGGCCTGGAATACCAATCAGAAATGGAGTCGCTTGTACTTTCGATGGCTAATTTAGCAGGCCTGTTTGAGGATGATGACGATGATTGGGACGACGAGGAGCCGGTCCAAATGTTTGACATCGAGCAGTTTTTTGCCGATCTAAAAATAGAGAGTACCAAAGAGCAGGCGCGGATTAGCAGCTGTTTTGCCCAGGGGCTGGAAGTTTACTACGATTATATTTATGGGTACCGGAAATACGGCCGTAAACCGGAACATCTCATCAACCAGCGTATGGGTGAACCGTACATCTTTGGCTTTGGTATGGTTGAAGCGCTGCGTGCCAAACGAGGCATCAAAGAGACCAGTAAACTGGCGATTTGCCAATATACGCTGCAAACGGCCGTGCCCGAAGAAGAGTACGGAATCCCACATGGCCTCATTGTTTTGGCCAGCTATTTGGCTGAAACAGGCTACCTGGAGGCCGACATATTCCGGGCCATCATGCAAATGACAAATCTGCTACGCCAATGGATCTGGCCCTGGCAAATTGAAGAAGCAGTTCAGCTTTCCAATTGGCTTATTCCCCAGGAAACAATCCCCGATAAAGAAAAGCTGTTTTGGCTCTGGCACTTGTCTATGCAACTCAATGAATTTGTTCATATGGGTAAAAAACTCGTGCATCATTGGCTAGATCATCCTGATTTGGCGAGCGATGTTAAAAAAGCGCTTGTGCAAGGGTGGCTGGATGAAGTGCGGCATTTGGGTACGCCACCTGCACCTTGGCGGTTAATGATGGCGCAAACCACCGGCAATTTGGATGAGGCGGAAAAAGCTTTGAAGGAGATGGAAGCGTCGCGTAAAGAGATAAAAGAGGTTAAAGCGATTATTGAGGAAGAGGCAAACCGCGATGTCTTGAGTAAACTGTTTTCGCGTGATCCGCTGTACCATTTCAGCCCGGAATTTGGTTATCTGTTTACACCTAACTGGCTGAAGCGCATTGCGCTGTTAGCGTTGGTGAAGTTGGGAGAAGATGCGTGGGAAACGGCCGTTCTCTACCTGGATTCCACCCGTGATTATGGTGCCGAAGCGCTCAACATGGGTGTAGCCGACATCATTGCCGAATACGCCGATGCCATACCACCAGAAGAAATTCGAGAGTTGATCGAAAAGGGAATTCAAATTCCGCAGGTGTCCACGCGCAAAACATTTTATCGCCTATCTACCCGGTTTTATGGCACAGAACTTTTGCAAAAAACGGCCGAAGACAACGCTGCCTCCATCCGCAACTGGGGCGCTAAAGAGCTGAAGAAGCTAAAGACCAACTGACCATTAAGAATTTACAATTCACCATTTACCATTAAAACGGCCGTCATGTACAGGCCGTCCATCTCAAAATTGTGGTATTTGGCGTAATATTCCCGCGTGCCGATGGCGCTGATAACCGCGATTTTGCCGTAACCTGCCGCTCGCGCCATCTCCTTCGCTTTGTGGATGAGTTCTGAACCTAATCCCATGTGCTGCGCCTCACCGCTGCTGCCCTCGCCCAGGTTGAGCGCTGGGCCGTACACATGCACCTCGCGAATCATGGCGTGATTTTCCAGCTCCGGCAGCGGGTGGGGTGCGTCTTTGTGCGGCAGCGACAGCCGCAAGAAACCTGCCAGCTTGTCATCATCTGTCTCAAAACTCAGGAAATGCTCAATCGTGGCGTCAGTTTCGTACGTCTCGATGCGCAGTTCTACATCTTCGCGCTGCACTTTGTGGCGGCGCACCTCGCGGCAGCGGATGCAGTTGCACTGCAAGCCGCGCTCCGCCATGCGGTTCAGGGCAATCTGGCGCAGGTTGGCTTTTTTGTTGCCTGCCACCACGTTCGTCGTGGGGAAATCGCGGATGACGCGATTGAGGCGCACGTAGCGCGGCACCTGAACTTTGCAGGCCACCAGCAGTTCGGTCAGCGTTTCTTCGTCGTAGGGATGGTATTCGCCACGCTGCCAATAGTCGTAAAGTTCGGCATTTTCCACCAGCATGGTGGGATACACTTTGAGTTCATCGGGGCGTACGGCCGTATCCGACCAAATCTTGCCGAAATCCACCACATCACTTTCCGGCGTCGCCCCCAGCAGATTAGCCATCCAGTGGCCGTGAATCTTGAAGCCCGCCAGCCGCAGCAGGCGGAAGGCGTCGCGGGTGCTTTGCACATCGTGGCCACGAGCGTTCAATGCCAAGACATGCTCATCCAAACTTTGGATGCCGACCTGCACTTTGGTGACGCCCAGGTAGCGCAGCCAGCGCAGCTCATCCACATCCACATGATCCTGGCGCGTTTCAACAACCAGCCCCACGTTGCGGCGCGGGCCGACGGCGTTTTTCTGCTGCGCCTCGACCAGCGTTTCGGAATCTTCCCCGTTCATGGCGTCCAGACAGCGCTTGACAAACCATTCCTGGTAGTCGCGGCGGTAGCTAGACCAGGTGCCACCCAAAATGAGCAGCTCGATCTTCTCGGCAGGATGGCCAATTTGCTCTAAAGCGCGGATGCGAGCGGCCGTTTGCGCATACGGATCAAAGCCATGACGTTCAGCGCGTTGGGCACCCGGTTCGTCGTGCAGGTAGCTTTTGGGCATGCGCACGTCGGTAGGGCAAAAGATGCATTTACCAGGGCACGGGTATGGCTTGGTGAGCACGGTCACCACGGTGACACCCGCCTGGCTGCGGATCGGTTTCATTTGCAGGTGGATGCGCACTTCGGGGTCAAACTCGGCCCAACCTGCTTCACACAGCTCTTCGTACAGGCGGATGACGTTGCTTTTGGAAAGCCAGGGCAAGCCGCGGCGGGCATATTCCCGCATGGTGTTTTGGTATTTTTTGGAGGTTAACGGCCGTTTCCCCACCAGTTCCGCCACCAATTCCAAAAACAGCGGCTCCTGCCCGGCGGCCAGCAGCACAGGTTCATTGCGTGACTGCCATTCAGCCACTTTTACCTGCACCTGATCCGGTGGGATTAAAACGTGTTTATCCGATTTCCGACTCATACAAAATCACTTGAACCAGGGCGCGTTGTTGATACGGCCGTTTCCAAAAATCTTTCCACATTATAACAAGGTCCACGATTGCGGTCATTGCCGCTCATCTTGGCGTCAGATTTAGTACCTGTCCGAATATGAGCCACAGAGGACACAGAGGATTTTGAGGCAAAGATTCATTCCTCAGGCTTCTCTTTTTCCTCTGTGGCTTTTTAGGATAGATTTTCTACACAAGCGCGCCGTTTCTCCACGTTTTTAAGCGGGCACCCTGTTTTGGCTACGCCTCCTGATACGCTTTCTCCAACGCTGCGACGTCTAACTTGATCATCTCCATCATGGCGGCCATCACCGCCTGAACTTTTGCGGGGTTATCGCCACCGATCAGTTCCATGAAGCGTCGCGGTACGATTTGCCAGGATATGCCGAAGGGATCGGTAATCCAGCCGCACTGCACGGGGGTTGCCCCGGCAGCCAGGAGCTTGTTCCAATATTCATCCACTTCTGCCTGATTTTCGCAATCAACGTAAAGCGAGAAGCCATCGGTAAATGTAAAGTGCGAGCCGCCGTTGTAGCCCATAAACTTTTGCCCACCCACAACAAATTCTGCGGAAACGACGGGGCCATCGCTGCCATCACGGGCAATAGTCTTGATTTCTGAGTCAGGAAATGTGGCCGTGTAAAACTCGATAGCCGCCTCCAGCTGATCGTTGAACATTAAAAACGGGGTTACTTTTGACATGTTTACTCTCCAATTTTTTTGATGATGGACTTGTGGTGGCCAGTTTTGCCCCACGCACGCCCTTCGGAAATTACGATTGCATTGTAACCAGCGGCCAGGGCGGTTGTCTTGTAAAAAATGGCAAAGTTATGCGGGATTTTTCTGCGGGGTGAGCTGGCCTGGCGTATGGCCAACAAACAGTTTGAGTGCGTGGGTCAGGTGGGATTGGTCCGTGTAGCCAAGCTGGTAGGCGGTATCCAGAATGGAGGCTCCATTCTGCAAAAGCGATGAGGCTTGCAGGGCGCGCCTGGCCTGTTGAATTTGCTTTTGCGTCTGCCCGGTGGCGCGTTGAAAGCGATGGCGCACGGTTCGTGGGGCCATGTCGTGCGGCTGGCCTTGCAGAACAGCGCTCACCACCGAATCATGCACCAGGATTTCATCTTTTATCAGCCTGTTGACAAAAACTTCGGCATTTTCAAAGGTGGGGGAGGCCCAGGTTGCGCTTTTGAGCCAGAACGCCTGGCCGGTTGCTTCCGGCAGCGTTATCTCGTTGTTGAGCAAATGGCTAAAGGGCAGGTGCGGCATAAAAACGCCCGGCTTAAATTTGAGCCAGAGTACTTCTGCATCTTTTCCCCAGGAGACATCGCCTGCCGAGGTAAAGGGACCGGCAATGATGGGATGAAAGCTGCCCTGTTCCTTGACAAAGACCATGTGCCAGCAATATTCAACCGGACGGATGGTACGGCCGTTACTCACCGTATACCCGTGGGTAACAGATTCAATGTAGGGCGAATCTGAAGCGCGTTGCTCAAAAACAATGGTCATGGCTGGTCCTCTTGCAGTTCAGCGAGCAGAGCAAAAGATAGCCAGATTTTAGCACGCGCGTTCTATTCGATCAACGGGGATTATGCGACTTTTGCCGATTTATTCACAGAATTTGCTGGGCTTGTGACCAATTGTCCACAACTTATCCACATTCATTATGATTAGTTGACTGTAGGAAGACTTGCAAATGTCCGGCGCTTATTTTTTAGCCTTAAAATAATTGATCAAATCGCCTGGGCAGTTTCCCTGTAATTTAAATTCATTCTCGAATTCTGATTCTTTCCTCGTCAACTATCCACAACTTACCTACCAGGGGTTCGGTTTCAACTGCTTGTAATAATTTCCGCATAATTTGCACGACATGAGGTTTATCATGTTGCCCTAGCCGAAGCACCACGATCCCAGAAAATTGTTCAGGCGGGTAAGTGCGAATATCCGCAAAATCCAAGTCTAGTGTCACAATGGCACGTTCTTCTTGGTGGCAAACAACCGCAAGGTGATTATCGGCTGCGCCCCCTAGATTCTGCTCTAAAACAGTTGCTGCATCATGACCGACTCCTCGCAACAAATCAGCCACTTCTACAGGTAAATTTTCATCAACCTTAAAGTTCACGAGGCTTCCTAGACGGGCATAGCCACAACTCTTTCGCGGGTTAGCTCAGCGGCATAAGAAATCGCAGCTTGTACGGATTCCGTCGTGAGAGAAGGGTAGCTTTGCAGAATTTCATGAACCGGTACACCAGCAGCCAGATTATCCAAAATAACAGAAACCATGATGCGGGTACCTTTGATACACGCTTTTCCGTGACAAACATTGGGATCAACAGTTATTAAATTTCGCCACGCCATCGTTTACAGCTCCTTTTTAGGTTAGTTCAGCCATTAATTCTACCATAGTGCGCAAGGTCTCTACGTCGAAGACGGTAATGTTCATGGTGGTGACGGGGGAATCGAGCCAGAGTGACAGCCGCTCCTTAACGCGCTCGCGGGGGCCAACCAGGGCCACATCGTCGATGAGCGCACCGGGAACCTTCATCATCGCCATGCCTTTGTCGCCCGCCAAATACAAATCCTGAATTTCCTCAGCTTCGGCTTCGTAGCCGTAGCGACCCGCCAGATTGGTGTAGAAGTTCTTGCCTTTGGCACCCATGCCGCCGATGTAGAGGGCCAGGAACGGCCGTAACATGTTGTACGCCACCTCCACATCATCATGAATCACCACCGAAACGGTCGGGGCAATATCAAAATTGGCGATGCTCTTGCCGCCGCCAGCCTTGGCAAAACCCGCTTCGATGTGCGGCTTGTAGATTTCATCGTATTTGCTGGGGGAAAAGAAGATGGGCAGCCAGCCGTCGGCGATTTCGGCGGTGAGCTCCACGTTTTGCGGACCGATGGCGGCTAGGTAAATGGGGATGTCGGGCGCAGCTTCCAACGTGCTTTTGAGCGGCTTGCCCAGGCCCGTCGCCCCTTTGCCCTGGTAGGGAATCTGGTACAGCTTGCCGTCGTACTGCACCGGCGCTTCACGTTTGAAGATGGCCCGGACGATCTCAACATACTCACGAGAGCGGGTGAGCGGACGGCCGTAACTCTCGCCATGCCACCCTTCCACCACCTGCGGCCCGGACAAACCCAGACCCATCAAAAAGCGACCGCCAGAAAGCTGGTTCAGCGTCATCGCCGTCATGGCCGCGTTGGCGGGGGTGCGACCGGGCATCTGCATAATGGCCGTGCCCAGCTTGATGTTTTGCGTTTGCGCCCCCAGCCAGGCCAGCGGCGATACCGCATCGGAGCCATACGCTTCGGCCGTCCAGATGGCGTACACGCCCAGCCGATCCGCCTCTTTTACCAGTTCCACAGGCAGCTCTATCCGCCGCCCGGCGTAACCCAACATGATTCCTAAACGCATAACACCCTCCGTAATGGTCAATGGTCAATTTTTAATGGTGAATGGGTTTGAAGGTGCAACGCACTTTTGAAAGTGCGTCGCACCTGTGGTGAAGGAATTGTACCAAAACATAAACCACTCGTCTGGCAGAAGATGGCGGCTTGCACAAACTCGCGGACGAGCCACGCTAAGAGGTAAGGATGGTGGGCGGGCAAGAAGAAATAGCAAGTGGGCTGCGGAACCAAGACCACTGTAAGAGCTTAAAAGGTTTTTTGTGCCGCTCATTTTTTATGAAATTTTACTGGGTATTGCTCTGAAACTTTTGATTTGCTATGATGTCCGAGCGAGTTCAGTTTCTAGGCAGCCGCGTAACCAATAAAGCCAGCGACTTGTCGCAAAGAAAAGCAATTATTCAAGTTAAATATGCAAGGTCATCCGTAAAAGCCACTGAACTCGCGCTTCATGGAAAGCGGATGGCCTTTTTAGTTTCTCGTTGATCAAGATCAATTACAACAAAACAGTAGGAGGCAACTATGGACTTCATTGATCGCATTCAACAATTAGCCAATCGCATCCCACAGCAAATGGAACATTGTCAAACTGAAGAGGCAACAAAAAACGCTTTGGTGATGCCCTTTATCAACGCTTTGGGTTACGACGTTTTTAACTTGGGGGAGGTCATTCCAGAATTTACAGCAGATATTGGCATCAAGAAAGGGGAGAAAGTTGATTATGCCATCATGATGGATGGCAAGCCCATTATGCTTTTTGAGTGCAAATGGGCCGGATCAGATCTCAACAAGGTGCATGCGTCACAGTTGTTCCGGTACTTTAACGCCGTGCAGACAGTACGGTTCGGAATACTGACAAACGGAATTATTTACCGCTTTCACACCGATTTAGATTTTTCAAATCGCATGGATGAAAAGCCTTTTTTTGAGTTTAATATGATGGCTTTTCAGGATAGGGACATTGTTGAACTTAAGAAGTTCACAAAGTCCGCGTTTAACCTCGATGAGATCATCACAACAGCCAGTGAATTAAAATATACGGCAGCTATCAAGAAAATTTTGTCGGCTGAATTTGAGTCACCGTCAGACGAATATGTTACCTTTCTGACCCGACAAGTGTACTCAGGAAAGATAATGCAAAGCGTACGCGACCAATTTTCAGAAATTATTCGCAAAGCTATGCGTTCTTTTATGAATGACAAAATAAATCAACGCTTGAAGCAAGCCATTGATGAAGATGTAGTATTGCCTCAGACTTCCACTCCCGTAACAGAATCTGAGGAAGAAGTCGAAGCAGATAGCGAACTAGAGCGTAAAGCCGAAATCCACACCACAGAAGATGAAATTGAAGGCTTCTTTGCTATCAAGTCGATCCTTCGAGATACCATTAATGTCAAACGCGTTCACATGCGGGATACAAAAAGCTACTGTGGCATTTTATTAGATGACAATAATCGCAAGCCTATCGTTCGTCTGAGATTCAATCGAGACCAGAAATATCTGGCCCTGATAAATGAAGATAAAAGTGAAAACCGGGTGCCGATAGAAACTGTTGATGATATTTATAGTTATGCAACCCAAATTATCGAAACAGTTAATCACTACGTTTCCGAGTAAATACGCCGTTTTGTGGATTAGAAATTGATCGATCAGCTAATACGTGGGCAGGCCGTGTGCCTGCCCAATGTTCCCTTTACCCCTCATTCTCCCATCACCAACAAAACCTTGCCGCCAGACATCGCTGCCTCGTACTCGGCGACCGCTTGCGGTGCCTGGGCCAGCGGATAGCGTGCCCGCACCTCGGTTTTGAGCGCGGAGAGCAGCAACGTTTGCGCCCGCCGCCACATTAGTAGACTCTGCAAGAAGTTCTTCTGCCCCACCCAGCGCGTCAGCCAGAAGCCATCCACCGACTTGTCCTGAAAAATCAGCCCGCCGGGATTGAGCGCCACGTCTTTCTGCGCCAGGTTGCCGTACACCGTCACCCGGCTGTGGTCCGGCATGGCGGCCAGCAGCCGCTGCGGCGTTTCCCCGGCAATGGCGTCAAACGCCAGCCGGATTTTTTGCCCGTGACACAGGTCACTCAGTTCTTCGGCAAAGGTGGCGCTGCTGCTGTTGAGCACAGTGCGCATGCCTTGCTGTTTAAGCTGAGTCACTTGCTCCGCCTGCCGCACGATGTTGATGACTTCGATCCCTTCTTGCTGGCCCAAGCGGTGCAGCATCAGTCCCAGAGCGCTGGCCCCGGCAGTGTTTAGCACCGCTTTGTGGCCCCCTTTTTTGGCGCTGTCGATGAGGGCAACGGCCGTTAACGGATTCACCACCGACATCGCCCCCTGTTCCAAACTCACTGCGCCAGCCAATGGCAGGGCGTAGTTCACCGAGGTAACAGCATATTCCGCCCACAGCCCCTCGCCGTGCTGCTGAGTCACGCAGGCCACGCGCCGCCCCAGCAAAAAGCGGCCCATCAAGCCAGTCTCACGCCCCACAGCCACCACCGTGCCGGAGCCTTCAAAGCCGGGGATGGTGGGCAGCGTCTTTTGGAAGCCGTAGCGTCCTTGCAAAAAGCTCAGGTCGGATGGGTTAATCGGGGCGGCGGCCACCTGGATGAGCACATCCTGTGGCCCAGGTTGAGGCACAGGGCGCTGCACCACGCGCAGCCCCGTCGCACCTTCATACGATTCAAGCAAAACGGCCGTCATTTGTTCAGGAATTTGGGTCATGTTTACCTCCAAGACGGCCGTTATCATACTCACGAACGGCGCGATTGACGATTGTGCTCCAAATTTTGGGTTGACAACGGCCGTCTCCCGATGTTAGCATGTGCGCCATGAATCACTTCTCCTGGTTAGCCGTCCCTATGACTTATCAGATTTGCGCCACCAAACGCGCCGCTGACCGCTGCCGGGGAAGAAACATGAGGCATTAACCAAACGATTCTCTAAAACACCCAAAGCACGATGAGCAAGGCGCGATTTGAACAAAATCGCGCCTTTTTTGTTTTCAGAAGCAACGACATGAGCATGGACTCAACACCACGAATGCAAATCAACAGATTTCGCAAATTTCTCCAAATCTCTCTGTGTAACTCTGTTCTTCTCCGTGTAGCTCTGTGTTCCGTATTTTTGAAGGAGGTATTGTTTGATGACACAGAAAAGTGGTAACGGCCGTTCCCATCTGGCGGTTCAGGTGCAGGGGCTGGGCAAGACGTTCAAACTCAAGCAGAAGACGCCCGGCGTCATGGGCAGCTTGCGTTCGATTTGGAAACCGATCACGCGGGAGGTAACGGCCGTTTCAGACATCAGTTTTGAGCTGGAGCGCGGCGAGCTGCTAGCCTTCATTGGGCCAAACGGAGCGGGTAAATCGACCACCATCAAGATGCTCACTGGCATCCTGTACCCCAGCGAGGGGCAGGCGAGCGTGATGGGCTACACGCCGTGGCAGCAGCGTCGCCAGATGGCCTACCAGATCGGCTCCGTCTTTGGCCAGAAGCCGCAGCTTTGGTACCACCTGCCGCCAGAAGATACCTTTCGCCTGTTCAGCCGCATCTACGAGTTGGACGAAGCGGATTATCAACGGCGACGCGGCTTTTTGGTAGAAGCGTTCCAAATTCAGGAGTTCTTGCAGACGCCCGTGCGCAAGCTCAGCCTGGGACAGCGCATGAAGTGCGAGATTGCCGCCTCGCTGCTACACGGCCCGCGCATCATCTTTTTGGATGAGCCGACGATTGGACTGGATGTGGTGGCCAAGCAGCAAATCCGCCACGCCATTCGCTACCTGAACGAGACGGAAAACGTGACGATTTTCCTTACCAGCCACGACGCGGGCGACGTGGAGAGTTTGTCCAAGCGGGTGATTGTGATTAACCACGGCCGTATTATTTTCGACGGCCGTACCTCCACCCTCAAACGAGATTACCTGACGCAGAAAATCGTGGACGTGCGCTTTGCCGAGCCGCTGGAAGAAGAATTTGCCCTGCCGCAGGTCAGCACGCTCAAGCAGGGTACTTACGGTCTCAAGCTGGCTTTCAACAGCCGGGAAGTGCCGGTGGAACAGGTGATGCAGCAAATCATCGCCACCAAACCCTGCCTGGACATCACCATCACCGATCCGCCGCTGGAAGAGATTATTCGGGAGATTTACCAGAATTAGGAGATTAGAGATTGGAGATTGGAGATAAGCCCAATCTCTAATCTCCAATCTCCGGTCTCCGCATAGCTGCGAGTAAAACTATGAATCTACCTTTGCAAAACACGATTAGAAAATACGGCACCATCACGCTGACTAATCTGCAAAACCAGCTGGCCTATGCCTGGGATGCCGCGTCGCGGTCGGTGATGATTATGCTGTTCATGTTTATTTTTGTGCAGTTGTGGACGGCCGTTTACGAAAACAAAGGCACGTCCACCATTGCCGGGCTGACGCTGGCCAACACCATCTGGTACTTTCTTTTTGCCGAGATGGTGGAGCTGGGCAAATTCCGCCACGATCAGACCATTTCTGACGAGGTGAAGGATGGCTCCATCGCCTACACGCTGGTACGGCCGTACAACTACCTGGCCTATCATTTTGCTAATGGATTGGGGGAAACGGCCGTAAAAATGGTGCTCATCTTTTTGCTGGGTGCGCCCGTGGCCCTTTACTTTGCCGGATGGCCGACCGTTTACCTGCCGGGGCTGCCCGCCACCCTGCTAGTGCTGCTGCTTGGCCTGCTCATCGACTTTTGCATGGCCAGCATGATTGGGCTGATGGCCTTTGTGATGGAAGACACTTTTTCGCTGCGGCTCATCTACCAGAAGCTAATCTTCATTCTGGGCGGGCTGCTCATCCCGGTGGATTTTTTGCCGGGCTGGCTGCAAACCATCGCCCGCGTCTTACCCTTTAACCTGACCACCTACGCCCCGGCCAAACTGTTTGTCGCCTTTAGCTGGTCGCAGTTTGGGCAGCTGCTGGCCTGGCAGATTGGCTGGCTGGCGCTGCTGAGCCTGCTGCTCTGGCGGCAATATCGCTGGGCATCGCGGCGGCTGGCCGTGAATGGCGGATGAACGGTGAACGGTAATCAGTGGTCGGTAATCGGTAAACGGTGAACCGATAACGGATTACCGTTTACCGATTACCGTTAACGGAGGAACATATGCAAAGACTCAAAACAGAACTCTCATTCTTGAAGGCGCTCATTGGCGTGAACCTTTCCTCGGCGATGGAGTATCGTGCGAGCTTTATCAGCCAGATTTTGGGCATGATGATCAACAACGGCATCTACTTTGTCTTTTGGCTGATCTTTTTTGACCAGTTTGGCGCGGTGCGCGGCTACGCTATGGAGGAAATTTACCTGCTGTTTGCCGTGGCCACGCTGGGCTACGGCATTGGCTACATGTTTGCCGGGAATGTGGGCCAATACCTGGCTTACCTTATTGCCCAGGGGCGGCTCGATTATTATTTGGTGCTGCCCAGGCCGTTGTTGCCCCACGTCATTTTCTCGCGCATGGTGGTTTCTACCATTGGCGATGTCACCTTTGGCCTGCTGGCGTATCTGTTCACCGGGCGCTTCCATCCGGTGGAGATTTTGCTATTTCTGGTTTGCTCTTTGCTGGCCGGGGCCATTTTTGTGGGCTTTTCGGTCATCAGCGGCTCGCTGGCTTTTTTCATGGGCAATGCCCAATACGTCAGCCAGCAGATGACCAATGCGCTGCTGACGTTTGCCCTGTATCCCATCACCCTGTTTTCTGGCGGTGTGCGGGTGCTGCTCTTCACATTGCTGCCAGCGGCGTTCATTGCGGCCGTTCCGGTAGAGATTATTAGCACGAGAAACGGCCGTCTTCTCCTTTGGCTGGTTGTGGCGGCCGTGGTGGTGTGGGTGTTGGCAACGGCCGTTTTCTACTTGGGGCTGCGTCGTTATGAGTCGGGCAGTGCGATTAACGTGAATATTTAAACGGCCGTTCTTATGCACTCTACATGGAGGGGTGGGGTGCATAATTCTTTGTTTTGAGTTTCAAAGAAGGCTTATGATCTAAATTTGGCCCACTCTATATCTGGGGCTTCAGACGCAAGGAGCAACAAAAGTTCGTCCAGTTGATTGGCACGATGGGTCTGCTCGATCAGATCGCGAAAATGATCAATTTTTCTGTCACCGGACAGATTATCATAATCGATCCGACCAATAAGAATGTTTTTCATATCATCTTTGGAAAACCTTTTATCCATTGTCTCTAAAAGGGTGCGAAAATGACTATTAGCTCTGAGGAATACACTTGTGAAATCAGAATGGTCGGTCGTTTCCTGAAAATTATTAGCCACAAGATCGTAGAGGTCTTGGGTCATTGTGTACATGTGCTTAATTTTAGAGTGCCGCACAATAATATCTGCTTTAACTAAAGGCTCAATGTCTAGAGGCTCGAAATCTACATATTCGCGAGGGTAAGCTTTAAATTGTATGCTAGGAGGATGACGAGCATCTACGGTTCCTGCGGTTAGCGTGAAACTGAAATTTTCTGGTGGCTCCTCAGGGTTTAACTCTAGTGATTTATGAACTAAATATGTAGCAAGTTCTCTCTGGTTTTTTGTTAATTTTGGAATATTAATGTTTAGAGTTCCAATAACGGCCGTTTCTCGAAAATTGTTTTCTATAATTTGATAAGAAACCGGCTCGATCTCGATCTCCCATATATCAATAAATTTGTGTGGAGAAATTTTAGCGGAAAAAGCATATCGCGCTCTGTGTCCAGGCCCAAACCATTCTTGTTTATATTCTTGGATTGTTAAAAAGCCTTTCCCAGCTAGGCTTTTAAGCCTGGCTCTGGTCAAAAGCGTCGGTAACACTTGATTTTCAAGAAGGTCGATTGATGGGGGATGAGTCCACCAAATCTTGAAACCATCACCTGGAATTGATTCGATCATCCAACGAAATAAATCTTTCTGACTTTGCGATAATTTGCCTGACACTTATCATTCCTGCCTGGAAAAAACGGCCGTTTCCCAACTTAACAACTCGCTTGCACACCGCCACCCTGATAGCCTCACGAATTCACCAGCGTACCTTCGTTGTGTAAAAACACAGTGTCGCTAGTGTCTGGCCAATTATAACGGCCGTATTCTCAAAACAAAAAGCTCCACCAAATTGGCGGAGCTTTTTGTGCCCTCACGGAGATTCGAACTCCGGTCTTAGCCTTGAAAGGGCTACGTCCTGGTCCCCTAGACGATGAGGGCAACGGGCGAAATTCTATCATTCTGCGGCAGATGGGTCAAGAAACTTGTACAATTCGGTATGGAAAACGATTGGATTGTGCGCCCGCCCCAATTGAGCGACGTGGATTCGCTGCTGGCAATTGCCACGGACGTTTCCCAACCCAATGCGCCCATTAAGGCAATCTCAACGCGGCAAATAGACGGCCGTTTCTGGACCCTCACCCACAAAAACCAGCCGATCGGTTATGCGGTGCTGCTGCCAATTCCTGGTTTACCACATTTGTTTGAGCTTAGCGGCGGCGTTGCGCCCCGATTTCAGCGCCAGGGAGCAGGTAGCTTTTTGTGGCGGGCGGTGCAAGAAGCGGTGAAGGAAACGGCCGTTCAGCAAATCACCTTTACCACCGATGATCTTGCCAGTCCCGCAGCGCTCTTTTTGCAGCACCACCAGTTTGAACTGGAACATGAAGAGTGGACGATGCAGCTGGGAAATGTGGCAACGGCCGTTTTCAAACCATCATCTCTGCCTGGAAAATTGCAAAGAGTGGGTCAGGCAACGGCCGTTCGCACCCTGCCCCAGCTCTACGAACGCAGCTTTGCCCATACCCCCTGGTTCCAACCGTACTCCGCTGCCGAAGTGGCTGCCACCTGGGAGCCCACCGATGAGTTCATCACCTTGCAAATGGACAACCAAACCGTCGGTTTTGTCTGGCTACACATTGTCGAGCCGGGTGTCGCCCAGCTGGAGCCGGTGGGCATTGTGGAGGAGAAGCAAGGGATGGGGTATGGCCGTTTTCTACTCACCAGCATGCTACAAACCCTGCAAACTCGCGGCATTCAAACTGTCTCTTTAGGTGTGTGGGCCAATAATGAAACGGCCGTTCACCTCTACCAATCGCTCGGCTTCCGCCACGTCAGCAGCAGCTACAGCCTCACCCACAGCTTTAGCCCTAGATGAGTCCTTCCCTAGAACAATCTTTACGATTTCCCTGAACCGTCTTACAATGAACTCGTAAACGGATTACCGATTACCGTTTACCGATCACCGACAAAACGCCGTATTTGCTATTTAAAAATGGAGAAAAAGCATGTTCAAAGATATCGCTGAGGTGCGTCAAAAGCTTGGCCAACAGCAGTACATCGCTTCTGAAGAAATAGGCACTGTGGTTTTTCTGGCCCATGCCCTCTGCAAACCAATTTTAGCCGAGGGGCCTGCTGGGGTTGGTAAGACAGAGTTAGCCAAAGCGTGGGCTCAGGCCACCGGGATGCCGCTCATTCGCCTGCAATGCTACGAAGGCCTAGACGAGAGCAAAGCTCTGTACGAGTGGGAATATGCCAAGCAAATGTTGTACACCCAACTGCTGCGCGACACCTTGCGCAACGTCCTGGGGGATGTCAACTCTCTGGCCGAAGCCGCCAGCCGTTTGGCCAATGAAGAGGATGTCTTTTTCTCCGAAAACTTCCTCCTCCCGCGCCCCCTCCTCACGGCCCTCACCGCCGACGAACCCGTCGTCCTGCTTATCGACGAAATTGACCGCGCCGACGTGGAATTTGAAGCCTTCCTACTGGAAGTGCTGAGCGATTTCCAGGTCAGCGTGCCGGAATTGGGCACCATCCACGCCAAGCACCAGCCAATGGTGCTGCTCACCAGCAACAACACCCGCGAACTCAGCGAAGCGCTCAAGCGGCGCTGCCTCTACCTGCATGTGGATTACCCCTCGCAGGATGCCGAGCTGGAAATTGTCCGCCTCAAGGTGCCTGATCTCAAACCAGCCCTGGCACAGCAGGCAGTGGCTGTGGTGCACCAACTGCGCAACATGGACCTGCGCAAAATGCCCAGCATTAGCGAAACGCTCGACTGGGCGCGTGCCCTGGTCACACTCAACGCCAGCTCAATCGACGAAAAGACGCTCACCAACACCCTCACCGTTCTGCTGAAATACGAAACCGACGTGCAAAAAGCGCGGCGCATGATGGGCGGTGGTGACGAGGGTGGACGATACGGCCGTTATAATCGGTAATCGGTGGTCGGTAATCGGTAAACGGTTTTAGTCTTTAAAAAATTAGTTGGGAAAGGTGTCATTTCGAGGTCCCCCGAGAAATCTTTCTACTTGGCAAAACGAAAGATTCCTCACTCCGAAGACAGCCTGCCCTGAGGCTCTCGAAGGGTTCGGAATGACAACTTTGTTACCTATTTTATTTCTTGAAGTGCAATACCGATTACGGATAACCGCTTACGGATTACCACGTTCGGAGAACGAAGATGGATAACCGAGTTGTAGAATTCATTCGTGGGTTACGCGCCGCCGGGGTGCGGGTTTCACTGGCGGAATCGGTCGATGCCTTGCACGCTGTCGAAACGTTGGGCATCACCAATAAAGAAGTGTTCCGCTCGTCGCTGCGTGCCACCCTGGTCAAGGAACACGATGATTTTGCCGCCTTTGAGGAGCTGTTTCCCCTCTACTTTGGCAGTGGCGGCCCACCCCTGCAAAGCGCCTTGGAAGATATGAGCGCCGAAGAGCAAGAAATGCTGCAAATGGCGCTCAGTGCGTTAAGCGGCCGAATGCAGCAGCTGCTCGATTGGCTTTCCAGCGGCGAAGGACCCACAAAAGAGGAGCTAGAAGAAATGGCGCGCCGCGCCGGGGCCGAATGGGCCAACAACTCGCAAGAAGGGCGCTGGGTCACCCGGCGCATGCTTCAGCAGATGGGCTTTGCCCAACTGGAAGAACAGATGCAGCAGCTCTACGAGAGGCTGCAAGAGATGGGCATGAGCCAGGAAGCCATCGAAAAACTGATGGGCGTGGTGGAAGCCAACCGCGAAGCCCTGGCCGAGCAGGTGGGCCAGCGCGTGGGCCAGCAAATTGCCGAACAGCGCGCCAATCGCCCCGAAGATTTGCACGGCTCAGACCTGATGCACAAGCCCCTGCAATCCCTCACGGAAGAGGATACCAACCAGCTGCGTAAAGAGGTGCAGCGCCTGGTAACGCAAATGCGCAGCCGGGCGGCGCTGCGACGTAAGCGGGGCAACAAAGGCAAATTCGACTCCAAAGGCACCATCCGTGCCAACCAGCGTAACGGCGGCGTGCCCATCGAGCTTAAGTTCAAGAAAAAGAAGCTTAAGCCCAGCTTGGTTCTCATCTGCGATGTCTCCACCTCTATGCGCTCTGTGGCTGAGTTTATGCTGCGGCTGACGTACGAACTGCAAGATCAGGTGGCTCGTGCCCGCAGCTTTGCCTTTAACTCCGACATGCACGAAATCAGCGTCACGCTCTCTGGCAGCCGGGCCGCCGATGCCGTGACCCAGGTGCTGTACGACATCCCCCCCGGCTACTATGCCACCGATTTGGGCAACAGCTTAAATTCGTTCTACAAAAACTGGCTGGATGCGGTAGACGGCCGTACCACCGTCGTCATTCTGGGTGATGGGCGCAACAACTACAACTCGCCGCGCATTGACTTGATGAAGGACTTGCAGCGCCGTGCCAAGAAGCTGGTCTGGTTTAACCCCGAGCACCAGGGGCAGTGGGGCAGTGGCGACAGCGACATGCTGGAATATTACCCGGTGTGTGATTCGGTCAGTGTGGTGCGCAATCTGGCGCAGCTGGCAACGGCCGTAGATCGCCTCCTCTCTGACGCCTAAAACAGCCACCCGTAGCCGCGATTTCTTCTCGCGCAATTTGGCGCAGTAAGAAACTGCGGCTACAGGCTTAACTTCTTTGATTTATCCCCCAATCTTCGCGTTTGCTGCCTCAATGGCCGGGATCAGCCGGTTCAGGCTGTCGTTGATGCCGGTGCGGGCTGCTCCGTAGTTCAGGCCGGAAATACCACCGCCACCGTTATCACACAGGCTGTCGATGCTTTCGTTGGTCACCAGGAAGTTCTCTACGGCAAAGATGTAATCGTTGTAGATACCCGCCCAGTCGTCGGGCACGCCGCTGTAGGTGGCACTGCGAATCGCATCGTCATAATACCCTTGATACTCGGCACAGGTGCCGCCCTGACCGTTGTACAAACGGTCCAGTAGGCCACCTTCCTGCTCAATGGTTGAACGTACGCTATTCATGCTGTCACGCAAGGCAGTGGGGCTAAAGGCGATGGGATTCGGCCGTACGGGTGCGGCTGCCGGAGCGGGTGTCGCGGTGGCCGCTACCGGAGCCAATCCCAACGTAATGTCATCCCATAGGGATTCGATATGAATGGCATTGTTATCATTATTGAAGAGGGCCACCTGCAAAATGACCGTTACGCGGTCGTTTGTAGCAACGGCATCGACAGAAATAAACTGCCAGACGTCCAACGGCCGTACCCAGCCCGAACAAATAGTGGTCGGCAGCTCAATGGCATCATCGCCAAACGAGTTCAGGCAAATGCGCCCGCGAATATCCGCGGGATTCACCGAAATGCTGCGATCCTCCTGGGTGCTGGACCAGACCTTAAACCAGCCACCCGCCCGGTAGGTGGTCCCCGTCGTGATGTTGTTACTCACCCGCTGCCAGATACGACCGGCCCCTTTTAGCGAGCGTGCTCCAGAATGAATAAACAGCGGTTGGCTGTCTGCCGTATGAAACGAAAAATGAGTGTTGCCGTTGGGGCTTTCCCACGGCTGGTAACCAACCTCAAAACCAGGGTTTGATAATAAATTGGGGCCAGCCGGGGCGGGTGCGGGTGGTGGCGCGGCTACAGGCGCAGGTGGTGCAGTGGTAGATGTAGCCGGTACGGCCGTCGCCGTCGGCGCAGTGGTTGGTGTTTCCGTCGGCGCTTCGGTGGGTGTGGCGGTATCTGTGACTGTCGGTTCTGGCGTATCGGTCGGAACGGCCGTTGCCGTTTCAGTCGGCAGTTCCGTGGCAGTTTCGGTTGGCACGGTGGTGCTGGTGGGCGGAACGGCCGTATCGGTCGCTACTTCCTCGAGAACGGCCGTTGCCTCCGCTACCTCAGCGGCAGGGGCATCCTGACAGCCAAAGAGAAAAAACAGCGTGCAAACAAGTACAATGCGGGTAACGATTTTCATTGATGATCTCCCTCAAAATGGTCACTAGATGGGCATCATTTTAGCACAACGCTGAGGGTGCATGCAGGATGAAAATCATTTTTACGGGTGGCAAATGCAACAAACGGCCGTTCGCCACGTATACATCTTTATCGCCACTGTTCAGGGACAACAGTGGCTTTATTTGAGTCAATTGTCCCGGTGGAGGCTGGTCATGATTTGTAACTCTTCCCCATAACGATCCCCTGCTTATTGCTCTGTTTTCGACTTATTAACGGCCGTTTGTGTATACGGCCGTCTTTTTTGTTTGCAACAAGGAGTTGTGAATCATGAAGCTTAATTGCCCCAAATGTGGCACCGAAATTTTGGCCGAAAATATGAACCTGGAGCGCATGGTCGCCAAATGCACCAACTGTCACTCCATCTTCACTATGGCCGATCAGCTAAAGACAACCAATACAAACGCAAAGCTGCCAGCACCGCAGCCCAGCAAAGTGGTGCTAGAAAATCTTGGCGGTGGGCTAAGGCTGCATTGGACCTGGTTCAGCTGGCAAATCCTGATGATTACGGGTTTTGCTATTTTCTGGAACGGCATCCTGTTTTTTGGCTTTGGCGGAGCCATGTTGAGTGATGGCGCGAGCCCGTTCACCATCTTTCCGCTCTTCATCCTGCCCCATTTTTGGGTGGGCCTGGGCATGATTTACTATGCCCTCACTGGCTACATCAACAAAACAACCGTGACGGTCGATTATGGCCAACTCACGGTGCGGCATGGGCCTTTGCCCTGGTGGGGCAACAAAAGCCTTGAGCCAGTGCACATTGTGCAGCTTTACACCAAAGAAAATCGCTCTAGCTATCGGAGAAACAACTATTGGTCGGGAAATTTTGAACTGCATGCCATCCTGAAGCAGGGCAAGCATCAAAAGCTGCTGTCTGGCCTAGATTCTTCCGAACATGCTCTTTTTGTGGAGCAAACCATTGAGGAACAGTTGGGCATTGAAGATTATCCCGTGCGTGGTGAATACGGCCGTTAGCCAGAAACGCCGCAATTTTGTGCAAGACAACAGGCAGGGAACCATGTTAAAGTAACCAGGTTCAACAGCAGGAAAAGCAAGTCGGACAATAAAAAATGGTCGTGAACGATAGACGCAAATTTTGGCATAACCCTCAGCTTGATGTGCGCTTGATGCATGCCTTTCATCGAGAATATGCCTACCCGCGCCACGGGCACGACCATTTTGTCATTTGCCTCATTGAGCACGGCGTCCAATCGTTTACCCACAAAGGCACCAAATATGTTACCCCGCCCAGCGGATTGATCCTCATCAATCCGGGTATTGTGCATACCGGTGCACCCGCCTCGGCACATGGTTTTCAGATGCGCTGCATTTATCCTACGGAGGCCCACATGCAAACGGCCGTTACCGAACTCACCGGCCACCCCAACGCCGTACCCTTTTTCCGGGAAGTGCGCATAGATGATCCCGCCGCCAACCACGACATTTGGGCCTTGCACGATGCCCTCAGCCAGAACGAAGACCCATTGGAAGCAGAGTCCCGATTTATCGCCACGCTGGCCCAGCTCATCAAACGATATGGCGAGGTGCGTCCCGCAGAACGGCCGTTGGGTCAGGAACATACGGCCGTACAGCAAGCCAAAAACTACCTGGCAGATCGCTTCGACCAGCCCGTTAGCCTGAATGAACTGGCCGAGCATGTCGCCCTCAGCCCGTACTACCTGCTGCGCGTCTTTCACGCCGAAGTCGGGCTGCCACCCCATGCCTACCTGCAAGATTTGCGTATTCGCCACGCCCAGCGGCTCATTGAGCTAGGCACCTCCCTGGCTGATGCCGCCCTCGCCGTGGGCTTCAGCAGCCAGAGCCATCTTACCCGCCGCTTCAAACAAATCGTGGGGATGACTCCAGGGCAGTATGCCAGGCAAATTCACCACACGGGAGTCTGGCGATGACGATCCAACTGGCCGTGGCCTGGTTTTTCACCTTCTTCCCCATCACCATCAGTCCGGGGCCAGCTAATTTGCTGCTCTCGTCCACTTCGGCGCAGGTAGGTGCCCGCCGCACCCTGCCACTGATGTGGGGCATCGTCACGGTGTTTGCCCTGCAAATCATCGTTATTGCCGTGGGCATTGGGCAGATACTTTTTCGCTTTCCGCAGTTGTTTACCATCTTCAAGATTTTGGGTGCCCTCTACCTTTATTACCTGGCGTATAAATTCTTCCGCTCGGCGGGCCTTAAGCAAACCAATGGCCAGGTTCGGCTGGGATTTCGTGAAGGGGCAATGCTGCAATTTTTCAACGCCAAAGCGTTAACCGTGCCGCTTATCATGTACACCCAATTTCTTGATCCGGCCACCTCAACCTTAGCCCAAATGGTTATCCTATCGGCAGCGCTGGCGGCACTGATCATCGCATCGGCAGCTTGCTGGCCTGGGTAGTAGGCGGCAGCCTGCTCCAGCGCGCCTTCCAATCCGAGTTTGGCCAAAAGTGGCAGGGCAAAATCTTCGGCGTACTCCTTGCCGCCGTCGCCACCTGGATTTTAATTCGCTAAAATCCACTCTTGACGAGCCAATCCAGGCGAGGTTTTTATCAGCAGATTGCATAGAGTTTGGATCATAAATCTAGGCAATCTGCGCTGGTGCGTTAAGCGCGAGTTTGGCGGGCAATGCGCTCATTCACAAAGGTCTGTTATGGAGTTTTCGACAAAATTTGCGATTGTTGTTGCCGAAGATTTAGAGGTTTGGCAAAAGCTTAACGTTGTTACATTTCTGACTTCAGGGGTGATTGGTGAAACGTCTAGCATTATTGGCGAAGCGTACGAGGACGCATCCGGTATCAGCTATTTGGCTCTTTGTGTTCAACCTGCTGTGATATTGAAATCATCGCGCAGTCGTTTGTCAACTTTTCTCAATCGAGCCAATAACCGGGGTATCAAAGCGGCCGTATACATTCAGGATATGTTTGAAACCGGTCATGATGCTGCGAACCGATTATCTGTATTGCAATATGAAACGGCCGCCTTGCCGTTGGTCGGGATTGCTATTCGCGCAGACAAAAAAGAAGTTGATAAGATATTTAAAGGGGCCAAACTTCACGACTAACGCTGGGCCATACCACCCATAAAGGCAAAATGATTATAGATTGGTTCTCTGACTTCAAACTGCATCTGTGCGTCAATGAACTGTAGTCCGACCGATTCACCTCTGAATTCGCTTTAAGACATATCTAGTTGCTGTCCCTGCGCATTTGGCGATAACAGCGTTTGTAAAAAGAGTGATGATTATTTCTGCAGAAGTAGGAATAAGCTCCACAATATCCTGAATGAGATTAGCTATAATCTCGTCATCTGCCTTTTCCTCTTTACTGGTTTCGGTTTTAAGTTTAGCTATTTTGGCAACGGCCGTTTCTTGCTGTTCTTGTCGAGCCTTTTGTACGGCTTCCAGAAGGAGTGGTGCAAAAAGGGCGCTGAGCTGATCCCCGGCAAAGCCTTGTTGTACTTGTAAATTTTTCGGGGCAAAGCTAACTGTGATTTTGTCACCACTAACCTTATCACCTCCCATTTTGTCACCATGAACGATGTCACCATGAACGACTGTTTGGGCAGTTTGAGATACGGTTGACCATGATCCCGAAGTTGGTAACTGAAAACCTTCTGGAACGTCAGGCCAGGTAATATACGGTCGTTCATTTTGAGCGGCGGCAACCAGCTCAGGTAATCGATTTTGCCGCCCCATTATCAATAACAGCTCTCGCAATTTGGCAGGCTTTCCTTCACCGGACACATCATCATAGTCTATGCCTAATTCAAGGCAAAGGGTGCGTATATCATCCAAGCTGAAGGATAGTTTTAACAGTGTGCCTAGTTGCGTGAGATAGTTTGTGTTGTTAACCAATATCGTGTTTCCTCAGGACGTCTAATCTATTGGGTCAGAAACGCAGCGAAAGCCAATATAATTGCTTGAAAGGGAGGGGGCTTCTGGAATTCGCCGGGCAATTCGGCCGTTGGACGCCCCCGTACCCCACGCTGAACCGCGTCTAACTTTCTCTGTGCCGCTTTCAGGGCCCTGTGGATTTACAGAGGGCGAATTGACGTAATAGTCCGACTGATACCAATCATTTGTCCATTCCCAAACATTGCCGACCATCTCAAAAACGCCATACGGACTTTGCCCTGCTGGATAGGCATCTACAGGTGTTGTATCGCCAGTACAAATACCTGTACTTGGAAAAACATTGGCAACTGAGCAATCATATGGTGAATTTCCCCAAGGATATCTTCGTGTGTCGTTTGCGCCGCGGGCTGCCTTTTCCCACTCAGCCTCTGTTGGCAGGCGCTTACCTGCCCAAGTGCAGTAATTGTTGGCATCTTCCCAGGACACATAAATTACAGGGTAGTTAGCATAGGTAGGATTGTCATAGTAAGAAACGCGTGTTACAGAGCCAAAATTATCTGGCGGCTCACATGGACCATCTTCAACACACCTTGCATATTGCGCATTGGTCACCTTTGTCGTTTCAATGTTGAAAGTATTTAGCCATACTTCGTGTAGAGGTTCTTCGTCACCGGAAGAATGACAAGCTGTTACCGATGGGTTGCTAATATCACAGCCCATTTGGAAGTAGCCTTCGTAAATTGAAACTTCACAATCACCAAGGCAGAGAGCGTCGTGAAACCTCCATACAGGGCCACTTGAAGTAGCTCCATGTTCGTCGGTAGCAACAACCTGCCAATAATAATCTGTTGTGGGTGAAATCGAACCAATATTGCAGTTAGTATTCGCAACGTTATTGCATACTAAAATATTTGGTGTTACATCCTCTGCTTCCAAGTAAACATCATATAACACCGAGTCTCCATCGGAGTCACCACCATTCCAGTGTAAATTTACTTGTTGGTTTTGTACAGTTCCAGAATCTAAAGGGGCAGGGTTAGATGGCTTAATGGGAGGCTGGTTAGCTGTGGGAGAACCATTACCGCCAATAATGGTAGGCAAAAAGACTGGATGATTTTGATAGCCTATGATACCTGTACACCAGCATCCTAACTGAGCTGGGTGTGGTGCTCCATTTGGATCAATAAGTGACAGTTCCCATAGCCCTAAACTTGAATTTCCGCTTAATGCATTTAGACTATCTACAGGCTTTAGAAACCCG
>JACKBS010000021.1 GCA_020634435.1 Ardenticatenaceae bacterium | reverse complement strand
AGCCTAGCGGCCCAGCTTCTACGTCTCCCACCTATCCTACACAAATTAAGTCCTAACCCAATGTCAAGCTACAGTAAAGCTCCACGGGGTCTTTTTGTCCTGCTGCGGGTAACGCGCATCTTTACACGTACTTCAATGTTCGCCGAGTCCCTCGTTGAGACAGTGCTTCTCTCATTACGCCATTCGTGCGGGTCGGAACTTACCCGACAAGGAATTTCGCTACCTTAGGACCGTTATAGTTACGGCCGCCGTTCACTGGGGCTTCGGCTCAAAGCTTCGCTTGCGCTAACCTCTCCCCTTAACCTTCCAGCACTGGGCAGGCGTCAGCCCCTATACATCGTCTTTCGACTTTGCAGAGACCTGTGTTTTTGTTAAACAGTTGAAGAAGCCATTTCTCTGCGACCCCCACCAGCTCTACGTTTGCTTCACCAGTAAGGGTCCCCCTTCTCCCGAAGTTACGGGGGTATTTTGCCTAATTCCTTAACGAAGGTTCTCTCGATCCCCTTGGTATTCTCTACCCACCTACCTGTGTCGGTTTGCGGTACGGTCACTTAAGTCTCATCACTTAGAAGTTTTTCTTGGCAGCTTGGCTCAATCACTTCCGGCTCTTTTGGCACCGCCATCACATCTCAGACTCAGAGCGCGGATTTGCCTACGCTCGTCTTTGTCCTACCTGTTTGGCACCCCAATCCATTAAGGGGCTGACCTACCATGCTGCGTCCCTCCTTCGCTCCTCTTAAGTGGTTCCGGAATATTAACCGGATGTCCATCACCTACGCCTCTCGGCCTCGGCTAAGGCCCGACTAACCCGACGCGGATTAACCTTCCGTCGGAAACCTTAGGTTTACGGGGAACATGTTTCTCACATGTTTTTCGCTACTCATGCCAGCATTCTCAC
Organism: Ardenticatenaceae bacterium; assembly: GCA_020634435.1. Classification (GTDB taxonomy): domain Bacteria; phylum Chloroflexota; class Anaerolineae; order Promineifilales; family Promineifilaceae; genus Leptofilum. Next base: position 73,120 of record JACKBS010000021.1, on the reverse strand, counting down.
TTCTGTAGGCCACAGACCTCCTTTCGGTAGCCCTTGTTTCTCCTACAGAACGCTCTCCTACCATAGCAATTACCTTGCTATCCGTGGCTTCGGTATGATGCTTTAGCCCCGTTACATTTTCCGCGCAAAAGCGTTTGACCAGTGAGCTGTTACGCACTCTTTAAAGGAATGGCTGCTTCTAAGCCAACCTCCTGGCTGTCTCGACACTCTCACATCGTTTCCCACTTAGCATCAATTTCAGGACCTTAGCCGTCGGTCTGGGTTGTTTCCCTCTCGACTATGAAACTCATCTCACATAGTCCGACTGCCGCGCTCTCAAGTATAGGTATTCGGAGTTTGGTTGAGGTCGGTAGCTTGCGCCCCTAGCTCATCCAGTGCTCTACCCCTGTACTAAACACGCGACGCTAGCCCTAAAGCTATTTCGGAGAGAACAAGCTATCTCCAAGTTCGTTTGGCATATCACCTCTACCCACACGTCATCCCCTAATTTTGCAACATTAGTGAGTTCGGCCCTCCACGAGAGATTAATCTCGCTTCAGCCTGCACATGGGTAGCTCACCTGGTTTCGTGTCTAATTCCAGCGACTCTATTGCCCTATTCAGACTCGCTTTCGCTTCGGCTCCGTCTGTCTCTGACTTAACCTTGCCACTGAGATTAACTCGCTGGCTCATTCTCCAAAAGGCACGCCGTCACACGGGCTTGCGCCATCGTGCTCCGACCGATTGTAGGCACACGGTTTCAGGTTCTATTTCACTCCCCTTACCGGGGGTCTTTTCACCTTTCCCTCACAGTACTTGTTCACTATCGGTTGTCAAATGTATTTAGCCTTGGAAGGTGGACCTCCCAGATTCCGACAGGGTTAGCGTGCCCCGCCGTACTCAGGAACATTGCAGAAGTTTGCTAGTTTCGTATACAGGACTGTCACCTTCTATGGTCTAACTTTCCAGAAAAGTTTTACTGCCAGACAAATTTATCACTTTCATATGCGAGTCCTACAACCCCGCTGCCATATAGACAACGGTTTGGGCTAATCCCCTTTCGCTCGCCACTACTCAGGGAATAATCTCTTTTCCTAGGGTTACTAAGATGTTTCAGTTCACCCCGTTCCCCCTGTTACCCTATGTGTTCAGATAACAGTACCAGGGCATCGACCCCTGGTGGGTTTCCCCATTCGGACATCCTCGGATATAGCGTCTGCACACGACTCCCCGAGGCTTATCGCAGTGTACCACGTCCTTCATCAGCATTTGACACCAAGGCATCCACCGTGCGCTCTTAGTAGCTTACACACATGATACGGAGAATTCGACTTTCTCACGTACGTTTCTTGTTTCAATGCACATTTGCAGAAATTTTGCGATTACTATTCAGTTATTAACGAGCTGTAGCTTATAGCAAGCTACCTAGCTACCTAATTTAAGTAACTAGTTTTTAAGAACAACGTTGTCATTCTCAAAAACAAACCACTTAAATTTGCATATTAAAGAAAAAAGTCCAGCAATTAGCCGGACTTCGCTGATTGTGAAGGCGACTAATAAACTATTTTTGGAAATCCAGAACCCGTTTACTCAAGACTGGTGAAAACCTTTAAGTGTTAGCTTATTAAACATGGAGATGAGGAGGCTCGAACTCCTGACCTCCGCCGTGCAAAGGCGGCGCTCTCCCAACTGAGCTACATCCCCTAAATTGAGGTGGGCCTGGTTGGACTCGAACCAACGACCTCTCCCTTATCAGAGGAACGCTCTAACCAGCTGAGCTACAGGCCCTTAGTTTTTAATTAACACGGCTAAAAAAACTTACCGAGAAAACTACTTTTATTTTAGATGATCTTAACAACTGAAGAGTGATAAAAACAATCGGTAAAACAAGGGACACCATAGTTTACACCATGATGTTTGACCTGGAGTATGCAAAGCTTTTCAGCTTTACAAAAGCTCCTTAAAAGGAGGTGATCCAGCCGCAGCTTCCGCTACAGCTACCTTGTTACGACTTCGTCCCAGTTACCGACCCCGCCTTAGGCGGCTGCCTCCGTAAGGTTAGCCCACCGACTTCAGGCGTTGCCAACTTCCATGACGTGACGGGCGGTGTGTACAAGACCCGGGAACGTATTCACCGCACTGTTGCTGACGCGCGGTTACTAGCAACTCCGACTTCATGCAGGCGAGTTGCAGCCTACAATCCGAACTGAGACCAGCTTTGGGGATTGGCTCCGCCTCGCGGCAGCAACCCATTGTACTGGCCATTGTAGCGTGTGTGTAGCCCAGGACATAAAGGCCATGCTGACTTGACGTCATCCCCACCTTCCTCCGGCTTATCACCGGCAGTCTCGTTAGACACATGTAACTAACGACGAGGGTTGCGCTCGTTACAGGACTTAACCTAACACCTCACGGCACGAGCTGACGACAGCCATGCAGCACCTGTATAGCCTCCCCGAAGGTCGTTTATCTTTCGACTCACTACCAGCTATATGTCAAGCCCTGGTAAGGTTCTTCGCGTAGCCTCGAATTAAACCACACGCTCCGCTGCTTGTGCGGGTCCCCGTCAATTCCTTTGAGTTTTAGCCTTGCGGCCGTAGTCCCCAGGCGGTCAACTTAATGCGTTAGCTACAGCACAGAAGGGGTCAATAACCTCCTACGCCTAGTTGACATCGTTTACGGCTAGGAATACCGGGGTTTCTAATCCCGTTCTCTCCCCTAGCTTTCGCATCTGAGCGTCAGGAATGGCCCAGAGAGCCGCCTTCGCCACTGGTGTTCCTCCCGATATCTACGCATTTCACCACTACACCGGGAATTCCACTCTCCTCTACCATCCTCAAGTTTTCCAGTTTCGAACGGCCTCTCCCAGTTGAGCCAGGAGCTTTCACGTCCGACTTAAAAAACCGCCTGCATGCGCTTTACGCCCAGTAAATCCGGATAACGCTCGCCTCCTACGTTTTACCGCGGCTGCTGGCACGTAGTTAGCCGAGACTTATTCCTGAGGTACCGTCCTTTCTCTTCCCCCAGAAAAGGAGTTTACAACCCGAAGGCCTTCATCCTCCACGCGGCGTTGCTGCCTCAGACTTTCGTCCATTGGGCAATATTCCTTGCTGCTGCTACCCGCAGGTATCTGGTCCGTGTCTCAGTACCAGTGTGGGGGGTCACGCTCTCACGCCCCCTACCCGTCTTTGCCTTGGTAGGCCATTACCCTACCAACAAGCTGATGGGCCGCAGGCCCCTCCCGGAGCGCCGGAACTTTAGTAATTGCTTTCTAAGCGCAATAACATCTGGGGTATTAGCCACCGTTTCCAGTGGTTGTCCCCCTCTCCGGGGCAGGTCACCTACGTGTTACTCACCCGTCCGCCACTCTCACCTCAGACGAATCCAAGGATCCCGTTCGACTTGCATGCATTAGGCACACCGCTAGCGTTCATCCTGAGCCAGGATCAAACTCTCCATAAAGAGAATTTGCATCCGTGGTATTACCACGGAACTACTTTCATTTGACTCGAGAACCCAAGCTTTACTGTCTTGTTTTCATCACTCTTCAATTGTCAAGGTTCTAAAAATCCCAACTGGTTTCTGACACAGAGAACAAAAAACGACTCTGAGTGAGCCGCTTCGTGTGTACTTGCTACTTCTTCTCTATGCTCTTATGTTGGATTTAAATTTGTGACTGATGTTTTGCTATTCGCAACGACATCTTTGCTCTCAACAGCGTGGGAGTTTATCACACTGTTTTTATGCTGTCAAGAGTCTTTTCGAAACTCATTTGATGGCCACTTTGTTACTTCTCTGTGCGCATCAACGAGTCGGGATTATAACGAGGCCTTTAGGCAGTGTCAAGGCGATTTACAATTGATTTTCAATTTGCTCCGCCATTTACTAAAACATTCTACAAGAACTCAAGCCTCTTTCTTTTCCCTTTTACCTTATTATATAAACTGACTTTCGCTAATTTTATTGTTTAGCCTGTTTTGCGTAGCTTTTGCTTGAAATCTTGGGCACCAAACAATTGCACGCGCCCATTGAACACTGTAAACCCCAGTTATGCATATAACTCAATGATACGTTTGCGTAATTCTTCCACCGTTGTGTATTGCCTAATTAGCGGATGATCTTCGATGAGTTGTTCCAACAACGAAAGGGCCAAGCTAAATGTTTGGCTGCGATTTGCGCCAAACACCGCATTAAGCGTGCCGTGGGCACGACCTAGCTCTATGACTTGTTGGGGCGAGACTCGAATTGATGTCCAGCTTGGTTCTTTTTCATTGCTATTGGGTAAAGGCAAATCCCAAAGCAAGTAGAGGGATTCAAGATCGGTGATTCCTTCGGGCATTTCGCGATTGCGATCGGCAACGGCACGGCGTAGTGCCTCCAGCCGAGCGGAGAGAACAGAAATGCTTAGGTCGGGAATATCCGCACGGCCGATTTCCTCGGCGAGCAAACCAGCCAACTGCTTCATTTGCTTTTTTTGGGATTTGGCCAGGGCAACGTACACATTTTGACGGCTGACGTTGTGTAACGGCCGTCCACGCTTCGGCTTATCTTTGAGCAGGGCAGCCAAAGTACTGGGACGCTGAACTGCCTCCTCTTCTGGTTTATCTTTTTTTTTGCTCATAGAAATTGATTACCCTGGCGCCCGGCGGTAATCATCATGCACTTCCAGGAAATCTTTGACAAATTTTTCATCGATCTGGTTAAGATTGTCATGGGTTAAGAATTCCAGGCATAGATGTAAACACAGCAGGCAGATACTTCTGGGATACCCACGCGTTTCCCGCCAAATGGGCAAAATAGCGTCGTCAGTGAACAGAACGCTTTGCTTGGAGTCACGCCCGGCGGCCAGCAAACGGTATTCAATCAGCGATTTGGTGTCATCTGGGGTTAGTGGATCAAGCGATGAGCGAGTGGCCACCCGATCGTTAAAGTCGGGGGACTCGCGCAGATTGATGTCTAGTTCGGGACGACCCAGCAAGATGAGTTGGTACGCCTTCCCACCACGCGGATCTCTAAAGTTCAGCAACCGACGGAGTTCGACAAACTGCTCATGGCTTAACTCATGAGCCTCATCAACGATGATGAGTGGCAAAATACCTCGTTCGCTTTCCTCCACAAGGAAGGCGCGAAATTCGTTGAGCTGATCTTCAGTGGCACGACGGGTACGCAAGCCAAACTCGGCGGCGATGCGCCGCAAAAGAAGCAGTCCGCTTTTCTTAGGGGCTTCATCAATTTTGGCGGCAGTGAAATCGGGTCGTCGATCGTACCGACTGTGGAACCAGGAAGCGAGGGTTGTTTTTCCCGTGCCAATTTCGCCAACGATAACTGAGGCCCCCTGCCCTGCTTCCACCATGTAGCTCACTTTAGAAAGTGCGCGCCTGGTCTCTGTGGATAAGTACATAAATCTGGGGTCTGCTTCGATGGTGAATGGGGGAACAACAACACCTAACCTATCCCAATCCGGTGAATACTGGTTGAAATCAAGGTTAAAAGGAGTCGTTTCATTCATTGCAATATGGTATACAAGCTACAAATGGTTGTCAAGAGGGGGATAGACGGCACTCATTAGGTTACTTTGGGCATATAACCTTGTATTTTTTGCAATCTATAGCATATAGATTAGTTGACATAGGCTATTTATTCTGTTAGACTGGCCCTACTTACGTGATTATGTATATCAAATATGCAGCAGATCGCCAATAACTGATCTAAAGTTACAAGCTAGACGATCTATTAGTTTAGTTTTGCCTTCTGAGGAATTTACAGGGGGTGAAAACGGCCGTTTCGTGCTGCAATTTGCCGTCAACGTGAGGAGTGCGCTCATTAAGAGCAAGCATAAAAAAAGGCCAAGCGTTTAAACGCCTGGCCTTGATTTGTATAAGCAAGCTACCATTTTCAGACTGTTTTGGTGCCGCCAACACCTTTTAAGACAGTGCCCCTTTAGTGGGGAGGGGGATTTTTTGTCCCCAGGTAGCTCACTAATGCTGGGTAGAAGCATAACATAGGGCTGTACCCCTGTCAATGGATCAGATGTGCTGATTTCATTTTGTCAGGTGTATTTAATGTTGCCTCTACCCACAAAGTTGAGCCGTTTGTGGGCACATTGGGCCACGCCATTTCGAGCGAGCTGCAAGCTGCGCAACTGCGCCTATTGCAGCTGCGCGCAGAGCTTCAGGTCTCCAAATCGGGGACTGACGGGAAGCAAGCTTCTTTGTTTGAAGCTGAGCGAAATGGTAAACGGCCGTCGCTCACCCACACCCCCGTTACCCAATTACCGCCACATTTAGGCTGGGAAAGTGCGGGATTTACCGCAGCCGTTACCCAAACCATCCGCCGCTCGTTACCCAGTGACAAGCCAGCACAATCCGATAATTTCAGTATTACGGCCGTCTCAGCTGAGACGGCCGTTTCTAATTCCCCTACCCTGCCCAAGACAATCAAACTGTATCCTGATGTCGCCATTAGCCTGCTGCGGCAGGAACAGGTTGCGGCCGGGCGACTGTGGCTGTTGTTGCAAGCGGTAGACGTTGTTGGCTGCGGCTGGGTGGCCGAAGCACGAGCACGACAGGTTTTTACCAGCAAACGCGGCGACCTCCGTTTTTGCGGGGTGCGGCAACTGCGCAATCTATTGGGGCAAGGAGATAATACTTTCTGGGTGCGGGAGAACGGCCGTATCTGGCTGCGATCGGTGGCGAAGGTAGCGTTTACTTTGGGGATTGTCCGGCTGAAGATGCGGCCAGTGGCGCTGCCTGTGGCTATTTTGCGCCAGGGCATTGGCACAGTGCGGGCTCATCTATATGCCGCATTCCATAGCAGCCGTGAACGGGCCGAGCATACCAGTGGCCCTATTGCACGGACCACGGTGGCCCGGCTAACGGCCGTTCAACCACGCACACAGCGCCGCTATGAGCGCAAAGCACGCGTCAAAAAGCAGGCACAGTTTGCCATTGGTGCCGCAGCGACCACGGAAGCCCTCCAGGCGCGGGGCTGGGAACAGGGGCGAGCGACATTTGAGTTTAAGGATTTTAAGGGACAGCAAGGGCCGCACGGCAAAAGTTACGTGGCCTGGCAGCTACCAAACAGCTACGTTGGGCCTCATACCCAACAGCCAAAAGGACGCCAAAAGCGGATCAATCGGGCGTTGACAGACCTGTTTATGCAAGGGATGACGGGGAACGGTCAACGTACCAGGATTGCGCGGCGCTTTTTTGACAACGGCCGTTTAGCAGCCAAATCGTACCTGCGCAATCCAAAACAAGATCATTACTGGCGTGGGGTTGGTAACGGCCGTTACCAACTGTGGCAAGTGATGGAAAGTGACCAGTTGGGCTGATCGATATTTTTTTAAGCACAAGCGGAAAAAATGATCCGGCATTCTAGGGATAAAATGATATTATTGCTACATGATGACACAACCAGATATCCACGTTCTAGACCTCAATTTTCAGGGTCTAAAAGAGATAACGGCCGTTTACCTCATCGTTGGTCCAGAAGGACCGATTTTGATTGAAACGGGTCCAGGTTCTACCCTCAACACACTTTTGCACCAGATTCGGCAGCGCGGTTTTGAACCAGAGCAAATCAAACATGTGCTGGTGACCCACATTCACCTCGACCATGCCGGGGCAGCAGGCTGGTGGGCGCAGCAAGGTGCCCAAATTTACGTGCACAGCTTTGGTGCTCGCCATCTTATTGCCCCAGAAAAATTGCTGGCCAGTGCCCAGCGCATTTATGGCGACAAGATGGATATGCTTTGGGGGGAAATGCTGCCTGCACCGGCCGAAAAAGTAACCGAAGTGTTCGATAACGACTTTTTGGATGTGGCAGGTCTACACATTCAGGCGTTAGAAACACCTGGCCATGCGCGGCACCATCATGTGTTTGTGATTGGCGATATAGCGTTCACAGGGGATGCGGCAGCCGCACGCTTGCCTGGTTGGAATTTGCCTGATGTGCCCGCACCACCGCCCGAATTTGACCTGGAAGTGTGGGAATCAACGTTAGATCGACTGCTGGCGCAAAACTTTCGGCGGATTTACCCGACGCACTTTGGACCAGTAGACGATGTAGCTAACTACTTACAAACAGTGAAGGGATTGGTGCGAGAAACGGCCGTTTTCATCCAAGCGCAAATGCAAGCCGGATTAAACCGCGATGAAATTGTGACGGCGTATGAAAATTGGTTTGCTGACCGGGCACGGCAGGCAGGATTGGGCGAGGAAGCCATTGCCCATTATGCAGCCGCCAATCCACTGTACATGAGCGTAGATGGCATCATGCGCTACTGGCAAAAGAAGGCGCAGGTGTAACCGGTACGTTGATTGTGACCCGCGTGAACTGGTGTGCGGCCGTATCAACCACTACTTCACCACCCACCACGGCCATCATTGTGCTGTGCAGCGACAGCCCCTGACCAGATCCCGACGTATCGCTGTTGCCCAGCCCCACACCATCATCGGTGATGGTGATGGTGAGTTCCTTGCTGTGTTCCATGTGGACGGTGAGCGTTAACGGCCGTTCCGCCTTCCCACCCCGCCCATGTTTTGCGGCATTACGCACCGCCTCTCGTGCTGCATAAAAGACAACTTCAGCCGTCAGCGTAGGCAAGCTTTTTGCTGCTGCGGCTGCTTCTGACGAAATTTCCCAGTGAACCGTATCAAAAACGGTAGAAAACTCATTTTCCACAACCTGCTTGAAGGCCGTGATGAAGCCCAGCCGCGCCACCTCTGGCGCAGACGTGGTTGGCATGTCGTGCAGCAAGTCGGAGATTTGCTTATGGGCGTCGGTCATTAGCTTTAGGGCGCGCTGCGTTTTTTCATTGCCTGAACGGCCGTTGGCGGCTTCGCTGCTGAGGGCGATGAGTGCCGCTTGAATGTCTGGAAGGATGTCATCGTGGAGGACGCGGCGGGTTTTTTGGTCAATGATTTGCGATTGGGCCAACCGCTGTCGCTGAATTTCCATCAGGCGGCGCGACATTTCGGCACTGGCGTGGGTGTCAATGAGCCGCTCGCTAATGACGCGGGCAATCTCGATTTCTTCTTGCGTGTACAAGCCGCTGTCGCTTTTTTCGCCCAGCAGCAGCACGCCAGAGAGCCCGCGCTCACTCCATAGTGGGATGGCCCAAATTGCCGCGCCAAATTCGTCTGCATCAAGAAAAAGCATCTCGTTTTTGGTTCCGGTAAAGCGGTTGGCGATGGTGGCCAGGGCGGGCAGCGATTGTGCGGACGATGGATAGCTGATCGGTGGGCCAACCAGCGGGGCCATCGGGCCAAGCGCGGCCAGATAAGCCACGCGGGCACCCAGCACATCGGTGCAGAGGGCGTAGAACGGGGTGATAAAGTCCACTTCTTGCGGATCGGTTTGAGCAATGAGCTGCTCGACCAGGCGGTTGCTGGCCACAAACGGCCGTAAATGGGCAATGTACCGTTCGCGTTCGGCAAAAGTGCGCCAGCTAACCATGGCAAAAAAGAAGGTCATGAGCATGGCAGTGAGGAGGAGGGAGTATAACGGCCGTAAATGCACCGCCATCGTGCCACCAATCACAATCGCATATCCGGCCGCCAGCATCAGCGCCTGCCGCCACTGGCGCTTCAGACCACCACGCGGCAAAGTTTTGCCCGTGAACACCTCGTAAGACACTACCGCTCTGCCCAACAGAACAATCACAACCGCAATAATGCTGGCAATGAGCAGGTCAAGTATGGCAATGGTTAGCTGCGCATCCAGGTAAATTTCAATAAAGGTGCGCTGACGCGCATCCTGCACAATCCACAATACCACGCCAGTGACAAGCAGTGAGACAACCATCAGCGCCAGCGAAGCGGCCGAGAGCCAGGGCTGGGCCCGGCGGCGCGCCACCAAACCCATCACCCGGCGCGAGGCAGCGGGCTGGCGCAGCGCATCCAGCGATAGGCCGATACATACAAGCACATAAACCGAGTAGCCAAAGGCCAAAAAAGGAATTCCGGCAATGGAGTAGCGGAAAAACACGCGGAGCGGATTAAGCTGAGGCGACGGAAGCGCCAGGAGAATAACGCCAGTAAACAGGGCCACTAATCCAGACACAAGCATACCGGTAATGATGGTCAGCCAGGTGCGCTGGCGGCGGCGGAGTTGACTGTGCGGCGTGTTCCAAAAGCCGGTGTACCAAAGAATGATGATGTACCAGGCAAAGGGCAAGATGATGGCAGGCACCAGTCCTGCCGTCCACCAAAAAATCATATTGCGCCAGGTGAGCTGCGTCAGGCCTAGCCCCACGATTGCCGTGTGGCTGACGAAGAAGAGCGCCCCAAGCAGCAGCCCGGCAGTGGCAATCCACACCCCCCAGTCTCGCCGGTCGGCGTTGAACACCACCGTGAGGCCCAGCCAGGTGAGCATGATGGTGTTAAAGAGGCTTACGGCCATGATGGCCCAATCGAGAAGGAGGATATCGCTCATTTTGGTAAACGGTGAACGGTGATCCGTAATCGGTAAGACTGATTACCGTTTACGGCTTACCGATTACCGGCTCATTCCCAGGGTGTCCACTCGCCGTGATCGTCCAGGATGTGTGGCACGCCTTCTTCATCCCAGTGGATAAATTGCCCGGCGTTGAGGATGATGGCAACGCGGGTGCGGGCGACTTTTTCGTCGGTGGTGGTGTCGTTGAGGCCCCAGGCGGTGTAGATTTGTCCGTTGATCCGGCTGATGGTGCGCTTGTCGCGGAAGCCCATGCGGGCGGCGATCTGTTCGTTGCTCATGCCTTGGGCCACCATGCGGGCGACGGCCTGCTCGTTGGGCTCCAGAATGTCCATCGGCGCATTTTCGTCTTTGCGGCGCACTTCTTGCACGCGGGATTCAATGTCGGGATCGATGAAGGAACGGCCGTTTACCGCATCTTCAAGCAACGGCACAATCATCGTGGGCAGGAGGTAGTTGGACTTGCGCACGTAGGCATAGTGGCTAAGGATGCCGCTGCGGCGAAAGGCCCGGTAATACTCGTCGTCATCCTGGATGGAGTAGAACACAACGGGCAAACGGGGAAATTCGCGGCGGATAGCAACGGCCGTTTCAATCCCATTCATCACTCCGGCCAGCTGCACATCCATCAAAATGACCTCTGGCGTCTGGCGCAGACAGAACTCCAGCGCTTCCTCACCCGTGGGGCAGTCATGCACCACCTGCACCGTGCCTAAATCTTCTAAACCTGCCTTGAGAGCCGGTCGCAATTTTTCATTATCTTCCACAATGAGTAATTTCAGCATAGGGGTAACATCCTTCTTTCGCTGAAAATGTTCAAGCACTTGAGTGCAAAGTTGTCCGCAATTAAAGCGTCGATACCTGATCGGTCAAACAGTTATGATGAGCCAAGTTAACCAATCAGGAGGCAGCGATGCAAATTACGGCGGAATCAATCATCAAGAGTAGTGAAGCATTATGTAACGATGTTGTCAATGATGTAGCGCTTAAAAATAAATTGGTGCGGTTAACCGGTATTGTCTTGGCCGGCGGGGCGATTTATGGATTCTCGATGGGATTGCGCCATTCGCTGCTGCAAGCGGCCGTTTCTGCCCTCAAAGTTCCTGCGCTCTTTTTCATTACCCTGCTGATTTGCCTATCCACGCTCCATTTTCTGGGATTGTTGTTCGGCTCACGCCTATCTTTAAGCCAAACGTTGACAGTTTTACTTACGGGCGTGGCCGTAAATTCCGTGTTACTGGCATCTTTTGCACCGATTTCGATCTTTTTTCTCCTAAGCGGCTCTAGCTACGAATTTCTGATGCTTATGCATGTATTGATTTTCATCATTTGCGGGGCAGCTGGACTGACTTACATCCACAAAAATTTTCACTACATTCGCCGCCTATCTGGCGACGAGTCCGGCAATGTCGGCTTTTTGCTGCCCATTTGGATGATGCTCTATATGTTTGTGGGATCACAGATGGCCTACATTTTAGCCCCATATGTTGGGCGGGAATCAACCTTCATGTTGTTCCGCATTCCACAAGACAATTTTTACACCTACCTCTGGGACATTATCACCAATCTGGTGCGATAACGACTTACGAAGGAGCTAACATTATGCAATTACAGAATCGAGAAAACAGAATGAAAGTGAGGCAACGGCCGTATCTCATTTTGGCCTTGCTGGTATTTATTGCCACCGCCCTGTTCCCCTTTGGCTGGCTGGCAACTGTCTCGCCGGGTTTTGATACCGTGGCCAACTTCATTTTTGGTACGCAACTGGCGCACATCGTTGGCCACTACACCGTTTTCTTTCTGATGGGCGGTGGCCTACTGCTGATTTTCCCCCGCTTGCGGCAGCACTTTTGGCTGTATCTTGGCCTGATCTTTTTATTGGGCTTTATGCAGGAGTTTCTGCAGATTGCCTCTTTTAAACATTACATTCCAGCGTGGGATGAGGTCTTGGACATCACGATGGACACGCTGGGCGCCGTCACGATCTTTTACTTTTTGAAGCGGTAAATTGTAGATGGGGGATGTTTAACCAATTCTCCCATCTCAAATCTCTTTATATCTTCTTTTGGAGCTGACATGGAAACCACACAAGACGAACTCATTGCTGAAACGATTGAACCTTCTAAGCCATTTCCCCTGCAAGCGCCGGTACGATTGGTGCAAACTGCCGTTACCCTGAGCATCATTGCCGACTGGCTGTTTTACGACAAGCCGCTGGGCATTTCGCTGCTGCTGTTTGTGCTGCTGGTGGTGGGCGGGCTGTGGTGGAACGGCCGTCACGAGGCCATCATCCCGGCTAAACGGAACCTTTGGCTGCTGCTGCCGCTGGGCTTTTTTGCCAGCATGGCCATGCTGCGCACCAACAGCACGCTCACCACGCTGAACGTGCTGGCCGTGATGTGCCTGCTAGCCTACCTGGCCTTCTTTTACGCTGCCGGGCGCGTAGAAAACCTGAATTTGTTTGGCTACGCCCTGCTGCCGCTGCGTGTTTTTGGCGGCAGTTTGGCCCTGTCGGCCCCGGTGATTCGGCCCACGGTGGAAGAGATACGGCTAAATGGAAACGGCCGTCGCCGCCTGCTGCCGCTGCTGCGTGGGCTGCTGTTTGCCCTACCGGTACTGCTCGTCTTCACTGTTTTACTTAGCTCGGCCGACCTGATTTTTGCTGACTACGTGGAGGATTTGTTCTCGCTGGACATCTTTGACCATGTGGCCGAGTGGATCTGGCGTGGCACGATTATTGTGATGCTCAGCGTGGTGCTGGCGGGCGGCTTGGCCCTGGCGCTGACCCGTCGCGCCGAAGACGAAGAGCAAAGCGAATTAGAACGTGGCCTGACCAAGCTGCCGAACTATTTTTCGATTGGCTTTATCGAGACGAGCACCATTTTGGTGCTGGTGAACATGCTGTTTGCCGCTTTTGTGGGCATTCAGTTCACCTACCTGTTTGGCGGTGCGGCCAACGTTACCGAAGCGGGCTACACCTTTGCCGACTACGCCCGGCGCGGCTTTTTTGAGCTGCTCACGGTGGCCATCCTGACGATGCTGTTGATTTTGGGACTCAACTGGCTGTCGCGGCGCGAAAACAAGGGGCAGATTCGCCTGTTCAACGGGTTGGGCAGTGTGTTGGTGGGCCTGGTGCTGGTAATGCTGGTTTCGGCCTGGCGGCGCATGACGCTGTACGAAGCGGCCTTTGGCTACACCGAGCTGCGCCTGATTGTCTACGTCTGCATGGCCTGGTTGGCCGTGACGCTGGTCTGGTTTTTGCTGACGCTGTGGGTTCGACCGGACCGCTTTGCCATCGGCGCTTTGCTGGCGGTGATGGGTTTTGTAGCTACGCTGAACCTCATCAACCCAGACGCGTTTATTGCCCGGCAAAACCTGGATCGCTACGTGCGTTTGGGTGACCTGGACGTGGCGTACCTCACCAGCCTGTCCGATGATGCTGTGCCCCAGCTGGTGCGCGGCCTGAATTTGACAGTTGGCGATGCTGAAGAGCAGCTTTCCGCCTTCTGCATCAGTTCGTGGACCTTTGACTATGAAGATTTGGATTGTTACGGCACGCCATACGAGCTGATCTGGACAGAGCTAGACGGCCGTTACCAATCTCTGGCCACCGACACCACCTGGCAGCGCTGGACTTCATTCAACGTGGCCCGCTGGCAAGCGTGGGGTAAGCTGGGCTTTTTGGCCGAGGAAATTGAGTAAGAAGTGAAAAGTAAAAAGTGATAGGTTGACGCTTACTTTTTACTTTTCACCTACCACTTTTTACTAAAAACGGAGAGATCGCGTAAGTGGAAGTAGCATCGAAACTGACAAAAACAACAAAATTATTGCGCAAACGGCCGTATCTCTGGCTCATCCTTCTGGTTTTTCTGGTTGTGGCTGGGGGGCTGGTGTACCGGCGGTTAACGGCCGTTCATCTGGGCCAATCGTCGGTGGGGCTGACGCCGCTGACCGAGCTAGGCAGTGGCACTTACCGTGGGGCGCAGGGTGGCTTGTATCCTAACGGCAGCAATGAACGGCCGTCGGCTCATGAAGCAGCTGGGGTGGCGATTGCCGAAGGGATACGGCCGTTGGCCAGCGATGGCTCCGTGGATGAGCAAAATGGCAAGATTGGCTTTGTGGCCGTCGGCATGTCTAACACGATGATGGAGTTTGATGCCTTCCTTAGCCAGGCAGACGAAATTCCTCAGCTAAATCCGGCCGTAGTGCTGGTAAACGGGGCCGAAATGCACAAAGCCTCCCAGTTTCTGGCTGATTCTAGCGACGATTACTGGGCAACTCTGGACGACCGCATCGCCGAAGCTGATTTGAGCGACGCCCAGGTGCAAGTCGTCTGGCTCAAAGAGGCGCGGGCGACTAACAACCTGCCCTTTCCTCTGGACGCCCTGGTGCTACAAAATGATTTGCGCGACATTATCGAAAATCTTTCCGCTCGCTTTCCCAACTTAAAAATTGTTTACCTATCCAGCCGCACCTACGGCGGGTACGCCACCACCGACCTCAGCCCGGAGCCACATGCTTACCAGTCGGCTTTTGCCGTCAAGTGGCTCATCGAGGACCAAATTGAGGGCAAAGTAGGGCTTAATTTTGACCCGAACAAGGGCACGGTTTATGCGCCGTGGCTGAGTTGGGGGCCGTATTTGTGGGCCGATGGCGTGGCTGGCGATCCTAATGGCATCGTCTGGGAGCAGTCAGACTTCTCCTACGACGGTACCCATCCATCTCCCTCGGGACGCGCCAAAGTGGCCGGGCAGTTGCACCACTTTTTACGCACGGATGTAACGGCCGTTCCCTGGTTTTTATCATCGGAGGCAGTTCAATAATGCAATCACCAACCAAACATACACTTTTGCTGCTGGCCGCACTGCTGTTTACCTCTAGTCTGGCAGTGGCCATGTGGTTTGTTCGCTTTGTTTATACCGATAGTTTTGGCTTTTTCTTCTTGTTGTGGAATCTGTTTTTAGCCTGGTTGCCAGTGCTGTTTGCCCTGCTGGCTCGGCGGCGCGGCGCAACCAAATGGGGCCGATGGCTGTGGGGCGGCCTGTGGCTGCTCTTTTTCCCCAACGCCCCTTACCTGCTCACCGATCTGCTGCACCTAGGCCGATTGGGTATGGTGCCGCTCTGGTATGACCTGATCATGCTGCTGACGTTTGCCCTGGCTGGTCTGTTTTTAGGGCTGGCCTCGCTCTACTGGCTGCACGACCTGGTGACGCGGTCGTGGAATTGGCTGGCAGGCTGGCTGTTTGTGCTGGTGGTGGTGGGCTTGAGCAGTTTTGGCGTGTATATCGGCCGTTTTTTGCGCTGGAACAGCTGGGATGTGTTTGTGAATCCTACCGTTTTGCTGCGTGATTTGGCCGGACATATGCTGGTGCGCAGCCAGTTTGTGCAAACGGCCGTTGTCACTATGCTGTTAACGGCCGTATTTATCGGTGCCTACTTCATTGTTTTTGCCCTGCCGCCGCAGCTGGTGGCGAGCCGGGAACAGTGAAAGAGTAAAGGTGCGACGCACTTGACGAGCCAGGCAATTGGACCCGGCTTCTGTTGAAAAAGTGCGTCGCACCTCTTACGGGACTTAGGAGGAAAAGATGGATCACTCACTCAGTTCAGATGACTTGTACCGTCCAGATTTCCCTTCGTTGGGGCTGTTTTCTACCTGGTTTGGCGTAGTGCTGATTGGGTTAACGGCCGTTTTGCAGACCAATCAATCCACGGGGAGCACGTGGGCCGATCCGCTGGTGGAAGGGCTGCAATTTGTGCTGCTGGCACTGGTCCTGGCTTCACTGTTTTACCTGCCATTTCGGGCCGATCGGGGCGTGAAGTGGGCCGCACTCCCTCTGGCAATTAACGTTTTTACGCTCATCATCGTGCAGCTGGTACCCTTTGCTGACCTCTGGGAAACAGCCCGCTTTCAGATGCGTTTGGGGCATTATGAGGCGGTTGTGGCGCTGGTGGAATCGGGGGAACTGGTGCCTAACGAGAGTGGTGTGATTTATTTGGCAGAACCGTACCGCTATTTGTCCACGGACAACGGCCGTATTTGGGTGCAAACCGAAGGTGAAGCCATCGCCATCTTTTTCTTCAACGAGCGCAACGCGCCGCGCAACTTCTCCGGGTATCTCTATCGCAGCGACAGCAACCCGCCCCAACAGGGCAACTTTCTCGGTCGTTGGCGACACGTGGACCAGATACGGCCGCATTGGTATTTTTGCATTTCGGAGTAGCTGACTGGATGGGCAAAAAATAGCTTTGGGGAGATTAGAGATTGGAGATTCGATGCCTGTTTAATCTCCAATCTCAGTTTTTACTCTGTTTCTACCGTAATCCCTTGCGGCACAATCACAATGACGGTGTTTGGCTCGTCGGAAACGGCCGTTACCAGCTTCATGCCTACGGGTAGCTTGATAGAAACGGCCGTTGTCGGCACCTTATCATTGCCGGGAATGACAATGGGATCGGGCAAAATGACCGGCACAATCTCCTCGATGGTGGCTTCTTCAGCTTCCAGCGTGATGCCATCAATGAAAAAATCCTTTTTGCGCGACCATTTGCTTTTGACGCGAACTTCGATAACGGCTGTGCCATTGTCTGGCACCGTAAAAGTAACTCTGTGCCGGTACCATTTCCGGTTACCCATCTTGCCGCCGTTTATCCACTCCCCTTCCCCGTTGACCCACACACCAGATTCTGCGCCGTAGGGATCCGGTTCGTCATACAAAACGGCCAGGATCGGCACCACGAGCGTCGCCTGGCTGCCCGGTTTGAGACCGGTGACCACTTGTTTTAGCTCAACGCCAAACGCGCTGCCTGCATGGAACACTTTGTAGGTCGTATCTCCGGCCAAAATGAGCGCATCTTTGCCGCCCAACTGCTCATTGGTGGGCAGTTGCCCAGACAGCTTGTGCACACACTCTGGAACGCCCGACGCCGTATCGCCTGCGCCAAACAGCGACTCTCCCGGATTGATCCAGCGTAACGTCCAGCCGTTTGGCTGCTGGTTAATCAGGTTGCCGTACGGTGGTAAGTTGGTCCAGCCCTCGGTAAAAGACCCATTTTTAAGCATCGCGAACCCCCTTTTTAGTGATGGTGGGTAACTGTTGATGAGTTGAAAAGATTATAAGGGGCAGAAAACTGCTTTGGCAAGCCCATTGACAAAGTGTATTTGATACACTATACTGTCGTCAATAAGTGTGATAAATACACTAATCTGATTGTATAGGAGTGTTCTCATGTTTAAATTATTTGTGATTTTGACGGTTGGCATGATTGGGGCCGCAGCTGCCTGGGGCGGCCTGGCTTTGTGGGGAACGGCCGTTTCCCTCTTTTCACTTTTAGCTCTGTGGGCCTATCAACGGTATGGTTTTGTTCACATCCCAGAGATGGAAGTTGGGGTTGTGTTTAACAAGCGGCGGCAGGCATTTGTTCGCTTTATGCCCGGCGGGCGGCATCCCATCAACCCGCTGACAGAGGAAATGACCCACACCATTCCCACGGGCTCTGGTTCGGCAAACGGCCGTTGCCTGGCCGCCCAAACCAACGGCGGTATTTCGCTAGATGTAGAATGGAGTGTCAATTTTGATATTGATCCATTCCAGATTAAGCCATCAGCCCGGCCCAAACTGGCGCGTAATTTGCCCAAAAAGGCCAACAGCATCGTGACCAAGCACCTGGATAACTGCCTGCGCCACGTCATTGGCGACATGACCATTGACCAGATTTGTGAACCTGGGGCCACGCAGCGGTTGGAACGTGCCGTGCGGCAGCAGCTCGCAGCTCGATTATCGGAAGCTGGCTTCTCTTTCTCGCGGGTGATGGTGGGCGCCATCGACATGCCGCGCCACGTGAAAGCTGCTCTGGAAGCGGTGCAAGAACGTGCCGTGCAGACCGAAAACGAAGCGCGTTTTCTGGCCCGGCTGCATGAGGTCGTGAGCCAATTTTCCGAGGCGGACATGCAGCGTTTGATGGAACTTGAGCGAATTCATACTTTGGGGCAAAATGGAGTGACGTTGGTGTACCCAACGGCCGTTAACCACACCGCTCCAGCGGGACGACCGTCTTACGCTCGAATCAACAACACGCGCACACTGCTGCGCACCGACTTATCCTAAAGATTACTTCTTTTCAGATCTGTAGTCGAGTAGCTGATTAAATATTTTATGAGTTACTCACAAAAAAAATGTTTTATGAAGATTGCCATTGGTTCTGACGAAAAATGTCATCTCACCGACCGTGTGGTTGCTCTTGTTCAAGAAGGCGGCCATGCGGTCTCATTGTTTGGCCCATTGCAAGCCGGGCCGCAGGATTGGCCCGAAGTAGCCCGTCAGGTGGCCGAAGCCGTGGCCAGCGGGGCGGTCGATGAGGGAATTTTGTTTTGCTGGACGGGTACGGGGGTGAGTCTGGCGGCTAACAAAGTGCCGGGCATTCGTGCGGCCCTGTGCGATGATGCCGAAACGGCGCGCGGTGCCCGGCTGTGGAACAATGCCAATATCCTCTGCATCTCGATTCGCCGCACCTCTGAGGTGATGGCCAAAGAGATTTTGGACTCCTGGTTCAGCACCAGTTATGTGCCCAATGACGACGATGATCGCTGTTTGCGCCAGGTTGCGGCGCTTGATGCCACGTATCGGGCTAAAGAATAATCTGCTTTAACGCCTCGGCAGGGAAACGGCCGTCTTCCGCCAACGCCTGCCATGAGCTTTTCCCCCACAAAATCACCGAAAATTGTTCAAATGCTGGGTGCTTACGGGCCTCTTGCAAAGCCTGTAACAGGCGCCAGAAATCGGCGGCCAAGGGTGCACGCTGTAGCTGATCGGCTTCATCAAACGAGAGCAGAACGGGTTGGTTGACTTTGGGCAAAACCTGCTCAGCGAGGAACTGAATCAGCATATCTACCGGGTCATTCTCGGCGTGGTTGGCAAACCAAACGGCCGTTGGCAGCGGCAGGTTCAGTTGAATGGCCAACAGGCGAATAACGTTTTGTATCCACGTGGTCAAATCATACTGATAGGCCAGGTCAGACAGATCGAAGTAGGCTGCCAACTGGTTCAATTCCGCCAGACGCAGCGCCGTGTCGGTGAGCAGGCGGTAGCGCAACGGGGCATCGTCCCCCTGAACATAACAGCTTTGATTGGCTAAAACGGCCGTTAAAACTCGTGCTTTGGAATCCATCAAACGTTCTTGAAACGGCCCGGTTGCGGCCCGTGGTAGGGGCTGCGGACGGCCGTTGCTTTCTCTTTGTAATCGCATCATCTAATTTCTACCTTTACCGGATGAGACTTTGCGTTGTCCAGAGAGCAGTAATAAATTTGAGAATCTGCTCCCTGGTCGCCCGGTGTAAATCGATGGCACTGTAACCGGGTTTGAGTTCAACGCTTGTAGCCTCATTTACAACATAGATGCTTAATTGGTCAAATCGACATCAAAATACACGCTTTCTTCACTCCACAAGTGACATATCTTGCGAAAAAGTAACAAAAACCCCTTGTAGAGACGTTGCATTGCAACGTCTCTACTGCATGCCAGGCCTTTACGCAGCAATCCCTTGTGAGTTGCGAACGAATGTTCTATAATAAGGTACACGATGGATACCTTTGTTAAGTTGCAAGATATCGCCCTAAATATGCACCTGGAACCGGCCGAGGAGACAAATGTCAACCCCGCGCCAGAAGTCGCGCCTTGTGGCCAGGTGATTCCATCCGCCCCCACAAAAAGTCAGCGAAATAGCCAGGCCAAACAGGAGTTATTGGGCATTAGCCACGCCGTCATGCCTGGTGGCAAAACGATGCCCATGCTCAAAACGCTGCTGACTTCGGCCTGCGAACGAAACTGCTACTACTGCCCTTTCCGGGCCGGGCGCAACTATCGCCGCCACACCTTCAAGCCGGAAGAGATGGCGAAGGCGTTTATGCAGCTGTACCGGGCAGGCATGGTGGAAGGGCTGTTTCTCAGTTCTGGCATCATCAAGGGGAGCGTCGCGACCCAGGACCGGCTGTTGGAAACGGCCGAAATTTTGCGCAACAAGTACCAGTTTAAAGGGTATTTACACCTGAAGGTGATGCCTGGAGCCGAAGAAGCACAGCTGCGCCACGCCATGACGCTGGCCAGTCGGCTTTCCGTGAACCTGGAAGCGCCTAATGACAAGCGCCTGGCACTGTTGGCCCCACGTAAAGAGTTTTTCCGGGAGCTGTTACGGCCGTTGCAACAAATTGAGCAAATTCGGCAAAATGAACCGGCACATTTAGGCTGGAACGGCCGTTGGCCCTCCACTGTAACTCAGTTTGTGGTCGGCGCTGTGGGTGAAACCGATGTCGAAATTCTGTCCACAACCGAGTATGTGACCAAGCAATTGCACCTACAGCGCGTCTACTTTTCCCCCTTTAGCCCGTTGGAAGACACCCCGCTGGAAAATCATCCCGCCGAAAACCCCATGCGCAAGGTGCGCCTGTATCAAACCTCGTTTTTGTTTCGTGACTACGGGTTTGACCTGGAAGAGATGCCGTTTGACCAGCAGGGCAACCTACCGCTAGACATTGATCCCAAGCTGGCCTGGGCGCAGGCTAATTTGCAGCATGATCCCGTGGAATTGAACCGGGCCGAGCCAGAACATCTGCTGCGCGTGCCGGGCATCGGCGTGAAAAACAGCCAGACCATTGTCCAAGCGCGACGGCACGGCCGTTTGCAAGAGCTGAACCATTTGCGCCAGCTGGGCATTGCCACCAAGCGCCTGGCTCCGTATGTGTTGTTAGACGGGAAACGGCCGTCTTTCCAGCTGCCCCTCAAGATATAGTTTTCCCTGTTAAGCGTAAAAACCACCGTCGCGAATCTGTGCGAAAAGCAGGTACAATTGCCCCATGAAAGTTGTGCAATTATTCCTCCTGGCGTGTGTGATGATGGGGTTGGTGGCCTGTGAGAGCGGTGCGGCAACGGCCGTTCCCCCCTCAAGCGACGGGTCGCCACCGCCGACTGGTTCCCTGTTTTACATCCTGCAAGAAACTCGCCGTCAGGCGCTGCTGCGCTATGATTTTGCTACCGGAGCCAGCGAATCTCTCTTTGAAGTTCCCGAGAATGCGTGGCTTAGCCACATGGCCGCTTCCCCTGACGGCAGCCAGATTGCCATGACCTATGCCCCCTCGCCCGGCGAAAATGAAATTCAGTTTGGCTACACTGGCCTTTACCTGCTTCTGGCTGACGGCCGAAGCGAACCCCGGCTGCTCATCGAGCGCACAGCCAATCAAGAGGTATTTTTTAATCCTAGCTGGTCGCCCGACGGACAGCAGCTTTATTTTTCGCATGTGGTGCCGGTGGATGCAGCCACGTTCACCTTCAAAACGACGCTGGAAAAGTTGGATATGGCCTCTGGAGAAATTACCGTTTTGGCCGAAGATGGCATCTGGCCAAGGGTGTCGCCCGACGGCCGTTTGCTGGCTTACATCCACATCGATCGCGATTCCCTGGCGGCAGAGCTGATACTGGCTACCAGCGACGGTAAGAATGCGGCCGTTTTGGTGCCGCAAGACCGCTTTTTGACCCTGGATACACCTTTCTTCTCGGCGGATGGGCAATGGCTTTATTTTTCGGCGGTGAGCAACCAGACCAGTTCAGCCAGATGGTGGGAGCGCTTGCTGGGCATCCAGGTAGCCGCCGCGCACGATTTGCCATCGTTGTGGTGGCGGCTGCCGGTGACGGGCGGTGTGCCGGAACAAATCACTGCGGAAGCTCAGGTTGGGCAATATGGTGCGGTGTCGCCAGACGGCCGTTTTCTGGCTTTCAGTTCGCGGTCGGGTATCAGCCTGGCACAGCCAGACGGCACCAATCTGACCCAACTACTCACTCTATCCGCGGCCGATTCACTTAGCTGGAGCCCTTAATGCCCCCAACACGCTTTATCGGTGAACCCATCAACGTGGAATTTGCCCAGCCGCCACTTTTTGCCAAGCAGCCGCCTTGCCCGGCGCGGTTTGTCTGGGGCGAGGAGTGGTTTGAGATTGTGGCTAATTTGCAGGAATGGCGCGATTACGGCCGTCGCGGGCGCATGGCCAACAACATGCGGCCAGAGAATTTGCTGAAAGCGGCCAAACGGGGGTCTTGGGGTGTAGGGCGATATTATTTTCGGGTGCAGGTGAGCAACGGCCGTATCTTCGAAATCTACTACGACCGCGCTCCAAAAGGGCAAGCCCAGCGGTTGGGGAGCTGGTTTTTAAACCGGGAGATTTTGCCGGATGGACCAGATGAAGAAGTGAAAAGTAAAAAGTGAGAAGTAAATGTCTTTTTCACTTTTTACTTTTCACTTATCACTTCCTCTACTTTTTCCCAAAGAGATTGTCCAACAAATTTGCGGCCTGGTTGGTCGCGGCTGGATTTTCAACCAGCTTATCTAGCTGCCCCGCCAGAGGCGCGGGAAGCTTATCTTTGAGAAACTCTAGCACCGCTTCAGCTGCTTTTTGGGCTTGCACCTCGGGCAAACCGGTTTTTTCAGAGACTCTTTTTACTAACTCGTCCATCGTAAACTCCTTTTGTGTTCTGTTGCTTGCTCACTGTCATTTCTGTTTGTTACAGTGTTAAGAAGTGCAATCAAACTTGTGTACTTTTCACTTTTACTGCTTACTTTGTTCGTTCATTTGCTGCCACGAATCAGTCCGTTCTTTCACGGTAATCGGGTGCTCAAGCTGCGCCAAAATGTCCAGGACATAACGCTGCTGGCGCATGCCAACGAGCACGCTGCTCACTCCGGCTGTGCTGCGCAAGGCGCGTACGGCCGTCTGGCTCAATGTTTTTGCCTGCCATTCGGGATCGGCGGTAACGGCCGTTTCCCAGATGCGCGTCATGCGTTTGGCAGCTTGCTCCTGATAAAACGCGCTCAGGGCGGCCAGAAGGATGTTGGCCGCTTCAACGTACGCATCGAGCCACAACGCCGTCTCAGCAGGCAAATCTGGCCGATTGGAGAGGAATTCTACGGCCGTCTGTGAGCGGGGCAGAATAAACCGGGCTTTCACATCTTGCCAGTTTTGGAATGTGCCAAAACCGCCCCAATTCCCCTCCATCATTCGCCCCACAGCCAGGTAATCGAGCAGATGTTGATTGGTCTCGTCGTCTAATTTCAGCCCGGCGAGATGCCCGTTGGCAAACTGGCTTTCCAGCTGGATGCAACTGTCAACCGCGGTTGACACCTCCTCTGGTGTGGCCGGGTAGTTGGGCGGCAGTACGTCGGCCAGGCGAATGAGCGATTCTTGCCGGAAGGCGTTGAGCGGACGGTTTACCAGCACCGCTAGCTGATGGTCTTGGGCAAATTGGAGTGCGGTCTGCCTGTCGGGTAAGTTTGCCTCGGTGGCAGCCCCGGTTTCTAGCAAGTTCATCGGCAACTGTACCCAACGGAAATGGTGGTTGAGGCTGATTCCCTGTGCAATTTGCCAGATGCGGTTCAGGTCGGTGAATGTGTAGCTCCGCGCTGGTTCAGGGAAGGTGTTGGAGCTGATACCGTAGCTTTGAATACGGCCGTCGGACACGGCTTGCTCTAAAAATTCAAAGGCCAGCCGGATACGTTGGTAGTAGGTTTGCCGTGCTTCGTCCAGGGGAATGGGGCGGCGTTCGGCCCAGCTCAAGTAATATTCCGGGTTGTGCAGCAGGTAAACGTCTAGCGTGGCCAGATTCAGCCGCTCCAGGCTGCGCTCCAACTGGTCCTCCAGGAATTCTGGGTGAAGGCAGTGGTCGAGCCCTTCGGCATATTTCACCAGGTTGGGAAACGGCCGTCCCTCTTGTTTGCGCTGCTGGGCCAGGGTGTAGTTGAACCCCTGCAAGTAGCCCACTTTGGAGACAACGACCACCTGCTCCCGCTTCAATTCGCCGCTGTCGATCAGCTCACCTAGCACTCGCCCAATGAGTCGCTCCGAACCGCCATCGCCGTAATTGCTGCTGGTGTCGATGAGGTTGATGCCGCTCTGCAATGCCTGGCGCAGTGACTGTTCGTGGGTTTTGTCACCTACAGAAACGCGATAACCGCCAAAGCCCGCCTGGCTGATTTGCCAGCCTAACCCCGGTATAGCTGTTCTGCCAACAGTGGAATGCTGCTGAAAATAGGATTGAGTTGAAACGGCCGTTGCCTTGCCGGGAATGCGCATGAAATGCCTCTTCTTGAGCTGTTGGTCCTTGGCCACAATCGTAAGACGTAACGAGCGAAAGGGCAATGGAAGAAACGGCCGTTTACATAAATGTTTCCCGTGAAACGTCAACCGGGGTTGACACATGGCTCCATAGCTTCGGGTAAATTTTCACAAATCACTTCTTTTTTAGTGAGTTTCCCGCTAAAATTCACGGTCTGTCCAGAGTCAGATGCGGGCATTGGCGAGTATGGCAAAGATTATCGCCTTTTTTACAGACAAATTGTGACAAAATCATTATTTTTTGGTCAAAATAGCGCAACCTTATAATATTACTGCTTCGATAGGGAGTATTGCGGGTCTGTTTGTGCATGACAAATCGTTGAAACTTTTCCTTGCTTGGCCACCTGTAGGATATCCCCAGGTAGTTGTCGTGAAAAAAATTAGGCGTCTCCATGCCCCGGTGGACTTTTGTCCCGTTTGCTCACCTCACAAAAAAGCGCTCCTTATTGTAAAATAGACATTCAGCTCACAAGACACACCGTTGACTGGGAGACGGAACAATGGCAAACAAAGAAAAAATATTGGTCGTTGATGATAGTCGGGAAATGCTGTTAGTGATGAAGCATTTGCTACTTAACAACGGTTTCCAGCCGCTGCTCGCTGAAAATGGTCTGATAGGGCTGAAGATGGTGCAAGAACATAATCCAGATTTAATCGTGCTGGATTTAAATATGCCCATTGTGGATGGCTGGCAGATGTGTGAGCAAATTCGGGAAAAATCGGCCGTACCCATCATCATTTTGACGGCCGCGCATGTCACCGAAGAAGATATGGTGCGTGGGCTGGAAATGGGGGCCAATGATTACGTTACCAAACCGTTCAGTCAGCATGTGATGATTGCCCGCATTCGGTCTGCTCTGCGCTGGTCGGCTAAATCTTCGGATGGTATGCTGTACGAGGACGAAACACTGTCGATTGACGTGCGGAAACGAGAAGTCATTAAAGATGGGGAGCTGCTAAAGCTGACGAAAAAAGAGTTTGCCCTGCTTACCGCGCTGGTGATGGAATCCCCTGCTGTGGTGGATCACGAAGCGTTGTTCACCAAGGTCTGGGACAGCAGCTACACGTTCGATGTGAACTACGTGCGCATTTTTGTAGGACATCTACGCAAAAAGCTGGAAACTGATCCGGCCAACCCGGTCTATATTCACAACGAACGCGGCGTTGGCTATCGCTTCGAGCATGTGCCATGCCCTGTTGACGCGGAAGACCTGGAGCTCACCGAATAACGCTAGATGGATTATCCAGTTGTGCCTTTATTTTCCCCAATGGCAACCAACAAACTATTGACGTGCTGCTGAACAATTTTCAGGCGGCGCAAGACTTCTGCCTTTTCCCCCGGTGGTAAACCCTGGGCTTTAATGCGCGAAAGATGCTGCATGATGTAGCCCAGGCGAGTGATGTTGTCCACGCGCAGCGTGCCCGGTGCCAGGTCTGGCAGCGTGTCAATCTCGCGGAGGAGAGCAGATTTGCTGCTGCCATCAATTAGCAGGTCTTCCTCTTCGGGAAGTTCATCTGGCAGGCTGAGGAGGGGGTCATACGGCCGTTCCAGTGCTTCGGCCATCTCCTGCAAATCCCGAATGGTCTGGTACACAGTTTTATCTGGGTTGGCTTTCAGGTAAGCCGCCACATCCTTTACTTCGGCTGGAGAAAGGTCACCGGCCAGACGCGCCTTGTGTAATGCCCGCTGCTGTGAGGGCTTTAGCCCCTGATAGATGCGTGTGTCGCGCTCACTGAGCACACCTTCTCGCACATCATCTTTGATTTCATCAGGCAAATCCAGCAGCTTGATCAGCTGGTGAATGCGCTGGCGCGAATAGCCCAGCCGCTTCCCTACCTTTGCCCAAGAAATCTTCGTGCCCCATGGTTCATCGCTGGAAACACCTTCTTCTTGGGCGGCATCCAGCTCCGTCTGCATCAAGTCACGCAGTCGCAGCAGCCCAGCAGCCCGGTCCACGTCGTTCAAATCTTCGCGCTGGATGTTTTCTACCAACTGCCGTACGAAGCGAGTCACGTTGTCGTAATTACGCCGCTGCACAACGGCCGGAATCGTGTCCAGGCCAGCCAGCTGCGCGGCACGCCAACGCCGTTCGCCATGCACAATCAGGTAGCGGTTGGGCGCAATTTCGGTCACTTCAATGGGTTGAATCACGCCATCTTGCCGGATGCTTTCACTCAACTCGGTCAGGCTTTCCTGGGGAAAGGTTTGGCGCGGCTGAGACGGGTCTGGCTGAATGGCATCAACGCGCAGCGCCAGGAGCACCAATCCAGAAGCTTGTTCTACATCATCTTTGGTGGTGAACAGCTTTTCCAGGTCTCCGGCGTGGGGTTTACTTGGCTGGGAAAGATTAATTTTGCCCCGTTTTTTTCGTCCCATGCTACGCTCCCTTGACAATTTGCTTGGCAATCTGGCGGTAGGCATCCGCACCTTGGCTGCTGCTGTCGTAGACGATGATACTTTGCCCGGCGACCGCGCTTTCGGCAAAACGCACGGATCGCTTGACGATAGGTTCAAAGATGCGGATGCCGTCGCCATACTGGTTGTCGATGGCGGCGAGAATGTCACGGGTGAGGGTGGTGCGGGTGTCGGCCATGGTAAGCAGAATGCCTTCAATTCGGAGCTCTGGATTGAGCTTTTTGCGTCGCACGGTTTCGATGCTGGAGAGGATCATGAGGGCGCCACGAGCGGCCAGATACTCGGTTTGGATGGGAATGATGACGCTGGAAGCGGCCGTTAGCGCATTTACCACCAGCAAGCCCAGGGAAGGATTGCAATCGATCAGGATGTAATCGTACTGGTTCATCACGTCGCTAAGAATGGTGGTTAAGACACGTTCCCGGCTAAGGGTGTTAATCAGCGCCAGCTCGATGAGGCTGAGTTCAGCTTGCGCAGGTAGCAGGTGGAATTTTTCATCGGTTTCGTAAATAGAGCCCAGGACATCGCTTTCAGCTCCTTCAATTTCCGCTTTGAAGGCGTCGTAGATGGTTGGACTGAGATTATCGGGGTCAAAACCGGCGTGTTGGGTGAGATTGCATTGGGGGTCCAGGTCAACGGCCAGGACACGATATCCCATTTCGCCAAGGGCAGCGGCCAAATTGATGGCGGTGGTGGTTTTGCCTACGCCGCCTTTTTGCATCGCAACGGCAATAATTTTGGTCATTGCTTCTCCTAGTTTGGGTGGCTGGTGATTGGCGGCCAGTTGGTAAAACTCGCCTTATGCAAAAACAGTAGCAACAAGCCACTTACTTTTGCGGATAAACAATAACACGAAGGCATTGGTGCGTCAAAGAAGTGTCAACCGCGGTTGACATGATTTTTAGGACAAGCTGAGTGAGAATAAATCAAATGTCAGGTTGGTTAATTTGGCTGATTTTACGGCCGTTTTCTTGATCAGGGTGTACAAAGTGGCCTAAATTGCTTACAATATAACGCACCGTGTTATATTTGGTAACGCATTGTGTTATACGCCGGGTTTGTGTTTAGGTGGCTGGGGAGTACGGCCGTCTAACAAATCGAGTTAAAAATGGATCAAATAACCTCCGACCAATCGACAGCCGCTGATTCAGTGTACGACTTCATTATCGTGGGGTCTGGTTTTGGCGGCAGCGTTTCGGCGATGCGCCTGGCCGAGAAGGGATACCGCGTGCTGGTTCTGGAACGTGGCAAGCGGTATCAGGCTAAAGATTTTCCCAAGACAAACTGGAATGTTTTTAAATATTTGTGGCTGCCAGCTTTGCGCTGCTTTGGCATCATGGGCATTAACTTTTTAGACGACCTGATGATCCTAAACGGCAGTGGGGTGGGGGGAGGTAGCCTGGTGTATGCCAGCACCCACATCGAACCAGGGGATGGTTTTTACGAGGCGAGTGAATGGGCCGACCTGGCCGATTGGCAGCGAGAGCTGGCCCCGCACTTCCGTACCGCCAACCGGATGCTTGGCGTGCGTGAGAATCCGCTGTTTTGGCCCGCCGATTACCGTTTGCAAGAAATTGCTAACGAGATTGGCCAAGGGCAAACATTTAAACCAACGCCAGTGGCCATTTTCTTTGGCGATCCGGGTGAAACGGTGCCGGATCCATTTTTTGGTGGCGATGGCCCAGACCGGACGGGCTGTATTCACTGTGGCGGCTGCATGGTTGGCTGCCGTCATAATGCCAAGAACACGTTAGACAAAAATTACCTGTACTTTGCGGAAAAGTGGGGCACTGAGGTGCGGTCCGAGGCGAATGTATTGGAAATACGGCCGTTGTACGGGCCACAACCAGGCGCAGCACGGTACGAAATTGAATACGAAAAGGTCACTGATTGGGTGTTTAAGCGCAAACACACGGTGCAAGCCAGACATGTTATTTTATCGGCCGGGGTGCTGGGAACGGTTAATTTACTCCTGAAATGCCGTGACGAAGCCAAAACGCTGCCGTTGCTGTCACAACGATTGGGCTGGATGGTGCGCAGCAACAGTGAAGCCCTCATGGGTGTGACGGCCCGTGAAGGCGAAGTGGATTATTCCAAAGGGGTGGCCATTACGTCGCACTTTTGGATTGATGAAATCACCAGTGTGGAGCCGGTGCGCTACCCGCGCGGTTCTTCATTGATGCGCAACCTGGCAGTGCCACTGGTAAGCCTGCGCGGTGGCGGTTGGCAGCGTTTTGGCCGGTTCATGGTGGAGGGGTTGAAACGGCCGTATGACTTCCTCAAAGCCCGGTTTTTGCCCGACTGGGCCAGAGATTCCACCATTTTGCTTATCATGCAGACGGCCGAAAACCGGATGCGGCTCAAGCGGGGGCGCAGCCCCTTTACTCTGTTCCGGCGCGGCCTGGTGAGTGAGCGCGATCATAGTTTGCCCATTCCGGCCGTGGTGGATGCCGGGCGCTCTGTGGTAAACCGTTTTGCTGAGAAAATCAACGGCATTCCGCAGTCCACTGTGAATGAAGTGCTGCTGGAAACGCCGTCCACGGCCCACATTTTGGGTGGCTGCGGCATTGGCGCAGATGCTTCGCGGGGCGTCATTGATGCGAAGCACGAGGTTTTTAACTATCCCGGCCTGTACGTGGCCGATGGTTCGGTGATTCCCACCAACCTGGGCGTGAACCCCAGCCTGACCATCACGGCGATGACTGAGCGGGCGATGAGTCTGGTGCCACCTGCGGCTGAAGCCAAATCGGTACGGCCGTTAAGCAGACCCGCCAATCTGCCGCAACCTGAAACGGAAAACGGCCGTCGTCAACGGGTGCTGGCCTGGGCGGGCTTAGCGGCTTTAGGTGGCATGTTACTATTTGGTCTATGGAAAAAACGCTAACAAGGTGAGCATTGCAAAAAACCAGCACAGCGGCAAACAGTTTGTGGTTTTTTGTAGTAAACGAAAGAGGAGCACAAAACATGGGGACAGCAACTAGCATCATAAAAGGGCAACCGCTGAACGGCAAAGCAGAGCTGCTGCCGTTTGTCAATCCAGCCACGGGTGAGCAGTTTGGCTCGGTGATCATGACCACAGAAGCCGAGGTGAAAAATGTGCGGCGCGAAATGTCTGTAGCGGCGCAGACGTGGGCGGCCAAACCTGTAAAAGAGCGGGTGCGCCTGGTGCGCAAGCTGCAAGCGCTCATTATTGACGAGATGGATGAAATTACGGCCGTAATGAACCAGGACAACGGCAAAAGCCGTCAGGATGCGATGGCCGAACTGTTCATGAGCGTTGATTTGATTAACCAGTACTGCAACCGTGCGCCGCATTGGCTGCGCCGCAAGCGGGTATCGCCCGGCCTGCAAATCTTTAAGCGCTGCTATGTGGAGCAGCATCCGCACGGGGTGGTGGGCATCATTGGGCCGTGGAATTACCCGCTGGTGCTGATTGTGCCGCCCATCGTCTCGGCACTGCTGGCAGGCAACACGGTAATGGTGAAACCGTCCGAAGTGACCGCCGCTACGGGCGTGATGATTGAGAAGTTGTTCCAGAAAATTCCTGAGCTGACCCCCTTTGTGCGCTTTTTGCATGGAGACGGCCGTGCCGGTTCCGCATTAGTCCAGTCCAAACCCGATTTCATTTTCCTCACCGGGTCCACAAAAACTGGGCGGCTGGTGATGAAGGCCGCTGCCGAAAATATGACGCCGGTGGTGTGTGAGTTGGGCGGCAAAGACCCCATGATCGTTTTGGAAGATGCAGACATTGAAGCGGCCGCTCGTTGGGGAGCCTGGGGCGCATTTTACAACACGGGGCAGACCTGCATGGCCGTCGAGCGCATCTACGTGGTTGAGTCCGTCTATGATCGCTTTCTGGAAGCATTTCTAGAGGAAACGCGCCAGCTCAAGCAAGGCTACAGCCCAGACATCGACAACCCCAACGATCTTGGCCCGCTGACGTTTCAGCGGCAGGTGGACATTATTGAGGACCATGTGAAGGATGCGCTGGCCAAAGGTGCGCAGATCATTCACGGCGGCAAGCGGGAAGGCATGTATATGGAGCCAACCGTGATGGTGAACGTGGATCACAGTATGAAGCTCATGCGTGAAGAAACGTTTGGCCCGGTGGTGCCCATCATGATGGTGGATAACGAGGCCCACGCGATTCAGCTGGCCAATGATTCCAATTTGGGATTGAGCGCCTCGGTGTGGAGCCAGGATTTGACGCGAGCAGAGCGTGTGGCGCACCAGCTGTACGTTGGCTCAGTAAACATCAACGACACGATGTCCCATTTTGCCATTCCGCGCTTGCCGTTTGGTGGTGTAAAGGAATCCGGCATTGGACGCACGCACGGCAAGAAGGATTTACTGCAATTTACTCAGACGCGGGCGTTTGTGGTGGGTAATCCGCCGCTGCCGTTTGATATTGCTACCGTTCTCCGCCAGCCGGGGAATTACCGCTTGGGTTCGGGAATCATTCACCTGGTGTTTGGCACCACGCCTAAACAGAAGTTGAAGCCTGTTGTAGAGTTGTTGGAAGAAAAAGAAGTGAAACCGAAGGTGAAGAAGGTGGGTACGGCCGTTGGCGTAACGGCAGTTCTCAGCGCCATCTTTTTTACGTTGTTACGCGCCAGAAAATAATAGCTTTCCCCGGAAACTTCTGAGTTTCCGGGGAAATGCACGCATTATTAAAAGTGGTTAGCCAGCACTGCTAGGACGTGCCAGAAGCGTGACGTTCACAGTTTGTAGCTGACCATCCCGCATAATTTGCAGTTCAATCGTCTGTCCCACGACGGTCTGCTGTACCAAATAGCCCAGCAAATCATCAAAGGCAGTAATTTGGCGACCATCAACGGCCGTAATGACGTCTGGATTGTTGCCACCGCGCAGGCCAGCAATAGCTGCCGAGCCGCCAGAGATAACCTCACCCACAAGGATACCATTTTGATCTGCGGGCAGTCCTAGAGCAACGGCCGCATCTTCAGAGATGATCTGCCCAGAGATACCCAGCCACGGGGTTTCTACGTGGCCGTTGGCAATAATTTGCGGCACGATATTGCTGACGATGTTAGACGGTACCGCGTAGCCAATACCCGACGAGCCGCGTACGGGGGATTCAATGGCCGTATTCACGCCAATGACTTCACCGCGCAGGTTTAGCAGCGGGCCGCCGGAGTTGCCAGGGTTAATCGCTGCATCGGTCTGGATGATGTCGGGAATCTGGTAGGTGGTGCCATCGGGGCTGGTCGCGCCGGGGAACAATCGGTCCAGGGCGGAGATGATGCCGGTGGTCATGCTGCTTTCCAGGCCAAACGGGCTGCCAATGGCGATGACAATCTGGCCTACTTTCAAGGCATCGGAATCTGCCAGGCTCACCGGGGTGATGTCCGCAATCTCGTTGGCATCAACTTGAATCACCGCCAAATCGGATGATGGGTCGGTGCCCACAACGGTGGCGGAAAGCTGACGGCCGTCGTCAAAATTCACCACAATCTGACCGCCATCGGCAACAACGTGGTTGTTGGTCACAATATGGCCATTGTTGTCAAACACGAAGCCGGAACCTTGTCCGCTGCCAACTTCTATGTTGACCACGGCCGGATTCACCTGCTCATAAACCGATACAAATGCTTCTTCCTGCACAAACAGGCTGGACAATGGGTCATTGGCCGCCGCTTCGGCCACGGGATTAATGGTGTCGGTTTGGCTGGTTGTGTCTACGGCCGTTTCGGCAACGGGATCATTTTGGGCCAAAGCGGCCGTTTCGGGCTGGGTTTGTTCGGTGAGAGAATTGATGGTTTGGGTGATGGGGTTGGTGGCGGCTGTTTCGGCTGAGCCACAGGCTGCCAAGGTTATTGCTACCAGTAAAAACGGCAGCCAGAGCCATGTTACACGGTTTTTCTTATTCATTTTGCCTCCGGGATGAATGATCCAGTTACTTAATTGCCAAATTACTCCATTACTTTGGGAAGTAATTGGTAATTGAGTAACTGTTAATTTATATCTGGAAGCCAGTTTGCCGGGGATTTGCAAAAAAAGTGTAAAGTGTGGCTGAGTGGGGCTTAATAAAAATGGCCGTTTCTGAACAAGGGATGAGAGAGAGGACGGTGAAAAGTGGTAAGTGAAAAGTAAAAAGAAGCACTCTTCACTTATCACTTTTTACTTTTCACTATTTCCCTGGCAGTTTTGCCAACCAATCTTCTACGGCTTGCAGGAAGAGCGTGTCACACTCTTGCTGGGGTAGATGGCCGCAGCCGGGCAAGATGGCCAGCTCGGTATTGGGCAGTTCGCCAGCCAGGCGAATGCTTTCCTCGCTGGGGATGAAGTTGTCGGCGTCACCGGTAATGACGAGCGTTGGCTAGGTGAGCTGGTCAAATCGGTCGCTGAGATCAAGCTGGGTGGTAACGGCCGTAAATTCCCACAGCGCTTTGTCCCAATTGTCTACCCGCGTGCCAATGGCGGCCTGCTCTTTTTGTACGGCCGTTAGCTCGCTGGAAAACTCAACGTGGCCAATGGCGCGGGCAATCAGTGGGCCGATGCGTTTCATTTGCGGTGTGTTGGCCAGCGCCTGGGCAATGGGCGGGCTCCCGTTGCCGCTAAACACGGCGGGTGCGGCTAAAATCACACCTTCTACCCGCTCGGGATGTTCCAGGGCCAGCTGCATGGCCAGCAAGCCACCGGCAGAGTTGCCCACCACAATCACTTTGTCGATGCCCAACGCATCTAGCAGCTCAATGGCCATCGCAACGGTGGCTTCACGGGAGTATGGGTTTTGTGCTTCCCAATCGGCGGGTAACGGCCGTTCGCTCAAGCCAAATGGAATCCGGTCATAGGCTACGGCACGGCCCTGGCTGGCAAAATAGTCAAACGTCTCGTCCCAGGTATAGAGATTCAGCGCAAAACCATGCAGCAGCAAAAACGTGCGCGGCCCACTGCCCGCATCCCAGTAATGAATGTCCAGGCCATCGGTGCCGGGGAAGGGGAGGGTGATAAATTGGCTGTTCTCACCGGCCAGCGTTTTGGGCGGTACAGTGCCTTCTAGCGGCGGTATGGGAATAAGAAATGGGCCAATAAGCACAATGAGCAAGAAAACGACCAAAATAATGGCCAGGCGGCGTCCCCATTTTTTCATAGCGTGAAATTCCTTTTGGATGGTGCAAAATATCGGGTTATGACTCAATTTGAGTTTAGGCACGATTTCGATGCGGGGCAAGGGCGGGTTGGGTATACTTGGCGAAGTTTACTACTTTCAATTTGAAGGATTGGTTTTCATGACACGAGCAGACGGCCGTTCTCCCAACGAATTACGCCCCATCACCTTTATCCCGCACTTCACCAAAATGGCGGAAGGATCCGTGCTGGCCCAATTTGGCGAGACGCATGTGTTGTGCAACGTGACGATTGATGAGAGCTTGCCGCCGTGGCTGCGCAACCAGCCCGAACCTCACGGCTGGCTGACGGCCGAATACGCCATGCTGCCGCGTAGCACCAAACAGCGCACCAATCGGGAGCAGCGCTGGCCGAAGGGGCGCACGCAGGAAATCTCCCGGCTCATCGGGCGCAGCCTGCGCATGGCGCTGGATTTGTCGCAGTTGGGTGAGCGCACCATCACGGTGGATTGCGATGTACTGCAAGCGGATGGTGGCACACGCACCACGGCCATTTGTGGCGGCTGGGTGGCGTTGCAGCTGGCGCTGCGTCCGCTCATTGCCGCCGGGGTTTTGCCTGCGGCAGTGAACAAACAGCAAATCGCAGCCATCAGCGTGGGGGTGGTAAACGGTGTACCGCTGCTCGATTTGCCCTACGTGGAAGATGTGGCTGCCGAGGTTGACATGAACGTCGTCATGACATCCGCTGGCTTGCTGGTGGAGGTGCAGGGCACGGGCGAAAAAGCGCCGTTCAGCCGCACCGAATTTGACGCGCTGCTGACGCTGGCCGAGCAGGGGATTCGGCAGATTACGGCCGTTCAAGAACAAATTGTGAGTAGCTCATAATTAATTGTATACCAGACTCGTTTCGTATAGTATTGGATAAAAACGGCCGTTTTTGCCCCAAAATCGGCCTAAAATCAGGGTGAACCGTTGAAAACAGCCACAAATCCGACCAAACCAAACTGGTTCAAAGCCATCGTTACCATGAAATGCCCCAACTGTCGGCAGGGGAATGTGTTCCGCAAACCACTGCGGATGTATGAGGATTGCCCGCACTGCGGTATCCATTTTGAGCGTGAAGATGGCTACTTTATGATGTCGGTGTTTGTGGGGTATGTGATGAGTTTTATCATTGGGGTGGCGGTGGTTATTGCTTTGTATTTGACGATACGGCCGTCTATTTGGGGCTATCTCATTGGGGCCACCGTGGCGCTCGTGCTGCTCTCGCCGCTCATCTTTCACTATGCCCGCGTCATCTGGCTGTACATTGACCAACTGCTCGACCCGCGACGAGAAAACGAAAAATAGTGCCAGTCGCTCAAAAATTGAAAACTTCCAGGCTTTGTTTGCGTATGAACAGTTGTGACAATGTGACGACATTCAGTTTCAGTTGGCCGAGAGGTAAATGATAATGAGTGAAGATCTTTTTTTCTTTTTGCTATTTGGTGGGCTCATAATTTTTGTAGTTTGGATCATTGTCAAACAAAATGATCAAATTCAGGAGTCAAAGCAGCAGCTTCATAAGCTAGTTCAACAAGCAGGCGGTAGCGATATTGTTATCTGGCGCGAACATAAATGGGGCCAAAATGGGTTTATCCAATTTGTACTCTTATACGTAGATAGCAACGGCATTCAACAAAAACATCGCGTTACCCAGCATTGGGAAGGGTGGGGCGGTTTAAGCAAAGAGTTTTTCTGGGATAGACCGCTGCAAGTGCCCAATACAGCGCCTCGTCTCTCAAGTTCAAAAGAGCAAATTATTAACGAGATGGATGCGGAGATTAAGCGCTTGCAGGAAGAGCTGCGCCGTGCTCGTGAGGAGAGTTAGGCGGACAATAGATTTAGGCGTACATCGGGGACAGGATAAACGTGTATTTTGCGGGAGACGGCCGTTTGCCCGAAAAAACAGATTAAATTTCAAACTCGGCTCAGTTGTTTAGCAAGATTTTGGAGTGTATTGAAATGGTAGATGCGATTTTCACAGTTTTGTTCCTGGTAGGAATGGTCATATTTTTGATCTGGAGCCTTTCATACTCCCAAAAACAAGGTAAGGAAGCACAGCAGCAAATTATAAAGCTGATAGAACAAATTGGGGGGCGTCAAATTGAAATCAAGCCACATCATTTGATTGGGGCCAGAGGCATCTTCTATTTTAAAGTAACGTATGTTGATGTTGACGGTCAGCGTTGTCATCATTTTGTTAGCAGGGTAGTTAATGCCTGGGGAACTTTACAAGGGGATTTCTTATGGGATAAGCCTCTTAAAACGCCAAATATCGTGCAGGGTGCTTTTACTTTGCCATCTAAAGAGCAAATCATTAATGATATGGATGCAGAGATTAAACGCTTGCAAGAAGAGTTGCGTCGTGCTCGTGAGGAAAGCTACTAGCGTTACTGCCAGAGTGCTCACGGCGTCACGTTCTGATTTTCAGTAGGTTTCGCTAAAATTTAAACGCTCAAGATGGCAAAGTAAACGGTATGGCAGCGCATACTTGCGCCGACCCCGACCGCAGTTGTGATGTATCGCGTGTGCTGAAGACCATTACTCAACAAGGGTTCAGGACACTATTTCATCAAAAGGAACCCCATTTTTAGCTCCTGTTCGGTAAGTCCCATAGTCAGTCTCAAACTCAATCTCACAATCAACAGGTTTTGTGCTTTGTAAAAGCTCTTCAAACAAGTCAAAAACAGAGTCTAGATCGGAAGCATCTTTTGGAAAACCACCATAAGCAGCACCACCACTAGCAATATAGGCTGTAAAAATCAATCCCGTTTCTCTATCACGGAGAGCATAATAGAAACCCTCATAGCCCACACCATTTGGTGGCCCAAAAATTGCCCATAAACGGGAGAGAAAATCACCATAAAAATCCTTTTTTAGTGGATTTCCCTGAGAAGGTGAATAACGATTAATACCCGTTATGAATGGATTCCTTGACCGAAGCTTGCTGGTACCTGATGCCTCTTCAGTAGCGGTAATTTTTTCAAATCGTATCGGGTCTACATTTTGCGGCATTTTTGTTACCTCAGAAATGTACATTATGACATTGCACGAGATACATTTTGAACTTAATACAAATCAATATGCCTGGCTATTTATTAACCTTGCACCAATGCTGGATAAACTACCAAATCGGACGAAAAGCACAAGCCAAGAAAGTATACAATACCGCCGAGCCAAAATGAAGGCTTTCTTGAGGTGTTAACGGGGGCAGACGAACCTGTCTTCAATTGTGAATCGTGAATGGTGAATTTTTTGCGGCCGTTCACCCCTTCACCGCGCCAAAGGCAGCAAAGACGCTGTTTTTGTGCAAAATTTCGGCTTGAGCAAACCCAACCTGGCGCAGCAAATCGATCTGGAAGAGTAGGGGGCGGGGAGTGTCCTCGGCGGCGATGTAGGCGAAAACGTGGTCACGGTACGCTTCATCTTTGAGTTCGGTGAGGTAACGGCCGTATCGCGCCACCATCATTTGCTCAATTGCCTCCGCTGTGTGCGTCACCAGGTCAGAAATCCAGATCGAGCCACCCGATTTGAGCGCATGATAGAACTTTTGGAAAACGGCCGTCCACTCCGCCTCTTCCCGCAAATGATGCAAGACCGCCGCCGCCATGATGATGTCAAACTGATTTTCCCCTAATTCAAGTTCGCGAATATCGGATTGCTGGGTGTGGATACGGCCGTTGCTTACCGCCTGCACCCGCTCTTTCGCCCGATCCAGCATCGGTTGGCTCAAATCAATCAGCGTCACGTCGCGATGGGGCAGCTTTTCCAGCAGCTTCAGGCTGTAGTTGCCCGCGCCGCAGCCCACGTCCAGGAAGTGGCTGGCGTGGGGATTGGTGGCCGCCGCTGCGCTGGTGATCAGCTCCAGCGCCAGCGGCGCATCCACTGTGGAGGATTGCGCCGTTTCCAGATTGGCAAAGCGCTCGACGTCGTTGTCGAACCGCTGGCGGATTTGGGCGACTGTTGATTTGTTGGCAAATTGAGTCATGACGGCTTCCTTTTATAAAAAGCGGAACACAGAGCTGCGCAGAGAAGACACAGAGAACCACGGAGAAATACGATAAATCTGCGTCACCTGTTGATTGAATGATTTCAGGAATGGTAGTGGAGGAAGTGAAAATTGGCGAGGAGTAAAAAAGGCGGTGAGGGGGTGAGATAGAGCGTTGACAGCCCTACGTCACCCTCCCACCGCCTGGGGAAGAGGGTTTTGAAGCGAAAAAACGAAATTACGAACGGCCGTTCAGCAGCGCACCGAGCCCAATCATGATCAACACCAGGGGCCAGAACAAATTCCAACCGATGTTGAATAGGAAGAAGCCCGCCACGGTGGCTAGCATCAGGCCACCAAATAGAGCGTTGCGCGTTTCGTCGGTGAAACGGCCGTTGCTCTGGTACCCTTGCCATGCTTCATTCAGCTTAAACACGGCGGGAATCATGATAAACAGCGCCCACCAGTTGTTAATGTGAAACCCAGTTATCTGGCTCAGCAGGAAAATAACGCCAATGGTGATCAGCACCAGTCCGCCAGTGACATTGCCGCGATTGCTGTGTCGGTCGCCGTGGTCAGTTTCCAATTTTTCTTTTTCTGCATCTTTCAAATCATCAATTGTTTCAGACATTAGTCAGTACCTCCGTATCCAGTTGAGACTCTATACGGGGCAGTTCCCGGCAAAGTTTCAGGGCGCGAGGAAAGATTGGACCATTTTTTCGATGATCACTGTTTAACACAAAGACTTGTTGCAAAATGGTCCAATCTTCTACTGTTTAGATAGGTTGGATGGTATCGGGGACGATGAAATCGGCCGTGTGGATGGTGCTATGTTCGGCCAGCAGTTGGTGAATTTCGGCCAGGTGCTCGGCGGTGAGTTGATTTTGGCTATCTTGATTCAGGTTTTTGCGGGCCAGGCTGGTGCCTTGCTGTGAGTCGCGTTCAAAGGCCTGTACACCGAGGGCAACGCGCTCTGGTGTGGTGGGCAGTCTGCAATATTCGTACAGATGGCGCACGATGGGTTCCGGGTGGGCAATCATGTCCTCGTAGCGCACGGCACACATGGGAATGCCTGTGGCGTGCAGTTCCAAATACTTTTGCATCCCAGACAGCCACGCCAGCATGGAAAATTCCACCTTGGAGAGTTTGCCATTGGCTGCGCGGTCAGCGTATTGGCTGAGCAGCGGCACAAACTTGGTGCGTACCCGCATATTGGTTGTGTCCAGCGCTTCATTCTCCGCCTCAACCGTTTTGAAGGCGCGGGCAATGCTGCGGGCGCGGTCTTCGGCGTTGCGGTAGAGGAAGATGTGTTTGGATTGCGGTGCTACGCGGTGCAGCAGATCGATCATCACTGTAGAAAAGCTGCGGAATTTGATGGCATACATTTGTGGGGCGGCCGTCTGGCTCATCGGGCGGCACTGCACCTGGAGGACGGCATCGAGCAGGCAGGCCATTTCGTCTTCATTACGGCCGTTTGCCTCCCGCCGCTTCACAATTTCAGTAAACGCTTCTGGTTCGGACAGGCTAAGCACATCGGGCAGATTGTTGAAGACATTGCTGAGTAGGGTAGAACCGCATCGTCCCACCGAGTGAATGAGGATGAGCGGCTTATCCGGCTGGCGCACGATGTCGGCCAGCTTGAGGAAGCTTTTGTAGTTCATGCTGTACAGACGGATGGCGTGGTCGTACTGTGCCTGGTAGAGAAACGGCCGTTCCGCTAAATCCACATCCGGCGGCGTTTCCACAAAAATGGCTTCCTTGCTGAAATGGTCCAGGGCGTACAGGGTGATGTGTGGATTCTGGGCGATCGTTTCTAATGACACGGTGCCGCCGGGAGTCACATCAAAATCGCGCAGGCTGACAAATGCCGTAGGGTTGTGGCGCACTTTTTGCCGGATGTTGAGCACAAGCGCATTGGTCGCAAATTTGCGTAACAGTCGTTGCATAGGTCTCCACACAAAAACCTGACAGCCTTGGTGGTGCTGTCAGGTCTGGTTGCTATCCTGGGTAAGCTCAACCGATTGTGGCCCATGAATCTAACAACAGGGCTTAAACCGATTTTCCCGGAAACTTTTCAAATGTGAGATTGGCGAGTTGGTTGCGAACGGTTTCCAGGAAAATGAAATTGGCTAAGCCGACCAACGCCGGTGCTCCACCATCAGGCAGGCGTTTTGCACCACATCTAGCCCGGCGGCACGCGCTTTGGCAGCGGCCGTTTCGTTGGCAATGCCCAGCTGCATCCAGATTGATTTGGCCCCAATTTCAATCGCCTCATCCACAAACGGCGGCACGTTTTCGCTGCGCTGGAAGATGAGCACCAGGTCTACTGGGTCGGTGATGGCGGTGAGGGAGGGAACGGCCGTTTCGCCCAATCCTTCGCTCAAATTCGGATTCACGGGAATGATGTGGTAGCCGCGTTCCTGCAAATAAGCGGGCACGTAATAGCCCGCCTTCGTTGGTTTAGAAGAGAAGCCAACCACGGCAATCGTTTTGGCTTCTGACATGATTTTTTCCATCGGTTGTGTATTCATAGGTCCTCAATTTGTTCTGCCGGGATGATTTTCTACCCCATCTGGGGGTCTCATGGCATAATGGTCAACGGTCTGGCCCGATTTTACCGCAAATTGGGCGTACCCGACCCAAACAGAACAACCTCTGTACACTCAAAAATGTGGAGACTGGCTGAATGAAAGCTGCTGCGTCCCTTGATTTAAGCGACTATGCCTTCACCCCTGATCTGGCCCAGGCAGGCACCTTGCCCGCCCGCTGGTACACCGACCCCGCCTTTTTGACTCTGGAAACCGACCTGATTTTTGCTAAAACGTGGCAGCCCGTGGGCCGCGCCGAAATGGTGCGGCGTCCCGGCGACTTTTTCACCTGTGAACTGGCCGGAGAACCGCTGGTGATCACCCGGGACAAGGGCGGTGTGCTGCGCGGTTTTTACAACGTTTGCCGCCATCGGGCTGGACCCGTGGCCAGCGGCAAGGGTAACCGCAAAAGTTTGCAGTGTCGCTATCATGGCTGGACGTATGGCTTAGACGGCCGTTTGCTAACCGCGCCCGAATTTGAAGGGGTAGCCAACTGGCAGAAGGAAGACGTGTGTTTAACGGCCGTACGCGTGGCCGAGTGGGGACCGTTTATCATGGCCTGCCTCGATGACGCCGCTCCGCCGCTAGACACCATTTTGGGCAGCATCGCCCACGAAGTGACCGCCAAAAACATTCCCATGGCCACCATGAGCCTTATCGAACGGCGTGACTATCTAATCAACTGCAACTGGAAGGTGTACATCGACAACTATTTGGAAGGGTACCACATCCCCATCGCCCACCCCGGCCTCTTCCGCGAGATTGATTACGATCAGTACCGCGTTGAAACGTTCCCCACTTATTCCAAGCAGCACGCTCCGATGCGCCCCGCCAGTGATGTGGATGCGCTGGATCGGGATCGCCGCTTTTTGCGCACCGAAGCCGAGGAAGAAGCGCTTTACTATTGGGTTTTCCCTAACTTCATGCTCAATTTTTACCCGGACAACCTGCAAATCAACATCATTTTGCCGTTGGGGCACGACAAAACGCTGACCATTTTTGAATGGTATTTTGAGCAGCCAGGTACGGGTGGTGGTTGGGAAAGTATGCAAAACTCAATTGCCTTCAGTGACCAGGTGCAGCAAGAGGATATTGTGATTTGCGAAACGGTGCAGAAGGGTTTACAGTCAAGGTCCTACGATATCGGCCGTTTTTCGGTGCAGCGCGAAAACGGCGTCCATCATTTTCATTCGCTGGTGTATCACTATCTGAGCCAACAATTGCAAGGAGGTGAGGCCCGCCCGACAAATTGATAAGCAGACTATTTGTAAACACCTGTAGACGGTAATCGGTAAACGGTGATTTTCACCGATTACCGATAACGGATTACCGGATACCCAAAACTATTTCCCCAAAATCAACCAAATAATACTGGAGGAGAACCTGATGAAGAAGTTTCTGTCTATCTCTTTGTTGTTTGTGACGCTTGTTTTGCTCACAGCAGCCTGTGGTGGCGGTGGCGCTGAAGATTTGCTAAGCGATATTGAAGAGCGCGGCACCATTCGCGTTTCGACCGATGCCAACTATGCGCCCCAATCTTACCTGGACGAAAATGGCGACTTTGTTGGCTTCGATATTGATGTGGCCACCGAAATTGCCGAGCGGCTGGGTGTAGAGGTCGAATTTGTGACGCCCGATTGGGATGTGATTACCGCCGGGAATTGGGGTGGCCAGTGGGATATGAGTGTCGGTTCCATGACCGTTACCACGGATCGCCAGCAGGTGCTGGACTTTGCCGAACCTGCCTACTACTTCACTCCCGCGCAATTTGCTGCTGCCGAAGGTTCGGGCATTGAATCCTTAGACGATATTAATGGGCAGGCCGTATGCGTCGGCCTCTCTACGACCTATGAGACCTGGCTGAACGGCGACATTGCCGCGCTGGGTTTGCCAGATAGCAGCTTCTACGCCGATCCGCCCACCGATGTAACGATTGTGCCGCTCCAAACAGACAACGACTGCTTCCAATCTATTCAGGCTGGCCGCGATGAGTTCAGCGTTTTCCTGACATCCAACACAGTCGTCCAGGCCGCTATTGATGGCGATGTGCCGGTTTACCGCGTGGATTCGCCCGTTTATTCCGAAAATTTAGCTGTCGCTTTTGACAAAAGCAGTGAGTTAGACGATACGTCGCTGG
The DNA here is from genome assembly GCA_020634435.1 of Ardenticatenaceae bacterium. Classification (GTDB taxonomy): domain Bacteria; phylum Chloroflexota; class Anaerolineae; order Promineifilales; family Promineifilaceae; genus Leptofilum. Next base: position 30,269 of record JACKBS010000021.1, on the reverse strand, counting down.
TGCAGCGCGTCGGCGAAATCATTGCTGAAATGCACGACGATGGCACCTTGTCTGAGCTGTCCATGAAGTGGTTCAGCGAAGACCTGACCATGGATCCGACACAATAGTTTTTTGCCACAGAGGGCACAGAGCTTATGGAGATTTTTCTCTTATTTCTCTGTGTCCTCTGTGGCTAACTTGAGGAGACAACGATGCGCACAACGGCCGATTTGCCCGATGCGACTAATCAAGCCCGCATTATTCAGGAGTTGAAGCGGCAGAAGCAGCTGCGCTTTAGTCTGGGTGTCAATGCTTCGTACCTTGTGCTGCTGGGCGTGTTGGTTTTTGCTTTCAGCGGGCTAAAGTTTCAGGTTCTGGGGATTGAATTTTCGACCATTTCGCTGGATTGGGACTTTATTTGGGAGCGGGCCCCCTTTATTTTTGGCGGCGTGGGGTTGACCATTTTGCTTTCGATTTTGTCCATCGCTTTGGCGTCTATATTAGCGTTGCTGGGGGCGCTGGGTCGATTGTCCAAATCGCCGCCTGCGTATGCCCTGGCGACGTTTTACATTTCGCTGATTCGCGGCACGCCGTTGCTGCTGCAAGTGGTGTTCTTTTTCCTGGCGCTGCCGCAACTGGGCATTACCCTTACGGGCCTGTGGGCTGGGGTGTTGGCGCTAGGGCTAAATTACGGCGCGTACATGACCGAAATTATGCGTGCGGGCATTCAGTCGGTGGGCGTGGGGCAGCGGGAGGCGGCACTGGCGATTGGCATGACGCAGCGGCAAATCATGCAGCGTATTGTGCTGCCGCAAGCGTTCAAGTTGGTAATTCCGCCAATTGGCAACCAGTTTATTGCCATGCTCAAGGATACGTCGCTCATTTCGGTGACTGGTTTTGTCTGGGAAATTTTGTGGCGGGCGCAGAAGGTGGGGCGGGCCAATTTCCGCAGTTTGGAAGCGCTGTTGATTGCGGCCGTTTTTTACTGGATCATCACCATTATTTTTTCGGCCGTACAGGCGCGTGTGGAAACCTACATGGCGCGCGGGGAGCGTACCTTATGAGCCACATCGTGCGCGTGACCGGACTAAACAAGCATTTTGATCATATTCATGTGCTGAAAGATATTTCGTTTGAGGTGGCTCCAGCCGAAGTGATCTGCATTATTGGGCGCAGCGGCTCGGGCAAAAGTACGCTATTGCGTTGCATCAACTTTTTGGAGCAGCCGGAATTTGGCGCGATTGAGGTTGATGGAGTGACCGTGCAAGCCGGGGGCAAGGGGCGTGACTACCAGCAGCAAGTTCATGCGCTGCGGCTGAAAACGGGCATGGTGTTCCAATCGTTTAATCTGTTTGCTCACATGACGGCGCTGGAAAATGTGATCGAGGGGCCGGTGACGGTAAAGGGCATGCCCAAGAATGAAGCTATCGAGCTGGGGATGCACAACCTGGAAAAGGTAGGACTGGCCGAAAAGCGGGACCAGTATCCATCGCGCTTGTCTGGTGGGCAGCAGCAGCGGGTAGCCATTGCCCGTGCCCTGGCGATGGAGCCAAGGGTTATGCTTTTCGACGAGCCCACCTCGGCGCTGGACCCAGAACTGATTGGCGAGGTGCTGGCGGTGATGCAGCAGCTAGTGGAAGAGGGCATGACGATGCTGACGGTGACACACGAAATGGGCTTTGCCCGCAAGTTTGCCCACCGAATTTTATACATGCACGACGGCCGTTTCGTCGAAGAAGGCTCGCCAAAACAACTCTTTACCAATCCGCAAGACGAACGTACGCGGGCTTTTTTGAGCCATTTATTGACATAATGTAATTTGTAGTTAGGTAATTGGGTAATTGTTTTACCTGCACATTACTCAATTACTGAATTACCCAATTACTTCCCCAATGAGGTGAACTTTGACTAAAAATTATGGTAGCCAGAGCATGGTTGCCCCTTTGCAGACGGTGTTGGTGAAACGGCCGTCCACCGCCTTTGGTAACGCCGACCCAGAAAAGTGGCATTACACGGAACGGCCGTCTCTCCCCGAAGCCCAAAACGAACATGACGCCCTCGTCAATCTGCTGCGCGCTGAGGGAATTGAGGTGGTGTACCACGATGTGGAACTGCCCGACCATGCCGACGCCATTTTTGTGCACGATCCCAGCATCGTGACCAACGACGGAGCGATTATTTTGCAGATGGGGAAGGAATTAAGGAGGGGTGAAGAGGCGGCACATACGGCCGTTTACCAAAAACTTGGCATCCCAATTCATTACCAACTGCATGGCGAGGCCCGCGCTGAGGGTGGCGATTTGCTTTGGCTGGATGAGCAGACGCTGGCTGTCGGGCAGGGCTTCCGCACTAATGCCGCCGGGCTAGCCCAACTCTGCGAAGCCGTTCCCGCCGATGTGGAGATCATCCCCGTGCCGCTGCCCTATTACGAAGGCGAAGTGGCTTGCCTGCATTTGATGTCGTTCATCAGCGTGGTCGCTGAGGATGTGGCGGTCGTTTATCTGCCGCTGATGCCCGTGCCATTTTACCAACTGCTCAAGGCGCGCGGCTTCCGCCTGGTGGAGGTGCCGGACGAGGAGTTTTTGACGATGGGGCCAAACGTGCTGGCGTTGTCGCCGGGGAACTGCGTTATGCTGGATCGCAATCCTATCACCCAGCAGCGGCTAGAGGCAGCAGGCTGCCGCGTACAACTTTATCGCGGCGACGAAATCTCGCTCAAGGCCGAAGGCGGGGCCACCTGCCTCACTCGGCCGATTTTGAGGATTTAGCCACAGACAACACAGAGGAAATAGAGAGGGTGGTACACTTTGTTGTGGCCCACATTCACCGTGGGGAATCCCCGCTAATCTTCTTAAAATGCTAAATCTTCATCTGCATCATCCCCGGCAGGTAGTTGCTCAGATTCTGGATGATCTAAATAGTTTCGCGAGGAAAGAACCGGCTTGCCCGTTTCCGCTTCTAATTCGCGCCGGGCATTGCCGGCGATGCGGCCACCTTTTTTGGCAGCTTGAAAATTTTCATCATATCCTTGCGCATCTTCATGGCGGGCGACTTCGGTGGTGGAGAGTTCGCCAAGCATGGTGAAGACCAATTCAGCATTGGACATATGATCACGCAAATTGTCTTTTTTGCGTAACGTTTTTAGCTCTTTGTGCTCGCTGGGCGTGAGGCCGAAAGTGCCGCGCGAGATTTCCGCGGTGAGGAAGGCATATTCTTTGCCAGCTTGCACGCCTCGATTTTGCCACTCTTCGGTTAGCTCTTTGCGAATGTCCACACTGCGCAAACGCGCCTCGATCCATTCATCAGAATAGCCTTTCGCTTTATACAGGGCTTTGGCGCGTTGGGCTGCTAATTCGGGATTATCAATTTCCTGAATGCGCTCATAGCCAACTTTGGCCAGCCATTGCTTAAACGGTTCTGCTTTGGGGGAGGGGATGGATTGGATGATGCGCAACATGCCTTCGGTGTCGGCGCATTCGGTTTGGTAGGAACGGCCGTTTGCTGCCTTCATTCTAAACTTTCGGCAATTTGCCGAAAGTTCTATCTCCGATTCGCGTCGCTTCATATCAAACCAATATTTACTTGGGCTTTTGCTGTCTGATAACGCGCCGACAACATCCACTACGGCAAACCACCATCGGTCTGTTTCCTCATCCCAGATGCGGCGAATGCTAAACTGTTCAAATTTTATGGGTTGCAGGCCAGTTTCTTGAGTCATCATCTGTACCCCTTTGACATTTGAGAACGTTTCTTTGGTGATTGTAGCACGGATGTTCCGAAATCATCAATGGTTCGCCGCTAAGAATTTATGGGGCAACATTTAAAATAATGTCGCGTTGGCCGGTTTGGATAGTGTTGCCCGCAGCATCTTCGCCGGGAGTGAGGGTAATGATGAGTGGGGCGGGTTGGCCGCTGTTGTCGCTGGCAAAGTAGAATTGGCTGGTGATCAGCGTCTCGCCGTTTAGCTTTACTTTGAAGTGGATGTGACGGGGGCGGGGTTCGTACTCGCCAGGGAAAACGGTGCGGAAGCTGTACGCGCCGTTTTCATCCGTCATTGCTTCCCCGTAAAATTGAAAATTCATGTCGCGCTGGGCGGTGCTGGGGTCGTCGGGGTGCTGGTAGACGCCGTTGGCGTCCGTCTGCCAAATTTCAATGGTGGCGTTGGGGATGGCACGGCCGTTTCTATCATACAATGTCCCGCCAAACTCAATCACATCACCAGCCGGGCCACCTGCTGCGCCGTTCAGCACCGTCAGGTCGTTGTCCCGATCGGCCGGTTTGTCTACGGGGTAGTACGGGCCTTCCTGCTGGGCCGGGGTGGTGTAGCTGATTTCGATTTGGTCGTTGCTGCTCGGTTGGGCATTGGCAACGGCCGTTTCCGTTGCTTCATTCACTGTGCCACATCCTACGAGCATGATTGCCAGAACGGCCGTAACCAATCCAGCCAAAATTTGCACACGTTTCATCTTGTTGCCTCCGCTGTTCAAAATTGAGTTGTTAGCGAGAGTATACCCGGCGGTGGTTAATGGCAGATGAAGAACGGCCGTTGAAACTTCAGCCCCAATAAAAAAGCACAGAGTATCTTTCAATGCTCTGTGCTTTCTTTGGCTTTCCAGATGACTACTTCAACCGCTGAAACCACCTTGGCGAATCCACCGACTGACCACCCTGCCACAACTGCGCCGTAATTTGCATGTGGCCCAGGTGCAGCGCCGTGTGGTCGATGACGTGCAAAATGGCCCAGCGCGTTGGCACTTCCCGGTCGCGGGCCTGGCGGGTGCCGTCCAAATCTTCTTGCGTCAGGTTTTGCAGAATGGTGCGAGTTTGGCTGCGCACCGTCTCGAATTTTTGTTGGATTACGGCCGTATCCGCCACCACCGTCTCAAATTCCGCATCCCGGTTGCGCGTGGCTGGCAATCGACCCACCACCTCACCAATCCAGAAGTGCTCGGCACCAGCCACGTGGGTGGCCATCACCGCCAGCGAATTCATTTCATGCGCCTCTGATTCCTCATCGGGTCGCCAATTCAGCGCCTCCTGCGGTACCGTCTGCAAAATTTTGCCAATTTGTGCCCGTAAATCCTCAATCCGCTCCAGGTAAGCGGCCGTTTCCATCAACATAGCATTCTCCTTAAAACGTATCTGCGTAATCTGTAAAATCTGTGGATTTCCTTTCTGATTTTCATCCATCCTGACAACTTCCGCAAAAAACGGTATACTGCTGCGGCTAAAAAATGAAACCACATTTCACATTGTGAAATGCAAGAGGAGCAACCCGATAATGGCTGTAAAAGAAGCAAAACCATTGACTGAACAAATTTACACCCGCGCACCCTACTGGAATGATGTCCCCGATGAAAAATGGATGGATTGGCGCTGGCAAATGAGCCACCGACTCAACACGGTGGAAGAACTGGAGAAAGTGATCAATCTCACCGACTCTGAACGCAAGGCGTTGAGCAGCAACGGGCTGTTCCGCGTGGACATCACGCCCTATTTTGCCAGCCTCATCGACCCAGACGACCCCAACTGCCCCGTGCGCAAGCAAGTGATCCCCACCGATTCAGAAATGGTGCCCTTCCAATCTATGATGGAAGATTCATTGGCCGAAGATAAACATTCGCCGGTGCCCGGTTTGGTCCATCGCTACCCAGATCGCGTGTTGATGCTCATTACCACGCAGTGTGCCAGCTATTGCCGTTATTGCACCCGCAGCCGCATCGTCGGCGACCCCACGCAAACGTTCAGCCGCGCCGAGTTTGATGCGCAAATTGATTACATCGAGCGCACGCCGCAAATTCGGGACGTACTCCTCTCTGGTGGTGATCCGATGGTGCTGGCGCCTAAGCTGGTAGACATGATTTTGGGCCGCCTGCGCGCCATTCCCCATTTGGAGATTATTCGCATTGGTTCACGCGTGCCCGTTTTCTTGCCCATGCGGGTTGATGATCAGTTTTGCGAGATGGTAAGCAAATATCATCCACTTTGGATCAACATCCATGTGAACCATCCCAAGGAAATCACTCCCGAACTGGCCGCTGCCGCCGACCGTCTGACCCGCGCGGGTGTGCCGTTGGGCAACCAGAGCGTGCTGCTGGCAGGCATCAATGATTCGGTGACCATCCAGCGCAAGCTGGTGCATGAGTTGGTAAAGATTCGGGTACGGCCGTATTACCTCTACCAGTGCGATCTCGTGGAAGGTTCCGGCCATTTACGCACCACTGTTAGCAAAGGCATCGAGATTATTGAAGGTCTGCGTGGCCACACCTCTGGTTATGCCGTGCCCACCTATGTGGTGGATGCGCCTGGCGGTGGTGGCAAGATTCCGGTGCAGCCCAACTACATCGTCTCGCAGGCCCCCGGCAAGGTGGTGCTGCGCAACTTTGAAGGGTTCATCACCACCTACCAGGAGCCGCTGGATTACGATCCCGAGGCGATTAAATCCCAAGAAGCGCTCATTGCCCCTCGCCCGGAACCGGGCCAGGAAGGCATTCTGGGGCTGCTGCAAGGTGAGCGGATGAGCATCGAGCCGGAAGGTTTTGCCCAAACCCGCGCCCGTGGTGGCTCGGAGCACCGGCTGCGCAGCGGCGAGATTGCCCAAAAGTGGACCCCGTTGGGCGTAGGCAGCATCGACGCCAACAACATTCCCGTCGCGCCGCAGTTGAAGGACGGGGGTGAGAAGGCGGAAGATGAAGAGGCAAGTGAAAAGTAAAAAGTGAAAGGGAGACTGGAGATTAGAGATTGGAGATTTTCAATCTCTAGTCTCCAATCTCCAATCTCCCAATATGAAAACAAAAACCCAGCCCTACCCTGGTACCCAATCTGTTTTGCGCGCCATGTCGCTGTTGAAGGCATTTGACGATGAGCGGCGCGAGTGGGGCCTGGCCGAACTGGCCCGGGAAGTGGGGCTAAACAAGACGACCACCTTTCGCCTACTGACCGCCTTGGAAAGTGAGGGCATGGTGGCGCGACGGCCGTTTGCCGAAACATATACCCTCGGTCCAGAAATTGTAGTGTTGGGCGGACGAGCCTTACGGGCGAACGATCTGCGCACGCTGGCCAAACCAGAGCTGGAGCAAATGGCCGCCGCTTCTGGAGAAACGGCTACGCTGGAAATTATCTCCGGGGAGGATCATGTGCTGATCATTGATGAGGTGATTGGCAACCATTTGGTGGGCAGTTCGCAGTCGCTGGGCACACGTTGGCCGATGGTGGCCACCTCGACCGGCATTGCGATGCTGGCCCATCTGCCGGAAGAGTGGGTGGCGGCGGTGCTGGCCCGGCCATTGCCTACCCTTACCCCCAAGACGGTGACGGATACGGCCGTAATCCACCAAGAACTGGCCCAAACCCGCCAGCGCGGCTACTCGTATTTGCAGGAATGGTTGGAAGAGGGCTTGATTGTGGTGGGGGCACCGCTGTTCAACCACGATGGCCAGGTAGTTGCTGCGATTAGTCTTGGCGCGCCAGCTATTCGCTTCCCCACCGCGCGGGAGCCAGAGATGGGGCAATTGGTCAAGCAAACTGCCGAACGGATATCGGAAAAACTAGGCTGGCAGAAAGAATGATAACTTTTCATCTACTATGGCCGTTTTTCAGCTAATGGAATGCTATTTAGACCAGAGATATGGATGAGGAATTGTCAAACGCTCATCAGCTAAAATTCGATGCCAAATTTTCATCTCTTTTTGTTTTTGGACTCCGAGATAAAAACACTGGGATTGCTTGCACTTAATTTCAGTGTTGCAGAAGTTGGTTTAATTAAAAGTAAATCCTTGTACATGAAACCAAATGCTCTGGCAGATGATATGATTTGCAAATCTATCTCGTAATATTTAGCTAACTGCTTGACTCCTGACTGAAATCCTACATTAGTCACAATGACAGAGTGTATTTGTTTATCAAACATTGGTTTAATGTCATGAATGCGGCCAAGAAAGGTGAGAATTGCTTCTGCTGATACTCGTCTATCCCAATATTTGCACTCAATCAGAATTAGATCGTTAAGGCCTTCTACAGAAACATCAATTTGGTGTTTATAACCAGATTTCCCTTGCAAACGATTCTGGTTTCCATACCTTACTTGCTTAGGATCTATGCCCTCAACCCGCTCAAAGATTGATTGGGCTATTTCACTTGTGGTTTTTTCATATTCTTGCGGTGTCATAAGATTCCAGTTTTAGAACTCTAAGTTTAGTTTGGCGTAGACAAAACTGAAGAAGCCATCTTCCTCTAGCTCACTTTCCTCTTGTAAAAAGCCAACGGATTTCAGGCAAGCCTGACTGGCCAGATTGTCGATTTCTGCGGGAGCCATTATTTTATTGAGGGGGGCCACTTCTGGACGGGCGAACAAGGATTGAAGAATACGTTTGCCATACCCCTGCCTGCGCAGAGCCGGATTCACATAGATGCCAATGTAGCCAGTCTGGCTATCGTCAACGTCTAGCTGAAGCTGACCCACAGGACGGTCGTCTTCCTCAATGATCCACGAGTAAATATTCGGTTCAGTAGACACAAAGTGAAACCAAATATCGGTTGGATACTCAATTCTATGTTTGAGTTCTGGATCGTTGAACCATGATCTTATGACTGAAAGACCACTCTCATTCAGAGGAGTGAACACTAAATCTTCCATTTTGCACCTTCCATGAAGCTGGTCTTCCCCAGCATGACTTGGGGGGAACTGGCGTTAGGTAGAAATAATTTCTCGTTGAATAGCAACAGAAACGGCCGCTGCGCGTGAATCCACCCCTAGCTTGTTGTAAATGTTTGTCAGGTGTGCCTTGACGGTGCGCTCGGTAACGCCTAATGCGCGGGCAATCTCTTTGTTGCGGTCGCCCCGGGCAACGGCCGTTAAGACTTCCAGTTCGCGTTCGGTTAAATCCGTGGTCAGCGGTTGCTCTTTGGGTTCCGGTGGTGCTTGGGCGTGGGTGAGCACCCGTGCCAAAATCTCTGGCTGGAGCAAGGTTTCGCCTTGGGCGGCGGCACGGATGGTGTGGAACAGCGTTTGCCGGTCTGTATCTTTAAGCAAGAAGCTGCGCGCCCCGGCTTGCAGACCACGCAGCATCAAATCGTCCTCGTTGTAGGTGGTGAGGATAACGATGGCAATCTCTGGCCACTGGCGGCGAATGTGGCCAATCGCTTCCAGCCCATCCATGCCGGGCATGCGTAAATCCATGAGGATGACATCGGGCTGCAATTCCCCGGCGAGGCGCACGGCCGCTGCGCCATCGGCCGCGTCGCCAACCAGGTCAAAATCTGGCTGGCTGCTCAAAATGAGCTGCAACCCTTCGCGCACAACCAAATGATCATCGGCAATGAGGATGCGAACCATCAGGCTGCCTCCAGTGGCACGTTGAAGGTGAGGGTGGTGCCTTGCTGGGGCTGGCTGTGAATGGTGAGCTTGCCGCCAGCCAAGCGGGCGCGTTCGCGTAAACCGATCAGGCCGTAATGTCCGGCGGGAATTTGGTCTGGGTTAAAGCCCCGGCCGTTGTCCTGGATGGTGACGTGTAAGGTTTCGTCTGCCGCTGTAATTTTGATGGAAACGGCCGTTGCCTGCGCATGCTGGATCACATTAGCCAACCCTTCACTGACGCAGCGAACCACGTGTTCGCTGATCGTTTCGGGGATGAGCAGCGGGTCGGGTAGGGTGAGTTCGCAGGGAATGCCGCTTACCTGGCGGAAGCGTTCAACTTCGTGGGTGATGGATTCAGCCGTAGAGGCTGAATCCTGCTGGCGTAAATCGCCAATGACCTGCCGCGCTTCGGCCAGCGTGGAACGGGCCCGCTTTTTCGCCTGGGCCGCGATTTCGGCCACTTTTTCCTGATTGCCCTGTTCCAGATGCAGTTCCAGCCCTTCGATTTGTAGGATGAGCCCCGCCAATCCCTGGGCCAGGGTGTCGTGCAGTTCACGCGCCATGCGCTGCCGCTCGGTTTCCAGAGTTAGATTTTCGACTTGTTGGGCATAGGCGGCTAACTGCTCGTTGGCATTTTCCAGTTCTGACAAAAGTTTTTGGGCTTCCTGGCGGGCCTTCATCTGCTGCATAAACAGCATCACGTAGATGAGGACAAATACCATCATGACGGCGGCGATTCCCAGCCAGGAAGGGATGAATTGCCAGCCATCAATCAGATAATTGGTAAGGGTTAACAGGGCCAGATAACCAATTACGGCCAAAATAGAGCGTCGCCAATCGTCTAGCATCCCCACGGTTTCACCAGCCAAAGCCATGATCAGGCCAAAGCTAACGGCCGTTCCCCGACTGATGAAGCTGAGCAAAACAACCAGAGTGGTCTGGACGATGAGGTAAATTGCCAGGCGGCTGCGCGGCACCACAAAGTGTGGGCTGAACCAGTGCAGCGTGCCGTGCAGCAGCATCAGCAGCGTGAAGGGAATGAGCTGCGCTGGCTGGCGCATGGCGGGGGATTCATAAAGCGTGACGCCGTAAATGAAGAGCAATGCCAGCAGTAGCAGGTAATAAAAAGCGCGGGTTTCACGGGCTTCAGATTCTACGAGGGGGTCTAATTTAACGATTTGCCGCATATTTTTTGCCTCTGCCTTCATTATAGCAATCGCGGGCGCGGGCGGTATTGTCCAAAAGGGAATTGTACCATTGGGTACGTACGGCCGTTCCCCATTGCCCGATGTGGACGATTCTGTCTTTTGCTAATCTGTAGACAGTTATCCGAAACATTGATTGCAGGAGGCCAACATGATTGAGGTCAAAAATTTCAGTAAACGATATGGTCAATTTACGGCCGTTGACAACATCAGCTTCACCGTGCCGCGCGGCCAAATCTTTGGCCTGCTGGGGCCGAATGGGGCGGGCAAAACCAGCACGCTGGAATGTTTAGAAGGTTTGCGCCGCCCCGATGCGGGCAGTTTGCGCATCGGTGATGTGGACCCGGGCCGCGATCCGCGCCAGCTGCGGAACCTCATTGGCGTGCAGCTGCAATCGGCGGGCCTGCCCGAAAGCATCACGCCAGATGAAGCGATGCGCCTCTTTTGCGCCTACCACGCCGTCGCCCCGCGCTACGACTTGCTGGATCGCTTTGGCTTGAACAGCAAGCGACGCACCGAGTTTCAACTGCTATCGACCGGGCAGCAGCGGCGGCTGGCCCTGGCGTTGGCTGTGGCACACGAACCGCAGGTTTTGTTCCTTGACGAGCCAACCGCCGGACTGGATGTGGCTTCTCGCTCTGAGCTGCATGGCCTGATGCGGGAGCTGCAAGCCAGCGGCACAACCATCATCCTGGCCACGCACGATATGGCGGAGGCAGAGGCGATGGCGGATCGGGTAGCGATTTTGCTAAACGGCCGTCTCGTTACCGAAGGCACCCCGCTAGAAATTACCGCCACCGGAGCTGGCCTAACCAAAGTTTCTGTACACACGCGCGACTCGGTGCTGCTGGACAATCATTACACCATCCCCGCCGTGAGCCAGCGCCTGTTGAAAGAGGAATATGCCATCTACTTCAGCAGCGACATTGGCCAAACGGTTGGTGCTTTAATTGAGTACGTCTCCAGCAAGGGGGATGAACTATTGGATTTGCGGGTGGAACGGCCGTCTTTGGAAGACCGTTTCCTGGAATTGACCACAAATAATTAAGAACCTGATTTTTCATTTGTCATTCCCGCGCAGGCGGGAATCCATATTGGACTAGCGATGGATTCCCGTTTTCACGGGAATGACAAATTTGGAACACTTTTCAACACCCTTGGAGGATTATCATGCAAGCATTTGCCGCTCATTTTACCTTTGAACTGCGTACCGGTATCCGCAACAAGACCTTGTTGCTTATGAATTACCTTTTCCCGCTGGGGTTTTACCTGATGATGGGCTTTATCATGCCCGGCATCAACCCGATGTTCCGCGAGGTGATCGTGCCGGGGATGGTCGCCTTTGCCATTCTGGCCTCCACGCTGCTGGGGATGCCTGACCCAATGGTCAATGCCCGCGAATCCGGCATTTTGCGCAGCTACAAAATCAACGGCATCCCGGCACTTTCGCTCATTTTTATGCCGGCCCTGACGACCATGCTGCACCTGGCGGTAGTAACGGCCGTTATCCTACTCACTGCCCCGCTGCTGTTTGATGCGCCAATGCCCACAAACGTGCTCATCTTTTGCCTGATTGCGCTGCTGTTCGCTTACACTTGTGCTGGATTGGCAATTCTCATTGGCGTCGTGGCTCCCAATTCGCGAATGACGGTGCTGTATGCGCAGGCCCTCTTTTTGCCATCAATGCTGCTGGGTGGGATTATGCTGCCGTACGATATGCTGCCAGAAACGGCCGCTTCCGTGGCCCAACTCTTACCCGTTACCCATGCCATGAATGCCTTCAAAGGGTTGGCCATGGGCGGTACGGCCGATTTTAGTCCGGCGTGGTCGGTGCTGGCCCTGTTCATCGTCGGCCAACTTGCTTTTTTCCTGGCGTGGTACTTGTTTAGCTGGGACGGCCGTAACACCGAACGGAGGGGTTATCCAGCACTGGCCCTCCTGGCCCTGCTGCCCTTCGTGGTTGGTATTTTTATCGTCTAGCCAAACAAACAACATTTCCACAAACAAAAAGCCGGTAGAGGTGAAAGCTACCGGCTTTTTTGTTACTGATTTTTCAATTCTGTCGCTTCAAAATTATTCTTTCTGGCTCATTTGTTGTTGGGACAAAAATGCTTTTGCGGCGTCGGTTAAGGGGTGAGATTTCCGGGTTTCCTCATTCATTTGCACAATCACCGTTTCGGCGGTGGCGACAAGACGGCCGTCTTGAAACAATCCCTGAAACAAACGGATCGAACTATTGCCAACTTTGGAAACGGCCGTACCAATTTCCACCCGCCCCGGCCAGTTGATTTCCGCCAGCAAGTTCAGGTTCAGGTTTGCAATGACAAACGCCGCCTCCTGTGCCGCCAGCGGGCTTTGCGGATCGTACAAAAACTCCACCCGCCCCGTCTCCAAAAAAGTGGCAAAAGCTGCGTTGTTCACATGCCCCTGCCGGTCGGTATCCGCGTAACGTACCTTGTCAAACGTTTGAAAAGGAAAATCCTCTAACGCTACCGTTTTCTCGTCTGAAGATTGCTTCATCATTGTCCATTCGCTCTTAAACAAAAGATTTACAAAAATATAGCTTGTTGCGATTTGACGGGCAAACGGATGTTAAAAAGTGGATGAGTTCCAGCTAACAAATCGGCAGTTTGTGTATAATGACCACATGGAAATTCCATTGTTTCCCCTCAATACGGTTCTATTTCCTGGCTGGCCAATGCCCCTGCATATTTTTGAGCCGCGCTACCTGGAAATGGTGCGTTTTTGCACCGAAGAGAAGTCTCCTTTTGGCATCCTGCTGATTAAACAGGGCAAGGCAGAAGGCGATTTGGCCGTTGTTCCTCACGACGTAGGTTGCATGGTTGAGATTACGCAAATGGAACGGTTGGAAGACGGCCGTCTTCTCATTATGGCTGTGGGGCAGGAGCGCTTTCGGGTGCTGTCGCTCAACCGCAACCGCGCTTACCTGGTGGGGCAGGTAGAGCAAATGCCCTACCTGCCAGAAAAAACCGCCCCCTTGCAGGAGGCGGCCAATGAACTGCACCCGCTTGTTCTCGATTACCTTACCCAACTTACCACCCTGGCGGACAACATTGAGTTTGATCCCACCCAGGTGCCGACCGAGCCAGAATCACTCAGCCATATGGCCGCCTCACTGCTTCAGGTATCGTTAGAAACCAAGCAGTCACTGCTGGAAGCCAGGAAGGTTTCCAATGTCCTCACCTTTCTCACCGGCCAATACCGCCGCGAGATTGATATTCTCAAGCAGTTTCCCCGTCAGGAAATGGGCAACTTCTCAGTCAATTAAAGTGGGAGAAACGGCCGTTTCTCCCTCCCCGCCTTTATTTGCCCGCCTGCACCGTGATTTTGCCAATGCCCCCATCAACCGTCAGCGAAATGGTGACCGCAGACTCGCCGTAGGCATCATTGGTGTACACGTCAGAATCACCCTCGCGCTGCAATCCGACGATAACCAGCTCGCCCAGACCCGTGTTCGCCTCTACCCGCAGACCCACGCGATCCGGTAGATAAATGGTCGTCTCGCCCACCCCGCCTTTGATCGTGGCATCAAAACTATCTTGCCAGTTGCCTGACAAATCAATGGTGGCCTCGCCAACGCCCGTGTTCACCAGCAGGTTTTGCAGGGCCAGGCCGCTCAGCGTGAGATGGCTCTCGCCTACGCCCAAATCGACATCCATATCCATTGGCACATCGTTTTGCAGCGCAATGTCCCACTGGTAGTTAACTTCGTCATCAGGAATGCCATTGATTTCGCCGCTGGGTTGAGCAATTTGCAGTTCGCCAATATCACCCCGCTGAGCATATTCCACGGTTGGACGCCATGCTTCAATGTTGTAGGTAAATTCGGCATCCATCAAATTGGTCGCGCCCCCTTCTACATTGAGTTCGCCAACGCCCATCTGAATACCCACACGAACCGAATCAACATTGCCCAGTTCTACAGAGCGGCTTTCCGTTTGGGTAGGGCCAACAGAAACGCTGCAACCGATGAGTAAAAGCAGCGGCAGCACCAGCATAAATTTGTTTTTAAACATGTTTGTCACCTCAAGAAATTTTAGTTTGTAACTGTACAGGTGCGACGCACTTATACAGGAGCAAGTAGCGTCAGAATCCATCTTTGAAAGTGCGTCGCACCTCTAGGACGTGAATAGATATTTTAGGTTTAAATGGGCCATATCAAATGTCTGGCCACTGGTCTTCTTTACGGATTTCAACAGGCGAAGTTGTGATTCAAGAGGTGCCAATATAAAAAAAGACCGGCGGTTGAAGGCCGGTCTTTCATCTGATTTTTGAAAAGCTGTGCGGGTTTAAAGGGTGTACAGTTCGCCGAACTTTTGCTTGAGGTAAGCGATGTACGGATCGATGGTCAGCGGCCCACCCGTCACGCGCTCGATCAGTTCATTGGCGGTGTATTTGCTGCCATGATGGTAGATATTTTCCTTGAGCCAGCCGTGCAGCGTGCCAAATTTCCCTTCGCGAACCTGGTCGGGGATGTTGGGATGGGCTTTGAGGGCTTCATTGTAAAACAGCGCCGACATGATGTTGCCCAGCGTGTAGCCCTGGAAAGCACCGCCCACAATGCCGCCATACCAATGCACGTCTTGCAGCACACCATCCACATCGCTGGGTGCCTGAAGGCCCAGGTCAGATTGGTAACGGCCGTGCCACGCTTCTGGCAAATCTTTTACGTCTAGTGTCCCTTCCAGCAGCGCCAGTTCCAGGTCAAAACGAATCATCACATGCAGGTTATAGGTCACTTCATCGGCATCGGTGCGGATGAGGGAGCGCTGGACTTTGTTGATGGCTCGGTAAAACGTGTCCATTGGCACATCATTGAGCTGGCTGGGGAAAGCGGCTTGCAGTTTGGGGTAATAATGCTCCCAAAAGCCGCGGCTGCGCCCCACCAGATTCTCCCACAGGCGAGATTGGCTCTCGTGTACGCCGGAGGAGGTGCCGTTAGCCAGTGGTGTGCCTTCCAACGACATATCGATGCCTTGTTCGTACAGCGCGTGGCCCGTTTCATGCAAGGTGCTGAACAGCGCTTCGCTCAAGTCATTTTCTTTGGTGCGGGTGGTGATGCGCACATCGCCGAGCGAGAATTTGGTCATGAAGGGGTGGTGTGTTTTGTCCTGACGGCCGCGATTCGTATCGTAGCCGTATTCCTGGGCAATTTGCCAACCGAAGGCCAGCTGTTCATCCTCGGGATAGGCTTGGTGTAGGCAGCTATCGTCGGCTGGGGCTTGTTCGGTGATGGCTTTGACCAGCGGCACGAGTTGCTCGCGTAAATCGGCAAAGATGGCGCGGATTGTTTCGGCCTTCATGCCCTGGTCGGCAAAGTCAATGAGCGGATCGGCAATGTGATCGTAGCCAGGGAAGCAGTTGGCAATCTGGCGGGAATAGTCGAGGGTTTTTTCCAGATACGGCCGTACCTTAGCAAAATCATTCGCTGGGCGTGCCTGGGCCCAAACCTGGTAAGCTGCGGTCGCATGTTCCGAAAATTCAGCAATCAGCTTGGCCGGAACTTTAACGGATTGGTCATAGCCACGGCGGGCCACCCGAATCAGGCTGGCTTCTTCGCTGTCGTAGGGCAGTGTTGCCGCCCACGGCTCCAGTTTGTCCAGCAGTTTGCCAATCTTCTTGTCGGTAAACTTTTCATGAGCAATGCGCCCGATGATTGCTTGCTGGCGACCCCGTGCCGGTGCGCCGCCAGGGGGCATATAGGTGCTTTGATCCCAGTTCAACAGGGCGTTTGCACCATTCAAATCATTAACTTCTTGCAGGCGGGCTTTGAGTTTTTGATACTTTTTTTCCACGGAACGTCTCCTTCAGAAAAAATGTGGCCAGTGGTGGCTGGTGGCAGATTTTGTTGGAAATACCTGCGCGGCTAGCCAAAAAGACTTGCGTCACATAGTGGTGATTAGATAGTTACCTAACGGGGAAATCGTACCCTAAATTGGGCTGAAACGCTACTGTTTTGCAGGCTTGGGGCGGTATTTTTTCTCGATGCGCACAATGACCATACGGCCGAGAATGTAAACGGCCGCTACCAGCAGTGCCAACAGCGCCCACATCCAGTTGCTTAACTCCAAACCGTGCGAACCAATTAATGTGAGGATCAAAACGCTAGGCAGGCGACCTAAAAAGTTGGCCGCCAGAAATTTGCGCGGTGAGATGCCTGTCAGGCCAGCCACAAAGTTCATCAGGTCGGTGGGGAACACGGGCAGCACAAAGGCGATGGTAAAAAAGAGGAAGCCCCGCTCTTCGGCGATGGTTTCCCATTTTTCAATAACTTGCTCGTCGGCCAGGTGATGGACTAACGGCCGTCCGGCCCAACGCGCCAACATAAAAGCCAGCTGGCTGGCGGCGACGACACAGACAATGTTGAACAGTAAACCCCAGTACAGGCCGTAAATGTACCCACCCGCAATGACAAATACGTGGCCCGGAATAAACGCCACGATCACTTGCAGCACCTGGAAAAAGGCCAGCACCAGCGGGGCCAGCACGCCATAGCTTTGCACGTAGCTGCTTACAAATTCCTGGTCGCTTAAAATGTTGAGCCAACCGGCCAGGGAATCGCGCAGCAGCCAGGTAAGGAGTGCCAGCAGTGCCAGACTAATACCCAGCAGCCAGATTTTGGAACGGCCGTCTAGCTTAAATCTCATGAGTGGAGTAGCCGAACTCCGCACTGGCTGAATGGGCCGCGCTGATTTTTGGGCTTTCGCTTTCTGTTCGGAAATGATAGACATACACTCTTCCTGGTAAACTGCGCAAAGGCATTATTTGTGACAAAAGGGGCCTTTTGCGCTGACTTTGACCCTCAAAAAAGTTTACTTTCGAGGAGACTCAGCCCTTTACGCAAGCAAGATTGAATCGTTGCGGATCGTACCTGCTCAACGAATTATGGGCAAATTGGCGCAAAAATAGGCGGCTATTCCGCTTTTTTGAGGGTGGCTCCCAGAAAGTAGCGGATGGCGTTTGGCAGGCGGTAAGCCCAGGCTCCTTCATTGTGGCCGCCGCCGACATCCTCCACGTGCAGCAGGTTACGGGTGGGGCGATATCCCTTCTTGGCCAGGATGCGCTTGATGCGGCGCACACGGCCGTAATAGCGTCGTGATCGGCTGCGCAAAATGGTCTGGTCGGGCCAGTGGCCGCCCATTTCCCGCGTGCCTGCATCCAGGTAAATTTTGCCGTGCTGGTAAGGCACATCTTCCAGGTAGTCCAAAATGGCCCGGTTGGCAAACCAGACCGACGGGCTCATCACCCCGGCAAAGCCATAAACCGCGGGATGCCGAAAAAAGGCATAGAGGCTGATCAAAGCACCCATCGACGAGCCCATGATGCCGGTGTTGTGTTTGTTGGGCAACGTCCGAAATGATTGATCGATCAGCGGTTTGAGGGTGTGCACCAAAAAGTCGAGATAGGCATCGCCCTTACCGCCGCCGTAGGTTTTGTCTACAAAGGGGCTGTATTCGGCCAGTCGTTCTTGCCCCATGCTGGGAATGCCCACCACAATCGCTTTCAGATGTTCTTCATGGGCCAATGTTTCCATTGTTTCGTCCACGTGCCATTCGCCCGTGAAGCTGGTGGCTTCGTCGAACAAGTTGTAGCCGTCGTGCATGTAAAGTACCGGATAATGCTGCTGGCTGTGGTCGTAGGAAGGGGGCAGATATACCAGAATATCGCGCTGGTTTTTAAGCTGGGGACTGTAAACCTGCTGCGCAATTTGAATGTTGCCGCTCACGGAGTGGCGATGCCGTTCGTAGAAAACGTCGTAATAAGGGCGCCAGGCTACTTTGTGTAATTGTGTTATCTCCAAGGAAGTCTCCCATCTTGGTGCAGTGATAGCGATATAAACTTCGCGCTAAATCGCCGTAAATGAACCTTCGTGTATCACCGATTTATCTTTTCCAGGTTCACCACTGCCCAATTGTCTCTAATTTTGCTGGCCTGTCCACAGACTTTCGTCCTTAGGAAAAAACGGCCGTATCTAATTTTGAACTCACGCTCCGAGCCAATGCACTAAAATTCAGGTCATTGAAACTGTTTGCTGCTAAATTTTTGGTGAATCGTCAGTTCAATATGTGAAAGTTATCACAAATGACGCATTTTAGCTTCCCATGCTTGCAAAAATCCTTATAATCTTTACCAACAACTTGCGGCAAACCAATATTCAACAATAACCTTTGGCTGAGGGCTCCACGAATGGCAGAAAAAGACGAACAACCAACTGAAAACCTGGCTGAGCTGGCCGAACATCGGGCGCGGCTGCGGCATGATCGGCAGAATTTGATGGAGGAGCTGATTCAGGACGGCATCGACAAGGGATTGTTTGAAAATTTGCCGGGCAAGGGAAAGCCGCTTAACCTGGACAAAAATCCGTACGCCGGGGATATGCAGTTGGCCAACGAGCTGCTGAAAGAAAACGATCTGCCGCCCGTGTGGATTTTGCAGCGCAACGAGATTTTGGCCAAAGTGGCCAAACTACGTGCTGAAATCGAGCGGCAGTGGCAGTGGCATCGCCAGGAGTTTGGCGTGGCCGGAGCCAACAAAGGCCAGCTTACCATTCGCTGGGATGATTTTTGCCTGAAGTGGATTGCTGAAATTGCGGAGCTGAACAAGGCGATTGATGCGTTTAATTTGAAACGGCCGTTTGACCACATTGAAATCTTCAAGCTCACCATCGACAGCGAACTTAAGCGTGTGGAGGCCCCTCGCTGGCTGCGTTAGCCGGCCATGGTCGGAATTGGGCTGCACGCAGCTGGTAAATTTCTAGGTGGCGGACGGTAACGGCCGTTCCTTCCGCAAAGAGTTCCACACCTACACTCGCTTCACCGGGGAAAATCTGCTCAGAGAAGGTAATCAACCCCTCGTTGGCAAACAATTCAATAGAAGAGCGGTCTACAAAGATGTGCAGCATTAGAATGCCATCGGCTGGCTCTACCGCAGCGGTATGAATGCGAGCAAATTGGTCACTGAAGCTTGATTGTCCAGACTTTGTACGATCCACAAACAGCGTGCCGCTCCTGGGCGCATAGCCTACAACGGTGGCTTCCCCATCCCCGACGCGCAAACGAATCCCCAAATTGCTGGCCTCGGTGGATATTTCTAGCTCAGCAATGATTTCTAGCTGGTCGCCGGTGATTCCTGGCACAAAGGCCACCCCTGGTGTGACGACGATGTTTTGCCAGCGTTGCGCGTTTTGGCGAAGTTGGGCGAGCTCAGGAACGGCCGTTTGCCCCAGCCGAAGCCCTTCTTTTGTTTGTAGCAGGCGCAGCTCGCGCGGGATGGCCATCGTGCCGCGCCAGGTTGAGGAGGGAATCTGGTTAGCGTATGGCCAGTTGTTCAGCCAGGCCAGCCAGATGTGTCGATTGTCTGGCGCGTTGCTCCATGACTGCGCCGCGTAAAAGTCTGCGCCAAAGTCGGCCCACAGCACTGTGGTGCGCGGATTGTCGTTGATAAAGGTTTGCCCATCAAACTGGCCGATGAAATATTGCATGCCGCTGCCGCCTGCCGGGGCATTATCGCCGATGCCCACTGTGAGCACCCAGCGCGATTCGGCCGTGCCCGCGATGGGCAGCTTAAACAGGTCGGGTGTTTCCCAAACGCCATCCGTTGCTCCCTGGCCAAAACCAAAGCTGCCCGCCGCTTGCCAAGCGATCAAATTGGGCGAGGTGTAAAACATGATGGCGCTGTTTGCCGCCAAAGCCATCACCCAATGACCCTTGCCGTGGCCGTCGCTATACCATAGCACTTTTGGGTCACGAAAGTCGCGAATGTTGGGTGGGGTTGGGATGACCGGATTATCGGCATACTTGATCCAGGTGCGCCCTTTGTCCAGGCTGTAGGCAATGGCCTGGCTCTGGCGAGCGTCGCTGCTGTGGTAGGTGTAGATGGCGATCATCGCTTCGGAGCCAAATCCGGCCGTGTTGTGCCAATCGATCACCGCACTGCCCGAGAAGATGATGCCCAGTTCATCTGGCTCCAGGGCAATGGGCAGGTGCTGCCAGTTCACCAGATCGGTGCTGACGGCATGGCCCCAATGCATCGGCCCCCAAACCGTGTCATTCGGGTGATACTGGTAAAACAGGTGGTATTCCCCGTCGTAATACACCATGCCGTTGGGGTCGTTTAGCCAGGCGGTGGGGGGCGTAAAGTGAAAGGCGGGCCGAAAAGGTTCCAAATTCATAGGCGTCTCAAAGCTTGATGGGTATTACCCAAAAGTCGCGGTTGCGGCCAGGCTAAATTTGCCAAGTTCAAAGTTTATAGAAGTTTTCCTTAAAGAACAGCCTTCGCTTTATGAATCTTGCCAAAATATGTGGTCAAAACATTGACGAAATATGGACATATAATGTATACTTCTTTCAATATTTTTTGAAAGTTTGAAGATTTTCTGTTTAACAATTGCATCAGGAAGAGAAAAAGATGTGGCCAATTCAGATGAATTGGTCATACCAAAAGGAAAACGCCATGACAACGATGACGGATTCAAATCATGAACCGTATACAGCTAAAAGCAGTGGCGCTGGGGAACCGACGACATTTGATTTTTTAGGCCAATATCTTAAGGAAAGCCGCCGTTTGGCCCTGCTCACGGCCAAAGAGGAGACTATTTTGGCCGAACAAATTGCGGTGGGCCGGGAAGCTGATGAGCAGCTGCAAAAAAACCTCTCTTCCGAAGAGCGTCAATATTGGCTGCGCGTGAAAGAACGCGAAGCAGAGGCGCGCTCGGCTTTGGTGCGGGCCAACATGCGGCTGGTCATTAGCGTGGCCAAAAAATATCGGGGGCAGGGGCTGGATTTTCTGGACCTGATTCAAGAAGGTAACGTGGGGCTGCTAACGGCCGTTGACAAATTTGATCACACCCTCGGCAATCGCTTTAGCACTTACGCCACCTGGTGGATTCGCCAGTCGATGACCCGCGCGATTGCCAATTACGGCCGTACCATTCGCATCCCCGCCAACAAAACCGCCAGTATTCGCCAAATTTACCTGGCTAAACAAGAACTGGAACAGGAATACGGCCGTCCGCCGCGACCAGAAGAGCTGGCTGAGCACACCGGGATGTCGCCCGATCGGGTTAACAACCTGCTACGCATTACCATGCCGCTGCTGTCGCTAGAGCAGCCAGCAGGGCCAGAACCGGATACCGAACTGGGCGCTTTTGTCGAGGACAATTTATATCCCCAGCCCAATGATGCCGTAGCCGAAAAGCTGCTGCACGAACGCATCGAGCACATGCTGGATGGTTTAAGCAACCGTGAAGCCAGCGTGCTTTGTCTGCGCTATGGCCTGCGCGGCCACGAGGCCCATACTCTTAAAGAAGTGGGCAAGATGTTTGATTTGTCCCGCGAACGCATTCGCCAGATTGAGAAGACGGCTCTAAAGAAGCTGCGCCAACCGCAGTTTGGGGCGGATTTGTATCACTATTTGAACTGATGGGATTGAAAGTGGGGGAAAGTTATTAGTGAAAAGTAAAAAGTGAAAAGTGACCTACTTTTCACTTTTTACTTTTCACTCTCCGACTTGTTATTGATGCACCCGGCAGAAGTTTGAGCCTGCCAATGCCTGATTGCGGCACTGACGGCCGCTTTTGGTTGTTGCCTGGCATTGTCCTGGTTCAACTTCGAGGGCAACGGCCGTTTCTTCTACCTTCACCGCTATTTCCTCTGCTTCAGCGGCGGCCACGGCTTCTGCTTCTTTAACCAGATTCATGAGCGCCTCAAACTCTGCGTAGAACCCTTCCATGATGATGTCGGGATCGGGCACCAACCCCTCATCGGTGGCGACGCCCATGTGCACCCGGTTGGCATAGCTGATGATGCTGATCCCCAGCGAGACGCGCCCCGACTGCGGTACCCAGAACATGAGCTCCTCAATTTGCTGCCCGGCCAGGTACAGCGGCATGGGCGGCCCAGGAACATTGGTCATAACGGCCGTTGTCTTCGAGCCAAACATATTTACCAGTGTGCCCTGTAGTTCCTGCGGCGACATGCCCATCGCGCTCAAAATTCCCAACGCCACCGGCGCTTCTTTGGAATTTTTCAGAGCCAGCATCCGCTTGTGGACTTCGTGCAAACGGTCCAGCGGATCGCCGATGCCTACCGGCAGCGAGAGGAAAACAATGCCAAATTTGTTGCCCAGCTTGCCCATTTCTTCTGGCGTGCGCAGATTGACGGGAACGGCCGCACGGAAGTTCAGTCCATCTACCGGTGCGCCCTTGCTGAGCATGTAGCGGCGCAGCCCGCCGGTCATTGCCGAAACCAGCACGTCGTTGACGGTGCCCCCGGTGATGTTTTTGATCTTTTTGACATCCGACAATGGCAGGGGCCGTGACCAGGCCGCTCGTTTGGCCACACCCAGTTTGCCTTTGAACAAGGTTTTGGGGTCTGGAGAGCGTAAGAAAAGACGACCGGCGGCAACGGCCGTATCTGTCCCTTTGAGTGCCAATTCCATCGCGTGGGCCGGATTGACCAGCGCTTCCAGCCCTTCGGTGGCCATCTTGCTGGTGGTTTGCCACACCGTTTCTAAAGCTCTGGCCCCTTGCTGCACCAATGCATTGAGCGAGCCATTCAGCCCATCTTCACCGGCAGCTTCTTCCTCGATGGGTTGCCCCGTGGGTGGCGGCATACCCGGTATCATGTCTGTGAGCGAGAGCAGCACAAACACCAGCGCCATGCCGTCGGCAATGCAGTGGTGCAGGCGGCACATGATGGCACAGCCCTCCCCGTAATTTTCGATGAGGTGAAACTGCCACAGCGGCTTGCTGAAATCCAGCGGCGTGCTCATCAGATCGCTGGCCATTTCTTGCAGCGCGGCCTTGTCGCCAGGGGAGGGCAGGGCAACGCGGTGCAGGTGGGCATTGAGGTTAAAGGTGGGGTCTACTTCCCAATAGGATTGGCCAAACGGCAGTCGCGATTGCACCACCCGCATACGGAACCGATCAAAGGTTAGCAGCTTGTGTTCGATGACGGCTTTGAGGTGATCAAAATCGATCATCTTTTTGAAGGTGATGATGCCCGACACCATCATGAGATTGGTGGGGTCTTCCATGCGCAGCCAGGCTGCATCGACGGTAGTTAAGGGGTGAGTCTTGGGCATACGGCCGTCTCCTTAAACGATTGCTCAATGCACGGCAAAAAAGTGTGTCTCTGATGCTGGGTAACACAAAAAATGTGTCACCTCCAGTATAACGCAGCCAGAGAGAGCTGACCATCTTTCGCAACGGCCGTTCCGCGCTAGATTGGGACTAATCCACTCACTTTCGACACTTCACCCAGAATAAACATTTTTATACTGATGAACAGCTTCTGACTCAACAAATTGCTACATCTGAACCTTGCCTGGAGGTCTCATTGAAACGTTCTGCGTCCACCCTGTTCCTGGCGACATTTGTGTGTTTCTTCTTGTTCCTGATCACGGCCTGCGCGGCCGCGGCCAACGCGACATCCGAATCCATTGCCCCCAAACCATCACCTGTCCCGGTGACGGCCAATGGCTTGACTGACCCTGATCTGGTGGTGACCCCGGTATCTTTAACGGCACCAGCGGTTGGGAATAGCGTAACCGACCCCACGTTTGGCACCACGCTGCGCCGTCTGACGGACAGCGGCAGCAGTGGCTTTGCTACGCACATCTATTCCCAACTGCAAGCCTTTTCGGCCGACAATCAATACATTTTGCTCATCGAAGACGAGTGGTACACCGTGCGCCGCCGCGACAATCTGGCGCTGCTGCTGGATGCCAGCGATACCGCCTCGTGGAATGCGCCACGCTGGCATCCCACGCAGGCCAACACCATCATCCACTTCGATGACAACGCAGACACCACCCTGCGCGTGCAGTTCACCGACGTGACCACGGGCCAGACCAGCACCATCTTCACTTTTCCCGCCCCATATGAGCGTATTCGCTCCAACCAAAGCTTTGATGAAATTTCGCGAGACGGCCGTTACCTGGCAGGTATGGCTTCTTTAACCGGTGGCGACCAGATGCTGTTCACGCTCAACATCGCGACGGGTACGCTGGGTGCCGAACTGCGCCTCTCGGCCGATTTATACGGCGGCCCCTGCGCTCCCGATCCAGATTGGGGCGAGGTGGAACCAGACTGGATTGGTGTTTCGCCATTGGCCAACTACATGGTGGTGCAGTGGACCCGCGATGGCACCGAACGGTGCAGCGGCCTGGAAACGTTCGACATTGTGACTGGTGCCTTTGTGGGGCGCGTTTATGATGGCCACCAGCACGGCGACTTGGGGGTGATGGTCGATGGCACGACCGAATTCTTTATGACCTACGAGCTGTACCACCCGTCTGGCTTGCTGTCGCTGGGCTACCGGGTGCTGCCGGGTAACGCCACGGTGCAGGAGCCTGTGTACCTGCGTACGCTGGACTGGATGGGCGACCACATTTCTTGCAAAGGGCCAAACGGCGTTTGCCTCATCACCACCATCGCGGACAACAGCAACGGCTGGCAGCCTCTGGAGGGGGAACTGTTTTTGCAGTATCTAGATGGCTCGGTGGAACGGCTGGCGCATCACCGCAGCAGTGGCTGTGGTTATTGGGTGCAGCCACGGGGGAGTTTGTCGCGGGACGGCCGTTTTGTCATTTTTGCCACGGATTGGGGCAGCGGGATTTGCAGTTCACCCGTGGATTTAGGCGCTGGCGATGCGTATCTGATTGATTTGGGCATCGCCAGCCCACCGCCCGACTTCACCCCGTCGGCCTGGAACTATTTGCCCACGGTGCTTAACCAGACCCACTAATTTGTTGCCTTCCATGAGTAGAGACGTTGCCATGCAACGTCTCTACTGGCGAGTCATAAACACGCCAGGTTGCTTTACATAAAAGGAATGTCGTAATTATGAAGAAAAAGATTCTATTTTTGGCAGCAAGTTACCTGGTGCTCCTGTTGATGGGGTGGGGCGGCACGGCCGTTTCTGCCGCACCCGCTATTAAATTGGGTCGCATTCCCACAGGGCTGAACCAGGCAGAGGCAAACAGCGGTTCCTATTGGCCGCGGCTGTCTGGCGACGGCCGTTATGTGGCCTTTTGCTCCCATGCCAGCAACCTGGTGCCCAACGATACCAACAAGGTCCCCGATACCTTTGTGTACGACACCTACCTGGGCGTGGCCGAGCGGGTCTCGGTAACGAACAGCGGCGCGGAAGTCTATGGCTGGACCAACTGTGAAGGAGTGGACATTTCTGGTGACGGCCGTTACGTGGCTTTTGGTTCCGACACAGCCGAACTGGATGATGCTGCGGGAGAAAATGTGTATAACGACATTTTTTTGCGCGATCGGCAAAATGGCACCCTCACTCAAATTACCCATGCCTATGATGGCGGCCCGACCAATGGCGCTTCCTACGATCCCAATCTCTCCGCCGACGGCCGTCATATCATTTTTAGGTCTTATGCCAGCAATCTGGTCCCCAACGACATCAACGGGGTAGCTGATATTTTTGGCTACGATGTGCAAAC
This sequence comes from Ardenticatenaceae bacterium, assembly GCA_020634435.1. Lineage (GTDB taxonomy): Bacteria > Chloroflexota > Anaerolineae > Promineifilales > Promineifilaceae > Leptofilum. The sequence goes on along the minus strand of JACKBS010000021.1, from coordinate 4,244 downwards.
GCAAACCATCAACCTCATCTCCGTATCGACCACTGATAGCAGTGTCAACGGTAGCACCTGGTTTTTTATCGCAGGTGACAATGTTTCCAAGGATGGTCGCTACTTTGTCTTCATTTCTCCAGCCACCAATCTGGTGGAAAAGTACACCAACGGCACCTTAAACGTGTATGTTCACGACCGGGACGCCGATGAGGATGGAGTGTTCGATGAGCCAGACCCCGCTGAAACGCGCAACGAAATGATTTCCATAAACCTCTACGGCATGGGTGGCATGGGGCTTTCTGGGGTGCCTTCCATTAGCCAAAACGGCCGTTACGTCGTTTTCAGTTCAGACGCAGCCGATCTGGTAGCCGGGGATAACAATGGCGCGACAGATATCTTTGTGCGAGACAGATTCACGGGCACTACCGAGATGGTTTCCCTGAGTTCAACAGGCACCCAGGGCACGCTGCCTTCTATGAAGGGATCAATTTCAGATGATGGCCGATTTGTGGTCATGCAATCATCGGCGCAGCTAAGCACCTATCCCGCCAGGCCTTACCCATTGATTTACCTGCGCGACCGAACAACCGGGGTCACCACGCTTCTCTCGGTGAGTCAAGGGCGGCCGGCCAATAACGGTTCTAATGACCCGATAATTTCCGCCAATGGGCGGGCTGTTGTCTTCGATTCTATTGCCAGTGACCTGGTGTCCGGTGATACCAACCATGCCGTGGATTTCTTTTTATATCGGCAATAGGCCAATAAAGCGGGCAATCATTGCCTGGGCACGTTTTACACACAAGGTGCATTGATGAAAAAATGGGTTTTGATTTTTACGTTTTTGGTGGCTGTTTTATGGTTAGTCAATGGTGATGATGGGCGGGAAACGGCCGTTGCCCAATCAATCGCCAGCGCCATTCCCCTGGTGGAAAACTTTAGCAATGGGCAGTCCCCGCCCCAGTTCAACACCGTCGAGTTTAATCACGACCTGCTCATCACCGATATAGGTTGGCTGCTGGGGCCATTGTCGCCCGGACAGCCGCTGTCGCCCTCGCCGCAATCGGCGCTGACGCTGTATGCCAACAACGTAGACCGCGTCACCTTCAACCAGCCCACACCGTCGGCCACCATCGCCGAGGCGCAAGTGTGGGCCTGGGCCTGGCCCGCCGAAGATGGTAACCCGGCCACCAGCGGGCGCGTGGTGTTTGAAGGCACTAGCGACACCAAAACCTTCACCTTTAGCGGCGGCATGTCTCAGTGGCAACCTTTTAAAGTGAACGACACCGACACGGGCGACAACGGGCGGGCGCTGGGAGCCATTATCGCCGTGCGCCTGATCAGCCTCCAGGGTGATGTGATGTTCGACGATTTGCAGGTGGTCTCGACAACAACCTTCACACGCAGTGATCTGGTGCTGACGATGAACGGCTCCAAGAACACCGTGAACGTGGGCGACACCATTAGCTATGACCTTACCGTGACCAACAACGGCCCAGACGATGCGCCCAACGTCATCGTCACCGACACGCTGCCGTTTGGCGGCACGTTTCTGGCGGGCAGCAGTTCCACTGCTTGCCAGCTGTCGCTGGGCCAGGTGGTGTGCGATTTGGGCACAGTAGCGGCAAATGCCTCGCGCACGGTGACGATTGTTGTGCGGGTGGGCAGTAGTGCCTGTGCCAGCTTTACCAACCGGGCTACGGTAACGACCCAGGCGTATGACAGCAACACGGCCAACGATACGGCCGTTCACACCGCCACCACGCCCAATCCTGCCTGCGCCGACTACGCCATTGAACTAACCGCCCACCCCATTCCCGTCGATCCCGAGGAAGACTTTACGTATAGCCTGACCGTGCGCAACAATGGGCCAGACACTGCTGGTGCGACGATTGCGGCTACGATTCCCATTGAGATATTTCCGCTTAACGTCACTCCCGATACTGGCGTCACATGTACCGGGTCTCGTGACCTCTCTTGCACAGTGGCTTCCCTGGCACCGGGACAGCAAGCTCAGGTTTTTGTTACAGCTCGTCTCTCGATTATTGCCACCGGTCTTTTGGAAACCACCGCCTCGGTTACGCCAACGATCAATGATCCCCAAACCGAAAACAACGTCACTCGGTTCCGCTTTACCGGCGGTACGCCCTACACCTATACCCTGATTGCGGAGGCAGGCGTTGGCGCGTTGGCTAATTTCGATGACATCCACGGGGTGGCGATGAACGAAAACGGCGAAGTTGCTTTCTGGGCGAGCCATCAAAGAGGCGTTCAAGATGGTCTGCATGTCTATGATGATTGGGCGGCCTTTGTGGGCGACGGCACCACAACCACCCGGCGGTTCGGCCTGGCTGATCTGTCGCCGGTGCCTGCCCCGTTGGAGCAGGTATGGGGGACCTGTCTTGACATCAATGACGCTGGTTGGCTGGCGGCCGGGACGTATGTCTTTGATCCCACGGCCGTTTTTCACAATACGACTCAAAATGCGCTGTATCTGATCGATCCCGACGGTGTACCCGTTCAGCTCGCTGCGGCGTCTGTAGAAGATGATGGTGCCGCCTTCCGGCGCTACCATAATCCTGTGCTTAACAATGCTAATTCCGTTCTGTCCGCCTACAGCACTTCAACCAGTGCTAAGCCTGCCACTCTGATCCAGTTTGACAACGGTCAGCAGACCGAGCTGTACCACACAAACAATGAAATCGACGATATCGGAATAAATGATCAGGGTCAGTATGCCTTTGTAGAAACGATTCTTCTCAACAATCAGTTTCTTTATAGCTATCGGTTATGGATAGGGTCCGGGGCATTCAAGCAGGACATTCTGCAATACGATACCCATCCTTGGGCATCCTTTTTGAGCGATGGCATAACCCTTAACAACAATGGTCAGGTGGTTTACAGCCAGCTGCACAGGGACCCGGGCACAGATTTGATGTACGAATCCTTCTATCGGAACAGCCTTCCGCTATTTACCCGGCAGTCCACAGCTTTTACCACGGAATCTGCACCTCGCATCACTCAGACGGGGATTAACGACAAGTGGCGCTATGCCTACTATGGGTCAATCAGCGGCACAGACAATCAGAAACTTGGTATCTTTACGGGGCCCCACTATCTGGCAAATCGGGTTGTGGCTTTTTCCTCGACGGTATGGTCCGGTTGGGGCACCCCTATGTTCGGCTCGACCGCGCATACTTATAACAATCACTGCACCACCCCCATTAACAATGCCGGACAGATTGCGTTCTCGGCTGTGCTGGATGACGGCCGTATTGTGGTAGTGCGGGCCGACCCTGTCCGCGACAACGACGGCGACGGCATAACTGACTGGGACGAACTGGGTGCCCCCAACAATGGTGACGGCAACGGCGACGGCATCCCCGATTCGGTGCAGCCGGAGGTCACTTCCGCCAGCTCGCTGGATGGCGCGTATCAGGTTACGTTTGCCGTGAATCCCAACCAAACCCTGGCCAATGTGACGCCCATTGCCAACCCATCTCCCGGCGATGCGCCCAACCAAAGGTTCCCTCTCGGCTATTTCAGCTTCGAGGTGCACGATCTAAATCCTGGTGCCGCCACCGAGGTGGACATCTATCTGCCGAGCTGGATGGTGTTGAACGGCTGGTGGAAATACGGCCGTACTCCCGACAACCCCACACCCCACTGGTACAACTTCACCTTCGACGGCACCACCGGCGCGGAAATCAACGGCAACATCATTACCCTGCACTTTGTAGACGGCCAGCGCGGCGACGATGACCTGACCGCCAACGGGATCATTGTGGACCCCGGCGCGCCCAGTACCTGGGCCAACAGTCTTTATTTGCCTGCTATCTTGCGCTAGCAACAGGCTTCATTAAGCAAACAAAAAAGGAAAGAAACCTGTGAAGAAATTGATGATTTTCACCTTGTTGGGCCTACTTATTCTGGGTTTTGCTTTGACAGTCCAATCCGCAGCCCGTGCTGCCGACGCTGGACCCACCACAAATCAGGCCGCCGAGGCCACTGCCGAAACGGCCTGGAACTTTGTTAACAGCGGGCAGCGGCTAACCATTGGCAAAACCAACAGCGTGGTCCTGGCCAACCTCAACGGCACTGGCGACCTGCATATTCTAGAAAGCAACGATTTTCAAAATAGACGTTGGACAAATGATGGCCACGGCGTCTTTTTCTTTTTACCAACCAACTACGGCACCGGCGGCAGTGAATCGACCGTGGCCGACCTGAATGGGGATGGCTTGCTGGACTTTTTTGTGGCGCGA
>JACKBS010000020.1 GCA_020634435.1 Ardenticatenaceae bacterium | reverse complement strand
TGGTTTACTTTGGCAGCGTGGTGCTGCTGCAAAATGTGGTTGGCCGCACAGCAGATGAGCAGTCGCCGCTGGTGATTGTGATTTCCACGCTGATCATTGCGGCGCTGTTTGCGCCGCTGCGCCAGCGGGTGCAGGCGTTCATTGACCGCCGCTTTTACCGCCAAAAGTATGATGCCCAGCAAATTCTGGCTCAGTTCGCCCAAACCGCCCGCGACGAAGTGGAAATGAATGCTCTGACGAGTGAATTACTCCATGTTGTGCAAGAGACAATGCAGCCTGCCAATATCTCGCTTTGGATTAAGCGCGATGCTTCGTAACGTTTGGCAGACGGCCGTTTCCTAAAATGAAATCATGACAAAACCAACACCCTCATCGGAAACAAAGTTTGATCGGTCGGCCGGTCTGCTGCTGATAGCCGTCGTTCTCTTTGTCCTTACCGTATTTGTGAACACAATTGCTATTTTGCGCTTGCCGGGGGACGGCTGGCAGATGCCGTACAATGACCGAGACACCGGCAATTATAAGCTGGACTACTTTATGGGTAATTGGGAGACGCCGTTGCAGGTGGGGGATGTGGTAACGGCCGTTGGCAACCTGCCTACGCCCAAAACCGTTCAGTACGTTCCCTTGCCCGCGCCTGCCAATTGGGATGAGGGCAGCACAGTCATCTACACCATCCAGCGCGACGGCCAAACGATGTCCCTGCCCGTGACCCTGCACCGTCTATCTGTGCGTGGCATTCTGCGGGGGCTGGCCAACACGATGAGCGAAGAACTAACGGGCTGGAGTTGGGTTTTGGTGGGGTTGCTTGTTTTCTGGATGCGGCCCAATAATCGGGCGGCGCGATTGCTTTTGGTGGCCAGCAGCAGCTATGGCATTGTGAATCAGGTTGGCCTGGCGGCCACAACCATCCCCCTTGATTTTGCCCCACTGCCCATGTGGACGACCTATTGGGTGTCAACGTTCTTTTGGGGCTGGCTGTTTTTCCCCTCGCTCATTTTACTCCTGCTCGTTTTTCCATTGCCGTTATGGCCCATGACGCGCCGCCCTCGCCTGACCACCACCTTGTTTTATGCGATTCCTGTTGCCATTATGATCCTCACGCTGCTGGTGGGGATGGATGGTCCGGCAACGGCGCTTTTGATTGTGGAGGCTGTTTTGATTTTTGCGGCGGCGGGAACGGCCGTTTTCCAGGTATTTCGTCAGCGTCATAACCGCGTTGCTCGCGCCCAGGTGAGTTGGGTTGCTTTTGGCATTGCCTTTAGCTTGGGGGGGACATTGCTTTTCTATTTGTTGAATTGGTTTGAGCTGATTCAGCTCGAAAACAATCTATTTTGGGCCATTCTAAGCTGGCCTGTTTCGTTAGGGCTGCCGGTCAGCTTCGCCATTGCCATTTTGCGCTACCGGCTGTTCGACATCAACGTCATCATCCGCAAGACGCTGGTGTATGCGCTGCTGTCCGGGCTGCTGGCGCTGGTCTATTTTGGCAGCGTGGTGCTGCTGCAAACCATTTTTGATTCTGTGGCTCAGGAGCGCTCGCCGTTCATCATCGTCGTCTCGACGCTGATCATTGCGGCCCTGTTTGCGCCACTGCGGCAACGGGTGCAGGCGTTCATCGACCGCCGTTTTTACCGCCAAAAGTATGATGCGCAGCAAATCCTGGCCCAATTTGCCCAAACCACCCGCGACGAAGTGTCATTGGAAGCGCTGCAAGCCGAATTGATAGGTGTTATTCAAGAAACAATGCAGCCTGAAGCGTTGATTGTTTGGCTGCCGGAAGCGGCAAAAACAAAAATAAAGAGTTCCTAAAGAGTTAATCGCTAAAGTGGAATTCAACTCATCATAACAAACTGGAGATGTGTATGAATTCCAAATCTGACGTTAAAACGATACCTTCTTTTTGGCCTGCTGCATGGCTGGTGCTGACCCTGGCCTTGGGCACGACGGGCTGCGTGTTGTTTTATTTGAATCGGGAAACGGCCGTTCCTGCGGCCTGGGGAAGCGCGGGTGGAGCGCGTAACGACTTTGTGAGCTGGTTCAACACAGTGCAGCTGGGGTTGGTAGTTCCGTTGCTTACGGGCTTGTTTGGCAACCTGATTTTGCGCCGCCGCATTGTGCCGCAAATAGGCGTTTTGTTTCTGGCCTTGAGTTTTGTTTCTGCCTTGATGAACTTCTTATCGGAATATGCCATTTTGGGAGTTTACACTCGGTCCACGCCGCTGCCAGGCGCTCTTGTGATGGCTTGGGCCAACAATTTTGTCTGGATTCAGATGTTTTCTCTGATCCTTTACCTGTTGGCGGTTTTCCCAAACGGCCGTTTCCTTTCCCAGCGTTGGCGCAATCTGATCATCGGTATGCTGGCTTTGTTTGCCCTTCCGCTGACCATCGCTTCAATCATGGAAACACCGCTCTCTTCTGCTTATCAAATTGCCAACCCGTTTTTTAGCAGCTATCCCCAAGGGCTTTACAATGTTTTGTTTAACATCGGTGTGCCCAGCATGTTCCTCTTGTTGGTGGCGGTATTGGGAGAGGTGCTGTTGCGCTTCCGACGCAGCCAGGGGCGGGAACGGCAGCAGATAAAATGGTTGCTAACCGGCGTGGCGTTGATGGTGCTAACGGTGGGGCTGGGCTTTGTTCTCAGCTTTGAATTGGGTATTTCGGCTGGTGACATCATGGTAAATGGGTCTATGTTGTGGCCACTGTCGGGCATTGGTGTAGCGCTGCTGCGCCATCGGCTGTACGACATCGACATTATCATTCGGCGGACGTTGTTGTATACGGCCGTTTCCGCCAGCCTGGCCCTCGTTTATTTTGGCACAATTTTGCTGCTGCAAACCGCCTTTAGCAGCGCGGTGGCTGCCCGTTCCCCGCTGGTTATTGTGGTTTCGACGTTGATTAGCGTCGCCTTGTTCAATCCGCTGCGATTGCGGCTGCAAACCGTCATTGACCGCCGCTTTTTCCGCCAAAAGTACAACGCCCAGCAGGTGCTGGCCCGGTTTGCCCAAACGGCGCGGGATGAGGTAGAGATGGACCAGTTAACGGCCGTTCTGCTCCATGTGGTGCAAACCACCATTCAGCCGGAACAGATTTCCTTGTGGCTGAAGCCTGGTCAGCGAAATGAGGGCAAAGTGGGTGGGGAAACGGCCGTTTCGTAACGTTTGGCAGACGGTTGCCTTTTAATCTATAACTAAAGCTTATGGAAAAACAAATCGCTCAGCCCAATTTGCTTACTTATGACGCCTTACCCACTTTAGAGGGTCATTGGTTGACTCTGGCACGCGCCACCTGGTTGCTGATTACGGCCGTTGGCGTAGTAATGTATGCCATGGGTGTGCAGCTTCTCTTTCAACAGCTGGCCACCACTTGCAGTGGCTCAGACTGCCTGCGGCAGCAGCTGTCGCCAGCAGCGCTGCCTGGCATGGCCGAAATAGGGTTGACGTTGACCGAGTATGCCGCCCTACAACTCTTGCCTACCGTGATCTTTGCTGTGGTTTGTGTGGCTATTGGCGTACTCATTTTTTGGCAGCGCTCGCATGAGCTCATGGCATTTTCCAGCTCCCTCTGGCTGGTCACCTTTGGCCTCACCCTGTTTGAAGAAGAAGTTCGGGCGACCGGGGCGGCGTATCCCTGGCTGCAACCAGCGGCTCTCATGGTGGTGTGGCTGGGTGGTGTTGTTCTGCTGCCGCTCTTCTTTTCTATTTTCCCCAACGGCCGTTTTGCACCACGTTGGACAAAATGGGCCTGGCTTATCATCAGCGTTCTCTTTGTTAGCCTGGGGACAACTGCCGAATTAATTCCAGCGTTTCAGACAACCTTTGATAGGTTTTCCGGTTATCTGTGGATGACCATGCTGCTGGGCGGTATTACCATTCAATTTTATCGGTATCGTACTCTTTCCACGGCCAACGAGCGGCAACAAACAAAATGGGTTGTTTTTGCCTTTCTGATGACGGTGGCGGTACTGATTACGATGTTCTTGATTAACCCGCTTTTTCTCGATTTTAGCGTGCAGGAAACGGAAAATGCCTGGCGCAATATCTTGGGCAACGCCATTTCCACCTTTGCTTTTTTGATGATCCCGCTTGGCATTGGCATCTCCATTTTACGCCATCGTCTTTATGATATTGACGTTATCATTCGCCGGACGGTGCAATACTCGATTGTGTCGGCGTTGCTGGCGGCCGTTTATTTTGGCAGCATTACGGTGATTCAGGGGGGCGTAACGGCCGTTTCCCAAACCCAATCTCCCCTCGCCATCGTCCTGTCCACCCTGCTGGTTGCTGCTTTGTTTAGTCCCCTGCGGCGGCGTGTGCAAACGGCCGTTGATCGCCGCTTCTACCGCCAAAAGTATGACGCCCAGCAAATCTTGGCCCGATTTGCCCAAACCGCCCGCGATGAAGTGGAGATAGACGTGCTGCAAGCTGAACTGGTGCAGGTGGTGCAAGAAACGATGCAGCCGGAGCAAATTTCTGTTTGGGTAAAACCAGTTTCACGACTTTCGTAACGTTTAGCAGACGATAGCCTGCTATGATGAGGACATGATGACAACTTTACGAGGATTTTGGCGCAATTTTAGAGGGCAAGAAGAAGTAGCGGTGGTGGAAACGGCCGTTTCCCCACCCACGCCTGTCACCCAGATCAACAACCTCGATCTGGACATCAGCCCCAACGACCCGCTGCTGGCTTACGTGCAGCACAATCCCGGCGTGCTCGATGTAGAGCAGCTCCGGCTCGATTCGCCAGCGCTGGCCACCATGCGCGCCGCTGGCATCCGGCTGGTCGTGCCGCTGGTGAGCCAGGGCGAACTGATTGGCCTCATCAACCTCGGTTCTCGCCTGAGCGAGCAAGAATATTCCAGCGACGACCACAAGCTGCTGGCCGACTTGGCCACGCAGGCGGCACCGGCCCTGCGAGTGGCCCAACTGGTCAAACAGCAGCAGCAAGAAGCGGCCGAGCGGGAGCGCATCGAGCAGGAGCTAAAAGTAGCCCGGCTCATTCAGCAAACCCTGCTGCCGCAAGCGCTGCCCGCTCTGGACGGCTGGGGCGTGTCTGCCTACTACCAATCGGCCCGCGCCGTTGGCGGTGATTTTTACGACTTTATCCAGCTGGCCGATGGCAAAATGGGCTTCATCGTGGCCGACGTGACGGACAAAGGCGTGCCTGCCGCTCTGGTGATGGCCACCACGCGCAGCATCTTGCGCGCTGCTGCGGAACGATTGGAAGCGCCCGGTGCCGTCCTGGCCCGCACCAATGATGTGCTGGTGCAAGAAATTCCGCCCAAAATGTTTGTCACCTGCTTCTATGCCGTGCTCAATCCCGCCACCGGCCACCTGCGCTACGCCAACGCCGGGCACGACGTGCCCTACCGCTACACCGCCGACGGCGTTGTGGAGCTGCGGGCCACCGGCATGCCGCTGGGCCTTATGCCCGGCATGGGCTACGACGAAAAAGAGACGACCCTGGCCCCCGGCGAATACGTGCTGCTCTACAGCGATGGCCTGGTGGAAGCGCATAATCCCGAACGCGAAATGTTTGGCTTCCCCCGCCTGCAAGAGCTGATGGCCACCCATGCGGACGGCGACACCGTCAAAGATTTTCTGCTGGACCAGCTGGCCGCCTTCACTGGCCCCGGCTGGGAGCAGGAGGATGATGTGACGTTGGTGACGCTGCAAAGAGAAGTGGCAAGTGGCAGGTGGCAAGTGGCAGGTGAGGATTCAGCCGCCAATCTCCAATCTCCAATCTCCAATTCTCCCATTGAATTTGAGATTCCATCTGCCCCAGGCAATGAGCGGGTGGCGATGGAGCGCGTGGCGGAAGTGGTGGCGGGTTTGCTGCCAGACGGCCGTTTGCAAAAGCTGAAAACGGCCGTTGCCGAAGCCACCATGAACGCCATGGAACACGGCAACAAGTACGATCCCGATAAACCTGCGCGGCTCAAGGTGTTTGTGGAAGAAACATCTATTCGCGTCACTATTACGGACCAGGGGGGCGGCCCGCCGCTAAAAACGGCCACCAGCCCTGACCTGGAAGCGAAGCTGGCCGGCGACCAATCGCCACGCGGCTGGGGACTGTTCCTCATCCAGAACATGGTCGATGAGCTGAACTTACACCAGGATGCGCAGCACCATACGATTGAGTTGGTGATGTATGTGGACGGTGGCTAGTGGCTAGTTGCCAGTGGATAGTATTCACCAGCAACCAACCACCAGCCACCAACAACCAGGAGATTGAAGATGACAGAAAAAACCGCAGCTTTTGTAGCTGAAACGAGATGGGAGGGGGAAACGGCCGTACTCGACCTGCATGGCGAGATCAACAGTCAGGCCGACGCTGCTCTCGACGCCGCCTACAGTGAGGCCGAGCAAGCCAATCCGCCCCAAATTGTGCTCAACTTTGCCGGAGTGGATTACATCAACAGTACCGGCATTGCTCTGATTGTGGGGCTGCTGGCCCGGGCGCGCGCCGCCCACCGGCCCATCGCCGCCACCGGCCTGAGCGAACATTACCGCGAAATCTTTACCATCACGCGGCTGTCCGATTTTATGGAGATTCAGTAGCGGGAGGACAGATTGGTCCAATCTTTGAGATTGGACCAATCTAGCACGACGAAGCCCATGAACACTTTGACTTTCACGACCAACGGCACCCAAAAAACGATTAGCCAGGAGCGGCAAGGCTTGATGTTAAACGGCCGTTACCAGCTCCAACACGAACTCGGCCACGGCGGCATGGGCACCGTCTACCTGGCTCAAGACACCTACCTGGAGCGCGAGGTCGCCGTGAAGCTGCTAGATGGCCACAGCCTGGGCACTTCCGGACGCGGCCAGTTGCTGCACGAAGCCCGCGCCGCCGCCCGGCTCAGCCATCCCAACGTGGTCATGGTGTTCGACCTGGGCGAGCACGACGAAGTGCCCTTTGTGGTGATGGAATATGTGCCGGGGCAAACTTTGGCCGTCTTGCGACCTCAGCGCATGGACGAGGTGATCCGCATTGCCCGCCAGCTGTGCGCCGCCTTGCAACACGCCCACGACAAGGGGCTGGTGCATCGGGACGTGAAGCCGCAAAACGTGCTTATCACCCCGGAAGGCGTGGCCAAACTCACCGATTTTGGCCTGGCGCGGGCGCTGGATCGACCGCTGGACCCGGAAGACAGCTTTGCCGGGACGCTCTCTTACGTCGCCCCGGAGCAGGCGATGGGCGAACCGGTTACCCACGCCGCCGATTTGTACGCGTTTGGCATTTTGCTCTACGAGCTGACCACCGGGGCGCTGCCATTCAGCGGCAGCATTGCCCAGATTTTGGTGGCCCATTTGCAAGAAATTCCCGCTCCGCCGCGTGAGCGCAACCCGCACGTGCTGCCTGCGCTGGATGAGCTAATTGTTCATTTGTTGCAGAAGGTGCCTGGGGAACGGCCGTCTTCCGCCGCCGAAGTAGGGCATCTGTTAGGCATCCTGAGCAAGCTCAACCGCCTATCAACCATATTCGAACTCGCGTAAAAACAGGAACACAGAGTTACGCAGAGAAGACACAGAGGATCACAGAGAAGCTAAAAATTTAAAATCTTTTTCTCTGTGAAACTCTGCGTAGCCTCCGTGCCCCTCTGTGTTCCAAAAAAAGAATCAGCAACCAACAATTTTTCATAGGAGAAATCGCATGTCCAATGAATTGAATGCCACCGTCCGTAAATTGTCTGGCAGCGCCAGCGTGATTGATATTCACGGCGACATCACCGCCCAGGCCGAAGAGTCGCTGATGGCCGCCTACAGCCAGGCGAGCCAGGGCGATACCAAAACAATCATCCTCAATTTTGAAGGGCTGGATTACATGAACAGTTCTGGCATTGGCCTGCTGGTGACGATGTTGATCCGGGTGCAGCGGCAAAAGCAGCGCCTGCTGGCCTTTGGCCTGAGCGAGCATTACCAGCAAATCTTCGAGCTGACCCGCCTGAATGAAGCGATTGCCATTTACGACGACGAGACCGCAGCGGTAACGGCCGTTGCGTCCCCCGCCTGACCTCCTTTTTAATTTTGGCAACTCAATAGCGACGCTATCTGTGCACTTTTCGGTTGTCATTCCCGCGAAGGCGGGAATCCACTCTGGTACACAAAATGGATACCCGCGAAAGCGGGTATGACACGCACACTGGTAAAGTCAAAATCTACCAAGATCATAAGCGATTTGTAGCTGGAGATCAGAGCTTATTCAATCTCCAATCTCTAATCTCCTGCCTAAAAGAGGTAACCATGAACCATCAGTCCACAACTCCCAAAACACCGCGCAACGCCGCCAGCTGGGCTCCGCCGGTAGACCGCATGACCGCTGGCGACTTGCCCGCCGATGCCATCAATCTCAACGTCACAGGAAGACGGCCGTTAAGCCCGCTGCAAGGGTTTGGCCAACTGTGGCAAAAAACGTACCGCATTCGCCTGGATGGTGAAGAACTGTCGCCACAGACCCTTGTGGCCGAATGGAAGGCGCACTTCCCGGAATTTTGGCCCAAGGGCAATCGCTTCTTTGGCGGGGCGGGCGGCGTGGCTCCTGGCGATGTGGCTGTGCTTAACGTGGCTGGCCCCGGCGGCATGAAGCTCTCCACTGGCATCCGCGTGATGTACGCCGACGATGAATCGTTCTCCTTTATGACGCCAGAAGGGCACATGTTTGCCGGGATGATCACCTTCAGTTCCTTCGTGGAAGATGGGCAAACCATTGCCCAAATTCAGGCACTTATCCGGGCCAACGATCCGGTGTATGAGATGAGCTTCCGTCTCGGCTTTGGTCACAAGGCAGAGGATGCCTTCTGGCACCAAACGCTGCGCAACTTGGGGGCGCATTTCAGTAAGACGGGCACCGTTTCCCAAACTAACGTGCTGGTGGACAAGCGGGTACAATGGGCCGAAGCCAAGAATGTGTGGCAAAATGCAGCCATCAGAACGGCCGTTTACATGCCCATCTACCTGGTGAAAAGGCTAACCAATAAAAGTTGACATAACTTAAAATTGTCATTCTGAATGGAGCGCAGCGAAATGAAGAATCCCCTTCAGCTTGAGAGGGATGCTTCACTTCGTTCAGCATGACAATTCTAAATTTTGATGATTTATGTCTGAATTTGATGCAATTGTGGTGGGGTCGGGGCCAAATGGGTTGGCCGCAGGCATAACCCTGGTGCGCCAGGGGTGGCGTGTGCTGCTGCTGGAAGCCAAAGCCACGATCGGCGGCGGGATGCGTACGGCCGAATTAACCCTGCCCGGCTTTCACCACGACATCTGCTCCGCCATCCATCCGCTGGGGATGGGATCGCCCTTCTTCAAGTCCTTGGATTTGGCCGAATTTGGCCTGGAATGGATTCAGCCAGAGCTGCCCTTGGCCCATCCATTTGACGATGGAACGGCCGTTGCCCTGCACCAAAGTTTGGCAGAAACGGCCGTTCAGCTCGGCGAAGATAGTGATACCTACCGCCGCCTCTTTGCCCCGCTGGTGGCCGATTGGGACAAGATTGCCCGCGAATTTCTGGGGCCGCTCAGCCTGCCGCGCCATCCCCTGGCAATGACCCAATTTGGCCTGCGGGCCGTCTGGCCGACGACTACCCTGGCCAAAACGCTCTTCCGCAACGAGAAAACGCAGGCGTTGTTTGGCGGGTTGGCGGCGCATTCGATTATGCCGCTGGAATGGCCGCTCACGGCCGCTTTTGGCCTGATGCTGGGCGTGTTGGGGCACAAGGTTGGCTGGCCGCTGCCGCGCGGGGGCAGCCAATCCATCGCCAACGCTTTGGCCGACACCTTCACTAGCCTCGGCGGCGAGATTGTGACCAACCATGAAGTACAGTCGCTGGCCGAACTCCCGCCCGCGCGCGCCGTTTTGCTAGACGTGACGCCGCGCCAACTTCTGGCCATCGCTGGGGATGAGCTGCCACCGGGCTACCGTCGCCAGCTGGAAAAGTATCGCCAGGGGCCGGGGGTGTTTAAGCTGGATTGGGCGCTGAGCGAACCAATTCCCTGGCGTGCGGACGACTGCCGTCGGGCGGGGACGGTGCATTTGGGGCCAACGCTGGAAGAGATGGCTTTGAGTGAGCGGTTGGTTTGGCGGGGGGAGGTGGCGGAACGGCCGTATACACTCGTGACCCAGCAAAGTTTATTTGATGACAGCCGCGCGCCCGATGGCCAGCACACCGGCTGGGCCTACTGCCATGTGCCCAATGGCAGCACGGTGGACATGACGGCGGCCATCGAAGCGCAAATCGAGCGCTTTGCCCCTGGCTTCCGCGACACGATTCTGGCCCGCCACACGATGACCGCGCTGGACTTCCAGCGATACAACCCCAACTACATCGGCGGGGACATCAACGGCGGCGTGCAAAATTGGCGGCAGCTGTTTACCCGTCCGGTGCCGCGTTGGAACCCGTACACCACGCCGCTGCCCAACGTTTTTATCTGCTCGTCAGCTACCCCGCCGGGGGGTGGGGTGCATGGCATGTGTGGCTACCATGCGGCACAAACGGCCGTTCAGCGGCACGGTCAGTAAGCTGCGTGGCACGACCCACGTTACGCGTTCTTCACCGCCTGATGTAGCAGCTCGCGGAACTTTTGCGCCGCGGGTTCAGGCCCCAGGCCAATAAAGGCGGTCCCCACTGCTTCGGCATCTGTGCGTAGGCCAGAGATGTCGATTCCCGCATCGGGCACCAATTTGTACATCTCCGACTGTTCGTAATCCTGCACCTGAATGTCGCGCAGGCGCACCGCCAGAACCGCAGGCGGTTCATTGTTTTTGCTCACAGCCCAGATGAGCCAGGGTGGCGCGAGCAAGAATCCAGTCAGGGTTGTTTCGGTTTTGCGGCCAAAGAACCCTCTCTTTTGTTTGGTTGCGGTGGTTTCGCCACAAAATAGGGCCGTTTCCAGCAGGTTGCCTAGTTCATGGGTGTGGCTGTAGTGGCGAACGGCCGTACCCAACACCGGACTCAAGCTTTCCAAACTACATTCGCGAGTGGTTCGTTGGTATTCGCTCATCATTAAGCCTGTGTGATGGGTCGCCCGACTACCAGCGCCTGCTGTAAATCTTCATCCAGGGCCAGATAGGCTTCGTCGGCTGTGGCGCCCAGGGCATCCAGGGTTTTGCTAAAAAAACAGCGCACGGCCGCTACGGCCGTAATGTCGAAGATTTCGGCGTCGCTAAAGCCGTGGGCTTTGAGGTTGTCGATGTCGCTTTGGGTGGTTTGGGTGGCGTCGCGCACCACCTGTTCGGCAAACTGCATCATCGCTTGTTCGGCGGGTGTGAGAACGGCCGTATCCACCTTTGCCGCAATGTTGGTCAGTTCCGCCTCGTTAAAGATTTGCTGCTTTTTCAGTACCGACGCGTGGGCCAACATGCAGTACGAGCTGCTCAGGGCGCGAGCGGCGGCCAGCGTTATCAGCTCATAGCGGCGCAAATCCATGTGGCTGCGAATGGCCCCCAGCAGTGCGCCCCAGGCGGCCATCACTTCGGGCCGATGGCTGAAAAGCTGGGTGTATTTGGGCAGATAGCCCATATTTTGTTTGTCTTTGGCATACATCTCGGCAACCGCGCCTTCGGCTGCTGCTTCAGGAATGGTGGCAATAAAAGCCATATCGTTTGGTGCCTCCGCACTTTTTAGTTGGAATTGACTCCCTAAATTTTTACACGACCTTCAAATCAATCACACTTTGCCCCATGGCCACGACGGCGTCTTCCGGCGAGTATTGAGGCAGGTCCAGGATCGATTTAAGCTGCTGGTTAGACAGACGCGTTTCCTGGCCCAGACCGCCAACCACCAGTTTGATGGTAGGATCAAACAGCGCCGCCAGGCGCACGGCAAAATCTGGCAGCTGCCACGTTGGCACTTTGTAACCCTGGCTGGCAAAATGTTGGTTGAGGATTTTGGCAATTTCCACCAACCAGAGCGAGCCGCTGGAGCAAACGAATCGCTTGCCTGCTGCTTCCGGTGAGGTCATAGCGGCGACATGCGCCGCGGCCACATCACGCACGTCTACAATGCCCCAGTTTAGCCGGGGCATACCCGGATATTCTCGCTTGAGCAGCTTGAGGATCACTTCCGCCGACGTGCTGGTTTGCCGCGCGTCCAGCACTGGCCCCAGTATCAGGCTGGGGTTAATGGCTACCAGCTCCATCTCCACATCGGGCTGGTTGACATAATCCCAGGCGGCTTTCTCGGCCAGGGTTTTGCTCTTTGGGTAAGCTTCGATAGGGCCATTTAGGTTGGACCAGTCAGACTCGTCATAGGTTTTGTTGCCTGATTCATGCCCGGCAGAGATGGCCGCCACGGAAGAAGTGAGCACCAGCCGCTGCACGCCAGCCTGGTGAGCAGCCCGCAAAACGCGCAGCGTGCCTTCACGGGCGGGAATGATGAGATCATCTTCATTTTTTGGCGTGCTGGAAGGGAACGGGGAGGCGACGTGCAGTACATAATGGCAGCCACTGACCGCCTCGGCCCAGCCTGCGTCTTGCATTAAGTCAGCTTCAACCAGCTCCAGGCGGTCTGTGTGTTGGCTGTGCTGCTGCAAAATTTGGCGCAAATGGTCGGCTTTGGCCAGGGAACGAACGGTGCCTTTGACGCGGTAGCCTTTTTCTAGCAGCTGCAAAATGCAGTGCATGCCAACGAAGCCGGAAGCGCCGGTTACAAGAACGGTAATGTCATTGTTCATGATGGTTCCTTTGTTGTGTAGCAGCGTTTGAATCGCAAATATTGGCTGCATGGGCGCGGGTAACGGCCGTTTCTCAACCAAATTCTGCGCAGATTATACAGGGTTGCGCCAAATCCAGGCTACTTACAGGCAGAATGTGTCGCCGATGGCGGGCACGTGCACAGTGCCGGGCAGCTGCTCTTTTTGCCACACCTGCTGGGCTTCTTGCTGCCAACGGCCGTTGCTCCAGCCCCACCCCGGATTGCCGCGCCCGTCGAGATGGCCGCTGAGATGAACGAGATAGGTTTGCTGCGGTTGCAAGCTGGCCGCGTAGCGCTTCACGTTGCCAAAGGCCGGGTGGTTGGTAATTTTTGGTTTGGTTTGCCAGAAGCTTGTATCGACAAACAAATAGTCGGCTTGGGAAAGCTGGGCAACGGCCGTTGCCTGAGCCTCGTTTTGCGGCGTCACCAGCCATTCGTTGCTGCTGTCTACATCCCACAGCAGGACGGTTTTGGTAACGGCCGTTTCGATCACAAAGGCAGTGCAGCAGTAGCGGGGGCGTGTGCCGTCTGCCCCATGGTCGGCGTTGATGTGGGCAACGGTGACTGGGGTGATGGTTACGCCCGGCAGGTCAATGGGCAGCGCGGGCAGCCGCGTGCCGGGTGGTTCGTTGTCGCCGGTGGTGTGCAGTTGGCACAGGGTGATCTCAAAATCGTGGTGGCGCTCCAACCATTCGGCCGTACCGGGGCGGCACCAGATGTTCATCGCGGGGCGGTTGAGCCCGCTTCGTTTGAGGTGGAAGTTGTGGGAGACGAGCAGGTGGTTCATGCCCGCCGTGTGGTCTGGGTGCCAATGCGTCAGGCAGAGCCAATCCAGCCGTGCCCCGCCGCCCTGCAAATGCGGATTGGCCAGCACACTTTCAGCCACGCCCAGCCCCAAATCGAACAAGATGTGGTGTACGGTTTCGCCCTGCTCGTTCAGGCTGATGAGCGAGGTGGAGGTGTGCGCTTGCCGCGTCGGGTCGGCGCAGCGGCCGCAGTCGCAGCCCAAAATGCGAGCCAGCGGTGCATCCAGCCCGTTGATAGAGAGTAGATGTTTCATTGTTCTGACCTCGGTGATGATTTGCGGGGATTATAGCGGCTTTGTGGCGTGGCCGTTGCCCGTTTTGCCTTCTTTTAGCCACTGTTTGACGTGCTCAAGAACGGCCGTTTCCACGCCATCGTTCATGGCAAACCAGGTAATCGCCGGGTCGCTTTCCTGGAACCAGTTGGCCTGGTGGCGGGCAAAACGATGGGTTTCAAACTTGATGCGCTCGACGGCTTCGGCCAGGCTCATTTCGCCATCCAGGTAGGCCCACAGCTGCCGGTAACCTAAACCACTCATGCTGGGCAGGGAACGGCCGTAACCCCAACCGCGCAATCGTTCCAGCTCGGCCAGCAGGCCATTGGCCATCATCTGGTCCACCCGCTGGTCGATGCGGGCATATAGTTCCTCGCGCGGGCGGCGCAGGCCAATTTGCAGGATGCGGTAGGGTGGCGGATGTTTGCGCTGGAGTTCGGAAATCGGCCGTCCGGCTACCAGGGTCACTTCCAGGGCGCGGATGACGCGGCGCAGGTTGCGGGGGTCGTGTTTTTCGGCGGCTTCGGGATCGAGCGCGGCCAGCCAGCGGGCCAGTTCTGGGCCGGGCAGCTGGGCCAGGGCGGCGCGCAGTTTGGGCTGCGGTGGCACTTCGGGGATGCCCCAGCCTTCGACCACGGCCTTCACGTACTGCCCGGTACCGCCAACTAAAATGGGGAGACGGCCGTTGCTCAACACAAATTCAATGGTTTGGTAAGCGCGTCGCTGGTATTCGCCGAGGGTAATTGTCTCGTCGGGGGTACACAGATCAATGAGGTGGTGCGGTACGGCCGTCTGTTCAGCAGTGTTTGGTTTGGCCGTGCCAATGTCCATGCCCCGGTAAAACAGGCGCGAATCGGCCGAGACGATCTCCCCGTTTAATGCCTGGGCCAATTGCAGCGAGAGGGCGGTTTTGCCAACGGCCGTTTGCCCCACCAGCACGACTAGAGGTTGATCCAAACTGTCCTCCTGTAAAGTTTGAAGTGAAAAGTGAAAAGTGAAAGTGGTAAGTTGCAAGTGGTTGGTGGCTACCGGTTCACCCTTTCACCTTGTCACCCTGTCACTCCTTCACCACCCCAACACCGCATTCTGAATATGCTCGCAGCGCAGCAGCTTGCCGCCGGTGTCTAGCTCTACGGCCATCAGATCGAGCCGCCATTCCACGTCCAAATCGTGTTCGCCCAGGTAAATTTCGGCCAGCTGGATGAGCTTACGGCTTTTGTGCGGCGTGAGCGCTTCTTCTGGCAGGCCCATGCTGCGGCCCCGGCGTGTTTTTACTTCTACAAACACCATCAGGCCATCACTTGCCTGGGCAATGAGATCAATTTCGCCCTGAGTACAGCGCCAATTGCGGGCGACGATGCGATAACCATCCGCTTCCAGCCGGGTAGCGGCGACGTGCTCGCCCCAGGCCCCTAGCCTTTTGCGAGAAGCGCCATCTGGCGTACTAGTTGCCATGAGTCCGTTCGGTAGAGGTGGTGCTGGCGGGCAAAAACCAGCGGCGACTGGACGGCTCTTTTTCGGCAGGCCAGAGCAGCTTGCCCAGCTGATCCACCACGGGCTTTAGCCGTTCGGAGTCAAAAATGCGACGGCCGTGCATCTTTTTGCGGGTCAGATCGGGCCGTTCTTCGCGTAGGCGTTCGTAGAGGTCCAGGGTGCGCTGCACTGTGTTGTGAATGGCAAATCGTTCACTGGTAGAGCGGGCGGCCCGAGCCATTTCCTGTCGCCGGGCGTCGTTGCTGGCCAGGCCAACCAGGGCTGCGGCCAACCCGCCCTCTGGCTTGGTGGTCAGCAGGCCGGATTCGCCGCTAACGACGGTGTCCACAATGCCGGGCGCCGATACGGCCACCACTGGCAATCCAGATGCCATCGCTTCAATGACGGTTAGCGGATGCACCTCGGTGACGGAGGCGGTGGCAAACAAATCGGCGGCAGCCAGATAGTTGCTCACCTGATCGTAAGCCACCGGACCAGTGAAAAGCACGCTGTTGGCCACGCCCAGCTGGCTGGCCAGTCGTTCCAGATCGGGTCGGGCCGTACCCTGGCCCATGATCATCAGGTGCAGATTGGGCACCACATCTTTGGCGATGGCAAACTGCTCCAGTAGGATGTCTACATCTTTTTCGGGCGACAGACGACCGACATAGGTGACCAAAACGGCCGTTTCTGGCACGCCTAAATCGGTTTTGGTCAAGGGTCGGGTGGGGTGGTGGAACGGCCGTAAATCCACGCCGTTTTCAATCACTTCGATTGGGCGACGCACGCCAAATTCCAGCATTACATCCCGCACGCTGGCCGAGGGGGTCACCACCACATCGGCGTAGTCGGTAAATTCGGGCCAAACCTGGCGCATGATGGCGTCGGCGGCGGGTTGAGGTAAGGAAATGTAGGAGCCAGTGTACAAATCGTAGCGGGTATGGTTGGTGTAGACGATGGGGGAACGGCCGTAGCGGTGGGCAATTTCCACACTCATAAACAGGTGGTGGCAGTGAATGATGTCCATTTCTTGCAGCAAGGCTTGCGCCTCGTTGCTGTAGCGCATGGTGATGTAGTAGCCATAATCGCCCAACATCAGCCCCGGCGAGCGCATGACGCCCGCTTCGTCACTTGGGTCTGGGTCGCCCAGCGTGAAGATTGTCACTTCATGCCCAGCGGCTTCTAAATGTTCTTTGTACAGGGAAACCATGCGCGTGACCCCGTTGACCACGGGTTTGTAGCAGGCAGTTACCATCCCAATACGCATTTAAATTTCTCCCTTTGTGTGATTGGTTTGTAACGTCCAATCTTAAACGCAAGTGCGCGTACTCATTTATACCACTAACCGGCTGGTTTTCGCATGCCGTATTTTTACGGTGCGGCGAGGTTCCAGCGCTGCGGTGGTTGGTACGCTTTACGCGAGGGAGATGAGGTTGGGTGCAGAAACGGCCGTTTCTGCTTAGTTGTGGACCATCAGCCAGCGGCGCAAATGGGTTAGCCCCAGGGTTAACGCCCACTGGTCAATGTTTTCTGGATGGCCGCCAAACGACCGCTGCGTTACAGAAACGCCGTTAGGCGAAGCCAGGGTGACCAGAATTTGCACGCCGCCCTGAGTGACATTGCTGTACACCATCAAGCTGAGGTCGCTGTGGGTCTGGCTGCGCAGGGCGTTGGCCGCGCTGCGACACCATTGGCTCAAATTGTCGCCAGTAAGGTTTTCTAGCTGGAGCGCAGTCGCCAGCTCATTCCAGGTGTGGGCGGAATGAAGCTGGATGTGTTGGGTGGCTTCTGGCAGCGGGGCGATGGTTCCGGCCAGGATGCCGTGGGTATAGCACTCGGCCACACTGAGGCGCAAATTGTGTTTGGCCAGATTGTGCAGCACCACCGTTTCCAGACGATCGGCTTCTTCGCCAAAAACATGATCACCGAGGCGCTGGGAAACGGCCGTTTTCAACTTTTGTAGCTGTTCTTGCAGCTCCTTGTCTGAGCTGGCTTTGGCTGAAAGGCGAATGTTGGTCTGGCCAGCGAACGAGTCGAAGGTGATGCGGTTGCTGCCGATGGAAGCGAGGTCGGCCAGGTCCTGCTTGAGGCTGCTTTCCATGACCCCAACACAGCGGAGTAGCGTCCAGCCTGTTTTTTGCTCACTGCTCAGTTGCCGCCGCAGGTAGGGCAGCACTTCTGTTTCCAGCAAGTAAGACATTTCGCGCCGGTTGCCGGGCAGGCAAACCAACACGCCGTTGTCTTCTTCGAGCATCAATCCGGTGGAGCCAGCTTCGCTGTCGCCTAGCAAGATGCCACCCTGCACGCCGGGAGCTTCTGAGGTGATGGTGCGATGGGAAACGGCCGCGGCCGCCTGGCGGGTAAAATCATCTTTGCCGGTGCCCAGCCCACCGGTGGCAATCACCATGTCGGCGCGGCGCAGGGCCACGCGAAAAGCGTCGGCGATCATTTCGGGATCATCGCCGATGGTGACTTTGCTGGTAAGCGATATGGCAACTTCCCGCAAACTACGAGAAATGTAGGCGGCATTTGTGTCGAGGATGTCACTCACGAGGAGTTCGGTGCCGATGCTGATAATTTCCACTTTCATGTTGTTACTACAAACCACCCTGGAACAGCTGAATTGGTAGAAATGTTTGGTGCAGTGATCCGCCAGGTTTCGATTAGGGGTGACAGGCTCCCGGAGCTATCAACCTGAAGGCGATCTGCGCAGCGGCCGTTTCCTTGATGCTACCACGATTGAAGAAAAATCTGCTCGGGTCAGTAAATCGGTCGAAGGTGTTGGGCACTGCATTGGGTGTGACGACTCTGGTTTCTTTTCCAATGCCTATGATGCATCTATCTTGGACTGAGACAACATCAATTGGTACTGGCGAATGGTTAGATCGGTATTGCGAATTTTGAAGGCCAGATCAGCGGCCAGGTTTTTCATCAATTTATAGCCAAGTTCTGGATAGGTATCGCACAGCTGCATCAGGCGACCGCGGGCGATGCGCAGCAGCATGGTGTTGGCCTGGCTCACGCGGATGGTGGCGGAACGCATTCCCTGATCTACCAGGGCCACTTCGCCAAAGACCTGTCCCTGGCGTAGTTCCGTCAGCACCACCATTTCACCCTCGGTTACCGCATCGCTCACAAACGTGGGGTTCATGAGCACCTCAACGCCGCCACGAGCAATTACGTACAGATCGGTAGACTGATCATTTTCTCTGAGCAAAATGTCACCGGTCTGGTAGGTATTGGTTTCGCAGAGTGCCGCCACTAACTGTAATTGTGTTTCGGTAAACGTATCGAAAATATCGGTTACAGAAAGAATGGCACTGGTTGATTGATGCATGAAGTCACCTTATTGGCCAAAATTTGACTGTGAGCATTCTAGCATAAAGAAAAAGATAACAAAAGAACCCACGACTTTTGTAACCCGGTCCTCTATCATTCTCCCCAGGTCTGCTGTAGCACACGCACCCAATTCTCATGGGATACTTTTTTAAGGGCGGCTTTGTCAAACCCATGCTCTTGAAGCGCCTGGATGATCTTGGGCAGCCCAGTGACATCGCCCAGGTCGTTGGGCATGGTGGCGCCGTCAAAGTCAGAGCCAAACCCAACGTGATCAATGCCGATCCGGTCGGCAATGTAGACAAGGTGGCGCACAATTTCGCTGAGAGAGGTGGGTTCTTTGAAACGGCCGTCTTCCCGCAAAAATCCCACGTGAAAGTTAATCCCCACCATGCCACCCGTCTCCTTAATGGCGTCTAGCTGCTTGTCCGTCAGGTTGCGCGGCGAGGCGGCCAGGGCGTGGGCGTTGGAGTGGGTGGCCACCAGCGGCGCATCGCTAATTTTGGCCACGTCCCAGAACCCTTTTTCGTTCAGGTGGGACAGATCGATCATCACCTTGAGTTCGTTGCAGGTACGCACCAGCCCTTTGCCCGCTTTGGTGAGGCCGGGGCCGATGTCGGGCGACTTGGGGAAGCTGAACGGGACGCCGTAGCCGAACTTGTTGGGGCGGCTCCAGACCAATCCTAGCGAGCGCAGCCCGGCGGCGTGCAGAATGTGCAGGGCGTCGTAGTTGGTGTCAATCGCTTCGGCCCCTTCGATGTGGAAAATGGCGGCAAAGGTGCCGTCCTTCAGACACTTACGCAGCTCTTTGGTGGTGCGCACAATTTTGACTTCGCCTTCAGACGCTTTCTCGATCTCAAAGAGGTGGGTGGCAACGGCCGTTGTGAACCTTAGCGCATCTTTGTGGCGGATAGGCTCTGGCAGGGGCACCTTGTACCCTTTTTTGGTCTTCTTAAAGTTTTTGGCGTCGGCTTTTTTCTCTTTTTCGGTGGCGGGGCGGCGGCGGTTGGGGGTGAAGACGGCGAAAAAGCCGCCAGCCAGGCCGCCTTCGCGGGCGCGGGGCAGGTCGATGTGGCCAATTTCCGAGCGTTCAAAGAAGGAACGGCCGTTGCCGCGATGTTCTAGATGCAAATTGAGCAGCGTATCGTTGTGGCCATCAAAAATGGGAAAGTCAGGCATGAGGCACCTCTTGGCTGTAGGTTGGTAGACATAGCTTCATCCCGCCAAGTATAGCCGAAGTTTGATACGTTTACTTGAAAACAATTGAATTAGAGCCTTGCGCAATTTATAATGACGCTGTGTGCCAAAAGTTCACTCGTTAAACAATCAAGGGTTTTAAAAAGAGGAGAAAATTCAATGTCGCGTTCAAAAGTATTCATTTTCTTTTTTAGCTTCCTGACAATATTTATGCTGCTGGCGACTTCTGCTGCGCCTGCACCCACTGCCGTAGATGCTCTATTGCCGGAAGCACCGGCTGCGCCCACTGGAGCCTACGCCATTTCCGGGCGCGTAACTAACAGCAGTGGCAACCCTGTGCCGGGTATCATAATTACCGCATATGGCTGTGACTTGAGCAAACAACCTGTGCTGCTCATTCATGGTTGGGGCGGGCCAGATATCATGGCAGATGATGAAATGGGTTTTGCCCAGCTTTCCCAATGGATGGCGCAAGATGGGTACGTGGAAGGTTGCAACCTGTTTTATGTTACTGGTGTCTCGTCTCTCAACAGCCAGGATCAAAATCGGCAGAATATACAGAGTTTTATTCGGAGTAGATATTATGAGATTAAAGGGGCCAACCCTTCCTGGAATGGTCATTTCGACATCATTGGGCATAGCTATGGTGGGTTGAATGCCCGTTTTTATCTCGAATCGGGTTACTATCAGACTGATCGGCAATTAGGTATCACAGTGGATAACTTGTTTACCTTAGGATCACCTCATGGTGGGACACGGATACCTGAGGAAGCATATCCAGGTGCGGTAGTAATTGCAGGAAAACACTTTTTTAATCAGTTCAATCTGAATGATTTCCTCTCGTCTGCGCAATTATTCCACAGCGTCATGGATACATATAACCATGCCTCTGGTCAACCATACGGCGTTTGCTACCGATTAATTGGTGGTGACTTTTTGCCACAGTCCTCTGTATCTGACTGGTGGCGGGCCATCTACTCCCCCTGGTCTGGAGCGCCTGGAGATATTGGTGTTTCGCTTCGTAGTTCACGTGAACTTGGTATTAACTCCTCCCTTTCATCTCAATACCCGCGTGTTGCAGTCATTACGAATAATGATATGCACGGGTTTGTCGATGGGTTTGGTTTGGGGGATGTGGATTCATATGTTAATCCTGCAAATACTTATTACATATCTATAAGAAACTCTCTAGGAACTAGCTGGACACAATGTCCACAAACAGCAGCAGCACAGATGAAGGTGAATGGAGAGTCTATCTTTGTTCCACCAATCTTGCTCGGAACAGGTGAGCTAGCAGTTGGAGAAACTGATACGAACACTTTTTCGGTGGACTGGAATGCGCAGAGCACCTTTTATGTTACTTGGGAAGGTGGGGACGTGGATTTTACGCTGGTAGATGGAAATGGTGCTCCGATTACACCGGTTGTGGCGGAATCTGATGCCAACATTGGGTATGAAAAGTTAGCAGCGGAGGATGGTGGGCTGTCAACTTATGTGATTACCGATACGGTAACTGGTTCATGGAGTTATTCTGTGTCCGCGGTCAGTTCTCCATATCCAATTACTTACACGGTGCGTGCCAACGCAGAGACAACGCTGGTTGCCGAAGCATTTGCGCCAGACGTGCAGCCTTTGGCTACACCAGTGGTGCTGACCACAACGGTAACCGCAGCCGGGACGTCGGTGACCGGTGCTACATTGTCTGCCACAGTAACTAAGCCGGACGGCAGTGAGTCCAGCATCGGTTTATTGGACAATGGGGCAGCGCCCGATGCTGTAGCGTCTGATGGTGTTTATTCAGGTACGTATCTGGATACTAATCAATCAGGGTTCTACGTGGTTGATGTGATTGCAGAAGGTAATCACAGTGGTTTGGACTTCAAGCGCACGACCGCCACCGTCTTTTCGGTAGCTCCCAATATAGCCAGCCTGCAAGGTGGCTATGGGGACAGTCCCATTGACGCCGATGGAAACGGACTGTATGAGTACCTGGAATTTGAGGCTAACGTTGAAGTGGTAGAAGCGGGAACCATCTCATTTTCCGCTATGCTAACGGGTAATGGTGGACAGTTTATTGATCAGGCCAACCAGATTGTCAGTGTGGCAACGCCTGGGACGCAGCAGATAACAATGCGTTTTTCTGGAGAGGCGATTCGCGCTAGCGGCATTGATGGTCCCTATACCATTGTGCCAATTACTTTGCTGGACGACGATACCTTTATTTTGCTAGATGAAGATACAGCGGGGTGGCAGACGTCGGCGTACTTGCACGATACGTTTGGCAATGCTTATGAAATCTACCTGCCATTGGTTACACGTGGGGTAACGTCTGGCGCAGGGATAGTAGCCTTCACGGAGGCGGGTTCCACGCAGGCAACGGCAAACTACAGTGCCGCAACTGACAGTAACGGCAATTACACGATTGCTATTCCCTCACAGGGTAAATACACCGTTGTGCCCGCTCTCAGTGGCTACCCTTTTACACCTGCTGTGCAAATAAGGACCCTGCCGCCGAGTGCCAGCGGCGTTAATTTTACGCTTCAGAGTGGCACAACCCCGCCTCCCATAGGCGGGATGGTATACGTACCAGCCGGGGAGTTCCAGATGGGTTGTGATAGCAATAGTCCAGGCGAAATTTGCCAACCTAATGAATTACCACTACACACCGTATTTCTAAATTCTTATTATTTGGATGCTACTGAAGTGACAAATTCTCAATATGCTCAGTGTGTATCAAGCGGAACTTGCAACCCGCCTTCGAATTTCTCCTCTGCAACGCGAGCTTCATATTACAATAACTCTGCTTACTCTACCTATCCAGTTATAAATGTTTCTTGGTATGATGCAGTAAACTACTGCGGGTGGGCAGGAAAGCGTTTACCTACAGAAGCCGAATGGGAAAAAGGATCAAGGGGTTCAAGCGATACGCGTATGTATCCTTGGGGGGATAGTCTTCCTAACTGTTCACAAGCTAATACTCAATTTGATAACGGGACTTCGTATCAAAATTGTATTGGAGATACCACTAGTGTTGGAAATTACCCTCAGGGGGTTAGTATTTATGGTGCCTTAGATATGAGTGGAAATGTTTATGAGTGGGTTAACGATTGGTATCAGGTTGACTATTATAGTATATCCTCTCTTAGTAATCCTTTTGGTCCAAGTTCGGGAACCTTGAAGGCTCTTCGGGGTGGCGCGTTTAATAATGCGTGGATTAGTGTTCGTTCAGATTATCGTTTTTATTCGAGTCCATTGGAAACCTATAACAGTTTAGGTTTTAGGTGTGCTTTAACCCCTTAGCAGTTCATGACTAATTAAACTTGTACAAAGTAATATACTTTGTTGTCTTGAAACACAAAGTTGGTAACAGTGTAGTTTTGGGCGAAGAGGTCAGTGAAGAGCTGGCGGGTATGTAGCCGCCAGGCAAGGGCCAGCGGCAAGTCACGGGTTTTGACGGCCTGGAAATTGTGGGGAACCTGTACAAAATGACTGGCTTCGCTGGGGGATTTGGTTGTGTCGGGCGGACGGCCGTTTTCCCCCATTACATTCAAAATGAGATGATTGGGTACGGCCGTCCCCCCCTTATCCTGCCCCGTTAACCGATTCGCTACGTG
This sequence comes from Ardenticatenaceae bacterium, assembly GCA_020634435.1. Classification (GTDB taxonomy): domain Bacteria; phylum Chloroflexota; class Anaerolineae; order Promineifilales; family Promineifilaceae; genus Leptofilum. The sequence continues at coordinate 53,299 of JACKBS010000020.1, read as the reverse complement.
GGCGCTGTTGATGTGCCACTCTACCTGGAAGCGGTCGCTGGGCAGCCCGGCGTTGATGCCCACAATCTCGCCGTAGAGGTTGGGGATGTAGGTGCGGCACACCGCGCCCAGCTTGCGGATGTTGAGCCGGGCGTTGGCCGTCTCCAGCGGATCATAGGTCCAGGTGATCAGGTCCAGCCCCTGCTGCTGCACCACCTGCCGCTGGGCCAGCTTGAGCCGGGTGCCGATGCCCTGCCCTTGGAAATCGGGATGAAGGCCCATCATGTGCGAGGCGTGTTTGAAACGGCCGTTACCCATCAACCCCACAAAGCCGGTCACAAACCCTACCAGCCGTTCCCCCGCATATGCCCCCAGCAGCACGCCGCCGTTTTTGTAAAAGGTCAGCAGCATGTGCCCCGGCACGACTTCCAGGTTGTCGTCCATTTGCCAGGCGTCGATTTGCAGTTGTTCAACGGCCGTACAGCCCGCTGCATCGGTAATGGGTCTAATTGTGATGTTCGTCATAACGCCTTCCCAGGTTTGTTAGAAAAGGAACACAGAGCTGCGCAGAGAAGACACAGAGTTGCACAGAGAGCTTTTTATCTCTCTGCGTCTTTGCGCCTTTGCGTTAAATTTGCAAACTATACCGGAGGGTTGAACAAAATCAACAGAAACAACAAGACCCCCTTACGGGGGCCTTGTCGCGGAAGAGAAGAAGAGGAGAAGAAGGAAAGGGGATATGTACTTAACTGTTCTTAGAATACCTCTTTTTCCCGCGCGAATATGTATTTTGCTTAACATGCCAGCTATGCAGTTTGGTACGTAGCCGCTGTAAATTTCCCCGGAAACTCGGCTTTCCGGGGAAATGAATGACGGGATTAAGCCCGGCCCAGTACACCAGCCAGCAGCGCCATGCGGATGTACATGCCGTTGCGTACTTGGCGGAAGTAGGCTGCGCGCGGGTCGCTATCCACGGTGTCGTGGATTTCGCCGACGCGGGGCAGGGGGTGCATCACCACCATTTTCTTTTTGGCCATTGCCATGATTTCTGGGGTGATTTCGTAGTAATTTTTCACCTCTTCGTACTGGGCCAAATCGGTGAAGCGCTCTTTTTGCACACGGGTCACGTAGAGCACATCGGCATTCTCGATGACGTCGGCCACGTCGTGGGTTTCACGCACGTTGAGGCCGGAATCAATCACCTCGTTCATCACCTTCAGCGGCAGGCGCAGGATTTCTGGGGCGACAAAGCGCAGGCTGACGTTGTATTGCAGCAGCAACTTGGTGAGGGAGTGCACGGTACGGCCGTATCGCAAATCACCTACCATGGCAATCTTCAAGCCATCCACCGTGCCCAGCTCCTCGCGGATGGTGAACAGGTCCAGCAGCGCCTGCGTGGGATGCTCGCCGGGGCCATCACCAGCATTGATGACGGGTACGCTGGCCGCTTCCGCCGCTTCCCGCGCCGAGCCAATTTCCGGGTGGCGCAGCACAATTACGTCGGCGTACTGCTCCAGCACGCGAATCGTGTCGGCCAGCGTTTCGCCTTTGCTGATGGAGCTAAACTTCACGCCCTGGGTAATCGGGATGACGCTGCCGCCCAGCCGTTCCATCGCCGCGATGAAGCTGGAGCTGGTGCGGGTGCTTGGCTCATAGAACAGGCAGGCAAGCACTTTGCCCTTGAGCAAGTCCACGCCGCCGACGCGCTCGACCATCTCGCGCATTTCGCGGGCGCGGCCAAAAATGTAGGACAGCTTGTCCCGGTCAAACTGGGAGACGGACAGAATGTCGTGCCCGGTCAGCCCGTTGCTGCTGAGCGTGGGGATGTTCATGGCGTCAAAATCAAATAAGGGTTCTAAAGTTTTTATTTGCATTTTATATTTCTCCTCAATACGGTTTTTAACTGATATTGAGTAATTAAGTGATTGGGTAAATTGGCGAGGCAACTCAGTTGCCCAATTACCTACTTACTCAATTACGTAATTACTTGTTTATGGCAAGTAACCTTCCACTACCCGATTCGGCCAGAATTTGACCGTCTTCAAACACCACTTCCCCGCGCAGGACGACTTTTTGTACTTTGGCCAGCACCTCGGTGCCGTGAAACGGCGTCCAGCCGCATTTGCTTTGCACCATGTCATTCGTGATGGTGTTGGGGGTGAGCTGGACGGTTACGGCCGTATCCACCTGCTCTGGCAAATTAAAAATGCGGCGGGGATTGGTGTGCATTAGTTCGATCAGTCGGTTTAGGGTGAGGCGGTTTTGTTGAACGGCCGTCATCAGCAGCGGCAGCGATGTTTCCAGGCCGATCACTCCCGGTGGTGGCGTGGCCGACTGCTTTTCGGCCAGCGTGTGCGGCGCATGATCCGTGGCGATGCAGTCCACCGTGTCGTTGATGTGTTCCCACAGTGCGGCCACATCGGACGACGTGCCCAGCAGCGGGCGCATGTCGCCCAGCGGCCCTAATTGGGCTGCGTCCGCCTCGGTGAGGAAGAGGTGGTGCGGCGTCACCTCACAGGTCACGGGCAGCCCGGCGGCTTTGGCCTGGGCAATCAGCTCAATTTCTTCGCGGCGGCTGATGTGGCAAAAATGGACCGGACGGCCGTATGCTGCCGCCAGGCCGATGCCCACGGCCACGCTTTGTTTTTCGGCGTGTATGGCAATCATCTTGTCACGGGGCCAGCTGGCAAAGCAGGCCATCATCGTGGGCACATCATCCACCCGCAGCGGACCAAAGGTGTCGTTGAGATAAATTTTGAGAGCGGCTGCCTGCGGCGCGCATTCGTCCAGCCGGTCAATTTCTTCCTGGCTGGCCCCGGCAAAAAGACCCACATCGCATAAAATATCTTGCGCGGCCTGCTCACGGGCAGCGGCCAATGACTCTGGGGTGCTGAGCGGTGGGCTGGTGTTGGGCATGCCCAAAATCATGGTGATGCCGCCCGCCAGCGCAGCGGCCGTTCCGGTGCGGAAATCTTCTTTGTGTTCGCCACCCGGCACGCGCAGGTGGGTGTGCACGTCGATCAGGCCGGGTAATGTGATTGTTTCTGTCATGTGCCTCCTTTGCGTAGCCAGATTGGATCAATTTTGTTTTCATTTGCAGCCTGTCTCAGGTGAAATTGGTCCAATCTCTCGACTCGTTTTGGCAAAAAAAAAGCCTAATCCAGAAGGATCAGGCTATGAAAGACAAAGTATGATTCGCCCAGGGGCTGCGATTTTGAGTTTCTTTCCGGTTAGTTCAGGCATTAGTTTCCTCATCTGTGTGCCTAATTTGCACCGGGAGGAAATGGTAACACGTTACGGCCGTTTTGCCCAAAACAAAGTTTGAAGTTTCACGCGAAGGTAAATTGGATTCCTTTGCGCCTTCGCGTGATTTTATTGACTTATTTCTGCAAACCGTTTGAGTAGGAGGGGAACGGCCGTTTCGCGCCAAAACGCCGGGGAAACCATGCCGCCAGACATGCCACTGCGCGGGAATCGTTCTACCGCAATAAACTCTTTTGCGGTGATCGGTTGGCCGGTTAGGGTCTCAAACGCCTGAGTCAACAACTGCTCCAATTGTTCCATCTGGTCAGGTAGGGGCGTTTGCGCAAAATGGCTTTGCATCTCTTCCCAGAGGTGTGGGTCGCCGCGCAGCCCCCACTGCCACGGTTTTTCCTGGAAAAGATCGCCAATTGTTTTCATAGATTCGCTCACTTGGTTTTGTGGCCAGAAACGGCCGTACCCACGCCCAGCGCAATGTACACCAGCCCAGAAAAGTACCGCTGCCGCTGTTGGAACGTCTGGCTTTGCTTGAGCCAGCCGCCCAGCTGCCCGGCCAGCAGCGCGTAGATGCTGTCGCTAAAAAGGGCAATTGCCACAAAGATGAGGCCGAGGGTGAACGTTTGCAGCGGCACCGAACCGCGTGCCGGATCGGCAAATTGGGGCAGGAAGGCCAGGAAAAACAGCGCGGTTTTGGGGTTGAGCAGGTTCACCACAAACCCCTGGCGGAAGATTTGCCACAACGGCTTAGGTTCGACCACAATCTTTTCCTGTGGGTCTGGTTTTTTGAGCAGGGTGGTGATGCCCAGGTAGATAAGATAGGCTGCGCCCAGATATTTGACGGTACTAAATGCGAGGGCTGAGGCAGCGAGAACGGCCGTAATCCCCACCGCCGCTGCCAAAGAATGCACCACCGCCCCCAACGCAATCCCCAGCACCGAGACGATGCCCGCCACCTTGCCCTGGTCCATTGAGCGGGCTACCACGTACAAAACCGCCGGCCCTGGCACCACAATCAGCAGCCCCGCCGCCAGCATAAACGTTGCCAAACGTGTCCACTCGAACATAAGAATCCTCCTGCCATTTCCCCGGAAACTTCTTTGCGAGTAAGGCTACGCATGAGCAGTTTCCGGGGAAATAGTAACTTACGCCGCCGCCAACGCCTGCTCCAGGTCGTCTAGAATATCGTCGATGTGCTCGATGCCGATGCATAGGCGAATCGCGTCTGGCGTTACGCCAGCAGCAGCGAGTTCAGCGTCATTCAGCTGCCGATGGGTGGTCGAAGCAGGATGCGCCGCCAGCGATTTGGCATCGCCGATGTTGACCAATCGCTTGAACAGTTTGAGGGCATCGTAGAACTTCACCCCGGCGTCAAACCCGCCCTTAATGCCAAAGGTGAGCAGGGCCGAGGGTTTGCCGTTCGTGTACTTTTGCGCCAGTTCATAATAGGGAGAACTGGGCAGTCCGGCATAGCTCACCCAGGCCACGCTGTCGTGGTCGTTCAGGTAATTGGCTACCGCAAGCGCATTTTCCGTGTGGCGTTCCATGCGCAGCGCCAGCGTCTCAATGCCTTGCAGGATGAGGAAGGCATTGAATGGGCTGATGGCCGAGCCCGTGTTGCGCAGCGGCACGGTGCGGGCGCGACCAATATACGCCGCTGGCCCCAACGCCTGCGTGTACACCACGCCGTGGTACGATGGTTCAGGGTTGTTCAACATCGGGAACCGATCGGCGTGCTCGGCCCAGGGGAACTTGCCGGAATCGACGATGACGCCGCCCAGCGAGTTGCCGTGCCCGCCCATGTACTTGGTCAGCGAATGCACCACGATGTCTGCGCCGTAATCAATCGGGCGAATGAGAATCGGCGTGGCGACGGTGTTGTCCACAATGACGGGCACGCCATGCTTGTGGGCCATCGTGGCAATCGCTTCGATGTCCACAATGTTGCCTGCCGGGTTGCCAATCGTTTCGCAATAAACGGCCGCTGTCTTCGCATCAATCAATTTTTCCAGACTGTCCGGGCTGTCGTCCTTGGCAAAGCGCACTTCAATGCCTTGCTTGGGCAGCATGTGGGCAAACAAAGTGTATGTGCCACCGTACAGCAGTGGCACGCTAACGATGTTGCTGCCTGCCTCAGCAATCGTCAAAATGGAATAGTTAATCGCCGCGCTGCCCGCGCTGACGGCCAACCCGGCGATGCCGCCTTCCAACTCGGCGACACGCTTTTCCAGCACATCGGCCGTGGGGTTCATAATGCGGGTGTAAATGTTGCCTGGCACCGCTAGATTGAACAGATCGGCCCCGTGCTGGGCGTCGTCAAATTCATAGGCCACGGTTTGGTAAATGGGCACGGCGACGGATTTGGTGGTGGGGTCAGTCTGGTAACCGCCGTGAATGCCAATGGTTGCTGCTTTCATAGTTGGTGTTTCTCCTTAGTAATTGTTTCCACAAAGAGCGCCCTGTGCTGAAATCCCTCCCTGCGTTGCGCTCTCTATGGCAAAAAATGAATATTTCAGCGCAGTCCAAGTGGGTTTTGCGGATCGATGCCGGGGACAAACGGCCGTTTCCTATCCAGCGCCGTTAATTGGTAAACCAATCCCAGCCAATTGTTGAATAACGCTTTGCCCGTGTCGCCCCAGGTGTTGTCCAGCTGGCCCTCGATGGCGGCTTCAGGGAAGGGGGGAATAGGCGTGTTCGCCGCCTGGCTGGCCAGCACAATAGCCTGGTACTCGTCGGCAATGGCAGCGGCCGTTTCCGGGAAATAATTTTCGGGATGGGGTGGATACTCCTCAATTTCGCCAGCCACAAACCGCAGCACCTCCCGTTTATATTCCTTGAGCAAACTGTTGTAGTCATACTCCGGGTGCCCCTGAAAATAGACCAGCCGGAACTGGTCTGGGCTCACGGCCATGTGCACACCGCCTTCGCTGCCTTCCACCAGGATGCTCAACCCGGCAGCTTCAAGCTGCGCCCGGGTAATCGCGTTGTAGCGCGAATGCACTACATCAAACCGGGTATTGATGTTGCGCAGCAAAGGATGCCCTTTTTGGGTGATGCGATGGGTGTAGACGCCCCACTTTTTGGCGGGTAGTCGCTGCCGCTTGACGCCATAAAGCTGCTGCACCAAGGCATGCGTCGCCAAGCAAGAGCACAATACCGAGGTGACATTTTCCGTGGCCCAGGCAATCACTTCTTGCAAGGGCTGCCAGAACGGCTCTTCCTCCAGCGTGGGATTAGCTACATTTGCTCCGGTGATGACGAGCGCATCCAGGCCATCCTGCTTTAGCTGGTCAAAGGTGGTGTAATACTCGTCGATATACGCCTGTGTTTCGCGGCTGCGCGGCAGGCCCGATATGGAAAACGGGTAGACGTAAAACTGAGCAATCTGGTTGGAGCTGCCCAGCAGGCGCATAAACTGCTGCTCGGTGACGGTGAGGGCCGCATCGGGCATCATGTTGAGCAGTCCGATGTGCAGTTCGCGAATGTCCTGGTGCAGCGCGTGTTCCAGCGTCAGGATTTCCTGGCCGTGGCGGTGCAAATTTTCAAACGTTGGTAATGGAGTGTGAGCAACTAAAGGCATAAGATTATTTTCAGTATCTCGGATCAGGCGGCTTTACATGGTTGGTTGCCGGGTGCAGGCGTCTTTGGTGAACCATTGAAGGCAGACGTGCTTGGATAAGACGGCCGTTTCACACAATCTTTTGGTCGGGTGAGCGGCGAGATGAACACAAACCAGGTGATGACGCGGGAGAGGTCGTGGCGCAGTGGTGGTTAGTTATCGCGCCAGCGGTACCAGACGGGCACAAAACCGCTCCCGCTTGATACACATACAACAAGGCATGTTAGACATCATGGACATCAAATTTGAGGAATTGATTGGTAGAAAACTACGCATGTCATCTTCGCCTTGTTCATTAAAGGATAACAGCGGCAGATGGTAACAAACAGTGGTCGAAGCGTCAACGAGTAAAATTGGGCCTTAGGGCTGTTAAGATAGCGTAAGAACTTGGATTTGGTAGTTGACTGTCCAGGGGTAGGATGATTATGATACGCAAGGAGTGCAGAATGGCTATTCAAGTCCTGGTACTACATGGTCCGAACCTTAATTTGCTGGGCAGTCGTGAACCGGAGGTTTACGGCCGTTTCACCCTTACCGATATCAATAATCTCTTGTCGGAACAGGCAGAAGCGGCTCAGGCATCGGTCCAGTTTTTCCAATCTAACCACGAAGGTGCACTGATCGATGCTATTCATGAAGCCCGCAGTTGGGCCGATGGCATTGTGATCAATCCGGGAGCATTTACCCATTACAGCTACGCTCTCCGTGATGCATTGGCCGCTGTGGAACTGCCCGTTGTTGAAGTGCACCTGTCCAACATTCATGCTCGGGAAGCATTTCGGCATCAATCGGTATTGGCGGCCGTTTGCCTGGGGCAGATTTCGGGGTTTGGTTGGCGGAGTTACCAGCTGGGCCTGCAAGTTATTCTAGAAACAATCCAAGAAAAAAGAGCCTAGACCGGGATTTATCGCTGGGAACGAAAATGACGGTGGCCTAAGCTCTTTCCTCAAAGGGTAGTCCTTCACAGGCTATAATGCGTTTACGATGTAAGCGTCGTTGCGGCTATATTGTTTGTGCAATGCTTGACGATGTTGGCTCCAATGCGGGTAAGATGCGGGCGGCGATGTGGCTGCGTTGAATCAACAGTGTTGCTAGAATGATTGTCAAGTCCTACCCAATTTAGGTTTTTGCAAACCTTGTCCATTTATAGCGAGCCAACATTACAAAAAAAATTACAAACCGATTCTGGTATTCTGCTGCCAAATAGCGGCGGTCGGTTTATAATGTGGTTCAATAATCAAGTTTACCCAGCTGGGTAACAATTTATCTGGCAGAGCCTTCTACCGAATCATCACACAAAAGGACCGCATTATGAAAAAACAGCTTCGTTTGGCGTTTTACATGGCTTTTTGTCTGCTACTTTTACCGCTCACTGCTTCGGCCGCCCCTCTTGCAGAGACTTCGTCTGTCAATTTGCCCGGTTGGCTGGGTGGTTTCCTTACTGTACTTGCGCTGCTTATGCCCATTATCTTTCGCGTTTGGGTAAATCAGAAGAAATAAAAAAGAGCTGGTTGGATTTTGTCTAACCAGCTCTTTTAATTTTGTCTCAGGCCGGCTTAGATGCCGCCGTGCCCCACGCAGCCGGGATCAATAAAGAGATAGCTTAAAGTACCTTGTAAGATTTCGCCGGTGTCCGGGTTAAAACCAATAAAAAACTGTTTTTGGTCGGTGGGCACCTTGAGCAGTCCTGAATAAGCAGTCGGGGAGCTACCGAGTGAAGTCCCGTCTAATTCAAATAGCATTTGGTACTGCTTGCCGTTCTGTAAAAATTCGCTAACACCGTGCTGTAATTGCTTGTTGGGCATGAATACTTCACTAACGGCCGTTACCCCATCTACCGTCATTGAATAATGCGCATCTGGCCCGACGGGCAATTTTGGTCCGGCAAACTGCAAGCCTTCCATGTAAAAAAATGGATTTTCGGAAGGATCACCGAAGGCAAAATCGACCTCTCCATTGGCTTGTTTGCAGTCACAGGTGCTGTCAATCTTGAGCTTCCCCTCGGTTAACTCCGCCACAATGTCCTGGAAAACGGGCATCTCGCAGGTGAGGTAGCTGTTGCCGTCAAACACAGCCACGTTATTTGTAACGTTTAAACTACCTGTTTCCTGGCACGACAATTCATAGGTTTTTTGCAAATCTACAATGTGCAGGCCAAGCCGGTTATCGTGACCAATTTCAACAGTCATCGTGGCGACTGGTTTGTTATTGGCAAAAGCGACTTCAATAAACCAGCGTGCCCAGGGTTCATAGGGGGCGGCGGCGACGGGTTGTGAGAGGGGGAAAAGGGCCAAAACGGCCGTACACAATACAAAAAAAGCTACCAATACAGACCGACTTTTCATGAAAGCATTCTCCTTGAGATTGGGTGGGTTGAGTTCGGTAAAACAATAAAGTTAATTGCTTTTTAAATTGCATCAACACACAAGTTGGTCAAACATACAATTAGTTTCGCTAATTCTACCATCATAAACGGGTAGGGTAGTGTCGCATTTTATAAATTTAGTCCCGTTTTTTGCCCGATTTGAGCGGTGAGTTGGCTTACTTTCAAGTAAAATTGTGTCGGAAAACCCATTGCGGTATGCTTGCAACGGCCGTTTCATCACAAGGAGCGATAGGTAATGTCCGGTAAGGAAAAATCGGTATCCGCAGGTGAGCCTTTTCACGATCAGCTGCGTTTGGCACTGAACAGCTTTGAAGACGCTGCGTGGTTGGGAGAATCGTCGCCGCTGGCTGCGCCCTATTTTTTAGGAGATGCACTGCACCAGGCTGCCGATGGCGAAACGGCCGTTGGCCGTGGTCGCACCCTGCAAACTGTCCTCAAAAAAGCCGCCGAAACTCTTTGGCCAGATGCTACCCTGCCGCGTACCCGTGATGAGCTGGAAGCCAGCGTAGCCGATGAGCGGCGCGAAGTGGGCAACAAGGGCAGTCGGTATACCTTTTTACTGCTGGAATTGCGCTATTTTCGCAGCTATTTCCGCCCGCTCGATTACCCCAAGGCTGGACACGAGCAAGACATCATCGAATATTTGGGCGTGGGGCGCAGCCCGTATTTTCGCCATCTCAAAGCCGCTCGTGAAGCGTTGGCCGATGCCCTGCTGAGCCAGCTGCATCCCACCTACCGGCTAGAACGGCCGATTATTCCGCAAACCCCGCTGTTGGGTCGGGAAGCCGTGATCCAAACAGTGACCGAAGCGCTGCTAGCCGGGCAAACCGTTTCGCTCACGGGCATGGGGGGCATGGGCAAAACTTCGGTGGCCGCCGTGGTGGCTAGTCAATGGCCGCACGAAAGTTTCTGGTTCACCATTCGCCCCACTTTCAACGACGATTTGAGCAGTCTGCTTTTTTCGCTGGGGCAATTTTTACATCAGCAAGGAGCATCCCGCCTCTGGTTGCAGCTGGTCGCCGACGGTGGTCGGGTGGATAACCCCAACTTGGCATTGGAGCAGCTGCGCGGCGATTTGCACCAGCTGCGGGCCACACCGCCGCTGTTTTGCATCGACGAAGTGGATTTATTACAGCAAGACAGTGACACCATCAGCTTGAACCGCCTGCGCCTGCGCGAATTTCTGGAAAGTCTGCGCCAGACGGCCCGGCTGCTCTTCATCGGCCAGCATTCTATCTTTGCGGCTGATAAAGAGGTTAGTTTGACTGGTTTAACCGCCGCACAGGTAGCGGAGTTATTGGCGTTGGCCAATATTCAGGCCGCAGACCCAGAAGTTGAACAGCTCACCAGCTACACAGGAGGCAATCCCCGTTTTTTGCACCTGTGCGTGGCTTTGCACGATGGCGCACAGCCGCTGACCAAATTGATTTCTCAGCTGCCCCAGGTGCCTTCGCTGCGGGCGCTGTTGGTGCGGCTGCGGCACCGTTTATCGCCGGATGAGCGGGGTTTGCTGGTGCATCTGGCTGTTTTTCGCAGCCCGGCCCCGCAAGACGCCTGGCCGGAAGCCACCGAAGCCCTGGCTACCCTGCGCCAACGGCAGATCATTCAAGAGGATGGAGCGGGAGGCATTACCCTGTTGCCCGTTATTCGCGATTTGCTGGTGGAAGATTGGCAGTGGCTGCCCACAGCGCAGCGCGAGCAGTGCCATCTGGCCGCAGCCGTGATCCGGGCGGCGCGCGGTGAGTACACGGCCGCCGCTTACCATTTTGTGCAGGCGGGCGAGGAAAATACGGCCGTTCAGCTCTGGTATCCACATCGGCAGCAGGAAATTCAGCGGGGGCAGACGGTGACGGCGCTGCGGCTCTTTGAGCCTGTGTCGCCCAAGCGGCTCAAGCGGAATGAACGGCAGGCGTTGGCCTTGATCCAGGCAGAACTGTACCGCCTGGCTGCCCAACCAGAAGAAGGGCTGGCGGTGTTAAAGGCGACCACGTGGGTGCGGCAGAGCGAAACGGCCGTTCAGGCCCAACTGCTCCAGGCGGCTTTCCAAAATGCTCTGGGTTACCCGCAGCAGGCGGCGGAATCATTGCAACAAGGACGCGAAATGATTCAACGGCTGCTGCGGCAGCTGGCGCGCTATCGTATTCAGCAGTCGCAGTACCATTTGCAGCAGCGTGAGATGGCGCTGGCGTGGCAGGAAGCACGATTGGTACAGTTTGAAGCCGAGCATTTGCAGGGAATTGTGCGTGAGGAGCATGGGCATTACAACGAGGCTGTGAGCCATTTTCAGCGGGCTCTTGGTCTGGCCCAACAGCTTGCTTACGAGCCGGGCATCGCCCAGGTTAGTCGGGAGCTGGCGGCGCTGTACGGGCGGCAAGGGCGCGTAGCCGAGGCTGTGCCCCACGCCGAGGCAGCCATTGCTTATTATGCCCACATTGGTGACCGTATGGGGCAGGAAATGGTGCGCAACGCGCTGGCTGTGGCTTACATTCAGGCAGGGCAGTTTGCCGAGGCGATTGTTACCGCTGAGCCATCTTTGCCGTTTTTTGAAGGAGCAGGGATGCCGTTTTGGACGGCCGTTACGGCGGCCAATCTTGCCGAAGCGCATTACGAATTGGGCAATCTGGAGCAGGCACGGGCAATGGCCAACCGCGTACTGCAAACGGAAGAAACGCACGCTTATCCTTATGCCCAATTTACGCTCGGTTTAGTGGCCCAGGCGGAGGAAAGGTTGGCAACGGCCGTTGCCCACTTCACCGAATCACGTAACCAGGCCCAAAATAACGACGATCTCTACATGGCGGCCTATGCCTGGCGAGCGTTAGGCAGCGCATTGCTGCGGCAGGGCGACACAGCCGCTGGTCACAAGGCGATCCAACAGGCAAGCCAGCAGTTTGCCGCACTGGGGCTAACCACCGAACAGGCCAAAACTGAGCAGTTGCTGGCGGCAAGTTGATGCGATTTTGGGGGGCAACGGCCGTGTTTCCTAATAAAATCCCCTCTTGATTAATACACGATTATCGTGTATTGTATCCGCATGAAACAAATCAGCATTCAAATTACAGATGAAACGGCTCGCCAAATGGCGGTGTTGGCCGAGCGGTGGGGATTGCCTGGGCAACGACACAACACTCCGGTCATCGAGCGGGCCATTGCCACGATTTTCATGCTTGAAATTGGCTACGAAGAATACATCCGGCGCTTGCGAGAAATGGGCGCTGTTGAGGAGGATTTGTAATGGCCACCCCCACAACTTTTGAGCATCAAATACCGGAGTTGATGCGCCACTTTGAGTTGACGCTGCGTTCCGGTTACAACATCCGCCAGTCGTTTGCCATTCTGGCGCAGGATTTGCCCGAACCGATTGCTGCCGAAGCAAAGCTCATTTCTGAGGCGTTAAATGGGGAGGCGCCGCTGCTGCCCACGCTGGACAGCTGGGTGAAGCGCACTGCCAGCCGCGACCTGGACTTACTAGTGGCGGCGATAAAAGTTCAGTTGGAGGTTGGGGGCAACCTGGCCGACAAGCTCAAATTTTTGCAGCAGCTCCTGGCTCAGCGGCAGCTGGCTTAACTTTCCCCACCTGCCAATTTTTCACTTCATCAAAATCTACTCCGAAGTGCGCCGAAAAGTTTCCCTGTATTCTCGGCGCACTTTTTTTCTCTCCCGTTTTGTGCAAAACATAACAAACTTGATTCTCCTTGGGTCACTGGCTAAACTTTTTGGCATCCAACCTGCTGTCCCAATCCACTCTTTCAGGTTTACCCTGTCCCATTGTTCCCCACTGGCAGTCGTTTGTATCCACTGTTCCTAATTTGGTGGCAGTCACTTTGCTGTTCCAAAGCATTTACACAGGTCGGCGACGGCCCATTTCCCAAGGAGGTCCCCATGAACCCTATTCTCACAAGTCCCAGACAGCCCAAGCGCAAGGCCCGCTGGCGTGGCATGATCTGGCTGCTGCTGCTGTTTTTTGTGCTAGCCGTACCAGCCAGCGTACTGGCCGTGCGTGATCCGGGTCGTTTTACAGTAACGGCCGTTTCCAGCGCTCCCGATCAAGTTACCGGCGGCGATGCTCGCCTGCACATCGAAGTCCCCGACGGCTTCCCGATGGATCGGGTGAGTGTTACCGTTAATCGGGTTGAGATGAGCGACCGCTTTAGCCCGATTCCTGGCACCCACACGCTCAGCGGCGTGGTGGATGGCCTGAATCTGGGCAACAATGAGGTGCGGGTGCGTGCGCTAGGCTTTGGGCGGCAACGGCCGTATCCCGCCAACCTCACCCTCACCAACTATCCTATTACTGGCCCCGTTTTCTCTGGGCCACACCAGCATCCGTTTGTCTGCACCGTGCAGGACCATGGGCTGGGGCAGCCGCTGGTGGACAACGACACCACCGGCATCCCCGTCTATGCAACCGACGCCGACGGCAATTTGACTGATGAAGTTGTTGGCTACAGCAAGAATTGCTCCGCCGAAACGCTCGTGGTTTACGTTTATCGCAGCATGAATGGCAGTTGGTTACCGTATGAGTTGGGTCAGGAACGGCCGTCTGACATGGCCCAAACCACCACGATGGACGGCCATACGGTAGACTACATCGTGCGCTGGGAACGCGGCACCATCAACCGTTTCATCTACAGCCTCGCCATGCTTGCCCCGGATGACACCAGCCCCGATGACCACAGCTCCTCCGCCTGGAACGGCAAGCTCATCTACCACTTCCAAGGCGGCGTCGGGATTGGCCACACCCAAGGCAGCCCCAGCGGTTCCCGCATGCTGTACGAGTACGGCCTCAGCCAGGGGTACGGCATCGCCTATTCTACCGGCACCAAAGCGGGCGAACATTACAACCTCGTTGTCGGCGGCGAAACCGCACTGATGGTGAAAGAACGCTTTGTTGAACTGTACGACACGCCAATCTACACCGTTGGTGTAGGCGGCTCTGGCGGCGCGATTCAACAATACATTTACGGCCAAAATCATAAGGGCTTGATTGACGCCGCCATTCCCCAATACTCCTACCCAGACATGATCACCCAGGCGATCCACGTCGGCGACTGCGAACTGTTGGAATTCTTCATGGATGTGACCGACGGTGCCAATCCACGCTGGCAAACGTGGTCCAATCGCACCCTCATCCAGGGCATGAACGCCAGCGACGTGGTGCCCAATCCATACACGCAGGCGCTGGGCAACACGGAATGCATCAATGGCTGGCGTGGGCTTTCTCCATTGGCGCTAAACCCCAACTACGGCGCCGCCGACAACATGGAGCAGTACGTGCCCCTGTCGGACATCGCGGCGATTGAATGGAGCCACTTTGGCGATTTGGTCAACATCTACGGCGTGGGCGACGATGGTTTTGCCCGCAGCCCGTGGGACAACGTGGGCGTGCAGTACGGCCTGGAAGCGGTGGCCAACGGCAGCATCACCCCAGAGGAATTCCTTAATCTGAATGCCAACGTCGGCGGCTGGAAAAATGAGCCAGAGATGGTGCAAGAAGGTTCGCCCTTCTTCCCGCCCGGCCAGATTGATTTCACCAACTGGGATCCGTGGAGCGTGCGCAACCAGCTGCTCAGCCCGGACGGTGGCCTGACCCCCGCCCAGCGCACCGAAGGCGACATGCTCGCCGCACAAGCTGCATACGAATCTGGCCTCGTTTTCATGGGCGATATGCAAATCCCGATTATTGATTGGCGGCATTACCTGGAGCCGGTGCTGGACATGCACAATTCGCACCAATCGTTTGCCTCCCGCCTACGCTTGCTGAGTTATGATGGCGACGCCAGTAACCAGGTGATTTGGTTTACCGACATCACCGATGACGGCAACGCGATCTTTGACCAGACGCCGGAAGCGTTCCAGGTGATGGATGAATGGATGAGCAACATCCAGGCCAACCCGGAACTCGGTGTAGCGGGCAACAAGCCCAGCCGGGCCACGGATCGCTGCTTCGACGCGTTCGGCAATGAAATCGCCAGCGGCGACGATGTGTGGGACGGCATCATCAATGATGAGCCGACGGGCGCGTGTGCGGCGCTGTTCCCCACTTACGCTACGTCGCGCATTGTAGCTGGTGGACCTTTCAAGGGCAGCATCTTCAAATGCGCCCTCCAGCCCGTGTCGGAGGCGATTGCCGACGGCCTGTACGGCGTCTGGCAGCCCACGGCCGACGAGCAAGCCCGCCTGGAGCAAATCTTCCCCGACGGCGTTTGCGACTTCAGCCAGCCGGATGTGGGTTTGCCCCCTGGTTAGTAATTTGATTTAGTTTGAACCGTAGGTGCAGGTCTTAGACCTGCACCTACAAACATTTACACCCCACAAACGGCCGTTCCCCCAACAATTCACAATTTTCCCTCACGCTGGCAGGTGGTTCCCGGCTGTGTTATGATCTCGACCGTTAAATTAGAACCACTATTGAGGCAACCATGAGAACCGTTTTTTGGGATTACGATACCCACAGCACTAAGATGATCGATCAGCGGCAGCTGCCCTGGGAATTTGTCATTGCCGAGTTTACCGATTACAAAGAAGTGGCCCGGGCCATCAAAGAGATGTATGTGCGCGGCGCACCGGCCATCGGCGCAGCGGCGGGCTTTGCCATGGCCTTGGCGGCGCAGCAGTCCAGCGCCACCGACCGGCTCACTTTGCTGCGTGATTTGGAAACGGCCGCTTCCCACCTCAATGCCGCGCGACCAACGGCCGTAAATCTGGCCTGGGGTGTGCGCCGCATGCTGCGCGTCGCGGCCAACGAAGAGTTGGCAGGCGTGGACGACGTCCGCGATGCCATCCTGGCCGAAGCGCAAAAGCTGGCCGACGAAGATGTTGAACTCAACAAACGCATGGCCTACAACGGGGCCGAACTCATCAGCGACGGTGACACGATTTTGCACCATTGCAATACCGGTGCATTGGCCACCGTAGATTGGGGCACGGCGCTTGGCGTCATTTTTGCCGCGCACGAGCAGGGCAAAAAGATTCACGTGCTGGTGGATGAAACCCGCCCCCGGCTGCAAGGTGCACGCCTCACCGCCTGGGAACTGCACCAGCGCGGCATCCCGTTTGACCTGATTGCCGACAATGCCGCCGGGCACTTCATGCGCACCGGGCAGGTGAACATCGTACTGGTTGGGTCGGATAGAACGGCCGCTAACGGGGACGTAGCTAACAAAATTGGCACCTACAAGCTGGCCGTCGTGGCCAAAGAAAACGGCATCCCGTTTTACCCCGTCGTGCCCACCAGCACGGTGGATTTGGAACTGGAACACGGCGATTTAATCCCCATCGAAGAGCGTGGTGACGAAGAAGTGCTGGAAGTTTTCGGCAAATCAATCGCCCCGGCTGGCATCACCGCCCGCAACCCCGCCTTCGACGTCACGCCCCATCGCTACGTCACCGGCATCGTCACCGAAGCAGGCATTGTCTATCCGCCGTTTGTAAAGAATTTAAGGGCAGCGGTGGAAGCGGAACAGAATAAGGAGAAATCTCAGTAATCAGTAATCGGTAATCAGTAATCAGTGGCTTACAGGCTGAATACTGACCTACTGAAGACTGAATACTGACAAACAGAAATGTCAGGTATCCCAGTCGTCATCATGTGCGGCGGACAAGGCACGCGCATGGGCAATACACTCACCAAGAAGGAACTGATCGACATTGGCGGACGGCCGTTGCTGTGGCACGTCATGCGGATTTTTTCGGCGTATGGGCATAACCGCTTTATTCTGGCGTTGGGGCACCAGGCTGACCAGGTGCGCCGTTACTTCTTGGAATATGAAGCAATGACCCGCGATGTTACCATTCATCTGGCCGATCCCAGCAGCGGCAACAGCCATCCTCTCGTGACTTACGGTGGCGAGTATGAACATCCGCCCTGGGAAGTGACGATGGTTGACACGGGTCTGGACACGGAGCGGGCAACCCGGCTGGCGAAACTGGCTCATTATTTGGGCAACGGCCGTTTTTTTGTGGCCTATGGGGAAGCGGTCGCCAACATCGATCTGGACGCATTAGTGAAGTTCCACGAACAACATGGGCAGATGGCCACTCTTACCGGCATTCGTTTTCCGTCAGCATATGGCAAAGTGGAAGCTGATTCTGAAGGGTACATCACTGAGTTTGTGGAAAAGCCGCCCCTGCCTTACTGGATCAATGGCGGATTTATGCTGTTTGAAACGGCCGTACTCCAGCGCATTCTGGCCGAAAACCGGGAAAATCTTGACCTGGAGCGAGATATTTTGCCCCAGATGGTGCAAGAGCGACAGCTCATGCTTTACCAACATGCTGGGTACTGGCAATCCATGAAAACCCTTAAAGACGCTCTGACTTTGAAAGAAGCGTGGCAAGAAAACCAACCGTGGAAGGTTTGGTAATACTCAAAGCGAAGCGATCCACTTCGTCCAATTCGATCATCATCGAAGAATCAAGCTCCACTTGGGGAGAAGCACATTGAATAAACAGTTTTGGCAAGGCAAACGTGTTTTTATCACAGGCTGTACCGGCTTGTTGGGGTCCTGGCTCACCGATGCGCTGCTCAACATGGGGGCCGATGTGGTGGGTCTGGTGCGGGATCATGTGCCGCAATCTAATCTTGTGCGCTCCGGCATGATGGACCAGATTAGCGTGGTGCATGGTCACCTGTGCGATTACAACTTGCTAGAGCGCACCCTTGCCGAATATGAGATTGAAGTTGTGTTTCATCTGGCGGCGCAAACGATTGTTACCATTGCCAACCGAGCCCCGCTATCTACCTTTGAGACGAACATTCGCGGCACCTACATGCTGCTAGAAGCGGCGCGGCACAATCCCACCGTGCAGGGTATGGTTGTGGCAAGCAGTGAAAAGGCCTACGGTGACCAGACAGCCATGCCTTATCAAGAGGCGTCTGCGCTGCACGGCCGTCATCCCTACGATGTTTCCAAAAGCTGCGCGGACCTCATCTCGCAAAGCTACGCGCACAGCTATGATTTGCCCGTCGTCATCACCCGATTTGCCAATTTGTATGGTGGCGGCGATTTGAACTGGAATCGCATCCTGCCCGGCACCATTCGCAGCGTGCTATTAGGCGAACGGCCGATTATTCGATCTGATGGCACGTTTAAGCGCGATTTTGTCTACGTGAAAGACGCTGTGCGTGGCTACCTGATGGCCGCCGAGCAAGTGGTACGCCCTGAACTGCATGGCGAAGCGTTTAACTTTGGCATGGGTCACTCGGAAACTGCTCTGGACATTGTCAAGACAATCATCCGCGTGTCGGATCATCCTGAACTGGAACCAATCATCTTGAACGAAGTGCGCAACGAAGTTCAAGACCAGTTCATGAATTCGGCAAAGGCCAACCGCCTGTTAGGCTGGGAGCCGCAGTACACGCTGGCCGATGGCCTGGCCGAAACAATGGCTTGGTACCGGGACTTTTTGAACCTCTCATAGGGGCAGGTCTCAGATCTGCCTCTACATTTACATCAAAATTTATTTAACATGACAGATAAAGAAACTTCTTCCAAAAATAATTCCGAGCCTGAAAGTCTATTGTATTGCTCAAATTGTGGTACAGGCATGATTCAAGGATGGGTATGGATTTCAGCTTCAAGATCAGGTAGTTTGATGTGGCAAGAGGGTGAACACGCACCGAGAAACTCGTTTGCTTGGTCAATTCGAGGAGGGACCTCAGTCATGCATTCTGACATGTTAACTAAGAGCCTTAAGAAGTCTTATCATTGCAAAGCGTGCAATTATCTTCGGATTGATGATATCCAGATTTGAACAACTGGTAGTAGAGATATTTTGGCTGTGAGGTCACAGTTTTATCCTAGTGTTTGAAGGGACCTCATTTTTATCCAAAGGTCATATAAGTGAAAATTCTTGTCACGGGAGCAACCGGTTTTGTGGGGCGGGCGTTGGTTGCATTTTTGGCACAGCAGCCAAATATTGAAGTCTCCGTTTTAGTTCGGGAAGTGTATAGCCAGGTGGATGTACGGCCGTTTCCTACCTCTCTCCAATCCATCCGTCCCCAACTCAACGTCGTTTACGCCGATTTGCGCAACTTCCAACTCACCAGCCGCGCTATTGCCCAGGCGGAGCCTAGCCACGTCATCCACCTCGCCGCCGTTGGCGTAACCGATCCATTTCTGGGCCTGGACACCGCCCTACGCCACAATCTTAACGGGTCGCTTAACCTCATTCGTGCCTGCTTCGAGAAGCGCCAGGGTGTGCAGCAGCTCATCATCGCCCGTACTCCTGGCGAGCACACCAGCATGAACGTCTACGCAGCCAGTAAAGCCGCCGCGTGGAACTTTTGCCAGATGTACGGCCGTACCCATCATTGGCCCATTCATGGGGCGATGGTTTATCAAGCCTACGGCCCTGGCCAAACACCGCGTAACCTGGTGCCTGCCGCCATCGCTGCGGCCCTGGCTGGCCAAGATTTCCCTACCACGCGCGGCACGCAGCAGCGCGATTGGCTGTTTGTGGGCGATCTGGTAGCTGGACTGAGGGCAATGCTTGGAGCCAATCTGGCTCCGGCGGAGACGGTGGCGTTTGGCAGTGGTACAACGGCCAGCGTGGCCGACGTGGTGACGCAGATTTATGAGTTGGTGCAGGGTGGGGGACGGCCGTTAATTGGGGCTTTACCTAGTAGGCCAGGCGAGGAAACGGTGCAACTGGCGGACACACAGCGTACCATCGAGCAAATCAACTGGCAGGCCGCTACCAGCCTGTCCGATGGTCTGGCTCAGACTATCCGCAGTTTTAATTCCTCGGATGAAGCATAGTCTCAGCGGCTTCCTATGACTTTGGGACTGCCCCGCTTTGCCCATTGTCTTTCTAGTACCCTGCCCGTAAACTGATGGCATGGTGGTCGAATCGAGAGACAGCAGATGAGCTTGCTCTCGGCGGGGAGCCAACCCTACCGTACTACTTCACTATACAACACCGTTGCGAGCACGGCAGCCTTCATAGAGAAGCTGGCTGGCCAGTTTTCCTTGATGGTAATGCAGCCTTCTGGCCAGTACGTTATGCTGCTCATTCGGCCACCTGTCCATCGTTATAAACATCATGCCAAAATGAAAATAGCCCACCAGTTTATGGTTTCAACATAACTGGTGGGCTATTTGTTTTAGCAGAAAAGCAAAACCAGCTTGAGGCAATTATCACTCAAGCTGGTTTGATTTTATTGTGAAAGCTAAATCTATGAATTAGCGTGTTTCGCGATACAGCACATGCCGACGCAGGGTCGGATCATACTTCTTCAGCTCAATGCGGTTGGGGTCATTGCGCCGATTTTTCTGAGTGTAGTACATGTGATGGCTTTCTGTGCTGCGCAGTTTGATGACGCCGCGAATACCTTTTTTCTTTGCCATGAGTGCTGCTCCTTACGATACGACGTCTTTTAACGTCAAACCTTGCTTTTTCAGGAAAGGCATCAAGCCAATTTTATCTACGGTGCGCATGGCCCGAACGGACATTTTAATGCGCACGTGCCGATCCAGTTCTGGAACGTAGATTTTCTTGGTCTGAATATTGGGCAAGAACCGCCGCCGTGTCTTCTTTTGCGAGAAGGAGACGTTGTTTCCGGTCAGGGGGCCTTTGCCAGTGATTTTACATTTACGAGCCATAATCGTTCCTCTGTTTCAGAAATTCTTCTACCTGCTTTTTTGCGGCCTATGCAGATTGCCTCGGCTACAGGCAAAAAAACAAGAACCCGTATTTTACTGGATTCTTGCGCTGATTCAAAATATTAAAACGCCTTTTGAGTAGAGCGGCCAATAGAATACCTAATTTTGCAGATTTGTCAATGTTGCCAACCCCGAATTTAACAGTTTTTACAGGGGTAAAAGGCGGGATGCAGACCCGGTGAAATTACGGCCGTCCCACTCTCACAAATTCTGCGGTGGTTTTGTAGACGTCTTTGCTTTTTACCAGGGTTTCACCCACCAGGATGGCATCCACGCCGATTTGGGCCATTTTGCGCACGTCAACGGCCGTTTTAATGCCACTTTCCCCCACGGTCACCACCTCCGCCGGGATTTGCTGCCGCAGTCGAGCGGTATTGTCAAAATCGACCTCAAAGGTTTGCAGGTTGCGGTTGTTGACACCCACGATGCGCGGCTGGAGTGGCAGCACCCGCGCCAGCTCTTCCTCAGTGTGGACCTCGATGAGGGCATTCATTTCCAGGCGATGGGTGAGGGCCAGCAGATCCTTCAGATCGCTGTCGCTGAGAACGGCCGCAATGAGCAGCAGCGCATCGGCCCCAGCTACCCGTGCCTCATACACCTGGTACGGATCAAAGATGAAGTCCTTGCGCAAAACCGGTACCTTTTTCTTCACCACTGTCTCTTTGACATCGCGCAAATCAGCCAGCGATCCCTGAAAATGACGGCCGTCTGTGAGAACTGAAATAGCGCTGGCTCCCGCTTTGGCATACTCTTTGGCCAGTTCGGCCGCGTTGTAGTGCGGCACCATCAGCCCTTTGCTGGGCGACGCTTTTTTGCACTCGGCGATGAGCGACACGCCAGGCTTTTTGAGCGCGGCGTAAAAGTCCAGCGTCGGCGGGGCCACGCTGGCCAGGGCACGCAAATCGGCCAGGGGAATTTCCCGCATGATTTTGGGCAAATTTTCCCGGTGAAACGTCATAATTTCGTCGAGGATAGTGCCCCGACGCTGGGCTAATTTTGTTACGCTCATAAATTTCCTTACCGTTTAGTGAAAACTGTTCGTCTTTTCAATCCAGCGGTTGAGCGTCTTTAGCGCTGCGCCGCTGTCAATCGATTCACTGGCCTCGGCCAGGCCTGCGGGCCAGTCATTGCAATCCACGCTGAGCGCGGCGGCGGCATTCAGCAAAACAATGTCGCGCCGTGGCCCTTTGTCTTTGCCGCTGAGGATGTCGTGAGTGATTTGGGCGTTTTCTTCCGGCGTGTCGCCGACAAAATCGTCAATGGTGGCGCGCGGTAAATCCAGCTCCAGCGGATCAAAATCGCGCGTGGTGACGCTGCCATTGTGCCAGTGGCTAAGCCGGTTCACACCGGTGGTGGAAAGTTCGTCCAGGCCATCCGCGCCGTGCACCACGAAGGCGGCTTTGCTGCCCAACTCGCCCAGCACCATGGCCATCGGCTCCGTCAGCGCCGCATCGTACACGCCAATGAGTTGGTGGGTAGCCCCGGCCGGATTGGTGAGCGGACCCAGCACGTTGAAGATGGTGCGCTGGCCAATTTCGCGGCGCGGCCCGATGGCAAAGCGCATGGCGGGATGGTGTTTGACGGCGTACAAAAAGCCAATGCCCACCTCGTCGATACATTCGGCCACCTGCTCCGCATTGAGGTCCAGGTTGCCGCCCAGGGCCATGAGTACGTCGGCCGAACCGGATTTGCTACTGGCGGCGCGGTTGCCGTGTTTGGCCACTTTTACGCCATGACCGGCCACCACAAAAGCGGCCGTTGTGGAAATGTTGAAAGTGTGCTTGCCATCACCGCCGGTGCCGCAGGTGTCTACCACCATTTCGTCGCTGGCGAGGTGCGGAATATTCACTTCCACCACGTGGCGGCGCATGGATTTGGCGCTGCCCGCGATTTCGGACCAGGTTTCGCCCTTCATGCGCAGGGCGGTGAGGTAGCTGCCAATTTGGGCATCGGTTGCGCCGCCGCTCATGATGCTATCCATAACGGCTTCGGCTTCTTGTAGGGTGAGGTTACGGCCGTTAATCACCGCCCCAATCGCTTCTTTAATCTCCATCTCGTCCTCTCCTGATTTTCCGCCTTACAAAACCTTCGTTATCTGGAGCCAGTTTTCGCCGCGCGTGGCGTTGGCGGTTTTCATCGCTTCGCCCGAACCAAGTACGGTGACGACGGAACGGCCGTATCCCGCCAATCCCGCCACTGCCTCACCAAAGCGCACAAAATCGGCCGAAGTCGCATTCAAAATTTCTTCGCGCTTTTGCTGGCGATACTCGTCACTAATGTTGCTGAGAATGCGGCTCATCGCCGTGTATCCTTTGGCGTCTGGCAGCTCGTAATTATCAATGGCGCTGATGGCCCCAATGATGCTTTTGATCCGGTCATCGTCAGAGACGCCGCGCTGCAAGAAGCTGGCGACGTTGTCGTACACATCGAGGGTGGACAGCAAGTTGGGGTCGCGATAGGAGTAGTAGGCTAACACGCCCGTGTAATTGCTAAAGCCAACAAATCCACCGTAAGCCCCGCCCTGCACCCGCACCTTTTCCCAGAGATACGTTGTGCGCAGGTAGTTGACGATGGGCGACACGGAGCCATGCTCCTGGTAACCCAGTTCGTACAGATTGCCACCTTTGGCCACATAGTTCACCTGGGCGGGGATAGTGAGACCTTCGTTGCGTAACGGCCGTTGCCAATCCCACGTCTTCATGCCTACGGGCAGATCGGGCATTTGCGTCAGTAAATTGGCCAGCTGGGGCTGGAAATTGTGCCAGTTTTCGCTGTCCAGCGTCACGTTGGCCAGCATGTTTTGGCGGCTGATCAAAATTGCGCGCACCGCCTCCAATCTGGCCAGTACCGATGGCCAATCGTTGTCAATCTGCTCGGCCAGCTGGCGCAAGAAGAAGAGATAATCAATGCCGCCCATCTGCTCAGACGCCCAGGCGGATTCGGAAAAATAGCTGCGTAGGCGGCGATTAACGACGGCATGGCCGCTGGGCACCAGCCCAGATTCCAGCCCAGCTTTAGCCCGCAGCACCATCTGGCGGAAGCGCTCCTGGTTGTCCAGCGACACCGTCAGCAGCACGTCGCGCATGATGTCTAGCATCTCGTGCGCCTGGTTCATGGTGGCCTTGCCGCGCAAGAAAAGCCACGCCGCCGATTCGGCCGCACCGCGTTTGTTGGAAAGTAAGGTAACGGGGTAGATGCCGCCAGTCGAACGGCCGATTCGCTGCTGCAACTGCACAAAATCTTGGGACTCGGTGCCAATTTCCACCAGTGCCCGACCAAACAGCTTGACATACGGCAGCAAATCGGCGGGCAGGGCGTGCAAATTCATGCCCAGCTCCAGATAAACAATGCCGTTGGTGAACAAATCGTGGAAGAGTGTGGGGACTCCCGTGGTTTCGGTTTGCTCGGTGGGGATGGTTTTGTTTTCTTTATCCAGATCGTCCAACGTCAGCCGGGGCAGCAGGGCAACCGTTTCTGGGCTGTCGGCTTTTTCTTGCAGCGCTTTCAGTTCGCGCGTCTGGCGAATGATGTCGTTGAGCTGCGCTTCATTGAGGCGGGCTTTGATGGCGGCCAGCTTTTCTTTTTCGGCCGTTTCCTGGCGCTGCTGCAACGTGGGGTCTGGCTCCAAAATGACGGTGCCTCGGTGGTTGTTTTCTAGCAGGGTGGTGCGGATGAGGTTGGGCAAATACATCGGATCGTCGGCGATGGCGGCTTTTACGGCCGTTAGCGGCCCTTCAAACTTCAGCGGTGCCAGCGGGTCCAGGTCGTACAGCCAGTTGGCAA
Organism: Ardenticatenaceae bacterium; assembly: GCA_020634435.1. Classification (GTDB taxonomy): domain Bacteria; phylum Chloroflexota; class Anaerolineae; order Promineifilales; family Promineifilaceae; genus Leptofilum. Next base: position 28,608 of record JACKBS010000020.1, on the reverse strand, counting down.
ACGCGCCAAAGGTCAGGCTCAGCCCACGGGGAAACGATCCGGTATTGTTTTCGCGCAGGCTAAATTCGATGCTGTTAACGGCCGCTTCGACCGCTTCCGGCTCAAAGCCTTCATCGGCCAGCTTGGCCAGCGTGCCCAGGATAAGCCTCTCGACTGCCTCGATACTCTCAGCCTTGACGCCTTTCATGCCCACAGAAAAAGTGCCCTGGCGCATCCGGCTGGAGTAGCCGCCGCCAATCACATCGTCGCCCAGGCCAGAATCAACTAGCGTTTTGCGCAAAGGTGAACCAGCCGTGCCCAGCAGGGTATAGCTCAGCACCGTCAGGGCGCGTTGCAGCACCATGTCGTTGTCAGTCGGCGGCAGCACCCAGTTAACGGTGACGTAATGTTTCTGGCTGTTGTCGCCGTCGGCCTCAACGGAGTAGGGAAAGGTGGTGCGGATCGGTTTTTCAAAGGGATCGTGGACGGGAACGGCCGTATCCACCTCGGCCTGTTCAAATTCCCGCAAATAGCTGTCTGCCAGGGCCAAACGCTTGTCTGGATCATCATCGCCATAAAACACAATGCGCGAATTGGCTGGATGATAATACGTCTCATGAAACGTGCGGAACTGCTCATACGTCAGATTGGGCATCACTTCTGGATCGCCCCCCGAATCGTTGCGGTAGGCGTTGTCAGGGAACATGGTGCTCTTGATGTGGCGGTACAGAACCCCCTCCGGCGAAGAATACGCGCCCTTCATCTCGTTAAAGACCACGCCCTTGTAAATCAGCGGATCTTCCACTTTTTCCAGCTCCAGATGCCACCCTTCTTGCGCCAAATGGTTGGGCGTGATGAGCGGATTGAGCACGGCGTCCAGATACACGTCTACCAGGTTGTAGAAGTCCTGCGTGTTGGTGCTGGCCACCGGGTAGGCCGTCATATCGGCCGAGGTGAAGGCGTTCAAGAACGTCTTCATCGACCCCTTCACAAGCTCCACAAATGGCTCTTTCAGCGGATACTTCTGCGACCCGCCCAGCACCGAATGCTCCATGATGTGCGGCAGGCCGGTAGAATCTTCCGGCGGGGTGCGGAAAGCAATGCCAAACGATTTGTTTTCGTCATCATTTTCTAAGGAAAGCAGCTCTGCGCCGCTCTTGAGATGGCGGTACAGACGTGCTGTCGTGTTGCGTTCCTCAATTTCTTCTTCGCGTATCAGTTCAAAACCATGATTTACAGTCATAAAAACCCTTCTGGTTCGAGAATTAAATGATGAACTTAATCGTAAAGCGTCTGCTGCTAATCGTCAATTTGTCGAGTTCCCCAGTTCCCCGGAAACTGCGAGTTTCCGGGGAACTCAGAAATGTTACCGCCGCTCTAAAAAGTTCTGCAAAATGCGCTTGCCATGCTCCGTCAGGATGCTCTCGGGGTGAAACTGCACGCCAACCGTCGGATATTCCTTGTGTCGCACACCCATCACCTCGCCCTGGCTGGTGAACGCCGTCACTTCCAAATCATCTGGAATTGGCTCTTCCACGATGAGCGAGTGGTAACGTGTGGCATTGAATGGGCTGGGTACGCCGGAAAAGACGCCATCGCCATTGTGGTAAACGGCCGAAACTTTCCCATGCATCAAACGCGGCGCACGCGTTACTTTGCCGCCATACGCCTGACCAATGCACTGGTGCCCCAAACAAACGCCAAAAATCGGGGTCGTAGGCCCAAACTCGCGCAAAACGTCCAGCGAAATACCGCCGTCATTCGGGTCGCCCGGCCCTGGGCTGATGACGATGTGATCCGGGTTCAGCGCCCGAATCTCCTCCAGCGTCACCTGGTCATTGCGGAACACTTTAATCTCTTGCCCCAGTTCGCCCAGGTACTGCACCAGGTTGTAGGTAAACGAATCGTAATTATCAATCACAACTAACATATTTTTTCCTCAACTCACTCGCTCTCGTGAACTTCCAAACTGCAAATTATTGACTCAAAAATTTCTTCAAACCTTTCTTCATCGGCTCGATCTGCTAATGCTATAATTTGAATGACTTGGTTATCAATAACTGTCATACCCCACCATCTCTTCCAATATGGAGAAAATTGCACAAACGTACTGTAGTCTTGTACTTTCATGATAACAATTTCCTTGTCACAAATTTGAAGAGTCGTAGGGCTTTCATAAACATCAGGCACCAAGATAGCAGGTCGTTCAGTTAAGCTTACCATGCCCGTCAGTTCATCAAACTCTTCCTGATCACCACTTTGAAAGGCTTCCCACATAGCAACAGATTCTTGGTATTTCAGATCCATTATTTCTGCTGGTGTATTCTCAGTTGTGCCATACTCTTCAATGAGTATTTCAGGCGTTAAAATTCCCATTCCTACGCCAATAGTGCCAAGAAAGAAGCCTTGCAATCGACCGTCCTTGATTTCAATGTCTTCGGCATTTTGAAAAGCCCAGGTTGATTCGTTGTCATACAAAACTTCCCAGCCCAGCGGATACTCGAAGGAAAACGGCGACGCTTCAGACCCATCCTCATTGAACGTTCTTAGCCCAAACACGCCGCATGCCGACAAAATTAAAACCAACAGAATCAGCCCAAGAAATCTGACTTTTTTCATTTTGCTTACCCAAGCATCCTCAGACACCCTTTCGCATCTGAGGCTATTCACTCCTCACTGAAAACTGATTACTGACCTACTGATTACCGATTACCGGATACCGGCAGGACAAGTCCCATCATTTCCTTCATGGCGTCTACTTTGGGTTGGGCAACGGCCGTTGCCTGCTCAGCCCCAATTGCCAAAATGCGATCCAGCTCAGCCGGATCGTCCATCAGCGCCTTGTAACGGGCTTGCAGCGGCGCCAAAAATTCAATCACCACTTCGGCTACGCCCACCTTCAGGTCACCGTAACCGCGGGCGCTGGCAAAATCCGCCTCGACCTCGTCATTGGATTTGCCCGTGACGGCCTTGTAGATGCCCAGCAGGTTATTTACCCCCGCCTTCTCCGGGTCATCCGAAAAGCGAATCTCGTTGCCCGAATCGGTCACCGCTTTCTTGAAGGACCGCATGATCTCTTTTGGATCATCCAGCAGGCGGACGGCGTGACCGCGCACGTGCGCCTGGCTCTTGGACATCTTCGCCGTCGGGTCATCCAGCCCCATTAGCCGCGCTCCGGTTGTGGGGATTTTTGGGTCCGGTAGCCTGAAGAACTCTTCTTCGTACATGTGGTTAAAGCGCTGGGCGATGTCGCGTGTCAGCTCGATATGCTGCTTTTGGTCTTCACCCACCGGTACCTCGTGTGCATCGTACAGCAAAATGTCCGCTGCTTGCAGCACGGGGTAATCCAGCAGCCCCACGAGCACGCTCTCCTGCTTGGCCGATTTATCTTTAAACTGGGTCATGCGCTGTAGCCAACCCAGCGGCGTGACGCAGTTGAGCAGCCAACACGCCTCGGCGTGGGCCGTGACGTGGCTTTGCACAAACAGCGTGCTTTTCTGCGGATCAATCCCTGCCGCCAACAGCACGGCCGCCAACGCGCGAGTTTGGAAGCGCAATTCCACCGGGTCTTGCGGCACGGTGAGGCTGTGTAAATCCACCACGCAGAAAAAATTGATCTTCTCATCCTGTCCCGCAACCCAATTTTTAACCGCACCTAGGTAGTTGCCCAGGTGAATATTGCCCGATGGTTGAATACCGCTAAGAACTCGTTTTTTACTCATAGTTACCTCAATTTCCATTTGTCATTCCGAACGGAGTGAGGAATCTTTCTGCTTACCATGTTGAAAGATTCCTCGTTTCACTCGGAATGACAAGCGTGTTTACAACAATCCATCCTCCGCGCGATCCACGGCGACGAAGAGGGCTTTGGCTTTGTTGACAGATTCCTGATGCTCAGTGGCTGGATCGCTGTCGGCGACAATGCCTGCGCCTGCCTGGACGTGAATCTCGTCCCCCTGCATCAGCATGGTGCGGATGGCGATGCAGGTGTCCATGCTGCCGTCGTAGCTGACGTAGCCTGCCGCACCCGCGTACAGGCCGCGCCGCTGCCCTTCCAACTCCTCGATGATTTCCATCGCCCGCACCTTGGGTGCACCGCTGACGGTGCCCGCTGGGAACGTCGCCCGCATCAGATCGTAGGCGTCCATGCCCTCGCGCAGCTGGCCTTCCACGTGGCTAACGATGTGCATCACGTGACTGTACCGCTCCACGACCATCAAATCACGCACATTAACAGTGCCGTACTCGCTGACCCGGCCAATGTCATTGCGGCCCAAGTCTACCAGCATTACATGCTCAGCGCGCTCTTTGGGATCGGCCAGTAGCTCGGCGGCCAGCTCGTTGTCTTGCGCCGGGGTTGCGCCTCGTGGGCGCGTGCCAGCGATGGGGCGCACGCTGGCGATGCCATCCTCCAGCCGCACGTGCATCTCTGGCGATGCGCCAATCACCTGCATGTCTGGCCCGAAGTCGAAGAAAAACATGTAGGGCGACGGGTTCAACATGCGCAGGGCGCGGTAGATGGCAAACGGGTGGGCGCTGGTCTGGCGGCTAAAGCGCTGGCTGAGCACCACCTGGAAGATGTCGCCGGCGGCGATGTGTTCTTTGGCCTGACGCACCATCTCTTCGTAACGGCTTTGTGGCATGTTGCTGGTGAGCGTTTCGGCTAGATTTTTGTTGTCGCTGCGCCAACGGCGGCGGGGAATGGCGGGCAACGGTCGTAATAACCGTTCGCTCACCCGTTCAATCCGCTGAATTGCCCCGACATACGCTGCTTCCACATCGCCGTTCACATGGGTGTTGGCTAGGATGAGCAGGCGGTGGCGGGCATGGTCGAACACGACGAGTGTGTCGGCCAGTAAAAAGATGGCGTCGGGGATGTCTAGGACGGCTTCGGCCGTTTCTGGCAGGCGTTCAAAATAACGCACCACATCATAGCCCAGGTAGCCCACGGCACCACCGTTGAAGCGGGGCAGTCCGGGCAGGTCGGCATGGACAAACTGGCCCAGCTCGGCTTTGAGCACGTGCAGCACATCTTCGCCGTTGGCCAGTTCTCTAGTGCTGCTTTCTTCGCCGAGAGTGGTGGTGACGGAACGGCCGTGTAAGGCAATCGACCCGCGCGGCGCAACGCCAACGAAAGAGTAGCGCCCTACCTGCTCACCCCCTTCCACCGATTCCAGCAAAAACGACGGCCCAAGCTCATCCATCAGCTTGAGATAAACCGACACAGGTGTTTCCAGGTCGGCGGCAAACTCACGGTAGACCGGAATTAAATTCGCTGGCCCTGCCGCTAACTCCCGAAATTGTGCCAAAGAGGGTGTGTAAACTTGGTTATTCATAAATTTTTCCCATTCTGCCACCGTGGCAGTCAGGTGAGAGGTGGCAAGTTACAGGTAAACTTGCCACCTGCCACTTCTCACTTTTTACTGTTCACCATTAACCGCCCACTTGCGGCAGCTGCGTCATTGCCTCAGCAATGGCTTCGGCTGGATATTCGTAGTCTTCCAGCTGGCCCTTCAGATAGGCGTCGTAGGCGGCCATGTCGAAGTGGCCGTGGCCGCTCAGGTTGAAGGCAATCACCTTTTTCTCGCCGGTTTCTTTGCACTTGCGCGCTTCTTGCAGGGCCACGGCAATGGCGTGGGTCGATTCGGGCGCGGGGATAATCCCCTCGGAGCGCAAGAAGGTGATGGCGGCCTCGAATGTTTCCAACTGCGGCACGGCGCGGGCCTGGACGTCGCCATTGTTGACCAGGGCGCTGACCTGTGGCGACATGCCGTGGTAGCGCAGGCCACCAGCGTGAATGGCCGGAGGCACAAAGGAGTGGCCCAGCGTGTGCATCTTCACCACCGGGGCCATCTTGGCCGTATCGCCGTAGTCAAAGGCATAAGTGCCGCGCGTCAGGCTGGGCGACGCGGCCGGTTCGGCAGCGATGATGGTGGTGTTTTTGCCATTGCGCAGGTTCTCGCGCACAAACGGGAAGGCAAAGCCGCCAAAATTGGAGCCACCACCAGTGCAGGCCACGATCACATCCGGGTATTCGCCAGCCATTTCCATTTGTAACAGGGTCTCTTCGCCGATGACGGTCTGGTGCATAAGCACGTGGTTGAGCACGGACCCCAGGCTGTATTTTTTCGCGCCGCCGGAGGTGGCGGCTACTTCTACCGCTTCGGAAATGGCGATGCCCAACGAGCCAGGCGAATCGGGATGCTCGGCCAGGACGGAACGGCCGTAATTCGTGCGATCCGTCGGGCTGGCATACACCTCGGCGCCGTAGCTTTCGATCACCATGCGTCGGTACGGCTTTTGGTTGTAAGACACCTTCACCATATACACTTCCAAATCCAGGCCAAAGTAGTTACAAGCCATCGCCAGCGCCGAACCCCATTGGCCTGCGCCTGTCTCGGTGGTGAGCGCTTTGGTGCCCGCTTCTTTGTTGTAGAAGGCTTGGGGAACGGCCGTATTTGGCTTGTGCGATCCCACCGGGCTAGCCCCTTCATACTTGTAGTAAATGTGGGCCGGGGTGTCTAGCGCTTTTTCCAGGCGGCGGGCGCGGAACATCGGCGTGGGCCGCCACAGCTTGTAAATCTCACGCACCGGCTCTGGAATTTCGATCTGCGCTTCTGTGCTAATTTCCTGCATGATCAAGCTCATGGGGAACAGCACACTGAGGAAGTCGGGCGTCACTGGCTCCAATGTTTGCGGATTCAACACCGGTTCCGGCGGCACGGGCATGTCTGCATTGATGTTGTACCATGCCTTGGGCAGCTTGCTCTCATCCAATAAAAACTTTGTATTATCGCTCATTTCTCCACTCCTTTATTTGGGAGATTAGAGATTGGAGATTTGCCAAACCAATCTCCAATCTCTAATTAACCAATCTCGAAAACAAAAAACGCTCTCGTCCCAGCGATCTAAATCGCTACTGGGACGAGAGCGTCTGAAAATTCACTCCCGTGGTGCCACCCGGCTTAAGCTGAAACAAAAAACGCGCCCGTGATAGCGCGTTGTGTGTAGCCAGCTCCACTCATTTCAATCCATTAATAATTAATTATTCGCAATCCACAATTAATTATTAAGTAGATCTATGCCCAGATAACGGTGGCACTTCCGGTTTAGACTACTCAAAAGAAATTTTTCGCCTAAACAACTCCCCGACCCATTCAGCAGTGGCGCTGTTGTGAATCTTTCAGCTCGACTGTTTTTGGAACAGCGGACTCACTCTCTAGAACTCGCTTTACTGCATACTCTTTCGGTTCAGCGTCTTTATTTTTTAAGTTGGGCAAAATGGTAACACGGCCGTTTTCCGCTGTCAACGGCAAAAAACTCACCGGGTGTGATTAGTTTTTGTATAACGCTAGAGAAGCTTACGCTGGACTCAAGTCTTGGCTCCTGACTCGTTACACAACTTTTCATCACACCCAAACTCACCACTTCGGCCTGACCGCCGGTGGTTAAATCTAACTTCATCACCTTGTCCCTCCCTCCACCCCTTGCTAGAATCCCCTCGTGCGCAGACCATCCTTTTTGAAACGCTTTATCTTTTTTTCTAGCAGTCGCTGGTTGACACCAGGAATTGGCTTAAAACGCTGGCTGGTGGTGATTGCTGTGGGAACGGCCGTTATCGGCCTTGGCGTAGTCAACGTGCTTTTCTTTTTAGAACGACGCAGCTGGCTGCCGCTCTCCGTGTATGACCTCCTGACGTTGCAATTTTTGCCCGGCTCGTTGCAAATCATCTTGCCGTTGCTGGTGGGTGGCTTGCTGGTGGTATGGGGCGTCACCCGGATGGCGCGGGGCTTGATGGCTCCATTCCAGGGGGCCGATACCAGCCTGGCCGACCGGATTTACGATTTTAGCCGCAAGGGGCGCGGGCCTAACATTGTAGCGATTGGCGGTGGCACGGGCATGCCCGGTCTGCTCCGTGGCCTGACGGCCTACACGCGCAACATCACGGCCATCGTGACCGTGGCGGATGATGGGGGCAGCAGCGGCCGTTTGCGGCGTGAGTTTGGTTTGCTGCCGCCGGGCGATTTTCGCAACAATCTCGCAGCCCTGGCGCGGGACGAAGCGTTGATGACCCAGGTGCTGCAATATCGGTTTGGCGGAGTGCTGGGTGAAAACGGCCGTTCTGAACTGCAAGGCCACGCGTTTGGCAATTTGCTGCTGGCGGCGCTCACCGGCATTACCGGCAGCTTCGACGAGGCACTGTTAGCGGCGGAACGCGTGCTGGCCTTGCGGGGCCGCGTGCTGCCCTCCACGCTGGCCGATGTGACCCTGGAAGCGGATGTAAAGCTGCCCAACGGTGAGATTCAGCGGGTGGTGGGGGAAAGTGCGATACCGGAGGTAAACGGCCGTATCCAGCACGTCTACCTGCAACCAGAAAATGTTAGAGCGTATCCGCCTGCGCTGCAAGCCATCTTTCAGGCCGATTTGATCGTGATGGGGCCGGGTAGTTTGTACACCAGTATCTTGCCCAATTTGCTGGTGCCAGACCTGGCCCAAGCGCTGCAACATGCCCGCGCACCTAAGATTTATATTTGTAACCTTGCCACACAGCCCGGAGAGACGGATAATTACTCTGTAGCTGACCATGTAGCAACCCTTTTTGAACATATTCCCACTGGCTGCCTGGACCTGGTCATTGCCAACGACAATCAATCTATCCCCCCGGATCGCGGTGGCGGCCACACGATTTACGTGCCGCTTACCCCGCCGGAAAATCTGCCGATGAAAACGGCCGATCTGGTGGATGAGGCGCGGCCCTGGCGGCATGACGGCGCAAAACTTGCACAGGTGGTTATGCGTCTGCTATCGTGATACCTGACGCGCTTAGTCATGACATTTGACGTTAACGCTTGTCGGGGTTACGAAGTATAGTAAACGGCGGTAAAATTCAAGCCATAACCAGCTTAATCTGCTGTTTACTAAAAGAAATTTCCGTTTTTCAATATTCACCAAAGGAGAAATCCATGACAATTAAAGTAGGTATCAACGGATTCGGCCGTATCGGCCGTTTGGTTTTTCGTCGTGCTCAAGAGCTAGATGACATCGAAATCGTCGGCATCAACGACCTGATCGACGTAGAGTACATTGCGTACATGTTGCAGTATGATTCGACACACGGCCGTTTCAACGGCACCGTCGAAGTAAAAGATGGCAACCTGGTCGTCAATGGCAAAACCATCCGCGTCACCGCCGAGCGTGACCCCAAAAATCTAAAGTGGGACGAAGTGGGTGCCGAGTACGTGCTGGAATCCACCGGCCTGTTCCTCACCGATGAAAAAGCCCGCGCTCACATCGAAGCGGGTGCTAAGCGCGTCGTCATGTCGGCTCCGTCCAAGGATTCCACCCCCATGTTCGTGATGGGTGTGAACCACAAGACATATGCTGGCCAGGACATCGTTTCCAACGCTTCTTGCACCACCAACTGCTTGGCCCCGCTGGCCAAGGTTCTGAATGACAACTTCGGCATCACCGAAGGTTTGATGACCACTGTGCATGCCACCACCGCTACCCAGAAAACCGTTGACGGTCCTTCGATGAAGGATTGGCGCGGTGGCCGTGGTGCTGGGCAAAATATCATCCCGTCCTCCACGGGTGCAGCGAAAGCTGTGGGCAAGGTCATTCCAGAATTGAACGGCCGTCTCACCGGCATGTCTTTCCGCGTACCCACCCCCAACGTTTCTGTGGTAGACCTCACTGTGAACCTGGCAAAACCGGCCAGCTATGATGAGATCAAAGCCGCCATGAAAGCCGCTTCCGAAGGCGAACTGGCTGGTATTTTGGGTTACACCGAAGATGCCGTGGTGTCCACCGACTTCCTGGGCGACTCCCGCACCTCCATTTTCGACGCTGGGGCTGGCATCGCCCTCACCGACACGTTTGTGAAGGTTGTGTCCTGGTACGACAACGAATGGGGCTACTCCTGCAAATGCCTGGACCTGATCCGGCACATGGCTAGTGCCTAGTTAAATCGCTTTACTTTCCCATTTCCTTCCTCCATTTCGGGGGAGGGAAATGGATTTGCACCAACCTGGAACCTGACCTGATCGCTGTACTGTAAAAAATTAATCACCCTGATGGAACTGAAAGAACTGGAAGCCCGAATGCACGCTTTTGTTGGCAGCAAGGGCTGGTATGCTCCCGATTCCCCCAAACCCCAAACCCCCCGAAATTTAGCAGCTTCGCTGGCTATTGAGGCCGCTGAAGTGCTGGAACATTTTCAATGGCGCAGCGACGCTGCCCAGCCAGAAGAGCTGGCAGGTGAGCTGGCCGACGTGGCCCTCTACCTCCTGCAATTGGCCAGCATCACGGGCATTGATCTGGAAGCGGCAATTTTGGACAAACTGGCCATCAACCAACACCGCGAATGGCCCGACCCATGAAAATCTTGGCGGTCAGCGACCGGGTAATGGACCAACTGTATTGCACCGATGTGCGGACCAAGCATCCTGACATCGATCTGATCATTGGCTGTGGCGATCTGCCGTTTTATTACTTGGAATTTTTAGTGTCGGCGCTGGACCGTCGGTTGGTGTATGTGCGCGGTAACCACGATAAGGGGCCGCAGTACACAGTGGAAGGACGCATTTTGGAGCAGGTTCAGGGTGGCGATGACATTCATGCCCGTGTGGTGAAGCGCGAAGGGTTGCTGTTGGCGGGCCTGGAAGGCTCGATGCGGTATCGCCCCAATGCGCCGTTCATGTACACGGAATCGGAAATGCGCTACCAGGTGGCGCAACTGCTGCCGATGCTGCTGAAAAACAAACTGCGACACGGCCGTTTCCTGGATATTCTCGTTACCCATTCCCCGCCCTACGGCATACACGATAAGACCGATATTCCCCACACTGGTTTTAAGATCATGCGCAACCTGCTGCAATGGGTAAAACCAAAGCTGATGCTGCACGGCCACATCCATATCTACCGCCGTGACACCACCACCGTGACCCAGTTTGAGGAAACGACGATCGTCAACGTTTACCCCTACCGCGTGCTGGATTTTGACAGCCTGCCCATTGGGGAGTCGGCCTCACAAAATCTGCCGCCATTTTAGTGTAAGGGTCGTGTAAAAAGTGCCTGTTTTGGGTTGACGGCCGTTTCTCCCCGACGTACACTCCCAAAGTCAATACCTCGCTAAAATTGAAGAGAGTAAAACATGGATCTGTCCATGACATACGTTTGCGGTTGGCGGCGCACAGTGTGCTGGTTGCCGCAGGCAGCCAGACCCGAATTTGAAGGAGATACCTTCCATGCTTGCTAAGATGGGAGCCAGTGTCAATGTACAACAAGCATTAGCTCCAGCAATCCACTACCTGAAAAGACCAATTGACTTGTTTCGCACGTACGATCGTGCCGATTTACGCCCGGATTTGCTGGCCGGATTAACCGTGGCGGTTATTTTGCTGCCACAGTCGATTGCTTTTACCCTGGTTGCCGAATTGCCGCCGCAGATGGGGCTTTATGCCGCCATCATTGGGGCGATTATCGGGGCGTTGTGGGGCTCCTCCAACCAGATGCACACGGGGCCAGCCAACGCTATCTCCTTGTTGATTGCCAGTTCGTTAACGGCCGTTGTTCTGCCCGGTACGCAGCAGTATGTGGTGGCTGCCGGGGTGATGGCTGTCATGGTGGGTGTGTTTCAGCTGGGCATGGGGCTGGTGCGCCTGGGCATGCTGGTTAATTTTGTGTCGCATTCCGTCATTGTGGGTTTTGCCAGCGGCGCGGGTGTGTTGATTGCCATCAAGCAGCTGCATCCGCTGTTGGGGCTGGAATCTGGTGGTTCGGGCACCATTGGCACCGTCACGAATGTGGTGACCGAAATTGGCCAGACGCACGTGCCAACGGCCGTTGTCGGCATTGGCACCATGATTTTTATCATCGTTCTGAGGCGCATTAACGCCCGCCTGCCAATTCCCCTGCTAGCGATGGTGCTGGCGTCGTTGGTGGTGTATTTGCTGCACCTGGACGAGCAAAATGTGGCTGTAATTGGTCAACTGCCCGCCACGCTGCCCCCGCTGGCCGATTTACCCCTGCTCAATCTGGAATTGATCAGCCGCCTGTCTGCTGGGGCATTGGCGGTGGGGGCGATTGGGTTGGTGGAAACGGCCGCTATCGCCCGCTCAATTTCTGCCCAAACCGGCCAGAGGTTAGACAGTAACCAGGAGTTTGTGGGGCAGGGCATGGCCAATATCCTCATGGGGCTGTTTTCCGGTTATGCGGGCGCGGGGTCATTTTCGCGAACGGCCGTAAACTTCAAAGCTGGGGCGCGTACGCCAATGGCCGCTCTGTTTTCTGGCATTTTTATGCTGGTGGCCATGTTTACCCTGGCACCTCTGGCCGCCTATCTGCCCATCTCCGCCCTCTCTGGTGTACTGATCATTACCGCCTACGGCATGATTGACCGCGAAGAAATTCGCCGCATCTGGCGCAGCCATCCGGGGGATGCGGCCATCATGGTTACCACGCTTATCGGCACCATGTTCCTGGCGATTGAGTTTGCCGTGCTGTTGGGTATCTTGCTGTCGTTGGGTCTGTTCATCTGGCGCACCAGCACCCCGCGAATTCAGGCCGTTTTGCCCGATGACTCCTTTAGCCACTTCATTTACCAGCCTGACAAAGAGCCTTGCCCGCAAATGGCCATCATCGAGGTGTATGGCGATCTGTATTTTGGTGCCGTGAATTACGTGGAAGAGTTCATCACCAGTTATGCTGATGCTCATCCCGACCAGCGCTATTTGCTGCTGCGCCTGGACCATGTGAACACCTGCGACTTTAGCGGGATTCACATGCTGGAAAGCCTGGTTCGCTCCTACCGCGAGCGTGGCGGCGATGTGTTTATGGTGGGTACCAACTATCGCGTCCAGCAGATGATGTATTCCTCGGCCTTCGATTCATTCTTGGGCGACGGTCACATTTTGGAAGAAGATGAAGCCATCGGCAAGATGTTTTATCAGGAACTGGACCCGGCGGTGTGCATCTACGAATGCCCCATTCGCGCCTTCCGTGAGTGCCAAAATTTGCCTAAGCGCATTGCTCTAGCCGAAATTCCGCTTATTGATGAAGCCGATACCAGCCATATTTTGCAGATCGAGCCGCTGCCTTTGTGGACCATGCTGCATCCGGGGCCAGGCAGCAACGGCAGCAGCGAGATGCCCTACGTGGTAGATGTGCGCGAGCCGCGCGAGTTTAGCCAGGGCCACATCGCCGAAGCGAAGTTGGTGCCGCTGCCCAAGATTTTATCGAGCGAAGTGAAGCTGCCCGCCGACCGCCAAATTGTGCTGGTGTGCCGCAGCGGCCGTCGCAGTCGCCGGGCTGCCGCTGCTTTGCAGCACATTGGCTGCATGAATGTGCAGGTTTTGCAGGGCGGTATGCTGGCCTGGGGTGCGGCTGGTTTGCTAGAGGCTATGGAATACTGAACGGAGATAGGGGAGAATTGGGGAGTGATAAGTGAAAAGTAAAAAGTGAGAAATAAGAAGCCCTTTTTCACTTATCACTTATAACTTTTTACTTCTTTCCCCCCTTTTCATCACGAGAATAAAAAACATGAACGAGAAATTCGACGAGCAGTTATCGCGAAACATTGGTCTGGATTTGGTGCGGGTGACGGAGACTACGGCGTTGGCGGCCGGGTACTGGGTTGGCTCGGGTGATTTTGCCAGTGCGCACCGGGCAGCAACCCGGGCAATGGCTGACGCGCTGAACTCTTTGGAGATGAACGGCCGTATTGTCATTGGTGAGGAGAGCCGGTTGGGTGAAAACTCGCCCCTGTGTACCGGGCAGAGCGTGGGCAGCGGCAACGGCCCAGAGGTCGATGTAGTGGTTGATCCCATTGACGGCACCAAGTTGCTCATCCGAGGCAAGCCAGGCGCTATCTCTGTGGTGAGCATTGCCCCGCGCGGCACAATCTGGTCGCCGGTACCAGCCGTTTACATGGACAAAATTGTCGTCGATCGCAATGCGGCAGCGGCCCTGGTGCCACAGTGCATGGATGCCCCTGCTGCCTGGACGCTGGCTCTCATTGCCCGCCAGAAGAAAAAGTCGGTTCGCGATCTTTCGGTGATTGTGCTGGACAGGCCACGCAATCACGACCTGATTGAGGAAATCCGCCAGAGTGGTGCCCGCGTTTTGCTGCGCGACGAAGGCGACGCCGAAGGCGCGCTCATTGCCGCCACGGCCGACACCGACGTGGATGTGCTGATGGGCATTGGCGGTGTATCGCAGGGGGTGCTGGCGGCTTGCGCTGTGAAGGCGTCCGGTGGTGCGATGCTGGCCCGGCTGCGCCCACAAGATGCAGTGGAGCGGGAAAATATTCGGCGGGCCGGTCTGGACGAAAGCCGCATCATGACGTGCAGCGAACTGGTGACGAGTAACCAAATCTTTTTTGCCGCCACCAGTATTACCGACAGCGCTCTGCTGCGCGCCATGCAGTTCTGGGGCAACTATGCCTCGACTTACTCCTTGCTCATCCGCTCAGAAACCGGCACCCGCCGCTTTATCCACGCAGAGCATGGCATCCATCTTTAGCTGGCTATTCTGCGTTGCTGTCGCTGGCCGGGCGAATGCCGTACGATTGCAGCGTTTCCGGGTGGAACAGCCAGGCCAGGCCCAGCAACGGCTGAATGAGGGGGAAAAAGCCGTAGTCGATGCCGAACCAGCGCCAGACGGTGCTGCCAATTAGCTCTGGGTTGATGATGCTGAGCGTGCCGACGATGAGCGTCATCAGCGATTCAAAGCCCAGCACGAGCACCGAAAGCCACCACGCCCAACGTCGCCGGTAGGCAAAGCCAATTGTAGCCGTCAGGTAACACAGCGCGGCCACGGCGCTGAGCAGCGGCCCCGTCTTGTTGATTACTTCATCCTTGAGAAACAGCTGGTAAACGGCGCGAAAGCCGGTAGATATGGCCAGAACCGGGTAGGAAAAGGCCAAAATAGTGCCCGCCCGGCGGATGAACGGCGAGCGCACGTCTTCGGGCAGCTGCTGTGTTGGTTGTGATTGTACGGTTTGTTGTTTCATGAGGAGGGATTTTATCATGAACGGCCGTAACAACCTCTTCAAATTTCTTGCTGTTTAAGGTTGGCATTGGATTAAAATTGGTAAAGCCTATCAACCCGGTGCGCTATGATAAACAAAACGCGAAGAGGTAGCTGATGAACGACTTCGATCCTGATGACGGCCCCATGGTGGCCATGCCAGAAACCCCTAAACGGCCGCACGGCTGTTGGATTGTCTTCTCAATTTTTATGGTGTTTGTGTTGGTAGGTACCTCGGCCAGTGGTGCGATCTGGTATTTTTTCTTGCGCGAACGGCCGTCACAGGTTGAGCGTGATGAGTTAGTGGAAGCAACGGCCGTTCCCCACGAATCCACCACCGCCGAGCTGAGCCTCCCGGCAACCAGCGTGCCTGCGCCAACGGCAGTTCCCGCGCCTGGAGAGGTCGTCAACCGGATTGTGTTTGTCAATGATGAAGGGCAGTTGGTGTCCATCGCTCCCGATGGCAGCGAGGAACACGTGCTCACCAGCGCGCAGCAGCGCTTCCAATTCCCGGCCTGGTCGCCAGACGGCCGTTTTGTGGCCGCCATCGGTACTGACCGGACAGGAGCGGGTGTTTTTGTGCTGGACGATAGCGAAACAGAAGCCGCCCCCTTGCCGCTGTACGCCGACCGGCGCGACGCGCCGTTTTACCTGTACTGGTCTCCCGACAGCAGCCAGGTGAGCTTTTTGGCCAGCCACCCGGACGGCATGGCGCTAAACGTGGTACCGGCTGATGGCTCGGCCGACAGCCGCCTGCTTACCGTGGGTGGGCCGCTTTATTGGCAGTGGGCCGCCGACAGCCAGCAGATGTTAATTCACAGCGGCTTTGCCGGGGAAGATTCTCGCCTGGAACTGATTACGGCTGATGGTGATGGCACGGGCGATTCATTGGCGGCGCCCGGCTTCTTCCAGGTGCCTGGCATCTCGGCCGACGGCCGTTACCTAGCCTATGCCGAGGAAATTACCGGGGCCAACAGTCGCCTGGTGGTGATGGACACGCAGTCAGACAAAGAAGTGCAGCAGCGTCATGCGGGCATTGTGGCGATGGCTTGGAGCCCCACCGCCAACCAATTGGCCTTTACCAACGGCAGCGAGCCGGACAGCCGCAGCTTTGTGGGGCCACTCCGGTTGGTAGATGCCGCCACCGGCGAGATTCGCGTCTTGAGCCAGGAGCCCATTGTGGCCTTTTTCTGGTCGCCAGACGGCCGTTACCTGGCAGCGATCAGCATTTTGCGCAGTGGGGAAGGGGATATTAACGTGCAGAGCGGGAAAACGGCCGTAGGTAAGCAGATTGCCCAGCAAAGTTTGCCCCGTCTGCGCCTGCTGGTTTATGATGTCACCACGGAAGAAGGGCGGCTGCTGTTTGAATTTGTGCCGACATTTACGTTTGCCACACAGTTTTTGCCCTTTTTTGACCAGTACGCCCTCAGCCACCGTCTCTGGTCGCCGCAAAGCGATGCTCTGGTGCTGCCAATGGTGGAAGACGGCCGTAACGAAATTTTTATCATCAACATTACCACGGGCCAAAAACGGTTTCTGGCCGAAGGGTTGATGCCATTTTGGAGTCCCCGTTAGCGGAGTGAGATTTCTTGTGAAACTTGCTCTGCAAATATAAAGCCACAGATTTCGCAGATTACACAGATAAGAGGAGCTGTGTAATCTGTGGATTGTGATCACAGGAGAGAATGCATGAACAATGGCAGTGCCTTTCGCGCTTTTACCGATGAGGCCGGGCAGTTTTTAGCGGGCCTAAAAGTGGTTGACTATTACGCCGAGCCGCTGCCTTCGGCAGTGGATGAGCGGATTCATGCTATTGTGGCGCGGTTTATGACGGGAACGGCCGTTGAGCGGACCGCATTTCAGGACTCTCTTGCCCCAGAGCAGCGATCTTTGTTTGGCATTTATGGGCACCGGGCGGCGACGCTGGCCGTGCGGCAAAACAAGCGTGACTGGCTTCTGAGCGGTCTGGTGGGGGCGGTCATTGCCAACTACATCATCCCACCTAAGCGCAATGTAGAGGTGAGCCTGGCTGTGTTTTATCATTGTGCGCAAAAGATTGGCGAGCCGACAACCACCCTTTTTTCGGAAGCGGCCCACTATGCCCAGCCTGAGCTGGCCAATAAATTAACCGCCTTTGGTCAGCGGACCGATTTCAATTTGAAGCATTTTGGGTGGCAAGAGCAGAAGACGCCAGAGGGAGTTCGTTACAAATTTTCCTGGTAGTCTGTCCCTACACTACGTGTTTCTCGGCCAGAATAGCGGCAATCATCTCCACTAAAATCTTAAAACGGTATGGTTTTTGAATAAACGCCACTTTTTGCTGGCCGTTAAAACGGGCCAGCGCTTCCCGTTCTTCGTAGCCGGTGGTAATGATCACCCTCACCTTCGGGTCAAGGGCTTCTAGCTCGGCAAATACCTCATCCCCATTCAAATCCGGCATTTTCATATCGAGCAAAACCACGTCGATGGTTTGCGCATTTTCCTGGAAGACGCGGATGCCTTCCCGTCCGCTGCGGGCGGTTAGGACGTTCATGCCTTTTGCGGTGAGCATGTCCAAAACCACGGTTAACAGGGTTTCCTGGTCATCAATCACTAAGACGGTGCTGGCGAGTTGTGTGTTGGATAGCATCATAATTTGTTGCCAAATAGCCAATTCAGTGTCTAACAAGCAACTATACAGTGCCTTTGGTGACGTTTCTAGAGGAGATTGGTAAGAGATGAGTGAATTTTTGGCGGGTCAGGTAGCCTTGGTGACCGGGGGGGCGCAAGGAATTGGCTGGGCCATTGCCCAAGCATTGGCTGATTACGGGGCGCAGGTGTTTGTTTGCGACATTGCGGCGGAATATCTGGCAGAAGCAAAAGCGGCAACGGCCGTTTCGCCCTGGGCTTCGCAAATTCACTTTAGTCTATGTGATGTGTCGGATCAGGCAGCGGTGGAGGAGTGGGTAACGGCCGTTTACCGGCAAACCGGGCGGATCGATATTTTGGTGAACAATGCCGTCTACGTCCGCTGGGATTTGGCTGAAAATTTGCCTGCTGCCGATGTAGAAAAAATGATGCAGGTGGGCTACTTTGGCATGGTTTATGCCACCCAAGCGGTTCTGCCCCTCATGCGTCAGGCTGGTCGTGGACAGGTGGTAACCATTGGTTCTTCAGTTGGGAAACTTTTTGTTACGCCCACGTTGGCCGGATACAGTGCTCTCAAGGCGGCGGTGGATGCCTACGTGCAAATCTTGCAATTAGAAATGGCTCATTCGCCAATTCACGTGATGCTGGTGCGTCCGGCGGCGGTGGCCGGGACCAACTTTTTTCGCCAGCATGTGGCCTCTAGCAAAATGCCGCGCTGGGTCGATTTTGCCCCCTACATCACCCCGCCAGACGTTGCCAAAGCGGTCATTGAAGGGCTGCGTCGCCATCGATCGGTAGTAAATGTACCTGGCTACCTGAATGTGGTATATGCCTTGTTCACGTTGGCACCTCGGCTGCTTTGTCGGTTGATGCGCCTGGGCGGAAACGGCCGTCACGATTATGGCCAGGTGCAGTGGCACTACGAAGGCCGACAGAAGTTGCCCCCCACTGCCTAAAAAGGCTACAATGAGACGATTGATTCAATAGGGAGAAATGCTATGAATATTCGCTGTAATTACTGCCGTCAATCGTTTAACCTCAGTCGGGATTACCTGGTGGATGCCATCGCCAAAGCAGATGAGAAGCGGCAAAAGTATCACACGGTAGAATGCATCAACTGCCGTAAGGCGATTAAAGTTTCCGTGCCACAAATGAAGCGCTACGCTCCTGAAGTTCCCGCCGAGGATGCAGCTGAAGCTGAAGCTGAAAATTAGTCGTTTTTTGTCTGGTATAGCTGGTGTTGGGTGATGTAGCTGGCAACGGCCGTTGGCAGCAAATAATGTGCGGTGTGTCCCTCTTTGAGCCAGGTCCGAATCGCCGTGGCCGAGAGGGACAGGGTGGGGCCAGACAGTAAATCAACGGCCGTTTGTATGCCAGGAACGGCCGTTTCCAACTGTTCCCAATCAATCATTGCTTCCGGTCGAGGCAGCACAGCCAGGCGACATTGGGAAATCAGTTGTGCCGGATCGGTCCAGGTGGGCAGATCGCGCAACGAGTCGCCGCCCAGCAGCAGCCAGAAGTGGGCGTTGGGGTGTGCCTGGCGCAGCAGGGGCAGCAGCGTCACCGTGCTGTGCGGGGCAGGGCGATCACAATCGGTTGTATCTAAAACAAAGTGAGGGTTGTTCTGGATGGCCAGAGAGACCATTTGCAGGCGGTGGGAAACGGCCGTAATTTCCTGATTGCGTTTATGGGGCGGTTGACCAACCGGTAAAAAGAGCACCTTGTCCAGGCCGAGCTGCTGCCAGGCCAGTTCGGCCAACCACAAATGCCCCCAATGCGGCGGATCAAACGTGCCGCCCAGCAAACCGATTTTTGGTCCGGTACTCACTCACCCCATTCCAGCTCTTCTTCACCAATGTGCACGATGTCGCCAACCTGCACACCTGCCTCTTCCAGCGCCTTGGAAATGCCCATAGACTCTAAAATTTTCTGAAAG
The DNA here is from genome assembly GCA_020634435.1 of Ardenticatenaceae bacterium. Taxonomy (GTDB): domain Bacteria; phylum Chloroflexota; class Anaerolineae; order Promineifilales; family Promineifilaceae; genus Leptofilum. The sequence goes on along the minus strand of JACKBS010000020.1, from coordinate 9,038 downwards.
CGCACCAATGTGGCATCAAATTCAAAGTAGGTCATCGCCGCTACGCGCTCAATTTGCTTACCCCGCACTCGCCAATCTGCGCCTTCGCGCTCAATGGTGAAGCCTTCATCATTAGCAGCCCGAATCACCGCAATCTCGTCATCATGACGCGTTTTAGCAGGCGGGGCTTCGTCGAGCATTTGCCGCACGCGGTACAGCATTTGCCGAACGTTTTGCCCCGTTGCTGCCGAAATGGACATGAACGGATAACCAGCCTTCTTGATTTCTTCCTCGATGAGCGGCTCCCAAGCCACTGCATCTGGTAAATCCATTTTGTTGAGGACAACGAGCTGCGGCCGTTCTTCCATAGCGATGTCATACATCGCCAGCTCCTGGTTGATCATGGCCCAATCCACAAGCGGCTCACTGGCTGACCCGTCCAGCAGGTGAATCAGCACCCGGGTGCGCTCTACGTGGCGCAAAAAATCGTGCCCCAGGCCCACTCCGCTGGCTGCACCTTCAATTAAACCAGGAATGTCGGCTACCACAAACGTTTCAAAGTCATCCAGCTCCACCACGCCCAAGTTGGGTTGCAGTGTCGTGAACGGATAGTTGGCAATTTTGGGGCTGGCTCCGCTAATCACCGACAGCAGGGTCGATTTGCCCGCGTTGGGTACTCCGACAATGCCCACATCGGCGATGAGCTTTAGCTCCAGGGTAACCCACAGTTCTGCACCTGGTTCACCCCGTTCAGCAATGCGCGGCGCCTGGTTGACGCTGCTGGCAAAATGGCTGTTGCCCCGTCCACCTTTGCCGCCTTGCAGCACGGTGATCTCCTGATCTTCGGACGTAATGTCAGCCAAAACGGCCCCTGTCTCTGCATCGCGAATAACGGTGCCCGATGGCACTTCAATGCGCAGCGTTTCGCCGCGTTTGCCACTGCGATTTTGCTTGCTACCATGCGTGCCATGTTCGGCCTTGAAGTGGGCCTGGCGGTTAAACCGCATGAGGCTGTTGAGGTGGCGATTGCCCGCAAAGATAATATCACCGCCGTCGCCACCATCGCCGCCATCAGGGCCGCCATAGGGCACGTGCTTTTCCCTGCGGAAACTGATCATTCCGTCGCCGCCATTGCCGCTGCGGATATAAATTTTAGCTTGATCGAAAAACATACTCTTTTAGTTATCGGATGGGTTCAAAAGCTGCTGAAGGGCGCTCAGGCGCGGGTCGATGGGGTTCGGCTCGCAGCCGCAGTCGCCTTCGTTGAGGTTTTGGCCACATTCCATGCATAAGCCCTGACAATCTGGTCGGCAAACCGGTTGGATGGGTGTTTCCAGCACGGCCAATTCCCGCACCAGCGGTGCCAGGTCAATAAAACCATCTTCACCAATCACATACTCCCCTTCAGGAGCTGTGTGTGGCGGATAGTAAAACAGGTCGTCCAACTGCATGGAAATGGGCGTTCGCGCGGGTTCCAGGCAGCGTACACACTGCCCAACCAACGTGCTGTTGAGCGTACCGCTCAGGTAGACGCCTTCAGAGGTACGTGTGGCGGTAAATGTGCCTTCCAGTGGGCTTAATGTTAAATCTTCCACCTCAATGGTGGGATAGTTCAGTTCTATTGTGCGACTGGTGCCTAACGTGGCTTCCAAAAAGAAACCAAAGTTAAAGCGCAGTCGTGAAGGGCGTTTATTTGTCATGGGGTCCCTCCCTTCTGTTAAAGTTAGGAGTGGAGTATAACATACGCTTATCGAAACATGAAAAAGGCTCATCTGTCTTTTAACGGATACAGGAGTGTGAGAATGGCAAAACTGCTTGTAGCAACGCACAACAAGGGCAAAGTCATTGAGTTTGCCGAGATGTTGCAAGATATGGAGATTGAATGGCTTAGCCTGGATGATCTGGGGGTGACGGAGGATGTAGAGGAAACCGGCCACACTTTTCGCGAGAACAGCGTTTTGAAGGCGCAGGCGTATGCGGCCATTTCTGGTTTGCTCACTTTGGCCGATGATTCGGGGCTGGAGGTAGATGCGCTGAATGGCGCGCCCGGCGTGTACACGGCAAGGTATGGGGGTGAGGGGTTAACGGACGTTCAACGCTACGAAAAATTACTCGACGACATCAAAGACGTGCCCGAACCGCAGCGCACGGCCCGGTTTCGCTGTGTGATCGTCCTGGCGGCACCGGACGGAACTCTGTTGGGTGAATCGGATGGAGTGTGTGAAGGGCGCATCGCCCAGGCTCCAGTGGGGGACAACGGCTTTGGCTACGATCCCGTCTTTTACCTGCCAGCATTTGGCCAAACAATGGCGCAACTGTCAGCGTCGCAAAAGCATCAGATCAGCCATCGTGGCCGGGCACTGCAAGCGATTGCGCCGCGGCTGCGTGCTGTATTGCAGGACCAGTCCGGTTAGAGCCGCTGCCAGAAGTTGCCTGTAAAGTAGGCTACGGTTAGTTGTGTGTTTACTGCACACCTGGCCTGTAGCAACTTGATCGATGTGGCTGCTGGATGATTCACAGCAAACGGCCGTTCCTTCCAGCATACTTTAGATAAATTGCCCAATTAATTGAGAAGTTGTCTTTAGTTGTTGAAGGAGTGCTAAGATGAAAGCGGTTTTAGTGGTTGATGATAATTCAGCAGTACGTATGGTGTTAACTGATTTCCTCAATATGGCTTACCCTACGGCCCGCGTTATTCAAGCAGAAAATGGCGCTGACGGGCTGGCTCTGGCTCAGACGGAACAGCCAGATGTGGTGCTGATGGATGCCGAAATGCCGGTTTTGGATGGGTATGCTGCCGCCAAACAAATGCGCCAGATGGCCGAAACGCGTTCGATTCCCATCATTGCCATTTCCAGTGGAGCCAGCAATAACGAACTTGTCAAAGGATTGCGCAGCGTGGCCGACCGGTCTTTGCCCAAGCCTTTTACGGCCGACGAATTGTTGCAAACTGTGGCTGGGGTGTTGTCCCGGCAGGTGGTGTTGAGCTACTAGGCTGCAAAGCGTTAGGCTTGAATGTAGACGGCCGTTTCTTTGGTGGAACGGCCGTTTTTGTTTGTCAACCTCATAATGTTGCCAGAAAATCTTGCACCAGTGCAGCCACGCGATCAGGAAATTCCAGCATCATCATGTGCCCGGCTTCCCCGATGAAAGCGAACTCGGCACGGGGCAACTGCTCCGCCAGAAATTGGCCAAACTTGGCTGGAGTCATCTGGTCCCGGCCGCTGCTGATCACCAGCGTGGGCAAAACAATCTCCGCTACACGATCCCGCAAATCAAATTGATCGCAGGCCTGGAAATCGCCCAGCATCACCTCTGGCGGGCAGGTCAGCATGTTGCGGCGGTTGGCAGCCAACACCTTTGGATCGGGCTCAGAGCCCCAGAAATACTGGTTCAACAAATCCACGGTAGCCGTAAAGTCGGTTTGAATGCCTTCGGTGAACGCAGGGGCTACGCGCAATTTTGCTCCGGTACCAATAAGCACCAGACCAATCAGGTTGGGCGGCGCTGCCAGGCTGATTTGCTGGGCGATGGCCCCGCCCATGGAGTGCCCCATCAACACGACGTTTTCCAACGCCATCTTTTCGAGGAACTGAATCACATCCTGCGCATAGTCAGCAACGGTTTGGCGACCGGGCAGGGCAGAACGGCCGTGTCCTGGCAGATCGATGGTGTAAACGGCCGTATTGGGTAAACGGCGCAGTGCACCCGGCCAGGTCAGGCGTGAACTGCCCGCCCCGTGAATCAAAACCAGGGTTTGTTTGGCGTCCTTGGGCAAAAACGGGGCATAAAAAAGCTCGGTATGAGGGAGGGTGATGGTTGGCATGGGCAAAGTGTAGCTCTGGCGCTGCCCTGGGACAACCAAAAGCTGATTTAGCTGTCGGTGAGCATTTGTTTTGCTAATTTGTGTCCCTCTGCGCAGACCGTTAGAATCTACGAACCCTTTGCGTGGAAGAGAGAAGAGAAGCAAAAAAGGAAATGACAATGGAACGGTTTGTGATTGAAGGCGGTCATCCGCTTAGCGGTACAGTCAGAGTTAGCGGTAACAAAAACGCGGCCCTCAAGCTGCTGCCCGCCTGCTTGCTAACAGATGAGCCGATTGTGCTGCACAATGTCCCTCGCATTCAAGATGTCCAATTTACGCTAGATTTGCTGGCTGATTTAGGTGCTGAAGTTACCGATTTGGGTGATGGCAGTTGGCGCATTCACGCGGCCGAAGTCCGCAAAACGGAGTTGGACAGTCATCTGGCCAGCAAAATTCGCGCCTCGTTTGTGTTTTCCGGGCCAATGTTGGCTCGCATGGGCCAGGTGACGTTACCCTTACCTGGTGGCGATGTGATTGGCGGACGGCCGTTAGATACGCACATTCGAGCGTTAGAGGCATTGGGAACGGCCGTTGAGATGAAAACGCGCGGCCTGTTCCACATGAATGCCGATGGCCTTCATGGGGCCGGTTACTTGCTGCTGCCGGAAGCCAGCGTCACCGCCACTGAAAACACCATCATGGCTTCCGTTCTGGCCAAAGGTGAGACAGTCATCGACAATGCGGCCTGCGAACCGCACGTGCGCGATCTATGCAACTTCCTTAACGGCTTGGGCGCGCGCATCACGGGCATTGGCAGCAACCGCCTAACCATTGATGGCGTGGATCGCCTGCATGGTGGCGAATTCCGCCTGGGGTCAGATTTTATGGAAGTGGGCAGCTTTATCGGGGCAGCGGCCGTTACGGGCAGCGAAATTCGCATTGAGGATGCCCAACCAGAAAATTTAGGCATGATCCGTATTGTTTACGAAAAGCTGGGCGTGCATTGGTATGATGACGGCCAGGACATTGTCGTGCCTGCCAACCAGCCCATGCAGATTAAGCCAGCACTTGGCGGCCGTATCCCTGAAATTAAGCCTATGCCCTGGCCGGGCTTTCCGCCAGACCTAATGAGCATCGCTGTCGTTATCGCCACACAGTCAGAAGGGTCAGTGCTGCTGCACGACTGGATGTATGAGAGCCGCTTCTTCTTTGTGGACAATCTCACCTTTATGGGAGCGCGCATTGTGTTGTGCGATCCGCATCGGGTGATGATTTTGGGTCGCAACCGGCTGAATGCCAGCCCACACGGCGTGCCCAGCCCGGATATTCGGGCTGGTATGGCTATGATTCTGGCGGCTTTATGCGCCACAGGCACCAGCACCATCCACAATATTCAGCAAATTGATCGTGGTTACGAGCAGATCGAGAAGAAGCTGCAAGCGCTTGGCGCGCACATCGAGCGGGTTTCTTAATAATTGTGGGTGATATTGCCCAAAAATTTATTTGACCCACCTCTCTGGCTTAGGTATAATTTTCCGTCGTTTACAAGATGAAACGATTTCTTTACCCATGTTTTAGTAAGAATATTGGCGGGTAAAGATGGTTAAACTCAGTGGATATTAACCTCAGGGCTTTAAGCCCTGGTTTTTTTAGGAGAACTTCTTATGCCAAAGCGTACTTATCAACCAAAAATTCGCCGCCGGAAACGGGTTCACGGCTTTCGCCAGCGTATGAAGACCAAGGGTGGCCGCGATGTGTTGAAGAGCCGCCGCGCCAAAGGGCGTCTTAAGCTGACTGTTGAAATGAATGATCACGTCAAACGGATTAACTGGAATGGTTCTTCGGCTACGGCTTACCGTTCGGTGAAACGTTTTGGCGGGGGTAAATAATACCCTCCGGTTGTCTGATGTATGCTGCCGCAACCCCATCGCCTGAGGCACGCTGCTGAGTTAAAGTTAGTGCAGCAGCAGGGGCGCAGCTGGCGTCATCCGCTTTGTATATTGGTAGCAAGGCGGAGCGAAACAGAGGCAAGTCGTTTTGCTTTTGTAGCCAGCAGGCGTGTGGGTAAGGCCGTGATACGAAACCGGGTCAGGCGTTACCTGCGGGAAGCCGTTCGTTTGCACCTGAACCAAATTCAACCGGGTTGGGATTGTGTATGGATAGCACGGCCGCTTTTGCCTGAGGCTACTTTTGCCGAGGTAGAAACGGCCGTTTTGCAGTTATTGGCGCGGTCGGAACTTATTCCAGCTACACACCGTACAGACTAAAAATTTGTCTTTGCCGCAGTCTTCAGAATAAGCGCCACGGGTAAACTGAAAAAATTAGTATAAATCTAATACAAATTTTTTCAGAGGGTGTATGATGTTGGCATGAAAAGAATTGCTCTATTTTTAATTCGTTTGTACCAACGCACTATTTCTCGGGTTACACCGCCTAGCTGTCGTTTTTACCCCACCTGTTCGCACTACGGTTACGAAGCGATTGAAAAGTATGGATTTAGAAAAGGTGGTTGGCTGGCCATTAAGCGTATTAGCCGGTGCCATCCTTTTAATCCAGGTGGGTACGATCCGGTTCCCTAACTTAACTATTTCACAGCAATCATAGGTATTGCTTTTGCGGAGGCACTCTTTGTTCATTGCAAAACGGCCGTTTTCCCGGCTCCTTTTACTTGTACTACTCCTGGCTACATTTAGTTTAACCGCTTGTTCAAGAGGCGCTACAGCGCAAAACTGGCCCGGACTTTCCACCGATGGTGAAAATCTGTATGTGGCTTATGGCTCCGGTGTCTTAGGTTTAGAGGCCGCATCGCAAGATTTGCTTTGGTCCTTCAAGCCAGAAAGCGCAACTTTGTTCTTCTACGCACCACCTTCCGTGAAAGACGGCCGTGCCGTAATTGGTGATTTTGGTGCTGCTCAAGGCCTCTTCTCTCCCCAAATCGTTGTCTCAATTTATGCGCTTGATGTTACCGGTAGCACGGCGAAAACCGAGTGGACCCGAAACGATCTGGCCTCGGACCGCATTGTCGCAGCGCCTTTGCAGGTGGGCGATGTGGTTTATGTGGCCACGGCCGACAACCAACTCCTGGCTTTGGATGCCGAATCCGGTAACGATTTGTGGCACTTTACGGCCGAATTTTCCATTTGGGCACAGCCAACCTACTATGAAGGTACCTTGTTTGTCGCTTCACTAGACCGTCACCTTTATGCGTTAAATGCCGAGGATGGCACCCAGAAGTGGTCGGCCGAATTGAGTGGCGCCATGTCAGCGCAGCCGATAGTAAATCCTGATGAAAATCTGGTTTATGCTGCTAGCTATGACCGCGAAGTTCATGCCCTAGATATGGACACTGGCGAAGAGGTATGGTCTGTACCTGCCTCCGATTGGGTGTGGAGTGCCCCAGCTTTGGCTGATGGCACCCTGTACGTCGGCGATAGTAGTGGCAACGTTTTTGCGATTGATGCTGCCAGTGGCGAGGTTCTATGGGAAAGCGGTGTGCACACTATGGATGTTGTAGCGGGTGCCAACCAAAATCCGCCAGCGCAGATAAAAGGCGCTATTCAGGCCAGCCCAGTAGTGAAAGATGGTGTGGTCTACGTTGCCTCGCTCGGTAACGAACAAAGCGAAGAAGGGTTGATGGTAGCCATGGATGCAGCGACGGGTGAAGAAATGTGGCAGGCCACAACTCCGGCCCCGCTGTTCTCTACTCCGGCTATCGTAGGGGATGTCATTGTGGTGGCCATGCAAAGCGAAGTTGGCATTCTGCAAGCGTATAATCTAGAAACTGGTGAACTGGAGTGGAGCTATTTGCCGCCAGAACTCGTCAGCGAATAAGCAGCGGTTTTATCGCTTAAACATCGAAATATAAGCAGCAATGTGTTGTTCAATCTGGCCCATTGCTTTAAACAGGACGCAATCACCTTATGTGGGATTTATTAATTATTAACCCGATTACCAATGCCTTGTTATGGCTGTATGACATTTTAGGGAACAATTTCATCCTGGCCCTAACGGTCTTTACCATTTTCACCAGAATTTTAATGCTGCCCTTAAACCTGCGGCAGCAGCGCAGCATGGTGAAAACGCAGGAGATGCAGCCACAAATTCGGGCGATTCAGCAGAAGTACAAAGATAATCCACAAAAAATGCAGGAAGAGTTCCAGAAGATTGGCTACAACCCGGCAGAAAGCTTGAGCGGTTGTTTGCCTATGCTGGCCACCATGCCGATTTTGTTTGGGCTGTTCCAGGTTTTGCGTCTTGTCTTGGGTTCTACGCCGCAAACGCTGTTTGAACTGACGCAGCGTGTATACCCTGGTATTGATTTGACCAACTTGTTGCCAATTAAAAGCAACTTCCTTTGGCTGAACTTGGGTCAGCCGGACCCCCTGTACATCTTGCCCATTCTGGTTTTTGTGACGATGTTTGTCCAAACCAAATTCACTTCGCCATCCTCGGCCAAAAAGGATGACGCGAACAAGAACAAGAAGGGTGGCAAGGATCAGGAAGATCCGACGGCCGCAATGACCCAGTCAATGCAGTACACCATGCCAATCATGTTTGGCTTCTTCTCGCTGTCGTTCCAATCTGGCCTGTCGATCTACTTTGTATTGTCTAACCTGATCGGTATTGCTCAGGGTTTGTACACGCGGCGGGTGATGGAAGCTGAGAAAGAGGCACTGGCCTTGGCCAAGGACCGTAAAACGATGGGCTTAAATGGTGGTGGCGTTATTCCCGAAGCAGAAATGCCTGAAGAGAAGCCATTGCCAGTCGTAAAAGAGAATCAGAATAAAGCTACACAGGGCAGCAATCGCAGCCAGGACCAATCAAAGCGGAAACGCCGGTCGGCGAAGCGGTAACCAATGCCCAGCCCGGCGGCCCACTGATTTTGGCTATCGGGCGTGTTTAGCAAGCACAAAGGGGAAACAATGTCTAACAAACGTGAGATTGAAGCTCGGGGAGCGGATGTCGAGAAAGCGATTGAAGCAGGATTACAAAAATTAGGGGTTAGCCGGTCGGAAGTGATCATTGATGTGGTGGATGAAGGCAGCCGCGGCTTGCTAGGAATTGGCAGCCGGGAAGCTGTGGTGCGTTTGACGGCACTTTCTGCGCCGACACCGCCACCCCCAGCGCCCAAACCTGCCCCCAAACCGGTGCCGCAGCAAACGGCCGTTCCCACACCAAAACCGGCCCCCAAACCCGCGCCAAAACGGGAGCCTCGCACCAATGGCAGTGACGCTGAAGTGGTGGACGCCGATCC
>JACKBS010000002.1 GCA_020634435.1 Ardenticatenaceae bacterium | reverse complement strand
GCGTTGGTGTTTTGCGTAACTTTTGTAGACATCTTCATGCCTCCTTTTGTCTTATTCATGACAAGCTCCTTGCCAGTCCCGCGGCGGATGTCTGAGACGGCCGTGTGTGTTCAAGTTGCAAACAGTTTACAGAGCAAATATTGAGGTGTTGTTAAGATGTAATAGGGAGCTTATTAAGTTTGAAACGCAAGAAGAGAGGAACGTATTTAGGTTGGTTTTGAACTGATGAGGAAGCAAAAAACGGCCGTTCCTCACTGAGAAACGGCCGTTTTTTTGTCTGTCGGGGCAGCTGGATTTGAACCCACGACCTCTTCCACCCGAAGGAAGCGCGCTACCAAGCTGCGCCATGCCCCGAATATGAGATTGTTACGCCAATTGCATCACGGTCGAAAAGATGATCGGCGAATTGAGTAATTTGGTCTCCCCTTTCATGAGTTGGAGGGTAATCTTGCATCGATAATATTAAAGTCGTTGGGTATCTGAGATATGGTTGAGGACTTGCGATACACACAAAACTCTGCTGAGTAAAAGAATCTCGTTGTTTCCGCACGAATTCATGAGTTTGTTGACTTTCGGTAAAGTGGCCTGTTGCGATGCATTAACAAGCCGTAGAAATCAAGAAAACGAAAATTCATTTTACTTTCCGTACGCAGCTTCCTCGTATCCATGTTACACTTCCTTCCAAAGTAATAAACAAAAAAGCAGTAAGGCAATAAAAGCAAAGAAAGTTTGAGCACATGCGTAATGATATAAACGCTCTTCGCCAATTTATTGGTGAACTATATGATTTGAATGAGCTTCGTACGCTTTGCTTTGAGCTGGGAATTGATTACGAAGACTTGCCAGAAGGTGGAAAGTCTTCGAAAGTGCGAGATTTACTCATATTGATGGGGCGAAAACGTAGCTTGGACCAATTATTAGCAAAGCTCCATGAGGATCGCCCTATTCCTTTCGACACAGCTGGTCTCAGTATAGACTTAGCCTTTCTAGATAAGCTCTATTCTCAGTTGCCATCTGCTTCAGGTACGAAGCCAAGATCTCGGGAGCAGCTGGCACTAATTGCCAAAGTAGAAACATTTTGGATTGAAGGTGTACTAGAAAACACGCTCAACAGCACCATCCCGATTGATTTGAGTAAAGAGTATCGGCCGAATCTCGTTCACTACCCATGGGAAATGGTCGTACAGCGACCTGACGTAGAGCGCAACTTACTCATACCAGACAAGCGGATAGAAGATGTCTTCGACGAGGCAAATCAATCTCTTTTAATCGTAGGTGGACCTGGTTCCGGTAAAACAACAGTATTGTTGGAACTGGCGCAAACTTTGCTTGCTCGTGCCAAGCAGAACCCTGATTTGCCAGTACCCGTAGTCTTCAATCTCTCCTCGTGGTTGAGCGATAAACCAGTAGCAGAGTGGCTAATATTAGAATTAAAGGAAAAGTATCTAATCCCTAAGAAAATTGGTCGAAAATGGATTGAGAGGAATAAGTTACTGTTATTGCTGGACGGTCTGGATGAAGTTAAGTTACAACACCAAACGGCTTGTGTAAAAGCCATTAACCAATTTCGACAGAATCAACTGGTTGACATAGCCATCTGTAGTCGTCTAGAAGAATATGAGGCTATCCCCGAAAAACTGAAGCTTGAGACTGCAATTTTCCTGAATCCACTGAATTCGCAGCAGATTGATAAGTATTTGAGTACCGCTGGTGCGGAGTTGGTGACAGTCCGTGCTGCTCTGCAAGAGGATACAGTACTCGAGGAACTTGCCCAATCCCCTTTGATGCTGAGCATTATGGCTTTAGCCTACGAAGATATAACGACTGAGACATTTTCCAGCTTTGATTCAATTGAAGCCCGTCGAAAGCATATATTTGATATGTATGTGCAGCAGATGTTTAGGCGACGAACGGGTGTAAGTGACTATTCAGACGAACAAACGAAGTATTGGCTTAGCTACTTGGCTCACCAAATGAATCAACAAAATTATTCACTTTTTCTTTTGGAGCAACTACAACCAAATTGGCTAATGAATTCTACCGGAATCTGGCTTTATGCTTTTGGTCCCGGATTGGTGGAAAGCCTAGTCCTTGTTATTGCATCTGTGATTTATGCTCTGGCGATTGATATTTTTCGATTTAATTTTTCTACTCTATGGTTTGCAGGCTTCTTTACCCTGGCTATCGTCACACCGGCTATCTTGGGGCTTTTGGAACGATGGCGTTTAATCCGACAAAACTATTTGGCAGAAACCCCGCCGGAGACATCACGGAAAGAAGCTAAAGCAAAAGAAGACCAAAAATATGGAATGGCATTCGGCGGCTGCGCATTAACCATTTCTGTTTTTTTGTTTTTCTTCCTCACGATTATCCGGATAACATTTTTTTCACCTTTTGAGAATTCAGAAATCTTTAACTTCTTGAGAGAAGTCAATTTATCATGGCTGTGCTTTTCACCAACTCTTGCAATTTTATTTTTCCTCTTTGGTCGGAGGATAAAAAGAGCACTGTCAGACAGTGTAAAAACCTATGAAAGTATTACATTCACCTTTTCTCTAGATGAGATTAGAAAGGGCTTCAAAAACTTTATTTTTATGTGTTGTCTGTTATTTCTCCTCATGTACCTGTTGTTCGGCGGAAATTACTGGTCAGCCTTGCAGATAACACTTTATGTTTTTGTATTTATGCTTACTGTCATTGTTCTCTTAGAGGGACTAGGCAGTAGGAATGAACCATCAAAGGTACGACCCAACGAGGGTATGCGTGCAACAGCAAAAAACGCGCTACTTATTGGCATTATGGGGGGAGTGCTCTTAGGGATAAGCGCACTTTTACTAACAAAAAATATTTTTCCAACACTATTTTACTCAGGATTAATCCTAACTTTAATATATGGTGGTTCAGATTTAATTCAACACTTTATTCTCCGGCTTATTCTTTGGTACCAGGGATACCTGCCGTGGCGTATTTCTTTCTGGGACTATGCTGCTGAGCGTATCTTCTTAAGAAGAGTCGGTGGAGGCTATATTTTTATCCATCGTATGCTCCAAAATTATTTTGCTGAATTGTTACAGTTTGATGATCAAGTATCGGCTTAAGGAAGTGGAAATCTGCAACGCACATAAAATCTACCGACCCCACCCGAAAATAAAACACAAGCACCTCCAACAGAAACAACGACCGTAACACTAAATAATTACTCTGTAACCTAAAGAAGTTCAACTTTCTTGAATTTGACATTCGCACCATTAACAATTGAATAATGAGAATTTAGCTTTTCACGCGCGGTCGCAATGGAAAACTGCCAGTTGATCTTGATTCGCTTGGCTGACCTTTCAGCCACAAGTGTTATCAATTCCGACTCCAATTGCTCCATCGTTGGTATCCGGCGATTCAAACATAAACGGGCCAAAGCTGAGAATTCAATCTCAATCATGTTGAGCCAACTGGCCGATTTGGGTGTGTAGAAAAACTCAAACCGCTGTGCCAGCGCAAGCGCCTCATCTGCAGGCAGGTTCTCATAAAATGCACTGGTGTTGTGGGTATTCAAGTTATCCAACACCAAGCGAATCTTGACTGCCTCTGGATAATGCGCAGCTACTGCCTGACAAAACAAGGCAAACTCTTTCTTCCGCCGCTGCTTGTGAATCTGAGCAATACGCTCACCGGTTAAGGGTTCAATGGCGGCAAACAGAGCGCAGGACCCCAGTTTTTCGTAGGCATAATGTTCTTTACGAACTTGACCGGTTTGCATAGCGATGGGCTCGACGATGTCGCCAATGAGAAAGCAGGGACGTTCATCCAGACAAACAACGGGATAATCTGGGTCATAGGGCAGCGCATACAACCAGAGAATCTGCTCCATGTGGGCCAAAAAGCGACTGGTTATCTTGCCAATGCACCAACAGCGTTTCAGGTGTGGCTTGAGTTCGTTTTTTTGAGAATACGATTGACATGGGTGTGGGAAATCTCTTCCACTAACTCCAATTCAACTGCTTTCTCAGCTAACAAACGCAATGACCACTGACCGTGCCCTTCTGGTGCATCGCTGCAAGCTAACGCGGTAATCCTGGCCCGTTCTTCTCCACTTATCGTAACGGGACGGCCTGGTATGACTTTGTCATCCAAGCCAGCAAGACCCAGTTCTCGATATTTACTGGCCCAGGTAGAGACGCTTTGTAACGTTGCGTCAACGGTTTGGGCCACAGCTGTAAAGGTGCAACCACGGTCTAGCTCAAGAAGAGCTAAAATTCGTTTGAATTTACGGGCAGGCAAACTGCCCTGCTTTAACAATTTTTCAAGTTGTGTCCGTTCTGTTTCATTCAGTTGGATATGTTGCTTTTTCATCAACCCAGCTTATCTATTTTGGCCAAAACGCACAACAGGTTATGAATTCTTTAAGTTACGCTGTAATAATTTTGATTTTGAATACAATGAGCATTTCGATCAGCAAGAACTCTTGTCTCCTACAGGAGGGGGGCTAACCGGAAGTGAGTCGTGGATTTTACAAGATAATCTTCTCAAACCACTAGTAGATGACAGCCTGCTATTAATTGGCACACCTCAATGGGACAATTATATTCTGGAATTTTCAGCTTTTCATTCCTCAACGTTTCAGTCGCCCCATGGTCTTATTGTTGGATTCATTTACAAGAACCATGCATTGAACTTTGCTGTTTAGGGTGACTACCTGCTGGATTGGGGCTATTGTGAAGAGCTTGTTCATTTATTGAAGAGTTAATACTAGATGTTAGAACAGTAGAAGTCATTTCACCAGACCGTAAGTGAGGCTCAAGTTAGTTATGTTCGTTTCTATACCTATGTGCTCACTGGCCAAGGAACAATGCTAAGCGATGGTGAGCACCTTTTTCTTTGTCCACCGTAGCTAGCCTATACTTAAATCGAATACTCAACTACGCATGGGTTGGCAAAGTCAAGGTTCCATAAAAGCAGTAGTCAAAAATTGTTCCTCGTTTTTGACAAAAGCATGTCCATCTCGCAAGGAAATGCTCAAGTGTTATTTTCCGGCTGAATCAGGCAGGTTTTATTAGCGCGTCAACCAAAAAGCCCAAATTGATAGGGTAATCGCATATTAACCCATGAGCACTTTGACAAGGTAATCGTCATTCCAGCCAGCTTGCCGCCTTTTGGCCTGAATGCCGCCTTTGGCAGTTTTCTCCTGCTTGAGCAAATTCATGGCCATATGCCGCAGCAGGGCCATGTTCTCCGCCGCATGCCCCTGTCGAATACGAGAATCATCCTCTCGAAATGCTACATCCAGGACCCAATGTAATCCATTCTCAATTCCCCAGTGGCTACGCTTCGCTGCTAAGATATGTTGGGCATCGTTCGCTAGGGATGTAATGAAAAAGCTAACATCCCGCTTAACTTTCTTCTGGACGCGACGTTCTGACTCAATCATGACAATCGTTTTTAGCTGTGGCCAATTGCCGTGGCCACGCAAGAAAGCGAGGCTGTCCTGGCCAGAGATGGCCCAGCATCGTCTGATTTCCAGACGGCCATGCTGATTGTCCACCGTCCGATGATAGGTGTGGCTTACTTTGGCAAACTCGTTTTGTTGGGCCAATTTGAAAAACAGGGCAATGTCTTCATAGAGTTGGAACTGGTTTTTCTTGGCGGGCAGCAAGTAATCACCGCCTTGCTGGATGATTTGACGGGCAATCTCAACTTGTGTGCCAATGCCATCAATGGTCACGATACATCCGGTCAGGTCTAAGACCGCTAGCAAAGCCGGAATGGCCGTAATTTCATTCGATTTGGTCTTTACCTTGACTTGGCCCAACACCAGATGGTTCATGGTAGCCCAAGCTGTCACCATGTGAATTGCCTTTTTGCCCAATGTCTTATCGTGGGAACGGCGCAACTGTTTGCCATCAATGGCAATGACTTGTCCCTGCGTGACCTCGAAAACGGCCTGGACCCAGCCGAGAAAACTGTGCCGAAATTGTTCCGGGTCTAAACGAGCAAAGACACGACCAAAGGTGTCGTGGGACGGAACGCCGTTTGATAAGTCGAGGAATTGCCCCAACCAACTGACTTTTTGTTGGCCAAAGTTTTCGATATCCGTCCAATTCTCGGCGCCAGCGATAATGGCACACAAGGCAATCGTCAGAATATTAATGAGCGGGTGGTCATTGAGATAAGCGGTCCGAGGGTCCTCTACTTGGCTAAAATGCTGCTCAATAGAATTGATTATCTTGTTGGACATGGCTTTCCTCCGTTTTTGCACCGAGGATATGCCTTGTTTTCGTTACTGAAAAGTTTTGTATGCGATTACCCTGCCCAAATTGAGAAATGTGTTTCGCAAAAATGAACATCTTCAGTATAATTAATATTAGCTGTTCTTGTGACCCGACCAATAGCAAAGCATTCTCAAAGAATTCTTCAAAGTTGTTTGTTTAGTGTAAGTGATAGCCTTCCAGATGGTAAAAGTTAGATTTACTTTTGGTTTTCCGTAACTTTTTGGAAAATCTCATTTATTATTTTCAGCATTTGCCAAATTATTGCTTTCAAATTTCCCCCGACTTTGGCCAAAGTATATTTGATTAAATAATTGCACTATGTTCCTAACAATGAAACGATAATTTTTAGAGGAGTTTTTCATGGATGAAGTAGAAAATGTATTTGCTGAATTAGATGCTTTGTTGAGTGAATTCAGAACATTTTTGGAGACAGACACTACGGTTCAAGATATCAAATCGGCCGTAGATGCGCTGGCTCAAGTCTTACCGCCAATCGCCGACATCCTCAATCGCCTTAAAACCATTTTTGAAGTACTTCGCATAGAAATCAATAATATTAACCTTGACGATATTCCGGACGTAGACGTCAACCAAATTGTCGAATTTGCTAGCAAGGTAAAGGATACATTACAAACTGCCAAGTCCCTTATTCCCAGCCAGCAAGAAAACATTGATACCGTTATAGACAGCGCCGACCTGATTGCCAGTGTGCCCGAATTAACTGACGCTCTTAAAATCAACATCCTTGATTCTTTAGACGCTATCATCGACCTCCTCACCACCAGTTAAGCGTTCATAGAATAGTAGTACAACCTAGCTGCACATCCAGTTGCTTTCATTATTAGCTATGCCTTGCCTTACTGGGAAGGTGTATATCGGTTTTGCTTTTCTACAATAATTTGCCTGGAGTGACCTCTATGAACGGTGAAGGTTTTTCGCTGCTTCCGCCTAGCTTGACCCTGGATGAATTTGGGTTTACATTGGCACCATCTGAAACTGATATGGCTTTTCGCCTGCATGGTGAGGAGCGATGTCTGGTTTACTCGTTGCCGGACCAGAGTATCAATCAGATATTAGGTGCCTTAGCTGGCGATATCGTTGATAGAGAGGCAACCAGCACAAAGATTACTGTTGAAGTCATTCTAGGTAAACCCATCAAACAAGTGCGGCTGGACTGGGAAGCCAGTGAGGGTCAGGGGCTGTCCTTGCCGGGTTTTATAAAAGCCGAGTTTGAAGGCGGAGGCCGCTTTAGCCTTATTTTAGGCGCAGGCGACCGCGATCTCTCCCACGTGACCCTGGCATATACCTTTGACGATGCGCTATCTCCGCTAGTGTTCTCGAGTGGCTTCGCCTGGGAGCGTGAGGGAAGTCGGGAACTCCATAACGACGCCGATACAGGCCAAGCCCAACCAATTTTCGCCTTAACTCTCACGCCGAAAACTGCCGTTACCGTCATCCTGATGGAGTTCAACTTAGCCAGTATCAGTTTACCGACATTTCTGCGGCAAACCGATACACCGATTCAGGCTATCGATCTGGCCAATACGACGACGTTTTGCCAACCTGTTCCATCAACACTCCCCCTCATCAAAGATAACTGGACTGCACTGTTCACAGTCAATACTGACGCCCTCAAATTACCTTTTCTAGAAGGTGACAGCCAATTTTTAAGTGTTGATATCCCAAAGAAAGTAGAAATCCCCTTCGATCCGTTACAAATGGCTATTAACTTCCCTCTCAAAGTCAAGATCAACTTTGGGGATTTTAAATTTCAAACCGAATTTGAAGCTAGATTTAACCTTGAAACCTTTGCCCTAATGGTTAAACACAACGAGGGTATTAACCTGTATCTAGACGGTACTAAATCAGAGTCAGCCAGTTTCTGGGGGCTCGACTGGACATTTCACGCGGCAGAGACGGATGGCCATTTGTTCACGCTGGTTACCGAGCATAACAATTACCAGCTTATCCTGGCTGAAGGTGCTTATCTGGACTTAAGTTTTGGGGCAATTAGTAAGGAACCTGTCATCTTCCGCACCAAGGACTTCAAGTTAACGCCTGAGGGCATCAGTTTAACCACCAAAGTGATTGATTCTCCCGTTCGCCTGAACGGACTGGACACCAAGTTTCGTTTCAATGGCAGCGGTATTGTCATCGAGCGCAGCCAGATACAATCCTTTACCATTGCTGGCAGCGGTCCTTTGCCACCGGCTCTTGTTGGTGAAGGGATAGCAGATATCAATCTCCAGTTTGACCGCAGGAAGAATGGAAGCCTGACTTTGGTGTCCGGCAGCGCCACCTTGCGTGGCTCAAAAATGTTGGACTGCAAAGGCACACGTTTTCGCTTCACCATTGACGCACTAGGGATACGTTTCGTCAATGATGGCGGTTTCCATCTCTACTTTATATTAACCGGCAGCGCCCAATATGCGCTGGCACCTGGTGATGATGTAGAGGGGCCTCTAGCCCTTTTACCCAACATCAAGATCGATCTCGTGGAATGTCCTCTGACCGGTGACGCCTCAGTGATTGCCAAACACATTACGTTCTTAATTGAACTACCCAAACCACTTTCCTTCAACTTCCTAGGCTGTTTTGAGATGGAATTACGGGCTATCGGCTTTGTGCCTCAGGCACCCATGTTTGACAATGATGGGGCTATGCAGCTAACCGGACAGGTGAAGTTTGCCCAGGGATTGGGGGACACACCCAATTCAAAGCATGATTACCACAAGCTTTTTATTGGCCTACCTGAGGAGGGCAGTATCATCCCTCGCCTCTATTTCGAACGACTCTCCCTGAATATCAATATGGGGGCCGCATTCAAGATGCATGGTGCGGTGGAATTTAAAGATACGGAAACCGTCAAGGGTTTTGCCGGTGAAGGCTACCTGCAAATTCAGGGTTTACCCAGCATGGCCGTCGCCATGGGCTTTTTCCGAGTTCGCCGAAGCGTCACCGAGCCCTGGGTCAGGGCCTGGTTCATTTATGCTGAATTACGCGGCGTCAGCTTTATGATTCCAGTCATTTCAATCTACATCCGCGAAATTGGTTTGGGCTTTGGCTACCGCTACACGCTGGTTAGCATTAAAGCTGCCGATGAAGCCAATGATCTTAAACAGCTGGTCGCTGAGCTCAAAAAATTATCGCGTACTCAAGGAAACCTATCCAAAATTGACAGCTGGGCTTTGGATTTGGAACAACCAGGGGAAGACCCGCGTTGGACAATTGTGTTCCGGGCCATGTTCTCCCAATCATCGGCTGCCCCTTCCCCTCTGACCTATGATGACGCGGCCGAAAAAAAGGTCCCGTCTGTCTTTTTATTTGATGCCGTTGTTGCCTTCAGAAGCGATTTCACGTTTTTTATGGCCGCCCGCGGCTGGATTAACTCCAATTATTCCGAATTCTACAATAATGTGGAGAATATGCGGGAGCGACCGTTCGTTAGCGGCTACATTCTACTTTCCCCTCGCCAAAAGCGTTTTCTCGTTCATGTTAGCTCTAATCCCGAGGCCTATTTAGGCTCCAGCCCTCCCCTGCCCGATTTTATCCAGGCGGCCTTTCGTGGTGTTCGTTTTTCAGCCACTCTACTGATTGAGCCCGGTCTTCTTCACTATGAATTGGGCTGGCCCAATATGCTCGGTTGGGATGGCAGCATTGGCATTCTCCGTGTACAGATTAGGGGTGGTTTTATCTTCCGCCTTTCCACCCGGGAACTCGTCATCGGCGTTAACTTCCTGGCTCGTGGTGAGCTGGATATTAATGTTCGCTTTAGCGCCGGCGCAATCGGCTTGAGCATTAGTGCCCACGCCAGTGTAGCTTATGGGGCCCGATACATTGGCGTTCTTTCTTTTGCAGATTTTTCTGATTCAGCATTTTATGGGGCCATCGGTTTAGAACTTCACATCGAGATATCGATTCGTTTTTGGATAAACTTTGCCTTTTTTACTTTGAAATTCAAGTTAAGTGTGGGCATCCACTTTGCCGCTGCCCTTGAAATTGGCATCAGCAAAAGCGGTCCTGGACTTCGCGGACAGGCGCACGTAGCGCTCATGGCGATGGGGCATGAAATTGGGTTTGGCGTTTCTATAGAATTAAATGGTGACGGTGTGGCGACGGCTTTGCAGATGACAGAACCATTTTTACATATTGGCTTGGAAGCCAATGATGTGGAAAGCGTTCCCGGTTTAGGTGAACCAGGCGGGTTTGGTGGCGGCGGGGGTCAAGATTTGACAGCCATAGCCGAGACTAAGCCTGGAACAACGATGGCGGTTGCTTCTTCTCCTATTTCGGCGCCAAATTACACCGTGTTTGTTGTTCGGGACACCGAAGACGGATTCTGCTACTTTGTCCTACTCCCTCAAGCAGAGTCGGAGAGCGGATTACCTGGATTTTTACCGGTTCCCCCCTCGCCAGAAACTGAAGTGGCGGCCGATTTTCTGCTTCGTATTGATGATGGCCAAACACAAATGGTGGAACAATTTAATCCCTTCGCTGCTAATGGAAACGTTTGGCAGCAGCGCAACATGACAGCAGAAAATCCAGAATTTTCCTGGCAGGTAAATTGGCAAGCGCCGATGATACAGGATGCGGTCAGATTTACAGAGGATACAGTGCCCGAAAATGGCCAAGCCCCTTTCCCCGGCTCAGAAGAAATCACGTTACATGAGTTTCTGAGCTATGCGTTCCGCACCAATGGGTCGGACGAGCTCATTGATCCAGTATCATTGGCAATGAAATCCCAGTTGCTGTCCGACGATCGGGTTCATAATCCTACTGAAAATGCATTCGAAGCGGCCGTGCGTGGCGCGGTTGAACAGTTTAGAGGCTCGCCCCTGTTTAAGCACGATCCCAACTATGCCTATGACCAGGTACTAGATGCTGCTTATCAGAAAACAAACACGATTTACAATAGTTCCGGCAGTTTATCCGAAGATCCAGCTGATCCGGAAAGATTAGAGGCTGAAGCAAACCAGCAAGCCCATCAGGTTCGAGGCATGGCGATCCATGATATTGTGGCAGATCTGCGAGAATATCTTGAGTTATCATCGGATAAAGAGCGAGAGGAGTTTGTGGAGACATCGCTACCTTTCCAGATGGGACTTGTCTTCCGCGTTGCCTCAGAATCGCGACCGCCGTGGTTAGATCACGTTATTCGCCCCGAAGATGAGGCTGAAGTACCCAAAATATTCCAGCGAGTCGATCCAGGGGCCGCCAGCCCCTCAGCTGTGCAGCGAGAAGTGCATGCCTTTAATGTGCTTGGCACTGACTTTGCCAGCAATCCTCCTCAATTTGAGAAGGTGCGCCACTTTACCGATGCAAACACCATTGCCATCACCTGGGACCTGGTTTGGACGCAAGAACCGGCAGCCGGTTGCACGGCCTGCCAGGCAGAGCCAGAGCATCACTTATTGCATTATCGGGTCACGCGACAGGCGTTGGATGGGCAGGACAGGACTGTCAGCTACACTGTCAAAACGGCCCAGGTGCTGCATCTCGATGCCGAAGGGGATGAACCGGTCCTGAAACATCTGAAACCACGGTTTCAGATTGTAGATCATTTCAACCATGAAACGGCGGAGGAGCAGGCCACACTGCCCGCGTCGGGCCGGAGTTATCTCTACTCAGTAGTTCCCGTCGATTACAGCGGCAAGACGGGGCGGCCGTTGACCCTGGTTGCCACCCGTTATCCAGACGAACCACCTCTGGTACCAACCGACTGCGAGTTGATGATTAACTATCGTATCGCCGAAGAGACAGCACAGCTGCCAGAAGACCCCAGCCTGGGCGTGCCAGAATTAATTGTGCCTTATCAAATTGAAGCGAGTTGGACCGAACCTACCGTGGTGCAGAGTCGGCCACCGGTTGGCATTGCTAAATATCGCCTTATCTTCCGCCGTCAACACACGCTGCCCATTGGTAGTTATGGCTTAGACAGTACAACTCAGGGTCCGCGAGCGAAATCTTTACCCAGCAGTAACGCCATACCGCGCCCCACCGATATTAAGATCGAGCTGAACGTCTCCGGTTCCAAGGCAAGACGAACGGCCGTTATCCAGGTGGCAGATTTGCAGGCGCTGAATCTTTTTCCCGGTACCGATGCGGCTGTCTGGCAGCCGGATGCCTGGCAGGTCTTTATTCAAACCGAGTCTACCAATGGGGTGCCCTCCCCCTTAGCCCCGGTAAAACTTATGCTTCGGATGGAAAATGAAGCCGGCGTCGTCGATGCAGAGGATCGTGTTATTCTGGAACGGGAGGAAAGACAGCCGGCCGAACTGGAATGGTTGCCGCAGCCGATGAAACTCCCTCTGCTCCCCCCCGAAGATTTGTGCGGGACGCCAGGTAATGCTCACTTTCCCATGCCCATTTTTCAGGGCAAGCAGGCTGATCTTAAATTCAACGGCATCAACACACCTATCGCATACCAATCTCATCCGCAGGGGATCCGGGCGATCCGCTTTCGCTGGAATCAGGGTCCCAGTGCAGTCTCTGATTACCCACTGGATCTACACGCTGGCTACCATCTACTTGAATTAAATATCGATGCGCATACGGATGATACATTTCAGGATAAAGAGAAACTCAACGAGGCGGTCAGGCTCATTCAAGAAGTACAAATGCTGCCCGCTGCAGATTTGCTTTTAGAACCGGGAGACACCCTAGCTAGTGACCAATGGGAAGCATGGTATCCAAGCGCAATGCAACGACGACACCTGGCAACAGAACAGGTGGTGGAGGGGAACGAAAATATTTTCAGTCCCTGGTATTCGTGGCGAGAATCGTTTTTGGTCTGGCCGGAGTGGGCAGGGTTGACGGATGACGGTGTCCGCAACAAGCCGTTACACCCCTTCCTAGAAGCGTTTATCGAAAAGTTGCAACAAGAGCAGGCTGGCTCTCCCCCTTACGCTTATACCGTTGATATGCAGCTAAGTCGACCTTACTCAGCCATGACGCTGTCCGATTTCTTTGCTTCCACGGCGCCAGATGTTGACCCTTATGGTTGGAGTATCTTACAAAGATTTGGTCTGAGCGTGACTTTCGCCTTGCACGAACCGCTTTCGGGGGAGTTGATCGTTGGCGAACAACTGTTGGCGACGATTTGGACGACGCTTAATCAGATAAAAGAACAAAATGAGCAGGCGAAGACAACTGCTTTTAATTGGGAAGAAATTGCCAAACATCTCCATGTGGAGCTGCTGGTGCAGCCGGGCAAAAGTGTGAACTTGGAAAGAGATGAGTTCTCGGCTGACTCTTTATTAGCCCTGGTGCAGGTCAGTTTACGGCCGTATCCTGTGCAACAACGCCAATACACTCGGTTAGCCGTTCGCGGACCGGCAGGCACGGCATGTCTGCTCCAATTCAACCTTGGCCAAGCCAGCACGCTTATCAATCAGGCCGATCCGGCCGCCGGTGAATTGCTGTTGGAACCTAATACCGAACCGGTTCTTTTTTCTTTCACCTTACCGGTCAATGGCATCGCCACTATACTCTTGCGCAGCGATGCTCAATTTTTGAGTGAATATCCAGTATCCAATGAAGTCCAAACAGCTGATAATATGGTTTGGTTCCGGGCGAACCTACCGTCTGGCACTACTTTTAGTAATCCCGGGGCGCTATTCGAACAATATTTTGCTTTCCAAACTAGTCCCCAGCCTCATTTAATTATAAAAAAATCAACGAGTTTGTTAAGCGGAGAAGAGAGGGTTGAGTTAGAGAAAATTCTGCCCGCAAACGCGCACGGTTTACTAAATTTAACGATGGAATTTCCTACCCCATTCGACCCTACAGATAATTTGGCAACCTACTTCCTGACGCCAGAAGATTTGAGCACCCAATTCGCTGAGGCAGATCCTTATCAGGAACAGTGGCGTCGGTTCAAACAGTATGCTGAATCGCTAAACAGTTCCGACAAATCTGCTCCGCAGATTGAAGTGCCATTAGTTACCGATGACATTGATCCTGTTTTGCCAGACTTTCTTGCCTGGGCTCAGCGATTCTACACCGCTGGCCCATCCGCCGTACAAAATCCAGCAGAGTCAATCTCTGCGGCCGAGTTAACCGGGCCTTGGTTGGCCACGGCCTATCCCCGGTCCAGTTCACCGGCTTATGCTGCGCCGGATGATAGCGGGCGTTTAACGTACCATCATTTGTTGGAGGATAAATGGGCCCATTTGTTCCGTTACTATATTCAACCGTACGGCCGTTATGATCGCCTCTGGCGCAGCTTCCGCCAATCAGTGACCCTCTTCCCTGAGCGTGAAACCAGCCAAGCGGTACCTAAAATGATTCCAGCGGAGATAGATCCAAATGCCGGCGGGTTGGATATCGTAGTGAAAAGAACAAAGCCGGTAGACAAACCGACCATCCTTCGCTCTGGACGACTAGATGGCATTATTATTCCCGGTCGTCCCAACGTTCCCGGCAAAATTTGGGAAGTCATCATCGCCCAGCATCATGAACAAGAATTGATGGAAAGAAATCAAACGCTGGCCCGACAGTTAACCTATCGTCAGATAGCCTTTACCTTACTGCGGCGCTTTGCTTTGACAGATTGGTGGCAGACGCTGCTTGCCTGGTATGAGGCGGAAACGTTGGCTAGTCCCAACCTCATTTTTATGGAAAACGCCCATCCGGATATTCCCCAAACTTATCCGGCCAACCCAGATCATCTTTCTTTTGCACCCGATGCGCTGAGCGATGACGATCTCTATTCTTTGGATCTGCCCTTACGGTTGGACAAGTTTCAACAAGGGGCTCTTGTCTTGCAGTGGGAAGCGCTGCCCTTCTACTATTTGCATCGCTTGATGGTCATTGCCCAAACAGATGCTAATGTGTCGCCCATTAATGTCATTACCCAGCAAGATTTTGGTTATCGTTCCCCAACACCTTCTGCTTTGGAAACGGCCGTAGACCTATCGCTTAATGATAGTGAGAATCCACTCACCATTCGTACCCGGCAGCTCACGCTCCCCCTCAAGAGATTGTGGGATAGTCTACTGGCAGAATCTCAGACTTACTGGCCGGCCGAAAATCCTGATGCCCCAAGCGAAGGCGGCTGGAAACCAGGGGCACTGCCTGACCCAGAGGTCATTTACCAGATTGTCGAGCTGACTCGGGGCAATGTCGAGGTGCAAGCTGAGCTGTTCTATGAGAAGGAATATAATCGGTTTAGTGTGCGCCAGCTCGGGCAGCAGATTCTGGTTGAGACACCGATGTTAATAAAACCGCCTGGTAGTGAAGAGCGCCCAACTTTCTATCTGCGTGTACCTTTACGACCAGCTCTGGAGTGGACGTTATCGCAGACTTACGACCTCTCCGGATTGGACCGACGACACATTGAGCAAGCGAATAAGCGCTTGCTAATCTATGGTGTCTTCACCAAAGCCGATCGCGCTTATTTCTACACGCTCGATGAGCCGTCATTAACAGATGCCGATCGGGCTGTAATTGATGACATTTATCAATTCTGGTTCTGTCAGGAAGCCATTAGCCAGGTGCCTGAAAACCTGCCTGAGGATTTGGCGCAGCCTGTTGACTTTCCTGACGTCGATGCTTGTACACTTGTGTGGACAGGCACGATGGATGCCGCAGATGCACTAGGCGCTTTACCAGGCGATGACGCATTTTTAACTGCTATTCAGCAATTGATTCGAAAAGCGGCCGAAAATAGCGAATCAAACGTTACTATCCATAAGGCTCTATTAGGACCAGAACAAAAACCACCTGGTTTGCCGGCTGGGCTCGACTACCAGGATCTCCAATGGCAGGGGTTGGCCCATGACGCTGTGCTTAAGCTGCTGCTGGATGAAGCCGGGGGGAAATATACCAGTCTGCACTGGCATGGCCCCCTTTATGATGATGAATTGGAACGGATCAAGCCGCATATTCAAAATTGGGCCAGAGTTCCCGAATTGGCCACGGGCGTTGCCGCTCTTTTTACCGCTTTGGAGGAGACAGAGCTTCTCCTTCCTTTACCCTCCCGCCCTGCGGCAGACGACCTGCCTTCGGAGCTGACTGGCCTATTGTTGTTTGAACCGACTGAATCCCCTTCTCTTTTGCGTTGGAGTGGCACGTTGCCGACACCAGGGCAACAGGCTGCATTGACAACCCTATCAGGCGATGCTGCATTTAATGAAGCCTTAGCCCGTTTAATTACCCAGCTTGCCGCAGATGTTTCTGTACATTTAGTTCCTGCTGTTGAACTGCCTCCTCTGGAAGATTTACCACATGCACTCCAAAACAGATTGGTCATTAAACAAGCGAATGGACCCTCCCAATTAGCGTGGATAGGCCCAACTCCGAATGCTGAACAGGCCGAACTGCTAACTAATGCCGACACATTTAGTCAAGACAATAGGTTTTTATTAGCAGTGGACTCTTTACTGGAAGCCATTGAAGCGGCTAAGGAAGTAGAGTTGCCCCCCTTACGGCGCCCGACGTCGGCAGAAATACATCCTCTATTACGAGATCAGTTAACGATTGAACCAGACGGCCTGATTTGGCATGGTCGGTTGCATAATTCTGGCCAGTATCATGCCCTTCAACATTTGGGCAAACCTAACTTTGACCAGGATTTTAACAATGCAGCCATTGATTTGGTGGCAGAATTGGAGAATTTGGCAATCGACATCGAGATGAGTTTGCCTCGGCGTCCTTACCAAAGCGAACTAGATGCTGCGCTGCGTCAGCAACTTCTTATTGGCCGGGCTGCCCTTCGCTACCATGGTTTGATGACTAAGGAGGAAGGAAAGCAATTATTGGCGTTGTTCCCGGCAGGCAGTTTGGATCAAGCTACTGTTTACCGTTTATATGATTGCTGCCTTAAGAAAGGAGGCAGGAATCGACAGATTCAGCTTCGGGCCAGGCGCGGCAA
>JACKBS010000019.1 GCA_020634435.1 Ardenticatenaceae bacterium | reverse complement strand
ATATCTCCTCCGAGTTTGACCGCTACATCGACCGCCGCCGCAGCCGGAACTATTTTGAAGACGATTACGAAGATGACTATGACTTTGATTAGTCGGTAATCCGTAAACGGTGAACAGTAATCGGTAAACCGTAGCAAGTCACCGATTACCGACCACCGATTACCGACCACCGACCACGGATTACCAAAAATGCACCCATCTGCCCAAAAAGTTGCCGACGCCGCTCAGGAATTGGGAATGGCGATTGAAATCAAAGAGTTTGAACAGACCACCCGCTCTGCCCAGGAGGCGGCCGACGCGATTGGCTGTGAGCTGGCCCAAATTGTGAAAAGCCTTTGCTTTACCGTGAACGACCAGCCTGTCATGGCGCTGGTGTCGGGTGCGAATCAGCTAGATGAACGCAAACTGGCAACCCTGTGCGGCGTGGGGCGCAAGCAGGTGCAGCGGGCCAGCGCCGACGCGGTGAAGGCGGCGACCGGTTTTAGCATTGGTGGCGTGCCCCCGTTTGGCCATCTCACTCCCATGGCCATTTTTGTGGACGAGGATTTGCAGCAGTTTGGGACGGTGTGGGCGGCAGCCGGGACGCCGTTTGCGGTGTTTGCCATTGGGCCGGATAAATTGGTGAGAAGCTGTGGCGGAACGGCCGTTTCCCTCAAAAAAGAGTAGCGCAGCATACATGGCCAAACGCATCACCTTTGCCACACTCATCCTCCTCTCGCTGCTTGGCCTGGGGGGCGGCATTCAATATTACCGCCGCAATCTAGAAACGTTACAAAGCAGCGGCTTAGACGGCGCACTGTTCATTGGCCTGATTATCCTGGGCATTTCGGTTCTGCTCATGCCCATCCATTTGCGTATGACCTGGGGAAAATGGAGTGCCTGGGGCTTGGTGCGCGAGTACGCCTTGCGGTTTAGCCTTATCATCGGCACGCTGCTGGCAATTTTTGTAGGGTTTGGACTGATTGTCCTGATCATTACCCTGCCCGAGCGGTTAGGACGAGGCTATTTAGTGCTCCCCTGGCTCACCGTGCTAGTGCCGCTGATGATGGTGATTATTGATTTGGCCAAGCAAAACATTAAGCGGACGGCGAAGAACTTTGCATTAGGGTTTGGTCTGTATGCGTTTCGCATTTACGGCCTGCTGCTTATTCAGTTTGTGACCATTCCCATCGCCTTTGTGCTGTTCCCGGCTGGCTTTTTCTTGCAGCTGCTGAGTTTGGTGGATTTGGTAGAGCGGTGGGGGTTTAATGTGTATGTGTCGGAACGGCCGTTGCTCTGCGAATGGTTCAATTTACTGGACAACTGTACGCTGGGGCTGATTTCCCTGCATGTGGGGCATCTCATTCTCGCCCTGCTGGCCGCCAAATATGGGCCTGCCCTGTTTGACCAAGCCTCGGTTTGGTACAGAAATAGCCTGGAAAAGATGGTCAGTCGGCTAGAACCAGCCTAATTTTTATAGCTGACGAATAAATTCTAGAAGTTTTTTAGGAAGGAAGAGGAATCATGGAAGCAAAAATTACATTACTTCCCGGCGACGGAATTGGCCCAGAGGTTGTGGCTGAGGCCCAAAAAGTGATGGCCGCCATTGCCAATAAATTTGGCCACACGTTTAGCACCCAAAGCGGGCTGGCCGGTGGCATCGCCATTGACGAGACGGGCAATCCGCTGCCGGAAGAGACGCTGGGCATGTGCCTGGAAGGCAGCGCCGTGCTGCTGGGCGCGGTCGGTGGGCCAAAATGGAGCGATCCGACGGCCAACGTGCGGCCGGAGCAAGGGCTGCTCAAGCTACGCAAATCGCTGGGCGCGTTTGCCAACATCCGTCCTGTGCGCGTGTTCCCGGCGCTGGCTGAAGCCAGTCCGCTCAAGGCCAATCGGGTAGAGAACGTGGACATCGTCTTTGTGCGCGAATTGACGGGGGGTATCTACTTTGGCACGCCACAGGGACGCGAAACGGTGGCCGAGGGGCGCAGCGGCCACGACACCATGCGCTACAACGAAATGGAAATCAAGCGCGTGCTGCGCGTGGCGTTTACCCTGGCGGAGCAGCGCAAAGCAGCCGGTGGTCAGGGCAAAGTCACCTCGGTAGACAAGGCGAATGTGCTGGCCTCGTCGCGGGTTTGGCGCGAGGTGGCGCATGAAGTGGCGGCGGAATATCCGCACATCGAATACGAAGATGTGCTGGTGGACGCGATGGCCATGTACCTCATCAACCGCCCTGGCGATTTTGACGTGGTGGTAACGGGCAACATGTTTGGCGATATTTTGTCGGATGAGGCGTCGATGATCACTGGCTCGCTGGGGATGCTGCCGTCGGCGTCGCTGGGGGAAGCTGGCTCGGTGGGGCTGTACGAACCGATTCACGGCTCGGCTCCAGACATTGCGGGCCAGGGCATTGCCAATCCGCTGGCGACCATTTTGAGCATGGCGATGATGCTGCGGTCGAGTTTGGGGCTGGAAGAAGAGGCGGGGGTGGTAGAAACGGCCGTTTCCCAAGTTCTCGCTGCCGGTCATCGCACCGCCGATATTGCTAAACCAGGCGAAACCAAAGTGGGCACGCAGGAAATGGGCGATTTGGTGGTCGCCAACCTCTAATTTCAACATGATAAACCGGGAAAGAGCAATTCGATTTGTACAGCAAAATGGTAGCGACGTTGAACTGGCTCGTCTGCGTTATCTGCTGCATGGGGAACGGCCGTCCGCCAACATCGTCCAGCAGCTATTTGGCGGCCAGCAGGAAGATGGCGGATTTGCGCCATTTTGGGCTCAAGGCTACAGCTCGATTGACGCCACCTGTTACCGGCTGGCCCAGGCCGAGCAGTTGGGTCTGGACACCAACACGTCTGAGATTGTCGATGCGCTCCGCTTTTTGCTGTGGCGGCAGGCGGCAGACGGCCGTTTCACAGAACACATCTCCGTTGCGGACAGTGCACCACCTTGGGCAGCCCCTGGCGATCTCGCCGCCGAGCTGTATCTAACGGCGAACGCCGGTTTTTGGCTGGCCTTCTGGCACTTCACTTCGGCCGCAGAAGAAGCGGGCCGTTTCTTAGCCAGGCATCTGGACGAAGCGCACCACCAATTGCCTTCCTTTACCCAGGCACAGTGGCTGGCTTGCGGCCTGGCCTGGAAATTGGGCCAGGACGAACTGGTTGATCATCTTGCGTCTCATCTTTACGCGCAGCTGCCGGGCAGTGCAGGTGAATTGACCTGGATGCTGGTGACGCTGAACAGCATTGGCTTTCCTGCCGATCGTGGTGTCATCTTGGCGGGAGCAGTGCGGTTGGCGAGGATGCAGGCTGAGGACGGCCGTTTTCCGAACGATGAGGGCCAGGATGTACACACCACGCTGGAAGCGCTGCGCGCCCTCGGCCCAACAAACGCTGAGTAAACGATCCCGCAGATGACGACACCCATCACCCACCGCCCCGCTGCTCACGAAGCGGATTATTGGGCCGTTCATCGGCTGCTGGTGGACCATGTGCGCGACACGCCGTTGGGCTTTAATCTGGACATCCGGCGGTGGGAAGGGCGGCGGTTTTACGATGCCCGTCCTGGCGGCGACCCCAGTTGGGGCCAACAGGTGCAGCTGTGGGAAACAGCAAACGGTCAATTAGTCGGCACGGTGCTGCCCATCGAGCCGGGAGAAGCCGCCCTACAGCTCGCTCCTGCCTACGGTTATCTGGAAGAGGAAATGCTAACCTGGGCAGAAGCCTATTTAAGCAAACCAACGGCCGATGGAAACGGCCGTCTACTTCAATTGTTGGTCTACGAAAACAATCCAGACAGGGAATCGCTGCTAGCCTCGCATGGCTATGAGAAATCAGCATCCGGTGGGGTGCTGCGCCAGATGGCTATTCGGCTGCATGAATCGCCAACTGTGGCCGAAGGGTACACCATCCGCAGCACGCAGCCCGAATGCCTGACCGACTGCCAACGAGTGGCGGATGTGCTGAATGCGGCGTTTGGGCGGACGGGACATACGGCCGTTGAATATCAATGGTTCACCCGGCAAGCGCCCAGCTTCCGCGCCTATCTCGACCTGGCGGCGGTAGCCCCTGACGGCACGTTTGCCGCCTACGCAGGCATTCCTTACGATGCTGTCAACCGGCGCGGCATCTTTGAGCCGGTCTGCACCCATCCGGCGCACCAACGGCGCGGCCTGGGCATAGCGCTGATGCAAGAAGGGCTGCATCGGCTGGCCCAACTGGGCGCTGAGGATGTCATTGTGGAAACAGGCCAGGCGGTCGCGGCCAATGCTCTGTATAACAGTCTTGGCTTTGACCAGACCGTGGCGGGTTTTTATTGGCGGAAAATTTTTTAACTTTGGAGAATACAACCGTGTCTAAAACAACCATCAACCCCGAAACCTTGTTCAATAGTTTACAGTATGGCTTTTCGCAGATTGTGGTGGCGCAAAGCCAGCGCACGGTGCACTTTTCTGGCCAGGTGGCCTGGGACGAAAACGAAAATATCGTTGGCGAGAATGATTTGCGGGCGCAGGTGTGGCAAAGTTTGCAGAATGTAGAAACGGCCGTTGCCACCGCCGGGGCCACCCTCAACGACATCGTCACCCTGCGCATCTACATCGTGCAAAGCTGGATGGACAAGACAGCCCCCGTCAGTGAGGGATTGAAGGAGTTTTTCCCGGATAATCCGCCAGCCACTACCTGGATTGGGGTGTATGGTTTGGCTAGACCTGAATTTTTGATTGAGATTGAGGGAACGGCCGTATTTTAAGGAACGCAGAGTTACCCAGAGGAGCGCGGAGTTGCGCAGAGAGAAGAGATATGAGGGAGAATCGGTTGACTTCGCAAATTATTGGCGCAGCGATTGAAGTGCATCGTCAATTAGGGCCTGGTTTGTTGGAATCCTCCTACGAAACCTGCCTGGCTTATGAACTTGAAACGCGTGGTCTGTCCATCGAACGGCAAAAACCTGTACCCATTGTCTACAAAGAAATTCATCTTGAGCATGGGTATCGGATTGACATTTTGGTCAATCAATTAGTTATCGTGGAATTGAAGGCGGTGGAAGCGATTACGGCCGTTCATGAAGCTCAAATGCTCTCTTATTTAAAATTTTCCGGCTGCAAGGTTGGCTTACTCATCAACTTTAATGTCGCCTTGCTAAAAATGGCGGCATTCGGCGCTTCATTCGTTCACAAAAATGAAAGATTTTAGGAACACAGAGTTGCGCGGAGAACCACAGAGGTGCGCAGAGGTTTTTCTCAGCTTTTCTCTGTGAAACTCTGCGGCACCTCTGCGGAACTCTGCGTTCCTGCTTTTTAAGGAGAGGAAATGACGCAATTAAATAAATACAGTTCAAGAATCACACAACCGAAATCCCAAGGCGCTTCGCAGGCGATGCTGTACGCCACTGGCTTTCAGCCCGCCGACATGGACAAGGCGCAGGTGGGCATTGCCAGCGTCTGGTACGAGGGCAACTCGTGCAACATGCACCTGCTAGACCTGGCCGCCAGAGTCAAAGAAGGCGTCGCCGAGGCCGATCTGGTGGGGATGCGCTTCAACACCATCGGCGTTAGCGACGGCATCAGCATGGGCACCGACGGCATGAGCTTCTCGCTGCAATCCCGCGACCTCATCGCCGACTCCATCGAGACGATCATGGGGGCGCAATGGTACGATGGCCTGATTGCCCTGCCCGGCTGCGACAAAAACATGCCCGGCTGCATCATGGCGATGGGGCGGCTGAACCGGCCCGCCATTATGGTGTACGGCGGCACGATTCAGGCGGGCTGCACCGCCAAACACGCCAAGCTAGACATCGTTTCGGCGTTCCAGAGCTACGGCGAATATTTGGCGGGCAGCATCAGCGACGAAGAGCGCGAGGACATTGTGCGCCACGCTTGTCCAGGGCCAGGCGCGTGCGGTGGCATGTACACCGCCAACACCATGGCCTCGGCCATCGAAGCCCTAGGGATGAGCCTGCCTTACTCCGCCTCCTATCCTGCGGTCTCCGAAGAGAAAGTGAACGAATCGGTGGAAGCAGGTCGCGCCATCCGCGCCTTGCTGGAAAAAGACATCAAACCGCGCGACATCATGACCCGCGCAGCATTTGAGAATGCGATGGTGGTGACAATGGCCCTGGGCGGCTCGACCAACGCCGTGCTGCACCTCATCGCCATGGCCCGCGCCGTGGACGTGGATTTGACGATTGACGATTTCCAGACAGTGAGCGACCGGGTGCCGTTTTTGGCCGATTTGAAGCCAAGCGGCCGTTTTGTGATGGAAGATTTGCACGCAGTGGGCGGCACCCCAGCCGTGATGAAGTATCTATACGAAAACGGTTTCATCAACGGCGACTGCCTGACGGTAACCGGCAAAACCGTGGCCGAGAATTTGGCCGATGTGCCTGGGTTGAGCGAGGGGCAGGAAGTGCTGCGCCCGCTGGACGATCCCATCAAAGAAACCGGCCACATCCAAATTTTGCGCGGCAACCTGGCTCCCGACGGAGCCGTGGCCAAAATCACGGGTAAGGAAGGGCTGGTCTTCACCGGCACCGCCCGCGTTTACGATTCCGAAGAGGAGATGCTTGCCGGACTGGAAAATGGGGAAATTCAAAAGGGGGACGTGATTGTCATCCGCTTTGAGGGGCCGAAGGGCGGCCCCGGCATGCCGGAGATGCTCACGCCGACGAGCGCCATCATGGGGGCCGGTTTGGGTAAGGATGTGGCGTTGATGACAGACGGCCGTTTCTCTGGCGGCAGTCACGGCTTTATCGTTGGGCACATCACCCCGGAAGCGCAAGAAGGCGGCCCCATCGCCCTGGTGCAAACTGGAGACAAAATCACGATTGATGCCCAAAATCGCACGATTGACATGGATGTGAGCGATGAGGAAATTGCCAAACGCCGCGCTGCCTGGACCGCTCCGCCTTACAAAGCGACACGCGGGACGCTGTACAAATACATCAAGAACGTGAAATCTGCCTCCGAAGGCTGCGTAACGGACGAGTAATTGAAAAGAAAAACACGGCCGTTTCCCACCAGAAACGGCCGTGTTTTTCCAATACACACTCTACTTGTTACCCTTTGATGTAAATCACAGCCATGCCAGAGCCGCCACTATGGGAGTTGAGACCCGCATAAACGGTAACAGCCCCATTTTGAGAGACATCTACCAGACGAGAGTCTTCCTCCTCATACGCCGCCCAAAAATCATTGAGGTTCGCCTCTGACGCCACATTGACACCAATACCATTATTTCCGCTAAATGGCTGATAATAAAAACATTTGATGCCGTGGGGTAAAGCAGCAGAACCATTAGCTACCATCGGATTAGCAAACAGCTCATAGGCACCCTCACAGCCAAATGAAGCATCTTCCATTTTTTGAAAACCCAATATAGCTAGAGAAACATGCCCATCATCTGTGCGAGCAGGTAACGTAAAAGAATGTGTCTCATTAACTTCTGGCAAGATAATTGTCTTTCCATGATAATTCAGCAAGTTGCGCCGGGCATTAAATCTCAATTCATAAGGTGAATCATTCACCACAACATGAACTTGTTTCTCATCATGTTCTGCAATGGCTATTGCAATAGCAGCAGCAACTACTGCAATTCCCACGACCACAGCCCCAACTCCCGTAGCAGACAAAGCGGAGACTTCAGCCATTACGGCCGCATCAGCAGCAGTTTCGGCGGCTGTAACCGCCGCATCAGCTTCACCAACGGCCGCAACGGAATCTGTAAAAGCAGTTTCAGCCTCAGCTGCTGCTGATTCAGCTTCGACAGCTCCCTGTTCCATTTGCCCGACCTCTTCTTCGCCAGGGCCAAGCTCTTCTTGAGCCATTTGTCGCGCTCTGGCGTCCGTTGCATTGGCCCTTGCCTCAGCTGCCCGCGCCCGTGCTTCATCCAGCACTCTCTGAGCTTCTTCCGAAGTAGCACGCGTCTGGCGTGCCTTATCTCTCTGCTGAAATATTTTTCTCGCCCCTTTATAAATGAGACCACCGCCAGTACCAACTGAGCTTATTCCTACCAACGAAGATTTCCACCATGGTTCCCCATTCTGTTGAATTTGTTGGACCGCGTTGTTTAATTGGTGGAAAGCGTCATTAACAGCCGGACCTCCAACCTGCGCCGCATTTAGTAAATCGGCAAGGGTAGGTAATTCCTCATTTAGCACATTTTCTTCTTTCATGCTTACGCGCACCAAAATATGTGAATGCTGCAAGGGATCATTAAACTCAGTTTCGTAACCCTGAACAGTCGCCTGAACCGTAGCGGCAGACCCCCATACATAGGTATTCGCATCAGGCGTGGGGCTGTTATATATGCACAAGTTGCCATCGTCGTGCAGGCAGGCACATTTTGGACCCAGCGCCACCTGTGGACCAGAGGCCCAGACAAACGCATTGCTGTCCGGTGTGAGGCCGTTATAAATGCACAAATTGCCGTCTTCAAACAGGTAGGCACACTTTGGACCCAATGCTACCTGTGGGCCAGAAGCCCACATGAAAGTATTGCTATCAGGTATGGGGCTGCTATAAATACACAGGTTGCCATCTTCAAATAAGTAAGCACAAAACATGCCATTTGCCGATACAAGATAATCTCCTGCCTGTAGAGACTCACCACTTTTTAAAATCGATCCTTTATTTGCCATGGTTTTTACTCCTTATTGGTGTTTTCGGTGCTGTGGCTATTGTCAGCCACTTTCCCAAACTCTGATTCTAAAAAGATGATAACGGCCGTTACCCAAACGTCAAAATCTACGGCACGAACTGGTCGCCATCGCTCGCCAACGGGGCGGCCGCCCCAATTGCTCACACGTTGGGAATGGCGGCCCTCACCGCCGCTTATCTCGGTTTGGTTCAAAATGGAGCTGTGAGGTACTACAAGAGGTGCTGAACACACGACATTGGACGTTGCTGCTCTATGGGCTGTGTGCAGCAGCCCGCCTGCACGCCCTCGCCGGGGAATTGGCGGAGGCGCTTCAAATTCTGGCCCTATGCGAAACATTCTCCCTGGTGAAAAATTCTCGCTGGTTCAACATCGTTCTTCGGGAACCGATTGTCACCCCTGCACAAACCATTTCACCACGCCAACGCGCTGGACTAAAGTTGAAGGGGCAGCGGCTGGACGGGTGGGAAACGGCCGTTCAACTGCTTAACCAATCCTGAATTACCAAGGCTACTTGCGCCGCCCACCCCAAATCCATTTTTCAGGAATCAGCCGCACCGTTAAATCTTGCTCTAGCGTGATCTGGCAGCTAAGGCGCGGGTAGCCAAACTGGTTGGCCAATTTGTCGTGCCAGTGAGTAGGCTCAGGCGCATCTCCCAGCCAAACACCGCATGTAGCACACAGTCCACGCCCGCCGCAGTTGGCCCGCTGCGTCAGCGTCGCGTATGGCGAAAGATCGTGATCTAGCAGCACCCGACGCAGGTTGCTGCCCGCAGGTACTTGAAAGACATGCTGCACCGTGCCATTCAGAACGGTAAGCGTCACCATCGTCACAGGCTCACCGCTTCTCTGCTACTGCCATCTTGCGACGTCGGCACCGTTCGCTGCAATATTTCACATCATCCCAAACGTTGGCCCACTTTTTGCGCCAGGTGAACGGCCGTTCACACACCACACAAATTTTCTGGGGCAGATTTTGCTTCTTCATGTGGGTGATTTTAGGATGAAACGGCCGTCTTGCCCTTGCCTCTTAACTGATATTTATTCTAGCTAGGACATGTCCGTTTATGTGACGGACTTCACCTCCGCTATTCCTCGCTGAATGCGGAATTTCATCGCCAGATAAAGCGGAAAAGCAATAGGCCAAATGAAGCTAATGGCAAAAAACAAAGCAATCGGGCCATAGGAGATGATTGATTTATATTGCCTCAGGCCAATTTTGGAAGAATCCCACGCTGCCCACAACGCTGTGACCATAATAATCAGATAGAAAATATTGACGCCAGTGAATGCAAACAGCGTTGTATGGACAATGACAATGCTACCAGCAATCAAAACGGCCGTTTGCAATTCACGCATACGACGCTTGGTAAACTGCTCAAGAAGTTGCAGGCAAATAAGAAAAATTACGATAACAACGATTTGTGTTCTAAGAATTTCCATGAGTTACCTTAAAAACTGCACAAGCAATAGGTAGAGGAAAAGACGGCCGCTCCTGAGCAAAAACGGCCGTCTACATCTCAATAAAACCACTTACAAAACTTCAATAGTCGCTAGCAGCCACCATCCGACGCACCAGACATCAAGCTTTGGTAAGCATTTAAGCTAGCCTGAGCCCCGGATGACCATTTGAGATTACCGGTATAAGGGAAGTTACCCGCCACCACATCATCCTGAAGATGCAGCCGCCCGGTGACGCCCTCGTAGTCGCCCGTGCCGCTGCCGGCGACGATGGGATGCTGACAGAAGCCACGAATTTCAGACCCATCTGGGAAGCCCTCCGGTGTACACGCTGTGAATTTGCCCTGGAAGATGTAGGTGGTACGGAAAGTGCCTTCACCATACGGACCATCTATCACATACGCCTCGGTTCCGGACTCATGGTAAACATGGCTTGGGGTGCAGCTCCAACTGTCCACAAACACGTACTGACACCCGACCAAATCCCCTTCAAACCACATGGCGAAGTCTGGCGAATCCCCGTCGGCATCATACACCTCGTCGTTGCAAATGCCGCTGTCGTCGAAGTAGGCGATGCCAGAAATACGGTTATTCCCGTCGGCGCTAGCGGAGGCGACGAAGCCCAGCAAAACAAACATACTCATAATAAGGGCAATCAGGGAGATGCGTGATTTCTGGGCAATGTGGGTTAGGTTAGGTTGATTGTTTTCCAATGTCATTATTTTGCTCCTTTGTCATGGTGCGTAAAAACGCAAGTGAATCGGATTCTTTGATTTCTGAGAATTTCCTGCTACGCGACTATTTCGATATGCACCTCCTGCGCGAAAAGCGAATTGGGGCAGAGCAGCTCTTGCACAAATCTTCGACCTGTCAGCCAAAAGTTTTATTCGCCTTCACGATTAATAACAACATCCACGGACAGGCCGCTGGGAACGGCCGTTGGCACCAAATAGGCTATATTTTCCGCCACACCGGGATCAGTTAACGCTTCCAGAAAAGCGATAAGCTGCTGGATTTCCTGGGCAGACAACTTGCGGGCAGGAGCCAACTGTGGATCAACGGTTTGCAACATTTCATCCAGCAGAGCAGGATCATTTTGGAAGGTGCCTCGCAAATCAGGCGGAAGATGGACGGCCGTATCATATCCCTGCAAACTCTTTTCTGTATCTAGATGATGTTCGATAACCGCTTCCAACGTATTGAAAGCGCCATTGTGCATCCACGGGCCGCTAATCGTCACATTGTGCAGCGGTGGGGTACGGAAGGCGTACTTATCAGTCAAATTACCTGTCTCGCTAAAACGACCAAGATCGAGCGGCGCATAATCTCCCTTACCCGGCCCCACCTGCGGCACCGCCAAGTTGTGGTGCTGCTGATCGGTAAACAACGGGCCGCTATGGCAGCGGCTACAGCCCGCCTCACCAAAAAAGAGTAGGGCTCCGCTTTTGGCATCATCCGATAATGCCAATGTGTCTCCTTCCAAATATTGGTACCATGGCGTGTGGTAAAACGTGTAGGCCTCAATCTCAAAAGCGGCGATGGCGTTGGCCGCATGACCAAAATCCAGTTCAGCCATGGGCACATCTGGGTA
This sequence comes from Ardenticatenaceae bacterium, assembly GCA_020634435.1. Classification (GTDB taxonomy): domain Bacteria; phylum Chloroflexota; class Anaerolineae; order Promineifilales; family Promineifilaceae; genus Leptofilum. Next base: position 77,557 of record JACKBS010000019.1, on the reverse strand, counting down.
GGCGGCGGCAAACAGCGTCTGATATTCAGGAATCGCCAACACCCGATTCATCAACGCCTGCCAGATTGATGGCAGATCATCGGAGTCAATCAATGCCAGTTCATTGGGCTGACCAAACACATCGGTATCACCTACCGCACCACGCATTTCGTCGTTGGAGGTGACAGGAAACATCGCCTGGGCAGCCAGCAAGTTGGCGACGGTTGCCGGTAATTTGGCACCAGCTGGCGTTTGGAAACGGCCGTCTTCCCCCAGCATCACTCGGCTGTCCCAAAACATCGTGCGCCACTCGGCCGCACCCCGGTTAAACACCTCTGGGGCATTGCGAGGGATGAACTGACGGCCGTTCCCAATCTGGCGCGTTTCCCCCAATCCCACGCCACCAGTACCAATGGAAATGGGTAAATCATCACCACTGTTTTTATGAGGATGATGGCAGGTGGCGCAGGCAATATCTCGATTGCCGCTGAGAATTTTGTCAAAGTAAAGCGCCTGTCCCAGAGCCACCAGCGCGGGGTCTTGCGCCGGGCCAGGGTCCAGACGAGTAATGCGCTGTGCCTGGATCACGGTTTGCAGTTCTGCATCCAGATCGGGTACAGATTGGCAAGCAACCATGCTCAAAATGAGCAAAATGACACAAATCACAATCTGACCACCCCCGCCCTGCTGACTAATGCTGTTAGCCATGAAATCTCCCTCAACGTGATTAAAATAGGGCTATCGCAGATTAGGCTGAAAACAGTTCACAGGCTCTATCAAAAATTGTTCCAATCTATTCGTCAATTGAATAAGCCCCGATAGAAGAAAAAACGGCCGTTCCCCAAAGAGATGAGGAATAAGGGAACGGCCGTTCCTCCCATAAACTGCACCCTTAACGACTTAGCTCAAAAGTCATGCTGTAGGCTGTACCAATACTGGCATTCCAGCCCAAGAACTCCTGAATCTGCATACCGCGGGCTTTGCTAAACTCGCCGGTACCGCCCGTCACCGCTCGTTCAAACTCCAGATTGAAATCTGCCAGTTCAAACCCCTCCGTGGTGATGATATTGGCCGTGGGATTGTCACCAAAGGCATACGTCTGGTTAGTATTTATCACTATCCCAGAGGACGTGGTAGCCGCATCAGCAATGTGCCAGCCACGGCAGGTCCAGATGCCAATTACTCTATCTGGGAACTCTGGCGTACCGTCGGGATTAACCCCATTGCAGTTATTGTCACTGTCGCAGGTCAGTGTGCCTTCCGGGTACAGGTAGCCCATCGTAATAAACTCATTGCCATACAAGGGCCAGCCATCATCATCCAGCGGCTCAGCATCTGGCGAGAACATAGTGCCATTTTCGGCTACCTCAACGGTGAAGGTGCGCGATCGCTGCCATCGTTTCCAATGGAAATCAAAATCGGTGTCTTCACCACCTAAGGCAGCAACCAGGCCAACACCAGCCACCAGTAAACCAACCATCAACACAAGAGCAACTTCTACAGAACGCTTCATAGGTATTCCTCCTTTGAAAGCACAAGAAATGCACAACCCGAGAAACTGTGATGTGAGTATGATGAAAAGCGAATTGCCGACACTGTAAACGGTATGCGAGTCCGTTTCAAGAGGTCAGAACCACTTGTATCACTTTTGTATCGGTTGGATTAGCCTGAAGTGGATAAAAGATGCATATAACAAAACCAGCAGACCCTTTCTCAGAATCTGCTGATCTGTTATACAAGAGTATATTGAAAGCTCTACCTATTCTGGCGGCAAGAAATCGTAGAAAAGAATAATGTGCGCGTTTTTACTATATTCTCCTACCGATATTCCGTGTGTTTGCCCATCGCTGTGGTACGCTACGGCCAGTTCGTAAATGACTTCGTCTGTGCTCGGTGGGAATGCGTCCATTTCCAAATAGAAGTCAGCATGTCCATTTTCATCAGCAATGAAGCTGTTTTCGGTGCCGTCTGGTGCACCACAAGGCAACTCAAAAAGCAGGTTGAAATCTGGAATATCAAAGGAGACACACCAAAGGGTGTAAACGCCACCAGGTAATAGGCCGTCAAATTGGAAATCAATAACGGCCGTTGCCCCTTGTTGATGGTAAGTACCACTACCAGATGCCTCTAACCATCGGGCCAGATCAACTCCAAGGGGCACGCCTTTGGGATAAGGGCCTCTCTCAAAGGGTGGTTCGATAAAATCGTCTTCAACATACTCAGCCGTTGTAAATAGCGGCAGCGTCAATGTTTCCGGATCAAGGTTATCGGGGCGAATGACCATGCCCTCTTCCGCTTCAATATAAACATGTTGCAGGGGGTTCCCCATTTGAATGTAGGCCTTATCCATGTGAATAAACTCAAGTTCCACCGTGGTTTGAATGGCATCTACTGGCAATGGCGTGGCCGCAATGGGCGTCCAGATGGGCTCAGCCTGGGCCAGGGCGGCCCCGGTGCCTGCGCAGGTGTCGCTAGCGTCCAGGTTGTAGAAGTTGCGTTCTGCTTCAGTTAAGTCACGCCCCAATTGCTGGCAAGTGAAATTGATTGTATCTTCTAAAGATGTGCGCCAAACGTAGGCAAAAGTGGAGGTGCCTGTGTAGAGATGCTGGCCATCTTCCGAAAAAGCAACCGAAAAGAGAGAAGAGGCATGATTACCAAAATGGCGCAATTCCTCGCCCGTAGCCATATCCCATACCCGTGCAGTTTGGTCTTCGCTGCCGGTCAGCAACAGCGTGGCGTCCGGGGAAATGGCTAGATGGGTCACATCATCTGTATGGCCGCTGAATGTCCGAATCTCTTGCCCCGTCTTCAGGTTCCAAAGGTGGGCTAGATGGTCATCACCTGCGGCAATGATTTGGTCACCATCGGGGAGATAGCTTGCTGATAAGACGGCCGTATCCCCCACCGCCAATTGCCCCTCCACAACACCAGTGGCCACGTCCCACACGATCACCTGGCCAGCAGTCCCGGCCGCAAGAATCGATTGACCATCTGGTGAAAACGCCGCGGCATACGCAGCACCTGACATTCCAGAAAATTGGAGCTTCTCGCTGCCACTGGCCATATCCCACAGCCGAACTATCCCGTCGTCACCCGCCGTCACAAAAGAAGCGCCATCCGTCGCCACCGCAATGGCCCGAACGTAGCCATCATGTGCGGTAAACTGATGCAATTCTGTGCTGCTGTTCATATCCAGGATCGAGATCAAACCACCACTGGTACCCACAACAAGAGAACGGCCGTCTGCGGAAAACGCCCCGGCAGAAATTTCTTGCGCCGGCATTTCAAACGTGGCTACAATCTCTCCCAGATCATTATTCCAAAGTTCGTATGAGCCTTCTCCACGGCCAATAAGGAAGAATTTTCTGTTTGGCGATTGCACCAGCAAAGACATGCTTTGCGTATGCGAACCGCCAAAGGGACCAATGGCTTTAGGTTCCGCCTCTGCCCAAAGATCCCACAAACGAACTGTACCATCGGCACTGCCAGTTGCCAGAAGCGCCCCATCAGGCGAAAAGGCCGCTTCACCGAGGGTATTGGTATGTCCGCGCAGGAGCCGCAGCTCCTGCCCGGTAGCCACATCCCACAATCGAGCTGTGCGATCAAAGCCACTGGTAGCCACAAAACGGCCGTCTGGCGAGAATCGGCCATCATAAATTTCGGACGTGTGGCCCTGAAAACGACGCATCTCAAAACCGGTGGCAATATCCCAAATAATGGCCAGGCCATCCTGACCTGTTGTCAGCAGGTAACGGCCGTCTGGAGAGAAATCAACACCACCAACCCAGCCGGTATGGCCCAGAAACTGACGAATTTCTGCCCCAGTTGCTATGTCCCATAACCGTGCCGTGCCATCGCTGCTTACGGTTGCCAGGTAACGGCCGTCTGGTGAAATGTCGGAAAAAGTAATGAAATCTGTGTGTCCCACAAATTCACGAAGCTTTGTTCCTGAGGCCACATCCCATAATTGGGCCACCAAAGAATCAATAATAATCAACTGCTGGCTGTCAGCAGTGAAATGTGCGTACCAAATAGTACCGCTATCTCCCTCAATGCGTCGCAGTTCAGCCCCGGAAGCAAAATCCCAAATACGTGCAGTCCCGTCGGCACTGGCACTAACTAAAAATCGACTGTCTGGTGAAACGGTCACCGCATTCACAATGGCACCATGTCCAATAAATTGGCGTACTTCCTGCCCCGTTTGTGCATTCCATAGCCTGACAGTGCCATCATCACTCGCAGTTACAATGAAACGACCGTCAGGTGAAAACCGTGTCGATCCAATAACACCCTCGTGCCCAATATAATGCTGCTTGGAAAAACCATATTGCAGGGCACTCTGCAAAGCCACATCCGCTTCCGGCGAATAGCCCAGCTGCAAGCTACGAATCGCCAGCAGCGCCGCCACTTCGCCACCTTCGCCCCGCTCAAGTGCATTTTGCGCCTGCGACGCCAGCCGAATCCGCTCAGATGTGGCAAAATTGTCCTGCGCCTGCAGGCGCTGCGAATTGGCAAACCAGGCCAGCCCAGCCGCCGCCAATAGCAACAAGGTCAAGCCCACCGCAAAAAAGCGCAGCCGTTGAGCCGACCGCGATTGTTCTTCGGCTCGCTTGGTTTGCTCCTGAGCCAACTGCTGAGCTGTTTCCAACTCCCGTTGGCGGCGGGTTTCTTCGGCAGCATGGCGTTCATCCCGTGCAGCGATGCTAGTTTGCAAAAAGCGATGTTCATCAGCCGTGAGCGCCACAGTAGTGGCTTCAACCCACGCTTCAAAACTAGTGAGGCGGCTTCCACGCAAGAGGTAGCTCCCATCGCCATCGTTGTCGTGCCATTGCTGGGCCGCCTGACCTAGCAAGCGCTGCCGCCGCACATCCTCGCGGCTTTCGCGCAGCCAATTTCGCAAGCGGGGCCACTCGCGCAGCAGTGCTTCATGAGCCACCTCCACCGTTGGCCCACGGGTGATAGAGTCATGATCAAAAGTCAGTAAGCGACGCTTGCCGTACTCGGTAATCGGCGTTCGGTAATCGGTGTTCAATTCACCGTTTACTGATAGCGTTTCCAGTTCGACAAGAGGCACGCGGCGGCGAGTGTCTTCTACACCTTCACCTAATGTCACAAGGCGCAAAAAGAGCTGTCGGGTGGCTTCTTGCTCAGCAGGTGACATTCGTCTGTAAATTTCATCGGCACGGCTAGCCAAAGCACCTGTTACGCCACCTGTCGTGCGATAATGCCTCAGCGAAATGACCTGGCCCTGTCGTTTGTCAAATAGTTCAGTGAGGGCATATTGTAATAGTGGCAACATCCCCGGCTGACTGCCCACGTCTTGGATAATGGTGGCGACAAGTTCTGGCGCCAGGGCCATTCCTAAATTTTCCACGGGTTTGGTAATGGCGCGGGTCAGTTCATCGGGGGTAAGAGGCAGAATAAAAGCCAAACGCTCTTGCATCAATTCGCCAAAATCCACATACTGCAACGGCCGATCCGTGAAATCGGCCCGCAGTGTAATAATGATGCGCAAACGAGAACGAGGGTCGAGAACGGCCGTTACCAAACTCTGCAAAAACTGTTCCCGCACCGCTTCTTCAGTGACCAGGGTAAATAATTCCTCAAACTGGTCGATCAGCAGCACCAATTCGGTCTCGCCATCGTTGGGTAGGCAGCGATGAACCGCCCGCAGCAAACCACGCGGGCCATCCTGAAGCTGAGCCAGCAAACTGTCCGGGGGATTAACGGCAATGCGCAGCAAGGCCGCTTCCAGCTCTTCCCACGGCTGGTCGCCCGGCGTCATGTCCACAATGAACCAGTCGTCGGAAGCAGGCAGTCCGCCCCGGCGCAGCGCAGGCAACAGCCCTGCCTTCACCAGTGAAGATTTGCCGCTGCCACTTGGCCCCACCACTGCCATAAATCGCTCCAGATCACTCCCATCAGACAATTTACTTAGCAGTTCCTGAACCAGCGTTTCTCGTCCAAAGAAGTTCTCAGCATCTGATTCTGTAAAAGCCTGCAACCCCTGGTAAGGATTTTCAAGTGCCGCGATTTCCTGGGGTGTCAAGGATAATAAAATCGCTTCGTTACCTGCTAGAGGTAAATCCATCTCCAGGACAGAGGGAGCCAGCACCGCTTCCAAACGTGTCAGTAAGCTGTTCATGTTGGGAAAACGATCATTAGGATTTTTAGCCGTAGCGCGGCTGATAAGTTCTTCCAGAGCAGGAGGTAAGCTTGGATCGATACTGAGAAGCGAAGGAACTGGTTCATTCAAATGCTGCTGCAAGTAGGCCAGCGGTGTTGGTCCAAGAAATGCTTTACGACCGGTTAACATTTCAAAGAGCAGCAATCCAAAGCAGTAGATGTCGCTAGACGGCCGTATCGGTTCATTTTGAATCTGCTCTGGGGAAATATACGCCGGTGAACCAATGAGTGCACCGTTTTCGGTGAGATTCGCATCGCTAACCAGGTCCAGGCTCTTGGCAATGCCAAAATCGCCCAAATATGCGTTTTGCGCCTCATCCAGCAGCACATTGGCCGGTTTGATGTCCCTATGGATGACGTTGTTGGCGTGAGCCACAGCCAGCGCGGCCCCTACCTGCATTATCATACGCCGAAACAGATCCAGAGATAGTGGTCCGTCGGCCAAAAGTTTATCCAGGCTCCCCGAACGAAGCAGACGCATGATCAAATAGGCAGCATCTGGCTCGCGCCAGTAATCGTAGAGCGGCACAATATGAGGATGCTCTAGTCGAGCTACCAGATGCGCCTCTGCCTCAAAACGACGAATAAATGTGGGGTGGTTGGCATAACGCGGCAAAATAATCTTCACGGCCACGTCCCGCTGCACCGAAGGCTGTACCGCCCGATACACCACACCAAAACCACCCGACCCGATCAGTTCACCGAGTTGAAAGCCCTTTACCGCGCGGCCACTCAGATCATCCAGGCCAATTTCCGCCGCCGAGGGAGAGGGTGTGGGAATGGGAGTTGGTTTGCCCTCTTGCCGGGCCAGGCGGATGAAGGCTAACTGTTCTCCCTCTGGAATATCCAGAGCCAAGGCAAGTAATTCTGCTAGTTGCACAGACGGCCGTAGGCTATCCCCTTCTAGCTTACGAATTGTTATTGGTGCACAACCGGCCCGGCGCGCCAGCTCAGCTTGGGTCAAGCCAAGCAGAGATCGACGTTCGTGCAAGATCTTCCCGAAAGTTGGTGCTTGAGTCATCAGTTTTTCCTTACAAATTGACTTTGTTTTGTTCCCGAGATTTTTGGGCACATTGAGAAGCTTGTTGCTCGTTAAGTTATTCTACAATAACTAAAACTTATTGAAAACAAAGGGAATTGTTTATTTGCCGTTTATATCCTTTTTATATCGCTCAATAAACACCTCAATATTGATAACTTGTGTCAGCTTTACCTATAATTAAGCGCAAAACACCCATATAGGAGCAATTCATGAAAAGAATCTGGACTTTGCTATTCCTCTTGGTCAGTACGGCCGTTTTCCTGACGGCGTGCAGCAGCAATCAGGCCCCTGAAAACGTCGCGCCCACTATGCAGCCCACGGTCGCAGCAACGGCCGTTCCCAACGAGCTGGCCACCAGTGCACCGGCAGGTAACGATTTAAGCCTCATCGGGCAGACCGGGCGACCACAGTTCTTAAACGCTTATGCCAGTTGGTGAACAACCTGACGCGCGAATGCGCCTATCGTGGATAGGCTGAAACAGGATTTTGGCAACGAGATTGAGTTTTTTGTACTAAACGTGGACTTCCCTGAAGGGCGTCAGGCAATGGATACCTACGGCATCCGCAGCCGCTCCACCTATGTGCTGCTCAACAGCGCAGGCGAAGAGGTGATGCGTTGGAGCGGCCCGCTAGCAGAGGAACAGGTGGCCGCCGAACTCGCGGCATTTTTGGAAGACGGCGAGTAAATTGGACCAGGAAAACGGCCGTTACCCATTCTGGTAACGGCCGTTTCTTTTTGTCTACGGGTCGGTTACCGTCAGTTCTAACGAGTAAGCGGCATCCACTTCCCCACCACGCACCCGAATGACGTAATCGCCAGAGGTCGGCAGCACGCCCTCAGCTGGCAGAGTCTGATCTGGATTTTCCACCGTGAGCAACACATCATCCTGGGTGGGTGCCAGAGAGACAGAATATTGCTGGCCCTCTTGGGCCGTGAAAATGTAGGTCGTTTCCCCATTGGCCGTCACATTTCCGGGCACCGTTGCCGACGTGGCCCCAGCGGCAAACATGATGCGGTCCGATTCAACGGCCGTTTGCACTGTCTCGGGGGCGGGTTCAGCTACGGCCGTTTCGTTAACAGCTTCAACCACCTGCGGATTATGCGCCGGAACGATGATGTGATTGCCCGCCCACAGCGGCCCCGGATTGGCATTTTGCAGGATAACAGCGGTGGTGCCAAAGCGCTCGGCCAGGCCGACCCACGTATCCCCCGCTTCAACTGTGTACGTTCCCACGCACGGCGTACCTTTTATTTCCCCCACACTGCCGACATTGGGCACCGTCACCATCATGCCAGGATAAATCGTGTTCGGCCAATAAATCTGCGGATTTGCCCAGCGCACGGCGGCATAATCTGCCCCATAACAGCGCGCAATCTGGATTAACCATTCGCCCACCTGCACCTGATGCTGCACTGTGGAACCTGGCGCAGGAACGGCCGTATCTTCTACCGGCTTTTCCTCTTCAGACGGGGGTTCCTCGCCATTCTCATCCGGTTGGTCAGGCGTCTCGCCACCGCCATCGCCCACCGGGGGCTCAACCGCTGGGGGCGGGGTGGGTTGCTCAGGCACTTCGGGTATAGGCGTGACGGTGGGAAGCGGAGTTGGGGTGGGTTCTGCATCTCGGCAAGAAAGTAAAAATAATCCAGCAAACAAGAACAACAAGGGAACAGTGAATAGTCGATACTTCATTCTCCTCTCCTAAAATTTTGTTTCTGCGACGGAAGCAAAGATGACTTTTTTCTGGTACATCATCTACCAGGAATTAAAAAATATGAAATTGGTGGTGGATCAAATGCTGTTCTTTCTATCTTACCGGATAGCCGCAAAACGCGCATCTTTATAAAATATCTCCATTTGCCCCGTCCACACACCTACCCAGACGCATCAAAAAGATAAGATACGCTGTAAGGATGCCCTCCTAAACTAAAAAATGTAACGGAACTCGATGTAAAACTATCTATCTAACCGGGAATAAATCGAATGACACCTGTAGCAACTAAGACAACTTTACCGCGTAGCAACAGCAAAACCGCCACCGTAACCCGGCTGCCCCAGATACAGCAAAACGCCCAACAAGCAAACCGTCGGCTCAAAGCACTGCTTGATTTTGCCATTGTTATCCCAACCTTGATGCTGATTTGGCCACTTTTCGTGATTTTGGCCATTGCCGTCAAGCTGGATTCTCCCGGCCCAGTCATCCATCGTCGGCGCGTTTTGGGTCGTGACGGCCGTATCTTCGAGGCTTTCAAGTTCCGCACCATGTACATTAACGGGGATGAAATTCTGGCTCAGTATCCCAAATTGAAAGCGGAACTGCATCAGAACTACAAGCTCAAGTGCGATCCTCGCGTTACCCGTGTTGGCAGCTTTCTGCGCAAGTTCAGCCTGGATGAGCTGCCCCAACTGTTCAACGTCTTGGCCCAGGACATGTCCGTGATTGGTCCCCGGATCATTGCTCCAGATGAAATCAGCAAATACGGACAATGGGGGCAAACGCTGCTCACCGTGATGCCCGGTCTGACTGGTCTGTGGCAGGTAAGCGGCCGTTCCAATACTTCCTACGATGAACGGGTCAACCTGGACATGCAGTACATCGACAACTGGTCCATCTTCATGGACATCAAAATTATGCTCAAAACCATCCCTGCCGTCATGAAAGGCGATGGTGCATACTAACAATAAGATTTCGAATTCCCTGATTCCTCCCCCAACCCGAAAACCCCCGCCCCCACGGGGGTTTTCACTTTTCTGGTACAGCCAACAAAAAAGCCCTCTGATTGCTCAGAGGGCTTCTGTTTTCTAGGGGTGTCCGTCAGACCACAAAACTACGGCGTACGCTGTGCTTTGCGTTGACGACGAATCGCCTTTTTCTTTTCGATGCGTTCTAATTCGCTTTTGGAAACGAACCAGCGTTTACGACGCACGTCTGCCAGAACTTTGCTCTTGATGACCGCTTTGTTAAAACGGCGCAGCAGTTGCTCTTGCGATTCGTTGGAACGTAATTCTACTTTTGGCAGTATTCTCACCCCCTTTTGGGTTAATTTATGCTTTGCTTATTTTAGTGTAACGGCCGTTACACCATCAACAACTAGTTTACCTATTCGCGCAGAAATAGCAAATGCCTAGGGGGACAGGTCACGGCTTTTCAGTAAAAACTTGAGGAAAAGAGAATGCACCTAACCTTGGTATGATTTCGGTGACTAAACCAACCAAACCAGGAAAGGTGCAGGATGAAGGATATCATACTTGAGGCCCAAGATATTGAAGGTGTCGTTTTTGACCTGGGGGCGTTGTCGGAACGGCTAAACCAGTTAACGGATCGGCGCGACAATCGAGGAAAAGTGTACTCTTTAGGAAGCCAGTTGAGCATGATTCTGCTAGCACGACTGGCGGGAGCCGATAAACCACAGGAAATATTTGAGTGGATACGGTATCGGCGGGCTGACTTCGTTCAGATGTTTCAGCTCAAAAGAGGCAATACTCCATGCGTCAACACGATATACACCATCTTGGGGGATGTCCTGTTGCAGGAAGAGTTGGAGGCAACCCTACGGCAATATTTGCATGAACAATACGGTGGCCAATCGAGTGTGCTGGTGGCGGTCGATGGCAAGACAATGCGCGGAACCATTCCGAAGGGCATGACGCAGGGAGTCCATTTACTCACGGCCTACCTAGTGGAAGAAGGTATTGTTCTCAAACAAGTTGAAGTGTTGCCAGAGCAGAATGAGATAAGCACCGCCCCGGCTTTGCTAGCTGGACTCTATCTGAAGGATAAAGTCGTGATCGCTGACGCGCTCCAGACACAACGGTCATTTTGTATGGCCGTGTTGCGCCAAGGGGGCCAATATGTCTTGTGGGCCAAGGAAAATCAATCCACCTTGCTGGCTAATATCCAACAGTTTTTCGAGCCGCCCCCCTACGTGCCAGGCTGGCATCAGGATGACTGGCTCCAAACCAGCGCGTCTTTCTGCAGCAAAAGCCATGGGCGACTGGAGAAACGAACGCTGTCGCTCATAGCTGACCTTGGGTCATTCATCAGTTGGCCAGGTATCCAACAAATCTTCAAATTAGAACGCTTGTCTCGGGAGACGGATACAGGACGCGAGTCCAGGCAGACCGTTTATGGCTTGACGAGCTGTTCGTCAGTGCAAGCGGATGCCCACCAACTCCTGGACTGGACGCAACGCTACTGGGCCATTGAAAATGGCCTGCATTACCGTCGTGATGTCACACTTCATGAAGATGCGACGCGAACGACTCGCACCAGCGTAGCGAAAGCCTTGTCCATTCTCAATAATTTCTTGATCGGTCTAATGCACAAACTTGGCTTCAATAATCTCGCATCGGCACGGCGTTTCTTCGATGCGCGGATTGCTAAACAGTTATTTTCTGATTTTTACTGAAATGCCGTGGGGGACAGGTAGGGTAATCGCATATTAACCCATGAGCACTTTGACAAGGTAATCGTCATTCCAGCCAGCTTGCCGCCTTTTGGCCTGAATGCCGCCTTTGGCAGTTTTCTCCTGCTTGAGCAAATTCAGGGCCATATGCCGCAGCAGGGCCATGTTCTCCGCCGCATGCCCCTGTCGAATACGAGAATCATCCTCTCGAAATGCTACATCCAGGACCCAATGTAATCCATTCTCAATACTCCAGTGGCTGCGCTTCGCTGCTAATATCTGTTGGGCATCGTTCGCTAGGGATGTAATGAAAAAGCTAACATCCCGCTCAACTTTCTTCTGGACGCGACGTTCTGACTCAATCATGACGATCGTTTTTAGCTGTGGCCACGCAAGAAAGCGAGGCTGTCCTGGCCAGAGATGGCCCAGCATCGCCTGATTTCCAGACGGCCATGCTGATTGTCCACCGTCCGCTGATAGGTGTGGCTTACTTTGGCAAACTCGTTTTGTTGAGCCAATTTGAAAAACAGGGCAATATCTTCATAGAGTTGGAACTGGTTTTTCTTGGCGGGCAGCAAGTAATCACCGCCTTGCTGGATGATTTGATGGGCAATCTCAACTTGTGTACCAATGCCATCAATGGTCACAATGCATCCGGTCAGGTCCAAGACCGCTAATAAAGCCAGAATGGCCGTGATTTCATTCGATTTGGTCTTTACCTTAACTTGGCCCAACACCAGCTGGTTCACGGTAGCCCAAGCTGTCACCATGTGAATTGCCTTCTTGCCCAATGTCTTATCGTGGGAACGGCGCAACTGTTTGCCATCAATGGCAATGACTTGTCCCTGCGTGACCTCGAAAACGGCCTGGACCCAGCCGAGAAAGCTGTGCCGAAATTGTTCCGGGTCTAAACGAGCAAAGACACGACCAAAGGTGTCGTGGGATGGAACGCCGTTTGATAAGTCGAGGAATTGCCCCAACCAACTGGCTTTTTGTTGGCCGAAGTTTTCGATATCTGTCCAATTTGTAAAAGGCTAGACATAATCTGACACTGCTGACCTAACTGACAATAGCATGAGCTGTTGGTTCGGACTTGTTTTCTAGCTGTGGAAACAAGTCGTCAATCACCTTTTCTCGCGCCTAGTGCTTCGTCTCTGAAAACGTTTGATATGGCGTTCATCCGTAACAATACTTGCCTGTATGTGTTCGCTCCTGATTATACAATTCTAGCCACTGATCCAAATCTGTCTGTAGTTCTTTCAAAGTGCGATAGATTTTCTTGCGAAAAGCGACCTGGTAGAACTCATTCTTGATGGTGCGATGGAAACGCTCGCAAATGCCGTTGGTCTGTGGGCTTTTGGCCTTGGTTCGCGTGTGGTCGATGTCTTCAATGGCCAGGTACAACTGATATTCGTGATTTTCCAGGCGGCCGCAATACTCGGTGCCCCGATCTGTCAGAATCCGCAACAAGGGCACTTCTTGGGATTCAAACCAAGGCAAAACGCGATCATTGAGCAAGTCAGCGGCCGTAATGGCGTGCTTCTGGGTGTAAAGCTTGGCGAAGGCCACTTTAGTGTAGGTATCGATGAAGGTCTGCTGGTAAATACGGCCCACGCCTTTGATGGTGCCAACGTAATAGGTGTCTTGGGCGCCTAGATAACCGGGATGAGCTGTTTCAATCTCACCGTGCGCCTCTCGTTCTTCTTTGGCTTTTTCCAGTGCTTGTAGCTGCGCTTCCGTCAGGATGAGATTTTCTTCAGCCACCCGTTTTTCCAAAGCCTTTAGGCGTTTCTTGAAGGTTTCCAGGTCATGGCGCAGCCAGATCGAGCGCACACCACTCGCTGAAACAAAGGCGCCCTTTTTCTGTAGTTCATTGGAGGCACGCAACTGGCCGTAAGCTGGATTCTCAAAGGCAAACTCAATAACAGCAGCCTCGACCGCCGGCGCCACCCTGTTTTTGACGTTTGGTTGGCGCCGGCTTATCTCCCGCAAACCTTCCTCACCGTGCTCATCGTACAGCTCTTTGAAGCGATAGAAGCTGTCGCGGGAGTAGCCCATCACCCGGCAGGCCTGACTAACATTGCCCAATTCTCTGGCTAGATTTAACAGCCCCAACTTGTTCTTGATAATTTTTTCTTCTGCTTTCATTATGACACTCCTTCGTGTTCGTGTGATTTTACAAGGAGTGTCAGATTAAGTCTCAACTAATACACCCCCCTGAAACCAGAACAGTTTGCGCCTCAATATGAGTGGATATGGCAACAGCTGTCTCGATTAGGCGGATTAGCAGGGTACAAAACGAGCTTGAAAACCCGGCTGATCGCTTTGGATGGGATGGTTTATCATGCCTCAACTGAGATTTCATGTCCAAATTGCGCAACGCGCCGCGACCGCGCTGGGAAAATACACTACTATCACGCGACGCTGCTTCCTTTGATGGTGCAACCGGAAACGGAACATGTACTCACCTGTTTCCCAGAAATGATTACCCCGCAAGATGGGGCTGAAAAACAAGATTGCGAACGAAATGCTGCCAAAAGGTGGTTAGCCAACTGGTCGCATTTGTTTACACCCGGCTCAATCACCTATTTGGGAGATGATTTGTTCTGCAATCACCCGCTTTGCGAGCAGGTCATTGACCAAGACCAGTACTTCCTCTTTGTCTGCAAGCCTGATTCGCACGTTGAACTCTATTGCTGGCTGGCGGCTTTAACACCTAACGAGCAGTTCCAACGACGATGGAATGGACGGCATGGCGAAATTTGGCGTTGGCGATGGGTCAATCAACTGCCTCTCCGGAGCGGTGATGACGCTTTGCTAGTCAATTGGTGTGAACTGCTGACCACACATGAAGAAACTGGCGAAATCATGTATCACAATAGTTGGGCAACCAACCACACGCTTCATGCTGATAATGTTGAAGCTGTCTGCACCTTTGGTCGCACGCGCTGGAAGATTGAGAATGAAGGCATCAATGTCCTCCAACGTAAAGGGTACAACGTTGAACACAATTTTGGACATGGTTCACAATATTTGGCACCCGTATTGCTTGTGCTCAACTTACTGGCTTTTCTTTTGCATACCGCAATGCATTTACTTGATGAACTTTACCAATTTCTGCGCCGGGCTTTGCATACGCGCCTTACTTTTTTCAACGATTTACGAGCTTTATGCCGCTACAATGCATTTCCTAACTGGGAATCGCTCTGGTTATTTATGATCAAATCCCTTGAGGAGGATGACGTGCCCCCTCATATTGCTGCTCTACTTTCAAATTGAGAATTGCTGACATCAGGACGCGGACAAGCGCGGATGACACGGTGTCTCTTTTATTCCGCGCTTGTCCGCGTCCCATTTTCAATCAGAGGAAAAGCCGTGCGCTGTTGACGGCGAATATTGCATCGTTAGTCCGAAGCCAGGTAAGATCACGCCAGTTTTATAGCACAAGAAACTTCATGAAAGCGCATACTATCATGAAGAAAAATCCACAGATTTCGCAGATTGCACAGATTATCTTATCTGCGAAATCTGTGTCATCTGTGGATTATTTTCAAGGGAGATGGCGATGAGTTCTTATCTGATTTTAGCTTTGTTAGCCGTGGTGGGCGGTGTGGCGGTGGTGCTGCAAGCGCAGTTCATGGGCGTCTTGGACCAAAATCTGGGTACGATTGAAAGCGTGTTTATCACTTATGGCAGCGGCGGGTTGGTGGTGGGGCTCACCATGCTAGCCCTGCGCGGTGGCAACCTAGCAGCATGGCGCACGGTGCCGCCGCACATGTTCATTACTGGCCTGCTGGGGCTGGTGATTGTCGGCACCATTGGCTACGTCACGCCGCGTTTGGGTCTGGTGACGGCCTTCACTATTTTGATTGCCACGCAGTTCATCCTCGGCGGCATTATTGATCATTTTGGCTGGTTTGGGGCAGAAGTACGGCCGTTAGACCCCACAAAACTTCTCGGCATCGGCGTACTCATGCTGGGCGTCTGGCTCATCATCCGTCGATGAGGGAGCGCAAATCGGTCTAACCGGGGCTTGAGTCAGATTCGGGGTTCGCTTATACTGCATGCATCTCGACCATTTCTACAAAAGGAGTGTTCTGTGGCTACCCCATTACGAATTGCGACATTTAATCTGGAAAATTTAGACGACAAGCCGGGCGAACGGCCGTCTCTCTCTGAGCGGATTGCCGTGTTGCGCCCCCAACTGCTGCGCCTGCGCGCCGATGTGCTTTGCTTTCAGGAGGTACACGGGCAAGAATTTGTTGGTGAACCGCGCAAGCTGGACGCGCTGAGCCAACTGCTGGCCGAAACGCCCTACGAATGGTTCTACACCGCCCACACCAAAACCAGCAAAGGCGAAGCGTATGACGTGCGCAACCTAGTGGTGGTCAGCCGCTACCCCATCCGCGAGGTGCAGCAAATTAAGCACCAATTTGCGCCCAAGCCCAGCTACCGCAAAGTCACCGCCAAACCACCGGAAGCGGCTGCCAAAGACATCACTTGGGAGCGTCCCATCCTGTACGTGAAGCTTGATCTAGATGCGGGGCGCTTCTTGCATTTGCTCAACGTGCATTTGAAATCAAAACGGCCGTCTCCCGTCGAAGGCCAAAATTTGGGCACCTATGCCTGGCGCACCATGGCTGGCTGGGCCGAAGGCAGCTTCATTTCCGCCATGAAGCGTGTAGGGCAGGCGCTGGAGCTGCGCGTCCTCATTGATGATATTTTCGACAAGCTGGATGTAAGTGGCGAGCCAAAATATATTGTGGCCTGTGGCGATTTTAATGCCGACGTGAGCGATGTACCGCTGCAAGCCATCATGGGACCGGTGGAAGAGACGGGCAACACGGGTCTCATCGAGCGAGTGATGGTCCCGTGCGAACAATCGGTGCCGGAAACGTCTCGCTATTCACTGCTACATCTGGGCAAAAAAGAGATGTTGGACCACATTTTGGCGTCGCGTCAGCTGCTCACCTACTATCGCGGCAGCGAAATCCACAACGAAGTGCTGCACGATGAGTCCGGCGCGTTCCGCACCGACGACAAATTCCCCGAATCAGATCACGCGCCGTTGGTGGCGGAGTTTGTGCTGCCGTAGAAAATTGGGAGATTGGAGATTAGAGATTGTACGAAATCTCCAATCTCTAATCTCCAACCTCCAGCGCCATGCGCCTACCCCCACCGCTTAAGGGCCAGCGCCGCGCCAAAACGACAAACGGCCGCTACCCCCAACGCCGCGACCAGGCCAATCTCCTCAGCAAAAAACGGGCCGATCATGGAGCCAATGAGAACGGCTGCATTGAGCGCCAAATTGTACCAGGCGAGATGCGACGGCCGTTCCCCCTCAGGAATGCGCTCCAGCATGTAGTTGGCAATCGCCCCACCCGCCAACGACCAGGACAACCCGCCAATGGCCGAGGTAATCAGGAAAAGAGTGAGGTTTTGGGTAAGGGCCGTCAATGCCGGATACAAGCTCATCGTCACCATGCCCAGAACCAGCACCCCTTTGTGATGCAGCCGCTGCGTTACTCGCGTCAGCTGCGTGGAGCCGATGAGCACGGTGGCGTAAAAGACGGCATTGCCGAGGCTAATTTCACTGTCCGTCAGGTGGAGCGTATTAACCCAGTACAGGGGGAAGATGGGAATGGCCAGATATTGCGCCAGGTGAAACAAAAACAGCAGCCCCACAATCGGCCCAAACGGTCCGGTTAACACCTGCGGACGCACAATAGATTGCAGACGCGCCCGGGTGAGGAAACGCAGTCCAGACCCGGCACCGTAACCGTCCCCCACCGAGCGAACCACACCTGGGCGAGCAATATCGCCCAGCGCTTTGCCATTTTGGTAGGGAGTGGTTTGCAACGGCCGTACAAACCACAAATGCACGCTGCTCATCACGCCGCCAACCAGACCAATGGCAAATACAACCTGATAACCCAGCGGAAAGGGCAGTAAATCCAAAAGGTAGCCGCAAATCACCGTCGCCACCATGAAGGTAATCGCCAGCAGCGCATTGCGCCGCCCAGTGACGTGGCTGCGCCATTCTGGCGGCACTGCCGCAGCAAACATGGCATTAAAGCCCACGGCCAGTACAGTGCCCGGCACGCTCATCAACAGCACCAATCCAATCAGGGTCCATACCTGGAACTGGCTACTGCCAACCAGCGGCAGAAAAATCATCGGTAAGTACACCAACCGGTGCCAAAGCGAATTCCAAAAAACAGCACGGCTCAAAGAACGGGTCTGCAACAACTGCCCGACGGGCAATGTCAGAAACAAACTAACGACAGCCGGGGCGGCGCTTAACAACCCCAATTGAAAGCCATCGGCTCCCTGCCGCGTGGCAAAGATGGTTAAGAAAGCGATGGCGCTGCCGTTGAGGATGCCAAACCAGGCAATGTCCAGGTAAAGATGAATGAAGTTGGCGCGGTGTTCGGCGGGTAACGGCCGTTTCGCCGATGCGCGTGTTAAAGCAGTCATAATGAAATTTCTCACAGCGATTTTTTAATGCAAAACGAGAAATTATATGCTTTTTGCAGCCCCTGACGATAGGCATTTTGGTGGCTTTTTGCGTGCCCGCCACTCACCTTGCGAGGGTCTACAAACCTATTGTCATTGAATGTCACGCAAAGTCGCCAAGCAGCTAAATTTTCCCCTTTGAGCCTTCGCGGCTTTGCGTGAGTTAATTTCTTTTGCCTGACAAGTTATTCGTCCATCCAACCCGCGCCATCTGCTTGACATTTTCCCGCCATCCGCTCTAATCACTGGCGCATTGATGATTTTCATGCGCACAAGCTCAACGCCATGAATGAAAATCGTAGGTCGGATTGCTAATCCGATTGACAGAGGGGATTGTCATGATCCATCAAACACCTGACCGACAGGTTGCCAAAGGATGGTTTGTTGGCCCGTGGAATTCAGGCGTGCCCGTTGCGGTTGGCTATGCCAATGCGGGCGTTAACGAACCGCACCATCATGCCCAAATGTTTGAAATTTATCTGGTAGCCAGCGGCACAAGTACGGCCGTTGTTAATCAACAATCCATTCAGCTGCAACCGGGCGACATGCTGGTAGTGGAACCCGGCGAACCACACACATTCACCCACAACTCAGAAGATTACTACCACTTCGTCATCCAAACGCCATTTGCGCCGGGCGACAAAATCAATGACTAACCTCTCTGTGAACCTCTGTGCCTCCTCTGCGTCCCTCTGTGTTCCGCTTTTTCTCAAGGAAGAAACTTCATGAAATATTCCAACCTGCTTTTTGATTTAGACGGCACGCTCACCGACCCGAAGGTGGGCATTACCCAATCGATCCGCTATGCGCTGGCCAAGATGGAACGGCCGTATCCCGCCGACGCCTCCCTGGACTGGTGCATTGGCCCGCCGCTCCAAGAAACGTTCGCCACGCTGCTGCAAACCGACGACCCACAGCTGCCCGTCGAAGCGCTGCGCCTGTTCCGCGAACGGTTTGGCACGGTGGGGCTCTTTGAAAACACCCCCTACCCGGCCATCCCCCACGTTTTGCAAAATCTGCAAGCCGCCGGGCTGCGCCTGTTCATCGCCACTTCCAAGCCCGCCGTTTTTGCCCAACGCATTGTGGAGCATTTTGATCTGGCGCACTATTTTTTGGTGGTGTATGGCAGTGAGCTAGACGGCCGTCTCACCCACAAAAATGAACTCATCCACCACGTGCTTAAGCAAGAAGCCCTCGATCCGGCCCAAACCCTCATGATTGGCGACCGCGAGCACGACATTTTGGGTGCCAAAGCCAACCACGTGGCCGCCGCTGGCGTTACCTGGGGCTACGGTTCCGCCCAAGAACTCACCGCGGCCGGGGCGATCACCCTGCTGCACCAACCCACCGATCTGCTAGACTTTTTGAATCTCAGTTGAGCTTGTAGCAAAATCAGATCAACCAAACAAAAAGACCCTGGGCAGTTCGCTCAGGGTCTTTACATTTTTTGGGGAATTTAGAGCTACGGGCCGCTAAATGAAGTAACCGGATCGTAGCGGTTGAAGTAATGGTTGGGGTCTGACGTATGAACCCACACCCACAAATCGTTGGGCGCACCGGCTGACCAGTTAAACACCCACTCCGCATCACGCGGCGGCATGTTGACACAGCCGTGGCTGTGTTTGTAGCCAAACCGGTCATGCCAGAACGCACCATGCAGGGCGATGTCATTATCAAAAAACATGGTGTGCGGCACGTCTTCGATGAAGTAGTAGTCGATTTTGCCTTCGGCGCCAGACATCTTGGTTTTGAGGTGACGATCCCACACCTGAAACAGTCCTTCGTGGGTGGGCCAGCGGTTCAAACCGCTAGAAACCAGGCCCGCGTACACCATGCGGTCGCCGATGTAGGCAGCAAAACTTTGCTCGTACAGGTCAATTTCGACCCAATATTCGTTGGCACCCACGCCTTCGGGCTTGGGATTGGCATCAATCAGGCTGACATACGTCTGGCGCATCCAGCGCCCGCCACCGATGTTGTACCAAATCCAGCCATCGTCGGCCGTGACGGCATCGTACACCTCAAAGAAAGTATAGCGGGGCAGCTTGACGTTTTCGGGAGCTGGTTCAGCGCCGGGTTCGTTGCTGTACCAGTAATCCACGATCATCCAGCCAAACGGCCGTTCCGGCTGCGACTTAATTTCGATGCCCGTGAAATCAGAAGCTTCCACCAGGGTCAAATCAGAGGCCCGCACATACTCGCCATAGTTGATGATGTACCACAGCGTGCCTTCGCCTTCCTCCGCACCTTGAATGGTAGCGTACAAAAAGCCATCGCCCACGTTGCGCACAATGCCGCTGGCGCTGCTGGGACCGGCATAGACGTTGATGTTGTCATGCAGGCGAGCATAGTTTTGGGAAGGCAAGATGCTGTCGGCAAATGGCTGTGGTTTGGAGAAAACCGGTTGCGGTGGTTCGGCTTCACAGACGTGTCCAATTTCGTCGGATTGGATGAAGCACTTGGCCGCAGCGGCCGTATCTGGCCAGGCAAAAACGGCGGTGACCAGCACCAAAAGGGGGAGGCTCCAGCGTAAAAATCGGCTCATAGGTCGATGAAAACTCCTTTCAAAAGCAGCATTGGGTTCATTATAAAGGATGTGTGGTGGCTGACGATACGGCCGTACCACGTTCACCCTACGATACAAATAGTATCACGAATCAAAAATGGGACACAAGTCCGAATATGGCTAAAAGGCAAAACTTAAAATTTGTTAAGTTTGTTCTGTTTACTTACAGCGCTGCCAGCAAACGGCCGCAATCGCCACAGTACACCTTGCGCCCTTCGTCTACCGCTTTCACCGTGTTAGCCGAAACGGTGGTGCGGCAGCCCAGGCACATATTGACCCGCAGACCTACCACCGCTAAACCATGTTTTTGCTTACGCAGCTGCTCATACTCCTGCAAAGAGGTCGCATCAATGGTGGTGGCCCTGGTTTTGCGTGTTTGCATCAGCTTGTGCAGCGCCAGGGCCAGCTCGTTTTGCTCTGCTTTCAGGTGGGCACTTTGTTTGTCCCATTGGGCAACGGCCGTTTCCAAGGCTTCATCAGCGGCCGTTTTTTCTGCCTGGGCATCCTCAACCATCACCAACGCTTCCAGCACCTCATCTTCCAGAGCAGATTTGCGCCGCCCTAACGATTCGATCTCGTGCTGCAAATCAGACAGTTCCTTGGGGTTGGTCACCTTGCCCGAGTACAGTCGGTTCTCGGAATTTTTGGCCTTGGTATTCAGGCTGTTAACTTCCAGCGTTAGATTTTGATGTTTGGTCTGCCATTTTTGCAGCTCAGCAACGGCCGTTTCAGCCCGTTGGCGTGCGGCCCGCAGCGCAGGCGGTTCGTTTTGCGCCTTGAGCACCTCACCCAGACGCTTCTTCTTGTCATCAATTTCTGTGTCTAGCTTTTGTAGTTGAAACAGTTGGTGAATGTTCATTTTTTTACCCAAAGCAAGGAGATTAGGTGATTGGAGATTGGGGAGTTGGCTTAATCTCCAGTCTCCAATCGCAGTTTCTTCGCCATTGGATTGTAGCATAAAGCCCCATGCCAGCCATCTGGCGACTTTCTTGTATAATCGGCCCCTATGTTGGACAAATTACTTGAGATTGGCGAACGGCCGTATAGTGAAGAAGACGCCGAATGGGATGCCTTCGTGGCCAACCATCCGCACGGCTCTATTTTGCAAACCACCAACTGGGCAAGGCTCAAAAACCGTTTTGGCTGGACCTCACATCGCGTTTGGATGCGCCAGGAAGGCAAGCTGGTGGCTGGAGCCCAGGTGCTTTACCGCTCCGCGGCGGCCGGCATGGTGAAAATGGCCTACATCCCGCACGGCCCGCTGGTGAATTGGGACGATGATGAGCAAGTGGCCGTCCTTTTTAACCAGATCGACCAGTCCGTATACGAACGGCGCGCCAGCATTTTGAAGATTGAGCCGCTGCTGTGGCAAAGCGAAACGATGACACCTAAATGGCACGCCATCTGCCAGCGCCACAACTTACTGCCCGACACCGACACCATCCAGCCGCCCAATACGGTTATGGTTGATTTACGGCCGTCGCCCGACGACATCCTGGCCCAAATGAAGCAAAAGACGCGCTACAACATCCGGCTGGCCGCCAAAAAAGATGTGATGGTACGGCAGGGAAACCTGAAAGACATTCCCGCCTTCAACAAGCTGATGCGCCAGACTGGCGAGCGGGATCAGTTTGGGGTCCACACACCCATGTACTACTATGCCGCCTTTGAGATTTTTCAACCCATGGACCAGGTGGCCCTCTTTTTGGCGGAATACGAAGGACGGCCGTTAGCGGGCGTGATGGTGTTTACCTTGGGCGAAACGGCCGCTTACCTCTACGGCGCGTCCAGCAATGAGGAACGACAGCGCATGCCCACCTATGCCGTGCAGTGGGCAGCTATGGAATGGGCCAAAGCTCGTGGCTGCCAGCGCTACGATCTCTGGGGTATACCCGATGCACCGGAGGATGAACTGGAAGCCAACTTCGCCGACCGGCACGACGGCCTGTGGGGTGTTTACCGCTTCAAACGCGGCTTTGGCGGCCAGATTCAACGCACCATCGGCGCGGCCGATCGTGTTTACAACAAACTCGTCTACAAACTTTATCAATGGCGCAGGAATCGGTAAACGGTAAACGGTAAGCGGTAAACCGTAATTAGTAGACTTACCGATTACCGACCACCGATAACCGATTACGGATTACCATCCGCTTTTTCAACAAATGTCAACAACTCAAAAAGAACCCACCTACCGGGCTTCTACGTTTAAGCTGGAAAAATCAAAAACGACGTTTGCGCAGGCGCTGGCGGGTCTGCCCTATGCCCATGCGCTGCAAACCTGGGCTTGGGCCGAACAGAAATCGCGCTGGGGCTGGACGCCCATCCCGCTGACGCTCACCATTGGCGAGAGTAGCTGGGAACCGCTGGCCGCCGCGATGGTACTCAAGCGCAAGCTGCCGCGCACACCGTATTGCATTTTGTACGTGCCCAAAGGGCCCGCGCTGGACTACAAAGATGGCGCACTCCGCCGCGTGGTCCTGGCCGAGCTGGAAAACATTGCCCGGCGCGAACGGGCCATTTTTGTCAAGATTGACCCCGAAGTGGTGCGAAGCTGGGGCGATGAAGTGGAACGGCCGTCCCCGCTCGGCACCAAATTCATGCAAGAACTGAAGGACCGGGGCTGGCGCTTTTCTAACGAACAAATTCAATTTCGCAACACCGTTGAGCTGGACCTTACTGAGTCGGAAGAGAATCTTTTGGCGGCGATGAAGTCCAAAACCCGCTACAATATCCGGCTCGCTGAGCGCAAAGGCATTGTGATTCGCGCCGGAACCGAGGCTGACTTCCCCGTGATGGCTGAGATGTATGCGGAAACGGCCGTACGCGATGGTTTCGGCATTCGCCCGGCTGCTTATTACCTGGATGCCTGGCAAAGTTTTCATCAGGCCAATATGGGCCATTTACTCATTGCCGAATTTGAGGATGATCCAGTAGCGGCCGTTTACCTGGTGCGTTACGGCCAGCGTGTCATTTACATGTACGGCGCCTCTACCGACAAAGAACGGCAGCGCATGCCCAACCACCTGCTGCAATGGGAAGCCATTCGCTGGGCCAAGGCCCAGGGCTGCACCGTCTACGACTTCTGGGGCGCACCCGACGACTTTGTCGAGAGCGACCGGATGTGGGGCGTTTGGCGCTTTAAAGCAGGGTTTAACGGCCAGGTGGTTCGGCACATCGGCGCGTGGGACTTCCCGGTACGGCCGTTGCTCTACCAGCTTTACACCGTCGTCTTACCAAAATATCTCAACTACCTGCGACGCAGAAAATAAGTTAGTGGCATACTTTTATTCACTACCAGCCGCTAATCCCTATTAACATCTACAGGAGACCCGAAATCATGACCCGAACCATTGTTATTCTGGAAGGTGACCAAACCGGCCAGGAACTGCTAGAGGAAGCAGTACGCGTCCTCGAACCCGGCAACATCCGCATGGATTTAGAATTCATTCGCTTCGATTTGAGCCTGGAAAACCGCCGCGCCACCGAAAACAAAGTAGTTTACGAAGCGGGCAAAGCAATTCGCAAACACCGCCTGGCCCTCAAAGCCGCCACCGTTACCCCAGAGCAAAAAGGCGATGTGGGCAGCCCCAACCGCATTTTGCGCGAGGAAATGGACGCCGAAGTTATTTTGCGCACCGGGCGACGTATTCCCGGCGTGCGCCCCATCGCCGGTGTCTATGCCCCCATCAGCGTGGTGCGCATGGCCCGCGACGATGCCTACGGGGCCAAAGAATGGCGCGAAGGTGAAGAAGGCTCGCCCGACGAAATTTCCTTTCGCACAGAGAAGATCACCCGTCGCGTCTGCCGCGCCGTGGCCGAATACGCCTTTTTGCACGCCCGCACCACCGGTGCCAAAGTGTTTGGCGGTCCTAAATTCACCGTCAGCCCGGTGTACGAAGGCATGTTTAAGGAAGAAATGGACGCCACCGCCAAGAAATACCCCAGCGTGCGCTACGAGCCACAGCTCATCGACGCCACTTTTGCCCTGCTGCTGGCCACGACTGGCGAACCGCTGGTCATCCCCAGCCTGAATCGAGACGGCGACTTGCTATCTGACATGGTGCTGCAAATGTTTGGGTCTATCGCTGGCTCCGAGTCGATGGTGATCTCGGTGGATGGCAAGGGTGAGGTGGACTGCGTGATGGCCGAAGCGCCGCACGGCACCGCGCCCACGCTGCAAGGGTTAAATCGGGCCAACCCTATGGCCATGATTTTGGCCGCCGCCGGGCTGCTCTCCTACATGAAAGAGCCAGAAGCCAAGCGCGCCAGCCGCGCCATCTACGAATCCACGCTAGAAACGGTGTACGATGGCGTCAAAACGGCCGATATTGGCGGCACGGCCAACACAGATGAGTTTACGAATGAAGTGATTCGTCGGGTGAAGGCCAAGCTGGAGGTTTGGTCGGCCTTGTCGTAAGAAGAGAAATTTCCCCGGAAACTGTCTTCTAGCCACTCGAAAGAATGTTCAACAGTTTCCGGGGAAATAAGCTATGCTGTTATTTTTTTTTTAGAAACCAACACGCCCGCTTCCCCTAAAACTTCGTTGATGTTGCGCGTGAGTTCATCGAGGCCGGTGGGCTTGACCAGGTAACGATTGGCCCCGGCCTTGAGACCTTCCTGGATCGCTTCCTGGTGTGCCTTGCCACTAAGCATGATGATGGGAAGAGCGGCCGTTTCTTCTGTATCGCGCAGTTGGCGGCACAAGGTTAAACCATCCATGCGCGGCATCATCACATCCAAAATTAAAATATCAGGTTGGTTTTGGGAAATTTTTTCCAGGGCATCCAGGCCATCCTGGGCCATGAATGATTGGTAACCCATCAACGTCAGCATAGTCGATAGCAGCTGACGGATTTCAAATTCATCGTCCACAACCAGGACTGAGCAACTCATCTTCGGCTTCTCCACATTTAGAATGAAGACCCCAGAAACTGCTCGGGGAGTATCGTATTGATTTGGGATTTTGCCAGTTGGAAACTACTCTGGACAGAGTCTAACTTACCATATTCAATAGGACTTACGGCCTATATTAAGACTCTGAACCGGCGGGGAAGTGTCATGCCCGCGAAGGCGGGTATCCATCTTATCTTCTTATGAGCATATTCCCGCAGTCTTCCCCGGCGAAAGTACGGAACGAAACAACAGCGAGAAAATAAACGAGATTAAAGTTCCCAGGTAAAATAGCTTCATGTTCTATAAAAATTGGCGTAATCGGTGGATAAACAATTATGGAAATTCTAGGTGGCCCTCTCTTTAGCGTAGCCGGTGCGGGTGAATCACACGGCCCTGGCATTACAACAATTGTATTTGGCTGCCCACCAGGGTTGTTTGTAAGCCGGGAGCAAATCCAGGCGTATCTAGATCGGCGGCGGCCTGGCAGCAACCGGCACGGCACACCGCGCAATGAGAAAGACAAGGTGCTGCTGCTGTCCGGGCTCTACCAGGATGATCACGACGCCCTCACCGCAGGGCCACCGATTTTTGCCGAAGTGGATGATGTTACATTTGCCACCACGGCTTACGAAGCTGGCTACACGACAGGCGAGCCAATCAGCGCGTTGGTGCTTTCTGCGGCCACTAAATCGGGCCATTATGACCAGTTTACTGGGCCAACTGGCGCGGTGCGCCCCGGCCATACCGACCTGGTGAAATATCATAAAGCGCGGGGGCATGTGGATGTGCGCGGCGGCGGCCGTTCCAGCTACCGCAGCACCATTTCCGACGTCATTGGCGGCTCAATTGCCCGCATCTTCCTGCAAGAAACATTTGGCACTATCTTCCTCTCCTCCATCAGTCAGGTGGGGCCGCTCAAAGCCCAGCACAGCCTGAGCGAGCATTTCACCAGCCTGCTCAAAGATGGTGGCTCGATAACGGCGGCGCAAATCGAGCAGGTGCAGGAGCGTCTGGCCAGCGCCGAAATTCACAGCCTGGATGCTCAGTTTGCCGCCGAGGCAGGCGAGCTAATCAAACAAACCCGCATTGATGGCGATTCGATTGGCGCAGCGGTGGAGGTGGTGGCGGTTAATGTGCCAGCCCTGGCGGGCGACCCGCTTTACAACAGCCTGAAACTGCGGTTGATGGGCAGTCTGGGTGGGCTGCATGCCGCGCAATCGTGCGAAATCGGTGATGGGTATCAGGTGGTCGCCAGACGCGGGAGCGAAAACAATGACCCCATCCGGCGCAGCGGCTACCAGGGCAACTCGCACGGTGGGCTGATTGGCGGCGTGACAACCGGAATGCCGCTGGTATGCCGTGTGGGTTTTAAGCCCACCTCCACTATCGTCAAGCCGCAGCAATCGGTGCAGAAAAACCTGGCAGAGATCGATTTTCTACTGGACAAGGGGCGGCACGACCCGTGTGTAGGCGTACGGGCCGGAGTGACGCTGGAATCCCGCATGGCCATCGAGCTGCTGAACGCCGTCCTCATGCACCAATCCAGCGCCGTTGATCCCAGCCAATTCACATTATTTGAGTAGCCGCGGTTTCTTACCGCGAAATGTGGTAAGCGTTCATTTTTACCTTCGTTTCCTGGTAATCAAGCGGGCGGGATGCTTCGGAGGACCTCAGCATGACAACTGACCTTGAAGTGTCATGCTGAACCCGTTCGCGTTGCTCAGGGCAGGCTGTGAAGCATCCCGCAAGGACCCCACGGCAAGAACCTTACCCATACCAAACAAGAGCGCAGCAGGAAACCGCGGCTACAGCCAGAGGTCGCGCAGCAGTTGGGCCTGTTTGCGCTGCTGGAAGGGGCCGCCGCCTTCGTGGTTGTTATAGCTGTAGACGGCCATCTCCTTTGGCCCGGCATAGTGGTTGTACGCTGCATAGACCGTGCTGGGCGGACAAATATCATCCATCAACCCCACCGAAAACAGCGCCTGGGCCTTGGCTCGGGCGGCAAAATTGACCCCATCGAAGTAAGAGAGGGTGTCGAAAACGGTCTCCACCTGGTCGCGGTGGGCCACGCAGTAGCGAGCGATTTCGTTGTACGGGTCCCGATCAATGATTTCCGTGGCGCGTCGGTAATGGCACAAGAAAGGCACATCGGGCATGGCAACAGCAACGGCCGTATCCAACCCCGCCACCGCCAACGTAATTCCCCCACCCTGGCTGCCCCCGGTGATGGCCATTCGTGCCGGATCGACAGCTTCATGCTGGCGGGCGGTTTCCAGGGCGCGTACTGCATCGGTAAAAACGCGGCGGTAGTAGTAAGTATGCGGGTCCAGAATCCCTTGCGTCATAAAGCCCGGCACGTGAGAAGCGGTGCCCTGCGGGGCCACATCCACCGTCTCACCAGGGCTGTGCTGCACCCATCCCTGGCCGCGCGTGTCCATCACCAGGCAGGCAAAGCCAAGGCTAGGCCAACCGAGCCAGTTCATCAAAAAGCCGCGTCCACCGCTGTAGCCCAGGTACTGCACCACACACGGCAGCGGCCCTGAGCGCTGGCGCGGCAGCAAAAACCAGCCTTTGATCGGCTGACCACCAAATCCGGCAAAGGTCACATCGTAAGTGTCGATGGTTTGCAGTCCTTCGTCTACCGGTTCAAAGCGGGCATTGAGGGGAAATTCGGCCGTTTCGGCCAGCGTCATTTGCCAGAATGCATCAAAATCATCCGGTTCCTGGCGTGGGGGTAAATATTTTTGCAGTTCGTTGAGGGGCAAATCAAAAAAGGCCATCTGGTTTCTCCATTGTGTTGGTTGGTAGCGATAGCAGGAACGGCCGTCGCTCGGTACAATTTTAGCAGAGGCAGAAAGCAGACGTAAAAAGTGGGAAGTG
Organism: Ardenticatenaceae bacterium; assembly: GCA_020634435.1. Taxonomy (GTDB): domain Bacteria; phylum Chloroflexota; class Anaerolineae; order Promineifilales; family Promineifilaceae; genus Leptofilum. The sequence goes on along the minus strand of JACKBS010000019.1, from coordinate 49,090 downwards.
AAAAGTGGAAAGTCAGAAAGCGGTGATTTTTGATTTGGGCAATGTGCTGGTGCATTACGACGGACCAGGGATGTTTACGGCCGTTGCCAACCTTTTCAACATTTCCAGCAATGACTTAATTGCCTACTGCCGCGATTTTGAGACCGAATTGGGCACGGGCCAGCTCGGCGGGCCAGGTTTTTACAGACAGCTCACAGACACTTTTGGCGGTTCTGCCACCTATGACACTACAGCCGCTGCATTTTGCAGCACCCAGCAGCGCAACGAATCGGCTCTGGCTTTTGCCAGCAGCCTGGCCGCCCGGCCAGACGTGAAGGTAGGGATCATCAGCAACACCAACGCCATTCATGCTGACTGGCTGCGGACCAACCTGCCCGAGTTTGCCCGGTTTAGCAGCGTCATTTTGAGCAACGATGTGGGCTTGCTCAAGCCAGATGCCGCCATCTACCAACTGGCCCTGTCGCAATTGGGTGTCGCTCCAGCCCAAGCCCTGTTTGTGGATGATGTGGCCGAGAATGTGGTTGGGGCAACGGCCGTTGGCCTGGCCGGACTACACCACACAAATTGGCAAACGACCCGACCGGCCATTAAAAATTGGCTAGGTGGTTAAGCGATACGGCCGTTTTCCCCAAAAATCGCCCAATTACTGCCTATCTGTAATCTGGTTATCGCAAATTCGTTGCATTTGACTGCACGAACCGCCGCAAAATCAGGTACAATGAACGAGACAACGCACCTACAATCCACCTACAATTTACCTGTAAACGCTTCTACCATCACCACGAAGTCCTATGTCCACCAATGATGAAGTCGGTTTGCTGTCCTTGCGAAGTTTGTGCGATCGGTGTCACCGGGAAAGCGAACGGTTTTTTGCCCAAAAAGAACACGACCCAAGATTTTGTTACGAGCTGTTTCGGCGCGCTTTTGTGCACAGCAATGAGCTTGCCTGGAGCTGCCTATATGAACGGTATCACAAGCTGGTTCTTTCCTGGGTCATGCGCCACGCGCTTTATTCTGGCCTCGGTGAGGAAGCCGATTATTTCATGAATCGCGCCTTCGAAAAGATGTGGCAAGGTATCCCCGCTGAAAACTTCGCCAAATTCCCTGATCTAAAATCGCTGCTGCGCTATTTGCAGATGTGTACCAACGCTGTGATGGTTGATTTTGCCCGCTGGAAGGAGCAGGCGCACTTGTGGGACCGCGCGGCTCATTCTGACAATGGGGCGGAAGAGTTTGATCCGTTTGCCACGCTAATGGGCAACAGTTTGCCGCCAGAGCGCGAGGTGGCGCGGCAAGAAATGCAGGAACTGCTGTGGCAAAAGCTGCAATCGTTGAGTAACTCAGAAAAAGAGGACGCGGCAATCTTTGGCTACTTTGTCTTGGATTTAAAACCGCGCGAAATTTTTGATCTGTATCCGAACCAATTTGAGGACGTGCGGGATGTTTCGCGGACCAAGGACAACTTCCTGGCGCGGGTTCGGCGCAGCGATGAATTTCGGCAATTTTTGGATGATGCGTGAAAAATGGCGCAACCTTCGTTTATGGAAACAACAGCCACGGGTGCTGTGTAATTGGCAGAAAGTTTTGCCAAAAAGGTTGGCGTCAAAGCTGCCAATTACCCGACGATGACAGAAATACTCCCTATAGGAGAATTCCCTTTTTTGTCACCGGGTTGCGTAATTTGCGAGAAGAAACGCATTTTTTAGGGCGCAATGAAGAGGAGTAACAACTATGGCGCAAATGGATGACAGTCTCAAAGCTGCACTCTACCGAATATCCTGTCCCGACAGCGCAACGTTAGGCAATTTTCATTTAGGGCTGCTAGCGGAAACGGCCGCACAACCTATTGCCGATCATTTAGCCATTTGCCCACTTTGCACACGAGATATTGCCCAGTTAGAAGAATTTTTGGCGGAAACGGCCGTTTCCCTCCAACCTTCAACGGCTGCACGAATCAAAGTTTGGATTGCGAAACGCATTCCCAGCGGCGGACAAACAAGAAACATGCTGGGCCAGCCTGCTTTTGCCGTGCGCGGCAGCGACAGCGGACCGCTTATGTATGAAGCAGGCGACGCCCAGCTCTCGTTGGAAGTCCAGGATGATCCGGAACATCCGGGGCGCAAGTCGATACTAGGGCTAGTGTTGGGTATCGAGACGGAATCAGTGGAAGTAAAGCTGTTACAGGGTGATGCGGTAGTAACGGCCGTAACGCTCGACGAACTAGGCAACTTTACCTTTGCCAAACTGGAAGCAGGCACCTATGAACTGACCCTCTCCGGCCCTGAGATGGAAATTCACGTACAGGATTTATTGATTTAACGACGTATCGAAGAAAAACAACATGGTTCTGAGCTTAAACCAAACAGAGGTTTATGACGATGTGCAGGCGCTCACACCGGAGCAGGTGGTGGCGTCTTTGTTTGCGTTGCCCGATTACGCGCAAAAATCATTCCTTGAGCAGATCGTCTTTCAGCTAGACCAGGAAAAACAAGACGCTGTTGCTGATTTACTCAAAGAGAAATCCGACTATTTTTTGCGCAGTAATATTCACACCTGCCTGCAAATTTCTGATCTGCTCCTGGATTTTGGCCAAATCGCGCAAAATGATTGGTACCGTGCTCTGGGTTTCCGTGCCCAGGCCAACGCATATGCTTACGGTGGTCTGGGTAAATACCAGGAAGCGATCACGCTTTATGATCAAGCAGCGGAAATTTACAAGGCCAAAAACCATCTGGTTAACCAGGCGGGCTGCAATTACGCCAAACTAACGCCCCTGGCCCACTTAGGCCGTTACGATGAGGCAAAAGAAGCGGGTGAATGGGCCCGGAAAGTTTTGCTCGATCATGGCGAATGGTTGCTGCTGGCCAAAGTCAAAGTTAATTTGGGATTGGTTTACCTGAGGCTGGGCGACGACGCCCAGGCATTGGACCTGTTTAACAGAGCCAAAGATATTTACCTCAAACATAATGCGTCCGTCGATATTCTTGGCCGCGTAGAAAACAATCGCTCCATTGCGCTACGCAATCTGGGCCTGTTCCAACAATCGATCCAGGTCATTGAAGAAGCCGTCAAACTGCTAAAACTCTCAGGGCAAGAGGCAGAAATTGCCCGAACCGAGCAAACGCTAGGCATCACCTATTTCATTCTGGGTCGCTACAACGAAGGGCTGGAGCTTCTGAACAAAGCCCAAGCGATATTTTTATCAGACGGCCGTCATCGGGATGCCATCCTCATTGAGCTGTACATCAGCGACTGCCTGCTGCAACTTGGGCGTTATGCTGAAGTGCTAGAAAACTTTCGCAAGATTCGCCATCTTTTTGCGAAGCTAGGCACCCAATTTGAAGTTGCCCAATGCTCCCTCAACGAAGCGGTCGCCCACGCTGGCCTACAGAATTACGATCCGGCCATGGTAGCCTTGCAAAAGGCCAAACAAATCTTCCTCAGTGAAGGGAACGCGGTGTGGGCGGCCACGGCCGATTTAGAAACAGCCTCCATCGCCCTGCTTCAGGGGCAGCCTCAAGAAAGTTTGGCGCTCAGCCTGGCCTGCTTGACGGTCTTTGAAACACACAATCTGCGTGTGCAACGCGCCCACGCCTTGCTGCTGGCAGCCCGCGCCGAGCTGCAACTGCACGAATACCCATCCGCCGAAAAACACGCCAACTGCGCCCTGGAAATTGGCACTCAGGATGAACTGCCCCTGATTGTTTACCAGGCATACCATCTGCTAGGCCAGCTGGCCAGGGAAGAAGCCGATTATCAGCTGGCACGCGCCCGAATGGAAAAGGCAATTCTGGCCCTGGAACAGCTGCGTGGCCGCTTGATGCTTGAGTTTCGTTCCGATTTTCTGCTGGATAAACATCTCATCTATGAAGAAATGGTTCAGCTCTGCCTGCAAATGAACGAACCGGCAGCCAGTTTGCACTATGCCGAAAGAGCCAAATCTCGCGTCTTGCTGGAGATGCTGGCGTTTCGTCTGGATATTGGCATTCAGGTTCGCGCACCGGAAGACGAGGCTGTGGTAGCGGAACTCACGCGCCTACGAGCAGAACGAGACAGCGTCTACCGCCGCTGGGTAAGCACCGAAACCTCTACAGATTTCACCGACAAAACGCTGGCCTCGGAGCAAAAAACAGCGCAGAAAAAGGTGCAGCAGCTAGAAAAGCGCATCACCCACCTGTGGCACAATTTGCTGATCCGCAATGCTGATTACACAGCCGATGCTTCTCTGTGGCAAATTCAAACAGAGTCGGTTCAGCCCAAGCTTGATGCGGAAACAATTCTGTTGGAGTTTTTTGTGGCCAGGGGCGAATTGATGGTCTTTGTCATCACGGGTGAGACAGTTTCTGCCTATCCGCTGAAGAGCAAACCGAGCCAAATCCAACAGCTGCTACAGCTTTTCTGGCTAAATCTGAATGCCGTGCCGCACAGCTCGCCCAACCGAATTGACCAGCTCAGCAAAAATGCCCAGGGAATCTTACGGCAGCTTTACAATGCTTTGCTGGGCACGGTTGCCGAGCAGCTGCAATGCTGTAAAAAGCTGATCATCATTCCGCACGGCTTTTTGCATTACTTGCCATTTCATGCCCTTTATGGGCCAAATGGGCCTTTGCTGACTGAGCATGAAATTAGCTATTTACCCAGCACAAGCTTTATTCAATACGGCCGTAATCACACCAATCAAAATCTCAAGCTGTACGCGGTGGGCAACTCCTACAACGGGGCGTTGCCATTTGCCGCCCAGGAAGCGACGGCCATTGGCAACTTGTGGTCTGGGGAAATGCTGCTAGAAGAAGCAGCCACGTTGGCCAACATCAGAGAAGCCGCTCAGCAGGGTCAAATTTTGCACCTGGCCACCCATGCCGATTTCCGGCCCGACAACCCGCTATTTTCCGGCCTGGCGCTGGCCGACGGCTGGCTAACCACGCTCGACATTTTTAACCTGAAGCTCAATGCGTCCCTGGTGACGTTGAGCGCCTGCCAAACGGGTCGCAGCGTCATCAGCGGTGGCGATGAACTGCTGGGTTTAATGCGCGCGTTCCTGGCGTCAGGAGCCAGTTCGTTGGCGCTTACCTTGTGGCCCGTAGAAGACCAGTCAACGGCCGTTTTTATGCAAAACTTTTACGAGCAGATGTTAAACGGCCGTACCAAAGGTGATGCGCTGCGGCAGGCTCAGTTAGACTTCCTGAACAACACACAAACATCACAAAATCCATACCAACACCCTTACTTCTGGGCACCATTTTTCCTGGTGGGCCATGCCGGGAATTTATAGAGCAACCGTTTTAACCCACGAATAAAGCGGGTAACGGAAAATCTTTAAACAATTCGTTCAGTGAAGTAGCTACCCATACGGGCTTTTTGGTTTGCAGGGAGAAAAGTTTTAGGAGGAGAATCATGATTATTGGCTCAAGTGGGGTCTTAGTGCCAGCCCTATCTGTTATCGTAGTTGTACTCTTGGCCATTATTATCTGGCTGCTTTTGTCAAAATCACGCGGCACACCTAATAATGACAATGTGCCAAAAGAACGTCTGGTGAGCAAGCAGTTTGCCAAAGACCAAATATTGATTGGCGGCACGCTTCCCACTATTCAAGAGGCGGTTGGTATGGTAAACGAGCCAAACGCCAACTACGGTTTTCAGCTGACGGAAATTCTTTATCAAGTCCCAGCTCTCCAAGCGCCGCCAGAAATTCCCGAAAGACAAAACAATGACGTCGATCGCCCGGAAGCCGCCAAATATGTGGCCGCGCCCAGCAGTGCAGAGGCGCCCGCTGAACCGCCCACATTCATCAGCGAATCACGTCCCGCCTTGTTGGACATTAGCGATTTCCAAATCCGGCACTTCCGCGTGCTGCCAAAGAGCGGCCAAATCACAATGCCCGAAGTCGAACACGTCTTGAACCAGCTCAAGTTGAAGCGGGAAGACAAAATTTGCGCCAGCGCTAACTATGGCATTGGCCAACCAGAAGATACGCTAGAAGGTGATCCCGGCAGCGGCGAGGGGTTTCCGGGCAGTGGCGAAGGGTTCCCCGGCAGCGGTGAAGGTTTCCCTGGTAGCGGCGAGGGTTTTCCCGGCAGCGGTGAAGGTTTCCCTGGCAGCGGTGAGGGATTCCCTGGCAGCGGTGAAGGCTTTGGCGGGCAGGAACAAGAGCACGCTGTTAAAGCTGATTTTTACAATCAATGGGCGCTGCATGATCGTGTGTCACCTACCCGTAATGGCATCAATCTGTTCAAAACAGTCTTTACCGAGGCAGACTGTGAATTAGAAGGTACGGCATTTAAGCAACTTGAATTGACCAAAAGAACCGTCAACAAAACCGGCAAAAACTGCCGCATTGTTGTCTTTGACTCTTCGCCATACGATGACTTTTTGGAAAAACAAAATGATGTGGCCTCCCCGTTCATCCAAAAAGTTGTGCACAACGAAATCAAAGGAATACCAGATGCCCGTGATCACGGTCTGTTTGTAGCCAGTTTGGCCAGCGTCGTGGCCAGAAACAGCGAGATACATCTTTACCGGGTGCTCAACGACTCCAATAAAGGCTACCTGGAAACGCTTATCTATAATGTTTGCCAGGCGATTAATGAATTTGCGGCTAAAAACAGAAAAGAAGGGGTACCCGAGGAAAACATTTTGTGCGGCCTGGTGCTTAACTTCAGCATGGGCATCTACGTAAAAGAAGCCGATCGGCAGGCGGCTTTGGCAGGCAGTAAACCTTTTAGCGAGTTAGCACCTTCACTTTATTGCTTGCTCCAGAGAGCGCATAAAAAAGGAGCCATCATCGTGGCCGCCGTAGGAAATGATTCCGCGCAGCAGAGCACGCCCAAGCCAGCCCAAGTGCCGGCCCTCTACCCATTTGTTATTGCCGTAGAATCAGGCAACATCAATGGTGAGCGCAGCTGTTTTTCCAACAAAGGGGATGTGCGTGCTCCTGGCGGCGACAATTTACCCGGCTGCACGGTACGGCCGTATGAAAGCCTGACTCCCCAACAGCGCAAAGAGACGAGCGTGATTGGTTTTGTAAAGGAAATCTCGCCAGTGACCAAGTATGCTTTCTGGCGCGGCACTTCGTTTGCGGCCCCCATGGTGAGCGGCTTGGCGGCGCTGCTGCTTGAGGCGCAAAAAGACAGCGGTCAATGCAATCCTGCCCGAGTCGAGGCGATCATTCGGGGCACTCACAGCATACAAAGCGCCGTACCGTCCGATAATCCACCGCTGATCAACATTCTTGAAGCGGTATCGAGCATCACGTCAAAATAGTCTGGAAGATGCCGGAAACGGCCGTCATCCTTCGTTCATCTCCCTGGAGAGGTGTGTTCTAGCCGTACAGGTTGGGCATGGGCTATTAAACGCCCGCCCAACCTTTTTTCTTGCCTGTTGATTATTCGCAAATTGCAAGGTAAGCTACACCAGTAGCGGCCTGGGTGGTATACGGCCGTTCGCTGGAACAGACTTTATGCCTCACACGAAATCCGCTTCTCAACCCTTCCTTACCTGGCTGCTCGTCGTTGGCGGGGCGCTGGTGGTCTTGGCTTTTTACCTGGGCTACGTGCTGCTCAACAAGAACGCGGTGGAGCCAGACAAGGCCGAAGCCACGACCATTGCCCTGGTCGCCACCCAAATTGCCACATTGCAGCCAACAGCGCCACCGCCGACGCGTCCGGCAACAGTCACACCATCGCCTGTGCCGCGGCCCAGCTCGTGCGCCATGCTAAAAGCGCAGCAGCCCAGAGCGGAAGACGGTCCACAAACCATTTATTTGCAGGGGCGAACGGCCGTAACCCTCTATTGCTACAACATGGCCACCACCCCGCAGGAATACCTGACCTTGCCAGCCACTGCCAGTGGCGCAAACTACAGCCTCATCAGCTACCCGGAAGGAGCCATCATCACCCAATACGAGAAGGTGCGGCTCAATCCCAGCTCGCTTATCATCGATCCGACAGACAAGACCTTTGCCAATCTGGCCAATAGCCTGGCCGGGTACAATACCATCGTCGTGGAACAGCTGGCGAGCTACCCGGTGATCCTCTCCGATTTTGCCGTGGCCACCGGCTGCAACCGCAACCAGCCAGATGCGCCGTTGGGCCGGGCCAATATTGACCTGACCGGGACGCCGTTTGTGCTCAGCCCGGACATCACGTTTACCAGCTTTGGCGGCGAAGTCACTGAATCAATTAGCGAACTGAGTGCGGACGGGAAAGTGGTGAATTTGGCGGTAAACGGCCGTTGCGGCGTCATTCAGCCCGCCACTCCCATCCAACTAATTTATCAGCAACCCTGATCCCACATGGAGAAAAACGATGTGTCGGAGTATTAAACAATTACGCAGCAGCGAAGCGCCAGCTACCCCGGCCGAAATTGAAGCCGCTGCCCGCCAATTTGTGCGCAAAGTGTCTGGCTATCGCCAGCCCTCGCGCCGCAACGAAGTGGCTTTTGAACAAGCCATCACCGAAATCTCGGCGGCGACCGAAAAATTGCTCAACAGTTTGCTTACCAGCGCTTAAAACGAGCGAGTAGCGGTTCGTGGCGGGACAATTCACTTGCCAGCCACCAGCCGTTGCCCACCCACTGGAGTTTGCCATGCCCACTGGCCCACTCAGAACCACAACCCCCACTATCGACGTTTACATCAAGCTGGCCCAATACCCCATTTTGTGCGACCGCATCCGCATGCGCATGCGCGAGGAGCTGTTCCGGCGCGGCATTGTAGACAAAACGGAGTTTGAGCAAGAAGTCAAAATCCTGGCGATGGAATCGCAGCGGCGCGAAGGGCTGAACAATCCCACCGTGCAGGAAGATGAAAACGCCTGGCAGCGCCGCCTGGAAACGATTCGCGATCTGCATACCGACAATTATTTTGCCAACAACCTCGGCAGCACGCTGCTCGAACAGCTCATTGACGAGGTGCTGAACAACCAGGACCAGGCCATGCAAGCCATCGAGCTAACCTTTAACCCGGAGATCGCTCCGTGGGCGATGTTGTTTGAGCAGGGCAGCATCTACGACGCGCTGCCACCACCTGAGCAAGAAAAGGTGAAGCACCACCTGCAAGAGATCAAAGTGGTGCTCATCAAACGGCTGCTCAGTGATCATTTGCCGTTTATTCGCATGGCCAAGCAGGTTTTTTCCATCAAGGATTTGAATGGGATTTATGAACGGCTCATTGGCAGCGGCAAAATTGGCGGTAAGGCAAGCGGCATGCTGCTCGCCTGGCACATTTTGGAGCGGGCCAATCATGATTTTGGCCCAAACATTGGTAAACACGTCACCATTCCCGACACCTTTTTCCTGGGTTCGGAAGTTATCTATGAGTTTCTGCTGCAAAATAAGCTGGAAAAATATATTAACCAGAAGTATTTGTCGGTGGAAGAAATGCGGTCCCAATACCCAGAGATTGTGGCCCGCTGTCTGGAAGGCAAGATTCCCAACTACATTGTTGAGCAGCTGCGTGATGTGCTAAACCGGCTAAACGGCCGTCCCTTCGTAGTGCGTTCTTCCAGCCTGCTAGAAGATCACATCGACTATACCTTTGCCGGGAAATATGCCAGCGTTTTTTGCCCGAACCAGGGCAGCCCCACGGAAAACTTTGAGGTGTTGCTAGACAGCATCCGGCGTGTTTTTGCCAGCACTTTTAATCCCGAGGCAATGGTGGAGCGGCAAAAACATGGCCTGATTGATTACGACGAGCGCATGGCGGTGATGATTCAGCCGTTGATTGGCCACCGATACGGCCGTTACTTCCTGCCTACCATTGTTGGCGCGGGATTAAGCCAGAATCCCTGGCACAAGGAAGACAATCGAACCAAAGAAGGTTGTCTGCGCCTCAAATTGGGACTAGACGAGCGCATTAGTCTGCCGCTGGAAGAAAGCCAGACGTGCATCATTTCCCTAACCACGCCAGATTACATCAACGGCAGTAAGGCGCTGATTCAAAAGAATGTGAAAGTGGTAGACATGGAAGAAAACGACTTCAAGGTTCTGCCCATTTCTGAGATTTTGCGCGAGGATTATCCGTACGGCCGTTTCTTGCTCGACCCGCAAACGCAACAGCTCACCTACGACCACCTCATCAACGACGAGAAGTTTGTCCGGCTGATGCGCACCGCCCTTACCCGACTCGACAAATCATACGATGTGCCCGTCCAGTTTGAATTTGCCGTCGAAATTATCACCACCCCCAGCGGCCCAGATTACAAACTGTATGTTCTGCAATGCCATACGGCCGTATAATCCGTAAGCAGTGAACGGTAATCCGTAAACTGAATACCGATTACGGATCACCGACTACTCTTCCGGGTGACTGCACGCATGCCGCCAAACGCGGCCCGAGCGATTAAGCAGCGCATGGGCTTCTTCGGGTCCCCAACTACCATGTTTGTAGCTGGCCATCGGCGGCCCGTATGGATCATTTTCCCAACCGTAGATCACCGGGTCCATAAGCCGCCAGGCGGCTTCGATGCCGTCGGCGCGGGTAAACAGCGACGCATCACCGCGCACGGCATCCAGCAGCAGCCGCTCGTAGGCGTCGGGCAGGTGATTGCCCTTAAACGATGAGCGGTAATGAAACTCCATTTCTACCGGCTGCGTTTTGTGCGAATCCGGTATCTTGGCTTCCAGCTTCAAATGAATGCCCTCATCAGGCTGAATGCACATGGAGAGGCTGTTGGCCGAAAAGTCCTCATCCTTGATGTCGTCAAACATGAGATGCGGCGGCTGCTTGAATTCCACGATGATTTCCGTGTTCTTACTCGTTAACGCTTTGCCGGAGCGCAAGTAAAACGGCACGCCCTGCCAGCGCCAATTGTCGATGAACAGCTCCATCGCAGCATAGGTTGGCGTCTGCGAGCCGTGAGCAACCTCTTCCGTTTGCAAATACCCCTCGTACTGAGCCCTGACGGTTTGGTCAAGCGGTAACGGCCTTATCGCGTGAAACAATTTGGCCTTTTCATTACGCACCGCATTGGCCTCAAACGAGGCCGGGGGTTCCATGGCCACCAGTGACAGCAGCTGCATCAAGTGGTTCTGGAACATGTCGCGCACCACCCCCGCTTCTTCGTAATACCCGGCCCGATGGCCCACATCAACGCTTTCCGTCACCGTAATTTGCACATTGTCTACGTAGTTGCGGTTCCACACCGGCTCAAAAATAGTGTTGGCAAAGCGGAAATAGAGGATGTTTTGCGCCGTCTCTTTACCCAGGTAATGGTCAATGCGGTAAATCTGATCCTCTTCAAACACCGCCTGAATCGCCTTGTTTAGCGCCTGCGCCGAGGCCAAGTCATGGCCGAATGGCTTCTCCACCACCACACGCCGCCAGCCGCCGTTCTGGTCCACCATATCGGCCGCGCCCAGGTTTTCCACGATGGGCACAAAAAAGCGCGGGGCCACCGCCAGATAGTAGAGCCGGTTGCCCGATCCGTTCTCAATTTTTTCCAGGTGGTCTTTCAGATTTTCAAAATCTTCCAGCGTGGTCAAATCGCCTTTTGCATAACTGATTTTTTGAGCAAATGGCGCCCACTGTTCTTCATTGTACGTATCCGGGGCAAGCTCCTGAATGCCCTCTTTTAGAACCTGACGCAGTTCGGCATCGTCCCACGGCCGTCTGGCAAAGCCAACAATGTTGAAGTTTTCCGGCAGGCGCTGCTTGCAGTAGGAGTTAAAGAGAGCGGGTATCAGCTTGCGCGCCGTCAAATCCCCCGACGCGCCAAAAATGATAAAGGTGGTGGGTTTGGTTTCAGACATAGGGTTTCCTTCCAAAATTCACCCCCCACCCTAGCTCTCCCTCGTAGGGTTCAAGGGCGGACAGGTAATCACGTTGAGACAAAATCTGCTCAATGAACATGTCATTCCGAGGTCCTCCGAGGAATCTCTCCGCTTTGTAAGTCGGAAGATTCCTCACTTCGTTCGGAATGACACCCCAAGTTGAGCCTCAGTTTGCAGCCTGTCCACCCCTGAACCCTCGTAGGGAGAGGGTTGGGGTGAGGGTTAAAACATCAATTAATCAAATCTTGTAGCTTTTTGTTAACGGCCGTTCCCAAATCAAAGCGAATGAGGCGGCGATTTTCATCCAACAGCGCCTGGGCATCGCCTAAGGCCTGCGACAGCTTCAGCACGCCAAAGCTCATGCCGCTGGCTGATTCTCCGGCATTGTCCGGGATGGGCAGGTCGGTCTCCGGCTCAGAGGTGAACTGGATGAAGAGGCCGTTGCCCGCATCGCCCTTGTGCAGCTGCCCGGTGGAATGCAAGAAGCGCGGCCCATAGCCAACCGTCGTGGCGCATTTGGTTTGTTCCAGCAGTTGGGTGCGCAGTTGGTGCAGCAAGGCATCTGTGTCCGTGATTGGGGGCACATACGCCTGGATAGAGATGTAGTCGCCTGGTTTAGCCTGGGCAATGAAGGCGTTCAGATTAGCCGCCGTCGGTTCGGTGCTAGCCAACTCAGGCAGCTGACCGCTTTCCTGGTAAGCCGCCACCATCTTGCGCGCCAACACTTTGGCCGATTCCACATTCGGCTGATCAAATGGCTGAATCCCAATGACGTAACCAGCAACGGCCGTTGCCAGCTCCCAGATGAAAAACTGCCCGCCCAAATCGTACAAATCGCCCAGCTCCAGGCGCACCACTGGCTGGCCCGCCTGCTCCAATCGGGCTACCGCTGCATCCCAACCGCTGTCGCCCGCCAACCGCAAATAGACAAACAGCCGGTCATTGCCGTACCCAGACGGTTCCAGCACCGGCTCACCCACCACCGGCAAAATACCCTTGCCGTTTTTGCCCGTGCTTTCAGCAATGAGCTGCTCCACCCAATCGCCAAAGCTGGTGATGTCGGCAGAAGTGATAAAGGTCACCTTGTCGCGGCCAGCATTGGCCAGGGTGCCCATGATCGCGCCCAATTTGGCCGACACGGGCGAATGGGTCGCCGCTTGCGCCCGATTCAGCAGGCGAGCCACATCCACACCCACCAGCGCCGCAGGCAGCAGGCCAAAGAAAGAAATGACGGAATAGCGCCCACCGATGTTGGGATCGTTCTCAAAAATGGCGCGGAAGTTGTAGGTATTGGCCGTTTTCACCAACCCACTGCCGGGGTCGGTGATGGCCACAAACTGCTGCCCGGCGTTTTCACGACCAACTAATTCGACAATGCGGTTGTAGAAATATTTGAAGCAGGAGAAGGTTTCCACGGTGCCACCAGACTTGGTGGAAACGATGAAGAGGGTGCGGCGCAAATCGGCCGTTTCAGCATAGGTTTTTACGGCCGTTGCGTCCGTACTGTCCAACACCCGCAGCGCCAGGCCATCAGTGCCGAAGGTTTTGGCAAACACTTCTGGGGCCAGGCTAGAACCGCCCATGCCCAGCAGCATGACTTCTCTAAAACCATCAGCTTTAACTTCGGCAACAAACTGGTTGATGCGCGCCACCTCGGCGGCCATGTTTTGCGGCGTGTGCAGCCAGCCCAGGCGGTTCGTAATTTCAGTTGGCTCGGAGCTCCAGACAGTATGATCGTGCTGCCAGATGCGTTCAATCAGATTTTTTTTTTGTATATCAACAGCGGTGGCAGAAACGGCCGTATCCAACTCTCCCAGCGAAGCCGAAAAGCCGTCTGCTTCGGCCAAAATGGCCGTGCGCTTGCTCTCGATGCTACTCATCAGCGACTCAAACGATTTGGCAAAAGCGGCCACACCATCCACCTGAAGCTTGTCGGTCACCGCATCCAGGTCAATGCCCGCCTGCGCCAGCGCTTCTAGCTGCCCGGCGGCGTCTTCCACGCCCTGCGTCAGCGTCTGCGCCACGGTACCGTGATCTTTGTAGGCGTTTACCGTTGCTGGCGGAATGGTATTCACGGTGTCTGGTCCAATCAACTCATCCACGTAGAGCGTATCGGGGTAATTGGGATTTTTGGTAGAGGTGCTGGCCCACAACGGCCGTTGCACCCGCCCACCATTGTCAGCCAGATGTTGCCAGCGCACATCGCCAAACACCTGCAAGAAACGCGCGTAAGCAACTTTGGCATTGGCCACGGCGATCTTGCCCTGCAAGCTCTGGTTCCCTTCAGCGTCGAGAGCTTTGTCAACGGCCGAATCCACCCGGCTCACAAAAAAGGACGCCACTGAACTGATGTGGTTGATAGGCTGACCAGCCGCCAATCGCTTCTCCAGGCCCGTGATATAGGCGTTCATTACGTCCTCATAGCTGCTCAACGAGAAAATAAGCGTCACATTGATGTTAATGCCATCAGTGATCAGCGTCTCAATGGCTGGAATGCCTTCTGGAGTAGCGGGCACCTTGATCATGATATTGGGCCGGCTTAACGCATGGAACAAACGACGGGCCTCAGCAATCGTGCCCTCGGTGTCACGCGCCAGCGTCGGGCTAACTTCCAGGCTGATATAGCCATCTACCCCGTGGGTCTTTTCATAAACGGGCAACAGTAAATCGGCCGTTTCGCCGATATCGGCCAGGGCCAATGCTTCATAAATTTCATGGGTCGAATGACCCGCCTGCGCCAATTTACGAATGGCTTCATCGTAATCATCGCTTTTGGCGATGGCGTTTTCAAAAATGGAAGGGTTGGAAGTGACTCCCACCACCCCATCATCAATCAGGGCTTGCATTTCGCCGGAGTCCAGCAAGGACCGGCTGATATTGTCATACCAAACCGACTGACCAAGTTCATAGAGTTCATGCAGTTTACTCATGGTTTCTCCCTTTATTTTTATGATGTCTGCAAATTATTACTCATCTATGAACCTAAAAAACAAACCGGTAATTACCAACCGAGACTCTTCAGGTTCATGTGAGGCGATTCAGTGTCAAGTTTATCACCGATTTCATTTCTGAATTGCCCAAAATGGCTCATGTATGAAACGAACAGTGTGAGATTTTGTGGGGTGCAAATCTTGCTCGATTTGCGGCTGATTATAGCACGAATCCGCGGGTACCTTGGGCATATTTTTGGCCTTCTAAGCAAGGATTTTGACGTGGTTGAAGCACTTTTGGCACAAAAAAGCTCACTGTGTAGGCAGTGAGCTTTCATAATTTTTGCTCAGGCTGGTTAACTGTGGTCAGTTCCCAGCAATAGACTGGCCACAAGAATCGTCCCAGCGCATAAACTCGACCAGCAGCCATTCCGGTGAATTGCTGTAGCCAACCACTCTAAACACGGCAAACCGCTGCACCGTAATTTGTGTCCCAGACAGCGTATCCCACACCACCAACCGAAGCTGACGCTCCTTGTCAATGTGTCCCTGCATGACCGTGGCTACCGAACTATTAGCTAGGGAACCATTACTGGTATTAATGCGATCGCCTTCATGGACCGTAATATCGGTAGCGTCACCGGGCTCAACATAGCCGCGTACCACCGTGCCAAAGCCAGGCAGGACCACACCACCGTCCCCATGCGCTGTGTAGTCAAGCACATTTCCGGGCCACAGAAGGCTGTTCCGCAGGGTCGTGTTGGTGTTTTGGATGCCCTCATTCCACACCAGCCAGCGCAGTTCATCGGCATTACTTTCTACCAAGAACAAGTCCCCTTCTGAGGCGCTGCTCAAGGAAATGTTGGCCGAATGGTTGGTAAAAGAGGCATAAACCGGCGGAAAAGCCGGGTAGTCAAATGCGCTGGCTACCGGATAGGGGTTTGAACCTGTACCGGGCGCGGTCACCGAGCGGAGACCGCTGCTAAGAGCGATCGGGAAGGTAATACAGCCATCTGTATTTTGGGCCTTGTCAGCATTGCTGCGCATCACGCTGATGTCGGAAATCGAGTAGAGGTCGCCAACTGGGGCAAAGTCAGTCAGGCCTAAAATGGATTCCGAATCGTAAATGACGTAGGTACCGACAATCTCTAGATTAGCCGCCAGGGCATTGTTACTTGTGTCATTTTCGTCGGTTTGCAGTTCACCGAGTACGGCCGTTTGTATATTCGTCTCGTTCAACGTCCAAACGGCCTGCGTATTGGAGATGCCATAGATATGGGCAAACTCCCATTCGCTAAATGCGTTGCCACTGCCATTTACCTGGCCACGAATGGCAAAAATGTCCCAATGGCCTTCATCCAGCTCAAGCGTTTGGGTGACAGTGCGTAAAACGGTGTTGGTGATACCAACATCTTCTCCCCCGTTTGAGGCAAACCGTGCCCCGGAACGCGCCGCTGAAGAAATACGATTTTGAGTAAGAACCAGTTGGGAAACTTCTACCAATCCAGCCAACAACAGAACAAAAATGGGGAAAAACAGGGCAACTTCAACTAAACTCTGACCACTTTGGTTAGATACACGCTTCTTCATCTTCTCCTACCTACACAATACAACTGATTAATAATTACCAATACAACTCATGTATGTGCAGAAACAACCGCAGAAGAGGCTAGGCTGTATAGGAATAGGGCGTAATCAGGAAACACTCCCGTTACGACCAATTCCGACTTACATCCTGTGCTCCGTCGGTGAGATATTTTTTTGTGCTAGATGGGGAAAGCTCTTCCTAACTGCAAGGCCAAAGAGCAATTCACAGATCCATGGTCTACCAACGATATTGCGTTGAATCTGCAATTACTACATTTTATAGGATATTAGTACTAGCTTAAGGAGAAGATTAATAAGATGAAAATGGGCAGCAAGTCGCGCGCACGTCTTAGTGGTGAAATAAAAAGACCGGCTCTGAGGCCGGTCTTTGCTTGCTATAAAAATTAGAATCCCAGGCTAACCAGCCATTCGGCCACTCCGGTACGGGTCCAAAGGTTTTCGTCTACCAAGCGGATCATCTCGTCGGCGAGATTATTGCGGCGGCCCGTGGGGCCAGTCACCTGATGCTTGCCAATGTCAAAGCCCACGCGCTGGCTCAAACGCCAGATCGCCATCGTATAAGAAAATTCTGGTTTTTCAATAGATTGGGGGCCAAATGCGCCCGCATAGGCAGCAGCCAGAGCACAGGTGCGCCACTCTTCGCGCCGTTCGTAAGCGTAGTAACCAATTTGCACATGCTCAACAAAAGCATTGCGACACAACGGATGGTACAAACGGCCAACGCGTAAGAAGTTCGAGAGGGTATTGACTTGGGTATACGGTTGAGCTGGAGGAATGTTGATGACGATAGGGTCAGGTTTTTGTTGGGCGGGTAACGGCCGTTTCCCTTCTAAAACAGCTACATCAGCAGGTTGATAGGGTTGAACCGTGAGGGTTGTTGCTTTAGCCAGACCTGTGCGGCGGCCTAAAAAGCGCGGTAAGTTTACGAGGGATGTCATTCATTCACTCCAAAGTAATGTAGGCGGCGTTGTTGACCAGCCACATTAGATATTTCTTTTCTTAACAACAGACTTATGGTGCCAGGCTCCCGGAAAAATCGACATACAAAAGCCATGAAAATGGCGTCGATTTCACCCGGTCTTTACGATAACGGCCAAGAAACAGCAAGAGGATAGGCAATAGGTATTAAACGGCCGTTGCCAGGTAAGAAATTGGTATGCAGTTGAAAAATTCACATACGGAAGGCTCCCGAGCCAGAGGACATACTTCCAGGTGGCTAAGCGTAGCAGATTTTGGCCAAAGAGCGAGGCTACACCAAAACTTTTAACCCACCGTTCACAACGACTTTAATTTGACAAACCAGCCAATCCCACAGAGAATTGCAGATTCGCTTTCTAAACACCAACTGCAACAACAATTAAGGTCCCTTCATGAGACTGTTTTGGGAAGTTGCCCGGCGCGCCTTTCAACGGAATCTGACCTATCGTGCGGCGACCATTGCCGGGCTGATCACCAACTTTGGTTTTGGCTGGCTGCGCGTGTCGGTGCTGCTGGCGCTGTACGACGGCCGTTCCGCCGTCGAAGGCATCACCCAAAATGATCTGTACGCCTATGTCGCGCTGACGCAAGCGGTCATTAACTACCTGGCACTCTTTGGCTGGTATGAGCTAATGGAGTCCGTTCACACCGGCGAAGTCGGCTCTGATCTGCTCAAGCCGATGGGCTACTTTCAGTTCTGGATGGCCAAGGATGCGGGGCGCGGGGCCGTTGCCCTCCTGCTGCGTGGTGTGCTGATCATGATCTTTTTTGGACTGGTGTTTCCGATGAGTTTCCCTGCTGGCTGGCAGTGGTTTTGGCTGGGAACGGCCGTACTCTTCAGCTGGTTGGTCAGTTTTACCTTCCGCTTTCTCATCAATCTGGCAGCATTTTGGTCACCCAACGCCAGAGGAATGATTAATACCGGTTTTATCTTTGGCTGGCTGCTGTCCGGTTTTTTGATGCCGCTGCGCTTGCTGCCCGAATGGGTTCAAACAATCGCTTATCTCACGCCGTTCCCCTTCACGCTCAACATGGTCGTGGAGGTGTACCTGGGGCTGTTGCAAGGACCGGAACTGATCCGTGCCCTGATTTTGCAGCTCGTTTGGGCATTGGGCATGGCAATTTTAGGGCAGATTGTGTTGAAAACGGCCGTACGCCGCCTGGTCATCTTGGGAGGATAAGGTGAAGCATTCCTTCGACATCTACCGCCGCCTGGTGGGCGTGCAGCTGCGCTCACAAATGCAGTACCGCATGTCGTTTGCCCTCGATCTCGTCATGACGGCCCTGACAGTTGTGGCGGAATTTGGCTCCGTGGCCTTGGTGATGCAGCGGTTTGGCAACATTCACGGCTGGCAGCTGCCCGAAATCGCCTTCCTTTACGGGCTGGTCGAGATCGCCTTCAACTTGATGGACATGATTTTTAGCGGCTTCGACCCGCCCCGCTTTGGCCTGACTGTGCGCCAGGGCACTTTCGACCAAATCATGCTGCGTCCGGTCAATATTACGGCTCAGGTGATGGGCTCCCGACTGGTGATGCGCCGCCTGGGTCGTGTGGCGTTTGGCGTGGCTATTTTCAGCTATGCGCTGTCGCTCAACGATATCCACTGGACTGCGGCCAAGCTGCTTTACCTCCCTGTTGTGGTTATCAGCCTCATCGCTTTTTTTGGCGGCCTGTTTGTGATTGGCGGCACGATCACCTTTTGGACGGTAGATTCGATTGAGGTGCTGAACATGCTCACGTATGGCGGCAGCTTCACCATGTCTTACCCGATGACCATTTACCCGAACTGGCTGCGCCGCTTTTTCACCTACATCGTGCCCGCCGTGTTTTTGAATTTTTATCCGGCACTTTACTTTTTAGACAAGCCCGACCCGTTCAACTTTCCCGCCTTTGCGCCGTTTGTCGCGCCGTTGGTGGGGTTTGCCATGCTGTGGCTGTCGCTCCGCGTCTGGCACTTTGGCATTCAGCATTACCAGAGCACGGGGAATTAGACCTGTAAATTTCCCCGGAAACTTCCCGATTGGCAAAGTTTCTTGTAAACAGTTTCCGGGGAAATAGGAAGCATTTATGACCATTATCGAAGTGACTAATTTGCAAAAACAGTTTTCGGTGCGGAAGCATTTTTCGGGGCGATTTGGGGCGGTGCGCGGCTTTTTCTCGCGGGAGTTTAAGCAAGTGCGGGCGGTGGATGGCATTAGCTTTGGCGTGGAGTCTGGTGAATTGGTCGGCTATCTGGGACCAAACGGGGCAGGCAAATCAACGACAATCAAAATGCTGACGGGGCTGTTGGTGCCATCGGGTGGAGAGGTGGTGGTAAACGGCCGTATCCCCCACAAAGAACGCCAGGCGTACGTCGCCCGCATCGGGGCTGTGTTTGGCCAGCGCACCACGCTCTGGTGGGACTTGCCAGTGATCGAGTCGCTGGAGCTGCTGCGCCACATCTACAAAGTGCCAGCCGAGCTGTTCAGCAAAAATCTGGCCGAATTCACCAACATGCTGGAAATGGAACCGTTTTTGCACACGCCTGTGCGTTCCCTCTCGCTGGGCCAGCGGATGCGGGCGGACATCGCCGCCGCCCTGCTGCACAACCCCGACCTGCTCTTTTTGGACGAGCCGACGATTGGGCTAGATGTGGTGGCCAAGGAGCGCATCCGCCAATTTATCCAGCACATCAATGCCGAGCGGGGCACGACGGTGCTGCTCACCACCCACGACCTGGCCGATGTGCAGCGGCTGTGCCAGCGGGTGATGATTATTGACCACGGGAAGTTGTTGTTCGACGGCCGTTTACAATCCCTCCAAGATCAGTTTGGCGGCAAGCGGGAGCTGGTGGTGGATTTTGCTGAGGATTACGAGACAGTAGCAGTTGAAGGCGCAACGGTTGTCGAGCATCAGGATTCTCGCGCCACCTACCAGTTTGAACGCGAGGAAATTTCGGCTTCGGCATTAATCGGCCGTATTTCCAACCAGTACCGCGTACAGGATTTAGCCGTGCGCGAGCCTGACATTGAAGCCACGATTCGCCGGATTTATGAGGAGCGGTTGTTGGAAACGGCCGTTTCCGTTGAGGTCGAAGAGTGAGCATCCTCAAGAAACGGAACGCTGATTTTCCTGATTCCCAAGATCAGGGGAATCAGGAAAATCAGCGTTCTATTTTGTTTCGGATTAGGCTGGGTCCAGCTCGGCAAAGAACTCCGATTTCGCCACGATCTCATCGGCCGGGACAAAGGTGGCTTCCTCCACGCTCAAGCCCGTGCGCTGCAAAAAGGCTTGCACAACGTGGTAGCCAACTGCGTAGCCGCCGTAGGCAGGCATCCCGCCCACTGGCTCAAAGCCGTTCTGCGCCGCCAGCGCATCGCCAAAGATGTAGCTGCGAATGACGTTGAAGCCCGTCTTTTGCAAGCCACCGGCAATCAACGATTTGGCCGCATCCAGCATCGCCTCGTCGAACTGGGTCACGTAGTAGCCCACCACCTCATCGCCAAACAGCGAGGCAGCAAACGACTCGGCCATGCCTTCCAGCACAATGTACTCCGCCACGCTGGTTTGCATAGAGAACGGGAAGACGCGGAAGCGCACCAGATGGTGCATTTCATGGGCCACCAATCCCGCCAGATGCGGTAAATTGCGTTCGTCCGGCTCCCAGAACTGGCCGATGTAGCGCGGGGCAAACCAATCAGTCGCCCCCGTGTAGCCGGGCTGCGGATCGTTGGCAAAGAAGGTCGGGTCCGCCAAAACCAGCCAGCCCTCGAACGTGTCAAAGTTGAAACGATCCGCGTAGGGGTCAAATTGGGCAGCGGCCTTGGCGGCCGCGTTCCGGCCAATTTCCCAGGCGTTGGCGGCTTCCATTTTTTGCAGCAGGCTGGCGATTTCGTCGGTTTGGTGCGGCAGCAACCAGCCCCACACCTTAGCCCCGGCAAACGGGTCGTTGGGGTCCATGCCAGGGCGCTGCATCATGTTCATCATTTGCTGCCACGGCTGGACGAGCAGGTCCAGGTACAGTTGTTCTCGTTTGGCCAAGTCGGGTTCGTTTAGAAGACGGCCGTAATATTCGTTGGTTGGTATCCAATTGCTTTTCATGATTTTCCCTCTCAAATTTCCCCGGAAACTGCTCTTGTGAAGACTTGCTCGCAAAAAAGTTTCCGGGGAAATAGTTGCAAATTATTCGTTGTTGTCGCAGTAGACGGTAATCGCTGCCTGCAAAAAGTCCGGCAGATCAGGGTGCATTGCCTCGAACTTGGCGCGGAAGGCGGGGTCGTTGGCGTAGCCCTGCCCCAGGCCGCGCAGGGTGGCGAAATTAGGTTCGTAGAAGTGGCGGATGTGCTGATGCCAGCGGGCCACAATTGCCTGAACCTCATCGCTGTCTGGCGGGTTACCCAGTTGTCCAACCATTTCCAGATAGATTTGGTTGCCTTCCTGCATGATTGCCTTTTGCTGGTCTTTGCTGAGCCGGTTCCAGCGCTGGTTCGATTCACGCACCAGCCTGGGGTCCCAGCGCCGCTCGGCTTCTTCGGCGTATGCTTTTTGTTTGGCCTCGTCGAAGCCTGCGAATAAATCTTTGTTGTCCATCTCTAGTTTTCCTTCCAAATGCAGAATTGTTTTGTCTATGGTGTTGATGAGCCGGTTCAGCCGCTCGGATTGACGCTGGAGCGCTGCTTTTTGCGTTTGCAGCGATTGCAGCGCGTTGAAATCGGCCTTGTCTAGCATTTTCCGAATGTCGTCCAGGCTGAAATCCAGCTCCTGGTAAAAGCGGATTTGCTGTAGACGCAGAATGGTTTCCTTGTCGTAATAGCGGTAGCCATTGTCGGCAACGGCCGTTGGCTTCAGCAAATCAATTTGGTCGTAATACCGCAGCGTGCGGCGGCTGACGTTGGCCAGGTCGGCCAGTTGTTTAATCGTGTACATGCGCATCTCCACTCAAAACCTCCCGCAGGTTTCATTCAATAACCTAATCCTGGTTCAAACCTGCGGGAGGTTCAACTTGGATAATCATAAGGTATGACGTAGCGTCAATGTCAAGAGGGTTTTTGAAATTGGGGAAAAACGGAACACAGAGATACGCAGAGGAGGCACTGAGTTTCACAGAGAAATAATAAAACTCTGCGTAACTCCGCGGTTCTCAGCGAAACTCGGCGTTCCTAACTCTCTGCAATTTGGCAGAAGCGAAGGATGGTGAGCGCCAGGGTTTGGGCGCAGGTTTTGAGGTCGGCGAGGGGGACGTGTTCGTCGGGCTGGTGGGCTTTGCGCACATCGCCGGGGCCAAACATGAGGGTGGGAATGCCGCCGACGTTGACCAGAAGGCGCATGTCTGCCCCGTAAGGCATGCCCTGGATTTTTGGGGTATGGCCGGTGATTTCCTGGAAGGAAACGGCCGTTTCCACCACCACAATCTCCTCCACGCGAATCTCCGCTGGATCAAACTGCGCCCCCCACCATTCGATGACAGGCGGGTTTTCTCGCAGCCAGGGGTCGGTTTGAACGGCCGTTTCAATCCACTCTTCCAATTCTTTTTTCGCCGCCACTGGGTCTTCGCCAATTTTCACGCCGTAGCGCCCTTCAAACGTCAGCGTTTCGGCTACGGTGGACGCCCAGACGCCGCCCTGGATTTTGCCCACGCAAATCGGGTACGGCACGGGATAGTTGGCAAAGAGGGGATGCGCCGCGTCGGCATTGCGCGCTTTCTCTAAATCGAGGATAGCTTGGTAGACGAGCAAAAACTTCTCCAGCGGGTCGACGCCCTCGAAGCGCATCGCGCCATGAGCAGCCTTGCCGGGAATGGTGATGCGGAAGTTGTAGGCACCGGCTTGAGCAGGGGCAATCATTAGCTCGGTGGGTTCCATGATGATGGCTGCATCTGCCTGGGGACCATGCAAAACGGCCGCTAACGTACCCGCCCCGCCATCTTCCTCGCCAATCACTGCCTGGACGTGGACGCGACCTTTGAGCTGCACCCCGGCATCCATGATCGCTTTGACGGCAAACAGGCCGCAGCAGAGACCACCTTTCATGTCCAGCGCGCCCCGGCCGTAGACGTTGCCGTCGGCGGGGTTGTAGGTGGCACGCCAAGGTGGGTAATGCCAGCGGTCCAGTTCGCCCGCAGGCACCACATCGGTGTGGCCATTGAGAATGAGGCTGGGACCATTCCCCTGCCCGTAGCTGCCCACCACGCCCAACCCGGAGGTGCGCGCCACTTCGGCAGTGTAATCCGGGTGCTGGGCAAGTTTGGCGAAATCAATTTCCCAGGTTTCTACGTCCAGGCCGAGGGATTGCATGAGAACGGCCGTTTCCTCCTGCACCGTTCGCTCTTCTGGGGAGCCATCCAGGCTGGGAATTTGCACCAATCGATCCAGCGCTTGCAGCAAGCCGTCAATATCCAACTTTTCCAGGACAGTTTTTTCAATTTGGTTCATGCGGCAAAGAGGGGTAATTGAGTAACTGGGTAATTAGGCAATTACCCAGTTACTCAATTACCCAATTACTTTTGTGTGGGAACGACCGTTTGCAAAAACGCATCCATATCCACCTTCATCTGCGCCAGTGAGGGCAAGTGGGCATACATCATGTGCCCGGCTTCGTAGTAATGCATCGTGATGTTGTCCAGCAGCGTGGGGTCGATGTCCAGGTGGCTGAGGGTGTACTCCGTGGCCAGGAACGGCGTCGCCAGGTCGTAGTAGCCGTTGGCCACGTACACCTTGAGGAACGGATTGACCGTCATCGCTTGGCGCAGCGTTTCGGCGACATTGGCAAACTCATTGACGTGCGGTTCGTAATTCCAGGGCCACACCTTGCCAGTCAGAATCTCGTAGGGGAGATCGCTCTCAAATTTTAGCTCCTGGCGCACATAGTCGTTGAAGGTGGCGGTGTACGGCCCCTGGATGACGGCGTAGCTGGGGTCATACTCAAAATGCTCACCGGCAGAGTCACGATCGATGCCCAAAAAACGACTGTCCAAGCGGCCCACGGTGCGGTGTTCACGGCGCAACAGCTCCTTGCAAAAACGGAGGTATTGTACGCGCAGGTTCGATAGTTTGACATAATCCAACGACACACCAAGATAGTGGGCCAGCTTCTTTTCAATCTTTTCGCGCTCTTTTTGCGGCAGATTTGCGCCTTGCATGAGAGCCAGTGTGTATTCGGTCAGGGCAAACTGGCGCGCCTCGGCGACAGTGTTTTTCAGGCTAGCTTGCAGCTGCTTATCCAGCTTTTTGTGGTACCAGGCGGTGGCAGTCATGCTGGGCAGGTACAAAATGTAGGGCAGATCGTTGCCGATGGGGAAGCGAATGGTCTGAAAGTTGAGCACAACCGAGATGAGCAGGATGCCGTTGAGGTACATACCGTGCCGCTCTTGCAGGTAGCCAGACAATCCAGCGGCGCGGGTTGTGCCATAGCTTTCGCCAGCCAGGAATTTTGGTGAGGTCCAACGGCCGTATCGCGAACAGTACAGCCGAATAAAATCACCCACGTACTCAATGTCCCGCTTGAAGGCATGAAAATCGCGCGGCTTTTCGCCTTCTACGGCACGGCTGTAACCCGTGCTCACCGGGTCAATAAACACCAGATCGGTCTGGTCCAAAATCGAATATTCGTTTTCGATCAGTTCGTAGGGCGGCTGGAGCAGATTGCCTTCTTCATCAGTGACAATGCGGCGTGGGCCAAGCACGCCCAAATGCAGCCACACGGAGGAAGATCCAGGACCACCATTAAACGAGAAGGTAAGCGGCCGTTTCTTTTGGTTCTCTACATCATTCCGGGTGTAGGCAATGAAGAAAATTTCGGCCTTTGGTTTGTGACCTTCCGCCTTACCGTCCTTCTCGGTCTCTTCTTTGAGCACAATCGTGCCGGTAGTGACGGTGTAGCTAATTTTTTGGCCGTTGATCGTCACTTCATGCTGGGTTTCGACCAGATTATCTTTGGGTTCTGGCTTGTCTTTTTTCTCTTCATCTTTTTCTTTCGCTTGGTCTGCCATTCATGCACGCTCCTTGGGTTAGTTGGCGCGATTATACCACCAAGATTTCCTACGTATGGAGCAGAAATTCATTGCCATCGGGATCGATAAAACGGGCTTCCTGGTCGCCGTCGCCTTCACCGTACGGATGGCGAATCAGGTCCAACGTAAACGGCACGCCGCGCGATTTTAGCTCGTGATAGGTGGCTTCGATGTTGTCGGCGGTAAAGACTACGCCGCTCACATTCCCAATGCGCGGATCATGTGGATCCTTAGGCGCGTAGAGGGCCATTGTAGTTGCATGTTTGTCCTGCCGTGCCGCTTCAGGCACAAGCCACACAAGACGATCCACGCCATCGTCAAAGGTTGATAGCTCTATAAAACCCAACTTGTTGACATAAAACTCCAAGGAGCTTTCCAAATCGGACACAAAAATGGTGATCATCTGCAAATGGGAAATCATACGTCGCCCCTCCTTTTGCGATTGTTTGGCAGAAAAGCGATAATCTACCGTGGATCGTTACCTTGCCCACGATTTTACCGATTGTATCTCAGGAGAAAGCAGATGCGACTCGCCATTTATTCTGATGTGCATGGCAATCTCACCGCCTTGCAAACCGTTTTGGCCGATATCAAAAAACAGGCACCCGACCTGGTGGCCTTTGCTGGAGATTTGTGCCTGATGGGGCCACGCCCGCGCGCCTGCCTGGAGCTGGCCCGCGAAAACACCGACATTTTTGT
The DNA here is from genome assembly GCA_020634435.1 of Ardenticatenaceae bacterium. GTDB lineage: Bacteria > Chloroflexota > Anaerolineae > Promineifilales > Promineifilaceae > Leptofilum. Next base: position 23,121 of record JACKBS010000019.1, on the reverse strand, counting down.
CTATGGCAATACCGATGAAATGATCCACACCCCGCTGAACATCCCCAATGGTACGCCCGATGGGCAGCGGGAGCGGTGGGGATCGTTTAATGAATTGGCCCAATGGACAGATGATCAGCTTGGCGCGGAGAATGTAGCCTGGTTGGAACGACTGCCATTTAGCCACCGCATTGGAGTAACGGCCGTTCCCACCGACGATCTGCTCATTGTTCACGCCAATCCGCTGGATGTGAACCAGGTCATTTTCCCTACGGCCGACTTCCAAACCGAGCAGCTGGGTCAGGTAAAATTTGAGCAGAGTGATGAGGATTTACGGCCGTTGCTGGAAACAACCAACGCAGGCATCATCGCTTTTGGCCATTTGCACATCCCCAATGTGCGCCGCTGGGGCGACACGATTCTGGCCAACATCAGCTCCGTCAACCTGCCCGGCGATGGCGACGAGCGGGCCAAATACGGCCTGCTCACCTGGCGCAAAGGCGAAGGCTGGACCGTTGAGAAGCGCGTGATTGCCTACAACACACACCAGGAAAAAGAAGTGCTTTCCTTCATCAGACCGCCCCACCTGGATAAGCTGCTAAGCGGCATGATGAAATAAGAATGTAATTGGGTAACTATGTCAATTTATCCAACTACGCAATTACCCAATTACCACCTTTTAAACTTATGAAACCATTCCTCAAATGGGCCGGCAACAAATACAAAATCGTGGACAAAATCAAGGCACTGCTGCCCACGGGCGAGCGGCTGGTCGAGCCTTTTGTCGGCTCCGGCGCACTGTTCCTCAACACAGAATATCCCCACTACTTGCTCACCGACGCCAATGCTGATTTGATCACCCTCTATCAACATTTGCAAACCGAAGGTGAGGCGTTCATCAACTACTGCCGCCCTCTCTTTACACCGGAAAACAACGACAAAGATCGCTACTACGCCCTGCGCGAAGAGTTCAACAGCACGGCCGACTCACGCCGCAAATCGGCCATTTTTCTATACATGAACAAGCACGGCTATAACGGCCTGTGTCGCTACAACCTACAAGGAGGGTTTAATGTGCCGTTTGGGAGGTATAAACGGCCGTATTTCCCCGAAGCCGAAATGCGCCACTTTGCCACAAAAGCCCAGCAAGCTACTTTCCAGCAGGCTAATTTTGCCACCACGATGGCGAACTGCCAGCCTGGTGATGTGGTCTACTGCGATCCGCCCTACGTGCCACTGTCCCAAACTGCCAATTTCACCAGCTACAGTGCCGATGTTTTTGGCTGGGCTGAGCAGCAAGCGTTAGCGCAACAGGCCACCAAACTTGCCCAACGAGGCATCCCCGTCATCATTTCCAATCACGACACCGAAGAAGTGCGCGAAGTGTACGCTGCTGCCGAGATTGAATCCTTCGAGGTGCGCCGCTTCATCAGCTGCAACGGCGACAAGCGGGACAAAGCGGCAGAGTTGTTGGCACTGTTCAGTTAAAAAGCAAACCTCGTGCGCGCAACGATCCGCCATCTGTCATTCCTGCGCAGGCAGGAATCCAGAAGAATGGACTCCCGCCTTCGCGGGAGTGACAAGGGGAGGTAGTTACTCCAAATCCACAATGCCGCGCCGGAGGGCGGTGAGTACCGCCTGAGTGCGGTCGTTGGCATGGAGCTTCCCCAAAATCTGACTAATGTTGTTTTTCACCGTGCCGATGGCCAAAAAGAGCGCCTCGGCAATCTCCTGGTTGGTTTTGCCTTGAGCCATCAGACGCAAAATGGAAAGTTCCCGCTCGCTCAACTGCTCCAGCACCGAATCGTCTGGCTGGGGCTTGATTTTTTGCTGGCCTAACCGGTTAAATTCCGCCAAAATTTTGCCCGCAATTTTGGGATCGAGGTGATTATTGCCCGCATGGGTTTCGCGAACGGCCGTTACAATCTCATCCCCCGTCGCATCCTTGAGCAAATACCCACTCGCCCCCGCCCGCACCGCATCGAACACCCACTCGTCTGTGTCAAAGGTGGTCAGCACGATGATTTTGGTGTGCGGCAGCGCGGTGCAGATGCGCCGCGTGGCGTGGATGCCGTTCAGCTTCGGCATCTGCAAATCCATCAGGATGACATCGGGCTTACTGGCGGCAGCTTGAGCCACCGCGTCCTCGCCGTCCACAGCCAGCCCAACCACTTCAATGCCCTGGGCGTAGCGAAAAATAGTGTTCAGCCCCTTGCGCACCACCTCTTGGTCGTCACAAATGAGCAGCGAAATCGTATCTGTCATGCTTGCCCCACTTTGGCGCGCAGGGTTAGCGTTGTGCCTTGCCCTAGCGCACTCTTTACCGCAAAGTCGGCCCCGATCAGTTCCGCTCGTTCGCGCATACCCATCAGGCCAAAACGGCCGTTGCCCCACACCTCATCCACCACAAAGCCCACGCCATCATCCTGCACTTGCAGCGTCAGCCAGCCTGCCGCGTGCGTGAGTTCCAGCGAAATTTGGCTGGCCTGCGCATGTTTTTCCGCATTCACCAGCGCCTCCTCCACAATGCGGTAGACCGCCTGCGCCACATCCACCGGCAGCAGCGGCAGCTCAGCCACCACACAGCGAATCGGCAAATTAGCCCGCGCCTCGATGGCTTGCGCTCGCTGTCGCACCGCCTCGGCCAGCCCCAACTCTTCCAGCGGCGAGGCGCGCAGGGCGGTGATGGCCCGTCGCGCTTCCGCCAACCCATCCCGAATCTGGGTTTGGGCCGCCAGCAGTTCATCGGCCGCCGCGTCTGGATCATGTTTGAGGAGGGTGTTGATTGCTTGCAGGGTAACGGCCGTTCCCGACAAGGAATGGGCCAGCGTGTCATGCAGCTCCCGTGCCAGCCGGTTGCGCTCGCGGCTGACGGCCAACTGCTCCATCATCATTGCCTGCGCCTCCAATTTTTGGTTGGCCGCTGCCAGCGCCTCGTTGCTTTCGCGCTGCGCCGTGGCCAGCGTGGTGGTGATGTAGGCCAAAATCAGCGTCGTGCCCAGCAGCACAAAGCCCCGCACGGCGTAAAACCCCCACAGCAATGCCTCGGCGGGCATCAGGAAGGGCGTGACGGTGTACAGCAATCCGGCCAGCCCCAAACTGAGCCAAAAGCCGCGACGGCCGTAATGCCAGCTCGCCAACACCACCGGCACAGCCACAAAGAGCTGCGTCAGGGCAAAAATATTGTTTACCACATGCACCGACCAGCCAATTTCCACAAAACGGGGCGATAAAAAGAGATCGTCGAACGGCACCCAGGAAGCATAAATGAGGTCGATGTGGGGCGAGATGATGCCCCACGCCAGCGCCGCCAGCAGCCAATGGTTACGATTTTGCTTGGGCCATGGCAGCAAAAGGAGGAAGAGCAGAACGGCCGTTGCCAGCACCATCCACCAGCGATCCAGCACAAATTCGTACAGCAGCCAGTATCCAAGCACAATGCCCACCACCCCGCCCAGAAACTTCAAAGCGACAGCGACCATAAAGGTGCTGATGAGCAAGGGTGGCGGTTGTCGATCCATGCCAGAATTATACAACGAGTCAAGCTGAACCCATTTAGCCACATTCATACGGTTTTTACGGCCGTTTTCTTCTCAGCCAGCCCCCCGTTAAGAAAAAAGTGGCCGCAATACCAGCCAATCACGCCACCCAGCCACACCCACACAACCGGCGAGAGCAAGCTGTACAACTCATGCGGCACCAGGGAGATGAGCAGCCCGACAATCGCTCCGGCCAATGACCAGATGGTTGTGGCCAATGGTTCCAGCTGCGTCCAGGCAATGAGCAAGCCCAGCACCGTTCCCAAAATCGCGCCAACAAAGCCGCCAATAAACAAACCACCGAAGCCCAAAAAAATCATTTGCCAAAACCAGTCCGATTCGGTGAAGAGACGGCCGTTCCACGCCGCCTCCACAAAAATGGATAAGGCCAAACCCGAAGCGCTCATGACGCTCCCCGCCAAAATCCCGCTCAGCTTGCCCCACCAAAAGCCTCGCTTTATCGTCATGACTGCGCTCCCTGCGAGATGCAAAAATACCAATTGGCCTGCTGCTGCGCCACGTAGCGCCAGCTTCCGCCAAAATCGCCCGGCTGCGGTGGATTGCCGTCGCTGCGGTAAAGGTAGCCGGCAAAGTTACCCAAGCCAGTTTGCTCCGTCGCAAAGAAGACGGCCGTTCCTGCCCCATCACTTTCCACCCAGATACGGCCGTTGTCCACCGATAAATGTTGGTACGTGGCTGGCAATGTCACCACGCCGCTCTCACCGGGCAGCAATTCGCCCGCCTCAACCAGCTGCACCACGCCTTCGTACTGGCTGATGCGCCAGCGGAAGCGCCACGTTTCGCCTAGCTCGACAAACGGCACCAACTGCACAATCATCAGCGTGCCCAGGTTGATTACCAGCGGCAGCGCCGCCCACTTCACGCCACGATCTGTGCGGAAGGGCAGGTAAATCAGGGAAGCAAGCAGCAGCGCCACCAGCAAAAATTGTAGGCCCTCCACCAGCGAATCGGCCCAAAGCTGGCTGCCAGATTGGCCAAGTTGCAGAACGGCCGTTAGCCCAATCAGCACCGCACCAAACCAGGTCGAGAACAATCCCAGCGAGGGGAAATCGGGTCGGTAGCTATCTTCAATAAGCATTGTTTGGTTCATTGTTTGCTCCTCCACAAAAAGCGGAACACAGAGTCACACAGAGAAAACGCAGAGTTACTCGGAGAATTGGGAGAAAAAATCTGCGAAATCGGTTTTTAGTCTGATGGCGTGTTAGTGGGAACGGCCGTTTCTACCGACTCTTGCTTGCGCCGGTTTTTGCCGCGCATTTTGGCAAAGTTGAAGATGTTGAAGAAGTGCATCGCCCCTAAAACAAGCAGCACCACGCCAATTTTGATGCTGATGTACTCCATCGCGTCCACTGTGGTGGTGGGCTTGGCCCCATAGCTCAGGTACATCGAGACGAAACCGATATTGATCAGGTAAAAGCCCACCAGCAGCAGATGGTTTACCGCGTCGGCCATTGTTTCATTGCCGCCAAACGCATCAATGACAAAAATACGGCCGTTGCGAAACAACGTTTGCGCCACCCAGACCGTAATCACCAGGCTCAGTAAAATGTAAACAATATAGGTAATCATGACGATATTCATGTGCGCCTCCAGATTTCATGTTTTCAGTTAGCTGCCTACAGAATGCCAAAGTTGGGGTATGATTTGCAGTGTCCGGGGTCATGCAGCCCAGTGACGCAGGTAATTGAGGAAACCGTGATGAGCCAACATCCAGACGCCGTGAAGTGGAACGGCCGTTACCAAACCGACGGCCACTATCGCCAGCAAGGCACAGCCAGCCAACTGCTGCAAGATTTTGCTCACCTGCTGCCGCAAAATGGCGTGGTGCTGGATGCCGCCGCGGGCGTGGGCGTGAATGCGCTGTTTGTGGCCCAGCGAAGCCTTCACGTGGTGGCGCTGGATATTTCTGAGGTGGGTTTGCAACTGTTGCGGCAAAAGGCGGCTGAATTGAATGTGGTGGTAGAAACGGCCGTTTTCGACCTTACTTACCCCTACTTCCCCAAAAACTGTGTAGATGCCATTCTCAACTTTCGCTTTTTAGAACGAGCCGCTTTTCCCGCCTACCGGCAGGCACTGCGCCCCGCCGGGCTGCTCTTCTTCGAGACGTTTGTCCACAAAGAGGCAGGCGACACCCCCACCTACCTGCTGGAACCCGGCGAGCTGCATCACGCTTTTGCTGATTTTGAGATTGTGCATTCGTTGGAAACGGCCGTACGCGGCCATCGTTCTGGCAAAATGCGCCCCGTCGCCCAACTCATCGCCAGAAAGCCAGAAGATTAGCCACAGAGGACACAGAGGCAAAGAGAAAATCTCTAAATTCTCTGTGCGCTCTGTGGCAAAAAAACTAAATCAGACCCATTTCTTTGGCTTTGAGGGCCGCCTGGGTGCGGTCGCGAACGCCCAGCTTGCCCAAGATGTTGGTAACGTGGTTTTTTACCGTGCCTTCGGTGATGTACAGCTGGTTGGCAATCTCCCGGTTGCTGGCTCCGCTGGCCAACACAGCCAAAATCTCCAGCTCCCGCTCTGACAGGGGTTCAACGAGGTCTTGCTGCGGAACGGCAGTTCCCGTTCCCGGCCCAGCCAATCGCGAAAATTCAGCCACCACTTTGGCGGCCACCGACGGCTGCAAAAATGATTCCCCGCTCGCCGCCGCGCGAATCGCTTCCACCAACTTGGCTGATGGCACATCCTTGAGCAGATAACCCACCGCCCCGGCGCGTAGACCATCGAACACGTAGTCGTCATCATCGAAGGTGGTCAGGACGATCACCCGACTGGTGGCTGCGGACTGGGTGATTTGCCGGGTGGCCGCCACACCGTTTAGCACCGGCATCCGCAAGTCCATCAACACCACGTCCGGGGTCAACTTTGCCACCGCCTCAATCGCTTCCTGCCCATTGCTGGCTTCACCCACCACCTCCAGATCATCATGCACCGAGAGCAGCGTGCGCAGCCCTTCGCGAAACAGTGCCTGATCATCCACCAACAAAATGCGAATTGTCATCCTCACGCCTCCAAAATACTGCGAATGGTTAGGATCATACCATAAAAAAGATGCTTCGATTGGGCTTTTCAGGAGAGTTTATAGGCGGTAACGGCCGTTCCCTCATCGCGCAGCAAAATATCGGCCGGTTGGCCCAACACCCAAATCACCACGATAAAATCACCCACTGCACCCGCCGCATTCACGGTCAACGCCAGAATGAGGCGGGCCACGGTAAAGAAGTCCACCAGCGGCATCACGAGCAGCCCGGCCAGCGTTAGCAGCAGCACCGGAGCCAGGCCAATGAGCAAAAACTGGTACCGCGGAAAAAACCAATCCGGCGCGGTGGCGTAAGCGTACAGCAAGTTAAAGCCTACTTTCGGCCGTTCCCGGCTGAACAGCCAGAAAAAAAGCGCGTGGCTTAGCTCGTGCAAAACGACCACCAGCAAAATGGTGAGCAATAACGTGGGCAAGGAGAGGCTCCGCACAAAAATCAATAGCTCCAGCCAGAAAAATTGAGGGTTAAAAAAGGCAGCCACCCCCATAAACACCCAGCCAAAAACAAACAGCAGCAGAACCCCGGCGATGTTCATGGCCACCACCAATTTGCGGTTGGTTAAGTCCAGACTGTGAAATTTTGTAAAGCTAGGGGGGAGCATTTTGGTGGCGCGCAGACGGCCGTTTGCCAGCCATACATCAGGTTCAGCGGGGATCACGTCGGTGGGGTCAGGCAGCTCAGTCAAAATGCCCTCCGGCACCGTGCCATTTCTTGAATCATCTGCCTGGAACCACTCATGAGCGAGGATTATACCTCACCCGCTCGTGGAATGGACGAATGGGATAATTTTGTTTATCCCATTCGTCCATTTTGCTTTTTACGGCCGTATCACAACTGGCAAAAACGCCTCGTGAATTGTGTCCCACAAATGCACCACCACCGGCACATCCTGGCTGCCGATCACACCGTTGGAACTGGTTTCGATGTGCAGCGTGCCGCTGTAGCTGCCCGTCGCCTGATTATCCAACGCATATTCAAGCGGAACGGCCGTTGTCTCACCCACCGCCAGCGTCCCGGTCAGCGCACCGGTGAGGTTTAGAGACAGTGGCGGCGCGTCTTGCAGCGCCAGGCTGAAATCCAACGGTGCTGTACCCACATTTTTGATCGTGATCGAAATGGTTTGGCTAATGGGCTGCTGAGTAGGTGTGTAAACGGCCGTTACCATCCCCGGCGCAACCCACAACTCGCCTACGCCTGCGCCTGCCACCTTGGGCATGGCGGTCAGCGCCGCCTCTGCCGGGCGATTTTGCACGCTGTAGTAACGCATCTGCTCACACGGATCGGTAATCCACGGCGCAACGTTGAAGTTGAGGTTAAAGATAAACATGCCGCCCAGCCACGGGTAATGCGTCGTGGCGTAATCATAAGCGCCAACCAAATTGTCGGCCTGCTTCTGCTCGCTCACAATTTGCCATATCCGACCCGACCAGCTGGGGCTGCTCAAACAATCGGCAGGTGGCTCCACAATCCAGCCAAATTCGGTGGCAAAGATTTGCTTATCGCCCAGCCCATTGGCTTGCAAAATATCATAGATTTTCTCCACGCCCCGAAAGCAGAAGCCATTGGCACAATCTTGCGTCGGATCGGCTGAGCCAACGTCGGGCACGGCATCAAAATCGGCGCTGTAACCGTAGGGATGGTAACCAAACACGTCAAAGCAGGGGCCGCCGTTGATGGTTTGCATGGCGTCCAGCATTTCTTGCATGAAGACGCGATCATCTTGAAAGAGGCCATTGTGCCCGACGTGGCCGTTCCACGTTTCCGGCACGCGCCCCGTCGGGGCCAGCCCAGCCGACACCACCACCGCATTGGCATCGACAGTTTTGATACGGCCGTATGCCTCACACAGCAGCGTGGCGTAATCGGCCGCATTGGGCGATACACCCCAGCCGTAAGCAGCATCCAGATTGGGCTCGTTGCCAATTTCGTACGCATCCACGTATCCTTTTTGCGATTGCGCCAGGCTTTGGATGCTGCTGCCAAAGCCGCTCACGTTGCTCAGATGGCTGGCATTGGCGTCAACCCGCAGCAGCACCTTCAGCGGCAAGCGGCTTCCGGGGCCGCTGAACACCTTAATCCAGTTGAAGCCCATGTTATTCAGCCGAGTCACATCCCACTCGGCAACGTTGGCCCCATAGGCAAAGGGGTAAACGGCCGTTGTTGGGGAGTTTGGGGAATCAGTTGAGGTGGCAACTGCCGTTTCCGCCCGTTGCTGGCCCAAAAACAGCGTCACCAAAAGAAAAGACAGGGCCAGACTCATCCACAGTTTGCCCTGTCTACGGATAGGAATATTCACTTTTTCACTCATGCCCGCCATCATAAACTTCGCTAGCGGATCAAGCCATAAGAAATGAGTAAATTCTCACGCCGCAAAAGGCGTACTGGCAATAAAAAACGACAGGTGGTTGACCTGTCGTTTTTTAGGCTCCTCAGGTTGGACTCGAACCAACAACCCTGCGGTTAACAGCCGCATGCTCTGCCATTGAGCTACTGAGGAACGCAGCGAGCGGAATTATAACAAAACAGATACCAGTGTCAAGCAAAGTACGGCCGTTTTCCACCCGGTACATACTGCCTAAACCCTACATTCTCTTTATAGCGCCTTCATAAATCCTAAATGTTTTTCGCCTATATTTTCCCCAGAGTCAATCCTGCACGCCGCAAAGCAGTCGCAGGAGGTATTCAAACCTGGAAAGAAGGGAGATTTTTGCATGAAAAAACAAATTTTTCGAGTCCTTGTGACCATACTTTTGCTGTCCTGGCTGCTGGTCGGCTGCGGCAGTACGAGCACTGCCGAGACCAACGCCACCACACAGCAAGGCGTTCCAAATGTAACAAGCGGCAGTGATACGGCAGTAACCGACACGACAGCCACCAATGACACCACATCTACCACCGACACCACAGAAACCAACCCCGACAGCGGCGCAGACTCCGTTGCCGAAGCAGCCGCTGCCAATGCCCCCGTCCACGAAGACGAAACCGACTACGTGTGGGATAGCAGCAACGAAACCGAAATCAGCCTGAGCGGCGACGCGATCGGCGTTACTGGCCAGGGCGTAACGGTCAACGGCAGCGTGGCCACCATCACGGCCGCTGGCACCTACACCCTCAGCGGCACGTTGGCCGATGGGCAAATTGTCGTGGACACCGAGTCTGAAGAAACGGTGCATCTGATTTTAAATGGCGTCAGCATCAACAGCTCCACCAGCGCAGCCATTAACATTGCCAAGGCCGAAGAAGTGGTCATCATGCTGGCCGATGGCAGCGAAAACTATTTGGCAGACGCCACCACCTACGTCTTCGCCAGCGCCGACGAAGACGAACCGAATGCCGCCCTGTTCAGCAAGACCGATCTGACCATTTTTGGTAATGGCACGCTCACAGTACAGGGCAACTACAACGACGGTATCGCCAGCAAAGATGGGCTGATTATTGCCAGCGGAACGATTACGGTAACGGCCGTTGACGACGGCATTCGCGGCAAAGATTATCTACTGGTCAAAGATGGCACACTCACCATCAATGCCCAAGGTGATGGCCTGAAAGCGGACAATGAAGAAGACACAACGCTCGGTTACATCAGCATCGAAGCAGGCAGCTTCAACATTACTGCCGGTGGCGATGCCATCCAGGCGGCCACAGATGTATTGATCAGCGACGGTCAATTTACCATCGCCACGGGTGGCGGCAGCAGCAGCTACTTCGACGACATCAGTTCGGCCAAAGGCATCAAAGCGGCCGTTAATCTAAACATCGAAAACGGCACCTTTGTTATCAACTCAGCCGACGACGCGGTCCATTCCAACGCCAGCATGGTCATCAACAACGGCACCTTTACGGTAGCCACCGGTGATGATGGCTTCCATGCCGACGCGACGCTGACCATCAACAACGGCATCATCAACATCACCGGATCATACGAAGGCATCGAAAGTACCGTGATTACCATCAACGGCGGCGACATCCAGGTCGTTTCCAGCGATGATGGCATCAACGTAGCCGACGGCTCTGGTGCCGGGAATAACTTTGGCGGTGGCCCCGGTGGCGCGCCTGGTGGCGGTCCTGGCGGACGTCCTGGTCGTGGGCAAGACACTTTTGCCACTTCGAGCAACTACTTCCTGTACATCAATGGCGGCACAATTTTCGTGAACGCTGGGGGTGATGGGATAGATGTCAACGGCTCTGTTGTTATGACCGATGGGCTGGTGCTGGTCAACGGCCCCACCGAGCAAATGAACGGCGCGCTGGATTATGATGGCAGTTTTGCCATCAGCGGTGGCACCTTCCTGGCCGTCGGCAGCGCTGGGATGGCCCAGGCACCGGGGCAAAACTCCAGCCAAAACTCAGTACTGATTAACCTGAACGGGACGCTGCCCGCCGGGGCACTCATTCACATTCAAACCAGCAGCGGTGAAGATGTACTGACCTTTGCCCCGACCAAGCAAATTCAGTCAATCTCCTTCTCCTCGGCTGGGTTGGTGACGGGCCAAACGTATGAGATTTACTACGGCGGCAGCTCCACCGGCACGGCCACAAACGGCCTGTACGAAGGCGGCACCTACAGCGGCGGTACGCTATACACCAGCATCACGCTGTCCGGTACAGTTACGCAAGTTGGCGGCGGGTTTAGATAGTTCCGCCTCTTGGTTGCCACAGCGCTGCCCTCCTGACCAAGCCAGGCAGGGCAGAGGACAAGCCAAGATAAATTAGGCCAAATATTAATTTAGCCCACCTTCGCCATCATCTTTTGGCAAAGGCGGGCTTTTTTCTTGGGAGCAAAGCAGCTGAAAACCGTGTAAAATACGGCCGTAAGCCACAACAAGTTCAAAAAACAACGTCCATGAGCAACAGATCAAGCGACCCACCAATCGAATTTGAAACTGACCACCTGCTAAGCAAATGGGGCTTTGCCGATGGGGTCCTGTTGGATGAGCTTCTACGCAAAAATGGCTATGATCATTTAGACGAGGAAAGCGACGAATGGACCGAATTTTCTCGGCGCGTGCTGTGTGAAGTGGTGGAACTATTCATCTGCCCGCAAATTCACAACGCCATCAAACCGTACCGCATGCTCACCAGCCACAATCCGATTCGCGTCTATGAAGTAGACGGCCGTCATATCACCGATTGGCCTGAACCCCCTACCCTCCAACCGCTAACCGTTGCTGTGCCAAAAGAGGTCATTTTGGAAACGGCCGTTCATCTCTACGCCGCTCGGTTTACCGACACAGGCGAGATTGTTTCCTACATGGTGCGGTCTGAGTGGGCAACGGCCGTTGCCCAACAACTTGGCTGGAATGAGTGACCAAAAACTTTGCTCACGTATGCTATAATGCGTGAAATCTCATGAGCATCTTCGGAGACTTTGACAATGGACGTGATTCAAAGCATTGATCTCATTACAAAAAATCCAAAGGTTCGCGGAGGCAAGCCATGCGTGGCAGGTACAGGCTTGCGTGTGACTGATTTGGTTTTTGCCCACATTTTCCACAAACGAACAGCCGATGAAGTCGCCGCCGATTATAACATCTCACTGGCGCAAGTTTATGCGTCACTTGCTTATTATTATCAGCATAAAGCTGAATTGGATGAAGATATTCGGCAGCAAATATTAAACACACGCCAAGCCAAGGAACAATTTTCTGGTGGCCAGCCTTCGCTTTTATCTTGACGAGAACGTGCCAGTTCAAGTCGCCTTGCAACTAAAATCGAGAGGAATTGACGCTGTCACCGTTCGTGATTTAGGTTTGCTTGGTGAAGAAGATATGAACCATCTTCAGGAAGCAACCAAACAAGGCCGCGTGTTGTGCACTCACGACTCTGATTTTTTGCACCTGGCGGCTTCCGGGTTCCAACACGCGGGCTTGGTTTTTGGCCAACAGGATATTCACTATATTGGCGAATGGGTCAACTGGCTCACTCTCATGCACGCCGTTTACACCTCATATGAAATGGTTAATCGGGTTGAATTTATATAGTTGAGGAAATGAACGGTGCTCAAGAGTATTTTAAATATCCTTGGTCTCAAAAAAAATAGAGCTTTAAAGTCAAATATACTCCAATTTTATGCAGGAATCAGTTACGCTGGTGATGCTGGAATCACTAGAACATGCATTCAAGCTATAGTTAAAATATTGCATTTTGGTGATACGATCGACGAAGCTCGACTTTTAACTCATTCACAAGATCACTGTTTTCTATTAACTGTAAACACGGATAGATATGTTGCCGTGAAATCTGGTTTTTCATCGGGTTATAGTGGAGAAGGTCCTCGCGGATTGGCAACAGCTTTATTGCTGCTTGAGAGACATAATGCAAGCATCAACGAATATCTTGTCTCTGGTGAAATTATCGACAAAATCGATCTATCCTGTCTAACATTTGAGGATATTGAGATGTTAGAAAATCTTCCACCCAAGAATCCTTCACGTTGGTATGACTACACTTTTGCTTTAGATTACAGGCGCAGGGATGATACAAGGTGGTTGAATGAGTGGTTTCCATTAACCATTCCTATTGGGGCTATTGATTTACGATTAACAGATCTTGCATTCAAATTTTCTGAAGATCCTGACATGGCTCTAATGTCTGGATATCGTCGCCTTGAAGATCTCTTAAGAGAGCGAACTGGTTTAAGCCAAGAAAGTAGTTCAAAACTAATTTCTAAAGCCTTTCATGCAGACCTAAACAAAACGATACTTACGTGGGAAAACATCAACCCAGGCGAACACGCAGGAAGAGCACAATTATTCAACGGCGCTTATCTAGCATTTCGCAATCGAAGGGCCCACCGAGAACTTAATCATCCAACTAGAGACTCTCGAAAAGATGTTCTCAACGAATTTATGATACTCAATCAGTTGTATCTCCTTGAGCATCAATCAATCGATCGGGTTGACGAATAGATTCTGCAGAAAGTGAATGCTGGTTTCGATGCCGCGATAGAAGTTGGGCAGGTAAAACCGCTCGTTGGGCGCGTGAATCTGATCGCCGGGTAAGCCAAAGCCCATAAGCACCGTTTCTAACCCCAGCACACTCTGGAACTCAGAAACGACGGGGATCGAGCCACCCTCGCGCATAAAAACGGGTTCCTTACCAAAGGCCGTGGCATACGCTTGCGCTGCGGCTTGCATGGCCGGAATGTTGAAGTCGGTGATGCTGGCGGGAGCACCATGACCGACTGTTACCTCTACCGTTACGCTGGGCGGCGCGAGTTTGGCAATGTATGCTTTAAGCAAACGGCCGATTTCATCCGGGTCCTGGTCGGGCACCAAACGCATGCTCAACTTGGCGTGCACTGTGGACGGCAGCACCGTCTTACCACCTGGCCCCGTGTAGCCACCAATGATGCCATGCACATCCAGCGTGGGCCGCGCCCCCAGCCTCTCCACGAGGGTGTAATCGGGGTCGCCCCACGGCTCTGGTGCGCCGGTTTCGGCCAGCCAGGCGGCTTCATCCAGCGGGAATCGGGCCAGAATGTCGCGCTCCTGCTCGGTCAACGGCCGTACTTTGTCGTAGAATCCAGGAATGAGAATACGGCCGTCTTCATCCTTTAACTTGGCAATGATGTGCCCCAGCACATTCAGCGGGTTGTTGATGCCGCCGCCAAAGCTGCCGGAATGCAAATCTCGCTTTGGCCCGACGATGTCTACAAAGGCGTAGCACATGCCGCGCAGGCCGTACACAATCGCGGGCTGCTGCGCGTTCACCATCGCCGTGTCGGAGACCAGCGCGATGTCGGCGGCCAATTTTGCCTTGTTTTGCGGGATGAACGCCGCCAGGCTTTCCCCGCCGCTCTCTTCTTCACCTTCCACAATAAATTTGACGTTGACCGGAAGACGGCCGTTGCTCCGCAAAATCGCCTCAACCGCCTTCACATGAATGAACACCTGCCCCTTGTCATCGGACGAACCACGCGCGTACAGAAAATCATCGCGCACTTCTGGCTCAAACGGCGGCGATTCCCACAGCTCCAGTGGTTCAGCGGGCTGCACATCGTAATGGCCATAGATGAGCACCGTCGGCGCGTCGCCCGCGTGCAGCCAATCGGCATACACCAGCGGATGGCGCTGGGTGGGGATGATTTCCACATTTTCCAGACCCGCCAATTTCATTTTGTCGGCTAACCATTGGGCAGCAACGGCCGTATCTTCCGCCCGTTCCGGTTGGGTGCTGATGCTGGGAATGCGCAAAAAATCAATCAATTCGGCCAGATAATCGGCCTGGTGTTCGCGGGCAAAGATAATGGGGTCAGACATATTCGTCTCCGTTTATATTGTCGTTGCAGTTTGTGGGTCTGCAATAGATAGTGAATCTTACGCAAAGGCGCAAAGGAGAAACTTAATTTCTTTGCGCCTTTGCGTGAAATATTTAATCTGTTAATGAGTGATTTGTCTGTTCAAATTGGCTTATTTTTCTGCCGATTGCCAGTTTACGTGTATAATCCACTCGTTTTGGGCAATTTCATATCCCGAACCGTGATTATAAGCATCAAGGCAAAGTTAGCCACCATGGAAACAACCGATTCAAATCAAACCGAAACGGTCAACTTGACCGCGCTGTTGGAAAGTGTGCTTTTTGTGGCCAGCGGCCCTGTCTCGCTACAGCGACTGGCCAAAGCGCTGGAGACCACACCCGCCGTTGTGCAAAGTTTGCTAGACTCTCTGGCAAATGAATACGCCACCCGCGGCCTGCGCCTGCAATGGACCGGCAACGATGTGCAACTCACCACCGCACCAGAGTCCAGCGATGTCATTGAGCGCTTTTTGGGGCTGGAACTGACGACCCGGCTAAGCCAGGCTGCACTGGAAGTGCTGGCCATCGTGGCCTACATGCAGCCCATCACCCGCCCGCAAATCGACCAGATTCGCGGTGTCAACTCCGATGGGTCACTGCGCACGCTGCTCAGCAAGGGTCTCATCGAGGAAGTGGGCCGCCAGGAAACGCCCGGACGGCCGATTCTGTACGGCAGCACCCCAGACTTCCTGCAATATTTTGGCCTCACCAGCGTGGCGGAACTGCCGGAATTGGAAGAAGTTGCAGACGAGGAAGAGGATGTGGAGAGTGAAAAGTAAAAAGTGAAAAGTAATTAGGTAACTGAGCCCATAAAATTACTCAATTACCCAATTACTTAATTACTCGATTTCACTCTTCCCTAATTTAAACAATACCAAATGGAAGAACGTATCCAAAAACTAATGGCTCAGGCCGGAATTGGCTCCCGGCGCGAGTGCGAAACGCTAATCGAAAAAGGTCGGGTGATGGTGAACGGCCGTACGGCCACGTTGGGTCAAAAGGCAGACCCCGCCACCGACACGATTGTGGTAAACGGCCGTCCCATCAAGCCGCTACAAACCGAATCACTTTATATCGCGCTAAACAAACCCAAGGGCGTTATCTCGTCGCTGGAAGATGAGCTGGAAGAAGGCCGCACCACCGTGCGCGACCTGATTCCGCTGCCGGGGCATCTTTACCCGGTCGGCCGCCTGGACAAGCAAAGCACTGGCCTCATTCTTATGACCAATGACGGCGACTTGGCGCACAAGCTCACCCACCCGCGCTATGGCCATGAAAAAACGTATAAAGTGATTGTAGAAGGGCGCATTCCGCACGAAGCGCTGGAGAAATGGCGTGGGGGGATGTATCTGGACGGCCGTAAAACCATCCCCGCGCAAATCACCGTCATCCGGCAAGATGTTTCCTTCACGCACCTGGAAATCGTCATGCGCGAAGGGCGCAAGCGGCAAATTCGGCGCATAGCCAACATGCTGGGCTATCCGGTTACTCAGCTCGTCCGCGAGAAAATTGGCCCCGTCACCCTGGGCAGCCTCAAGCTGGGCGACTGGCGGCACTTGACCGACAAGGAAGTGGAAGCCCTGAAAGCTATTGTTGCCGCCTCTAAACCGAAACGGCCGTATCGCAAACCAAGCACACCAGGCACGCCAACCAGCGCCAGCCGTCGCCCAGGGAGCGCCAAACCCCGGCCAAATGACGGTAAAGGTCGCAGCGGCAAACCTGGCTCCCGCTCAACTGGCACAGGTCGCCGACAAGGATCACAAAAACGATCCAAAAATTGATCACAAACAACCATTCGCGAGGAACTGTATTGGTCAAGAAACATATTTCGCTGATTGCCATTGATGGCCCGGCCGCGTCCGGCAAATCTACCGTTGGCCGACTGCTGGCCGAAAAGCTGCACTTTTTGTATCTGGACACAGGCTGCATGTACCGGGCCGTTACCTGGGCGGCCTTGCAACATAAAATTGATCTGGGAGATGAAACGGCCGTTACTCATCTGGCCCGCGACATCCAAATTGAGATTTTCCCAGAGAATGGCGAAGCAGACGGCCGTCACTACACCGTTCACGTCGATGGGCAGGACATCACCTGGGCGTTGCGCACCCCCGCCGTGGATGCCAACGTGTCGCAAGTTTCCAGCTACCTGGGCGTGCGGCAAGAGATGGTGAAGCGGCAACGTGCCTTTGGCGAACGCGGTGCCGTTGTCATGGTCGGGCGAGACATCGGCACGGTGGTGATGCCCGACGCGCCGCTGAAGCTGTACATCACCGCCAGCGCTGAAGAACGGGCCCGCCGCCGCACCCGCGATCGTTCAGACCAGGGCCATACGGCCGACTACGACCGCATTTTGGCTGACGTGCTGCGCCGCGACGATATTGACAGCAATCGGGAACATTCCCCCCTGCGCCCCGCCGCCGACGCCATCCTCATCGACAGCACCGAGCAGCCGCCAACAATGATTGTGAATGCGATTTTGGACATGATTCAGGAACCGGTGAACGGTAATCGGTAATCGGTATTCGGTGAACGGTTATCCGTTTACCGTTTACGGATAACCGACCACGGCTCACGGACTAAGGGACAATGCCACTTTTTCAGGAAATCGACCTCAGCACCTACACTGGCGGCCAAATTGTGGCCATCGCACCGGGCAGCGTAGCCGCCAAAGCGGGGCTGCAAGCCGGGGATGAACTGCTGGCCATCAACGGCAGCCCGGTCGAAGACGTGATCGACGTACAGTTTTATGCTGCCGAAGAAGAACTGACACTCACAGTGCGACGTGGTGGCGAGGTGATGACAGTTTCGGCCAAACGTCGTTACAACCAGCAGCTGGGCCTGGAATTTAGCCACCCCACTTTCGATACGGACATTCGCCGCTGCACCAACCTATGCGAATTTTGTTTTGTGCTGCAAATGGCTCCCCGCTTCCGCCGCACGCTGTACATCAAAGATGACGATTACCGCTACAGCTTCCTCTTCGGCCATTACGTCACCCTCACCAACCTGAGCGAGCACGATTGGTGGCGCATCGAAAACATGCACCTGTCACCGCTCTACGTCTCCGTGCACGTCACCGATTGGGAAGCACGCCGCAGCTACCTGCGCAACAAAACCGCGCCGGACATTCTGGAGCAGCTGCGCTGGCTAGGCGAGCGCGGCATCGAGGTCCATACGCAAATCGTCGTCACGCCAGAAGTGAACGATGGGGCTTTGCTTGAACAATCTATCAACGATTTAGCCGAACTGTGGCCGACAGTGCAATCCGTCAGCGTGGTTCCCGTGGGGCTGACCAAGCAGCACAAATACAATATGCGCACCCACACGAAGGAAGAAGCGGCCGTAACGCTAGATTATGTCGAGTCTTTGCAGGCCAAATTCCTGGAAAAGTTCGGCGTCCGCTTCGTCTATCCCACCGACGAATGGTACCTGGTCACCGACCGCACCGTACCCCAGCTAGACGCCTACGACGGCCAGGAACTGCACGAAAACGGCCTGGGCATGGTGCGGAATTTCTTGGATGAGTGGGAAGAAGTTAGGAAGGAGATTGGAGATTGGAGATTAGAAAATGACGATCAATCTCCAATCTCTAATCTCCAATCTCTTACTTTAGTAACAGGAGCTTTATTTGCGCCTATTTTGCGGGAAACGGCCGTTCAATTCCAAGCGCTCACCGGCACACAAATCACCGTGCGGGAAATCAAAAATGAAAAGCTGGGCGGCACCATCACCGTAGCAGGGTTACTCATGGGGGCCGATGTGCTGGAACAGCTTAAAGGCTCTGAACTCGGCGACCTCACCTTGCTTCCTCGCGTCATGTTCGACCACCCCGATCGCATCGCCCTGGACGACATCTCACCGCAGGACATCGCTAACCAGCTCGGCAAACCCATTATCCTTGCCGACACCATGGGCGATGTCTGGGATGCGCTCATCGGCGCGTCGCAAGTCATCTACCAACCCGGCACACCCGCTGGCAACCACATCCCCCTCAAGCTCATCCCCCCCGACGAGCTGGAAAACAATCAACACTTCTCCTGAAATAATTGTCGTTTTTATCGGCTAATGTCGGTGCGCAGTTCCTCAAGCTCTTGCTCAGATAGAGCTTGCTTGTAAAGTTCGTTTACCTGCCACAATCCGCTTTCTCTAATTTTTGCCTTTGGTGATTGAAGACCTAACCATTTTGGGGACGGATGGCAGGCCTCACACAACGAAACCGTCGAGATCATTCTGGCTTCCCAGCGTAAACGATCAGCTTTATTGACCACATGAACCACAGAAAATGAAAAGGCGTGCTGCAAATAATCTGTCACCCTTTTTTCAATACGCTGCTGTTTTTCAGAATCAACGAGATGCCCAAAATTCTCTTTGTCATTTCGTTGTGTTAAATCAAGATTCCATATCTTGAGATAGGGGTCTTGATCTGCATTCAACAAGGCTCTGCCAATATTTTTTCTAAAGATGCTTCTATCCTTATTTTCTACTAAAAAATGTTCTCGCAAACGCGCTGGAAGTTTATTGTTCCCTGTATGAGTTCCAATACGAACAATTCTTTCCACACCATGACCGTATTCGCCTTTTTCAAAGAGGATATAAATGCCGTTTGATGGGATTTCACTTTTTTCAAATGGGAATGTATAACGTGTAAATTCGGAGAAAAGGCGAGTTATTTTTTCGCAAATTGCTGATGACAAAATCGCTATCCTCCCTTGTTTGCAAAATCAGTTGAAGAGAGCAAAGTGCCTTCTTTTTCTCCGGGATTAAGCAGAATTCTCATTAGTTTACCTGGTTCCAATCCCGAAAAAATACGAATCGATAGCTGCGGAAACTGATCGACCAAAGCCAACATGCTCTGCACTTTGCTCACCATGCCACCGGTCACATCGGTGCCGCGCGAACCACCGAGGGCGGCTTCAATTTCGGCATAGTTGGCCCGACTGATGGCCGGAATCACCTGTCCTGCCTGATCGTAAACACCCGTGGTTTCCCCCGCCAGCAATAACCAGGACGGCCGTATTTCCCCCGCCAGCGATATCATCACCTCTTCCGTAGAGACAATCGTACCACCCCGCACCGAATCGAAGGCCACATCGCCATACACCACGGGCACAATGCCCGCCGCCAACGCCGCCTGCACCGTGTGGCTGGCAATGGATTGAATACGGCCGTCCACACACCCCACCGACGCTGACGGCGACAAACTTACGGCCGTTACCTCCGCAGCCAGCAGCGCCGCCAAAACCTGCCGGTTCAGCCGCGCCGCCGCATCACTGACCTCAGCGAAACCGCGCCAGCCGTCGGCGTCCCGCACCCCCTGGCGCGTGCCATGTTTGGCCCCGGCCACGTGCCCAAACGAGCCGCTGCCGTGCCCCAGCACCAGCCGCAGCGCCGGATTTTCTCGCCGCGCCTGGGCAATTTCTGCCGCCAAGCGAGCCAATACCTCCGCCCGCACCGTTTCCACCCGCGTTTTGTCCGTAATCAACGAGCCGCCTAGTTTCAAAAAAATTGTGTCCATACTTCACATCGCTCGTTCCACGCTCTGCGTGGAATGCCTTCCCCGGCGCTCCGCGCCGTCAGCGGGACGCCGAGCGTCCCAATCTTCATTCCCACGGGGACCGTGGAAACGAGTAGGTCAAGGGTTGAAATAGCTGATGATATGCGCAACGGCCGTTTCTGCATCATCGGCATACAACAACAGCCCCATATCTTTTTCGCGCACGTATTCTGGTGAGTAAAAGGTTTGCACCGTTTGCCGCCACAGGTCGCCAAGCAGCACCAATGGCTGCGCCGCCACCTCGCCCACCTGCAAAAAGCTCCAGGCCAGCGTCATCTCAGACAGCGTGCCAATGCCACCAGGTAGCACAATGATGCCGTCGCTTTTAGTTACTAGATGCAGCAGCCTGTCCCGCAGCGTAGCGTAGCGAATTTCTTCCCGCACCCAACGATTTGGCCCCAACGGCCGAAACTGCTCAATCTGGTCACACGTCACGCCAATAACATGCCCGCCCGCCTCAGCGGCCCCTTGGGAAACGGCCGTCATTGTCCCCGAATAGCCGCCCGTCGCCACAGCAAACCCAGCCTCCGCCAACAATTGGCCCACCCGCTGAGCCTCATCAAAAGCCGCGCTCCCCGGCTGCGGCGCAGAACTACCAAAAACAGAAATGATACGTGTCTTCATAAAATCCCTGGGGAGAAGTGAAAAGTGAGAAAAGTAAAAAGTCCACTTTTCACTTTTCACTCAAAAAACTTCTAGCAATTGCCTGAAACTCCAGCTGCTTCTCCAACATTGGCGCGTGGCCACATTCGGGCAGCACGTGCGTCTGGCTGTTGGCGAAATGTTTGGCCAGCTGTTGGGCATCGGTTGGCGGCACAACGGCGTCATTTTCACCCCACACCATGCAAATTTCATGCGGGATACCTGCCAAAGACGGCCGTAAATCATGAAATGCCGACGCCTTCAACACATCCGCCGACTGCCGCGCCAATTCATAATCCGCCAGCCGCCGGTCCCAAATCGAGTCGTGCATCAGGTCTGGATTGTAAAACGGCGTCTTGATTTGCCGCCGCACCCAAATCTTGGACTGCGAAACGGCCGATCCCAGATCGATGAGTCCCAGCCCAACCCCAATGCGCTTGACAAATTCTGGGTAGTTGGCTGATGAGAGCACGGCGGGAGCCAGCAGCAGCATCCTCTCTACCTCCTCTGGATAATCGGCGGCAAAAGTTACGGCCAGCGTCCCGCCAAATGAATGCCCCAGCAGCGCCACCGGCGGCAAATGCAGTTCATGGCAAAACGCTGCCAGCCACTCCACCAGGTGCGGAAAATTATATGGCGTGGTGGAGGCAGTGTAGCCAAAGCCAGGAATGTCCGGCGCAATCAGCCAATGGTCGTCGGCCAGTTCATGCATCGTCTCACGAAAGCTGTCGGCCGAGGTGGACATACCGTGGAGCAAAAGAATGGGACGGCCGTTTGGCGTGCCCATCTGGTAATAGCTGGTATGAATGCCCAGGGCATCCAGTTCAAAACGAGGAATTTCGGGATACGGATAATTTGGCATAGCTTTATCTGGAAAATAGTTTTTGGTTATAGACAATCACCGGGAAATCGTTCACAGCGCTCTCAATCATAACAAATTTGTCGGCAAGCGGTTAGTCATCTGCCCAAAAAACAGGTGGATTTTAAGGTAGTGATTTTCCTCAATTTCCATTTGTGAAATTTATCACTTTTAGGCATAATAGAGAAGTCATATAGTCCAAGTAGGGCAAAGTGTCTGAATTTTTGTCCTTACCTTACCAGGCAGTCGCTGCGACATCCCCGCCCTGGTGCAGGGAAATGTGGTCGACTGTTTATCCGCTTTAGGAGCCATCACTTATGCTAAATACAATTGTTTACGGCGTTTTGGCCGTGGGCATGGTTGCCGGTGCTTTGCAGGCAATTCGCGCCCGACGGCTGATTACGGCCGCATTGTGGCTGGCGGCCGTCAGTATGCAGTTGGCCACGATGCTGTTTTTGCTGGGCGCACAGGAAGTTGCGGTGATTGAGCTAAGTGTGGGTGCCGGGCTGGTGACGGTGTTGTTTGTCTTTGCCATCAGCGTGGCAGGCGAACTCACAGAAGATTTACCCACCATCATCCCCCGCCCACTCGCCTGGAGCCTGGCGCTCTTCATTATCCTCCTGCTGGTGTTGTTCATTTCCCCGGTGGCCGAACCGGCCCAAACTGTTGCGGAAGCTGACTTTGCCACGGTGATGTGGCAGCAGCGTGCCGTGGACGTCTGGCTGCAAATCGCCCTGATTTTTGCGGGCGTCTTGGGCATGTTGGGGCTGCTTACCGAAGAGTTGGTGCCGGTGAAGAAACCCGTCCAAGCTCAGCCAGAGCAGCCCGTTTTTGAGGAGGTGGCCGATGTTCCTGCCCATTAAGATTGCCCTGTTTGCCATTTTGGGCCTGCTGGGCGTCAGCCTCTACGGCCTGCTGGTGACGCGCAATTTAATCAAGATTGTGCTGGTGCTACAGCTGTTGGTGAAAACGGCCGTACTCGCCCTGGTTGTCGCTGGAAAATACAACGGCCAGATCAACCTGTCGCAAAGTTTGGCGGCGACCGTCATTGTGGCCGACACGGTGGTGGCAGTGATTGGCCTGGCACTGGCAGTGCAGGTACAGCGTCGCTGCGGCACGCTAGATTTGCATCAATTGGCTAGTTTAAAAGGTTAGAACTGACCCCCACCCTGGCCCTCCCCCTAAGAA
>JACKBS010000018.1 GCA_020634435.1 Ardenticatenaceae bacterium | reverse complement strand
GGGGCCAGCCAACGTGGCAGATGCGTGGGCCAGGATGTGGCAGCAGGCAAACGATCGGCCACCCAAACCGGGCATGATGCAGCGTGTCTTTGAGCTGCGGCAAGTGCAGCCGCTCACATTGCCGCCGGGCAAGCTGCGCCCCGCTGCTGCGGATGATTTTGAGCGCGTGGTGGCGTGGATTCGGGGATTCCACGTAGATGCCAACATTCAGGATGATTCCGAGTCGGCGGAAATGCTGGCGCGGGGCAAAATGCAGAATGGTGACCTGTTTTTATGGGAAAATGAAGCAGGTGAGCCGGTGACGATGGCGTCCAAAGCACGTCCGACGCGGCACGGCATCACCGTGTCGCTGGTCTATACGCCCGCCGAACTGCGCGGTCGCGGCTACGCCACTGCCTGCGTCGCTACGCTCAGCCAGCGGCTGCTGGACGACGGCTACCAGTTCTGCACGCTGTTCACAGATTTGAGCAACCCTGTCTCTAACCACATTTACGAGAAGATTGGGTATACGGCCGTTGCCGACTTCCACGAATACTATTTTGTTGAACACGAATCACACGAATGAGACGAATAATGAAAGAATTCGTGATATTCGCCCATTCGTCACATCCGTGATGATTTTGTGAAGTTGACGGCCGTTCCCCCCCCAGCTATAATGCCCACCAACAAGATACACACCGACGATGACAGAGACAAGTACGGCCGTATCAATCCCCAGAGAGTTCGCGGACGGTGCAAGCGAATGATTGGCCAGCCAGAAATCCACTCTAGAGTCGCTGCCGAAACAAGGCAAGCCGGGTCAGCCCGTTACAGCTTTTTGAGATCGGTAATCAGTAATCGGTCGTTTGGTAATCGGTAAAACCGTTTACCGCTCACCGATAACCGTTCACCGGTAAACCCAGGTGGCACCACGGGCCCCCTCGTCCTGGATAATCAGACGAGGGGGCTTTTTTATTTTAGTGGTTGGTTGTTAGTGGCTAGTGGTTTTACTAGCCACCAGCCACTAACAACTAGCAACTACCGGAGGAAAAAATGCTAGATATTAACTTGATTCGTGAAAAACCAGAGTGGGTCAAAGAACAAATTGCCAAGCGCAACGTTGAGGCGCCCATTGACCAGATTTTAGCCGATGACGGCCGTCGCCGTGAGATTTTGCAGGAGGTAGAAGCTCTGCGCCAGCAGCGCAACAGCACTTCCAAAGAGATTGGGCAGCTGATGGGCACGCTCAAGAAAAAAGAGGCGGAGCTAAAGCGCACCGCCGCTGGACCTGCCGCCGATGCTCTGAAGGCCGAAGTTGAAGCGCTGGCCGCCCAGGCAGAGGAAGCCAAAGACGCCCCGCGCAAAATCGGCGAGCAGATTGCCGTTTATGATGAGGAACTGCGTGAAGTGGAAACGCGCCTAAACGAGAATCTGCTCTGGGTGCCCAACCTGACCCACGAGAGCGTCCCCGTTGGACCAGACGAAGCGCACAACGTCTTCCATGAGCCGCAGGGTGCGCCGGAGCCGCAGTTTGATTTTGAGCCGAAGCCGCACTGGGATTTGGGCACTGACCTCAACATCATTGATTTTGATCGCGGTGTAAAGTTGAGCGGTAGCCGCTTTTACGTTCTCCGTGGGGCCGGTGCCCGGTTACAGCGGGCGCTCATCCAATTCATGCTGAACACGCACCTGGAAAAACACGGCTTCACCGAGATTTACCCGCCGTTTATGGTGCGCTCGGTCGTGTTTGAAGGCGCGGGCCAACTGCCCAAATTCTTCGACAATATTTACCGCGATGCGGAAGAGGATTTTATGTGGCTGGGTACGGCCGAAATTGCCCTCACCAGCCTGCACCGCGACGAAATTCTGGATGAGGCCGATCTGCCGCTGAAATACGTGGCCTATACCCCCTGCTGGCGGCGCGAGAAGATGAGCGCGGGCAAGGATGTGCGCGGCATCAAACGGGGGCACCAGTTTGACAAGGTGGAGATGTACCAGTTTGTGCATCCAGACAAAAGCTACGAAGTGCTGGAAGATATGAAGCAGTACGCTCAGGACATCTGCGATGCGCTGGGGTTCCGCTACCGCTTTGTGGATTTAGCCACGGGTGATGTGGGCTTTTCGATGGCCAAGACGTACGACATTGAGGTGTGGGCGGCTGGTTGCGGCGAATGGCTGGAGGTCAGCTCGATCAGCAATGCGGAGGATTTCCAGGCGAGGCGCTCGAACATCAAATACCGGCCCACGGAAGGCGGTAAGCTGCAATATCCGCACACGCTCAACGCTAGTGGTCTGGCGCTGCCCCGCGTGATGATCGCCATCATGGAGAACAATCAGCAGGCGGATGGGTCGATTGTGGTGCCAGAGGTGTTACGGCCGTACATGGGCGGTCTTGAGGTGATTAAACCGGAATAGCGAAACTGTCATTCCGAATCTCCGAAGGGGTGAGGAATCTTTTGATCCGGTAACTCGAAAGATTCCTCATTTCATTCGGAATGACAACTACTCAATTACCAATTCCCCCGCCACAACTTCCTCATAAACCGCCATCATCCGGTCTACGATTTTGGGCCAGGCGTATTGCTGAGCATATTCGCGGGCTTGTTGGCCGAGCATTTGGCGACAATCTTTGTTGGCCAGCAGCTCGTAGATGCGGGCCGCCAGCGCTTCTGGGTCACGGCTGGGCACGTGGTAGCCCGTTACGCCGTGCTTGACCAGGTATGCCAGACCCCCCACCTCCGAGGCGATGACGGGCGTGCCCATCGCCATTGCTTCCAAGGCAACCATGCCAAAGCTTTCGTAATGCGACGGCATGACGACCATTTCGGCGGCGGCGTAGTAGTTAGGCAGCAAATCCTGGTCTTTAGCCCCCAAGAAAGTGACCAAATCGTGAATATCTAAATCGTGGCGCAGCTGTTGCAGGCGGGCCATTTCTTCGTCCAGATCGTCGGCCCACGGGTCGCCGCCGATGATGGCCATGCAAGCATTGTGCAGCACTTCTGGGCGGCGCTGCTGGATGAGGGCCATTGCCCGCAGCATCGTGTCGATGCCCTTGAGCGGCTCAATGCGCCCGGCGAAGAGTATGTTGGTATCGCCGCAGGGAATCCCCACGCGCTTTTTGGCCGTCTCTTTGATGATGGGCTGGAAGCGCTCTAAATCCACACCGGGGGGAATGATGGCAATTTTGGCCTGATCGGCATCGTACAGCTCGATGAGCTGGGCTTCTTCGGCAGGAGTGGCGGCGATGAGCTTATCGGCCAGGGCCATGACCTGGTATTCCCCGGCCAGGCGGGCATCGGAAGCACGCTGGCTGTCACTTTGGGCGATCTTGTTTTTCATGTGGCCCAGGGTGTGGAACATGTGCACGATGGGCACCTGCCACGCGTCGCGCAGCCTATCGGCTACCAAACCGGAAAGCCAGTAGTGGCTGTGGATGAGGTCGTACTGGATGTTTTCGCTGGCGGCAAAAGCGAGAACGCCTGCGGTGAATTCATCCAGATAGTTACCCACCTGGTCCACCGGAATGGGCTTTTCGGGGCCAGCAACGATGTGGACGACGCGGCCACCGTTGCCCAGATCGTGCACGATGCGGGGGGCGCAATCATCTTGGGAGCGGGTAAACACATCGACAAGGATGCCTTGCCGCCCCAATTCGCTGCTGAAATCGCGCACGTAGACGTTCATGCCGCCCGTCTTTTTGCCGCCGAGCATGGCCAGAGGGCAGGTGTGCACGCTGAGCATGGCGATGCGCTTAATTTTTGGTGTGACTGCTTGTGTCATGGATTTGCTCCAATTGGGGTTTGGTTAGGGTTGACGTTCTAGATGCAGCCGGTAAATAGTGGTGTCTTGGGCGCCAAAGCGATATTTGTAGGTCTCGTTACCGCGCAGGAAGTCGAAGGTGGAACGGCCGTTTTCGATAGCATATTCAATCGCTTTGGCGGTAATCACCACGCCCAGGCTAAGCGCACCAAAGAGAGCGGGGTCCAGCCCGGAGTTGTAGACCCAGATGCGATCTTTGTAGTCGAAGTTGAATAAGCCAGCCGCTTTTTTGCCGCGTACCTCGATGAAAAGCAAATTGAGCGTACCCGCTTTTTGGGCGGCGCGGGCGGCGTCATAGAACACGGCGCGACGGCCGTCGTTGAGCCAATCTCGTTTTTCAAAGGTGCTTTTTTGCAGCAGGTCGAGGAATTCGGTAACGGCCGTATCAATGTCGTCATCTGGCCCTATCACCACCAATTCGGCATCGGCCCCCTCAGCGCGGCGCAGCTTGCGGCTGATTTCGCGGCGTTGCTTGCTATCAATGCTATCCAGGTAACCTTCAAACGTGTCGGCTAGCTGAATGACAGGGCACACTTCGTTAACGGTTTCATTAAACAAAAAGCCTCGCCGCTGCGCTTCTTGGGCCAGAATGGTGCGCGAGGGGGAGGCTTCGGGGATGTTGCATAGCTGGATGCTGTCCCATTGCGGAAAACCATCGCTGCTCATACAGTCCAGAGTGGCTTGCCAGGCAGCTTCGGCGTGTTCAGCTTCGGCAATCAGGTCCAGATAGTCGGTTTCTTCAATGCAGCCGTTGAAGTGGATGACGCCATCCACATTGTAGAGGCAGGCGATGGCCAATAGTTCCTGGTTATCGCTGCGAACGGTAATGGTGTGGAGACGGCCGTTTGCTGGATGCAAATGGGTCCACCACGCTTGTTGGTAAGCCAGGGTTTGGAATGGTGTATCGGTCATGCCGCGTTGCGCGAGGGCATCCCATTCATCTGCCAGCGCCGTAAAAACATCGCTTCCGTGAATTAATTCTGTAATCATTCTTGCGCGAAAAATCCTTTCTCAATTGAAAACAGGCCCAAACAGCCTAAATTGATGAATTGTTAGTGGATACGAGTTGTGTGAAATCCTCTGCCACAGCCAGTTTCATTATAGCGCGGAACGGGTGCGGTACAATGAATGCGCCTACCAGTTCCTAAAAAATGCTCACAAAGCTAGCGCTGCCTGAAACTGTTTGCCGCCTGATTTGATGGGTTGAGTGGGGAAAATCTTACGGGAAAATCGGGGAATGTTCGGCAAAAAATGGGTTGTGGGCGGTCAAAGATTTAGCCACATCTTTGGCCGCCCACTTACCTTTGTTAAGGGAGAGTGTCTTCGGCGATTTTTACGGCCGTACGGCCGTTTATATCCAGCGCATACAACCCGGCGGCATCACTTGTTGCACAGTACCAAGTCAGGCGCGTGGCCAGCGTGTGGCCATCGAGCCACGTGCCGGGCGTGGGGTCGAACGGGCCGCCGTTGGGAGCAAACAGATCGGGTTGGGGCAGGGCATTTTCTACCACAGGCAGGCCGCTGAAATCGGCCAGCGCAACGAGGCTGACCCGCTGGCCGCTGCTGTTGAGTTCCATGATGTGCACATTGGCATCCACATAGCAGGCGTCGCCGTACAAAGTGCCCGAGTAGAGAGCCAGGTAACGGCCGTCTGGTGAAACAACCGGTGAATGTAGATCATCATCTGTTGTGCTTAGCAGTTGCTTCTGCCCGGTGATGACGTTGTGCAGCCACAGGTTGTGGCGCAGCCCCAGCGTGCCGGGCAGCTCCGCATTCACCACCACCTGCTCGCTGTAGACAAGGTTCTGGCCGCCGGGCAGCCAGGCCAGGTCCACAATATCGCCAAACGATTCCCAGCCAATGAAACTGCCATCGGGGCGGCGCATCACCAGCGCTTTGTGGTTTTGCACGGCAGCGAGCAGACCGGACTCTGGCTCAACAATGGGGCCAACGGTGAAGGCGGGGATGGTGTGCTCGGCGCTGGCCAATTCGACCCCGTTCACCTTGAGCACCAGGCGATAATCGCCAGCACGCAAATTAGGCTCGTAGTCATAGATAAAGACGTCTCCAATACGGCCGTTTGCGCCATACTGAGCCATATCCCACGGTTCGTCGCGCTCCAGCCACAGCTCCCCGTTGAAGTACCAGAGCCGCTCCAATTGGTCTGCGGCCGTCATGCCGGCGTAGTCCCACACGGCGTACAGCTCTTGCGTGGTAAAGGGCATGTCTGGCTGCGGCGCACTAGCGTTGGGTAGCAGCACCAGGTTGCTAAACTGCGGGTTCGAGATGGCACTTGTGGTTGGAACGGCCGTTGGTTCCACAGATACGGCCGTTGCGGCGACGGGAATGTCGGTAGGTGCCTCGACTGGCGTGGCGAGGGTGGGTGTTGGCGCCGCGGCTGTGGTGGCCGGCAGCAGGGTGGGCACAGCGGGCGATTGTTCTGGGGCCGGTTGACACGCTGCCAACAGCATAAACAAGAAGAGAAGGAAAAGGTATTTTTTCATAGCAGATGTTCCCCGAAAGTGTGCGGCTTTTCTCCGCCGCAAATGGTTAGACTGTGGCGATCATTCTGCCAGAAACGGGGTTGGGATGATGTACGGCCGTACCACTACATCCCTACTGCAACGTGAACAAAGCGAAAATTAAATTTGCTGGGGAAAAGATTATTTGCGGGGCAACAGGTTGCGCCAGAGGAACTGCCACCAGTCTACAAAGCGGGGTACACCTTTTTCAAAGCGCACTAAAAAGATGCTGACGATTAAAACGGCCGCTCCCATCCATTGCATCATCGTCAACCGCTCACCCAGAAAAACGGCCGCAATGACAATCGTCACCACCACTTCAAACACGCCGAGCAGGGCAGTCTGAATGCTGCCCATCGCCTTTACACCCAAAAACAGCGTCAGGCGGGAAAGAGCGGTGACCAGAGCCATAAACCCAATGGCTTGCCAGCCGGCGGTGCTAACCTGCGTCAGGTCGGTCGGGGCAAAGAACCAGGCCACGGTTACCACGGCGGCCATGGCCGTGATGGCGTACAGTGTCATGGTCGGCGCGGGGATGTCCAGCATGATCCGTTGGCTGAGAACAAGCTGCACGGCGTAGGTGATGGCAGCAAACAGCATCATGCCCACGCCCAGCCAATCGGCCGGGCCAGCGCCACCGCGCGTTAGCAGGTAAATGGCCCCAATTGTCAGCGCGGTGCGAAATACCGTGAGCAGGGAAATGGTCTGCCCCGCCAGGCGCAAAAACATGGTCACAAACACCAGGTAGCTGATGTTGACCAGTTGCCCCAACGAGGCGTCAATGCGGGTAAGGCTAGTGTAGAAGAAGATGGAGCCCAGGCCGTTAATGGCCCCGGCAATCAAGCTGCCAACCACGGCTGGGAGGGAGCTGCGAATGAGCTGTCGCCGGAAGATCAACATGCCCGACCACATTAGGGCAGCGGCGATGCCGGTGCGAAAGGCCACCACCGTGAGCACGTTCACGCCTGCGGCATAGGCCAGCTTGGCCAAAATCGGCACAATGCCCAGGAAAACTGGCGAGACGAGTCCCCACAGCAACCCCCACTGCCACTGCTGACTGCCGGGATGAACGGCCGTTTCTTGCTCTTCTTTAGGTGGTACAGGGCTCACGTTTGAGGTTTTGGTGGATGGCGTTGCCATGTTTCTCCCAGCAATCTTTACGCAAAGATAAATCAGTTACTGTATTTTGGTGGCAGGCAAGCCGGAATACACCTGCCAGCTGTTCATTTTAATGATTCAATAATCAAGCGTCGGGTGAATTATAAAGGCGAGCAAGGCAAAAAATCTGGTTGTGCCGCGACTGTGTGAGCTAAAGTTTTACCGATGGTCTCACTTGCTCAATAGGAAGCAAAATGTGAAAAGTGCTGCCGGGGAACTGTTCTACATCACGCCGTTCGCTTTCTACCCAAACACGGCCGTTATGCGCCTCAACAATGCCTTTTACGATGGCTAGTCCGAGTCCCAAACCACCACCCTGGAAGGCAAACTTGCTGGTTGAGTGATGCTCAATGGAACCTAGTGTGTAGAACTGATCAAAAATGCGCCGGTGTTCGCTATCGGGAACACCAATGCCCGTGTCCTGAACTATCAGATCAACAGTATCACCAACGGCACGACCCACCACAAAAATGCTGCCACCGTCTGGCGTGTATTTTATCGCGTTACTGAAAATATGATAAATCGCCGATTTTAACTGTTCGCCATCCCCTTGAACAATTGGCAGGCGAGAAAGATCGCCAATTTGGATGTTGAGGTTCCGCTTCTCGCAAACTTCGGCGTACTCCTCAAAAACATCGGCCACAACTTCAGACAACCGTACTGGCCCCAACGCCAGGTCCAGTGTGCCGGAAGCAATGCGGGCCACCTTGATGATTTCGTTTACCACATCCCGCATGCGGCTGACGCCTAAATTGAGCCCCTCAGCCACGCCCAAAATCATTTCGGCGGGCAGCATTTCGTTGTTGGTTTGCTTGACTTGCTCATCCAGCAAGTGGGCATAACCGCTCAGCAGCGTCAGGGGCGTGCGTAATTCGTGCGACACCATGATGATGAAATCACTCTTTAACCGATCCAACTCCCGTAGCCGTTTGTTGGCGCTTTCCAACTCGTTGATCTTGTTTTCTAGGCGTTCCACCAAATTTTGCGCGTGCCGCTGCAAATGTTCGCTCTTCTCGGTGGGGGTGAGCGGTTCGGCGAGACCAGCCAAGTATGCACTGACCTGGCCTGGGAAGCTGGTCACGTCGATGGGCTTGGTAAGGAAGCCGGTGCAGCCTGCGGCCAGGGCCAATTCACGACTGCCGGGGCTGTGGTTGGCGGTCAGGGCCACGATAGGCGTATTGGAAAAGTTAGGCAGGCTGCGCAAGCGAGTCGTAATTTCCCGACCATCCATGCTGGGCAAATTGATGTCCATCAAAATGAGATTGGGCAGGTGTTCGCGGGCCATGGAGATGCCTTCCAAACCATCAGCGGCCACAACAACGTCATAGCCTTTGTTGTCTAGCACGCGCTGAACAAGACGACGGCTGGCGGGATCATCTTCAATATACAAGATTTTTGGGTGTGGGCTATTCAAATTACTCATAAATGCTTGGTGGTTTTGCTAAGTCTAACCATTTTCAATTGTGCCATAGTAGGCAACATGAATGCAATCAACATTTTTGCCTGAAATGAATTTTAGGACAAGTGGATTAAATGGTGCGTTTGTACTGGCAAGAAAAAAGAAGGGTAAATTACGGCCGTAATTCACCCTTCTTTTATGTGTTTTGCGGGGGTCTTAGGGCAGCGCTTGCTGGATGTCGTTCAGGAGGTCAGAATCCATAAACGACCCCTTTTGCAGCAGCGCTTTGATGTGGCCATCTAGCCGCATTTTTTCATCGTCGGTTAGCTCTTTGGCGGTAATGACGATAATGGGAGTTTCTTTCAGCGTGGGGTCTGCTTTCATCGCTTTCACCACACCAAAACCGTCCAGCCCAGGCATCATCAAATCTAAAATAACGAGGTTGGGGCGAGTTTCTTGGATGAGCCGCAGGCCGGAATGGCCGTCGTGGGCTTCGTCGATGAGAAAGTCGCCCTGGGCCTGTAAAATGCGGCGTATGAGCCGTGCCGCGTCTGGGTTGTCTTCCACGATGGTGATGCGCTGGACGCGGCTGTCGAGCTCTTCTAGGGCGGTGAGCAGCCCTTCTTCGCGGCTGCGGTTGGCCAGTTCGCCAGTGTCTGGCAGGGTCATGTCCCGCGTGTGGTGTTCGCCGATGATGTGCTTTTCTACGGGGAAGGTATGGCCTGAGCAGTTGAGGACAACGGTTTCGTGCGGCTTGATTTTGCCTTCGCGAATGAGTTTGAAGAGACCGGCAAAGGTAACGGCCGTTGCGG
Source organism: Ardenticatenaceae bacterium (assembly GCA_020634435.1). Classification (GTDB taxonomy): domain Bacteria; phylum Chloroflexota; class Anaerolineae; order Promineifilales; family Promineifilaceae; genus Leptofilum. The sequence continues at coordinate 80,353 of JACKBS010000018.1, read as the reverse complement.
GCTCCACCGAAATACCGTCCATCTTGGCAACCAGGTGCAAGGCGTTGAACGCCTCTACATCAGTGATCGGGTCGATGGTGCCGCCATATTGGGCAATGAGTTCGCGCAGCACTTCGTACGCCTCGCCGGGGTCGCCGGTGGCCAGCGTGGTAATGTCGGTGCGTGGCTCTTTGACCGTTTCAGCAACGGCTAGCTGCTTGTGGAACGAGTTGGCCATCGGGGCGCAGCCACTGGTTTGGAAGAGGCCGAGCTTGGGCAGCTTTTCCACCAATCCCAGCCGCTTCAGTTCGGCAAACCCTTTCATGACGCCAACCGGCCCCAAACCACCACTGACCGCCTGCAAATACCAGTCTGGGGTGCGCCAGGGATTGTTGCTGTTGAGAACGGCCGTATGTTCCCCGGCGAGCGCATTGCCTAACTGTTCCGCCACTTCAAAGGCCAGCGTTTTCATCGCTTCTTTGGCGGCAATACCTTTGACACCCCGATCCAAAAAGAGGTTTTTGCTGGCGGCAAATTCGGCGGCAATGCGCTTTGCTTCATCGTAGGTACCTGCGACTTTGATCACTTCGGAGCCGTAGAGCGCCACTTCGCGCATTTTTTCGGCGGGCACAGAGCTGGTGACAAATATCCACATCTTGATGCCCGCGCGGGCGCTGTAGGCGGAGTAGGCAATTGCCACGTTGCCCGTGGAGGAAACCACAGCTTCTTTGATGCCCGCTTCTTTCATGGCGCTGATGGCAATGGCCGCCTGACGGTCTTTAAACGAGCCGGTTGGCCCCTGCCGCTCATCTTTGATGTAGATGTTGGGGTGGCCCAGCATTAGCCCCAGATTGTGGGCTTTGAGCAGCGGCGTCCAGCCTTCGCCCAGGCTGACGATATTTTCGTCGTGGATGAGAGGCAGCAGTTCGCGGTAGCGCCACAGGGTTGCGCCGCGTTGGGCCAGCTTTTGCCGCCATTCCTGGCCGCGCTGGGCCAGATGGCCATTGCTGGTGGCTTGAGGGTCAATCGTGGGGTGGGTAAATTCGTATTCGGCATCCAGCCAGCCTTGGCCACAGTTTGGGCAGACGGGCAACGGCCGTTCATAGTCAAATTTCTCGTGGCAGGCACGGCAAACGATTTTAAATGTCATCATAATCTCCTCAACCTGGAGGCTCCCAGGAGGCAGTGGTTTCGGTTTAAGAAATTGTTGTTTGAACGAAAGGAATTTCCATCGGTTCATCGCTGCTTTGCTGAACCGGCAAAATCACATGGAATGTACTGCCCTCGTTCACACGGCTGGTGAATTTTATCGAACCACCATGCATTTCAATCAGCCATTTGGTAATGGGTAGACCCAGCCCCGTGCCGCTGGCGGTTCGGGTGGTAGAGCTGTCTACCTGGGCAAATGGCATGAATAGCTTGTCAAAATCTTCTGTAGCAATGCCAATACCGGTATCTTCGACATAAATGTGCACCATGTCGTTTTCAGTGTAGGCGTGGAGGCGAATTTCACCCTCTTCGGTGAATTTGGCGGCGTTGGACAGTAAGTTGAGCAAAATCTGGCGCAAACGGATGGGATCGACCTTTATTTCGGGCAAATCTTCCGGCACATTCCAGATGAAATTGACTTTGGAGCTGTCGATGAGGCCGCGAATGGTGTCGTAGGTGGGGGCAACGGCCGTATGCAGGTTCACCGTCTCAAAGTTCAGCGTCATCTTGCCCGCTTCAATCTTGGCCATGTCCAGAATTTCATTGATGAGCATCAGCAGGTGCTGGCCATTGGAATGGATAGATTGCAAATCTTCTTCCTGCGCCGTGGTGATGGGGCCGTCGATACCCTTAAGAATGACGCGGGAGAAGCCGATGATGGAGTTGAGCGGTGTGCGCAGCTCGTGCGACATATTGGCCAGAAATTGCGTCTTGAGCTGATCCAGCTGGCGCAAATCTTCGTTTTGCTGCTGGGTTTGGGCAAAGAGTTGAGCATTGGCAATAGCCAGGCTGGTTTGCGTGGCAATACTGCGCAGCAGCTGAATGTCGCTGTCGCCGTAGGCATATTGTTCGTAAGACTGAACGTTGATGAGCCCAATCGGCTTGTTGTCTTGCAGTAGCGGTACCCAAAGCGTGGATTGGGGCCGACGGTTGCCCTTACGGATTTTTTCAGTTTGCACCAGCGGCGCGTGGGCATCCAGCAGCTGCGGCTTGTCCTGGTTGAGGAAGTCGTAGAGCGGTTCGCCGGGCAGCAGCGTCCGTGCGGGCAGGGTGATGGTGTCATCTTCAACGATGGTAAGGACGGGTTCATAGGAACGGCCGTCCTGGTCATACAGCGCCAGGTGGAAAATGGTATTGTCCAGCAGGCGCCCCACTTCGCCGTAAATAATCTTGGCCAGCAGCGTCAGGTCCAGCACGCGTGAAATATTAGACTGTACCTGATTCAGGGTGATCAGTTCTTGGGCACGGTGCAGCGCTTCGTCCAGCAGCTTAATGTTTTCCATCTGCGTGGTGAGATGGTCTACTACCGTTTGGGCAAACAGGAGATTGGAGCGGGTAAACGGCCGTTCGCCACCTACCGAATCGATTGCCAGATACCCCAATAACTCTTGCTGGCTTGCTGCTGGAATCAAGAGTGAAGCCTCAGCGCCAAACTGATGCACGTGCTGCTTTAAAGCATCGGCTGGCAGAACGGGTTCGTTTGGTGAAAGGGTCAGTGGCTTTTGTTCCTTGCTCAACCATTCAAAAGCAGAGTCACCTAGCAGGGGTAGCCGATATGGTTTGGTCAGTAGGTCGCGGTTTGAGCAAGCTGCCAGGTTACCGCTGCCCACGCCGCGTTCATACAACACAAAGCGGCATTGGAAAGCGCCGGTGTAGGTCTGAATCTCTTGCACAGCAAGCTCCAGCGCGTCATCACGGGTGATGGCCTGGTTAAGCGCCCGACCAATGCGATACAGCAGGTTTGTCTGGCGCAGCAGGCGCTGGTTGGCCAGCGTGGCCCCTGCCTGGTCGGCCAGGGTGCGGATTGATTGCAGCGCCGCATTGGCAAACGCATTGGGCGTTTTGTGAGCCAAAATCAGGGTACCAAACCATTCCTGGTCCTGAGAAATGGGAATGATGACGGCAGCATGAAGCTCGTTTTGGGCGAACAGTGCGCGCGTGTGGGCATCTACCTCAGACTCTGAGTTGATGTTGGCTATGACCACCACATCTCGATGCGTGATGGCGTCAGCAAATCTGAACGCCTCACGGGGCATGCGGCGCTTGGCGTCAAACTCGATGGTTTCCTCATTCCAGGCCACTGGCGTGATGAGGAAATCTGGCGCTTTGGGATCGGCAATAATCATCTGCACCGAATCCGTAGCGATGGCTGCGTGGGCAAAATCGACGAGCGATTTGTACACTTCGTAAGCGTTGGTGGCCTGCCCAATGCGGCGGCCAGCGGCGTACAGCCGGTTAGTCTCGGCCAGGGTCTGTTCGGTTTGGGCAAACAGGCTGGCGTTTTCAATGGCGATGGCCAGTTGGTCGGCCAGACTTTGCAGTACGGTGATCGTTTCGCTGGCAAAGGCGCTTTGCTGGCTGCTTTGCACGGTCAGTGCGCCAATGACCTTGCTGCCTGCTTTTAGCGGCAGGGCCAGCTCCGATTGGGTGTCTGGCAGGAGTGGGTTGGGTTTGAAGGCCTGGGCCTGGCGTACGTTTTGGGCAACACATGCTTCACCGGTCGAAACGGCCGTTCCAATCATTGATCCGCTGTTTATTTCCTGGCTATGTTTCAGCTCAATTTGCAGCCGTCCGGCTTCACCAGTACCTGCCCGAAGAACGGCCGTGTTGCTGGCCTCATCCACTAAAAATAGACCGACGTAGTACAGATTAAAACGCGATCGAATCAGCTCTACCACTTCACGGATAAGCTGGTTTTGGTCTAGGATTGTGGTAGCGGCGCGGGAAACCTCGGCGGCCAAACGGAGCTGGTTGGAGTAGGCGCGGGTGGTTTGCACAAACTGGGCATTGTTCAGTGCGCTGCCCATCTCGCGGATAAGGTCTTGCACAAATGCCCGCTCTTCTTCGCCCAGATTTTCGATGCCTGGAATGCGAATCTGGCCAAAGCTGTTGTCGCCAATTTGCAGCGGGTAGGCGCTGTCGGTTTCATCGGGCTGCGTAGGCTCGTCGTGCAGTCGCATGATGTCCAGGCTGCTTTCGTTGGCGCGGGCCTGGAGCTTGGCCTCGGGCGTGTTCCAGATGCTATCCAGATAACGGCCGTGCAAAATTTCTAGCTCGTGGGCACGCTGCTGCGTTTGGCTGAGCAGATACAGGTTGTGCCACAAGGCGGCCAGGTTTTGGGCAAAGGTGCGCACCAGGATCAGGTACTCTTCATAGCTTTCCGAGGCCAGATTGTCGTGGTGGGCAACCATTGCCCCCAACAGGTGCTGCCCCACGCGCAAAATGATGCCCACGGCAATGCCGTCCTTGCCCTGCTCGGTCTGGTAAGCGCGGATGGCTTCCCCTTCTTTTTGCAGAGCGGCGGTCAGCAGGTTGCCGGTCTCGTGCGGAACGGGGTCGCCCTGATTGAGGAAGGAGGCGGTGGTGGTGATCACCCGCCAATAAACCGGAGCTTGCAGCGCCTCGAACAGGGTTACGTGGGTGATGTCTAGCGCCTGGCAAATACCGCCCACCGCATCACGCAGCAGGGTGGCTTCGTCGCTGGCCTGGCTGAGGCGGGCGTTGAGCTGCAAAATCTGGTTGAGGTTGTCATTACGCAGCTTTTGCGCATCGTGCAGGGTGATTTGCTGTTCCAACTGTGCGTGGAGGGCACGCTGGAGGGCAATCTGGGAGGTTTCCTGAAAGCGCTGCTGCACAATTTCACGGGCGTTGGCCAGCTTCTCCAGGAAGATGATTTGAAAATCGTTGAGGCGGCGCAAAACGGCCGTATCGACCGAATTTAACACGGCCCGCAGCAGAGCCCGCATCATTTGCGTGGCGGTGATGATGGCCATACCTTGTTCAGCCAGCTGAGTGGCAACGGCCGTAATGTCCGACTCATTCGCTTCGTAGGCCAGGTATTGCTGCACCACAGCCACCAATTGGGCAGACACCTGCCGCCCACGCCGAGGCGAAGTTAAGACACCACGATTATCAATGGCGTGCCGGATGAAGGCGTTGTACAGCGATGTCTCCAGGACAACCGGGTCAACACCCCCAAAAACTGCTGCGTTCAGGTCTACCTTCTCTTGCTCTTGCATGGCTTAAATGGTCAGTGAATGATGTCTTGCTTCAGCAAAAAGGCGGCATAAAAGGCCATGCCAATGCCTTCACGGTCTGCTGGTGTAATGAAATCTTCGGGCAGCCCCAAAAATTGGGTGATTGGCTCCACCAGGCTGGGATGCCAGGGCTGCAACATCTCCACGCATGTTTCCAGCGTGTGCAGTTGGATGGGCAGATGGGCTTCCCGGCATAGATCCAAAAACTCGTAGTAAGATTGCGGCATCTCTAGTTGGCCGTGGGTTTGAAAGACCAGGAACAACTTGGAACCGGTAGGTGCCCATTCAAACAGGGTTCGGGCTAGATTTTGCACATGCGGCTCGTCTAAAAACAGCTGAAGCCCGTTTAGGCCAATGGCCACTGGCTCGTCCAGGTGAATTAGCTTGAGCACTTCGGGGGCCATCAAGATGGATTCCGGCTCCTGGCCGTTGCCCCGAATGTAGGCAATATTTTCGCGGTCGCTAAAGAGACTACGGCCGTAACTCACCGCTACCGGGTTGATGTCTGAATACACAATCCGGCACTCCGGCGCAAAGGCGTGCAAATGATCATCGGAGGGCATACCGGAAGCCAGGTCCAAAAATTGGGTAAAGCCCTCCCGGTACAAAATTTGGGCCGCTTCTTGAATGAAAGCGCGGCGCAGCCGAATCCATTTGCGCAGCGATGGCAGCATGGTTAGCAGCTGTTCGGCCGCTTGCCGATCAACTTCAAAATTGGCCGTCCCGCCGACCAGATAATCAAAAATACGGGCTAGATTGGGCAGCGAAGTGTCCAGAAAGGCGGCGGTATTGGGTTGGTTGTCGAAGGGGACGCCGGGTTGGTTCATGATGTTTGTTTTTGTCGCCCAAGTTGCAGCTCAACGGCCGTTCCGTTTAGCTGCTTCGATAATGCCCGCAAACCAATACCGACAATCGTTTCCACATCGGCCGATTGGTGAAGCTGGGCGCTAATTTCGTTAAGGTATGCCTGCCGTTGGGCCCGGGCTTCGGCGTGGGCCAGCAGCTGGGCATTTTGAATGGCCACGGCTAGCTGGTCGCCCATGATTTGCAGCGCACCAATCATCTCTTCAGAGAACAAATCGGGGGTCACACTTTGCACCGTCAACGCCCCGATGGTGGCCCCACGCACGCGCAGCGGCAGGGCCAGCTCAGAGCGCGTGTCGGGCAGATGCGGGTTGGGCAGCCACTCTTCGTTGGTCGTAACGTCTTGCGTAATACGCGGATTGCCGTCTTTGGTGGCCCCACCAATAAGCGATTGGCCACCCACTTGCAGGCGGCGCTTGGCGGCCAGCTGAGCCTGACCCGCTTCGCCGGTACCGGCTTTCAGCACGGCATAATCTTCTTCCACCAGGAATAAACCAACGTAGTACAGCTCAAAACGCTCTTTGATCAGCTCGACGGCCTGTTGGGCCAGGGTGTTGAGTTCCAAAATGCTGGTGGTAGCGGCGGCAACTTCGGCGGCTGTTTGCAGCTGCAAGCGTTGTTCCATCTGCACAGCCAGCGCTTGCTGCACCGCTTCTAGCTGGAGCAAGTTGTTAACGGCAATGGCCAGCGTACCAGAAATGGTGCTGAGCAGCTCAATGTCGCGGTCGCTGAATGGGTCCAGATTCTGTAACGAGAGGACGCCGATGAGCTTGTTGGTTACCACCAGGGGGATACCCAGCCAGTGTTCCTCTACCCCGTCGTCTTTACCAACTGTGAAGGTGTTGAACTGGGCCAGGTTTTTGGCCGTGGCATGAATGTGCAGAATGCTGCGGGTGCGGACAACGTGCCCGCTCAAGCCTCGTTCGACCGAAATTGGGGCAATAGCGGAAAGGTCAACTTCCTCACCGTAATCGTACAGGTAAAGCCAGTTAAGAAATTTTTCGTCTTCGGTGAGCAAAAAGATGGCTAGACCGGTTGCTTCGACCAGCGACAAAATTTCGCGCCGGGTGGCCTTGTACACCTGCTCCAAATCGGGCGCTTCTGACAGTGCCAGACTGAGCCTGTTGAGGGAGCTAAGCTGGGCCACACGCGCTTGCGTTTCTGAAGTCAGGGTAGCGTTGGAAATAGAAACGGCCGTTTCATTGGCCATTGCCTGAGTTAGCTGAATTTCGTTGTCGGAAAAACCAACTTGCGCCTGGGTGCGATACAGTCGCACAAGCCCCAACGTGTTGATACCCTGAACCAGCGGCACATCCAGGTAGCTAAAATGCTTAATTTCTTCCAGCCAGGTGCGTTCGGCAGGGTCTAGCTCTTCATCGTCCAAACGCCACACCTTCGGCTGGCCCGTTTCCAGCACTTTGCGAACGCCCGGCAAATCGCTCAGATCACGATCAGGTAGGTCGAGCAGATATTTGTCGATAGCGCCTTTGGTGAGGTCATACAAAAAATCGACCTGGGCAACGAGCGTCTGGTCTTCGTGATTCCAGGTGTAAATGGTGCAGCGCGAGGCCTGGAGCCAGGTGGTCAGCGCCCGGGCGGCGCGGCGGTGCAGTTCGCCCACATCCAGCGTACTGGTGAGCAGCGAGTTGTATTCGTACAAAATGCGCGTTTCGTTCAGGCGAGATTCGGTGCGGGCAAAGAGGCGGGCATTGTCGATGTTGATGGCGATCTGGTTGGTGATGATTTGCAAAATGGCGATGTCTTCTGGGGCAAAATGGCCCGGCTGGTCGCTTTGCACATCCACCACGCCCAAAATTTCGCCGCGGGCTACCAGCGGCAGCGCCAGTTCGGAACGCGTATTGGGCAGGAATGGCTCCTCTTTGTAGGTGGGATCGTCCAGCACATCGTTTACCACACGCGGTTCGCGGTGCAGGGCCACCCAGCCCACGATGGAGTGGTTGTCCATGGGCAGGCGGTATTGCAGATTTACCAGATCGATATGCACATCGGTCGCCACCTCGCGTAGGCGCAGCTCTTTTTTGCCCACGTCGGCGAGGAAAATAGAGACGTGGTAAAAGCTAAACTGTGATTTGAGGAGTACGGCCGTTTCTTGCAGCAATTGGGCCATATCGAGCGAACTGCTGCCTTTTTCCGCAATTTCCGCACTGTATTGTAGCTGCTGGGCCCGTCGCTGGAGTAAATTACTTTGTGACAGCAGTTCACTGGCCAACGTTTTGGCATTCCGCAGTGCCGATTGCAGATAATCGGCCGTAGCCCAGGAGACCACGCTGATGCCTAAACAGGTAACGATGTATTCCAACACATTAAACAGAGGAAATGTATTCGTGATGAGAAAGAAAGAGGAAACGGCCGTTAGCGTTAACGCGCTGTACAAAACAGAAGCCCGCACCGAATCCAACGTGGCAATGGCCACAATGGAAATCAGCATCAGGTAGGGGAAAAACAGATTGCGCGTCGTCGTTATTAGCAACGCGTAAAAAATGAGGTTTAGTACGCCGAAAAAGAGGTGTGCCGCAAGGCGAATACGGCCTCTATGGATGATCCACAGGCAAAAGAAGCCAAAAAGTAAAGAGGTAACCCCCTGGCCAATCGCCGACTGGACAGGAAGTTCTGAACTTTGAATAAATTCAAAGACGGCGCGAAGGATGCTGAGGCCAATCAGCACAACGACAAGCGCCTGGAGCAAAGCACCTTTGCGCTTTTCTTCAACATCCTCGGACCTGATCTTGAAAATATTCAATGAGGCAAGCATATGGGTTTAGATTCCCAAGTCCCAGACAGACTCCCCATTTAGAATTTGTTTGATTTGTTCTGGGAACCGGTCGGCATCCAACGGTTTAGACAAGAAACCATCGAAGCCAGCTTCACGGGCTTTTTGCATTTCGCTGCTGCTGCCGTGGGCCGTAACTACCACAACCAGCGTGTTTTGTAGATGCGGGTCTGTGCGGATTTGCTTGAGCGCTTCGTAGCCATCTTCATGTGGCAGGCGCAAATCCATCAGGATGAGATCAACGCGAGACATAGTGTTGGCAAAATCTACAACACCCCAGCCCGTTGTTTTCCACTCGCACTTTTGCACGCCCATGAAGGCCAGCAGTCGGGCGATCAGCACAAAGTTAGACACGTTGTCTTCTACCACTAGAACAAACGCATCTTTCGGATCAACTGGGGTTCGAACTTCAACGTTACTCATTTGGTGTCCACCTTTTGTATAAAACCGGTTTACATCTTGTGATGGGTTGAGGGGTCAACGTAAGCCACCAGGTCCTAGTAAAGCGAACCCTGCTTACTTTGATTATTACCATCTAGTTTGGGCTGCTGCCATTTGTCCACAGCAAATAAAGATGATACACCGGTATTTTTATATATTACTGGCAATATGGCAAGCCTGCCGTTAAGGAATCGAAAAAAGTTAGCCTGTTGGCGCTTAGCCATTTGTACCACTGTAATCAGGGAGCGCTGACCCAAATACGGCCGTTTCTCGGGGGCAGCGTCATGGTGCTGTTGGCCGTAAACGGCTGGCCATTAGGGTTCAACTTTTCTTCCAGATAAAGCGCAAAACCGGGTGGGGCGATGATCATTTCGTCACGATCACCCATATTGAAGGCGACAACGGCCGTTTGCCCTCGGTACTGCCGCTGATAAACCACCACCCACTCATTGGCATACATAATGCGGAAATTGCCGCGCCGCAGCGCGGGCGTGTCGTACCGCAGCTGAATGTATTGCTTAATGTCCTCTAGCAGCGTGGTGTCCCAACTGCCTTCATCATGCCAGGGGAAAGCTGCGCGGCAGTACGGATCATGCGCGCCCGACATACCAATTTCGTCGCCGTAGTAAATGTTAGGCGCTCCGGGTGAAGTCATCTGGCACAAATACATCAGGCGCAGCGCTGTTTTGTCGTGCCGGGCCACCGTGAGCGTGCGTGGCGTGTCGTGACTGCCCAGCATGTTCATCTGCGACAGCACGATATCGGGATCATAGAGATGGTTAAAAACGCGATCCATTTCTGTGGCAAATTGGGTGGCATTCAGCGGCTGAATGTAGCCGTAACCCATGCGCACTGTGTCCGTTTGGTCCATATTGTTCCCGGAAAAGAAACCCAGCGCAGCCCGCGTAAACAGATAGTTCATCTGGCCGTCAAACTGGTCACCTTGCAGCCAGCGCTGCGCTTCACCCCACAGCTCACCCACGATGTAGGCGTCGGAATTCACTAGCTTGCAGCGGCGGCGAAATTCGCGCCAAAACTCATCGTCATCAATCTCGTTGGGCACGTCCAGACGCCAGCCATCAATGCCTTGCTTGAGCCAGTAGGTGCCTACCTGCCACAAAAATTCCCGTACCGCCTGGGTATTCGTATTAAACTTGGGCAGAGAGGCCATCCCCCACCACGCGTCAAAATTAGGTGTCTGGCCTTCGTTGAAGGCGTTTACCGGCCAGCTGTGAATGGTAAACCAGTCAGTGTAGGGAGATTCCACACCGCATTCCATGAGGTGGTTAAATTGAAAAAAGCCCCGGCTGGCATGGTTAAAGACGCCGTCCAAAATGATACGGATGTTGCGTTGGTGGGCGGCTGTAAGCAGCTCTGCCAATGCCTGATTGCCGCCCAGAATCGGGTCTACATTGTAATAATCGTGGGTGTGGTAGCGATGGTTGGATGCAGAAGCAAAGATGGGATTGAGGTAGATAGCGTTAATGCCCAGCGCTTCCAGGTAGGGCAGTTTGTCGATGATACCCAGCAAGTCACCACCCTGGAAGCCATGAAAAGTTGGCGTAGCGCCCCACGGCTGTAGGTTAGTTGGTTTGGGCAGGTAGCCGTTTTGACCGAAACGGCCGCTTTTGGCAAAGCGGTCGGGAAATATCTGGTAGAATACGGCATCCTTAACCCAATCAGGGGTTACATTGCTCATGTGGCCTCTCTCCTGACAACATTATAGAAAATTTTGTGGTTGATTGACACTCTATTTTAAGGAAAGAGTACCAATTTAACACCTCTATTTTGTAGATTGACCTTTGTTTTGAATAAGGAAAAGCTTTCTTGGTAGCCAAAACGGCCGCTCGGTTGCCAGGATACGCATGTTGTAAACACGGTACACGCTCGCGGGCAACATTTGCTACACTTATCATCAGTCACCAGCCTGCGGTACGGCCGTTGGCCGAATAAAAATTGTAAAGGATGACATTTCTTTATGGAATCAGCACCCAAATTTAAGCTGCGCGAGCCGCTTATCATTCTCGTTTTAATATTTTTGGGCATTTATTGGCTCATCAATGCGTTAAACACCGGTAACGTTTTTTGGTTCTTGCCTGTGCAGCCAAGTTTCCAGCCAACACGCATTGTGGTACGCCATTATGGCGAGACGATTGATCTACAGCCCGGTTCGCCAGGCTTTTCGGAGCTTGCCCAGGCATTGACGGATACGTTTTCGAATGGTTTTGAAAACACCGCCCTCGTTTCCATCGGTTTGTCTGATGAGACGTTGCGCCGCTATGCGGAAGAAGAGCTGGTGCTTGAATCTTATTATGGCCAGGATATTTCTTTTAACACGCGAGTGCGGATGAATGGCGTTACGCAACTGCTTATTCCGCTGGACGGCACCCACGCAGACAGCCGATATTTGTTTTTTGGTGGGCATGGGCAGTGGCGGGTGGGGGCCATGATTTTGCGTGACGATTCGCCCTTGCGCACAACAATGCGGTCGTTGGGTTATCTGGCAGGAGAGTAGAAATGGCGGTAAATAAAACGCTGGCAATGCGCTTGCTCGAGGGCAAAAAGGTGGCTTATGAGGCCATCGGCTATGATTCTAGCGAGCGTGATGCGGAGAAGATTGCCCTTCAACTGGGCGTGCCGCCGGAGCAGGTGTTTAAAACTTTGGTGGTAGCTGCGCCGAAAGACGGCCGTTCCTCCAGTAAACCCATGCTCGCTATCGTCCCGGCCAACCGGCAGCTGGATTTGAAAAAGCTGGCCAAACTGGTTGGCGCGAAGAAGCTGAAGATGGCAACCCACCAGGAAGCAGAAGCAATGACAGGCCTGCAAGTTGGTGGCATTTCGCCGCTGGCGCTTATCAACAAAGGCTTTGCCATGTACTTGGATGAACGAGCTGAAGCTCAGACGCGCATCTTTGTTAGCGCGGGCGAACGTGGCACCCAAATTAAGCTATCACCAAAAGATTTGCGCAAACTGACTGGGGCAAGGGTGGTCGATTTGTCTTCGGAGGGGGTTGAGGAAGAGGGAGCGGAGTGAGCAGTGATAAGTGAAAAGTAAAAAGTGATAAGTTGGAGTTCCTTCCGTCACTATTCACTTTTTACTTTTCACTGCCTTTATTCGTCTTTTTCATCCCGGCTGGCGAGCCGTTGGATGGTTTGGATCACGTCAGGGAAGTCGAACGGTTTGGGGAGGAATACTGCATCAATTTTGTCTAGCTGCTCGGCAGAGGGTGCCGGCCAGGCGCTCACGAGGACAAACGGCCGTTTCTCCCCCAGGTCACGCAGTTTTCCCGCCAGTTCTAAGCCCGTCATTCTAGGCAAGCGAATATCAAAAAAGAATAGATCGACCTCAGAAAGTGCCTCGCTTTCGGTTTGCTTCAGCATCTCTTCCGCACTCATAAAAACGGGCTGCACTTCGATCCCAAATAGACCCAGGCCACTGACCAGAAGTTGGGCAATGCTGGGCTCATCTTCAACATAAGCAATTTTAACGATTTCTTGCAGCGTGTTATTCAACATCTTGTCCTCATAGACCGACTACTATCAAACAGCTGCCGCCGATCATAACCGATTCGGCTAATTTTGCGAGTGAACATTGGGCGAATTAGCCAGATGTTTAAGGTGGGGCTTTGTGAAACACAATCGGGAAGTAGCTGGTGTAAACCGGTAGGTACTGCCATTCGGCAAAAAAGGTTGGGCTGGTTAGCCCGTCATCGATCAGGGCTGTGATGGCGACCCATTGCGGAACGGCCGTTACCTCGCGCGTCAGCACCAGGGTCATCGTGATGGATTCGGCAATGTCCAGGTTGCCCGCCCAATACAGCCGCCGGTCGCCCACAGCGGGCGTCCCGGCGCTGCTAGCCAGCGTGTCGGTGACGATGTGGAATGTGTTGGGCAGGCTCACCACAGCCGAAATTTCGTTGGCTGCCGTTAGCCCCACGTTTTCCAGCTCGACGGTGTAGGTGAATATGGTGGCGGCGAGCGGTTGGTTGGGAACGGCCGTCATCCGGGCCACTACTTCCGGCGCTTCCACCCACACATTGGCCAGCCGGTCAAAAGTGAGCGCGTGGTTGCCATCGTGCAGCACCAGCGCGTTTTCTATCTGAAAACCATGCGGCACAATGCCGGTTGGTGTAGCCTGATAGGTAATCGTGTGGCTGCCGCCGCCGGGCAGCGTGCCCGCCCAGGTAAGCTGGCGCGTGGCTGGATTGTACGCTGCCCCACCCGTGAGCGAGGCCTGGTCGAGCACCAGCCAGGGCGAAAGCGTGTTGGTGAGCCAGACGGAATTACTCACGCCCGGCACCTGCTGCACGGTGATGGTGTAGGTGCGCGGCTCGCCTAGCTTGCCCACGCGCTGATCTACCGCAAAGCTGGAGTCACCCAGATCGCTCAGCCAACCCATGACCCGGTTCATTGCTTCCGCCTGGCGGGTGGGGGTGATGGTTTCGAATGGCACGGCCCACAGCACCGCGCGCCAATTGTCGCCCGCTGTAGCCGTGCCTGCCGGGAGGGCGCGATCGTGCCAGAAAAACGGCTGGCTAAGTGGCGCAGGAATAATGCCATCGCCGTGGTTTTGGTAGGGTTCAAAATCTAGCGGATAGGGCGGCGGGTGTTCGGCAGCAACGGCCGTATTTCCATTGCCAATGAGCTGTGTCGGTTCTACCGATTCCTCATAATCCGCCACGCCAAAATAGCTGCGGGCCAGTTCGGTTTGGTGATGGTAGTACAGAAAATCCTGGCTGGTGAGGAACAACCGGCCACCCTGAGCCAGATAGGCGGTTAGCGTTTGATTTTCCGCCGGGGTGATGGGCTGGAACCAGTCGTAACCGGTGTACCAGATGACAAAGTCGTAGTTTTGCAGCAGAGACAGTGACGGTCCGTTGCGCAATTCGCCAGCGTGGCCCGTATCCCAACGGTCAAAAGTGAGGTCCATGTCGCCCAGGGCGGTGGCAAATTCGGCCGTCTGGTCATAAAAGCGGTCATCGTCCACAAACAAAATGTGGCCGGGAATTTTGTGCGTGACGGGTAATTGGGCATAAACGGCGGAATTGTTATGGGAAACGGCCGTTACCGTCAAATCCTCCACCAAATCCGCGGGCAGGCCAGTTGGCACAGCTAACGACAGCACCGTCTGGGTCATGGCGCAGGGGCCAAGCGTGACCGTTTGCGTGAGCAGCGTGGTCGGCCAGGCTGCCCCACCGATGGAGAGCGTGAACGTGTCTGTCACTGTCTCGCTGCGGTTGAAGACGTTGACCGTGTAGTTCATTGTTTCGCCAGGAATGGCCAGCTCATCAATGCTGCCGGGGAAAAATTGGATGCCAACGGTTTGTCGCGGTTCCTCAAAATAGTGGAAGCTTTGCTGCAAAATGGCCGCGCGATCAGCCGCTTCGGGCACACCTTCCAGGCCAAAACCCAGGTAAACCATACGGAAAGGCGTGCAATATCCAGAGGTCAGCCCGGCGGCACCGCCTTCGCCGTAGGTAAAGGCGGGTTGGGTAAACCCGCCGCTGCGCGGAGCCGACACATCGGGGTAGGTTTGATTGTTGCTGCTGGTGCCGCCGTTGAGGGTAAAGCTCAGCCCGGCAAAATAGTCGTTGCTGCCAGTGATGGTTTGGGTTACGGCCGTTTTGCCCAACAGCATCGCATTTAAATCACGGTACCACCACAGCTGCGTATCCAATCCAACGCCATCATAGCTGCCGATGTGCTGCCCACTGATGAACAGATGGCCGCCTAACCCCAAATAATCGGTGATGACGTTGTTGGCGTTTAAAAAGCCGGGCGAATCCAGCGGGCTGGACCAGATGACGGCATCATAGGGGGACAAATCGGCGACTGTGGGCACATCGTTAACCGGGTCGCGCACGCTCCACGTGTCGTAGCTGTAGTTAAGTGCGGTCAGCGCCTCGGTGTACTGTGCCGCCTGGCTGTTGAAGTACCATTGGCCGCTGTCCATGAGCAGCACGCTCGGCGCGTCGGCGAGGATAAAATATTGCACGTCCGTGGTGTTGTTGGCCAGCCAAGCCGTGCCGCGCTGCTGCTGGTAGCCCACTTTGGTCACAACCAGTTCATAGGTGCCGCTGGGAAGGGTGAGGTGGAAACGGCCGTTGCCATCAGTCATCGTCTCCACAGGTGTTCCAAGCACCTTCACCCGCGCATCGGCCAGCGGAATGTAGCCCGCCGAAGCGCGCACGTAGCCTTCTACTTGCCCACCCGGCAGCTTGGTCAGAGCGATGTTACGTGTCGTAACCTGCCCATTGCTGACCGCCACGCCCGACGATGAATAGAGCCCGTAGCCAAAAGGCTGCGTTTCTAGCTGATAGCTGCCCGTTTGGAGGGGGGCCGCGTAACGGCCGTCTAACCCCGTCGTTACCTGAATTTGGGCACCAGACAGTGTCGTTATAGTCAGAACTACACCTGGTAGCGGAATACCGTTGGTAGTTACCTGGCCGGTCAGTGTACCCGCGTTTGTCTGGCTGGCCACGGCGGCGTAGGCATCCAGGCGCCCCCAGCCGCTGTGGATGTTGGGCTGGGTTGGGGCGATGGGAACGGCCGTATCCGCCAAAATTTGGTTGATCTGGTTGCGGGTCAAGCTGGGATTGGCGCTTAGCAGCAGCGCAATCGTGCCAACCACATGCGGGGAAGCCATCGAGGTGCCGTTGTACAAGCCGTACACGCCGCCTGGCAGCGAGGACAAGATTTGGGTGCCGGGAGCCACAATCCAGGGTTTCAGCTCGTCCGTCTGGGTAGATGGTCCACGTGAAGAGAACCAGGCCACCTCATCAATATCGTCGCTGGCTCCTACGGCAAGCACGCTGGGATAGCCGCCAGGGTAGCCCACCGTGCCGGTGTACGGCCCGCTGTTGCCCGCGGAAAATACCACCTGGATGTTGACCGCTTGCAAGGCGGCGATGTCTTCTACAAACAAGGTGTTGGGCAGAGTGCTGCCCCAGGAGTTGTTGACCACGTTTGGGGCGAGGGCAGGGTCGCCATTAGGGGCTAGCAACCACTCAAACCCGCTGTGTACGTCGCTTTCCCAAATCAGGCCATACGGATCAGCGATGTTGACGGCAATCCAGTTTGCGCCGGGGGCGACACCAATGCCGTTGTGACCAACGGCCGTTCCCATCACGTGCGTGCCGTGGCCAATGTTGTCTACTGGCACGGTTTCGGTGGGGATAACGGCGTTAAACCAGCTGCCGCTGTGGTCCACTGTACCGCCCTGGTTGCCGCGATAATTGTCAATCAGGTCAGGGTGCTGCCAATCGACGCCGGTGTCCATGATGGCCACGGTGACGCCGCTGCCGTCGATACCCAGCCCGTGCCACACGTCTGGCGCATTGATGCGATCAATGCCCCAACTGGCGACGGGTCCAGTGATGACGGCCGTTGCTCCAGCCAGCAGCGTTGCGGTTACATCATCTGTGGGGCGAATTTGCTGCACAACGGTATCCAGCCGCACCTGGCTCACCTCGGGCAGGCTGGCGATGGCTTGCACAGCGGCAAGGTTCCCTGTTGCGGCAATGCTGTTGACAATCCAGAGAGAGCGTACGGCCGTTACGTCACCGGTCGTTTCTAGAGTTTCCAATTTGGCCAGGGCGTTAGCCTGGCTGGTAGTGGCTGTTTGTTGGAGGGTTTGCAAAACGGCCGTATGTTGGGCTTGGGAATGCGTGGGGGCGAGGGTGGAAAAATCGGCCGTTGCGGCCAGATCGGCAATAAACCGCACCGGTGTGCCTTCGGCCAGCGCTTCCAGTAGGGCCGGTTCGATTTTGTCCAGGGCCGGGGCAGCCTGTACGGGCGCAAATTGGGCAACTTGCCATAGTAAAAACGTGGCAAACCCGACGGCCGTTATTAAACTGAAAATGAGTAAAGCAAGTCGGCGCTGCATACCAAAAGATTATACGCACAAAATTAAACTTCTAAAGGTCCTGGTTATCGGCTAATATTTATCCCCAGATTCCGTGCTATTGGCTACCCTAGGAGGAGACCCCGTGTCTGCCTAAATAGCTAATGCCGGGGTACTCTTTGCTTCATGACAACTTTACCGACATTTTCGATTATCGTACCCACTTATGATCGTCCCTTGCCGCTGTGGCGCTGCCTCCAGGCACTGACCCAGCTGGACTATCCACGTGCGCTTTTTGAAGTGGTAGTGGTAGATGATGGCAGCAGAATGTTGCTGGCGCCGCTCGTTGCTGCTTTCCAGGCGAAAATGACAATTCATTTGGTCACGCAGCGCCACAAAGGTCCAGCAGCGGCGCGTAATGTTGGGGCTGGGGTGGCAAACGGCCGTTTCCTGGCCTTCACCGACGATGATTGTGCGCCTCATGCTGACTGGCTATACCAGTTGGCGCTATGCTTGCTTGCCCATCCAGACAAAATGGTGGGCGGCCGCACCCAAAATGCCCTGCCACAGAACTGGTTTTCCCAAACCAGCCAGCTGCTCACTAATTATTTGTACGGCCATTACAATTCTGTAGCAGACCACGCCCGGTTTCTGGCTTCCAATAATTTTGCCCTGGCAGCCGAGCGTTACAGGCAGGTTGGTGGATTTGACGAAACACTGTCTCTGGCTGCTGGTGAGGACCGGGAGTTTTGTGATCGTTGGCGACAGCATGGTCTTGGCATGCTTTACTTGCCGCAAGCCATAGTGAATCATGAACATTATCTGGATGTACGCTCCTTTTGGCGGCAGCATTTTAATTATGGTCGGGGTGCCTGGTTGTTTCACACCATTCGCAGCGAGCGAACCAATAGAATCATTCGGCTGGAATCATTAAGCTTTTATCTCAGGCTGGTGAGCTACCCGCTGCTCGTCGGCAAAGGGTGGCGCGCGCTGCGGCTAACCGCGATGTTGGTTGGTACCCAAGCGGCCAACGCCGCAGGATTTTTCTATGAACGGTTTGCCTCACGCCACCGGGCAAAAAAAAAGCTCCCACAGGGGGAGCTTTATCGACCGATTGAAAATATTTCCAACACGGATTAAGGCTTAGGCTGCGCGTTAGAACAGGCCCCAATCGCCACCCGCGCCTTCTTCCATCATCGACGGGTCCCACAGTTCAGTGCCAATTTCTACCGTAACACCCCCTTGCATCACCTGGTTGCCCACCATGCGCACCTGCTCAATAATTTGCGGGCCGTAGGGGCAGAAGGGGGTGGTGAGGATCATGGTAATTTTGGCGGCGTCAGTTTCCTCATCAATGTCCAGATTGCGCAAGAGGCCGAGTTCGACCACGTTCAACCCAATTTCGGGGTCAATCACGCTGCGCATGGATTCAATTAATTCTTCTTCTTTATTGGCGATCATTTGCTTGTTCCTTCGCTTTACGAATTTATTTTGATGTCAGACGGCCGTATTGGCAAAGTAAATTGGCAGCACTCGTCACCGTGTAACATGCAGCTGTGCTGCTCAACGGCCGTTCCCAAGACCGTAACCATGAGCTGTTTGTCCAGGGTGCACACTTCATTGTGTTGCTGGCCCATAGAAATGTACGGACAGCTGTATTCGATGATCTGGTAACGGCCGTCTTCTCTCTTTTCCCAGCGGGCCAAAAACCCTTCGCTGCCCAACAAGTTTATCACATAATTGAGCCGTTCTTCGATGGGCAGTTTTTCAAATTCCCCGGCATGCTCTTCCATGATGCGCTGCACCAGGCTGATGAAAATTTCATTCACCGTTTCCGGGGGGAGGCGATCTTTGAGCTCTTCCAGCAGTCGGTTGGTGAGGCTGAAATATTTTTGCGGAAACAGCTCATTGCCCTTTTCGCTGAGGGTGTAAACGTAAAACGGCCGTCCTACCTTGCGCCGTACACTTTCTACTTCAATCAGCCCTTCAGCCTGTAATGCATTCAGGTGATGGCGCACAGTAACGGGCGATACATCGGCCGCTTCTGCCAGCGATTCAATTTTGCATTGAGCCGATGCTTTCAGGGCATGAAGAATGAGGTCTCGCGTGCTCTGTTTATCCTTGCTTGTTACCGATTTCACGATAGAATCCTTTGCCTTGTACCTTGATTAATCCGCACCTGGTTTACATCCTCTACAAAGCGCATTTTGCAAAATCTAGACAGCTTTTTAAGCTGGTTCTCATGCTTTTTTGAGCTGAATTTTGTTCAAAAATTTGGCAAAAAGTATAACAATCCCAGACTGAGTTGTCAATAAATGCTATTTTTATCATTTTTATCATATTTATTGACGGTGCTACCTGCCTATGTTATAATCCACCCCTGAATATGGGCAAAATATAGATTGCACAGAATTTCTTGACAGGAGATAGAAGACAACCATGACAACGGCCTTAGAAATTAAAAATTTACATGCTAGCGTAGGTGATCAACCTATTTTGAAAGGCATTGATTTGCTGGTAAAGCAGGGCGAAGTTCACGCCCTCATGGGACCCAATGGTTCCGGTAAAAGCACCCTGGCCTACACCCTGGCTGGGCATCCTTCTTATGAAGCCACCGCCGGGCAGGTTATTTTTGGTGGTGAAGATTTGTTTGAAATGGAAGCAGATGAACGCTCCCGCGCTGGTTTGTTTTTGGCTTTCCAGTATCCGGCGTCGGTGCCTGGGGTAACTCTGGCCAAATTCCTGCGCCAGACCATTAACTCCCGCCGTCAGGCAGAGGACCCGGAAGACAAAGGCATCTCTATTCCCCAATTCCGCCGCTTGCTAAAAGAAAAAATGGATATGTTGGGCATCGACCACAAATTTGCTGGCCGGTATTTGAATGAAGGTTTCTCCGGCGGTGAAAAGAAGCGCGTGGAGATTTTGCAGATGGCGACGGTAGAGCCCAAGATTGCCATCATGGATGAGACAGACTCTGGTCTGGACATTGATGCGCTGCGCGTCGTGTCCGAAGGGGCCAATCGTCTGCGCCAGGAGTTCAACATGGGTATGCTGGTCATTACCCACTACCAGCGGATTCTCAACTATATTCAGCCCGATTTTGTCCACATTATGATGGACGGCCGTATCGTTGAAAGTGGTGGCCCTGATTTGGCCCTGAAGTTGGAAGAGAAAGGGTACGACTGGCTGCGTGAGAAGCACGGCATTTTAGAGGAGGCATAACATGGCCGAAAATCTAATTGATGCTCAGCCTGAACTGAGCGAAGAAGAAATTGTTGGTCTGGTTAACCAGGATTATGCTACCAAGTATGGTTTTGCCGACGTTGAAGATTACGTTTACAAAGCCGAAAAAGGGCTCAACGAAGATGTGATCCGGGCGATGTCGGCCCGTAAAGGTGAGCCAGAATGGATGCTGGACATCCGTCTGAAAGCTTACGAGCATTTCCTCAGCCGCCCAATGCCCGAATGGGGCGCTGATCTGAGCGGCATTAATTTTGAGGACATTTACTATTACATCAAACCGTCAGACCGCCAGGGTGATACCTGGGAAGACGTGCCGAGCTACATCAAGGACACCTTCAACAAACTGGGTATCCCGGAAGCCGAGCAGAAGTTCCTCTCTGGTGTGGCTGCCCAGTACGAGTCTGAGGTGGTTTACCACAACATCAAGAAAGAGCTGGAAGAGAAGGGCGTTATTTTTCTGGGCATGGATGATGGCCTGGCGCAGCATCCTGAACTGGTGAAAGAATATTTCTCGACCATTATTCCTTATAACGACAATAAGTTTGCTGCTTTGAATACGGCCGTATGGTCCGGTGGTTCCTTCATTTACGTGCCGCCGGGGGTTCATGTGGAGATGCCGCTCCAGGCTTACTTCCGCATCAACGCCAAAAACGTCGGCCAGTTCGAGCGGACCCTCATCATCATTGATGAAGGCGCTTACGTGCACTATGTAGAAGGCTGTACCGCCCCCATTTACTCCGAAGATTCGCTGCACTCCGCTGTGGTTGAAATCATCGTGAAGAAAGGTGGCCGCTGCCGCTACACAACCATCCAAAACTGGTCCAACAACGTGTTCAACCTGGTGACCAAGCGTGCCATCGCCGAAGAAAAAGCGACGATGGAGTGGGTAGACGGCAACCTGGGTTCTAAAGTTACGATGAAATATCCGGCTGTTTACATGACGGGTGAAGGCGCACATGGGGAAATTCTCTCCATCGCTTTTGCCGGTAAAGGTCAGCACCAGGATGCCGGTGGTAAAGTGGTGCATGCCGCTTCTAACACCACCAGCCGTATCATTTCTAAATCGATCAGCAAGGGCGGTGGTCGTGCCTCTTATCGTGGTCTGCTGAAGGTGAACAAGGGCGCTTTCCACTGCAAATCCAACGTGGTGTGTGATGCCCTGCTGCTGGACGAAAACAGCCGCTCCGACACGTACCCCTACATCGAGATCGAAGAAGAAGATGTGAACATCGGCCACGAAGCGTCGGTGAGCAAGGTGGGTGAAGAACAGCTCTTCTACTTGATGAGCCGAGGCATTGACGAAGAAACCGCTACTTCCATGATTGTGAATGGCTTCATTGAGCCGCTGGTAAAAGAGCTGCCAATGGAATACGCCATCGAGATGAATCGGCTGATTCAGCTGCAAATGGAAGGATCGATTGGGTAAGAATGGTTAATGGTAAATGGTTAATTTTTTAACGGTTAACCATTTACATTTTACAATTAACCATCAACCATTAGAAAAATCATGACAGCATTTACACAAGACGCAGTAAAAAAATTATCCGCAACGCTGAATGAGCCAGACTGGATGCTCCAGTTTCGCCTGAAAGCGTTTGAGATTTACGAAAATACCCCCATGCCAACCACGACCGATGAGGCGTGGCGACGCACCAACATCCGCCGCTTTAAGCCGGATGAGATTGGCCCGTCGGTGAACGGTGATGCGGCGACTAGCTGGGAAATCCCCGATTTCTTGGGCAAGGAACTGACTGGTGAAGAGGTCGGTGGCAGCCTGTTGCAGATCGATGGTGTGACGCGCCAGTATGAGCTGAGTGATGCTTTGAAGGAACAAGGCGTCATCTTTTGCGATATGCATACGGCCGTTGCCGAACATCCTGACCTCGTGCAAAAATATTTCATGACTGAAGGCGTGCCGGTGACTGAAGGCAAGTTTGCGGCCATGCATGGTGCTTTCTGGCGCGGGGGCACCTTCCTTTATGTGCCCAAAAACGTCAAGGCTGCGGCTCCGCTGCACAGCGTACTCTGGTCGGTGAACGGCAAAACCTTTACCCACACCCTGGTGGTGCTGGATGAAGGCTCTGAAGCCATTTTCATGGACGAGTACGCCTCTTCTGAAGAAGCGGCCGGTTTGCACAACGGCGTGATCGAATTGCTGGTGGGGGATAATGCCAACCTGATTTATGCTGGCCTGCAAGATTTTGGCCAAAACATGTGGCAGTTTAACCATGAGCGTGGCCGTGTGGGCCGCGATGGCAAGCTGGACTGGGTGACCAGCATGATGGGTACTCGCCTGACCAAAGCGTTCCAAACCTTGGAACTGGATGGACAGGGTGGTTGGGGCCGCATGTCGGGGATTTTCTTCACAAACGGCCGTCAACATCTGGACCTGGATACGCAGCAAAACCACAACGCGGGCGACACCGTCAGCGATTTGCTCTACAAGGGCGCCCTGCGCGAGCAGTCGCGCACCGTCTGGCAGGGCATGATTAAGGCACTGCCTGGTTCGCAAAAGATCGATGGCTTCCAGGCCAACCGAAACTTGATGCTAGACAAAACTGCCCGCGCCGATTCCATCCCTGGCCTGGAAATTGAGGCCGACGATGTGGCCTGTACTCATGCGTCAGCGATTGGTCAGCTGGACCCGGAAGAGCTCTTCTACCTGATGAGCCGGGGTATTCCGCGGAAAACGGCCGTAGAAATGTCCGTTCAGGGTTTCTTCGACCCGCTCATGCGCCGCATCCCCTTCGAGGGTATCCGCAACCGCATCTTTGACCGCATCGTAGAGAAGATTGGCTAAATTTTATTGAGTAAAAAGTGATAAAGTGAAAAGTAAAAGTGGCGATGTGCATCACTTTTTACTTTTCACTTTTTACTTTTCACGGGAGAAAAAAGATGAGTGACAAAGGTTACGTACATGGCGATGTACTGGTTACCACTCAATGGGTTGCCGATAATTTGGACAAGACGGCCAAAATTCGGTTGGTGGAATCCAATGAAGATGTGCTGCTCTACAGCACTGGTCATATCAAAAATGCGGTTCACATTGACTGGGTAGCGGACTTGAATGATGCCATCCGTCGTGATTATTTGGACGAGGCGTCTTTTGCCGAGTTGATGTCACGCAACGGCATTGACAACGATACCACCGTGGTGTTTTACGGCGACAAAAACAACTGGTGGGCGACCTATGCCTTTTGGGTGTTTAAGCTATTTGGTCACGCCGACTGCCGGGTGATGGACGGTGGCCGCAAAAAGTGGATCGACGAAGGGCGCGAGCTGACCAAGGAAAAGCCCTCATTTGCCAAGACCAACTATAAACCTGCTGCCCGTACCGATTACAAAATTCGCGCTTTCCGCGATCAGGTGCTGGCACATATTCAAGCCAACCAGCCCCTGGTGGATGTACGCAGCCCACAAGAATACAGCGGCGAACTGCTGCACATGCCCGGTTCACCACAGGAAGGTGCGCTGCGCGGTGGGCACATAAAAGGTGCTAAGAATGTGCCGTGGAGCCGTGCTGTGGCTGAAGATGGGACTTTTAAAACGGCCGTTCAGCTTCGCGACATCTACGAAAAAGAGCAGGGTCTTTCGCCAGACAACAGCGTGGTGGCTTACTGCCGCATCGGCGAGCGCAGTTCCCACACCTGGTTTGTGCTGACTTACTTGCTGGGTTACCCCAACGTGCGCAACTATGATGGTTCCTGGACCGAATGGGGCAATCTGGTGGGCGTGCCGATTGAAAATCCATCACGAAGTCGGTAAACGGTTATCGGTAGTCCGTTACGTTATTGAGTTGTAATCGGGTAATTGAGTAATCGGGTAATTGACTACCTGAATTACTCAATTACTAAATTACAGAGTTACGAAATGTTTTTTATGGTGTGACGATCGGCAGTTGCACATCAGTTTTTCCGCATTACAATCCCCCTATGCTTGACGTCAACAAAATTCGCGCTGATTTCCCCATCTTACAAGAGGAAGCGTATCCGGGTGTACCACTGGTTTATCTGGACAGTGCTGCTTCCTCGCAAAAGCCCCTGCCGGTCATCGAGGCGATGAACCATTACTACCGCCACATTAACGCCAACGTTCATCGTGGCATTCACCGCCTGAGCGAAGAGGCGACCAACGCCTACGAAGGGGCAAGGGAGCGCATTGCCCGCTTCATCAACGCGGCCGATTCAGCTGAAGTGATTTATGTGCGCAACGCCACCGAGGCGTTTAACCTGGTGGCCTACAGCTGGGGCCGGGCTAACTTGCAGCCCGGCGACGAAATTTTAATTACGGCGATGGAGCATCATGCCAACATCGTGCCCTGGCAAATTTTGGCGGAACAAACTGGCGTGGTGGTTCGCCACCTACCCTTTTTGCCCAACGGCACGCTGAACCTAGACCAACTGCCACACCTGCTCACGGAAAAGACGAAACTGTTTAGTTTTACGGCCGTTTCTAACGTCTTCGGTACGGTTAATCCGGTCAAACTACTGGTGGACGCCGCGCACAAAGTCGGTGCCCTGGCGATGGTGGATGCGGCGCAGGCTGTGCCTCACATGCCGGTGGATGTGCAAGCGTGGAACTGCGACTTTTTGGCATTTTCTGCCCACAAGATGTGCGGTCCAACTGGCGTTGGCATTTTGTACGGCAAGCAGCACATTTTGGCGGCAATGCCTCCGTTTATGGGTGGTGGCGACATGATTCGCCGGGTAACGCTGGAAGGCTCCACCTGGGCCGATTTGCCGCACAAGTTTGAAGCCGGGACGCCGTCTATTGCTGAGGGAATTGGGTTGGGAACGGCCGTAGATTACCTCACTAACCTGGGCATGGAAAACGTACACGCCTATGAACAGTACATCACCAACTATGCGCTGGAAGCGCTCAGCGAGATTGATGGCCTCAACATTTTAGGTCCGTCAGCGGCACAGCGGGGTGGGGTGGCGGCCTTCACGATTAAGGGGCTGCATCCCCACGACATTGCCGAACTGCTGGACCAGGACGGCATTGCCATACGTGCGGGACATCATTGCGCCATGCCGCTGCATCATATTTGTGGTGTCAATTCCAGCGCCCGCGCTAGCTTTTACATTCATACCACTACTGAAGAGGTTGATAAGCTGGTTGCTAGCCTTAACCGGGCCAAGAAAGTTTTCCGCTTATAAGTAGCCGCGGATTCTTTCCGCGCTCTTGGAATGCACAATAATTATGGACGAAAGTATTTATCGCGAACAAATCATTGACCTGTACGAGCATCCGCTCAACCATGGTCATTTAGAAACACCAGACTGGACTTACGAAGAAGACAACCCTCTTTGTGGCGACGTGATTCGCATTGACGTGAAGCTTGATGACCAAAACCGCGTCGCTGAAGTTGCCTGGAGTGGCGATGGTTGTGCCATTAGCCAGGCAGCGGCTTCTCTGCTCACGGAAGAAATCAAGGGCAAGACGCTAGATGAAGTACGCACTTTTGACAAAGACGAACTGCTAGAGCTGATTGGCGTAAAGCTGAGCATGGCCCGCGTGAAGTGCGCCCTGCTGTCCCTCAAGGTACTCAAGGCTGGCGCCTATGGCATGCCTGAACCCGAAGTGCTCCGCGGCACCGACAAGGAATAATTTTTCAAAAGGAAACGAAATTGTCTGAATTTGTGAAAGTGGCTCGTGTTGAAGATATTCCGCCTGGGGAGAGAATCTGGCACGATTTTGATTACGAAACAGTTATTGTCCTAAACGTCGATGGCGAATTTTACTGCATCGCGGATTTATGCTCGCACGATGACGGGCCACTGGGTGATGGACCGCTGGAAGATCATTCAATTCAGTGCCCACGACACGGGGCTTGTTTTGATGTGCGTACCGGGGCTGTGTTGGCCTTGCCAGCTACCGCACCCATCCCCACTTATCAAATTAAGGTGGAAAATGGGGATATTTTCATCGAAAACCTCGACGAGTAGGCAGTTT
Source organism: Ardenticatenaceae bacterium (assembly GCA_020634435.1). GTDB lineage: Bacteria > Chloroflexota > Anaerolineae > Promineifilales > Promineifilaceae > Leptofilum. The sequence continues at coordinate 53,992 of JACKBS010000018.1, read as the reverse complement.
GCTATACAATCTAATTAGCACAAGGGGCGCTGAAATAGCGCTCTTTTTGTTTGACAGTACGGGGCAAATTGCCTATATTTACCTTTCACAAAATTAGAACAAATATTTCAAAAATGAGATATTAGACCTGTCAGGTTTAGGGGCTTACTACTCTGAGCAAACCTACTTAAAAACCTGACAGGTCTCTCGGCGAAGAAGCGGAAATGACATGGAAATTGGTCTGGTAAAGCAAGTAAATATTGATTCCGAGGTGCGTGAATCGTACCTGAGCTACGCAATGAGCGTGATTGTGTCGCGGGCGCTGCCGGATGCGCGCGACGGTCTAAAACCGGTGCAGCGGCGCATTTTGTACGCCATGTATGACATGGGACTGCGCCCCAATCTCCCGTTCAAAAAGTCGGCGCGTGTCGTGGGTGAGGTGTTGGGTAAATACCATCCGCACAGCGATACGGCCGTTTATGATGCCATGGTCCGGCTGGCGCAAGATTTTTCCATGCGCTATACCCTGGTTGATGGTCAGGGCAACTTCGGCTCGATTGACGGTGATGCGGCCGCCGCCATGCGGTATACCGAAGCCCGTCTTTCCAACATGGGCTACGACATGCTGGAAGACATCGAGAAAAACACGGTTGATTTCACCGCCAACTTCGATGATTCTTTGAGCGAACCGGCCGTATTGCCCGCCACGATTCCCAATCTGCTGGTCAACGGCTCCTCCGGTATTGCCGTAGGTATGGCTACCAGCATTCCCCCGCACAATCTGGGCGAGGTCATTGATGCCCTGACCTTCATGATTGATGAGTGGGATCGCCTGGATGATGTTTCGCTGTCTGATTTGATGCGCTTCATCAAGGGTCCAGATTTCCCCACGGGCGGCTTAATTTTCCGCTACCGCGAAAAGGGTGGCGTAGAAACCGATGCCATTGCCAGTGCCTATGCCACAGGGCGTGGCCGGGTGACGGTGCGCGCCAAGGCTCATGTCGAGGAAATGGGGCGCAATAAGTCGCGCATTGTCATCACTGAGCTGCCTTACCAGGCAAACAAAACCAATCTGCTGGGGCGCATTGCCGACCTGCACCGTGATGGCAAGATTGAAGGCCTGACCGACATGCGGGACGAATCGGATCGCAACGGCATGCGGATCATCATTGAGACAACGCGTAACGTAGAGCCAGAGGAAGTGCTGGCTGAGCTGTTTCGTCTGACGCCGATGCAGAGCACCTTTAGCATTTCACTGTTGGCACTGGTGAATGGCGAACCACGTGTGCTGACGTTGAAACAGGCGCTGCGCGTTTATTTGGATCATCGCCAGGAAATTGTGCGGCGGCGTTCCGAATATGATTTGGAGAAGGCACGCAATCGGGCTCACATTTTAGAAGGGTTGCTGATTGCGCTGGACAATTTGGATGAGGTAATTAGCCTGATTCGCCGCTCGCGCACGGTTGAGACAGCCAAGGCGAACCTGGTTAAGCAGTTTAAGCTGACCGAAATACAGGCGCAGGCGATTCTGGATATGCAGTTGCGGCGTCTGGCGGCTTTAGAGCGGCGCAAGATTCAAGATGAGCACAAAGAGCTGCTGAACCTGATTAAATACCTGGAGAAGCTGCTGTCCAAGCCGTCGCTGATGCGTGAGCTGATCAAAGATGAGCTGTTGGCCGTGAAGGAAAAGTACCAGGATGTGCGTCGTTCACAGATTATTGATAGCGGCGACGTGAAGACAGTGCTGTCTGCCACTGACCTGCTGCCGGATGAGCAGGTGTGGGTGATGCTGGGCGAAAAGGGCACCCTGGCGCGCACCACCTCGCCAGAAATGGTGCGCATTCCGCTGAAGCCTACGGAGCAGCCTTTTGCACTGCTGGAGGCGAATACGCAGGATATTTTGTATTTGTTTGCCGCAGACGGCCGTTCCGTAAGCCTTCCCGTGTACCAATTGCCACAAGCTGTGGAGCTGGGCAAAGGCACACATTGGGCCGATTTGACTGGATTTACCCGCCGCGATCATTTGGCGGCGGCTCAGGTTTTGCCGGTCAATGCCGCAGGGTATGTCTTCTTAACCACGCTGGCAGGCGTTGTGAAGCGTATCCGGGTAGAAGATTTGCCGGGCATTACCTCTCAGCCGTTTGTGGTGATGAATGTGCCCGACGATGATGCGCTGGGCTGGGCGGAATTGACCGATGGTGAGCAGGAAGTGATGTTGGCCACGGCCGCCGGGCAGGCAATTCGCTTTAAGGAAGAAGAAGTACGGCCGTCTGGCTTGCCAGCAGGTGGTGTGTATGGTATTAAATTAGCCAATGAGGCCGATGGGGTGATTGCCATGTCGGTGGTTGAACCAGATGGCTATCTTTGGAGTGTGACCGACAATGGTCTGGCCAAGGCGACGCCGATGAGTGAGTATCCCACCCAAGGGCGTCACGGCCAGGGTGTGCGCAACATGAATTTGCCCAAGGATGCATCCGAAGTGGTGGCCGCTGTGATTGGTGATGAAAACACGCAGATTCTCATCACCACCGGCATTGGCTCTACCAAGAAGCTTAAGCTCAAGGAGAGCTACATGGGCACCCGGGCCGTCAAGCCGCGTTCGGTGATGACGGTGGGGCAGCGCAATCGCATTACCGGGGCATTGCGCATGGTTAGCCGCCCGGATGTGGTAGAAGATGAGGAGGAAACGGCCGTTGTACCCCAACAGCTTTCGTTAATTGACTCCTCAAATGGCCAAAAAAAGAGAAAAAAGTAAAATATAGTTTATAATTGACTCCGAAAAAGTTAGATTTTCGCGTTAAAGTTAAGTTTTTCCATGAACAAAGGCCAACGGAGATTTTCACCATGAATTACAAGGACCAATGGGCAACAGACGAAGACGGTAACCAATTCGTCTTTACAGTTGAGATGCAGCGGCAGCTGGCGCAGGCGGGGCTGCCTGTAGAGCCGGCCTCGCTGGCAGAGCTGGATTTCGATGCGCCCCCTCAGACTTATAAATCGAGCCGCGAATCTTATTCACCGCCAGCTGAAGCTGATGAAAGCAGTGGTGAAGAGTTTGAAATGCCCGATACCATCCAAATTGATCCACAGACAGGGAAGTATATCGGCCGTATGAAGTGGTATAACAGCCAGAAGGGGTACGGCTTCATCATGCGCGGGGGTGGCGAAGAGATTTTCTTCCATAAGTCCAACACAACGCGCGATCCAGAAACAATTCAGGAAGGGCAGTGGATTTTGTACGATGTGGAAGAGACACGCAAAGGTCCTGAAGCCACCGATGTGGAGCCTTATGAAGGGGATACGACGCTTTTAACGTAACGGCCGTTTCCCACGTCACCTAATAAAAAGAGTAAAAAAAGACCTGGTTTTGCCAGGTCTTCTTTATTTTCAAAGCAGTAAAGGAATGCAATTATTCTTCTTCGGCTGGCTCTTCCGGCACTGGGATGACTTTTTGCGGTGAGGGGAAAACCACCTCTTGCGGACCAGCAAACATGACTTTCTGCGGGCCTCCGCCAGGAACGGTAAAGATCAGCCGCTTGAGCGCAAAAACCTGATCCGGCATCACATCTGGAATGATGAGAGCGTCGCCAACGCGGGCGGTCCCTTCCACAAATCGGTAGGCGGCCAAACTGAGATACAAATCGCGTGCGCCCGTCACAAATTGAAAGACGCGCCAAACTGGATTCTTCGACCAGTTAGTATCCACCACTTGGGGTAACCCTTTCAACTCGATGTTGTCCACCAAAAACAGCGATCCCGGTTGCGGAATAGAGATAATCAAACGGGCATTGGTTTTTAGTAGCCGCCACTGGTTATATTCGATGCGCTCCATGATGGCGTACCCAGCCAGCACAAGCAGCAGCAAAAAGGGGGTAAAGGCAAAATACCAGGCAAAAGCGGCCGTTGCTACCACATAAATGAGCAGGCCAACCACCAGCAGAAAGGTAATCCCTAAGATGATGTTGAAATGGTCGAAGATGAGCCCACCAATGATGTCTCGATACCAGGCGAGGCGAATTTCCAGCTGAGGTTCTTCGTTGGGCAGCAACCTCTCTTCCAGCTGGGCTGGCTGGAAGGTATCCTCCAGATTCCAGCGGAAATGCTGCGGCAACCGACGCCAGTAGCTGATAACCAGCCCTGTAAATCCAGTCCCTTCTACCCGACGCCCGCGGCGGTCTCGTCTGCTCATCAGTCTATTTGCAGCTAGTTAGATGGGGCAGGAATATTTAATACCTGTCCAGGCATGATGGTATGGGAAGTGAGCCCGTTCACAACCATGATGTCGTTAACTGTTGTATGGTATCGCTGCGCAATGCCAAAGAGCGTGTCACCCGAAACCACCGTGTATTGCGTGGGACCCGTTTCAGGTCGAGCGAGGGCGTCACCAGAACCTGGCACAGGGGTGGCAGTGACGACCATGATGCTAGTTGTGGGGTTGGTGGGCTGAACCTGCTGGACGGACGTTTGGGTTGTATTGTTGTCATTAAAGGAATTATCAATGATTCGCTCACTGCGATCTTTGAACTCCTGAAATTCGGCCGATGTGTCGGCATTCTGCAACCGATCATTGGCCCAGGCAAAAACAAACGAGTCAACCAGCCAACCGACGACAAAGAAGGTGATGAGCACCCCGATGAAATAGGTGATGAGTTTGCCCAGGTTGAACGAATTGAAAGGATCTTTGCGGAATAGCAAAAATGCAATGAAGGCAAACCCTAAAATCAGGGGGGCAAATTTTAAAAGCTCCAGAAAATCCATCTTCTACTCCTTTCTGCTTTGAATCGCTAGAATGATTTGCTAAGTGTGTTGCTACCGTACGGCCGTTTACCCATAGTGGATTTACGGTAAAAATGCGGCAGGATCGACAAAAACTTCGTTGACCTTATCATAAATGGTGTAATGGACGTGCGGGCCGGTGGCGTAACCGACGGCCCCCATCACACCTACAGCCTGGCCCCGCGTTACGGTTCCTTCTTCCACGAAGTACGAACGCGGATGCAGCAGCCAGACAATCCACTCATCATTTTCAATACGAATTGTGCTGTTGTACCACTGGTCTGTGTATGTTGTGACATTGCCCGGCATCGGTGCTTGCAACACGGCCGAGCGATTATTGCTGGAGATGTCTAAACCGGGCAAGCTGTAGCTGCACCCGTGAATGTCTTGTGTCAGAATCGGCGATTCTGTGACGGGATTGAGGCGGGGGCGGAGGCTAAAGCGGCCCAATTTGTGCGGTTCTTCGATGCAAGTGGCGGTATCCAGGGTACGGCCGTTTGGCAGGGCCATCATTTCGTTGGAAGCGCCTGATTCATCTACCCATTCGTACCAAACCTGGGTGCCCAAATCGTAAATCTGCGTGCTGATGTTGAGAATAGATAGGGAAAACGGCCGTTCTTCTACATCCATCTGCCCCACAATCAGGCTTTGAAACGCCAGATGCGTTGGCCATGCGCCCAACGCGGTAACTTGAACAGTTCCCAGTTCGATATCCGAATAAACCATATTGGTGTAATTCTCGTCGTAGTTGTTCATGACATAGGCTGATTCATCAGCATTCAAACGGTTTGCTGCACCAGTACCAGCGTTGTAAGCAAAATAACACCGTTTAATCGTCTCTGGATCTTGCGTGAAGTAGGTGATTTCTGGGCAGCGCGCCTTAAACTCTACCGCTGCAATGGCTAGTTGTTCGCTTACTTCCAGATCAGATATCGGTCCCGGCGTGAAGCAGGGATGTTCTCCTGACCGCACCAGATCATAAGCTCCAATTACACCAGTACAACTTTCAGGATTCCTGGCCTGCATGCTGTTCTCTTTGAACCACAGCACCAAAGGCACTTCACGCGGGATATCAGCTTCACGGGCAATAAAATCAGCTATCGGTGCCCATTTGATGACTGTTTCTTGAATCGAGCTGGGTAGGGCGTATTGGCCTTCTAAATAGTAGCGACCACCGGCCAAAAGACCTGAAATCAGCATCATAAACAGAAACGAATCAAATATGCCTCTTATCATTCCGGTGGCAATGACTTGTGGTTGTAGTCCCAGCGCTGGTATAACCTGATTTTGTATCCAGATGCGAAACCAGTCTGGTAGCCATTGCACCATCCTGAGATAAGGAGACATAATAACAACATTATAACTTTACATTAAGTAAAGTCAACAAAATTTATGTCACGTTCGGTACGGCGTACAGGAGGTAGTCTATACAAAGGTACTACTCGAATCGTATAGCGAAAAGAGGAATCGTGAGGAGGAAAACGGCCGTTTCCCCCCTCAAAAGTTTAATGTCCTTTGCCAGCATTTACTAAGCGTGGGTCCAGAGCATCGCGTAAACCATCGCCCAGCAGGTTAAAAGCGAGCACGGTGATAGAAATGGCAATGCCGGGAACAAACACCAGATGAGGTGCGCTAAATATCTGGTTGCGCTCCGAGCCAAGCATAGTGCCCCATTCCGGTGTAGGGGGTTGAGCACCCAAACCAAGGAAGGAGAGAGCGGCCGTATCCAAAATAGCCGTCGCAATGCCCAAAGTACCTAAAACAATCAGTGGCGGCAGCGCATTGGGTAAAATACGGCCGAATAAAATCTGCCAATGGCTGGCCCCCAATGCCCGTGAGGCTTCCACATAATCTGCTTCACGCACAGACAGCACGGTGGACCGAATAACCCGCGCATAAGACGGCACACTCACAATGGCAATAGCCAGCATGGCATTGGTAAGGCTGGGGCCAAGCACAAACACCAGGGCAATGGCCAGCAGGAAAAAGGGAAAGGCCAAAACAATGTCCATGATGCGCATGATCAAATTGTCTAACCAGCCGCCTGCGTAACCAGCAACAGCTCCTAGAAATGTTCCAGTGAGGATTGCGATAGAAATAACGGTGAAGCCAATGCGCAGTGAAACGCGCGTGCCATATAAGATGCGGCTAAACACATCACGTGCATTCCCATCCAGGCCCAGCAGAAACTGAGGTTGGTCTTCCGGGCAACCCAGCAGGTGAATGCACGGTGGGTCGCGGCGACGCACACCTTCCTCACCGATGAAGTCTTGCGTCGGATCGTATGGCGCAATGACCGGCGCAAAAATAGCCAAAATCAGCAGCACGCCCAAAATACTCAGCCCCACCACCGCCGATCGCTGGCGGAAGATGCGGCGAATGGTTAGCCGCCACAGGCTGTTGGAACGGTAATCACGAATGTCAGCAATGTTGTCATCTGGAAGTTGAGCTACAGAGGTCATGAGCGTCCTGTTTTTTGTTGGTTAATCTAGACGAATCCGAGGATCTAAGACGGCGTACGAAATATCCACGACAAGATTCAGGAAAACATAGACAAAGGCGATAACAACAACAAAACCCTGAATGATAGGGAAGTCTCGTGAGGTAATTGCCTCAAACACGCTTAGCCCAACGCCGGGTAGGGCAAAAATGGTCTCCGTTAAGACGGCACCGCCTAAAATGCCCGCCAACTGCAAGCCAGCAATGGTAACGACCGGTAAGAGCGCATTTCGCAACGCATGTTTGAGAACGACGACGTGATTCGGTAGACCTTTGGCCTTGGCGGTGCGCACGAAATCTAGCCCCAACGTTTCCAACATGCTGGAACGAGTCATACGGGCAATGATGGACATAGGAATCGTGCTGAGCGCCAGGGACGGCAAAACGAGATGCTTTAAGGCATCCCAGAAAACGACCCAATCTCCCGTGATAAAGGCGTTGAAAACGTAATGATTCGAAATGAATTCGTAGACCAGGTATTTAAAACTGCCTTCTTCAGCCTGCCAGTTCCACAAAACGTAAAAGGGATCGGGTGACACGCCGGGGGTGAGCCGCCCAGAGGGAGGCAAGGCAAATGGTGTCTCTTTTAGGATGACGGCAAACAGGTAAATGAGCAGCAGGCCGAGAAAGAACACCGGGATTGAAACGCCAATATTGGCCCCCACCATCGTCACAACATCAACGATTGAATTGCGGCGTACGGCCGAAATAATGCCCGCCGGTATGCCCACAGCCAGAGCCAGGATCATGGCGGAAATACCCAGTTCGTCGGTCATGGGCAGGCGTTCAACCAAAATTTGGGTGATGGGACGGCCGAATCGAATCGAGGTGCCCAAATCGCCACGCAGCACTTTGCCCATGTAAATGCCAAATTGCACGTGAATCGGTTGATCCAGACCATGCTCACGAGTGAAGCGCTCACACGTCTCCGCGCTGGCTTTTTCGCCTAAAATTGCTTTGCAGGGGTCACCGGGAATCGAACGAGCGAGGGCAAACACCACAACGAGGATGATGAAAAGAACGGGAATGATTAACAGGAGTCGGCGAGTGGCATATTGAACCATTGACGTCTCTCACTTGGAAAAAATAATAAGACGGGATGACTTACTGGGCAATGCTGCAGAAGCCATCCCGCTTATTTTGAAGATGAGGAACGCTAATTGCAGCGTTCCTCACGATTTAAGAACGAAGGACTGAATTACTCGCCTTCTGGGGCGTTCATCAAACCGTCCCAGAGGTAGGAGTAGTACTCGAAAGCACCCGTGTTACCGACATGGTATGGGTTGGAGGCATCGATACCAGCAGCCCAAGAAGCAACCACGTCGTTAGCGTCGAAGCTGGAGCCATCGTGGAAGGTGACGCCTTCGCGCAGCGTACAGGTCCAAACGGTGGAGTCTTCATTGCCGGTGCAGGAAGTGGCCAGCGCCGGAACGGTGTCGCCAGAGTCGGTCTTGTAGTCGTAGAGGGTTTCTACAACCTGCTGACACGGCCGTAACGATTCACCATCGGTCTCGTCGGTGCAGTAGACGCTGATCGGTTCTGCATTTTGCATGTAAACCAACGTGTCCTTGCCGGGATCGAGCAGAGCAAAGCTGGTGGCCCCAAACGGCGGTACATAGGCATTGCCTACGCCAGCCAGAGCGGCGTCAGCGGAAGCGCCGTGGGCGATGGGAATCATGGGAACCAGTTCACGGATCGCGTTGTTGGCTTCGGCGTACAGCGATTCGGAATCGGCTGCGTTAGCAATTGTGGAAGCTTCTAACAGTTTTTCGTAGATTTCCGGGTGCGGGTTACCAAACTGCGGGTTCTCAGCACTGAAGTGGAAGTCCAAGAAGTTGGTGACGTGCGGGTAGTCAGCACCCCAGCCCAACAGGTAGAAGCCATCGAGACGGCCGCTTGTCGATTCATCAATAAACGCGCCAGATTCCATCACAACAACCTCGGCTTCGATGCCCAGGTTCTCACGCAGTTGGGTCTGGAATTCAACGGCTACCAGACTCGGTTCTGGCAGGTAGCCGCGGAAAACGTCGCGGTAGTAGATGGAGGTTTCGAATCCATCCGGGTAGCCAGCTTCGGCCAACAGGGCGCGAGCAGCTTCAGCATCAAATTCATACCACGGATCGCCTGCGCAGCCATTCGGGATTGAGCAGGGGGTGAAGTATTCAGCAACGGTAGAGCCTTCGGGATAGAAGTTGTCCACAATACGCTGACGGTCAATGCCCATTGCGATGGCCTGACGCACCTGCGGGTTGTCGAACGGCTCAAAGGTATTGGTCATAGCCAAATAGAGAACGTTCGGGTTAGCGCTGGGCAGCAGTTGCAGGTTCGGATCGGCTTCTACAGCTTCAAAGTCGTCGGGGCTGACGTTGGTGATCATGTCTACGGTGCCAGCTTGCAGCTCCAGCAGACGGGCAGCACCCTCAGTACTCCAGCGGAGAACGGCCGTTTCAGCAATGGCCGGTTCGCCCCAGTAACCATCAAAACGCTTGAAGATAATCTGGTCGCCACGGACCCATTCATCGAGCATGTAGGGGCCGGTGCCAATGGGGTGCTCCAAAATGTCGCCAGTGCCACCCGTTTCAGCGATCCACTCAGAAGGCTGAATACCAAAAGGCGTGAAGGCGATTTTGGCCAGGAAAGCCGGGTCTGGCTTGCACAGGTTGAAGACAACCTCGTACTGGCTTGTGGCTTCGATAGAGCTGATCTTGCCACCGTAGTCGCAGTTTTCAGCAGCTACAGATGTTGGCTCGAACTCCATCATTTCTTCTTCAGCTGGCGTTTCTTCTTCCATCGGCTCTTCGTCTGTTGTAACAGCTTCGGTGGAAGTGTCATCGGCGGCTGGTTCCTCTTCTGTTGTTTCCGCAGCGCCGCCACAGGCAACGATGAAGAAACTCAAGGCGAGGAAAAGAACGGTTAAAATGTACCACTTATGGGTGCTTTTCATATTCTCCTCCTTAATTGAGAATTTGAAATAAAGATGCTGCATTGTATGCCAAAATGCTGAGGTAGATAGTGAGTTCATCAATGGTAGCATGGCTTGGAATTGTTGACAAACAACTTCAACTCCAGGATATTTCAGTGACATTTAAGGGGCAGCTCTGGCTGCCATGTCAGGTAAATTAGGTATTGCCTGAGATATGTCTGCCCTGGCCGTGGGCAACATTTTGGAACTGCCATGCTGCTGTTATAATCGCCCTCATGAATAATCGCGAAGTTGCCAAAATTTTTTCTGATGTGGCCGATATGCTCTCCATTCGGGGGGATATCATTCATCGCGTCTTGTCTTATCGCAAAGCGAGTGAGGCGATTCAGGAGTTGGGACGCGACATTAATCAGGTGTACGAAGCAGGGGAGCTCACCGAAATTCCCGGCATTGGTAAGACGCTGGCCGAGAAGATCGAGGAAATGCTTACCACGGGCAAGTTGACCTTTTACGACAAGCTGGCCGAAGAAATTCCGCCGACGCTGGTGGAAATGTTGAAGGTGGATGGGCTTGGCCCCAAGCGCGTGAAGCAGGTGTACGAAACGCTGGGTATTGCGACCTTGGCGGAGCTGAATACGGCCGCTTCAGAAGGCAAATTGCGCGATCTGCCAGGGCTGGGGGCTAAATCTGAGGCCAAACTGGTGAAAGCCATCGAGGCACTGGCCCGGCATGGCGACGATCGCACCCCCATTGGCGAGGCGTGGCCTCTGGCGCATGAGATTTTGGCCGAGTTGGAACAGCTGCCCGGTGTGTTGAAAACTGCCGTTGCTGGTTCCCTCCGCCGCATGAAAGAAAGCATTGGCGATGTGGATTTGCTGGTAGCCGCCGATGAAGCTGCGCCGATCATGGATTATTTCGTGAATATGCCGCGTGTCGAATCCGTGTCGGGGCATGGGCCAACCAAATCTAGCGTGGTGCTGCACAACGGCATGCAGGTAGATTTGCGCGTCTTGCCGCTGGCGCGATGGGGTACACTGCTTTCCTATTTTACGGGCAGCAAAGACCACAACGTCCGCCTGCGTGAACTGGCGCTCAAGCAAGGGCTAAGCCTGAACGAACACGCCTTTACCCCCACCGGTGGCGGCGCTGATAGCGCTGAAATCCTTTGCGCCAGCGAAGAAGAACTGTACGAAGTGCTCAATCTGCCCTACATCATCCCCACGCTGCGCGAGGATCGGGGCGAGATTGAAGCGGCGCAAAAAGGGCAGCTGCCAAACGTCATTCAGATTGGGCAGATCGTGTCTGATTTGCATATGCACACCACCTGGTCTGACGGCAAAATGAGCGTGTTGGAGATGGCCCAGGCGGCGCAGGCGCGGGGGATGCAGTACATCGTCATCAGTGACCATTCGCAGAGCCTGGGCATTGCCAACGGCCTGACGCCAGAGCGGTTGTGGCAGCAGGCCGCAGAAATCGCCACCGCCAACGAGGCGATGGGGCCAGATTTCCGCATTTTGCACGGCACGGAAATGGAAATTAAAGCAGACGGCTCGCTCGATTTTGAAGATGAGGTGCTGGCCCGGCTGGATTTTGTGACCGCCAGCCTGCATGTGAGCCTGAATCAGCCACGCGAGCAGGTAATGCTGCGCATCATGACCGCACTCAACAATCCGCATGTGGACATGATTGCTCATCCCACCGGGCGGCTGCTGCCGGACCGGCCCGGTGCGGATTTAGACATGGAGGCGGTGTTGCAAACGGCCGTTGCTACCCATACCATCCTCGAAATCAATGCCAATCCACACCGGCTAGATTTGCGCGACAACCACGTGCGCCGCGCTGTAGAGCTGGGCGTCACCCTGGCTATCAACTGCGACGCCCATCACGTCGATCATTTTGAGTTTTTGCACTATGGCATCGCCACCGCGCAGCGCGGCTGGGCGACGGCCGAGATGGTGGTGAACAGTTGGCCACTCTCCAAATTGTTGGCTTTTTTGGAGATTAGAGATTAGAGATTGGAGATTGTGTATCGCTAATCTCCAGTCTCTAATCTCCAATCTCTTCTTCTTAGGAATTTGCTATGGATTCGGGAACAACGGCCGTTATTCGCCAGGCGCTAGCTGGTTTGGATGAAGACACTTTGCAGCTGCTGCGTCAGGTAGCCAAGCGAGTGGAATATCCGCCCAACACCACACTCTGCCACCAGGGTGAGGTGGAGCACGTGTTTTACGTGGTGGTGAAGGGCAACGTGGCCGTGGTGCGCGTGCTGGACAGCGGCGAAGAGCGCATTTTGAACATGGTGGGCAAAAATGGTTACTTTGGCGAAATGGGCCTCATCGACGATTCGCCCCGCGCTGCCAACTGTGTGACCCTCACGCCGACCACTGTGCTGGAAGTGACCGAAGAAGCGTTTGACTCGTTTGTGAAGAACAGTCCGCCGCTGGCGAACCTGCTGCTTCAGCGCATCTTGTCTAACGCACGCAACCTGGACCGGATGTACATTGAGGATTTGCAGAAGAAAAACGAGGCGCTAGAGCAGGCGTATGTCAGTCTGAAAGCGGCTCAGGCCAAGTTGGTGGAGCAAGAGCGACTAGAGCGCGAGCTGGAACTCGCCGCCCAAGTGCAGCGCAACCTCCTGCGGCAAGAGCTGCCCCAATTTCCCGACTACAATTTTGCCTCATATCTGCAACCGGCGCGTCAGGTCGGGGGCGATTTTTATGATGTGTTGGAGATCGATGACGAGCATGTGGGCGTCTTGATTGCCGATGTCGCCGATAAAGGGTTTCACGCGGCGCTCTTCATGGCGGTTACCCGCACGCTGTTTTTGCGTGAGGGGCGGCATTCGCTTTCTCCGGTGGCGGTGGCCCTGGCCGTACATGAAGGCATGCTTGAAATTGCCAACAACGATGAGGTCTTTTTGACGGCGTTTTACGGTGTGCTGCACCGGCCCACGGGGCGTCTGGCCTATATTCGTGCGGCTCACGAACGGCCGTTTCTCCTGCGAACGGGTCAAGAAGTAGTGGCTTTAGCAGGTGGAGGCCGTTTCCTGGGCATGATGCCGGATTTGTCGCTGGTCGAAGAGACAGTTGATCTGCTGCCGGGTGACCGACTGGTGATGTTTAGCGATGGCGTGCCCGATGCGGTGAATGAAGCCGACCAGGGTTACTCTAACCAGCGGTTGGCGGCGGCCATCACCGCCTGCGGCCAAAAATCGGCGGCTGAAATTGTGGACTATTTGGTGCGCGATGTGGCCCAATGGCAGGGCAAAGCCGCGCCTTTTGATGATTTAACTTTACTGGTTTTGGAAGCAAAATGATCGGTAATTTGGTAGTTCAGTAATTGAGTAATTAAGATACATCAGCAATTACCAATTACCCAATTGCCCAATTACCCAGTTACCTACATGGCACGATACCAAATTCCTCCAGACCCTCGCAACGACAAGGGCAAGAATTCCCCAGAAAAACGACCGCGCCGCTTGCGGCAAGATTCGCCGATTGGTGTGCAGGAACCCGTTCCCTGGCGTTGGTTTGGCCTGGGTTTGTTGGTCACAATTATCAGCATTGGTTTGGCGCTGGCGTTGGTCAACTCGCTGCTGGCTCGCCCGCCGTTAGAGACCGCCCCCATCGAGCCGACGCTTATCATCCTCACTGCGCCGCCCAGCCCGATTCCGTCACCTACGTCGCCGCTGCCCACGCCCAGCCCCATTCCTACCTTCACGCCGATACCGACCCCGGATACGGCCGTTGCGCCCCCAGACATCACCGTTGGTTTTTACGCCCAGGTGGCCAACACCGATGGTTTTGGCATCAATTTGCGCGGTGGCCCCAGCACCAGCAATGCCCTGATTCAGCTTGTGGATGAAGGGTCGCTGGTATTGGTCATCGGTGGTCCAGAAGCCGACGAAGCCAACAACCGCCTCTGGTGGCAAATACAGCTGGATGACGGCACCGAAGGCTGGGCCGCTGGGGAATTCCTGGTGCCTGCGGCGGGGCCGTAAGGAAGTAGATAATGGTGAAGGGGGAATTGTGAAGTTTTAACGGCCGTTTCCCATCGTGCCAATGGTGCAAGGAAATCAAAAATGTTCGCATCTGTATTCCAGTCTGTTGTTGCCAAAGTATTTGAATCAGAACTCGCCGCTCGTGGCTACGAAATGGATTTGGATCCATCTGGATATGACTGGAAAGGCAATATCTGGTTTGAAAAAAGATTAAATGAAGGGATATTCGTTCTTGTTCACATTCAACCGAGTGGTATTGAGAATAACTTCGTTAGCTTTGCCGTAAATTTGGACAGAAATACATTTGGTTTAGAAATGTACCGCGAAAGACAAATCTTTCGTGGGTACTTTTTGAATGAAAGATTGGCTTCAGCACTCTGGATCAGCGATCGACATGACCCAGAATGGAAAACTGATTACTGGTGGAGTTTCCCGAATGAGGAATCCCTTGAGGCTGCCTGCCAGGATGCTTTAGAAAAGTTATTGAAATATGGAATTCCGTATTTGGAGGATTTGAATACCAAATCTCTTCGTATTCAGGGTTAGAGACGTTGCATTGCAACGTCTCTACGAGGTGATGGAGGCCAACAACTTGTGCGCCGTTGGCTCGTCCAGAATGAGGTCGGTGACGTAGCCGCCCGCCAGCGCCGCCCGCAGCCCCGCCAGCTTGTTGTAGCCAGACACCACGCAAATTGATCGCCCCGCCTTGCGAAATAGCTCCAAATTTGGTCCGCAGGCCCGCTCATTCAGCGGAATCCCCGCGTAGCTGCCATCCTGCCGGATCATGATGTTGGCAATGTCGCCGACCACGCCCTCTTGCGCCATCTCGGCAAAATCATTGTCACGGAGATAGTTGCCCATGTAGGTGGCGCTCATCATTTGCCCCTGCGAGGAACCGATGGTGAAGAGCAAAATATCAGCCTGGCGGTGCAAATCCAGCACCTGCTGGATGCTGCGCTCGCGCCACAGCGCCTGCTTTGTTTCGGGATAATCAAAAAAAGTGGGCACGGGGAACAAGTGCGCCTTGCCTTCATAATTGGTGGCAAATTGCGACACCAGCCAGCCCGCATGGTTTACGCTGGGATTGGTCACAATTTCGCCACCGTTGAGCTGCACCACCTGCACGCCTACCAGCGATTTCGGCGTCAGGTTTGCGGCTACCAAGTTGATGGTGCCGCCCCAGGCCACACCCAAAATCATGCCTGATTCGATGACCTGGTTTAGCGTGTTGGCGGCTACTTTGGCAACGCGCTCCTGCCAGGTATGCTCCCCGGCGATTTCCGGCACGGGCACAATTTGCACGCTTTGGATTTTGAAGTGCAGCTTGATCGACTCTTCCAGCGTGTCGGCCCGGCCGCGAATGTCGTTGATGCGAATTTCGATGAGCCCCTGGCTTCTAGCCCAGCTAAGCAGCCGCGACACGGTGGAGTGGGAGACTTGCAGCTCGGCGGCAATCTTTTTCATGGGCAGATTTTGGTAGTAATACATTTGGGCGGCGTGCAGGGCACTTTCTAACTGTTGTTGTTTGGCATCCAATGGTTCACCTCATTTTGCACATATTCACAAACCCATTTTGCCTTCTTCTGCAAATTTGTGCAATTGCTGTGATATTTCTTGCAATCGGCTGGATAAGTTGGTAATAAAGAAAGTGATAGGAAGGGTAATCGGGAAAATTCCCCCATTTGGATTTTTTGCATGACATTTCAAGCGGATCAGCAGGCGGACAAGTTGATTTTGGCTTTGGATGTAGGCACGCTCAGCGTGCGGGCTTCTGCTTACGATTTTGCGGGCAACGCCGTAGCTTTTGCCGACCAGCCTGTGGCGCTGCACCAGCTAAGCAGCAGCGAAATTGAGCAAGACCCGGTAGAGATTAATACGGCCGTTCACCACGTCATGCAGCAGGTATTGGCGGAGCCGGTTGTGCAGCAGCGGGGAATTGCCTGCGCCGGGCTGGCTAGCCAGCGCTCCAGCATTGTGGCCTGGAACCGATATACCGGGGAACCGCTAACGCCCGTTTTAAGCTGGCAAGATCGGCGCGCGGCCAAATATTTAGAGCCATTGGCCAGCAAAGGGGTGGCCATCAAGAAGAAAAGCGGACTATTTTTGTCGCCGCATTATGGAGCCAGCAAGCTGCGCTGGATGTTAGACAACTGCCCGGAACTGGAACGGCCGTTGCACAACAAAGAACTGATCTTTGGTCCGCTGGCCGCCTTTGTGATTGCCAATTTGCTCGAAGGTACCCCCTGCATTGTGGACCACGTAAACGCTTCGCGCACCCAGCTGATGGATTTGCAGAAGCACGAATGGTCTACCGAACTCCTGAAAGAGTTTGGCATTGCCCGCGATCTGCTGCCCGACTGCCAGCCAACCCAATCTTATTTTGGCACCATTCGCGGGACGGAGATTCCATTAACGGCCGTAAACGGCGATCAAAACGCCGCCATTCATGGCCCCGGCAAGCTGGAAGACGGTACGCTGATCGTTAATGTGGGCACCGGGGCTTTTGTGTTGCTCTCAACAAACACCCAACTCATGCAGCATCCCAGCTTGTTGGCCAGCATTGCCAACAGCAGCGCCGACCATGTGACATATCTGCTGGAAGGCACCGTTAATGGGGCCGGGGCGGCGATTAAGTGGGCCGCTGATCAGTGGGGCGAGGCCGATTTGACGGTGGAACTGGCAGAATGGCTGAGCATGGTCGAGGCTCCGCCCGTGTTCATTAACACGATTGGTGGCCTTGGCTCGCCGTTTTGGCGTAGCGAACAAAACCCATACTTTTTGCACAATGGCCAGAGTGAACCGTCGCTGCAAGAGAAGGCAGTGGCCATTGTCGAAAGCATCTTGTTTCTTATAGCCATCAACCTGGAAGCGATGAGCAACACCGGGCAAAGCGTCAAGCGGATTCGCATCACCGGTGGTTTGTCGGCATTGGATGGTTTATGCCAGCGGCTGGCCAACCTGACACAGCGGGTGGTGCTGCGCCCTCAGGTGAAGCAGGCCACCTCGCAAGGAATTGCCTGGCTGGCGGCGAATCTGTCCCAGGGATGGCACGATTTACGCGATGGGGCGCACGTGGACTACTTTTTGCCGAAAGACGGCCGTTCCCTCAAAGCGCGGTACCGTCAATTTTGTTCTGAATTGGGTTGGCGTTAGGGAAGGAGGAACGAAGCATTGAAGAAGGTTCTCAAAACAGTAGAGGGGTATCTTTATTTAGCCCCCACGCTCATCATTTTGGGCCTCTTTATCTACTGGCCCATTGTCAGTTCCTTCCAAATGAGCCTCACACGTGTGGCTCCCTTTGGTGGGGCAGTCATTGATGTTGGCCTGGAAAATTACCAGCGCCTCTGGAATGAGCTAATTTCTGGTGGGGAATATTACAACAATCTCAAAGTGTCACTGCTGTTCACTCTGGGTACGGTGCCCACCGGCATCGCCATTGCGGTGGCCCTGGCCATTGCCCTGGCATATCCGCTTAAGCGGCTTTCCTGGCTGCACCGTCTGCTCATTTTTGTGCCGATTGTGATCAGCAGCGCGGTCACCGGGGTGATTTTCCGCTGGATGTATAACCCGGCGGTTGGTTACATGAACTATTGGATCGGCCTCTTGGGCTTTGAGCCGGTTAACTGGCTCACGTCGAAAGATTGGGCGTTAATTGCGGTGACGTTGGCCGTTGTTTGGCGGCAGTTAGGCTTTAACGTCATCATCGCCCTGGCTGGCGTGCAGAACATTGACTCGACTTACTACGAAGCGGCCAAGGTGGATGGGGCCAACTTGTGGCATCGCGTGCGCCACATCACGCTGCCGCTGCTTTCGCCCACGCTTTTTTTCCTGACCATCATCAATGTCATCAACAGCCTGCAAACCTTCGGCGAAATCAACATCCTCACCGATGGGGGGCCGGGTCAGGCAACCACCAACATGATTTACTCCATCTACGTAGATGCTTTTGTGGGCACGCCGTTTAGAGGCTACGCCTCAGCTCAGGCGTATTTGTTGGCGCTGCTCATCGTCATCATGTCTATTGTTCAGTTCCGTGGCTTTGGCCGGAGGGTTCATTACTCATGACAATGCCCCTATCTACATCCAAACCAAAACGCAAAATCGCTACAACTGATCTGGCAATGCAGATTTTCCTGCTGACTGTGGGCCTGATTGTGGCTACGCCGATCATTATTGCCATCTTCACGAGCTTTAAGTCTCTGCAAGATATTTCGGCCAATCCAAATACGCTGCTACCGCGTGAATGGACCTGGGACAATTACATCACTGCCTGGAACTCGACGCCATTCGGCCGTTACCTGCTCAACAGTCTTATTCAGTCTGGGGTTATTGTGTTGTTCCAGGTGCTGTTTAGCATTTTAGCTGCCTTTGCCTTCTCATTTCTCAATTTTCGTGGTCGCGACGTGATGTTTTATCTGATTCTGGCCAGTTTGATGGTGCCTTTCCAGCTGACCTTTATTCCCAACTTCATAATGGTTAGCGAACTGCCCAAAAACTGCCTGGCGCTTTTTGGCGATGGTGCCTCTTTTTGCAATCAGCTAGGGGCCAATACCTATTTTGGCCTCACCGTGCCCTTTCTAGCCAGTGCCTTTGGCGTCTTTTTGCTGCGGCAGTTTTTCCTGTCGTTGCCCAAAGATTTGCATGATTCAGCCATGATTGACGGGGCGACCAACTTCCGCTTTTTGTGGCAAATCGTGGTGCCTTTGAGCAAGGGCTCTATTAGCGCCCTGGCCATCTTCACCTTTTTGAGCGCCTGGAGCCAATATCTGTGGCCGCTCATCATCACCAACGATACGCAGATGCGCACGGTGCAGATTGGCATCCGTTTTTTCCTGGCTAACCAGGAGCGCGGCACCAACTGGGGTGCGTTGATGGCTGGTGCCGTGATTGTGATGCTGCCGACGCTGTTGCTCTTCCTCATTGCCAACCGGCAGTTGGTGAAGGGCATCGCGATGACTGGTTTAAAAGGTTAGTTCAGGTGCAACGCACTTCCAAAGTGCGTTGCACCTCTTAAATTTGTTTTTACCACCAGGCACTAACCCGGGATGTGCCTGGTGTGGAAAAGGTTAGCGACCACAATTTTGTGGCGCACAAGTCAAATTAAATGGAGGAACTATGTCTAGAAAAATGCTCAAATATTGGATGCTGTTGTTAGCTTTAGCTCTGGTGCTGGCTGCCTGTGGTGGCGGTGACACGAGCGACGACACGGCCGACACCGAAGACACAGCTGCGGATACGACGACAGAAGATACGGCCGTATCTGAAGACACCACTGACACCGAAGAACCCATGGAAGAAGAGATGACCGATGAGGTCATTACCCTGGAGTTCTGGCATGCCATGGCCGACGACCTCGGCGCGGTGGTAGATGAACTCGTGGGTCGCTTCAACGACAGCCAGGATGGTATTGTGGTAAACGCCACCTACCAGGGCTCCTACGATGACACCTACAACGCTCTGCTGGCTGCTTTTGAGACTGGCACCGAGCCAAACATCATCCAGAACTTTGACCTTGCATCCCAGACCATGATCGACACGGGTCGCCTTATTGCCGCCCACGATCTGATGGCTGCTGATGGTTACGATTCCAGCGTTTTTGTGCCTGCTGTGGCTGATTATTATGGCGACGGCGAAGGCATGGTGGCTATGGCTTTCAACAGCTCCACACCGATCTTGTTCTACAACAAAGATATGTTTGCGGCGGCTGGCGTTGAGCCCCCGGCAGATGGCACCAGCTGGTCTTTCAGCGAAATGCTGGCTGCCTGTGATGCCATTCAGGCCAGCGGCGAGACCGAATACTGCATCGCGTTGGGCCAGGTTGGCTGGTACTTCGAGCAGATTTTGGCCAACAGCGGTGGTTTGTACTTCAACAATGACAACGGCCGTACGGGCCGGGCCACCGAAGTCATGTTCAACCAGGGCGTGGGCGTCGAGGTCTTCGATTTCCTCACTGGCCTGATTGCTGACGGCTACTCCCCGAACCTGGGCAACACCTGGACCGACACCGACACCGTCTTCCTGGCTGGCGAAGCCGCCATGATGTTCGACTCTACCGCCGGTACGCGTGGTTTGCAAGACGGTGCAGAGTTTGAAGTTGGCACCATGTTTATTCCCTACGCCGACAGCGCGGGCGACCGCAACGGTGTGGTGATTGGTGGTGCTGCTTTGTGGCTCATCGACTCTGGTGATGAAGCAACAAATAATGCTGCCTGGCAGTTCATGAAGTTCATGGCTGAGGAAGCACAGCAGGTGACCTGGCACACCGGCACCGGCTACTTCCCGGTACGTACCGACATCAGCGGCAATGCTGACCTGACCACCTTCTGGGAAGAAAACCCGAACTTCGTGACGGCTATCAACCAGTTGGAAAGCACCAAGACCACGTTGGACGATGGCAGCCCGAACTACGCCGTGTTGGGTGGTCGTTCCGGCCCGTCCCCGGCGATTCGTCGTCTGATTGTTGAGGCGTACAGCTCCGTGCTGGATGACGGCATGACGGCCCAGGAAGCTCTGGACATCGCCGCCGAAAAAGCCAACCAAGAACTGGCCGACTACAACGCTTTCTTCCAGTAATCACCCGGTTTTAGCTTAAAAAGGTGGCAGATCAGAGCCGATCTGCCACCTTTTTCCTTTTGTTGTAGCTGAGGATACTTAAGGGTAGAAATTCATTCGGGCAATAAACTTGTCATGCTGAGGTCCTCCGAAGCATCCCGCCCGCTTACTAAAAAGTGGAACTTTGGTTTGATTAAAGCATTTACCATTTGTTCCTTGCGGGATTCTTCGCTTCGCTCAGAATGACAATATCACTTACCTGATTATTTCTTTGCCACCAACAACCCTCGCCTTTGCGCGCTAAGAAAGCGCGGCTACGGAATAACCCAAATGCATAGACAATACAGGCGGCAACTTAGACTTCTCATTTTTCTCCTGCTGCCACTTTTACTTTTGGCCTGCAATGCGGCTAGCCAGACGGAGCAGCCAGAGACGATGGCTTCAGATGCAATTACTTTATCTTTTGTAGGCACGGACAATTTGCCAACCGGTTTTGATGCCGAGGGGCATCGCGGGACGCGCGGTTTGCGGCCAGAAAACACCTTGCCTGCCTTTGAAACGGCTCTCGATTTGGGCGTGACGACGCTGGAGCTGGATTTGCACTTTACGCAAGATGGTCAGGTAGTTGTGTGGCATGATCCGATTCTTGACGATACCAAATGCCGCCTGCCGGAAGATCCCGCTAATCCAGACGCGCTGGACCCACGCAATCCGCTACGGCGTATTTTTATTAGCCAGCAGCCGCTGTCGGTGGTGCAATCCTACATTTGTGATTTGAATCCAGATGAGGACCGTTTTCCTGAGCAAACGGCCGTTTCCACCCCCCTAGCTGGCAATGATTACCGCATCATCACCCTGGCGGAACTGTTCGATTTTGTGGACGCGTATGCCAATTCGGAGCTAAAAACCGAGGCGCAGCGCAACAACGCGGCTACGGTGCAATTCAACATCGAAACCAAGCGCGAATCAGATCACCCTGAGTACATCGACGATGGTTTTACCGGTGGTGAGGCTGGGCCGTTTGAACTGGCAATTTTGGAAATTGTGAACGGCCGTTCTCTCACCGATCGCGTCATCATCCAAAGTTTCGACCATCGCTCCCTGCGCACCATTCGCGCCATTGACAGCCAAATTCGGCTGGCGGCCTTGACCACAGGCGGTGAAGCTAAGTTGGACGTTTACGCCGCTTACAAATTTAACGTCTGGTCGCCGAACCAAAAGGATGTCACCGCCGAACTGGTCAACAAGGCGCACGAAGAAGGGTTGGTGGTCATTCCCTGGACGGTGAACGAGACCGCCGACATGCAGCGGCTGATCGACTGGGGCGTCGATGGCATCATTTCCGATCGCCCCGATCTCCTGCTAAACTTACCCTGAGATGACAATGTTGAACAAAAATAATGTGGCGAATGGGCGAGGCGATTTGATAGATGATGTCTCGCTGGGTACAGGTGATTGCCAATCGCCTCGCCCCTACACGTTCCTGCACTCTCTGCGCAACTCTGTGTCTGCTCTGTGCCTCTCTGTGTGCCTGCTTTTTTTGCTTGCTGCCTGCCAGCCAGCCCCGGAACCAGAACCCGACCCCATTTTGCTCACCCGCGAATTTGCCAATGGCCTGCTTAATCCTGCCGGAATGACCGAATTGCCCAACGGCGCTGTTCTGGTCGCCGAAGAAGGTACCGGCAACGATGATATGTCCGCAGGCGTTTCGATGATCACCCCCGACGGCCAGGTGGGGCGCTTCATCAGCGGCTTGCCCAGCGGGCGGGATTCCGGCGATTTGTCCGGGGTGCCCTTTGTAAAACTGTCGCCAGACGGCCGTACCCTCTACACTGCCCACTTCAATCTTGGCCACCTCTACACCCTGCCCCTGCCCAATGATCTTTCACTGCCTGCCGCGCCTTTTACTGCGGACGATCTGACCAGTACCATGCTGCCCCTGAACAATGTCCAGCTGATCAATCCGTTTGACATAACGTTTGATCCGAACGGCATTCCCGTGGTGAGTGACGCCAGCGGCAACGGTGTGGCCAAAGAAACCGAAGCGGGCACCACGCGCTTTTTCCACCGCTTCTCCTCGATTAAGGTGGCCAACAGCAGTATCGATCCTGTGCCGACGGGCATCGAGCGGGTGAACCGCGAATATTTTGTGACCCTGTTTGGCGGCTGCCCATACCCCGCCGACAGCGGCCGTTTGGTAGCCATCGACGAAAACCGCAACGAGCGGCTTGTGGTCGATGGCCTGAACATGCCCATTGACGTGGCACGGGGGCTGGACGGCACGATCTGGCTGTTGGAATTTGCCCGTTTCCGGCAGGATGCCTCCTGCTTTAGTGGTTCTGGCTACCTGGCCAACAGCGGCCGTCTGAGCCGCGTTTCTGCCAATGGCGAGCTGGAGCTGGTGCTGGACGGACTGGATTTCCCCACTTCGGTGCTGCCCCGTGCGGATGGTTCGCTGCTGATCAGCCAGGTGTTTGAGGGCAACGTCATCGAAGTGTATTGGGGCCAGCCGGAAGCTGAATCGTTGTCGCAGCCCGCCCGCAGTGGTGAAGTGGCTACATCGCGCCAGGAATTTGGTGATTTGGATGCGGTGTTGCGTGTAGTGATTGACCAGCAGGGATTACGGCCGTATCCCACCACAACGCTCCCCGAAGACGATCCGGCCCTTGTTAAACTCGGCCAACAGCTCTTTTTCGATCCGGTTTTGTCTGGTGATCAAAACATCAGCTGCGCCACCTGCCACCATCCCGCCCTGGCGATGGGGGATGGCCGGGCACTGCCCATCGGCACGGGTGGGGAAGGGCTGGGGCCGCAGCGCGAATTTGTGGCCACGGTCAATTTGGGTATTGAAGAGGAAAATCTGCTGGTGAACAATCCGTTCATCGGCGCATTTGTACCGCGCAATTCGCCCACCATTCTCAACAGTGCCCTCCTGCCCGTGCAGTTTTGGGACGGCCGTGTCGATGGCTACGCGGGTATCGTGACCACACTCGAAGATCAGGTGAACCAGCGCCAGCTTACCGATGCGCTGGCGGTGCAGGCGATGTTCCCCGTCACCAGTTTGCATGAGATGGCCGGGGCCACGCTGGGCCATCTGCCACCGGAAGCGATTCGCCGCGACTTGATGAGCCGCCTGTACACCATTCCGGGCTACACAGAACAGTTTGAAGCCCTGTTTGGCACGCCGGAGCCGGACATTACGGCCGTTGTCGCCGCCATCGCTGCCTTTGAACGGGAATTTATTATGACTGCCGCGCCCTGGGACGATTATTTGGCTGGGGACACAACGGCTCTGACAGAGCAGCAAAAACGTGGCGCACTCATTTTTTATGGCGAGAGCAATACGGCCGTTAACTGCGCGTCTTGCCATGCGGGTGACCTGTTCACCGATTTGCAGTTTTACAACCTGCTGGTGCCGCAGCTGGGACCGGGCAAGGGGCACGGACCAGAAGGCCGCGACGATTGGGGCCATGCCGCCGTCACCTTTGACGCGCGTGATCGCTTCACCTTCCGTACCGCGCCGCTGCGCAACGTGGAATTGACCGCGCCCTACTTCCACAGCGGCGCGTATCCTACGCTGGAGCTGGCGATTGCTCACCATGCGGACATCAACGGCATGGCCACCAGCTACGATCCCAGCCAATTTTTGCCGCCTGCCTTTTACAGCAGCGTACGGCCGTACAATCCCGAAGACCAGCTCACCACCGCCGCGCCGGAACTGATCAACGGCTTGCCGCTCACCGAGCAGGAAATCGCCGATTTGGTAGCTTTTTTGCAGGCGCTAACCGATCCGGCGGCGGTTGATTTGCACGAATTTATTCCTGAGACTGTGCCCAGCGGCTTCCCGTTGGACCCGGTGCCGACGGGGTTAACGGTGCCGGTTGGCGTGGCGGATGGAGGAAATACGGCCGTTGCCGACACCGCCCCCGATCCCACCGCCATCACTCAACTGCACTTTACCAACGTGGCGGCCCAGGCAGGACTGAACTTCCAGCACGGCGCTTTCCGCACCGGCATCTTTGCCGATCCGGCGGCGATGATGGGCGGCGGTTTGTGCTGGATCGACTACGACCAGGACGGCTGGCAAGATTTGTACCTGGTGAACAGCTACGCCGAGGATGAGATCGATTATTGGCAGGCCAACGGCGGCTGGCCGACCAGCGCTCTCTTCCACAACCAAAATGGGCAGTTTAGCGACGTGTCGGCGCAAACTGGCACCAATCTTGCCCTGCGTGGCAACGGCTGCATTGCCGCCGATTTTAACCTGGACGGCTGGCCCGATTTGTTCGTGACGGCCGACGGCCCGAACCAATTGCTGTGGAACCAGGGCGATGGCACGTTTGTGGAAGGCGCGGCGGCTGCTGGCCTGGACGCGCCGGAGTGGAACAGCGCCGCCGCTGTCGCCGATCTCAATGCCGATGGCTGGCCCGATTTGTTCGTCGGCGCGTACATCAGTTTGCAGAACAAGATTCCGCATCCCAGCGGCGCGTTCCCGCAAGATTATTACGGCTTGCCGGATCGGATGTACCTCAACAACGGCGACGGCACCTTCCGTCAAGTAACGCTCGAAGTTGGGCTAGAGCGGGAAGAGCGGGCGTTGGGGGCCATTTTTAGCGATCTGGACGATGACGGCCGTTTTGAACTGTACATTGCCAACGACGGCCAACCCAACCGGCTGTATACGGCCGTTCCCGACGACAGCCCCGCCGGTTTCCACTTTGAAGATTTGAGCCTCAGCGCCGACATTGGCGACTCCGGCAGCGGCATGGGGGTGACGGGTGGCGATTATGATGGCGACGGCCGTTTCGACCTATTTGTCACCAATTGGGAAGCGGAACTGAACGCGCTGTACCGCAACGAATTGGACGAACGGGACGAACTGGTGTTCCGCTACAGCACCTACCGCATCGGCATCAGCGGCCTGGGCAGCAACATGACCGGCTGGGGCACCCACTTTGCCGATTTTGACCAGGATGGCGACATTGATTTGATGACCGTAAACGGCCGTGTGCCCGTCTCCAATCTGGCCAGCGACCCGGAGCTGGTGCGCTTTTACGGCAACATGGCCCAGGAAGGCAAGCCGGGCCAGTTCCGCGAATGGACGCGCCAGGTGGGCCTGCACGAGGACGGCGTGGGTCGCCTGCTGGCCCGTGGCAGTGCCATGGCCGACTACGACAACGACGGCGACCTGGACGTGGCCATCAACACGATTGGTGGTGCGCCTGCGCTGCTGCAAAACAACGGGGCCACGGGCAACTGGCTGCAAGTTCAGCTCAATGGCTTTTATCCCGGTGCCGTGGTGGAAGTGGAATTGCCAGACGGCCGTATCTTGCGGCGCGAGTGGCATGTGGGCAGCAGCTATCTGGCATCCGAAGACCCCCGATTGCACTTTGGGCTGGGTCAGTTTACTGAGGCGGTTCGGGTGCGGGTGACGTGGGCCGATGGCGTTTGGGAGGAAACGGCCGTTGCCGCCAACCAGCTGCTTAAACTTCCCTGATTTTAGCCACAAATTTCCCAACGAATCGAGGCCATGATGGATAGACCACCAACCTGCGTTCTCTTCGCATCTCTTTTGCACCCAAAAATTTCCCCGGAAACTGCATAAGGAGAACGTCTGCCCATTTTGAAGTTTCCGGGGAAATCCCGTTTAGCCGAGGTTTGTCACGCTGAGCTAAATCTGCCGCAAAGGGTTTGGCTCAGTAAACGAAGAATAAATGCAAACTTGACTAGTTTAGAGGAATCACCACATGCTTGAAACCATCCAACAGTCGGTGAAGCATCATGATCAGTACCAGATTGAAATTAAGCTGGATTACGAACTGCACGCCGACCAGAAAACCCGCTACCAGATTGCCACTTACTTTTTTGTGCCGCAAAGCCTGGGCATTACGCCGCAAACCTATCCCAGACAAACTTTTTACCAGGATGTGCAAAGCCACATTCGCCTGAAAACGCCCAGCCTGAACCTGCGTGAGTTTGCCGACGGGGCACGCTCGCCACTGCGTAACATTGAGGCGATTGTGCGGAAGCCAGGGTGGTTGGGGGATACGGCCGTTCACAACCAACTCATAACCCAAATGAAGCTGCTCAGCGCCATGCTCAAAAGCGCCTTGCGCGAGCACTTTATGCTGATTGAGCGGCGTGTTGAGGAGGTGCAGGCCACGCCGCACGGCAAAACACACTATCTGGTTCACAATCTGGTCGATGAGTTTATTACGGAATCGGCCCGGGTAACACAGCGTTATCGGTCGCTGCTGGCCGATTTTAATTTGCCGCACGTGCCGCCGGCCGTGTTTACCGCTTTCCTGTTTACGGATGAGTCGCTCAGCATTCTTATTGAAGAAAGTGCTGTGGAGATGTTCCAAATCGTGGATGAGTATCTCAAAAAGACCAATCGGGAGGATTACAAAATTGCCCTAAGCGAGTTGACGTTGCGAGAGGCAAAATATCGCAAAACACGGGGCTTTGAATCCATTTTGGATCCGGACGGGGACAATGAAACATATCTATATCGCGCTTCCATTCTGAAAAAGTATGCCTCCAGTGTGCTCTTCCTGAATACCGATGTTCAGCCAGACGGGAAATATTGGGAGCAGCTGATCTTGTCGTTGGCGGCTGGATTAGCGATGGTTTTTGCAACGGCCGTTGCATTTTACTTCCAGCTGCAATTTGGCAATTTTACGTTGCCTTTCTTCATTGCCCTGGTGATTGGCTACATGTTCAAGGATCGCATCAAAGAAATCAGCCGCATGATGTTTGCCCAGCGCTTGGAGAATTATCTGTTTGATCGGCGTATCACCATTCGCACGCAAGACAGGCAGCATCGCCTGGGCACCTTGCGTGAAAAAGTGCGCTTTATTCATGAAGATGATGTGCCGCTCTCTGTGCTGCGTGCGCGCAATCGGGATCACATCACCGAAATTTCTAATGAGGGGCGGGGGGAATACATCATCTGCTACACCAAAGAGATCGAGCTGCAAATCAAAAATGCTGAAGAGATACTCCCTGGGTTTCCGATAATTACGGGCGTCAACGATATCTTACGCTTTGATATCAGACATTTCCTGAAAAAGATGGCAGAACCTGTTCAGGAACGGTACCTCATTCAGGAAGGCGAACTGGTGCCTTTGCTCTGCCACAAGGTTTATCATGTAAATTTAATTGCCCGCTACAAAACTATGCAGCCCGGCATCAATAAAGAAAACCGCCATCTGCGCCTGATCCTGGATCAGGACGGCATCCGGCGGCTGGAAAAGGTCCCGCACGTGTAGAGACGTTGCATTGCAACATCTCTACAATTTTGTAACCGAATCCCCAATGCGAATAGTGCCTGGTTGCACCACTTTGGTGTTGATGCCGCGCAGATGAAGCTGCTTGCCTTCCCCAGTGTTGACAAATTTCATGGCATCTTTGCCAAAGCGGGCTACAAATTTTTGGCAGCCCGTGTGGGGCAGCGCCGTGACTTCCACAACCGCTTCGCCAATTTCTAGCCGGGTACCAGGGGGAATGTTTGCCTCGCTCAAGTCAAAATCCACGTACAGCTGGTCGCCTGCCAGCGGCCAACGGTCGCGACCTTGCGACACCAGATCAGCGGCGCGGCTGTTCATCAGCGTCAGTTGGGCATCCGGGTTGGCGGAGCCATCGGGTATGGAGCGACTGCCCCGCGCCTGCCAGTTATCGCCGATGAGGCCAACGGCCGTATCCAGTTCCCCTTCATGCAGCAGTTCACGTTCGTCGGTAGACGGCCGTCGCACAATCATCTCCAGCGTGCCACCATCCTGCGGCGACTGCCGAACATGGTCCAATCCTGCCGTCAACTCATCCATCGTCAAATGTTTGATTGTCATGGCTATTCTCCTGAAATGGGTAACTTGCGAATGTGAATCGTGAGGCAGTTATCGCACAGATTTTGTGAGGGGGCAACGGCCGTTTTCGGTTAATCGTGCTTGTGTACCAGTCCCAAGGCGGCCGCCAGATCATAAAAATGGTTCGCCTGATCGGGATCGCCCGTTTGCTCGTAAGCGTGTCCCAGGTTTACATACAGCGATGGCAGAAAGCTTTCAACCAGTTCATGATCGGCGCGAGCAGCATGGTCCAACGCCGTTTGGTGCCAGAACAGCATATCGGCCGGTGTTTGTGCCAGATGGCCGACGTAATGCGCAGCGATGCACTTCTCGTAATCATCGGCCGCGCACGCCCATGCCTCGGCATAACGCTGGCGGGCGGCTTCGATTTGTTTCTGAAATTCTAGCTGAGTGCCTGCCATGCAAAGGGCAATCGCTGGCCTGCTCAAGTCCATTTCATGCCTCCAAAACGGCTTTATGGCGCGTCATCAAGTGCGGTTACGGCCGTTTCCAATCCCTGGCCGATTGCCGTAACCACGTCTAAATCTTCGCTATTTTCCACCACCACCACGATGGCATATTGCAATGTTTCGGTTGGCGTGAGGGCCAGATACCACCCATTGCGGCTTTCCGGGCCAGATAGCGCGGAGACGGCAAAGTGAACCGTCCCATCATCGCTCAACAGCTGACGGATTTCCCGGGCTGCCTGGCTGGTGACCGTATCGCCCGCGCTTGGCGTGGTGGATTGGGCCTGCATGGTGCCATCTTCAGCTTGAACGGCAGTTACCAACCGCGGTGTGGGTAAACGGCCGTCGTTGGCCAGTGCGGCCAGCGCCAATGCCACCTGCAATGGCGACACCGTCAAATTGTCCTGGCCAATGCCCGCTTGCAGCGGATCAGCCAGCGGTTCCTGCTCCGGCACTTCCGTGTTCAACGGCAGATCGGGCGGGGTGGTAAAGCCAAAGCGCAGGAAGATGTCGTCTAAAGCAGCCAGGCCGAGCCGATCGGCCAGGTCTTGCATCGGGCCGGGGCAGCGGTAACGCAGCACGTCGGCCCAGGTGGCGTCATCAGGCGGATCGCTCTGGCAGCGCTTCACCTCGCCATCCACCGGCACAGGGCGATTGGCATTCAGCACGGCACCATCCAACTGAATGCGATCGGCATCCAGCGCGGCGGCCAAAATGAACGGCTGCAACACGAGGCCGGGCTGGTACTGGCCCTGCACGGCGCGATTCAGCAGCGGGGCCGTTTCATCTTCGACCAGCTCATCAAAATTCTCATCCAGGCGGTTGGGGTTGTAGCCAGGATGGCTAACCATCGCCAGGATGTCGCCAGTGGTGACGTCTAGTAGCACCAAAGCGCCTTGTTCATTGCCAAACAGCGCTTCGGCGGTGGTTTGCAGTTCAGCATCGAGGGTAAGCTGGACGTCGCGCCCAATTTGTGGTTCGTGGAGGAGCTGCTGGTCGAGAACGGCCGTAAACGTTGTTTCATCCCCCCGCAGCACCTCGTCGTAGCCCGCCTCGATGCCCGCCGTGCCGTGCCGGAAGCTGTAGTAGCCCACTGCCGGCCCAATGGTGGCAAAAGGGTAGGTGCGTGCCAACGCATCTGGCTCGCCGACGGTATGGGCCAGCACCGTGCCGTTGCGGTCCAAAATCTGGCCGCGCTGAATGCGCAGTTCGGCCTCCACCAGTCGGGGATTATCGTCGCGGGTCAAAATGGCGCTGCTCCGCACCACACTCCAAAACACCAGCGACACGGCCACGGCCAGAAAGCTGAGCAAGATTGCCCGCTGCATCTGGCGTAGGTGGGATTGGGGAGAATCGTTGTTCATCAAAAAGTAATTGGGTAATTGAGTAACTGGGTAATTTTCTCAATTACAAATAGATTTGCCTGCTTTTGGTTGAGAGATAGAGTAGCAACCCAGCCATCACGTGGCTGATCAGCATCGAGCTGCCGCCGTAGCTGACGAAGGGCAGCGTGACGCCCGTCAGTGGCAGCAGCTTGGTCACACCCGCCATGATGAGAAATGCCTGGGCGGTAAGCAAAATGGTGATTCCGGCGGCAAGGTAACGACGAAACGGCCGTTCGGCCAGCAGCGCCAAGCGCATCCCCCGGTGAGCCAGCAGGGCAAAACAGCCCACAATGCCCAGACTGCCAATGAGGCCCCACTCCTCAGCAATGGCGGCAAAAACAAAATCGGAATGCACCACTGGGATGTATTGCGGAAAGCCCTGGCCGATGCCTTGCCCCCAAATACCACCGGCGGCCACGGCGTACAGCGACTGCACAATCTGGAAGGCGTCGGCATCGGCGTCCGGCCACGGGTTCCACCACGCGTCGATGCGCAGCGTCACCAGGCTAAAGGCAAAGTAGGCAAACAGCCCGGCCAGCAGCAGCATGCCCACACCGGCGGCCACCACGCGCCAATCGCCTGTGGCTAAGTAGAGCAAGCTGAGAAAAACAATAAAAAATAGGGTCGCTGCACCTAAGTCTCGCTGCCAGATCAGCAGAATCATGCAAAAGCCCCACATCAACAGCAGTGGTGCCAGGTAGGAAAAGTGTTGAAGACGGCCGTTGCCCGCCAGTCGCCCCACCGTTTCTCGCTCATCAAAATAGCTGGCCAGGAAGATGACCAGCAGCAGTTTAAGCAGCTCGGATGGCTGAAAATAGACGGGCGTGAGAAACGGAATTGGCAGGCGCAGCCAATAGCGGGCCACGCTGGCTCCGGTGGGATTGATGCCAAACAGCAAGGTGGCCGTTAGCAGGAGAATGCCCAGCAGCAGCAGGGTGTAGCGGTAGCGGCGCAGCCAGCGCAGATTGCGCGGTAAAAGGGTGATGCCTACCAGAACGGCCGTTCCCAGCACCACCCACACCACCTGCCGCAGCAAAAAATTGGGGGCCAGCCGATCTTGCAGCACAATGCCCCAGCCAGTGAGCAAACCAACAAGGGGCAGCAAAAATGGATCGTGATCCGGGGCATAACGGCGCAGGAGCCAGACGCCCGTTCCTTGGGCCACTAACCAGCAAAAGGGCCCCCACAGCGTGCGGCCATCAATACGGCCGTCGCGAGCGAGTCCTAACGCCAGGGCATTGCTAAACACAAATAAAGCCGCTACGAGCAGTAAAATGGGTTCGGAACGGCCGTGTTCCTCATCGAGCCGGGAGGTAAAAGAGAGGCTGCGCATAAAGGCGGGGTGGTTGGCGTTACTCCAGATACTTGCCAACCAGCGGGGCCAGTTCTCGCTTGCGCTGCGCGGAAATATGGCCGTGGTTGGTGATGATGGCGTCCTTCAGCGTGTGGTGTGCCGGGAAATCGCCCGCCCATTCGTCAATCGTTCGCACCAGGCGACCAATGGCGTTTTGGGCAATCTGGGTATTCTTTTGCAGTGTCTGAACAACCATTTCGACGGTGACGGGGCTTTCACTTTCATGCCAGACGTCGTAATCGGTCACATGGGCCATCACGCCGTAGGCAATCTCGGCCTCGCCTGCCAAAAACGCTTCTGGGCTGGTGGTCATGCCAATGATGCTCATGCCCCACTGCCGGTACACGTTTGATTCCCCTTTGGTGCTAAAGCGTGGCCCTTCCATGGTGATGAAGGTGCCGCCTTCATGGACGGTGCCACCAGCGGCGCGGCAGCAGTGGGCAATGGCCCGATTCATCTCTGGCGAGAATGGGTGTGCCAGGCTTACGTGGGCTACCAGCCCTTTTTCAAAAAAAGAGCTCGCCCGATTTTTGGTGTGATCAAATAGCTGGTCGGGCACCACAATGTGGCCGGGAGCATAATCTTCGCGCAAGGATCCGCAGGCGCTGACCGAAACGATGTAGCGGACGCCGAGCGTTTTGAGAGCAAAAATGTTGGCCCGGTAGGGAACTTCGCTGGGGTTCAGCCGATGGCCACGCCCGTGCCGGGGTAAAAATGCCACGCGACGGCCGTATAACGTGCCCACCATAATTGCGTCGGATGGTTTGCCAAAAGGGGTGTCAATTGTCAGCTCTTCCCGGTCGGTCAAAGCATCAATTTCATAGAGGCCGCTGCCCCCAATCACCGCAAGTTCTATGTTAGACAACTTCTTCTCCCTCGAAAACAATCCGCAGATTATTTAATCAGTGAGTATTTATTCACGTCCTAGAGGTGCGACGCACTTTCAAAGATGGATTTTGACGTTACTTGCTCTGGTATAAGTGCGTCGCACCTGTACAGTTACATCTGTGATTTTTATTTTGCGTCGGTGAGCTGCATTTGCAAAGCGCGTATGCGTTCACCCGCTTTCTGCTGGATTTGTTTAATGGCCTGGTTTTGTTTCTCAATCATGCCACGGGCCAGTTTGAGCTGGTTGACAGCTTGCTTTAGCTGAAGTTCGCGTTCGACCAGGCGGGCATGAATTTCGGCCAGATGTTGGCCCTGCGCATTGGTCTGGCTCAAGAAACGGTTCAGCTCATTTTCGCTGGCCTCCAGCCGCATTTTTTGCTCCCGAATGACCGTTTGCAGCCCCATGCTGTCTTCAACCAACTTTTCATACCTACTATTCCCTTCGGAAGTTTGATTGTCCAGGGCACTTTGGGCTTCTTCGGCCGTCTTGCGCCATTCAGTTACCATGTCTTGCTGCGCCTGTAACGATTCTTCCAGTTGGGCAATCTTTTCCACTTGTTCCGCGGCTTCTTTTTGGGCCGCAGCGGCCGTTGCCTGGCTGGCTTCCAACTCGGCTTTATACCACAAAACGCGCTCAATATGAGCATGTTCAGCATCTGCTAATTCGGCTTCCAGGCTGCCAATGCGTTCTTCAGCTTCGGTGAGCTGGGCGGCTTTGGTCAGCGGATCGGCGCTTTGCTCGCGCAGGCTGGTCAATTCGTCCAGCGTTTTCTCTAGCTCTTTTTCAGCAGCGCGGCGCTGGTCACGCTGCACCTCTAGCAGGCTGCTGCTTTCGCTTATTTGCAACTGGGCTTTCTTCAGCTCCGCTTCCAGATCGGCGGCTTTCTTCTCGGTGATTTCGGCTAGCTCTTGCCAGCGAATGAGCGATTCTTCTTGTTCGGAGGTGTGGACGAGGCTGGCTTTGTGGGCCACTTCCAGGCTGTGGATGCGGTCACGGAGGGTATTGATTTCGCGTACGGCCGTTTCTAGTTCATCATCAACGGCCGTTTTTTCTGTTTGCAGTTGGGTGAAATTGTTTTGCAGCTGGGTGTGCTGCTGGCGCAAATTGGCCAGCTCATCATTTTGCTCGGTCATCAAATCGCGCGCGATGCCCAATTCATTAGCCTGCCGCTCCACCTGGCTTTTGCGATGGCGCAGCGCTTCTTGGGCCTCGTCTAGCTGAGTTTGTTTGGTTGTTAACTCCGTGCGCAGCTCGGTGAGTTCTTGCTTAAGATGAGCAATTGTGTTGGTGGATTCGCCGGCCAGTTCGGTGAGCCGCCGCTGAAAATCTTGCTCCAGTTCGGCGCGGGCTGCCAGGGCAACGGCCGCTTCGGCTTGCAAATGGTGGAGCGCCTCAATTTGCGCCTCATTGCGGTTGAGCAGTTGGCCTTCGGGCAGGTCGCTGTCGTTTTCGTGCCAGCTCAGGTCGGCATCGTCGGGCAGCTGGCCCGCTTCGGCCAGGGCTGTGTAATCAGCTTCATCCACGCTGCTGGCCCAGCCATGAATGTTGCCGCCCGCCAGCACCGTTAGGCTGACGGTGAACACATCACCCAGCACTTGGCCGCTTTTTTCCACACGGATTTCCCGGCAAACGGCCGATCCGGTTAGCAAGCCAGCGACGATCAAACGGGGGGCAAATACGTTGCCTACCAGGGTGGCCCCTTCTTGAATGGCAACGGGCTGGTCGGCATGAATATCCTCCACGTGATAGCCCACAATTTCCAGCCAGGTTTGACCCCGCCGCCAGAAGCGTAGGCGATCCAGCAAGCCATAGCCATTGGCTTCCGCTGTGGTTTCCAGCATGGGCTCTTCTGGTTGTATCAGGGTTTCCTCCGGCAGAGGGCTGTCGGGGGTGGTGGATTCTTCCGTTATTGTCATAGCTTCAACCGTGGCGCCATTATAGCAGGGGAATCCTGAAGATGATACTGAATGAAGCGGATTTTGTGAAGAAACGGCCGTAATCTCCTACAAATTCACCAAAATTTCAGATGGGAATAAAAAGAGACGGTTGGTGCTTGTGTTTTTAGAACATGCGTGCTATTATGTTGGGCCGGTTGGGGCAGGAAAAATAAGCAAAGGCCAGGCAGTTCGGCCGTAAAAAATGCAGGGAGAATACGATGAGTGGCAATGAAATAATTGTAGCTTTTTTTGCCCTGGCTTTTTTGGCGTTTTGTTTAACGGCCGTTGCCCTCTACGCGCTTAGCCGTAACAAAGACGAGATCGCCGATAAAAGCGTATCAGGGTTGCACCAACTGCGCTTGAGTTCGGTGAGACGCGCCAAACCAGACGAGGAGCCCGATCCGGCGAATAAAAACGTGGACGAATAACCTTGCGCCAGCCAGGTGTAGGTTTTTGCACTCAGATTTCCGGGAAATTGGGTGGTTGCTACGCACCAACCGGGTACAATCAGGGGCATGACCTACCTGGAAAAACTCAAACAAGTTCAAGAACAAAACAACTCCTGGCTGTGTATCGGCCTTGATCCGCTGATGGAGCGGCTGCGGGTGGATTTTCGCAAGTGGGATGAACCCATTTTACCCTACAACCGGGCCATCATTGATGCCACGGCCGATCTTGTCTGCGCCTACAAACCAAACCTGGGCTTCTACTTGCAGTGGGGTGCAGCGGGCGTCATTGCCCTGGAGCGCACCATTGCCTACATTCCTCGCCATATTCCCATCGTGCTGGATTGCAAAACAGGGGATATTGGCCATACGCAAGCTGCCTGGGGCAATGGCCTGTTTGACGAATGGCAGGTGGATGCCGTCACCGTGAATCCATTTGTTGGTGCCGATGCTGTGCTGCCCATGATTGGCCAGCGGCCAGACAAGGCGGTGTACATCCTGGCCCGCACGTCTAACGCCAGCGCGATGCATTTTCAGGGCGAACTCCGCCAGGAGCAGGGGCTTTCCGCTGAGGTGCTGCGCCAAAGCCAGAATTGGGCCACTGCGGGTCACAAGGGGTACGTGGTGGGAGCTACCTATCCAGAAGAGTTGGCCATTGCGCGCCGCCTGGCACCAGAGGCCAACTTTTTGATTCCCGGAATTGGGGCACAGGGTGGGGATTTAGCAACGGCCGTACAATACGGACCGGATGCGGTAGCCGGGCCGCTCATCAGCGCCAGCCGCAGTATCATCTATGCTTCCGGTGGCGAAGATTTTGCCGAGGCGGCGCGTCAGGCCGCCATTGACCTGCGTGATCAAATCAACGCTTTGCGCCAACAAGTTGCTGCTAGATAGGCTACCTGCCGTGCCTGGCCAAGATTGATGTAGAAATATCTCCCTAGTACATTTTCTCACTATTCATGGGTGTCACTTTGCTTTCATGATCTCCGACCACTTGCTTGGAAAGTCGGTTTGAAAGTGACTTAGCCTACACTAGAGCTGGGCATGAATTGAACTTACTGAAAATGATGTGAGATCAAATCAAAATCTAACCAACAGAAGTAGACAATTTTGTGTTTATCTTGGCGTGGCGAATTAATTCGCGATGATCCAATTTGTCCGAAACGCATTAGGTTCCAGATGGACGAGTGCAACAACGATTTGCCGTATGATTTTCAGCTACCTCTGACCCAAAACTTATTTCTCGATTATTGAGGTGATAGTGATGATATATTCTTTACCCCAAGCGCTTGATAGAACCGCCGATAAGTTTCCAGATCACGAGGCGATACGGTGCAACGGCAAGGGCCTCACCTATGCCCTGCTCCAGCAGCAAGCAAATAATCTGGCGGCTATTTTGCAGCAGCAAGGTGTACAGCGCGGCGACAGGGTGGGGATTTACATCAATAAGGACATTGAATCGGCAGTTTCTATTTATGGCATCATGAAAGCTGGGGCTGCTTATGTGCCGCTGGATCCGTTTGCCCCGGTAGAGCGCCTCAGCTACGTGATTAATGACTGCGGCATTCGCGTCATCATAACCAAGCAAAATAAGCTGGCTCAGGTGCGCAGTATGGTGGCCGAAACAAACCTGAACTGCCTGATTGGTATAGGGCCACAAGACGATCTGGTTGTGACCTGCATTCCATGGGAACAGGTAACGGATCCCGAGCGGCAGGACATGCCCAACCTCCACGTTATTGAGCAGGATCTGGCGTATATTTTGTATACGTCTGGTTCAACTGGAACACCTAAAGGCATCATGCACACGCATCGCAGCGCTCTCAGCTTTGCTGAATGGGCTTGCGACGAATATGAGCTGACTGTCGAAGACCGCGTAACCAATCACGCCCCCTATCACTTTGACTTATCCACATTTGACCTGTTTGCCACCATGCTGGCTGGCGGTACCATGGTCATCATTCCCGAATTTGTGACTAAATTCCCCGCTAGCCATTCGCAACTGCTGCAAGACGAAAAAATCACGGTTTCGTACACTGTGCCGTTTGCCCTGATCATGCTGATGGAACGTGGCGCACTGGCTAAGCGTGACCTGAGCGCGCTACGTTGGGTGCTGTTTGCTGGTGAGGTTTTCCCCACCAAACACCTACGAGAATTAATGAAACAATGGCCAGAGAAGCGCTTCAGCAATTTGTACGGACCTACGGAAACAAACGTATGCACCTATTACCATGTGCCGCTTCTGGCGGAAGATGATGAAGATACAATTCCGATTGGTTTTGCCTGCGCTAACGAAGAGATGCTGGTAGTAGACAGAGATAATGAGCCGGTGGTCCCGGGTGAGGTGGGTGAACTGCTTGTACGGGGGGGCACGGTGATGCGTGGCTATTGGGGACGGCCTGATTTAAACGAGAAAGGATTTTATCGGCGTTCGGTTTTTGGCAATTATGAGGATCTTTTTTACCGGACCGGTGACCTGGTTTTGCAGGAGCCGGATGGGAACTTCCGCTACTTTGGGCGGAAGGACCGCCAGGTGAAAACGCGAGGATATCGAGTAGAGTTGGACGAGGTAGAGGTGGCCCTGTTAGCGCATGAGGATGTAAAGGAAGCAGCCGTTTACACCGTGTCTGATGGCAATGGCAGCAACTTGATTGAAGCGGCCGTTATTCCCAATGAAAACACTGAATTGACCCACAATATTTTGGCCAAGCACGTAGGCGATAAGCTGCCGCCCTATGCGGTGCCGACCAAAATTTACATCATGGCTGATTTCCCCCGCACCTCCACGGGCAAGATCAACCGACGTGAGCTGCAAGTGATGTCGGAACAACAGGAGGCAACGGCCGTTGCCCGTTAATCGCACAGTCATTGCCCGCCCTTGACACTTTGAATTGGTGAGGGCAGCCAAGCTAAACGTAAAAACCGGTGAACATCAATTTGATGATCATTCCTTCTAGACTTTGGCAATTTGAAGAAGCCTTCAGCATCAATAGAAGGCTTTTTTGTTTGAGCAAAGGCTGAAAACAGGTCAGACTCAGCTATGATCGGGCGGCAGCAAAGGCAGCATGACGCAATGTCGGTTGAATCCAGCGCAAATCTCCGCTGGTCAGCAGGGATTGAGGGCTAATCGGCTGGAATTGATGGTCACAAGGCAGCGCGATAGCCACGCCATAATGTATTCAACGACCCCCGGCCACTCCCCTGCCACCAACGGGTAGGCACCGCATGCGCGCCCGTCAATCCCCAAGAGCGATAACCAGCCAACAGGAGCAAGGCATAGACCCAGGCGCTCCATTGCACAGAGAGAATCGCGGCTTGGGGAGTCCAACCTTGCTTGTTACCTAAACCGAAGTTCGACTTCAGTTCGCGATGGGCCACTTCCACCTCCCAGCGCTGCCAGGCCCAGAACAGTAGGTCTGCTACCGGCAAGGGCGGAACCCAATCACCGTCCGCATTCTGCACTGCATCGACCAGAAACGGCAAGTATGTCGGGCAAACACGACTATCTCGGCAATGACCAACAGGGCAACCCGTTGGAAGACGCGTTCCTGTTTGCAAATAGGGCGATGGGCTTGAAGTAATTGGGTTACATGGTTGAGAAGTTGTTCGTTTTGAGGGATAGTTGTCATTGGAAGTGCCTCGTTTTGTTTGTTTTTGGTCAAACCTACATTAAACGAGTACACTTCCTTTTCAAAAAGAGCCAAACTACAGAATCGGTGAACATCAATTTGATGTTCACCGGTTTTTTTTATCAAAAAAGTTGAGCTTGTCCCTATTCGAGGGTTTTCAGGCTTTGGTAATCGATTTTATCAGTCGATGTTTTGGGTAGGGCTGTCTTGAATGAGAAGATGTCGGGGATCATATAGGCTGGCAAATTCTCAGAGCAGAATCGCTTCATTGCAATAACAGACGGCCGTTTCTCTGTGTCACGACAGCTCAAGTAGGCTTTGATGCGAACGCCGTTCTCTTCGTCGGAAAGGGCAATAACGGCCGCTTCCTTAACGTCGGGATGACGATAGAGGCCAGCCTCCACCTCGCCCAATTCCACGCGATAACCACGCTTTTTAACCATGCGGTCTTTGCGGCCCACAAAGATGTAGTTGCCGTCACTCTCTTCAACCACGATGTCGCCGGTTTTGTACCAGCGCTGGCCCGAAGCATCCACTAGAAAAGCATTTGCTGTGCGCTCCGGTAGATTCCAGTAGCCATCCATAACGCCAGGACCGCTGCCACAAAGTTCGCCTTCTTGCCCAACGGCAACCTGATTACCTTTGCCATCAAACACCTTGATCTCGTAGTGCGAACAGGCTTTCCCGATAGGATATGGCTGCGTGCGATCTTCAGGTATCTGGGTTGGAATTTCGTAATAGGTACAGACGTTTGTTTCTGTCGGGCCATAGAGGTTAAAGTAGCGCGGAGACGGCAGAAGCTCTTTCAAGTTTCTTAGATGTTTTACCGGGAAAACTTCACCCGCGAACAGAATGGTGCGTAACGCTGAATAATCGCCCTGTTCTAGCTTCCCATACTGAGCCAGCAAGCTAAGAATCGATGGGGTTGAATACCAGACGGATATTTGCTTCTCGGTGATTAACGATGCCAACCGCACAGGGTCCTTGCCGAGCGATTCTTCAACCAGCACAAGCGTAGCCCCGTGTTTGAGTGATACATAGATGTCTAGAATGGATAGGTCGAAATGAAAGGGTGCGTGAGAAGAGAAACGATCCGAGCTAGTTGGTTCGAACGCTGCCGAACACCAATCGACGAAGCTGACAGCGGCATGATGAGACAGCATCACGCCTTTGGGTTTGCCAGTGGAGCCAGACGTGTAGAGAATGTAGGCTAAATCATCCAGGGAAGCGCTTTTGACCTCTGCCGGAGGTGCCGGGTCTATTGCCTGCGCTTTCGCTAAGGCATTTTTCAGTGGAATGCCCGCGCCAATTCCTTCGAGCGCGATGATCTGTGGCTTCTCACTGACGTCATTTAACTCGGCTATTAGATCGTCAACAAACCGTTCTTCAACAATGACCGCTTTGACAAAGCAGTTGCTGAGGATGTAGCTGTTTCGGGCAACCGGAGCGCTGGCATCCACCGGCACGTATGCTGCCCCCACTTTGAGAATACCAAAGATGGAGGCTACGGCATCAATTGATTTGCTCATATAGATGCCAACCCGATCGCCGTGACGGACGCCGAGATGGTACAGTCGGTCGCGAAGCTGGTCGGATAAGTCAGCCAGTTCGCGATAGAGAATGGTTCCCTGACCCGGTTCATCAACTGCAACGTGATCCGGCCATGTTTGGGCAGAGTAATCTAAGTAATGATGTAGAGCTTGGATAGTCATCATCGCCCCTTGGTTATGACTAAAACTTGGAGTGAACTAGATTGGCGATGTCGGGAATGGTGTCCAGGTAATCAACGGCCGTTTCATGCGGCTCAACCTGGATTTTGAAGCGATTTTCCAGAAAGGTTACCAGTTTCAACGTGGCCAGAGAATCGAGAATCCCTCCGGTAATCAGTGGTGTAGAATCGGTCAGTTCGTCAGGATTTTCTCCCGGCAGAAATTCATCCAGAATGAAGCTTTTGATTGCGGTTTTTGTTTCATCCATTTTAAACAGTCTCCTGCAGCTCTTGGTCGCTACCTATCTGTGTTTTCACAAGAGTAGGGCGAAGTTTTTATATAAAAAGCTTAGATGGTACTTCTTACATTAAGCCTTACCTCTGGCGTCTAAAGCGAAGACCTATAGCAAAGGCGATTGCCACAATCAATACCGCCGGGATAATTCCCAAGAGTAGACGACCTGTTAAGCTTCCCGTATCGAGGGGGCCAATTTGAAGCGTCTGGCTATCTTCCTGGGTTGTTGGAATTGCCAAGGTTGGCGTTGGCGAGGGTGGCGGCGTTGGCGTGGCAGTAGGCGTCGCTTGCGGTGTAGGGGTCAGTGTCGGTAAAGGTGTTGCGGTGACTGAGGGGAGTTCCCATTGACGTTGGGTGAAGAGCAGTTTGTCGTAAAGCTGATCATCTACCAATTGCGTCACTAAGCTAGAGTAGATAACGGTCAGCGTCTCGTCGGGTAATAAGGCGGCCGCAATCCCATCGGCGTCGATGGCTTCTTTTTGCAGAGGCATCCCTTCTTCCTGGAGCCAACGACTG
This sequence comes from Ardenticatenaceae bacterium, assembly GCA_020634435.1. Lineage (GTDB taxonomy): Bacteria > Chloroflexota > Anaerolineae > Promineifilales > Promineifilaceae > Leptofilum. Next base: position 12,793 of record JACKBS010000018.1, on the reverse strand, counting down.
TCCCGCCACAACCAATGTTTTAGCGTGATTGTGTCTTCTAAACTGCTTTTTTCAAGCAGCAGCAGGTGGGGCTCGCCAGCCGGGTCTGTAATAAGGGTTACTGGCCCTACACGCACCGATGGATCAGATAAGCGCAGTGGCTCACTCCACGTCAGACCGCCATCTAAAGATTGTTGGTGCCACAATGCTGTAAGATTATCCGTTTGACTCACCCAGGCACGATGCAAGTTCAGATCACTGAGGGTAATCATCTCACTCCATATTACAGTGTCTTCGGTAACAATTTGTGGTTCAGTCCAGCTCTGCCCTCTATCCTGTGAGCTGGCATGCACAAGGGCCACGGACTGGCCGTTTTGTGCCACTGTTTTTTGGGTCCAAAGAAGATGAAGAGTATTCTCACTGCTGGCGGCTATTGTCGGTTTTCCCACCATCTCCCATTCAGCGGCGGCCCCGTCAAAAATCTGTTCTGGCTCAGACCATGTTGCGCCACCATCTTCTGAATGTGTCAGGTACAAACCACGCGCTTCGTTAAGCGGTACTGAGTAAACAACAAAAACTGTTTTGTCCCCAGCGGTGGCCACATCTGGCCAGCTTCCGCCGACTTTGGGCACGGATAGGAGCTGTGAATCGAACCATTCAGAAACGGAAGCGGCCCGATTGGCAAATACGCGGCGCACAAAAACTTCACCTAAATCGCCACCACTCCAAACCAGGTATAGACTGCCGTCGTTACCAGCTGCGATGGCGGGTTGGTCGGTGTTTTGCGATGATTCTATGACCGTTCGAGGTGGCAGCCAGCTGCCGCTGTTCGATTGCGTGTAGTTAATGCGCTGGTCAACAATGGATGAGTCGCTGAAGACATTGCCCGTAACGGGTGTGTCAGACTGGCTCCAGACTGCGTGCATTCGACCATCTACGGCCGTTACCAACTGCGGCCAATGCAGTTGTGTATCACTCTGGACAATTAGCGAAGGTTCGTTCCAAACCGGAATTGGATTGAATAAAGCGGTCCACTCTTCCAGGCCGCCCAACGGTCGTCGCAGCAGCCAAATATCGTCAGACAACGTGTCCGCACCACAGCCTATAACTACTAGCTGATTGTCGCTGGTGACATCAAAATTGAGACAATCCAACGTTAGATTGTGGTAGGTCTCCGGATCGGCAAACTCAACCAGGGGCTGTAGGGTCGGTTCGCTCCACTGCGTGCTATCCCAGACCATCAGCTTGGCTTGGTCATCCACCCTAATGAGCAGAAATAGCACCGTATCTCGCACAATAAACTGGGCATCGGTGGGGCAAATGCTATCCCCGTATGCAGTTTGCCGCGACTGCCAGGTTTGTCCCTGATCATCTGACCATGTGTGGAACTGCACACATCTTTCACTTTCATGGCTTGCCTGCCAGGTCAAATGGACCTCATCCCCTACCATAGCAATATCAATTTGCGAAGGACCGGCCGTATCCAAGCCATCACTCTCTGGTCCTCGCCGGTCAACTTCCAATGGTTCGGCCCAGGATTCACCATCTTCATTCAAATGCGTGACAAACACCCGGTCGATGAGTCGGTTGTCCCAAACAACAAACAGACCGATCTCCGGCGAGATCGCAATTTTGACCCGGGCCTGGTCGGTAGCATCCAGGTGGAAGTAGTCGGATTGATACAACAGGACGGGATCTGTCCAGCTAGCGCCACCATCGTCGGAGTAGCGATAGTAGACGCCTGCCTCCGTTTCAGCCGTTGTTTTTGGCCGGATATAGGTGAGGTGTAAACGGCCGTTGTCATCCACAATCACATCCTGGGCAATTGCTGCTGAGGAAAGCCGAGCCCGGGTTGTCCAACTGGCCCGCGTTGTGACCTCCGCCAACGGCGCGCGGCTATACCACAGAACTGTGTCGCCATCTTCCCAAAAGGCATGAACGATGTTGTTGACATCGGCAACCAGGATAGGTGTGAACAAGCTGTCAAAATCATCGTCGTCTGGGCTGGAAAACGTCGGTTCGCTAAATGGCAGTCGGACGATGGCCGGTTCACTCCAGTTTTCACCGCTGCCGCTCAAGTATTCAAATCCGACAAACTCATCTTGCCAGAGAAGATGGTAGGTACCACTGATGTCAACCGTCATGGCCAGCTCGGTTACTGAACCGGACTTGGAGAGGTTAACTGGAGGAAGCCACGGTCCGTCTTCAGATTGAGCGACTGTATGGAGTACAATACCGAGGAACACTCCAGGTAAGAAAACGAGTAGGAGCAAACTACGCAAATTTTTATTCAAAAGTTTCATGCAGACCTTGTCATTTCGCGCAGCGACTTCGTGATGAGATGCTCCAACATTAAGTGAATATCTTCAACTTGTTCGATGCAATCACTGGGCACGTGGATATGAATATCTACCATTTTACCCAGGCTACCCGCATCAAAGCCAGTAAACCCGACGGTAGTTGCCTGGTTATCATTCGCTACTTCAACAGCACGCAAGATATTGGGCGAATTACCGCTGGTAGAAATACCAATCACCACATCGCCCGCTTGCACAAGGTTAGCCAACTGTTGCGCAAACACATTCTCGTATCCCTCATCGTTCGAGTAAGCCGTCATAATCGCTACATTGTCAGACAAGCCTATGACTTTGAAGTGGGACCAACCAGCCTTACGCGTGTTTTTTGCCAGATCGCATACAAAATGTGTGGCCGTTGAAGCGCTGCCGCCATTCCCCATGATAAAAATTTGCTTGCCTGTTAACCGGGCCTGGTGCAGGAGATCAATAGTGGCCTCAATCGGTTCGGCCGCAAGTTGATCGAGTACCGTTTTAAGTTCCCCAACATATTTTTGTACCTGATTCATTTATGCTTCCTCATTTTGCTGCCAAGTGCAGCTTAGCCTATACAAAACAGTTTCCAATCAGCGGTGGTAGTCAAAAATAACCTTGCTACCATCCTGACCGAGAGAAAATGGATATTCTTGAAATCCTTTCAGGGCATCCCGTACCGCATCGTGCCGTCCCTGAGGCACATAGAGCAGTAAGAAGCCGCCACCACCAGCACCAGAAATTTTGCCACCAATGGCCCCGGCGCGAAGCGCTGTTTCATACATATCATCCAGAGAGCCGTTGCTGATTTGGCTGGCAAGCTGCTTTTTTAGCAGCCAGCTTTTGTGCAAAAGCGCGCCAATCGCATCCACATTTTCTTTCTGAACCTCGTTGCAGGCAGTGTGGGCGATCTGTTTCATTTCGTCCAGGATGGCCAGCTTGTCTTGGATATTGCGCTTCTGCTCGTTGAGAATGCCATCGGCCTTACGGGTAACACCGGTGAAGAACAGCAGCAGATTCTCGCTCAGGCGACGCATAGCTCGTTCGCTGACGGTGATCCGGCTGGAATGCACTTCGCCCGTTTTAGTAAATTCCATAAAACGAAATCCGCCATAGGCAGCGATGTATTGATCTTGAATGCCTATCGGCTTTTGCAGCACGTCGCGTTCAATGTCGCATGCTTCACTGGCCAGGCGCTCGGTTAAAACGAGTTCCCGCTTAAAGGTGTACATGGCATGTAAGGCGCCCACGGTGACGGTGCTAGATGAACCCAGGCCAGAACCCTGATCGGGGATGTCCCCCATCGTGGTAATTTCTACGCCCTCCGTGATTTCTGTTTTGCGCAAGGCTTCACGGATAAGTTCGTGCTGAATCTGATCGATATTATCTACCATCTCGGTTCGCGTGTAGCCAATGCGAAATTTGGAATCAAACCGCTTTTTGATGGTGACAAAAATATATTTGTCGATAGCAGAGGTAAGTACACAGCCGCCATGTTCAAGAAAGTATGAGGGAAAATCGGTACCACCGCCGAATAAGCTAACGCGTAAAGGCGTCTGAATAATGATCATATCTTGATCTCCAATGATCGAGTTGTTGCTAAGTTTACGCCGACTACCTCAGCTGTTTGCCCAGCGCACGCGCGAATGTTTTTTTGAGGAAGCAACGACCTGTCGATAAATATCTTCCAATTTGGCTGCCACGTTTGGCCAGTGATGATGTGTTTCCACGTAGGTACGGCCGTTGCGACCCAACACATTTCTTTTTTCTCGATTAGCTAGTAATTCCAGGATAGCAGCGGCGTAGCCTTCTGGGTTGTCAGCTACCATGAGATCGCGATCCGGGGTGACTTGTAAAGCCGACAAAGCTTGGGTGGTCGTCACCACTGGTGTGGCGCAGGCCATCGCCTCCAGCACTTTGTTCTGAATGCCAGCGCCATATTGTATGGGGGCTACGGCGATGGTGGCGCTTTGCAAATAGGGGGGAAGGGCTTCGACAGTCCCAGTAACCGTGACGTTGGGGTGCTCCGCCAGAGCTTGAATTTCTCGTCGTGGATCCTTGCCAACGACATATAGTTTTATTTCCGGACGCTCGGCCCACACACGCGGCATAATTTCTCTGAAAAGGTGCAGCACCATGGTGACATTGGCGTGATAACTCATCTTACCGCTAATGACGAGCGTGTCTTGACAGCGGGTCGCGGCTGTATCGGGGCAAAAGTGCTCAATATCAACCCCGTTGCCCAGGACAGAAATTGGCTTTACCCCAGCCTTGTTTTGGCCCAAATCTAACATGGCGGTGCGGTCCGCGGGTGAGGTCACCACGATATGTTCAAATTTGTCCATCAACCAGCCTTCGTAATATTCAGTCCGGCCCAACTCAAAACGGCTGCGAATTCGGGCGAGCGCATTTTTGCTCTCCACGGACGCCTGACGAAAAAGGTGCGTGATGCAGTCGACGCTGTCCCAGACAACTGGCAGGCCAGTATTTTGCTTGAGGTAAAGGCCATAACGTGAACCACGCAGGTGTTCTACGTGAATAACGTCGTAGGGAGAACGGCCGTTTAGCGTGGCAACCAGCTCTGGCCGCCAAGAAAACACACTCTGCAGCGGCCGACGGCTGGGTAAAGCCAGGGCACTATTCAGCAAAGAACGCCATAGCGGCATTGGCAGCGCAATGACTTCATGGCACAGCTGTTTTAGCTGATCTAATTGGGCTCGTTCCTGTTCGCTTGTCCACAGCGTCAAGACCGTTACCTGGTTGCCGCGTAGAGACAGGTGGCGAATGAGGTTAAACGGCCGTGTGCGGACTAAATTTGGCATGTAGGGAACGACAAAGAGAATATTCATGGACCGAATCTAAATATCTGCTCGTTAAAATGAACCAGGATTACCATCATAAAAGCCTTGTTGCCCCGCCTTGGCAGACAAAATGGCCGACTTTAAGTTCTTCCCCAACGCTTGTGATGGTACACCGGCTCCCGACAGCAAATATTCAACTACGCTGCCCGTTGCTGCTGCCATTTTTCGCTGAGGTAAATTCAATGGTTAGCCCCCGGTTCAATTTGTTGGTGCTTAATGGGCGCGGTTAGCCGGGTCGCTCCTTTTCCCTCTTTTGGCTGCTACCCTTACAACAAAAAGTCTCCATTTCATCAACGATAGTATGGACCAGACCTTAACAATCGTCTTACACCATGTTGACGCACCGTAGATTTCTTAAGCTTTAGTTTCCGTTTCCTGGGGTGTTTACGGTCCCGCTAACTTTCGGATCATAGAGGTAGATTTCCATTGGATAGGTGCGGGCGCTAAAGTAAACGCTAAACTCGGTTACAAAGTGAGCGTTTTCTCTTGCCCAACGAAATACAGCCGGACTTTTGCCAGAGGCCGTCAGATCAAGAACAATCCATACTCTGTTCTCAGATGCCAAAGCATCAGCCAAACCGGAACGTTCGACCATCTGCATGCCCACGGTTTCTTGCCGCAGGTAATAGTCGGCTAATGGTTTATGGGTGGTAATTACCTGGTCTCCTTCTTCGCTGTGGGCATCAATGTAATCAAAAGCGGCTTTCCAATTATCCCGATTGCCGTTTTGGTACTTGTAGTAGAGGAAGTTATCGGCCATGGGCGCGATTAATAAAATCAGAGTGACACCGCCAGCAAGAATCCTGGCGTTTAGCGTGCTAGAGTTTAGGGTCATCAAATCCTTTACAGCGATAGCCGCCAGCAGTACGATGCTGGTCAAAGAAACGAAGACGTACCGATTTGCCGAGTAAAGAAACAAGGAAACAGCCATGACGCCCAGGAGCGGAACGGCCGCACTAATCGTTAAAAACAGGCCCAGCCGATTGACGCGTAACAGTGAAGAAATAGCGCCCGCGAGTGCAGCACAAACCAGCGGAATACCCAAATAAAACACCACTCCGCCCAAAATCCAGAAGGGGCTGTTGTTGGCAAAACCAAATGAGCTTTGCCCCTGACTGGAATTTTGCACGGAAGGGTTTAAGAATGTGAGAATTAGCAGGCTAAGGACCGCAGGCATAAAGAAGAGAGTTAAATTGCGCCAGCGCCAACCCGATGGTGTTTGAAATGGACCAAATTTGACCAGACCCAAATAACTTGCCGTGGCAGGAAGCAGAAAAGCGGCCACTAAACGCTCGGAACTGGCCGCCGCAAAAAAGACGAGGGATAAAACCAGATACCACGGTTTATCTTCCTCTATGCCCATATAAAACAGCAGCAGTGAGAGGGTGTAAAACAAAAGTAGTGCTGTGTAAAAACGTGCATTTTGCGACCAGTAGATATGCCAGGGCGCAATGGCTAACAGTACGCTGGCAATAAAAGCTGTTTGTGTGTTTATCAGCTTGCGCACCAGCCAGAAAAAAATGGGTACTGTTGCCACGCCCAGGATTGCGGGAACGAGGCGGGCGCTCCATTCGCCAACGCCAAACTGTTTAAAAGATAGATAGACGCCAATTAATGACGGGGACCTACGTAAGATGCTCAGGTCCATCAAGTTTTTGGCTCGTTCGACGGTGATGTATTCATCGCCCCAGAAGCTCCACTTTCCCAGCATATAAAAGCGCAAGATTGCCGCCAACACTGTGATGCTTATTATCAAAAGAAGTTGAAAGAGCAGGTTTGTGTGTACGGCCGTTTTCACCCTTCCCACTGCATTTACTCCCCAGCTAACAGAAATACGTTTTATCATCGTTTAGCTAATCGCACCTTAAAGGGTAACTGAAAGTCTGTTGGGTAGACCATTCAGCCTCTCTATTCGAGTTCATTCAAAAAATGTGTCCAAAATCAGGTGAAGAACGAGTGTGGAGAATGATGTTGGGTTGAACGTTCTTGCCCAAAAGTACCAGGCACATTTCCAGGTTCATCGCCTGGTGGTGTGCCTAGCACCGGTATGTTTGCCTTAATGTGCTGGCGTACTTAATGGGGTTGGCAGCAACGCCGCGCCATTTGTTGATGCACTAACTGTGTTATTTGTGGTACCAGACTCGCATCCAGATAGAAGCGCATCTAGAGCCACAAACCAGACGGTGGCCATCTTGTTATAGCCTGTTTCGTTGGGATGAAGATTATCGGCCATGTCGGTTGAATAATTTAAAGTGCTTTCCATATTGACGAGAACAATGTTGTCCCCATTGGCAATTCGGCTCTGCGCCATGGCTGCAACGTTTTGATTAAATGCCGTAGTTCGTGAGCTGTAATAGACGCGATTGATGATGCGCGCCAAAACCACGGTAATCTCCACGTTATAGTCATCCTCATACCGGTCGATCTCATCGAGAATACTTTCAACGTGAATCGAGCTGGTGGTGAGGTTATTGGTGCCAATATGAAGCAGGATAATGTCAGTTGGATTAGCCACTAACCAGTCATAGACTGTGGCTGCTACCTGTGGCGCGGTCCAGCCGCTATGCCCCTCGTGGTCGGCGTCAAAAGCGGGGTTTGCCGACTGGCCAGCTATCAGACCACCAACAAAATCAATATCGTGGTTTGCGCCGCTGAGTGAGAGATAAAGCGGTTGACGGTATCCCGTTACCAGTGAGCTGGGTCGATTATCACCACTGCCATAGGTTCCAAAAGTAATGGAATCGCCAAGAGGCATAATGCGCTGCGTGCCGCTACAGGTGCCGCCGGGTGTGGGGGTAGGGGAAGGGCCTACTGTCGGTGTCATTGTCGGCGAAGGTGTGACGGTGATAGTGAGTGTGGCTGTTATGGTTGGCGTGCTGCCCACGGTGGGGGTTCCCGTCGGGGGTCGTTCTTTAGCTGCATTCAAACCATAAGCGGTAGAATTATTACTGGCAAAGAGCATCCCCAAGAAGAAAACAAAGAGGACTATTCCAAAAACTCTGGCTTTTGGCCACGCAAGGAAGTGGGTAGGCTTTTTCACACGGTTCTCCTTCGAGCCGGTAGGTTTTTTACAGCAGTTCAAAAAACTTGGGCACAATAGGGCTACTTCATCAATATTCACCTTACCTGCTGAGCCTTAAGCAATAAATTACGCTGCAGAGATCATTTAGCCTGGCGTGTGGCGTGCCGCTTTAGGACGGTATGCACAAGCAGATTTAACAGTACAACAAAACCCAGCTCAGTTACCAATGTCCAAACGTGCTGGATACTTAACCACCCTTCAGAGCGATGCACTCCATAAAAGAGGAGGAAGGGCGGCAAATATCGCACACTCGAAAACGGCCAAAACATCATGACTCCGCGACCAAGGGTAAAATAGTCCATAATGACGTGTAATTCATAGCAGGCTGAAACGAGCAAGAACCAACTGACAAAACCGGTCTTCTGAATCAACCAAATTGCGGCGCTGGCAATGAGAGCAACTATTACCCCAAAAATTAGGCTATGGGCAATCATATTGTGATAGCGATCGAACTGGCCAGACAGTAAACCGGGAACAAAATCCAGATCGGGCAGGATGGACGAAATAAGTAAGGCGGGAAGCAGAAAACGACGCGGCTTTATTCCTGCGAATGCTGTTGAAAACGGCCGTATCCGCTTCTGAGTTACTTTGTAGATGGCATAGCCGACAGCAAAATGTGCGATTGGTGATGGCATAACGACAACAAACATGGAATCTCATCAGCTTGTTCGTGAGCAGATGAAATCGCCCCGCTCCAAACTTACCTCTTCAAACCACTTTAAATTTATGATGCGTCTTAAGAAAAAGAGAATCCGGTTGTTATAGGCTAACTATGGCGCTATATATATTACCCAATCGTCTATGCCGGGCGGTCTTTCAAACGTTGCGTTTCCACCGCCGCTGATCATCTGCTCACCGACCCACTGTCCAGTTTGTGGATCATAGAAGCGAGCAAGCGCACTGCCGTTAATACGGCTCAGGTCGAGCGTCAAACTGTTGCTAGCCATACTATAAACAACGTACTCTTGACTCGGGTTTGCAGCCAGTAGAACATCATCACCAAGAACAACCAACTCATTGTGAGGCAACAAAGCGCCATAGTTAGACACGTAATTCTCAAAGAACTTCGTACGATAACCAAGATACGGTGCTGCAATCAGATCATTCGCATAATTTTCAGTTAAATAGCCACCGTTCTCATCGCCGGATACATAAATAGTTGCACCGCCAGTAAGTGCCGCCTGCCAGGCTGCCTGACGGATAGTATCAGGTGTAAAGTTACCTCTATTATAATTCTCGCGCCAACGATCAGTATATGCAGTGGGTACACTGCGGCTATTCCATACGTTAATCATGTTATTTGAGTTTGGCAACGTCTCGTTACCATCACTATAGTAGCTACCCGCTACGGGAAATTTACCTCTGCTCCCCCCGCCAGTGCGACTGGAAACAGGATGCTGCCAGGGGTCGTTGTCGTTAAACCATTCCGCAAACCAATCGATCCATGCATCACTGCGCGTTTCCCCAATATCAATGCCAGTGTCCCACATGACAATTGGATATGCCGAGAAGCGGGCCACTGCATAGCGGAATAGTCGCAACTCCTCTTGGGATTGTGCCCTAATCCCATAGCGATTTGGTGATTCCTCATCATCTGAATAGAACATAATATAGAAACCCATACCTCGATCTCGTAGTGCATCAAAATGATTGTTGAGGCGGTCCCACATCTCGATGTTGAACATCTCACCTTCTTGTTCTTTGACATAAGGAACTGCATCTTGCGCATGACCAAAGTAGACCAGCGTCGTACCAATAATCGTGGCACCAGCTGTTTCATCAGCCCAAGAAATGAAATCATCAATTCCATCGTTCGTATTTGTGCGCTTAAACCACTGCCGAGAGGGCAACATGATGGGCGCAAGATATTGACCGCTGTCTTGCAGTTGCCACCGATTACCTTGCGCCACGAGCCGACCTGGCAATTCCGACGCCACACACTGCAAAGTGCCTGTGTGGCCGTTTAGATCGGAATCGGGGGATTGGGTGATAAATGTCCATTCGCCCAGCTCATCGGGCATGAAAAAGAGCTTCCACGTATTTCCCCCTGCATAGAATCCAAGTTGGGTAACCTTACGGCCAGATGGCACATGGGTGAATACGCCGCTGAACTCAAGATCAAATGGATTGTCATTCCAGGAGGGATTAGCAAAGCTCACCTCAAAACGTTGCCATTTGCCGACCTCGATTGGTAGTTGGGCAGTAATGGAAGTTATTCTAGTGGCGGCTACGCCAGGCTGCGCCTGAACCGATGTTGGCACCGAGTCCGTTGGCTTTAGCGTAGGCTGAGGGACAAACTCGGTGGGCTCTATTGAACTAAGGCTGACAAGGAATGATTTTTTTAACGCTAGCATGGAAACAACTAATACTAACAAAACAAAGACAACACAAAGCCCAAAATAGATAAATTTTACATTAATTGCCAGCCGCTTCCTGTTGCCAGAATGACCTCCTTTTACAGGTCTTTGCTTATTCATGCCAAGATCCTTTTATATCCAATAAATCTTGTACAATAAGAGTGAGTTATGCCAGTCATTGCTTAGCGTCGTTGCCACTGCCTAAATTTATGACTTATGAGAACGTACGCACACCTTTAATGCTGTATATCACACCTTAATGCACTTGTTGTTGTTTCTTTACCCTGAACAGAGGATTGATCCGGTATTGTTCAACACCAATGGCAAGAAAACAGAATTTGCTCCACTACCAAACAACTGCTGCTGACCCGAAGATGAACTATTAGTCTGATAAAGGTGGAGTACGAAATCACTGCTGAAGGGTGGTACAAAGGAGTGTGAACCCCCACCAACAATCGTTTGATCACTGAAAAATTGACCCGTTCGCGGATTGTACCAAACTGTTTGTAACGAAATGCCGGAAGCATCTTCTAGGTTTATACCAATAGCACCGCCGTCATAATCATAGACAACATACTCATAACCAGGATTGGCAGCTAGTACGGCACCTGTTCCACTTACTATTAGTTCGCCATGTGGATTAAGATTACCAAAGTCTTGAATGCTGTAGCAGAAAAAGTCCGACCGAAAACCTATATCAGGCGCAGCTTCAAAATCCGTAGCATAGGTTTCTTTTAAGTAACCATCGTTTTCATTCGCGCCTATATAAACGGCCGTTCCCCCCACTAACCCCACTTCCCAAACCGCACGCCGAATTTTGTCTCGATCAAAATTGCCCCGCGTGCCATTCTCTCGCCAACGGTCCGTATAAGCCAAAGGCACACTTAAGCTTTGCCAGGAAGCTACCACTTGACTATGGGCAGGCAACGTCGCGCTGCCATCACTATAGTAGCTGCCCTCTAGGGGGAATTTGCCGCCGCTGCCTCCTCCCGTGCGGCTGGAAACAGGATGCTGCCAGGGGTCATTGTCGTTAAACCATTCCGCAAACCAATCGATCCATGCATCACTGCGCGTTTCCCCGATATCAATGCCAGTGTCCCACATGACAATTGGATATGCCGAGAAGCGGGCCACTGCATAGCGAAATAAGCGCAGTTCTTCCTCAGACTGAGCCGTGATACCGTACAGATTCGGGGATTCTGAATCATCAGAATAAAACATGATATAAAATCCCATTCCCATATCCCGCAACATGTCGTAGTGACTGTTTAGACGATCCCACATGGCAATGTTGAAGGCATCACCTTCCTGACCTTTAATGTAAGGAACAGCTGCCTGAGGATGTTTGAAATAGACAAGAGTCGTTCCGACAACGTGAGCGCCAACAGTGCTATTTGTCCACAATAAGAAGTCATCAATGCCATCAGATGTATTGGTTTGTTTAAACCACTCTCGGGTTGGAATCATAATAGGAGCAATAAATTTGTTTGTCTCTTCCAGTTGCCATCGGTTGCCGCCGGCCACCAACTGACCAGGCAGGTTTGAGGGAACACAGTTGAACGCACCTGCTTTATTATTGAGTTCAGGGTCTGAGGAATCGGTCACGAATGTCCATTCGCCAAGTTCATCCGGCATAAAAAACAGTTTCCACACATTATTGCCAGCATAGAAACCGAGTTGAGTAACCGAACGGCCAGATGCTGTATGTGTAAAGGTGGCCTGGAAATCTAGATCGAACGGGTTGCCCCCCCATGAAGGATTGGCATAGGCAATTTCAAAACGTCGCCATTTGCCTACTTCTGTTTGGCTACTACCCAGTTGGGGTGTTGTGTACGGCGTCAACTCCGAAAAATTGGTAACAGCTTCGGCAGACAATGTTTCTGATGATTGATGATTGGTGAGAATAAATATATTTAAGATCGCCAAGAAAAGTAAGCTCACAACACGGTTTAATTGACGTAAGTACAAGGGGAACTCCTCTCAGTAAGTTGAAATAGGACACTAGACCAGCTTCAAAGATCATAGTGCTTACCACTGATACAACGAGACGCCAGTAGGGGATGAAGTGAAGTATGCGCCAATCAACGATGAGGATAGCTTGCAAGGGTTAGGAATCGAGTCAACGATGCATACAACCAAAACAATGGTAACAACAGACTGATCGTTGTCAAGCTCCCGGTTTGCATT
>JACKBS010000017.1 GCA_020634435.1 Ardenticatenaceae bacterium | reverse complement strand
AAACGAAGGCTACATGTCGGTCTTTTACCAGGAAGGCTATACCGACATGGAAATGGAAGCCGGACCGTACCTCAGCGGTATCTACGAAATGGTGCGCCCCAAGCGGCATCCCTCCAACGAGATTGTGAATTTGTACAGCAGCCCGTTCCCGGTGGGGGTGTTGCATTACGCATCAGATACACCGTTCAGCAAAGGCAAAAATCTTGGCTCGCAAAACTTATCCTACTTTGGCATGGACCCGACGTATGCGACTATGGTCGCCATCCTGCGCGCCATTTTTGAGACAGAGCTGAAACAAATAGGTAATTGAGTAACTGAGTAATTGGCGTAATTACCCAATTAACACTTACTCCCATCAGGAATCACAAACTATGCAAAATCTATCCATTTTTCAGGAACGCATAACGGCCGTTCGCCAAAAACTGGCCGAGTGGGAGGTAAACGGGGTGCTCATCAGCAGTGCCACCAACCGGCGCTGGCTGAGCGGCTTTACTGGCTCCAATGGGCAGCTGCTCATCACGGCCGACAAGGCGCTCATCGCCACTGACTTTCGTTACTACAGCCAGGCCACCAGCGAAGCACCCGATTTTACGCTCTTCAAGCACCAGCGCACGGTGGACGACACGCGCAACTTTCTGGCTGAATCTGGCGCGGAGCGGGTGGGCATCGAGGCCAAACACACCACGCTTGAACAGATGGATGAGCTGATGCAGGTGGAAAATATTACCTGGGTTGGCCTGGCAAAAACAGTTGAACCGATGCGCCGCGTGAAAACGGCCGTTGAGCTCGCCACCATCCAACAAGCGTGCGCCATCACCGATGCGGTCATAGCCCAGATACCGCAGATTGCCCGCATGGGCATGACGGAGCAAGCCGTAGCCTGGGAACTGGAAAAAGCGATGCGTGAGGCCGGTGCCGAGGCGCTTGCTTTTGATGTGATTGTGGCCTCCGGGCCAAACAGTGCCTTGCCGCATCACCACCCCGGCAGTCGTAAACTGCAAGCGGGCGATGCAGTAGTGGTAGACATGGGGGCGCAAGTGGCTGGCTACAAAAGCGATATGACCCGCTCTTTTTATCTAGGCGAAAAAGCATCCGGGCCGTATTTTGAGCTGTATCATCTGGTGCTGAGGGCGCAAACGGCCGTTTTCCAACAAGCCAAACCCGGCATGAGACTCAAAGCGGTTGATGCTCTGGCCCGCGATGTCTTGGCCCGTGCCGGGCACGCTGACCATTTTGGCCACGGCCTCGGCCACGGACTGGGATTGGACATCCACGAAGACCCGTTCCTCTCCGTCAGGGCTGCCGAGGAAGACACGCTCGATGCAGGCATGATCGTCACCATCGAGCCAGGCTGTTACCTGCCCGGCAGTATGGGCGTTCGCCTGGAAGAAACAGCCCTGATGACCGAAAACGGCCTGGTGCCGCTGACCCATTGCCCCAAGGAACCCAATTTAGGCTGAGATTTGAACATGAAAAGACCAACTTTCCCGACATTTAGCCATATCCACCAAACGGTACAAAACGTTAATGAACTAGACAAGGCGCAGGCCTCGATGGGCGACCGCGCAGCGGATTGGGTGGCTCAAATTGTTGGCTCATGGACCTTTATCATTGGGCAATCGGTGCTTCTTGTTATCTGGATCATCCTCAACGTTACCGCCTGGATAAACCATTGGGACCCGTATCCATTCATCCTGATGAACCTGTTCCTTTCCATGCAGGCCGCCTTTACCGCCCCCATCATCATGATGAGCCAAAACCGCCAAGCCGACCGTGACCGCCTGGAAGCGCACAACGATTTTCTCATCAACAAGGAAGCAGAAGAAGAAATTCGCGCCATTTTGGTCCATTTGGAGGCGCAAAATGAAGCCCTGGCCGAGATTCACCGCCTGCTGGCTAACCTGAGCCAAAAGCAGGAGGCAAGCTAGGCCCATGCCCCGCTATGTCACGCTCATTAGCCAGGCCAGCTACAAACGCGCCCACGAGTATCTGGTAAAGCTGCGGGCTGGCAAACAGCCCGGTGCCTTCCTCCAGCAACACTTGGCCGGCATTGAGTTGGACTCACTCACCGTTGAGCAGTTTTTGGAAAAGCTGATACGCACCAAACGGCCGCAAATTTTTGCCGAAAGCGCGGTAGCTGGGGATGGTTCGGATTGGAATCTGACCGAGTTGGGATTACTAGGCGATATTTCTATTGCTACCCCGGTCACCTTTTTTGACAACGGCCGTCACGCCCACCCCGAGATTCACAATCCACCCTTCAGCGGCTGGCTGTTGTTTGTACCGGGGGCGCTGTTAAGGAACGGCCGTTCCCACACCCCTGCCGATTGGAATGAAGTGGTAAAAAATGAGCAAATCGACGAGGACGCCTACTGCCGCCTCTACGAACGACGGCTGCTGCCCGGCTTTTTATTCATTAACGAGCAAATGCAGCAGCGCGGCAAACAGGCGCTCATCACCGTGCCGGGACTAGGCTGCGGCATGTTTGCGGGACCATTTCAAGGCCAGCTAGGCGAAATGCTCAAGCGTACACTGCAACGATTTGTGACCAAGCACGCAGCCTCATTCAATCACGTTCGTGCCATTTACTATGATCCATACCGGGAATGCCAAAATAAGCGTCACGAAATTGGGGAACTGAGCTTTTTGGTACGGCCGTTAACCCACGGCAACGAGCACAAGCCCCAGCTCTGCCATCCCACTACTTACGAAGAATCAGGTGACGATTTTAGCAACTGCGAACTAGTAAGCGCGGTTGCCTGGGATCACGTCTCCTGGCCCGGAAATGACTTTTACGTGGGGTCACGAGCAACGGATGATGGGGTAAAAGGGGCAGCGACGGATGTAACGGCCGTTCTTACTGGCATCTCTGGCACCTACAACCCACAAACCAACCAGTACGAACCGCCAACAACTTATCACACCTGGAATGATCTCATTCTAAAAGAAAAGCCTGATCTGATGCTTTGCACCACGCTCCGCATTTTTCCGCCTACACCTTGATCTAACAAATGTACATTGTGGTTTGATCCGTTCAATGCTACAATCGTCTTACTTTTGTCTTACTTAAAGGCTGGAGGCAAACAATGGAAACAATAAAAATGTCCAGCAAGGGCCAGATCATCATCCCCAAAGCCATACGAACCGCGCACAACTGGCAATCGGGGCAAGAAATAGAGGTCATTGATTTGGGTGATAAAATCATCTTGCAGTCCAAAAAACCTTTTCCAGACACCCAACTGAAGGATGTTGCAGGCATTCTTGCCTATTCTGGGCCTGCAAAAACAATCGAGGAAATGGAGCTGGCCATTGCTGAAGGGGCAAAGCAAACCTATGATGCTCATTCCTGATACAAACCTGCTTGTGCGCCTCCTGACACAAGATGATCCAGCACAGTTTGAATGGGCTAAAGCTGTCTTCGCCAGGGAAAGTATCCTCATCCCCACAACAATTGTCCTGGAAACGGAGTGGGTTCTGCGGTATGCCTATAAATTTGATAAACTGGCTATTTTTACAGCCTTCAACATGCTTTTTGGCCTACCCAATGTAACGCTTTCTGAGCCCAATCGGGTGCGACAGGCAATGGAATGGTCACAGGCAGGGCTGGATTTTGCGGATAGTTTGCACTTGGCAGCGGTAGAACAAGGCCAACAATTTTCTACTTTTGATGAGAAACTTCTCGCAAAGGCCAAAACAGTGACAAACGTGTGGGTAAGTTCCCCAATGGATGGAATCAGCTAGTCAAAAGTTCGTGGTAAATTTCCATAAATTTTGGCACCACCACCCGCCAATCGTACTTTTGGGCGAACTCTTGGGCTGCTTGCCCCAGCCGCTGCCGCTCTTCGGGATGGTTGAGCAGGTGCAAAACGGCCGTTCCAAACCCCTCCGCCTCATCCACAAGCAATAACTCACGATCGTGCTCAACGGGAAACCCTTCTGCGCCAACGGCCGTACTCACCAGCGCCTTGCCTGCTGCCATCGCCTCAATCAGCTTAAGCCGCGTACCGCTGCCTACGCGAAACGGCAGCACAAACACCTTCGCCCCCGCCAAATACGGCTCCACCCGATCCACCCAGCCGGTCAGCGTGATGCCCGGCTCGTTTTTTAACCGATCCAGCCGCGCATGTGGTTTTTGCCCGACAATGGTGAAGGTTGTAGACGGCCGTTCCCGTCGCACAATCGGCCACACCTCATCGACAAACCAGAGCACCGCATCCACGTTCGGCCGATAATCCATCTTGCCGCTAAACACAATATCGCTGGGAATCGCGTCAGATGCTTCAAGCTGGAACTGCTGCACGTCCAAACTATTGGGGATGACGGTGATGGGCGTTATTCCGCCTGTTAATTTTTCCAGTTGAACTTTGTCGGGGTGAGAAACGGCCGTTACCCAATCCGCCTGCTGGCACACCCACCGTTCAAACTTGCGCAACCGCCGTACCTGCTCTGCCGAATACGCCGCCGCCACCCAGCGTCGCGGCTGACGCAAATCAGTCAAAAAATTGCGCCTTTGCAGCTCAGTTTCCGCATTGTGATCATCAAACACAATCTTGCTGCGTGGGCTGCCGTGGCGAATCACGGGCAAATAGCGCGCCAGCTCGATCCCCTCAATCTGCACAACATCAAAATCATCGGCCTGGAGCATTTGCAGCAGCCGGATGTTAAACGCCTGGCTAAACAGCCGGTGCGCCATGTCCGGGCGGCGCGTCATGAGCAATTGCTGCAACCGCTTGCCGGTCGTGCGCTGCGGCACGGGTACGGTCTCGATTCGCTGGCAAAGCTCAACCAGCGGCCCGATTTGCTCTGGCTCCACCGATTGCCCTGGCTCTAAAAAACTCAACAGCGACACCTCACACGACTGCGCCAGCCCACGAATAATGTGGAAATTGCGCAAGCTTGTCCCCTGATGCGGTGGGTATGGCAATTGTGGTGTTAGCAGTAAAACTTTCATAAGAAGTTTTACCGCGGAGAGCGCGGAGAACGCAGAGAAAATAAAAAAACTCCGCGCGCTCGGCGTTCTCTGCGGTTATAAAACAGATTCGTAAATTTGCAGCGTCATTTGGGCCGCGTTTTGCCAGGTGAACGTTTTTGCCTGGCCATGTCCGCGCGCAATCATCTTTTGGCGCAAGGCAGAATCGGTAAGGACGCGGCGCAGGGCGTCGGTCCAGACAGCCTCGTCATCGAGCGGCAGCTGCAAGCCGGCTTCGCCTGCCACCTCCGGCAGCGACCCGCGGTTGCTGACGATGACCGGACAGCCGCAGTGCATCGCCTCCAGCGCGGGCAGGCCAAACCCTTCGTAGTGCGAGGGTGTCACCAACACGCCAGCGCCGTGGTAAAAGTGAGCCAGCTCCTCGTCAAAAATGCCCGTTAGATGGCGCACCTTGTCGTGCAGACTCAACTCATCAATCGTAGTGAACACTTCTTCATTCAACCAGCCTTTACCGCCCACCAAAATCAGCGGCACGTCAACCTCGCCCTGCTTGAGCAAATCATCGTAGGCGCGGATCAGAAAGGGCAGATTTTTGCGCGGTTCCAGGGTGCCCACAAACAGGATAAAGCCGCGTGGCAGGTTGTATTTTTGCAGGGTAGTGGTTACGGCCGTTTCCTCATACACCCGTTCGTAAAGCGGATTGGCCGCCAAATGCACCGTCGTAATCTTCTCCGGCGGTACACGCAGCTGTTCGATTAAATCGTGCCGCGTGGCATGGCTGTCTGCCGAAATGTGAGCGGCCGTTTGCACTGCTCGCTCAATCTGGTTCGCGTAATACGCCATGCTACCGTGCGTGAGGAACTGCGGGTAAAAGATGAAGTTCAGATCATGCACGGTGATCACTTTACGACAACCACCCCACTGCGGCGGAATGAAGTCCGGGCTGTGCAGCACGTCCAGACGGTATGGCAATAGTTCCACCCCCAGCGCCCAGCGCTCCAACCTGTGGTGGCAGGGGGTAAGCACGTTTTGGCGCTGGAAGTTGGATGCAGATGGGGTGTAGGAACGGCCGTCTCGCCCCAAGTGAAACAGCGAGTACCGATTTTGGCTATCCAGTTCGGCCAGCGCAGGCAGCAAGTGCAAAATATATTGGCTGATGCCCCCCATTTGGTAAAACGGCAGGCGAACGTCAATTCCAATGTGCATGGCGCGATTATACAACCGTTAGTGGTAGCGCTGGCGAATGTTGGGCACCAGGTATTCTTCAAAAGCGCGGGACACATCGTAGGCGGGCTGCCAACCCCAGTCGCGTCGCGCCTGCTTGTCATTCAGACCCGCAGGCCAGCTGTCTACGATTCCCTGGCGGTTCAAATCTGGCGCAAAGGTAATTTTAGCTTCAGGAAACGTGCGTTGCACCTCGGCGTGAAATTCCTCGGCGGAAAGGCTAAAGCTGGTCACGTTATACACGGCACGGCTCAGCGCTTCACGCGGTGCTTGCCACAAATGCAGCAGCGAGGTGATCGCATCAGGCATAGCCATGAAAGGGATGGTGCTGTCTTCGCGGACAAAACATTGGTAAGGCACACCTTTGGCCGCCGCATGGAGCATTTCCGGGCCATAATCGCTGGTGCCCCCGGAGGGCACCGTGAAGGCACTAATCAACCCCGGAAAGCGCAGGCTGCGAAAGTCCAGCATGACCGGCGTGGTTTCAGCCAGTTGTTGATAATTGTGGCTGTAGTAGCTGCCCAATTGTTCGCAGTACAGCTTATTGCAGCCATACATGGTAGTGGGGTTGTTCCAGTCCCATTCGCGCACGTAAAAATCGCGCTGCTTGGTCGGCAAATCAGGCAAACCGTAAACAGCAATCGAGCTGGGGAACATGAAACGCACCGGCTTGCCGCGCTGTTGGGATTGATCGGCGGCCAATTGCAGCAAATTCAGGGTGCCATTGACGTTCACCTGGTGGGCCAGCTCAGGGGAAAATTCGCTGCGGGTAGAGAGCAGCGCTGCCAAATGAAAGATGGAATCAAACTCATATTCCGTAACGAGCCGGGCAAACAGTTTTTGATCCAGAATATCGCCAATCATGTGGTCGGAACGGCCGTTTAATTCTTCTGGCAATGGGTGCAAATCAATCGTCAACAGCGTGTAGTCGCCGCTGGCCGACAGGTTTTCAATTAACGCCTGCCCAATTTCTCCGGCCGCGCCGGTAATCAAAATTGCCTTCTTGCGCATAAATTCCTCATGTAAAGTGGGTTAGGCCGTTTGGCCCAACAGGTTCAGTAGGTTCCTGTGCCGGTTCGGCACAAGGCGTCGCTATCATATCACGATTGCCGCCAATGGCAGGGTGCGAAACGGCCGTAATTCTTGGTGATTTTTGGCAATACGGCCGTTGCTTGAAACGTGTTCTAAAAATTGACGTAGTAACAAAGCGTGTGATACTCTCATACTTATTCAGCAGGAGACAGGCATGACAAACGAACCCGAGCCAACAACCGAACCAGTTCTACACGAATCACCCAACTGGTCGCGCAGCACCAAAATAATTGTGACCGTGGGCACGCTGCTGCTGGTGCTCTGGCTCACCTACCGCTTCCAATCACTCATCTCCCAAATTGTCATCGCTGCTATCCTGGCCTACATTCTGAATCCTCTGATCGTTCAGATTGACAAGCGCACCCGGTTCAAGCGCAGCACGGGCATTTTGATTGCCTATTTGCTACTGGCCATCGTCGTCATCGGCGGGTTTGTGGCCTTAGGGTTTGCCGCCTACGAGCAAATCTCGTCGCTGATTGACCAGACGCCCACCTTCATTGCCAACCTCACCCAGCTTTTTGAAGAGTTCACGGCGCGCACCGATCCGTTTCGATTTGGCCCATTTTCTCTAGACCCAACCCTGATCAATATCTCCGTCATTCAGGAACAACTCATTGGCTATATCGAGCCAGCGCTGACGCAAGGCGGCCAATTGGTAACGAATGTGGCCACGGCCACTATTGCCACGCTGGGCAACCTATTTTTCATCTTTGTCATTTCCATCTACCTGGCCATCGAGATACCTATGCTGGGGCAGCACCTGGCTAGAATGGCCCAAATGCCCGGCTACCGCAGCGATGTTGAACGGCTTTTGCGGGAATTCGGCCGTATTTGGAGCGCCTATTTACGCGGGCAGGTGATCTTGGGGCTGGTTATCTTTTTTGTGGTCTGGATTGGTCTGGCCATTTTGGGTGTGCAAAACTCGCTAGCCCTGGGGTTGCTGTCTGGATTGTTAGAATTTATACCAGTTTTGGGGCCTATCATTGGCGCGGGTGCCGCCATCATCGTGGCCCTGTTTCAACCGGAAACCTTATGGCAGATGGCCAACTGGCAGTATGCTGGCGTTGTCTTGATTTATATGCTACTTGTGCAGCAGTTAGAAAATAATTTCCTGGTTCCGCGCATCGTGGGCGAGTCGCTCGATTTACACCCGCTGATTGTGATCATCGGCGTGTTTATGGGCAGCAGTTTGGCCGGGATTTTGGGTGCCATTTTGGCCGCACCAGTGGTGGCCACGCTGAAGCTGCTCAGCATTTACGCCTGGCGCAAAATGTTCGACCAACCACCCTTTCCTCATCCAGAGCGCGGGGCGGAGGAGTCACCATCAGCCAAGCTCATTAAGAAGGGCCAGGCGCTGCTGCCCAAACGCAAGGCAGAAAGCAAGCCAGAAAAGTAAACTTTGAGGGTGCAAATCTCTCAAGTGGCACCTTTATGAATCGGACTGAACTGTTTGAAACGGCCGTAAAACAAGCCAAAGCTGGTGAACGAACCCAGGCACGCAACCTGCTGCTGGAACTGGTGGAATTAGAGCCAAAACATGAACTGGCCTGGCTCTGGCTCAGCGAACTGGTTGAAGAGCCTGAAGACAAAATCATTGCCCTGGAAAACGCCCTCACCATCAATCCCCACCGCCCCCAAACCCAAGCCCGACTCAGCAAACTGCGCGCAAAATATGAAGCAGCCCGCCAACCAGCGGCGGAACACTTTGCCACCAACGGATTCAGCGTGGTGGCCACCATTGAAGAAGTTGAATTTGCCGAAATTCAGCAGGAGCTGACCAACGGCCAGATGCAGGCCGGACGCGAACAATTGGCAGGCTTTTTGCGCCGTTACGCCAACCACGAAGCTGGTTGGTGGCTCATGGTGAAATATGCCGACACACAATCCAACCAGCTCATCGCCCTGGATCATGTCCTGCGCCTGAACCGTCAGCATCCAGAAGCACCTATGGTGCTGGACCAAATCACGCCCACCGTCAAAGATTCACTAGCGCTTGGCCGCATTTATGAACGGCTGGAACAGTGGGAAAAGTCCGAATATTACTACAAACGAGCCCTCGTATCGTCCAGCAACGCCGATCGGCTGTTGGCGAAAAAGCACCTGACGCATGTATCAGAGCAAGTCCGTCTGGGGAATATTAAATACACCAGTCCCGCCGCCACGGTGGTGCGGCTGGCCGCCGGGCCAATGCTGCTCTACACCTTGCTTGTCCTGGTGCAGTCTGGTCTGAAACCGTTGCAGGTTTCACCTGTCTTGTGCACAGGCAATTTTGTGTTTATTGTCGGGCTTCTGTTGTGGGGCGGCCTGACTTATTATCCAGAACATCCCTGGCTAGAGCGGTGGCGAGGAACGGCCGTATCTGCCTCTAAAAATATTTCACTGCGCCTTATCGCCATTGCCTGCGTTGCCCTGCCCATCCTGCTGCTACTACTGCTGGCCATTAGCCGCCTGCTGGCCTTCAATCTGGACCTGAACAACCTACCATGATCCCCCTTACAGACCTCCAGCCCAACCGGTACACCAGCTTTCCCTTCATGACCATGTTCATCATTTTGCTGAACATGATGGCCCTCATTGCCCAAGTTATGCTGCTGGAGTTCAACCAGGACCTTTATTACAAATCCATCTACTTATTAGGCAGCGTGCCTGCCTTTGTGATGGATCAGGTAGGCGGTGGCGCATTAACCTCAATAACCTCCACCTTCATGCACTATGATCAGACAGGCGGCATTTTTCACCTGGCAGGCAACATGTTGGCCCTCTGGGCCTTTGCCCAACGGGTAGAAGATGCGTGTGGTCACTGGCGCTTTCTCGCCTTCTACCTTACCTGTGGCGTTGTGGCAGACATCATCAGCATCATGAGCCGCTCCACCGAAAGCATTCCGGGCATAGGTGCCAGCGGCGCGGTGTATGGCATCATGGCCGCCTACTTGATTTTATTCCCCGGCGGCAAAATCAAAGTGCTGTTATTTTGGGGATTTGGCTTTGCTCGCATTCCTATTCGGGCCTACTGGGTCATTCTTTTCTTTTTCCTGAAAGAAATCCCCAATGCCCTGGATGTCTTACTGCGCAACGTAGATTCCAACATTGCGCACTGGGCACATCTCGGCGGCTTTTTTGCGGGGACGCTAATCTTCCTGTTTCTTCGCCCGGATGCCTTCCATCGTTTCCGCAACGAACTGCCGCTTTGAGGACGAGCCGCAGTATTTTTAACAAATCAGCACCAAAATGGTGTCGCGGTTTATATCAATCCAGAGCCGCTACGATACCATTTTCAGTAATGTCAAAAATGGGTATACTTTTCATAACAAATGATCTTCTCTGGGAGCAGCTAACAGCAACAGCTCCCGGTAAGCAGTCAACACTATGAGCGATACACTAACCGGCAAGAAAATCGGCAAATACGTCATAAAAGAAAAGTTGGGCAGCGGCGGAATGGCCGAAGTCTACAAAGGGTACCAGGAAAATCTGGACCGTTTTGTAGCCATCAAACTGATGCACGCTTTTCTAGTAGCCGATCAGGATTTTCTCAACAGATTCCAGCGCGAAGCCCGAGCGATGGCGTCCCTCAATCATCCCAACATCGTTGGCGTCTACGATTTTGATGTTTACGGTGACAACAGCTACTACCTCGTGATGGAATATATTCGGGGTGGAACGCTCAAAGAGCGTCTGGAGAGCCTGGCGCGGCAAGGTGAACGCCTGCCGTTGAAAGATGTCGTGAAGATGATTGCCGAAATCGCCGACGCGCTGGCCTATGCGCATCGCCGCGACATGGTGCACCGCGACATCAAACCCGCCAACATCATGCTCAATGAAGACACCGGGCGCGCCGTGCTGACTGATTTTGGCATTGTGAAGTTGATGGGCAACCAGTCGATGGCATTTACAGCCACCGGAGCGCTGATCGGCACTCCAGCGTACATGTCGCCAGAACAAGCGCTGGGCAAATCGGGCGACAATCGGGTAGACATTTACTCGCTGGGCGTGATGCTGTTCCAAATGGTGACAGGCAGCTTGCCTTATGATGCCGACACGCCGCTGGCTGTGGTGATGCAGCATGTTAATTCACCCACACCAGAACCAAGCAGCCTCATTCCCGACATTCCTTGGGGTCTTCAAGAAGTAATCATGAAGGCGATGGCTAAATCACCAGAGGAGCGCTATAGCTCCGCCGGGGAGATGGCCGCCGCTTTGCGAGCCGTCGATTTAACGGCCACGTCTAGCCGTCCCGTGGCCCCCGTGGTCCCACCCACGCCCAACATCGACTACCCCACACCTGCCAAAACTGAAGTGATGATGCCGGCGACGGAAACGGCCGTTGCTGCCCCCACACCCTCCCCCACCGAAACGAAAAAACGGCCCGCCTGGCTTTTCCCCGTCATTGGCGCGGTGCTACTGCTGGCCATTGTGGGCGGCGTACTGGCCGCCAACGGCACTTTCAGCAGCGATCCCACGCCGACGATAGCGGCCATTGTGGAAGCCATTGACACCGAAGAACCAGCGGCCACAAATACGCCGGAACCAACCAATACCGAGGCACCAGACGTTGCCGCGACCAATTTGGCCCAGGCACTTATTGACTTGACGGCCGATGCCAGTACCACCGACACACCAACCCCGTCGCGCACCCCCCGAGCAACGGCAACCGCCACGGCAACCCAAAACGCCACGGCGCAATTCCTGCTTAACTGCGAACCCGGCGTGACGCTGGTTTCTGTCTCCCGAAATGGATTTTTGAGCAACGCTATCACCACTCAGTTCACCTTTACGGCCGCCTGGGCGCTGCGCAACAGTGGCACCTGTCCCTGGCCGGAAGAATTAACCTGGGAATATGTGGAAGGCGAGACGTTCGACTATGAAGGCGATCCTATCCCTGTGGGCCAATCGGTGCCGCCGGGTGAGGAAGTTACATTGACAGCCTCGATGCGCGGACCGAATGCACCAGGCACCTATGAAAGCACCTGGCAGCTGGTTGATGAAGACGGGCATGTCTTTGGCGAACCAGTGACATTTGAATTCCGCGCCTTCTTGCCCGCCACCAACACACCAGTACCCACGCCTACCACGGCAGCAACGCCAACTTCGGCCACGGTCGCTGGCAAAGTGGCCTGGACCCCTGGCCTGATCAGCAACTGCGAGTACATTGGCGACGATTGGCGCTGCCAGCTAACCATTCAGCCGTATATTGAAGGCAGCAACCAGACTGGTGAGTACACTGTGTTTGTCTTCGATTTACCGGGTGGCCAGGCAACAACCTATCGCGGGCCAGGGCCATTCTACCACTTTGTGATTTCCCGCCGCTGCTCGGCTTACAACCAATCGCTACGCATCATCGACGATGTGACGAACACAGAACTAACAGCGAATGTATATGTAGATCCCAACATTTACTTCCCCGGCGGCTGCACC
This sequence comes from Ardenticatenaceae bacterium, assembly GCA_020634435.1. Lineage (GTDB taxonomy): Bacteria > Chloroflexota > Anaerolineae > Promineifilales > Promineifilaceae > Leptofilum. Next base: position 150,021 of record JACKBS010000017.1, on the reverse strand, counting down.
GAGCCATAAATTTTTTAACGAGTATTTCCCTGGAAACTTCCTAAGGGCACATCGTCCTCAAGAATAGTTTCCGGGGAAATTTGTTCTTTTAGCGCAGCACCACTTCTGTCCACGCTTCAATCCAGGTTTCCCGATTGGCATCAATTGTTTGCGGAGAGAGTACGGCCGTTTCCTCCGGCACCTGCGTCCATTCCACAAACTCGGCAGGCAATTCCGCATTTTCATTGGCTGGGTAGACGAACATATTCAGCGGCATATCCTCCTGAAACGGCTGGCTGAGAATATAATCCACCAGTTCTTCCGCCAGATCGCGATGTTCGGTCCCCGCCAAAATCCCGACAAACTCCACCTGCCGAAAGCACATGCCTGGGGCCACAAGGCTGGCGCTTGGTGCTTCATCGACGGGCGGGTCAGCATAGATAAATTCAGCGGGAGGGCTGCTGGCGTAAGAGACGACCAACGGCCGTTCCCCATCACTCGCCACGGTAAAACTGCCGTAGTACGCTTCTTCCCAGCCGTTGGTCACCAGCACATCGTTAGCTTTTAGGTCGGCCCAATAACCCAGGTAGCCATCTTCGCCAAACTCGGCAATCGTCGCCAGCAAAAAGGCCAGGCCGGGGCTGGAAGTAGCCGGGTTTTCCACCACCAGCAGGCCTGCATAAGCAGGATCGGTTAAATCGGCCAGAGACTGCGGCAAAGGGAGATCATTTTCAGCAAACCGTGCCTTGTCATAGTTCAGACAAACATCGCCGTAATCAACCGGCAGCAGCCGATTTGAAGGGTCCAATTTCAGAGCATCAGGGATTTCCGCCAGCAGTGGCGAGTCGTACGCTTCAAAAATGCCAGCATCCAGCGCCCGACCCATAAAGGTGTTGTCCACACCAAAAAAGACGTCGGCCAAGGGCGCGTCTTTAGCCAAAATTGCCTGGTTCAGCGCCGCACCTGTGTCGCCAGAAGGCAGCAGCTCAACGGTGACGCCATTTTCTTCCTCAAACAGGGCAATCGTTTCTTCGCTGATGGCAAAGCTGTCATGGGTCATCAAGGTAATTTTGGCAGGTTCATCGGAGCCACAGGCGGCAAGGCCGATAATCAACAAAAGTAAAACGAACAGGTAGCGTTTCATATTTTCTCCTTAGTTAACCAGCGGTTTGTCCATCAACCGCTGTGTGCACACAAAGTAAAATGCCGCGGCTAATTTCAACGGTGGCGGATACGGCCGTCATCCGGTTACTGACCCCGCGGGCTAGACCAAATTGCAGCGTTTCGTTGGTAAGCGGCCACTGCAAGCCCGTGGTCCGAACCATTTTCACATCCCCCCGCAGCGGAATGAGTGACACCACATCGCCCACCAGCCCCACAATTTTGGTTTGGTCGTGCACCAACCATGCCTGCTCGGTGGGAGTAAACAGCTTCACGATGGCGCTGGTCAGTGCGGGATGAGTCAGCAGCAGCACGTTAGCTAGCGCCTGATCCAAACGGCCGCCCAGCAGACCAAACAGCCAGATTTCGTCGTAGCCTTGTTCCACAGCGAGCAGCAGCGCCAGTTCCAGGTCGGTCTCATCCTTTTCCGGTGGATGTTGGTTGAAGGGGACACTGGCCTCAGCCAGCCAGGAGCGCACTTCGGGCGGCAGAGAGTCCATATCACCAATCACCCGGTCGGGCAGGTGACCCAGCCGTTTGAGGTGTTGGCTACCCCCGTCGGCGGCCCAAACGGCCGTTGCTTGCGCCAGATACGGCCGTATCCATTCCACCTCGTCCACCACCCCATTGGCAAAAATCAAAAGCGCCATTTTCCCTCCAAACGCAAAAAAGCCATCCTGATTCGGATGGCTTTCAAATAGCAAAATCGCAATTCCTCCGCCGGCATTACCCGGATCAGGTTCGCAGGTCGGTGACAAATCGGTCACCCTCTCAGCCGGGCCTTCCCAGCTCCCTGTTCATTTATTTAGTTGTCAAATACAGCGCGACTTTACAGCAAAACGGCCGCTCAAGCAACCTCGCTTCAAGCAATTTTTGGCGTGGCCTCAGCAAACGTTGCGGCCACGCCAATCTAAATCATTTCATGATTCTTTGTTCAGCAAATTCGGCTACTAATCACGCTTCTCAGTAAGCAAAATCTCGCCGCTGTTGGCGTCTACCTTCACATCTTGGCCATTGTCCAATTCAACTTCCCAGATGTCATGCCCATTTTCGCGATCAAATTCAACGGCCAGCGTGGCAACGCCAGGATTGGCATCCTCGGCAATCTGCTGGGCTTGAACGGCCGTAAGTGGCAACCCCGTAGGAGCAGTTTCATCCGCTTCATCTGATGCGCCAGCTTCATCGGCTTCATCTTGCGGACCGCATTCCACTTCTTCTTCGACATCATCCATATCTTCCGTGTCCGCCGCTTCGGCGCTGTCATCATCCTCGGCACAAGGATCGGTGGCCTGTGCAGCAGGCGCAGCTGCTGCCTGGCCGGGCTGTCCTATCAAGAAGGTACCAGCACCAATACCGCCGATCAAAAGGCCAGCCATCAGCAAAACCCCAATCGTCCATTTTTTTATTTTCATAGTTGTAACCTCCATCGGTTAAATATCGTGCCGCAGCACGTCTCTGTTGATGCTTTTCACAGTAGCAACCGAGATTAAGAAAACGATGAAAACAGGTTAAGAACGAATTTGCAGGCCGCTTAAACTTCACTTTACCTGAGTGGTTTTTAATGATGATTGTCACAAATTTGAACACAAGGAGCTTCAACTATGACAACATCAGCCATCGAAACTTATGAATTAACCCGCCGCTATGGGGAGAACACGGCCGTTTCCCAACTCAATCTCACCGTCCCCCAAGGCGAAATTTTTGGGTTTTTGGGCCACAACGGCGCGGGTAAAACAACCACCGTCAGCCTGCTAACCACCTTGCTGCTGCCCACCTCCGGCAGCGCCAGCATCTTCGATTTTGATATTGTGAAAGACAATCGTGCGGTGCGCCAGCTGATTGGCTACGTGCCGGAAAACGTTCGCCTCTACAACGATCTCACCGTGGCCGAAAACTTGCGCTTTTTGGCAGAATTATCAGAAGTGAAGTACGTAGATGACCGCATCACACAAATTCTCGATCTGCTGGGCCACCCGGAATGGCGCGACCGGCGCGTGGGCGATTTTTCCAAAGGAATGCGGCAGCGGGTAGGCATTGCCCAGGCGTTGCTGCACCAACCAGAAGTGCTGTTCCTGGATGAACCCGCCTCTGGTCTGGACCCCGAAGGGCAGCGCGACATTGGCCGCCTCATCACCCAGCTCAACCGTGATTTTGGCATCACCATCTTCATGAACACGCACCAGCTGGCCGAAGCGGCCCGGCTGTGCACCAGCATCGGCATCATGAATCACGGCCGTTTGGTTGTGGCCGACACGCTGGAAAACGTGATGGCCCGCTTCCCCGACACCCCGTCTCTGGAAGAAATTTATCTACATGTGGAACGACAAGAAACGCCACAAGACGGCCGTTCCACCGCCGCCCACGCAGAGGCAATCCGTCATTAAAAATTGGGCCACAGATATACACTGATTTTCACAGATTTCTGTTCTTATCTGCGTTCATCCGCGTTTATCCGCGTCCTATTTGAAGGAAACAACTATGAAAACCTCGCTAATTATCGCCCGCAAAGAGTTCCGTGCCGCCTTTCGCAACCGGCTTTTTCTCACCATTACTTTACTCTTTTTGGGGCTGTCCATCCTGTCGGTCTACATCGGCAGCACGACCAAACGCGCCGAAATGCGCATTTACAATGAAACCGTGGCCACCCTGCAAGCCGAAGGCGCCGCAACCATACCCGCCGCGCCAGAAATTCATACGCTCACCATTTTGGCCAACCTGGTTGAGTATGTCAGCATCGTGGGGGCTATTCTGGCCGTCATCCTCGGCTACAACACGCTGGGCGAAGAGCGGGAATCGGGCGGACTCAAGTTGATATTGTCCCGCCCGGTCTACCGCGACCAGCTGTTGTGGGGCAAGTGGCTGGGGAATACGGCCGTTCTCACCACCCTACTCGCCCTCGTTTTTCTGTTTAACAGCGTGCTGCTGGTTGCAGTCGGCGGCATCGTCCCCACCGCCGCCGAACTGCTGCGCCTCTTCGTTTTCACGCTGATGGCCCTGGCCTACATGCTCATCTTTTTGAGCCTGGCCATGTTCCTCAGCCTGCGCCTGAACAGCAGTGCCACCGTCTTTTTGGTCTCGCTGGTGGTGTGGATGGTGGTTAGCTTTGTGCTGCCACAAATGGCCGAAACGCAAATGGTGAACAGCAGCGTGGTCAACGGCATCAGCGGCGCGATTAACCAGATTCCGCAGGATACGGCCGTTTCCCAAGCCATCAACGCCCTCTCACCGACCTGGCATCTGCGCAACATCGGCGGGCAACTGCTGCAATCTGCGCCAGGCAGCGGCGCACTCGCCAGCGGCACCCTGATCAGCCACGTGCTAACCACCCTGCTCATCCTGCTGGCCCCGACCGTGGCCCTGGTCGCTGGCGCTTTCACCACCTTCCTGCGCAACGAAACGCTGGTGCTGGAGTAATCGCATGAAACGCAAAATTTTGCTCATCTTATTCGCCCTGCTGGTGCTCACCCCGCTGGCCGCCCGCGCCGACGAAATCACCCTGGCGCAAACGGTCCAGGCTAGCCAGACGGCCGTTTACCAGATTGCCCTGCACAATGAAACGGAAACGGCCCACACCTACGATCTGGCGCTGACCGGCCTGCCCGACGGCCTGCCCGCCGCTTTCACCCAGGGCGGGCCACGGCTGACGCAGGTGGACGTGGCCGCCAACAGCTACGGTCAGGTGGAAATGCAAGTGGCGGTGCCGGTGGAAACGGCCGTTGCCACCTACCAGGCCCAATTCACCGCCACCCGCGACGACGGCCAGACGCTCACCCAGCCGGTGCTGCTCAACGTGGAGAACACCTACGCCATCAAGATTGCCAGCCAAAGTCTGAATGTGTCGGCGTTTAGTGGGCAGGAGTTTGGCTTTGACGTAACGGCCGTTAACAGCGGCGCGGCACCTCTGAACAATCTGGCGCTGACGGTAGATGCTCCCGCCAAATGGGTGGTACGCACCGATCCGGTCACCGTCACAACTCTGGAACCAGGCGCCGAAACCACCATTCACGCCCAGGTGCTCGTCCCTTCTTCACAAGTGACTGGCGACCAGACGCTTCAGCTAGCCCTGGCCAGCGACCAGACCACCAGCCCGGCCAGCAGCCTGACGGTGCGCGTGCAAAAAAGCCCCACCTTTCTCTACGCCGCTCTGGGCCTGATGGGACTGGCCATCGCCGCCGCCATCGTCTACTTCCGGCGCAAAGGACGCAGGTAGGAATGGTAAGCGGTGGTCGGTAATCGGTAATCAGTAAACAGCGACCGACCGATTACCGTTCACCGATGACCGATTACCCAAAAGGAATTAATCATGACAACAATAACAACCACCCAACCCCGTCGCGGCCACGCCATCGGCGTGATTGCCCGCAAGGAAATTCGCGATGCGTTTCGCAACCGTCTGTTTATCATTGCCCTGGTGCTGCTGCTGGGATTGAGCTTAACGGCCGTTACCCTCGGTGCACTCTCTGTCCGCTCACAAATGGCCGATTATCTCAAAGCGGTGGACATCCTAACCAATCTGGGTCGCACCGACTTTCCCGCCGCGCCACCGGTCAACCCGCTGGCTGTCTCCAAGAACTTTATCAACTACCTGGCGATGGTGGGGGCGCTGCTGGCGATGATTTTGGGCTTTACGGCCGTTCACAAAGAACGTCAGGCTGGCACACTGCCCCTCATCCTCGCCCGCCCTGTCTACCGCGACCAGTTCCTCACCGGCAAAGTGCTGGGCAACGCCCTGCTGCTGGCCGCCCTGATGGCTGTCGTGGGCGCGGCAACCTGGCTGGCCGTCGGCCTCATCGGCCGCGTCTGGCTCAATGCCGACCTCACCATCAAGCTGGCCCTGACGATGATCATGTCCTGGCTCTACCTGCTCACTTTTTACCTGCTGGCCCAGTTCTTTGCCCTGCGCCGCCCCAACAGCAACCAGGCCCTGCTGCTCACCGTCATCGTCTGGCTCGTCTTCGCCTTCATCTTCCCCCAGATTGGCGACACGATGGACCTGGACAACCAGCTCCCCGGCGGCTTTTTTGCCACGCTGGGCATGGACAAAGCAGGCGAAGAACAGGCCTTGCAGCAGTTCAAATGGTACGAAACCGTGCGTGATGGCGTCGAAGAGCTGTCGCCAACCAAACATTACGAGCGCATCAGCTTTGCCCTGTTGGGCGTCAAAAAGGAATTTCTGGCCAACACCTGGCAAGAGGTCTTGCAGTTGAAACTTGTCAATTTGGTCGGGCTGCTTGTGCCCATCGTCATGCTCTTAAGCGCCTCGTATATCGCCTTTCTCAGGCAAGAAACAAGTTAATCCGGTAGGGGCGGGACAGGCGGGCAAGACCTTTGCCCATCACCAACGCCTTCGCTCCCGCCTGTCTCGCCCAATTCACAAGAGGGCGAGACGGTGCGGAAGGCAGGCCACCCGGTTCAGCGAAGTTGAACCCGCGCCGTCCCACCCCTACAAAATCAACAACAAGGAAAAATAAATCATGTTCAAGAAAAACATTACCCTTCTATACATTGCTCTGTTCGCGGCACTGCTCCTGGCAGCCTGCGGCGGCACCGCTACAACACCAACAACCAGCAACACCAGCAGCACCGCTGCCGATGGGCCAGACAGCGACGGTGACGGCATTCCCGATGCCGCCGAGCCCGTCCTCGGCACAGACCCAAACAACGCCGACACCGATGGCGACGGCCAAAACGATCTGGCCGACCCAAACCCAATGATGGCGGATAATCCAATTCAGGAAAGTGGAACGGCCGTAACCTTCACCATCAGCGGCCTGCAAGTAGAAAACAACGTGGACGCCGACGGCGCGGACGTGCCCGACCATCTGGAATTCAAGGTCACCAACACCAGCACGGCCGATTTAACCAATTTCGACATTTACACCACCATTACCGACCAGACCACAGGCGATGTGCAAGGTTACTATCAAACTTTGCCCGGTCTAACGGTCAAAGCTGGTGAAACCAAAACCATCCATTTTGACAACACCGGCCAGCCAGACCATTTCAACGTCAACCCCAACAGTGCCTTCTACACGGACCAAAACGGCCTGACGCTAAACGTGACGCTGCACGCAGCGGGTTATGCCCCGCATACTGGCAGCGTAGACAAAGACCCCGGCGGTGCGGAAGGTGGAGTAGAATAGAAGCAGTGCAGACCCGAAGGGTTTTTGAAACCCTTCGGGTCTTACCGGAGATGTTATGCGCATTTTAGTGGTAGAAGATGAACCTCGCATGGCCGCGCTCATCCAGCAAGGGCTGGAAGAGGAGGCGTATGCGGTGGATGTGGTGGGAAACGGCCGTGACGTCATGCTCTGGGTCGAAAGCGCCACTTACGACATGGTGCTGCTAGACATTATGCTGCCCGGCATGAGCGGTCTGGACGTGTGCCGCCAGCTGCGTGCCGCAGGCCACACCATGCCCATTCTCATGCTCACCGCCCGCGACACTCTGCCGGACAAGGTAAAAGGGCTGGACAGCGGGGCCGACGATTATCTGGTGAAACCATTTGCCATCGAAGAGCTGACGGCCCGGATGCGCGCTTTGGCCCGACGAGACGCACCCGTGAAAACGGCCGTTCTCACCGTCGCTGATTTGACCCTGGACCCAGCCACCAAGCTGGCCCAGCGCAGCGGCGAAACCATCGAACTAACCGCCAAAGAATACGCCCTGCTAGAAACGCTGATGCGCCATCCCAACCAGATATTAAACCGCGAACAAATCATCGATCACGTCTGGAACATGGAGTTTGAATCCGGCTCCAAGCTCATCGAGGTCTACATCTCCAACCTGCGCAAAAAGATTGATGCCGACCATGCGCCGAAGTTAATCCATACCGTGCGTGGGTTGGGCTATCGGATTGGAGATTAAGAGATTGGAGACCGGAGATTGGCACAATCTCTAATCTCCAGTCCCCAATCTCCCCAAGTTATGAAACGCACAAATCTACGCACTCAACTCGTTTTATGGACCGTCGCCTTGGAAGCGCTGCTGCTGGTAGCGTTTGCGGCCGTTTTCATCCTCATCCTGCGCAATGCCCAAAACCAGCAAATTGATGAGACCTTGCGCTTAGGCGCGGCTCAGCTAAACGCCGTGGTGGATGTGCGGAATGGCGAGTACGCAGTCGCCGCCGCCGAAACGGCCGATTTCCGTGCCCGTGGTTTGTTGGCCTGGATTCTGGCTCCTGATGATCAGCTTGCTCTGGCCATCGGCAGCGCCGCAGACTACCCGCTACCCAACACCCTACCCCCAACCGAGCAAACGCTAGACAGCACCCTGCCCGACGGCACACCCATTCGCCTGCTCGTTGTGCCCTTGAGTGAGGGCAGCAGCAATCTGGGCAGTATCGTCCTGGCCCTGCCGCTGGGTGAAAGCCAGGCGCTGCTGCGGCAGATTTTGCTAGGCTTTGCCATCGCCATTCCCCTGATGCTGGGATTATCAGCCGTGGGCGGTCTCTTTTTAGCCGGACGCGCCTTGCAGCCAGTCGCCACCATCACCCAGACGGCCAGGCAAATCAGCGCCGCCGATCTCAGCCAACGACTGGATTTAGACCTGCCGCCTGATGAAATTGGCGAGTTGGCCCACACCTTCAACGAGATGCTGGCCCGACTGGAACGCGCCTTCCAGCGCGAGCGGCAGCTCACCTCCGACGTGTCGCATGAACTGCGCACGCCGCTGGGCATGCTGAAAACGCAGCTCAGCCTGGCCCGCTCCCGCCCGCGCGAAGCGGCCGCCCTGCTAGCCATGATGGCCGACATGGAAGGCGATGTCGATCGCATGACCACCCTGATCGAGCAAATGCTCACCCTGGCGCGGGTAGAGCAGCGCGGCCTGGGCACGCTGGCGCCAGTCGCTCTGGATGAGCTGCTGCGAGACCTTGTGGATCAGTCACAAGCCAAAGCGGCAGCCAGCCGAATCACGCTGCGTCTAGATATTCCGCCGCAGGTCGATTTTCAGCTTGCTGGTGATGGCGACCGACTGCGGCAGGTGTTTACCAATTTGATTGAAAATGGTTTGAAATACACACCCCCTGGCGGGCAGGTTACGGTAACGGCCGTTCGCAGTTGGCAAACCCTTTCTGTCTCGGTAACCGATACAGGCGCAGGCATTGCCCCAGAACATTTACCCCATCTCTTCGAACGTTTCTATCGGGTGGATGACGCCCGCGCACGGGAAACGGGTGGCTTTGGTCTGGGGCTGGCCATTGCCCAGGCGTTTATCCAGGCACATGGCGGTGACATCACCGTGCACAGCCATCTGGATGAAGGCACAGTATTTACTGTTTCCCTGCCTGTAGACGAAAACAAGCCTAAGTCAGTTTAAGGGGAGGGTGACATCTGCCGCTTGTTGGGCGGAAACCAGACAAAGAACAAGACAGAAGCCAAAAGAGAGAGGGCAGCACCTGCAAAAAATGGCATCTGCACCCCGAACCCGGACCAGCTGCCGATGCCCTGCCACAACGCCCCGGCCAGCAAACTGGCGGGCAAAACCGCCAGCCCCACAACGGCATTAAACCAACCATATGCCGTGCCCCGCTGCTCCTTCTGCACCAGATCGGCCACAAACGCTTTGGCCACACCCTGTGTCAGGCCGTAATAAATGCCGTAGCCCATAAACAAGAGCGCCATCTGCCACGGAGCATTGATCAAGGCAAAGCCAACGTAGATCAGCGCATACAGCACCCAGCCAACCAGCAGCAGCCGCTGCCGCCCAACTCTATCTGAGAGCGATCCGGCCGGACCGGACAACAAGGCGTACACCAGGTTAAACAGCACCAGCAGCCCCATGACCTGGACCACGGTCAGGCCGGTTGTCTGTGCCCGCAGCATGAGGAAGGCATCTGAAGAATTGCCCAAGGTAAAGATGGTAAGCACAATGAGGTACCGTTTGAACAGATGGGGCAGCGGCAAAGAGGGAGTTGGGCTTGCCGCGACCGAAGCAGCGCGTTTCTTTTCATGCACCCCAAAGGCAAGGAGGAATACGGCCGTTACCGCTGGCAAAATACTCAACCACACAATAGTCTGAAAAGTCCCCTGAGCTAGATCAAGTTGGTTACCCTGCATTCGCCAGATGACCAGCAGCGCGATGAGCAAACCAATCGCCGCCCCCGCCGTGTCGCCAGCCCGGTGCAGGCCAAACGCCAGACCACGCTGGCGGTCGTCGATGCTGCCAGCAATCAGCACATCCCGCGGTGCAGTGCGCACCCCTTTGCCGATGCGTTCCACAAAACGTACCGTAAGAACCGTGGGCCAGCTTCCAGCCAAAGCAAAAAAGGGCTTGGCCACAGTGGACAACGCATACCCGGCCACTGTCAGCCCTTTGTATCGGCCCAGCCGATCCGACCATCGGCCAGACGCAAGTTTGACCAGGCTGGATGTGGTTTCCGCCAACCCTTCAATCAAACCAATGGTGACGGTGCGAATCCCTAACACATTGGCCAGAAAAAAGGGCAGCAGGTGCATCAGCATGTCTGAGGAGACATCGGTAAAGAAGGAGGCTAAGGTGAGCACCCAGATATTGCGCGGCAGGTCGCGCACCGTGTGCCAGCGACCTGGCTCCTTATTTTTTTGCGCGGGTGATGGGGATGATTGAGACATAGCGTTTGATCTACCTCCAATCTTTGGGGAACATGGTCCAGAATGAGGTCAAAGGGGGCTGAAGGCTTAGCCAACAATAAATGCCGAACAGTCCAAAATGGTACGCCCGGAGAGATTCGAACTCCCAACCCCTTGGTTCGAAGCCAAGTGCTCTATCCATTGAGCTACGGGCGCAGGTAAAAAGCTTTTATAAGTAAAAAGTGATAAGTGAAAAGCGCTTTAACTTTTCACTTATCACTCCTTACTTTTTACTTACTATTGGGGCGAGTGGTGGGATTCGAACCCACGGTCTTCTGGGCCACAACCAGACGCGTTAACCACTACGCTACACCCGCCATAGAAGCGGTGCAAATGCTATCATAACTGCCCCAATGTGACAACTGTTGCCAACAATTGGCAACAACTTTACAATGCAGGCCATGAGCGAACAAAAGATGGTGTTAAACGGCCGTTACGAACTTCTGGAGCGCATCGGTAGTGGCGGAATGTCAGTGGTTTATAAAGCGCAAGATCGCGCCCTGGGCCGCATTGTGGCTGTAAAGATGATGCACGAAAGCTTCACCAGCGACAGTGGCTTCCTCAAGCGCTTCCAGCAAGAAGCCCACGCCGCCGCCAATCTAGCCCACCCCAACATCGTCACCGTCCACGACATTGGCCAGGACGAATACAAACATTTCATCGTCATGGAGTTCGTGGAAGGAAAAACGCTCAAAGAGATTATTCGCAGCTACAAAGGCGAACCGATGCCCATTGGCCGGGCGCTGGACCTGATTATTCAGGTGTGCAACGGGATTGGCTATGCCCATCGTGCCAACCTGGTTCACTGCGACGTCAAACCACAAAATATCATCGTTACAGTGGATGACCAGGTAAAAGTGGCTGATTTTGGCATTGCGCGGGCCATCAGCACCGCTACCCAGGTGCAGCCAGTCAGCCAGGTGTGGGGCACACCACAATATTTCTCGCCAGAGCAAGCCGCAGGTGATACGCCCACGCCCGCCTCCGATGTCTACTCCATCGGCGTCATCCTGTTTGAAATGCTCACCGGGCAGTTGCCTTTTGCCGCTGAATCACACACTGCGATGGCCCTGAAGCATCTGCATACGCCGCCACCGCTCGTCAATGAGCTCAATCCGGCCATTCCTACCCAACTGGCCCAAATCGTCAACAAGTTGCTATCCAAGGAACCCGCTGGACGGTATCGCACCGCCGGGCAATTGGGGCGCATTCTCAGCACCTACCGGCAGCGCAGCCAGGAAGAAACCGGGCCAATTTATCCGCCTATGTCGGCCACCCAACAGCCGCTGACCCGGCCGCAAGCGCCGGCCGTGCCCGTCGCTGAGCAAAAGACCGAAATCTTCCAGCGCCCGTCACAAACAGACGACAACGAGGCAATCACACGCCCGCCGATGCGCCCCATGCCCAAGCCCGCCGAGCCCATTACGGTTTCGGTGAAGCCCCAACCAAACCCAACGGCCGAAATGGACTGGACGGCCGTTTCTCTGGGAATGTTTGCGTTGGTTGCCCTGCTGGGATTAATTCCCCTGTGGTATCTTGTCTTTCGTGCCTGGGTCGGTTAACCCGCAGCGCACCCTGCCTGCCCTCTCGCCATGCCTTTTTCTTTCTGTTATACTGCTATTTTGAAGCGACGTGATCCAATTAAGCCAATTTTGGCTTGTGGAAGGTGGATCATTCCTGGCCAAAGCAGCTTGCTCCCGTTGGAGGATCTTGAATGAATTCAACCAAAATGACCCGATGGTTTGTCTCTTTTCTCATTGGCGTTGCCATTCTGGCCATTGTGTGGAGCTACAGCGTCAGCGCCGTTCCCAGCAGCCAAATTTCCATCAGCGAACTAGCCCGGCAAATTCAGGATAACCGGGTTGATGAAATTATGGTGGATGGCGACGGCCGTACCGTGCACATCACCTACTCCGACAGCGAATCTCAACCCGCCACCTCCCAAATCAGCGGCGTTAGCTCCCTGGAAGAAGTATTAGCCTCTTACGGCATCAACGAAGAAGATTATCAAGACGGCCGTCCCAACATTAGCTACGAAACGCCCAGCAGTTGGGGCAGTTGGCTTAACGTCATCGGCATTTTCCTGCCCGCCGTGCTCATTATCGCCTTCATCTTTTTGGTTTTCCGCCAGGCTCAGGGCAGCAACAATCAGGCCCTCTCCTTCGGCAAAAGCCGCGCCCGCATGTTCACCGGCGACCATCCCACCGTCACCTTTGGCGACGTCGCTGGAGCCGAAGAAGCCAAGGAAGAGCTGGAAGAAGTTGTTGATTTCCTCAAAGAACCAGAAAAATTTGTCAGCTTTGGCGCCCGCATTCCCAAGGGTGTGCTGCTGGTAGGCAGTCCTGGCACTGGTAAAACCTTGCTGGCTAAAGCCGTCTCTGGCGAGGCGGGCGTGCCGTTCTTCTCAATTGCCGGTTCTGAATTTGTAGAAATGTTTGTGGGTGTGGGTGCCAGCCGCGTACGCGACCTGTTCGAGCAGGCCAAGCGGCACAGCCCCTGCATCATCTTCATCGACGAAATTGACGCCGTCGGTCGCCAGCGCGGCGCTGGGCTGGGTGGCTCGCATGATGAGCGGGAGCAGACCCTCAACCAGATTTTGGTCGAGATGGATGGCTTTGGCACCGACACCCATGTCATCATCCTGGCGGCCACCAATCGGCCCGATATTCTCGATCCGGCCCTCATGCGGCCCGGCCGTTTTGACCGCCGCGTGGTTATCGACCGGCCCGATTACAAAGGGCGCGAAGCCATCTTCAAAGTGCATCTGCGCGGCAAACCGATTGCCTCCGATGTGAACATTGCCATTCTTGCTCGTGCAACTCCTGGTTTTGTGGGGGCAGACATCGAAAACACGGTTAATGAAGCCGCTTTGCTGGCCGCCCGGCGCAGCCGCAAGAGCATCAGCATGGATGAGTTCCATGAAGCTGTGGAACGGGTTCAGCTGGGGCCAGAGCGCAAAAGTCGGGTCATCACCCCCGAAGAAAAAGAAATCATTGCCTACCATGAAGCGGGCCATGCCCTAGTGAGCCATTACCAACCGTCAGCCATGCCGCTGCGCAAGGTCACCATTGTACCGCGCGGCATGGGGCTGGGGCTGACCTGGTACTTGGAAGACGACACCTCGCTGCCCAACAAAACGCAGCTGCAAGCGCAAATCGCCAGCCTACTCGGTGGGCGCGTCGCCGAGGAGATTGTGTTTGGTGAAATCACCTCAGGCGCAAGCAATGATTTGCAGCGGGTGACCCAAATGGCACGCACCATGGTAACCCAGTTGGGCATGAGTGAGGATTTGGGGCCACGGGTATATGGCCAAAAGCAAGAGATGGTCTTTTTGGGGCGGGAAATTTCTGAGCAGCGGGATTATTCAGACGCCATTGCCGAAAAAATTGATGCCGAAGTGCGGCAAATTATTGATGATCAATACGGCCGTGCCACCGACATCCTGACCAATCATCGGCAAGAGCTGGATTTGATTGCCCACGAGCTGCTAGAACGGGAAACACTGGATGCAGAAGAGTTTTTGGCGCTGCTTGAAGGCAAAGGGCTGCCGCCCTCCTCTTCAAGCAACACACCACCACCAGCCCCGGAGTCGTCAGTAAGAAGTAAAAATAAATCGGAGTCTGATTGGAAGAAGCCACCGAGTTTGGACTTACCTCCCTCGCCAACCCCGGCTTAAGGGTAAGCTGGCGGGTAGATTTCGGCCGTTTTTTCTAATCACTTGCGTCTGTTTGTATGGTAGAACAGCTCCCTGATTTTTTAGCGCTGCTAAACGACATTTTAGAGGCGGTCATTGTTATCTTTGGCTCGGCCGTGGTGCTCTACAACCTGGGCCGCAGCCTGAACGATACAGTGATGCGTGCCTTCTGTGCGCTGATCATCTTTGTCGTTGTGGCTTACCTGGCCGAGCTGATGGTGAGCCGCGCCATTGTCCCTGCTTCCATTGAACGATTTTTGCGCTTCCAATGGCTAGGCATAGCCATGGTGCCTGCGGCCCAATTTCATTTGTCCAGCGCCTTACTTTCCACAACAGGTATGTTGCCACATCGGCGGCGTTTTCTGGTGCCGCTGGGCTACCTGCTTGGCCTGGCTTTCCTAAGTATGGCCTTGTTCAGCGATTTGCTGGTGACCAACCCCATCGCCAACCCACTTTCTCGCATTCCGCATTTGGATTCTGGCCCGTTTTTCCCCGTTTTTGCCGTCTACTTTTGGGCGGTCACCGCAGCCAGCATTTACAACGTGTGGCGGGCGCGGCAGCGCTGCATCACACGCACGACGCGCCAGCGCATGACCTCAACCCTGCTGACCTACATGGCCGCGCCGTTGGGCGTTTTCCCCTATTTGCTCATCACCGGCAGCGAGGGGCAGGAAATTATTCCGCTGTGGCTGTGGCCCATCATCATTTTAGGCAACCTGGTGGTAGGGTTGATGTTTGGCGTGTTGACGGCCCATCTGGCATATTTTGGCAGTGCTTCACCAGACCGTGTGGTGCGGGTGCGGCTGTTCAAGTTTATGGCGCGGGTGCCGCTGGCGGGCAGCATTGTGCTGCTGGTGTATGTACTAATCAGCCGCAGTAGCCCCATTTTGGGCCTACCAACAGAGACAGCGCTTGGCTTTTCGCTGGTGGCTACAGTGATGCTGGTAGAGTGGGCGATTCATGCGTATAAAAAGCCCCTGGAGCGTCTCTTCCAACTCAACAACGATCCCGACGTGCGCACCATCCAACGGCTGAGCGAGCGGTTGCTGACCACGCGCGATCTACAGCAGTTTTTGGAAAGTATTTTGGCTGCCACTTGTGAAGCGCTGCGCACGCCGACCTCGTTTGTAGCGGCGATTACCCCGGCAGGACCACAAGTGGAAGCGGTGGTTGGTCAGTTGGCTGAGTCGGGTGAAATTTTGCAGGATGCGGATTGGTGGCAGCTAGCGGCCAGCAATGGTGGCGAAGCACCAGAACCAGTCGGGGAATTTTTTGTATGGCGCAATTATTGGATACGGCCGTTGCACAGCCGCCAGCATGATCTCGTGTTAGGCATTTTGGGCATTCGCGCCCGCAGTGACGAGCCGGACCTGACTGACGCCGAAGAGGAAATTTTTAGCCGCCTGCTGCAACAAGCCGCCGAAGCGCTGGAAGACCGGATTTTGCAGCAAGAGGTGTTTGCCACGGTCGAAGGGCTGCTGCCACAAATAACGGCATTCCAGCAGCGGCGCAGCGAGGCTACCTTTGGCGGGCTGCCAGCACTGGCGCAAGATTCGCCACCCAACAGCGCGGTGGTCAACGACCCCGAGTTTAACTCGATGGTGCGCGATGCCCTGACCCATTATTGGGGCGGGCCTAAACTCACCAGCAGCCCGCTCATGCGGCTGCAAATTGTGCAGGACGCCATGGCCGAGCATGAAAACAATCCCACCAAAGCCCTGCGAGCCATTCTGAACAATGCTATCGAGCTGCAAAAGCCGGAAGGCGAGCGCAACATGACGACGGCCGAATGGATTCTCTACAACATTTTGGAGCTGAAGTTTGTGCAGGGACAGCGCGTCCGTGATGTGGCCCGGCGGCTGGCCATGAGCGAATCTGACCTGTACCGCAAGCAGCGCGTAGCTATCGAAAATGTGGCCCGCGCCATCGGCACAATGGAATTGGCTAGCCAAGATGGGGAAGCGCCGCTTGGTGCGGAAGAAGAAGTTGGGGAACGGGAGTCGGTAATCGGTGAGCGGTAATCGGTAAACGGTGCTTGGGGTGCCGTAGGCGGAGAGTGGTTTAATCGCCGATCTGTCATCCTTTCGCTACTGGCCGTGCCGGGTCGCTGCTCCACTCGCTCCAGGAACCGACATAGAGACGGCCGTTTCCCAACCCCACATGCGCCATTGCCAGTAAATTCACACAGGCGCTCACCCCCGACCCACAGTAAAACGTAGCCGCTTCCGGGGAAATTTTGCCCAGCACATCCTGGAGTTCAGCCTTCATTTCGTCGTTCGGGCGGAAACGGCCGTTGGCATCCAACTGATTCCCAAACGGCAAATTGACCGCACCGGGAATGTGCCCAGGCTGCGGGTCCAGCGGCTCAATCTCGCCGCGATAACGCTCCGGCCCGCGCGAATCAATGAGCAGCGGTTGGGAATCTACCTCATCCAGTGTCACCAGCCATTTGGGCCGCGGACGGCCCGTGAATTGCGCCGCTTCATTTTGCTCC
Source organism: Ardenticatenaceae bacterium (assembly GCA_020634435.1). Lineage (GTDB taxonomy): Bacteria > Chloroflexota > Anaerolineae > Promineifilales > Promineifilaceae > Leptofilum. Next base: position 133,082 of record JACKBS010000017.1, on the reverse strand, counting down.
ACACCGGAATTTGTTGGCAAACCAGCCGCCTGCCAGGCCTGCCAGCCGCCATCCAAAACAGCGACGGCCTCATGCCGCATGTAGCGTAGTTCCCACCACAGTCGCGAAGCAACCATGCCGCCCGCATCATCGTAAACCACAACCTGGCTCATCTCGTCGATGCCCAGACGGCTGAACAGTTGGGCCAACCGCTGCGGTGTAGGCAGCGGATGCCGCCCGTGGTCAGTAACCGGCGGGCTGCTGAGATCATTATCCAGATGGGCATACACGGCACCGGGAATATGGGCGGACTGGTAATTTTGGTAACCAACGGCCGTATCGGCCAAGCTAAACCGGCAATCCACAATCACCCAGTCGGACTTCTGGTAGTTTTGTGACAGGGTGGATACGTCGATGAGGGTTTTGTACATGGTGTTCCTTTTTGAGTAAAAAGTGAAAAGCGAGAAGTGAAAAGTGGGCTGTACTTTTCACTTCTCACTTTTTACTTATCACTTCCGTTTCACTTCTTACGGTTCCGGTGTGGCCGTGATGAACGGCGGCGGTGAAGTTGGCGTGGGTGGCAGCGGCGTGGTTTCCGGTGGAACGGCCGTTGGCGTCTGCGTGGGTTCGGGGGATGGTGTGGGCAAAACGGCCGTTGTCGTTGGTGTGGGGGTTGGCATCGGCGCATCAGGATCGATGGTGAAGCTAATGCCACGCGGTTCGCTTTGAACAGCCGTTGCCCCATTCTCCAGGCGCACCAACCAACTGTAGTTGCCCGGATTTACCTGCAAGCGGGCCGCGCCGCTGGTCAGCTCATTGGCCGCCAACTGCACCGCGTAGCGCGTGCCCAACGTTGGTTCGGTGACGGTAGCGACAGGGAAGTCGCCCCGGTTGGTTTGCAGGTAGAGCACAAATTGTTCGCCCGGTGCGAGCGGCGCAGGCCAGTTCCAGCTGTAAGTCACCAGACTGGTCACCATTGCCTCCAGAGCCGCATCCGGCTCCTGCACCCGCAAAACAGGCGCATCGGCCCCGGCAAACTGGTTGCCAAATTCGGCCGTCCAATACCAGACACTCGGCGCGTTAAAATCGTAGGAAAAGCCAACGCCCACGTCAGTGGCGGCGCTGTTCAAAATGATGCGGCGATGGGCGGGGCTGTTGACCCAAAATTCCACGGCCTGATGCGGATGCTCAAAGCCCCAGGCGGTCGCTTCCCCGGCATAGCCGCGCGGGTAGCCAAATTGCAGCAGTCGCTCAGCGGGCGTAGAGCCATCGGACCCGGTGTGACCAGTGTAGGCAAAGCGCACCATGTCCTGCGCATGTTCTTGCGCGGCGCTGCTCAACTCGGGCACCAAATTCAACGGGGCCAGTTCAAACTGACGCCGTGCCTCGTTGATGTAAAGCAGGAGCTGCTCGGCGGCGGTGCTGCCCGGCGGTACGGCAATCGGACGAAGCAGGAACGGTTCGTCCAGGGCCACCTCGGGCAGTTCAATGCCTACCTCACTTGGCGGTGGGGATTGAGTAGCAGTGTCGCCCAAGAGATTGGTGATGAGCGGCAAGTAGAGATGCAATATGCCCGGCTCGACGGTGATCCAACGGCCGATTTGCGTACTGCCAAATTCATTGCTGGCGACCAAGGTGATGTACAAATCGCCCGTGCGGTTATAGCTGTGTTCAACCACTGACCCATCGTAGGAACGGCCGTCACCCATGCTCCACTCAAAGCGGCTAATCGAGGCATCACCAAAACCCTGCACCTGGAACGACTGCCCGGCGGGAATGCGCTCCGGCACAAACATATCGGCGGTGGGCGGCAGGCCCACAGTGACGGGCCAGTACGCTTCAGATTGGCCAAAGCTGTTTTGCACGGTCAAATGCACCAGGTAGGTGCCGGGGGCGGTGTAGGTGTGGTTGGGCGTGGCCTCAACGGCCGTATTGCCGTCGCCAAAATCCCAGGTGTAGGTCAGCAGGCCTGCGCCACCGCTCTGGTTGATGAAGGTGAGGGTCTGCCCAACACCTGCGGTAGCGTCGCTGACGGCAAATTGGGCGGCGGGATGGGGCACCACGGAAATGGAATGGCGCAATACGGCCGTTCCCAGCGGATTGCTCACCTCAACCTGCACGTCATAAATCCCAGCGGCGGAAAAAAGCACCACCGGATCGTTGGTTTCCACGCGACGGCCGTCGCCTAGATGCCACACCTGGGTAAACGGCCCAGAACCAGAAGCCGTGGCGCGCAGCTGGAACGGCTGGCCAACCGCCACCTGCGGCGGGCTGATGACGTTGGTTACCTGGGGTGGCAACCCCACCCACAACGATGCTGAAGCGCTGGCCGTTTGATCATCGTGGCGGATAACGGCCGTAATTTGTCGGGTAGGGTTGGGAATATCGGCCGTTTCCAGGCGCAGCGGCAGGGTGAAGGTATTGGCACCGCCGTTGGCCAGGGCCACGGGCAGCCAATCCAGCGTACCGGCCTGCAAATTCAGCGACAACCCAGCAGGGAAACTCATCGAAGCGGGGCGGATGCCGGGCGGCAGTTGGAGTTCAATTTCGGGGGAGACGGTGGCTTGCGAATGGTTGGTCAGGGTGACGGTGAGGTCGAGCAGGTCGCCCGGCTGGCCGACGGTGCGGGAGAGCAGCAAATCGAGCTGCAAACTGCCGTTGATGTGGGCTTCCCCTTCACCGGAGATGGATTGGCTGTAAACGGCCGTTGGCCGACCGGAGCCAAACACCCCAATCAATAAACCTCCCACCAGCAGTAAAAGAACCCAACGCCACCGTTTCATCATGATGGTGGGCAGTGTATCAAACTTGCCATAACTGAACAAGTCTATGAAGAAGCAAGTTGCGCTAAGGAACGTTATGTGACGCGACCCATACTTGATGTTTTGACTTTAATGCCACATGAGATTCTCTCTGCATACCCCATAAATATGAGGTTCTCATATGGCCTTCGATCAACTGGTATGGTGTACACATTGTTTCACCATTATTGCCAAACGGATGAGGGAAATTCGCTCCGTTTTCAAAGACGAGTATAGGCACAGGGGTTGTTCCTTCTCGTAACATGTAATCAGCGAGCCAAGATTTTTGCCTAAGCCGGTCACGAAATAATTCATCGCCCCAAAACTTCATAGTCTCCATCATCTTTTTGAAGGTGCATATAGTTGCAACCTCTTCGTTTGTGAAGGTCAGTTGCTTATACGACCATTCCAAAGCTCCTGTAGCTAACCAATATGCGCTAAAATCCTGCCAATGGCGATAAACCCAGTTTTCGATTAGGCAAACTGGAAAATATGGATAAGTCTCTCTGGGCCACCTTGATAGATAAGCCTCAAAAGGCTCCACATCAAAATTTCCATATCCCTTTACAGAGTGTATATCCATTCTTACACTTCCTATAAATAAATAGCCTGTTATGAATATGGCCCAACACAACCACGCCAACCTGAACAGCTTCTTTAGTCACATCTGGACGCTAAAAAATTGTCGTTAATTTATAGCGCGTCCCCTCTTTTATATCGGCCGTTTTCAAAGCCCCCAGCAAATCATCCAATCCCACATGCGTTTTCTCCCCAGCCCAGACACGGTGGGCCAGGGGCAGCCAGACGTCGAGGAAAGCGCCCCGGTCGGAACGGTAAATGTCGCTGAGATCAAGTTTGGGCAGGAAGGCTAAATCGGGGGCAAGGATGGAACGGCCGTAAACTGCAAATTCTTCACCTCTGCGGACTGTTGTCTATGCACCAAATCCAAAACGGCCGTTAAAAAATGCCCATTCGTCGCAATCACCTGTTTGAAGTGGATAGTAGTCGCGTCCTACCAATAGGAAATGTCCAAACAACTACCCACAGATCTATATTGCCAGCACGATGGCATGCTATGCTATAATTCTATCACAACAACAACCCTGCTATTCCTACTAACAAAAGCCAAGGAGGTAACATGCGCAAATTTGTCTTTGCGGGGATCCTGGTAATCATATTGATAGGCAGCCTGCTTGTGGTGGATAATCGTACGTCCGCCCAGACAGCATCGTCAACGCCGCCAACACTCACGGGGCCGAGCGGCACCCAAGTCGATCCAAATGCTCCAGATAGCTTGACTTCATTCACGGTTTCCAATCCTTACTGCTACCAACCCGATCCGGCCGTTGACAAGTGCTCGATCAACTTTCGTTTCATCCAGGCCACCGACAACCAGAGCAGCGCGCCGTATATGACCTGGTTGGCAATCACCATCAGCGGCCAGAAGCGCTACAACGCCACCGCCTTTTTTGAAGGAACGATTACCTACAGCTATGACATGGTTCCCGACGGCCTAACCGTAGCTTGCGGGGCACCCAACGCAGGCGGGGCAGGCACCCAGTTTGGTAATGTGTACGGGGTCACGATACAGCCGCTGGATTCTAGCCGCAACCCTATGTCTACTGACATCGCCAACGTGACCTGCCCGGCATTTAATCCGTGATTTGGAGCGTTAGCTATGCGCCTAATGCGAACCTTTCTGCTGGTGATGATCATACTGGGTCTGACGCAGGCCCTTGCGTACAAGCCTGTTCATACCGCGCCACAGGCGGTTTCAATGACCGTCAGCAATCCTTATTGTGTTCAAGATGTTAAAGCAGCCGGAAGCTGCCGGATCAACCTGCGCTATTTCTACGCCTCCACCACTGACGCATCCTTCAGCCACATCGAAATAGCCATTGACGGCAAGGTGCGCGCTCGTATGAACGGCTTCTTTGAAAATTCAGCTTACCTAACGGGTCCGATGTTAGGCGATGGACTTAAAGTAGCCTGCGGTGGCAAGAATGTTAGTGGTGTCCCGGACATGGGCCGTCAATACGCGGTCACGCTTACTGGCTTCGCCACCGGCAGCTCACCCGTTGTTGACATCGCGAATGTTACCTGTCCATACTATCAAGGGGAAACCTACCTGCCATTAATCACGAAATGAGGATGATTCAAATTGGGAATGCGGCCTGAATCGCAACCACCTTAGGCACTCCCCAACGCCAATCATTTGAAGAATGCTGTGTCAAGAACGGCCGTTAGCTTCTCTCTTGTTGCTTCTTTGATATCGGCCGTTTTCAAAGCCCCCAGCAAATCATCCAACCCCACATGAGGCTTTTCCCCGGCCCAAACACGGTGAGCCAAGGGCAACCATACATCCAGGAAGGCTCCCCGGTCGGTGCGGTAAATGTCGCTGAGGTCCAGTTTGAGCAGGAAGGCTAAATCGGGAGCGAGGATGGAACGGCCGTAAACTGCAAAATTCCTCGCAAAGCCCGCATCAATATCTGTCTGGGGCGTGTACGGCCGTTCCGGCTCCGCTAAATTGACGTGGCTGATGTGGAAACGGCCGTCGCGCAATACAAAGAGCAGGGCCACCGTCTGGATGACTTGCTGCTCGTACGGGTTGCCAGAGGCAATGGCCCCCGCGTTCACCGCCAGAATGCCGTCCTGCTCAAACACCAGCGGCAAATGCCAATGCCCAAAATGCACCACTTTTGCCCCAGCAGATTTGGCCCGAGCAATCGAACGAATGCACCCCTCGCGCAAATTGCCGCTGCGCCGTGAATGCAGCTCATCGACCCTGTTGGGATAATGGCTGTGCCAGAGCAGCAACCGCTGCCCGGCAATCGTCACAATTTGCTGGTAGGGCAGTTCGCGGGTCGCTTCCTCCGGTTCGTCGTTGCCATGCACGGCGATGACCGGGGCGATCTGGCTCAGTTCATCCAGCACCCACAGCTCACCTACATCCCCGGCATGAAAAATCATGTTTACATTGGCAAAAATTTGGGTCAGAACCGGCGGTAATTGCGCCCAGCGCTGCGGCATATGCGTATCGGAAATCAGGCCAATCGTAGCCAGCACATCCTGCGAATTAATTGTTTGCGGTAAATATGGATTCATACGCATTCCCCGTAGGGGCGAGGCAGGTGGCCTCGATCTTTGTCTTTTCCCACCAACTGCCCTCCACCTGCCTCGCCCTCTTCTCCGAAATCAAAGGGTCTGTGACAAAACAAGGCCTACGTTACCCACTGTTTTGTCTACGTCCCCCCTGTTCTGTTCCTCCCAAGAAATTGGTTGGTGGCACAGAGGGCGAGGCGTTTGGTGGGATGTTGGACTGTTTTGGGTGAGGCGTTGGCCAAACGCCTCGCCCCTACGGATCGCTGTTTATTGCACCAAATCCAAAACGGCCGTTAACAAATGCCCGTTCGTGGCAATCGCCTGTTCGTGGTGGATGGTGGCCTCGCCCTGCCAATCGGTGAGCGTGCCGCCCGCCTCTTCCAGGATGACTTGCAGCGGCGCGATGTCCCACAGCGCCATGATGGGGTCCACCATCACGTCGGCGCGGCCGGTGGCCACCAGCGAGTAGCCGTAGGCGTCGCCCCAGGTGCGCTGCACATAGCTGGCATCGACCAATTTTTGCCACGCCTCGACACGGCCGTATTTCGCCTGGTTCTCCAACTCACTGCGCAAAACCACCGCATCGGCCAGGTTTTTGGTATCGGAAACGTGGGCAGGACGGCCGTTCCAGAAACAGCCGCCACCTTTTACCGCATACACCATCTCGTTCAGCGCGGGCAGGTTGATAACGCCGACAATCGGCTCGCCTTCATGCAGCAGGGCCAGCAGATTGGCATACAGCGGCACGCCGCACATAAATGATTTTGTGCCATCAATCGGATCGCACACCCAGGTGTAGGGCGAATTGTGGTTGGTACGGCCGTATTCCTCCCCCACAATGTTGTGCTCCGGCCAATGCTGCTCGATGAGCTGGCGCAGCTTTTGTTCGGCCTGCTGGTCGGCAATGGTGAGCGGGGTGTTGTCGGCTTTGCGCCGCACGGCGACGCCGGTTTGGAAGTGGCCCAGCGTTACGCGTCCGGCCTGCCAGGCCGCGTCGAGGGCAAAGTCGAGGAAAGAAGTGTAGTTAGTCATAAGGAGATTAGAGATTGGAGACTGGAGATTGGAAAACCAACATCTCTAATCTCCAATCTCCAGTCGCTATTTTATTCGTAACGAAAACGCCAGACGCCAACGGCCAAAAACACAGCAGCAAAAGCCAGCAAGATACCCGCTTCAGGCAAAACGGCCGTTACGCCCAGACCGCGCGTAATAATATCGTGGAAGCCATCCATTGCCCATGAGATTGGCGAGAGACGACCCAACGTCTGCATCCAGCCGGGCACAATGTCCAGCGGCCACCACGCGCCACCCAGGGCGGAGATGGAGAGCACGACGATGGTGCTCAACGCGTTGGCTTGAGCCAAGGTTTTGGTGAGCGAGGCAAACATCAACCCCAGGGCGGTAATGGCCAGAGCAAAACTAATCACCATGATGCCCAACGCCAGCGGCGCATTGGCCCACGGAATCCCAAAAACCAGCGCCCCAAACAGGATCAAAATGACCATCTGCACCAGACCAGAGAGTAGAATGCCCACCAGTTTGCCCACCATGATTGTGCTCTTGCGGATGGGCATCACCAGCAGGCGACGCAGCGTGCCATTTTGCCGCTCTTCCAGCAGCACCACCGCCCCACCGACCATCGTGAAGGTGGCAAACATGGCCATCATGCCCGGCGACGATTGGCTCGTTCCTTGCGGAATCACGTTCTCGGCCGTCACCACAATTTCATCTTCGTTGATTTGTACGGCCGTTGGCGGATTTTGCCACGCGGTTTGGGCATCGGAAACGGCCGTTGCAAAGTAGTCCGCCTCAGAAACGTTATCAGTAAACAGGCCCAATTCGCTAGCCACGTCGCGCGAGAGCGAAGCGGCGGTGACGGCCCCACCCAACTGGCTGGCGGCACCCAGAACGGCTTGCTCGATGGGCTGCACTTCCTGCACATCGGCGGGATCGCTGTAAAAATCGAGGGCGGGCAGGTTACCCGCCGCCAGCTGTTCGCTGAAATTGGCGGGAATGATTAGGGCTGCCAGGGCATCGTCATTGGTAACGGCCGTTTCTGCTTCATCGGCCGCAATAATCGTTACGTCCAGATTGGGATCCGCCGACAGCGTGTCTACCAGGGACGTCCCCAGGCTGCCGCTGTCCTCATTGGCCACAGCCAACGGCCAGGTCACGACTATACTGCTGGGGCCATCAAAACCCCCGGTGCCCTGCCCCACCATGAAGGTAAAAAGGATTGGCAGCAGCAGTTGAAAGATTAAAACAGAACGGCTGCTATACGTCATTTTGAGATAGAGCCAGGTAATGTCTAACGCTTTTTTGAACATGAGAAACTCCAAAAATCAATTACCGAAATACCGCCAGGGAATTCATTCCCTGGCTAAAATGGAAAGTACGCTAAAGGGCACTGGAAATGGCCAGGCAGTGGTAGTCTGCTTGAGCAGACTTTCCTTCTCAGGCACCGAATAAATTCGGTGGCTATTTCGCCAACCGGCGTTGGAACTGCCACAGGGCCAGGGCAATAAAAAGGATGCTTAGGCCAGTAAGTACGGCCGTTTCCAACACCACATCTGCCGCCCCCAGGCCATAAATCGTCAGGTCGGTAAAGCCATCCAGCGCCCATCGTGTGACCGTGATTTTGCTCAGCTCTTGCAAGAAGGGCGGGAAGTTCTGCGCCGGGACGAAGGTGCCACCGAGGGCCGCAAAAACCAGCGTCACTACTGTGCCCAAAATGCCCGCCTGGCTGGGATTCCGCGCAAAGGCGGCAATTAGCGCCCCCAGGCTGGTGAGCGACAGCACCACCGCCAGCGTCAGCATGGCCAACCCCAGCGGGGAGTGACCCCAATCCAGCTGGAAGATGAGTGCCGACGCCGCCACAAACACCACAAATTGCAAAGCTCCCGTCAGAAAAACACCGCCAATCTTGCCCAGAATAATCTCCAGGTGGCTCGTTGGCGTGCTGACCAGCCGGTCTAGCGTGCCGCCTTGTTCTTCTTCCAGAATAGAGCGCGTGCCATCCATCATGGAAAACATGAGGAACAAAATGCCCATGCTCGGCGCAAAGAAGGCAAACGGGCTGATATCGGCCGTTTCTTCCGTGTCACCGACCGGCACATCATTAAGCGTAATGACAGTGGGTTGCCCCTCGGCAAAGCGGCTTTGCATTTCGGCAGACAGGCTAGCGTCCAGGTTAGCCATCGCTGGCCCCAGGTCGGCGGCATAGGTTGTGAGCTGTTCCACCGTTACTTCGGAGCTGATGGCGGCGCTGTTAAAACCGTTGACAATTTGCGTCACCACGCCGCGTACGATGTTGGGCGTGATGGTCGCGCTTGGGTCGGCATAAAACTGGACGAGGGCTGGAGAAACGGCCGTTTCCCCAGCAAACGCCTCACTAAAATCAGCTGGAATCACAATCGCGGCCCGGGCCTCACCCCGCTGCACCTGCTCACGAGCGGCCGTTTCGTCGCTCATTTCGGTGACGGCTAGCAAGTCCCCCAGGGCATCGCTGGTGAGAATGTCGGCAAACTGCTGCCCCATCTCGCCCACGTCCTGATTGACAAACAGCACGGGAATGGCGTCAAATGGCACAGGATCGCTGCTGTTCAAAAAGCCGCCAAACGCCGAGCCGATAATGGCCGACAAAACCAGCGGCGCAAGTACCATCAAAATCAACGCATTGCGATCGCGAAAGCGAATCGTTGTGTCTTTCCAGGCAATGGTCCATATCTTCATGATTAATCCCTCAACGCGCGGCCCGTTAGATGCAGGAATACCGCTTCCAGGTTGGGTTCTTGAATTTCCATGCGACGGATGGAACGGCCGTGTTCGGCCACCGTCTGCAAAAGGCGCGGCAGCACCACGTTGGCATCTTCCGCCTGCACAATCACCTGCTCGCCTTCACCATGCACCTGATGCACCCCGGCAAGCGCGGCAATATCGCTGACCAGCGTGCCATTCACCTCGGTTGTCTCGCCCACATCCAGGCGCACCGTATCGTACTGGCCCACCATATCGGTCAGTTCATCCTGAGTCCCAACCGCAATCAGCTGACCGTGATCGATAATGCCAATCCGGTCGCTCAATTCTTCCGCTTCTTCCATGTAGTGGGTGGTGTAAAGCACCGTCAGTCCCTGGTCGTTCAGCTCCTTCACCGTGTCCAAAATACGACGGCGGCTTTGCGGGTCAATGCCCACCGTCGGCTCGTCCATGTACAGCACTTTGGGATTGTGCAGCAGCCCCACGGCAATATTGATGCGCCGCTTCATGCCACCAGAGAAGGTGGCTACTTTTTCCTCAGCGCGGTCGGTCAGACCAGCAATTTTGAGCACCTCGGCCACCCGCTCTTTCAATTTTTCCCCCGACAAACCATACATTTTGCCCCAAAACATGAGGTTTTCGCGAGCGCTGATGGTGTCGTACAGGGCAATTTCCTGGGGCACCACGCCAATGACTTGCTTTACCGCTTTGGCATCGTTGGTGATGGAGTGGCCATCAATGATGGCATCGCCGCTGGTGGGCGTAAGCAAGCAGCTAAGCATGGAGATGGTGGTGCTTTTGCCTGCGCCGTTTGGTCCCAGCAGGCTAAAAATTTCACCCTGCCGAATGGCAAATGAGACGCCCTGAACGGCCGTTACCCCCTCGGGCGGGTTGTACTGTTTGCGTAAATCTTTTACTTCAACAATTGTGGTCATCAATTTCTTCCTTTGCGCCATACCCGATAAAGCTCTCAAAAATCCAGCCCAAAGCAGCCGCAGCAAAGGCTTGAGCGGTCTGTTTCACGTCTCAAAGCAGAAGGAGTGGAGGTATATGGCGATGGTTTGTTTTTGAATCTGGTTGTCAGTTTACCGGCAAACGGCCGTTGCCAGATGTGCCGGAAGTCATGTGCAGGTCATGGTTTTGCTGTGACCTGGGTTGATTGTAACGGACAGACCCACACCATCAATCAACCAACCAGTTGATTTCTCTACACCCATCAGTTGTTGTTATTCGACAAGCAGAAAAAACCTCCACAGCCCTGATTTAGCAGCTGTGGAGGTTTTCAAAATTTGCCGGTATTTAGTTTTGGGGAATGACCAACCTTACTTGGTAATCATGGGCAGGAAGATATCGTAGCTTGGTGGTGCGGGGGTGTACAACGTGTCAGACAATTTACTGGTGGTGCCCGCGCCAAAGTTGTAGATGACGTTGCTACCGTTGGCCATACTTTGCGTGCGCAGCCCTTCGCTATCGGTTAGCGGGCGAGAAAGTGTAGCCGTCCAGTTGCCGTTGGCATCGGCTGTCGCCTGGCCCAGAAATTCTTTGGACTCAATACGGCCGTCTAAGTCATCGGCGTATAGGTAAATAGTGCAGTTGGGGCAGTCGGCCGGAATGGTCGCCCCGCCAGGGACAACCGCATCATCACCTTGAGTACCAGAAACGGCCGTACCGTTAATGCTCGTCACCTTGGCCGGGTTAAACTGGCGCAGCTCAATCGGCACGCCCGGCGATGCAAAACGATACACATGGTCAGGATGCGTCGCATTTCCGGCATCCAGCACCGTGTTTTTGCGCACGGTGATCCATTTGCCACTGCCCGTCTCAAAGCTTTGCGTCAGGATAGCAGAGTCAAAATCCGTGCCGTCATCATTCGGCTCAAAACCATTGCGACTGTGCACGATTGTGTTCAGCTCCACCAGATGGCCGGTGCCTTGCAGCAGCATCCCCTGCCCACACACGCCCACATTGTGGTTTGCCAAATCGCGACCAATGATATTACCCGTCACCGTGTGGCCACTGCCGGACAGTTCCAGAGCAATCGGCGGGGTGTCATTGGTGGATTGGGGAATGTGCAGCCCAGCAATCAGGTTCGATATGACGCTGTTATTGCTACCTGTGACCTGGATGCCCTGCCCGCCATACCAAAAGCTGGCGTTGTAATCCAACTCACGTGTGCAGTTTACGCCATCGGTAAACGGCGAAGGTATCAGTCCATCGGCGTTGGTGCCGATGTAATTACCAGCAATCTGGTTATTGTCGCCACCGCTGGTTATGCGAATGGCACGCTCAGACGCACCAATGATGACGTTGTTCACAATCACATTGTTGTCAGAAGCCTCATTGGGCATGATGATGCCCCCACGCGCCATCGAGCGCATTGCTTGGCTGGAGGCATCAGACGCCAGCGCCATGCCGCTGCCATCGGCCTTCAAGCCCATCCAGACGTGCTCAACGCGGTTGCCGCCTTCGTACAAAATAATCTGGCCGCCACCAATAAAACCCAGATTGCTGATGACGTTGTTGGATGTGCGCACTTCCAGGGAACGGCCGAATGTTGCCGAATTATCCCGGTTGGTGTTGACCATGATTTTGGGGCCATCAGTGCGGCCACCTGGCTGGGTAGAGCCGTCGATGGTCACCTGACCACCGTCGTCGGTAATGAAGCGGCGATCCAGCTCCCAAATGTACGATTCGTCAATCTGCACTTCCCACACCTGCAAACCAGCATTGTAATTGGGATCGCTGGTGGGAATATTGAACTGGACAGTGATGGGACGATCCCCATCGGGACGTACACCTGCCTCCAAAATCGCCCGGCGCAGCGTACATTTGCCGTCTGGGGCCGGGACGTAGATTGCGCCGCTTGTGTAACCACAGGTGTGATTGTCGTAGTTCACGCTGTCGGCCAAATCCTCCGTCGAGGTCACAGTAATCACTGTACCGGCCATCACTTCAGCCCGCACGGAGCGAGAGGCCGGGGCGATAATCCAGCTGGCCAGCAACAGGAGCAGCAGTCCAATGCCGATGGTTTTGAGTGGCTTTGCAAATTTCATAATGAGCAGTTTCCCTCCGATTAGAGAAAGATCGTCTGGCCCAAGCTGCGTTCAGCCCAAAGAGATTGATTCGCAAGAGACAGGCGGACGCAAGGCGACAGTTCAGTCGAAAGCAGAGACGCAGTGAGTTCCAGCAAGTTGGGTGATAAACAGGATGCGCCAACCTATGATCAGGAGGATAAAGGCCAAACGATCCAAGAACGATCAGAAAGAAACGGCCGTTCCCCACTTTTCACTATTCACTTTTCACTTCTCGTTCGGGAGTTATGCCATTTCTGGTAGTGGATACACCAGCAGCAAATTCTCTAAAACCAAGCGGGTGTTGGCGTTGCGTTCTAGCTGCCAGAGCGCTTCGTTGGTCTGGTTCAGACTCTGGGTGATTTGCGCCTCGCCCCAGGCAGCGGCCAAAGGCTCCATGCGCAACACTTCATCCACATTTGTCAGCATCAGGCTAATGGGCTGGCCGCGCCGCTGGCTGAGCAACGTGAGATCGCGCCACCAACTGAGCCATGTTTTCAGCAGATCAGGCAACGTCTCCGGCTTGCGTGACAACTTGTCGGCCAGATTAAAGCGCTCTACACGCCGTCCCTCCAGCGCTTGATGTAGCTGGGCCAGATGTTCCGAGCGCTCTTGCAAAATGGACGCATCCTGGGCCGCCTGAACCGCCCAACCTAAACGGCCGTCGGCCAAATGCGCCAGCAATGTTGCTTTTTCTGCCGGAACTTGCCAGCGGGTTGCCAGGCTGGTTTCGATGAGATCGGAAGATAACGGCCGTAAATTCAGCGTACGGCAGCGCGAAGCAATGGTGGGTAGCAGCATATCGGCGTCGGTGGCGGTGAGCAGCAAAACCACCTTACCCGGCGGTTCCTCTAGCGTTTTCAAAAAGGCGTTGGCCGCCCCAATCGTAGACGCATCAAATCGCTTGAGGATGGCAACTTTGTAGCGGGCCTCGTAAGCCGACAGGTTCAAATCTTGCTGCAACTGGCGAATGGCCTCAATTTTGAGCGTCAGTTTGCCCCGGCCGCTTGTCTCTGGCAGCACCACTTTCACATCGGGATGGCGGTCAGCCGCGATGAGTTTGCAGGGGCGGCAGTGACCACACGGCCGTTCTGCCTCTGGTGCCTCGCAGTTCAACGCCTGAGCAAAAGTCCGTGCCAGCGTTGTCTTGCCCACCTGATCTGGCCCGGTGATAAGGTACGCGTGACCCAAGCGATCATTGGCCAGCCCCTGCGCCAGCATCTCCACGGCCCAACCGTGTCCTACAATGTTGTCCCAATTGCTCATGCGCCAATTTTAGGGCGAAACGGCCGAATCTCCAATGTCCCGCAATTCGAGATTTTGTAGGGGCGGGACAGGCGGGGGATCAACCTGGCTTATCACCAACGCCTCTTCTCCCGCCTGTCTCGCCCTATTTACCCGTCGCGTTGGGCGAGACGGCGCGGTGGCAAGATTATCTCTCATACCTGAAATTGCCCCGCGTCGTCCCGCCCCTACGAAAATTGCCATTGTTTCTCCAACGCAATTCGTCTTACCAAAAACAGGTGATGAGCTATAATTGGCCGCCAATCGCAGTGGAGCAACAAGCATACGGAGAAAACTACATGAACGATGTTGTAATAGTCAATGCGGTGCGCACCCCCATTGGCCGCCATGCCGGAGCGCTTGCGGCCGTTCGCCCCGATGATATGGCCGCGCTGGTCATTCGCGAAGTGGTCAAGCGCAGCGGCATTGACCCGCAGGAAATTGAGGAAGTGTATTTTGGCTGTGCCAACCAGGCAGGCGAAGACAATCGTAACGTGGCCCGCATGGGCGCCCTGCTGGCCGGTCTTCCCAACACGGTCGCGGCCGTAACCTTCAATCGACTCTGCGCCAGCGGCCTGAACGCCGTCAACCAGGCTGCACGGGCCATCAAATGTGGTGAAGGGGACGTTTTTATTGCAGGTGGCGTGGAAAGCATGAGCCGTGCGCCGTACTCCTTCCCTAAAAATTCGCAGGCATGGGGGCCATCAGGCAACATCACTGGCTATGACACGACTCTGGGCTGGCGCTATCCCAACCCCAAAATGGAAGCACTGTTTCCTCTGGAAGCGATGGGCGAAACGGCCGAAAACATCTACGAAATGAGCTGCGCCGGGCAAATCCAGGGCGGTGAAATCAGCCGTGAGGCCCAGGACGCTTTTGCTTACGAAAGTCAGCGGCGGGCCTGTGAGGCAATCAATAACGGCCGTTTCCAGGCCGAAATTGTCCCCGTACCCATTCCCCAGCGTCGGGGCGATCCTATCCTGGTGGATACCGACGAACACCCGCGCATCAGAAAAACAGCTGACGGTTACGAGCTGGAAACCAGCCCGGAAATCCTGGCCAAGCTGCGCCCTGCTTTCCGCAAAGGAGGCACCGTTACGGCCGGTAACGCCAGTGGCCTAAACGACGGCGCTTGCGCCCTGCTGCTGATGTCTGCCAGCAAAGCCGAAGCGCTGGGGCTAAAACCGATGGCTCGCTGGGTAGCCTCGGCCGCTGCGGGGGTTGATCCACGCGTGATGGGCTTAGGGCCAGTTAATGCTACGCGCAAAGCGCTGCATCGCGCCGAAATCACTCTGGAAGACATTGACCTGGCCGAGTTGAACGAGGCGTTTGCCGTACAATCTTTGGCTGTACTGAACGAGTTGGGGTTAAGCCAGAAAATCACCAACGTCAACGGCGGTGCGATTGCGCTGGGCCATCCGCTAGGCTGCTCCGGGGCCCGCATTCTCACTACCCTGTTATATGAAATGCGCCGCCGCGCCGCAGCGGGCGAGTCCATGCAGTACGGGTTAGCCACTTTGTGTGTGGGCGTCGGCCAGGGTGAAGCGACCATTGTGGAGTATCTGGCCTAATGCCAGATAACGTGCCAGAAAGCTTGTAAGACTAATTTCTTAAGTTTCTCAGACAAATTTGTTCGTGATGTATTGACTAAGCGCAGTTCATCACTTAAAGTTCATCAATCATTTTTTTAGGACACATCAGGAATAATTATGTCAAGAATGAATCTTAACTTACAGGTGGAACGGCCGTTGGTTATGGCCTGGGGCGTTCACCTTTTCACCGCCACTGGCGCCTTGTGGGGTTTGCTAGCCATCATGGCCACGGTGCAGCACCAATGGCAAGCCGCCTTTTTCTGGCTGGCCCTGGCTGCCCTGGTAGACAGCCTAGACGGCACGCTGGCCCGGCGCTTCAAGGTGAAAGGGCTGTTGCCTGGCTTCGATGGTGCCCTGCTCGACAATATCATCGACTACCAGACGTACGTGATTGTGCCCGCCATCTTTTTATATGAGGCCAATTTGCTTCCGGCAGCTGTCACCACCGCTGGCGTGGCTATGGTGGTCCTGGCTTCCGCCTTCCAATTTTGTCAGTCCGATGCCAAAACAGATGACCACACGTTCAAGGGTTTCCCCTCATACTGGAACGTAGTTGTTTTTTACCTGTTCATGTTTGATGCCAATCCCTGGACAAACTTCTGGGTAATCGCCACGCTCACTGTTCTGGTGTTTGTGCCGATTAAATATCTTTATCCGTCCCGCATGATTCGTTACCAAAAAATCACCCTGGCGCTAACCGGGGTTTGGGGCTTGCTATGCATGGCTGTCTGGCTGCAATATCCGGCTTTCCAGCCGTGGATGTTGTGGGCCTCTACACTGTACATTGTGTACTATGTGGGCCTAAGCCTTTACATGATGGTTCGTTAGGCGGAAACGGCCGTATCCAATAATTTGAAAGACCCGGCACTGTATTAACCGGGTCTTTTTTTGTCAAAGACTCGCCGTTTACATTCGGCAGACACGATTCTGGACCAACCTGGCAAGAAACCATTGCGGAACCTGCCCAGATATGATAAAAATTGCAGAAGGATTGAGAGAGAACACCCCAAATATGTTGCGAAAGTTTAAGACTGATTGGAATAAGCCATTCATGCCATTGTTTCGATATTCTCCCCTTGCCGATTGGCCATTCTAGCCAGTAATGTCTTAACAAACAGAGGAGGCATTTGATGACGGACACTATTCTCCACCGGCTGTATGAAAACGGCCGTAAACGCCCCAACGCTCCTGCCTATTATGAAAAAATTGGCAGCACCTGGGTACCCACATCTTGGAAAGAGTACACCAACCAGGTACGCCAGGCGGCCCGCGCCCTCGTTGCCCTTGGTGTGCAACCCAATCAGAATGTCACAATTTTGGGGTTCAATCGTCCTGAATGGGTCATCTTCGATCTGGCTAGCATGATGGTCGGTGGCGCACCGGCTGGCATCTACACCACCAACTCCCCACAAGAGTGCAAATACATCGTCGAAAACGCAGAAGCTCCGGTGATCTTGGTGGAAAATGAAAGCCAATGGAAGAAAATCCGCGAAGTGCGCGATGATATGGACTGCCTCAAGCACATCGTCATGATGAAAGGCACCGAGATTGACGATGAGATGACCTTGTCGTGGGAAGCTTTTCTGGCCAAGGGCGACGAAGTAGACGAAAGTGTGGTTGACGCCCGCATGGACGCTTTGCAAGAAGACCAGCTGGCGACCCTGATTTACACCTCTGGCACCACCGGCCCGCCCAAAGGGGTCATGCTCTCCCACAAAAATTTGGCCAGCACCGCCCGCAATGCCCAAAACCTCATCGAGCTAGTGCCAACCGATAGAACACTCTCCTATTTGCCCCTCTCGCATATTGCAGAGCAAATGTTCACCATCCATGCTGCCATTACGGCCGCTTACCAGGTGTACTACGCCGAATTTTCGCCCCAAGACCACCTCAATCGCAATATGAAAGAGGTAAAGCCCACCGTCTTCTTTGGCGTGCCGCGTATCTTCGAGCGGTTCCAGGCGGGCGTCTCAGCTCAACTTGAACATGCCACCGGCGTTAAAGCCAAAATCGCTGAATGGGCCCGTGGAGTTGGTACCAAGGTCAACGCATTAACAAACAGAGGCCAGCAGCCAACAGGCTTACTGGCACTCCAGTATAACCTGGCCAACAAACTAGTCTTTGCCAAAGTGAAAGAAGGTCTGGGACTGTCCGAATACAGAATTCTGATCGTTTCGGCCGCGCCAATCTCGGCCGATATTTTGCACTACCTGGCCAGCCTGGATATGTCCATTTTGGAACTGTACGGCCAGTCCGAAGATTGTGGCCCGACCACAACCAACCGGCCTGGGGCCATCAAGATTGGCTCCGTTGGCCAAGCGTGGCCCGGTTCTGAAGTTAAGCTCGGACCAGATGGCGAAATCCTGGTGAAAGGCCCGAACGTGTTTTTGGGGTATTTCAAGAATGAGGAAGCCACGGCCAGTGAATTGGTAGACGGCTGGCTGCATTCTGGTGACCTGGGTGCATTTGACGACGATGGTTTCTTGAGCATTGTCGGCCGCAAGAAGGAGATCATTATTACGTCGGGTGGCAAGAACATTGCCCCGAAAAACATTGAAGCGGCTCTGAAAAACCTGGACATGGTATCGCAGGCGGTGGTAATTGGGGAAAAGCGACGCTTCCTCACGGCCTTACTCACCCTGGACCCCGACGCCGCTCGAGCGTTTGCCCAGGAGCACGGGCTGGAAGGCCAGGCTCTCCATGAACATCCAGCGCTCATTTCTCATTTGCAAAAAGAGATTGATGATAAAGTTAATTCGCTCTTTGCCCGGGTGGAGCATGTGCGCGATTTCCGCGTGCTGCCGCGTGACTTCACGGTAGAAGACGGCGAACTGACCCCCACGCTAAAGATCAAGCGTCGGGTGATCAACGACAATTTTGCCACCCAGATTGAGTCTATGTACGAAGGCTAAAACCTTCGTTGACTGTTTGGATAAACAAGAAAGCCTCCGGCCAAACCGGGGGCTTTTTCTTTGCGTGCTACCTGAGGATTCGCTTAATTTAGCGACGGCCGTTTCCCGCTTAAATTTGGTTACGGCCGTTTCCGTTGATATAGTTCTGGCATGAACAAAAAATGGATCATTGGCATACTCCTGTGCCTGTTTGTGGTCGTGGGGGAGACAACGGCCGTACACGCCCAATCTGCCTCCGCAATCTTCCAAGAAGTAAACCAGTTTCGCATTAACAACGGCCTGGTGCCGTTTCAGTACAACAATGCCCTGGCTGCGGCTGCCCAAAACCAGGCTAACTTCATGGCGGCCAATACCATCTTCTCCAGCCACATTGGCGCGGGCGGTTCCACGCCGCAAAGCCGGGCCGCGGCCGCTGGGTACGTGGGCCGTGTCACCGAAAATATCGTTGGCGGCACCGGCATGACCGCCGCTCGCGGCCTCACCTGGTGGGTCAACAGCCCCGTCCATTACAACACCCTCATCACCAGCCGCTACCAGGAAGCGGGCACCGGCTTTGCCACCAATGGCACCGACAATTTCTATGTGCTGTTAGTTGGCCAGGCATCCGACACGCCACCGCAATCTGTAGTTGATGACAGCCCGGAACCACTCTACATTACGCCGATCACGCTGGCCCAACCGGGCGAAGATGGCTCGATTGTGCATGTAGTGCAAGAAGGTCAGGCGCTGTGGTCGCTGGCGGCGCACTATGACGTGGCGCTGTCTGACCTGCTGCTATTCAACAGCCTGCCTGCCAACGCCATTGTCCAACCTGGCGACCAGATTACCATCCGGCTGGCGGATGGGGCCGCGCCGCCGCCCACGCCAACGCCCCCCACCATGCACACCGTCCTAGAAGGACAGTCGCTCTGGTCCATTGCGGTGCAGTACAACGTGAAATTGGGTGATATTTTGTGGCTCAATAACATGGCGGAAGATGCGGTGCTCCAGCCCGGCGATCTCGTGCGAGTACGTCTGGCCCCAGATGAGGCACCGCCGCCAACCGCCACTCCTATTCTTTACCACACCGTGCGCAGCGAGCAAACGCTGTGGGAGATTGCCCTCACTTACGGCCTGACGCTGGATCAGCTCTTAGCATTGAACAATCTGGACCAAAGTGCTTTTATCCAGCCAGGCGATCAGCTATTAGTACGGCAAGCCGAACCCACGCCACTTCCCACGCTGCCCCCGACAGAAACGCCGCAGCCAGCCACACCAACTGCACCAATCCCTACCGAAACGCCAACGGCCGTTTCTGCAAGTCTTAGCCAGGCGAATAATGCGGTAGCTACACCAAATGCCACGGTAGCAACGGCCGTATCCTCTACCGAGGAAGGTCGGCCAACGCTGGTGAACATTGTGACGGTGCTGGTGGTGGGGCTGCTTGTGGTGGGTGTCCTAGCGGTGGTAGTGCTGCGCAGCGAACTGCTTTAGCAGTTAAGGAATCGGCGACCAGCGCGGCTCAAAATCACGAGCTGGATGGTTCGTGAGGTTTTGCAGGTTGGTGCCATCGACGTCCATGACGTAAATCTCGTCATTGCCGTCGCGGTCGGTTACAAAAGCAATCTGGCTGTCGTCGGGGGACCAGGTTGGATGCGACTCTTTGGCCGGGTTGTTTGTCAGGTTCACCGCCTCGCCGCTGGCCAAATCGAGCAGGATGATTTCGCTGTTGCCGTCGCGGAAAGAGTGATAGGCCAGAAAACGGCCGTCGTGCGAAAACGCAGGCCCGGCATTAATGTACTTATCTTTAGTAAGCTGGGTCACGGCATCGTCCGGGATATTCCACAAGAAAATTTGCAGATTGACCCCCGTTCCCCCACACGATTTTGAGCTAAACGCCAAAGTCTGCCCATCGGGCGACCAGTCCAGCGTCTCCTGATTCCCAACTGCGCCAGACAACGCCTGCATACTTTCCACGCCCCCGTTGATAGCCATAAAACCAATGCGGTGTACCGCGCAGTCGTAACCCTCGTTACCAAACCGGTTGCTAAAAAAGGCAATCGACCCCCCGTCTGGATGCCACCGCATGTAAAACTCTTCAAAGCCATTTTCGGCCGGATCGTAAGCAATGTTGCGCGGATCGCGGCCATCGGCTCCCATCACATAGACATCGGCATTGCCATCACGACGCGACCAAAATACCACGGAACGGCCGTCTGGTGACCAGTCCGCGCCGCCTTCAGAAATGTCGGTATCAGTTAGCCGTACGACGTTGCTGCCATCCGCATCCATCCGGTAAATTTCCCAATTGCCGTCACGCTCTGAAGTGAAAACCAGTCCGGGCAGTGGTTCAGGTGCGGCAGGAAGAGAATTGGTAGGTAAGGTGGGGACGGCCGTTTCTGTCACCACCGGTGCACAGGCTGAAATGAACAAAACGAT
Organism: Ardenticatenaceae bacterium; assembly: GCA_020634435.1. Lineage (GTDB taxonomy): Bacteria > Chloroflexota > Anaerolineae > Promineifilales > Promineifilaceae > Leptofilum. The sequence continues at coordinate 112,167 of JACKBS010000017.1, read as the reverse complement.
GAGCAAAAAGAATCTACGCATGAGCTTTAGGGCACCGGCGACCAGGCCGGTTCAAAATCCTTGGCGGGATTATTGGTCAAGTTTACCGGATTGGCGCTGCTGGCAAAAGGCTCCAAAATGACGTCCATCACGTAAATCTCGTCGTTTCCGTCGCGGTTAGAAACAAAAGCAATCTGGCTGTCATCGGGCGACCAGGTTGGATGGGAATCCTTGAACTCTGGATTATTGGTCAAATTGGCAATTTCGCCTGTTTCCATATCCATCACAAAAACATCCGCCAGCGTATCGGGGTGCACGGATTGGTAAGCCAGGTAACGGCCGTCGTGCGAGTAAGCAGGCGAGGCATTGATGTTGCCGTCGTCGGTGAGGCGGGTCACTTCGTTGGTGTCAATGTCCCACACAAACAGCTCGACTGCACCTTCACGCCCCATGTCACAACGCGAGCTAAAGGCTAGATGACGGCCGTCTGGTGCCCATCCCAACGTTTCCTGCTCCGTCAGAGGGTCCTCTAGTACCTGAATCTTCTCGGCCCCACCCGCCAGCGGCATGATTGCCAACCGATGCCAGGCACAGCCCACATCCGGTGAATAAAAGCGATCGGTGTACAGCGCAATGATGTCTCGCTGCGGATTCCACTCCGGGTAGAAGTCGTCAAAAATGGAATCTTCCGGGTCTTTGATGAGGTTGCGCCAGTTTTGGCCATTAGCATCCATCACAAAAATGTCGGCACTGCCATCCACCCGCGACCGAAACACGATCTGACGGCCGTCTGGCGACCAGGACGGGCTGGTATCCACTCGATCATTGTCGGTAAGCCGGGTCAAACCTGTGCCATCCGGCTGCACCAGGTACAGCTCCCAATTCTGGTGTATGCTGGTATTCCGCTCTACATGGCGCGTCGTTACAAACACAATACCAGGCGTTGGATCAGATGTCGGTGGCTTGATGGGGTCTGGCTGCAATATCGTGAGTCCTTCCTCAGGCAAACAGGCTGCCAACAACAGCAAAACTCCCATCAAACCAACTGTCCCTAAAAGCCTCGACACCTTTCTGCGCATCTTTCACCTCAGCCAACAAAATAATATGCCACTCTATTGTCCCTTATTTTTCACTTTTATGCCACAATCAAAACATCCCCATCCAGGCAACCTCCGTCATCTCTCGTACGTATGGTGTAGGTGAAACGCAGAAAGCTCGAATGAGTACTATATGTGAAACAAATCACAAACAATATGGTAAAATTCAACCCAGGCAGATGGCAGCGTGAGGTAGACATGCAAGAAGAAAAGACGAGCAATAATTTGTGGCTTCAGCTAAAACGGCCGCTTACCATCATTGGCAGCTTCATTGTGCTGTTATGGATAATTGAAATCATTGATCAGCTGCTGTTTCGCCAATCGCTGGATAATTTTGGCGTGCATCCTCGTTCACTCATCGGGCTGTGGGGCATTCTGTGGGCACCTTTTTTGCATCGTGGTTTTCAACACCTGATCGCCAACACCGGCCCCATTCTGGTATTGGGCACGATCATCATGATCTCCCGCTCAGTGCGCGACTTTTTTATCACCTCTTTAATTGTCATTTTGGTTGGGGGATTTGGCACCTGGCTGATAGGCCCAGCTGACTCGGTGCATTTGGGCGCCAGTGGCCTGATTTTTGGCTATTTTGGCTTTCTACTGATTTCGGCGTACTTTGTACGCAGCTGCCGATCTGTCGCCATTGCACTGGTTGTGCTACTGCTCTACAGCGGAATTATTTGGGGCGTTCTCCCGCAGGGGAATGGCATCTCCTGGCAGACCCATCTTTTTGGCTTTGTTGGAGGCTGGATCGCGGCCTACGCACTCAATCAATAGCCACAGAGCGTTCAAACTGCCGCTGGCCAATCGAAGCCAGACCAATGCTTAACACATACAGCACCAACAGGGGCGCCATTGTTAACATCATGGTCACCGGGTCGATAGAGGGGGTAATGACCGCCGCCAGCACAGCAATGCCAACCACGGCGAAACGCCACTGTTCGCGCAAGGTTTTGGCCGTTACCACACCTACGCGGGCCACAAAGTAAACAACCACCGGCATCTCAAACGCCAAGCCAATCCAAAACAACATGCGCAACACAAAGCCGATGTAGCCGCTGGGTGTCCAATCAGTTTTAAAGATGGTACCGAGGAAGTTGGCTAAAAAGAAAACGGCCGCAGGTATCAACACAAACCAGGAAAACAAGATGCCCAAGGCAAAGAGAAATAGCGTGCTGGGCAAAAAAATGTAGACATAGCGCCGTTCGTCGCGGGTAAGACCAGGCACCACAAATTGCCAGAACTGGTAGAGAATCATCGGCATGGCCAGCATGGAGCCAGCCAGAAGCGACACCTTGAAAAATGTCTCGATCCCTTCTGTCGGTTCCAGTGTTTGCAGTTCCACCTCGCCACTAATGCTTTCGGCATACGGCACCAACAAAAATTTCAGCATTGGCTCCGCAAAAGCAAAGCTCAAGGCGGTGGTCACCAACAGGGCAACCGCCACATAGGTTAGCCGGATGCGCAGCTCGTTTAGATGGCCCAACAGCGTCAGGTTGCCAGCCTCTGACGGTTCGTCGTCATTTTCCAACGATTTTGCGGGGGGAGTTACTTTAGCCATTATTTATTCGGGGTCATCTGGAATATCTACCAGAGTCGGGAGGGGCGGAACGGCCGTACCGTTCCCAGTCTCAGTTTGCCCAGAGCCATTTTTATCGGTTGCGGGAGGAGGTTGAGGAGGTAGAGAAGCTGGCTTTGACGACGCAGACGACAGATCAGGCGGCAACAAGTTCGGCGGTTGAATACTGTTCTCTACATCTTTAAATGCGTTCCGGGCTGCCTGTGTTGCCCCACGAGTCGTTTGCGTCACTTCACCACGCAAATCAGTCAGCTCCCGGCGGAGCTGCTGTAACTCTTGCATGGTTTCCCGCAGTGCCTTGCCATCGCTTGAATTGTCCAACTCTTGATTAAGCTGGCGCACAAAACCACGCGATATTTTTTGCAGCTGGGCTGTGGTGCGGCCAAGCCATCGGGCCGTCTGCCCAATTCGCTCTGGCCCCATCACAATGCCAGCAACAATCAGAATCAGAATTAGCTCAGGCAAGCCAATGCCAAAAAAGCTGTCCATACGAACCTAAACTCGCTTGCTAACTATGCCTCGATATCTTTAGAATCGTCTTCCTCTTTTTGGCCATCGCGCACGCCTTCACGGAAGGCGCTAATGCCTTTGCCTAATTCAGAACCAATGCGACTGATCCGGCCAACGCCAAAAACCAGCAGTACCACTGCCAGAATGATCAATAGTTCAGGAACGCCTAAACCTGCCATTTTTTAACTCTCCTTGTAATCAAAACCTTGCAAGCAAATGGCAATGAAGCTCAAAATTTGCGCTCATTTGCTCCGGTAAAAGCCACATTTGGAATTAACATCCTTATGGCTTTTACATGGCTGCCACAGACCGGGCAACCTCATTATTAAACCACTTGCATCTTATCACAAACCATGACGATTATCACAAGATACCATGATAAAGATTAACAACGCAGATTATACCAGACCGGAGAAGATTGGTTGCAACGTATCCGGTAGTCTCATACCAGTCTTAATCGAGTACAATTGGCCGAAATAGCATTTCTTTGTTTTAATTATTGGCGGGGAGCAAAAATTTTACTTTCACTATTTCTACGGAAGGGGTTTCCACATGCAAATGCAAGATGTACTCGGGCTTATCTTAGGTGGTGGAGCAGGCACCAGACTTTATCCATTGACCAAAGAACGGGCAAAACCGGCCGTACCTCTGGCTGGCAAATACCGCCTCATTGATATTCCCATGAGCAATTGTCTCCATGCCGGTATCGAAAAAATTGCTATTCTGACACAGTTCAACTCGGTATCACTGCACCGGCACATTCACCGGACCTATAATCGGGATGTATTCTCGCCCGGCTGGGTACAAATTTTGGCCGCCGAGCAAAAACCAACCAGCGTGGATTGGTATCAGGGAACGGCCGATGCGGTGCGTAAGCAGTCCATCGAAATTCGGCAGGCAGGGGCCAAGTACACGCTCATCCTGGCGGGCGACCATTTGTACCGCATGGATTACCGCAAGTTTTTGCAGCAGCACGTGGATTCAGAAGCAGAGGTGACGGTTGCCGTACAGCCGGTTGCCCGCGACGTGGCACCGGGCCTGGGCATTCTTAAGCTGGACGACCAGAACAACATCGTGGAGTTCCATGAGAAACCCAAAACCGATGAAGACCTGGACAAAATGGAAAGCTGGCCGGGGGCAGAACGGCCGTTTATGGCTTCGATGGGTATTTATGTTTTTAATACCGATGTGCTCTTTGAACTGCTAGAAGGGCAGGGCAATGACTTTGGCCGGGACATCATTCCTCAGGCCATGCATACCCATCGCTTGCAGGGCTTTATTTTTGAAGGCTACTGGGAAGATATCGGAACCATTCAACGTTTTTATCAGGTCAACCTGGAAATGGCCCAGCCAGACGCCCCCTTCGATTTCTACAGTGCCCTGACGCCAATTTACACTCGCCCACGCTTTATGCCCGCCTCTGAACTGGATGGCACCACTCTGGACAAGGTGCTGCTCACGGATGGTTGCCGCATCTCCAAATCGATCATCAATAACGCTGTTATTGGGCTGCGCAGCATCATCAAGGCCGAAACGCGCATCAATTCCACCATCATCATGGGGGCAGATTATTACGAATCAGCGGAGATGCTGGCGGAGAATAAGGAGAAAGGCATTCCTGATATTGGCATTGGCGAAGGTTCAACCATTGCCCGGGCGATCATTGACAAAAATGCCCGAATCGGCCGTAACGTGGTGATTCAGGACAACCCCGACCGCCCCGACGGCGAAGGACCCAACTGGGTCGCCCGAGAAGGGATCATCATTATTCCTAAAAATGCGGTCATTCCCAACGGAACGATTATTTAGGGATTTTATTCTGAGGAACGGCCGTTGACACTCAAATAGTCGGCGGCTAATTCAGGCGAAGCAAATGTTTCAGACAGGTGGCCATAAACAAAGGCCACCTGTTTTTCGATCTGGATGGTGGCGGGGATCCAACCATGTTTTTCTAGAGGGGGGTGGACTGCGCCAATAAAACCGCTGTCGGCTTTTTTAGGGAATTGCCAGACAACCCAATCGTGCAGCAATTTTAGGGTAAAGCGGGTGGGTTTTGTACTGTCGAACTTCAACGTGGCAATTTCTTTTTTTTCCACTCGCAAATCCCTCCAGGTTGAAAGCCCAAAACCAAAACAATGTAAACCACTCTGGCTAGGACAGTAGGGCTTCTATTACGCGGCTCGTGTCCCCAAAATTATCAAACAGAAAATCAGGGCGGTATTCCGCAAGTGTAGCAGCTGCATGCCAACCACTGGCCACAGCAACGGCCGTTGCCTTCCCCGCCCTGGCACACAAAATGTCTGCCGGGGTGTCGCCAATGATGATGGTATTGTTACCATCGAACAGAGCACCCGTCAACTGATTGGCCCGCGCCATCCCAATTGCGGGCAGTTCGTTACGGTCCATCGCATCGGAACCATAAGCTCCAACTTTGAACTGCAACGGATCGATGCCCGCAGCAACCAGCTTGAGCGGCGCGGTGAGCTGCGTATTGCCGGTGAGCAATCCCAGCAGCACATCATCACGAGTTTTAAGTTCAGCCAGCAGCTCGGGGATACCCACGCAAGCCATGATGCCCTTCTCGGCAAAGATGTCCTGGCCATGCTCCGCCATCAGTTCATAGATGGCGGGCAGACTTTTTTGAATCTCTTTTGGCGGAATGCCAACGGCCGTTAACAAATCTGTGATGATGCGCGGGTCCGTTTTGCCGCTCATGTTGTAATGTTCCAACGGCCCAGCCGTGCCAAAACGCTTGTTCAGCGCGTAGGCCAGCGTCAGCCGCCCCGCCCCATTGCTACGAATGAGCGTGCCGTCGATATCAAAAAGGAGCAGTTTTTTCATGGTGTTGGTTACAACTCACCGCAAAAACAATGGCAATCGCGTCAGTTCATCCGCTACGATCGCCATCACCTTGCCAACTATGCTTGTTCAAGCAACGGCCGTATCGCAGCCCACACATCGGCTTCAGGCATGGGTCGCGGCGGAACGGCCGTGCCCATCGCCATGCCCTGCCCGGTCAGGATTTGTTTGATCGCGCCAATGCGCGCCCCGTTGGGCAGCTTGGCTAACAGCGCATTGATCTGCCGCTGCTGTTTTTGGGCTTCGGCCATATCGCCCTGGAAATAAGCGGCCGTCATAGCGACGTACGGTTCAGGAACTGCCGTACTCAAGCCGCTAATCAAGCCATCAGCCCCCAACCCGAGCAGTCCCAAGGCGACCGACTCGTTGCCCACCAAAAAGACAATGTGCGCTGGCGCGGCGTCGATGAGCTGGCGCACAATTTGTGCATCTGGGCGGCTGGACTTGATGCCCGCCAGCGACGGAATCTCGCGGCCCAATCGCGCCAATAACGCTGACGAAATGCCGTTGACCGCCATCTGGGGAATATCGTAGAGCAGCAAGGGCATGTCAGGCACGGCCGCAGCCACCGCATGGTAGTAAGCCGCCAGCCCGTCGTCGTGCATGCCGTAAAAGAAGGGTGTAACCACAGCAATGGCATCCGCCCCCACTTCGGCAGCGTGTTGAGCCAGGGCAATGGTGCTGGCCAAATTGTTGGTACCCACGTGTAGCATGACGGGCGCACGGCCGTTGGTAGCGGTAACGGCCGTTTCATGCAGCCGCATTCTTTCCGCATCACTTAGCAGTACGCCCTCACCAGTGGTGCCGCCCACAAATAGACCTTTGCAGCCGGCCTGAAGCAAAAAGTCTACCAGTTGGGGGATTACGGCCGTATTCACCGTCATCCCATCTTCAAGCACAGGTGTGGCCATCGCCGGGGAGACACCACCGCGCAAACTTTCTTTTAGTCGAGCAATTTTTTCATTTATTTCCATAGTGATCCTGTTCATGACTGTCATTCCGGCGAAGGCAGGAATCTACTCTGCAAAACAAGATGGATGCCCGCCTTCGCGGGCATGACACTTGTTTATAGATATTTGGCCTCGGCATCGGTGAGGGCAGCTTCGAAGATGTGCAGGCCCTCTTCGACCAGATTATGCGGAACGTTCAACGATGGCGTAATGCGAATAGAGTTAGTGCCGCAGGGGATGAGCAGCAAGCCGTGCTCGAAGGCGTACTGGATCACATGATCACGCAAATCGACCATGCGCTCCTTTGTCTTGCGGTCCTTCACAAATTCCATGCCAATCATCAGGCCGCGGCCACGCACATCGCCCAGGCTGGGATGACGATCTTCCATTTCCACCAGGGCATCCTTGATAAAGCGCCCGGTCTCTTCGGCGCGAGCCAGCAAATTTTCTTCTTCGATGACTTGCAGGGTGGTCAGAGCAGAAACGGCCGCAATTGGATTACCGCCAAACGTGCTGCCATGCGAACCGGGTTTCCAATCCATAATGGATTCAGGCGCGAGGATGCCGCCGATGGGCATACCGCTGCCCACCCCTTTGGCAAAACAAACGATGTCTGGCTGCACGTCCTCGTGCTCAATGGCCCACCATTTGCCGGTGCGCCCCACGCCACTCTGAATCTCGTCCACGATGAGCAAAATGCCGTGCTTGTCACACACTTCGCGCAGGCGGGTGAAGAAGCCCGGCGCAGGCACGATGTAGCCCCCTTCGCCCTGAATCGGCTCGACCAAAATGGCGGCCACATCCTCGGGGGCCAGCGTGGTGCGGAACACCATTTCTTCCAGGTAATCAATGACGGTGTCGCCGTAGCTCTCGCCTTCCTGCTGCACCAAAATGGGCCGGTAGGCGTTGGGGTAAGGCAGATGGTACACCTTAACCCCAGACAAATAGTTGGCCCGCTGCACCGATTTGCTCGCCGTAAAGGAAAGCGAACCGAGAGTACGACCATGGAACGCACCAAAGAAGCCGATAAAGCGGGAGCGGCCCGTTTTGTACATGGCCAGTTTGATGGCCGACTCCACCGCTTCGGTGCCGGAATTACCAAAGTAGACGCGGGAACGGCCGTTTAACGGGGCAATCTGCCGCAGTTTTTCAGCCAGTTCAATGGCTTGCGGGTAATAAAAATCGGCCAGGCAGATGTGCCAGAACTTGTCAATCTGCTCCTTGACCGCTTCGACCACGCGGGGATGGCGATGGCCCACGTTGAGCACCGCAATTCCGGCCATAAAGTCGATGTAGCGACGGCCGTCTACATCCCACACTTCAGAACCTTCTGCTTTATCGACGACCAGCGCGTATTCGCGGGCGTACGAGGGTGAGAGAATATCAATATCTCGTTGGATCATTGCCTGGCCCACCGGACCAGCGCCAGCCATGCTGAACTTCATATTGCCTCCAAAATTGTTTGGTCTGCCTAATTGCAGGGTGGTAACAAGCAGACACGAAATTGACTTGTGGAAATGAGGAACTGGCGGAACGGCCGTTTTCAGCTAACCGTCACACCAGCTCAATGGTAAACATCAGGGGATACCCCTCTAACTGTGCGGCAAAATGGGCTTTCCCCACTCTGGTTTTAGCCTCGCTTAGCGGCAGCATTGCCACCAGCGCCTGGCCATTGAAGTGAGCCGTCACCATCACGTGCTCGGCCTCCAGTGGCGAGAGCTGGAAAATACGCTGCAAGATGATGACCACAAAATCCATCGGCGTCACATCATCATTGTGGATGATGACCCGCGCCAGACTTTCCTGCTCATCTTCCGTTTCCTGGTCCAGCGAAGTATCTACATCCCACTCTGTTTCCGCCACAGCGGTGAGAATGGGGGCAAAACTTTCCTGGCCTAAAATAGTCTTCTCAATCTCCATACCATCGCCCATTTTACCTGCAAAGCCAGTTGCCAGCCATGAGAGATTGGCCTTGAATCTGCCAAAATTGGTCCCATTGCCGACAAAAAAAGCTGGCTCCAAATAGAGCCAGCCTCATTAGCACTTTACAATTGGCAATTGACTATTAGAGTTGTTCCCAAATAACAACTGTCATTCCCGCGCAGGCGGGAATCCAGTTGGTTTCAGGAGTGGATACCCGCATTCGCGGGTATGACAGGGTAGAAATTTTTATAAAGGAACAACTCTATTAGGGATTGATACGGCCGTATTCTTCCGGCACACCCTGCACCCCAACCTCGTCCAGATCGTCATAAATTTCGTGCACATCTGGCGCATGGAAACGGGCCACCAGGCCGGAAGGGGGCAGCGGCTCATCGTAGAAAAAGTCAGGCAAGTTGTCATCGGCTTCTGTGAAGCCAGCCGCCAGATTAAACTCGCGCTCCAGCCGCAGCGTAGCCCGGCCAATGCGCTGGAAGAAGCTGGGATCAAGATCAGTGCCTACGGCCGCATTCACCGCATTGGCCAAAAATTCCACATTAGGATTCGTTACCGTCCGGCCAAAAATGCAAATGCCCAACGAATCCACCGCCGCGCAGCCAATTTGCGCTTCCAGGCTGAGATGTTTGAGCTGCTCCACATCCTTGCTGCGCGAATCCAGCCGGGGCACGTTACCCGCCGTGTGATCCGCACCTTGCGCTGTGGTCATCATGGAAATGCCCGTCACCTCGATAACACGCGGATCGTAGGCGGAGATGGCCTGCTTTTTGATGCACGGCACGCGGTGGAGGCCGTAATGCTCACCCACCCGCGCGGTGCCTTGGGCCCAAAGACGGCCGTCTGCCGACCCAGCCTTCAATTCCAAAAACACCCGCCGCATAAAATCCAAATCGCCAAACTTGGCCAATCCGGCATCCATCAGCACGGCAATCATCGCCCCGGTTTCGATGGTGTCGATGCCCAATTCGTTGCAATACTGGTTCATCTCGGCGAGATGGTCCGGGTCGCTCAGGCCGCAGTTGGTACCCAGCAATGCCAGGGTCTCGTACTCCACCGGCGAGGTAATTTCCTTGCCTTCCGCATCCACATAAATGTTGCTGCACTGGATGGCGCAGCCGGGCATGCAGGCGTGGGTATGGTTGCCACCGCGCGAAGTGTTCAGCTCGGTGATGTAGGTGCCGCCCATCTTGAACGTCTCGTCCGAATCATTCACCTGTGCGCCGAGCGTGAAATTATTGACCGGAATGCCGCCGATGTGGTTGGTGTAGTCAGCCATCGCCATTGTGCCAACGGGGGCATAGGTATTTTGAATCGCCGGGTCTTCCTGCATCCATTTGGCGTAGGTGCGCACCGCCTCCAGCGTCTTTTTGCGGTCGTGCAGATTGGGCATTTTGTGCAGCTCGATGACAATCGCCTTCACCTTCTTACTGCCCATCACCGCGCCCACGCCGCCACGCGCCGCCAGCCGGGACGGCCGTCCGTCACTGTCGCTGATGGTGATGCCCGCCAGCAAACCCTGGTATTCGCCGACGGGGCCGCACAGGGCAAAGGCGATCTTCTTGCCGTACTTTTCGTAGAGCAGTTCGGCCGTTTCCGTGTTGTTTTTGCCCAAGTATGGCGTGGCATCCTCAAACGTGAGCTGTCCTTCCTTATCAAAGTGCAAAACCACCCATTCATCCGACTGGCCGTGCAGGGTGAACCCTGCCACCTCGATGCGGCCCATGCCATAGGCCAGCGTGCCGCCCGCGTTGGCCTCCTTGATACCGCCCGTGAGCGGGCTTTTGCAGCCGACGCTGAGCCGGTTGGCGTTAGAAAAAGTGGTGCCCGCAAACGGCCCCGCCGAAAAAATGAGCGGATTGTCTGGCCCCAGCGGGTCCACGGTGGCCGCGCCGCATTCTACCAACGTCTTGGCAATGAGATAACGTCCGGCCATTACTAACTCTTCGCCTTCCATCGGCTGGCTGGTTACGGTTTGGTCATTCAAATGAATGTGTAAGTAGTTACGCATTAGTTGCCTCTCTAAAAACCTGACCGGTTTATCAGGTGAACATTTATCGCGAAGTAGGTAAAAAAAACCTGTCGGGTTTGGGTAAACGAGTTGCCCACAAGGTTAACACAAAACGGCCGTTCCGCCCCCACATCTCCTGTCATTTTCAGAATATCTCATGCCAAAAATCACCACTTTTGCCCCACCAATTGTGATAAGATTCCGCCATGAACAAAAAACCACAACTTTCCCTGGAAACGGCCGTTTCCCACATCAAAAACGGCGATACCATCCTCGTGGGCGGCTTTGGCATGACGGGCAACCCCGTGCACCTGCTGCACGCTCTGGCCGAAACGGCCGTGCACGACCTGACCTACGTGGCCAACAACGTCGGTGAACCGGGCCTGGGCGGCGGACGCCTGCTGCGCAACGGACAAATTAAAAAAGCAATTGGCTCCTTCTTCACCAGCAACAAAGAGGCAGTGGCCGCCGCCCAATCCGGCGCAATGGAGGTGGAACTAATCCCTCAAGGCTCGCTGGCCGAGGCGATGCGCGCCGCCGGGGCGGGCATCGGCGGTTTTTACACCCCCACCGCCGCCGGAACGGTACTGGCCGAGGGCAAAGAAACCAAGGTCATCAACGACGTGCTGCATGTTTTCCAGCCTGCTCTGCGCGGCAACGTAGCCCTCATCCGCGCCTGGCGTGCTGATGAAGCAGGAAATCTGGTCTACCGCATGACCGAGCAAAACTTTAACAAAGCGATGGCCACCGCCGCCGATCTGGTGATTGCCGAAGTGGAAGAAATTGTGCCGCTGGGCGCACTTGATCCCAACGAAATTCACACCCCTGGCTGCTACGTAGATATTTTGGTGCAGGCGCACACCACTTTGGAAGACTTAGGTTCCTCCGCTTCGATTGACGGCGGAGCCAAAAAAGCCGGTGACGTGCGGATGCTCATGGCGGAACGCGCTTTGCAGGAGCTAAAGCCAGGCGATGTGGTCAATCTGGGCGTGGGCATCCCCACCCTGGTCGCCGATCTCATCACGCCGGAGCACGGCATTATTTTGCACACGGAAAACGGCATGTTGGGCGTTGGCCCCGCGCCAGAGGCGGGCGGCGCGATGGAGTACCCGGTAAACGCGGGCAAAATCCCGGTGACGGCGCTGCCCGGCAGCAGCTACTTCGACAGCGCCGATTCGTTTGCCATGATTCGCGGCGGGCATGTAGACGTGGCCATCATGGGCGGCTTGCAGGTGGATGAGGCGGGCAATCTGGCCAACTGGGCCGTGCCGGGCAAACCGCTGCTGGGCGTCGGTGGGGCGATGGACCTGGCTTCCGGGGCCAAGCGACTGATCATCACCATGACGCACGCCAGCCGCGAGGGCGAGGCCAAAATCGTGCCGGAATGCACCCTGCCGCTGACGGCATTGGGCGCGGTAGACATGGTCATCACCGATTTGGCGGTGTTTGGCTTTGTAGACGGTCAGTTGACGCTACTGGAACTCATGCCGGGGGCCACGCTTGAAGAGGTTGAGGCGAAGACAACGGCCGTTTTCGCCAATGCCCTCGCCTAATAAACTGTCCAAAGGTGCGACGCACTTTTGTTAGAAGTTTTACACCCAAATAAGTGCGTCGCACCGATACAGGACGCCACCCAAACGGACACCTATGGAGCCAACCATTCAAATTATCAACCGGGTACTGCCAATTGTGCTGCTGCTCGCCCTGGGCTACGGCATTCGCGTCCGGCGCTTTCTGAGCCAATCGACTGTCGATGAGCTGCGCAAGTTTGTCGTCAACATTACCCTTCCCGCCGTGCTCTTCATTTCTTTCCTGGAAATCGAGCTAAAGTCGGCTTATCTGGTCATCTTTGGGCTGATGTTTGGGCTGTGCGTGCTGCTGTTTTTGCTGGGGCAGCTGCTCAAACGCCAGCTCAAGATTTCACAGGAATATTTCCCTTTTCTCACCACCGGGTTTGAGTATGGCATGTTGGGTGTCAGCCTGTTTGGCAGTGCCTACGGCCTGGAAAAAATTGGCACCATTGCCGTGGTGGACTTGGGCCACGAGATTTTTATCTGGTTCGTTTTTTTACCGCTGCTGCTGATGAAGCGAGACGGCCGTCAGAGCCTGGGGGGAATCGGCCGTTCATTTATCACCTCGCCCGTGGTGCTGGCCATCCTGGCTAGCTTAACCCTCAACCTGCTGGGCGCTGCCGACGCGTTAGGCACGCTGCCAGTCACAGGCGCAGTCATGACCACGCTGGGGTTTCTGGGCAATCTCACCATTCCGCTGATTTTGCTGATTGTGGGCTACGGCATCGAGATTGATCGGCGCGGGCTGCGCACTTCGCTGTCGCTGGTCGGGCTGCGTCTGGCGCTGCTCATTCCCCTGGCGCTGCTGATCAACGTGTTTATCATTCGTGGACTTTTACAGCTAGATGCTTATTTTGAAGCGGCCGTTTTCACCCTACTCATCTTGCCGCCCCCGTTTATTGTGCCCCTGTACGCCCGACCCAATCTGCCGCTTGCGGAAAAACAAACGATCAACAACGTGCTCATGCTGCATACCGTGATCAGCATTGCGCTGTACATTGTGTACTTTGCTTTAAATCCGTTGAGCGGTTGAGGTGAGGGCGTCAATACACGCGCAAATCGAGGAAAAACAGCACGATGTAGCCCAACAGCAGGAGCAGCCAGCCGACCAGCTGCACCATGTCTAAAAAGAACGACCAGGAGACAGAAAAGTTTTCCTGTACCACCTGCAAAATAGATTCGAGGCTTTCTAGCTTGGTTTTGACCGTTTGCTTCCACTCGTCCATGTACAGCTCGTCAAAAGCGGCGCGGTAAAGTTGGGCGGTGTACCAATCGCCAATCATCAGCAGTTCCTGATCAATCCGCTCAAAGTCGAGCAGCAGCGTCAGCCGTTCTTGAATGATTTGCTGCAAAGCGCGGCGCGAGGTGCTGGGGAATAGGCTGCGCCGCCGTCGGCTCTCCAAATCAGCCCGCAGGGTTTCCAGCTTTTTGTCGATGCGTTGGTCTATGATGCGGTAGCGCAGCAGCTGGTAGTTGGCAATTTTGATCACCTCAATTTCCGACTGAAAATCGCCATCCAACGCAATGACGATGCCCCCCTCCCAATCCAAAATGGTCATGTCCCGCTCGGAGTAGCGCACGCGTGTGGCCAGCGTGGTAACCACATCGTCACGGCTAATGATCTCGCGCTGCGAACGCAAAAAGCGGGCCAACAGCTGCGCCTTCTCGGCCACAAACTGGTCAATAACAACCTGCTCTCCGGCCACCAGCAGCAGCACGTATTCTTCGTAGAGACCGCTGTCGTGAACGGCCGTTGGCACCAACGACTGCACCAACCCCGCCTCCAACCGCTCTTTGAGCTGCAACGAACGGCTGCTTAACACATCTTCAAGATGAAAACGACACTCCAACACCTGAATTTCTCGCTCGTACAAGTACGCCTGCACCAAAATTTGAATGCCCTCGATTTGAACGGCCGTTGCTTCCAGCAGTTGCATATCCATATCGACTGGCTTAAAGTACGGGGCATCTTTCAGTTTTTTCAGCGGGGTGGCGGCTTGGTTAACGGCCGTTCCGCCATGTGGAAAAGTAAACAAGTAACACAGTTGGGCGTCGAGTGAGTTTGTCATTTTGGGTTCCTGAGCGGCGTGTATTTGACAAGGTGACAAAAGTCAGATGGTGATCCAGGTAGTCTAGCACTGTCAAGGTAGGTTTTGCCAATGATAACAGCAACCGGTTCAAAACAAACTTTGGATGTGTTGGTGGTCGGCGCGGGACTGGCCGGGCTGCTGGCCGCCAACCAGCTGCAAGCCGCCGGATATTCCGTGCAGGTAGTGGAAAAAGCACGCGGTGTGGGTGGCCGATTGGCCACCTGGCGGCTGGGGCCAGGTCGTGGCGATTACGGAGCGCAGTTCTTCACCGTCCGTGAACCACAGTTCCAGGCCATCGTCGATAAGTGGTTGGCATTGGGGCTGGCATTTGAATGGACGCGTGGCTGGGCGGCGGGTTCAGCCGTTAATAATGGTGCGGATGATGGCTTTCCTCGCTACGCAATAACAAGCGGGATGACGGCCGTTGCCAAACATTTAGCCCAAACGGTGTCCATCCACAACCAGACCAAACTCGCCCAAATTCGCGTGGTGGGCGATGGCTGGGAGGTGGTGGCGGAAGACGGCCGTACCTTCACCGCCCGCGCCTTACTGCTCACCCCGCCGGTACCACAATCGCTGGCCCTGCTGGATGCAGACAATGTATCGCTCACCGCTGCCGATCGGGCTGCGCTGGAACGCATTGAATACGCGCCGTGTTTGTCCGGGCTGTTTTGGGTGGAAGGCGGCGTATCGGTGCCTGCGCCGGGAGCCGTGCAGCAGCCAGAGGCGGCCATCAGCTGGCTGGCCGATAACCAGCAAAAGGGCATCTCGCCGGAAGCGGCCGTGGTAACTGCCCACGCCAATCCGCTGCAAAGCAAAATCTGGTATGAAGCACCCAAAGGGGAGTTGGTAGGATTGTTTATGGGGGGATTACGGCCGTATCTGCTCAAAACCAGCGTCATCGAAGCCCAGCACATCCACCGCTGGCGCTACGCCCTACCCCTGGTCACCCACCCCGAGCACACCCTGCTCGCCGACGGCCTACCTCCGCTCGCCTTCGCCGGGGACGCCTTCAACGGCCCACGCGTCGAAGGCGCGGCCCTCTCTGGTCTTGCCGCTGCCGCAGCGCTTCAGAGCTGTCTTTAGTCAGTCAAATTGAGGTGTCTTCGTCCTCATCGTCTTCAAAGAGGGGCGGGTTGGCGAGGTAGCTAAGCAGGTACTGCTTGAGGAACAGCTCTTGCCGCGGATCGTCAATTTCTAGCAGTAGATATTGTGCCCACTCGGGGAATTGGGTCGCGTCGATGTCGCCGTTTTCTAGCTTGTCCAGATAACTCCAGTCAACGGCCGTTTTCCAGCTCACATCATCCGGCAAACCAGCCAGCGCCTCTTCCACACGGGCAATCAGCCCTTCCTGTACCGGTGAGGGTAACACAAAATCATCCGGCAATTTGTCCATGTTTGGGGGGGTATGTTCGAAGGGAGCATTGTCTTCGGGATCGGCGGCAAAGGCCGGATCAACCTGGGCCATCATCTGGCGGTAGCGACGGCCGTTTGGCTGGGTGCGTGGCGGAATCCACGGAATGCGGTCCTGATAATCGCACCACCACCGCACCTCGGCCCACAGGCGACGGCCGTTTTCCGCTTCAGGGAACTGCGCCAGCAGCATTTCCAGCACATCGACCGCCTCGGCAAAGTAACCCTGGTCGGCATATAGATTTCCGATCCACAGAAGCGTACGATCCGGTTCGGCCGTACGCTTCACCGCTTCCAGAAAAATCGACCAGGCCATTTCACTGCCGCGCAACTGCCCCAACAAATAATCTTGCAGCAGCTGGCCGCGCCCTTCTTCCAACATATCGCGCACATCATCCGGTATCATCTCATCCAGGTCGAGGCACACGGAGCCGTCTGGCGCTTCCCATTCCCACCGGCTGGTGTAACGAAACGAAAGCGCTAATCGTCGCCGCTGCTGCCAGGCACGGTCGTCCCACTCATCTACATGCCGCCCGATGGCCTTACGATTGTCGCGAATCAGCCACGGATCGCTAAACGCTTCCAGAACCAATTCGGCCGCATCTTTCAGCTCAGGAAAGTTGGCCAGAACTTCAAAACAGAGAGCAGCCGCATCGAGCTGTCCATAGTCATCTTCCTGCAATAAAGCACGGGCCTGCGCCAACAAACGCGACACGTCGTCGGGATATTGTTGATTCATCTCTCTCTCCGGGTGGCATAGATTGAGTTGGATTATAACAAGGATCAGCTAGAATAAAATTCAAATCAAAGGAGATTTTGCCCAAAATGAATGTGCCGATCATGCAGCTGCCGTTTGTGAAGGGGCTGGAGCTTTGCCAAACATTTTTTGCGGAGGCCGTACGGCCGTTGCTCAACCACCATTTTCCTGCTCTGCGCTACGCCGCCGGACGGCTGGGCGGCGGCTCGGATGTGCTGGGCTTCGACACGCCCCAATCGCGTGACCACGACTGGGGACCTCGCCTCACTCTATTCTTGAGCGAAGAAGATTTGGCCAGCCAGGCACCCACTATCGACCAGATGCTGCGCCAGGAGCTGCCCCTGACCGTTTTGGGCTACCCCACAAATTACGGCCGTCATCCCGATGGCACTACCAATCTGGAATTTACCCACCAGCACCCCGTGAACCACCTGGTGGAATTGACCACGGCGGCCCGCTTTTTTAAGGTATATCTGGCACTAGACATCCAGCGCCCTATGCAACCCATCGATTGGCTGCTGCTGCCTGCCCAAAAATTGGCCACGGTGCGCTACGGCCGTTTGTTTCATGATGCCGTGGGTGAGGTAACGGCCGTTCGCGAGCAGCTGCACTTTTATCCACATGACATCTGGCTGTACGTGCTGGCCGGGCAGTGGAATCGGCTGGCGCAGGAAGAGCCATTTGTCGGGCGCACGGGGGATGTAGGCGATGATCTCGGCTCCCGCCTGATTGCCGCCCGGCAAATCCAAAACCTGATGCGGCTGGCATTTCTGTTGGAAAAAGCGTACGCGCCGTACATTAAGTGGTTTGGCACCGCGTTTGCCCAACTGCCTTGCGCGGTTGATCTGTTGCCTTTGTTTGACCAGGTCTGGCAGGCAACCGATTGGTCACAACGGGAGCAGGCGCTCAACCAGGCGTATCTCTACCTGGCCCGCTGGCACAACGAGCTAAAATTAACGGAATTTTTGCCTGAAGAAGAGGGATGGTTTTACGAACGGCCGTATCGCATCATTCACACCGATCGGTACGCCAATGCCCTTTACGATCAGATTCAGGACCCGCAAGTACGTGCCCTGCCGCGCGGCCTGGGCAGCCTGGACCAGCTCTGCGACTCTACAGACATCCTCTCCAATCCCCAACGCTTCGCTCCGTTTGCCGCCCTCCTTAATGCAGAGAAAGCAACAGAGTAAGCCTAGTGTAATGCACTTCCATCGCCCGTTAACCTGGCCAAACCTCTCAAAGAAGTACGTCGCACCTTCAGTTTTCTTCGCGTTCTACCCCCCGCAATTCATTCACTCCTGAACAATCGGTTTATGAGCTAAAGCTTAACAAAACCCGGACACGACAAGTACAAAGTGAACAGCTTGTCGTAATTCTGTGCAAAGGGTGAACAAACATCGCCCTCACTGTACAGAAATGCCTGACAGGCACATCCGGCCATTGTGCGCACAGTTGCCGGGGAAAACTTTCACTAAAAACCGGGACACACTACTACCAAAGCAACTATTTGTGTCCACAATAAGGAGTCGAAGAAAACCATGAAAAACTTAAAATCGCTTGTTTTACTGCTTGTATTTACCTTGTTCCTGGCCGCCTGCGGCGCGAGCGAGCCGGAAGCTGTTGTGCCCACGGCTGAACCCACCGCTGCCCCCACCGAGGAAGCAATGGAAGAGCCGATGGAAGAAGAGATGACTGAGGAGCCCACCGAAGAACCGATGGCCGAAGAAATGGGCACCATTGTTGACATTGCCGTGGCCGACGGCCGTTTCACCACCCTGGTAACGGCCGTTCAAGCCGCGGGTCTGGCTGAAACCCTCTCTGGCGAAGGTCCATTTACCGTTTTTGCTCCCACCGATGACGCTTTTGCCGCGCTGCCCGAAGGCACCGTTGAGAGCCTGCTGGCCGATCCCGAAGGCGCGCTGACCGACGTGCTGCTCTATCATGTAGTTGATGGCGCGGTGATGGCTGAAACAGTGGTGACGCTGGATTCGGCTACCACTTTAGAAGGTGAAGATGTGACGATTACTGTCGAGGATGGCAATGTCTTCCTCAACGATACCGTCCAGGTCATTATCACCGACATCGAAGCGTCTAACGGGGTGATTCACGTGATTGACGGTGTGCTGCTGCCGCCCAGCATGACGGCCGAGTCTGAAGCCGAGATGGCACCTTCGATTGCGGAGATTGCGGTGGCCGACGGCCGTTTCACGACCCTGGTTGCGGCCCTCGATGCGGCGGGCCTGGTAGAAACCCTCTCTGGTGAAGGTGCCTTTACCGTCTTTGCCCCTACCGATGACGCCTTTGCCACCCTGCCCGAAGGTACCGTAGAAGCATTGCTAGAAGACCCGCAAGGCGCACTGACCGACATTCTGCTCTACCATGTGGTTGATGGCATCGTCCCTGCTGAGACGGTGGTGACGCTCGAATCAGCCACCACGCTGCAAGGCAAGGAGATCACCATTGCTGTGGAAGATGGCAACGTCATCCTGAATGATTCGGTGCAGGTAATCATGACCGACATCGAAGCCAGCAACGGCATCATTCACGTGATTGATGGTGTGCTGCTGCCGCCTGCGCCGGTAACAATTGTAGACGCTGCTGTGGCCGACGGCCGTTTCACGACCCTCGTTGCTGCCCTGGAAGCGGCTGGTCTGGTGGAAACCCTATCTGGCGAAGGACCCTTTACCGTCTTTGCCCCCACCGATGACGCCTTTGCCGCCCTGCCCGAAGGCACCATCGAAACCTTATTGGCGGACCCCGAAGGCGCATTGACCGACATCCTGCTCTACCATGTGGTTGATGGAGAAATCACCTCCGCTAACATTGCCAGTATGAGCCCATTAACCACCTTGCAAGGCGGCCAAATCGAGGTAATGGAAGAGATGAGCACCGTCACGCTCAACCAAACCACCACCATTATCATCGCCGACATCATGACCGACAACGGCATCATCCACGTGATTGACACGGTGCTGCTGCCGTAATCAATTAATTCCCCGGAAACCATTTAATAGGCTTCTCAACCTGTGCTGCTGAGTTTCCGGGGAATTCTAAAACTCACAAACTTCGTTCAAACTTTCCTCTTTTTGATGCAAATGCGCTCTGGCTTCACCAGAGCGCATTTTTTTGGCACAGGCTAATCTGTCCAACTTTTTCGGGCCATCTTGTCCACATTATGCCAAATATATTGACAAAAACTGTGCAAATGCTATAATTTTGATCAGGAGATACCTATGCCAAAAATAGCAATGATTTGGGGCGTCAGCGGCGGGATTGGCCGAGCTGTGGCGCAAGAACTGCAAGCCAACGGCTGGACCGTCATCGGCATTGGTCGCCATCCCGAGGATGCGGCGCATAACTGCAATTATCTCTTTACAGCCGATGTAGCCCGCGAATATGATGTGCAAACGGCCGTTCACGCCGCTAGCTTTGAAGTAGACCAGATCAACTTGTGGATTTACGCCGCGGGTGACATTAAGACAACGGCCGTTGTGGACTTCGATCTGGCCAGCTGGCAGCGCATCCTGGACGCCAACCTCACCGGCCCGTTCCTGACCACCAAACACAGCCTGCCCCTCCTGGCCGACGATGCCCATCTGGTCTACCTCGGCGCAGTGAGCGAGCGGCTGAAGCTGCCCAAATTCTCGGCTTACGTAGCCGCCAAAGCAGGCCTAGAAGCGTTTGTTGGTTCCCTACAAAAAGAGCTGCGCGGCAAGAAAATCACTCTGGTGCGGCCGGGCGCTGTGGCCACATCGTTCTGGGACAAGCTGCCGATTCGCCTACCCAAAGACGCCGCCCCGCCAGAAAAAGTAGCCAAACGCATCCTGGCCGCGTATGACACGGGGCACAGCGGACAGCTAGACTTAGTGTAATTACGCAACTACCCCATTGCTCAATGATAAGTGAGAAGACTATGCCAACATTCGACTACAAATTCACAGTAAACGCGCCGCAAACGGCCGTTGCCAACTTCCACCACGACACGCGCATCCTCAAAAAGCTGACCCCGCCGCCCATTTTTGTTCAGGTTCACCATTTCGAGCCGTTGGGCGACGGATCGGAAGCGGAATTTACGCTCTGGTTTGGGCCGCTGCCCGTACGCTGGCGGGCCATTCACAGCGATGTCTCCGGGCACGGCTTTACCGACACGCAGGCCAGCGGTCCCCTGCGACATTGGCAGCATACGCACCGGTTTACGGCCGTATCGCCCCACACCACCCAGGTGCATGAGCATGTAGAATACAGCCATTATTCGGGGCGACGTGGGCTGCTTTCCCGTCTGTTGTTCAACCAACCAGGCCTCTATCTTTTATTCACTGCACGAAAATGGCTTACCCGCTACCACATCAAGAAACAGCCAGCAGAAACGGCCATAACCGCCCAGGGCTAATCCATGACTCCTTCATTTTTAACCATTTGGGGCAGCGGCTTTCTCATTATCACGGGTCTTATGACCCTGCTTTGGCTGCTCAGCGTTTACCTAAAAAACGCCAGCATTGTTGATCCGTTCTGGGGCACAGGCTTTGTTGTTTTGGCCTGGTTTTACTTTAGCCAGACCGACGGCGACAACGGCCGTAAACTGCTTATTGCCATCCTGGCCACCTTGTGGGGTTTGCGCCTCTCCCTCTACCTGCTGTGGCGCAACCATGGCAAAGGTGAAGACCCCCGTTACCAAAAGTTTCGCCAAAATTACGGACCGGAGCGGTATTGGTGGTTCAGCTTTTTCCAGGTCTTTCTGCTGCAAGGCGTGCTGATGCTGCTCATCTCCACGCCCCTGCTCGGCGCTCAAATTCGTGGGGGAGGCATAAACTGGCTGGATGGGTTGGCAACGGCCGTTTTCATCATCGGCTTCATTTTTGAGGCAGGCGGTGATTTTCAGCTGGCGCGTTTTAAGGCGAACCCGGCCAACAAGGGCAAGCTGCTCACCACGGGCTTGTGGCGCTACACGCGGCATCCCAACTACTTTGGCGATTCGGCCGTGTGGTGGGGTTTTGGCCTTTTTTCTCTGGCGGCTGGTTCGATTTGGCCCGCCCTCGGTGCGGTAATGATGACCATCCTCATCATCCGTGTTTCTGGTGTGGCCCTGCTAGAAAAAAACCTCAAGCAAAGCAAACCCGGCTACGAGGCGTATGTACAAAACACAAACGCATTTTTTCCGTGGTTCCCGAAGCGGTGAACGGAAATCGGTAATCCGTGAACGGTGGTCGATAATCGGTGATTAGTAAAAAGTGAGAAGTGAAAAGTTAAACACTTGCAACCTGCCACCTGCAACTAAAACTATGAACACAACGCCACACACTCTCATCATTGGCGCGGGCATTGGCGGGTTGACCGCTGGAGCGCTGCTGCTAAAAGCTGGTCACCGCGTGACGGTGCTGGAAGCGCACGTTTATCCCGGTGGCTGTGCCGGAACCTTTTATCATCAAAAGTATCGCTTTGATGCTGGGGCAACTTTGGCAGGCGGGTTTGCGCCTGGCGGCCCCCATGCTCGCGTTGCCGAGCTTTTGGGGCTGACCTGGCCCGTCCACCCGGTTGATCCGGCGTGGGTGGTGCATTTGCCAGACGGCCGTTCCGTCACCCAATGGGCCGATGCGCAGCAGTGGCAAGCCGAACGGCAAGCGGCCTTTCCGGGCACCGAACCATTTTGGCAAACGCTGGAACTGCTGGCCGATATTTCTTGGGATGTTTCATCACGGCCGTTTCCCTGGCCGCCTGAGTCACTACACGACATTTACACCCTGGCCCGTGCCGTGCGCCCTCAAACATTACGGTCCCTGCCCTACCTGCTGCGCACGATTGGCAGCCTCATGCCCAGCAACGACCCGTTGTTCCGCGCGTTTGTGGATGCGCAGCTGCTGATTTCAGCCCAAACCACCAGCGATCAGGCCAACGCACTCTACGGCAGCGCGGCGCTGGATTTGCCCCGGCGTGGCGTAAACCACGTGCAAGGTGGCATTGGCGCACTGTCGGACACATTGGTCGCCTGGATTCGCCAAAACGGCGGCGAGGTTCTATTCCGCCAGCAGGTCACCAAAATTGAACTGAAAAACGGCCGTGCCCACGCCATCCACACCAACAAAGGGCTGCGCGTGGAAGCCGACAACATTTTGGCCAACCTCACCCCCTGGGCGCTGCGCGATTTGCTCGGCGAAGATGCACCCCGAGCCCTGGCTCGCGAAGTGCGCCAACGCGAAGCTACCTGGGGCGCATTCACCCTGTACCTGGGCGTCGATGCCACCAAACTGCCCGCCACCACTGCCGGACATCATCAAATCATTGTGGACGAAAAACGGCCGCTTGGCGAAGGCAATTCTGTCTTTGTCTCCATGTCTGATCCGACCGACTCCAGCCGTGCCCCGGCAGGTCATCGTGCGCTAACGCTTTCGACGCATACGGCCGTTGCTCCCTGGTGGCAGCTGCGCACCAGCGACAAAGCGGCCTACCACGCCCGCCGCGACGAATACACCGAGCGCCTGCTTGCTGCTGCCGAACTTGCCCTGCCGGGACTTCGTTCAGCCGTCACGCTGACCCTGCCCGGCACGCCAGTCACTTTTTCATTTTACACGCGACGGCCGTCTGGCATGGTGGGCGGCTTCCCGCAAAAATCAATCTTGCAGGCACGTGGCCCTGCCACGGGCATCAAAAATCTGTGGCTGGTGGGCGATTCCATCTTCCCTGGCCAATCCACTGCCGGTGTTACGCTGGGTGGGCTGCGGGTAGCCAGTTTGGTCGAGCGAGTTAGTCGGAAGGAACGCCCATTGCGCCTCTGGCAGGCCAGCCCATTACCGCCAAAAACGGCCGGGCAACAGTAGACAACAAAGAATTTAAGTAATCAACGAATTTTTTTCCATTCGGTAGTTACTCCAATTCGTTGTAGTCCCATAGGAGAAAGTAATGGAAACCTTCTTCAAGTATCTCAACACCTTCCCCATGCCACTCTGGCTGGCGATGATGTTTGCCCCCAATCACCCACTCACCGAGCGGTCCAGCCGCTCCAGCACGGTGCTGGGAATTGCCGCCGCGCATTATGTGTTGGCTATCATCAACGCCATCCGCCAGGACCAAAACAGCGGCGGCGAAGTAAAGCTAGACATCATGAGCCTGGAAGGCGTACGCACTGGGCTGAGCAGCCCGCAGGGTGCCCTTGCAGGCTGGGCCCACATGCTGGCGCTCGATTTGTTCACCGGTGCCTGGATTTTCCGCCAATGCCGCCGCCACAACGCACCTGCCTGGGTGCGCATTCCCGCCCTGTTCTTCACCCTTATGACTGGCCCTTTTGGCCTGATAATTTTTTTGCTGTGGTACGGCCGTTTCGCGGGTGACGCTTTGCCGATGGATGCTTAATTCGGGAATCGGGGGATGAATCCCCAGGCTATTGTACGGCCATCCATATTCGATAAATTGCCTTGACATCCCTGGCGT
Organism: Ardenticatenaceae bacterium; assembly: GCA_020634435.1. Lineage (GTDB taxonomy): Bacteria > Chloroflexota > Anaerolineae > Promineifilales > Promineifilaceae > Leptofilum. The sequence goes on along the minus strand of JACKBS010000017.1, from coordinate 87,994 downwards.
TTCAAACTATCATCCCCGGCATTTAAAATTATTAAAATGGTTGATTTCAGTTAAATATGCTCGAAATGGGCCACCTCACAAATGGAGATGCCATGTTTAGCCAATTACCCACAATTGATACTTTCAAAAGCTGGCGCTGGGAGCAGATTGCCCCATTTTATGCCGATTTGCAGGAACGGCCGTTAACCGCCGACAGCATCCACGAATGGCTGGCCGACTGGAGCCAGATCAGCCAATTGCTTTTTGAACGGTCTGCCCGGCTGCGCGTGGCCACCACCCAAGACACCAACGACGACGACGCCGAAGCCGCGATGAATGATTATCTGGACAACATCTTCCCGCATGTGGAAGTGGCCGAAAATCAACTGGAGGCTCGTTTGTTAACCAGCGGGCTGGAGCCACAAGGATTGGAAATTCCGCTGCGCAACATGCGCGTGGATGCCGAGCTGTTCACCGAAACCAACCTACCGCTCATCAGCGAGCAAATGAAGCGCTCCCAAACTTACAACCGCATCATCGGCAGCCAGACGGTAGATTGGGAGGATGAAGAAGTAACCCTGACCCAGCTGGCCACCAAGCTAGAAGACCCAGACCGCGACCTGCGCGAGCGAGGCTGGCGGCTCATGTCCGCTCGACGGCAGGAAGATCGCCAGGCGCTCAACGAGTTGTGGGCCGACCTGCTGCCGCAGCGGCAAAAAATCGCCGAAAATGCAGGCTTACCCAACTACCGCGCCTACGTCTGGCAGCAAAAGAAGCGGCTCGATTATTCGCCCGCCGACACCGACACCTTCCATCGCGCTATTGCCGATGTGGTGGTGCCCGCCGCCAGCCGCGTCTATGCGCGCTACCGGCAAACGTTGGGCGTGGACACCTTGCGCCCCTGGGACGTGCGCGCCGATGTCTTTCCATTTGAGCTGCCCGTTTTACGGCCGTTTGCCACCACCGATCAGCTCATCCAAACCTCGGCCACCATCTTCCGCCAGGTGGATCCGGTCTTGGGCGATTATTTCGACACCATGCGCGACGAGTCACTGCTGGATATGCCCAATCGCAAGGGCAAAGCGCCCGGCGCATACTGCACCAATTTTCCCGCTTCGGAACGGCCGTTTATCTTCATGAACAGCACCGGCACGGGGTCCGACATCCGCACCCTGTTCCACGAATCGGGCCACGCCTTCCACAACTTTGAGCGCAACAAGCTGCCCTATCTGCCGCAAAAAGCATCGCCCATGGAATTCAACGAGGTCGCCTCGATGGCCATGGAGCTGCTCACCGCGCCGTACATCACCAAAAACAAAGAGGGCTTTTTCACCAAAGCCGAAGCCGACAGCTGGTTTGTCGGTCACCTAGAAAAGATCATTCTGTTTTGGCCATACATGGCCGTGGTGGATGCCTTCCAGCATTGGGCCTACCTGAACATCGACGATGCCGTTGTGGCCGAAAATTGTGATGCCAAATGGCAGGAGCTGTGGCAACGCTACATCCCGGAGATTGACTTTAGCGGCTTTGAAGATGAATTGGTGACTGGCTGGCACCGCAAGCAGCACATCTTCCGCGCTCCGTTTTACTACATCGAGTACGGTCTGGCGCAGCTGGGTGCACTGCAAATCTGGCGCAATGCGCTCGACGACCAGGCCCAGGCGGTCGAAAGCTATCGCCAGGCGCTGGCCTTGGGCGGCACACAGCCGCTGCCCGTGCTGTACGAAACCGCCAACGTCAAATTTGCCTACGATCATGACATGGTGGGCCAGATGATTGATCTCCTGGAAGATCAGATCGAAAGCCGTCTGCCCAAGGTATAATGGCCCGCGGTCGTGAAGGGCCGGTTTGTTAACCTGCCCATCAACTTTCAGAGAGATTTGTAGGAAACGGCCGTTAAAAACCACACCCTGACACAAAAGGCACCAGCTTGGCATCCATCGCCATACAACCCATCGACCACAAACTCCCCGAGCAGGCCGAGATGATTCGCCGCGTTTTTTACGATGCCTACCGGGTAGAAGCCCAGCTGCTTCAACTGGCGGAGGCTGATTTTTTCCCATTACAGCGCACCGCCGAGCATATTCAAGCCAGTGAAGCACTCTTTTTAGGCGGCTATTTGAGCCAAAAATTGGTCGCCGTGGCCGAAATTGAGGCAGAAGGACCAGCACAAATCAACATTGGCAGCTTTGTCGTGATGCCAGACGTGTTCAGGCAGGGCATTGGTTCCACTCTTCTTCGCCACATTCTGGCGGCCTATGCTGGCTTTGACATCACCGTGTCCACCGGACAAGCCAACACGCCCGCCATCGGCCTTTACGAGAAGCACAGTTTTGCGCCGCAGAAAACATGGCACACACCCGATGGCATTCCCATGATGACGCTGCTACACAAAGGCCAAATTGAGGCCCGCGGGCCATCGACAGCCAGTGAAATTATGAAGCCACCCCTTGCCGATGAGCCAGACAACACATCGCGGCCCAACAAAACCCAATCCAGACCCATCAAACAGGGGGATATTTTTTGGATCCGCGCCGACAATCTGGATGAGCCAGAGCTGGGCAGCTATCCACATCCCTATGTGGTGGTTCAGGACGATTTGTTTAACCACAGCCGCATTCACTCGGTCGTGGTGTGTGCGTTGACGACCAACATGAAACAGGCCGATGCGCCGGGCAACGTGCGGCTAGAGCCAGGCGAGGCAAATCTGCCCAAACCTAGCATCGTGGTGGTGTCTAAAATTTCGGCCGTGCCCAAAGCGCAGTTAGGCGAATTTGTGGGCACGCTCAGCACGCAGCGCGTCCAGCACATTTTGGCGGGTATCCGGTTTTTGCAGTCTTCATTTTTCCGAGACGCACATGGCTAAACCGCTGCTGGTTGTCGTTACCGGACCACCCGGCTCCGGCAAAACCACATTAGCCAAACTGCTGGCCGCTGAGGTTCACTGCCCGTTTTGGCACCGCTTTCATGGCGACACAGATGCTCGATTAGATAACGCCAGCCAAATTTACCAACCACCTGAGCTGTCTGTACCAACTCTTCATGTCACCACAACCAGCGGCTATGAGCCTGCCCTGGCGGACATCGTTTCTTTTGTGCTTGATGCGTATGGTGGAGGAGAAACGGCCGTTTCCAACCAAATCATGAACCTGACACACAACAAACTCAAAATCCGCAACGCCACCGTCGCAGATGCCTCCCTTTTGTGCGCCTGGTGGAACGACGGGCAGGTGATGGCCCATGCAGGATTTCCGCACGGCTTGGGCATCAGCGAGAACAAAATTATCGCCCTGTTGGCCCAAGACAACGATCAAAATCGGCGGCTCATTCTTGAGTTTGATGATGAACCCATTGGCGAAATGAACTACCGCACAGTCGCAGAAAACGTTGCCGAAATTGGCATTAAGATTTGCCAAACCAGCCAGCAAAATCGGGGGCTGGGGTCAACCTGTTTGCAAATGCTGCTGGACCATCTTTTTATGACGCTGGCCTACGAGAAAGTCATCCTGGACACCAATCTCAAGAATGAGCGGGCACAGCATGTGTACGAGAAACTGGGTTTTCGCAAGGTCAGAACCAACGTGGATGCCTGGCAAGATCAGGACGGCAACTGGCAATCATCGGTTGATTACGAAATCACCCGGAAAGAATTTCTCAACCGTTAACGCGCAACGTTCGGCAGCTAGATCGCCGTGCGAAGTTTGGCCAACTCAGATTGGATGGCGCGGTGGGTTGCCACCTGGTGCAAATAAAGATTCCGCTGCTGGGAATCGGCAATTTGGGCGGCGCGTTGCTGCAAAAAGCGGTGCGCCCTGGCCAGCAGTTCGCCAGCACGCACATCCTCGTTAGCCGCCAAAACCCGGTAGCAGGTAAAGTAAATACGCAGCGGTTCCTCGGTGCCGGGCAGCCCATGCTCCCAATCCAGCCCGGCTTGATGCAAAAGACCTTCCACCCACATTTGCGCCTGGGCAAGCTGGCCCTGCTCCAGCGCTGTCCTTGCTTGCCCGGCCACACCTTCTACAGCCAAATGCTGCTGCCCTAACTGGCGATGATGGGCAACGGCCGTTTCATACACCTCAGCCGCTGTCGCAAAATCCCCTAAAGTGACCAGGATGTGGCCCAGATGCAGGTTAGTTGCGGCTTGCAGCGGCAGGTGATGCAGTTCCTGGCCAATTTGCTGCGCTGCCTGCGCTAGCGATAGCGCAGTGGGCAGATCGCCCACATAAGACAAGATCAGGCTTAGGTTGCACAACGCCCAGCCTTCCCCAGCCCGATCGCCCATCTCGCGGCTGAAGGCCATCGTTTTTTCTAGCTGGTTTTGCGCCGCAGCGTAATCCCCCAGGGCCATGTCCAGGTCGGCCAGGTAGAGCCGCGCCCAGCTTTCACTTTGCAAATCGCCAATTTCCTGGCAAATGTGCAGCGCTTCTTGTAAAGAAACGGCCGCTTCGCCATACGCCCCAACCTGACAAAACACGCCGCCCAAATTGATCTGCGCCAGCGCCTCGCCCTGCCGCGCGCCAATCTCGCGGAAAATTCGCCGCGCCTGTTGGCAAAACAGCTTGCTGCGGGTGTAATCCCCCTGGTACATGCTCACCCGGCCCAGGTTGATGAGCGTCCAACTGTCATTCTGCCGGTCGCCAATCTCCCGAAAGATGGCTGATGCCTGCTCAAACTGCTGCCGCGCGTGGGGATAATCGCCCTGTTCCAACGCCACGCGGCCCAAATTATGCCGCTGCAAAGCCATGCCATGCCGATCGCCCATCTCGGCAAAAATCATCAATGCCCGCTCAAAATGATCGCGCGCCGATTGGTGGTCGCCCAAAGACCAGGCCACCAGCCCCAAGGAGCGCAAAACGCTGGCCTCGCCGTGCCGGTCGCCCACTGCCTGATAAATCGCCAGCGCCTGGTCGTTGAAAGGCATGGCCTCGGCGTATTTGCCCTGTTCAAAACATACAACCGCCAGCCGCCGCACACTTTCTGCTTCAGCAATCTGATCCTGAGCGGCACTGGCCTGCCCCAGAGCGCTTTCCAAATGCTGGGCCGCTTTGTCGTACTGGCCCAGGCTCAACAGCGCCTGCCCCCACTGGACGTAAGCCTTGGCCATCAAAGCATCCTCCTGCCGGGCTTCCGCCAGGGTGATGGCTTCCTGAACAGTGTCGATGGCCTGCTCATAGCGGGACTGCCGGTTTTGGAATCTGGCTAGTTCGATGAGCAGCTGGCATAAAAGCGGCTGCGCTGATGGTTCGGTCTGGGCTAACGGCCGTATCCGGGTTACGGCCGTTGCCAACAACAATTCCCCTTCCTGAAACGGCCCCACCAGCGCAAAATAGTTGGCCAGACCCGCCACCCCCGTTTGCAGAGCAGCAATCCGCACCTGCTGCCCGCTCCACTCCCAGGCCGCCCGCACATTTTCGATTTCGCTCTGGATGGCGGCCTGCGCTTGCCGTGATTCACGACCACGCAGCGCGACACCCCACTGCTGCAAAAAAGCCAAATAATAATCACTATGCGCAGTGCGAACGGCCGTTTGCAACTCGGGCATCTGGTTGAGACGTTCGGCGGCATACTGGCGCAGCAGAGCATGAATCTCGTAGCGGCCCGGCGGCACCAGGCGCAGCAGCGATTTGTCCACCAGTGATTTCAGGACAAAGCGCGTAGCCCCGGCAACTGTTTCGGCCGCCTCGTGGGTAAAGCCACGCTGAAACACCGACAGCTTCATAAACGCCTGCTGCTCATCAGGGGCCAGCAGCTGCCAGGAGTGAGCAAAGGTGGCCTGCAAACTGCGGTGGCGGGCGGGCACATCGTGGTGCGAGGTTTCCAGAAAGGCCAAATTGCGGGCCACTTCCTCAGCGATTTGCTCGCACGTATACGCGCTGACCCAAACGGCCGCTAGCTCAATCCCCAGCGGCATCCCCTCCACCAGCTGGCAAATGCGCACCGCCGCCGCGCGATCGCTGGCGCGGAGGACAAACTGTTTATCCACCTGCCGTGCCGCCTGCACAAACAGTTCCAAGGCGCTGAAAGCGGTTAACGCTGCATCGCTGGTCGGTGTGTCCTCGGGCAGTTGCAGGCCACCAAGTTGAAAACAATGTTCCCAATGCAGGTTGAGCCGCTCACGCGAGGTGACCAGCAGCTTGACGCCGGGGCACGCCTGCAAAATCTCCACCAGCAGCGGTGACCCGGTCAGCAAATGCTCAAAGTTGTCCAGAACCAGCAGCAGCTCTTTTTCGCGCAGCACGTCTAGCAGCTGCATTTGCGGGTCTGGCGAACCAGGGTAAGCAGCCCGCAGCGCCTTCACAATGGCCGAGGGCAAAAGATGGACGGCATCTACAGCAGCCAGGGGAACAAAATAGACGCCCTCCAAAAATGAATCCAACCGAGCCGCAGCGGCTTCAAGCGCCAGTCGGGTTTTGCCCATGCCACCGGGGCCAATGATGGTGAGCAGGCGGCAGTCAGGGTCTGCCAGCAGCCGGAGTAGTTCGGCCAACTCGGCGGTGCGCCCAACAAACGGCGTGGGCTGGCTGGGCAAGTTATGGCGGCTGCCCTGGGCGGCACGAATGCGCTGGTAGAGGGCGGTTGTTTCGGCCGTCGGCTCGGCAGTGAGCTCCTCGGCCAGGGTGCGGCAGCAAACGTCGTATTGGGCCAGGGCGGCACTACGCTCGCCGCGCCGCGCCAAAATTTCCATCACCTGACGGTGCGCTTCTTCGCGCCACGGTTCCAGCTCCAGCTGCCGCCAGGCGTAGGGCAGCGCCTGGTTGAAGTCGCCGTGCTGTTGGTGGTAGGCAGCCAGATGATGCAGCGCCCAGAGCATCCGGCGGTGCAGCCGCTCGCGCTTGAGCAGCACCCATTCAGAAAAAGCAAGGTTGTCATCCAGATAAAACCCTTGGAGAAAGTCGCCGCGGTAGAGGTTTACGGCCGTTTCCAACCACTCTATTTTGGCAACACAATCAGCGTTTGGCTGGCTTTCTACCCCATCCAGCAACTGGTTGAAGTGGGTTACATCGAGGTAAACGGCCGTATCGCGCCACTGCACCGTTTCTGGGGTGATGTGCAACAGGGCAGACGCTTCGGCCGTGTCATCCAGGCTTTGGCGCAGACGGTGCAGCGTCAGGCGCAGGTTTTTGCGGGCAATTGAGTCACTCATGTCGGGCCAGAAAAATGCAGCCAGCGCCTCGCGGGCGTGAGGCCGGTTGGCTTCCAGCACCAGGTATGCCAGCAAGGCTCGCACCTTGTCTGAGCGGAACGAGGTCACCGGCTGACCATCGAGACTAGCTTGAAAAGCGCCCAAAAAGTGAAGCGACAATCGGCTCATGATGTGAGCATTATATAAAGCCGGTTTTGGCGATTCAATCACTCTGGAAACGGTTTGGAAACGGCCGTATAGGACAATCGGCCTATTAATGACTCACGTTACGCAGTCTCTCTGGAAGAAACCCCAAGGGTTTTTGTTAAACAGAGCGATTATCCAGAGGTCAATGTGCAGTGCGTAACATCAGTTAATAATTTTCGGCTCTTCAGGATTTTGCGGGGTAAACAGCACCTGTGCATCGGTCAGATTGGCAAGCCGACCCACATTTACAGTTGGCCCCATCAATTCCCAAAGACCCTGATTTTCTTGGCAGAAAGGCGAGAATCTCATGAAGCAGGAGCCGCTCCGCTATCTTTCATATCTGCTGCGCCTGTGGCAAGTTCCCAGCCAGGGCCAGGTTATCTGGCGAGCCTCGCTCGAATCCCCTCTCACCGGGGCGATGACCGGCTTTCCTGATTTGGCGAGTTTATTTGCCTTTCTAGAGCAGCAATCTGGCGTATTTGGTTCGTTCCGCAGCGACGGAACCCATGTTCTTACGGAGGACAGTCATGAAAAAACCGATTGTATTGACGATAGCAGCCTTAGTGGTAGTGACCTTTTTACTGCTGGCCACCAGAGCGGGCCAGGCACAGGACATTCCAAACCAGATTCAGCGGGTGGAAGCCGTGGAAGCCAATGAAAGCGACTTCATCCCTGTACAGGGCCAATTAACCAATGCCAGCGGCAATCCGCTAAACGGCACCTATAGTATGACCTTCCGCCTGTACGATTCGTATTCCGGGGGTACCGCTTTATGCTCAGCTACAAGCAGCGTGACGGTGAACGACGGGTTGTTTTATACCTACATGGCGGCCCCGGACTGCCCCATAGACGGCCGTCAGCTGTACCTGGGCATTCAGGTGGGCAGTGACCCAGAAATGACGCCGCGCCAGTACATTGACAATGTGCCTTATGCCTGGAGCGTGCGACCAGGGGCGCTGATTAAAGACAATCGCCCGACCTACATTCTGCAAGCTGAGAATGAAGGGGCAGGCCCGGCGCTGTCTGGCAAAAATACCGACGCTGACCCCAACGGCATTGGCGTGTCGGGCACCAGCCTTGCGGGGCCGGGCGTAAAGGGGGATAGCCTGGTCAGCGTGGGCGTGGAAGCCAGCAGCTTCTCTGGGGTATCCTTGGCGGCCACGGGCACGGGCGTGATCCAAAGTTCGGCCGATTCGTACGTGTGGATTAGCGGGAATGGCGTACGGCCGTTTTATCAGACCGACAGCACCATCATCAACATGACCTCAATTGGCAGTGCGCGTGTCACGCGTGGGGCAACGACAGGGGCCAAAAATGTGATCTTGCCGATTACGCTGCCGGGCAAGCTGTACGGGCAAAACGTCACGGTGACGGGGCTGGATATTTATTGGGCGGGGGATACGGACTTTGATGCGATGACGGCCGTTTTGCTCCGCCGCCAGACCGGGGTATGCAGCAGCTGTTACCAATCCATCTTGTTCGATTCGGTGGACCGCACCTGCGAAGACAGCGCCAACCCCACCGGCTGCACCACCCACTACAACCTGACCACGAACAACCAGCTGACCAACACCTCCGGCATTTTGTACCTCACCATCGAAATGACGTTTAGCGGCGCATCCACATGGATTGACATCGGCGGGGCGCGGCTGACGCTGGCCCATGATTAATGTTCAACCTGGAAAGAGTTTTTATGAGCGCAAGCTCAACACCATGAATGAAAATCCACAGATTTCGCAGATGACACAGATTTACTTTTAATCTGCGAAATCTGTGTCATCTGTGGATTATTTTGAGAGGAGTGCAACCATGAGAAAAAACCGATCCACGATTCTGGCGCTGGTACTGCTGTTCTTGCTGTGTGGCAGCCTGCTGGCGATGTCCTCCACCAACTACCAGGTAAACTGGATGGTGCCACTCAGCGGCGGTGGCGGCGGCCACGCCAGCTCCACAACCTACCTGGCAGATTACACGGTGGGGCAAACGGCCGTTGGCGGGGCAAGCAGCAGCAGCTATCAGGCACGGCTGGGCTTTTGGCCCAGTGCAGGCGGAAGCTCCCGCTACACTCTTTACCTCCCGCTAATTACCAAATAACATTTTCCCGGAAACTGCTCCTTCACCACGGCATTTGCAATGGCAGTTTCCGGGAAAACTTGCGTTAAACAACCTGCCTACATACTGACAACACCCCTGGACGAAAATAATGCAGGCAATTTTGCTTGAATCGTACAACTCGCCCGATGTCCTCCCTCCTGCTCAAAAAAGTAGATAAACTACCCCTCCCCTCCTTGCTGCGGCGGGTCGAAGCAGGTAAGCTCCAGCCACAAAGCTGATTGGGAGCACAATTCGTTTGGCGGAAACGGCCGTTGTCCTCCCCAAATGGATCAATTTCCCAGTCTAGGCCTCCAAATCATCAACCAATTTGATTAGGGAGCAAATATTGAGCGAAAAAGGATATTTTATATGAGTGTCGCAGATATCATTACCTCTATTTCAGTCGCAATTGCAGCAATTTCATTCGTTATGGGAATTACCGCATGGAAGCGAGAATTTATTGGCAAACGAAAAATCGAATTAGCAGAATCGCTTTTGGCAGTTTTTTACGAGGCAGAAGACGCAATCAAAGAAATACGCAGCCCTTTCTCCTATGTCGGTGAGGGAAAAACTCGGAAGCGAAGTGAAAATGAATTAGAAGAACAATCAGAACTGCTTGATCGCGCTTATATTGTTTTTGAAAGATATCAAAAAAGAGAAGAGCTTTTCGCACAACTACGAGCCACAAAGTATCGAGCTATGGCATCATTTGGTGCAAAAGCAAGTGAGCCATTTGACGAAATAGGCAAAATTTTAAAAGAGATATTTTTGGCTGCAAATATGCTAGCAACTCAATATTGGCCTCGGCAAGGATACAGACATCTTACCGAAGAGCAGTTTCTTCAAAATCGTGGACAAATGGAGCATTATGAAGCAATTTTCTGGTATATGGGCGAAGAAAAAGACGAAATTGGTAGACGCGCTCACAAAGCCATCAAAGCCATTGAGAATATTGCCAGAGAGGAAATTGAGGGAAAAGTCGCTAACAGATTAAGAAGATGAACAGCCTTACACTGGTAGTTCTGCGCAATCCGTGCTGTAGTCGGCGTCTAGCCAGGTCACGTTTGGCCCTACACAATCAAGCGGCGCGGTGGGGACACCGGCCGCAGCCAGAAGGTGTCATTTCGAGGTCCTCCGAGAAATCTTTCCACTTGGCCCAAACGCAAGATTCCTCACTCCGAAGACTCCGTTCGGAATGACAAGTGCGTGACCGGTGTGCTGTGGCTGGCGTCTGGCCAGGTCACGTTTGGCCCCACAAAATCAAGCGGCGCGGTGGGGACACCGGCCGCAGCCGGGTAGAGATGTTGCCAGGCACGCTGCGTTTCCATTTTCCCGGAAACTTCTTTAGAGAACGTTTGCGTGGGTGCAGTTTCCGGGAAAATCTAGGCTGCCAAGCCAAGTAGCAGAACCAAATTGGGCATGATATAACTTCGGCATGTCAACGGCCGTTTTAACCACCAAACTGCATCTCCCTCCACCGCCGCCCAATGCCGTGGTCCGGCAGCGGCTGTTGGCACAGCTAAACAGCGGGCTGGTTGGCCGCAAACTCACCCTCGTCTCGGCCCCCGCCGGGTTTGGCAAATCGACGCTGCTCAGCAGCTGGCTGCACCAGGCACCGTTTGCCGTTGCCTGGCTGTCGCTGGATGAAGATGACAACGATCCGGCCCGCTTTTTGCTTTATTTAATTGCCGCGCTGCAAACGGCCGTTCCCCACCTCGGCCAAAATTTGATGCCCACTCTACAAACGCCCCAGCCGCCGCCCAGCCAGGCCGTGCTGACCCCACTGCTCAACGAGCTGGCCCAGCTGCCAGAACCGATCGTGCTGGTCTTGGATGATTACCACCTAATCGAAGCGCCACCCGTGGACGAGGCGCTCACTTTTTTGCTGAAACATTTACCGCCGCCGCTGCATCTGGTCATCGCCACCCGTGAAGACCCCAACCTGCCGCTGGCCCGGCTGCGGGCACGAGGCCAACTCAGCGAACTACGCGCCGCCGACCTGCGCTTCACATCCGCTGAAGCAAGCCAGTTCATCAACCAGGGCATGGGGCTGGCGCTTTCAGACAGTCAAATTACCGCCCTGGCCGCCCGCACCGAAGGTTGGGCCACCGGCCTACAGCTGGCGGCGATTGCCCTGCAATCGCCTCTCGCCCAGCAAGCGCAAACGGATACCGACCAGTTTATTGCCGCGTTTACCGGCAGTCACCGCTTTGTGCTGGACTATCTGGTTGAAGAAGTGCTAACCCAACTGCCAGACGAGACAGAACACTTTTTGTTGCAAACGGCCGTTCTGGAACGTCTCTGTGGTCCATTGTGTGATGCCTTGCTGGATGATTTGCCGCCGGGCAGCAGTGGCCCAAGGCTGCACCAGCTGGAGCAAGCGAACCTGTTCCTCATTCCCCTGGACGGTGAGCGCTATTGGTACCGCTACCACCACCTTTTTGCCGAACTGCTGCGCCAGCGCCTGCACCAAAAAGCAGGCGCAACCGTAGCCGCGCTGCACCGTCGCGCCACGGATTGGTACGAAGCCAACGGGTTGGAAATTGATGCCTTTCACCATGCGACCGCCGCCGGCGACATTGAACGCGCGGCCCGCCTGCTGGAAGGGGGCGGGATGCCGCTGCTATTTCGCGGCGCGGTGACCCCGGCGCTCAACTGGCTGCGTGGCTTGCCAACGGCCGTTCTCGACCAACATCCTATCCTGTGGGTGATCTACGCCTCTGCTCTGCTTTTTGTGGGGCAGATTACCGACGCCGCCCAAAAAGCGGACGCCGCCGAAGCAGCTCTGTCTCGTGCCGAACCCAACGATACCACCCGCGACCTCATCGGCCACGTCGCCTCCATCCGGGCCACGCTGGCCGTCTCCCAGCATAATATGGCCGCAATCATTGCCCAATCGGAACGTGCCCTGGCCTACCTGAACCCAGACAATCTGCCCGTGCGCACCGCCACCATCTGGACTCTGGGCGTAGCCCACCGACTACAAGGCAATCTGGTTGCCGCCAGCCAGGCATTCAACCAGGCGATTGCCGTCAGCCAACAGATCGGCCACTTCATTATTCACATCATGGCCACCATCGGCCTGGCGCAGGTGCAGCAGGCCGAAAAGAAGCTGACTCTGGCCGCAGAAACATACCACCGCGCCCTGGCCATCATCGGCGACGCGCTCCTACCCATTGCCGGGGAAGCCCACCTGGGGTTGGCCCAAATCTGCTATGAACAAAACGATCTGGCGGCGGCCGAGGGCTACATCAGCCAAGCCATCCCACTCGCCCGGCAAATCATAGCCACCGACCGATATGCCGTGTGCCAGATTTTGGCCGCCCGGCTAAAGCTGGCCGCCGGGGATATGCCAGGTGCGGAGGCAGCGTTGGCCGCCGCGGAGCAGTTTGTCCAAGACAATGGTTTTGATTATTTGCTGCCGGAAATGACGGCCGTACAAACCTTGCTGCATACCGGACCAGACAGCCAACCCCTGGCCGACCCCCTCAGCCCGCGTGAGCTGGAGGTGCTACAGCTCATCGCCGAGGGATTGTCTAATCAGGAAATTGGTGAAACGCTGTTTCTGAGCCTGAACACGGTAAAAGGGCACAACCGGCGCATTTTTGCCAAGCTTCAGGTGCAGCGACGCACCGAGGCGGTGGCCCTGGCGCGTGAACTGGGTCTACTCTAACCCCACCAACCCCAAAACAACACTGCAAGTTAACACTTTGGTGTCTATACGGCCGTTCCCCCCACCGCTATCATTCCCCCATGTCTACCCAGCAGTCTGCACCGCCGATTTACCAAATTCGCGTTAAAGAGCAGCTCAATAAGCAGTGGGGCTGCTGGTTCGGAGCGCTAAACATCCAGGTAGACCAGGATGGCACCTGGCTCACAGGGCCAGTGGCGGACCAGGCAGCGCTCTTTGGCATTCTGCGCAAGGTGCGCGACGCAGGCCTGACACTGATTTCGATCAATTGTCTCACTGAATAGCAAAATTTTTCAGAGAGACAAACTTCAAAAGTCTGAACAGTGACTAATTCTCAAAAATAACTTTTAAACTAAAGGAACAAAAAATGAATGCAAATAATATGACTTCGAATGATTTAGTAGATGTGCGGGTCAATGTAAAGCTGAAGCTGGCGGCAATGTGGGCAAGTTTTATGTTTTTATACATCTACGTAGATTATTTTCACTTGTACATGCCAGGCTCCATAGAAGATATTCTGGCAGGGAAAGTATTTACATTTGACATTTCATATCTCTTTCTACTGGTAGCAATGATTGGTGTAGCAATTCCAGCGCTTATGATTTTCCTTTCTGTTGCCCTGCCAGCTAAAGTAAATCGTTGGGTAAATATCATCACTGCTGCGGTTTATATTCCCTATATGCTGTTTAATTTAGCCGGAGAGGCTTGGGTGCATATGTATTTTGCGGCAGCTTTAGAAGTCGCACTTCTTTTACTCATTATTGGCTACGCCTGGAAGTGGACAGAATCCAAAGCCTAAGACCTTGGTGCGTAACAATGAAAGCAATTCTATTTGAAAACTATGGCTCACCCGATGTGCTACAACTTAAAGAAGTGGCCAAACCGACCCCTAAGGAAAACGAGGTGCTCATCAAGGTGCAGGCCGCAGGCACCAATCCGCTGGATTGGCATAAACTGCGCGCCGATCCGTTTTTTGTGCGCTTTTCCGATGGCTTGCTCAAGCCAAAAAACAACCGGCTGGGCGCAGACGTGGCCGGGATTGTGGAAACGGTCGGCAGCGGTGTGACATCATTCAAGCCCGGCGATGCTGTGTTTGGCGAGGGCGGCGGGGGCAGCTTTGCCGAGTTTGTGTGTGCCCCAGAGCGCGTTTTGGCGCCAAAGCCAGACAACATTTCTTTTGCTGAGGCAGCGGCCGTGCCCGTGGCGGCGCTCACTGCACTCCAGGCTTTGCGAGACAGCGGCAAGGTGCAAGCTGGGCAGACAGTGCTGATCAACGGGGCGTCAGGCGGCGTGGGCACGTTTATGGTGCAGTTGGCTAAGTTTTATGGTGGGGAAGTTACGGCCGTTTCCTCCACCCGCAACCTGGAACTCGTCAAATCGTTAGGGGCCGATCACGTCATTGATTACACGAAAGAAAAAGTGACCAGCAGCGGCCAAAAATACGATCTGGTGCTGGACAACGTCGGCAACCTCACTGCGTCCCAGTTCCGCCAGCTGCTCAAGCCGCAGGGCATTGGCATGATGGTCGGCTTTACCACGATTGGCCGGATGCTGGGCAACGTGCTGGCGGGAAGCTGGTGGGCCAGGCGCGGCGGCCCTAGCCTCAGTTCCATGCTGGCCCATGCCAACAAGGAAGATATGCAGCTGTTCCACGATTTGCTGGCCGAGGGCGTGCTAAAACCGGTGATTGATCGCAGCTATGGCTTGGCAGAAACGGCCGTTGCCATCCGCTACCTGGAAACAGGTCGGGCACGCGGCAAAGTTGTCATCACTGTGCCGTAAAACAGGGCCATCCCCTTAGCCTGGGGATTTATCCCCAGGACACAAAATCGCCGATTGACATGTAGAGACGTTGCAATGCGTAGAGACGTTGCAATGCAACGTCTCTACAATACAATTGGCCCCCATGACAAACCAACCCCAAAACCAACCCGAATTTGTGCCAGAATGGGCCAAAGGGATCGTCTGGTACCAGATTTTCCCCGAGCGGTTCCGCAATGGCGACCCTAGCAACGACCCGACAAACGACGACATTCAAGGCTCCTACCCGCACGGGCACAATACCCAATGGCAAATCCACCCGTGGACGGCCGATTGGTACGCGCTGCAACCATACGAGCAGCACACCGGCGAATCGCTCTGGCTGCACCTCCAGCGGCGACGCTACGGCGGCGACCTGCAAGGCATCCTCGACAGCCTGGATTATCTGGCTGATTTGGGTGTCGGGGCGCTTTACCTGAATCCCATCTTCACCTCTCCCTCGCTGCACAAGTACGACGGCGCAACCTATCACCACGTAGACCCCACGCTCGGCCCCGACCCGGCAGGTGACAAGGCACTCATCGCCACGGAAACGCCGGATGATCCGAACACCTGGGTGTGGACCGCCGCCGACAAGCTGCTGCTGGAATTGATTACGGCCGTTCACCAACGCGGCATGCGCATCATCATCGACGGCGTGTTTAACCACATGGGCCTCAACAGCTGGGCCTTCCGCGATGTGGTGGAAAAGCGGCAGCAGTCCAAATTTAAGGAGTGGTTCAAAATCAAATCGTGGGGCGATCCAGAAACGGGCGAAGGCTTTGCCCACGAAGGCTGGTTTGGCGCTCACGAACTGCCAGAGCTAAACCAGGACGAAAATGGCATCGTCAGCGGACCAAAAGAATACATTTTTGCCGCTACCCAGCGCTGGCTAGACCCGGACGGCGACGGCGATCCCAGCGATGGCATCGACGGCTGGCGGCTGGACGTGGCGTTCTGCGTGGCCCATCCCTTCTGGAAAGAGTGGCGGCAACACGTGCGCCAGATCAACCCAGACGCTTACTTGGTCGCCGAAATTTTTGAGATGCTGCACGATATACGGCCGTATCTCCAGGGCGATGAGTTTGACGCGGCGATGAACTACGGTTTTGCCGTCGCCGCCGCTGAATTTTTTGTGCAGGAGCAGCAGCGGATCAGTGTGAGCCAGTTCGATGCCGAGCTGCGCCGCATGCGCGAGATGCTGCCAGACGGCGTGCCGCACGTCATGCAAAACCTCTTTGGCAGCCACGACACCGCCCGGCTGGCCACCCACATCACCAACCGGGACAAAATTATTTACCGGGATTGGCAGGCGTACCACAACATGGTCAAAATTGGCGACAGTGGCGCCCCGCTCAACCTGGACGCCCCCACCGCCGCCGACCTCGCGCTGCAAAAGCTGTTTGTCATTTTCCAGATGACTTACCTGGGTGCGCCGATGGTGTATTACGGCGATGAGGCGGGCATGTGGGGGGCCAACGACCCGTGCTGCCGCAAGCCGATGGTGTGGCCAAACCTCACCTACGATCCAGAGGTTGTATTGCCCGGTGGGACGGAACGAGAAACGGCCGTTCCCGTCCAGTTCAACCACGATTTGCACGATCATTACCGCCGCCTCATCGCCATCCGCAACGGCTCGCCCGCCTTGCAGCGCGGCAGCTTCACCACCCTGCTCACCGACGACGCCCACCAGATTTATGCCTTCCAGCGCGAATTTGCAGGCGAGCAAATCATCGTAGTCCTCAACCGCAGCAATGAGACGCAAATGGTAACGCTGGATTTAGGGGGAAACGGCCGTTGGCGGGATTTGTTGAATGGCGGAGAAGTTGAGGTGAGAGACGGCCGTTTGTCTGCTCAAATTCCGCCGCTGTGGGGAGCAATATTCAAAAAAGATTCTTCACATTAGAAGATCATCGCTGACGGCACGGAGTACAGTAAATTTTAACTCCCTACTCTCAGCAACATACACAGGAGCGAGAAAGATGATAGTACAAAACAAAGTAATTGTGGTTACCGGGGGTGGCAATGGCATGGGCCGCGAAGTGACGCTGAACCTGCTCGGCAAAGGGGCCAGCGTAGCCGCCGTGGACATTAGCGAATCGGCCTTGCAAGAAACGGCCGTACTCGCCGGGGACAAAGCGGCAAAACTGTCTACGCATGTGGTAGACATCACCAACCAGGAAGCGGTGGCTGCCTTGCCCGAACAAGTGATCGCCCGGCACGGTGCGGTCGATGGCTTGCTTAACAACGCGGGCATTATCCAGCCTTTTGTGCGCGTCAATGAGCTGGATATGGCGGCTATCAACCGCGTCATGAACGTCAATTTTTACGGCACGGTCTACATGATCAAAGCATTTCTGCCGCACCTGCTTAAGCGGCCAGAAGCGCACATCGCCAATGTGTCCAGCATGGGTGGCTTCTTGCCGGTGCCGGGGCAAAGTGTGTATGGGGCGTCAAAAGCGGCCGTAAAATTGCTCACCGAAGGGCTGCATTCTGAGCTGATGAATACCAATGTAAATGTCACGGTTATTTTCCCTGGTGCCATTGGTACTAACATCACCGCCAACTCTGGCGTGGACATCCAGCAACTCTCGGCTAACGCGGAACAAAGTTCAGCCATGAAAGCAATGGAACCCAGCAAAGCGGCTGCAATTATTGTGGACGGCATTGAGCAAAACCGCTACCGCGTGCTGGTCGGTTCCGATGCCAAGCTGATGGACTTTCTCTACCGGCTCAGCCCGCAGCGCGCCGCCCACTTCATTTTTAAACAGATGCAATCTCTGCTAGGCTAATCTTGCTTATGGGTACAACATTTCTGATTCAATCTTCTGATCCGGCCCTTCTGGAGAAAGCCACCCGGCTGGCCCACGAGCAAGTCAAACAGTACATGACGGACGACATCGTGGGCATTGTCCTTTTGGGGGCGATTACGCGCGGTTATTTTGATCGTCTGGCCGACATTGATATTGCCTTGTTCAAAAAGCAAGCCGCTGACTTCTCGATTCAGGACAAGTTTTTTAAGGTCGATGGCATTGAAGTGCACATCTGGCTGTCGGATTATGAAAGTGAGGTTGTCAGCACCTGGGACATGCCCAAACGGTGGACTTATGCACAGGGTGAGATTGTTTTTGATCCTGAGGGGAAAACGGCCGTTCTTCTCCAAGAAAAAGTGCCGCTCAAAGAGGCTGAAAAGCGCTGGCTGGTCATGTCTGGCCTGACGCTTTCCGAGTGGTACATCAACACGCTGACGCAGCTGTGGGTCGAGCGGGGCAATCTCATCAGCGCCCACCAGATGTTTGACCAGGGGCTTAAATTCTTCTACGACTTGCTGTTTGGCCTAAACGACGAGCTGGTTGCTGACATGAAGTGGCGCTATTTTGCCATCGAGCAGTTAAAGCGCTTGCCCTCCAATTTTCAGGCACGGATCAAAGAGACGATGATGCTGCACGGCGTGACCATTGAGGAGCTAGACCGACGAAAAGCGGCATTTATGTCCATCTGGGAAGAGATGAAACCGATTGCCGAAGCGGAAATGCAGCTGACCTTTGATGAAATGGTTCAGCTGGTTTAAGCAGATTGTTATCAACCCCCGCTAACGAGAATGAGGCAGAAAATGAACACACCCCAAACCATGACCGAATTGATGGCCCGAATTGAAACGGCCGTACAGCGTGTTGTGACGGCCGTTTCCCAGCTCACACCCGAACAAATGACAACTCCAAATCTGGACGACGGCCGTTCTGTTAAAGATATCCTGGCGCATCTCACCTGGTGGGATCATTGGCTGCTCTTTACCCTGCCTGCGGACCCGCGATCGCCCCACAAAGCCGTCGCCCCCCCACTCATGGATCAAATTCCGAGCGGCACCACCTGGGCCGATGAGATGAATGGCAGGGTGTACAGCTATAACCAAACACGCGAGCTGTCGGCCATTCTGGCCGAGTTCACCACTGGCTACCAAAATTTACTCCAGCGCGTTGCCTTGCTCTCCTTCGCCGACCTTTATGATCCCGAAGGGATGTCGGCCACCATTGGCTACCCGGTCGCGCCGCTTATTTTGGGCATCTATGAGCATTACGAGGAACACGCAGACGAGCTGGAGAGGATTTCGTAAGGGAACGGCCGTTCCACCCAACAACCGCTCATCCGCCACTAAACCTGACAAAAGATGACCACAATTGACGTTATGCTGGGCCTATGAATGAGCAAAGCAAACCAGACACATTTACCGAAGTAACGGCCGTTTTTGAAGGCTATCCTCAGCCCATCCGCGACACATTGTGGGAGCTGCGGGAATTGATATTCAAAACGGCCGCATCCACCCCCGGCGTTGGCGAAATCGTAGAAACGCTCAAATGGGGTCAGCCCAGCTACCTGACGGTGAAACCGAAAAGCGGCACCACCATCCGGCTCGACGCCCATAACGTAAACCAGGGGCAAATCGGGCTGTACGTTCATTGCCAAACCAGCTTGATTGCTACCTTCCGCCAGCGTTATCCCCACCTCACCACCGAAGGCAGCCGCGCTATCGTTTTGGATGCGCACGCTCCTCTGCCCACGGCTGCCCTACGCGATTGCATCCAACTGGCGCTCACGTACCACCGAGGCAAACAGAAATAATGGCCCAATTTTCGCAGCAAGAGCTTCATGATTTTATCGTTCGAGCGAAGGCGTATGCCTATGTGGGCAACGGCAGCGCTTCCGTCAGCGTTCTCTATCCATCAGTGAAGTCATGACCATCCTGATCCACTTTCATCAATCACACTATCGCCACTTCAAGGCATATTACACCGAGCACGTGCGGGTACATCTTCAAGCCGATTTTCCTGGTCTGGTCAGTTACACACGCTTTGTTGAGTTCATTCCCTCCGCCTTGCTGCCGCTGTGCGCCTACTTCCAGAAGCACTGCCGAGGGGAGTGCACCGGCATCTCTTTCATCGATTCAACCGCGATTGATGTCTGGCTCAATCAGCGCATCGCTTCGCACAAGGTATTTGCGGGCCTGGCTCAGCGCGGCAAAACTTCGACGGGTTGGTTTTATGGGTTCAAACTGCATCTGACCATCAACGACCGAGGCGAGTTGCTCAATGTTCTCTTAACGCCAGGAAACGTCGATGACCGGAAACCGGTGCCAAAACTGGTGCAGCAGTTGTTCGGCAAAATCTATGGTGACAAAGGCTACATCTCCAAAGATTTGCACGCCTCCTTGCTAGAGCTGTTTGGTGTGCAATTAGTGACCCAGTTGAAAGCCAACGCCAAGAATCGCCTGCCCATGATATTTAGCGATAAGCTTCTATTGCGGAAACGAGCCATTGTGGAATGTGTGAACGACCAATTGAAAAACATTTCTCAGATTGAGCATACACGCCATCGCAGTGTGGCTAACTTCATGGTTAATCTGATTTGTGGCTTGATTGCTTATGCCAGGCAGCCAAAGAAGCCATCGTTGGGTCGAGAGACCATCGCTGGCCTGGTTGCTTAACCCGTACTCACGTTTATTAAATTATTCAGTCATGAGGAGTTCTTCTTCAATGTTGTGAACTTCCAGGCCCGCGTAACGGCCGTTTCCTTCAAAAACCACCACCTCTTGCCCCCGCTCCAACCGCGACAGGCGCACTGTGGCCGTGGCCGTGAGCGATTCGGCGACCCGCTTGCCCATGTCTACCCTGGACGGCCCAGCCAGAATGCCCTCTTCTCCCCGGCTGGCGCGGATTTCCAGCCTGTGTTGTGCACCTTCGGTTTTGCCCGTCAGCACCCAATGAATCTGGTTGCCTTCCACGACCAGCAGCTCTGTTTTGGCCCCAGTGTAGGTGGCAAAGCGGTACAGCGCACCCTCGTGCCACAGCCCGACAATGAAGCCACGGAAGCGGGTAAATTGCCAAGGGATCATGGCAATTGAGGCCGTCAGGCAGGTGCCGGGGCTATGCTCAAAATGGTTGGTTTGCAGCCATATCCAGGCCGAGGGGAACGATTGGCCCCAATCTTTTTCGATGTAGCCACGGCCGTTTGTAAAACCCATCACCGCGCCATCAATCGTCATCGTGCCATAAATCGTGTGGTCAAAGCTGAGCACGCCGTGATAGCACTCCATCGTCGGCACCCAGGCGTACCAGCCCATAATCCCCGGCGAGGCAACCGACACCGGCCACGGCTGCCCACCGCCAAACTGCAAATCGGCCTCGATTTTTTGATCCTGCTGATGAATCAGCAGGCTAAGGGCGTGCTGGGTGAAGCGGCTGCCACCCACATGAACCTCAAAGCGGTCCTCCGCCGCCCAAAATTGCTCCAGCGGATAGCGGTGGTAAAACGCTTCTTTGGTGCTGCCGTTGAGCACCTGGATAAACGCGTGGGGATCATCACTGAGGAAAACGCCAGGGATTATGGCGTACTTGTGCTGGCCTGTGGAATCGATCAGCTTGAAATACCAGCCCTCAAAGAACGGCCGTTTCGCGCCAAAGCCATGATACCAGTCTGGATTTAGAACCGTGGTCCAGAATGGCCTCATCGGTCTGGCGTCACCGAACGCACGTTGTTGAAGGTATTCACCTCCAGAATCCAGCGACTGCCTTCTTCAAACTGGGTAAATTCACTCAAAGAATCGGGGCGATAGGTGTAGTTGCTGCCGTCGGCATTGAAGTACACCTCGTACGTTTCTGTCTCTTCGCCCAGCCGCTGGTCTTGGGCCAGCGACGGATTGGGCCACTGGGGCGAAAAATCGTCACCGGTTAACGACACCAGGTCAAAATCGCGCCATTGCAGCTCGGTGAAGGTGCAGTAATCGTCGTACACCTGGTACTCGCAATCCTGTACCACTTCGCCGACGCCCGTGCCGGTGTCTACCGTGTAGGGCGTACCACACACTTCTGTTGCGCCGGGGGCAGGATTAGGCTGCGTCCGCCGCACCTCTTTGCGGCAAGAAAGAATCTCCGCATCGTCCGGCACGCGGTCGCGCCACTCTTCATCCTCCACGGGCGTTAGCGCCTCAATGGCCACGCTGTACTCCCAGGAAACACCCTGGACCTCACCCACTATCTCTGTAGTGCGGCTGCTAAGGATGATGATAGCGATGCAGGCAATGGCCACCAGACCCAAAATGCCAAACAGCACATAGCGGGTTGTTTTAGACATGCCCGTACTGCGCCGCACCTGGGGTTTAGCGGATTCGGTTTCTGGTCGTTCCACCTTGGGTAGCGCAGCGCCACAATGGACACAGTGCAGCGCCGTACCAGAATTCATCGTGCCGCAAAAGCTGCAAGCCACATCGGGTACAGCTTTATCCTGATGTGCGCCCACGACCTGCCCAGCCTCGCGGGCTTTGGCCTCGGTGAGGTCGGCCAGACATTGGCTGCATTGGTCGGCGGTGGCGGGGTTGCGCGTGCCGCAAAACGGGCAGTGTACGTCGGGGCCAGCTTGGGCCTGGGCAATTACCTGTTCATCCTGAATGAGTTGTTCCTGAGCAACTTGCTCAAACTGCACATCGGCGGGCTGAGGTGCGCCACAGTTGCGGCAAATCTTGTCGATGCCTTTGTTGCGGGTGCCGCAAGCAGGGCATTCCCACTCTAGATGAACATAGCCAACGGTTTTTTTGGTCATGGTACGCTCCCGTTCTGTGTACGGTGTCTACTTGGAAAATCTAAAAGATTGTAACGCAGGGATTGGCTTGATTCAATTTATTTTTGGATCGTTTCTTGATCGCTCCACAAATAAACTGGCTTCTTTACTATTTGTTTCAACAAGGAGAGCTTGAATGCATTCGAGTCAACGCAGCCTATTACCTCGCAAAAATTACCTGAATTGGTTTGTTATTTTCTTGATATTGATGACCTTGGTGCCTCTGGTTGGGGCTAAAGCAAATGATGCGCGTGAAGCAACGGCCGTTGCTAACCCCCTCCCTGCCCCCACCGTCCTCGATCTGAACACCCACCCCAGCGGCTCTGAGCCGTATAACTACCTGGTCATTGGCGGGCAAATCTACTTTGTGGCCACCGACGATACGCATGGTGAAGAGCTGTGGATTAGCGACGGCACGCAGAATGGCACAAAACTCGTCAAAGATATTCGTCCTGGTTTTGAAAACAGCAACATCGGCAATATGACCGAGCTAGACGGCAAGCTCCTATTTTCTGCCTCTGACGGTACCAATGGCGAAGAGTTGTGGATCAGTGACGGCACTGAAAGCGGCACAATCATGGTCAAAAGCATCAACCCTGGCCTGAGCTCTGCCCAGATTTCCGACATCTACACCGTAGGTAGTGCCGCCTTCTTCCAGGCAGATGACGGCGTGACGGGCAATGAACTGTGGCGGACCGATGGGACTGAAAGCGGCACCGTTCTGCTCAAAGATATTAACCCAGGGTTGAGCAACAGTTATCCGTCCGGGTTTGTGGCCATGGGTGGCATTTTGTATTTCCGGGCCGATGATGGCACCAACGGCGCAGAGCTATGGCGCACCGATGGGACCACCGCCAATACCGGGCTGGTGGTAGACATTCATCCCACCGGTTCCGGCCTGGCAGGCATAGGGATGGTCACGAACGGCACTTTGTTGTTCATGACAGCCAGAGATTCATTGTCGAATTATGAGCTGTGGGTCTCGGATGGCACGCTGGGCAACGCCACGGAGATTGAAATTCGCCCGGCATCCAGTGCCTCTACACCCAGTTACCTGATTGCCGTTGGCAGCAACGTTCTGTTTTCGGCAGATGATGGCACAAACGGCCGTGAGCTATGGCTGAGCGATGGCACCCTGGGCGGTACCAGCATGGTGAAAGATATGAATCCAGGCTCTGGCGGCTCAAACATGTACGATCCGGTTTTTGTGAACGGAAATGTTTATTTCAATGGCTATGACAGCAGCCACGGCGCAGAATTATGGAAAACGGATGGTACGGCCGTAGGTACGGTGCTGGTAAAAGATATTGAGCCAGGCGTGGGTAGCGGTTCTCCGTCTTACTTAACGGCCGTTGCCGACAAACTCTTTTTTGTGGCCGATGATGCCGTAAACGGCCGTGAGCTGTGGCTAAGTGATGGCACCGAAGCAGGCACCACCCGGCTCGAAGTTTACCCAGGGGCAATCTCCTCAGACCCCTACGACCTCATCGAGTGGAACAACACGCTCATCTTCACCGCCTTCGGCCCCACCACCGGCTCAGAGATGTACCAAAGCGATGGCACCAAAGCGGGCACAACCGTCCTGGTAGACATCCCCGGCACGCGCAACGAAGGCTCCTGGCCCGATCACATGACCCCTCTAGGTGATGGCCTCGTATTTACAGCCTATGACAACACCTACGGCGAAGAGCTGTGGTTCAGTGATGGCACCCTGGCCAACACCACCATGCTTGCGGACATCACGCCTGGGCTGAACAGCACCTACTACACCCAGTTTGCCCAACTAGGCAACAAGCTGCTGTTTGGCGCAGAAGATGTCACGCACGGGCTGGAGCTGTGGATCACTGATGGCACCTCGGCCGGTACCCAGTTGGTAAAGGATGTATACCCCGGAGCAACGGGGGCCGACGTGGCCGGGCTGACCACATTTGGCAACTACGTCTACTTTATCGCCAATGATGGGGTCAACGGCACTGAACTGTGGCGCACCGACGGCACGACAAGCGGCACCAGCCTCTTTGCCGACATTCAAAGTGGGGCCAATGGCGGCAATCCCTACTTCCTAGAAGCTACCGACACCCATCTCTTTTTTGTAGCCAACGATGGCACCAACGGCGAAGAGCTGTGGGCCACCGATGGCACCGTGGGCGGCACCATGCTGGTTAAAAACATTGATGGGGCGGCAACCGATACTTACTTCAGCTTTCTGAAGGCGGTGGGCAACTTGCTCTACTTTGCCCCCGATGACGGCACACACGGCGTTGAGCTGTGGGTGAGCGATGGCACCCCTGCGGGCACGCACATGATTAAAGATTTGAACAGCAGTGGCGACAGTTATCCGTACGATATTACGGCGATTGGAAATTGGATCTACTTTTCCGCTGAAGGAGATGGCGTCGGCGCGGAACTGTGGCGGACCGATGGCACCGAAAGTGGGACTAGCCTGGTAAAGGATATCAACAGTGGCCCAAACGGTTCTGATCCAGCCGAGTTTACGGCCGTAAATGGCACCCTCTTCTTTTCTGCCCGAACCGACGCCAACGGCGAGGAATTGTGGATCAGCGACGGCACCGCAGCCGGAACCAAGCTAGTCACTGACCTTACCACCAACAATCTGTCCGATAGCTCTTACCCATTTTACATTACGCCCCTGGCTGGGGAGTCAGGGAATATCGTGCTGTTTGCGGCTATTTCCGACGACACCATAGGGGAAGAGTTATGGGCATCGGACGGCACAGAGGCTGGCACCTATCTGGTTGCAGATATCCATCCGTTTTGGGGGTCAGAACCGTACGACTTTACGGTGCTAAACGGCCGTGTTTTCTTTGGCGCAGAAGATTACATCCACAATGGGGAGCTTTGGGTGCTGACGTTTGACGCAACACCTTTTGACATATACCTGCCCATGATTGTTCGTTAACGAACGTCTGAATAGAGACCTCTGAGGTTTTGCTAAACCTCAGAGGTCTTGGGCAGCGTGATGAGCGGCAATAAGCGTGTCTACCAGGCTGCCAATTCTTTTTGGGCCACAATTTTATCTACTTTGATGCGCACCAGCAGCTCGCCGGGCACGCTGTTGCGCTTGCCAAACGCTTCCGCCTGATCTTCCCCCATGTAGCGCGCTCCGATGAGCGTGGCCCACTTCAGGCTCTCTACCGGGTCATCCTCCGTAATTTCTACAGTCCCTTCCACTATCACAAAGGCATAAGGCGCCACTTCTTCATCGACGGTGAGAGCGATACGGCCGTCTCTTACCAAATTTTTCCCTTTCACTGAGCTGTGCCATGTGTTGAAGACCAAATCATCTCCATCCAGCACAAACCAGATGGGGGCCACATGCGGACGGCCGTCTTCACGCACCGTCGCCAATTTACCCGTCCGTGTGCCCGTTGCCAGGAATTCGTACGCTTCCGCCTTATCCATCTTTTTCATTGAATGCCTCCCGATTCATTTTTTAGATAGACATCTGGTAGAATACGTTTCTTACTTTCCACCGATAAAGGGCATACGGCCGTTCTCACTACGGCTTAATCATTTTGTGCCATAATTGGGGGAAAATACGTATAGCAAACCAACACGAACCGGAATGACCACAATTCGTGTTTTTACAAATGGATTCGGAACCGTTCCTGAAATTGACCTCTTAGAAAAGATTTCCACGAGAAATCTGCCCATTCGCTAAGCGGCCTTCCAATCAAGTAAGGTATTGTTGGCCGCTTACCAAGTAAAGCGCCACGCTGTGCGATGACCTCAAATTCCAAGAACGATTCTACGATTGATACGAGGATGGAAAAATGAGTCGTGATAACTGGGACATCCCAGAAGTATTTCGCCGGGCAATGGAAGAAGCGGGCTGGGAAGGCAACAAAGGCGAGGGCAACGAAGGCGGTGAAGGCGGCGGCCAGCGCCCACCCTTCCCCAATCGGCCCCAGCAGCCACGCCGCAGCAACCGCACCTTGTGGATTGTTGGTATTCTGTTTTTGCTGTTCATCAGCATCAACTGGATTGTAGGCGTTTATACCGATTGGCTTTGGTTCAATGAACTCAACTACCAAAGTGTCTGGCTCACCCGCTACAGCTACCAGTTTTTCAGCTTTGTGGCCTTTTTCATCATCGCTCTGCTCATTTTGTGGGGCAATTGGCACCTGGCCCGGCAGCGCGCCAGCAAAGCGACGCCGCCGTTTTACCCGCGCTTCCTTCAGATTCGCGCCATTCGCTGGCTCATTACCGGCGGCGCAATTTTCTTGGCCTTTGGCTTTGCCAGCAGCATCGCCGTGCGCTGGGATGAGTTTTTGCTCTACCTCAACCGCGTGCCGTTTGGCACGGCCGATCCCATCTTCGGCCGCGACATCAGCTTTTACCTGTTTGAACTGCCCGTCTACGAAGCGCTGCAACAGTGGATTGTCTCCCTGCTGCTGCTAACGTTAATTGGGGTGGTGGCCATTTACGCTGTCAACAACGTGGTGGATATTCAACGCGGCAAGTGGCGACCACAGGAGTCGGTGATTTTGCGGCAGCATGTGGCCCTGTTGGCCGCCCTCATCTTGCTGCTATGGACCACTAGCTATCTGTTCCAGATTTTTAACCTGAATTATTCGGGTCGTGGCGTGGTGACTGGCGCAAGCTACACAGACATCAACGCCTCGCTGTACGCGCTGTACGCGCAGATGGCTTTTATGCTGTTGGCGGCCATCGTGATGCTGTACAACGTGTTTAAATTGAGCATACGGCCGTTGCTCATCACCGCCGGTCTTTGGCTAGTAGCAACCGTGCTGGTGGGCGGCATCTACCCGGCTTTGCTGCAACGATACGAAGTTGAACCCAACGAACTGGTGCGTGAAACGCCGTACATTCAA
This sequence comes from Ardenticatenaceae bacterium, assembly GCA_020634435.1. Lineage (GTDB taxonomy): Bacteria > Chloroflexota > Anaerolineae > Promineifilales > Promineifilaceae > Leptofilum. Next base: position 60,633 of record JACKBS010000017.1, on the reverse strand, counting down.
TACAACATCGACTACACGCGCCTGGGCTTTAACCTGGACAAAATCGAAGTGCGCCAGTTTGAGCAAATAGACCCGCTTGACCAGGGTGACGTAGCCGCCAACAGCGCCGTCCTCAACAACATCCGCCTGTGGGATTACCGACCACTTCAAGATACCTACACGCAGCTTCAGGCGTTACGGCCGTATTACGTTTTTGGCGAGGTGGACATTGATCGCTATGTCATTGATGGCCAGGTCCGGCAGGTAATGCTGGCCACCCGCGAGCTGGATAAAAGCAAGCTGCCCTCGCTCTCTTGGGTCAATGAAAAGCTGGAATTCACCCACGGCTACGGCATCGTCATGAACCCCGTCGATCGCTTTACGGCCGATGGTCAGCCCGAATTTTTCATCAAAAACCTGCCGCCCGAGAGCAACGTTCCGCTGCAAGTCACCCAGCCAGAAATTTACTACGGCGAATTCACCAAAGATGAAGTGTTTGTCGGCAGCGATCGGGACGAATTTAGCTATCCCAGCGGCAACGAAAACGTTTATTCCAGCTACGAAGGCACCGGCGGCGTCCCGCTCGACAACGCCCTGAAGCGGCTCGCTTTTGCCGTGCGCCTGGGCGATACCAACGTGCTGCTCAGCGATGAGATCAATACCCAGACTCGTCTGCAAATCCACCGGCAGATTCAAGAGCGCATCCAAAAAATCACGCCCTTCCTGGCGTTGGATAGCGACCCATACATTGTGCTGACCGATGACGGCCGTCTTTTCTGGATTCAAGACGCGTTTACCTACAGCACACGCTTCCCTTACGCCACACCGGATTCCCAAACGGACATCAACTACATCCGCAACTCGGTCAAAATCACGATTGACGCCTACAACGGCACCGTCAACTACTACATCGCCGACACGCAAGACCCCATCGTGCAATCGTACAGTGGGGCATTCCCTGGGCTGTTCCAGCCGTTGAGTGAGATGCCAGAAAATCTGCAATCGCATCTGCGCTACCCGGAAGATTTGTTTACCATTCAGGCAAAACAATATTTGCGCTATCACATGACCGATGTGCGCGTTTTCTTCAACCAGGAAGACGTCTGGCAAATCCCGCAAGAAATCTTCGATGGCGCCCAGCAGCTTATGGAGCCGTATTACGTCACCATGCCGCTGCCCGGCGCTACCGAATCGGAATATTTGCTCATTCAACCCTTCAACCCCACGAGCAAAGACAACATGATTGCCTGGATGGCAGTGCGCAACGACCCGGAAAATTACGGCGAGTTGGTCGTCTATGAACTGCCCAAACAGGAATTGGTCTTTGGTCCGCTGCAAGTGGAGAGCCGCATTGACCAGGAACCAAGCATCTCGCAGCAGTTCTCGCTGTGGGACCAGGGTGGTTCCAACGTCATCCGCGGCAACCTGCTGGTGATTCCGCTAAACAACAGCTTCTTGTATGTGGAACCGGTCTACCTGAAAGCCGATACCAGCGCTTTGCCAGAGCTAAAGCGGGTGATTGTGGCCACGGACACGCGCATCGCCATGGAAACTTCGCTGGACCGGGCACTGGCAGCCCTGCTGCTGGAAACGCCGGGCGAAATTGCGGTGGAAGAAGGTGACAATACGGCCGTTCCTACCACCCCGGCCGTTCCCTCTGCGCCGCTCGATGCCAGCGTGGAAGAGCTGATTGCTTCCGCCAACGCTCACTTTGAAGCGGCCCAGGCGGCCCAACGCAGCGGCGACTGGGCCACCTACGGCACAGAACTGGACGCCCTGCAAAGCGACCTGGCCCGGTTGATGGAGCTGACAGGGGAGTCGGAGTAGACAGTCAAAAGTGATAAGTGATAAGTGAAAAGTAGTCATTTTCTGACTTTTCACTTTTTACTTTTCACTGATCACTCTCTCTAGCATGAGTAAACGTACCATTCTCCTCGACGCTCTGGCCAGCATGCCCAAAGATTTGGCCTTCATGCTACGCCGGGCGGAGGAGACGGCCGTTCATCAACGCCCTACCCCTGAAAATTGGTCCATTACCGATGTGCTGGCCCACCTGACGGCCATCGAACAGCTGTACCTGGCCCGACTGCAAAAAATTGTGGCGGAGGAACGGCCGTTTCTGCCCACCCTCCACCCGGAAACGAAACCAGAACCGGAACCTCGATCTGTACGGGAATTGGTAACGGCCGTTCACGACGCTCGCCAGCAAACCCTCACCTTTTTGCATAGCCGCAAAGCCGGTGATTGGCAGCGCCCGGCGGTGCATGAAACTCTGGGCGAAACCAAATTTCGCTTTATGGTGCAGCTGCTGGTAGACCACGACACCAAACATCTCAACCAAATCATCGAAATTCAAGCCCGGCTACAAGCTCATAACAGCTAAAATCTTCCCCAGAAAACTATCCACGAGACCATTTACACTTAGGCAGTTTGCTTGGAAACAAACGTCAAATTCCCTCAGCTGTGCGGTTGACAGGGACGCAGAAAACGATAAGCTACCTACTGTGATGCCCGGTTGTGGAATTCCTGCCTCCTCGGCCAAAGGTATCACCATTACGTCAAGATGAGGTTACCAATGAACAAACTTGAACAAATGCTGGCAGCCAACGACTATCTCGTCGCCGATGGCGGCATGGGCACCATGCTCATGGCTGCGGGGCTAGAACAGGGCGACCCGCCAGAAATGTGGAACGTTTTGCATCCCGACCGCATCCGCGCCGTGCATCGCGGCTATATCGAGGCCGGGGCCCAGATTGTTTTGACAAACTCCTTCGGTGGCACGCGCTTCCGCCTGAAGCTGCACAATCTACAAGATCGGGTCTTTGAGCTGAACAAAGCCGCTGCGGAACTGGCGCGCGCCGAAGCGGACGCCGCCGATCATCCGGTGGCGGTAGGCGGTTCGCTTGGCCCGACAGGCGAAATTATGGAGCCGGTTGGTGCGCTAAATTACGATGATGCCGTAGCCGGTTTTGCCGAGCAAGCAGCCGGATTGGCTGCCGGGGGCGTGGATGTGCTCTGGGTAGAAACAATGAGCGATATCAGTGAGGTTCGTGCGGCGGTGGAAGGCTGCCGCCAGGCCACCGATTTGCCCATTGTGGCCACAATGACCTTCGACACAAACGGCCGTACCATGATGGGCGTCACCCCGGCCCAGGCGTATGCCGAACTCAGCGCCATGAACCTTGCGGCGTTGGGCGGCAACTGCGGCAATGGCCCTGCCGAAATCGAAGGCGTGATCCAGGCCATGTACGCGACCAATCAGGTTTATCCTTTTGTCGCCAAGTCCAACGCGGGCATCCCCGAATACGTGCACGGGCATTTGCATTACAACGGCACGCCCGAAGTAATGGCCGAATACGCCATCAAAGTGCGCAACTACGGGGCACGCATCATTGGCGCGTGCTGTGGCAGCAGTCCGGCGCACATAGCCGCCATGGCCGAAGCGCTGGCCAATACTCCTACCGAACGGCGAATTGTCGAAACGGCCGTTGCGGAACCTACCCCAACCCGTACCCGCGAACGCCGTCGCCGGGGCTAACGAGCGGCAAAGTCCGGTTTCTATGAAAACCGCCATCATCTTCTGCGGCGCACTGGCCCGCGAAATCCTGGACATTGTGCAAAAACATGGCTGGGATGCCCAAGTCTTCGGCATCTCAGCCATGGATCATATGGTTCCAGAACGCATCGCCCCGGATGTAGAGAAGCGCTATCTGGAAATCCGCGAGCAGTTCGACCGGGTGCTGATTGGCTTTGGCGACTGCGGCTCGCAAGGCGCGGTAGACCATCTGGCTGCCAAATACGACCTGGAACGCATCGACGGCCCGCACTGCTATGAAATGTATGGCGGGGCAACGTTTCAGGAATTGATGGACGAGGAACCAGGCACCTTCTTCCTCACCGATTTTTTGGTGCGTGGGTTTAAGGGCACAATTTTGAAGGGTCTGGGGTTGGATCGCTTCCCGCAGCTTAAAGAAGAGTATTTCCGCAACTACCGCCGCATTGTTTACCTCGCCCAAAATCCAGATAACGAGCTTGTCGCCCAGGCGCAGCAAGCTGCCGATTACCTGGAATTACCGCTCGAAGTGCGCACTACCGGCTACGGCCTGTTAGAAGAACGGCTGGTCACCATGATGAGCCGCATTCAAGCCGCTGATTAGCTAAAATTTCCCTTTCACTATCTTTATGGCCGCAACGCAAAAACGCTGATTAACCTGAGCTTCCTGTATTGCTGGACAGGAAAATCAGACCAATCAGCGTTCTAAAAAATTCAGGCGTCGGTTTATTGAAGGCAGTCGTTGCCTTTGCACGGCGTGCTAAACAGCGGGTCGTACACCACGCGCAGAATTTCGCCGGGAGCCATATCGGTCGTGGCTTCGTAGAAGACAATGCGACTGTTAGCCTGTTCATCCACAAATGCCAGACGAATGTGATGGTTGCCAGGGTTAATTTGCAAATCTTGGACAAATGCCCCGACTGGCTGGCTGAAAAATTCGGCGGGATCGTAGCTTTGCTCGGCCAAAACCTCACCATCCACTTCCAGGCGTAGCAATAACGGCCGTTCTGGCAAGTTAAACGCCCCGGTTCGGTTAAACGGTGTGGTCGGGTCCTCCACAATCACGCGCACGATGGCCGTATCCGTGGCCAGCCGAGAGCGGAACGGCACATCGGTCATAAAGACCTGGGCGACCAACACCACCACCATCATCACAAACAAAATGATCAGGCTGCGCGGTAACACATCGGGGAACATACGCCGCGCCGACATGAAGTCTGGCTCGCCATCGGGCGTTTCCGCCACAGGTAGCGGTTTTTGCAGGGCAGATGTAAAGTCATCGGGAGACACCCAATCGGCCACGATGGGAGCGTTGGCGTGATCGCGATTGAGGCGCGGCAGCCGCAGCCGCAGCAAGCGCTTTTCGATCCATACATTGCCTTCCCGGTTACGGCAATCGTCCGGCGGGCAACCAATGATTTGCACATCGTGAGCACCAGCTTCCAGGGCACGCAGCATCGTATCGGGCAGCAGGCTACCGACACAAGGAACCGCCACAATCTCAACGGCCGTATCCCCCACGGCAACGGGCACATCTTGAGCTAAATACGGCCGTGCGCCTTGGGCAGCGTGCCGGTCACAGGTAAACACCAGGCGAACGGGGCGTTCTGGCGCTTTGGCCTTAGCCATTCTCAAGCGCATGGAGATCGTGTCCCACACCAATTCTGGGGAAGAATCGCCCAACGTAATGGCATCCCAGTTACAAGAGCCGACGCAAATGCCGCACGAGACACACATTTCCGGTTTAGCCACAGCTACAAATTTGTGTCCTGTGTCATCATGCCGCTCAACCATCTCCAGCGCTTCATAAGGGCAATCGAGCGCACACAAAGTACAGCCCGTGCAATTTTCCGGCACGATGTTTACCAAAGGCAAGCCGATAGACTTTTTAGCCGCCTCAGGTTTGGCAGCTTCGGCCACTGAATGATCGCGGGTAATCCAGGGCAAAATGGTGGCAACGGCCGTAATTAGCAGCAGCCCACCCCATAACCAGGGCGTAAAGTCGCGTCCTTCGGTTGGCAGGTAAAACAGAAACAGCGGATCAAGCGTGATGCTTTCTGGCAGGCGCATGCCGTTGGCCGCAGGCAGATTACGCAATGGAAAAATAATAGCGATCAGAATAAGAACGGCCGTTGTGCCAATAACGAGGTATGTGTCAGGCAGCCACTTCGCCCGACTCAGGCGGCGAATGTGCAGGTAGAAGAAGTAGGCTACGGCTAAAAATAGCGCGATGTGCACGGCTAGCAAAATCAGCATAATCGGCCAGCTGTTGCCGCTCAAATCGGCCTTGGTCAGCCAGATGACAAATCCATCGGCCCACGGGGTGAACCCGCGCAAAAAGCGCACAAACCCGTCGGTAATGAGCTGAGCCCGCGCATCCACCACCAGCCAGTAACCCGTGACTCCAGCCAGCCAAACGATGATGGTAAGGACCACACCTGTTACCCAGGCCAGCCAACGCTGCCCACGAAAGCGCTCCATAAACAACATACGATACGCGTGCAGCAGCGTAGTCACCACCAGCGCACCCGAAGCATACCGATGTACCGCGCGCATGGTGCGGGCAATAAACATGTCGTTCATCCGCAGCACGGCCAGGTAGGAGGCTTCAAAACCGTATTTGTAAAACAGGAAGATATAAAATCCGGTCAGGGCAACGACCAGGGTGAGGAATACAGCAATGGTGCCTGTGTGATAGAAGGGGTTGAGTTGGAGTGTTCCGGTGAGGGTGTTAAACGGCCGTTCTACCCCTAGCGTTAATCGTTCTAACCAAACCGCCCAGGGGGCTGGTTTACGCTGCCATTTTGTGAGCAAATCAGCAGAATCAGAGCTTGGCGAAACGGCCATTTCCAGAGCATCATGATTGTCATGGTCAACGTGAGCAACATTCGCCAGAGAATCCGTCTGGCCTTCTTCCACGACAGCGCCGGGCAGCACTTCGGGCTCTTCTTTTTTACTAAATCGTGACATGGGCTTGGTGGTAGCTGAGGCAAAAAGCGGCTTGCGCCCCGTCGGCTACAAATCCTATAAACAAAAAAGTGGTGATGATCACAAACTTTGCCGGATCATCACCACTAATTTTCATACCAAATAAACTACTTGAGGGTGAGCATGAAAGCCACCAGATCGTTGATCTGGGTATTGGTCAGCTCTTCACCAAAGTTCTGGTACATTACGCCTTCGGTAAACCCTTCAGCAATATGCGCATTGGGCTCAACGATGGATTGACGCAGGTATTCTTCAGCGGTCAGTCCCAACTCGGGCCCAGTGGTTTCGGCGCGGGCGCCAACATCAGACTGGGAAGGACCAACAAGCACTACGCCGGGTTCCAGAGAATGGCAAGTAATACAACCAGGCGCGCTGGCCGGGCCGATCACCGTCTCGTTGAAAAGACGTTCACCATTAGCTGCGTCACCTACCGAAGTAGATGTGGTATCCCCACCGTCGTCAGCTGGTTCATCGCCACCACCGCCGCAGGCAGCAAGGCCAAACGACAGCAGCAGCATTAATAAAATCGTTAACGTTAATTTTCGCATTTACGCGACCTCCAAAATGAAATGTTTATTTTTAAACAGTTGGTACCGGCGGAAGAACCAGTACCAACCCTAACACTCTAACATTACCACAATTTGTTAAAACCGGGTGATGTCATGTTGAGATTTGAGATAAGATAAACTAATATGGGTCCATAAGAAACAAGAATGAGAACCAGGGTAGCGACAACCCAGGGGCGCCAGGTGTCTAGCCAGGCTGGAGCCGGATGCGGATCCAGGGCTTCGGCCACAGGCATCTCAATCTCTTCCGTAAGCGTTTTCTTAGAAAACACAGTGCCCAACATATTGGTGTAGAACAACAAACCGCTAATGCCCAAAATGATACCGCCGAGCGCCGCCTCAATCAACAGAGGCTGCCAGTCGGGGGAAGCATATTGAGCTACACCCAGCATCGTCCGGCGCGGCGAGCCAAAGTTGAGGCCCAAGATGTGCAGACCGTTAGACATCAGCAGCATACCCACAAACCAGGTCCAGGCCTGCCACAACGCCACTTTGTTGCTAAACAGTGGCTTGTTGGCCAGTTTGGGCACCAACCAGTAAGCGATACCAAAGAAGGTAAGCGTAACGCCAGAGCCGACCGTCAGGTGGAAGTGACCAGGAATCCACATCGTGTTGTGGATAACCAGATTCAGGTTGTAGGAAGCGTTGGTCAAACCACCAATACCACCAAAGGCAAAGAGGATCATAGCCAGGTTTTGCGCGGTAAAGGATGGATTGTCCCAAGGCAGGGTGCGAATCCAGCCCAACAAACCTGTGCCACCCCGTGCCCGACCACCCAATTCCAGCGAAGCAATGACGTTAAATGCGGTCAACAAGCTGGGAATAAAGAGCGAGTAGGTCAGGACAGCATGAACCACTTTCCAACCCTGCGGTACACCGGGGTCCAAGTATTGGTGATGCAAACCAACTGGAATAGACAGCAGCAGGAACAGCCAGAATACCAGACGGGCCAGCGGCTCGCTAAACAGTTTCCCACCCGCTTGCTTGGGAACCATGCCGTACCAGGCAACGTAGGCCGGCAGCAGCCAGAAGTAAACAATGGGGTGCCCCGTAAACCAGAAGAAGGTACGTGCCAACTGCGGATCTGTTCCGTCGGTCAGGCCCAAGGACCAGGGGATGAGCAGCCACAACATTTCGGTGGCAATACCCAAGGTAGCAATTTGCCACATGGCCATGGTGATGGTGGAGGCCAACGCGATAAACGGCGTTTGCACACCCGGGTTTTCTTTACGCCAGGCGCGCAGCGTGAGGAACATACCCCAACCGCCAACCCAGGAACCCACAACCACCAACGTCAGGCCAATGTAATAGAACGGTGAAGCCTGGAGCGGCGGATAAGAAGTGTAGAGAACGGTTGCCAGGTTCAACAGCAGCGGAACGGCCGCCATAAGCAAACCAACAACCATGATGATCAGGCTGGCCCAGTTTACTTTGGGATGGGTCAGATCACGCTTCAGGCTGTGAACGGTGGCAAATGTAAGAAAGCCAACGATAAAAAAGGTGGTCCAAACAAGGGCATTGAGCACACCGTGCAAGGAAAGGCCCTGGTAATAAGTGTTCAAACCGATATTTTGCAGAGCCGGGTAGAGATTAATACCCACATGCTCTAGTTTTTGCAGGGGGCCTAAGGAACCCCCAATAAACAGGGCGACCATGGCAACGCCGAGGTACCAGCCCGTCAATTTTTTAGTGCTTGCATACATAAATTATTTACCTCCACAAGCTGGCAAGCAAAACAATAACCAGCACGAGCGCAAGATAGAGATTGGAGAAGTGGAATAGGGCAAATGCCGGTGCTTTTTCAGCAGGAGACATGAGCAGGGCAATGGTACGCACAACCAGTACGGCCGTTGCCAACCCAATCGGTACCAGGTAGAACCAGTCAATAGCTGGCCAAAAACCCAGCGCCAACCCGGCTGCTGCGGTGAGAACGGTGTGAAAAGCCGTCCAGCGCGCCGCCACAGAGGGTGCCACCCGTGCGGGCAGCATTGGGTAATCTGCTTTGATGTAGTCGGCCCGGTAAGCCAGAGCCAGCGCCCAGAAGTGAACGGGCGTCCAGACAAAGACCAATGCGGCCAATATCCAAACTCCCAGAGCGGACCAGGCACCTACCGCAGCCCCGCCGCTAATGACGGCGCAGCTGCCCGCCGCGCCACCAATCACGATATTGAGCGTGGTGCGCGGCTTCAACCAGACTGTATACACACCTACGTAAATCACTGCACCGAAAAATACCCAGAAAGCCAAAGCGATGTTAAATGCGGCTGCCAACGCGGTTGCCCCCAACACCATGCCCAAACCCAGCAACAAAACCAGATGAGGATTCTCAATCTGGCCTGTAGCCAGCGGTCGGGCCGCGGTGCGATTCATACGCGAATCGCGGTCACGCTCAAGGTATTGGTTAATTCCCGAAGCGCCAGCCGCCGACAGCGTGCCGGTGATGGCCAGCAGCACCCAGGACCAACCGGATACTTTTCCGGTTACCAGGGTACCCAAACCGGCACCGCCAAAGGCAGACAGCACCAGCAGGGAAACAATGCGCAACTTGAAGAGGACAACGGCCGTACGCCAAAACGAGAGAGACGGCCGTCTTACCGGTTGGACAATTTCATTTACCGCATCCATAACTATGGCTCCACGATCAATTGACCGAACATTGTGTGATGACCAACGCCGCAGTACTCATTACAGACGAAGTTGAAAGTACCGGCTTCATCAAACGTTGCCGTCAATCTACCTATTTCGCCGGGCAAAACCATCATGTTGATGTTGGTTCCATCCAGACGAAAACCATGCTGAACATCCTTGCTGGTCAAATAAAAGGTGACAGTAGAACCGACTGGAACACGAATCTGGCTTGGCTGGTAATTCCACGCCTGGGCCAGAATGTAGACCTCGTATTTGTTCGGCGCTATCTCACGCAGGCGCTCATCCACGGGATCACTCCAATGATATTGGGGATATGAGCCTGGTGTTGCCACAATTTTCGGATCGATACGTTCTATTGGCGCAGGTACCTGAAACCCAAAAGCAAAGCTGCTTACCAAAACAGCTGCGCCAAAGATCAGCAGCAAGATTGTTGTACCGATTATGAAATTGCGTTCGCGGGCATCTATATGCATCATCCTGTCACCCCTCTGGACAGCATCGTCAGATAGGCACTTCCCCACAATGCAATGATGAGGAGAACGTACAAAATGACGAGCACAACGGTGCCTTGTGGAGCTTTGTACTTCTTATCCTTTTCCATACCTTATCAAACCTCCTTCAGTTTTGGCGGGTGCAAATACACCAACCTTCAGTGAAAATCTGCTTCTACGCTCAGTTCGCCATCTGTTGCAGAAGTCAGTGATTTAGAGAACACGGTCACTATTGCTCAGATCACGGATTCTCGTTAATCCAAATTTATTAGCGCTGCTTCCAGCTATTCACGAATCAGGTACTTCAAATCGGCGGCCATTTCGGCCCCAGTAATACCAAAGGGATACACAAGGCGCAGTTTGCCTTCTTTGTCCAGCACGGTCACTGTCGCCGTGTGGTCAATTAGATAACCAGAGGCATCACTACCTTCGTGCTTTTCATAAAAAATACCCATTGGCGCAGTCACCGCGATTAGGTCGTCGGGTGTGCCCGTTAAGCCAATGAAGGACTCGTTGAAGTGAGTTACGTAGTTGTTTAGAACGTCAGACGTGTCACGCTCGGGGTCGAGCGTAATCATTATAACCTGCACGTCCTCGCTCTGCTTGCCCAAAATTTCCATGGCATCGCTCAGTTCTACCATAGTGGCCGGGCAGACATCGGGGCAGAAGGTATAGCCAAAATAGAGCATGACAACCTTACCACGATAATCAATGAGGCTGACAGGCTGTTCATTTGGGCCAACCAACGTGAAGTTTGTGACTGGCTGGTTAGACTGGATGACCATGCCGTGCCATTCGGTGGGGCCTAATAACGGCCGTATAGCTAAAAACAAAGCGCCTAGGCCAATGCCAATTCCTAAACCCAGCAGGGCCAAACGGAACATTTTGTTTTGCCAAATAGAGGGGGACTGTGTCTCGTTGGGGACTGTCGTATCCGTAGCGTTATCCATAATTTAGTAGCTCTTTACCGCGGGTAGCAAGAAAACAGATGGGCGGCCTCGTAAGCAAACCGGTAGATGCCCTCGCTGTGGTCCACTTCCGCCGCTAATAGTCCAAAGTCGCGCATGATTATATCAACATCTGGCGCAGCCGTCCGGTATTCGGCGCGGATTAAACCGCTGCCATCCACCAAGAAGAAGGCGGGGTCTAGTTTAATACGGCCGTCTTCAAAATCATCATAATAAACACCAAACCCGCCGCCAATCACCGACTTCAACTGCTGCGCGCCGCCAACCGCAAAATGCCACACAGCAGGGTCTGCCCCCATTTCTGTGGCAAACGCCTGTAGCTGTTCCGGCGTATCACGCGCAGGATCGATTGAAAAAGTCACCAGCTTCAGCGGCACAGATGCCGCTACCTCTGGCAAACGACTTTGCACTTCGGCCATTACCTGGCTGGTTTGTTCACAGGGGGATTCACAACTGGTGTAGGTAAAGTTGTAAAGGGCAATCTGGCCGCGCAGCGCCTCGCTGGTGAAGGTTTCACCTGTTTGATCGGTCAGGTAGAAGCCTGGCGCCAATGTAATGCGCGGCAATACTAAAATGGGGCGCGCCGTTGAAAACCAAATGACCGCCACCGCCAACACACCAAATAAGCCAAAAAACAGCTTCCAAATTAACATGCCCGATGAGGAAGTCGTTTTACTGACCGAAGAAACCGTCGCCGCCATGACTAAGCGTTCTCCTGAACGGCCGTATCATGCAGCACAACATTGCACGCGGGATACAGGTAAGGAAGTTCAGCATCAATCGGACGCGGATTTTTCTTCAAATGATGCGCCTCAGCCACAAGGTCGGCCAGGTTAGTGTTCTGCAACTCGTTAATAACCATTAGTTGCAAACGGCCCCACACGTCATGCCCTGGGCAGATGCGATCTCGGTTACATTCGTTTGGCCGCAGCAAGCAGATATTGAGGCAAACCGGCCCTTCAATAGCTTCTACAATGTGCAGCATATTGATGTCGCAGCACTCTTTCTGCAAAGCCAATCCACCCGTTGGACCCGTTTGCGTGGTAATCAAATTGGTGCGAACCAGGTCGGCCGTAATTTTGTGCAAGAAAGCCTTGGGAACGGCCGTACGCGCCGAAACCCGCCGAGCCGACATGAAAGTACCACTGGGCTGCATGCCCAGCTCAATCATAATTCTCACGGCGTAATCAACTCGTCGGCTAACTTGAAACATAGATATTGTTGACCTAAAAACTCCACATCTACAACGGCCCGAATTTACCCGACACAACAACCGCTCCATAGTGACATTTGTCACTAGGTTTATATGACAATTGACATCCCGGAGGCCTTATTTTACCGCCATGTGAAAAATCTCACAGCGCATTCTTCCAAGACGTTTTATTGTAAAGGTAGAAAAGCAAACGGGAGCAGTGTCAACCCAAAGACAATCTTCTAAATCAATTGGATTATGATTCTAATAGTCAGGAGGCATCAAATGATCATCGCTATGTTTTTAGCTCATTTAGTAGGGGATTATATTTTACAATGGAACAGCCTGGCTGCCTGGAAAAGCCGGGCGCTGAAAGGAGTTTTGGTGCACTGCCTGGTCGTACTCGCCGTTACCTGGCTCTTTATTTTGCCCTTCAATCCAGGCTGGTGGCCCTGGGTATTGGCTATCGGCATAGCCCACTTTGCCATTGATGCCGTACAGCTACGCATCAAGCTGCCCATTCCAGAACTGGCCCGCTTCAGTCTGGATCAGTTGGCGCATGGCGTGGTCATCACCCTGGCCCTGGCTGGAGGCGGCTACCTGGATTTGAGCGCTGTAATGCAAAGCAGCCTCTCCATACTGCAAAGCGAATGGCTACTCATCTACCTGCTTGGCTATGCCTTTGTGACCATGCCGGCCTGGGTGTTAGTGAAATTTACTGCCTATGGGCTCGTGCAAGGTTCTGCACCGCAGTTCGGAGATTCCAGCAAATATCTGGGCATCCTGGAGCGGCTGCTCATGACCACCTTTGTCGCCGTTGGGCAATACTATCTGGTGCCAGTCGTTATTTTGCCCCGGCTGCTCATGGAGTGGCCGCAGATGGCCAATGAAGAACGTGCTCCTGTCTACCTGGCAGAACTGCTGGTCAGCGTTACGTTGGCTGTGCTGGTAGGCTTGCTGCTTCGCCTGGTTTAACTGGCACAAACTGTAATTAGGAATGAAACCGGCTGGCGGCAACATTTTAGAAACGCCAGCCGCTCACTCTCTTTTCGGGAGGTACAACATGAGCTTACAACCAATTTATCCGCCCCCGGTATCAGCCCGAGTGGAGGGACGAACAATGAAAATGGTTCAGTTTTTAGAAGATAGTCCACTGTTTCAATCGTTATCCATGCAGCAGTTGGCATCTATTTCCAAAGACGTCCAGACTCGTCGCTTCGGTCAGGGAGAAATCATCTTTCGCGAAGGGGATCCCGGACAGATGCTATATCTGGTTCGTTCTGGGCAAGTGCGGATTTTTGTGAACGGGCTGGATGGCACAGAAACGTCGGTAATTTTATTCGGTCGCCCAGGCGATATGTTTGGCGAACTGGCGGTGATTGATGGGCTACCACGCTCGGCAACGGCCGTTGCCCTGGATGAAACCGTTTTGTACACCGTTAGTCGGGAGAGCTTTCGCTACCACATGCAGCGAATCCCGCAGCTGGCGCTTAATTTCTTGAAAGAGCTGACGCACCGGGTACGCTACAACACGCGACAAATGGACAGTCTGGCCTCGCTGCCCGTATCGCAGCGACTGGCCCGTAAGCTGCTGGAATTGGCCCAGGATTACGGCCGTCTTGAAGCCAACAGCGTCATCATCGACATGACTTTAACGCAAGCAAACCTGGCCAGCCTGATCGGCGCGACGCGGGAAAGCACCAACAAAATCCTGCGCGATTTTCGGGAACGCAGGCTGATTTTATTTGAAAACGGCCGTATCACCATCCTCGATGCTGATGCTCTACGCGCTGAAGTCACGGCCTGAAATATTATTAGGTAATTGAGTAATTTGCGATTGAAAATTACTCAATTACCCAGTTGCTTTCCCTCTAACTCCCCAGGCCGTACCGCTCGGCCGCCTCATCCAAAATCTGGTTAACTAGCCGCTCATAGGTCCAACCAGCCGCTTTTGCCTCAATGCACAAGTCTGAATACTCAGGATTCAGCCCTGGCAGCGGATTGATTTCCAAAATATAAGGCTTGTTGTTGTCGTTGGCGTCAAAACGGAAATCCACGCGAGCCACATCCAAACAGCCCGTCACGCGGAATGTGGCCGCCGTGAGCCAGTTCAAATCCTCTAGCTGTGCATCCGTCAGCGGTGCCGGGCAGAAGTAGTGAAAATCATGGGCCAGCTCAGTTTTGATGCGGCTGGTGTAGACGCCAGCTTCTTCTTCAGGGTAACGGCTCATATCCACTTCCAGCGGCGGCAAAAAGTGCAAACCGCGAGACAGGCGCGGTGCATCCTCATCCTCTGGCAAACGCCAGGCCACCGGAGTGGTCAGATTACCTACTACCCCCACGGTAATCTCACGGCCGTCAATGAACTGCTCTGCCAGCACAGGCTGATCATATTTATCAAACAGCCGACGCAGCTGAACACGCAGTTGGGCCTCGTCCTGCACAATAGACTCGCTGCTCACGCCCATGCCCGTACCTTCGCGGCTTGGCTTCACAAAGATTGGGAAGCGCATTTGCGGATCTAATGGCTCATTAACCCGTTCAAACACCTGGAAAGCTGGCGTTGGCAGGTCGTGGTAGGTGAGGACGCGCTTGGTCATCGGTTTGTCCAGCGTCAGCGCCAGAGTGAGCACTTGGGAACCCGTGTAAGGTAGTCGCAGCATCTCTAGCAGCGCAGGCACATGAGACTCGCGCGAATCGCCAACATGACCTTCGCAAATATTGAAACAAATATCAGGCTGTAGTTTGGTCAGCTTTTGCGGCAGTTCCGCATTCCCTTCCAAAAAGGTAACGTCGTGGCCATTTGTTCTGATGGCGGCCATGATGGCTTCGATCGTCGCTTCGCTATCCAGATCGTCCCAATGATCAGGGGAAATCCCAGGCCAGTGGGGGGCATTTTTTTGCAAATTAGCCAGTAAGGCAACACGCATTTTTTTCTCTTCCTTATGACAAAATTGTGAGATTGTGCCATTATAAAACCCCATTTTTAGCCTGAAGCAAAAATGGGGTCCTATGCCAATATATTTAGATGATGGCCACAGTATAAAACAATTAAAACCTGCTGTCTATAATTTATATTTTGGGGAGGAAACGGCCGTTTCCTCATTTGAATATGCCTGCCAAGCGACCTAAAATGGAAAATAAACTTCTTGAACAAGGATACGCACATTCATGAAAGACAAAACTTTAATTGGTGGCATTGTGGTCATGGTCGTAGGGGCGGTGCTGATTGGGGTCGTTTGGCTCGTGTTTTTTCAGCCAGCTCGCACACCTTCAGCTCCGTTAACGGCCGTTCCCATCACACTCACTGGTGACAGCAACCAATTTACCATTTTTGAAATTGTTCCTACAGAATCGCTGGCCACGTTTACCCTGAGTGAAACCCTGCGCGGCCTGCCAACTACAGTTGTAGGGCGAAGTCGGGAGATTGCTGGCCAAATTGCGATTGATTTTGAAAATCCAGCTAATTCTCAAATGGGACCTATCCAGATCAACGCCCGAACGCTAATGACAGACAATGAGTTTCGCAACAATGCAATCAACAATTTTATTTTGGACACAGAGCAGTACGAACTCATCACGTTTACGCCCCGCCAAATGACGGGCTTGCCCAGCGAATTTACCGCTGAGGAACCAATCGAATTACAAATTGAGGGAGATTTAACGATTCGCGAGATAACCAAACCGGTGACATTTGCCGCCACAGTGACGGCAAACGGCCGTACTGAACTCAACGGATCAGCGACAGCACAAATTTTGCGGGCTGATTTTGGCTTACAAATTCCCGATGCACCAGGAGTAGCGAACGTCAGCGATGAGGTTCAATTGACTTTTGAATTTACCGCAAAACTGCACAAATAATGATCGATTTACACATATATACCTACCTTTAGGTACTATTTTTATGACAAAATATTAAAAATAGCTGGAGAAGGGGTGACAGAACCAAAAAAGTAGTGTACTATACAATTATGCTCGGTTAGTTTTGAGGCCTAAGGAAAGAACTCCTCCCCCAAACTGGCACGAGAGAAACGCGACTGGAACAAGCTAATCGGGCTACAGCAATGCCGTCGGCGAAAGCCACCCTCCTCCTTAGGTCTTTGGCAACAGCTGGACTGCTCGATGCACACCCCTCCTGGTGCATGAGCAAACAACAGAACCGCTTCCTTTTCATAAGGGAGCGGTTTTTTTGTTTTAAATTGCTTCCACTTTCTGTGGCCCGATACCCCAAATTCATTTTGCATTAATCTAACTCAATTGACTTTTTATCATATTTTTGATAAAAATTAAATCGTCACAGCTTGCTGTATCTGTACTAAATTCTTTTTACTGTAACAAAGTAGCTGGCGTTCTTCCCACGCTTTGGGGATGAATGTCAGCTTATTTTTATATACCGACCACCTTTGAAATTTTCATGCAGGACAACACACTTTTTATTCCTCTAACAGTTATAGCATTGGCAGCAGTTTTAAGTGCTTTGGTTGGCTGGCTTGGCTGGGTAAAGGCGCACAATGGCCGTTTTACTCTTGTGCAGCTGTCCTGGCTTTTGGCCGCCGCCCCACTTACCGCATTTATTTTGCTGGCCCAGAAACTTCCCCTCATTAACGCAGGTGAGAAAATCAAAGCCAACTTCACCTGGCTACCCAGCTTCAATCTAAATTTCAGCCTTTATCTCGATGGGCTAAGTTTGCTGTTTGCTCTGTTGGTAACCGGCATCGGCACACTGATAATTATTTACGCTGGCTATTATTTCAAGAAAGAACCGTCAGCCTGGCGATTTATTAGCTATCTGTTTCTGTTTATGGCCGCTATGTTGGGATTGGTCCTGGCTGGTGACATCATCGTCTTGTTTATGTTTTGGGAAGGCACCAGCATTACCTCCTTTTTGCTGGTTGCTTACAAATCCAACTATCCCGAAGCACGAGCCGGTGCATTTAAAGCGCTGTTTATCACGGGTGGTGGTGGTATTGCCTTGCTGTTTGGCCTTTTGATCGTAACTGTTGTCACTGGTGAAAGCAGTCTACCGGCTATTTTGAGCAGTGGTGAGTTACTGCGTGACAGCCAACTGTATCCTTTTGCTTTGGGGCTACTAGCCCTGGCCGCGTTGACCAAAAGTGCCCAATTTCCTTTCCATTTTTGGCTACCCAAGGCGATGAGCGCCCCAACTCCGGCGAGCGCCTACTTACACTCTGCCACGATGGTGAAGGCGGGCATTTACCTGATGGCCCGGATGAATCCAGTGCTGGGTGAAACAGAGCTATGGTTCTGGCTGCTCACTACTGTCGGGCTGATCACGATGGTCTTAGGTGCCTATCTAGGCTTAAAGCAGAACGACCTCAAGGCGCTGCTGGCCTACTCGACCATCAGCCAGCTGGGCGTGTTGATGATGCTGATTGGGCAGGATACGGACATCGCCTTCAAAGCGCTCGTGGTTGGCGTGTTGGCACACGCGCTGTACAAGAGTGCCTTATTTCTGGTGGCCGGCACGGTGGATCACGAAAGCGGCACGCGGGATTTGCGCTTGCTTGGTGGGCTGCGGCAAAAGATGCCGATTACGGCCGTTCTGGCCATCATTGCCGCGCTTTCTATGGCCGGTCTGCCGCCACTGTTTGGATTTCTGGCCAAGGAGACATTGCTGGCAACGGCCGTTCACCCCACCCTACCCAATTTTGTCAGCTGGGTGTTAGTAGCGGGATCGGTAGCCGCTGGAGCGCTGATGCTGGCGCAAGCGGGGCTACTCATCAGCGGTACCTTCTTTGGCCAACCGAAAGAAGCCGCCGCCAAAGCTCATGAAGCCCCCCGGCTCATGCTGCTGGCCCCTGCCGTGCCCGCCCTGCTGTCGCTGGCCATTGGGCTGCTGCCTGAGCCAGACTTTTTAGCCAGCCTGCTAGCCAAGGGGGCTGAAGCAGCTTACGGCGACAAAGTCAAAGTTTCGTTAGCCTTGTGGACCGGACTGAACGTGCCGCTGCTGCTCTCCGCAGTTGCCATTTCGCTGGGCAGCGTCTTGTTTGTATCGCGCCACCGGGTGCGGACGTGGCAACAAACATTTGCGCCGCGCCTGGATTTAAACCAGGGGTTCGCTGCCTTTTTTCGTGGGGTTGATCGGCTGGCTGATGGGGCGACGCGATTGCAAAACGGCCGTCTCCGTCTCTACCTGGCCACCATTCTGCTGGGCATGGTTGGGCTGGTATTCCTCTTTAGCCAGGCGCAGTTTAGCCAGATTTACAGCACCGTTCTCACATATGATTATCGCTGGACCAGCGAATTAGCCTTTTTGCGCCTGGTAGCGATTGTGGTGGCTGTGGGAGCAGCCGTTGCCAGCGTGCTGCTCAAGCGTGACTTTGCCGCCATCGTCGCCTTGGGGGCATCCGGGCTGAGCATTGCCGTGCTCATGGTGCTGGAACCCGCGCCCGATGTAGCCCTGGTGCAGATTGTTGTAGATATTTTGTCAGTGGTAATTTTGGTGTTGGCGCTGCGCTTGCTGCCCCGCCAGCAGCGGCATGAAGCGCTTCAGCTCAATATAGAAGTAGGCAAAGGGACCCGGCTGCGGAATGGATTGGTCGCGGTGGCAAGCGGTCTGGTCGTCACAATGATTTCTCTGGTAGCTTTAACCAGCCGGGAACGCCCCAGCGTTGTCTCCCCGTTTTACCTGGAAAATGCCAAGCCTTTGGCCGCCGCCAAGGATGTGGTCGGGGCAATCATCGTTGATTTCCGAGCGCTGGACACGCTGATTGAGATTGCCGTATTTAGCATGGCTGGGCTAGGCATGTTTACCCTGCTGCGGCAAGCCACCCGTGCTCTGGGTGACACCGTGGGCGAGGCTAAGCAGTTCCCCCTTAATCTGTACACCTTTGGTATTTACGGCACGCGCACTTCGGTTTTTATTCAGGCGTTGGCACGGATTTCACTGCCGCTGGCAATCGTCATTGGCACGACACACATGATGTACGGCCACGATCAGCCGGGTGACGGCTTTACGGCCGGGGTGATTATCGGCCTGGCGGTTGCCTTTGCTTACGTGGTATTTGGCTATGCCGAAACGCGGCAGCGCTACAAATGGCTGAGTGCGCCGCTATTAGCTTCGGGGATTTTGCTCATTTTGATTTCTGGCATCTCTGGTTGGGTGGTCAATGGATATTTTCTGTCACCCGTAGATTACGGAGCGATGCTCAATCTGCCCTTGCCAACTGGCTTTTACTTTAGCAGCGCCTTTTTGTTTGAGCTGGCCATTTGTTTGAGCGTGTTGGGCAGCGTCTTTTTGATGCTGAACACGCTGGGGCATCCCGAAGGGCTAGGGCAAACGGCCGATTCCAGCTAAACCAACTTTGCAATTTTAACGAACAGGAAGAGACGTGACATGGAACTTTTAACCGCATTAGCGATTGGCACCTTGTTTGGCGTAGGCATTTACCAAATGCTGCGCCGCAACGTCATTCGCTCGGCGATTGGCCTGATTATTTTTTCCAGCGCCATCAACTTATTTTTGCTAACAACGGGCGCGTACCAGGGATTCGACCCGGCGTACGCGGGGGCCGCTGAACCCAGCGACCCGCTGCCCCAGGCGCTGATCCTGACGGCCATTGTGATCAGCATGGGCGGATTGGCCTTTGTGCTGTCCTTGTTAGCAGTCATTTCAGCGCGGTACCGTACCAGCAACATGGATGAGATAGACAGGTTGAAGCGATGAGTCATCTGGTTTTATTGCCAATTTTAATTCCGTTAGGCGGCGCAGTGGTCGCCTTGTTTCTGATGCGCACCCCGCGCTGGCAGGGTGTGTGGACATTGGGGGTGATGGGTACGGCCGTTTCCACCAGCACCATCCTGCTCTGGACCGTTTTCCAGACCGGCGAACCCGTGATCTTTTACGGTGGCGGCTGGGCCGCACCCTTTGGCATTGCCCTGGTCGGTGACCTGCTGGGGGCACTCATGGCGCTGATGAGCCAGGTGGTGCTGCTGATGGGCACGATTTATGCGCTGGGTGCCAAAGACAAAAACGTGCGCTATCCCGGCTTTTACCCGCTCTTTTTAATGCTCACCACCGGTCTGACCGGCGCGTTTCTTACCGTTGACCTGTTCAACCTGTTTGTTTTTGCCGAGCTGTTGGTCATTTCTGGCACAGTGCTGACTGCCATTTCCGATGACAAGCTGGGCACTGAAGCGGCGTATAAATATTTTTACATCAGTCTGCTGGCGGCCGCGTTTTTGCTGCTGGCCAATGGCGTCTTGTACGTGTCTTACGGCACGCTCAACATGGCCGATCTGGCTGAGCGCATTGCTGCCGATCCGACTGCGCCGCTGCTCACCACGGGCATCGCCCTGCTGATGGCCACCTTTATGATCAAAAGTGCCGTCTTCCCGTTCCACTTCTGGCAACCTGATTTTCATACAGCCGCGCCAACGGCCGTTTCTGCCATGCTCTCTTCCGTGGTAGTCAAACTGGGCGTGTATGGCTTTGTGCGCATGACCACGCTGCTGTTTGTGCAGCAGGCCGCGCTCATCCAGACGTTGCTCATCATTTTGGGCGTAGTTGGCATCTTTTATGGCGGCTTTTCGGCCATTGGCACGCACAACGTCAAGCGAATGCTGGCCTACTCAACACTGGCGCAGATTGGCTTCATTTTGGTAGGCGTGGGCTGGGGCACGCCGCTGTCGCTGGCGGCAGCGCTCGTGTTCACCATCAATCACAGCCTGATCAAAGCGGCGATGCTGATGCTGGCCGGGTTTGTCGCCAGCCGCGCTTCGGTGAAGTCGGCGGCGTTTGCCGTGGTCACCGGGTTGGGCCGCCAGCTGCCGCTGGCCGGGATGCTCTTTTTTGTGGGGGCATTGGCCCTGGCGGGCATTCCGCCAACCAACGGTTTCATCAGCAAGCTGCTGCTGTTTAACAGCGGCGTCGAGGCGTCCCAACTGGCCGTCCTGAGCCTGATGGCCCTGGGCAGTTTGGCGACGCTTATTTACACCATGCGTGCCTTCCAGCGCATTTGGTGGGAACCGCAAGTGGATACGGCCGTTACCCTCAAACCCAGCGGAGATCGCCTCATTGCCCCCGGCATTCTGATTGGCCTGACCCTGCTGCTAGGGCTGTGGGCCGAACCACTGCTCCAGTTGGCGGAAACCACGACGCTGTGGCTAGGCCAGCCGGAGTTGTACATTACGGCCGTATTAAGCGGCGGCTAGTTTATTGGAGTAAACCATGCATTATCTAACATTTATGATTCCCATCTGGCTGCTGTACCTGATGCTGACAGGCAATTGGGCGCTCAACAACGTGGTAACGGGGTTGATTCTGGCTGGATTTGTGACCTGGTTGGTGCGTCCCGCGCAACGGCCGTTTGCCTGGAAACGCCTGCCCGATGCCCTGATCGCTACCGTGCGCTACGTCGCGCTGCTGCTGGTTGAACTGCTCGTTAGCGGCGTGCAGGTGGCCCGCATTGTGCTAACGCCGTCGCTGCCCATCAAGCCGGGCATCATTGCCATCCCGTCGCAGTGCGAATCTGACCTGGGTGTGGCCCTCAGCGCCCACGCCATCTCACTGACGCCGGGGGAACTGGTGGTGGAGATTGATGATGCACACGTGATGTACACCCACGTGCTGGACGCCAGCGATGCTGACGAGCGGGTTGCCGCCGCGCAGCAGGTACGCCGTAATCTGCTCAGCCGGATTTTTGCCTAAGAAATACCTGGAGCTTCACAGATGGACACACTTCTTGAAATCGTTTTACAGATTGCCTTGGTCGTTCACACGGTCCTGCTGGCCTTTGTCGTTTACCGGGTCTGGCGGGGCAAAGAAATCATGGAACGGCTGGTTGGTGCTGACCTGGTTTCCACGCTTACCCTGGCTATCCTGGTGCTGACGGCCCTCATTCAGTGCGAGAGCATCTACATTGACGTGGCGCTTGGGCTGGCGGCGCTGGGCTTTGTCAGCACCATTGCTCTGGCCAAATACGCCGCCGATGAGCAGATGTTTTAGGAGCAGACCATGCAAACTTTTTTACAGATTTTGGTAATTACGGCCGTTCTTCTCGGTACCTTCTTTTCATTCGTGGGCGTGCTCGGCTACTACCGCCTGCCCGACGTCTACACCAAGCTGCACGCCGCTGGCAAGGTGGGCGTCTTTGGCGTGGTGCTGCTGCTCATTGCTGCCACTTTGTGGACGCCGCTCAGCGCCGGGCGCGGCCTCATTCTCATCTTCCTGCTCTTGCTCACCGGTCCGGTCACATCCCATGCCGTAAGTTCGGCCGCATACCGCCTCAAAGTGCCCATGCGCCAGGCCATTCGGGATGACCTGGCAAACAAAACCCCCATAACCCTGGAGGATTAACCCATTGGAAAGCTTCATCGACGTTTTAGTTATCATCGTTTGTATTGTTGGTTTGTGGCAAGGCGCCGAACTGGTGGTAAACAGCGCCACGCACATTGCCCGCCGAATTGGCATGTCTGACCTCGTCATTGGGCTCACTGTGGTGGCCATTGGCACGTCAGCGCCAGAGTTTGCCGTCACTGTGGTAGCCGCCCTCGAAGGCCAATCCGATATTTCCGTGGGCAACGTGGTTGGCTCCAACATCTTCAACCTGGGCTTCATTTTGGGCGGGTTAGCGCTGCTGCGCGGCATCACCACCACCAAAACAATGGTTTACCGCGACGGCGGCATGCTGATTGGCACCACCATTTTGCTCATCGTCTTCATGATCGACCTGACGCTAACTCGCCTGGAAAGTGCGATTTTGCTCACCGTTTTGGTAGGCTACATCGGCTTCCTCATTTACCGCCGCGCCGAAAGCGAAGAGCACGTTCCCGAAGGCAAATTTAACTGGCTAGACATCCCCAAGTTTTTGGTGGGGATCGGCATCATTGTCGCCTCTGGGCACTTTTTTGTAGAAGCTGCTTCTGATCTGGCCCGGCTGATTGGTCTTTCTGAATGGGTCATTGGCGTCACAATCGTGGCGATTGGCACCTCAGCCCCAGAGATTGCCACCTCGTTGGTCGCGCTGATGCGCGGGCAATCGGGCATGTCGGCGGGCAATCTGGTGGGCAGTGACCTGTTTAACCTGCTCGGTGTGCTCGGTCTCGCCGGACTGCTCTCCCCAATGGCCGTGAATCCGGCCGCCCAAAGCAGCATCCTGTTGTTGGGCGGAATGGTTGTTTTGGTCGTGATTTTGATGCGCACTGGCTGGAAGCTGTCGCGCTGGGAAGGCGGTCTGTTGATTTTGATCACAATCGGCCGTTGGATTTTGGACTTTATGCGGTGAGATTCAAAGTGCCAGGCACGGGGTAGTAAAATGTTCGATCACCCAGATCGTTCCACCCCGTGCCTGGCACTTCCGTTGCGTTGCTTAGTTAAACAGCTGACCAATCCAGGTGAAAAAACCTAGCAAATTGAGGGCGGAAACGGCAACCACGGCGATGAGCAGCCAGCGGACAAAGTTGGCTCCGCGTTCAACAGCCATGCGGGCAGCAGCCCAGGCACCTAAGGAATTCCCTACGGCCAAAATCAAGCCAACACCCCAATTTACCTGATCGTTCAGCATAAACACGATGAGTGCCGAAATGGTGAAGGCCAGAATGATGAGCACCTTCACTGCGTTGGCCCGCACCAAGTCGTAGCCGATGCCCAGCACCAGCCCAGCCAGCAGGAAAATGCCAACGCCTGCCTGCAAAAAGCCGCCGTACATGCCAATGAAAAAGAAGATGAGCAGTTGGAAGATAGACGGCCGTTTCCCCATTTTCTCCAGTTCACCTTGCAACCACCGCTTGGGGCGCAGCAAAATGACAATCAGCATCACAATCATCAGTACGCCGATGGCCTGCTCCATCCGCGCTTCATCCAGATCCACCGCTATTTGTGCCCCGATGATGGAGCCAATGATGGCGGGAGCAGACAAAATGAGCCCGCCGCGTAAATCCAGCACCTTTTGCCGCTGAAAACTGCTCGTCGAGACGATGTTTTGAAACAACACCCCGACCCGGTTAGTGCCGTTGGCTACCGTGGCGGGAATACCCATGAAGATGAGCAGCGGCAGCGTGATAAGCGAGCCGCTGCCTGCCAGTGTATTAATAAATCCTGCGCCAAACCCGGCGGCGAGCACCGCCAGATAAATGTACCATGCCATGAGTTAACTCCTAATTTAGTAGATTGGACCAATCTTTGAGATTGGTCCAATCTTGAGGTATGTGGATTATAAACGGTCTGACAAATGTGGCGATGAATTGAGACGGCCGTATTCGTACATTTGGCATAATCATGATAAAAATCACGCGGAATGAAGCACAATGTCAGGAGGCGAGACATGTACGATTTGGTGATTAAGGGGGGAACGGTGGTAACGGCCGTTTCCACATTCCCGGCAGACATCGGCATCAACGGCGAAACAATTGCCGCCATCGGGCAAAATCTGGACGGGCGGCAGGTGCTGAACGCAACCGGCAAGCTCGTCACCCCCGGCGCGGTGGACATGCACGTGCATCTGCAAATGCCCATCGGCAACTTTACCTCCACCGACACTTTTTACAGCGGCACCCGCGCCGCAGCCTTTGGCGGCACCACCACCATCGTCGATTTTGTGGAAACCCAGCCCAACGAAACGATGGTCGAAGCAATTGCCGCTCGCCGCGCTTTGGCCGATCCGAACGTAGTGATCGATTACGGCCTGCACATGACCCTCGGCCCCGGCGACATGGCTAAACTGGATCAGGTGCCGGAGGCGTTTGCCGCGGGCTGCACCAGCTTCAAACTGTACATGGCCTACGGGTTGCGTTTGCGGGATGATGAATTGTTGCGGGCTTTAACGGCCGTTCGCAACGTCAGCGGCATCCCGGTGGTTCACGCGGAAAATTGGGACGTAATTACCGAGCTCATCCGGCAAAATTTAGCCGCCGGGCGCACCAGCCCGCATTGGCACCCGCGTAGCCGCCCCGCCCTGCTGGAAGCAGAAGCCACCGGGCGCGTCATCGACATTGCCACGTTTGTCGGCGTGCCGCTGCACATCTTCCACGTTTCCTGCGGCGAGACGGTGGCCCGCATTGCCCAGGCGCGGCAGCAGGGGCTGCCCGTCACCGGCGAGACCTGCCCGCAATACCTCTTCCTCACCTGGGCCGCCTACGACGCGCCCGGCGTGGACGGTACGCTGCCCGTCTGCTCGCCGCCCATCCGCGACCTAACCGCGCAAACCGCACTGTGGCAGGCGCTCAGCCGCAACGAGCTGCAAATTGTCACCACCGACCATTGCCCATTCACTACTGAAGAAAAAGCAACCGGGCTGGACAACTACAGCCAGATTCCCGGCGGCGTGCCCTCGATTGAGATGCGCTTTGCTGCGCTTTATTCGCAAGGGGTGCGCCAGGGCTGGCTCAGTCTGCCGCAGTGGGTGGCCCAATGCTGCACCAATCCGGCCAAACTGATGGGCTTAGCAAAAAAGGGAGAAATCACCGTGGGCTACGATGCCGATCTGGTGATTTTTGATCCGGAAGCAACCAAAACACTCACGCCGGAAACGCTGCACGAAACGGCAGGCTGGACGCCCTACGCGGGACTCACGCTGCAAGGCTGGCCGCAAACCACGCTCAGCCGGGGCAAAGTTGTGGTGCAAGATGGGAAATTTGTGGGTGAGATGGGAAACGGCCGTTTCCTCCACCGCACCCAAGCCAATTTGTAAACTGATTACCGATTACTGATTACCGTTTACCGATCACGGCCACTGCCACGTGCGCAGTTGCCACTCACGCCCCTCAGCGATGACGGCTCCGGCGAAGCCTGTAGCGGGGTTGAGGTTTTCCAGTTTCCAGCGGGCGGCGGCTTCCTGGCTGCCTTTTACTTGCAGCAGTTCGGCTGGTTCGCCAGGTTTCAGCGTCACGTCGAACGAATCCAGCGGACAGGAGAGCCCTTCTCCGATGACTTTAATAAACGCCTCTTTGCGCGTCCAGCAGTTAAAGAAGGCTTGCGGTTTTTGGGCAGCGGGAACGGCCGTAAACACCGCCACCTCACTTTTGGAAAAAAACCGCTCCGCAATTTGTTCGCCGTCGTCTAACGGCCGTACTTGCTCAATGTCCACCCCCACCTCCCGCTCACGAGCAAAGGCAAGCAGCGCCACCCCATGCGAATGGGAGATATTGAAGCGTACGCCCGCCTTCGCCTGGGCTGGAACCAGGTCTGGCTTACCGTGATCGCCGTAAACAAACGCCACCTCGGTCGGCAGAATGTGCAGATAGCGGCCAAGCAGCAGCCGCAGCAAACCTCGCGCCACGATGTAATGCGCCCGATCGTGGGCAAAGTAAAAGCGATTGGCCCGCGCCCGTTCATCTTCGGCCAGGTAGCTCCAAAATTGATCTTGCTGAGCCTGAGGCCGGTCTTGCGCGGCCACCCAGACGTGCAGATCATCTTGCCCAAGCGTAGGATTTGGCGGCGAGAAAGGCCAGGTTGAGTAGAAGGATGTCATGAAAATTGGTCCAGATGTTTTTGCAGCTTTTCGGCGACCTGGTCGATAAACGGCCGTTTCATCCTAGCCAAATTCGCAGTTTGAGAACAGACAACCGTTTGTTTAAAGATTCGTTTGAACCAAAAGGATAAATCTCTCCCAGAGAGGATGCAAACAGAACAGGTGATACTGCTTGAACGAGGTATCAAGCTGCCCATAAAAGCGGCTTGATACCTCGCCATAATTCATTGGAGTTGCTGCAACGATTTGCAACATTCTGCTCAGCCGTCACAGCGTGGTGCAAATTAGAATAGCGTGTAAATGAATGGAGCCAGACCAGAGGCTGAACCAAAGATAACCAGTAAGCCAAACAGCAGCAAAACCGCTACCATTGGGATTAACCACCAACGCTTGTTAGCCCCTAAAAAACTTAACAACTCACCCACAACGCCAACATTTGATGACATGCTACGCAAAAATTTTTTCATTACTTGATATCTCCTCGAAAAAGACTTCTCTCAAAAATATTTTCTGTTCCTAACTTACCTATTATTATCAGTCGTTACAAAAGTTTCGTCGACAAAAGAACAACTGCGGCTACATGTTAATCCTTGGCAAAGGTGATTTCGGGCTTCTTTATTGCGCTATTCTTGTTTTGACTCTTACGAATAACAAAGCCGTCCATGTACAACGTGTCGATGTCACTTTGGGTGAAGGTATTCAGCGCGTTCGTGGGGGTGGTCACGATCGGTTCACCACGCAAATTGAAGCTGGTGTTGAGGAGCACCGGTACGCCCGTTGCCTCGCCAAACAGCTCGATGGCCCGATAGTACAGCGGATTCCACTCACGGCGCACGGTTTGAATACGGCCGCTTCCTTCATGATCCACCGCCTGAATCTTCTCGCCCTGGCCTGGCTTGGTGCGACAAACCGAAAGCATAAAGCGGTAGGGATAGGTCTTTTTGTGGTCGTCCAGGTCTTCCCAGAACTCAGGGGCACGATCTTCCAACACTACCGGGGCAAACGGGCGGAAGGGTTCGCGGAACTTGATGCGCTCGTTCACAATGCCCTTCATCTCGGCGCTGCGCGGGTCGGCCATGATGGACCGGTTGCCCAAGGCCCGTGGCCCCCATTCAAAGCGCCCCTGGTACAGGCCGATGACCCGCTTTTCCAGCATGTCGTCCACCATGTACTCAGCCACTTTGTTGATATCATCTACATATTCATAGCTGTAGCCATAATCTTCGATAGCCGCTTTGTGCTCGTCGTGGCTGTAGGATTTGCCCCAGTAGGCCGATTCCATAAAGAATTTACGCGGCTTGCCTAGCAAGACGTGGTAAGCGTACAAAGCTGCGCCCAGGGCACCACCCGCATCACCAGCGGCAGGCTGGATGTAAACACTTTCAAACGGACCTTCACGCATGATACGGCCGTTGGCCACCGAATTCAGCGCCACACCACCAGCAATACACAGGTTCTTTAGACCTGTTTGCTCGTAAGCGTGGGCCACCATCTTGAGCATGGCATCTTCCGTCACACGCTGAATGCTGGCGGCGATGTCGGCGTAATATTGGTTCTTTTCGGCCGTTTTCTGATCCCACTGCGGGTGATCCTTGAGAGGATGGGTGGTGGGGGTGTAAAAAGTGGAATCATGCACACGCGGTTCGCCAAAGAGGTCGGTAAACTTCCGGCCAAACGTCTTCGACGTGGATTTGTGGAAGGTGAAATAATCCATGTTCAAGCGGAAGCTGGCGTCGTCGGCCATGTTGAACACTTTGTACACATCGTCCATGCGCGTGGGCTTGCCGTAGGGAGCCATACCCATCACCTTGTACTCGCCATTGTTGACCCGGAAGCCTAAAAAGGCGGTAAAGGCCGAGTAAAGCAAGCCGAGCGAATGGGGAAACTTCTGCTCGTGGAACAGTTCGATGGCGTTGGTGGTTTGGGTACCAGGCGTACCATCGGGGGTTTTGTCCCAAACGGCCGTTGCCTTACCAATCGTCGTTGTGGTCCATTCACCCACACCATCCACGGTGAGAACGGCCGCTTCTTCGTACGGCGAACAGTAAAAGGCACTCGCTGCGTGGCTCAAATGATGCTCGACAAACAGCAGCTTCTCATTGGGAATGTCCAGCTTGGTCAATAGCTCGCCTTTAATCCACAGCTTCTCGTTGAACCAGGACACCATCGACTCACGGAAAACCGGGTACGACTGCGGAAAAGTTTGCAGCGTGGTCATCAAAATCCGCTCAAACTTCAGCAAAGGCTTTTCATAAAAAACAACATAGTCCAAATCCTGAGCAGTAATGCCAGCTTGCTCCAGACAAAAAGCAATCGCCTGAGTTGGATAACCAAAATCGTGCTTTTTACGGGAAAAACGCTCTTCTTCTGAAGCTGCAATCAGTACCCCGTCGTGCAAAATAGCCGCAGCTGAATCATGATAGTAGCAAGATACGCCTAAGATATACATTTACCAGAGCCTCCGTGCATCATCCAAAGTTAGATCTTTTGTGGTGCGTTTCAGCCAGGAAGGGGTTAAATCTTTCATGTCCAGCTGATCGCTAAAAAATGTAATAATTAATCCAAACGGCAGGAAGATGGTGAAATAAAATACGGTTAATACAATGCGAGCTACCAAATCGCCAACAAAATGGCCAAATTTTTTCCAGGCTGCCCAGAATTTACTTAATGCGTCCTTCATGGTTTGTCCTCACACAAAAAATGAATGGTGTTGTATGCCTCTAGATTAGCAAACGGGTATGGTGCTTATTTTCGCCAGATTTTGCTCTCTCTTAAGCATACAGAATAAGTAACCAAAGCTGCAAACTTTCTTAAGGTGAAAAAGCTACGGGTTTAACGTGATCCATTCTTCTAAAATTACAGCCATTTCATGGGCCTGGGCCGCCAGATTCGGCTGATTTTGCCGCTGCCACCAGCCAGTGTAATACGTGATCTCCCTTCGGGTCTCAGGAAGCTTTGCCAGGTATTCAACGGCTGGCTCATACTGCCCCAGCCAAACATAGCTGTAGCCTAAACTTTTGCGGATGCCACGATGGTTGGCGGCTTGGGCATTGGCCCGCTGAAGGTGAGCCACGGCCGTTTCATAATCTCGTGCCACCATGGCAATCAAGCCTAATCGATGGTGGGCTGTTCGATTGTCTGGATTCAATGTAAGCGACTGCTCAAGCAGTGCCGACGCCTCGGCAAATCGGTCTAAATCTTGGCCTGCGTCCCATTGGCCAGTCGGCCAGCCCACCAGTTCCGCCCGGGCCAACGCCAACGCACCTAAATTGGCATACCACTGCGCTTCGATTTGTCGGCGGAAGCCAAAAAACAGACCTGCCCAAAGCACGGCTACCACCCCCAGGCTAAGACTAAAACGAACAAACCCTCGCGTGAAGGAAACGGCCGTTTCTGTTTCGCTATGCCGGGTCACCAACACCACAAACGCCGGGGTAAAAAAGAGCAAGGGCGTGGCAAAGCTGCCGTACAGGGCATCATCCAGCAAACCGTGCAGCACCATCACGCTAAGACTGACAAACGCTCCCCAACGAAAAACCACCATATCATCGGAGTTCATCCGGTCACTGCGCCACCGCGGAACGGCCGCTTCGCGCGTTTTACCTTTTACGTCCAACTGACTTAGCAAGAGCCAGAAGCTGCCACCAAGCAGTACAAGGAGTGCCACAAGGGCCACAATCCCTTGTTCCAACCAAATATCCAGAAAAAGGTTGCTATAGGCAACAAAAAAGACAGGCGTCACACGGATGTATTGGGCGTAAAGCGCCGGGAATGTGGCCAGACCGCTGCCCGTTATAGCAAAATCCTGGATGAGATACAGCGTCTGCCGGGCCAGGAACAGTCGGCTCTGCGCATGGTTAACGCCGGAAATAGTTACGGCCACAATCAGGAACAGGCCCAAAATCAGCAGAAGCACAACGACCAAAACAAAAATCCTCGTCTGCGACAGCTGCAGTTTCCTCTGTAATCGACCGCTGAGAATCCAAAGACCCCAGATACTAAACCCAGCCGCCAGGGCAAGCCAGGCCCCTAATGAACTGGTTAAAAACAATCCACCAGCAGTGATTACCCCAGTCACACCAGCAAAGCGCAGCCAGCGCCTGCGCCGGTTGCACCAGCAAAACAGGCCAAACGCCACGATGAATGGCATTAGCAAGGCCATCATGCCAGCCAGGGTATTGGGATGCAAAACCGGTAAGCCGAACGACGGCCGTATCGCCATCCACCTGGCACCTAGCAGATTAAACACGCCAATTTCGGCGGGCCACGCCTGCCAATCATTGCTCAGCACAAAATAGATGGCCAACAGAGCGCCCACCGGACCGGTAGCCCCGGCCAACAGCCACAGATCGGACCGCGACACAGAGACAATGGCATAATAAAGGGCTAAAGCACCGATTAATACCCACAGCTTGCTCTCGGCGTTTGCTTGACTATAGGCTGTAAAAGAACTAAAGACGGCCGTTATCCCAAACAGCAGCAGCCAACCATCAAACGGGGTACGCTGAACGAGAAAATGTCCGGCAAACACCCGCAAATACCAGGGCACCAAAATGATTACCAATAATGGCCAACCAATTCGCCCTGATGATAAATACCACAGAGCGGCTGTTGTCCCAGTAAAAAACGTATTAAATATTGGGAACCAACGAGCGTTTGCTAATTCAATCATGAAACTGCTGATTTATTGACGGCCGTTTGTCCAATTTTGGCAGCGTTTTATCCGGCCCAATCACTTTCAGGAAGATGCCAGGGCAAGTGTCCCAGTAGAGTCAAACAATAATTGTGTAGGTTGAGGGTGACAGCAGCCTGTGCTCTCAAAGGCGAAAGCACAGGCTGCCAGGGTATTTATTCGACTAATCTCGGTTAGTTTGCCAGACCAACGTCTGGAAACCAACACTCAAAGCGGATTTTACCGTGGAAATATCGGAGGCGAGCATCTTGAGGTAGGTCAGTACCGGACCGGGGCGCAGCGCCCACTCACGGAAGGCACGGCGCTGCCAGTACAGCAGCTTTTCTGCTGGCAGTCCGTCGTAATCCAACACTGTCCCCTTGTCCATATCCACCTGCTCCCAGCGCGTGCCCGGCCGGAACCAATCATTCTTGACCACTTCAAAGAAGAATGGCGTGCCTGGATACGGCGCAGCCACGTGGAACAGAGCAATGTCCAACGGCAAGGTCTTAGAAAACTCGATTGTCTGGCGAATGGTTTCTTCCGTTTCGCCCGGCAAACCGATAATGAAGTAACCCCAGTTCATGATGCCAGCGTTACGCGCCCACTGCAAAGAACGGGCGGCTTTGTCGGGGTAGGCACCTTTGCGCGCGTGGCGCAAAATTTGCTCGCTGCCGCTTTCAATACCCCAAGAAATGAGGCGGTTACCGGCTTTGCCCATCAAGGTGAGCATCTCTTCATCCACATAATCGACCCGGCTGTTGCAGGTCCACTTTAGATTGATTTTCTCATCAATCATTCGGCGACACAGATCCATGACCTGATCACGGTTCACCGTAAAGAGATCGGCGTACATGTGGATGTTGTTCAGCCCCATATTTTTGAGCATCCACAGCTCTTGCATGATATTTTCAGCTGAACGGACGCGCACCGAGAACTGGTAGCTGACATGCTTGATGCAGTAGGTACAGCCCGCTGGGCAGCCACGACTGGTCACAATGAAGGTAAACGGCCCTTTGATGAGTGGCATACGGTACTTATCCCAGGGCAGCAGCTGGTGCATGGGCAGGGGCATGTCGTCGAGGTTGGGGATAAACGGCCGTGTTAAATTTACCACGATCTCTTCGCCCTTGCGCCAGACCAACCCCTTGATCTTGTGCATGTCTACCGTGCCATCTTCATGGTAAGCCGGAGCATACATCGGATCATGGCTGTCAAAAATCTTCTGAATATTTTCGGGCCGCTGATCCACCTTGCCTTCCAGCACATCCAGCAAATCACGGATGGTTAGATCAGGCTCACCCAGCAAAATGAAATCGAGGCTCGGAAACGGCCGCATTGTCTCACGCGGAATGGGCGTCACGTGCGTGCCAAAAGCAATGGTTAACGCACCACGCGCCTTGGCCAGGAAGCAGCCATACATATCATTTTCCAGGGTCGGGGCAGTGACCTGGGTCATGTAATATTTTGGCTTCAGCTTGTCTAGCTTCTTGGCAAATTCCGGCCAACCCATGCGCTCCGCATTAGCATCAATCACCGCTACCGAATGCTCTGGATACAGCATCGCGGCCATTTGCGCCAGCGAAACCTGAGGCCACACCATATTTTCGCGGGTACGGCGTCCCACGCGGTGCTGGGTACGAATCCACAAACCGCCATCCGGCGTTGGCGGGTTTACCAGCAAAATGTCCACGGCTTCGGGGCCACGTTCTTCTTCCAACAACCCTTGCCGCACGATGTCGTCGGCATCGGGGAAGTTGGCCATACGCAGTTTGGGAACCCGGCGGGTGCCTAAATTCTCCCGCAGGGGATCGTCTTTACGGTCTTCTTTATCTTTTACCGCTACGTCGTCGAGCTTAACTTGACTCATTGTCTTTCTCCTTGCTATGCCCGTTTCTTTTCTGAGGCTGCTCAAAATGATCCCAGACCACAGCTGATCTAGGAACCATATCCTTGTAAATCACGCTTTGCTAAAATTTCGCGCTGGCTTAGCTCCTCTAGAACGCGCAGCAACACCCAGTAGATGAGCAGCTGCAAGCCAACGAGTGTAGACATGGCGCTACCCAAAAGGTAGAGCCACACGCGCTGAATTGGCCAATGTTGATTAATTGCTAATGTCAGGGTGCCCACGCCGATCAAAATGCCCAGGAAAATGCCCAAAACGCCGAGCCAGCTAAAATGACGGTTGATGGGCGTTTTGAAAATTGGCTTGCGGAACAAACCCTGGCGTATGGGCTGCTTGTGGAAAATGGATACCAGGTAGTTGAAGGTTACGCCGAGGGCGAAAATGCTGATGCCGCTTACTGAGGCAATGAGGGCGGTGAATACGGCCGTTACCCCCCAGGCTCCCAAACGTGTCGTGTCACCAATGCGGGCAATGACCAGGCCCAACAGCACTAGGCCAGCCAGACCGATACCCGCTAACCCAAGCAGGCCCAAAATGCGCACTGGATTGTAGGTCATGGCGGTCCAAATCATGGATTCGAGGAACAAACGGCCGTCGTGGACCACGCTCAGTTTAGAACGGCCCAACCGCTCGCTGTACGGAATCGGGATTTCCGTCATTTTAATTTGTTCATGCAGGGCACGGGTGCTCATTACCGGAGTCAGGTTCAAACCATCCGGCAAAGGATAGATTTTTTGCAGCACCTCCCGCTTAAAAACACGCATCCCGCTGGCGCTGTCTGTAATGCGCTGGCGGCCTAAAATACTGAGCAGGTTAGCAAAAAAGAAGTTGCCCACCCGGCGCGTCGCGGGCATTTCGCTGTCGGCACCGGCCATGCGCGACCCTACCACGATTTCTGAACCATTCATCGCTTCTACACACAGCTTGGGGAAATATTCGGGCGGATACGTGCCATCCGCATCCAAAAAGCCGATGAGCTCGCCCTTAGCCTGGCTAAAACCAGTCTTAAGCGCCCCGCCATACCCCTTGTTTTTGGGGTGCTGGATCATCGTAACGCCCTCGATACTGCTGGCGATTTCCACTGTCTTGTCCTTGGAACCATCATCTACTACGAGGAGTTCCAAATCATCAACACCTACTTCACGCAGAGAGTCCCGCACGGCTAGGACACGATGGGCTATTTCAGCAATCCCATCTTCTTCATTGTAGGCTGGAATAACAACAGAGAGTGTGGTCATATTTCGTCGCACCGATTTGTGTCATCAGCAAAAGTTTTGCACTCATTTTTGCCGATTGTTTGCGTAAAACAGGAAAGTGGCGCTTTTGTTATGGGAGCTGCTTCCCGGTTTTACATAGATGAAGTTTTTACCTTTTCAAGATTCGTTTCAGAATCAATATAAGCAGGTTACCTTAAGCTCTGCCTGTAGACTTGCAGATAGCTGCCCAGCATCATGGCTAAAAATACACCGTCGCCTCGCGTTCGGGAGCCTGGCCATCAATCGTTTTAATGACTTTGGCTGGCACTCCGGCCACGACAGAATGGGGCGGCACATCCTTGGTTACCACGGCCCCAGCAGCCACCACCGAGCCCTTGCCCACACGAACACCGTCGGTAATGACCGCGCCGGCGCCCAACCAACAGTCGTCTTCGATGACGATCCCTTGAGCGGTGATGCCTTGGTGGATAAACGGCCGTTTCGGATCATCAAAAATGTGGTTCACGGCAATAATCTGGGTAAATGGCGAGGTAAATACCCGGTCACCGATGGTGACGCCGCCCTGCCCCCGAATGATGCTGTACTCCCCGATCAGGCTTTCACGCCCAATTTTGATGCCTGCGTTGGGCAAATTGCGGAAGTTGTACACATGCAGCACCGCGCCGTGCATCACAATCGTTTCCTCGCCAATTTCGATCCCGGCGGGGCAAGCGTGCAAATAACTACCCTGGTCCAGGTAAACGCCATTTTTGAGCGTAATGTAGTTGGCAAAGCGCAAGCGCACGTTGTTTTCAATGGCCGCCATGCCGTCCATGCGCAAAATCAGCCGATACAAAAAACCACGCAGGCCAATGCCCACTATCGTCGGCACCCAGCCCACGAGGAAAAAGAGCAGCTGTTCCAGCGCATACCGACCCAGCCCAGAAGCCTGGCGGCTCAAATACAATTGAACACTTTCAAGAACTTTTGACACGACGTTTGTTTTTTAACCAATTGTGATGATTTTTGTAGATTAGCTCCTGCAAATTCAGGTTTTGTGATGTCGAAGGTGCTCCCTGCATGTCGAGTTTTGCGGAAATAACCATAAGTTTGCGAAAGCGGTGCAATCAGGCAAACGACTTTAGATTCGGCCGTTTAGTGCCAATTGACGTGGTAACTGAATACAACCATGAGGATGGATTTTCAGTGTGCTTTGGCTGGGCTTCAGGTGGAATTGCAAAAACAATGTCGAATCGTGGTAGGTGTTGGATGCTCAGCATTGGCTCACACCTGGTAAGCTCTTGTCGATTCAAATTATTGGTGGGGTATCTTACAACGGTACTTACACCATTTGGCCACAGCAGTTGCCAACTGCTCAAACGCTGCCTTGACACATTGGCAAACCACGAATAAAATATTCTCAATCATTTTAATTTTTTTAAATGTTCAGTTCAAATAAAACAGGACAGATATGACTGCTCCCGACGAATTAACGCATGAATTTTTGGTTGACGAGATCGAATTACTGAAAGTAATCGCCCACAGCACCCGGCTCGACATTTTGCAATCCTTAAAACATCCCAAAACCGTTAAAGAGATTGCCCGGCTGCTCAAATTGCCAGCAACCAAGCTGTATTACCACGTCAACCTTATGGAAAAACACGGCCTGATCCAGGTCGTGGAAACCAATGTGGTATCGGGCATCGTAGAAAAAAAATACCAGGTCGTAGCCCGAAATTACCGAATCGACGATCAACTGCTGGCCGACCAATCAGCCAACACCGAAAACATGTACCGGATGATAAACGCAATGCTGGACGCAACCCGGTCAGAAATTCAGCGCACGATGCGGATAACCCAACAAAATCCGTTTGACGCCTCACGGGGCATTTTGTGGCGCACCACGATGTGGCTTACACCAGAACAGTATGAGGAGTTGTACGGCCGTTTTAATGCCTTCCTGGACGAAATTGGCGCACTAAACCCAGAAGGGAAGGAAGAGGGCACAGATTTATATGGCCTTACCCTGGCCTGGTATCCGTTGATAGCGCCGATGGAGGACGAACCATGAGTTCAATTTCTGAAGCATGGTTGGCGCGAGCAAAGGCCAATACGGCCGAATTTCAGCAAAATCCCCACATCAAAGCAATTCTCGTGACTGGCTCCGTAGCCAAAGGTGTTGCCGACGACAATTCCGACATCGACATCATCATGTATTATGATGAGCTGCCCGGCGAAGCAGCATTTGAGGCGTACCGGCAGGGGGCGCTGGATTCTGGCGGGGGTTTTTACGGGGGCGATGCTCAAGATGGCTGGGCGCTGTTCCAATACATCGACGGCGTGCGCCACGACTTTGCCCACGCCAAACTGGCCGAAACAGAAGAACTCATCGACGAGTTTTTGCAAGCGCCAGACCTGGAAGAAAACAACAAACAAATCATGCTCGATGGCGTTCTCACCGGCGTCCCGCTAAAAGGAACCGAGATTA
This sequence comes from Ardenticatenaceae bacterium, assembly GCA_020634435.1. Classification (GTDB taxonomy): domain Bacteria; phylum Chloroflexota; class Anaerolineae; order Promineifilales; family Promineifilaceae; genus Leptofilum. Next base: position 23,556 of record JACKBS010000017.1, on the reverse strand, counting down.
CCGACGGGTGGAAGGCCAAATTGGCCAACTATCCGCCGCAGTTGGGCGACATGCTGGTGAAAAAATATTTACGCTTTCGGCCGTTGTGGGTGCTGCAAAAAATGGGCGTCGAGCGCAACGAAGTCATCTTTTTGCAGGAAGAATTGCTCAACGCGGTGCAAAACATCTTTGGCGTGCTTTGCGGGCTAAATCAACTGTACCATCCCGGCAAAATCAAAGGCCTCAACGTCACCGTGACCAAAATGAAGCTGGCCCCAGCAGACATTGTCACGCGGCTGCCCGGCATTTTTGAGGTGGATGGGCAAACGGCCGTTCACAACCTCAAGGTCCTCATCGAAGAAACCATTGCCCTGGTGGAAACCCACATGCCCCACATCGACACCGCGCCCACCCGGAAATTATTTACCATGCAGCTGCGCAAGTAAGCAAAAGAATCAACAGATTTCGCAGATTCATCATTTTCCCCTCTGTGAAACTCTGCTCTTCTCTGTGTAGCTCTGTGTCCCTAATTCTTTTTTCAGGAGAAAATCATGAAGCGAATTGAATCTTTTTTGTCCGCGCGGCTCTTTTTAGTGCCGCAGCTTGTCGGCGACCGGCTCTATTTCATCAGCAATTTAAACGGCCGTAACAGCCTCTATGTCATGGATCGTGGCGGCAGCGTGCCCGAACCGCTGCTCCCTCCCGACATCGCCCTGCAAAACCCCCACCTCATGCCGGGTCGCTCCTTCGTCGTCTTTCCGCAACTCAACCAAATCATCGTCATGATTGACCAGGATGGCGATGAAAACTACCTACCCATGACTATTCCGCTGACAGGTGGCTACCCAGAGCCCATTTTTGCCGACGCTTTTGCCAACCACCGCGTCAGTACCGATGATGCAGATTTGGAACGCAATACGCTCGTATTTGTCGCGGAATCGCGCACCGAGCCACTCATGCGCTCATATCTGGCCAACCTGGAAACAGGTGAATTGACCAAGCTCAATGAAAGCCAGTTCGGTGGCACACCCGCAGGTATAAACGATGAGAAAACCAAATTTATCCTGGCCGAAGGGTATGGCGCGGGTGATGGCGTCTTGTTCTGCTACAATCTGGGCGATGAAAAACCCACCACCCTGCTCGGCACTCCCATGGCCGAACGCACGCCTGGCAGTGAACCGCGCAAATACAACATTGGGCAGGCCCACTTTATTCGCCATGACAGCGGCATTTTACTGACGACCTCTGAGTTTGAAGACACGTATGGCCCTGCCTACCTGAGCTTCAATAATCCCACTGACCTTCAACAAATTCCCATCAGCGGCACGCAGCACGAAGGCGTGGGCGAAATGGAAGAGATTCGCCACCTTACCGGGCAAACCTACTTGCTCATCTACAATATCGACGGCAGTTCCTGGGTGTACGAAGCAGAGCTAGACGAAGAAAACCTGACGATGCAGGCCACCCATCTGCTGTGCGGCACCGGCGAACTGGCCGGCGGCGTTTTGGAATCGATCAAGTACAACAAAGCCCAAGATGAATATGCGCTGTCGTTTTCAACGGCCGTTTCTCCCACCCAGCTCTACACCATCAGCGGCCCCAATCGCGGCAACCTCCAGCGCCACACCCGTGAACGCATCCTGGGCCTCCCCGGCGAATGGCTCTCCCCTGGCGAAGACACCCCGTTCACCAGTTACGACGGGTTACGCATCTCCGCCCGGCTTTACTTGCCCGCCGCCGAATTAGGCTACGAAGGGCCACGCCCGCTGGTTTACTACATCCACGGCGGCCCACAGGGGCAAGAACGCCCAGATTTCGCCTGGTTCTCCATGCCCTTCATCCAATACCTGGCGCTCAACGGCTTTGCTGTCTTTGTGCCCAATGTGCGCGGCAGCACTGGCTACGGCTTCAACTACATGAAACACGTTGTGCGCGATTGGGGTGGTGCGGATCGATTAGACCACGTGCACGCCATGACCGAAATTTTGCCCAAAGATGCACGAATTGACGTGAACCACGCGGGCGTAGTCGGCCGTTCTTACGGCGGCTACATGACCCTCACCCTGGCCAGCCGCCACCCCGAGCTTTGGTCAGCGGCCATCGACATGTTTGGCCCGTACGACCTGCTCACCTTTGCCAGTCGCGTGCCAGAAACGTGGAAACCATTCATAAAAATGCTCGTCGGCGACCCCGAAACCGAGCAAGATTTCATGCGCGAACGCTCGCCGCGCACCTACATCGAGCAAGTGACTGCGCCGATGTTGGTGGTGCAGGGCAAAAACGATCCCCGCGTCATCGAGCAGGAATCGCGCGAGCTGGTAGAGCATCTGCAAGAAATCGGCAAAGAAGTAGACTACCTCATGTTCCCCGACGAAGGCCACGACGTGCTGAAATACGAAAATCGCGTCAAGGTGTACACCACCATGACCGATTTCTTCAAAAAGCACCTACAGTAAAAATTTCCTCCTCGTACTCGTAATACCAAAAGAGCCAACCCTTTTGCTGGATTGGCTCTTTTGGCTTCAGTTTAGGGTGCGAAAAAATCGCTCACCAACAAATCATTGGGAAACAGACAGCAATTTGTTGTTTTGCTCTTGCCTGAGGGCAAATCCGGTCCATAAAGCGCCGGCTAAATCCACCATACCAAACAGAATCAGCTGCACAGGGGCTAGCTTTAGCAAGACAAACACAGTGAAGAAAACAATGACGGAGGCCCGACCCAGCACGCTCCACTGGTAAAAAGGATGCAGTTGATGCCGGGCGGCTTCAAAACAGTAATACGCCAAAATGAGCAGCAGCATGCCCACAACCCGAATCCAAACTTCTTCAGTTGGCTCAAAGTTGAATAAACCTAGCAAAAAATTGGGGATAAGTACCAAAATCGACCCCAGCCCCAGCAAATAGAAACTCCAAACAAAAACAGACTGTGTGCTTTTTACCATGAGTTTTGTCCTTTTCGGCGCCACTAAAGTAGGGCAACAACTGGCTGCGCGGCCTGGTGCAAAATTCGGCCGATATTCTCTGGATTAAAGAAGGTTTCCGGGGGTGCCAAACCCAGAACTGCCTTGTAAAACGCGTTGGTGTCGGCCTGGTTGCCATTGTCTACCAGCGCCTGCCGGATCTGGCGCTGCTCTGGCGGAGGCGGCGTAAAGGTAGCCCGTGCCAGATTTTCCTGGTACAGCGGCAGGGAAGTCTCGTTGCGCTTTTGTTCAAACTCGGCCAGCGCTTCAGCAAACGGCCGTTTCCCCACCAATCCCTCATGCACCGCCTGCGCCACCAACTCGGCATCGCGCAGCGCATCGGCAATGCCCAGAGCCATGAACGGATCCTTGTGATGTCCGGCATCGCCCACCAAGGCCCAGCCAGGACCATACGGCTTGCGGAAATAGTTGGGTAAATCGGCCGTACCGTAAAACTTCTCAACGCGTTCGCCCGCTCGCACCTGCGCCGCTAACGTCGGTACCTGATCAATAACAGACATGAACGCGGTTTCGATGTCACGGCGCACTGCCGAGAATTGTTCAATCGGCCAGGCAACAAACAGCGCCAACAAATTGTCATTGGTAGGGAAGGCAAAAATGACAAAATCGGCACCAACGTGCAGTTGCAACTCTTCCATCGGCACGCCAGACCAGTAGGAAAAGTAGTAGCAGGAAACCGGCGGCACGGTTTCATAAGTTGGGGCATTTACTGCCTGAGCCAACTTGGAATTACGGCCGTCTGCCCCAATCACAATCTGCGCCAACCATTCTACCCGCTCGCCGCTGACCAAATCCCGGCCACGAATACCTGTAATCCTGTCGCCATCTTGTAGAAAATCTTCCACCAGAAACTGGTCATGCAGCTCCACGCCTGCGGCCACGGCATGATCTACCAGCACTTTGTCCAGGGCACCGCGACGAGGGGCAATGCCAAAAGGAATGCCGTCCACCCGCAAATCCTTGCCGTGCAGAGGCACACCGCCCAGGCTCATGGTGACGTCTGTTACCAGCGGGCAGCCGGTGGCGAACACATCATCCAGCACGCCCCACTTGGCTAACCGCTGCGGCCCCAACCGATGAATAAAATGGCCATGCGGGATGTCGGTGCCAACGGCCGTTTTATCCACCAACAGCACCTTATACCCCAGCTGCCCCAACAACATCGCCGTCGAAGCTCCGGCGCAGCGCGCCCCTACCACAATGGCGTCATACATTTTTCACTCTCCTGCGCAAATAGCGGCTCCAAAAATAAAGATCGAACGCCAACACAACGGCCGTTTGCCACAGCCGACTTTGCCAATCCGCCAACCACATCATCGCTTGAACCAACGGCGCAGGGTGGCGTGGGGCACTCCATGCTTTTGAAATTGCAGCAGCAGATTGAGCCGCATCTGGTTCTGCTCCGCCAGTTGGCTTTGCGTCTGTGGCTGCGACAGCTGATTCAATTTATGAGCCTGAATACCGGAGTCATGATAGGTAGTCACATTTGTTTGCATCCTGTACGCTCCTTGCTGGTGGCTTTTGACAAAAGCTTGTCGCCAGCCGATTAAATTTGGTTATACTTTGCAGCTTAACCGCCCATCATTTTTCGATCGTATTTCTACCGTTTATCAAATCACGAGATAGCCATAAAAGGATGAATCATTCATCGTGATTTGATTAAGCAAAAGCGGCACCGACGGACCTGGCAAAGCCTCATTTTTGCCGCTTTTGCAAAATCGGAGAGGCACTTTGGTAGAAACCCTGCGAATTTCCGTTTTGGGCAGCCCGATTCTGCAATTTGGGGAACGGCCGTTAACCGCTGATCTCATTTCCCTCAAGGGACAAGCCCTGCTGGTCTACCTGGCCGTCACCCAACGCGCCCATACCCGCACGTCACTTGCCGGGCTGCTCTGGGGCGACCTGCCTGAAGAAAGCGCCCGCGCCAACCTGCGCCTCACCCTCAGCAAGCTGCGCAAAATCCTGCCCGCAACCGTCTTGCACACCACACGTCTAGACGTCAGTCTGGCAGATTTTTGGCTGGACGCGGCTGAGTTTGGAAGGAGATTGGAGATGGGTCAAATCTCCAGTCTCCAATCTCCAGTCTCCAATCTCCAATCTCCCTTTGATCTGTATCAGGGCGACTTCTTAACTGGCTTTGATCTCCCCAACGCGCCGGAGTTTGAAACATGGCTTGTGGGTGTGCGAGAGCGACTGCGGCAAACGGCCGTAACCCATCTCTATCAACTGGTAGAAACGGCCGTACACACCCAACAAGCATCCCCCGGCATCCAGGCCGCCCGCCAACTGCTCACCATCGAACCGTGGCACGAAGAAACCCACCGCCAGCTCATGCGGCTCCTGGCCGCCGACGGCCAACGCAGCGCCGCTCTCACCCAATACGAAACCTGCCGCCGCCTATTGGATGAGGAGCTTGGTGTTCAACCATCCAATGAAACGCAATCACTCTACCAAGAGCTGCTCGATGACAAGGTGACAAAGTTTCACCCAGTCACCTTGTCACCCGGTCACCTTGTCACCCAAGCTGCCGCAGGCAGCACACCCCTTCACAATCTCCCTACCCAATTCACCCCCTTCATCGGCCGTCGGGAGGCATTGGCAGAGTTGACCGGTCTGGTGAAAGACGGCCGTTCCCGACTCATCACCATCCTGGGCGAAGGCGGCGTGGGCAAAACCCGGCTGGCCCTGACAGCCGCCGAGCAGCTGCTGCCCCACTTTTCCGACGGCACCTGGTTTGTGCCCCTGGCCAATGTAGAAAACGCCCCCACCACCGACGCGGAGGACAGCGTGGCCAGCGCCATCGCTGCGGCCCTGGGGCTGAACTTTTCCCCCGGCGAACCGCCCAAACAGCAGCTAGCCAACTATCTGCGCCAGCGCCACACGCTGCTCATTTTGGACAACTTTGAGCCGCTGCTCACGGCCGCCGGTCTATTGCTCAACCTTTTGGCGACCGCCCCCAGGTTGGCCATCCTGGCCACCTCGCGCGAACCGCTCAAGGTGCAGGCGGAGCGCATTTTTCGGCTAGAGGGGTTGATCGTGCCGCAAGAGGAAGCGTGGGAAACGGCCGTAGCCACCGACAGCCTGCAACTTTTTGCCGAACGAACTGAGCGGGCCACCGGGCGCAATCTGCTTACGCCCGACAATCTGCCCCAAATCGTGTCCCTGTGCCGCTTTGTCAACGGCCTGCCGCTGGGCATCGAGCTCATGGCCGACTGGACCCGCTGGCTGTCGCTGGAAGCCATCGCTGCCGATTTGCAAAATAACCTACTGCACCTGGCCCGCGCCCCGCAAGACGTGCCGGAGCGCCACCGCAGCCTGCAAGCCGTCTTCAACTACTCCTGGCACATGCTCACCCCGGACGAACGGAACACGCTGGCCCAACTTTCTGTGTTTCAGGGCAGCTTCCAGCTCGATGGGGTACGCGCCGTGACCAACAGCCAGCCCGCCAGCCTGTTTGCCCTCATCGACAAATCGCTGGTGCAGCACCACGGCGGCGATTTTTACCACCTGCACGAGCTGCTGCGCACCTTTGCCCACAGCAAGCTGGCCGAGCAAGCTATCGATCCAGACCAGCTGCAAGATCGGCACGCGCGGCATTACCTGAGCCGCATGGCCCAGCGCACAGCCCTATTTTTTGGCCCGGAACCGCAAATCGCCCTGCACCAAACCCAGGCGGAGGCAGAAAATTTGCTCAAAGCGTGGCAATGGGCGGTGGAACGGCCGCTGCCCACCGACCTGCTCCCCGCCATTCCCGCGCTGGGCGTGTACTGGAACTACGCCGGATTGTTTCGTGAGGGGGACACTCTGCTGCAAGCCGCCCGTCATCGGTTGGGCGATTGGCCCCATCTTCAGGCTGCCCTTGCGGCCGAACACGCCACGCTGCTTTATGAACTGACCCAGCTGGACGAGATGCAAACGGCGGCACAAACCTGCCTTGAGCTTGCGCTAAAAGTTGGCGATGAACTGTTGGTGGCAAAAGGCCGTTTTCGATTGGGCCAATATTTTTGGCGCACGGGCCGCTATGCCGACGCCGAGCAAGAATTCGCGGAAGCGTACCAGATCGCCCAACGGCTAGGCCAAACCAATCTGGCCGGGATGATTGCCCGCTCCCAGGCGGCCAATGCATGGCGACAAGCCAATCTGGCCACGGCCGAACAGATGGCCTTGCACTCGGCCGAATTGCACCAGCAAGCCAGGGACATCCGCAGCCTGAGCCGCACCCACTACTTTCTGGCCATCCTGAAAAAAGAGCAGCAGGAGCTCGCCGCAGCCCGCGCCTATGCAGAACCAATCATTGAAATCGCCCAAAACATCGGGGATCGCGTGCTGGAAGTGAGCATTGTCGGTTTTTTGGGGCACATTGCCACGTATGAAGGCCGGTATGAGCAAGCCTTGGCCTATTTGAGCCGCCAACGCCAGCTCTCGGAAGAAAACGGCCGTCTTTACGATTTAGCCAGCGTCCTCAGCAACATGGGCGATTTGTGGCTGCGTTTGGGGCAATTTGAGAAGTGCGCTCCCTTTTATCAACAGTCGCTAGACCTGCTGCGCCAGCTAAACACCAAACAGGCACAAAGCAATGTGCTGGCCTACATGGGGCTGCTGGCGGCTATGCAGGAGCGGTGGGAAGACGGCCGTTCCCTCTGCGAAGAAGCGCGGCAACTGGCTTTGGCGGAAAGCGCTCCCCGCGAAATTGCCTTTGCCCACACCTTTTTAGGCCACAATTTGTGCGGGCTGGGCCAGTGGGACGCGGCGCAAACCGCCTATGAACAGGCCATCGCAGGCTGGGAGAAATTAGGCGACACATCACGACAGATGGAAGCGATTGCGGGGCAAGTTCGGGCGCTGAGGCGGCAAAACAAAATTGATACGGCGAAAACGGCCGTTGCGCCCCTTGTCACCTACCTGCAAACGGGCAGCCTGAGCGGGGCCAATGATCCGGTTCGCATCTACCTCACCTGCCACGCGCTTTTTGCGGAAGAGGATGCCGCTCAGGCCGAAAAATGGCTGCGGCAGGGCAAAACCTGGCTCGATCAACGCGCCGCCACCATCACCGACCTGGCCATTCGCGAAACGTTTCTCAACGCCATCCCCAGCCATCGTCAGCTTAATCATCTTCACAATATCCAGCACCTGAAATAATTTCACACAAAGGCGCAAGGTTATTTTAGGAAGGCCTTGTGTCAGTATTTGAGCTGGTTCCCCAAATTATTATTCGGGCTGGTAAACGGCCGTACTCATATTCCCCACAAACTGCGGCAAATCCGTATGACCCAATTGCTGCCGTACCGCGTGGGCTTCGCCCGTGTGGAACCAATAATGGTAAATGTTGCGCAGCAGCATCGTGCCAGTGGTCTCGCGAGCTTTGGTTTCGCCCTGAATGAGGTATTCCGTTAGTTGATCAGCAGTCAAGGCGTCTAGAAATTCGTCGGCGGCAGCGGTGATGTCGCGCCAGACTTGCCACATCTCAGCCAACGGGGGCGTTGTGGCCGGGCGGCCCGTGCCCACCAATTCATACAAATTTGGCTGAACCGCTCTTCCTTGGGCCAAATACACCCAGTAAAACTGCTCCTGGTTCGCCAGATGACCAATCATCCAGCTGATGCTGTTCATCGGCAAAAGGCGCTTTTGCGCATCGTCGTCAGAAAGATCTTCCAGGCAGCGCACAAATTCGCTGCGAGCAAAACGGAGTTGGGTAACCAGTGGATGGTTCATTTTTTGTTCCTTTTTGGTGTGGGCAAACGGCCGTTATCGACCCAAAGTATAGCATATCCAGGCTGCACCAGGACCGTGCTACAATCATCTCATGAACCCCAAAACAATCCGCAACCAGAGCAGCGGCAGCAGTTCACAAATTGGGCTAAAATCTACAACGAGAAACGAAAATCTACAGATTTCGCAGATCAAAAAATCTGTGCAATCTGTGTAATCTGCGGATTATTTTAAGAGGAGCAAGAATGGAATCCCACAATTTTAAGTACCCAGCCGCGCACAAGGTGGATGTTGTCGATAATTATCACGGTACGGCCGTTCCCGACCCGTACCGCTGGCTAGAAAATCCCGCAGACCCGGACACTATCGCCTGGGTAGAAGCCGAAAACGAACTCACTCAAAGCATTATGGCGGAGCTGCCCGTGCATGGGCAGTTCAAAGAGCGGCTGACCGCCTTGTGGAACTACCCCAAAAGCAGCGTGCCGCGCCGCAAAGGAGACCGCAACAGCGGCAACTACTTTGTGCAGAAAAACGACGGTCTGCAAAACCAGTCGATCCTGTACAAACAAGCTAACCTGGATGCGCCGTTAGAGCAGGTGCTCGACCCCAACACGCTCAGCGACGACGGTACGATTGCCCTGATCAGCCAGAGCTACAGCAAAGACGGCCGTTTCCTGGCCTATTCCCTCTCCCAAAGCGGTTCCGACTGGCAAACCATCCATATTCGCGATTTAGAGAGCAACGAAGATCGCTCCGAAGTGCTGCGCTGGGCCAAGTTCACCAACGCCGCCTGGCTGCCCGATAGCTCCGGCTTCTTCTACGCCCGCTACCCCAGCCCCGACGAAATGCCCGACGCGCCGCCCAGCACTCATCAGCAAATCTACTTCCACAAGATAGGCACGCAGCAAAGCAAAGACACCATCGTTTTTGCCCGGCCCGATGCACCGAATTTGGGCTTCCACCCGCACGTCACCGACGACGGCCGTTACCTCACCCTGCACGTTTGGGACGGCACCGACCGCCGCAACCGCTTCTACTATCGCCCCATCAACGGTGAGGAATTTATCTACCTGCTGGATGAGATGGATGCAGCTTACAATTTTTTGGGCAACGATGGCGCAAAGTTCTACTTTCACACGGACAATGGGGCCGATAACGGCCGTATCATCGCCATCCACCTCAACAACCCAGACCCCGCCAACTGGCAAACCATCATCCCTGAAGGGGACGATGCCATTGCCTTCAGCCTCATGGTCAACAACGAGTTCATCCTCGGCACGCTGCATCACGGTGCTCACAGGCTGCACCGCTATGCGCTGGACGGAACACATCTGGGCGAAATTGAACTTCCCGTCCCCGGCACCATTTTTGATTTGTCTGGTGAACGCAACCACACCGAACTGTTCATCCAGTTTCAATCCTTCACCTACCCACCCACCATCCTGCGCTACGATTTCACCAGCGAAGAACTCTCTATTCTCGACCAGCCGCAGCTCGATTTTGACCCCGACGCCTACGAAACGACGCAAGTCTTCTACCCGTCCAAAGATGGCACCAAAGTGCCGCTCTTCATCACCCACAAAAAAGGGATCGCGCTCGATGGGCAAAACCCGACGCTGCTCTACGGCTACGGCGGCTTCAACATCTCCATGACGCCCATCTTCTCGCCCACCCGGCTGGCCTGGCTGGAGCGCGGCGGCGTTTACGCCCAGGCTTGCCTGCGCGGCGGCACCGAATACGGCGAAGCGTGGCATCAGGCGGGCATGTTGGCCAATAAACAAACCGTGTTTGACGATTTCATTGCCGCCGGGGAATGGCTCATCGCCAATGGTTATACGAACAACAAGAAATTGGCCATCGAGGGACGCAGCAACGGCGGATTGCTGGTAGCCGCCTGCATGTTACAGCGCCCCGATTTGTTTGGCGCGGTGCACTGTGGCGTGCCGGTGATTGACATGCTGCGCTACCACAAATTTAGCGCCGGTCGCTACTGGATTCCCGAATATGGCAACGCGGAGGAAAACCCGGACCATTTCAAGTTCATGATGGCTTACTCCCCGCTGCACAACGTCCAGCCAGACCACACCTATCCGCCCCTGCTCATCACCACCGCCGACACGGATGATCGCGTGGTGCCCATGCACTCGAAAAAATTTGCGGCGACATTACAAGCGGCAGATAACGGCCGTAATCCCCTTCTCATCCGCATAGAAACCCGCGCCGGGCACGGCCTGGGCAAGCCCACCGCCAAGCTCATCGAAGAAGCCACCGACATCTACAGCTTTTTGTGGACGATGTTGAATAAGTAAAGCCTCTGCATTTCCCCGGAAACTCCAAGTTTCCGGGGAAATATTAGCTCTTCCGCACCCGCCGCCTACCTAGCTGCACCAACAAAGCGCCCACGATAGCCATGACTAAACCAAGCACCTGACGGCCGTTTAGCCTTTCCCCCAAAAACAATACCGCCAAAATGGGAATCTGCACTGCCATCGTGTTGTTGATGATGCTGGACTCCATCGCAGAGAGGGTGCGCAGCGAGTGGTTCCACAGGGTGAAAGCAAACGCCGTATTCACCAGCGCCAGCCAGCTAACCATTGCCCAACTCTGCCAACTCAGCACTGGCAGCCCTTGCGTGGCCAGCCCTGCCCCCAACAGCAGCGATGATCCCACACCCATGCTGACGGTGGTGACGGTTAACGGCCGTAAATGCCCCTTGCGATTGATTGACCGCCCCAAAACGGCCGAACCCGCATTGGCCAACACACCGACCGCCACGGCGACAAAACCCACCAGCTGCGCCTGCGGAATCTGCACCGGATAAAAGTAAAGCAGCCCGCCGCCTAGGGCCACAAACATGCCTGACCATTGCCAGAAAGACGGCCGTTCCCCCAAAATCCCCATACCCAACAACGCCACCACCACCGAGGTAAAGCCTAGCATCACGTTCACCGTTACGGCGGGCAGGTAGGTCAGACCCACAAACTGTGTGCCCTGCGTGACGGCGTAATAAATGACGCCCAGCGCCACCAACCGCAGCCAGCCAGCTCGTTCCAGCTGACGCACCTCGGCCACGCCGCCACCACGCAGAAAGAAGGGCAGCAGGCACAAAAAGGCCAGCCCGTAGCGCAGCCCGGCAAAGGTCAGCGGGGGAATATCTTGCAGCCCAATTTTGATGAGGACCCAGGAAGTTGACCAGAGAAATGTGACGAAGAGGGCCTGGAAAACGGCCGTAACCTGTGGCGATCGTGCCTTACCAACTGTCTGAAACATCAAAACACCTCCAGAGAATGCGTGAACAGCACAAGCGCAACGCTCGTTTGCGCCCATGCCAACCGCAATCCCCAAGGCTTTTAGTCCGTCCAGATGCTGCCGCTTCTTGTCATGCCCGCGTAGGCGGGCATCCATCTCTGCGGTTTATGCGGCGCTCGGACCAGCCAGCTGATGCTGCGGAACCCTAGCCGCCACTGTTGGTTGGAATATAAAATTTGTCGCGGCATTGTAGCCGCCTTGCCCCAATTGGACAATCAGCGTCGTTTACTTGAGCTTCAAATCGGTCTCACGCAAAGTCGCAAAGAGAAACTTCGTTGCTTTGCGCCTTTGCGTGAGTTTATGAACAGACTTGACCGCTTTTCATGAACTTCGTTTGCCTTTCTTCATTCCCGCGATTACAACTGGCAAATGAAAAGGTGCGACGCACCTAACGTCAGATAAGGAGATTGTGATGAAAATTGGTCTTGTGTTTCCCCAAACTGAATTTGGCAACGATGTCGCCGCGCTGCGCGACTACACGCAAACGGCCGAATCACTCGGCTACTCTCACATCCTGGCCTACGACCACGTCCTGGGTGTCAATCCAAACCGCCCCGGCGGCTGGAACGGCCCGTACACCTACCAAACCCCCTTCCACGAGGTGTTTGTGCTGTTTAGCTACATGGCCGCACTCACGACCAAATTGGAATTTATCACCGGCATTCTCATTTTGCCGCAGCGGGAAACGGCCGTTGTCGCCAAGCAGGCCGCCAGTTTGGATGTGTTGAGCAACGGCCGTTTCCGCCTGGGCATCGGCATTGGCTGGAATAAAGTGGAGATGGAAGGAATCGGCTTCGATTTCCACACGCGCGGGCGGCGCGTAGACGAGCAGATTGACGTTCTCAAGCTGCTGTTTACCCAGGAACTCGTCACCTTCAAGGGCCACTTCCACAACATTGATGATGCTGGCCTGAACCCGCTGCCGATCCAGCGCCCGATCCCCCTCTGGCTGGGTGGTCATGCCGATGTGGTACTGCGCCGCCTGGCGCGTAAAGGCGACGGCTGGCTGCCCGGCTACCGCACGGCCGAAGCGGCTCAGGAGTCGTTGGACAAGTTAGAGCAGTATTTGGCGGAAAACGGCCGTACCCTCAGCGACATTGGTCTGGAACCCCGCCTGCACATTACCGACGGCCCTGACGCGTGGCAAAACTACTTGGTGGGCTGGCGCGACGCAGGCGCGACCCACATCTCCTTCAACACAATGGGCGCAGGTCTGGACACACCACAAAAGCACCTGCAAGCCATCGAAAACTTTGCCAAAACCATTGGCCTCTAGCCTTTTTCCTCGGAAACTGGCCAGCAAGCAAGGAAACAGTTATGCAGTTTCCGGGGAAATTTGTTGCCAAAGGATCGTTTTGTGATCGTTCCGTTTTTATGATGACCATATCTAAACGTTAATGGATGGAGGTCTTTATGAAAAACAAACGAACCTTGATGATTGTCGGCGGTATTATGGGTCTAGCAGCTTTGTGCTGTGTGGGTGTCATCATTTTTGGCTACTTCTACAACGAAGGCTCACCTAGCGAATCGCGCAATCTGGCTGACCTTAAAACCGTGTGTGATGGTGAAGTGGTTGCCGAAACAACCACCTACGATCCCAACATTTCTGGCGAGCATCCCGCCGCCATTGTGGAATATCTGGGTGGCAGCGAGTCCATCTTTCTAACCTCAGGCTGGCAGTATCATCCCAACAATTTGGAAGAAGCCGAACTGGTCGTCTGTCTGCAAGACGTGGTGGACACAGAAATTGAAACGTGCGAATACACGCTGGAAGGCGATGCCGGTGACGCGACCATCACCCGCGTGGCGCGCGTCGCCGATTACCGGCTGATCACCACCCAAACTGGCGAAGTAGTTGCCGAAGGCACTGTCAAAGCGCAGCCGCGCGAATGCCAGGATGAAGAGACATTCCAGGACAACGCTAGCTTCACCCTGCGCGGCGACTTTGGCGAAGCGCTAGAAGCATTGATCGGACAGCACGTCAACACGCCCTAATCTTTACAACAGGACAGCGATTCTCAATTTGGAAATGGGGTTGACAACAAGGAAGAAAGTCGTCATTACTGGAGAGCATGGTAAAAAGATTTCCCCTCCAACGATTCTTCAAAGAAAGCCAGGCAGCTTGGGCAGCATTGCCGGAGCATCGAAAACCCAGCCCCAACTGTATTAGTTGAGACTTAATCTGACACTCCTTGTAAAATCACACGAACACGAAGGAGTGTCATAATGAAAGCAGAAGAAAAAATTATCAAGGAACTAGATGAAACTTATTGAGCGGCAATAACATGACGCAGGTTAATCATCGTAAATGCGATGGGATGGCCACCCAGATAGTAGGCATCACGTCGCTCGAACCTTAACAACAAAGCGCGGAACTTATCAATCCAGGCAAACGAACGCTCACTGGTGAATCGCCGCTTGTACACTTCGGCATTGAAAAGCCGGGGGCGACCTCGTTTGACGCCTTTTCGATTGCGCTTGTTTTCCGCCATGTTGGGTATCACTCCGTGATTGAAACAGATTTTTCGGGCTGCTTTGGTGTCAAATGCCTTGTCAGCATTGAAATAAGCCCCAGCAAAGACTAAACCCAGCCGTTTCATTGATTTGAAAACCATTTGCAAATGTTGCTTCAGATTGAAAGCGTCGTTGTGATTGCCAGCCATTAACCGAGTCGTAGCAATGATGAAGCCATTCCCATCCGTAACAGGCAAGATATTCGTGGTCTTAGCCCTTTTACGTCCTTGATAGGCAACCGATTCACCACCTTTCTTGGCAACAGCATGACTGCCGTCAAGATTCAGTTCAGATAAATTCAACTGTCCAGCTATCGTCCTAATGCTGCTTTGCCACACCTTTTCCAGAGAACCATCCCGACTCCACTTGCGAAAGTGATAGTAAACTGCGTCAGGGCTGATTTCTTTTTTTCTGGGTCGCCTTTATCTGGGTCGATGGGCAACTTTTCCCACTGACACCCTGTATGCAGTCGATACAAGATGTAGTTGAATACCTTGTAGAGTGGAATTTTGCATTCATAGCCGCGCCTTGCTGTCGAGATAAAAGGTCGAACATGTTGTTCAAATTGTTTTTCGGTTAAACTTGTGGGGATCGTGCTCATGGTTGAACTCCTTTTTAAGTTATTTGTCAACAACCATGATGCACGATTCCTCATTTTTGAAAAGTTTCAGTTACTTCAAGAACAAGTTGGGGCTGTTAAATCTAGCCAGAGAATTGGGCAATGTTAGTCAGGCCTGCCGGGTGATGGGCTACTCCCGCGACAGCTTCTATCGCTTCAAAGAGCTGTACGATGAGCACGGTGAGGAAGGTTTGCGGGAGATAAGCCGGCGCCAACCAAACGTCAAAAACAGGGTGGCGCCGGCGGTCGAGGCTGCTGTTATTGAGTTTGCCTTTGAGAATCCAGCTTACGGCCAGTTGCGTGCCTCCAATGAACTACAGAAAAAGGGCGCCTTTGTTTCAGCGAGTGGTGTGCGCTCGATCTGGCTGCGCCATGACCTGAAACCTTCAAGAAACGCCTAAAGGCTTTGGAAAAACGGGTGGCTGAAGAAAATCTCATCCTGACGGAAGCGCAGCTACAAGCACTGGAAAAAGCCAAAGAAGAACGAGAGGCGCACGGTGAGATTGAAACAGCTCATCCCGGTTATCTAGGCGCCCAAGACACCTATTACGTTGGCACCATCAAAGGCGTGGGCCGTATTTACCAGCAGACCTTCATCGATACCTACACTAAAGTGGCCTTCGCCAAGCTTTACACCCAGAAGCACGCCATTACGGCCGCTGACTTGCTCAATGATCGCGTTTTGCCTTGGTTTGAATCCCAAGAAGTGCCCTTGTTGCGGATTCTGACAGATCAGGGCACCGAGTATTGCGGCCGCCTGGAAAATCACGAATATCAGTTGTACCTGGCCATTGAAGACATCGACCACACGCGAACCAAGGCCAAAAGCCCACAGACCAACGGCATTTGCGAGCGTTTCCATCGCACCATCAAGAATGAGTTCTACCAGGTCGCTTTTCGCAAGAAAATCTATCGCACTTTGAAAGAACTACAGACAGATTTGGATCAGTGGCTAGAATTGTATAATCAGGAGCGAACACATACAGGCAAGTATTGTTACGGACGAACGCCATATCAAACGTTTTCAGAGACGAAGCACTAGGCGCGAGAAAAGGTGATTGACGACTTGTTTCCACAGCTAGAAAACAAGTCCGAACCAACAGCTCATGCTATTGTCAGTTAGGTCAGCAGTGTCAGATTATGTCTAGCCTTTTACACATAATTGAGAGAGGCAAAATAACAACTGGGAAGATAAGGATTATTCTTTATCCTCCTACTCATTCAGGTATAGACTTGGATTTGGTCAATCACTATTGGACATCAAATAAATGAAACCTAAATTTAAACTCGCCAATTTTGACACCTTATATCACAAGCGACCAAGTCAACCACTTTGACAAAGCTTTTGGCAAACGGCAAATAGATAGTAAATCAATGCAGGTGTTTTTTGTTAGGTTCTAGTGTGTAACCAACATCACGTCAACCTGACCAAGAGATAGGTCTTTATTGAAACTTACTGGTAAATAGCAAAGGTGCTGGCTCGCTCCTCGATGTAGGATAAGTAGGCGTTAGGCAGAATTAAAATAACGATCAAGTCAGTTGCCAGAAAAACGATCCCTTGATTGCCTAATTTGGGGAGATAGTGCCAGTTCGGGGAGAATGTAGCGTGGAAGACAAGGACCTTCGTAGATGAGGCTGGTGTAGAGCTGTGCGAGACCGGCTCCGGCGTCTAGCTTAGCCTGCACGTCAACGGCCGTTTGTCACCCGCCAAATGTGCGCAATTATCTCCGTACTTTTTTCCCGCAGCGGCAGCCCACTCAAGCCCCCCGTCTCCTGTTGGTTGGGCGAGCACAGCCCGTCGCGGCCGATGGTGGTGTTGGTAGCAATAATGGCGTCAATCTGGTTGTCTTGAACGGCCGTTAAAATTTCATCCAGTTCGTCCAGCGACAAATCCGGGGCAATTTTGATGCATAACGGCCGTTTCCCAACGTTGTACACCTTCGCCAATTTCTCGTTCTCAGCCACCAGCGCCCCCAGCAGCTGACCCAAATAATCCCCGCCTTGCAGCTCGCGCAGCCCCGGCGTGTTGGGTGAGCTTATGTTCACCGCCAAATAATCGGCAAACGGATACACCACCTGCATCACGGCTTTGTAATCCTCTGCCGCTTCCGTCAGCGGCGTCTCTTTTTGCTTGCCCAGGCTGACGCCTAGAATATAGTCGTGCGGCTTTGCGGCCAGCTTTTGCAGCCGGGGTAGTGCCGCCTGCACACCACCGTTGGGGAAGCCCATCCGGTTGATAATCGCGCCATCCTCCGGCAGGCGAAAGATGCGCGGGCGCGGATTGCCCGCCTGCGGGCGCGGCGTCAGTGTGCCCACCTCGATGTGGCCAAAGCCGAGCGCCGCCAAACCGGGCACCACGCGCACGTCTTTGTCGAAGCCAGCGGCTATGCTTGATGGCTTGGTTTCTCCCGCTAACTTTGCCAGGAGTATCATGGCTAGCAGACAGGGTAGTTTGTATCGGATACCTTGTGCCTTTCGCTGGTCGTTCACAGCTTCAAACTGTGTCATGAGTTCCTGGATGTCAAATGATGGATATGTACTATCTAGTCCGGCTAATGTAATATTGTGCATGAGAATCTCTTTTGTGTTGTGGTTTGTTTGGTCACTACCACTTTAACAATTTGAGATTCTTTTTTCGACTTTGGAAAAACCCTGTACTCCCCCTTCATTTCCTACCCACTTTAGAACAAATGTGATAGAATTATGTCTCGTAAAATGAGTTCAAAACGAGGCAAAATAAGCTGAATTTCTCCTGATTTGTACCCTTTCAACGACAAGCGAACAGCCAGATGCGCTGCCCCTAATTGAGGCAACAGATGGTTGAGTTTTGCCCGTCTAGCGTAAATAAGGAACGTTTCATGGCAAAAAAAACCGAAGCGGAAAGAAAATATGATGCCAGCAGCATCCAGGTCCTCAAGGGTCTGGAAGCTGTCCGTCGTCGCCCTGGTATGTATGTGGGCGGCACCGATGTTAAAGCACTGCACCACCTCGTCTACGAAATTGTAGACAACTCCATCGACGAAGCGCTGGCTGGCCGATGCGGCCGTATTGAAGTGACCATTCATGAAGACGACAGCATCAGCGTGCAGGATGATGGTGTCGGTATCCCCGTAGCCCTCCACCCCACCGAAAAAGTATCGGCTCTAGAATTGGTACATACTACCCTTCATGCCGGTGGTAAGTTTGACAACGACGCTTACAAAGTGTCCGGTGGTTTGCACGGCGTGGGTGCCGCAGCCGTCAACGCTTTGTCCGAATGGATGGAAGTGACGGTACGGCGCGAGGGTGCGGTCTGGTTTCAACGTTACCAGCGGGGTATTCCCGATGCCCCAGTGAAGAAAATTGGCAAGCTGGGTAAGGATGAGCCAACCGGCACGACCACTCACTTCAAGTTCGACAAGGGTATTTTTGAAGCAGAAGCAACGTATCGTTTTGAGACTTTGTTGAACCGCTTCCGCGAAATGGCGTTTGTCACCAGCGGTGTTTTTCTGCGGCTGCGTGATGAACGGCCGTCTCCCGCACGCGAGATGAGTTTCTACTTTGAGGGCGGCGTCAAATCGTTTGTGCGCTACCTGAACCGGAACCGCAAACCAATTCATGACCCAGTGTACGACCAAAAAGAAGTAGACGGCATTGAGGTAGAAGTGGCCATGCAGTACACCGAAGGCATCGCTATTTCGGAATTTGCCTTTGCCAACACCATCCACACACCCGACGGTGGTACCCATTTAACCGGTGTGCGTACGGCCGTTACCCGCGTTATCAACACCTACGCCCGCAAAAATAATTTCCTCAAGGAAAAAGACACCAACTTCTCCAGCGACGACACGCGCGAAGGTCTCACCACCGTGGTCAGCGTCAAGCACCCTGATCCGCAGTTTGAAAGCCAGACCAAAGTGAAGCTGATGAACGCTGAAGTGGCCGGCATTGTGGCCGGCGTGACGGCCGATGCTTTTGGCCTTTACCTGGAAGAAAATCCGCGCGAGGCCAAGAAGATCATCGAGCGCTGCCTCACCAGCTCGCGCGCGCGTGATGCGGCTCGCAAGGCCCGTGAACTGGTGATGCGCAAAAGCGCTCTGGAAAGCCTCACCCTGCCCGGCAAACTGGCCGATTGCTCTGAGCGCGACCCAAACAAATGCGAACTGTACATCGTCGAGGGTGACTCGGCCGGTGGTAGCGCCAAGCAAGGCCGCGACCGGCATTTTCAGGCCATCCTACCCCTGCGCGGTAAAATCCTCAACACGGAGCGGGCTCGCCTGGACAAGATTCTGGCTAACAATGAAGTGAAAGCGATGATTTCGGCGTTGGGCACCGGGATTGGGGAAACATTTGATGCGAGCAATTTGAGATACGGCCGTATCATCATCATGTGTGACGCTGACGTAGACGGCAGCCACATCCGAACCCTGCTGCTCACCTTCTTCTTCCGCTACATGCCAACCCTCATCGAAAAAGGCCATCTCTACATTGCCCAGCCGCCGCTCTACAGCCTGAAGTCGGGCAAAGAGATGCATTACGCCTACACAGAAGCACAGAACCAGGACTTGCTGAAAGAGCTGCAAAAAGCTGGTAAGAAATACAGCTTGCAGCGTTACAAGGGTCTGGGCGAAATGAACCCGGAACAACTGTGGGAAACCACGATGGACCCGGCCGAGCGAATGCTGCTACAGGTCACTATCGAGGATGCGGTAGTTGCCGATACAACCTTCGATATGCTCATGGGCAGCGAAGTAGGGCCCCGCAAACGTTTCATCATGACCCACAGCAGCGAGGTCCGCAATCTGGACGTGTAATTTTGTAGGATTTCACTCAAATTGAGACTCATTTCACACAAGTTGGGATTCATTTCATTTAAGGTGAGATCGGGATTTCATTCAGAGTGAGATTGGCCTAAAAACACTATTTTTGAAGACTTTCAACTTGTTTCATTGCCGATGAGATTGTCCTATTTGAACTAATTTCAAGGCTCTAAAAAGCACTTCTGAAAAATCAGAAGTGCTTTTTATGTTGGTTCCAAAGCCGTTAAAGTAGAAATGGTATTATCATGAATATATGAATTTGTTATGATGTTCACGCGAGTTCAAATTAACCCGGTGGCCCCGATTGGGAAGCTGTGGGAAACTATCCTTGCGGGGGACGATATTTCTGATTTATCCCGTTTACCTGAAAACGAACCAGACCCCATGCTGAGCGATCTCTTTGAGCGGCCAACGCAAGTGTATGACCCCGATGCGGCGCCCTTTCCTCGCTACAACGGATGGGGTGTCTTCCCCATCGACGGGAAGAATCATGCTAAAATACCAGCATGGTTCAATGGACATACACGCCCTATCTCTGGCCCTTTGTCTGCTCGCTAATCATTAGCCTTGGACTTGCCGGCTATGCCTTTCGCGGTCGCAGGACAGCCATCACCACCACCTTCGGCTGGATGATGGTCGCCCTCTCTTTCTGGACGGCTTGCTATATGCTTGAACTCCTCAGCGACAGTTTGGAAGCCAAAATATTTTGGGCACAGATGAAATATTTCGGCAATACTTCCGGCCCGGTGCTTTGGTTTGTGCTGGTGCTGCGGCTGACAAATCATGAAAAGTGGCTGACACGGCCGTTACGCTTTACTCTCATCGCCTTCTGTGTGGTGGTAACGGCCGTTGTCCTCACCAACGATTGGCATCACTGGTACTGGGCAGAGTTATGGATCGAACCCGGCAGCCCGGAGTCACGCGCGGACCAAAACTTTTTCTTCTGGGTGTATGCCCTCGGTCCCAGCCTGATGATTTCGACCAGCGTCGCGCTGCTCTTCAATTACTACCGCACCACCCCCGCACTCTATCGACGGCAGGCGCTCCTGATGGCACTCGGCGGGTTTATGCCCCTCGCCGGGTGGATACTGCAAGGTATTTTAAGCATCTACGTTTTCCAGACAATCGATGCCATTCCCCTATTCCTGCTGTTTTCCGGCATTTTCTTCGCTCTCGCCATTTTCCGCTTTGGGGCTTTTGAGATGGTGCATATCGCCCATGATCTGATCGTTCAAAATATCGCCGCAGGCATCATAATTCTGGATAACCTCGGTCGCATTGTAGACCTCAACCCGAACGCCCAGCAGCTGATCGCCGCCGTTCCCCAAACCGTCATCGGCCGGCCGCTTAACGAGGCGCTCATGGATTGGCCGCAGCTAACACGGCCGTTAACCACTGGGCAAGAAGTAATGGTGACACGACCGCAAGCAACCACTCCTGCCCACTACTTTGTCCAAATCTCTCCCATCACCGACAGCAACGGCCGTCAAAGCGGCGAGGTGCTGGTTCTTTTCGACATTACCGCGCGCAAACAGGCGGAGCAGGCGCAGCAACGTTTGACCCAGGAACTGTTCACCAGTAGCCAAAAAGTGGCGGTGCTGGAAGAACGGGAGCGCATCGGCCGCGAACTGCACGATAATTTGGGGCAGCTCATCGGCTATATCAGCGTTCAGGCCCAGACGGCGCAAGAACTGTTGCAGCAAGCCAAAGCCAATGAAACGCAGCAGGTTTTGCAGCAACTGGTTACGGCCACGCATGAGGCCAACCGCAACGTGCGCCAATACATTCTCGGCGTCCGCACGGAGGAATCGGTATCTGATCAAGCGGAAGAGTTGGCCCTGACGACCTTACTGGCGCAGTTCATCACCCAGTTACAGGAACGCCACAACTTCACCGTCCAAACCAGCCTTCCGGACGCCGATCTCTCCAGCCTGCTCACGCCGGATGTAACCCTGCAACTCCTGCGCATTTTGCAGGAGATGCTCACCAACGCCCGCAAACACGCTGGGGTCGATGAAGCGCAACTATTTATCACTATACATGAGCAGGAGGTGCAGGCAATTGTGGCCGACAACGGGTGCGGCTTTGATCCCGCAGCAATTCCTGTGGCAGACGAGCATCCCCACTTTGGCCTGAACATCATGCGCGAACGGGCGGAATCGGTTGGCGGGCGGCTGGAATTTCGCACCAAAGAAGGGCAGGGCACGCAGGTAATTGTGCGCTTACCCCTTGTTCTGGCATCAGTGGATGCAGGTGAAGCTGACGAAACGGCCGTTGCCAACCTACGCATTCTCCTTGCCGACGATCACACCCTGTACGCTGAAGGGTTACGCAATCTGCTGCACACGCGCGGCATTGAGGTTGTCGGTTCGGCGCGAAATGGCCGTGAAGCGCAGGATTTGGCCGCCCAGCTTCAACCCGACCTCATCCTCATGGATGTGGAAATGCCGGTTTGCGACGGGCTGGAGGCAACCAGACAGATCAAGGCCAAACACCCCGCCATCAAAATTGTGATGTTGACCGTCGCCGCTGATGAAGACAAGCTGTTCAACGCCCTGCGCTATGGTGCTTCCGGCTATCTGCTCAAGAGCCTGGACAGCGCCCAATTCTTCAACCTATTATCCGAGATCATGCGCGGAGAAACGGTACTTTCCCCGTCACTGGCTGCCCGCCTGCTAACAGCATATGCTCAAGCCGATGAAGATGAACCCAAGTTACACATCGCAGATGAGGAGAAGGGGGTTGATGAAGTTACTCTCACTCGTCGTCAGTACCAGGTTCTGGAATTAATTACACAGGGCAAAACCAACAGAGAAATCGCGGCCACTCTGAATATTAGCGAACGCACAGTCAAATATCACGTTGGGCAAGTGCTGGAACGATTCCAACTGCAAAATCGCTATGAACTGCGTGATTATGCCCAAAACCAGGGCTTTCTTTAGGCGATGATAGCATGGGTGTCCCTCAGCTAGTCAATTAGTCCTACTACCTCTGAAACCTGTACCAAACTTACCCCCTTGTACAAGTCACAGATCGCGGCCGACCTTCTACAATAGAAACAGACAACAGAAACAGACAACCAATATTTTTATGGTTACTTTTGTGGCCACAAGGATCATCATGCAAACATACCGCCGGATTAAATATACAATCCTGTTCTTTAGCATCGCGCTCACCCTCATCTTCATTATCCCTACCATTCACGCGCATGAAACCAACCCGCTCACCGCCGTTCAGGACAGATTAACGGTCGTTGCCGCCTACCGCTTCACCGGCGAAATCGAACAGACCCTGATCCCTCTTGCCAACCCCTCCAGCATCGGGCAAAGCGAGACGCGGATTGATACCCATTTTTCCGGTGAGAAATCGGCCGTTGATCAATTCACCATCTCCCTCCGTTTGGAAGGTGGCGGGGTTAGCGCTCAGGCAATCAACTTGGAACAGGATGGGGCCAAGCTCTATCTGGTGGAAAATGGCGAACGAACAGAGCTGGAAAACAGCCTCGGCTTAGTTGGGCCTACGGCCGATCAAACTGCTTACCTGCACGCTGCCGAAAATGTGCGCCTCAAAGAAGAGGGCAAGCCAGTTTATATCTCCGCCATTTACGAATTTGAGATCAATGGCCCCCTCTTTGCTGACTACCTGC
>JACKBS010000016.1 GCA_020634435.1 Ardenticatenaceae bacterium | reverse complement strand
TGTGGGCACCGGCTTCATCGGTGGCTTGCACGTTGCCTGCGTGGCAAAATTCACAGAAGTCGCCGAAGGCATGGGCTTCGTGCCAACTGGTGCCGTCGTTGTTTACCGGGTCCACTGCCTGAACTTCGTGGCAGTTCTTGCAGGATGAGGCGGAGGAACCGCATTGGGCATTGGCTGTTTGTGGCCACATGAGCCCCACCATCAAGATGACGCCACCTAAAAATAGGGACCACAAAGCAATGGGGGATTTGAGTTTTGTCATTGTATCCTTCCTGATCATTAAGCTGATTTATGGTTGCTGAAAACGGCCGTTTTCCGTTTCAGACCATCAAACATCACCTGTCGCATCGTATCCAACACCTGAATGATGCGACGGTCGGCCAGACGGTATTTGGTCCAGGTGCCTTCGCGCTCGGTTAAGACAAGCGACTGTTGGCGCAGCACACGTAGATGGCGCGATACCGTTGGCTGGGGCAGCTCTAAGTCGGCTGCCAAATCGTTGACATGACGCGGCCGTTCGTGCAGCGCGTACAAAATTAAGATTCGCTTGGGATCAGATAGAGCCTGGCAAATGCCTGCATGTAAAATGGTCAATTCCTCAAGCGGCGGATGGGCCATGCTGGTCTCTTTTGTCTCTTGCCTGGCGGTAACTGATTCGCTCATAACATGATCCTTTAGCAAACTGCGCTCATGGCTGCGATGCGCTGCAACCGGCCTAATAATTCAGCGCGTTCCTGCCCAATTTCTGACAATGTGCTGGTCAGTTTGGGCAGCCACGCGGCTATTTTTTGCTGTTGGGCGGGGTCAAATGTGGGAATTTCGGTGGCGGCCGCTGCCAGCTCATCCGCATCTAAATCGTAGACGGCAGCTAGCTGTTGCACATGCTGTGCATGGTTTTCTTGTGCAGAGGATTTGTATTGCCCGGCGATGAAAACGGCCGTCTTCACCCCATTGATCTTGATTTCCCCAGCGATGCATCGCAGACCCGCGTGGCAGGTGTTTTGCGGAAATGCAGACTCGGCGCGATGGGCCAACTGGGTGTAATTGGCCAGGCAAGCCGCGCGCCCTTTTTCACTGCCGTAAATAAGTTGGCAAAAGCCGCAGGGGTGGCTCATTTTTGTCAGCGGTTGGCCAGCGGTGTCGGTGATGATGGCCCCAATGCCCATTGCTTCGGCGGCGACCGATTGCATGCCTTGCAAACAGGTTAGGGGCAGTACCTCAAAAGAAGTGGCGGGCGGTGCGGGAGTGGGTTCGGTCGTTGGGGGTGTGTCGGCAAGCAGGTCATCTACTTTTGCCTTGTAAAAGCGCCAGCGGTTGCCAATTTTGATGCCACTTAAACGGCCGTCGCTCAACATGCGATAAACCGTGGTGCGATCAACCTGGAGAAGTTCCTGAATTTGCTTGGTAGTTAGAAAGTCGCTCATCATCACTAAATATGTCTAAATGCAACTATATGCAACAGTTTGCAATAGTATCATATTGCAAATCGAAACAATAATGACATTTGTCACTTAATTAGATTACTACCGGCAAAACTGTTGGCTAACGGTACAAATGGGGCATCTGGGATGGTCGAGGTGGAAGGTGAATAAACTCATCTGTGCTCAGTGATTTTTATAACTCAGGGTTTTTCCAAAGTCGAAAAAAGAATCTCAAATTGTTAAAGTGGTAGTGACCAAACAAACCACAACACAAAAGAGATTCTCATGCACAATATTACATTAGCCGGACTAGATAGTACATATCCATCATTTGACATCCAGGAACTCATGACACAGTTTGAAGCTGTGAACGACCAGCGAAAGGCACAAGGTATCCGATACAAACTACCCTGTCTGCTAGCCATGATACTCCTGGCAAAGTTAGCGGGAGAAACCAAGCCATCAAGCATCGCCGATTGGCTGAAACTAAGAAAAGAGCAATTTGTGACCTTGTTTAACCTCAAACACGCCCAGGTGCCCTCACTCAACACCATCAGACGGACACTCTCTGAAACCATCATCGCCCAAGAATTGCAAAAGGTGGTGGGGCACTATCTGCATGATAGGTATGGCGGCGATGCCAGTGAGCAAATGGTGCTGGATGGGAAAACGATGCGCGGGACCATTGTCAAAGGAGAAAAAACAGGGGTCCATTTGCTCTCAGCCTATCTGCCAGAGGGAGGCGTCGTCCAAGACCAACTTGAAGTCGCATCCAAAGAGAATGAAATAACAGCGGCCCCGCGCTTATTGGCAAAACTCAATCTAAAAGGAAAAGTTGTCTCTGGGGATGCGATGTTCACTCAACGAAAATTGTCTGTGCAAGTCACGGCACAAGGGGGTGACTACCTCTGGTTTGTCAAAGATAATCAGCCGACCCTTTTAGCGGATGTGCAGCAGTTTTTTCAACCACCGCGCAAAGCCAAAGGTTGGCACATTCCCCCGCTTGAGTACCATGAAGCCACCTCGCTTGACAAAGGACATGGCCGCATTGAGCAAAGACGGATACGAGTTATCTACGACGAAACAGAGTTCTTGAATTGGCCCAATGCCAAGTTGGTGTTCAGGTTGGAGAGAAAAGTGACGCACATAGCAACTGGCCTTACGTCTCTAGAAACAGCTTATGGGATATCTAGTTTGGGGCCTGAGCCAACTGTGGCGCAGCAGTTGCTTGCTCTGGCCCGTGCTCATTGGTGCATAGAAAATGGGTTACATTATCGACGTGATGTGACTTTGCATGAAGATGCCACGAAAATGAAGAGTGCTACACAAGCTGAGGCGGTTGCAGTTTTAAACAATTTTATTGTCGGCTTGGCGCAAAAGCTGGGTTTTGCCAATTTGGCTTATGCCTTACGGCATTTTAATGCTCAATTGAACGCTCGTTTGGCTCAGCTTGCTTTGTCTTCCTGACTTTGGAAAAGCCCTGTTTTTATAACTACAACACGCCTGTACATTGATCTAAATTCATACAAGGAGCGTCAGACCTTTCTTCTGGGAATCGATCCTGAAGTCCTTGAGACCGGGCGTCGTTGAACTGGCACCTTTCCCCACTTGGTCCAATCGATTCATGTACCTTTTCAAGTGAACCTCACAAAGTTCTTGAAATAGTGTCGCTTGCCTGATGTGCGGTTTGCTCGATGAATGCCGGAAGAACGGCCGTTATCGCAGGATGGTTTACCTGCCGGAGGAAAATGATGAAGGTAAAACATATTCTGATCATCGATGCGATCGTCTTGCTTGTGTTTGGCGTTGGTTTTTTGTTTGCCTCGGTTTGGACCATGGATTTGTTCGACATTTCCTTGGGCGAGGATGGCATTTTGATGACCCAGCTTTTGGGGGCTTTTTTCCTGGGGTTTGCCATTCTCAACTGGATGGGGCGACTTTATGCAGTGGCTGATGATGTACGGCCGTTGATTTTTGCCAACTTCATCGCCAGCGCTGTTGGGTGTGTTGTGCTTTTCCTGCAAAAATTGGACGGCATGGGCAATGCCTGGACCTGGGTTCCCATCATTCTTTACCTGCTGTTCGCGTTGGCCTTTGGTTACAGCATGTTGGATCGTAGCACTTACGAAAAACCAACCATGCAAACCAAACAAGCCTAATTAACTTTGACTGGAACGGCCGTTGTCTGAACAAGGCAACGGCCGTTTCGGTTATCCCAAACAAACTTTTCAAATTTCAACTGCTAGACAGGAAATAAATGGTTAAGCAAACCACAGAAAGATTTTTAAATCGAAGGGCAATTTTTTATGGTTTGCTCAAGTAAAAGTGGGAGAAATGACATAGGTTAACTTAAAGGACTTTCCCACTTTTACAAATTGGCCTGTAAAAATGGAGAGGTATAGGAGAAAACTCATGTATGCTCGAATGGTTACCTCGTACGTTAGACCCAATAAGCTGAAGGAAATGACGATCCTGTACAAAAACACCGTGCTTCCCCTTCTCGAACACCAGCCAGGATGTCAGGGCATCTTCGTGTTTACCAATCCCGAAGATTACAAGGAAGTTTCGGTGACGCTCTGGGAAAAACTGGTGGATATGGAGGCCTTTAATGTGAACCTATTGGCATTAAAGGACAAGATCGCTTCATGCCTGGCTGAACCGCCCGATGTCGAAATCTTTCAGGTGCTGATTCCCGAAGATATGCCGACGATGGGCAAAATTGCTCTGAGCGAGGCCTCGCTTGGCCTGCGCATTGAGGACCCGTACAGCCGCCCGTTAGGTTAGCTTTTGTTCCCGTCCCGAAGGAAAAGTTTGGGGCTGGTTATAACAAAGAGTTTGCAAAGTTCAGTCGTTCAACGTGGTGAAGACAGGAGAACTGTCACATAAGTTCGCTGGTGAAAAGTGGCCGATGCCATTGTTTCGCGTGCGAAAAGAGAGAAATTGTGATGATAAAAGCGCAAAGTATGGAACAGACAGCAGTTGAGGTATTAAATCCTTTTGCTATCGCCCAGGCCCAACTGGACGAAGCCGCAGAAATCTTGCAGCTTGAGCCAGAGATGCATGCTTTCTTGCGGCAGCCAATGCGAGAGTTCCACTTTACCATTCCCGTGCGTATGGATGACGGCCGTACCCAGGTATACAACGGCTATCGTGTGCAGTACAACGATGCGCGTGGCCCGGCAAAAGGCGGCATTCGCTTTCATCCCGATGAGACCATCGACACCATTCGGGCCTTATCTGCCTGGATGACGTGGAAAACGGCCGTTGTGGATATCCCTCTGGGTGGGGCCAAGGGTGGTGTTATTTGTGATCCGCGCTTCCTCTCGTCTACAGAGCTGGAGCGCTTAAGCCGGGGCTACATGCGCCAGATTGCGCGTTACGTAGGGATCACCAAAGATGTGCCCGCACCAGATGTATACACCAATCCACAAATCATGGCCTGGATGATGGATGAATATCAGGTGCTGGTGGGCCATCAGGAACCCGGCGTAATCACCGGCAAACCGCTGGAGCTTGGCGGTGCGGCTGGTCGTGGCGATGCCACAGCCCGTGGTGGAATTTATACAGTTCGTGAAGCGGCAAAAGTGTTAGGAATTGATCTTGTTGGTAAAACGGCCGCCATTCAAGGCTACGGCAATGCGGGGCAGTTTGCCCATTTGCTGGCCACCGAATTGCTGGGCATGAAGGTGGTGGCGGTTAGCGATTCGCGGGGTGGCATCTACAATGAGAATGGGTTGGATGTAACGGCCGTACGCGCCCATAAAGCAGATACCGGTTCCGTTATTGGTTTTGCTGAGGCCGAAAAAATCTCCAACGAAGATTTGCTGGAGCTGCCTGTTCTGGTTCTCTTCCCGGCGGCGCTAGAAAATGTGCTCACAGGCAACAACGCAGCGCATGTTGAAGCCACGATTGTGGCCGAACTGGCCAACGGCCCCACCACGCCAGCCGCAGATGAAATCCTCTCCAACAAGGGAATCTACGTGATCCCAGACTTCCTTTGCAATGCAGGTGGCGTGACTGTTTCTTACTTTGAGATGGTGCAAAATTCGTACCAATACTACTGGGACGAACTGATGACGCAGCAGCGGTTGGATCAAAAAATGACCACTGCTTTCCACGCGGTACACAACATGGCTCAGGCCAAAATGGTGAACAATCGTGTGGCGGCATATCTGGTAGCTGTGAATCGTGTGGCTGAGGCCACGCGGCTGCGTGGCTGGGTTTAAGTCGTAGCGCAGTTTGGCATTAAGTAGTGATGTGCTCCCTGGAAAATCAGCGGGCTGGTCGTTGTGGCCACGGGCTTTTTCAGGGAGCACATTGTTTTACCGCGATAATGCGGTTTTTTTCCATCCAAGTGAGCCGCATCCTGGGGCAGGGCTTCCTAACTTGACTTGGTTATTCCAGACAAAACGCTCAGCTATACCGCTTCCGTTTTGACACGATACAACATTTCACCCGCTTTGGGCACGTACAAAATACCCTCGTCTTCTCTGTTTTGCCATTCGGTAAGGTCAATTTGATTTGGATCGCGGTAGCCAAGCGCCAACTTTGCGCAATCTTCGGCGGGTAACCGCGTGGCCAGGCTAACGTTGGCTCTAGGATATTCGATGCCGTCTTGGAAACGGCCGTCTCCCCGAACGTGCGTACTGTGCGCCAACACACTCAAAGGAATGTGCTTAAACTTGTCCCACTGCTGCAAAAAATAGGGCAGCACATGGTAGCCAATCTCATAAATGTATTTGCCATGTGTGTGGCTCACCACGTCCAGATGAGGTGCATAAATGATGAGCTCGCCGCCTTCTGTTAAGGCAGGTTCTAGCTTGTACATCGCTTTTCCCGCCGTCCACAGCTCGTCATACATCGGTGGCGCACAGGAGAGCACTCGCTGGTAAGGCTTGTCTACCCAAATGATATGCCGCTGCGCTGATAAATCCGCTGCCGCACTCCAGGCGGTGAGGTAATCGCCAATAAACATGCCCGCAATGCCTTGGCCCACGATGACCAGGGCAATCAGCGTGGTGGGCGTAGCGACATGGGTCGCAGCCGCATGAATCATGTCGCGGACGGGTGTGTTTTTGATGCCGATGGTGCCGCGCACGCCCGCCAATGCGCCCAGCCAATGGGTCACGTTAATCATGTCTGCTGCTGAAATACCGGGGAAAAGGTATTTGGCCCCACCAGAAAATCCGACCACTTCATGGGGGAAAGTAGGGCCTAAAATGATCACGTGGTCATATTCCAGAATGCGCCGGTTGATGCTAACGGCAACGTCGCCACCCAGGGTTGGGTGCCAGCGCTCGCCAGCGATTGCCTGAATTTGCTCCTGCGGTAGCGTGGCAATCTGGGTCAACGCTCTCGGCTCGTGCCAATTGTGGTTGTACAGGCCGATGTGCTGGTAGGTGGTTTGCCGCTCGTCGGCTGTGATGCCCACCAGTTCATTAAGCTGAACGGCCGTCAGCGGTGGGTGGGTGCCCAGGGCAACCATAAAGTCGAGCTGTTTGGCATCGTGCAAAATGGTGACCAGATAGCGAAACAGCTGCGGCAGCGGAATTGTGCGGGTAAAGTCCGGGATGAGCACGAGAACTTTTTCGCCCGCGTGTTTGCCCTCCAGCCCAAGGGTCAAGGTTTGTTGGACGAGATCATCATCGAGTTGTTGATTGTTGGGGGCAACCGCCTGAATTTCAATCATATTTCCCTCCTTCGTAAATCGGATTGTTAATCCGATAGTCGGATTAGCAATCCGACCTACGATTTTCATTCATGGTGGTCAACGACAGTTGGTGTCGTCTCCCTTGAAAACAACCACAGATTACAGAGATTATTTTAGCTGCGAAATCTGTGTAATCTGTGGATTTTCCTTCGTAGTAGTGCAACTACGCATGAAGTCTCCTCTTTCAAACGCCGCTGAACGCGGAAAAGCCGCCGTCGATGGGCAAGACGACGCCAGTGACAAACGCCGCTGCCGGGGAAATCAGCCACAGCACGGCGCCCAATAAATCTTCTGGGGCGCCAAAGCGGCCCATTGGCGTGTGGTCGATGATTTGCTGCCCGCGCTGGGTCAGTTCACCGCTTTCTTTGTCCAGAAGCAGGAAGCGATTTTGTTTGGTGAGGAAGAAGCCCGGCGCAATGGCATTGACGCGAATGTATGGCGAATACTCCTGGGCCATGTGCACGGCCAGCCATTGGGTAAAGTTGCTAACGCCTGCCTTGGCTGCCGAGTAAGCGGGGATGCGCGTAAGCGGGGTGAAGGCAGTCATGGAGGAGATGTTGAGAATGACGCCTGCGCCCCGTTGGGCCATGCGCTGACCAAATACCTGGCTGGGTAAAATTGTGCCCACCATGTTTAGGTCAAACACAAAGCGCAGAGCCTCATCGGGGAGGTTGAAAAAGGGCGTATCGGCGTTTGTGGTGGCCTGGGGATGGTTACCGCCTGCGGCATTGATGAGGACATCGACATCGCCAAACGCAGCGTTGATGTGGGTTACGGCCGTTTCCAACGTCTCCCGCTTTAACACATCGCCATATACCACCAGGTACTTGCCGGGGCCAGCTTCTATGGGTTGTTTGAGCGCCTCCGGGAAGTCTGGATTGCGATCCAGCACAACGACGTTAGCGCCATAGCCGACCAGGGCACAAGCCATCTCGCTGCCCAAAACGCCTGTGCCGCCCGTAATAACAATCGTTTTGCCGCTAAAATTGTAGAGTTGGGAGAGTTCGGTTAGGTTCATGGTGCTCTGAATTGTGTTATTCCGAATTGATACGTGGGTCGGATTGCCAATCCGACTTACATCGTTTGGGTCAAATGAGAAGGCTGTTTAGCTAAACGGCCGTAAATGCCGGGCAAAATGTCGTTCCAGTCCCGCTCTATATGCCGCTTCGTGGGCGGCAGTAAATGTATGTAGCTGATCACCGAACCGATCCAAAACGGAGCCAAACGTGACGTGCAGCAGCTGCCGGGCATCAAAATCCTCCAGCAGAGCAGGTAACTGGGCATCGGTGACCTGGCTGCCAAAGGGCACTTTTCCCGGCTGGCAGTCAACAAAATATGTCTTGCGGTCGATTTGGAAGCGCTCATGGGCTAAATCCAGTATCTGGCGGAAAAAGGGTTGGTCTTGTTTTGCGACGACGCGCAAAATTTCCAGGTAGCTGGTGCCGGCCGTTTTTACATGAACGTAGCCCCGTGCCTGCTGGTTAATGATACCGTAGATGCTAAATTTATCTGAACCGGTGTGGATGCTCAGTTTATACCGGTCAAAGTGGTGCAAAATCGCTACATGCTGGACCAGTTCGGCTTCAAATTGGGCGATGTCACCCATGTAATCGACCCCCTTCTGGAATTTGCCCACAAAACGGGGCGCCAAACTCACCACCGGGATGTTGTGCCGCAGCAGCTCGTTGGCAATGAAATAATGCTCATGAATCGAGGTGGGCGTGTCGGTTTCGTCTACCGACATTTCCAAATCGTAGGCTTGCTCGGCCATTTGTTCATTGAGTGCTTGGGCGATAACGGCCGTATGCGCAATCGCCCGCCCGTACTTCACCAGCGCCCGCAAAAAGGTGGTTTCCTCAAACTTGAGCTTCAACTCGCCTGCCCGCAGCGGTTCGGTGCAGTAGCTGGCAAACATCGCGGCAAATGTAGTGCCGAGCTGTGTCCACGGCAGCTGAACCGCTTTTTGCCGCAGCATGGCCAGATCATCGGTTTGGGCTTCATTGTCCACGTAGTCGCTGGGATCGATGGTGTAAAACGTGTAGCCAGCGGCTACAAACGGAGCCAGATCCGCCACTTCTTTCACATGATCGGCGTCAGCGCCCCACGGTTCACGCCAGCCTTCCTGGAATATGCCCCACATGGCGTCATCCAGAACCTGCTGCGGCGTGCGCCCGGTACGACTATTCTCACGCACCGACTGCTGGGCAAAGATAGGGGCAATCGGTTTATCTTGCGTGGCGGCACGCAAGCTGGCGATGTGCCCGGGCGTGGCGCTGCCCAATCGGTCGCCAAAGCCAAAGGAGGTTTGCCTGCCCAGCGGTACCGGATTCAGCCAGGGGAGTCGGGTGCGGAGGGTGTGGGCGTTTACGGCCGTTAATTCACAAACCAATAGCCCTTCAACCAACTCACCCGTGAAATCGGCCGTATCGCCCTTGACGATCAGCCGTTTTGCGCCGCTGGTCGTTATTTTTGCCAGCGCGTAGGTTGTGTCATCCTGCGTGACGACGGAGAGAGGATAAAGTTCGCCTTGGGAAAATGAGAGTTGGGTCATTGCTGCCTTCTTTTGCATATCAGAGGATGCCATCTGTAGGGGCGCACCCCCGTGTGCGCCCAGATTGGGTAGACACGGGGGTCTACCCCTACAAGTTGTCAAAGGTTGTACGCCTTTTTTGTCAGATCGTAGGCCAGGGCGTGCATCATGGCCAGGGCGTTGGCTTCGTCTATGATGCTACGGACCAGCAGGCCCGCCACCCAGTTGGCACTGGCGCGTCGCCACACATCGTGCCGGGCGGGAATGGAGAGGTAGGCGCGGGTGTCGTCGTTAAATCCGGCGGTGTTGTACAGCCCGGCGGTCTCCATTATCTGGTCAAAGTAGCGGCGAATGCCGTTCAGGCTGTCGTGGAACCACCAGGGCGGGCCGAGTTTGACGGCCGGATAATGCCCGGCCAGCGGGGCCAGTTCGCGGGCGTAGGTGGTTTCGTCCAGATTGAACAAAATAAGGGTGAGGTTGGGCTGATTTCCATAAGTGGTGAGCAACGGCCGTATCGCCTGCGTAAACTCCATCGCCAGGGGGATATCTGCGCCCATATCTTTGCCAAACCGCTCAAAAATGACCGGATTGTGGTTGCGGTACGCCCCAACGTGCAGCTGCATCACCAGGCCATCATCCAGGCTCATCCGGGCCATTTCCATCAGCATGTGGCCGGTGAACCGGACCGCATCATCGGCGGTGGCTGTGCCGTGCAGGGCGCGTAGGAAGATGGCTTCGGCCTGGGCCACATCCAGTTGCTTCGTATAGGCAGTTTGGGCTGCGTGGTCGGTGGCCGTCGCGCCCATTTGTTTGAAGAAGGCGCGACGATTTTCCAGGGCGCGGATGAAGCTAGCATAGTCGGTCACTTCCAGGCTCGAAGCCGCGCTCAATTTATCGATCTCGCTGCGCCAGTTGGGCGTGTCCAGGTTTACCACGGCATCGGGGCGGAAGGTGGGTAGGATACGGCCGTTCCACCCCGAATCACGAATCGTTTGATGATGTTCAAGCGTGTCTGACGCCGCATCTGTTGTGGCCAGCGCCTCAATGTTGAACTGCGCAAACAGGGCACGGGGTCGGAAAGCGGGCGACGTTAGCTTTTCGTTGATCTGGTCGTAGATGTGCTGGGCGTTGGCACTGGTGAGCTTTTCGGCAATGCCAAACACGGCATGCAGCGATTCCGTTAGCCAGATGCCTGAGGGTGTGCCGCGAAACAGGTAAAAATGGTCGGCAAAAATTTGCCAGATGCGCCGATGGTCTGTCTCTGTTTTGCCGCCATCAATCCTGGGAATGCCCAAGGTTTTCAGCGGAATACCCTGCGAATAGAGCATCCGAAAAATATAATGGTCGGGGATGATCAGCAGCTCAACCGGGGAGCCAAAGGTGTAATTTGGGTCCGCGAACAGGCGCGGGTCCACGTGCCCATGTGGGCAAAGCAGCGGCAAATCGGCCACGGCTTCGTACAAAGCCAGCGCAATTTTTCGCTGGGCCGGGTCGGGATCAAAATAACGCTCAGGTGGCAAAAATGGTGTGCTCATCAAAATCCTTCGGGCAGGCCAATTTCCTGGAACATTTGCCAAGCCTGGTCAATCGGCACCGTGGTGCACGGGTCGTTAAAGACGGCCTGGAAGGCAAGCTCTTCGTTGCCAGTGAGGGCGGCTTCGACGATCATTTCCTGGTTTTGCACGTGGGTGGAGACCAGGGTGTGCACGCCTACGGGCAGCGCTCCGGCGGCGATGGGCTCGACGCGGTCGCGGCTAAAGCGGGCATTGGTCTCCACCACCACGCGAGGCGGCAGGTTCGCCATCTGGCCCACATTTTCCTTGTTCACGTTGGTGATTATATCGCCCAGGCCCAGCAGCGCTTTGATTTGCAGGATGGCTTCTTCGTCGGATTGTTTGAGAGTAAACGGCCGTTCCCCATTCACAATTTGCGGTACCTGCTGGCCAATTTCTTGCCACGTTTTAATGCGGTAGGCGACCGGGGTGCGGATGACGCCCCAGCGGAACAGTTCCTCCGGTGAGATGGTAAAGCCGGGCACAAACTCTGCCAGATGGCGATCCCCGGCAGCGGCCAAAATACCGTACCGTTTAAACAGCTCAAATTTTATTTGACGGCCGTCGTAGTAGATGTTGTTTTGGGCTTCAACTTCCTGGCGGGTAAACGGCCGTAACACCCCAGGCTCTTGAATGTACTCCCGCAGCAGCGCCAGCAAGTCCACCTCTCGGTACTGCGCCGCATCGAGCCAGGTGAAGTGGTTGATGCCCAGGACGTTGACGCGAATTTCGTCCCGGTGTGGCTTTTCGGGCAAATCGAGCTGTTTTTGCGCGATGTCTGCCAGGATGTTTTGCGTGCCAAACACCTCGTGGCAGCAGCCAAACACCTTGAGTTCCGGGGCCACTTTGGTCAGCATGCGGGTGCAGATGGTCATCGGGTTAGTGTAGTTGATCACCCAAGCGTCGGGGCAGTGAGTGGCAATTTCGCGGGCAAACCCGGCAAAAGTGATGGCCGAGCGCAGCCCGCGCATCAGGCCGGGCACCCCGGTGGTGTCACCGACGGGGAAAAACATGCCGTATTTTTCGGCCACGGCGATTTCGTGGGCCATCAGCTCAAATGAGCCGGGCTGGATGGAGATGATGACAAAATCGGCGTCTTGCAGGGCTTGGGGCAAGGTTTCGACCGCTTTGTACTGCCATTGCGAGCGCGCCTCGGGCCGGGTGCCAATCCAGTTGCCCAGGGTTTCATTGAGCTTGGCGGCGGGAAAATCGATGTCATAGAGTTCGATACGGCCGTTCAACTCCGGTTCCAGCGCCAAATCAGCCATTAAGGTTCTGGCCCACATCCGGCTGCCGCCGCCAATGTAGGCAATCTTCAAATTTTTGGGGTCCATGTTTCTACTCATTGGTTGCTTCTCTCTTTTGGGCGGGCGGGCACAGCGGGCAGCGGAATTGGTAGGTGCCTGAGCCGATGGTCAGAATGACGGCATCAGCTTCCTGCTGAACCGCATAAATGCCCTCAACTTTGTCGAGCGGCTGGCCCTGTTCGGTGATGCTTTCTACCGCTGAAGTGGGCAGCCGCACAATGCCTTCCGTATTGGCCGGAATGGTGACGGCAAGGGTAACCAGTTCGTCATCACGTGTCCAGTGGGATTCGATACGGCCGACCAGCGAATCCAACGTTGCTTTGGCATATGTCAGCCCACCGCCCGGCTGCGGCTGGATGTGAATGCGCTTGTACCCCGGTGCCGTTGGGTCTACTTCCAGCCCGGCAACGACCTGGTACAGCCAATCGCCAATCGCCCCGTAGGCGTAATGGTTAAAGGAGTTCATGCTGGCATCCTGAAAAGTGCCGTCTGGTTTGATGCCGTCCCATCGTTCCCAAATCGTCGTGGCCCCTTTTTTTACCGGGTACAGCCACGACGGGTAATTTTCCTGATTGAGCAGCTTGTAGGCCACATCGGTGTAGCCATGCTGGCTTAGCACGTGGCACAAATAGGGCGTCCCGGCAAAGCCCGTCGTCACCCGGTAACCACCGCGGCGAATTTCATCGGCCAACCGGGCTGCCGCCAGAGGGCGTGTTGCCTCGGGCAGCAGGTCAAAATAAAGCGCCAGGACGTAGGCGGTGTGGGTGTTGGGTCCGATACGGCCGTTTGGTGTGACAAATTCCGCATTAAAAGCCGCTTTTATTTTTTCAACGAGGGCGGCATATTCCTGGGCGTCGTCGGTTTTGCCGAGGGCGTAGGCAATTTTGGCCAGTAGTTGGGTGCTGTAAGCAAAAAAGGCGGTGGCCACCAGTTCGTTGTTGGTGACGGGCATGGGGCGGCGGGCATCTTGCCCACGATAATCGAGCCAGTCGCCAAATTGGTAATCGCGCTGCCAGAGATAATTGTTGCCCGCGCGGCGGCGCATAAATTCGACCCAGGCGACCATGCTATCGTACTGTTCGGCCAGCAGCCGCGTGTCGCCGTAGCAGAGGTAAATGGTCCAGGGGCAAATAACGGCCGCATCGCTCCAGGCGGCAGCGCCCGCGCTGCTCACGCCAGCCTCGTTCATTTTGGAGAGCACATCGGGGACCACAAAGGGAATACGGCCGTCTGGCAACTGATCGGCACTTAAATCACGCAGCCATTTGGTGAAAAAGGCGGCCACGTTCATATTAAAGGAAGCGGTGCGGACAAAAACCTGCGTGTCGCCTGTCCAGCCCAGTCGTTCGTCGCGCTGCGGGCAATCGGTGGGCACGTCTACAAAATTACCTTTTTGGCCCCACACAATGTTTTGTTGCAGCTGGTTGATGAGCGGGTTGGAGCATTCAAACGTGCCGGTTGTGGGCATATCGGAATGGATGACAATGCCTGTGAACTTATCGGGCGTGATTGCCTCAGGGAACCCTTCCACCGCCACGTAACGAAATCCCTGAAAGGTGAAATGGGGTTCGTATAGTTCATCGGCTTCGGTGCCTTTTAAGGTGTAGCGAATGAGCTGTGCGGCCGTTCGCAGATTTTCGGTGTAGAGGTTGCCCTGCTGGTCCAGCACTTCGGCATGGCGCAGGGTGATGGTGCTGCCTGCGGGTCCGCGCACGCGTAGGCGCACCCAGCCGACCATATTCTGGCCAAAATCCAGAATCGTTTCGCCTTTGGGCGAGTGCAAGATGGCGGTTGGTTGAATTTCGGCCATGCGGCGCATGGGCGGCCCTTCTTGAGCCACGATAATGTCTTGCGGATGGTCGATCTGGCGCACGCCGCGCCATTCCGTATCGTCGTAGCCCGGTTGGTCCCAGCCGGATTTTTCCAGCCGGGCATCATACATTTCGCCCATGTACAGGTCGGATAGCTGAATCGGCCCATGTGCGGCGCGCCAGGTTTCGTCTGTGGTGACGGTTTGGATACGGCCGTTTTCATACGTCAGCACCAATTGCCCCAGCAGCGCCAACTGGTCGCCGTACAAATTGTGGTGGCCCCGGTGCCCCATGTAGCCACGATACCAGCCTTCGCCCAGCATGGCCCCCAACACATTATCGCCCGCGCGAATCAGCTCGGTTACATCATAGGTTTGGTATTGCAGGCGGTGCTCGTAGCTGGTCCAGCCGGGATTGAGTACGGTGTCGGTGACGTGTTGACCGTTCAGTTTTAGCTCGTAGAGGCCCAAACTGGTGGCGTAGAGACGGGCGGTGACCAACCCCACTTCGGCGGCAAAGCCGCGGCGGAGCAGGGGGGAAGGCTGTGGCTGGCTGGGGTCTTCGTCCCAATCGGGTGTAATCCATTTGGCCTGCCAGCCGCTGTTCAGCAGCCCCATTTCCCAAAAGGCTGGTTCGCTCCAGCCGGAAACTTCGTCAGTTTCATCCCACACGCGCACCTGCCAATAACAACGCTGTCCGGGGTAGAGGGAACGGCCGTCGTACGGCACATGCACCGATTGGTCAGAGATTATTTTGCCACTGTTCCAGAGGGAAACGGCCGTTTCTTGCTGCAATTCAGCGGGGTTTTGGGCAACGAGAATCTGGTAGGCGGTTTGGCGCGCCCCGCGTTTTGCTGAGCGAACCTGCCAGCTCAAGCGCGGGTGGAGCACATCCAGGCCAATAGGATTGGTAAAGTATTCACAAAGGAGATTTTCAGGCGTAAGCATATCGAATACAAACTTATCCTTTTTGACCTGCTGTTCCACAAAGGCGCGGGATCATGCGATCCCGCGCCTTGATGCTTGGTTACTTCTTCACGAAATTACTTAACTGCCAGACGCTCGATCAACGCCTGTAAGTCTTCGGCCGCCTGGTCAACGGTGCTCTGTCCATAGGCTACCTGCTGGCCAATCAGCTCCAACTCGTTCACAAACTCCTGGTCGTTGGGCAGGTTCGGGTCCTGCGGAATGGTCCGGTCGGCAACAGCATCATAGACGTGGTAAATCTCCGCATCGATCTTGCTCGCGCCAACGGCCGTTTCCTGTCGTACTACTGGCGAAGAGGGGATGCCACGGTTGGTTTGCAGCACAGCGCCCGCTGTCGGGGTCGTCACAAAGAAGTTTACAAACAGTGCTGCGGCTTCCTTGTTTTCGCTGGCCGCGTTGATGGCCAGATATTGGCTCATCTGGATGACATACGAATCTTCACCGCCCACGGGCAGGGTGGTCATGGCCAGCTCGTCGGTCATGGCTGCCTGGTAAGCGGCTACCTGGTTACTCCAAACCAAACCGATGGCCGCATCACCGGCCACCAGCGCGGAGCTATCTGGCCCGTCTTCCGTGTAGGTGTAGGTGGTATCGGCGTCGGGGACCAGCCCTTCAGCGCGCATATCGGCCCACATTTGCAGCCAGGCTCTGGCCGAATCAACGGTGGCATACGACTTGCCGCCATCGTCAGACGTCCACAGCGGGGTTCCTTGCTGGCGGTAGAAGTAGCTGAGGTAGTTGGCCTGGTTCATGCTGTTGTCCACAAACGGGGCAACGCCATCGGGCAGAGCGGCCGCAAGCGTACGGCCGTAATCGATCAGCTCATCCCAGGTCATGTTGTCTGCGGGCAGATCAACACCGGCTGCTTCGATCATCGTCTTGTTGTAGGCCAGAACCAGCGTGTTTGTTCCCAGGCTCACCGCATAGATGTTGCCATTGGCTGCTGTTGCCGGGATAAGCGCACTCTGGTCAAACGTTTCTGACGTGTTGATCATTAGCTGTTGGCCCAGGTAATCATTTATTGGCTCAAGATACTGTTCGTAATCCGGCCAGTTGCCACCAAACTGGATAATGTCAGGCGCATTGTTGGCTGCCAGCTGCGTGTCCAGAATCTGGAAATGGTCACCAGCACCGCCGTTGGGCTCACCCACAATGGTGATTTCTGGGTAGGCTGCTTCAAACAGCTTGATAACTTGCAGCGTTCTGGCGGCACGGTCATCATTGCCCCACCAGCCCATGCGTAGTTCAACTGGGCCACCCGTGTATGCGGGAAGCCCATCAGAGCGCTCAACCATAACCGGCTCTTCCGGTGCCGCTTCGGCCGCGTTCAACTCATCCTGCAAAGCAGAGATTTGTGCTTCTAGATCAGCTACCATTTCGCTGTCAGAGGCATTTTCCAGCTGCGATTGCAGCTCAGCAACCTGTGCTTCCAGGCCAGCCATCGCTTCACTATCAGAAGTATCGGCAAGCTGAGATTGCAAGTCGGCAATCTGTGCTTCTAGCCCAGCAACGGTTGCGTCGGTTTCGGCTGTATCCGCCGGAGCATTGCACGACACAAGTAGCAGCGCCAGTAAAGCCACCAGCGTGATTGTGAGAAAACGGAATCCTTTCATCTTTGAATCCTCCTACTTAATTTAAAGCTTTCCATAGAGTTAGTTTTGCTAGAAAAACCTGAAATACAGACCATCTCATCATTTCATATTCAAGTCCTCCTGTTACCGTTCTAACCTTTTATGCCCGTGGTGGTAATCCCCGCGACAAAGTACTTTTGCAAAGCAAAGAACAGGATAAACGGGGGAAGCAGCGACAACGTAGACATTGCCAGCGCGCCTCCCCAGTTGGCGACTGCCCCTGAGTCGCCGATAAACGTACGTAACGCCCTCGATACACTGAAAATCTGCGGATTTGTGAGATACAGCAGGTGATTGAAAAAGTCGTCCCACGTCCAGAGAAAAGTGAACAGGGCGGTTGTCACCAAAGCCGGGGTTGCTAGCGGTACGATAATGCGAAGCAAAACCCCCGTTTTCCCACACCCGTCGATAATGGCCGCCTCTTCCATCTCCTTGGGCAAACTACGCATAAACTGCACAAGCAGAAAGACAAAAAACGCGTCCGTTGCCAGGAATTTGGGCACAATTATCGGCAGGTACGAGCCAACCCAGCCAAAGGTGTTGAACAGAATGTAGCGCGGCACGATAGTGACATGCCCCGGGAGCATGAGC
Organism: Ardenticatenaceae bacterium; assembly: GCA_020634435.1. GTDB lineage: Bacteria > Chloroflexota > Anaerolineae > Promineifilales > Promineifilaceae > Leptofilum. The sequence continues at coordinate 193,942 of JACKBS010000016.1, read as the reverse complement.
GTGACCATCATGATGGCAAACCAGAACTTTCTGCCCACAAACTTGAGCCGCGCAAAGGCATAGGCGGCCATGGTGCAGGCGATCAGGTTTCCAAGGACAGCTCCCGCGCACATCAGGAGCGAGTTGATAAAGAACTTCCCAAAGGTCACCCCTGCATACCCTTTCCACCCGGTGATGTAGTTTTCAATGGTCACTGCTTTGGGTATGAGCCCAGGATCGCTGAAGATCATATTGTTAGGCTTAAACGAGCTGACAATCATCCACACGACCGGGTAAACCATAAGCAGACCCAGGGTGATGATGAACAGGTGCGTGAATGTAAGGCGGGCAACGGTTCTGGTTTTCATGTTATTCCCCGGTGCCATAAGACACCCACAAGTCTGATGATTTGAAAACAAGCGCGGTAAACAGGGCGATGATGATGAGCAGTACCCACGCCATTGCCGAGGCATACCCCATTTCGTGGTAGGTCCAGCCCTGGATATACAGGTGCAAGGTGTAGAACAGAGTCGAGTTAAGCACCCCACCGCTGCCACCGCCGATGATGTAAGCCTGCGTGAACGCCTGGAATGAGGTGATTATCTGCAAGACCAGGGTAAACAGAATCACGGGTGAGAGCATAGGGATGGTTATGAAGAAGAACTGCCGCACGTTGTCCGCGCCGTCTACACTAGCTGCGTCGTAATATTCTTGCGGGATCTGTTTTAGCCCAGCCAGAAAGATGATCATTGACGAGCCAAACTGCCACACCGTCAGCAGAATAAGCGTCCAAAGCGCGTATTTGGGATTGGTGATCCAACTGGGCAGGTCGGTAAAGCCGAGGGTACCCAACAGGATGTTTACCAGTCCATCTTTCTCGAACAATTTTCGCCACAGCACGGCAATGGCCACCGAGCCACCGAGGAGTGTGGGGATGTAGTACACAGCACGGTAAAATCCCACGCCACGCAGCTTCTGGTTCATCAGCATGGCCACAGCGAGCGCAAAGATTAGCTTGAGCGGTACCGACACGAACACGTAGGTAAACGTCACGGAGAGCGACTTCAGGTAGTATGGATCAACGCGTATCACCTCGCCCGTAGAGGCGGTGACCTCGGATAACCCAAACAATGGCCCGAACATTTTGGCGTAGTTGCCCAGTCCAATCCATTGCGTTGAAGCAGGCTGCGTGAAGTCATAATTTGTGAAACCCAGCCATAGCGAATACGCCATTGGATAAAGCGTTAGGACAAAGAAGCCTAGAAGCCAGGGTGTTAGGAACATATAGGCGGCTGCATTGTGCTTGATAGCCTTGACGATACCGGATGTGTTGCGCATAAAAACTTCGCTCCGTGACGAATCTGGCCGACATCTTAGGTGTGGCGTTTACGGTTTGCTGTTTTAGCCAGCAAGATGTGGGCGAACTCAGAGATTTTGGTAGTTTGTCAAACAAGTGGGGGTTCTGTATTATTGCCAAAGGTAAACAGAAGCCTCCTGATCACAGCCTTGTGTATCAGTTGGGGCATTATGCTTACGTTCGCTTGTGGGGAGATATCGTCGTCAGCCAATACAGGCGATATCTCTCCGCTCGTCACCCTAGTAAGACAGGTTTACTGTATCTCTTCTATTGGGCATTTCCCTGAAATGCTCATTGGTAAAACTTAATCCATCTACACCTCCCTCAGCATTAAATGCAGCTTATTCTGGTCTATTCATGTGACGCCGGACCCGTGGATTCACGCAGAATCAAACGCGCGGGTAGCCTGATTTCTTGTTGCGGTATGTCTGGGTCTTGCAGACGGGCTAACAACAGCTGAACCGCTTTTTGCCCCATTTTTTCGCCATCCTTAGAGGCCGAACTTAGCCTAGGTACCAGATATTTGGCTAAAGGAACATTATCGTAGCCAATCAGGGAAACATCTTCTGGCACATTGAGGCCTAAATCTTTGATTGCTCTTAGGGCACCAATGGCGAGAAAGTCGTTGATGGCTAGCAAGGCAGTAGGGCGGGTGGGTAGCTCGAACAGTTGTCGGGTAGCCTGGTAGCTATCTTCTATGGCTGGCCCACACTGAATGATTAGATTGGGATCAATTGGCAATCCGGCCGCTTTTAGACTTTCTTTGTAGGCAATGAGGCGATCTTCACCTAGTTCTGGTATGGCAATTCCGTAGATCAGAGCGATGCGTTTGTGCTGTAAGGTGAGCAAGTGCTCCATTGCTTCGGTTGTGGTATCACGATAGTCAGATATGACTCTATCGAAGCTATAGCTTTTATCCCCGTGGTCGGCCATGATGCCAACGATTGGAACGCGGCGTTTTAGGAGATGGGCTAGCGTTTTCTGGGCTTCTTTGGATTGGTAGATGAAGCTGGGAACCATGATCAGCCCATCTATGCGGCGGTGGGATAAATTTTCAAAAATGTCTTCGGCCTGATCGTTTTCGGGGGGGATGCTGGATAAAAGAATGTGGTAGCCAGCTGCGTAGGCTTCTTTTTCTACGCCGTCGGCAATTTCCCAGAAGTGGGGGTTATGAATATCGGGGATGATGAGGCCAATTGTTTTGGTGCTGCCAGAGCGCAAAGCTTGGGCACGGGCATCTGGCACGTAGTGCAGTTCCGCTACGGCATTCAGCACTCGCTGGCGGGTCTCCTCTGAGATGGGAACGCGACCGCCAGTCTGGTTATTGATAACGAAAGATACAGTGGCTCTTGAGACGCCAGCAAGGCGGGCAACATCCACTTGTGTTGGTCGTTTCATGCGCTTAGTGCAGTGGGTTTAGAGTCAGGTTTATCGTCACGAGAGAGCTGAAAAATCAGCTCTTTTTAGTTACAGGTGTTACCTGTGACGTTTAACCTAACACGTGTTAATGCATGAAATGATAACATGCACGCCAGCGCCGGTCAAGGTGTTGGGATGCTTTATGCTGAATTTTGGTTAGGAATATGGGCAACGGCCGTTTCTGAGGCAACGGTAGCTTTTATACCTTGAGCTGGATACGGCCGTTTCTTTCCTCAATCGCCACAAATACAGCACGTTCGTCAGGGGTTTTGTTGGGCATGTGGAAGGTTAGCATGAGTTGACCCGTCAGAGTCTGGAAAATCATGCCGTGTCCTCCGTCCTTTGCCCAGATAGGATCTGGTTCATGATGCCACGGCCCTAAGATATGGCCACTGGCTGAACGGCTGACACCCATCGCGTATCCCTGTGCGCCTAGGCTGGACCAAAGCATGAGCAGAGCCCCGTCGGCCGTTCGATGGAGAAAGGGGCCGTCGGTGACATAGGTGGGAAAGTGATATTTGCCGCCCGGTTCTGGCCAGCCGGATTCTCTTACCCAGGGTGCTTCTGAGGCGTTAAAGAGGAAATACGGCCGTTCGACGGCTTCTTTTAAATCAGGTGACAATCTCATGGCGCAAACGGAACCATTATGGATTTGTACCCATTCATGACAAAACACAATCCACGGATCACCGTTGTCATCGACGTGCAGCGTGCCGTCCAAACACTGCCAGTTGGCGGGCGTAATTGGCCCATCGTTCAGTGGCGCATATGGGCCTGATACCGCTTCAGAGACCAAAATTTGGGTAGCCCGGTACCGCTTGTCGGCCTTGAAGGTGGCAAACATATAAAACCGATTTTTAAATTGATGGACTTCAGGGGCCCAAAAGTTTTCCTTGCCCCAGAAATCATTTGTGGGTCTAAACGCAGCAATCGGCCCGTCCCACTCCTGCAAATCCTTGCTCCGGTAACAGTTAAATCCTTGCCCTGGTCCTCGCCAACAATTTTCATCCGTAGTGCCGAACAGATAATAGGTTTTTTCGTCGTGATCAACATATACAAAAGGGTCGCGTATCTGAATGTCGTGGATTTTCATAGTTGTGGTCGTCCTACAAATTGAGTTTGGTGTCGTGCAGATAAAACGAACTGTTTAGGAGTGGGAGAGGATTCCTGATTTATAGTTAAGCTTGATGCTGTTTATGTGCTGATTCAGTTTCATTGTTCCTATCATAGCGTATCAATTATTGAAGTTATAGCTACCAGACAATTTGAAAGGGAAGAAACTGAAGACGGATGATGCTCAAATTACAGCCGTTTCTGCGATTTATCAGGTAGCGTTGTCCAAACTTTATTGCCTTACAACGGAGCGTAAACAGCGAAAGACACAGCAAGACATCTGCCTTTATTCGAAATTGAACCTATACTAACTAAAAATTTTACAGCCATTTTATGGAATGCAGGCGAGTTTAAGAAAGCGTCCTACACAGACTGGACATTGCTCAAGTCTAATTCTTCGGCGAAGTGGCAGGCCACAAAGCGATCATTACCGAGATCGCGCAGGGTCGGTACCTCTGTTGTACAACGCTCTTTCGCATACTTGCATCGCGGATGAAAATAACAGCCCGATGGCGGATTAGACGGATCGGCAACCTCTCCCTCAAGACGGATCCGCTTCTTCTTACCACGCATACGCGGGTTATGAATCGGTACGGAAGACATGAGCGCTTCGGTATAAGGATGCTTGAGATCGAAATACAATGATTTTGCCGGAGCAGATTCCACTAACCGGCCCACATACATGACATTCACCCGATCACAAATATGGCGTACCACGCTCAAATCATGGGCAATGAATAAATAGGTCAGGCCCATCTCCTCCTGTAATTCCTGCATTAAGTTGAGGATTTGGGCACGAATGGAAACGTCTAGGGCAGAAATTGCTTCGTCGGCCACAATTAAACGAGGATTGGTGGCTAAAGCCCGGGCAATTACAATTCGCTGACGTTCGCCACCACTAAAGGCATGTGGATAACGTCGCATGTATTCGGTCCGCAATCCGACGCGGCGCAGCAGCGACGCAACGCGATCTTTTAATTCCTGGCCTTGCGCTAGGTTGTTAACAATTAACACCTCAGCGATATTTTCAAAAACGGTCATCCGGGGATTAAGAGCGGAGTAAGGGTTCTGGAATATCATGCGGATTTCTTGGCGATACGGCCGTAATTTCTGTCGATCCAAAGTCGCCAAATCCACCGGACTTTCACCACCATGATAAATAATTTGCCCCGAGGTGGGTTGATAAATCCGTACAATGCAGCGTCCCACCGTTGTTTTTCCGCAGCCGCTCTCGCCCACTAGCCCCAGCGTCTCACCCTGTTTGATGTAAAAGCTAACATCATCAACCGCCTTCACATGATTTACCTGCTGTCTGAAAAATCCGCTCCGACTTTCAAACCACATCTTCAAATTTCTGACTTCCAGCAGGACGTCTTCATCTGTTTTTTTCTTTTCTTCGGCCAACACAGGCGAAATGAGATTAGACATAGTGCGCCTCTTGTTCAAATTGCTGACGGTACTGTTTATCATGCATCAGGCAGCGGGAAAAATGCTTCGGGTTAATGGCAATCGTTTGCGGGGCAATGACGTCGCATAAGCCACTGATGCTTAATTCACAGCGAGGATGAAATGGGCAGCCCGCAGGGCGCTCAAAAGGAGATGGCACCATGCCGTAGATTGGATTGAGTTCTTTGGGTTCGGCTTCGATCATCGGGATGGAACGCAATAAGGCTCGGGTATAAGGATGTTGCGGATTGTTGAAAATCGTATCCACATCGGCCCGTTCTACCACATTTCCCAGATACATCACGGCCACATCGTCTGCAATTTCGGCCACCACGCCCAAATCATGGGTGATAAAGATCAAACCCATCCCGTAATCTTCTTGCAATTCTTTCATCAAATCGAGAATTTGTGCTTGTGTGGTGACATCTAAAGCTGTTGTTGGCTCATCGGCAATCAAAATCTTGGGGTTGCAGGAAAGCGCCATCGCAATCATGCAGCGTTGCAACATGCCCCCGCTCAATCGAAAAGGATATTCGTCTACGCGTTGTTCAGGTTTCGGGATGCCAACACGCTTTAACAGTTCAATTGTCCGGCTGCGGGCTTCAGCTTTAGAGACATCGTCATGCAGGCTGATGGCCTCCATAATTTGGCTACCCACCGTGTAGCTTGTACTGAATGAACTCATTGGCTCCTGAAAGATCATCGCAATTTCATCACCCCGAATACGTCGAATTTCTCGTCCGGTGGGGTGAAGCGACGTAATTTCAACCGTTTGGTACTTTCCGGGGGAAACTTCTTGATAATAGTTGATTTTTCCCCCAATGATTTTTCCCGGTTTCTGGACCAATTGCATAATGGCTCGTGCGGAAACACTTTTGCCGCTGCCGCTCTCGCCCACGACGCACAGCGTTTTGCCGCGTTTCAGTTGATAGCTCACCCCATCTACGGCTTTGACTAGCCCCTCATCGGTGAAGAAATGGACTTTAAGATCGTCTAATTCAAGTAAGATTTCGTCGGAGATATTTTCCATTAGCTTGTCTCATCAATGATAGGGGTCCGCGGCATCGCGCAAACCGTCACCTAAGAAGTTGAAGGCCAGCACCGTGATCACCAGTGCGCCGCCGGGTAGCATTAACCAGGGATATTTGGCAATCGCGGCAATGTTTAGGGCATCGTTTAGCATCACACCCCAGCTCACGACGGGGTCACGCAAACCAATGCCAATGAAGCTGAGGGCGCTTTCGCCCAGAATCATGCCGGGGATAGCCAGGGTGGCGGAAGCAATGATGTGGCTCATGAAAGAGGGAATTAGGTGCCGAAAAATCAGCCGCATCCGGGAAACCCCGTCCAATTGGGCGGATACTATAAATTCTTCTTCCCGCAGAGAGAGGAACTTTCCCCGTACGACGCGTGCCATTCCTGTCCACCCGATGAGTGAGAGCACAACCGTAATGCCAAAATAGACGTACACCGGATCCCACCGTGGGGGAACGGCCGTTGACAAAGCCATCCACAGCGGAATATCCGGTACCGATTTAATCACCTCAATCAACCGCTGGATCACGTTATCCACCCAACCACCCACCAGTGCCGAGATGCCACCAAGAAAAATACCCAACACCAGACTCAAAAACACACTCACCAACCCAATTGACAACGAAATCTGGGAACCATAAATCAGTCGGCTCAACATATCCCGGCCCACATCATCTGCCCCAAACGGATAAAACGGATCTTCAGCGTTTACTGGGCCGAATAAATGTCGGTCTGAGGTAATAATCGGGAAATTTTTGGCCCCAATCTCATAAGAATCCCCCTTCACAAAAAAGCCAAGTGGAATCTTTTCTTCCAGGTTAACGGTATACGTGCGCAGAAAAGTTAACGGATCCGTTTCTTGATCGTAGGCATAGACAAATGGGGCAAAGCGTCCTTCATCAAACCAATAAATTTTTTGTGGCGGTGCAGATGTATAGGTGCGGTGGTAAGTGTCCTTTGCCTTCGGGGCAAAAAAACCGGCAAAAATAGCCACAGTGTACAGCGTGGTGATAATAATCAAACTCACCATGGCCAGCCGGTGCTTACGGAACTTCCACCACATCAGCTGCCATTGCGAGGCAACCAGTTGTTTGGGTGCACGGGCGGATTTCTGGTGCGCCTCTTGGGTGGGCGAATCGATGGATTTCCCTCGAATAAATACTTGAGTTAATTTCGTCAGCATAGATAAGTCCTAAGTAGCCACAGATACGGAAGTGTCCCTTGTATGGAGCGAATTCAAGCTCAATTTAAGCATCATCATATCGAATACGGGGATCAAGCCACGCCAGCAAAATATCAGAGACCAATGAGCCAATAATCGTCAAAAAACTGAGTAGCATCAGGAAACCAGCCGATAAAAACATGTCTTGCTGTAAAAGTGCATTTAATAAAACAGGCCCGGTTGTGGGCAAATTGAGCACAATAGAAACTAGCGCTTCACCCGCAATCAACGCCGGTAATATCCAACCAATCGTACTTACAAATGGATTCATCGCCTGCCGGATGGGATATTTAATGAGGAGCTTCCATTCTGGTAGCCCTTTGGCGCGGGCGGCTTCCACATACGGCTTGTTTAGCTCATCAAGCAAATTGGCCCGCATCACACGGATTAAACCGGCTGTACCCCCCACACCTACAATAATCATGGGAATCCACAAATGATTTAGCAGGTCTAGCACCCGCGCAAAACTCCAGGGGGCGCTTTCAAATTCAGGGGAAAATAAGCCACTCAGGCTTGCCCCGCCATATTTAAACGATAGGAACATTAAGACGAGGGCGATCAGGAATCCTGGGGCAGCTAGTCCAATAAATCCAATAAAACTGAACACATAATCTGCGAGACTGTATTGTTTCACCGCCGATAATACGCCAATTGGTAGAGCCACCACCCAGGTAAAAATGAAGCTAGAAAATGCCACCACCATCGTCATACCGATGCGGCTTAAGATCATTTCCTCAGCCGGAGCATTGTTCATGAATGAATAGCCAAAGTCGCCATGCAAGAGAATGTTGCTCGCCCACTTGTAATATTGAACATACATCGGGGCATTTAAGCCATAACGTTCACGCATGGCCGATTCAAACTCCGGCGACCAGGTAGCTCCCCCAGACTGATTCCGCATATTCTCAATCATCGTCGATACAAAATCGCCCGGCGGTAATTGAATCGTCACAAAAATGAGGATTGAGATGACAAACATGATGGGAACGGCGTAAAGCAGCCGTTTTAGAACATACTTTAGCATAGCGATGACCCCAGAAACTTTGTAGCCCGTCTGAGTAACTTCAAAAAATCGTGGTGCGAGGCGTAAACAAACGTTGACCATCCATTTACGCCTCGCCTTTTGGCATCAGGTCTTATTCATAAAGCGGTATCTTCAATCACGGACCTGATGATGTGCTTGACTAAAACCTACTGTGAAAAATACCACTGCTCAGGCTTTACAATTGCAGGTCCACCAGGGTTCCAACCGCCAACCCAGGAATCTGGTATGTTGGCCAAAGAGGAACTCAAAGGACGATAACTGGAGAGCGGCGTGGAAATGCCCAGCACCCAGAAATTATCAGCGGCCGTTTGCAAGACCTGCGCCATTAGCTCAAGACGCTCTTCGCTGGTAGGCGCTTGCAGAACCCGCTCATAAAGGTCGATGTGATCCTTGATCTCCTGAGGCGGTTCAATGCCAGCTTCATTGTTGGGATCGGTATACCACAGTGCCCAACCCATGCCCCAAACACCTTGGTTCTGAATGGGAACGTAGTAACGTGGGTCAGTGATAGCTGTAATACCGTAACCACCTTCGCTTGTGAAAATGGATGATTCGAGCTCATTGTTCTCTGCGCGCTCTGCCCAAACTTCATTATTCACAACTTCGACGATCATCTCAATACCCACTGCATCATAATACCCTTTAAGCAGCTCTGCGACGTCGGTAAAGCGCAAGCCGTAGTCTCCGTCTTGAACCGTCATCACAAAATTGAACCGCTCGCCCGTGGCCGGATCGATGCGATAGCCGTCAGCATCGCGGTCGGGCAAAACGTTGTCCAGGTATTCATTGGCCAGGTCAACATCATAATCGAGGTATTGATTTGTCAGTTGTTCGTTGTAGAGGGGCGAATCCTCAACAGGAGAAATTTGCCGCGGCACGCCCTGACCAAAATAAACGATGTCGATGACTTCTTCACGGTTAATGGCGTAAGACATGGCAATGCGGAAATCTTTTTGGCTGAATATCTCACCAAATTCGGGATGGGTCATATTGAAATGAATGGAAACTGTACCGCCCCCTTCAGATAAGGTGGGATAGACGGTCAAACCGGATTGATCTTGATTTTCAAAGAAGAGGGAGCGCTGCTCATTGGTTGCATTGGCCATCGTATCGTACTCACCGGCCAGCACATCCACCAGCATCGTTTCTTCATTTTGGTAGGCTGTACCTACAATGCGATCAAGGTAGGGAAGCTGATTGCCTTCTGTATCTACCCAGTAGAAATAAGGATTGCGCTCGGCGACAAATTGGGTACCCGTCCCCATTGGTTCGGTGTAAACCCAGGGGAACAGGGTGGGGTAGTCCACATCGCGGCTGATCACGGCTGGATCGGAGCCGGGGCCAACGGCCGAATGCAGCTGGAAGAGGGATACCCAATCCTCGGCGCCTTCGGTTTCCGCGATGAGGGCGTCAATGCCATCGGGGTTGTAGTCGATATGGAATTGTTCCAAATAGTGCTTGGGTGCGGTGACCAATTCCCAGCCGGGATAGCCACACATATTAATCAGGAACATGCCGTAAGAGGTGCTAAAGGTTATGGTGAAGGTGTAGTCATCAATTTTTTCAGCGACAGGGGCATCATCGCCTGGTTTTAACAGGCCAGCGGGGAACGAACCACCGTTTATTTCTTCATTTCCCATAATGTCGTTGATGGCAAACAGTACGTCATCCGCCGTGAAGGGCACGCCATCGGACCATTTCAATCCTTCGCGCAGATGGAAGGTGTAGACGGTGGCATCTTCATTAACATCAATACTTTCGGCAATGTTTGGTTCCCAATCGCTAAAGCCCTGGTTCCAGTTAACGAGGCCTCGGCGAGAAATGTAGTAGATCATTTGGCTAGCCCAGAAGGCATCCCCAACGAATGGGTCCCGGAAATCGCCTCCGTATATGCCAATATCGGAGCCTTCGACTGAAATGACTCGTGGTTGGGCGGGTAACCGTTCATCTACGGGCGGCAAATCACCGCTGGCGACTCGTTCCGCCAGCATGGGCGATTCCTGAAATTCAGACACGGTAACATCAGCTGGCTCTTCTGAGGCCATATCTTCTTCTGTTGTTTCATCGGCCGTTTCATCAGCGGGTTGTGAAACGTCGTCGGGTTGTGTGTCTTCAGCTACCGTCGCCTCATCCTGGCCGCAGGCAACCAAAAACATGCTCAGTAAAATCATAATAGTGATAAACAATGGTAGTTTGCGCATTATTCTTCTCCTTAATTTAAGGGTTAAAATTTATTTTGCTAAGGTAAAAATGGGTCATAATCAATTCCGATATCTGCTCCTTTCTCTCTGATATGAGAGACGTATAAAGAAATTACTTCTCCAACATAATTTGCACAGGGGTGTTTTTGCCGGTGGGCTTTATAAGCGCACCTCTTGCAGTAGATTCGGTGGTGGCACCCTCGGCTGAAGCAACTGAAGAGATGCCAACGAGTAACATTTGCCAGCGATTGGGCGCACCTTCGCCCGTGATAGTGATCTTTTGACCCTCACGCGTGACGGTAAAAGTTGCCGCTGTATCGCCAGAAATTGAAGGAATATTGGTGTGGCGTTGTTGCCCATCAGCCAACTCGTACAGGTGCAACGTTACGTCTTCGGCAAAGTCATAATCGGGGCGGTTGTCGTTGCTGCCGATGGGGAGGATGCTATTCGGCCGTACCCACAGGGGCAGGCTAAAGAAGTCGTAGGCTTCGCGCTGCCAGCGGCCGCCTTCGCGTACTTCGCCAGTGAGAAAATGGGTCCAACGGCCGTTTGGCAGATAATAGTCCACCACATTGTCTTGGCGGAAGATGGGAGCAACCAGCAGCGAATCCCCCAGCATGTATTGGCGATCCAGTGTGTCGCAGGCCGGGTCGTCGGGGAATTCCAGCATCATGGCGCGCATGGTGGGCACGCCGCTGGTATGCGCTTCTTGCGCTGCGCCGTACAGGTAGGGCATCAGGCGGCACTTTAGTTTGGTGAAATGCCGTAGCACTTCTACCGCCTCCTCGTCAAAAAGCCACGGCACACGGTACGATCCGCTGCCGTGCAGTCGGCTGTGTGACGAAAGCAGCCCAAAGGCACACCACCGTTTGTATAAATCGGCGGGGGCGGTTAGCTCAAACCCGCCAATATCGTGGCTCCAAAAGCCAAACCCGGACAGTGAGAGCGACAAGCCCCCGCGCAAACTTTCGGCCATGGATTCAAACGAGGCCGTGCTGTCGCCGCCCCAATGGACGGGGAACTGCTGCCCCCCGGCGGTGGCCGAACGCGCAAACAAAACAGCCTCGTTGGGGCCGCGTTCTGCTTGCAGCAGCTCAAAAACCGTCTGGTTGTAGAGCTGGGTGTAATAGTTGTGCATGCGCACCGGGTCGGAACCGTCGTGGTAGACCACTTCGGTGGGGATACGTTCGCCGAAGTCGGTTTTGAAACAATCCACGCCCATGTCCAGGAGGGTACGCAGCTTGTCGCTAAACCAGCGAGCGGCTGCGGGATTGGTGAAGTCCACCAACGCCATGCCCGCCTGCCAGCGGTCCCACTGCCAGACGTCGCCGTTGGGCTTTTTTACCAGATACCCCTGGGCCATGCCCTCATCAAACAGGGCCGAGCGCTGGGCAATGTAGGGATTGATCCAGACGGAAATGCGCAAACCGCGCTCCTTGAGACGGTGCAGCATTCCTTGCGGATCGGGGAAAACATGCGCATCCCATTCAAAATTGCTCCAATGGAACTCTTTCATCCAGAAGCAGTCGAAGTGAAAGACATGCAGCGGAATGTCGCGGTCGGCCATGCCCTGCACGAAGCTGGTGACGGTGGCTTCATCGTAATCGGTGGTGAAGGAGGTGGAGAGCCAGAGGCCGAAGGACCAGGCTGGTGGCAAGGCCGGTCGCCCAGTGAGCGCGGTATAGCGGCTGAGCACTTCTTTGGGCGTGGGGCCGTTGATGATGCAATAATCGAGCATCTCGCCGGGCACGCTAAACTGGACGCATTCTACTTTTTCGGAAGCAATTTCTAGCGAGACACGTTCTGGATGGTTGATAAAAACGCCGTAGCCGCGATTGGTGAGGTAGAAGGGTACGTTTTTATAGGCTAGCTCGCTGCTCGTGCCGCCATCTTCATGCCATAGGTCAACAACCTGGCCGTTTTTTACGAACGGCGTAAAGCGCTCTCCTAGACCATACACATTTTCGCCAACGCTAAGGCCGAGCTGTTCATGGATGAAACGGCCGTTTCCTTCCACATCCACATACCCCATTCCTCGCCAGCCGCTCTGGGTTAGCAGCCGCTCGCCGTCCCGATATTCCACACGCCAATCTTCCCCCTTGTCTACGCGCACCGTCAGGTTGCCGCTGGTGAGGCTGGCAAAGTCGGCCTCGTTTTTGATGCAGACATGGGTGTCGGGCTGGCAATTGAGAGTGAAGGTGGGGTGTAACGGCCGTTGCCCCTTGTGGTGCCACAATTGCACCCGAATCACATTGGGCAGAGGAGAGGAAAAACGCACGGTGAGCAGCCCTGTGTTCAGCGTGTCGCCCCGCTGGGTGATGCGTTTGGTGCTGCCATAAACGACCAACGCGTCAGATTCTGCTTCCACGTCATGCACATGAACGGGAAAATAAGGTGTGACATTCGTGCGGTAATGCCAGTAACCGTCCGTAAATTTCATTGATAGGATTCCTTGTATTTCCAAAAGGGATTGGGAACGAACGTTCCCTCAGCAAAGCGTTGTGTAATCTGTTCACCAACGTTTGTGCCCTTTCTGCGCATTTTGGGTATTCGCCAAAAGGGTAGAAAGCGCTACAATAAAAACAGGTGAGCAGCGACCTCTTCCCCTCTGGGAAAGAAGCGTCTTCACTGCTTTGCCGACCTTTGGGGGATACCGGTTTACTTGGCGGTAGGCGGTATCCTCTTCCTCATTCTCTAACTTTTTTCAATCAGATTGTTGCTTCAAAAGACCATCGCCCGTACCTTGGGGCATGGTCCAGAACTCTCACGGATAACTAGCTCGCACGGAATCAACACTTCCGAAAAAGCTTTTTCTTCCTCTTCCAGGCATTGAATGAGCATCTCGGTCCCCAGCCGACCCAGCTCTTTGGCCGGGGCTTCGGCGGTGGTGATGGTGGGGTTGATCATCTCGGCAATGCGGGCAGAGGAAACGGCGGCGACTATGGAAAAGTCGTCGGGAATCTTCCAGCCGCGATCGGTGATGGCCCGCAGCACACCCGGCAGAATGCGGTCATTCATGACGATGATGGCGGTCAGGTTGGGATCGAGAGCGAGCAGGTTATTTACGGCCGTATATCCGTCTTTAGCATCTGCTTCACAAAAATGGGTCAGCCCGTGTAAACCACGAACTTCTACACTCTGCACAAATCGGTGCTGGGCCCGCACGGCCGGACCATACCCGGCATCATACTCTTCCTGCGCATGGTTGAGAAACGCAAAATGGGTGTGGCCCAGGCTGGCCAGATGCTCCACAACCACGTCCATCGTTTGCCCAAAATCAATGTCCACATGATTAATGCCGTCGTTATTGGCGCTGCGACCAATCATGGAGAAGGGAAACTGGATTTCACGCAGCAAATCCACGCGCTCATCCTGCTCATGAATCTCCATGACGATGAGCCCATCAACCAGGCCTTGCTGCATCAACTGTTGTAGTTCTTGGGGGTCACGAATTTCGGTGGACCACAAAACGAGGTGATACCCATGCTCTCGCGCCACTTCTGTGGCGCTCATCACAAATTCCATTTCGGTGAGGCCCAAGCCGCGCTTGGCCGCTGGCAAAAGCAGGGCAATGATGCGGCTGCGCTTGCTGGCCAATCCTCGCGCCAACACATTGGGCCGGTAGCCCAGCTCTTTCATGGCGGCAAAGATACGTTCTCGGGTTTCTTCAGAAATGGGACGTGTGCCGTTGATGGCATAGGATACCGTGCTAAGGGCAACACCAGCATGTTTGGCTACATCCTGCATCGTCGGCATGGGACTTCCTTCGTGCTTAGCTTCTCTACATCATCGAAGCGGTTAGTCGAAGCGTTTCGATGAGAATAGCATAACATACAAGCAAAGTCAAATATTTTTGGGCAATACGTCCAAAATGCACTTTGATGGTGTTGTTGAAAATTTATTGGGCGATAAATTTGTTCTGCTGAAATCCGGTGCCGAGGCAGCCGAAGTATGCCTCTCGTTTAAGCACATGGGATGCCTTGGTTTGGCTGTGGTGTTCGCTATGTGCTTCTGGCGGGATTCTTCGCTTCGCTCAGAATGACAAAATTGCTTATCTGAATGCTTTTACCCTAAAGCAATAGGCGCATCTAAGGCTTAACCGTGATCGTTTTCTCCAGTGGTAAATCTTGATCTGCCGAAGAGCTGCCCGCCAATAGCTGAATCTGACCTTTTTCAACTACCCAGGCTTGTTGGGCGGCGTTCCAGTAGGCCAGATCGCGGGCCGCAAGTGTGAGTGTGACTGTCTGAGTTTCCCCCGGCGTGATGGCGATGCGCTTGAATCCCTTTAAGGCCTTGTTGGGTCGTGCAACGGCCGTTTCCAAAAACCGCACATACAGTTGCACAACCTCTTCACCCGCCCGAAGACCCGTGTTACGTATCTGGATGCTAACCTCAATGATGTCCTGCGAACTCATTGCGTCGGCACTGGTTTGCAACTTCACGTACTCGAACGTGGTGTAGCTCAACCCAAAGCCGAAAGGATACAAAGGCTCACCCTTAAAATACATGTAGGCCCGGTTGTTGCGGATGTTGTAATCCATGAGCGGCGGAACCTGGTCGAGCGATTGCGGCCAGGTCTGGGTTAGCCGCCCGGCGGGATTGTAATCGCCAAACAGCACGTCGGCTAAGGCATTGCCCATTTCCTGGCTGTTGTGGGTCATGTGGACGATAGCGGGGAGGTTTTGCTGGACCCACTGAATGGCGTAGGGGAAGTTAGACAGCAACACCACGACCGTATTCGGATTGGCTGCGTACACCTGCTCAATGAGTTCCTGATCTTTTGGTTCCAGCGTAATGACCTGGCGGTCGATTGCCTCTCTGCCCTCGCTGGGGTAGCGGGGCACGGCCCAGCCCAGGTTGCCACACACCGGATCGTTCCCCACGACGACAATGGCCACATCGGCTGATTGGGCAAGCGTAACGGCCGTTCCCTCAGCATTATCCGCCGCATAGTTTACCGTTACATCATCTCCCGCCCTGTGCCGAATACCGTCCAGCGGTGAAACCGTGTACGGCGGGTCGCCGCTGTACCAATCCAGCAGCACCTGATCGGCGTACTCGCCAATGACGGCAATGCGCTTGAGTTTATCGGCCTTTAGCGGCAGTTGTTCGGCTTCGTTTTTGAGCAGAACAATAGATTTTTGGGTGGCTTTGCGGACGAGGGAGCGGTGCGCTTCTATTAGCCAGGGGGGTTCGTTGCCAACCTGGGTGTAAGGCACAAGTTCCGGCGGATCAAAAACACCCAACCGGATCATCGTGCGCAGATTGCCGCGCAGGGCCTGGTCAATGTCAGCCATGGTCAGCAAGCCATCTTCCAACGCTTCGGTCACGCCGCTGGCGTAAAGGTTATCTAAAAATTGGGTGATACCCGCCTTGATGCAGGCAGCTGTGGCTTCTTTGTTGTTGGGGAAGTAATGATGTTCCGATACCAACATGCCCAACGCGCCGCCGTCGGTGCAGATGATGCCATCCACGCCCCATTCATTCACCGTGATCTCTTTCACAACAGGATGGACCGTGCAGGGAATGCCGTTGTAGGCGTTGTAGGCGGTCATGTAACAGGCCGCGCCGCTGTCAAAACCCATCTTGAAGGGCAGGGCATAATATTCGCGGAAATCCCGCTCATCAAAGTCGGAGGAGGAGTGGCCGCGTGTGTCTTCGTTGCTATTGGCCAGGAAATGTTTGAGCAGAGCGGCCGTTCGCCAATATTTGGGATGGTTGCCCTGAAGGCCGCGCACAAAAGCGGCCGTTAGAATGCCGTTGAGATACGCGTCCTCGCCGTAGCACTCCTCGGTGCGACCCCAGCGTGGGTCACGCCCCAAATCAGCGTTGGGGGCACGGACAATCAGCCCGCCCCGATTGAGGCGGTGGTAGATGTAGCGGAACTCGATGGCTTCCGCCTCGGCCACCTGCCGCACGATTTCGGTGTCCCAGGTCTCGCCCAGGCCAATTGCCTGGCAAAACTGGGTCGTAGGGATTGGTGTTTTGTCGCCGTCCCATTGCCCCCATTCGCCCGGGCCACCCAGGGCTGCGCCATGATAGCCTTCCACCTGTCCGGCCGTGCGGATGCCCAAACGGGCAATGGATTTGGGCGAATTGTCCAACAGCAGAATCTTTTCCGCAGGCGTTAGTAGGGAAATCAGGTTGTCAATGCGGGCTTCTACAGGCAACTCTGGGTCTTGAAAAGGGTAGATGTTTTGGGAGACGATGCTGCTCTCAGCGGTCAGAGAAGAGGCAGCGCCAAGTGTGCCGCTGAATTCAAAGGTGATAACCGAGCTATAGGGATTAGGCGCTTCTTTGGGCAGGCGAACCACGCACTTTTCATCTTCCAGCGTATAGCCTAAAGAATTATCTGGCGAATCGAGCAGATAAGCGCGCTGCAAGTTGGGGATGGCGGGAAGCGTTAGCTGGCCATCCGTCGGCCAGTTGAAGACATGGGCGTAGAGGCGTCCGGGTTTTTGCGTATATCGGCCCCACGCCGGGGTTTCAGCAAAAGGGCTGGCCGTGGTGCCGTAGATGCTTTCGCCATATCGGTCCAGCCACTCACCGATGGCGGTCAGGCGTTCGATGCTTTGCTGGGGTATGGTTCCGTCGGCTTTTGGTCCGATGTTGAGCAAAAAGTTGCCTGCTTTGGAGGTAATGTCTACCAGATTTTGAATGAGCGTAGCAACCGATTTCCACTGGTTATCCGTGGCATGAAAGCCCCAATTTTCATTCATGGTCATGCAAGTTTCCCAATCATACGGCAGGCCGGTAGCCGGGATAAACTGTTCTGGCGAGCGGAAATCACCCAGGCCGTGGTCACGTTTGACCCGCTCGTTGATGATGAGATCGGGCTTTAGCACACGCAGATAGCGGTACAGGGCGGCGCCATCGGCTTCCGTCCACCACCAGCCGCTTTCACCCCAGTCGCCATCGAACCAGAGCACGGCCGGATTGTAGCGCTCAACCAGTTCGCGCAGCTGGGCTTTCATGTCGGCGATGTAGCGCTCACGCCACTCGGGCTGCATGCTGCTGAGGCCAGAGCCGTTGTGAATGGCGGTTTGCGAAGGGTGGTGCCAATCCAGGATGGAGTAGTAGACGCAGAAGGTGAGGTTGTGGCGTTGACACGCTTCGGCAAGCGCCCGCAGGGGATCGGCGTGGTAGGGGGTGAAATCGACGATGCTGTAGGTTGTGTTTGGCGCTTCGATGGAGGCAAAGCTGCGCACGTGAGTGTCGTACATGGCAAAGCCGTCGTGGTGTTTGGCGGTGATGACCACGTATTTTTGCCCGGCCTGTTTGATGAGGCGCACCCAGGCATCGGCGTCAAAGTGAGTGGGATTCAACAAGGCAGACGCCTGTTTTTCGTATTCAATTTTGTCCCACTGCTCGAAGTACATGGCCCATTCGCCACGGGCCAAAACGGCGTAGGGGCCCCAATGGATAAAGGTGCCGATGCGGGCTTCGCGCCACCATTGCATACGGCCGTTTCGTTCTGCTTCGGTTTCTTTGTCGGGATCAATGGCGAAGATGAACCAGTCGAGCGCAACGGGGCCGTTGGGGAAGGTGAGATAGATATCATGAATGCCGTGAACGGCCGTAATCGCCGCATATTGTTCCATGAAAATTTCGGCCGCATCCGTGGGGGTGATATCAAGCGTGCCAATGAGGTCGCCATTGGGAGCATCTAGCCGGATTTGGATGGTTTGGCCGGATACGGCCGTTGCCACATTGGCCATCATCAGATCAAACTGCCCGTCGCCAAAGTCAATCTGCTCGTAGCAAACCCAATCGCCAGAGGCTGTGGCGATGATAGAGTCGCCGTCTGGGGAAAGCGGTCCGACGGTTATCGCGCCGCTTTGCTGGCTCCACTGCGCGGCGTGAAAAATGGAATTGGCATTTGTTGGCATGGGCTTGTCCTTTTTAGTTGTGAAAATGGAAGCTGCTGATGCGGAAAACATCGCTGAAGACGAGATACAGGTCGTGGATGCCGCTGATTTCTTTGATGGGTGTGGAAACGGCCGTCCACGCATACACATCTCCCGTTACCGGCACGGCTAGCGTGCCTTGCAAGGGTCCGGTTGGATTATCGAGCCTGATTTCCAGGTTGAGCGGTGCCAGGTTGGCATTGGCGACCGTGGCGGTGAAGCGGTTTGCGCCTTCGCCAAAATCCACCTCTTTGAAGCGTATCCAATCGTCTGGGGCTGTGGCTGAAACGGCCGTTCCAGCCACCTTCATCTCATCCACCAATTTTGCCCCAGCATAATCATCAAAATTTTCGGCGCGGGTTGGCTGGGTTAGATTGCGCGGCGGAATGGTTTCGCCCTGAACTGTCAGCGAGGCGGCCAGCTTGATGTCGGCCGACGAGCGGCCAAGCAGAATGTCGTAAACGCCGGACTCGATGGTCCACTTGTCCTGCGTGACGTCCCAAATGGCCAGTTCGCTGGCGGGCAGGGTGAAGTGAACTGTTTTTGTCTGGCCGGGGGCAAAGTGAACGCGTTGGAACCCTTTGAGCTGGAGGAACGGCCGTTTCACCCGCGATTGGTTTGCCCGAACATACATCTGCACCACTTCGTCGCTGGCTTGTGTGCCCGTGTTGGTGACATCAACGTTGATATTGACTGTTTCTGCCGCGTCAATAGTGTCCGCGCTCAATTGCAGATTTGTGTACTCAAATGGAGTGTAGGTTAGCCCGTGGCCAAAGGCGTACAAAGGTTTCCCAGAAAAATAGAGGTAGGTGCGCTCGTTTTTGATGATGTCGTAGGCCAGAATGTCGGGCACATCGTCGGCCGAGGCGTACCAGGTTTGGGTCAGGCGACCGGCTGGCGCGTAATCGCCAAAGAGCACCTCGGCCAGCGCCTGGCCCAGCGCCTGCCCGGCGTGTGAAGACCAGAGGATGGCGGGCGCATGGTCGTTGGTCCAGTTGATGGTGTAGGGGAAGCTGGAAATCAGCACCACAATAGTTCTCGGATTGGCGGCATAGACCTGCTGGATGAGCGTTTCTGTGGGCAGGTTAAGCGCCTGCCGATCAATCGCTTCTTTGCCTTCCGTTGGCTCCGCACATTCGGCCCAACCGGCATTACAGGTGGGGTGATTGCCAACTACGACAATGACGGCATCGGCGGCTTGAGCCAGGGCAACGGCCGTATTGTTGCTGTTGTCGGCGGCAAACTCAACCGTCACGCCCTCGTCAACGTGCTGGCGAATGGCTTGGAGCGGGGTTTGGCTGTAGGGCAGCGTGCCGCTGTACCAGTCGGTGAGCACCTCGTTGGCCCGTTGGCCAATGACGGCCAGGCGCGTGAGCGTCTTTTTGTTGAGCGGCAGCGTGTCGGCCTCATTTTTCAGGAGAACCATTTGCTGACGCGCGGCCTCAAGGGCCAATGTGTGATGGGTTGGATCATTGATCACGCTGTCGGTGATGTTGGCGTAGGGATTTTCGGGATCAAATTCGCCCAGCCGGATGCGAATGCTGAAGATGTGGGCAACGGCCGTATCAATATCCGCTTCCTCCAACAAACCCGCATCCAAAGCAGCTTGAATCGCCTCGACGGTGAAGCTGGGATCGTTGTCGTGGTCGGTAAAGCTGTCAATGCCCGCTTTGAGCGCGGCGGCATGGGCTTCGGGATGGGTCGCATAATATTTTTGCGCCCGTACAATGTTCGACGGCGCGACGGCATCGCTGACCACAAAAAGTGGCTGGTCGGTCCATTGCCGCAGGAGGGTGTTGAGAGTGGTAGTGACGGTGGTGGGACGGCCGTTTACAAAATTGTAGGATGTCATTACCCCGGTGGCCTTACCCGCCGCAATTGCTGGTTTAAACGCCTGCAAATAATATTCATACATGTTGCGGGCATCAATATTCGAGTCGCTGGTATCCCGATTGATTTCGTTGTTGTAGGCAAAAAAATGTTTCAACGATGGCGCGGTCTTCAGGTAAAACGGATCGTTTCCTTGCAAGCCGCCGGAGTAAGCCATGGACATCTGGCCCGTTAAAAAGGGGTCTTCGGAATAGCCTTCTTCATTTCTGCCAGAGTGGGGATCGCGCAATAAATCCACGACGGGTGCCCACACATTCAGACCATGCAGCTCAGGATTTTTGTAGTGATAGCCACGTACCTCGTCGCCAACGGCCGTTCCGACCCGCTCGACCAAATCCAGATTCCAGGTGCTGGCCAGGCCAATCGCCTGCGGGAACACGGTGGCCACGCCCAGCCAGGCCACGCCGTGGAGTGCTTCGGTGCCGGTTTTAAACGGCCGTATGCCCAATCGGGGAATGGCAGGCTGGTACTGGTGCAAAAAAGAGATTTTTTCGGTAAGCGATAATCTGGAAAGAAGGTCATCCACTCGTTCCCGCAAGGGAAGATTTGGGCTCTGAAATGGATAAGAGGAGGAAGTTTTTGTGTCAGTCATAGTCAATGGGTAAAATCAGTTATGTAAATAAAGATTTGTCAGGTAAACACGTTGTTTAGGAAACTTCAGCGGCGGATTGTAACAGATAGCGCCACAATTCCGCAGAACAATCATTGCAAGCAAGAGGGTTCAAATGAAAAAAGAGATAACTGAGTTTTTATATGGGGGCGATTACAACCCAGATCAATGGCCAGAAGATGTCTGGGAAAATGACATTGCTTTGATGAAAGAGCTGAACGTGAATACGGTCACGCTGCCTGTTTTTTCGTGGGCCAATCTCCAGCCAGCTGAAGACCAGTTTAATTTTGGCTGGCTGGACAAAGTGATGGATTTGCTGCTGGCGAACCAGATTAACGTTATCATGGCCACGCCAACGGCCGCTCAACCCGCGTGGATGTCGCGCAAATATCCCGAAATGCTCCCTGTCGATGCTCAGGGGCGGCGACACAAGCATGGGGCGCGCACCAACTTTTGCGTGAACAGCCCCGACTACCGCCGCTTTTCCGGCCAGATTGCCGCCAAAATGGCTGAACGCTACCAAAGTTACCCGAACCTGATTTTGTGGCACATCAGCAACGAATACGGCACCTACTGCTACTGCGATCATTGTGCGCAAAAGTTCCGCGAATGGCTGCAAAAGCGGTATGGCTCAATCGAGAATCTCAACCACGCCTGGTATACCAACTTTTGGGGGCACACTTTGTACGACTGGGAAGATGTTGTCCCCCCCTCCCACATCAGCAGTTTAATCCCCAACGCCTTTGGCAACCGCGATGGTGCCACCAATCAATCCGTGGCCGTTGATTACAATCGTTTTATGTCCGATAGTTTCCTCTCTTGCATGGAAAATGAGATGGCGCAGATTCGGAAATTCACCCCTGATATTCCCATCACCACCAATCTCATGGGTACATTCAAACCAATTGATTATTTTCGTTTGTCGGAAGCCCTGGACTATGTGAGCTGGGACAATTACCCCAGCATACACGACCCCGCCAGTTTGATAGCTTTCAAACATGACCTGACGCGCGGGTTGGCCAAAGGCAAGCCATTTCTGTTGATGGAACAAACGCCCAATCAGCAAAATTGGCAGCCGTACAACACGCTAAAACGCCCCGGCGTGATGCGTCTGTGGAGCTACCAGGCCGTGGCTCACGGGGCCAACTCGGTCTTGTTTTTCCAGTGGCGTCAATCGTTGGGTGCCTGCGAAAAATATCATGCGGCGATGGTGCCTCATGCCGGCCATCTAAACACGCGCATTGGCCGGGAACTCAAAGAGCTGGGCGATGAACTCGCCACTTTGGATAATGGCCTACTGCAAGCGACCAACAGAGCCAAAGTCGCAATTTTGTTTGACTGGCCCAACTGGTGGGCAGCGGAATATTCAAGTGGCCCATCCAAAGATATCAATTATGTGCGGATCGTTCATAATTATTATCGCGCGTTTTATAAGCAAAATATTCCCGTTGATGTTGTCTCAGCACAGGCTGATTTGGTCGGTTACGACATCGTAGTAGCCCCCATGCTGTACATGACATCGGCTGATTTGGCTGCCAGAATTAAACAGTTTGTAACCGATGGTGGGGTGTTTGTCACCACCTATTTCAGTGGCATCGCCAATGAAAACGACCTGGTTATTACAGGCGGGTATCCGGGGGCGTTTCGCGATCTTTTGGGCATTTGGGTGGAAGAAACGGATGCTCTTTCGCCAGAAATGCGCAACGCTGTTGTTGCTGCCGACGGCCAGAATGTGCTTTCAGGCAGTTATGATTGTGGCATTATTTGTGATGTGATCCATACGGAAGGGGCCAAAGTTCTGGCGACATTTGGCCAAGACTTTTATGCCGGGCAGCCCGCAGTTACAGAAAACCAGTATGGACAAGGCCGAGCGTATTATGTCGCTACTGACTCTGAAGAGGCTTTGCTTGACGAGTTGATGGGTTCAATCTGCAAATTGGTTCAGCAGGAGCCCGTTTTGGCCGTGCCGGAAGGAGTAGAGGTAACCCGGCGTTATGCGGATGGGGCTGCCTTTACTTTTGTTCTGAATCACAATGCGACGGAAACAACATTCTCTTTACCAGATGGTGAACATACAGATGCCTTGCGTCAGGCACCCATTAGCGGTGACATTACTTTAAAAGGGCGTGACGTGCTCATCTTTTGTACCCAAATCAAGGGTTGATCGATACTTCGCGCCTTTCGGTTTGACGCTCCCGCGCCATTGGCGTGGATGGAGTCACCTCTGGCGCACTTCAATTTAGGAGACACAGAATGAAAATTGCACCAAACAGCAAGCTCGTGATGATTGGGGACTCGATTACCGACTGTGGTCGTGCCCTGCCGGTTGGCGAAGGTTTGGGTCCTTCATTGGGCAACGGTTATGTGAGTCTGGTGGATGCATTGATACGAACGGCCGTTCCCAACGCCAACATCCGCATTATCAACATGGGTACCAGTGGTAACACCGTGCGCGACTTGCAAGAGCGCTGGCAAACAGACGTGCTTGACTTGCAACCGGATTGGCTCTCCATCATGATTGGCATCAATGATGTGTGGCGTCAATTTGATTCGCCGTTGCAGAAGGAGTGGCATGTGGGGGTGGAAGAATACGGCCGTATTCTCACCCAACTTGTCGCTACAACCCGCCCACAGCTACAAGGCCTTGTTTTAATGACGCCCTATTTTATTGAATCCAACAAGAGCGACCCGATGCGCGAGATGATGGACAGCTACGGGCGGGTGGTGAAAGAAATTGCTTCCGCCCACGATGCCATTTTTATAGACACACAAGCGGCCTTTGATCGCATCCTGGTTCATATGCACCCGATGTTCCTCACCTGGGATCGCATCCATCCAAGTGTGACGGGACACATGATTTTAGCTCAGGCTTTTGTCCAGGGAGTAGGGGTGTAGGGTAGACGAAATTGTACGAGTTTTAGGGCGTTTATTCGGCAAAATAGAGCGCTTCCAACGAGTCATTCATTCCCGGGGCGCCAAACAGAGGCAGGCCGCGGGTACGCATGGTGTTGCCAAGGTCTCGCACATCTTGCCGCTTTAGTTCCTTGATTTTGCCAACGGCCAATGCTTGCAAGATGGATTTTGCGCTCAGTTCCAACAATTCAACCAACATGAGTGTCTCTTTGATTCCGTCACGGGACATTGTGACCAGGCCATGACTTTCCATCAGGAAACTGTTGTACTTGGGCAAAAATGGTGCAAAGTTTTCGGCAAGCTGCTCCGTGAGCGGTTCGGCATAGGGCACCAGGGGCACTGGACCAACTTCAATGGTGGTCTCGGGAAAAATCGGCCGCATCAACCAGTTCTTGTTCTTGGAAATTGCCATGGCGCAAACGTTTGGTGCATGGCAATGGATGACAGAAACGATGTCGGGGCGCAGGGTGAAGAACTTGAGGTACATGGGTGTTTCCCCGGTAGGCTTGCGCGTACCCTCTATCACTGTGCCCTGCATGTCGATAAAGACCAAATCCTCAGGCTGGATATCACCTTTGTATAGCTTGGTGGGCGTAATCATGAGCAGATTATCTTCCAGCCGCCAGGCCATGTTGCCGCCACTGCTGGTTACGTATTGGGTTTGCGCCAGGCGGTGGCAAACCGCGATAAACTGTTGGGCTTCAGCCGCATTTTTCTCAATTTTTTTCATTCTTACTTCCTGGAAAATCGGTCTTACGATAGGGGAACAACACCCTTTTTCAGGATGATGTTGCCATACTTGCGCGTTTCCCCTGTTAGCACCACGACAAATGCATTTTTGGCGCGTTCGTAAAAGGCAAAGCGGTCGATGAAGGTGGTGTCGGGAACGGCCGTCACATGCTTGGCCATCGCCGCCCGATAATCTGCTTCTACGGCCGGATCTGGCGTGTCGCCGGGAACACAGGCCATCATCACCACCGGATCATCCACATATTGGTCGAGGACAAAGAGCGGCATGATCGCATCCAGCAAATCGGCAATCTTTAAACCATCTGCCCGAATGACAAAATCGTTCATCGTGTCGCCGGGAAAATGAGCGTCTGCCAAGACAATTTCATCACCGTGCCCCATCCGGTAAAGTTCGGCCAGTAGTTCAGGACTCAATAAAGGGGAAATTCCTTTTAGCATAACTCACCTCAAGAAACTGGTTTTTGACGCAAAGAACGCAAAGTTTCAAAAGGAGCAAAGGGGAAATGATGATTAATCTTTGCCTCTTTTACCTCTTCGCGCCTTTGCGTCAAAGTTTTTAGCCGTACAGCGGACCAAAATTGGCGCAGGCGCGGAAGTCGGCACCCTGCGGTTCCATCGCACCAAATGCAGCCCAGGCGTGCGGCCGGAATACATTTTCCTCTGGTACATTGTGCATGTAGACCGGAATGCGCAGCATCGCGGCCAGGCTAATCAGGTCGGCACCGATGTGGCCGTAGGAGATCGCGCCATGATTTGCGCCCCAGTTGCTCATCACCGTGTACACATCGCGGAACGGCCCCGTGCCGTCGGTGCGCGGTACAAACCAGGTGGTAGGCCAGGTGGGGTTGGTGCGTTCATCCAGCACCTCATGCACCTCATCGGGCAAATCGACGCTCCAGCCCTCAGCGATTTGCAGTGCCGGGCCGAGCCCTTTCACCAAATTGATGCGACACATGGTCATTGGCATACCGCCGCGGGTGCGGAAACGGGTAGACCAGCCGCCGCCACGGAAATATTCGGTCATCCCGGCGTGCCAGGTTGTGGCTTCTAAACACGCCTTGGCATCTTCCGCAGTGATTTCCCACCACGGTTTCATCATCGGTTCGCCATCTTTTTGCTGGGCACCGGTGCCATCCAAAGCGGCTGGGCCGGAGTTGATGAGGTGGAGGATGCCGTTTACGGCCGTTCCTTCCAACTCATATCCCGTGACGCGCTTAACCGCTTCTGGGCTCCAGTAAGTACGCACGTCGGCAAAGATTTGAGCGGAACCGGTCAACAAATGACCGAGCAACATGCTAACGCCGTTGAGTGCGTCATTCTCGGTGGCCACCATGTACGGTTGGCGAATGCCGTTCCAGTCGAAGGAAGTGGTGAGAATCGCCTCCATGAAATCGCCATTGGCAAAGGCATCGGTCCATTGGCGCTGGCCTTGGAAGCCACCCGCGATGGCGTTGTGCCCGTTGGCCTCTTCCTTGAATCCCAGTTCCGCCAGCCGTGGATTGCCGTTCATCAGGTCGCGACCGATCAAGGCCATTTTGACCGACATTTCCCAATCGGCGTCTTGTTCTTCGCGACTCCGTTTGTGGGCCTCGTCGTTGTAATCTTTGCCCTCTGGGCAATTTTCTTTGACCCACGCGAGCGCTTTTTCATACTCGTCGGGGTCGTAGATGCCTTCCACTATGCGCCGGGTAAATTCTGTCATGTCGATGGTTTCGACGCGCATGCCCAGATATTGCTCAAAGAAGGGCTGGTCCACAATGGAACCGGCAATGCCCATGGAGACGCCACCCATTGCCAGGTAGGATTGGCCGCGCATGGTGGCTACGGCGAGTCCGGCGCGGGCAAAGCGCAGCAGCTTCTCCTGCACGTCGTCGGGAATGTTGCTGTCGCCGATGTCCTGGACATCACGGCCGTAAATGCTGAACGCTGGTAAGCCTTTCTGGGCATGGGCGGCCATCACTGCCGCCAGATAGACTGCGCCGGGCCGTTCTGTGCCGTTAAAGCCCCACACGGCTTTGGGGATCAGCGGATCCATATCCATTGTTTCTGAACCGTAGCACCAGGCAGGGGTCACAGTGATAGAAACTCCGACACCTTCACGCGCAAATTTAACGGCCGTTTCGGCCGCTTCTTTTACACCGCCAATGCAGGTATCCGCCACGACACATTCAACAGGCAGGCCATTGGCGTGGCGCAGGTTTTCGCTCAGGAAAGCAGCTACGTTTTGGGCCATGCCCATGGTTGTATCTTCTAATGATTCGCGCACACCGTGGAAACGGCCGTCAATAGTCGGACGGATGCCAATTTTAGGCGGCGTACCAATCAGTCTGTTTTGGGGTTCGTTTATTTTCATCCTAATTCCTTATTCCTTTCATTCATAGGTCTATTCATGCTCTCGCCGCGCGACGATGCGGATGGCGTTTTCAATGGGTTTCTCGGCAACCAGCACCAGATAGCCACCCCCACCAGCACCAGAAAGCTTCCAGCCGAGAGCCTTGTCTTTGTATTGATTGATGAGCTGCACGACAGATTCATTCATCATATCGGGGAACATTGCAATTTGAGCTTCAAAGGAGGCCCGCACGCTTTGGCCAAAGGCGACAATATCTTTTTGCTGAATCGCCTGCCAGCACTCCTCCGCCGCATCAGCCAGCGCCTTGGCCCGCGGCGGGTTGATGTGTGTGTTTGCCAACACGTCGTAATCCATTTGCCGGGGTCCCAACATCACAAGATAAAGCGACTTTTCTACAAATTGCAGCGTGAGATCATCCTGTAGGCGTTCAATGCTTGTTGGCCAGTATCCGCCCTGGTAATTCGCCTTGGCCAGCCCTGGAAAAACTATGCCAATGGCATCCTGTGAGCCGGATATTTCAGTAGTGCCGGGCGGATTGTCGAAGCAGAAAAGGATTTTGGCCAGTTTGTCTGGATCGTCGATTGGCAGGCGCGACCCCCACAGTTCGATGGCCGCAAAGCGGGTGCTGGAGGCCATTCCGCTGCGATCATTAAACTCGATTGTTGGCTCCAAAGAGAGGGTGATGACAGAGCCTGGATAGTGACGCGAAACAAAGGGCTGATCGAGCCATCCTCCGGCCAAATCAATTCGAAAAGGAATCTGGTTATTTCGTCGCAGATCGGTTGTTGACCGGGGTGTTAGCCCTGTGTGCGGTTCGCGCTTGAGAACGATGTATTCCACACCATATTTGGCACACAGATTTTCTTTGGCTGGCATGTGGCCATCTTCATTTACAATGAAAATGTCTGGTTGGATGGCTTCAAATTCAGGCAGAAAATCCAGCATCCCCGATCCTCTGGAAATGAAGGCATCTTTGACGCTTTTCACAGCCTGAACCATGTACAGACGTTCTTTTTCCGTATTTACCGGCTTGCGTCCTTTTAATTCATAGACTGTCTTGTCTGATCCCAGCGCGACGTAGAGATCGCCATACTGTGAGGCTTCGCGAAAGAACGCGATGTGACCGCTATGAAGCAGATCATAACATCCGCTAACGAAAACTTTCTTGGCCATGACTCTGCTTAATTAACTCCGGCGGCGACGCAGCATGTCGGCATAAACGGCGACGATGAGGATGCCGCCAGTAACCACAATCTGCCATTCCTGCGGCACTGACAAAATGCGTAGGCCGTTGGTTAAAACGCTGATGATAAATGCGCCGATGACCGTGCCTAGAATAGTCCCTTCGCCACCACTAAGGGAGGTTCCGCCGATGACAACGGCGGCAATGGCGTCTAGCTCGTAGCCAGCGCCCAGCGCGGGTTGGGCTGAGTTTAGACGAGAAGCAATGAGCACACCAGCCAGACCAGAGTAGAGACCCGCGAGTGTGTAAACGGCCGTTTTCCACTTGTCCGTATTTACACCAGAAAGGCGCGTCGCTTCCTCGTTGCTACCCAGAGCAAAGGTGTACCGGCCCAAGATGGTTTTGTTCAGAATGATGCTGGCCACGATGGCTGCGCCAAAGAAAATGAGGACGGCATAGGGAATACCGCCAATATCGCCCATGGCGATTTTGGTGAAACCGGGATCCTCGGTAAAGTAGATGGGCTTTAATCCCGAGATAACCAGTGCCAAACCTTTGGCCACGTACAGCATGCCCAGCGTGGTCACAAAAGGGGGAACGCGCATTTTGGAAATGACGGTCCCGTTAACGAAGCCCGCAAACCCACCGGTGAGCAAGCCACCTATCACCCCAATCGGAATGGGCAGGCCCAAGTTGGTGATGAACACCCCAGCCATCACCGCTGAAAGCGTCATGACCGTGCCCACGGACAAATCAATACCGGCCGTGATGATGACAAAGGAAACGCCGAGAGCCAGTACGCCATTTACGGCCGTTGCCAGCAAAATACCGACTATGTTGCTAAACTGAAAAAAGTTCGGGGATGCCAGCGAAAACACCACAAACATCACAATTAAACCAGCAAAAGCCAGAATCTTTTGTGAAGCATCCGAATTAAAAAGCGCTTTGAGTTGATATTTGAGTTCCATCGTTGTGTACCTGTTTTATGCGGCTACCGCAGGTGTAGCCGACGGATTGTCGTTTACAATCGCCTTACGCGCTGTGGCCAGCGTCATGATTTTTTCTTGGGTGGCTTCTTCGATCGGGAGTTCGCCCGTAATACGCCCTTCGCACATGACAATAACCCGATGGCTCATGCGCAAAATTTCGGGCAGTTCGGAAGAAATCATAATGATCGATTTCCCTTGTTGGGCCAAATCGTTTAGCAGCTTATAAATTTCGCTCTTGGCACCGACATCAATGCCCCGGGTCGGCTCGTCAAAAATGAGGATGTCGGTATCGGCCGTCAGCCACTTGCCAATGACCACTTTTTGCTGATTACCGCCAGAAAGATTCTTCACTTTTTGTTCCGCACTGGGGGTTTTGATCCCTAATTCATCAATATGATGTCTGGCGGTAGAGCGAATTTGCGATTTGTTCACCCAGCCCAAGAAGCCCAAAAATTTGTCCAGGGCAGCCATCGCCACGTTTTCTTTTACTTCCAGGCCAAGAGCCAATCCGTAACGCTTGCGGTCTTCAGATAAATAGCCAATGCCATGCCATACCGCCTGCTGTGGTGAATGAATCGCTACCCTTTTGCCGCGAATGGATATGACGCCGGAATCAATCGAGTCTGCCCCAAAAATGGCCCTGGCCACTTCTGTGCGTCCGGCACCCATTAGTCCAGCAAAGCCCAAAATCTCACCTTTCTTCAGTTGGAAATTGATATCCTGGAGCGTTCTGCCCTGATTAAGATTTTGAACCTCCAGCACCACTTCTTCATTGGGTACTTCGGGAAGCTCTGGAGTGGCTTCATAAATGGTGCGCCCAACCATCATGCTAATGATTTGGTCGGTGGTGACTTCGTTGGTGTTTACCGTGTTGATGTAATGCCCGTCGCGCATCACGGTGACTCGGTCAGAAATTTGCTTCAGCTCTTCCAGCCGGTGCGAAATATAAATAATACCGGCCCCGCGTGCCCGTAAATCGCGAATAAATTTAAACAGATCCTCAATTTCGGCTTCGGTTAAAGCGGCCGTTGGTTCATCCATAATCAGCACTTCCGAATTGAAGGAGAGTGCTTTCGCAATTTCCACCATTTGCTGTTTGGCGATGGTCAGGTTAGAGACGCGCGTTTGTGGGTCTAGCTTGAGGTGCATGCTGGCAAATAATTCGGCCGTTTGCTGGTTTAAAGCGGCTTCGTCTAGCAAGAAGCTCAGCCCGCGGCGTGGTTCTCGGCCAATAAAAATATTTTGGGCCAGCGTTAAATGTGGCATCAGGTTCAATTCCTGATGAATAATGCTGATCCCTAAATTTTGGGCCGCCCGAGGCGTAGCGATATCGACTTCTTTCCCTTTGTAGTAGATATGGCCTGCATCTTTCGCATAAATGCCAGACAAAACCTTCATCATGGTGGATTTTCCGGCACCATTTTCACCGACTAGGGCATGAACTTCCCCCGCACGCAGCTCAAAGCGACATTGGTCCAGGGCCTTAACCCCGGGGAAGCTCTTATCGATTCCTTCCATGGCGATAAGAAGGTTATCCATTTTCTCACTCTTCCCTCCACAGCAGGAGATGCTGTGGTACACAACTTGGTTCAAAAAAGACCTGCCAAGTTGGGCACCTGGCAGGTCTTAGAAGTACGGCTAAAGTTTATTTGTACAGCAAGGGGGCGATGGCTTCGTCGTCAATGTTGCTAGCATCGTACCAGTGGAAACCCGTGTCGATTTCTTTGGGGAGATCTTCACCATTCAGAGCTTTAACGGCCGCTTCCACACATTTGTAACCAATGCCAATGGGATCCTGGGTGATTGCCCCAGCTTCTACCCCACTGCGAACGGCGTCCATTTGCTGCTGGCCAGAGTCATAGCCAATTACCACGATGTCGCCTTCTTTGCCCATTTCGCTCACGGCGTTCAGCACACCAATGATAGACCCTTCGTTTGCGCCAAAGAAGCCTTTGAGGTCGGGATGAGCCTGGATGATGGCCTTGGCCAGGTCGGTGGATTTAAGCTGGTCGCCACCACCGTACTGGATGTCTACGATTTCAATGTCGGGATATTCGGATTCAATGCGGTTTACAAACCCATCGCGGCGGTCGATACCCGTGCGGCTGGTTTGGTCGTGCACAATCACGGCAACTTGACCGGAACCACCAATCAGTTCAGCCATTTTGTCAGCAGCGGTGGCTGCGGCGGCAATGTTGTCGGTGGCAGCTGTCGAAACCGGAATGTCGCTGTCTACGCCAGAGTCAAAACCGATGACTGGAATGCCAGCTTCCTGGGCACGTTCCAATTGAGGAATGAGAGCCTGGGTATCCAGAGCGGCGAGGCACAGGGCGGCCGGGTTTTTGTCCAGAGCGGCCTGGACCATTTCAACTTGTTTGTCTACCTGGGATTCTGATTCGGGGCCTTCAAATGTGATCGTCACATTGTAATCCGCAGCCGCTTGTTCGGCACCGGCTTTTACTGCCTGCCAGAATTGATGTTGGAAACCCTTAGAGATAACAGCAATATAGGTTTCATCGGATTCGGTAGCGGTTTCGGTCGCTTCTTCGCTGCCACCACAGGCAACTAAAGCCATTACAGCGACTAGTAGACCCAACAGAATTAAGGATAGTTTGCTTTTCATTCTTAAAATCTCCTCTTTTGCCTTCAATCAAAATTGTTGCGTGGGGGAATAGTTAGTTTAAATTCCCAAAAAGTTTGTTGTTCAGAAAACTATATTTCCAATTCATTCCATACAGTTTCTCCATTTGCTAGGCGGTAGATTGCTTCAAAATTGTGCTCTACCACAATGACAGATGTTTATACAACCACCGCTAGTTTGCTGTGAAGTGATTGGTTTTCGGTGGCGCACTCGATTGGCGAATGAACAATTTGACAGGCAGGATGACTTCCTGGCGTTCTGCTGGTCCTTCATTGAGCAGGCGGGCCAGCAGCAGCTGCGTAGCCTGATACCCCATGTCATAGGCTGGCTGCACGGCCACGGTCAAAAATGGGGTAGGGATGATGGAGGCTGGCATATCGTCAAACGTGACCAGGGAGACATCCGTAGGCACATTTAACCCCGCCTGCACCAGCGTTTGCCAGGCCCCATTGGCGATGAAGTTATTGACGGCGAGAAAAGCCGTGGGGCGGGGGGTAACATTGAGGGCTTGCGCCGCCATTTCTGCGCCCGTGTTTTCTTTAAAATTTCCCCACAGAATATAGTCTGGGTTGACATCTATCCCGGCTTCTTTTAGGGCGCGGCAAAATCCATCGACACGCTCTACGGAAGTGGAAATGTTTCTTGGCCCGGTCAAAATGGCGATGTGCTGGTGACCCAGTTCAATTAAATGTTTGGTGAGTTGGTACGCGCCGCCAAAGGAGTCGCCGCGCACAATGTCCACATCTACATCAGGAATGTTGCGGTCGAGGATGACAACGGCCGTTTTCTGCTTTTGGATCAGCCGGACTGGTTCAGCTTTGTCACCGGCCGGTACAAATAACATCCCATCAATGCGACGTTTCATCAGCATCGTCAGGTATTGGTCTTGTTTTTCCAGGGATTCATCGGTGTTGCACAGGATGACACTGTACCCTTTTTCCTGGGCTGCATCTTCGACGCCGCGAGCCAATGTTGTCCAAAATGGGTTGGTGATGTCGGTAAGGACCAGGGCCAAGGTGTTGGTTTGATTGAAGCGCAGGCTTGGGCCTAACATGTTGGGTACGTAACCAAGCTCATCAATGGCTTCTTCAACCTTGCTCCGGGTTACATCACTGACATAACCTGAGTTGTTGATGACGCGAGAAACGGTCATGGTGGCGACCCCAGCTCGCTTGGCGACATCGCGTATAGTGGGCATCTCTCTCCTTTTGTGGATTAAGGCGTGGTACGCGTAACATGTTATGGGTAACATTATAATTATTGTCCAAACATTGTCAATAGAGAGTTGGCAAAAATGACTAAACGCGTTTAGAAAATTTGGTTGACTTCTGAAACGCAGATTCTATAATGTTACGCATAACAGATTGCTCCGCTTTTTTTTGCCGACGTGTGTTATGCGTAACATATTTGGCCTTAATGATTTTGCTTTAGCTCATTGTTTGGGAGGAATAGAGGAACAATGGAAGACGTTTCTGCTTTTTCAATTGCTCAAGATGGGGTTGATCCCGCAGAGGTACCACAGCGGATTTTATCTAGTGGGGCCAGAATTCCGGCGGTTGGGTTAGGTACGTTTGGCTCAGACAACGTTTCCGGGGAAGCGGTGGCTGCGGCGGTCAAAGAAGCCATTGCGGTGGGATACCGGCACGTTGATTGTGCGGCCGTTTATGGCAACGAGCATCTCATTGGTGAAAGTCTCAAAGAGGTGCTGGCCAGTGGATTGGTAAAGCGCGAAGAATTGTGGATTACCTCCAAGTTGTGGAATGACAAACATGCCGAAGAAGATGTGATCCCCGCTTGCCAAAAGAGCCTGCGCGATTTGCGGCTTGATTATTTGGACCTGTACCTGATTCATTGGCCGTTTCCCAACCACCACGATCCGGGCGTGGACGTGAATGCCCGCGATCCCCATGCCATTCCCTACATTCACGAAAATTACATGAAGACGTGGCGACAGCTGGAAAAATTGGTGGATATGGGTTTGGTGAAGCATATCGGCACCTCCAACATGACCCAGCCAAAGCTGGAATTGTTGCTGCGTGATGCTCGGATTAAGCCAGTGGCCAATGAGATGGAACTGCATCCACATTTTCAGCAGCCGGACCTGTTTCAATATTGTCTGGACCACGACATTGTCCCGATTGGGTATTCACCGATTGGTTCGCCCGCACGGCCGGAACGCGACACGACGCCTGATGACACGGTAGATATTGAAGACCCGGTAATTGTAGCGATTGCCGAGCGGCTGGGCGTGCATCCGGCGGTGGTTTGTGTGAAGTGGGCGGTGCAGCGGGGGCAGGTGCCAATCCCATTTTCCACCAAACGACGCAATTTTTTGAGCAATTTGCAAACGGCCGTTTCCGACCCACTGACTGATGAAGATATGGAAGCGATTGCTGGCATCGACAAGCAGTGCCGTCTCATTAAGGGGCAGGTTTTCCTTTGGGAAGGAGCCGAAAGTTGGGAAGCGTTGTGGGATGTGGACGGCACGATTGCCACGAAGTAGGGAGCGGTGTGATGGCTCAGCGAACCATTTTAACGATCGATGTAGGGACTTCTAGCACGAAAACGGCAGTTTGGCGTGCAGATGGTACATTGCTGGCAGAAGCTACTGCCCCGTATGCGCTAAATCGTCCCCAGCCTCTTTGGGCTGAAATTGATCCTGACCTGTGGTGGCAAGCTGTCTGTGACACCGTACGCCAGGTGGTGCGTCAGGCTGGCATTCGCCCTGAAGAAATTGCAGGCATCGGCATTGACGCCATTAGTTGGACGCTTATTCCGGTAGACGCGGCGATCAATCCACTGGCCCCGGCAATGATCTGGCTGGATCGCCGCGCCGGGGAGGAAACCGCCTGGCTAAAGAGTTTGCCCGAGGCTGAGCGCTTCATCAATCTGTCGGCCAATCCGCTGGATGAGGCGTACATCACGCCCAAGCTGGTCTGGCTGCGCCAGCATCGGCCAGAAATCTTCGACGGCGCTTATAAATTTTTGGAAGCAACAGGCTTTATAACTGCCCGCTTTACGGGTGAATTTATTTGCGATTTTACGCAGGCGTACGGCTACCACTTTTTCGACATCCAGAATGAGCGTTGGGATGAAGCGGTGGCAGCCACGATTGGCGTGTCGTTGGAAAAAATGCCGCGCCTTTGCCCGCCAACGGAAATCGTAGGCACGGTCACGGCTCAGGCAGCCGCCGACACTGGTTTGTGCGCGGGTATTCCGGTCATTGCGGGCTGCTTGGATGCGGTGGTGGGGGCATTGGGTTCCGGCGTCACCCGTCCGGGCCAGACGAATGAGCAGGGCGGGCAGGCGGGTGGTCTGGGCATCAGCCTGGATCGTGTGGTGGTGGAGCCGCGTCTCATTTTTTCCCATCACGTGGTGCCGGGGCAGTACATTTTGGCGGCGGGCACGGTAGGCGGCGGCTCGTTAGGCTGGTTTAGGGATCAGTTGGGGCTGGTGGAAACGGCCGTATCTCCCCTCATCCAGCAAAATCCCTTTGTACTGTTTAGCCAACAAGCCAGCCAATCGCCGCCGGGGGCCAATGGCCTCATCTTTTTGCCCTACATGGCGGGGGAACGCACGCCGCTGTGGAGCAGCGTCGCGCGTGGTGTCTTCTTCGGCCTTTCGTATAGCACCACGCGTGCCGACATGCTGCGGGCCATCATGGAAGGCTGCGCCTTTGCCGTCTATGACAATTTACAGGTTGCCGCTGAACACGGTGTGACGGTGGATGAATATTTGGGAGCTGGCGGGGCCACGCAAAGCGCGGTTTGGTGCCAAATTAAGGCGGATGTTTATGGACGGCCGTTTGTCGTAGCCCAACGTGCTGATGGTGGGGAAGGTGGGCACGGACTGGGCCTCTTCGCCATGACGGCTCATGCGGTGGGTTTGGTTGATGACATTGGCAACACTGTCAACGCTTTGCTACCGCAGCGGCGAATTTACGAGCCCTCGCCTACGAACCATGCACATTATCAAGAACTTTTCCAGGTGTATCGCAGCGTCTCGCGCAAACTGCTAGACGATTTTGCTGACCTGAACCGAATTCAGAGAAAATATCAAAAGGATAGTTAATGAAGATTGGGCCAATTTCAAAAATTGGCCCAATCTCTTTTGAGGAACATTATGAAAGCAGCCATTTTAGAAAATCAAGGCGTCATGAGTTATCAGGAAGTGCCCATACCTGCGCCTGAACCGGGCCACGTCCGGTTGCAGGTGAAAGCCGTTTCCATTTGCGGCTCGGATATTAAGCGATATGTGTCTGGCCACCGCATGTATCCGATTGTGCTGGGACATGAGTGTGCGGGCGTTATTGAAAGTGTGGGCGAGGGTATTGACGAATCTTTGATTGGCAAACACGCTTCGGTTATTCCTGTGGTGCCGTGTTTTGAATGTGAACAGTGCCAGCGCGGATATTATTCGGCCTGCCACAGCTATTCGTTTATTGGCTCGCGGCAGGCGGGTGGTTTTGCTGATTACCTGGAGCTGCCGGAGCGGAATGTGCTCATCGTGCCGGATGAGCTGCCATTTGAGCATGTGGCTTTGATCGAACCTTCGACGGTGGCCCGGCATATGTTGGCGCTAGGGGATTTTGAGGGGGGGCAAACGGCCGTTGTCTTCGGTGCCGGTTCGATTGGTTTGATGATCGTGCAGTGGCTGCGTATTTTGGGTGCCAGCCTCATCATCTGCACCGATATTTCTGATGAGAACTTAGCCACCGCCCAAAAATTGGGTGCACATGTCACCCTGAATCCGCTGCGCGACGATGTAGTCGCCGAGGTGCGTAAACTCACGGGCGATGGGGTAGATATTTCCCTGGAAGCTGCCGGTGTGCCGCAAACGCTGGAGCAGTCGGTGCCGCTCACGCGGCCACGCGGTAAGGTGATTTGCGGCGGCAATCAGCCCCTCAATAAGTCGCTGCCGATGGCCTTCATTGAAAATATGATGCGGCGTGAATTGAGCATCATCGGCTGCTTTATGTCCTACTCTGCGCCGTTCCCCGGCCATGAGTGGACGGAAACGGTGACGGCTTTGCTAGACGGCGGTTTGGACATGGATACGATGATTTCCCACCACTATTCGTTAGCAGAAGCGCCTGATGTATTTGCCCAACTTGGCAATCACAGCCTGACCCATCGCAAAATTATTCTGTACCCTGAAGGAGCTGACTCATGACCCTGCAAAATGTTTTGCCCTGGATTCAACAAGCCCATCAGCAGGGTTATGCCATCGCCGCTTTTAATGCGAATACGATGGAGCAGATGCAAGCCATTGTGCTGGGGGCGCAGGCCGAAAATGCGCCGGTGATTATTCAAGTGAGCCATCGTGCCCTGCAATATGTCGGCGGCGGGGATAATCGCCGTGGCAGCGAAATCCGCGGTTTGCAGTACATGGCGGCGTT
Source organism: Ardenticatenaceae bacterium (assembly GCA_020634435.1). Classification (GTDB taxonomy): domain Bacteria; phylum Chloroflexota; class Anaerolineae; order Promineifilales; family Promineifilaceae; genus Leptofilum. The sequence goes on along the minus strand of JACKBS010000016.1, from coordinate 156,491 downwards.
GGGCAAGGTGGCCGCCGCCAGCGTGGATGTGCCGGTATCGCTGCATTTGGATCACGCCAATGAAAATGAGGTGCTGCAAGCGATTGCCCTGGGCTTTACTTCGGTGATGTTTGACGGGGATTATTTGCCGTTTGCGGAGAACATCGCTACCACCAAACGGCTGTGCGCGATTGCCCACGACGCTGGCGTGTGCATGGAAGCGGAAATTGGCGAAGTGCCCAAACCCGACGGCGCGGCCTACGACCCCAATGAAATTGCGCTGACCACACCGGACGAGGCCGAAACGTTTGTTGAGGCGACGGGCATTGATATTTTGGCGATTGCGCTGGGATCGGTGCATGGGCTGAAGGATAAGTCAGTTTCGCTGGATTTGGCACGGCTAAAAGATATCCGGGCGCGGTTGGAAACGCCGCTGGTTTTGCACGGCTCATCTGGTGTGAACAATGAGGATATTGCTGAGGGCATCAAACACGGGTTGGCAAAAATCAACATTGCCACCCAGCTGAGCAAGGCATTTACCGGCGCGGTGCGTGAGGTGTTGGCGGCGGATGGTGAGCTGGTTGACCCGCGCAAATATTTGGGTCCAGGCCGGGCGGCTCAGGTTGAGGTAGTGCGAGAGCGCATTCGTTTTGTGGGGGCGGCGGGCAAAGCTTAAAATCGCATAGAGAATGGTCCAATCTGCGGGATTGGACCATTCTTGGGTGAGATATCAGGCGAGGATCGCTTCAATCTCAGCTAATTCTTCAGCTGTGAACTCTAAATTATCCAAAGCTGCTACAGCTTCTTCAATTTGGCGAACTTTGCTTGCGCCAATCAGGGCCGACGTCATGCCCGGCTGGCGTAACACCCAGGCAATCGCCATTTGGGCCATTGATTGACCCCGTTTTTTGGCCAGTTTGTTTAGCTTAGCTACCCGACTAATTCTTTCCCGGCTCACGCTGTCGCCCCAATGCAGTTCATCTTTGTACTTGCCCGCGCGCGAATCGTCGGGGATGTCGTTGAGGTATTTGTCAGTGAGGATACCTTGAGCGAGCGGCGAAAAGCCAATGCAGCCGATGCCTTCGTCGGCCAGCACATCCAGGAGACCATCTTCAATCCAGCGGTCGAACATGTTGTAGCGTGGCTGGTGAATGAGGCACGGTGTGCCCAGATCGCGCAGGAGGGCGGCGGCCTGGCGGGTTTGTTCGGGATCGTAGGTGGAAATGCCCACGTACTGCGCCCGACCGCTGCGCACGATGTAGTCGAGCGCACCCATCGTTTCTTCCAGCGGCGTGTCGGGGTCGAAGCGGTGGCTGTAGAAGATGTCCACGTAATCCAGCCCCATTCGTTTGAGGCTTTGGTCCAGGCTGGCAACGAGGTATTTACGCGAACCCCACTCGCCGTACGGGCCGGGCCACATGTAGTAACCCGCTTTGGACGAGATGACGAGTTCATCGCGGTAAGGGGCTAAATCTTGGGCCAGAATTTTGCCAAAGGTTTCTTCGGCTGATCCGGGCGGCGGGCCGTAGTTATTGGCCAGATCAAAATGGGTGATGCCTAAATCGAAGGCGCGATGGATCATGGAACGGCCGTTTTCCAGCGTATCGACCCCACCAAAGTTGTACCAAAGCCCCAGCGTGATGGCGGGCAGCTTTAAGCCGCTGCGGCCGCTGCGACGGTAAATCATCTTGTTGTAACGATTGTCGGCTGCTTGATAAATCATCTGTGACCTCCAGTTTTCTTATGCTTGATTTTATGCAGTCAGTGAAAAAGCAATTTCCAGATCGTGAATTTCTTCATTGCCGATGGGAACAAGTTGCCCAAGAACGGCCGTATCAATCAACGACCGTGCGCTGTATTCGGCTACCTCTAGCCGATCGAAAGCGTTCAGCACATCTGTGCCGACGGCCAACACGCAATCATTTTCCACCAGCGCCACCGGTGTGTTAAGCGAAACTAGCTCGGCCACCGTTTCGGCCTGTGTGTAGAGTATTTTAAAGGGAATCATGGGGATATCACGCAGCAAGATGAAGCTTTCTGGAATGGTGCGCGAATCAAATTTACCTGGGGTAATCGCATAAGCGGTGGCGTTGGGGCACTGCGCCGTCATCACACAGTTGACGTCGGGATGCCGGGCGTAAATTGCTTCATGCAGCCGCACGGAGCGGCTGGGCATCTTCCCTGCTTCACGCACCCCGTGCCGCACCAGTACCACATCCTCCACTTCCAGCGTGCGGCGATCGTGACCCGTGGGCGTGATGAGGAAGCTGTCATCATCCAGCCGGGCCGAAACCACGCCTTCCGTGCTGATCATCAGGTGGCGGTCACTGGCACGAGCGGTGATCTCTACAATTTGCTGGCGCAGCTCACGCTCGCGGCTGCTGTGCGCCGTGGGGACAAATTCTGGCAGCTGATTGTGACGGTGATCAAACAAATTTAGAGCTGGTTCTGTAAGTGTTTTTACGTCGCCCAGGGCTTGGGCGCGGATCAACGTGCGGGCGCAAAAATCGAGCGTTTCCAGGCGGTGGAAGGCGTCTAGTAGGCTGGCGCCACCGGCCGCCATGCCGTGATTTTCCAGAATGATGATGTTGTACCCTTCGGCAAAGGTGTTGGCGATATTTTCGCCCAATTTTTCGCTGCCAGGCAGCGCGTATGGCGCGTAGCCCACTGGCCCGCAGACCCGGTTCGCCTGGGGGATAATGCGCGTGTCGGGCACTTTGCGCACGATGCTGAACGAAACCAATGCGGGCGGATGGGCGTGCACGATGGCTTGAAAATCGGGCCGCAGCTCATAAATTTTGCGGTGGAAGGGAAATTCGATGGATGGCCGATGGGGACCGATGACATCGCCATTGGCTTTGACGCACATGATGTCTTTGGGTGTCAGCTTGCCTTTGTCGATGCCAGACGGGGTGATCCAGATGTCGCCATTGTCGTCTTTGATGGAAAGGTTGCCACCACTCAGGGTGGTCATGCCATTGTGGTAAATACGATTCATAATTGCGACCAGTTGGTCGCGGGGGTGTAAAAGTTGAAAGTTCATAATTTTGTTTACAGATCAGGCAGATTTTTTGATGATTTGTTGGTAACGGCCGTACATGTCATCCCAAACGGCCGTGCCTTCTGGTTCATAACGCTTCAATTCTGTCATTCCGGTCACAATTTGGCGTGCCTGGCGCAGATCGCCAATTTCGCCCAGGGTGATGAGCTGGACCAGCGCGTTGCCAATGACGGTGGCCTCAATCGGGCCGGTAACGACGGGGAGGCCGGTGGCGTTGGCCGCCATTTGATTCAACAGGTGGTTTTGCGTGCCGCCACCGCCGATGTGCACCACGTCGATTGGCCGACCCGTTAAGCGGCGCAGTGTGTCCAATGTTTCACGGTAGGTCATGGCTAAACTTTCCAGCACGCAGCGTACAATGCTGCCCACGTTGTTGGGAACTAGCTGGTTGGTTTCATCGCAATACGCCTGGACTCTTTGCGGATGATCGCCTGGTGAGAGGAAGCGGGGATCGTTGGGGTTGAAAACGGCCGTTAATGGATCTGCGGCCTCCGCTAAAGAAACCAACTGCGCATAGCTGTACTCCTGCCCTTGGGCTTGCCATGTCTGGCGGCACTGCTGCAAAATCCATAGGCCGGTGATATTTTTCAGCAGTCGGTACGTGCCGAAGACCCCGCCTTCATTCGTCACGTTTGCGGCCAGCGAGGCTTCGTTAATGACGGGCGCTGACACTTCCAGACCCATGAGGCTCCAGGTGCCGCTGCTGATATAGGCAAAGTTGTCGCTGCTCGTGGGCATGGCGGCGACGGCACTGCCCGTGTCATGACAGGCGGGTGCAATGACCGGAATGCCCTCATAAGCACCCAGACGGGTTCCTGGTGGCACAATTTCTGGGAAGATGTGGCTGGGAATGCCCAATTTATCCATTATCTCTGTGGCCCATCCGCCAGTGGTGGGGTTGAACAGCTGTGTTGTGGTGGCAATGCTAAATTCAGAAACTTTTGTGCCCGTTAGCCAGTAGTTGAGCAAGTCGGGGGAGGTGAGAAAGGTATGGGCGATTTGCAGCTGGGGCGAGCCGGATTCCACAAGGCTCAGCAGCTGGTAGAGCGTGTTGATGGGCATGAATTGGATGCCCGTTTGGGCAAAGATGTCGGCTTGGGGCACTTTGTTGAAGGCGGTTTCCATCATGTTGGCGGTACGGCCGTCTCGATAATGCACCAGATTGCCAATCAAATCCCCGCGGCTATCCAGCAAGCCAAAATCCACGCCCCACGTATCCACACCGATGCTGGCCGGGTTCAGCGCTTTGCCTTTTTCGATGCCGGTTTGGATGTCGCTCCACAAACGCAAAAAATCCCAGTGAAGCGTGCCGTTGATAGTCACGGTCTTGTTGGGAAAACGATGCAGCTCTTCCAGTTGCAGATGATTGCCATCAAATTTTACGGCCATCACCCTCCCGGATTCGGCCCCCAAATCAACCGCGAGAACTGTTTTTTTGCTCATTTCTATTCGCTCCCGTCCCGATCAAAAATAATGCTTATTGACTGCGAAAATGATATAACAAAACAAAACGAAAAACAAACGAAAGTAATTGAAAGTTTTGGGAAACTATTTATAATGACCTGATTCTAAGTGCAGAGGATTCCGCAGAGGTAATGAAAGAACGGCACGAGCAAATTATTCAACTTATTCTCCAGCAGCAAAGCGTTACCGTGCACGAACTAAGCGAACGATTGTCTGTCTCGCCCGTCACTATTCGCAGCGATTTAAAGCAGTTGGCTGAAATGGGCAAAGTCATTCGCACTCACGGTGGTGCTCGCCTGGGCGATGAGCGCACTCGCCAGGAGTATTCCATCGCAACGCAGCAGCGGGTCAAGGCCGCCGAAAAGCAGCAGATTGGCAAGTTGGCTGCCTCGCTTGTGCAGTCTGGAGAATCCATTTTACTAGATGCAAGCACCACCGCTTTGGCGGTGGGTAAATCGCTTAAGCAGCGTGCCGATTTGCATAACGTCACGGTTGTCACCACTGGCATTTGGACGGCTTTGGAGATGTTGGGCAGCACGCATCTTGAAGTGATCCTGACTGGCGGGCGCGTCCGCAATTCAACAGGTTCCATTGCGGGCCTGGTAGCCAACGACGTTTTGAGTCAATTTCACTTTCACAAAGCGTTTTTAGGGGCCTGGGGTATTTCTTTGGATGGTGGCTTGATGGATGCCCCGATGATCGAGGTTGAAATCAAACAGACCGTCATTACTCGCTGTCAGGAGGTGATTGCGGTTGTCGATGGCAGCAAATTTGGGCGACACTCATTAGCGACAATTGTTCCGATAACGGCCGTTTCGCGCATTGTTACAGATAGTAGTGCGCCCTCCGCTTTGTTAAAGGCTTTTCGTGAACAAGGTGTAACCATTTTGGTCGCTGCTAAAAGCTAAATCTCATGGGCAAATGGGCGTTGGACTCTATCAGAATAGTTGCGTAGTGTGAGAGAAAGCGTAAATCATAAGCACCTGGCAATTTGCCAAGCACTTTTGTTGCCACTTATTTTTAGGACAATCTCGCTCTGGATGAAGTCCCAATCTCAATAGGAACTTTAAATTTGTTTAAACAGTATAGCAATAACCGTTGTCAACGGCCGTTCCAAACAGCCCACAAGCGCGCCTTCAAAAAGCAAAAGAGCTGCTGCGCCAGGGCAACGGCCGCGAGGCGCTGCGCCACCTGCCCACCAGCGACACAGGCGAGGCGGACCAGCTACGGCCGTTGGCCCAATTTTTGGTAGATGTGGGAGACGGCCGTTTAACCGGCAGCAACGTCAATATTGCCAACATGATCCAAAAGCGGGAGTATGCCGGGGCGATGTATGGTTTGTTGATGGAGATCAATGGGGGCGGAAACGGCCGTGCTCGCCCAGTGATGACGGGATTGTTTACCTTGCTAGGTGAGCAAGATGCCACCGTGAAGGCGTACAAGCAGCAGTTAGCTGTATAAATGTTCAATCGTAGACGACAAAGACGACCTCTTTATCCAAGAGAGTTGCCAATCTATTGTCTCGGGTGAGGAGGGGCATGTTTGTTAGTTTAGCAGAGGCGGCAATGAAGGCGTCCATCCAGCCAAGCCCGACGTTATCAAATTGGGCCATCCAGCTGCCAGCCAGACGGGCTACATCGGAGTTGAGCGGAAGCACGGTGAACAGTTGGATGAGGGCGTTGTGCGTGTCCAGTTCGCCGGGACGCAGACCGCGCCATAATTCGGCTTCGGTGATAACGGAAATGCAGCCGCGAATGTCGCCTGCAATTAGCTGGTCGAAGGTGGGTTTGATGCGCTGGCGACCACGATAGATGTCAATGAGGGCGTTGGTGTCGAAGAGGTAGGTGAGTTCATTCATCGCGCCAACTGCTTTCCCAGCGGGTACGGCCGTTTGCCAACCATTCCTCATCAATATCATCCCGATTGGCCCACAAGCCAAACGCGTAGGGAGCTTGAGATTCTTTGAGGGTTAACGGCCGTTCCTTGGGCAGCAGCCGTTCATAAGCCTCCATGCTCAGAATAACCGCTACGGGTTTGCCGTCTCGCTCGACCACAATCGGTTCATCGGTTTGGTTCACTTCACGTAAAACGCCACCAAAACGATTTTTAGCATCCGTCGCGCTGACAGTTTTTGCAAGCATATTTTTGCCTCCATTAGCTAAAATGTTTAGCTGAATAAAGTGTAGACTGTAAATGGGCGGTTGGCAAGAGGGGTTTTAGCAGAAGTGCCAGGCACAGGGCGAACGAACCTGGTAATTGAAGAAGCTGCTGCCCTGTGCCTGGCCCTTGAGGCAAGCTGATTTTGTGGGAGAAAAACCAACTGACTCTACGAGATACCGTGCTGCAGTATGTAAACTTGCTTGTTTGAAGACCTTGTCGGAGCGAGAATTTGCCTAACGCTTGCATAACCTATGCGTCCTGCTAGGGCTCCAGGTTAGTCGGAGACAGGACTTAAAATGAAAGTGCATTCTTTACTCCAAGTAATTCGAGCTCTGTTTTAGTCTTGACGTATTTGTACGTAGTTTTTGCCAATTGAAGCCGTCCCATGTCTTTGAGATCGCTTTCTAGGCGCTCGATCAGAGCCAATAAGTAGCGGACATCATTTGCAGCATATTCGATTTGATCTAAAGATAACTCTTTATGGCTCCAATCCGATGTTTGAAGAGCCTTGTCAACATCAATATCGAAATAGCTTTTCAACAGTCCACTTAGACTATGGGTCCCCTTTGGATCAAGAATCTTGGAAGCAATTTTCGTACAAGCAATGTTCTTTGGATTGCAACGCCATGTACTTTGAATAAAACATAAGTCGAAGAATGCATAGTGTAAGACCTTTCTAACATCGCTTCGCTCGATAACTTGTATGATTCTCTCTGGTTTTTTTGAAGTTCTTCTAACTATGCTAACCCCTCTACTAGGGGCGTAAAGTTGGATTACTTCTAGTGAATCCATCTGCCACCTTAAACCCGAAGTCTCAGTGTCAATTGCCACCTTTTTGTCCAAAAGTACCGCATCTAAGAAGTTTTTGGAAATATCTTCTTCGCACATTTCTATGTTCGGATTCATGCTTTTCACTTTTCCTGGTCTGAGTTAGTGGCATGCAACACCGAGTCAAGAAATGACAGAATACTATCTTTATATATTGACTTACCTAACTGATTCGCATGTTTGAGAAGTCTTTTTGGGGATGTCCATCCGTTTCTGATTGAATAAACTTCTGGGCTCCCAAGTAACAATCCATGTTCTCGCTGATATGTGCGCACATAATTAGCCCCACAAAACAAATCTTCATAAGTACCAAGGTCAAGAAACACGTCATCATCAGTTGTGGGGAAAATTTGAAGATCATTGGACTCTAGACACAGAGTAAATACATCAGAGATAGACTTGCACGAGGCTAAGCGGCCTATTAATTCCATTCCTACAAATGTTTCCTTTTTTAAGAAATAGATGGCAGGTACTATGTCAGTTGATGTAAAGTTTACAGGTTTTTCAATCACTTGAACTACTTGCCCGCTAGTGCCGTATGCAAGAACACCATATGATCCAGGATTATCATGGTGGTATTTGAATATCGAATTCCCAGTTATGTTTCCATTTTGGTAATTCACTCCTACTTGCTCAAAAGTATTGCCGTTGATTAGTGTGTCGCCAAATATCAAACAATAGTGTTGGGTAGTAAGAAATGGTTCAATTTCCCTTAATGAGTCCAATATACTTGTCTCATGAGGTTCAACGTGAATGTTGAGCTCAATTCCCCACTGCTGGCCAGAACCCAGCAATTCACGATACTGATCAGCAAACCTGTAAGATGTCAAGACAATGATCTTTGATATTCCGATGCTCATTAAAAATGACAAGGGGTAGTAGATCATTGGTTTGTCATAAACTGGAAGAAAATGCTTGTTTGTTACAATAGTTGTAGGGTGCAGCCTTGTTCCCAAGCCACCAGCCAAAATTATTCCAACCATATTCATTGTCTCATAAGGGATCGGAAATCCTGTGGGAGTTCCTTTGATTGCTCCAAAAGCGCCTGAAATTCCGTATCAACAAAGTTGAAAATGGTCTCATCAGTGTCGTTACGAATGCGTTTGCCAATGAAATGAGGTACCTTGGGTTTAGTAGTTTTTACTGAAGAGAATGCAATTATAGCCATATCATCGAAACAATACATGCTGTGAGGTGGCGCAAAATCGGTCAGCCCAACATACACGTTGGCTTTTGCATTCGCTCTCAATTCATCAAACCTCTTCGCAGCGCGGATAATATCTTCACGTAGTGTCGGTATTGACTTATTATATCGAAGCGAAATCTGCTTCAGATTGTCTTGATTCTCGTAATTAGGAAGAAAGAGTCTCAATTTGGAGCGCCGGTTGGCTGCTGCCTCTTTTAAATTTGATTCGTTATTGAGAGTCCAACCAATTCCATGTACAAAATAGACGTCTATGCGTTTGCTTTGTCTAATGTACTTCGACCACGAGATTCCTCCAGGTGATTCTTTTGGATTAAAAGTGATTTGTTCAATTCCAGCTTGTTCGATATCGTCCGAAACCTTCACTTTTGACAGAATTTCCTGAACAAATGTCCGCTTCATCAACAGATCGTAGACTAAGCTAATGCCGCCTGTGGTAATAATTAGGCTACCAATATCCCGCAATATCGGTTCCAGATAGGTTGAGATTGTACTGCTTGGGTTTTGTGTCTGCGTTATACGTATCGATAATACCATGAGGGCTATACCAACGATAAATGCAATCAACGCGAATATAGCACTCCGATAATCTGTAATTGTCTTGATCAGTTTATCAGCCTGCGATGTGGGTGAGCGACTGTTCATTTACTGCCCTCCAAATAATCCATATCTACACTCAAGTTATTCAATCTCCAAGGATTATTTACATCAAGCCAGAGTTCTGCCTCACCAACAAGCCAGTTTCCAAAGTCATATAAAAAACTTAATGCGATATGATGATCGAATTCTTTAGTAATATACATTTTTTGAGCGAGCCGGACGTTTTGCTTTTGTTCTGGATAATCATTGATTAACACTTCACAACAAAGAGGAATATCACGAGTATATTTCTTATGCTTTTGACTACAAATAAGAAAACCTGTACGCAACAATTCCTTGATCATAATGGGAAACCAAAACTCGAGATTAAGTTTACATTGATTACGTTCGAAATCCTCGATGCAGATTTCTACCCGACGTTTCAATTTGACAATATCGTTATTCATCACCGCTTTTCCTAGTGGGAACTTACGTATTTGAGAAGAATAGTCTGCCCCCCAAATATTGATTGACTGGGTACTAATTAGAAATGCCGCTTGGCTGAAGAAGTTGGTACGCGTGACTTCGTCGGGAGATGCCGATTTGTAGCATACTCTGGTCAAACCATACTTGGCTAAGGTAGGGTAAAACGAATCAAATATAGGTACCGGATCAATCTCAGTACAATTAGTAACGAAAATAATGTCAAAATCCGAAACCCAGGGAATAACTAAGCCCCGTGAAACGCTACCCGAAAGATAGACACCTTCTAAATTCAGTAACATCCTTTGAGTTTCAAGAAAGCTCAGGAAATCACTTATTAGAGACCACCACTGTTTTGTAAGGTACGTTGGTGATGAATCATTAAGGATAAGTCCATTTTGGTCTATTTCCCAAAAACGCCCCATATGATTTTTCTTCATCTGCCCTCCAAATTAAATGGTTCTGTCAAAATACTGCTTGTGGTCAGGCGAATTCCCAGATATTGGAATATGATCAGTCTTCAGATTGTTGTTTTTCGCCGCAAGCGCATACACCTCGGCGTGTTTCTTTACAACTTGCGTCCATTGGAACACGAGAAACCGTGATTCTTCAAGATTCAAAGCAGAGGACTTAGATAGTTTAATGACTTTGGCTGCAATATCCATTGGGTCGCTGGGATCGCAAGAAGGTGTTTCTGGAAAAAAATTTAGGAACTCTGTCATTGTCTTAGAAACCAAAAGTTTCTTATTGAGAAGTAGTGCTTCTAATGATACAAGTGAGAAAGATTCATACCATGATGGAGCAACTACAATGTCGTGGGCATTATATAAAGAGCAAATGTCTGAAAATGATACGGTTGGGCATATATTCACGAGCGATTCAACACCAAGCTCCCTTATTAGCTTTTGCATATGGCGTTTCTGTACGCCCGTTGCAATAATTGTTAAGGAAAAGCGAAATCCCGACTTGCTTAGTATGACAGTAGCATTTAGGAGAGTTTCTAGGTTTTTGAAACGCCTAAACCTGCCGATGAAGAGAAGTTTACATAAATCACCGTTGCCATCCGAGAAGTGTTGTCGATTCTCAAGGAAATTGGGTACAGAAACTCCGGGTGGAATGTAAAATAGCTTGGATGACAGTTGCGGTATAGCTTGTATAACCTCGTCAAATAAAGTCTTACTCTGAACGAGTACGATGTCCGCGAATGCTACATCTTGCTTATGACGCTCGGGAACCGGATTATATATAGTTAGTACGATAGGAATGGAAACCTTTCTTTGCCTGAGCATCTTAATCACAAAAAGTGAGTGACAATGAATCAGATCCGTCTTCTCAATGTGTTTCCTTAATCCAATGTTGAATACTCTTGCAGGACCCCAGAAAAGTATGTCAGAGAGCACTCCAGACACAAGAAATGACAGTTCTCGTACATGATACAATCCAAGAACCGTAGTTACTAAGTCCTCAACATCATCGAAGTCAGGTTTTGTAAAAGGAGTCTTTGTTGTAAGAATAGTTAGATCATAAAGGCTCGAGCTATGTTTACATAAGCCTATTAACTGTGATTCAGCTCCTCCTCTCACGTATCCAAGATAGTCAATAATGTGTGTAAGTCTCATCTTTGCACCGTTAGTTGCTTGAGCTGCGAGTTTGTTCCCTTTGGCGCGTTAGCTTTAAGCTGTTGTTAGGGCAGCATTTTGGTTTGTAGAACGGCCTTCAATAACCAAGATTATTGTACCCAGCCGCCTCAACTTTGCATAAGCCACCTTATGCCGACCATAGTTCGGCATAAAAACCGATGTCCCCATCTTATGTTGAAACCTTTTGGCTTTCTTTCGGCATATAGGACCAATTGAGATGTCCTTGTTGTTATATGTCAGCATAAGAGGTAAATTGGGGATTTATGAAAAATGATGTTCGAAATAGGTCCCCGATTCTCGGCAAAATGCAGAACTTACTCAGTATAAATGCTTTTTTGTGGTTATTCAATTGAATATGGCACAAAATTTGTCTAGCTAATTTGGTTAGTGCAGCAACGTCCGTTCACCCCTTCACCCCATCACAACAACTCCGGCTGCTTGATGTACTCCTCTGGCTTGATGGAGATCGCCTGGCTGGCGCTGTCGGAGCCCATGCTGATGCCGTAGATGGTTTGCGCCGCCTGCACCGTGCCCCGGTTGTGGGTGATAACGATGAACTGCGTGCCGATGCTCAGCTCGCGCAGCTGGTCGCGGAAGCGGTTGATGTTGGCTTCGTCCAGGGCCGCATCCACCTCATCCATGATGCAAAACGGGGTGGGCGACACCTTGAGCAGCGAGAAAATGAGCGCCGCGGCCGTCAGCGACCGCTCGCCGCCAGAGAGCAGGCCCAACCCTGCTCACGCCGGTTGGGCAGCCGGGCGATGATGTCTACGCCGCTGATCGTCAGGTCGTCGGGGTCGGTGAGCACCAGGCGGCCCGCGCCGCCGCCAAAGAGCTGGGTAAACGTCTCGCCAAAGACGGCGTTGACTTTGTCCACGGTTTCGGCAAAGGCGCGGCTGGTCAGCTCATCCAGCTCCTCGATTACCTTGCGCAGCCGTTCCTCCGTTTCGTTCAAATCATCCAGCTGCTCGGTGAGGAAGTCGTGGCGGTCCTGGGTTTCCTGGTACTCTTCGGGCGCGTCGGGGTTGATGGCGCCCATGCGCTGCATCTGCCCGCGAAAGTTGTGGATTGTTTCCTCGATGTCGTCGGGCAGTTCGCTGATTTTGGGCAGTGCCTGCACGCCGCTGATGGGCAGCAGGTTGGGGCCAAACTGGGCGTCGTCGTAATGCAGGGCGACGACGCCCAGGTCCGCCTTGATGCGCTCTTGCAGCCCTTCGATGGCGCTTTGTTGCTGGCTGTAGGCAATTTTGGCCTGGGTGTAAATGGTTTCGTGGTCGTGGGCCTCTTTCTGGGTAACAGCCGTTTCCTCCTCCACATCCCCAATTCTTCCTGTAATTCAGTTAGTCGGCTCTTCATCGGGGCGAGCTGTTCTTCCAGCTCGGTCATCTGGTCTTGCAGCGCCACCCGATTTTGCTCATGCTTGTTTTGCGCCAGCTCCGCTTGCTGCGCTTGCAGGGCCGATTGGCGTTCTTTCAGGCGAGTGAGCTGCTGCTCAAACTGGTTGAGCGTGGCCCGGCGGCTGTCCACCACGGCGCGACGGCCGTCTACAATCGTCTGTTCCGCGCCGATGTTTTGCCGCAGGCTTTCGCGCTGCTGCTGCGCCTCGGCGACGGGAAGGCTGTCTAGCTGCGCCTGGGCGTGGCTCACGGCCGATTCTAACCGCACGACTTCCGCCTCATCTTTTGCGGCGTTGGCGGCCAGCGTTTCGATGCGATTTTGCAGCCGGGCCGTCGCTTCCGCCTGCGCCTGCTGCTGCCGCTCGATGAACGCCTGCTGCTGCTTTTGCCGGTCTAAATCCCGCTGCGCCTGGCTGACGCGCTGGCTGGCCTCGTTCATCAGGCGGCCCAGGCGCTGCTCTTCGTTGTTCAGCTCGTCGGCGGCTTCTTGTTTGGTTTGGATGATGGCTTGCTGCTCGGCAACGGCCGTTTCCACCCCGCCACCTCGTCCTTCTTCGCCGCTAGCTTTTGCTGCGCCTCGCGCCACGCTTCTTCACGGGCCAGCAAACTGTCCTGCGCCGATTGCCCAACTAGCTCGATGAGGCCGCCCGCGTGGGCGACGGTGCCGTCTGGGGCAGCAGCCACGCAGCCAGTGGGGAGAGATTTGGCGATGGCGACGGCGGTCTTCGCCCCATCCACCAGCAAAACCCGACCCAACAGCGTCTGCACCAGGGGGGCAAACTGTTTCTTGAAGGTGACCACCGAATCGGCCCAGCCAAGCGCGCCCTTCTCTTTAATTTCGGGCGGCGCGGCGGGCTGTAAATTGTCTGCCACAGCGACGGCCAGGGCGGCGTCCGGGTCGCGCTGGGCCAAAAGCTGCCACAGGGCGGCTTCGTCTGGCAGCAGCAGCGTGCCCAGCCGAGTTTGCAGCGCGGCTTCGATCGCTTGCTGGTGCTGGGCGGGAATGGTGAGAATGCTGGCTAAATTTGCCAAGACTTTGATGGTGTCGGGAACGGCCGTTTCCTTTTGGCGCATCTGGTTCAGCATCTCGGTCTGGGCTTCCAGCCGGGCCAGCTCTTTTGCTGGCGGCTGAGCTGCTGCTCCTGGTCGCGCAAATCACGGCGTAAATTTTGAGCTCTTGAATGAGCTCTTGCCGCTGTTTTGCAAATCGGTGCGCTGCTGACGCTGGTCTTCCACTTTTGTTGGGCGGTGCTGAAAACGGCCGTTAACTTCTCCACTTCGGCCTGCATTTTCACCAGTTCGCCTTCGTCGCCGCTGGGCTGGGTGGCGGTTTGCTCTTGCAGCTGTTCGCGCAGCTGGTTGAGCTGCCCTTGCAGCTGGGCCACCCGCGTTTGCGTGCTACGCTGCGCCTGCTGCGAGCTTTGCAGCTCCGACTGCCATTTGTTAATCGTCGCCTGCTGCGTCTGGAAATTGGCGTTGAACGTTTGCAGCTGTTCCCGCGCTTGGTTCAAGCTGGCCTGGGCGGCGCTCAGCTCCTCGGTTGCGGCGGCCAACTCAGTGGCTGCCGCGTCCCGCTGCTGGCTGATGGGCGGCAGTTCGACTTCCACCTCAGCCAACCGGCGCTGCACCGATTCCTTGCGCTCCTGCATGATGGCCACCTGCCGCCGCGCCGTCTCCAGCTGGTCGCGCAGGTCGTCCCGCTTATTTTGCGTCTCGCTCACCTGCTGCTGCAATCGATGAATGCGGCGGCGCAAATCGTCGGCGTTTTCTTGCTGGACACGCATTTTTTGGCGGCTGACCTGCCACGTTTTTTCGGAAGAAGCGGCCGTTTCGCGTGAGCGCCGAATCTCTTTTTTGGCCACTTCCCAGCGATAGCCGTACCAGATGCGCAGCAAATTTTGTAAATCAACCGAAATTTGTTCGTAATTTTGGGCGCGGGTGGCCTGCCGCTTTAGAGAGGACAATCGAGGACGGATTTCGGCCAGGATGTCGTGCACACGCTGGAGATTGCGCTGTGTTTCCTGTAAGCGGCGCAGCGTTTCGGCGCGGCGTGATTTGTAATGGTTGATGCCCGCCGCTTCTTCAAACAGCGCCCGCCGCTCTTCCGCGCGCAGGGAAAGCGCCTGATCAACCAGACCCTGGCCGATGATCGTGTAGGTGCGCTCGGCCAACCCGCTGGTGGCCAGCAAGTCGGTGATGTCTTTCAGGCGCACTTTTTGGCCGTTGAGGATGTATTCGTTTTCGCCGGAGCGGTAGGCGCGACGGCCGATTTCCACTTCGCTGTAATCAATGGGCAGCCAGCCGTCGCTGTTGTCCAGGGTGAGGATTGCCTGGGCCATGCCAGCGCGGGGGCGGCTCTGGCTGCCCGCGAAGATCATGTCGGTGGTGCGCTTGCCGCGCAGGGTACTGTAGCTTTGCTCTCCCAGCACCCAGCGCACGGCGTCGGCGATGTTGCTCTTGCCGCTGCCGTTTGGCCCAACGATGGACGTGATGCCTTCATCAAACAAAAATTCCGTTTTGGTGGCGAATGTTTTGTATCCCTGGAGGACGAGTTTTTTCAATCTCATAAGAAGGTAAATATCCGTTGCGTTTTTTGGCTTAAGGCGGCGCGCAGTATAGTTTCATCTGGTCAACTAGGCAAGTTGGGTGGAACGGACGCAGCAATTCGAAATATGGCGTAGGGGCGGGACGGCGCGGTATGGTTTGGACTGAAACAGGTAACCTTTTCTCCGCGCCGTCTCGCCCTGATTGTTGTTAACGACCCTTTTGGGTGAGACAGGCGGGAGGCAAAGCTCCTCGTCTGGCCATGATCTTGGCCCGCCTATCCCACCCCTACAAGAAAATGGTTATATTTCGAATTGCTGGAACGGCCGGGGTGCACGAATAACTTGTCAGGCAAAGCAATTAACTCACGCAAAGACGCAAAGGTATATAGGCAAAATTTAGCTCCTTTGCGACTTTGCGTGAAATTCAATGACAACTTGTTTGTAGACCCAAACGGCCGTCTCCTTCGGAAATCAGTGAAAACAATGTTACAATTGGACTGCCAAAACCGTTTCGCTGCCATCGGCCAGAACACATATAATACGTTTGGGAAATCTTTTTCGACTACCGCCTTTTGTGACATATGAGATGATTTTGTTACCCGGAAACCGCTGCCGGTTTCTAAAGAGGGTACTGTTGTGGCCTAGCTTATTGAAGCTAATGATCGGGATTTTACCGTGTTGATTCGTCAAGAAATTGAGCAAGCCATTGTGACATTAGAAGCGCAGCGCACGTTGCTGCGTCCTGAAGTGGCCAGCGTAGCCATTCGGACGCTGCGCGAGAAGCTGGCGACGCTGGTGGAGCCGCTGCCCACGCCGCAGCAGGCGCACGGAGCTGTGCTCATTGCCGATATGTCTGGCTTTACCACCATGTCCGAATTTATGGACGCCGAAGAGGTGCGCGACATGATCAACGCGGTCTGGCAAAAGCTGGACAACGTGATTGTCTCCTGGGGTGGTCGTGTTGATAAGCATGTGGGGGATGCGGTGATTGCCTTTTTTGGCCTGCCGGTGCCCCGTGAGGATGATCATGAACGGGCGGTGCAGGCGGCGCTGGACATGCAGATGGAGCTGGCGCTGTTTAACGACGGTCCGCTGCGTCAAACGCTCAACTCTTTGCCACAAAACCAGGCGCTGCGCATGCGCATTGGGGTACATTACGGGCCGGTGCTGCTGGGGCCGATGGGCAGCAGCGGCGAATTCTCGATTTTGGGCGACACGGTGACGGTGGCCCACCAGCTGGAACAGCTGGCCCCGGTGGGCGAGGTGCTGGTTTCGCACCAGATTTTTGAGCAGGTTCATCCCTTTTTTGATGCCGAAGTAAAAGATGGACTCACGTTTAACGGCCGTTCTGAAAACGGCCGTGCGTACATCATCACCCGTGAAAAGCCGCAGGCGTTCCAGCGGGGCAGCCGGGGCACTAGCTTTTTAGAAACCCGCATGGTGGGGCGCACGCAAGAAATGGGCCGCTTGCAAGATGTGCTGCAAGGCACCATCGAAGGCGGTTTGGCCCAGGTGGTGACGATTGTGGGTGAGGCCGGGTTGGGCAAATCGCGGCTGCTGTATGAATTTGAGCGGATGCTGGGCTTGTGGCCAGATCAGGTGGCGCTGTACCGGGGTGGGCCAGAGCGCGGTTTGATGCAACGGCCGTACAGCCTCATCCGCGACTTGTTTGTGAACCGCTTTGAAATCCACCACCGCAACAGCCCGGCTGTGGCCCGGGAGAAGCTGCTGCGTGGCCTCATGAACCAGCTGGCCGACGGCGAAACACGCGCCCTGACACGTGCGCATTTCATCGGGCAGCTGCTGGGCTTTGATTTTTCCGACAGCCCGCTATTAGGCGAAAGCCTGCACGACATGCGCCAGCTGCGTGAGTATGCGTTTGAAGACTTGGTGACCTACTTTACGGCCGTTTGCGAACAAAATGACGCCGTGGTGCTGTTCCTGGAAGATATTCATTGGGCCGATGAGTGGTCGTTTGATTTGCTGGAACACCTCATTAGCGAATGCCACGAACTACCTCTGCTGATTGTGTGCCTGGCGCGGCCGGAGCTGTTGGAGAAACGGCCGTCGTGGCACGTAAGCGAAGACCACAACCAACTCGTCTATCACCACCTGGAGCTGCAACCCCTGTCACTCATCGACAGCCGACATTTGCTGTCTGAGCTGTTGCAACAGGCAGACAAAGTGCCGTTGCGGCTGAGCGACATGATTGTGAACGGCGCGGCGGGCAATCCTAGCCACCTGGAAGAGTTGGTCAAAATCCTTATTCAAGAAGACGTCATCGACAACAGCGGCAGCCGTTGGTACGTGCGCATGGCCAATCTGGCCGAGCTGCCGGCCACGTTGGCGCTGCCCAAGTTGATTGGCAGCCAATTGGAACGTTTGCCTGTGATCACCAGCAGTGTGGTGCAGCAGGCCGCGGTGATGGGGCCATTTTTCTGGGATATGGTGCTCTTGCAGCAAAGCGTCGAAGATGAAGCGACCTTAACCTGGGAAGCGTTGATGACCGTGTTGGGGGAACTAGTGGACCTGGGCTGGATTTACCGCCGCAAAAATTCGGCGTTTGCCGGTACGCAAGAGTATGCCTTTGCCAATGAGCTAGTTCAGCAAGTGGCCTATGGGGCACTGTCTAACCGGGCCAGAACAACCGCTCATGCTCGGGTGGCGGCGTGGATTATCACCCATGCCAGTACACAAACGGCGCAAAATGCCAGCGTGGTGGCTTATCATCTGGAGCAGGCGGAGAAGTATGCCCAAAGTGCCGTCTGGTACGGCCGTGCCGCCGAAAAAGCGCGTCAGGACCATGCTCCAGAAACGGCCGTTTACCATTACTGCCAATCGTTAAATTTGCTGCCGGTTGCCGCAGAAACGGCCGCACAGCGCATCACCCTCAACGAAGGGCTGGGCGAAATGTTGCGTCTGCTGGCCCAATTTAAGGATGCCACCGATGCCTACCAGGCGATGATCAAAACCGCACTGTCTGTTAATGACACGCCTGCGGCGGTACGGGGCCATTTGGGCCTCTTTTTGTGCCACTTTTTGCAGGATGATTTGCTAAAAGCGCTCGATGCGGCCCAGGCGGCTGATACCTTAGCCACTCAGGCCAAGCTGGCCGATTTGCAGCTGGTGACTCAGGCGGCGGTGGGTTGGGTGCTGGTGTTGGTAGGCGATCAATATACGGCCGTTCAAATTGGCAAAACGCTGTACAACAATCTCAAAGAAAATGCAGCGCCGCTGGCGCGAACCTACATGCAGGCGCTGCTGGGGCACATTGCGCGGGAATCGGGCCACTTCGAGCGGGCGACCAATACCATCGAAACGGCTCGTCAGGGATTCCGCGAGCAGCACGATCGGCTGTGGGAAACGCTGATGCTGGCTCAGCTGGGCCACATAGCCCGCGAAAACCATGATTGGGAAACGGCCGTTAACAACTACACCTCCTGCCTGCACTATGCACGTGATTTGGGCGATGTGTACGGCACCGTCTTGGCGCTGCGCCATCTGGGCATGATTGCCATGAACCTGGAGCGGTACGAGGAAGCCGATGCGTACTTGCATCAGGCTTTGACTCAATCTGACAAGAGCGGCAATGATGTGCTGCGGATGCAGGTTCAATGCTGTTTGGGCCAGCTCCATCTGCTGCAAGCGGTGGCAGACCCGCAGTCGGCGCTAGATTTGGCCAGCAAAGAGGAGCATTTGCAGCACGCGTACAACTGGTGGGAGCAAACGCTGCGCCTGGCCCGGATGTTGGAACGGCCGTTGGCCACCAGTACGGCCGTTGCGGGATTGGCCCAGCTCTTTTTAGAGGATCATTTGCTGGAGGAGGCGCTGGCCCAGGCAGTTACGGCTGTGGAAACGGCGCTGACCGTGCGGCGGCAGCAGTTGGGACGAGAAGCAAAACGGGTAACGGCCGTTGCCTGGCGAGTGCTGGGCATGGTGCTGGCCAAAGAGCCCGCCAAGCAGCACACCGCCACCATCCAGCAGCGTGAGATGAATGCCGAAGAATGTTTTACGCGCAGCTACCGCCTGCTTTATGAAATTGGCCCAGCCACCTTTGATGAGCTGTTGCAAACCTTGAGCCATTGGGCAAATTATGAGCGGCGGCGCGAGAATACAGAGCGCGCCAATGCGCTTACGGCGGAGGTTGAACGGGTTCAGTCGCAAATGAAACCTGCGCCGTTGGGGACGGCCCACGAATAGAAGTTTAAGACCGTCATCGCCAGATGCCCTTGTTAAATCAGTCTGAAAAGCGCATAATCACAGACAGAGACGTACCGTAGTAGCAAAGATTTTGGGCAATTCCTTCCAGCAGTGAAAAGCTGAGCTGTATCGATGACTGAGCAGGAACAACTACAACAAGCTATCACCTCTCTGGAAGAGCAGCGGCTTGCGTTGGGCAACGCTGTGGTTGACACGACCATTGCTGCTCTGCAAGAAAAACTGTCCCTGATCGATCAATCCTCCCCCAATCACCAGACAGCCAAAACCGCCCAGCGCAAACAAGTCACCATCCTTTTTGCCAACATCACCGGCTTTGCCACGATGGCTGAGTCGCTGCCCCACACCAACATCCTCGACATGATGAATGTGCTGTGGCGGCGGCTCGATGGGGCTATCACTAACCAGAACGGCACGATTGACAAGCACATGGGTGAGGCGGTCATGGGTCTTTTTGGCGTGCCGGTCACCCACGAAGACGACGCCGAACGAGCCATCCGGGCTGCCCTGCAAATGCGGGCTGCCCTCAGCGACTTTATTTCTGAACTGTCTGATGCTGAAGTGGAAAACGGCCGTTCCGAGCTAGAACATTTACGCGGCCTGCAAATTCGCATAGGCATTAATACTGGCCCGGTTATGCTAGGCCGTGTAGGCAGCAGCGATGAATTCACCGTGATTGGTGATGCCGTGAATGTGGCCAGCCGCCTGGAAAAAACAGCCCCGCCTGGCGGTATCCTGATCGCCCACGACACCTACATGCTGGTTCACGACCGGTTTAACGTGGAGCCGCTGGGCCTGGTCTCCATACGCGGCCGTTCCGAGCCGATTCAGGTTTACCTGGTTTTGGGCATCAAGCCGCGCCTCTTTTATGCCTCTGGTCGTGGGGTGGAGGGCGTTGAAACCCGTATGGTGGGCCGCGACGCTCAATTGAAGCAGCTGCAAGCCATGTTGCACAAGGCCGTGGAGACGCGCGTGGGTCAAATCGTGACAGTTTCTGGGGATGCCGGGGTCGGCAAATCGCGCCTGATTCATGAGTTTAACAACTGGATTCGCGCCCTGCCGTATGAAGTGCCGGTTTTTAAGGGCCGCACCTACCAGCAAATTAGCCAACTGCCGTTTGCCCTGATCCGCGACATGCTGGCCACTTATTTTGAAATTCAAGACAACGATCCCGCCGCTATAGCCGAAGAAAAACTGGTGCAGGGCATGACCCAAATCTTGGGCATGAGCCAGGAAAACGACGATATCCGTATGCGCGCCAACGTCATCGGCCAGCTTATCGGGCTGGATTTGTCTACCAAGGTGCAGTCGCTGGCGCAAACCGGCGAAGCACCTCAACTGCGGGCCGCTGCCTACGAGTACGTGGCCAACTTGTTTGAGGTGATGGCTGAACAAAATTCGGCCGTTTTGCTCTTTTTGGAAGATTTGCACTGGGTGGACGATGCATCGCTGGATTTGATCCGGGATTTGTCGGAAAGTTGCCGCAAAGCGCCGCTGCTCATCATTGGTCTCACACGGCCGTCTGATGGTCAGCCTGGTAGTGGTCGCCGGGAACGGCCGTTGCCCGGTCCGCAAATTCACCTCCACTCCCTCTCCAAAGAAGAAAGCCAGCAGCTGGTGGTAGAAATTCTGCAAAAGCTGCCGGAAATACCCGCCGACCTGTCTGACCTCATCCTTCAGCGTGCTGAGGGCAATCCATTTTATGTGGAAGAGCTGATCAAAGTGCTGATCGAAGATGGGGTCATCATTGCCGGGCAAGAGCAGTGGCAGCTGCGGCGTAATCAGCTCACCGAGGTGCGCGTGCCGCCCAACATCAATTCCGTGCTGCAAGGCCGCCTGGACCGGCTGACCAACATGGAGCGCGTCACGTTGCAGCGGGCAGCGGTGGTCGGGCGTGTCTTTTGGGATACGGCCGTTATCCAGATGAACGAAGCGGCTGAAGAACCATTGACGCCAAACCAGACCCGCACCGCGTTGCAAGCTCTGGAAAAACGCGAACTGATCTTTCAGCGCCAATCTTCCGGGTTTGCTGGTACACAAGCGTACCTGTTTAAGCATGCCATCCTGCATCAGGTCACCTATGAATCGGTTTTGCTGCGCTCGCGCCCCGTCTACCACAAGCAGGTGGCCGACTGGCTGGCCGGGCAGAGCGGTGAGCGTGTGGCCGAATACGCCGGAAGCATCGCCGAGCATTACGAACTGGCCGAAGAAAAATCGTTGGCTGCAGAGCTGTATGAAATGGCCGCCGTGCGTGCTCACGATACCTACAACCTGGACATGGCTACCGTTTACTACTGTCGCTCTCTGGCGCTGCTTACTGACATGCCCCATTACGCCATCTGGCAGCTGCGCTTGCAGGAGGACATGGGCCAGCTGCTGCTCAATCAGGCGCGCCTGGTTGAGGCGGCCCAAACTTACATGACCATGCGCTTCACCGCCGAAGAAGATGGCGATTTGCTGCTCCAGGCCCGCGCCTGGAACGGCCTAGCCGAAATTCAATGTTACCAGGCCGATTATGCTGGCATGCTGCAAAGCGCCTTACAGGCAGAGCGGGTTGCCTGGCTGGTCAATGCCGAATCTACCTGGGTGCGGGCGCTGCTGCATAAAAGTCTGGCCCTCATGCACCAGGGAGATTTGGAGATGGCTTTGCTGGCCGTGGGCAAGGCGCTGGACACCAGCCAGCGGCTCGACGAGCCGGAGCTGCTCACGACTTGCTTGCAGCAGGCGTGTGAACAGCACATCCAAATCGGCCGTTACCGCCCGGTGGATCAATATCTGGCGCAGCTCAAAGGTCAGGTGGCTTTGCTGGATCGGTTAGACAATAAGCCCGCCCTGGCGTTGACTCATCGGGCATTGGGTGAGATCAATATTTTACTGGGGCGTTTTGACAAGGCGGTTCATTGGCTGCTGTCAGCAGTAAACACGTATCGCGGCCTGGAAAATCAGCTGGCGATTGCCCAAACGCTCAATTTGCTGGGCGATGTATCCAGGCTGCGCGGGCAGGCACGGGCGGCGATTCCGCTTTATCGCAAGGCGCTGGCCATCGTCAATGGCCTGGATGACCGCCTGAACATGATGCAGATTCGTCTGAATTTGGCTGCGGCGCTGGTAGAAATGGACAGCTATGAAGCGGCCGAACGAGCAGTTCGCACGGTGGCGCGCATCATCGAGGATTTTAGTAAGATGGCGGGCTGGTTTGAGAGCCCGCGGGTTTACGTTTACCAGGCGTTGGCCTATTTAGGCAAGGGTGATTTGGAGTCGGCGCTGCGTTCGGCAAACAGGGCGCACCGCAAGGCGGCGATGCAAGAGAGCGATGCGGCGTTGGGCTTTGCCTGGTTTGGATTGGCGCGGGTATTGGCCAGTGGTCGGGGGGAGATACGGCCGTTACAAATTGACGGTACTATCTACAACGCATCCGACTGTTTTGCCGAAAGTTTGCGCCTCTTCTCTACGATCAACGGGGGTGGAGTGGCCTCAGCGCGAGATCAGGCCCGGACGTTGTGGGCTTGGGCGGCGCATGAAGCGGCCATTCAAAACGAAAGCCAAAGCGAACGACTGCGCCAGCGTGCTCTGGAGCTGGCCGAAGCGCAAAATATCCAGCTG
Source organism: Ardenticatenaceae bacterium (assembly GCA_020634435.1). Lineage (GTDB taxonomy): Bacteria > Chloroflexota > Anaerolineae > Promineifilales > Promineifilaceae > Leptofilum. The sequence continues at coordinate 133,329 of JACKBS010000016.1, read as the reverse complement.
CCAGAGTGGTAGTTGTTAAGATTGGGCCAGCCCGAAAAGCAACTAATTCCTTGATGTTTTCTATGGTTGGGGCGGCGTTCCGGCGTCGGCAGGAATGGGTACTCCATCCGGCACACTTGCCAAATCACCACACGTAACAAAATTCACATCACTCCACACGTAGCCGCGCTCATTAAACGTCTCAATGTCGGCAATCCATCGTTTTTCGCCGCCTTCCAGCATGTAGATGTGGGGGCTACTGGCGCATTTCAAGAGCACGGGGCTTGGCTCTTCATAAATGACTCTTTGGATGCTGGCGGGCAGGCTGGCCATGTTCTCCTGATCGACGCCAAACAGCCAGGGAAGTGCCAGAACTAAAATGACGGTCCACACAGCGTAGACGGCCGTTCCCACACTAAACGCCTGATACAACCCTGCCAACCACTGATCCCCTTTCGACCGCCATTGCAGAATCAGCAGCAGCGCCAGCAAACCAATGTTGATGATGTTCCAGCCCATAAACGCCAGACGATTGGGCGTCAGGCGGTCGTTGACGGTGCGGAAAATGATGGCTGCCAGGGCATAAAGGCTAACAATCAGCGTCAAAATGGTCACGCCAACGATCAGACGACGCAGCCAGCGATCTCGTTCTGGGGAGTTTTCAGCCGGGCGCAAAATGGTGGCACTCACCAGCAACCCCACGACGGCAAACAGCATGACGTTGTAGGTAATGAGCACATCACGATTGTCAAACGGCGCACGAAAGTTTGCCGGGATGAACCCAATGTAGATGATTAGAACCAAAAATGTTAGAGGCAGCAGCACTTGCACGACGGCTGAAAGCAGTTGGTAAAAGCCCTGGAAAATGACCTGCTCATCGGGCGGCAAGGTGGGGTTGTAAATCACGGCTGGCGCGATCACCAAAATCGTGCCCAGCCCACCGCCAAAAAGTAAGCGCAGCAAATTCTCCGAAAATTCGACGTTGAGCGCATTAAAAAGCCCAATGGTAATGCCCAAAAAAGCGGCTAAAACCCCGGCAAGAATGCCGCCTACCACGATCACTTCTACTGATTTGAGTAAAAAACGCAGGCGGTTGTTGGCGTCGCGGTGGTTGGCCAGAAAAAACAGCCCCACACTTACCCAGGCCACAACCGGTAAATGGATGACCATTAAAATGAGGTATTGGTCTTGAAACGGCCGTATCCCCATTTGCGAATAGGTGAAGTAGACGTAGATGGCGGCAATCAAGGGTAGGGTGGTGGCAACGGCCGTAATGAGCCAATTTTTCTTGGCCATCAACTTAAAATAAACCAAAATGAACAGCGCTGTGAAAGGAGCCGCTAAAAGGAAAATCACGGGCACGGTATCGCGCGGGACGCTAGGGCCACCCGCGATCTGCATGATGTATCGTTCCTCATCGGAAAACCACCAGAACAAGAGACCGTTGAGCAAGGCCAGGGGAATGACCCAGCGCCAGGCAATGATGAACTGTTTGGCCTGTCTGGCGGCATAGTGAAGCCGATGATACCAACTGGCCAACAGCAAGTTAGACGGCGCGTTTTGGTAATTGTCGTCAATTGCCTGCTGGAAAGCTTTTTTATTCCCAGCTTTAATGGCGTCGTGGTAAAGCCCTTCTAAGGCTTCGGGATTTTCAGAAAGGGCATTGACAGTTTCATGGTATGACATGGTTCCACCTTCTAGCCTGATATTGAAAAGTTCTTCGAGATGTTCAACCAGTACAGTTTTTGTCAGGTCAAATGAGGTTTGTAAAAGGAATTGGAGGAGAACAGCCGTATTGCCTTCCTGCAACAAAAAGCGCGTTTCATCACGAAACACCTGCGCCATGCCCGCCCCATATTCCCGCCGGAAATGCGCGGGATAAGCAAAAAGCAGCAGCCCATAACAGCGGTTCAAGAACGTCAGCAGCGTCGATTGCAATGGCATGTTCCGCTGCATTAATAGCTCACTGCCACCTGCACTGGCTTACTGCTGGGTACCAACTGCTTGTTCCGCGCCTGTTGTATCTGTTCTTCCAGGCGGGCCACTTCTGCTGCCAGCACCCGCTGGCCAAAGTCTGTTAGCCGGTAATAACGTCGTCGTTCATCATCCAGCTCTGGGTCCGGTCGCTCATCTATTTCCGCGATGAGGCCACGCTCCAACAAGCGCTTGATTGCCCCGTACAGCGTGCCGGCCATCAGATGCACCTTGTCCTGCGTGCGCAGTTTTACTTCCTGAATGATGCCATAACCATGCCGGTCTTCATCTGCCAGGGCGAGCAAAATGTGGAAAACAGTGGGGGTTAATGGGAGATGGCTTTCCGGTTTTTGAGCAGTTTCGGCCACTTTTTTCTCCAAAGCGATATATGGCCTGACTATATATCGCGCAACTGTATAGTTAGACTTTGTATTTTATGCACTAGACATCTCAATGTCAACTGCATCTGGCAAGTTCGGCCAAGAACTTCAGCAATAATATTTGTGGATTGTCAAAAGAGGTGGGGGGACGCTGAGGCTACCAAACGCGGCACAAAAAGCCTTTCAAATAAGCCGATTCAGGAAAGGTGAGCAGCACCGGATGGTCTGGCCCCTGGGTGAGGGTCTGGATGATTTGCACCTGCCGCCCGGCATCTACGGCCGCGCCAAACAGCACTTTTTGAAACAGGTCGGCGCTGATAAGGCCGGAGCAGGAAAAGGTCGCCAGCAAACCGCCCGGTGGCAGCAGCCGCAGCGCCAGCCAGTTTAAATCTTTGTAACCGCGTGTGGCGCGATCAATATCGCGCTGGCTGTGGGCAAATTTGGGTGGGTCCAGCACAATGACGTCGAAGGTTTGGTTGGTGTCTCGGTAGTGGCGCAACACGTCGAAGGCGTCGCCCGCAATATATTCGTCCTGCGGCCGTTTCCAGCCATTTCTTTCCACATTCTGCTCTGCCAGGGTTAGCGCATCATACGAACTGTCGATGTGAGTTACCTGCCGCGCCCCGTTGGCGATGGCGTACAGGCCAAAGCCACCAGTGTAGGCGAAGACGTTAAGCATGGTTTTGTCGGCGATGTGGTGTGGCTGGGTAACGGCCGTTCGGTTCTCCCGCTGATCCAGGTAAAAGCCACTTTTGTGCCCTTCCAGCAAGTTGACGCCAAACAGAATGCCATTCTCTTGAATCACGACAGTTTCCGGTGGCGTTGCGCCGCTAGCGACGCGGTTGAGGCGGGGCAGGCCTTCCTTTTTGCGCACATCAGCATCGGACCGTTCCACGATGCCCTGAGGCTGCCAGAGTTGGTTCAGCGCTGCCAAAATCGTCTCTTTTAGGCGCTCGATGCCCATCGTTAATGATTGCATCACCAAAAAATCGCCGTATTTGTCTACGATGAGACCGGGCTGGCCGTCGGCTTCGGCGTTGACCAGGCGGTAGGCAGTGGTGGCAGGTTCCAGGTTTAGCATTTGGCGGTTACGCTGGGCTTGTTGGAGACGGCCGTTCCAAAACGCCTCGTCGATCCGCTCTTCCGCCGACCAGCTTAGCAGGCGCACCCGAATTTGGGAGTGGGGATTGTAGTAGCCGGTAGCCAGGAAACGGCCGTTGCTATCCAAAACTTGCACCAAATCCCCCGGCTGCGGATTGCCCTCCACCCGACCGATCGCGCCAGAAAACAGCCACGGATGCCGATTTAATGCCGATTTTTCTCTGCCAGATTTTAGGATGATTTGAGCGGTAATGGTATGCATAAATTTGGAGATTAGAGATTGGAGATTGGAAATTGAGATTTGTTCAATCTCTAATCTCCTACACTTGGCGGTGGTGGCTTTCGCTGCCGGGGGTGTTGGTGAGCAACTCTAGCGCGTGGGGCAGGATGGGCAGCAGCACATCCATGTTTTCGCGTACGGCTTTGGGACTGCCCGGCAGGTTGATGATCAGCGTTTGGCCGCGAATCCCGGCCACGGCGCGAGACAACATCGCATGGCGGGTGATCTTGAGGCTTTCAGCACGCAGCGCTTCGGCAATGCCCGGTGTTTCGCGCTCGATGACTGCTTTGGTGGCCTCGGGCGTGACGTCGCGGGGCGCAAGCCCGGTGCCGCCGCTGGTGAGGATGAGATTGACTCCCTCGTCGCACCAACGGCGCAGCATTTCGGCGATATCGGCCTGCTCATCGGGCACAACGGCGCGATGGCTTACTTGCCACGGCGTCTTGCTCTGCACAATCTCAGCCAACAGCGGGCCGCTGCGATCTTCATATTCACCACGCGCACCCCGATCTGAAACGGTAAGCAAGCCCACACGCATGGTTACTGCGCCTTTTCGATGAGCGTCAGCCAGTTGTCGTTCAGGCCGCTGTCGGTAACGCCGTAGAAATAGTGAATGGTGTCGCCTTCACGCATGGCCAGGTCGTACCAGACACTATCGTTTTTGCGGCGCACATCCAGCACGGCAATGTTGCCTTGCCAGGAAATTTCGGCGGACTTGGGCGCACCGCTCTCTACCTGGGTAATAGCGTAATGCCACAACTTTCGTGCCGATGAGCGGGTGACGTTTTTGATCAGGCTGCCGTTGCGCAAATCGCGCACGGTGTGGTAGTAAGTGCCCTGGCGTTTTTCGCTCTCCACAATTTCCACGCCGGTGCGCGGCGGTTCCACCACGGTGGGGTCGGCCAGAGTGGGGGGCACAATTTGCGGTTGGAGCTGCCCGATGGGTGGCAGCGGCGGCAATACTTCTTGAGTTTCAGATTCGGCCGTTTGGCCCAGGCTGCGCCTGACCAGGCCAACAATTTCATCGCGCACCGCCAGGCTGGTTTCCGTGTCGTCGCGAATGTAGAAGCGGTTGTCGTCGATGGCGTAGGGCGCTTCGTGTCCCGGCTGGACGGTGATCCGCACAATCTGGTTGCCCTGTGAAGGCAAATTGTCGATGTGGATGTTGGGCTCCGGCGAGAAGCGGTTGCTGATCGCATTTTCTAGCCGGTCGATGACCCCGTTATGGTCACGCACACCGACTGGTTTTTCTTTGGGGTTGGCCGAGACGCCAATGTAGATGGTGCCGCCATTGCTGTTGGCCATAGCGCACACGTCTTGCAACACACGGTCCATATGGCCGCCGCGCTGCGCAATCGAGACGTGGAAGGACTGGACGATTGATTCGCCTTCCTCACGGGCCAACTGCACAAAGTCGATGGGGGTGGCTGGGCCGCGATACGGCCGTGTGAGCGACAAATCATTCCCCTTTAACACCTCAGCCAGCGCCGCAAACGAAACTTCGCGCAGCAAAATTTCGGTGACCCGGTCGCCAATGCCCAGCAGTTTTGAGTTGGCATTTTCGCGAATCAGCCGGTGGGCATCGGAACCCTGGATGCAGCGCATCGGGCGGGGATATTCTGGCTTGGAGCCATCAAAAAAGCGGCGGGTGGTGTAACGGCCGCGTTTGTCCAGGTCGGTCACTTCCAACACATGCAGGTTAATGTCTTGCGTGTAGGCAATGCGCGTTTGGCCGCCAAAATCCAGCCCGCGCATGGCTACGCCGTTGCTGGAGTTGGCGTGTGCGGCAATGACAATACCGCCCGCATCATTGATGACGCGGTAGGCAGTGAGCACATCGGCCGTGGCGCCCACGGTGGCGCTGCCTTTCTTGAGCGATTCCAAGGGGACGCGCAGCGTGAGCAGCAAATGTTCCAGAAAGCCAGTCGGCGTGTCCTGAGGAAAAATGCCCAGAATGTGAAAGCCAAACGTGGCCGTAAATTCAAAACCCGGCAGCACCAAAATTTTGTCCAGCAGGCGGCGGTATTCGTCTAGCCGCCGCTTTTCTTCGGGGTCTAACCGGTTGAGCCCTTCCAGCCAAAGCAGTTGTTCCACTTCTTTGCGCATGGTGGCAAACCCGGCGACCGTGTTGTGGTCAGTAAAGGCGATGATGTCCAGGCCACGAATTTCTGCCTGACGCAGAATATCCAAATAGCTGACGTTGCTTTCCTGATAGTCACTGGAACCGGGGGTATGTAGATGTAAATCCATGCGCCGCCACTGGCGTGAGGGTGCATTGCTGTGCTGTGGTTTGCGTTTGCGGGAACGACTATTGCTCATCTTCTGCTCCCATTTCCAGGATGGCGTTAATGGTGGCCGAGAGGGCATCGGGTGGGTAGGGTTTGAGCAAAAATAGGTCGGCACCTGAGGCCTTTGATTCATCTTCTTGCCGGTAATCACCGGACGTGATGATAACGGCCGTATTTACAGCAGCATTGGTTTCTCCGGCACGAATCGCGCGGAGTAAATCCAGCCCACTGCGCCCACGTGCCAGGTGACAGTCGATGACAAATGCCTGGGTTTCTGACGTAGCCGCCGCCGTAGCTTTGGCCTGGTCTTCACAGGTTTGTACGCTAAAGCCGTCTAGCTCTAGCAGCATTTTTATTAAGCTTGAATTCGTGTTGTCGTCGTCAACAACAATGACTTGTTTCATGTTTTCTAATCCGTACAGAGCGCCGCGTTTAGCACATCATCCATTGTGTGGGCTAACACAAACGACATCTCCTCTTTAATTTCATCTGGAATGTCGGCCAAGTCTGGCCCGTTTTGAGAGGGCAAAATCACGGTGTGCAGCCCGGCGCGGTGCGCCGCCAACACTTTTTCCTTTAGCCCCCCAATTGGCATGACCTGACCACGTAAAGTAATTTCCCCTGTCATGCCCGTATCGTGACAGACTGGCCGCTTGGTAAGCAGCGAGGCCAGCGCTGTGGCAATGGTGATACCGGCAGATGGGCCATCTTTGGGGATAGCGCCAGCGGGGATATGAATGTGAATGTCGTGCTGATCAAAAAAATTGGCCGCAATGCCGAGCTGTTCGGCCTTGGATCGCACGTAGGTGAGGGCGGCCTGCGCGGACTCTTGCATCACTTCCCCCAGCTGCCCGGTGATGGTGAGTCCTTTTTGGCCCGGCATTTGGGCCGCCTCGATAAATAAAATATGCCCGCCGGTGCTGGTCCAGGCCAGCCCGGTAGCTACCCCAGCCAGGCTGGTGCGCTGCGCGGCATCGGCAAAGTAGCGCACCGGACCCAGAAAATCGGGCAACTGCTCCGGCTGGATTTGTTGACGGGCAATTGGGCTGCCATCTGGTTGGTTAGCAACGGCCGTTGCTACTTTGCGACATACCCGACCAATTTGCCGCTCTAGCTCTCTGACACCGGCTTCACGCGTGTAGTCACGGATGATCTGGCGGAGAACGGCCGTATCCAGCACCACCTCTTCTGGCAGCAGCCCGTTCTGCCGAATCTGGCGCGGAGCCAGGTAATTTTCGGCAATGGCTACCTTCTCGCTTTCCGTGTAGCCAGCCAGCCGGATGACTTCCATGCGGTCTTGCAACGGTACGGGAATCGCGTCCAGCGTGTTGGCCGTGGTGATAAACATCACGCAGGACAGATCAAATGGAACATCCAGGTAATGGTCGCGGAAGGTGTTGTTTTGCTCTGGGTCCAGCACCTCCAGCAAGGCTGAGGCCGGATCGCCGCGAAAATCAGCGCCGAGCTTGTCGATCTCATCCAAAATGACCACGGGATTTTTGCTGCCACAGCGGCGCAGCGTTTGCATGATGCGGCCGGGTAGCGCACCAATGTAGGTGCGGCGGTGGCCACGAATTTCGGCCTCGTCGCGCATGCCGCCCAGGGAGATGCGGGCAAACTGGCGGCCCATCGCGCGGGCAATGGAGCGACCGAGCGAAGTTTTGCCAACGCCGGGTGGGCCAACAAAGCAAAGAATTGCGCCGTGGCGATCGGAGGTGGGAGATGTGGAAACGGCCGTTTCATTCCATTTACCATCTACCATGCGCCCCTGCCGCAGCCGCCGCACCGCCAAAAATTCAACAATCCGCTCCTTCACCTCATCCAGTCCGTGATGATCTTCATCCAGCACGGCACGAGCGTGGGCCAGGTCCAGATTATCGGTGGTGGAGACGTCCCAGGGCAGATTCACCAGCCATTCCAGGTAAGTGCGCACCACGCCGTACTCCGCCGCGGCAACCGGCAGCCGGGTCAATCGGCTGAGTTCACGTTCCGCTTCCTGGCGGGCCTCGACGGGCATGTTAGCCGCTTCGATTTTTTCGCGGAACGTTCTGGCTTCCATTTCCCGCTCGTCGGCCTCGCCCAATTCACGCTGAATCGCCTTGAGCTGTTCGCGCAAAAAGTATTCGCGCTGCGCCTGCTCCATCTGCCCCACGGCCTCGGAACGGATGCGCTGCCCCATCTCCATGATCTCTGTCTCCTGGCCGATGTGGCGCACCAGCCAGGCCAGCTTTTCGGTGAGGGCATTGAACTCTAAAAACTGCTGCGCCTCATTGAGTTCCAGCTGAAGGTACGTGGCTACGGTGTAGACCAGCTGTAGCGGATTTTCCATGTTCAGGCTAGAAGCGAGCAAATCGCCGGGAATGCTGGGGACATATTCGGCCAGCCGCAAGAACATGTCCACCAGATTGCGGGACATGGCGACGCTTTGCGTGTTGGCCGATACGTCTTCGGGAAATGGTTCAATTTCGGCGACCAAAAATGGATCGGTGGCGATGAACTCTTTGATGCGAAAGCGCTGTAGGCCGTTGACCAACATGCGGATGGTGCCATCTTTGCGGCGCAGCTGACGATGAACTGAGCCGATGGTGCCAACGCGGTAAATCTCGTCGGGGCCAGGGGTGGCACGGTCTTTGTCGTGGCTGGCGCACAGACCGATGAGGCCATTTTGCGGATTAGTGCTTTCGAGCAAGCGAATGGAGCGGGGCTGCCCAACGTTGAGGGGAACGGCCGTATGCGGATAAACAACCAGTCCTCTTAGTGGCAGAATAGGCAGGGATTGCGGAAATTCAACCGGCGTGAGGGCGGGGCGAAGAGCGGCTGCCCTGGCTTCACCTGTCAGGATGGTCTCTTCAGGGAAGGTGCCCTCATGGAGCCTGTCAAAATTACTCATAGGGTATCGAAAGCTGGTGTGCTGTGCTGCCGGTGGAATGAGCTGGACCGGACTCGCCTACCAAATGGGCGAGTCCGATGAGAATTCTATTTACCGTCTCCCAAAGCGGCGATACCGCGAATAACCCCGATGATGGCGATGCCCGTGCTGAGCAGGTCTTTGGTAGAGATTTCTGGCGGTCCGCCCCGATTACTTTCAGCTGAGCGAGCCAGCAGGTATGCCGTGCCCGCCCCAATCAAAGCACCACCAATGGTGCCGACAATCATAATGTTTGTTTTCCACTTTGAATCTAGTTGTTGAGCCATAAATTTACTCCGCTTCGTGTCGTTTAAATTGATTTTTCAGGTGATCGAGCCAGGTGTTGATGTAGGCCAGTGTGGCGTTGTACCGGATCACTGGCCCGGCTATTTTGGGCATAACCTGATCGATTTGGCGATATATGCCGCTTAGCTTTTGATCAACTTTCCAGAGCAGCAGGCGCAAACGGCCGTACTGCTTTTGCAGCTCTGGGGCATCCGATTCCTGGCGCGATTTTCGCCAATAAATGCCCCCGCCAATGAGGCCCGCTACCACCAGCCCAAAGATTAGCACCACCGGTAGCATGAACAGAATCAGGATGATGTCGGCAATGCCAGAGAGGAACATGCGGGTGTCTTCGTACGGCGGCCAAATGGCAATGATAAGCAGGTAGATGAGCAGGGCCAGAACGGCCGTTACCACCACGCCCAACGGCACATACACAGCCCACAGGTTAAACCGCTTGAGGGCACGGTCGCGTTCGAGTTGAACGGCCGTAGGCACAAACGTTGTTGACGCGGGTTCAGACCAATTGGATGGATTGCTGCTAACAGGATATTGCGTTTTGTTTGAAACTGAATTCATGTTTTCTGAAAATTGGATATAAGCTAATTGTTAACTCAGCAAATGCTGAACAAAAAGACCTGACTTTCCACAAAAGCATTGTATCACATCTAAACTTATAATGACATCTTATGTGAAATTGAGTTCAGCGCCTTCTAAAAAGAAAAGTTCCCTGCACCGAGGTGCAGAGAACTCTGTTTCACGCAAAAATAGAGAACACGCCGTCAAAAGAGTAGGCTAAGACTCAGTAACAATCTCAAAACTGTGGGTGAGCTTGGCCACACCGCGGATAGTTGCCGCCACCGAGCAATACTTCTCTTCCGAAAGCTGGATAGCCCGCGCTACTTTCTCAGGGTCCAGATTCACACCCTCAACGGTGTAGTGCTGATGAATTTCGGTGAACTGGTAAGGTGCCTCGGCGGCTTGTTGGCCGTCCACACTCACAAAAAGATTGGTAAGCTGTTGGCGTTGACGACTTAAAATAAGCACAACGTCGTAAGATGAGCAGGAAGCCAGGCTTAACAGTAGTAAGTCCGATGGCTTGACGCCCTTCCACTCTTGCCAGGTTTCATCATTCTGCGGCCAGGAACCTGACACAATAATATGACCATACGAATCCCGGCCAACAAACATTTGGCTGCCCTGGCCGGTCCACTTTAATGCAATGTTACTCATGGGGTGCAGATACTCTCCTCTACAGGCAGCGGGGCATCTGTAGTGGGGTCAAAACATTGGCAAAAACTGACGTTCTGGCCAACTTGACGACCTTCCCACAGAAAATAGCGCAGCGTGGTTCGGGTGCAGTTTTCTACCCTTGCTGCATCTCGAACCCACTCCACACCTACCCCGCTTGAGGTTTCTTCTTGAACCATAAAAAAACGAACATGGCTGCGTGGATCATCGCCTAGCTGCACTTCTCCTTTGGTTGCCAGAAAAAAGGCAAACGTTGGGAAGGACATCACGGCAAGCCACAAAAGTAGAAAAAGCAGATAGCCAATACGCTTTAGCCAACGGTTCATGACGTTTTAATCTAGGCCAGCTCGGTTTCACCAGCCAGCATCGCTTTTACATACAGGTTGGTGGTGTATTCCTTAATCATGCGGCGCGTGCCAAACATTGGCGTACAGGAACGCATGCTCTCGCGCATAATTTCTACCCAGCCCCGCGGAATACCGTCCCGATCGCGATCGTAGTAAAGCGGAACGATTTCTTCTTCTAGCAGCTGGTAAATGGCATTGGCGTCGAATTCATCCTGAATATCGTGATTGTCGAATTCACGCTCGTCGCCAATGGCCCAGCCGTTGGCGCCGTTGTACCCTTCAGCCCACCACCCATCGAGGATGCTTAGGTTTGGAATGCCGTTGATAGCCGCTTTCATCCCGCTGGTGCCGCTGGCTTCGCGTGGGCGGCGTGGGTTGTTCAACCACACATCCACACCTTGGGTCAGATAACGGGCCATGTGCATGTCGTAATCTTCAATGAAGGCAATGCGCCCGCCCAACTGGTTGTGTTTGGCCAGGTTGTAGATATGCTGAATGAGCGACTTGCCCGGCTCATCTGCTGGATGAGACTTACCGGCAAAGATGATTTGCACTGGGCGATGCGTGTCCAGCAAGATGTTCTGCAACCGCTGCAAATCTCGGAAGATGAGCGTGGCGCGCTTGTAGGTAGCAAAACGACGGGCAAAACCAATCGTCAGCGCTTCGGGATCAAGCAGGGTACCGCTGGTTAATACCTGTGTCGGGTCGTTGCCACCGCTAACCCAGCGCCGCCGAACCCGCTCGCGAAGGAAGCTCATCAGTTTGCGCTTGAGTGCCAGATGGACCTCCCACATTTCGCCATCCGGCACTTCTGCCAGGCGCTGCCAGATGGCCGGATTGTCTTGTTCATCTAGCCAGCTTGGGCCAAGATATTTGTCGAAAATATTGTGGACTTCACCGGCGACCCACGTTGAAACGTGTACGCCATTGGTGATGGAACTGATCGGCACTTCGTCTGCGGTTTTGCTGGGCCAAACTTCTTGCCACATTTCACGGGAAACCTTGCCATGTAGCTCACTTACGCCGTTGGATTGGCCCGAGAGGTTGAGAGCCAACACCGTCATATTGAAGGCCATGCCCCATTCTTCTTCGTGGCCACCCAAGCTCAGGAATCGTTCCCGACTGATGCCCAATTCATCCCAGTAACCATTGAAATATTGCTCAACGAGATGGAAGCCAAAGGCATCGTGCCCGGCTGGGACTGGTGTGTGGGTCGTAAAAACAGATTGCTTTTTAACGATTGTGACAGCTTCTTCAAAGCTTTTGCCCTGAGAAACTTGTTCGCGGATGCCTTCAAGGGTTAGGAAGGCGGAGTGGCCTTCGTTCATGTGCCAGACGGAGGGATTGATGCCTAAAGCCCGCAAGGCCCGGACGCCGCCAATGCCCAGCATAATTTCCTGGCGAATGCGGGTTTCGGAATCGCCAGCGTAGAGGCGGGCGGAAAGTTCGCGATCCCACGGTTCGTTTTCATCTACGTCGGTGTCTAGCAGGAAGAGTGGGTTGCGGCCTACGCGTACGTGCCAGATGCGGGCATGTACTGGACGGCCAGCCAGATTTACCGAAACGCGCATCTCGTGGCCATTGCCATCGAGCATGGGCAACACGGGAGCCTGGCTAATGTCTAGCTGGTGATAGACGGCTTCCTGCCAGCCGTGTGATGGGAGCCGCTGGCGGAAGTACCCCTGGGGATACATGAAGCCAACACCGACAAAGGGCAGCCCTAAGTCGCTGGCCTCTTTGGCGTGGTCGCCGGAGAGGATGCCTAGACCACCGGAGTAGATGGGCAGCGAGCTGTGGAGACCAAACTCAAAGGAGAAGTAACCAATGGTCTTATCGCCTAGCTCTGGATAGGTCTGATGGAACCAGGTGCCGCGATTTTTCATGGTTTCATCGAACAACATCATTACTTTGTTGTATTGTCGGATGAAGATGGAATCTTGGGCTGCTTCTTGAAGTTTAGCGGGGCTGATTTCTTGGAGCATTTGCACGGGATTGTGCAGGGTTTTGCGCCAGAGGGGGTAATCCAGGCGACGGAAGAGGCCGCGTGCTTCGGGAGTCCAACTCCACCAAAGGTTATAGGCCAACTCGGTAATACGGCCGATTTTCTCGGGAACTTTATCGTTTAGGTGTGACATATTTTTTTGATCCTTTTACGCCAATGACTTCTCCACTAATGATGGATAGAAAATCTTGAATACTTTCTGTCATTCACGTGGTGGCGGATTTTTAAGAGGTTGATGCTGTTTGGTTTTGGTTGATGCATCAACTAATTCCGCCAATTATAACATGCTTAGGCACGGTTTCAATGGACACAATTGCACAGTGGGTATATTTCTGGTGCTGGTTAACTGTTGCTTTCTGGTCGGTGGAATATGCCGGACTGAGCCAACGGCCGTTGCGCCCGGTCAATAGCCAAAGCGGCCGTTTCTTTCACCAACCATTGGAACTGGCTTTCGGTCATCAATGTGAGGTCAATGTCGGGGGTGGGGTAGGTGCCATTGATGACATAGGTGGTACCATCTTTGATGACGAACTCGACCATATTGATATCGTATTGGTAGGCGCGCGTAATGCGCAAGGCGTCTTCGGCCAACTGCTTGCCTTTCGGCTCATCGTTGGAAAGGGTGTTTTGTTGGTAACGGCCGTGTTTGCGTGAGTACGGCAGGGATAACACCTTCTCCTGGCCAACGACAAAGCAGTGGATATGTTCATCGGACTCGATGATTTGCTGCAAAATTTTGGTGCGGGTGCTACTCTCATCGTACCGCTGGATAAGCTCATCGACGTTGTGGACACGATGAACCCCACGACGACCCGTGGCCACGTTGTCCTTAAAAATGGCCGGTACGCCCACGTAGTCAATGATAGCCTGCCAATCCATCGGATATTTCAAGTTGCGAAAGGTGCTGGGCGTCACGTCGCGATCGACCTGCTTGTTGGGCAAAACAATAGTGCGGGGGCTTTTAAGACCCAGGCGGCTGACCAAAGCCGTGCTAGAAAATTTGCTGTCGGCAGAGGTCATATAGGGGTTGTTGATGATGTAAGTGCCCTGAATGGCGGCGTATTTGAGATATGCTCTGTAATAGGGTATCTCGTGCGAAATACGGTCGATGATCACATCGTAATCGACTGGCTCGCCCATGAATGTGCCGCCAAGCTGCATCATTTCGGCCGTTACATCTGCGCCACTCTCATTGACCGCTTTCATAAAGGCTTCGGGCCATTCCCATTCTTGACCAATCAGTAAGCCGATTTTTTTTGCCCCATCACTCATCGAGTCTTCTCCCAGGTTGTGACTTGACTTATTTTGTGTTTGTTTATTAGTGGAAACGTGTTTGTGCTGATTTGCTACTTTGCCACACATAAAAACGATACCCTAAATGCAGCGTTGTGCCAAACGGTTTAGGGGGTGATTTTGCGGGAAATAGTACGCATTTGTTCGTCGTAAATGGGGGCAAGCTGCTGCCAGGAAAAGCGAGATACGGCCGTTGCCAATTTCCGCGCTGTTTCCGTCGTGGCATTGCGATTGGTTAATGCCAGGGTTAATTTTTGCACCAGATCAGCCTCGTTTTGGTAAAGGCAGGCTTCGTGAAATTCAGGCGGCAGCAGCTCAGGGTAGCTTAGCCGGTTGGGCAGCAGTGGAAAGGTGTGGCAGTGAATCGCTTCCAGCACGCTGATGCCAAAAAACTCATGATGCGCCGTGGAGAGGGTAACATCGGCCTGCCACAGCAGGCGGCGATAGGTGGGCAAATCAGCGTGCCCGGCATGGATGACCCGCGCACCTAACTCTTGCAGCGCTTTAGTGAAGATAGACGGCCGTTTCCCATATTGCTGCCCACAAAGCGCCACCTCAAACTCAATACCCGCCTCGGCCACCGCAAACAGGGCGGCAAAAAACGCCTCAGGGTTTTTGTCGTACTCCCAGCGTTGGTTCCATAAGATAAGCGGCACCCGATTGGGCTCTGGTTTTTCATCCAGGGCCAGGCGGGCAAAGTTAATACCCACGGGAAGCACCTGGCTTTTCTTTTGCAGGGTTCTAACCATGTTCAGCTCGTTGTACTCTGGGAAGTGCTTCAAAAAGTTGGGCAGCGCGGCAAAAAAGCTGTTCAGATGGTATGCCGAATTAAAAAAAACGGTGTCGGCGGCCAGCATGGAGGCGATGTTGATAAATGCATAATGTTGGTCGCGTTCGCCAAGCTGGCGGCGCATAGGGCCGGAACGGCCGTCTTCTGGCAGCGGGTAGGTGAGCTGATTTTCATGCAGGTAGAGGGCAGTGGGAATAACGACCGTTTGCGAGCGCGTCAGGGCTAAGAAAGTGGTCAAATCCAGCATGTCGGTAGCCACAATTAGGTCTGGCTGGGCTTTGGCCGCCAAAAAGCGGCGCGCCAGTGTGATGGCTCCGCCGTGCATGCGCCACTTCCAAAATCGGTCGGGCAAGGTGTGGAGGATGATGTCGTGTTGGCTGCTTTGCTGCCACCCTTCGGCCCATGCTTGATGGCTGCCGCCGTGGTAGGGTGAGATGAGGTGAATATGGTACATAATTTTTGACAATAACCCTGGCCAAAGATACACTAATTGTGAAAAATGTCATAAATAAACTCGCCCCATGCATGACATTGTAATATACTTAAACCTATCGAGATAAAGACAAAATTTCCCTGCGCCCGACGTATTAAATTTTGTGTTTAGATTAAAACGGAAATATCCCTGCAAACGGCCGTTCCCCACTGAACACCTTTTGATGTGCTTCAGGGGAGACCCGCCTAACAGGTAACCACGCAGTGAGTCAACAACCGCACCAGCTGTATTGGGAATCGACTTACGCCATCACCGTGGCGTTGATGACACAATACCCAGAGCGTAACCCGGAAGATGTCGGTCTGGAAGAGCTGGCCGAACTCGTGGAAGGCTTGCCCGGTTTTGCCGATGATCCCGCCATGGTTACCGAGCGGATTTTGCTGGATATTCAAACCGTCTGGTATGAGGAGGCAACCAATTCATGACGCAAGCTGACAGTTCAGCCGCTGGTTCACCAGAAATTACCGTTCCCGATGAACTCAGTAACAATGTGGTCATTACCAACATTGCCAAGCTTTTAGACCCTGTTTACAACTGGGGTCGGCGCAATTCCGTCTGGCCAATGGTTTTTGGTCTGGCCTGCTGTGCCATCGAGATGATTTGTACCGCTGCCAGCCGTTACGATCTGGCTCGTTTTGGTATGGAAGTTTTTCGTGCCACACCGCGCCAGTCTGACCTGATGATCATTTCTGGCACCGTTACCAAGAAGATGGTGCCCACCATCGTGCGCCTGTACAACCAGATGCCCGAACCGCGCTACGTGCTGAGCATGGGGGCCTGTGCTTCTGGCGGTGGTCCTTTCAAAGAGGGGTACAACGTTGTGGATGGAATTGACAAGTTCCTCCCCGTAGATGTGTATGTGCCCGGTTGCCCTCCCACGCCACAAGCGCTGATCAATGGTTTGATTGCTTTGCAAGAAAAGATCGACCAGCAGTCCATCGCGACGGTGCCCTGGTATCGCAAAGATGATCCTACCACGGGCTTGGTCCCGGTTCCTGTATTAGGCCCGGACCTGGTAGACCTGCGCCAGCTCGATCTCATCAAAGCTGAAGCGGCTAAAGCGCCTGCTGTTGATGAAGCGGAACCTGTTGAAACGGCCGCTTAATTGCGCCCCAAATTTACGAAGAAGGATCACTCATGAACGATACGATTCTTGATGATATGCCCCAGGATGATGGAACGGCCGTTAGCCAAAATCCGGTAGAACGCGCCGCAGCCCTCCTCAAAGAACGTTTCCCCGATGGCGTCACCGATGACACGCGTGACGGTTATTCAGGTTTGATGGTCGCGCCGGATAAATTGGTTGAAGTGGCCACCGCGCTGCGCGACGAAATTGGCTTCGACTACCTCAGCAGTGTCACTGGCGTAGACCAGCTCAACGATAACAAAATGGAAGTGGTGTACCACACCTACAGCATTGATCAGGGCGGCAGCGCCCTGGTGCTGCATGTGCAGGTAGACCGCGACGATCCGGTTGTGCCGTCCCTCACCCCCATCTGGCCTGGTGCAGACTTCCAGGAACGTGAAGCGTGGGATTTGCTGGGCATTCGTTTTGATGGCCATCATGACCTGCGCCGCATTCTCACCTGGGATGGTTTTGCCGGTCACCCACTGCGCAAAGATTGGAAAGAGGTCTTTTACGAAGAAGATCACAAGCCATTTGGCAGCCGTTGGCCCGGCGGGGAAGTGTTCCGCGCTGAAGAAAAGACAACCTACGGCAAAAATGTGCAGTATCCCGCAGGCTGGCTACCCACTGGCGACGAGTACGATGTTGAAACTGATATGTACACGGGCATCACCTACACCCGTGATCAGCAGTCTGGCCTGAAAACCGATAAACTGACGGTAAACATGGGGCCGCAGCATCCATCTACCCACGGCGTGTTCCGCATGGTGGTAACGCTGGATGGTGAGACAGTGCTTGATCTCAAGCCGGTGATGGGTTACCTGCATCGCAATCACGAAAAAATTGGTGAGCGCAACACCTTCATTGGCAATATCCCCTACACAGATCGGTTGGATTATCTGAGCTCGATGGGTAATAACCACGGTTACGTTTTGGCTGTGGAAAAATTACTGGGTTCGGAAGTGCCCGAACGGGCTGAGTGGATTCGCATTCTCATGGTGGAGCTGACCCGGATTTGTAACCATCTGTGGGCGTTGGGCTTCTTGCTTAACGATTTGGGTGCGCTGCAAACGCCCATGCTTTACTTCTACCTTGAACGCGAACTGATTCTGGACTTCTTTGAAGCGGCAGCGGGTTCCCGCATGATGTGCAACTACATGCGCTTTGGTGGGGTTGCCTACGATTTGCCCGACTACGTGCGGGAGCAGGAAACAATTAGCTTCCTGGAAGAGTTGATTTACGAGCACATCCCGGCTGTTTTGGACCAGGGCAATGGGCTGATGACCAACAACGAGATTGTGCGGGCGCGCAGCATTGGCGTGGGCGTTTTGTCTCGTGAGGATGCAATTGCGTACAGCGTTGCCGGTCCTGTAATGCGGGCCAGCGGTGTGCAGTATGATGTGCGTCGTGCCGAACCCTATTCCTACTATGAGCACCTCGATTTTGATATTCCGGTGCGCTACAACGGCGATATTTATGATCGTTACCTCATCCGTATGGATGAAATGCAGCAGAGCTTGCGCATTTTGGAGCAGGTGATGCCGCACATCAAGGCGACCAAGGGTGCGCCGATTATCTCGGGCAAACCGCAGTATGCCATCCGCATGCCTAACGCTGGTGAATCATACGGCCGTGTGGAAAATCCCAAAGGTGAGCTTGGTTATTACATCACTGCTCGCCGTCGTGAATCCAATCCGGATCGGTATCATGTTCGTGCCCCATCCTTCATCAATCTGACCCCGCTGGGCAAGATGTGTGAAGGGCACAAAGTGGCCGACATCGTGGCCATTTTAGGTAGCATTGATATTGTTTTGGGTGAAGTTGACCGCTAATCGTTGCTGAGGAGAAGCTATGTACGGACTTGGCATTTTGAAAGGTATGGCCATTACCATGAAGCATTTCGTGGATTCCTACCTGGACGACATTTTTTGGGCAGCCCGTGGCGGCCGTTATTACAATGAAGAGGCGTTAAAAGTACGCCAGGGCCTGAAGGGTAAGGGCGTGAAGACCGTCTTCTACCCGGAAGAAAAACTCCCGGTGCCGGAGCGCTTCCGTTTTGTGCCGTTTTTGGTGACGGACAATCCGCCTCCTGGGCAAAAATGGGGTAAGGATTGGTGTACCTCTTGCGGTATTTGTGCCAAGGTATGCCCGCCCCAGTGCATTTGGATCGAGCGTGGGGTGCAGCCGAACGGCCGTCCCAAGCCGGAACCGAATGAGTTTTACATTGACATCGACATTTGCATGAACTGTGGCTTTTGCATGGAGTTCTGCCCGTTTGACGCAATCAAGCTGGACCATGATTATGAATTGGCCAGCTATGACCGCACCACGGCACACATTCATGACAAAGAGCGCTTGAGCAAGCCCCTGAGCTACTGGCGCGAGATTGCGCCGAAGAAGGCAGAGGCGGAAGCCGCCATTCGTGACCATGTGGATGAGCTGAAGGCGTGGAAGAAAGAACACGGCAAGGACGGTGACCCAGCTGATGCGCCACAACTGTCTGAAGAGCACACCAAGCAGCTATTTTATCGCGGGGAATATTACTAATTCTCTGCCCTTAATCATTTGAAGAATTTTCTGAGCATTGCGTATTTCATCCCCAGGGTGAGGTACGCAATCTCTGTTTAAGGAGCAACTATGTTTAAAAGTAAGAATAATGAGGGTGGGGTGACTGAAACGGCCGTAATGGCTGCTCTGGCTACCGTCATCGAACCTGAACTGCATCGTGACCTGGTTTCCCTCAATATGGTCCGTAATCTAAAAATAGAGGGTAGCGACGTCAGCTTTACCATCATGCTGACCACGCCAGCCTGCCCACTCAAAGGCAAAATGGAGGCCGATTGCCGTGCCGCTTTGGCCAGCGTGCCTGGGATTGGCCAGATCACCATCAACTGGGATGCCAATGTGCCCACCGACCGGCGCATTAAAGACCAATTGGGGCAGGCGTTCCGTAACACCATTGCTGTTTCCAGCGGGAAAGGCGGTGTGGGCAAATCCACTGTGGCCGTTAATCTGGCCATTGCGTTGGCTAAAACTGGAGCCAGCGTGGGCTTGTTGGATGCCGACATTCTTGGGCCAAATGTGCCAATGATGATGGGTGTGGGCCAAATGCCACCGCCGCGCAACCGCAAAATGGTGCCCGCCGAAAATTACGGCGTTAAATTTATCTCCATGGCCTTCCTGGTACAGCCAGACCAACCGCTGATTTGGCGTGGCCCTATGCTGCACAGTGCCATCACACAGCTGCTCACCGATGTGGATTGGGGTGAACTGGATTACCTCATCATTGATTTACCGCCAGGCACCAGCGATGCCCAGTTGACGCTGGCACAAGTGCTGCCGTTGTCCGGCACCGTCGTAGTGACTCAGCCTATGCAGGTAGCCGCCTCCGACGCACTGCGCGGCCTGAAGATGTTTGAGAAGCTGGACGTGCCGATTTTAGGCGTCGTGGAAAATATGAGCGGCGAATTTTTTGGCACGGGTGCTGGGGCTAAATTAGCTGCCGATTACAACTCGGAGTATTTGGGCAGCGTGCCGATGGATGCCAATGTGCGCATGGGCGGTGATAACGGTCAACCCATCGTAGTTGCCTTCCCCGACTCACCGGCAGCCAATGCCATTGAAGAGATTGCCCAGAAAGTAGCGGCGCGTGTTAGCGTGTTGGCTTTGCAAAAGTCCAACAACTTTATTCCGATTGAGTTGATAGGCTAATTTGAGCCTGTTTTCAAAAATTGAGGCCAGCGCCGGGAACGGGGCTGGCCTTTTTATTAGCAAGTTGGTGAAAATTTGTTGGGTTATGATAACATAAGTAACTCTTATGTGAGCAATAAAGTCATATCTCGCGAGTGTGGCTTATACTGGTATCGTTCAAATAAAATCATCGGTTTTAGGGTTGTAGCACATTTTCTTAACGTCAATCAACGCGTTTTCGTTCTTCGCATGTCGCAACTACACAACTAAAACCTTCTGTATGGAGTCTATTTATGGCAATTATAGCCGCAGAGCGTACCTCGGTCGTTGGGGTGCGGTTTCAAAAGTTAGGGAAACTTTATTACTTCAAGCTTGGCCGGAATCACGATGACGTTGAGCCGGGTGATTATGTGATTGTTGAGACTAAACGTGGCCGTCAGCTCGGCCAGGTGATCAGCTTTATTTCTCAGGAAGAGGCACAGCGCCAGCGCGGGATGCGTGCCATTGAGCGCAAAGCCAATCCGCGGGATATGGTGATGAAGCAGGTGTGGGAAACCAAAGAGCTAGATGCCTTAATTAGCTGTAGGGAAAGAGCTAACTCGTTTAATATTCGGGATGCTAAGTTTGTGAAGGCGGAATACAGCTTTGATGGGTCCTGGTTGACAATTCATTACACCACGGAAAACAAAAAGCTGGACATTAACCCGCTGCAAAACGCTTTGGGCAAGCATTTCCGCACCAAAATTGAGATGCGTTTGATTGGGCCGCGGGATGTGGCCAAGATTATGGGCGGTTATGGAGCATGTGGCGCGCCGCGCTGTTGCTCCACCTTTTTAACCGAGTTCAGCCCAATTTCCATTCGTATGGCCAAGGCGCAAGGCATTTCGCTGAGTCCCCAAGAGATTACGGGCATGTGCGGCCGTTTACGCTGCTGTCTGGTTTATGAATACGAACAGTATGTTGAGGCTCGTAAAACATTGCCTAAGGTAGGTAAGCGAGTGGGCACACCACACGGCGAGGGTCGGGTGCGTGATGTGCGCGTTTTGCGTGATTCGGTTGTGGTACAGGTGGAAGGGGACATGTACGAAGTGTTCCGCCACGAGCTGGAGCCTTTGGAAGAGCTTGAAGCTTTGAAGAAGAAAGCCGAAGCTGGCTGTTCAAAACACGAAGAGGGCGGCTGCGATTGTGGTGCTAAAGACCAGCCGCAAGTTGAAGAGCAAGACGGAGAAGAGTCGGATGCCTGATCAAGCGGATGCCTGGGCGTTGGTCTGTGAGTTTGTGCAGGATGAAGGGCTGCGACGGCATATGTTGGCCGTGAGCGCGGCGATGGGTTGGTATGCCAATGCCCTGAGCGAAGATGTGGCTTACTGGGAAACCGTGGGTCTGTTGCACGACTTTGATTGGGAGATCCATCCTGATTTAGATCGGCATCCGATTGAAGGGTCAAAGATTTTGCGTGAGCGCGGCTGGGACGAGGAGACAATTCGCATCATTTTGTCGCACTACACAGAGGGTACGGCCGTTTCCCGCGAAAAACCGATTGACTTTGCCTTGCTGGCCTGTGATGAAATCACCGGTTTGATCATTGCCACGACGTTGGTACGGCCGTCTAAAAACATTGCCGAAGTCACCCTCTCATCCATTCGCAAGAAGTGGAAAGATCGCCGCTTTGCCGCTGGCGTGGGCCGCGAGCACGTAGAAGAAGTGACGGCCGATTTCAGCCGCGAATGTTTTGACGGCGCGCTTGAGTTGTGGACACATGTACAAAATGTGCTCAGCGCAATGCAGGGTGCTGCGGAAGTCTTGCAGTTAGACGGCCGTTTGGCATCCGTGGAGGCTTGAAAATGACCCATCAAGAACCACAAAAACGAGAACCAACGAGCGGGCTACATCTTCAGCGTACACAGCGCGATATCATGGGGCCAATCCTGGTCGATCAGACATTGCGACAGGCCATCATGCACTGTTGGATGATGCTGCCCGATGACCA
Organism: Ardenticatenaceae bacterium; assembly: GCA_020634435.1. Classification (GTDB taxonomy): domain Bacteria; phylum Chloroflexota; class Anaerolineae; order Promineifilales; family Promineifilaceae; genus Leptofilum. The sequence continues at coordinate 111,152 of JACKBS010000016.1, read as the reverse complement.
ACGCACCCCTGAAAATGTGGAAAAAGAAATGACGCGGTTGCTTAAGCGTGCCCTGGACAATTTGCGCGAAGACGCCGCTTCTTTTGGTTTTACCAACGATCCTGCCTGATAAGTTATCCATGAGTGAAGCAGAATATTTAACTGTACAACAAGCCTTAACGGCCGTATTGGCGGGTGTCTCTGTGCTGCCTGCCGAGCGGGTGTCGCTGCTTGAGGGTCTGGGCCGCGTGCTGGCTCAAGATGTGATTGCCCAAGACAGCTTGCCACCCTTCGCCAATTCTTCTATGGATGGCTATGCCCTGCTGGCTGCCGATTTAGCCGGCGCAAGTTCTGACAATCCGGCTACTTTGCGGGTTGTGGGCGATGTGGCTGCGGGGGCCGTGCCGGACATAAAGGTAGAACGCGGGACGGCCGTTCGCATCATGACGGGGGCACCAGTTCCGCCTGGCGCTGACGCAGTGGTGCCGGTGGAAGATACTAATGAGGCCTGGCGTAATCGGGAACGGCCGTTGCCGGAGCAGATTCAAGTCAACCGTTCTGTCAAAGTCGGCGATTACATTCGTCATTCCGGCGAGGATATCGAGGCAGGCCACACCATTTTGGCAAAAGGACATGTTTTACGGCCGCAGGAAGTGGGGGTTTTGGCCTCGTTAGGTATTAGCGAGGTAGAAGTCATTCGCCGCCCGCGCGTAGCGATTCTGGCGACTGGCGATGAGCTTTTAGAAGTGGATCAGCCACTCCAGCCCGGCAAAATTCGCAACAGCAATGGTTACACCCAGGCGGCGCAAGTGCTGGCGCTGGGTGCTGAACCGATTGTGTTAGGGATTGCGCGGGATACGGAAACGGCCGTACGGCAGAAGCTTCAAGCTGGTCTGGAGGCAAAAGTTGATCTTTTTATCAGCTCTGCTGGTGTTTCGGTGGGTGCTTATGACGTGGTAAAAGCTGTCCTAGAGCAGGAAGGCAATGTGGGTTTCTGGCGGGTGCGCATGCGCCCTGGCAAGCCGCTGGCTTATGGTTCCTACCACGATGTGCCTTATCTCGGCTTGCCGGGCAATCCGGTCTCTGCAATGGTTTCCTTCGAGCGCTTTGCCCGTGCCGCCATCTTGAAGATGTCTGGTAAGGAACCGCTGGACCGGCCAACAGTTCAGGCGACCATTCACAGCGAAATTCATTCTGATGGACGGGAAAGCTACCTACGAGCAGTTGTCACTCGTTCGGAGACTGGGTACGAGGCGACACAAACGGGGGATCAAGGCTCCCATATCATGACCTCGCTGGTTAAGGCCAATGCCTTACTCATAGTGCCTGAGGGAGTTCGCTATGTTGCGCCTGGGAGCCAACTCACTGCCTGGATGATTAACTGGCCCGAAACTATTTTTTAGAAAAATGCACTGATTAAAAAATAAAGCCCCGAATTTCGGGGCTTTGCTTTTTGAATTAACCGTTGTGCTGAACCTGGAGCGTCCGGCTGAGGATATCCTCTTGCTGCGCACGGTTTTTGTTGTTTCTTTGCTTCTTCTTTTTCTTGCCGCTTTGTTTTGTGCGCATAGGAAGCGAATCACCCATAGCCTGACGCAGCGCAAATTCCATCGCTGTTGGCATATCGTCGTCTACTTCTTCCTCTTCGTATTCGTAAACTTCGGCTGGGGTCGCTTCGCTAGCTTGAGATTCTGGTTTTTCCAGCAAGTTTTTGATGCTGAGATCAATCCGGCGTTTGCGCTTGCTAAAGCCCAAAACCTGCACCTGAACCTCATCGCCAACCGTCAGTACCTCTGAGGGGTGTTTGACGTAGTTGTGGCTTAGTTCACTGATGTGAACCAGACCTTCACGCTCCGCGCCAATGTCGATAAAAGCGCCGAAGTTCTCCAACCGTTTGACAGTGCCCGTGTATACCTGGCCCTTGTCCAGTTCACCCCATTCTACGTCCAGAGGTGGAACCATGGTGACCATGATTTGTTCCCGCTGTGGGTCTACTTTGTCTACCCATACCGAAACTTCATCACCAACATTCAGAACATCGGCCACGCGGTTGACGTGCTCTTTGCCCAATTGCGAGATATGAATCAGGGCGCTGGGGCCGATTCCCAGGTCGATGAAGGCCCCGTACAGCTCTAATCGGCTGACGGTTCCTGTAAGTTTCATTTTGGGTTTGAGGTCGTTAATGCTGGTTGGCGTGACCTCAGGAGCAACTTCTTGCTCCATTGTTTCAGCTTGTTCTTCACTCATGACAAGTTTCTCCTACGCAGGGAATGATGTATTGTGGCTCTGCGTTTTTAAATGTTAAGTTTTTGTAGTTCGTTGGGGACAAAACACAGCTAATTGTAGAGTTATGCCCAGTAATGAGTCTAGAGCAATTATAGCAAGCCTGGGGGGGCTGTCAAAAAGAAGGAGATGAAGGAAAACGCCCTGGCTTTGGATATACGCCAGGGCGTTTTATTGGGTTATTGTGTGGGAAACGGCCGTTTTCTAGAAAACAGCGTCTTCAGCCACAGCACCGTTTTGTGGTTCCACACCCTCAAATTCGGTGGTTGGCAACCCAGCTTCACGACGGATGAGGAACTCAATCTCATCCAATACCTGCGGATTCTCGGATAGGAATACCTTGGCGTTTTCACGCCCCTGGCCGAGCAGGGTTTCCCCATAGCGGAAATACGCACCACGTTTGTCCACGATGCTGTATTCTACGGCCAGGTCAATGACATCACCCGTCAGCGAAATGCCCTCGTTATACATGATGTCAAATTCGCATTCAGTAAAAGGTGCGGCAACTTTGTTCTTTTTCACCTTTACCCGGGTGCGGTTGCCAATGACATCATTGCCTGCCTTGATGGATTGGATGCGCCGAATGTCCAGACGTACAGAAGCGTAGAACTTGAGGGCATTACCACCACTCGTGGTTTCTGGGTTACCGAACATCACACCGATTTTTGACCGGAGCTGATTGGTGAAAATCACAATGGTGTTGGTTTGTTTGATGACGCCAGACAGTTTACGCAGAGCCTGGGACATCAAGCGCGCCTGCAAACCAACATGTGAATCGCCCATTTCACCTTCAATTTCTGCCCGTGGCACCAGAGCGGCCACCGAGTCTACAACGACAACATCCATTGTGGCGGAGCGAATGAGCGCCTCGGCAATTTCCAGGGCTTGTTCACCCGTATCTGGTTGGGAAACGTATAAATCATCAATGTTTACACCAATTTTGGCCGCATAGTGGGGGTCAAGCGCGTGTTCCATATCAATGAAGGCACAAACGCCGCCACGTTTTTGGGCTTCGGCAATGACATGTTGGCAAAGAGTGGTCTTACCTGAGGATTCCGGGCCGTACACTTCGATAACGCGACCGCGCGGCATACCGCCTACTCCCAGCGCAATGTCCAGAGACAGCGAGCCAGTGGGAATTACCTCGACCTGCATGTTATGGGCTTCGCCGAGGCGCATAATGGTGCCTTCTCCAAAGCGTTTGGTGATGGAATCGAGGGTTTTTTCCAGTGTGCTAGCACGGCCGTCTCCGTTTGATGCTTTTGCCATGAGTTTTCTCCTTACTGTGACAATGCAGCCTGAGAGGCACCAGCCGAACGACGTTGCTGGCGGGAAAGTGGTTGCATTGGCTAATTAAACTTGGGAATTATGGTAGGGAGTTTAGCACGAACGTTCTACTGTGTCAAGATCGAATCTCGGTAATTGAACTTAGGTTCATAAATTAAGCCTCAATGTAAATTTCGGCGCTGAGGCACCGAAGAAAAAGAAAACGCGAACGATTTTGGAGGTAGTGGTGGACTAGTTAGGTTGTTTGCGGATGAGGCGAAATAGGGTGGGGATTTCCTGGCCACCCAAAAGCAGATTCAGCACCAGATAACTGGCTACCCCAAGTGATCCACCAACCAACAAAAAGAGAACGGCCGAATCCACAAACTGCTTCACGCCTAAAATTATTAGGGTGAGTACGGCCGTTCCTAGCAAGGCACGTCCGGCTACCACGGCTAACTGCCGGAGGGGTAGCCGGTTGAGCCAGAACAAGACGGCCGAAAGCAGCGTAAACGCCACTGAGCTGGCCAGCGCTAACCCGACAACACCTAAATTCTCTACCAGTGCATAGGCAATGGCGATGTTGACCAGTAACCAGCCCAGGTAGGCAAACATGGGTGTACGGGTGTTGTGTTGAGCATAAAAGAGGCGGGCGACAATTTCTAAGGTCGCTTCGGCTACCAGGCGTACGCTAAAGGCCAGCAGAACGCTGTAAACCAGCCGGGTAGAGTTAGCATCGAAGACGTCGCCTTCCAGCAAAAAAGCAATGGCGGGTTCACCAAGCAGCACCATGAGCGCAGCAGCCGGAATGGTGAGGGTCCAGATAATGCTTAGGGCATTTACGGCCGTATCCCGCATCCCCTTCACATCACCCGCATTAAAAAGCTCCGCCAGTGTCGGGAAGATCACCAGGGCGATGGCGGTGCCGAACAGCGTTTCGGGCAGTTGCATCAAAGCATAGCCGTAAAAATAGCCCGAGGTGCTGCCTTCCGGCAGACCGGAAGTGAGGCGAATGATGAATAGATCGGCTACCTGGATTGCCCCAAGGGTGACAATGCGTGGCCCCATCAGCCGCACAATTTCACCCACACCGCTGAGCCGCCAGTTAAGTGCGGGCCGGTAGCCAATGCGGTATTTGATCAGCGCTGGCACCTGAATGGCGATATGCAGCACGCCACCGACCACCGTGCCCCAGGCTAGACCCACAATGCCCAACTCCGGCACAAACAGATACAAACCAACCACATAACCGATGTCCAGAGCCAGTGGGGCCAGGGCGGGCAGGGCAAAATGCTGGTGGGCATTGAGCATACTGCTCAACACGCCGCTGATGCCAAAGATGGTGGTTTGGATGAGAATCACGCGCATGATGGTGGCGGTGAGCTGTTGCAGTTCGGGCGAAAAGCTGGGGACCAGCACCACGCGCGTTAGCCAGGGAGCGATAATCGCCCCGGTTGCTGAGACGGCACCAAGCAGCAAAATCACAATTGTGAGGATGGTGTTGCCCAGGGCAAATGCTTTTTGGCGTGTTTCGTTGTTGAGGTAGTTGGAGTAGACGGGAATGAAGGCAGCAGCCAGGGAACCACCAGCGATCAACACAAAAAAGACTTCCGGCAGCTGGTTGGCCGCGGTGAAAGCATCGTAATCAGGGGAGGTGCCAAAGGTTCGGGCGACTAGCTGAAGCCGAATCAGACCGGTCACTTTGCCCAGGCCCAAAAAGAGGATGACAAGGACAGAGGATCGTAAAAGGTGGCGGGCGCGATTCATGCTGAGATTGTAACTGTTCGCGTTTGGGGTGCCAATTTGTCGGTATTCGGTGGTCGGTAATCGGTAATCGGACTACGAATTATCGTTCACCGATCACGGTATAATGTAGGCATGTTGTCGATTGTTCATATTTATAAAGATTATTGGCCGGTTGTGGGGGGGATTGAGAACCACATCAAGGACCTGGCGGAGGCGGAGGCCAAACTGGGTCATAAAGTGACGGTTCTGGTGACCAATCCTGGCGGGCAACCACCGCGCGAAATGATCAACGGCGTGCAAGTAATCCGGGCCGGGCGACTGGTCACGGTTGCCTCAACACCGTTGAGCATAACCTTGCCCTTTTTGCTGGCCAGATTAAAGCCAGACATCGCCAATGTGCATTTTCCTTACCCGGTGGGTGAGTTGAGTCAATGGCTGCTGGGGGGGCAACGGCCGTATCTCATAACTTATCACAGCGATGTGGTGAAACAGCAGCGGATTCTGCGTTTTTACAACCCGTTGCTACAGCGGGTGCTGCGTGGCGCAGCCGGAATTTTGGTCGCCAGTCCCAATTATGTACAAAGCTCGCCCTATTTACGGCCGTTAGCCGCCAAATGCACCATCGTTCCTTTTGCCGTCGATGTGGATCGTTTTGCTGGCGCTGAGCCGCTGTTTGCGCCAGACGGCCGTTTCACTTTGCTCTTCATGGGGCGGCACCGCTATTACAAAGGCGGCGATGATTTGCTCCGCGCTATAGCCCAGCTGCCCGCCAAACTGCCGCTGCGTGTGCTGTTTGGTGGTGATGGGCCGCTGCGGGGCGAGTGGGAGCAGCTAAGCCGCAGCCTGGGTTTGGCCGATAAAGTCCAGTTTGTTGGAAATTTGAGCGAGGCTGACCTGCCTAAATTTTACGCCAGCGGTGATCTGTTTGTATTGCCAGCCAACAGCCGGGCCGAAGCGTTTGGCAAGGTACTGCAAGAAGCGATGGCCGCTGGACTGCCCTGCCTGACGACCGAGTTGGGCACGGGCACTTCATTTGTCGTTCAGGATGGCGTTACTGGAGTTGTTGTACCCCCGCAGCAGCCGGAGGCGCTGGCCGCCGTTATCCAGCAATTGGCCAGCCAGCCGACGTTGTGCCAGCAAATGGGGCAGGCGGGGCAGGCGCGGGCCAGGCAGGAATTCAGTTTGGCGCAGATGGTGGAGCGGGTGCTGGAGGTGTATACGGCCGTTTTGCACCCAAATGCACATTAGCAACGGCCGTTTCTGGTTTCATCCCAATCCCTGTTACAATAAGACGCCAACCGGATTGCTTTTGAGCGTAAATTCTGCTGTTGATTGATTTGCTGCAAAGTTAAGGAGAAATAAACCAATGGCCCAGCACCCCCTTGCCGGAAAACCTGCTCCCAGCGACATGCTTGTAAATATTCCCCGACTGATTTCCGCTTATTACACCACCCATCCTGACCCGACCAACATTGACCAGAAAGTCAGTTTTGGCACATCGGGACATCGCGGTAGTTCAATGGCGGCACAGTTTAATGAAGACCACATTTTGGCCATTAGCCAGGCAATTTGTGAATACCGTCAGCAGCAAGGCATTACTGGACCGCTGTACATGGGCATGGACACGCACGCGCTGTCTGAACCAGCGCAGATCAGTGCCATTGAGGTATTTGCGGCGAACGGGGTCGAGTTGTTTATTCAGGCAGGGATGGGCTATGCACCAACGCCCGCCATCTCTCACGCGATTTTGACGTACAACAACGGCCGTTCCTCCGCTCTGGCTGATGGTGTCGTGATTACTCCCTCACACAATCCGCCCGACGATGGCGGCTTCAAGTACAACCCGCCCGAAGGTGGCCCGGCGGCCTCCGCAACCACCAAAACCATCCAGGATCGGGCCAATGAAATTTTGGCCGATGGGCTGAAAGCGGTAAAACGACTGCCGCTGAATCGGGCGATGCAGGCCAGCAACGTGCACCAGCACGACTACATCGCACCCTACGTGGCCGATTTGGAAAACGTGGTAGACATGGCCGCCATTGCCCAGGCGGGCCTTAAGATTGGCGTCGATCCGATGGGAGGCGCCGGGGTGCACTACTGGGCCCCGATTGCCGAGCGGTATGGGCTTGACTTGACGGTGGTAAATACGGCCGTTGACCCCACCTTCCGCTTTATGACCGTAGACAAAGACGGCAAAATCCGCATGGACTGTTCGTCACCGTACGCGATGGCCAGTTTGATCCGGCTCAAGGATGACTTCGACATTGCTTTTGGCAATGACCCGGATGCCGACCGGCATGGCATTGTCACCAAGAGTGTGGGGTTGATGAACCCCAACCATTACCTGGCAGTGGCTATCTGGTATCTGTTCCAGCACCGCCCCGGCTGGCCTGCGGATGCCTCAATTGGCAAGACGCTGGTTTCCAGCTCGATGATTGATCGCGTGGCCGCCAAATTGGGGCGGCGGCTGGCCGAAGTGCCGGTGGGCTTCAAATATTTTGTCGATGGCTTGGTGGATGGCTCATTTGGCTTTGGCGGTGAGGAAAGCGCGGGAGCATCCTTCTTACGGCACAATGGCAAAGTATGGACCACCGACAAAGATGGCCTCATTTTGAACTTGTTGGCCGCAGAAATTACGGCCGTTACTCAACGCGACCCTGGTGAGCATTACCGCGAGCTGGAAGGCATGTTTGGTAGTCCCGTCTACCAGCGCAGCGACGCCCCTGCCAACCGCGAGCAAAAAGCGATCCTCAGCAACCTATCGCCGGAAATGGTAACCGCCAGCACGATGGCGGGCGAGCCAATCACCGCCAAGCTGACCCATGCACCGGGCAACGGCGCCGCCATCGGTGGCCTGAAAGTGGTGACGGAAAATGGCTGGTTTGCCGCACGGCCGTCTGGCACCGAGGACATCTACAAAATCTACGCCGAAAGCTTTAAAGGCGAGGACCACCTGCACCAAATTCAGGCTGAGGCCAAAGAAATTGTGCAGGCGGCGTTTGAAGGAGCTTAAGGTGTCATTCCGAACGAAGTGAGGAATCTTCTTGCTTACAAAGCCGAAAGATTCCTCGGAGGACCTCGGAATGACAATTGGAAGAAATAGATGAATCCGAAGGTTGACTTTTATTTCAACAAGGCCGGACAGTGGCAGGAAGCATTTAAGCTGTTGCGCACCATCGCGCTTGACTGTGACTTGACCGAGGAATTGAAATGGGGCCATCCCTGCTACACGGTTGACGACGACAAAAACATCGTCCTGATGCACGGCTTTAAAAATTACTGTGCACTGCTGTTTATGAAAGGCGCACTGCTGAAGGATGAAATAGGCATTCTTGTTCAGCAAACCAAAAATGTGCAAGGCGCGCGCCAGATTCGGTTCACCAGCGCCGATGAAATTGAGGAGATGGCCCACATTATTACAGCTTACATTCGTGAGGCCATTGAAGTGGAAAAAGCTGGCTTGGAAGTGGAAATGAAGGAAACCTCGGCGTTCGAGATGCCCGAAGAGTTCCAGATAAAGCTAGACAAAAATCCTGCACTCAAAACAGCCTTTGAAGCGCTGACGCCGGGACGACAAAGAGGCTACCTGCTCTATTTTGCTGGGGCTAAGCAGTCCAAAACGCGCGCGGCGCGTGTGGAGAAGTACACCCCGCACATCCTCGCTGGCAAGGGCTTGAATGATGAATGAAACGAACGAATCCGCACCTGTCATGCCCGCGCAGGCGGGCATCCACCGCGTGTCGTATATGGATTCCCGCGCAGGCTGCTCTGTTGAAAACATCCAAAACAAAGCAAAAGATGCTTACGGGATTAACTGATCTAAAGCAAAATTAATGATGCAGATTGTAAACCAACATCTTAATCGCTGGCTCACGCCGTTGCAGATAGTATTTGCGTGCCCGAATGGCGTCACCAAACTTGCGTTTGATGACCGAGATGACGGTTTCGACCTTCCAGCGCTGCCCAAAGAGTCCATCCAGTCGGGCTACGGCAACCAAGTCAGCGCGTGCTTGGCGCAAGGGCGAGGCAATCGACCGCTTCGGACCCGTGCGACGGGGCGGTATGAGGTCATCAGGTCGTACCGACTTCACATCAAAGCCACCATCAGCCAACAAAACCCATTGACCAGAACGCATAAACGGCCGTACCGCACGCCGCATCGTTTCCAATTTACTACCATCATGCCCCGGCCCATACGATTGACTCCGTCCCAAAATGAACAGGGTGTTCAGACCAACCCCATAGAATCCTTTCCAATATTGGGTGATCTTCCAGCCGCGTCGGTTGATATAGTAATCACTGGCTTGAGTCAGCTGAAACCCAGTCGCGTCAATCGCGACTGCTTCCTCCTCAATGCCCAACTCTGTCAACAAGCTGACATTCATGCGATCGATCTGGGCCAGCGTCAACAATCGAGCCGCTGCCCGCGCCAGTGCCGAGTACGTGGGCACATCCTTGAGTCCCAGTTCCTTGACCACCGCATCACTAGCCAGCAGCCACTCTTCCATATCCCGATAACTCAATCTCAGCCGATGCATCAACAAAATGCAGGTAACCAACTGCGGCTGCGTATACTTGCGCGGGCTTTTGGGATGGGAATAAGGAGCAAATTCTTTTTGTGCCAGGTTGTGGGCCATACGAGCAAAGGTCACAAACTGGCTTTCACGCCGATTTTTCTTAGCCATATCATCATTATCGCCGTTCTTACCATCTTTTCAACAGTGCAGCCTTCGCGGGAATGACAAATGGAGATAGAAATGAACCCACAAATTGACAATTATTTGGCACAAGGATGCGGCCGTTGTCCGTTGGGCGGCACCCCTGATTGCAAAGTTCATAACTGGCCGGATGTGTTGGCCAAATTACGCGCCATTCTGCTGGAAACCGATCTGACCGAAGAATTGAAGTGGAAGGTGCCCTGCTACACATTTGATGGCAAAAATATCCTGATCATGAGTGCGTTTAAAGAGTATTGTGTGGTTGCCTTTTTTAAAGGGGTCTTGCTCAAGGACCCGCACGGCGTTTTAATCCAGTCAACGCCCAACATGCAGGCTGAGCGCCAGCTGCGCTTTACCACCGTGCAGCACGTTGTGGAACTGGAGCCAGTAATCAAAGAGTACGTTCAGGAAGCAATTGAAGTGGAGAAAGCGGGTTTGGCGGTTGAGTACAAAAAGACCTCAGATTTCGATGTGCCAGATGAATTGCAGACGATGTTTGATGAAGATATTGCCTTCAGAGAAGCATTTGACGCACTGACGCCGGGACGGCAGCGAGGCTACTTGCACTATTTTTCCAGCGCCAAACAGTCCCAAACGCGCATCGCACGGATCGAAAAATGTATGCCCCAAATCTTTGAGGGCATCGGGCTGCACGACCGATATTAGGAGGGGGCTAAGCAAGCAGCCACGACCTTGGCTTAGCAAATTACTTTCTCTCCGATTGTCATGCCACTATCAAAGCTGCCTCCGCTTAAGTCTTCATAGCAAACCATTAGCAAATAACCGTTTACCATTACCCACTTTTCGGTTAAGATTGCGCCCCTATGGAAACAAAACTCTCTCGCTGGTGCGATGGTCTTATCGAGGTCGGCTGGCTGTTTGCCGTGATTGTCGTACCGCTCTTTTTCAATATTCACTCCGACCGTGTGTTTGAACCGGATAAACTCACCCTGATGCGCTCCATTGCCGTGGTGATGGGCGCTGCCTGGCTGGTGAAATTTGTCGATTTGCTCCAGCAGCGGTACGCATCTCGCCTGCGTTGGCGCGCCGAAGATTCATTTTGGCGCGGACGTCATGCGCTCGTCGGCCTATATTTTTACCATAGCGAGTCCGCTGATCACCATTTACTGGCCGGCAGTTGTGATCCGTGGCTGGGGCTAGGCGCTATTAGGTTGGTGGGAGTGTCCGGATGATAGAACGGCCGAACATAACCTTTTCGGCTTTGACTTAGTTACCGTTCGTTTAAATGGCAGTATCTGGGTTTTCTATTTCTGTAAAAGCTAGGAGCTGTGAAAGGTAGGGTTTAACCTGCCAGTATTGTTGGAGTTGAGTGTATTCGGCTACGGCCGTTTCTCCCCCCTCATCCCCCTTCTTCACCGCCCGCAGGAGCAGGTTCTTGGGCGTGTGGTCTGGCGAGATGAACTGCAAGACGGTAACCTGGTACCCATTCATGCGCAAAATGGCGGCGCGGAAGGCATCGGTGAGGATGTCGCCCAGCCGCTCATGCAACAGACCGTAGCGCATCACGGCGTCAAATTCGGGGGGAGACGGCCGTTCCTTCAACTGCACCTGTAAATGATGATGGCAGCAGGGCGCGGCAATAATTACCTCACTCTGCCAGCGGATGCCCTGGGCCAGCGTGTCGTCAGTGGCCGTGTCGCAGGCGTGCAGCGCCACGACGATGTTGGGCGGAGGAACCGCCTTGTAGTCGATAATCAACCCTTGCTCAAACGTCAGGCCAGCCCAGCCAAGTTCCTCGGCGCGGCTTTGGTTGCGGGCAATCAGTTTTTCCTGGCCGTCCACACCCACAACTTTTGCCTGCTTGCCCAGGATGTTGACCAGGTAGTGGTAAGCGGCAAACGTCAGGTAGGCATTGCCGCAGCCAAAATCGATCATGCGCACGGGTTCGGGCAGGGTGGCAATCTCGTCTACTTCGGCCAAAATTTTGAGGAAGGCGTTGATTTGCTGGAACTTGCTGCGATGGTCGGCCTTGATACGGCCGTCTGCCCGCATCACCCCCATTACCTTCAAAAATGGAATATCTTCCCCCTCAGACAAAATGGTGTTTTTGCTGCGGTCATGCGCCAAATCTACCGCCTGCGGCTTTGCCGTCGCCTGACGATTGATGATCGGTTTGCCCTTTTTGCTGAGGTTGATTTGGAGGGTTTCGTTTTGGCTGATGATGTGGAAATTGCGGAAGGGCAGATCGAGAGCGGCGGTGAGTTCGGTTACGGCCGTTTCCCCTAGATAATTCTTCACGATATTCTGCTTGGCATCAAAAAAGGAAAATTGCAGATGGCGCTGCCCCTTCACCTCCACCGGGCGCAGCTCTAGCCGCTCCCAGCGTATTTCCTTGCCCCGCTGACGCCCGCTAAATGTGGCGCGGACGAAGTTGGTCTCGTCTAAAATTGCGTCGCGGATTGTGTTCTGGTAATCAGTCATCGGAAATCGGTGAACGGTAATCGGTGGTCAGTAATCGGTCATCGGTTTACCGATTACGGATAACGGATTACCGATTACGAAAGAATCTCCAGGTTGGCAAAACTGGCCGCCAGCCGCTTCACGCCCACCTCGGCAAACGCCACCGACACTTCTTCATCGTTGCCCGTCAGCTTGCTTTCGATGACCGTGCCCTCGCCAAATTTTTTGTGGCGCACTTTTTGGCCGGTTTTGTATTTGGCTTTCTGCGGGCCGCTTGGTTCCAGATCGTCTTCTTCGTGGCGGGGTTTGGGCAGATTGGATTGGCGGCTGGTGGCTGGCGGCTGGTGGCTGGGCTTGGTTTCGTCGGCCCAGGAGTAGCTTTTGCGGGCGGGTTTTGAACTGCGGCTGGGGGTGGTGGAACGGCCGTATCCGCCCCCCGAACTACCACTGCTACTGCTGCTGCCACCCGACGACCAATTCCAGCTACTGGCCTGTTGGTACGTCGATTCGCGCCGCTGTTTGGCGGTGCCGCCTTCGGTCAAATTCATCGGGATGTCCTGCAAAAAGCGGGACGGGATCGCCACTTCCGTCTGGCCAAAAAAGGTGCGGCGGAAGGCATGGGTGATGTACAAAATGTCCTTGGCACGGGTCAGCCCCACGTAAAACAGACGGCGTTCTTCGGCCATGGATTCGCTGTCTTCCATCGAGCGGCTGTGCGGCAACACGCCATCTTCCAGCCCGGTGAGGAAGACCACGGGATATTCCAGCCCCTTGGCCGCGTGCAGCGTCAGCAGGGTTACCGCCTTCGGGTCGTCTTCCAGATCGTCGGTTTCCGAGACGAGGGCTACCTGCTCCAAAAATTCGCTCAGCGTCAGCTCGCTGCTCATCAGGGCCACGCCGCGCAGTTCCATGACGTTGGCCCAGCGGTCACGCGCTTCATCCGGGTCTTTGGCGCTGTTTTCGATGTAGTCGCGGTATTCGGTTTGCTCCAGAATCAAATCGAGCAAATCACCCACCGTGGCGGATTCGCGCACGGTGAGCCAGGCATTGAGCATGTTGCCAAAATGGGTGAGGGTAGAAAAGGAACGGCCGTTAAACGGATGCTGCAACTCGGGGTCAGTGGCCAGCCGCACCACCGCCTCGCTGGGGGACATATTGTTGTAAAACGCCCACTGTTCCAAATCCTGCTGCGTTTTGTTGCCGATGCCCCGCGCTGGCGTGTTGATCACCCGGGCAAAGCTCACCGAATCCAGCGGATTGTGCACCAGCCGCAGGTAAGCAATCACATCTTTCACCTCGCGCCGCTTGTAGAACTGCGTCGCCCCGACCAGCTTGTATGGCATCCCGGCGCGGATGAATGCCTCTTCCAGCACGCGGGATTGCGCGTTGGTGCGGTACATCACCGCCATGTCACCCGGTGAATAGCCCTGGACGCGCATATTTTGAATTTGGTTCAGGATGACGTCGGCCTCTTCGCGTTCGTCATACACTTCGCGCACGGTGATTTTCTCGCCGCCTTGGCGGGTGGTGAACAAATCTTTGTGCACGCGGTTTTTGTTTTGCTTGATCACCGCCTTGGCTACGTCCAGAATAATTTGGGTGGAGCGGTAATTTTGCTCTAGCAAAATCATTTCGGCGTCCGGGTACATTTGGCGGAAACGGTCGATGTTGCGGTAATCGGCCCCGCGCCATTTGTAGATGGACTGGTCGGAATCGCCCACGGCGAAGATGTTGCCGTGTTTACCGCCCAACCGCTGCAACAGACCATACTGCGCCGTATTTGTGTCCTGGAACTCGTCCACCAGAATGTGGTGATAGCGTTCCTGGTATTTTTCCAGCACATCAGGTCGCTGGTCGAGTAGGAGCACGGTGTTCATGAGCAGGTCGTCAAAATCCATGGCGTTGTTGGCGATGAGCACCTGCTGGTAGCGAGCGTAAACCCGCTTGGTCACCTCGGCGATGTAGTTGCCAGCGGTGTACATTTCAGCGGTGATCAGTTCGTTTTTGGCAGTGCTGATGCCGTTGAGCATCTTGTTGACGGGGAACTTCTTGTCGTCCAGGTTCAAATCTTTGAGCGCTTGCTTGACCACTTGCTGCTGATCGGCCGTGTCGAAAATCACAAAATCTTGCCGGTAGCCCTGCAAATTTTCGCTTTCCTGCCGCAAAATGCGGGCGCAGGTAGCGTGGAAGGTACCCATTGTCAGGCCACGCGGACGGCCGTCTAGCAGCTCTTCCAACCGGCTGTTCATTTCGCGGGCGGCCTTGTTAGTGAAGGTCACCGCCATGATTTGCCACGGCGGCACGCGCATTTCGCGAATGAGGTAAACAATGCGGTGGGTGAGGACGCGGGTCTTGCCGCTGCCGGGCCCGGCTAACACTAAAATGGGACCTTCGGGGGCAGTAACGGCCGTAATTTGGGCTTCATTCAATCCTTGGAGGTATTCAGTCATGAGGCTATTGTAACGTGGCGGACGCGCAGCGTCATCCCGTTTTTCGGTAATCGGTATTCGGTGAATGGTAATCGGTCAGCGCCCACCGATTACCGATAACGGATTACCGATTACCGTTTATTCATACCGCAGTGCCGCAATCGGGTCCAGCCGAATAGCGCGTAGGGCGGGGTAAATGCCGGAGAGTACGCCAACGAGGGCGGCAAAAACGAGGGCGAAGATGGGCAGCCAGAGCGGGGTGTAGACCAGCGATTGCACATCGCCAGTGCCGCCGGATTGGGCAATTTGGGCCAGCAAATACTGTTGGCCAATAAAGCCGCCAATCTGCCCCAGCACCAGGCCAAAAATGACGCCGCCGATGCCGCCAATCAGGCCAATCGCGCCTGCTTCCGCCAGGAAAATGAGCATCACGTCCCGATTAGTGGCGCCCACGGCTTTCATCAGGCCAATTTCGCGGGTGCGCTCATAGATTGACATAATCATTGTGTTGGCAATGCCAAAGGCGGCCACCACCAGCGCCAGCCCGCCAATGCCGCCGACCACCGCCTGAATGATCAGGAAGATGATGTTGATGCTGTTGAGCACGCTCTGGAAGGAGAAAACAAAAAAGCCCTGGCGGGTGATTTCTTGCTCAACGGCCGTTGCCGCATCGGCCGATTCCACTTTTACCAGCGCCTGGCTGTAGCCATCACGTGTTACGTTGGGTCTCTGCCCGGTAGCCCAGGTATTCAGCTCCTGGACATTGCGCATAGGCATATAGATTGAAAAGTCGCGGTCGCCGCCGGATTCGGCCATGACGCCAATGACGCGCAGGCGTACGGTGCGCTCAATTGTCTCGCCCGTGTCGCTGGAGAAGCGGGTCAGCACGAGTTGCAGCGTTTGCCCTTGTAAATTCAGTTCTTCGTCGCCTTGTTCGCCCGTGGTGGCGTTGAAAAAGTTGTCGGCCACCCGTGCGCCTACCAGCACTTGCCATTGTCCGGGGGAGTCTGTGCCGCTGGTCAACGCTACAGCAAATTTGCGGTATTCGGCCGTATCAATGCCCTGAATGGAGGTGAAGCCGGTGAGCCGATTCAGGCGCAGTTCGGCGTTGGCTTGCAGCCGCAGCAGGGGTGTGGCGGCCACAACGCCAGGAATCTCTTTGAAGCCATCAATTGCTTGGTCGTTGAGCACGACATCACTTTGTACGGCCGTTCCGCCGCCAAAAAAGATGTCACCAGGCGAGTTCACCGTCATCTCCGTGAGGTCGCCAATGTCGTTGAAGCCGGAGAGAACGGAGCGCTGCAAACCGGCACCCAACGACATAAGCAGGATGACCGCAGCCGTGCCGATAAACACCCCGGCAGAGGTCATCATCACCCGGAATTTCATCCGCAGCAGGTTATTTTTGACGAGGCGTAGCAGTTCTATTAAACGCATGAAAACCGAACTTTACTCGCTTTGGGCAGATCGTTGTTCTTTTTCAAGAAGGGTCTTTATTTTTTGTCTTTCCTCAAAGCGAATTTTTAAAAGCTTTCGTCCAAAAATCAATTCATTCATTTCGCCAAGAATTTTTTCTTCAACTGCTGATAATAAAAGTTGTGGAGTATTAATTTCAAAGATATCTATTATTTGCTTAATCTCATTTTCCTCAAGAATCACACTTAGAGAATTGAAAAATGGATCTGGCCTCCCTTCAAAATCTTTATCCCATTCAGGGATTTGATTCTTTTCATTAAGAACTTTAACTACCTTATAAGCTAAGCGTGAACTCAACGCATTATAGATTTGGAACATTAGCCAGAGCTTTTCTCCTACAAACAATCTTCTTTTTTCGATTTCAGAATCCTTAACAGGCAACGCTTTGAAAAATTGTTCTTCTGAAATTCGAGGCATACCATCAGCAATATAACCGTTTCCAATTTCATGAACCGGTATTCCAGAATATTCATTCCTTACTAAAACTGTGTATGGAAAAATAAAAGGTGAGACAAATTGTCGTATCTCTAAGACAGTTTCCCAAAGGGTCTGTAATGCTAATATAATTTCTTTATGCGACTCTTGGTAGCCAGTTGATAAACTTGAAAGAGATGCATTCAGAAAATCCTGCCGTTCGGATATTTCGGCACGGAGCTCTTCTAACTTTTGATCATGTCTCGCTTTTGTCCTGATCGAGATAACTTCGCTCCATATTTTGCTTATAAGTGATGCTACACCTAAAAGAAGTATGCCCCCCCCTCCAACTGATATGACAATTATGGTTAGCACATCCACAATCTGTTTATAAACATCCATTTAGAATCTCCAATTCAACTGCCTAATCCCAACAGGCCCCGGATGAAACGCAAGAGCAGTTGGCCAAAGGATTCTTCTTCGTCGGCAACGGCCGTTTCGCCCACCGCCGCATCTTCACCAGCCACCCCGTTTTCGTCTGTCGCCTCCGGGGCATCCACCTGGACGGTAAGCGTATCCTCAAAGATTTGCGGCTGGTTAAAGTCATCCAGGTAGTTGACGGTGACGAGAATTTCCAGCGGACCACCTGCTTGGGGCACAATCAGCCCATCCAGCGAGCCGGAGGTGCCGCCGTCCAGCGGGCCAATGTAGATGGAATTGTTCTCCACCGTGCCGTCTGCGCTGCTGAGGGTGAGCGTGCTCACGTTGATCAGGCTGCGGCTGATGTTAACCACCTCTACGGGCAAATCCAGCGGTTGGCCGACAAAGCCAGGGCCGGTGCTGCGATAAAAATTCACCTGAAGCTGCGGCGTTTTTTCCACCAGCAGGTTCACTACCTGGGCATCGGTGCGGGCGCTGTTGCCGTAGCTGAAGTCGAGCGGCAGGTTGTACACCCCAGAAACGGCCGTTCCGTCCACCAACATGGTCACCACAATCTCCGCCATTTCGCCGGGGGGCAGCGCCTCGATGAAGCGCACGTTGCCGGAGTTCACCAGGGCAAATGGCTTCAGCTGCGCCCCGGCACTGCCGCCGAGAGTGAGCAGTACATCTTCGGCCGTTTCGTCGCCTACATTGGTGATGAGCAGCTTGAGTTCAAAGCGGGTGCCCGGTTGCAAAGTGGCCGGATCAACCTCGTAGGTGGTGAGGACCAGGCGGGGTTCGGTGGGGCCGGGCGTGGGTGTGGCCGTCGCTCCCTGGCCGACGTTTAGGCCGACGGTGGGTTGCGTGTTGTAGGAACGGCCGTCCAGGTCAAAAAAGTCGATGTTGAAGCCCAAATTTTGCGGCCCGGCAGCCACGCCATCGCGCAAAACCAGCGAGAGGGTGGTGGTGACCACTTCTGCCACGCCAATGCGCGGCAAAATCTGCACGCTGCTGCCAGCGGCGGGAATGGCGACATCGGCCGATTGCAGCGCCAGCTCAATGTCGATGGCTGTCCAGTTGCCCAGGTTGGCCAGCTCCAGAGTTAGCTCGAACGGTTCGCCGGGCGTCAGGCTGGTGGGCGTGGTGTGCGCCGACTGAATGGCCAGCTGCGGTTGGCCAAATACATAGGCCGTCGTGGCCGTCGGGATGGGCGTGTTTGTGGGGACTGGTGTCGGCGTGGGGCCAAAAATTTCTAGTGCACCTTCCAGCACCTTGTTGGGGCCATCCTGCGCCCCCAAGCCCACCTGAATGTTGTAGCGACCCAGCGGCAAACCGGGCGGCACGATGCCTGTCAGCACCTCATTGTTGACATAAGTTGTTTGCAGCACGCCATAGCCCACAACGCGAATAACGCTGCCGGACGTGAAACCGCCGCCGTACACGGTGAGTGTGCCACCTGTTTCCGTAGAAATTCGCCCCGGCTCAATGGCGGTAATGACGATGGGTTCGGCGGTGGGCATGGGCGTGCTGCTGGGTGCCACGGTGACGGTAGCCGTGGGGGTGATGGTCATGGTGGGGGTGATTTGCAGGGTGAAACGGCCGTTTCTCACCGCCAATGGTTCAGCCGAAGGTGCCGCCGCCACTAGCCGGGGCAGCCACAGTGTGAGGCCCAAGACCAATGCGGCCAATCCCAATGAAATCTTAGCTTGCTTGTTCATAGCGTCCTCGTACATCTGCCAGAATACGGCCGTCTAAAATCTGAATGTGCCGTGTTGTGGCCGCCAGCAGCGACTGATCGTGCGTCACCATGATGATGGTGCGCCCTTCTGTCTGGTTGAGCTGCTGCAAAATGCCAATCACTTCACCGCCCGATTTGCTATCCAGGTTGCCCGTCGGCTCGTCGGCCAGGATGATGTCTGGGTTGTTTACCAGGGAACGGGCGATGGATACGCGCTGCTGCTGCCCGCCAGAAAGTTCGGTTGGTTTGTGGTGGATGCGGTCGCCCAGCCCGACCATCTCCAACAGCCGTTTGGCCCGTGCCTCGCGTTCGTGGGTGCCAACACGGGCAAAGAGCATGGGGAATTCCACGTTTTGCAGCGCCGTCATGGTGGGGATGAGGTTAAACGATTGGAAAATAAAGCCGATCGATTTTTGGCGATACTGCGCCAAATGGTTTTCATCCAGGGCAGCGATGTCGGTGCCATCGACCCAAATTTCGCCAGAGGTGGGCTGGTCTAACCCGCCGATCAGGTAGAGCAGGGTAGATTTGCCCGAGCCAGAGGGGCCGACGATGCCCATAAATTCGCCCTGCTCGATGGCCACATCGACACCATCAAGGGCGTGGACCGTTTCGGTGCCCATCTGGAAATGGCGGTGCAGGTGCTGCACCTGGATAAAGGTGTGGTTCATCCGCCTAAAAATCCGCTGGCCAGGCTGGTAGAAACGGCCGTTCCCACCAACCGTACCGCCATAAACACTGCCCACACAATCAGCACTAGCCCAATGGATTTGCGCCGCGATAGTTTGGTAACGGCCGTAATGCCAATCACCAGCAGCGCCAGATTCCAGAACAGGTAGATGTCGATTTGGCCAAGAAAGGCTTGCAGAACGGCCGTACCGGTTGAAGGGAGCTCAGTGGCAAATGCATTGCTGGGATCAGGCGTGGGCGCTCCGGCAAAACCGGACAGGCCAGGATGGGCAATGAGCGTCTGGGTGGCGGTGATGTACACCGTCTGCAAAATGCTGCGCAGCGCGTAGGGCAGCCACGCCCACACCACCACCTGGAGCATCTGCCCAAAGGTGCTGCGCCCGCCGACCATCGAGGCCAGCAGGTACAGCGACCCGCACCAGAGCAGCCAGCTAATGATCCGGCCAAAGGCGGTTAGCACGGCAGGCACTACGGTGGTGAGGATGGGCGATGTGGCAAAAGAGGCGGCTTGTTCCGCATCGACTCCGCCGCTGGCAAAACCGGGCTGGTTTTCAAACTGGTCTGCAAGCTGTTGGCGGGTCTGTTCGGCCGTGATTGGGCCGCTGGCAATGGTGGGCAGCACGGCCAGAATAATGCAAATCAGCGCCATAAAAATCCAGGCGCGGCTGCTGCCCCGCAGCGTAGCAAAGGTTTGGCGGGGTTTGGCTAAAACGCCCCACACCATGCCAAAAAAGTTTGGACTATCGCTGGAAACGGATGGTGAAGCTGTTGATTCCGTCATCCTTACCCTCCCTGTAATTCACAGATTACGCCAATAGAATTATCTGTGAATTTTATTCGCTCTGGTACGGCCGTTGCTGAAGTGTGCCATGACGACCGACGCGTTGATTCTATAAAATACGGCCGTTGGACACAAATCCATTACGGGGCAGTCAGGCCAAACGTTCCAGGAAAGGGTGATAAAAATCATATGGGATTGGTAGGAAATGAACTTGTGGGAGGAACGGCCGTTTTGCTACGCTGAAGGTATTAACCACACTGGGTTCGTAGGCAAGCATTGGCTTGCAGGAGGCGAATGATGAAGGTCAAACATGCCTTGATTGTGGATGCTGTGGTTTTACTCGCGGTGGCCGTGGGCTGCTTTTTTAACATGGAATGGGTGCGCCACATGTTTGGCATTGGCTTTGCCCCAGACAATATTTACCTGAGCCAGCTGTTGGGAGCGGCCGTTTTTGGTCTGGCCCTGCAAAACTGGCTGGTGCGCTCGGTGGAGAACCTGGAAAAGCTGCGCATCATCATCCTGGCCAACTTTATTGGGCATGGCGGCGCAGCTTTGGTGCTGCTGGCCAACAAGCTAAACGGCCTGGGCGATGCCACGGCTTGGCTGGCGATTGGGTACACCATCGCGGCGGCGCTCACGTTTGGCTACTTTTTGGATCGGCCACATCCCCAGGCTAAACACGCCTGAGTTGGGGTGAACTTTCTTTGCTGCCGCGCAGTGAAGCGTTCATTGTCTGGCGCAAAGTTTACAGAACCATTTATTGACTAGGCAGGTTCTGGCTGCGGCTTGGCCTGCCCGTTGCTGACGGGTGGCGCGGCAAACTGCTGCGCTTGTTCCGCCAGTCTGTTGAGGCGCTGCACGATACGGCCGTTGACACTCTCAATTGGGTAAGTTCCGGTAGCATCCAACTCACCCGCCAGTAGGCCAGTCAGCAGCGCCAACCCTTCATCCACCGTGGTCACCGGGTAAATGTTGAATTTTCCTACTGCCGCAGCAGCTACCACGTCCGGGCGCAGCATCAGATGGGTCACGTTGGCGGCCGGAATCAGCACCCCTTGTTCGCCCGTCAGGCCACGCGCCTGGCACACATCAAAAAAGCCTTCAATTTTTTCGTTAACCCCACCAATAGCCTGAATTTGACCACGCTGGTTGACCGAACCGGTCACGGCCAGCGACTGTTTCAGCGGCACGTTGGCCAACGCCGAAAGCAGCGCGTAAAGCTCGGCCGATGAGGCGCTGTCCCCCTCCACACCGTTGTAGGATTGCTCAAAAACGAGGGTGGCGGCGAGAGATAACGGCCGTTCCGCCGCATACCGTGCCCCCAAAAAGCCTACCAAAATCAATACGCCTTTGGAATGAATCGGGCCGCCCAGCTCCACCTGCCGCTCGATATCGACCACATCGCCTTTGCCCAGGCGGACCCGCGCCGTGATGCGACTGGGGCGGCCAAAGGCGTAGTTGTCTAGCATGATCACCGAGAGGCCGTTGATCTGGCCAACGGCCGTTCCGGCCGTATCGATCAAAATGGTGTCACGCAAAATGGTTTCCTGCACCTGTTCGCGAATGCGGCTAGAGCGGTAAACCTGGGCGTCCAGCGCCTTTTGCACGTCTGGCGCGGTAACAAAGTCGTGGCTGGCTTCGCCCGCCCAGTAGTCAGCTTCGCGCAGCAGGTCGCTGATGCTTTGCATGTGGGTGGTCAGCTTGGTGGCATCGCCCGCCAGCCGCGAGCTGTGCTCAATCACACGGGCTACGGCGGCGCGGTCGAAGTGGCGCAGTTTTTCCTTGCGCGCCAGGTTGGCAATCAGGCTGGCGTAGGCCTGGCTGTTGGACTGGTCGCGGGCCATCTCGTTGTCAAAATCGGCCGCCACCTTAAACAGTTCGCGGAAGTCAGGATCGTAGGTGCAGAGCAGGTAATACAGCTCCCGATCCCCAGTCAAAATTACCTTTGTGCTCAGAGGAATTGGCTCCGGTTCCAGCGAGACGGTGCTGATGTAGCTAAACAGCTGCCCCAACGATTCGATGTGGATTTGCTTGCCGCGCAGGGCGCGTTTGAGTCCTTCCCAGGCATAGGCCTGCGTCAGCACTTTGCGGGCGTCCAAAATGAGATAGCCGCCGTTGGCCCGGTGCAGTGCCCCGGCCTTGATGAGGGTAAAGTCGGTGAGCAGCGTGCCCATTTGGGAGATATGCTCCACGCGCCCCACCAGATTTTGGAAGCTGGGCTGGTCTTCAAAGATGATGGGTGCGCCGTTGGTCTGGCTGTTGTCCACAATCAAGTTCACCTGGTAGCGGGTGACAACGCCGCGCTTCGGTGAACCTGAGGAAGCAATGCCCGCCAGGGCGGGTGGTGTTTCCTGATCTGGCTCCAAAAATCCGTTGATGTTAGTCACGATGTCGTCTTGCACGGCCTCCAGGTGGGCCAGCACGTCGGGCAGGTCGGTATATTTTTGGGCCAGTTCCGCAAAGAGGGGATGAATGGTGGCAACGGCCGTTTCCTCTTGCAGCTTCTTAATCTTGTTTTGCGCATCCCGGTGCCACTGGGGTAGCTGCTGCATGATGGCTTGCAGGGCCGCTTGCAGCTCATTGATGCGCCCTTCAATTTCTGCCTGCTCTTCTTCAGAAAGCTTGGCGAAATCTTCTGGGGTAATGACATCTCCTTTTTGCAGCGGCGCAAAACCAAAGCCAGACGGTGTGCTGATGATTTTCACGTTGTGGGCCTCGGCCTGGCTTTCCAGCTCCTTAAACGAACGGGATTCCTGATCTTTCAGCTCCTTGAGGATGGCTTTGTTCTTGGCGATGTTTTCTTCGCGGTTCAGGGCGGCCGGGATAACGGTAAGCAGGTCTTCGACCAGTCGCTCCATTTCTTGCTGGAACTGGTGGCCCTGCCCGGCAGGCAGATGCAGGGCGCGCGGCCGATGCAGCTGCTGGAAGTTGTTCACATAGCACCAGTCGTCGGGTGTGGCTTCGGTGGGGGCACGTTGGGCGAGGTATTGGTTTACGGCCGTATGTTTACCCACGCCATTTGGTCCCAAAGCATACAGGTTAAACCCGTGATGCTGAATCCCCATGCCAAAGCGAATAGACTCTACGGCTCGTGTCTGGCCAATGATGTGGCTGATGTCTTCTAATTCGGCCGTGGTGGTGAAATGAAATTGATCGGGATCACACTGCCGGTAAAGCTGTTCGGCGGTTAATGGTTTGGGTAACGACATGATATACCTTCCTTACCAAACGCCCGGCAGTAGACGATAGCGTATCTGCTGGGCATAAGCCTGGTAACCTTCAAGTTCGGCTTGCAGCGTTTCATCTTCCCAGGCCGTGCGCAAAACAAGCAGCGCAGAAATGATGATGGCGGGCACCAGCGCCCACAGGGAATCCAGGAAAAATGGGGTGGCCAGATAGGTAATAAGCGCCCCTGCATAGCCAGGATGGCGCATCCAGTGGTAAGGGCCGCTGCTCACCACGTGGTGATTGCGTTCGGTTTGAATGCGCACCATGCCAGAAAAGTAGCGATTGGCTACCAGGGCATACGAGCCAAGGGCATACCCGGCCAAAATGATCAGCAAGGCGACAAGCTTTACCGGCAAGCTAAAAGGGGCAGACCAACCAAACCGGGCATCCAGCCCAGCAGCTAGCGGAATCAGGCCGCCGCCGAGAGCCACGATTGGGGCCAACCATTTATCCCAAGATTTGGCGTCTGGCTGCTGGGCAAAGCGCGCACGCTCGGCCAGCAAATCGGGGTGCTTTTTGGCCGCCAGCACCCGGCTAATGAAGAAGCCCAGGAGCCCCGTGATGGCGTACGTCCACGCTTCCCACCAATCCCAATGCCCCGAGATGAGCAGCGGCAAAAATAGGATGACAAAGATGAAGAAGAGCATTTGGGCCAAAACGGCCGTTGGCACTTTGGGTTTCGTTGCTTGCATGCGTGGCTCCTTTTGCCGGTCAATCTTCTTTGAGAGCGGCGCTTGGCGGGCGAACAATGAGGACCGCACCTTGAGCACGGCGCATCACTTTGTCGGTGACGCTGCCAAACACCCAGCGGCGTAGGCCAGTACGGCCGTGTGTGGCCATCACCACCAGATCAACATCGGTGTTTTCGATGGTGCCCAGGATTTCATGCGCAGGGGACCCACTCATCACCATGTGGCGCAGGGGCTGGTGGCAGAGCGGTTGGTAGCGCTGCACAATGTCTGTGAGGTACAGTTCGGTGCGGCAGCAAAAAGTGTCGTGCGCCTGGGCCGCCATAGCCGGATCGTATTCGTTCAGCTCATGCAGATAGGCGGGGTCCATTTCCTCTGGCTCTTCCACGCGCAGCAGGGTCACGGCGGCGTCAAAGCAGTTGGCCAGTTCCAGACCTGGGGCCAGGGCACGTTCTGACAGTTTGGAGCCGTCTAACGTGATGAGGATGTGGCGAAACGGCCGTGCCTCGCGAATGATCAGCACGGGGCAGGGGGCGCTTTGCAGCACTTTTTCGGTCACGCTGCCCAGGTACCAGTGCGAGAAGCCGCTGCGGCCGTGGGTAGACATCACAATGAGATCGACGTCTTGAGATACGGCCGTATCCACAATCACGCTGGCTTCATCACCCCGTTCAATTTGTGTGGTCCAGGTAAACCCGGTCGGTGCGTGCCTGGTTTGCAGTGTTTGCAGATAGGCAGCCAGTTCGTTATGGGTGTGGGCCCTGGATTGGTTGGGCCACAACAGGCCATACCCTGCTGGCTCACTGACAAACATGTATTTGAGGTAAGGAATACTTAAAAGCAGGAGCTCTCCGTTGGCACTTTCGGCCAGCCTGAGGGCTGGTTCCAGCGCCTGTTCGGCCAATAAAGAGCCGTCCAACGGAACTAATATTTTTTGGAACATTGTGCTACCCTCCTTGATCAGCGTGCTCATCCGGTCAACGGGACGGCGGAGCGTGGCGGAGGGAATGAAGAGTGGGGGCCATATGCCGCAGCTTCGACGTCTTGCCGAAAACGAGCCTGATAACCCATGACAACATGGTAGGTGGCACAGCTGCCGCGCAACAAGTGACAAAAGACATTGCCGCCCCTGATGAAGATAATTTCCCCCTACGTTACCTTATTACAGGACTATTTAGGCTTGAGGCGCGTTTGTGATTTTTTTATAATTAGTTTATGTGTTTTCATAGGCGTTACCTGCCTGTTTGTTGTTTCCCAGTTCGCAAATCGGCACCATTGGTACATTTTAATTATTCGCGAGCAATTTAGTTTGTTCTGTTGAGGAACCTTATGGGCCACAAATCATCTGCCCAACCTGACCCGTTTTCGCATTCTGCTTATTTGAAAGAAATTGCCCAGGCGCTGTATACGGCCGCCGAGCAAGCCATCTTTTTAGTGGGTGCTGACGGGCGGATTTTAGAAGCCAACGCTGCGGCCCATGCGTTGGCCGATGGTGAGGCTGAACAACTGTTGGGGAGGTTGGCGGCAGAATTTTTGCCGCAAGACGGCCGTTTTCAAGATTTAAACGGCCGTTCCCACGCCATTACCCTGACGACACGGCCGTTGGAAAACGGCCGTCAACTCTTCATGGTCACCCCAATGCCTGAAAGTAAGGTAAACCATTCACCGCTAGCCCACGGTGTAGACGACAGAGCGGACGTGCTGGCCAATTCGCCCTATGGGTTTGATATTGTGAGTGCCGATGGGACGTTCCTGTATGCCAATCAGACCTACCTGAAAATGTGGGGCTATGACTCCCTGGAAGAGATTTTAGGCACTTCGCCCGCTGGTCATTGTGCCGACCCCGATGTGCCTGTGCAGATTATTAGCAATCTGGAGGCGCATGGCGAATATACGGTTCAGTTTACCGCGCTGCGCAAAGATGGCTCCACCTTTGAGGTGCTGATGTCTACCCAAAAAGTGGTGGACAGCCAGGGCCGTGTGACCTATGAAGGCAGTTCGATTGACGTTAGTGAGCTGCTGCAAGGGCGACAAAAATTGATTCTGGAACGCCGCCAGATGCGTGTTTTGCTAGATGCAATTCCTGATCTGATCTGGTTGAAGGACGTGAAGGGTGTGTACCAGGCGTGCAACCCCGAGTTTGAGAAACTGGTGGGTATGCCCGAGGCGGAACTGCTGGGCAAAACCGACTTTGATTTTTTCCCAGAGGAGGCGGCCAAAGCTTATCTGGCTCGGGATCAGGTGGTTATCAATTCGGGCCAGCCGGACAGCATTGAAGAATGGGCGACGTTTGCCAGCGACGGCCGTACCATCCTGGCTGAAACCATCAAAACCCCCATTTACGACGATGATGGCAAGCTGCTGGGTGTGCTCGGCATTGCCCGCGACATCACCGCCCGCCACTATGCCCGTGAGGCGCTGCGCCAATCAGAAGCCAATCTCAGAGCCATTTTTAACAATACTTTGCAGGCCTTCCTGCTGGTGGATTGTGAGCAGCGGGTGTTAGCCATGAATTCGGTGGCTGTGGGCCTGATGGAGAAGTTGGCTGAACGGCCGTTGCAAGCCGGCGAGCATGTGGCTGATCTCTTTTCGCAGCTTCAGTTGGATGGTTTTGGCGATGTTTTTTTTGAGCAGGCGCTACAAGGAGACAGCAGCAGCCATGAAATGAAGGTCGCTGTACCTGGCGGCCATTACTGGCTTGAAATCCATGTCAGCCCAGTCGTGACAGACGAAAGCGAAATTACCGGCGCATCCTTGAGCATTCTGGATATTACCGACCGCAAAACGACGGAAATGGCTTTGCACGAAAGCGAAGCAAGGCTCTTTGGGATGTTGGATTCGGCCATGGATGCCATTGTGAGTCTGGATGATGCCCAGGAAATTGTGCTGTTTAATGCAGCTGCCCAAAGAATGTTTGGTTACACAGCTGAGGAAGCGGTAGGTAAGTCGCATGACATCCTGCTGCCTGAGCGTTTCCGTGAAAATCATCGAGAGCTGGTGATTCAATTTGGTGAGACGGGTGAATCGACCCTCAACATGGGTCAGCGTCGTGCGCTTGTAGGGCGGCGTGCCAATGGGGAGGAATTTCCCGTCGAGGTGTCCATTTCCCGAGTGAAAGTCGGCGAAAAAACGCTCTACACGGCGATCTTGCGCGATGTGACCCAGCGCAAGGCCACGGAAAGCGCCCTGCAAGAAAGCGAGGAGCGCCTTCGCTTGTTTATTGACCACGCGCCAGCGGCCCTGGCCATGTTTGACCAGGAGATGCGTTACCTGGCGGTCAGCCACCGCTGGTTGACAGATTTCGACATTGAGAACGTGATTGGTCGCTCACACTATGACATATTCCCAGAACTTCCCGACCGGTGGAAAGCGGTACATGAACGGAGTATGGCTGGCGAGGTGCTTAAGGCGAATGAGGACAAATTTGTGCGGCAAGACGGCCGTATCCAATGGCTGCGGTGGGAAGTGCACCCCTGGTATACCGGCAACAATGTTGTGGGGGGCATTGTCATTTTTTCTGAGGAGATTACCCAACGTAAAAACGCGGAAGAAGCGGTAAAGGATTTGCAAGAAATTCTCTCTGAGGCGGAAGCTGTGGCTAAAATTGGCAGCTGGCGCTGGGACCTTGCCACACGAAAAGTGACCTGGTCTGATCAAATGTATGCCCTTTTTGATATGGATCCCGATGATTTTGATGGCGATTTAAACGCTATTATTACTTCGCGTATCCACCCCGATGATGTGGAAGCGGTTAACCAGTCCAATCTGTCGGTGCTGGAGCGGCACGAGCCGGTGCCGCTCGAATACCGCATTGTGCTGCCAGATGGCACTATCCGTACGGTGTGGGCTGAAGGTCGTTTGCTGCGTGAGGAGTCCGCAGAGCCGACGGCTATGATTGGCTATGTCCAAGATATCACCGACCGGAAAGCGGCCGAACAAGCCCTGCGTGACAGCGAAGAGCGGTACCACACTTCCCTGGATAGCATGCTGGAAGGTTGCCAGATCATCAGTTTTGACTGGCGTTACCTTTACCTGAATGAGAGCGTTACAAAAAACAGTCATCGCCGCAAGGAAGATATGTTGGGGCGGACGATGATGGAAGTGTTTCCGGGCATCGAAAATACAGAATTGTTTGCGGTTTTACGCCGCTGCATGGCCGAACGCACCTCACATATTTTTGAAAATAAGTTTGTGTATGAAGATGGCTCCCACGCCTGGTTTGACTTGAGTGTCCAGCCCGTGCCTGAAGGGCTTTTCATTCTTTCCATCGACACGACCGAGCGGAGACAGGTGGAGGAAGCGCTGCGTCAGTCTGAAGAACGGTTCTCCAAAGCATTCCAGCTTAGTCCAGCGGCGTTGTCACTTACCAGGGCAGACGGCCGTCTTGTGGATGTCAACGAAAGCTACGAGCGGCTCTCTGGTTACGCCCGAGAAGAGTTGATCGGCCGTGACGCTACCGAATTTGGTATCTTTACCCAGGCGCAGCGTGAAGACCTGCGGCAGCGCATGATGGAGCAGGGGGGCAGTCTGCATGAAGTCGAAATTGAGGTGCGCAACAAATCGGGTGAACTGCGCCATGTGCTCTACTCGGTAGAAGCCATTGAAATTGGCAATGAGAATTATGCGCTTACCCTGGCCTTCGACATTACGGACCGTAAGCAGCTGGAAAATCAATTAAAAGAGATGGCGGATAACATGGCCACCGCTCAGGCCATTACGCATTCGGGCAGTTGGGAACTGCGTGTGATGCCCGATGGCCGTTACATTGAACCGCACATCTGGTCAGATGAATGCTATCGCGTTTTTGGGTTGAAACCTGGCTCTGAGCCGATTACGGCCGAAAAATTTTATTCAATGGTGCATCCCGATGACCTGCCTGAAGTGAAAGCAGTTTTTACGAAGGCGATTGCCGAGGGGCAAGAGGCCAGTGGAGAATATCGGCTGATCTGGCCGGATGGCTCTATCCACACCGTTTTTGATCAGGTTAAACCAATGGTGGATGAGCGCACGGGTAGATTGCAGAAGGTGGTTGGTCTGGTGCGAGACATCACCGATGGTAAGCAGGCTGAGATAACTATCAAACAGTTAAACCGGCGTATGGAGCTGATTCTAAATTCAGCGGGTGAGGGTATTTATGGGACGGATATAGACGGCCGTATCACCTTCATCAATCCCGCGATGGTCCAGATGTTAGGGTGGCCACTAGAAGAACTTTTAGGTCAAGATGCCCACGCCATGTTCCACCATTCCTATCCTGACGGCACACCTTATCCGACAGAGGCGTGCGAGATTAGCATCTCTGTTGAGAAGGGTGCTGCTTTCCGCAATGCCGAGGATACCTACTGGCGGCGCGATGGCCAGCCCATATTGGTAGATTACGCCTGCACGCCCATTCGTGAAAATGGCAACATTCTCGGTTCCGTCATGGTGGTGCGCGATATTACCGAAAGCAAATTAGCTGCCGAGCAGCAAATGATCCTTGAGGAGCAGCTGCGCCAGGCACAAAAGATGGAGAGTATCGGCCGTTTGGCGGGCGGGGTGGCCCACGACTTCAACAACCAGCTGGCCGTGATTAAGCTTTATGGCGATTTAATGCGCTACCAGATGGCCAAAGAGGATCCGCTACTGCCGAAGGTGGAGCAGATTCGGCAGGCGGTTGACCGGGCCACGCATCTAACGCGCCAATTGCTGGCTTTTAGCCGCAAGCAGGTGTTGCAGCCTGTTGTGTTAGACATGAACGAGCTGATCACCAATCTGGAAAAAATGCTCGGCCGCCTCATTGGTGAAGACATCAACCTCTCGACCGATTTGCAGCCTGGTTTGTGGCCCATAGCTGCTGACCCAGGGCAGCTAGAGCAGGTGATTATGAATCTGGTCATCAACGCCCGTGATGCTATGACTACTGGTGGTATGTTGACCATTGAAACCCGCAATCTGATTCATGATGAGACCACTCTGGCTATTCACCCGGATGCGCTGCCCGGCCCGGTGGTGATGCTGGCCATCACCGATACCGGCCAAGGGATGGATGAAGAGACGCGCCAGCAAATCTTTGAGCCGTTTTTTACCACCAAGGGGCCAGGTAAGGGCACGGGATTGGGTTTGGCTACAGTTCATGGCATCATCAAGCAAAGCGGCGGGGCCATTTATGTGTACAGCGAACTGGGGCATGGCACGACGTTCAAAATCTACCTGCCCGTCAGTGAGGAAGTGGCCCCCGATATGGCAGATGTTAGCCAAACGGCCGTTCCCCAATCCGGCCATGAGACGATTCTGTTGGTTGAAGATGAAGAGGCGCTGCGTGACCTGGTGCGGCTGACGCTAGAAGAAATTGGCTACACCATTCTTGAAGCAGAGGATGGTATTGCCGCGCTGGCGCTGGCGGCTGAGCATTCAGAACCTATCCACATGCTGCTAACCGATGTGGTGCTGCCGCAAAAAGGGGGCCGTAAACTGGCTGAAGAACTCACAGCGCAGCGTCCGGGGATCAGGGTGCTGTTCATGTCTGGCTACATGGATGATGCTGTGATGCGCCACGGCGTGTTGATGGCCGAAATGAACTTCCTGTCCAAACCATTTTCGCGCAGCGCCCTGGCTTCAAAGGTGCGCGACGTCCTGGATAAGCCTCTGTCTTAGGAGAATTTGTGATCCTTACAACATACCGGAAAAGTTGGGCCAGGTTGGCAAGAGATCGCCAATCTGGCCTATTTTTCGGCAATTGAGAGATAAATCCCATCAACAATCACAAGGCAATTTGTTAGATTAAGCTTATACGGTTGGCTGGTATTTGGGTCTGTAATCCAGACTAAATACAAAATGAGAATAGACGAACAAACGAAAGCTTAGCGATAGGATCAACATCATGATGAAAAAGTGGCAACTGTGGGTAGAAAGTCTTTCACATGAAGACCAGATGTGGTTAACGGCCGTTTTTGTGGCGGCGATGTTGGGCACAATGGTAAGCAGCATGATTCTGAGCTGGGGAATGCATTATTACGGGCATTCCACGGTTTTGGCCAAACTGATGGTGTGCTTGCTGGCAACGGCCGCATACGCCCTGGCCGCTGGTTCCGTTTTTTACATTTTGTTTCCTGAAAAACGGACTGTGTTTAAGCGCCTTTTTATTCGCAAGTAACCCATACAAAAATAATTTGCTTACTCAAAAACGGCTGGTGCGATTTTAGCGCCAGCCGTTTTTTGTTGCCTGGTCAATGCTGTGCTTCGCCAGCCTGTTGATAGGTTAAACCTGTAGATGATTGCCTGGAAAATCAGGCGGGGGACTTCCTTTTGGGGTGGCAATTGTGGCAAAATATACTGTTGGAGCGGGCCCTAAAGAAAAAATAAATTCACAGTGTCCGCGGAGGAAGATGCCTGAAAAAGGCGGGAGCTTTGCGGTAAACCCCATAAAATTTCTACTATTTTCCCGCTTTGTGATTGGCTTAAAAAGGAAACGTTGTCATGCAAAAGAAACCGTTTGTGCGACTATTGCTATTCTTAATGTTGGTTGTTCTCATCGTGGCTTGCCGCGATGAGACGCCTGAGGAAGCCGCGACTTTGCCCCCGGCAACGGCCGTTGCTACCGCCACCACACCCGTTGAAGCCACCCCACTGCCCTCACCAACCGTGCCCCCGGCCCTGACGCCCACCATCGTGATTCCCACGGTAGAACCGGAGCCAGGCGAAACCGCCACCCCGCAACCGCCTGCCCCAGAAACCAACCTGCCGGAAGCGCTGCGATTTGCCACGTTCAGGGAAACGGCCGTAGATACCACCCCCGCTATCTTCCACGATCCCATCGCGCCAGACCTGAGCAACGTTACCGTGCCCTTTGTGCTCTCCCAGGAGCAGCTGGATCGGTTGGCGGCGGATGGCTTAGTGGTAAGCCCCGGCGTGGAGAAAGAATTTTTCACCGTTTATGAGCAGGCGCGTTACGCCAATGTGCCCACCTTTATCACCAGCGACTCGCTGCTGCATGTTTATCACCTGCTGTTCGATAAGGTACTGCGTACCGCCGAGCGCCAATCGTTCATCCCCTTGCTGCAACAGCTAAACCAGGCGATGCTGGCCCAAACCGACGCTCAGTACCAGGCGTTGCAAGGCACTGAATGGGAAGATGCTGCCTTGCGCACCGTTGCTTTCATCGGTGTCGGCAGTAAACTGATGGACCCCGCCACCGAAGTGCCCGCCTACGCCCAAGAACTGATGGATGCGGAGCTGGCCAATATTGAAGCTGCTTCCGGCATCATGCCCTCGCCGCTTTTCCCTGGCCTGGAAAATGGCGAAGATTACACGCAGTACATTCCGCGCGGCCATTACACCATCAGCGAGGAGCTGACGGCTTACTTCAAGAGCATGATGTGGTACGGCCGTATGACCTTCCGCCTTAAAACCGACAATCCTGACGTGGGCCGTGCTGAAACCCGCGCCGCCCTACTCCTGGTTCACGCCCTACGCACCGCCCAAGTGAGTGGCCAGCCCGCCCTGCAAGCGTGGCTCGATCTGTACAATCCCACCGTTTTCTTCGTTGGCCGCAGCGATGATCTGACCGCCTTCCAATACCTGGAGGTAATCGACACCGTTTACGGTGCCACGCCCGATCTGGCCACCATTGCTGATGAGAGCCAGCTTGATACTTTCATCGAAGCGGCCAACGAGCTGCCGCCGCCGCAAATTTTGGGGCTGGTCATTAGTGTCGGCGATGATGTGGAAGAGACAACCAAGGGATTCCGCTTTATGGGCCAGCGTTTTGTGCCCGATGCCTACATCTTCCGCCAGCTCATCTACCGCAACGTGGGCACATCTGCTGAGCCACGCATGCTGCCCAAAGGGCTGGATGTGATGGCTGCGATGGGTTCTGACCGCGCCTATGCCATCCTCGATGAGTTGGGCGAGACAGAATACGCCAACTACCCGGAGCAGATGGACAAGATGCAAACCTGGGTGGACAGCCTGACCACCGACGAGTGGACCGAAACGCTGTACACCACCTGGCTCTACACCTTCGAGCCGCTGCTGGCCGAGCCTGGCGCGGGCTATCCGCAGTTTATGCAGAGCGAGGCATGGCTGGATAAGCAGCTCAACACCTCGCTGGGCAGCTGGGCCGAGCTAAAGCACGACACCATCCTCTACGCCAAGCAGGTGTATGCGGAACTGGGCGGTGGCGGCGGTGCGCCGGTACCTTTGCCCGC
Organism: Ardenticatenaceae bacterium; assembly: GCA_020634435.1. GTDB lineage: Bacteria > Chloroflexota > Anaerolineae > Promineifilales > Promineifilaceae > Leptofilum. The sequence goes on along the minus strand of JACKBS010000016.1, from coordinate 77,686 downwards.
GCGCGGTTACGTCGAGCCAGTGCCGGAATTTTTCGCCCGGTTAGAAGCACTCACCACGATGACGCTGGATGGTTTGCAGCAGCGCGGTCTGCTGAGTGAGCAGGATTTGAACAGCCTGGCCCGGCTGCAAAGTCTGGCGACAGCCCTGCAACTAATGGCCGAAAAAGAGCTGCGTGGCGAACCGCTAACCGAAGAAGAGTTTAATCTGATTCGCTTCTACGGGGGCGAACTGGAGCATTTGACAATGGCTGCGGCTGACCGCGAGGATGAAGACCCCTTTGCCCAGCCCATCATGGACGAGGAACCGCAAGCGGCCGTTGTTGCCGATGTTGCCACCGCCCCAGACCCGGACGGGGACGGTATTCCCAACCCGGTAGTGCTAGAAGAGGCCGTCGGGCGGATCAACGAAATTTACGTCGTGGTACCGCTCATCAACGACGATGGCACCATCCAGCTGCAAGTAGCCAAGGGCGGTGTCTTTGCCTACTACGAATTCCCCTGGCCCGCCGACGACCGTCTGACCGACGAAAAATGGCGCACGATGCTGGACGAAGGCACTGCCCCGGCATTGCCGGAGTGGACCAACAGCTTCTTTACGACGGCCACGGAATATGCCGCCTTCCAACGGGCCATTTATAGCTTCCAAAGCAGCATCAGCCAGGCGTATTGGGATTTGGAACCTACCTATCTGTATGCGGCTAGTGAAGCGGTACAAAATCAGTTTGCTCCCGAGCTAGACGCCTTGCGGGCAGCCAGTCAGTACATCGGACGGCAATGGATTAGCGCTAGTTACCGCTCTTTCGACATTCAGGCGGAAGACCGGGTGGTGGTGACCGTGCGCGAAAATTGGGAAGATGCACTTTACAGCTTTACCGATTACCCTGGCGAGGGTGGCGACCCGTCGGCCACACGCGGCCCGTACACGCTGGATGTGACTTACACGCTAGAACGCGTTGATAATCGGTGGCTGGTGACCAACGTGGTGTACAACAACCAGCCGCCCGCCTGGGAATAAGAAGCGTGACGATTCGTCACAAAGCGCTTTTGGCGCTGCTGGCCCTTTTCCTGCCGCTGCTGCTTTTGCTGGGGCGGCAGGTAGGGCGGGTGCCGTCGGGAACGGCCGTTCCCCCCGTTCCCGATCTCTCAGCTTACCCGTGGGTGTATTTGCGCGATGGCCGTTCGCTTACCCCAACCGAACCCGTTGTTGAACTCATTGCCGTCGGAGACGTGATGTTGGGCCGGGGCGTGACCGAGGTAGACGATCCCCTGGCTGCCGTGGCTCCCTGGCTGCGTGCCGCTGATCTGACGCTGGGCAATCTGGAGTCGGGCATCGGGGCGGTGGGCACAGCCAAGAGCGCCCCACTTGGCGAACCCCAACCGATCATTTTGAATGCACCAGAAACGGCCGTAACCCACCTCACCAGCGCTGGTTTTGATTTGCTTTCATTGGCCAACAACCACAGTTTGGATTATGGTGGGGCGGGATTGGCGGAAACGGCCGTTCGCCTTCAGCAAGCCGGGATCGCGCCGTTGGGTGTTGGTCCTGATGAAAACGCCGCCTACCAGCCGCTCATCCGCGAGGTGGACGGGGTGCGGCTGGCGTTTTTGGCGTTGAACGGCGTGCCGGAACCCGTGAGCGGTGAACCGTTGTCGGTGAACGGTGATGGGTGGGTGCGAGCGGAATGGGATGTGGAGGGAGCTAAAGCAGCGGTGACCCAGGCACGGCAGCAGGCGGATGTGGTGATTGTGTCGCTGCATTGGGGCTTTGAGTACGATTTGCAGCCCGATCCCTGGCAGGAAACGGCCGCTCAAGCTTTATTCGCCGCGGGGGCCGATGTGGTGCTGGGGCACCATCCGCACGTGGTTCAGGCCGTGACGGTGGATCGGCAATCGGGGCAGCTGGTGGCCTACAGTTTGGGCAACTTTGTTTTTGACCAGACGCAGGAACCGACCAACCAGGGGTTGGCGCTGCGTCTGTTTGTGGATGGCGACGGCCTGCGTGCGGCGCAGCTGCTGCCAGTCTGGTCTGGGCCGCAACCACGCCTGATGACCCTGGCCGAAGCGGACCCATTGCTGGCCCGCATCACACCGGAGCCGCCGTACGTGGCTTTTGCCTGCGACGTGACGGGCTGTCGCTCCGTGGGCGAGGTGGCTGGAACTGGCGAATCGGGCTGGTTCTGGTCTGGGGCTATTGACCTGACAGGCGATGGTGTGCCCGAGACGATTCGTCGTGCTGGGGAGCAGGTGACGGTGTATGAGGGGGATACGGCCGTTTGGCAAAGCCCGGAAGCGTGGCGGGTGGTGGACGTAGCGCTGGGGGATCCCAATGACGACGGCCGTTTTGAGCTGCTGCTGGCGATCTGGCAAACCGATGCTGAAGGGCATACCCGCAGCCAACCGTACATCGTGGGACATCGGGGCGGCGAATACCAGCTTTTGTGGGGTGGCCGCCCGGTGAACAGGCCCATCCTGGCCGTGGAGCTGGGCGATGTGGATGGCGATGGGGCGCAGGAACTGGTTGTGTTGGAGGACCAAGGCGAGGCGCAAACAGTAGCGGTGTGGCGCTGGCAGGGATGGAGCTTTAGTTTGGTGTGGCGCAGTGAATACGGCCGTTACCGTAACCTGACCCTACAATCTGGTGACAACAACCAACTGTTAATCACGGCCAGGCCATAAGTCCAAATGACGTCCATCAAATCGTTAAAGCAGCTGCAACGTGCGGGCTTCGGCCACAGCCTGGATGCGGCAGTGCACGTCCAGCTTCTCGTAGATGTTCGCCAGATGTGTTTTCACGGTGCCGGGCGAGATGCACAACTCCACGCCAATTTCGCGGTTCGATAGGCCATTGCTCACCAGTTGCAGCACTTCCTGCTCCCGTTCGGTTATGGAGGCGGCCGTTGTGAGCAATTCCAGCTTGTCCAGGGGCAGGAAATCGGCCGTTTGATCAGTGTTGCCCAGCAGCTGCAAAATCTGGACGATAAAGTCACGCGATTCGGCCGTTAGATTTTCGGTGTGTTGCAGCAGAGCCAGGAGGGGAATGAGCTGAGTGTTTTGGGTGAGAAACGGCCGTATCAGCCGTTCTGGGGCGGCGAGGCGGATCGCCTCAGACAACATCTGCCGGGCCTGATTGAGTTTGTGCTGTTCAAAGAGCGCCAGCGCCAGCATTACGCGAACAACCATGATGGGTTCGTTGGCAATGCCGTTGGGATACTGTTTAAGCAGGCGCTCTAAAATTTTTTCGGCCGCTGCTCCTTGTTTTTGCCGTAACAACATCTCCGCCCGGACCATTTGCGACAATCCATGATTCGGTTCGCCCACTTCATTGAGCAGCCGCTCGGCCTCATGCCAATTTTCCATGCGGACGCAGTACATTGCTTCATAAGCCGCTAAATCTTGGTCCCGCCACACACCCGCAGGCCGCTGTGCCTGCAAAAGCCGCGCGGCCTGGAGGGTAGAGCGAGCCGCTTCATGATTGCCTGCGGTCGATTGCAGCTTGGCGCGGGCAATGGCAATGTTGATGGGCATGTTAGAACTGGTGGGGTTGGGATCAACGGCCGTTGCTTGCTGCATCAGTTGGCGGGCCTGAGCCAGTTCGTTGCGCATCAGGTAAATGTGGCTCAGCGTCAGCAGAGCAATGCTGGCTGGTTCGGGTAACTTGCCCCGTTGCGCTAAGCCCTGTTGCAAAACCTGATAAATGATCTTTTCACTTTCCCGTAAATGCCCATGCATAAACGCCCGGTTGGCGCAGTCAGCACCGGCAATCAAAACCACAAACAAATTGCCCTGATTGCGCGCCTGTTCGTAAATTTCATACAGCCGCTCCCCGACTTCCTCCGTTTGCGGCAGGTAGCTGGCTTCAACAATCCACAAGGCATCCAGCAATCGCCAGCGAGAATCCGAAGCACCAGCCGGAGAAAGCGTCATGGTTCCCGCCAAATTGCGCTGCTGAATGGTTCTTATTTCATCCAACACTTCACGCTCATCACCAGTCATATTTTTGGTGAGTTTGCCCGTTAAATTCATTTCCAATCGCTGCAAAAACCGTTCCACATCAGACGGGGGCATGGCCAATTTGGCCAGCCGCAAATAAACAAAGAGCAGCGTTTTGTGATGTTGAAAGACAGATTCAGGCAGCTGTTGAATCCATCGCAGCAGCCGAGAATCTTCACCATACTCCACCAGTTCACGCAGCACCACATCTTCAATTAAAAAGGCCGCTTCTTCCCAATCTTTAATGGCCAGAAGATGGCGCACGGCCTCGGCCGACCCATTGCGCTGGCGGTACCAGGCCGCTGCCCGTCGGTGCAGGTCAGGAATCAGGTCGGGATACTGCGTTTCCAGTTGGTTGCTCAACATTTCGGCAAACAGATCATGGTAGCTGTACCAGGCCTGCTCTTCGGAACGGGCCAGAAATAGATTTTCCTGCCAAAGATGGGCCAACACGTCGGCCCCGTCTGTTCGTCCGGTCAACGCATCGCAGAGGCTGCCTGTGAGCTGTTTCAGGATGGAAGTCTTTAATAGGAAGCTCTTCACCTCCTCCGACTGCTGCTGCAAGACGCTCTCCAAAAAATATTCGCGGAGAAAAATGTGGGCGCCGTTGAACGATTCCAAAAAATGCTGCCTGTCTTGCTGTTTGTTCAAAGCCAAAGCGGCCAGCATCAGGCCCGCGGCCCAACCGCTGGTGCGATTCACCAATGTTTCCATGTCGCCGTGTGCCAGTGGCTTGTCGGCGATGTGCTGCTGTAGAAATTCAACACCTTCTTCCAGGGTAAAGCGCAAATCTTCCATTTCCAGCTCAGTGACCAGTCCACGAGCGCGTGCCGTGCCTAAGGCAATGGGGGGCCGCGTTCGGCCGGAAACAATGAGCTGCAAGCCAGGCGGTAAATATTCTAACCATTGCTGGATCGAGTTGTGCACGTCAGGGTGTTGAATATGGTGGTAATCATCCAGAATCAACCCAATCCCGGTCGTTTCATGGACGGCATTGACAATTTCGTTGGACAGGCGGGCCACAATTTCACCCGGTGTGATGGTCGAAGTGACCTGTAGGTCTGGCAATAAATTTTTGCCTAAACCGGGCACGACGGCTTGCAGCGCCATGATGACCGTCGTCCAGAACCGCAGCAAATGGTTGTCATCGGCATCCAGAGAAGCCCAGGCGACGGGCATCGCGCAGCATTCTTGCTGCCACGCATTAAGCAGCGTGCTTTTGCCAAACCCGCCGGGTGCGCAGATAAAGGTGACGGGTGTGTGGATTTTTTCCATGAGGCGGGGCCGGGTAATGAGATTGGGCGGCAAGATGGGAGGTCTAATTTTGGTTACGGAAGGGAAGGCAGTGTTGATGGCGGATTTGGTTGAGGCATGGCCGTTGGGTGGCTGAGTGAAGAGGGTTAGCTGGTTTAATATGGTTTTGCCAGCCAGGGAAGCGGCCGTTTCTTCCAAGCGCGTCAGGGTCATTTCGTCCGATTTGCCCAAATACGCTTTGTGCAGCTTGCCACTGCGGCGGCGGTAGGCGTACCAGTATTCACCACCATGCCGGGATTCTCGTCGGGCAGAAAAGTGTCCGGCAATGCCTTTGTACTTGAACTGGCAGTTGTCCATAAGCCAGTCATGCCAATGGGTTGAATCGAGGGGAATGGGTGTGGATACGGCCGTTTTCTCCCCGTCTAGCCACAATAAATTATCTTTGACAATTGCTTTCATCGACTTCCCTAATGTTGAATTGATGCCGTCTACGCAGTTTGGCGTTTACCTCACAACCTGGATGAGATAGGTTGCGATAAAAGTTACCCAAATTTTTCCCATTGTAACAGATTTGGGTAACTTTTTCGAGATTTTTGTACATCAATTTGTGAAATATTACCCAACAAACGTTTCATGCCTTCGGTGAAATCCGCCAAAAACAAGATGTACAAAAAACACGTTTTTAGGTATTTTTTACCATTAAGCAACGTGATTGTCTGGCTCCAGACGATCTTAATTCTAACCAGGTTTTTGCAGTTTGCTTTTCCGAAAAATTGTTTTCGTTGCAAAAAGACAGCAAAAATCATCCACTAGAGAGGAGAGACTCATATGAAACACAAAAATCGCTTGTTTTTTGTTCTTCTTGGCGCTCTGCTTGTGTTGGCCCTCACCTTAGGTGCTTGTGGCTCAACACCAACTGAGGAAGAAGAAACCGTAGACGTTCCCGCGCAGGAAGAAGAAGCTGCTCCTGCCGAGGAAGAAGCTGCTCCGGCCGAAGAAGAAGCAATGGCCGAAGAAGAAGCTGCTCCGGCTGAAGAAGAAGCAATGGCCGAAGAAGAAATGATGGAAGAGGCCGCTGACCCCAACGCCCTGCCCCGCAACGAAACTCTGTATTTCAACGGTCAGCAGTGGGGTTCAGTTGTTGGTTGGAATCCCTACTCCAACAGCAACAACAACGCAATGGCAATTTCCCAACAGGACAATGCCCGCGTTCTCATGTTTGAAACCCCCTACCTGTACAACATGCTAGATGGTGGTGTCTATCCTCTCTTGGCCGATGGGCCTTTTGCGTGGAACGCCGACCGCACTGAGATCACCTTCAGCCTGAATCCTGCCGCGCACTGGAGTGATGGCACCCCGGTTACGGCCGAAGATGTTGCTTACACCTGGGCTACCCATGTGAAATACAGCACCCCAACTGGCTCTGGCAATATCGACTACATCGCCGACGTTGTGGCTGTTGACGACATGACGGTTATGGTAAAAGCAGCCCTGAACGATGATGGCGCCGCTGTGAACCCCCTCATTGTTGAAGCTTACCTGACCAACAACTACGTTTTGCAAAAGGCGTGGACCCAGACCCTGGAAGCTCGCGTTGGCGAAGATGCCACCGCATTACTGGCTGACCCAGCAGAAGATGTTGTATTCTCTGGCCCGTACTCCAAGTACTTCGCCGACGATTCCAAAGTTGTTCTGATTCGTGACGACAACTACTGGGGTCAAGATGCCTCCATGTGGGGCAAACTGCCTGTGCCCAAGTACCTGGCCCACACCATTTTCAAGGACAACGCCGCTGGTACCACCGCTCTGCAAGCTGGTGAGGTTGATGTAAGCCAGCAGTTCAACTCCAACGTTCAGGACCTGTGGTTGAAAGATGGTCTGCCCATCTCCACCTACCTGCCCGACGCCCCCTACGGCATCGGCGCTAGCCTGCCCACCGCTTTCTACAATCTGCAATCCCCCGGTTTGGACCAGATTGCTGTGCGTAAAGCGATTGCTATGGCGGTTGATTACCCGACCATTATTGCCAACGCAATGACCAACCAATCCGCTACCTTCGACCAGGTTCCGCGGTCTCTGATGAACCCAACTCCTGGTGAGCAAGCACTGTACGATCACGCTGCTGTAGCCGACCTGCAATGGGCTGGCAACGACATCGAAGGCGCGAAAGCTCTGCTCGACGAGGCTGGCATTGTTGACACTGACGGCGACGGCTGGCGTGAATACAACGGCGAAAAACTGAGCTACGTAGCCACCTGCCCCAACGGTTGGTCTGACTGGCAAGCCGCCATCGAAGTAGTTGCTGCTGCTGGTGCTGAAATCGGTATCGAAATCACCACCAACTACCCCGAATGGTCCGTTTACCAGACGGTTGTTACCAAATCCGACGCTCCCCTGCCCGAAGGGTATGACATCTTCATGATGTGGAGCGATGGCGCTGGCCCGACGCAGCCGTGGAGCCGTATCCGCCACCTGCTGAGCTCTGAGTTCAATGGCTTGGCCAGCAACTGGAACGGTAACTGGGGTCAATACTCCAATCCTGAGGTTGATGAACTCGTCCAGGCTATTCCTGGTGAAACAGATCCCGCTGCTCTTGAAGAAATGTATACCCGTCTGGTAGAAATCTACCTGACTGATATTCCTTCCTTCACGCTCATGTACCGCCCGCAGAACTTCCACACGGTAAACGAGTCTGTATGGACGAACTTCCCGTACGATGGTGATGGAACCAATCCTCCGGTTCCGCCGCTGGACCTGATGGATGGTTGGAGTGTAGCTGGTCTCTATAACCTGGAGCTGGTTAATCCCTAACCCATAGTTTGACAAAAACAGCCATGTCCTAGAAATAGGGCATGGCTGTTTTTTTAGCGAGTGGCAGTCCTCTAGTATTCCTTGTGGTTCACCTCTGAACCTTCCTCTATCTGGTGCCTACCAAGTGACTGTCGAACCAATCGTTTGTCCCTGTTTTTGTGAGTGAGGAGAAGCTACATGAAAGGGTACACAAAATATTTTTTCAACAAGCTGCTTTGGTTTTTGGTGACCTTGGTGGCCGCGTTTATCTTGAACTTCATTTTGCCGCGCCTGATGCCTGGTGATCCTGTAGCCGCGATTGTGTCTCGTTTGGCCCAGGGTATGAGCAATACTACGGGTGTTCAGGCAATTTATGAGCAATACACCGAACTGTTTGGCACAAACAAACCCATCATGGAGCAGTTTTTCCTTTATGTGAAAAATGTATTTCAGGGAGATTTTGGGTTTTCATTTAGTCAATATCCACGAACTGTAGCCGATGTGATCCGGTCTTCTATTTTGTGGACGATTGGTTTGCAGTTTCCCGCAATTATTGTGGGTTGGATCGTTGGAAATTCGCTGGGTGCTTTGGCGGCTTACCGCAAAGGTGCTTTTGATAAGGTTCTGATGCCTGTCAGCATTTTTGTGAGCAACTTGCCCGCATTTGGTATGGCTGTTGTTTTGCTGGTTATCTTTGGCGTTTCTTTGAAGTGGTTCCCCACTTCTGGCGGGTACGGTTTTGACCTGATTCCGAACTTTAGCTGGAACTTTTTCTGGTCTGTCTTTGTTCACTACCAGTTGCCATTCTGGTCGATTGTACTGATTACGATTGGTGGCCAGGCGATTGGTATGCGCTCGATGGCCATTTATGAGCTAAATGCCGATTATGTAAAGTACAGCCGTTTCTTGGGGATTAAGGATAGCAAGATCGTGCGTTACGTTTTCCGTAACGCGATGCTGCCACAGATCACTGGTTTGGCGTTGTCGATCGGTACGATGGTTGGTGGGGCGTTGGTGGCTGAGATTATTTTTAGCTATCCAGGGCTGGGATCGACGATTTTAACGGCCGTTCTTGGGCAAGATTACCCGCTTATTTCGGCAACCACTTTGATCATCACGCTGATGGTGCTGCTGGCCAACTTTGCCATTGAAATTGTCTACGGCATTCTTGATCCGCGTATCAAAGCGGCCCAGGCGGATTAGGGGGAGATGCGGCTATGAAACATTTATTACAACAAATTTTTGAGTCTGGTAAATTTGTCACTGGCTTTGTCATCTTCGCCACCATTGTGCTGATTGTCATTATTTACCCGCTGGTGATTCCCGATCCGCCGTTGCAGATCATTGGGCAAGGCACCTTTTTTGAGCCTGGCATTTATGTGAACGTTTACGACAGCATTGGGTCCACGCATTACACGCTCAACCTGAAAGAGGCATCCGATCTGCGTATTGCGGATCGGCTGAGTGACGAAGATCGTGTGGCCATTAAGGATTGGCTGGTCGGTAACGGCATGGCCGAGAGCGAGATTGATATTACCGATACGGCGGGCCTTCTGGATTTGTGGTTTAGCAACTTTGATCCCACGGTGCGCCTGCCCGGTATGACCAACGCTGACCGGAACTATTACATCCGGCTCAATAATTCCATCCAAAACCTGCTCTCTACCGACGACGCTATCATTGCCCAAATGAATGATGAAACGGCCGTTCTCGAAGAAGTGACCACGGTTCCCCAGGCAGCTTACGTGAATGTGAACGAGGTTCCCAACGTGCGGGTGCTGCCGCTAGGCACCGATAACTTTGGGCGTGATGTTTTGACAGAACTGGTACGGGCAACGGCCGTATCGCTAAAAATCGGTCTGGTTGCGGGCACCATTGCCACGTTAATTGGCCTGGTTTTAGGGCTGGTCTCCGGCTACGTCGGCGGCTTGGTGGATGATGGCATCATGTTCGTCACCAACCTGTTCACCGTCATTCCCAGTTTTGTGCTGCTGATTCTGATCTCCTTCAGCATTGGGCAGGAACAGCGCGGGGCCACCACCATCGCTGTGGTCATCGGGTTTACCTCCTGGGTATGGACGGCCAGAGCGGTGCGGTCACAAGTAATTTCGCTGCGCAATCGCGATCATGTCAACCTGTCCAAACTTTCTGGGCACTCCATTGCCCATATCATCGTCAGAGACATTCTGCCCTACATCGCCTCCTACGTCATTATGGCGCTCATCCTGCAAATCTCGTCTGGGATTCTGGCAGAAGCCGGGTTGTCTATCCTTGGGCTTGGCCCCAAGACAACGATTGATCCTACGCTGGGCTTAATGATGAACTGGTCCATGATCTACCAGGCGCACATCCTGGGCAAATGGTGGGCATACTTCCCCGTCATTATTGTGATTGCCCTGATTGCGTTCTCAATGAATTTAATGAATACCGGGCTAGACCAGGTATTTAATCCGGCACTGCGAGATTAGGGGGTTGACATGGGAAAAGTTATGTTAGAGGTGAACGAACTGACCACCAAATACATCACCCGCTTTCGGGAAGATGTGTATGCGGTAGATCATGTTTCGCTCAAAGTTGAAGAAGGAAAATCGTTAGGCATTGCTGGCGAGTCTGGCTGCGGCAAATCTACCCTGGCGTTGAGCTTGATGGGCTACTACTTCCCGCCGCTGCACTACACCAGTGGGGAAATTATCATCGACGGCCGTAACATCTCCGGCATGAATCCTGATGATGTGCGCAAATCTATTCTGGGGCGCGAAATTGCCTACATTCCCCAGGCGGCTATGAACGCCCTCAACCCAACCCAGCGCATCATTCACTTTATCGAGGATGTGATTCAGGCCCATGATGCCACAGTCTCCAAGACAGAGATTCATCAGATGGCCACGCAGCTCTTTGAAGCGTTGGGCTTGCCCGCCGAAGTGTTGCAAAAGTATCCGGTTGAGCTGTCCGGCGGTATGAAACAACGTACCGTCATTGCCATCTCGGTAATCTTGTCGCCACAGGTACTCATTGCCGATGAGCCCTCGTCGGCGCTGGACGTGACTTCGCAGAAGATGGTCATCAAGATGCTGCGCAACCTGATGGACAACGGGTACATCAAATCCATGATCTTCATCACTCATGAGTTACCCTTGCTGTACAACGTCACCGATGACATTGTGGTGATGTACGCCGGGCAGATTGTGGAGAAGGGCAGCGCGCACGAGATGGTGTTTGACCCGCTTCATCCTTACTCCAAAGGTTTGATGGGGTCCATCATCGTGCCCGAGGAAGGTCTGCGGGATGTCAAGCTGACGGCTATCCCTGGCGTACCGCCAAACCTGAAAAATCCACCAGCGGGCTGTCGTTTTGCCGAACGATGCAAATTTGCCAAGGCAGAATGCCGGGCAACTTCCATTGAACTGCGCGAACTGGAAAACGGCCGTACTTACCGGTGCATCTACTCGGAAGAAGAACTGCGTGCAGCTTATGCAAGGGAGGCAAAATAAGATGAATGAAGGACGGAATCTCTGCTTAAGCGGGAAAGGTGTTACCAAAGAATTTGGTTTTGGCCGTGGTAAAACCGTCGCTGTAGATCATGTAGACTTTAACTTTCACGAAGGCGAAATCATCTCCATCGTGGGCGAGTCTGGCAGTGGCAAAACGACCTTGGCCAAAATGCTACTTGGGCTGATCAACGAAACCGAAGGCGAAATTTACTTCCAGGGACAAAAGCGCGATATCAGCTCACACCGCAAAAAGAAAGAGTATTGGAAGCAAATCCAGGCCATCTTTCAGGACCCCTTTGCCTCCTACAACATCTTTAACAAGATCGACAGCGTGCTTTTAGACTGCATCCACATGCGCGGCGGCCGAAATCTGTCTAAGGCGGAAAAAGTCAAGTTGATGGCCGAGGCTTGCAGCTTCGTCAACTTAAAGTTTGAGGAACTTACCAACAAGTATCCGTTTGAACTTTCTGGTGGGCAGCAGCAACGTTTGATGATTGCTCGCATCTTTTTGCTCAAGCCAAAAATCTTGCTGGCCGACGAGCCCACCTCCATGATTGACGCCTGTTCACGGGCCACCATCCTGGACATGCTGCTACAGCTGCGTGATGAAATTGGCATGACGCCCATCTTCATTACCCACGACATTGGCTTGGCCTATTACGTGTCCGACACGGTTTACATCATGGAAAAAGGCAAGTTTGTGGAAAGCGGCTCGGCCGATGAAGTGATTTTGCGGCCCAAGCAACCCTACACCAAGCGCCTTATCAACGACGTGCCCAAGATTTACGAAGAATGGGACCTCTCAACGGTGTAATGTTGGCGTTCAGAGCTACCCATTGAGATAGCGCGTCAGGAAGTGGAGCATGTCGCCCGATAGTCACACAAACCGGCTGCTGGGGTACCCGGCTGACGCTCGTTTACTGATCATCAATGCCGATGATTTTGGGATGTGTCATGCGGTGAATACGGCCGTTATCGGCACATTACAAGCTGGTGTGGTGGGGTCAACCACCTTGATGGTTCCCTGCCCCTGGGCCTGGCACGCCATGCGGTTTTTGGCCAAACACCCCGAAATACCGTTTGGCGTGCACCTCACAGCGCTGGCTGACTGGGCGGATTACCGGTGGGGACCTGTTACCTCAAGAGATAAGGTGCCATCCCTCGTTAACAAAGAAGGTCATTTTTATAACTTCGAGCAAATGCCCGGATTTTTAGCACAGGTTAGCCTGGCTGAACTGGAGCTGGAATTTCGGGCCCAGATCGAAACGGTACTGGCCATTGGGCTAACGCCCAGCCATCTGGACTGGCACGCGCTGCGCTTGAATAGCCACGAAGCGATTTGGGCGTTGATGTTCAAGTTAGCCCGAGAATATGGCCTGGCGCTGCGGGTGAGGGGGCAAGCCTGGATCGATTCCGTCCAAAGCCACGACCTGCCCACCGTAGACTACGACTTCTTGGACAGTTACCTCCTGGAGCCAGCCACCAAAGCCGTTCGCTATGTGGAACTTTTGCGTGAACTGCCCACTGGTTTAAGCGAGTGGGCGGTGCATCCCGGTTTGAGCAATGCGGAATTAAGCGCCATCGACCCTGACGGGCACAGCTATCGCCAGGCCGACTTTGATTTTTTCACTTCGCCACAGGCGAAAGCCGTCATCGAGGAAGAGGGCATCATTTTAATAAACTATCGCGCCTTACAAAAAGTTTGGCAAGAAAAGTAGGAAACTAAACAATGCAAATTCAATCGTTAACTGGTTCCTGGCAGTTTCGCCAGGCTGGCTCCGCTGAATGGCTACCCGCCACGGTTCCTGGCGGCGTGCATACCGATTTGTTGGCCCTGGGTCGCATTCCTGACCCGTTTGTGGGCGACAATGAAAAGAAGGTGCAGTGGGTGGCCGAGGCTGACTGGGAGTATCGCACCCAGTTTGTGGCTGGTTCCGAGCTGCTGGCTCAGCCACACGTCTGGCTGGTTTGTGACGGGTTGGATACGCTGGCGACGGTGGAGTTAAATGGCCGTACCCTGGCCAAAACCAACAACATGTTCCGCCAATACCGCCTGGATGTGAAAAACACGCTGCATGATGGCGAAAATGAACTCGTCATCACCTTCGCTTCTACGGTGCAGTATGTGACCGAGCAGCAAAAGATACGGCCGTTACCCGGCGTTTCTCAGGCCATTCCCGGCGGCCCGCATCTACGCAAAGCCCCTTGCCAGTTTGGCTGGGACTGGGGTCCGCAGCTGCCACCCGTGGGCATTTGGAAAGATATCCGGCTGGAAGGTGGCGGCGTACGCCTGAGTGATGTTCACCTGCGACAAAGCCACGAAAACGGCCAAGTTACCGTTTCTGCCACGCTGGCGCTAGATGGACGGGCCGAAAATGTAACAGCACGATTGCAGATCGTTGCCCCTGACGGCGAAGAATTTGTCGCCGAAGCCGCAGCTTCAACCAACCTCAATCTCCAATCTCCAATCGCCAATCCCCAACTCTGGTGGCCCAACGGCTACGGCGCACAGCCGCTGTACCAGGTGACCGTTAGCTTGCTTCAAGGCGGCGCGGTGTTGGACGAGCGCCACTACCAGCTTGGCCTGCGCACGTTGCAGCTGCGCCAGGACCCCGACGAGTGGGGCCGCTCCTTTGAATTTGTGGTCAACGGTGTGCCGATTTTTGCCAAAGGCTCTAATTGGATTCCGGCTGATTCCTTCCCCACTCGCATCAGTGACGATTATCTAGAAGCGCTCATTCGCGGCGCGGCCGAGACGCACCAAAACATGCTGCGCGTTTGGGGTGGTGGCTTTTTTGAGGAAGAACGCTTCTACGATTTATGCGACCGGTACGGCATCCTCATCTGGCAAGATTTCATCTTTTCTTGCTCTGTTTACCCACTGGATGACGCGGACTTTCTGGAAAACGTGCGCATCGAGGTGGCTGAAAACGTGCGCCGTCTGCGCCACCGAGCCAGCCTGGCCCTGTGGTGTGGCAACAACGAGATGGAGTGGGGCTGGGTCGATTGGGGTTGGAAGCACATGACTGACCTGGATGACCTGAAAGTGGCTTATGACCAATTTTTCCACCACACGCTGGCCGACTGGTGCACCGCCGCCGACCCGGATACGGTTTATTGGCCTAGTTCGCCTTCGTCGGACACGCCATTTGAAAACCCGAATGGTCAGGCGCAGGGCGATGCCCATTATTGGGATGTGTGGCACGGCCGTAAACCATTTACCGCTTACCGCAACCAATACCCTCGCTTCATGAGCGAATTTGGCTTCCAGGCGCTGCCGCCGCTGGAGACCATCCGCACCTATGCCGAAGAAGAAGATTGGAATATGACTTCTTACATCATGGAGCGGCACCAGAAGAACGACAGCGGCAACAGCTTGATGGTGGGGCAGATGTTGGACACGTTCCGCCTGCCCAAAGATTTCCCGTCGCTGGTTTACCTGAGTATGGTGCTGCAAGCCGAAGGCATTCGCTACGGTGTGGAGCATTGGCGACGCGCCAGAGAACGCGTGGCTGGGACGCTGTACTGGCAGCTTAACGACTGCTGGCCCGTGGCCTCGTGGTCCAGCCTGGATTATTTTGGCCGCTGGAAGGCGCTGCATTATGTGGCCCGCCGCTTTTATGCCCCGGTGCTGCTCTCGATTGTGGATGAACCGCCGCGGCATGGGCTGTACGTAACCAGCGATCTGTGTGATGAGTGGAACGGCCGTATTCAATGGACCCTGGAAACGCTTGGCGGTGGCCTTGTGGGCATGGGTGAAGCATCGGTGCTGGCGGCTCCGTTGGCTACTACGCACATCAACATTCTGGACTTTGCCGCCCAGGTGACTGACGACAACCGGCGTGATCTGGTGCTGGTGGCCGAACTGTGGCAGGAAAATCAGCTGGTGGCCCGGCAGACCGCGTTTTTTGCGCCGACCAAACATCTACAGCTTGTTGCCCCGCAAATCAGCGCCACCTGTTCAGTGGCTGATGACCTGCTGATCATCGCCCTGAACGGCCGTTCCCTGGCCCGCCTGGTAGAACTTTCCCTGGACGGGGCTGATGTGATTTTTAGCGATAACTACTTTGATTTGCCGAGCGGCCGTACAGTGACCGTTACCTGCCCCCTGCCGGCAGGCTGGACGTTGTCTCAGGCGGAGGCTGCCTTGCAGATACGCTCGGTTTATGATTCGTTCACCCATGTGAAGTAAGTTTGAGAAAAGGAGTCTGTCATGAATGATATTCAAGCTATCATTAAAAAAATGACATTGGAAGAGAAAGCGGCGCTGTGCACCGGAGCCAGCGCCTGGTCTACCACTCCAGTTGACCGATTAGACATCCCTGAACTGATTGTGTCGGACGGGCCGCACGGGGTGCGCCGCCAGGCAGACATCCATGCTTTGGCGCAGAAGAGCCTGCCAGCCACCTGTTTCCCCACGGCGTCCAGTCTCGCGTCTAGCTGGGACACCGACTTGGTGTATGAGATGGGGCAGGCTCTGGCCGAAGAAGCAATTGCTCTCAAGGTAGATGTGCTGCTGGGGCCAGGGGCCAACATGAAGCGCACGCCGCTGTGCGGCCGTAACTTCGAATATTTCTCTGAAGATCCATACCTGGCCGGACAAATGGCTGCCAGCTTGATCAACGGCATCCAGAGCAAGGGCGTGGGGACTTCTCTCAAACATTTTGCGGCCAACAACCAGGAATTTGAGCGGTTTGCCATCAGCGCCGAGGTGGATGAGCGCACGTTGCGTGAAATCTATTTGCCCGCGTTTGAAACGGCCGTTACCCAGGCCAAACCGTGGACTGTCATGTGTGCCTACAACAAAATCAACGGCACCTACGCCTCCGAACATTACCGCCTGCTCACCGAAATCCTTAAAGATGAGTGGGGCTATGAAGGTTTTGTTGTCTCCGATTGGGGTGCGGTGCACGACCGCGTTGCCTCGCTGGAAGCTGGTCTGGACCTGGAAATGCCCGGTCCCAAGCAGCGGCGCGTCAACGCCGTCATCGAGGCCGTGCGCGATGGCCAGCTGGATGAGGCCGTACTGGATGAATCAGTGCGGCGCATTCTGCAAGTGGTGTTCCGCGCGGCGCAAACGCCCAAGGGCGGCACGTTTAATGCGGCCGTCCATCATACCCTGGCGCACAAAATCGCGGCGGAAGGCATGGTGCTGCTGAAAAACAACGGCTTGCTGCCGCTGCAAGACCCACAGCACATTGCCGTCATTGGCCGCGCCGCGCAAAAGGCGCACTTCCAGGGCGGCGGCAGTTCGCATATCAACGCAACCCAGGTGGACGTGCCGTTTAGCGAACTGCAAAAAATGGCGCCCAATGCTGAACTCAGCTTTGCGCTGGGCTATCCCGAAGGCGCAGAGTTTGAACAATGTTTAATTGATGACGCGGTGACCACGGCCAAAGTGGCTGACGTGGCGCTGCTGTTTATCGCCTTACCTTCCTTCAAGGAGTCAGAAGGGTACGACCGGCCCGATTTGGACCTGACGGACCAACAAATAGCGCTGATCCAGGCAGTAACGGCCGTTCAGCCCAACACCGTCGTGGTTCTCAACAATGGCGCGCCTGTGGTGGTCCGCGATTGGATCGATGGCACGGCGGCCGTGCTGGAAGCGTGGATGATGGGGCAGGCGGGCGGCGGGGCCATCGCCGAAGTGCTGTTTGGCCGCGTGAATCCATCCGGCAAGCTGGCAGAAACGTATCCGGTGAAGCTGTCCGACACGCCCGCACATCTGAATTTCCCCGGCGAAAACGGTACGGTGCGCTACGGCGAAGGGCTGTTCATCGGCTACCGCTACTACGACACCAAAGAAGTGCCCACCGAGTTCCCGTTTGGTCATGGCCTGAGCTACACCACCTTTGCCTACAGCAATCCCCAGCTTTCCGCGACTTGCTTCCGTGATGTGGATGGCCTTACCGTTTCGGTGGACGTGACCAACACGGGCACGATGGCCGGTAAAGAAGTGATACAGGTGTATGTGCATGATCAAGTGGCGCGGTTGGTACGGCCGTACAAAGAACTCAAGGGTTTTGCCAAGGTAGAACTGCAACCGGGCGAAACCAAAACCGTCACCATCCCGCTGGACTTCCGCGCCTTTGCTTTCTTTGATCCGGCCCACGGGCAATGGGTCACCGAAAATGGCGCGTTTGACATTCTCATTGGCGCGTCGGCGGAGGACATTCGCTGTGCCGTCACGGCCACACTGACCTCGACGCTGCGGCTGCCCTCGGTGCTGCACCGCGAATCAACCATTCGCGCCTGGCTGGACGATCCCTCCGGCAAGGTGGCCTTCGAGCCGATGTACCAGCAGATGGTGGGGCACCTAACCCGCATCTTTGGCGGTGACGATGGCGACGGCAGCGACACTATCGGCATGGACACGGCCGGATTTATGCTAGACATGCCCCTGCTGAGCATCCTGCACTTCCAGGAAGACGTCCTGACCCAGCCCGCCGACGACATCGTTGATCTGCTGCTGGCCCAGGTACACGGCATGCGCACCCAGGCGTAATTATTCTAGATTGGACCAATCTCCAAAGATTGGTCCAATCTCGCCACGAAACAGAAAAGGTAATTTGATGAGCAACGTATTCCCAGAAGGTTTTTTGTGGGGCACCGCCACCGCTGCCCACCAGGTGGAGGGCAACAACACCCACAGCGATTTTTGGGCGATGGAACACCTGCCCGACACCGTTTTTGCCGAGCCATCGGGCGACGCCATTGATCATTATCATCGTTACCCGGAAGATATGGCGCTGCTGCAAGAGCTGGGTTTTAACAGCTACCGCTTTTCGGTGGAGTGGGCCCGGATAGAGCCAGAAGACGGCCGTTTCTCCACCGCTGCCCTGGACCATTACCGCCGCATGTGTGAAGCCAGTTTGGCCCACGGCCTTAAGCCGGTGCTGACCTACCACCACTTCACCTCGCCCCGCTGGACCGTTAGCCAGGGCGGGTGGAACAACATGGTCATCGCCGAAAAATTTGCCCGCTATGCCGGGGTGGTCACCCAGCATCTGGGCGACCTCACCGAAGCCGTCTGTACCATCAACGAGGTGAACATTCCGCGCATGGCCGCCATGCTGTGGATGGCCGACGGCGCGGGCGACACCTTTGTGCAGCAGGCGGCCCAGGCGCTGCACACCACGCCAGAGCAGTTTGCCCCGTTCATGTTTGCCGGGTCGGTGCAGGCGCGGGATGTGATCATTGCGGCGCATCACCAGGCCCGTGCGGCGATCAAGGCGGAACGGCCGTCGCTGCCCGTGGGCCTCACCATTGCTATGTCCGATATGCAGGCGCTGCCCGGCGGCGAAGCTGAGCGTGACCGGATGCGCTGGGAGCTGCAAGATGTGTTCCTGGAAGCCGCCCGCGAAGATGATTTTGTCGGTGTGCAGACCTACACGCGGGAGCGCTATGGCGCAGAAGGTGGGCTTGGCCCGGAAGAAGGCGTGGCAACCACGCAGATGGGCTATGAATTCTGGCCGCAGGCAATTGGCGCGACGCTGCGCTATGCCAGCGAGGTGGCCGGGGTGCCGCTGATGGTCACCGAAAACGGCATCGGCACCACCGATGACGGCCGTCGCCTGGCCTACTACCAGACGGCGCTGCAAAGTGTGGCCGACTGTCTGCAAGATGGCCTGGACGTGCGCGGCTATTTTGCTTGGTCCGCCTTTGACAATTTTGAATGGATGCTGGGCTACCGGCCCACCTTTGGCCTCATCGCCGTGGACCGCGCCACCCAGCAGCGTACCATCAAACCCAGCGCCCGCTGGCTGAGCCAGGTGGCCAAGGCAAATCGTTTGGTTTAGCGAAGAGAATTAGAGAGGGAAAGAGAAAGACGGCCGTTTCCACACCGGAAACGGCCGTCTTTTTATATCTGCCCGAACCGCCAACACCCCCCGTACGGGCGCACCCCCGTGTGCGCCCCTTCCCCGTGTGCGGCCCAATGTGGGCAGACACGGGGGTCTGCCCCTACGAGATGGGCCGTTAGCTGCTGCCGGACGTGCCGCCTGCCAGTTCGTTGAGCTGTGCGGCCGCTTCAGCGGGGGAGATGTTGAGCAGCGCCGCCAGCCGCGTGGGAATGGTTTCTGCTAAGTGCGACGCACCTTCAAGGTGCGTCGCACTTTGGGTTTGGCTGGCCTGCCACAACCGTTTGATACTTTGCATAGTGATGCCCGCCCCATATTCATTGTTGAATGATAGATCGATTGCCAAAGTTTGAAGCATATAGTTTGCCGCTTCTTGCCACTTTTCTTGTTCTTCTGCTACCGTCCCCAACTGGTGGTAGGTGCTGGCCTGACTGTACCGATCGTTGAATTCGATTTTTAACGCCAACGCCTTTTGGTAATGGGCGACGGCCGTCTCCCACTGCCGCTGCTCCTGGGCCACAATCCCCAACTGGTGGTAGGTGCTGGCCTGAGGATGACGGTCGTTGAATTCGATGAAAATCGCCAACGCCTTTTCGTAATGGGCGACGGCCGTATCCCACTGCCGCTGCGCCTGTGCCACCATCCCCAACTGGTGGTAGATTCGAGCCTGATCATACCCTCCCCCAAATTCAACGGTAATTGCCAACGCCTTTTCATAATGGGCAACGGCCGTATCCCACTGCCGCTGCGCCTGTGCCACCATCCCCAACTGGTGGTAGGTGCCTGCTTGCTCGTACCGGTCGTTGAATTCAACGTAAATCGCCAACGCGTTTTCGTAATGGGCGACGGCCGTATCCCACTGCCGCTGCTCCTCGGCCACCCTCCCCAACTGGTGGTAGGTGCTGGCCTGCCTGTACCGGTCGTTGAATTCGATTTTAATCGCCAACGCCTTTTCGTAATGGGCAACGGCCGTCTCCCACTGCCGCTGCTCCTCGGCCACCATCCCCAACTGGTGGTAGGTGCTTGCCTGTTTTATACCCAGCCCTTTTGAATCCAAATGTGTCAGGCCTCTCTGAAAATCTAGCTTTTGCTCATAAACTTCTCCGGCCATTGCGTATTTTTTCTTCTCTAGATAGCAATAAGCTAATCTGTCCATTACAAGCCCAAAGTGTTCACCAATTTCAGATGCTAGTTGGGTCGCTGGATATTTTGTCTGGAAACCCAATACCATTTCACACAATTCAATTCCTTGCTCAAATTTTTGACTGTTTATCAAATACCTGAAATTTGCCTCATACGCATTGTAAAATGCGCTCTGTTTGGCCAGCGCCCACTGCAACGCCGTCATCAGGTTTTCGTATTCCAGGTTGGTCAGGGCCAGCCCCATTTGCCGCTCCTGCGGCTCTTTGGATCGAATCCACTGCGCCAAGGTGCGGCCAATACCGTCGTAATGGGCGCAAAAGGCGGCTTCCACCGCGGTGCGTAAGTGGCGCGGTGGCACACCGGCCACAGCTTCATCAAGATGGTGCAGCCGCTGGCGCAAAAAGTAGGGCAAAATGGGCTGCAAGCGCACATAGCCGCCGCCCACTTCGTGCGGCGTCAGCAGGCCCCAGTTTAAGCCCTCTTGCAGCACCGTCGGCCACTCGTCAAACGGCAGGTTGGCCAAGTCCGGCTGCTGCTGTAACTGCTGCGTGTAAAGCGTCAGCCAGTCGGTATTCACCACCCCCGTAAACGGGGTCAGGCAGGCCAGCAGCGCCTGCGCCCCCGGCGACAAATTGCTGTGGCTGTACTCCACGCAGCGCAAAATGCTGGCCGTCTTGTCCTGCCACACCTCCCCGTCGCTGGGGCGACCCGCCGGGTCGCCCCTATCGGCGTCAATGGTGTCATCCCCCTGGGTAAACGCCGCCAGCAGGTGGGTGGGCGTCTGGCGGCTCAGGTTGGGCAGCACAATTTCCAGCGCCAGCGGGTGGCCATCCAGCAACTTCAGCAGGTGGGTTAAGGCGGGCCGCTCCGCCGCATCTTCCAGGTAATGGTCCGCCTGGTGCCGCTGCAAAATCTCTTTGGCCAAATCGCTGGCCGCTTCACCATCCAGGCCGGGCAGCTCGTACACCTGCTCCTGTAGGGGCAACCCCACGGGTTGCCCACCCCACAGCCACGCCTCCCGCCCGCGCGAGCCCAGCAGCACCAGCGTCTGCCCGCCCGCTAGCCGCCCCAGCAGCTGGCACAGCTTCGCCTGCTCGGCGGCATCCAGCGTATGCTGGATTGAAAGCGCCGCCCCGGTAATGGATTCCAAATTGTCCAGCACCAGCAAATGGCGCTCGCTGCGCAGCGTTTGCGCCAGCTTCTCCAGCTTGGCCCCATCGGGCAGCGGCGAAAACGCGTGGGTGTAGGCCGCGCCGTACAGATCGCGGGCCAGGCCATCTATAATTTGGGCAGCGGTGTACGCCTTCTCGTCATAGCCAAAGTAAAAAACTTTCTCCACCAGCTGCGTCGTCTGCTCCCACTCCATCAGGTGGCGCAGCAGCGTCGTCTTGCCCGCGCCGCCCATGCCCTGAATCAGCAGTACGTTGCTCTGCGTCAGCAGCCGGGTTTCGATGTCCAAAATATCCACATCCCGCCCAAAAAAGCCGTAGGCCAGGGCCGGGGCGCGGTAACGGCGGCTTTGCCGTTCAAAGTAAGCCGCTTCTGCTTTCGCGTTTGCAAAATCAGTGATCGGCAGGCTGATTTCCCGGTTCTGGTACATCACCGGCAGCAGCCAATCTTCCAGCTCGATGGTCTGGTTGTAGGCGGCGCGGCGGGCCTTCTCATTGCGCAGCTCCAGCCGCCCGCGCCGTACCGCCTGGGCCAGGGGTCTGCCGTCCAGCAGCTGCTCATACAGCGTTTTCATCAACAATTCCGCCGCGCTCACGCTGACGGAGTAACCCATTGCCAGGGCGTTTTGCACCCCGGCGGCCATCAGGCGGCTGCCCAGGCTGGTCTCGCTGGCCCCCACCTGCTTGCCCGACTGGCAGGCGTTCAAAATGGCGATAGGAATCTGGTGGCTGGCCAGCAGCCCGGCTACCGTGTCGTCGCTCACCAAATCATGTTCGCCTTCTTTGGCCCCGTTGAAGGAAAGAAACGCCTTCTCCCCGTCATATTTTTCAATTTTGGCCTGGCCGTACCCTTTGTAAAAATGGGGATTGGGCGCGTCTGGCTCCAGCTGCTGGTATTGTTTGTAGGTCAGCAGGGCACCGTGCAAATCGAAGTGGGCAATGTGGTAAAAGCCGTCGCCGTGCCGTCCACGGCTGGCATCCAGATGATCAACGAGCGCTTTGTAGGTGCCAGGGCGCACCAGGTCTATGCGGGTGCGCAGGCGGCTGTTTTGCAGCGCCTCAATCAACGGCCGACTGATGGTGCGGTAGCCCACGTCGCGCCGCCCGCCCGGCCGCGCCGACACCAGCAAAATGTTCAGCGTCGGGCTGGGTTGGGGCCGGAGGTGAATGTTGGGTGGGTTATCGTTTTGGCGCAAGAAGGGGCATTCCACGGCAAAGGGGCGCGCCTGCTGCGGGTCCTTAAGCGATTCCCAATGCAGGGCATGGAAGGCAGGTGTGCCGCGAATCTCAAAGGCCATCTGGCCGAAGCCGCCTTCGTAGCGCAGGGCCATTTTGTATTCGGCCAGGGCATCGGCCGTAAACAGCTGCTGGAAGAGGGCTTCGCCGTAGCTTTGCGTGCTGGCGGCGGCGTGGCCCGCGCGTACTTCGCCGGTAAAGGGGAAGGTGAGCCATTTTTCGTAATACCATTCCAGCTGTTCTTCTTCTTCTTTCGTAAACGGGTTGCTGATGGTGACAGGATAGCCAGGGCCGCGGTCAAACTGCACCGCAGCGGCAAAGGGCGATTCGGCACGTTTGTCGGTTTGGGTAATGGTGATTTTCATGGCTTTGTCTCTTTTCTAACAGTCAACGCGTTTTGGATGAAAAATTAATCCGGGCAACAAACCACTTGAAAACTAACAAATCTTTGGTTTGAGTGAGGTTCTTGCTATTGGACCCTTGCGGGATTCTTCGCTTTGCTCAGAATGACAATTCGTGATCAGTTGTCATGCTGAGGTCCTCCGAAGCATCCCGTCCGCTGGACAACCGGGGAATCTTTGGCCAGCCAAAGCCCTTGCCATGTATTCCTTGCGGGATTCTTCGCTTTGCTCAGAATGACAATTCATGATCGGTTGTCATGCTGAGGTCCTCCGAAGCATCCCGTCCGCTGGACAACCGGGGAATCTTTGGCCAGCCAAAGCCCTGGCTATGTGTTCCCTGCGGGCTTTTTTGGAGGATACTTCGGCTGCCTCAGCACAGGCTCTCGGAATGACAACTTACCCAACTAATTTTTTAAAGACTAAGCAGGCGACTGTCATCTGGGCTATTTCTTTTTGATGATGACGATCTTTTGCCCGTCGGGCTGGTGGATTTCGATGATTTCCGGCTTTTGCGGCAGGTACTTTTCTTTGAGCAGATCGGTGAGCAAACTGGTGAGAACCCCGGAGGCGACGGTCACGGCGGCGTTCAGGACGATGAGGATCGCCGTCGGGTCAAAAGCTGGGGCCGCCTTGGCCGAAGCGGTCAGCGGGCCGAGGTCGCTGGTTGGGGCGTTCTCATTCCAGGCGGCAATCAGCGTTTCGGGGGCAATCCCCAATTCCGGGTCGAGAGCAATTTGGATTTGTTCAGGCATTTTGGTTCCTTGTCTATGGTTGGCTAGCTGGATCACGTGACACGAGGAATATAATACGGCCGTTCCCGGCACAAATCAAGCAGGTTGGGGGGTGGTTTTAGCGGGGGGGTGGCAAAGAAAAACGGCCGTTTCCGGGAGGAAACGGCCGTCTTTTTGTGGCTAGTCGTGTTTACGGCCGTCGGGATGGCACTGGGTACAGTTGCTGCCGTTGTAGCCGTTTTCGTCCTTGTGTTCCTCGTCCATTTTTTGCTGCGAATGGCAGTTGGTACAGGTCCAGCTAGACGTGTTGCCGCCGGGGTGGCAGGAAGCACAGTTGTTGTTGGCCCCACCGTGCCCCGTGGGGAACGAGTGGTTGAACGAAGCACCTGAGAATGAATCGGTATTGTGGCAATCGGAACATTGCCCGGCGTAATGGTTGGCGGGTGGCGTGTGGCACGAAGCACAATCCGTCAGGCCCGCGTGGTTAAAGCTGGCGTTTTTGAAGTTGCCCGTGTCCTGGTGGCAGCTGTTGCATGCTCCGGCAAAGTGGTTGGCAGGCGCGCTGTGGCACGCCGAACAATCGGTGCCGCCAATCGTGGAATGGTTGAAATTGGCGTTTTTGAAGTTGCCGGTGTCCTGATGGCAGGCCGAACACGCGCCGCCCCAATGGTTCGCCGGAGCGCTGTGGCAGGCCGAACAATCGGTGCCGCCAATCGTTGAGTGGTTGAAGTTGGCGTTTTTGAAGTTGCCCGTGTCTTGATGACAGGCCGAGCATGCGCCGCCCCAATGGTTGGCCGGGGCGCTGTGACACGCCGAACAATCGGTGCCGCCAATCGTGGAATGGTTGAAATTGGCGTTTTTGAAGTTGCCCGTGTCTTGGTGGCAGGCATTACACGCGCCAGCAAAGTGGTTGGCTGGGGCGCTGTGGCAGCCCGAACAATCCTGGCCGCCAATCGTGGCGTGGTTAAAGTTGACGTTGCGGAAGTTGCCGGTGTCCTGGTGGCAGGCGGCACAGGTACCCGCGTAATGGTTCGCCGGCGCGGTGTGGCAGGAAGAACAATCGGTGCTGCCAATGAGAGAATGGTTAAACACGGCGTTGGCAAAGTTGCTCGTGTCTGAATGACAGGCGGAGCAAGCACCCGCCCAGTGGTTAGCCGGGGCCGTATGGCACGACGAACAATCCTGGCTGCCAATGGTGGCATGGTTAAACACGGCATTGGCAAAGTTATTCGTGTCTGAATGGCAGGCAGAACAAGCGCCCGCCCAATGGTTAGCCGGTGGGGTGTGGCAACCCGCGCAATCCTGGGTGCCGATGGTGTCGTGGTTGAAGACGGCGTTGGCGAAGTTGTCGGTGTCGCTGTGACAGGCCGAACAAGCACCGGCAAAGTGGTTTTCGGGTGGGGTGTGGCAGTTGGCGCAATCCTGGTTGCCCATCAAGCTGTGGTCGAAGGAAACGGCCGTCCACTCCGTCACGCTATGGCAAGAGGCACAATCGGTGCCAAACTGGCCTTCATGCGGCTCGTCTTTGGCATGGCAGCTCACACAATCGACGGGCGTGCCTTTGTAGGTGCTGCCCGTGTGGCAGTTGCTACATTTCAGATTATCGTGGCCGCCAGTCAGGGGGAAAAACTCATGCTCCAGCGAGCCTTCGGGGAAAGGCACATCTAGCGGATTGTCCAGGCTGACCGGGATGCCTGCGGCGTCGCTGTCGTTTGGCTGGCTCATTTCATCGTTTGCCAGTGTGTCTAAATCGGTATCAATATCGGCAATATCAGCGATGGAGGTGGGGTCGGGATTACTCAGGGCAATTTGCAACTCGGTCAATTTGTCGAGGAGGGTGGAAACGGCCGTTGCTAGCTCCACGCCATCTCCATCTGCCAGCTCTATTCCATCCAGCAAGGCCAGGGTACGCTCGGTGAGCAGCAGCAGGCGTTGCTTGAGGGCCGGTTGGGCTTCTTGTGGGGCGGCTTCAATGCCGTCAATCGCCTGATTCAGCGCTGTGTCCAGATAAGCCAGGGCCAGGCGTTGATTGTCGCCGCCCAGCAGCAGTTCCAGATTATCAATACGCCGCTCTAGCAAATCAAGCAGTGAATCGGCCCGTGGTTCCCCAGCTCGCTTGAGCCGGTTTAGCCACAGCTGCTCCATGTTGGTCTGGGCGCGGAAAAAGCGGTCGCCGGGCACATAGGGCCCACTGCGCGCCACGGAATAAGAGACTGCGCCGCCCACAATATCCACAAATAGAAAAAGTGCTAAGAGGATAATCAGGATTCGTCTTAACATAATGCCTTTTCTCCGCTACTGCGTACTTCTGGTTCCAATACGATTCGATGACAATAGATAATTTCGCTTTTGGTCGATTAATAGTGATAAGTGAAAAGTAAAAAGTGATAAGTTGTCAAGTCCTAAAATAAGTTGACACAAAATAGTGACTACTTCACATCAGTTATCAAAATGAATTTCAGCAGGTTTAGCATAGCCCAACGACAGATGTGGGCGATCATAGTTGTACAGCCAAACTGCTTCAGCCACCGCTTGCTGCGCGTGCGCCAAATTGACAAACAGGTCATCCAGACCATATTCGTTCTTTAAAATACCGTTCATGCGTTCTGCCAACGCGTTGTCATAGCAATTGCCCACCTCACCCATGCTGGGTAGCAAGCGGTGCTCTTGGAGACAGTCTCGATACGACCACGAGGTGTATTGCACCCCATGGTCAGAATGGTGAATCAATCCGGTCACCGGACAATGCGCCTGGTTGATGGCCAGCTGCAAGGCCCGCAGGCAACCTTCCGTGGCCAAAGAGGCCGAAATATCATAACCGACGATAAAGCGCGAAAACGCATCTGTGAGCAGCGCCAGATAGACAAAGCCTGTTTCCGTCGTGATGAAGGTGATGTCACCAACCCACGCCTGATGAGTGGTCGCCAACGTCAAACCAACTAGACGATTGGGACAACGCCAGGAGCCAGCTAAGGTGGTTCGCCGTCGATTACGCTTGGGCACAATCAACAAATTGTGGGCGCGTAGCAGGTCAAAAAAAGCATCCCGACCACGAGTAATCTCCAGGTTTTCCCAGCAGGGTCGCAGCTCATGGTACAGCTTGCGCCCGCCCATCTGGGGATGCAGCCGCCGTTTTTCTTTGACCAAGTTCAGGATGAGCTGATTTTCAGCTTCCTGCTGCTGTTGCCGCTGCTTGGCTTGAAAGTAGGCTTGGCGGCTGATGCCAAACCAGGTCACGGCGGCCTGAGTGGGCACTTGGCCCGCTTGCCGGATATGGTCTATGATTTCTTGCCGAAATTTTTTTTAAGGTCAACGCCCAAGGCGTCACTGGCCACCGTGAGCGTGGCTGCCAACATCCGGTTGTCCAAGGTGCTTTGCGCTAGCGCGGATTCCAGTTCCGCGACCCGTCGTTTGAGTGCTTTGATGCCCTGCTGGTCTTCAGCTGTTTGAATGACCACCAGTTCGGCACGGTAGCCGGAACGGCCGTATTGCTCAATCCATCGTTGCACCGTTGTGTGTGCGCCAATGCCGTACTTGTTAAGCAAGCTGTAGATGCTGGCCCCGGCTTCGTACTCACGCACGACTTGTTGTTTGAAGGCCAGGCTGTAACGTCTGACGGTTTCTTTTTTCATAAGGTTGCCCATCCTAAATGGTGATTATATCTGTCAACTATATTTAGGACGGGTCAAGTCGAGTCCACTTTTCACTTTTTACTTTTCACTTCTAAACTCTAGTCGGTTCCGGCAAAATGGATTGCCAGAACTGCATCAGGCAGCGGCGCATTCGCGGGCCGCCTGCGCTGAGTTCTTCAAACATGTCGCCAATGTTTACCTGGTGCTCAATGAGGTAGCGCAGCGAGTCGGTGAGGCTTTGTTCACCGATGACCAGCGCGCCCACCAGATAATCGCCGCTGAGCACCAGGCGAATGGTGTTGTCGTTTTCGGCGGCCCAGGCACTGCGATACGGCCGTGGGTGTGTGTACCAAACTTCGCTGGAGCCGCGCGACACGTGCTGCAAAATTTGCGGCTCGTCCGCGTCATCATCCCGGCGGGGATTAATTTGCCCCATCGTGGTGATGTGCAGGCCAAAGAGCAAACAGGCGTTAAACGGGCTGCCCTTCTCATATTCGTATGGCTTGCCCACCATGTTGAGTCCGGCAGCGTTGCCTTCGGCCACGGCGCTGGGCCAGAGAATGTCCAGCATGTGCTTCTCTGTCCAGCGGTCGTACACCTGGGCGCAGTCACCCGCAGCGTAAACGTTGGGCACGTTGGTTTGCATCCGCTCATTCACCAGGATAGCCCGGTCGGTGGCGATGGGGCTGTTGGCCACCACGTCGATCAGCGGCTTCACGCCAATGGCTACGCCGACCAGATCGCACTTAAATTCGCCGCCGTCCTTCAGGCGCACGCCACGCACGCGCCCTTTGCGGTCGCCCAAAATTTCCACGGCTTCAGTGTTGTAGTGGATATGCACGTGGTGGGCTTTCATCTTCTTTTCCAGCAGGGCGGCTTCCTCGTCGTTAAATACTTGCCCCCAGAGGCGATCCCGGCGCAAAAAGTAGTGGGTGTCGATGCCGCGATGGCTTAGCCCTTCGGTGAGTTCCAGTGCAGTAATGCCCCCGCCGATAATCACGGCGCGGCGCGCGCGGCGGGTCTTTTTGACCAGCTCCTTGGTGCCGTCGAGGGTATCCAGGTAGACCACGCCATCCAGTTCGGCACCAGCGTAGGGCGGTGGGGTGGCTCTGGCACCGGTGGCAATGAGCAGGCGATCGTAGGGGAGGGAACGGCCGTCTGCCAACCAAACCATCTGCTGTTCCACATCCAAACTCACCGCCTCGCCTAGCACCAAGTTAATGCCCCATTCCTCGTACCAGTCCAGGGTGCGGGCCATGATTTGCTCTGGCGGCACCTCTTTGATGAGCACGTAGGCCAGGCCAGGTCGGGAATACATCGGATACGGTTCGGCGGTGAGCACAACGATTTCCCCGGTGGCGTCGTGCTGCCGGATGGTTTGAGCGGCCGTTGCGCCTGCTGCGCCGTTGCCAATAATCACGTAGCGCATCATTTAATCTCCACTGGCCATTTCACCCATCTGGGCGGCAAACCGGTCCATCACAATGACGTGGGCCTGGGTTTCCCAGCGCAGCGTGCCGCGCGGGCAAACGTTGACGCAGTTGCCACAGCTAATACAGGCCGCATCGCTGACGGGCATGCCCTGCCGGGCATAATCGCGCACAGGGATGCCGACCGGGCAGTTGTAGCCACAAATGCCACACTGCACGCAGCGGCTGGCATCCGCCACCACGCGCCCCAGCTGAATCATGGCTTCGGGAACGGCCGTTTCTTCATCCTTTTTCCGTTTTCGCAATGCATCCAAAAAACTCATGCAACATCCTTTTCCTGCGGTAGCGTCAGTGTGTAAGTGTCAATAGTTTGCCGTTGGTAACGGGTGGCTGTCATTTCACCCTCACCCCAGCCCTCTCCCTCAAGGGCGAGGGGGCCAAGTTCCCTCCCCCTGCCAGGGCTGAGGGGAGGACATGTTTGGGAGTTGGAAAAAGAATAGCTCATCGAGGACAATTCTGATGTCTTCTAAAACGTCAGAAGGAGTCCAAAATGAGCTATCCCGTACTTTATCAATGGATTCAAACAATTGCCACCCATTTGCCTTGTCTCAATAGCTGGCAAGTTGAAAATGTCGGCTTGTTTACTATCGGCATCATGCGTGCAGAAAGTTGCCAACAGCAGCAGATTGCCCGCCAGGTAGCGACAGGTGAGAAAATTGAGAGCTGCGCCCGACGCTTGCGACGTTTTCTGGACAATGCGCTGTTTCCGCTGCACGCCTTCTTCGCGCAATGGACTGCCTGGATTGTTAGTCAATTGCCGCCGGGGAAGCTTTATCTGCTGGTCGATGAAACGAAGTTGCAAGACCGCCTGGCAGTCATGGTTGTGGGCGTCGCTTGGGAGGGTCGGTGTATTCCCTTGGCGTGGCGTTGTTACCTGGCTAACAATCATGAGCAATATCCAGCCGAGGGGCAAGTGGGCCTGATCACAACCTTGTTGCAAGCGGTCCAGAAGGGTATCGCCACAAACAGAGAGGTGGTCGTGCTGGCCGACCGGGGCATTGGAACCTCGCCTGATTTGTGTCAGGCTGTGGCTAACCTGGGATGGTACTATCTGTTCCGCGTGACCAGCATGACAAAGGTATGTACCGATGAAGGCGATTTGGCCATTGCCCACATGGTGCAAGCTGGTGAACAGTGGTCGGTTGCTGGGCTTGTCTTCAAGCAGCGAGGTCGGTTGCCCGCAACGGCTCATGCTATTTGGCGTGCTGGCTATGACCAGCCGTGGGCGCTGGTAACCAACGACACCACGCTGACTGGTTTCGAGTATGCGAACCGAAATTGGCAGGAACAAAGCTTTCGCGACCTGAAAAGTGGTGGCTGGCAGTGGTCCGACAGTCGTATCAGTCATCCAGACCACATGGGTCGTCTGCTTGTTTTGCTGGTGGTTGCCTATGCTTGGTCGCTTGCTTTGGGCAGTGTTGCGGCGGCCCAGGAGCGTACGCAACCTATGCAACGCCATGAAGATGGCACCAAACGTCGCCATTGGAGCCTGTTCAAAGAGGGGATTCAATTCTTCTTTGAATTTGTGCTGAGACATAACCATTTTATCAATTTACAATTTCTACCCGACCCTAGAATTACCTGAAAAGGTGTCCTCCCCTCAGCCCTGCCAGGGGGAGGGTTAGGGTGGGGGTAAATCAATCATCCTCTTCTTCAGCCTCATGCCCCGTTGGATGGCAAGAAGCGCAGTCCATCAATTCGGCCTGGGAAAGATTGAGTTCATCATGTTTGTCCACCATCTCGTCTAAATTGTGCTCATGGCAGGTGGTGCAGTCGTAGACGGTGTAGCTGGTGCCAGTGTGGCAGGCGGTGCATTCCAGCGTGCCCTGCTCGCCGTGGTCCAACGGGAAGGTGTGCTGGCGCAGTTGGGCCGGTAGCCAGCCTTCTACCGTGTGGCAGTTGGCGCAGTCGGTGCCAAAGATGCCAAAGTGGATTTCTGGCTCGGCGTGGCAGGCTACACACTCTTTCGGTGTGCCCTGGAATACCTGGTTCACGTGGCAGGCGGTGCATTCGGCCGTGGCGTGCTGGCCATCCAGCGCAAAGACGGTAGCGTGATCAAAGTTAGCCATGCTGTCCAGCCCATCGTGGCAATCCTGGCAGGCGGGGCCAAACAGGGCAATGTGCTCGGTCATGAAGGTGGGAACGGCCGTTGCATGACACCCTTCACACGTCGCATCTTTCACCTGAATGGGATCGTCGCCCGTGTGGCAGTGGGTGCAGGCGATGGCGCTGCCGTCAAAATCTTCCATGTGTTGCGCCAGGCTAAAGCTAGTCGTGCGTTCGTGGTCGAATGGGGCATCGTCAAACTTGGCCGGCTGCCAGGCGACGGTGGAGTGGCAGCCAACACAATCGGTGCCAAACATCGCCTGGTGTTTTTCTGGTTCGGCGTGGCAGGCGACACATTCTTGCGGCGTGCCTTCAAATTCGCCACCCGCGTGGCAGTTTTCGCAGCGCGTGGTTTCGTGGGCACCGGTCAGGGCAAATAGCTCGGCGTGCTGGGCCATGGTGAAGTCAGACATGCTGTCTAGCCCGTCGTGGCAGTTGAGGCAGTTTGCGCCGTACGCCTCCGCGTGTTCGGCCATAAATTCGGTGTCCAGATCGCGGTGACAGCTGTCGCAGGTGCTGTTTTCGATGGTGTAGCTGCCTTCGTCAACGTGGCAGTCGGCACAGGCCATTTCCGCACTGACGCTTTTTACATCGTGATGGGTCAGCGCAAAATTGGTCAGGCTGTGGTCAAAATCGGCAACAGCGGCCGTTTTCAAATCGTACTCATGCCCTTGATGTTCCAGGTGGCAGCTGCCACACTGCGTGACGTCGGGCAAACGGCCGTGCAGGCCATCGCCCTCACGCTCGACAGCGATGTTTTCATGGCAATCCTGGCAGAGCGTGTCCTTTACCCCTTTGAAAGGTTCATGGCACTGGCCGCAGTCGTCGGCGATGTCGGCGTGAGACATGACGTCAGCAATCGGTGCGCCGCTGTGGTTGAGCGCGGACAGGTCGCCGGGGCTAAAAACGCGTCCGCCGGTAAAGTAGACCCAAATGGCCAAACCCACCGCCAAAATGAGGGTGGAGGTCAGGGCAACGGGTGAAAAAATGGGATGCTGGCGTTCGAGCCGTTTGTATTGTCTCACTTAAACAAGCCTGCTCTAAAGTAAATGGTGGCAAAAACGTGCAGCCCGACGGAAAAGAACAGCGTCAGGCCGAAGGGAATATGCAAAATATGCCAGATGCGCATCACGCGGCGGGCAGCTTCCAGCATTTCCGTCTGGCGCTGAAGGTCGCGGCGGCGCGTGAGCATCTGGCTGAGCTGCTGCTTTTGCTCCACGGCCAGCTGGTCGAGCTGCTTGAGCTGCTGCTTGAGCAGCCGCTGGTAGCGCCATTGGTAATACGACCGGCCTAAAATGGTCAGGAATGGATTGCGCCCAGACGGCCGTTCACTCAGCTCAGACACAATTTGGTGGACCCGTTCTGGTTTTTCCATCTCAAACTGGGTGATGCGCTGGGAAATGCTGCCGATTTCGCGCTCCAGCGCCTGCCGCGAGGTGGTGACGCCGGAAATGGAGCGGGGTAGCGCGGTGTACAGGTAGCGCCCCATAAAGCCGCTGCCCACCACAATCAGGGTGAGAATGAAGCTGACCCCGGCCAGACCGCGAAATTGCAGCCCGGTGTGCATGAGCACCATAAATGGCCCCACAATGCCGGTGACAATGTGCAGGGAGAGCCAGTAGCGCACGGGACCGCCCCAGTTGAGCCAGTTGGTGCGCTTGCGGATGCTGTAGGCGGTTTCGGTCATCACCATCAGCAAGGTGCCGATGATGCCCAGGGAGTGGCCGAAGGGATGGCCACCTTTGGGCGTGGCGAGAATGTCGTAGGCGATGTAAATGCCGCTGAGCACAATGACGAAAAAGAGACTGAGTTCGAGCTCATACGGCCGTACGGCCGTTTCGCCACTCGACGCAAAATCTTCCCGCCGGACAAATGAATTGGTGAGGCGTTTTTGCATAAAAGTTGTTACTCAATTTCCCAAATGGTGCGGAGATGACTTTTAATGGCTTGCCGCTGCTGTTGGTACTCTGTTTCGGTCAGGCCACCGCTTTTGAAGGCGTTGTCCAAATCAGCCAGGGCAAAGAGCATTTGCCACCGCTCGGCGCGCTGCCCATCGTTGCGGGGCGCGGCCGTTTTTGGCTTGAGTTGGGTTGCTCCAGTGACGTTGGCTTTGGGCCGCAGCAGCCGTAAAGCGGCAAAGGCCGCCAGCAGCAAGAAAGCGACGCTAAGAATCCAATCACCTGCGTTGGTGGCACTTGGCTGCGAAACGGCCGTTCCTGAAAAGGAAAGCGCCAATTCGCTGCCTTGTTCCAGATTGCTCAGAGCGTAGGTCAAGAGTGCGCCGCGCTGCCCCATGGATTGGGTGGGCTGTTGTTGCCAGCCCTCAGCGGCAAACTGCGGCCCATCATCGGGCACAGCAAGGGTGACGGTGTTGACAGGGTACGGCAGGGCACGAGATAAATCAAGGGCTTGCCCGGCGGGCAGCTGGTAGATAACGCGCAGGGTAAGGCTGTTGGGGCCGGGTCGTAGGGGAATGGTGTCCACCCAACGGCCGTCTTGCTGAGTCACTTCATTGGCGGGGAAGTAGCCGCTGTTAGGTCCCATGCCGCGCTCAAACGTGGGCGTATGGGCGACCGCAGGCAGGGCAATTTCCACACCGTTTGCCGCCCCGCTGCTGGTAAAAACGGCCGTACCGCGATTGGCAAAGGTGTACAGCTCCGTAACCTGCACCTGCTGCCCGATGGTGTTGAGCGAAATGGCGAGCTGGTCAATCATTACATTGGCGGGGTCGCTGGTGGTCTCGTAAACGGTCAGCGACAAATTGAGCGGCTGGCTGCCCGACAAGGCGACAATGTTGCTGCTGAATGACAAATCGTGATAGTCGGTGCTAACCATGTACACCCAATCGGCGGGTTTGTCGGTGAGGCTGAATTGGAAACGGCCGTCGGCGTCTAGCGTGGTGGTTAAAGTTTCGGCGGCTGTATAGCTGCTGTTGTAGGCGTGCAGGGTCACTTCAGTGCCTTCGGGGGCGGGAGCGTCGGTGGTGCCGTTCCGAACTGTGCCGGTGATGCTGCCCGTTTCGGTGGCCTGGGCAACGGCCGTTGGCAGCGACCACAAAAAGAAAAACAACAAAAGGGTGCAAGGGATCAAATAGATGTGCCAGGGTCTTGTTCGGCAGGAACCAAGCATACAATTCTTCCTTGAAGGGAACTTCTTCCTTCGCTTAACTTGATGAAATCCCGGGCCGCTCTGCTCAAAGACGTCCCCGGCGATAGATGACTACGAGTATTAAGTGTGCATTGTAATGGGTTGGTAACGGGTAGTTAGAAATTTAGGAAAAAAGTCCCAGTTGCTAACGGCCGTTACTTCCTGCTGCGGTTTTGGTCACAAACGGGGCTCATGCGTACTCCCACGCTGGCAGTAGTCTGCCAGCGCCCCACAAAAACTATTTAACGCCGACCAGGCTGTCGGGTGCAGCCAGCACCGCTTCGATGCGGGTTTTGTTTTGCTTGCGTCGCCACAAGATGATGCCGACCAACAGCATCAGCCCCATGCCTGCCAAGCCAAGCGGCAGCAAAATGGGCCGTAAGGGTTGGTCTGACAGCACGACGGGTTCGGGAACGGCCGTTGGCGGCACAACCCATTCAAAGGAGCCAATACTATCCTCCACGCCCAAACGGCGCACCACCACATCCACATGCCAGCGGCCCGGCAGCGAGAAATAGCCCCCACCGAGTCGGAAGGAGGTTTCTTCTATCTCCTGCGCATCAATGGAAACCGTGCCCAAATCTTCTTCCAGGTAGGTGAAGCGCAAAATCACTTTGGCCACCTCGGCTGGCGCTGGGCGGCGATGGCTGGTGGCTCGTACCACAAAGATATTTTGGCCCGGCAGGTTCGGCTTGGACGAAAAGGAAATAATCATGTCTTCCACCGATTGGGTCATGGTGGAAGTCTGTTTTTCGTCGGGGTAAGGGAGATAGCCGGGGCCAACGGCCGTTGGCGACGCCGTCACAATCCCCGTAGCCAACAAAACAAGTAGCCCGACGCTTGCTTCCAGCAGCACTAATCGGGGCAGTTTGTCTATGCTAAAAGGTGCCCAGCCCTCAGGCTTTTTCAGCAATCGGGCCAATGGCGCGGCGACGCGGGCGTGCAGCACGGCGGAATTGAGCAAGCCAAATAGTCCCATCAGCAGCATCAGGCCAATTTTGGTAAGCAGGGTCTGGCCATAAAAGCTGGTCAGCATCGCATCAGGTGTGGCCACCTGGAAACCGGCGCTGACGAGTCCGCTCAACACCAGCAGAGCGACGGCTACAGCCGCCACAGGCCCAAACAGTCGCCAGGCTTCTTTGCGCAGCTGGCGAGCTTGCTCCGGCAAAAATTTAGCCGCTGCTGCCGGTAGACCCACGAGCAGCGACGCCACGCCACCCAGCCAGGCACCCATCGCCAAAACGTGCAGCGTGTCGGCCAGCAGCGCCAGAGAGAGCAGGCTGGTAACGGCCGCCGCGTGGCTGTTGAGGGCTTGCAAAACGGCCGTTGCTCCCACCAAAATCATCGCCACTACGCCCAAACCGATTGTCCGGCGCTGTTCTAGCTTGCCCAGCAGCACGGCCAGCAGCCCAAAAACGGCTTGCCGCCCCAGCCAAAGCCAGCCCCAGCGCGAATCAACCAGCAGCTCCCAACCAGTGCCCAGCCAGGTGGCTTCGGCGGCCAGGTTGGCCAGCAGGCGGGAGAGTTGATACAGGTACAGTCCTACGCCGACAAGCAGTGAGCCAAGGGCGGCATAGCGGGCCAGCTTGAGGATGCGTTGGTAGGCGGGCCGGTAGCTGTTGGTGAATACAGCACGCCGTTGAGCGCGAGGCAGCACCAGTTGCACTACCACCACGGCACCAATAACCAGAGCCATCAAGCCATAGTTGGCCCAACGCAGCGCCACCTCGGTCCAGGGAACGGCCGTTTGCACTTCATGGACAACGGCCGTATTTAAATCGGCACCGCTGCCGACACCAAACACCACGTACCCTTGCGTGTCGTGACCATCGGCGGCGGAGAGCACGTGCCAATGAATGCTGTACACACCTTCGCCAATTTCTGGCAGCTCCAAAATCACCAGCTGCGGATCAAGCTCATCCAGATGAATACTGGTAAGTTCCACGGGTTGGCCTTCCAGATCAAGCACCTGGAAGGTGCTAAAGCTCACCGAAATTGGTTCGTTAAACCAGAGGCGAACCTGGGAAGGTGCTTCGGCCAAAACGGTGCTGTCTGGTGGGTCGGTGCGCACCAGTGCCGCGTGGGCATAGGTGCTGCGCGTGGTGGCCAAGGCCAGGAAAAGGGCCAAAAAGGTAGCAAGTATCAGAATGGAGGCGTGCTTACGCATAGATTTTTCTCGTTATGGGTGAACGTTGCAAATGGGTATTTCTGTACCAATGCAAAGTATAGTCAAGCAGCAGGCGGCAATTGTTGAAAAATCTTGGCGTTTATTGGGATGGGCTGGGTAAAAAAGGGGATTCCCCGGAGACTTGGTTGGGTGCGGGAAAGTCTCCGAGGAAATTTAGAGGGAGGCAGCGCGCTTGCTGTGGTTGAACATGAAGAACGCGCCACCAAGAAACAAAGCAGAAACCAGAATGCCAGCCACCAGCCAGAGTGTGTTGTTGGGAACGGCCGTTGCTGCTGCGCCGGTTCCGTTGGGGATGGGGGCAAAATTGGCGGCCGTGGCCGCTGCTTTATCACCAACAAAAAAGTTAAAAGCGCCTATTGTCGCGTCGCCGTCCAGCAGGGTCACCTGCCAGCGAACTGTGTAAGCGCCTTCAGCCAGCGTGGGTACTTCGACCAGCATGGAAGCATGGTCCGGGTCGTTCAGGTCAACGCCGCCGTTGCCGCTGTCTACCTGATTGCCCGCCTGGTCAAACACTTGAAGGGTGCTGGCGCTGCTTTGCATTTCTTCGTTGAAAACGGCCGTAATCACTTCCGGCGACGCCATCATCACCGCGCCATTTTCGGGGAAAGATGCGGTCATTTCTACCAGATGCGCATAACCAACTGCCGGCACTGCCAGCAAAACGAGTATCAATGCAACAACTGCACTTACCTGCTTACTCATGAGACTCCCCGTAACTGTTGCTCCAAACGCTTTAGCTTGCGTGTGGTGGCGGCAAAGGCAAACCAGCCGCCCAAAGCTGCCGCCACGCTCAACGTGATGCCTATCCCTTTCAAAAAGGTCAGCCAGGGTGGTTCGGCAACGAAAAATTCCAGCTGCCCATTCACCACGTGGCCATCATGCACATCTTCCGTGTCGGTGACCGTGGTCCAGTAGATATTGTATTTGCCCGGCGGCAGATCGGATTCCAGCGTGGTCACCAGCGTTTTGCGTGATGGGTCCAACGCCGCCACCCCGCAATCACCAATGTCTACCTTCTGTCCGCGACGGTCATACACCACCAATTGACTGCCCTTGGGGTCCAGCACATTGCTAAAGGTGACCATCACCTGCTTGGGTGAAGCCGTGAGTACCGCGCCATCGGTGGGCGTACTTTGCACGGGCACCGCATGTGCCCGCACCGACCACGGGTGCCAAACGGCCAGCAGCAGAGCCGCGCTAATCGCAAAAATCCACTTTGCTCTGTTCATCGCCGCTTGTTACTGCTCTACCTCAAAGAAAGGTAATTCCACATCGCCCACGGCAATGGTGACCTGATCGCCCGGTTTCACCGAGTTGTCCACATTGCGCAAGAGGAAGAAGTAGGAAAAGCCAAACTCCAGATCATGCGTGTGCGGATCGTCATTCATGGCCAGTTCGATGCCGTTGCTGGCAATAACGCGCGGAATGTTTTCTACTTCGTCAAACATGTAGACGGCTTTGTCTGGGTCCGTAACTTGGTAGCGCACGTCCAGCAAGCCGCCTTCGGCGACCAGAGCCACATGCATAAAGCGCACGCCCCATTGCTCTTCAATTTGGGCGATGGCTTCGGCCTGCACCTCGGCTTTGTGGGCTTCGGCCTGGCGTAGTTGATATTGCTGCCAGCCGTAGTAGCCCGCTGCACCTAAAGCGATTAGCAAGATCGCGGCTACTAGCAAGCGTGGCCATAAGTGGGCCGTTGTTTTTTCATCCGATGTTTTTACGGTTATATCGCTCACAGTTTGCTCCCGTGAAAGTAATCCGCAGATTACTCAGATTTTGCAGAAAAGATCAAAGGTTTGCCTGGCAGGCCGGGAAAGGCCTGCCAGGTTTTCTTTCTTTAGGTTGCTAGTTGCCGCCAAAGACAAGCGGCATGTAGATGGTGTAGCCACACGGGGCCGAGACGTAGTTATCGAACTGCATCGTGCCGCGTGACCCGTTGTTGATACCGCTGGCTGGTCCCAGCCATACTTCTTCAAAAGCGGTATCAACGATGTCGAGACCAGTCAAAGAATCAACGACTTCCCCATTGATGAGCAGGTCTAGACGGCCGTCTTCCACATCCCATTCCAACTTGATATCCTGTCGGGTCAAGCCATTGTTGCTCAGATGGACCCCGTTGCCTTCAACACGCACGCCGTACTGCAACGCCCAGGTGTGGATTTCTGGCCCATCAGGGCTCCGTTCCAAGGTTAGGCCAAAGATGGCTACGCCGTAGGCATCACGCGCCTGATAGATGTCCACTTCTTCTTGCTGGGTGTCCACACTCACGCCCCGGTAGGAGAAGGAGGCGGTGAAGCAGCCCAGGCCAGAAGTTGGCGAGGTGTCTACCAGATAGGCAGGCGATCCGCTGTTCAGGTTTGCCGAAACGCCCATCGTGCCTTCCAACGCCGCCATCTCGGAAACGGCCATGTCACCAACCACACCATTCCAGGCGGCCAGATTGCCGGTTTCAAAGTTATCGACGAGGAAGGGGTTATTACGGCCGTTTACCGTCAACACCACACTGCCTAGCTCACCCCAGTTACCAGCGGCATCCTGTGCCCGCACGTAAAGCGTGTAGTTGCCAGAGAACCAGGAACTGACGTTTAGCTGGCCAATCACCGCTTCGGCGCTGCTGTCGAAGGCCATGTCTACCGCCTCCAGGGCAAAACCATTACCAAAGCCCGGATCCGTGCCGACAAACCATTCCACCTGGACGACGTTGGTACCACCCAGCACGTCCGTGGCATCGGCCGTGAGCGTTACGATTTGCATACGCCCACCAGGCGTCGGGTTCGGGTCGGCCAGCAGATTGCTGATTTCCGGCCCGGTCATGTCCACCACCAGCGTCAGCGAAGCCACATCGCCCCAGTTGCCAGCGTTGTCGCGGGCGTGGAAGCTGATTTCGTGCGGCCCTTCCGACAGTTGGCGAATGGTGGACAGCGGAATGTCGAAGTAAGAGCGTTCCAGCGTGCTGTTGTACAGGGCATCTTTGGCCAGCAGCGGGAAGCCAGAGCCATCCGGGTTGGTGGCGCTGTCTACATAGTCAATGAACCCTTCTGCTTGAGCGATGAGTGACGGGTCGGAAGAATCAATCTCCAGCCGCACGCCATTGGAGGCCGAGTTCACCGCTTTGGTGCCGTTCGATGGATTGGGACTCAGGCTCACACCGATGGAGGTTGGCCCAACCAGGTCCACTTCCAGGTCTACCGGTTCGACGGCACCCCAGTTGCCCAATTCATCCTGCGCCCGCACGTAAACCACATGCGTGCCATGAGCCAGTCCTGCAATGGTCGTCGTGTCAATCGTCGCATTCAAGCTCACGATGATTGCCTGGGCGTTCAGCGTCATGCTGATGCCGGTGCCAGGGTCGGTGACCGTGTCGATGAAGTATTCGGCGGCCACAACCGGTACGTTACCCGTTGGTGTGTCATCGGCCGTCGCCTGAATGCCAACATCTTTGCCACCATTGGTGGGGTTGTTGGTCAGGTACAGGCTGGTGATGACGGGGCCGTCTACAACCAGGTCCAGAATCGTGCTGTTGATCGGTCCCCAGGTGCCGCTGCTGTCTTGGCCGCGCACGTAGATGGACACGTCGCCAGCGGGCAGGGCGGCCAGGGTGCTGGTGGGGATGGCGGCGCTGACGCTAATCGTCGCGCCCGCCGTCACGGTTTCCGAGATACCGGTGCCAGGTTCGCCCAAATCGTTCAGGAAATATTCCCAGGCCACGATGTCCAGGCCGCTGGTAGCGGTGGTGTCCAGCAAGGCATCTAGCGTGACCGGCACATTGCCGGAGGTGGGGTTAGGCGAAGCAGCCAGGCCACTGGCCAAGGGGCCGCCAGCCGGAGCCGTCGCACCGCCATTTACCTCGATGAAGGTGAAGATGCCCCCAACGCCGCTGGTGTCGCCGTTGTTGTACAGCTGCTGCGTAGCGGTGTTGTAGAGGGGATAGCTCTGGTTTTCGACCGCATCGGCCGGGATGGCGATGATGCTGTCGAAGGTTTCGCCCGCGCCGAGGGTGTAGGCCACCATTTCAGTGGTATACGGCTTGAGGGAACCATCGACCGCCAGCATCGTTTGGTGCATGCCCAGCACACCCAGGGAATGCTCTTGCAGACCCAGGTTGATGGCGCGTAGCAAAACAGTGTTGCCGGGGGCGGTGAGAATCTTTTCTGTTTCCGAGTACGCCTTGCCGTTGATGAACCAGTAGCTGGGCTTGTAGTCGGTCATGTTGAAGCCATTGGGATCGGCGTTGAAAGCCGGGTCCAACTCGTTGAAGACCAGCAGTGCTTCGTCATTGTAGGCTGAGGCAGCTACGTCATAAGCCTGGTTGGCCGTGGCCGGGCGCACAATCAAGCCGCCGCCCAGACCCATTGCCACCTGGCGTGCACCGTTGGGGGTGAGTCCGGCTTCATATTTGAAGGTACCGGGAGAAACGGCCGTAAACGTATAGGTTACCGTCTCACCCGTGGCAATGCCGGTCAGGTCTGGGTACAGTTCCTGCCCCGTGAAGGCCAGAGAGATGTTTTCACCAGCAATTTCATTGTGCATAACCACATTGACGACGTCATCCTGGTTCACAATTAGCGTCGGGCCAGGGAAAGTTGCCGGGTCTGGCTGCCGGTTGGCAAAACCCCAGATGGGTGCTGTGCCACCGTCGGGCAGCGTAATGCTGCCTTCGCGGGCCCACAGTTCACAGGTGCGTTCGCCGGGTGCGGTTTCCAGGCAGGTGAAGGCTGGCAGCACGTCCGCTACGGGCATGGCCAGCGGTTGGCGTGCCGGGGAAGCGGTAGCGCGAAATGTGCGAACCAATCCGGCAGCCGCCAGCACGGCCAAAACAACAGCCAGGAGCAGGGTTTGTTTCTTCGTGTATAACTTCATCATCTATCTCCTTGTAGGCTGACTGCCTAGGGGCAGTTATTTGGCAGCGGTGGGTCAATGCGGGTAAAGGTAACCTGCCCGACCAGCACAACGCCCCAACCGGTAATCTGCTGCAACGCGTGGTTGTGCGCGATGTGATAGAACTCACCACATTGGTTAACGGAGTGTGCGCCTACCGGAACGGTGTCCTGGTTGCCCAGGAACGGACTGCCGTAGAACAAGCCGGTGACCAGGTTCTGATCGGAGGGAATGTCTACGGGGAAGGTACTTTCATCCCAGGCGTACACATCGGTCCAGGCGTACAGCGCGTCAGCGGTCTGGCCGGGATTGATGGGGATGGAGAACCGTTCTTCAGTCATGTCTTCACCGAGTGGGCCTGCGGTTAAACGGCCGTCTCGTCCAATCACCTGCGCATTAAACGCATGGGGATGGAAGGGATAGCTTTCTACGCCCATGCCGATGAAGCGGTCGATGGCTGGGTCCGGGTTGGCGGTAACATCATAAGGATGGATGTGGGCCATTGAGCTGTACGGCTGCGCGGGCAGCCAGGAAGCGTTGTTGGGGGCCAGGGTGTCGGGGAAAGTACGGCCGTTAATCAAAAAGTAGCGCGCATTGTAATCCGACATATCAAACGTCTCGCCCCGCTCAATCGCCTGGTGCATCAGCGGATCAATCTCGGAGAGCATCATGATGTACTCGGTGTCAGGGTTGAACTTGGTGTCCGCATCGTTGTAGGCATATTCTGCCCCCATTGCCGGGCGAATCACCAGGCCGCCAAACAAACCCATTTGCGTTTGCACACCAGGGTTGGTGCCGCTCTGGTAAACGTAGGTGCCGGGTTCTTCGGCTACAAACTCGTACGTCATGCTGCCGCCGTTGGCGGAGGCCACGTTGGTCATAGAAACCAGCTCGCCGGAGCCGTTAAACTGCGGTTCCATCGGCACGCCGTTGGCCAGCACATCTGCCTGCCCAGGGAAGACGATGGAGGTGTCTACGGGCAGGTCATTGTGCAGCACCACCGTCACCGTATCCCCTTCGTTGACACAAAGGATTGGGCCGGGATGCTGGAAGTCGTCTGCGCCGTCGGCGTAACTCCACATGTAAATAACATTGCCATCGGTCAGGCTGATGTAGCCTTCTTTGGCTGTCAGGGTAAAGGTTGCCGTGGCACTTTCGGTACACATCATGCCCGTGCTGGGCGCTACGCCGGGTTCATCAGCCTCTACCTGCGCCACGCTGTAGAGCACAACGCTAACAGCGATCAGGAGCATTAAGAAGGCTATGCCGCGGCGGCGTCGATTTTCCAAAAGAGTGAAAAAGTTCGTCATGTTCAGTGCCTCCTTAGCTACACTCTGGGATTTGTGTTAGGTTCGGTTTGCGGTGCCAGCGTGCCCGTTGGATGAACACGAATTTCGGTCATCTGGCCACCATACCCCAATCCACCGGCGTTGCTCAAACGATTGAAGTTCCGGTTGTAGAACAGGTATGTTTGTGTTTCGGTCACTTCTGGTGCGGTGAAGATAGCATCCACGGTGGCCCCGGTGCCTAGATAAACGGTGTGGGTGTCATAGGCGAAGTCGGTGCCGTCGTTGCCGCGCAGCAGCGTGGCGTCTTTACCCACAACGCGCATCTTCAGGCCGGGCAGGGTCATGGCGTGTTGGCCAAACGTCAGGTTAATGAGTCGCAGCAGCACGCGGTCGCCAGCTTCACATTCAATCAAGGACGATAGCGGCTGGTATTGCAGCTCGGGCCGTCCGGGCGGCGGTTGCAGGATGCCGGTGTTGGTGTCTAGTCCTACGCCGTTGGGGGCGATGGTGTCGGGGTAAACACGGCCGTTTAACAGATAATAATCCGCGTTGAAGTCCGTCCAGTCGGGCAGCTGCACGTGAGAGTCAGCCCAGTGGGCTTCGGCCCAAACGTCGGTCAGGTTCAGCACAAACTCCCGGTCGAAGCCCGTGGAGCCATCGCCGCAGTTGTAGGCAAAGCGGTCGTACGTCTTGCCATTGGCCGCTACGATGGGCGTACCATCTTGCGCAGGACGCACAAAGACTGAACCGGTCATGCCCATGTGCACATGCTCTGTTTCTTCCACATGGCAGTGGTACA
This sequence comes from Ardenticatenaceae bacterium, assembly GCA_020634435.1. Classification (GTDB taxonomy): domain Bacteria; phylum Chloroflexota; class Anaerolineae; order Promineifilales; family Promineifilaceae; genus Leptofilum. The sequence goes on along the minus strand of JACKBS010000016.1, from coordinate 34,093 downwards.
TGTAGGTACCGGGGTGGAATGGCTGGTAATACATCGTCAGGCTGCGCCCGATGGGCACGCGCACCGAGGAGTGCGGCTCGCCGTCGAAGATGGGCCAGGCGTTGCGGAACCCGTGCCAGTGCAGCGTGTGCTCGTCAATCAAGTCCGGGCGCATTTGCAGCCCCACGTTGGTGAGCTTCACCCGGTATTCCTGCCCTTCATTCACCCAGAAGAGCGGCGCGGTGGCCTGGCACTTCATCTTTTGGGCAAATACCAACTCCTCAGTTAGCCCGGTCACATCCCGGAAGCCAAACATGTAGGTGGTTAGCCCGTCGGGGGCAAAATTATCCGGTTGGTAGAACTGATCCACCGTGCCTGGAATCGGTACTTCGCCGGGCAGGTAAATCCAGCCATCCGTTCCCACCAGGCTTAGATCGGGCGCTGTGGGTACGACCTGGGAATATCCATCGGCCATGGCAATCAGCCCGGACTGGCCCAGAGTGCGCGGCAGCAAGCGAGTGAGCGCCGCGCCAGCGGCGAGGCCGCTCCCTAGTTTCAGGAAATCGCGTCGGTTTAGTTTGCGCGAACGAATTGTTTTTCTCATCTCTTTACTCCTGTCATGCGGGAGGCAGCCAGGCCGCCTCCCGCAGTGGGTCGTCTTACTGTCCCGTGCCTTCCTGGAAAACCAGTGGCATGAATGTCTGGAAGAAGTTGAACTGCATGGCGTCGCCGGGGATGACCAGCCGCAGAGCGGACAGGTTGCCAGTTTCGTCGGCACCTATTTCGTAGCCACCGTTAGACGGCCGTATATCGCCATCAATATCGAAGTTCGGGGCCAACGTGCCATCCACACTCGGCACACCCGCATTGGCTGCTGGCGAGCCGTCTTGCAGGTGGTAATCACCCAACAGCGTCGGGGGCAGGTCCACCGCCACCAGAATCACACCCACAAAGTTTGGATTGGTGCGCCACGGCAGCGCCGACACGCTCACGTCGTATGCCTCGTTGATCAGCGGGTCCACACCAACCAGGTTTGTGGCCGAGGGAATCGTGCCGTAGCTGGTTTGCAGCAGCGAGTTGGTTGGCTGGAGCAGATGCGTGTTGCCGCCGATGCCGATATCCCAATTGTTGATGGGATTCGGATCGCCTTCCAGGCCTAGCCCGGCGATACCGCCACCGTCCCACGAGCCAGCCCGGTTGTCCCAGAAGATGTTGTTGAACATCAGTGGGTTGCTAAAGACCGGGTCGTCGGGCCGTAGCGATGCTTGTAGCAAGTCGCTATTCCTACTGGTGGAAAGACCGGCTGGCGCTGGCTGGCCATTGCTCGTAATTGCCGTCGCCGTGGTCATATTCTTCATGACCGTATTGTTGAAGAAGCGGACATCCGGTGCATCGTTCAGTGAGACACCACCACCTTCATGGGTAGACACATTGTTCACGAAGAAGTTGTTGTAGACGTTGAACGGGAAATCTCCGGCCATCAAGAAGCGTAGCCCGCCACCATCATCGTTGGACAAGTTGGCCTGGATGATGTTGCTGTAGATGTCTACCGGTCCAGTACCCGGAGAAAGCGTCGTGGCAGAATTGGGGGGCAGTTCACCGGTAATCATGATGCCGCCGCCTTCGTCCATCGAGTGGTTGAAGTAGATTCGGTTGTTGTGAATGCGTCCCATCGGACTGAAACCGTACTGGCTGATACCGCCACCGTATTCAGTAGAGTAGTTGCCGCAGATGTCGTTGTTGGCAATCTCATACTGTTCTGCGCCATCAAAGATGCCGATAGCGCCGGCTAGGTTCGTGCCACCATTGGCCAAAATCTGGTTATTGGCAATGGTGATGAAGTCGTTTTGCGCATCCTTGCCGGGGTCACCGGGTGGCAGGTTTGGTGTGCCCAACCGGATAGCACCACCGTAAGCACCACCGTTATTTTGGATGATGTTGTTGGTGATTTGCAGATACCGGGCAAAAGCATTGACGAAGATACCGCCACCCTGGATAACCACATTGGCTGCCTGACCGTTGTTGCCACCGCCAATCTGGTTGATGTTGTTGGGGAAGCCTTGCTGGTCGCCACCTTCGATGGTGAAGCCGTCGATGGCTGCCTTGTAGCGGTCTCTAAACTGGATTTGTGTTTCGGCAAAGACGGTGATAACTGCACCTTCGTAGATAGCTTGGTTGCCGGCCCGGGTCAGGCCTTCGACCAGATTGCGCCAGTCGGCGGCGCTGCCAGTGTCGCCAGAGAATGCCAGACCGTTTAGCACGGTGCCGAGCACATAACTTTCATCGGCGTAGATACCACCTGGACCAACCCCTTGCAGTTTCAACGGAGAGTGAATGACGAGGTTCTCGTAGTAGAGTCCCTTCGGGTTCCATTGCGCCGGTGTGCCTGGGTAAACAACAACCAGTGCCCGCTGTGCTGAAGCGGCATCTTCCAAAGCATCTTGGATGGTGGCGCCAGTGTCGGTGTTGTACGTTTTACCTGGGCCAACTTCGTAGATGCTGGGCCGGTAGTTTTGGCCGATGGCGTGGATGGTGATGCCGTTTACCAGACTTTGTTGGTTATCAGCGATGATTTCCAGCTGGTAGGGGCCAGCGGCCAGGGTGGTGGGTACAACGATAGTTATGAGCCGATCTGACCAGGAAGTGGTGGCCACGACCGTATTACCCAAATACACCTGACCACTGCCCTGCACATCGCCAAAGCCGAAGCCGAGAATGCTGATGGTGCGTTCTACGGCCGTTCCCGCCAGGTCAACATAGGGCACATCCACTGCAAAGAGCTGCGGCGTGGTGTCTTCCAGCTTGCACTGGGCCACGTGATTAAACTGCGAACCGGGTGATTGAATGGAAGTGGCGACCTGTGTTGGAGCCAGGTCAGCGATGACGCCCAGGCCTGGGATTACCTCAAAGTTGGCCGCGATGGTGCGGTATTGCGGGTTGTAGGCCGCATTGATCTGGCCCGGTTGGCCTGGATCATTGCCCACCAGACGGAACATGTTAGCAAACATACCCGTGGGCGATGGGGCATTCATGGTCATGGTCGAGGGCATCAGTGCGGTGAACAAACCGTTCGGATCAGATTCCAACGTGGTCATCAGCCGCTCGGTGAAGTCGTAAACGCCAATCGGGACATTGGGGATACCCGCCTTCTCGCCAAAGGTCCATTCGCGGGGATCGGTGGAGAGGGTCAGGTCGTCCAGGATGAGACCCCACCAACGACCAGGAATCGGCACCTTGGTGAAGAAGGTGAAGGACGGGGCCACGGAGCGGCCTTCGATGACGGTCACCAGCTTCATATCGCACAGGTGACGGTCTGTGCCTTCAAAGATGCTGCCACCTTCGGCGGCAAAGTCGGGGTTTTGCACGGCGTTGGGGCCATCGGGACCAATCCCGGCCACGTCTACCGTGTGCAGTGCCCCGGCGCAGACGGGGAAGTCGGGTGGGTTAACTGCGGGCGCACCAGCGGAGGGTTGGCTTAGATATTCATTGCCGGAGAAGACGTTCAAATCTTCTTCGCGTTCTACCTGGTACATGGGACGGCCGTATGCATCATTCGGCACGACCACTTCTACCAGATAGTCGCCTGTGGTCAGGTCGCCAAAGCCGTAGTTGCCGTTGACGGTGGCAAAATCGCTTTGGAACTGGGTGCCCATCGCCATCGGTTCCAGACAATCTTTGTCGGGGGCGGCGGTGGGCAAAATCCAGTGGTCGATGGGGTTGCCATCGACGTCATACGCCTGGCAGTTTTTCGGCCGTTCCCAGATTTCAGAGACGGTGCTTTGCAGCAGCTCGCCTTTCGCGTAGGAACCATCACCAGCCAGCAGGTAGGTGCCGCTTTCATCACAGGTCTGGGTGTTGGGGTCGGTACAGGCCACCGGCGCGTACAGATTCATTTCCAAGTTGGGAATACCAACAGCCCACGGCTCGACAGCGGCCAGGGAGGGATCGTATTCGGCGCGGGTGGTATCGTAGAAGACGGTACCGGCGATGCCGCCGTTTTCGCCGGACGCATAGGGCTTCACACCCCAATCCAGCCGACCCGATTGGCCGATGATGGGCAGAACACCCACATCAACGCCTTCGCCGAGGACGGTGGTTTCTTCCGGCTGGTTAAACGGCTGGTAGGTGAACCCGGTGACGCGGTATTGGGGCGCGTACGCTTCCAGTACCAGCCAGTTGTTGTAGGGATACATGTTTTCGTATTCGTAGTAGCCATCTGAAGCGGTAGGCACCAGAATACCGCCGCGATCCATCTCGGAGTTGTCGCGTTTGCGCAGCAGGACGGGGTATTCACCGACGCCCATTTCACCGGGATCGCGCTTGCCATTTTCGTTGGCATCAACAAAGACGTAGCCGTGAACCGTAGTAAACCAGCCAGTGACAAACATGACACCCATGTCTACCACTTCGCCATCCACAACGGAGACCTGGACCAAATCCAGGATGTTTAGCTGAGGACCATCCCAGTAGGTGAGCTGGTAGTCGCCATCGGGTACGTGGGGGATCACAAAGCTGCCGTCGGCTTCACCCTGGCCAATCCATACGGCCGTATCGCCCCCCTGCAAATCGCTCAAAGCAATCCACGGGTTGGCAATCGTCTCGCGAATCTTGGAACCAGACAAACCGCCCCACAGCTGACCCTGGTAGGGGAGACCGCCGTTAAAGGGCACATACACTTCCGCATTGGCAATGACGCCGCGAATTTCGCCAGAAACAGCATTGTTGGTCAGCTGGTTCATGGGCCGGACAAAACCAAAAATGGTGACCGGGAACGGTTCGTTGGCGATGACAAATTCTGTGTCATAACCAGTGGAGCCTTCCTGTACCCAGGAATCCCACGGCTTGTTGCCTTCCAGCGTGGTGGTTTGCACCCAGTCGGTGCCATCCGGCGGCACAACCCAGGCTTCAAAACGGTTTGTGCCCAGGTTGTGAATGATGATGTCGCCGTTGTCATCGCTCAGGCATTTGCCGCCAGACCCTTCAATCGGGATGGGCGCGCCATCGACCCAGGCGTAGCCATTGGGGCCAGCGCCAGGTTCGTATTCGGTGCACAGCGGATTGCCGTAGACGTCGTTGGTTACTTCACCGCCAATATCGCCAATGTGGCCAGAGAAGCCAGCCAAACCAGCTTCGGCGGGCACATCCGCCGCCGAGTTGGGCAGGGCATTGTCTTCAAACACCTTGATGATCAGGGAGGCGGTGGGCAGTGGCAGCGGCTGCATGGCTACATTTACCGTAGCAACGCCAGGATTCCCGGCATCTTCTTCCATGGGAATGGTGAACCATTGGCCATCCAGCTTAAAGCCATCCGCAATCACTGAAATGAGATAACGCCCTGCCGGTAAGGTCAGGGTCGTGTTTTCGCTGAGGACGGTTTCATCACCTTGGGTGATGATGGGACTCCAGCTGGGAATGGCGGCGATGCTGGGCCAGTTACAGGTGGCGGGGTAGTCGGGATTGGGAATTGTTTCTTCCTCATCCCAGTAAGGCGCACAGCCGCCGCTGTAACGATCGGTTCTGGTTTCGCCGGTGTTGTCGTCGTTGATAATAAATTTATATTCAGAGACGGAATCACCAGCGACGATACCAGGGGGATTGGGCTCGCCGATGGCGACGCCCCATAATGGCTCTGTGCGGGCACTAACAACTTTTAGGGCAATGGTTTGGGTTGTGGCGGTGGGCGCCGACGGGGCGGCGGGTTCTGCCTTGACAAGGAGCATGTCAATGGCGGCGGAACCGGCCGTGTCTACCATTGCCGAAGAAGTCGGCAGTATTACCACGAGGGTAATGCATAAGCCGAGCAGCAATAATAGCAACAATGATCCTCTTCGTTCCATGTAAACCTCCTGGACGCATCTGATGGATTCAGACCTTGGTAGAATGTGATGGAGCACCGGCCTTGCATTGGTGGGCGCCATGAAAGAGATAGACTGGTACTCCGATACTAATAATAGGGAGGAATCAGGGCAGAAAAGTTGAAAAAGCTTGGGGTAAATTGTGAAGAATTGGTGAAAGGTTGGGGATTATGGGGCGGGTGAGATACGGCCGTTTCTCGACAAGTTCAACAAATAAAACGGATCATGAAGCAGATATCAGGTCACCAGACGATACCCTTCGCCGCGCACCGTGATGAGGTAGCGCGGATTGCGAGAATCGTTTTCGATGGCTTTGCGCAGTTCGTGGACGCGCCAGCGAGTGACCTCTTTGGCCTCAATGGGCGTCGTTTCATACCCCTGCGCCTCCATGACCAATTTTTGGTAGCCCAACGTATTGGGCGAGAAACGCAGCAGCACCGTTAAATAATCAAACGCCGTGGGCGTTAACGTAAGTTCCTCGCCGTTTAAGGAAGCCATTCGGGTGTGGAGATCGAGAATAAAGGGGCCACGGCGTAAATAGCGATCCGGTTCGGCTACGGCTTCATTTTCTACGGCCGTATTATCGGCCTGAAAGCCGTTCATCTGGTTCAGTTCACCCAGCAAGCGCTGCATTTCATTCATGATCGCCCGGCGGCGCTGTGGCTGCTGCTCAGCTAAGACCTGCCGCACCCGCGCCAAAATCTGTGGCGGATCGATGGGCTTGAGCAAATAATCGGCCGCGCCGCGCCGTACCGCTTCAATAGCCGATTCCAGGCTGGCAAAGGCGGTTAGCAGCAGCACGGGCAGATCAGGGAACTGTTGTTTAATTTCCGTGAGCAGAATCAGGCCGCTCTTTTTGGGCATTTTGATGTCTAGAAAAACGAGGTCAAACTGCCGGTCATGCAGCTGCTCATGCGCTTCGTCGGCATTGCCCGCGGTGGTTACGGTGTAACCATCCCGCTGCAAAATGAGGCTCAGCGTGGTGCGAAGATTGGGTTCGTCGTCTACGATTAAGATTGAATAGTGAGAATCCATTGTGTCCTCGGTCGGCCGTTATTGCGTTAGAATAGGTAACCAAATCGTAAAGGCGGCACCTTCACCCATTGTGCTTTGCACATCAATGTGTCCGCCATGTTTTTGCATGATGTCGTAGCAGATCGCCAATCCCAAACCGGTTCCGTTATCCTTTTTGGTAAAGAATGGCTCAAATAACTTTTCCCGATCCTCTTCGACAATGCCCATGCCGGTGTCTTGAATTTGTAACCCCACCTGGGCTTGATCCGTCACCGGGGTGATAGAGAGCGTGCCACCGTCTGGCGACATCGCGTCTATAGCGTTTAAGCAAATGTTGATCACAACCTGTTTTAGCTGATTGGCATCGCCCAGCACCCACATCGGTTCGGCTACCGGCACAAATGAGTAGTCGATATCATTTTGTCTCAGGTGCTGGCGCAGGATTAAATGTACCTGCCCTACAATGTCTGAAAGCGATACGGGTTGTAACGGATTGCTGCTGGCGGGGCGGTAAACGTCACGCAGCTGCAATACTAGATTTGTCAGTCTGTTGGTTTCTGAGAGAGCCATCTCCAGGTAAGATTGCGGCGCTGCTTCCTGTGTTAAATCCTGTTGTATTAAGAATAGGCAATTTTTGATTGTTTGCAAAGGGTTGTTGAGTTCATGGGCCACTGAGGCGACCATGCGTCCCATCGCCGACAGCTTCTGTGCCTGAACCAGTTGGGCGCGGATCGATTGTTCTTTTTGCAGTATTTCGCCCAAATCGTTGAAGAGCAGCGCGTTTTGGACGGCCAATGACGCCTGCGAAGTCAAAAGTTCGAGTTGGCGCATAGTGGCGCTGTTGAAGCTGCCGACCTTTTCGCCCTGTACCATCAAAAAGCCAGTGGTGTTCTCGGTGATGTTTAGCGGGGCGGCTACACAAACGGGCCGCGTGGTGGTATTAAAACCGTTTTGCGGCAGCTCATCGTCCAGGTAATCGGCTATGAGGATTGGCTTGCCCGTTTTGAGGATGAGTTCGAGCGGCGGCAGTGCGCTGGCGGCTTCCTGAGTGATGAGCCGATTTAACACCTTGAGGAGTTGAGGATTTGATGGGTCTATCTGACTACTTTGGGTGCGGTAGACCTCATTGTTACGGAGGAGGAAAACGGCCGTTTCCAACCCATCCACCACTTCCAAGGCATGTTTCACAATGGTTTGCAGCACCTCGTCCATTTCCAGGCTCTGGCTGAGGGCAACGGCCGTACGGGCCATGTATTCGGCTTGTTGGCGTTGTTCGCGTTCCGATTGGTACAGACGGGCAGTGTTGATGGCCACGGCCGCCGAATCAGCCAACCGCCGCAGCAGCCGTTCATCTTTGGCTGTGAATGCGTGTGTCTGTGTCTGGTTTTGCACGATGATGGTGCCCAGCTGATGACGGCCGCTTTGCAGCGGCACAATGAGCAATGAGGCTGGGGATGTGCCTGGTGAAAAAAGCTTATCATAAGGTGTCTGGCTTACATCAGGAAGATTAACTAATTTTCCTGTTCTAAATACCTCTTTAACTAGGCCATCGTTGATTTCTAGAAACACGGAAGACAATACATTTTCTATTTGTCCACTCCAAATTGCTGGAACCAGATAAATTTGATTTTCATCTCGCAAATGTATAATGACACCGTCAGCTTGAGTAAGCAATCTGGAAATAGAGTCCGCAATGAGCTGCAAAATATTATCTAGTTCAAGTGTTTCATTAAGAGATTGATTAATAGCTGCCAAGGTAGCTGTTTCGTTTAATCGATGGCGAATTTCTTCCAACTGGTTGGCGTGGCTAATGGCGATAGCGGCCCAATTGGCGGCCCCAATTAATGTCCGAACGCTTTCTTCATTGAACGCATGGGCATCTCGGTGGGTAGCTTGGATGAGCCCTAATCGGTCTTGGCCTGATGTCAGAGGGACGGCAATAAGCGATTTGGGGTGGCATAGGCAAATATCAGCGATATTGAAACGGGCGTCTTCTTCGCCAATATGTACCATTTGACCCGTTCGCATGACTTCACCAGGCACGCCATTATGCAATGATATCTGCTTTCCCTGCATTAGCGTAGCTTCTAGACCCGCAGTGGCAGCATACGTTAAATGATGATTCTCACGCAAAATGATGGACAAACATTCTGCGCCTATAAGCGGCATTGCTTGGGTAATGACATCTGCAAAAATTTTCGGCAGTTCCAAGCTGGAAACAACTGATTGCCCTAACTGACTCAGCATTACTAGCTCCCGATTATGCCGTTCCATCTGGATTTCAGCTTGTTTCCGGTTAGTAATATCTTGTTTGATAGCTATGTAGTGAGTAATTTCACTATTCATATTGCGTACCGGAGCAATAGACTGATTCTCAATGTAAAAAGTGCCATCTTTAGATCTATTTATCAACTCACCAGACCATACTTTACCGTCCTTTATGGTTCGCCAAATTGTTGCATAACTTTCTGATTCATTCTGTCCCGAATTAAAGATGCTAGCATCCTGGCCAACCAACTCTTCAAATTCATAGCCAGTCATGTCAGTCAATGCTGGATTTACCCATTCAATCAACCCGCTATTATTAGTAATCATGATACCGTTTGCGGCAGCTTCTAGCGCCGTGGTTTGTAGCTGAAGTTGCTCCTGCGATTTTATTCGTTCTGAGATATCTCGCATGACGTAAACTTGCAGGGCGTGTGTGTCATCATCAGACTCAACTCGATTAACCGTAATTTCTGCTACGTATCCCAACTCTTTACGTGGGGTCAACATTAGCTCTGTAGAGAAGATATTTCCTGATGACAGACTCAAATTAATTTTTTCCTGCAACTGGGCCCATTTTGTTTTGTCTTGAACAAGAAAATCTTGAATCTGTCTACCAATTAACTTATTTTGGGAGAAACCTAGTAGTTTTTCGGCCATACGATTGCATGACAAAATCGTATGGTCATCTGTGTTGACTACAATTACCCCATCTGTAAGGCTAGCAAACACAATCTCTAAAAAGTTGTTTGCTGTATCCAAGGCTTTTTCTGAGCGCTGATACTGCTCGATAAGGCCTACCAATGGCTTGAAAGCATAGTAATAGAGAAATGGAAATACGATCACAGAAAGCAGCGAGGCATCCAATAGGCCTTCAATTAAGTTTTCCCTAAACGATGTATCAATATCAAATAACAACGGCTCTAATAGCAACATAATTGCCAATTCCACTACAAAAACCGAAACGACAAGGAGACGTATTAAATGCATAGGTGATAGATTGATAGCATCTTTGTAGCTGAAAGGAGTTAGGATGGGTTTGGGTTTTAGCGTTTGTAGACTATTCATTAGATACTTTTCTTAATGCGGTTGCCTCAGTTTATATTGATAGGTATGTTTACCTTGAATTGCGTTATCTCACCTTATCTTGAATGGCTTAAAACGAATATGACAGTAATGGGGGGGAGAGCAAAATCACGGGTACACAAAATCAATCAGATGCGCTGCGTAGTGTGGATATTGTCTTTTGTACAATTGTCGGCGATTCCAAGCGTGTACAAACGCTTTTACATGGTCACGGAGTGCTTCAATGCACCTTGAGAAGCAGCGAGATCGTCGGGCCAGCTTGGTTAAATAATGCCGTAGCTCGGCGTTGCCCGCCTCAACAGAATAGGTTTCGCTTTTTTCAAACTTCGCCCAAAAGTCAGCTACACAATTACACAATAATGAAGATTGAAGTACATCTTAAAATGATCTGAATAATATCGTTTAGCCGACGCTTATAAATCATGGCTTAGGCTATCGCTTTGCTTCTGTCTTTGACTATGTGCAAGCTCAGGAAACAGTGACTCGCTCGGTCAACGATGGTCATAATGTAGCACCTGTTTCTTTCTCACCGAACTAAACAAAACTTATTAAGCGTCAATCACATGACGCAAGTAATCAGTTCAAGAGCATTATAATATTTACACCAAAATAAGTATCACGTCGCTCAGAGCTTAAAAATAAAGCGCGAAACATGCACTCAGGTAAACATTCGATAAGAGGCTGGTGATTGATTTCGTATGCCTTCAACCTTAGTCCCTACTTTAATTGATGAAGCAAGTCGGTGTTTATATACTTTGGTAGTTGTGAAAACAGCAAACGGCCGTTTTCGATCCCCTTAGCTTCTTTCACCACTTTCCAGTCGAACAAACCGTATGAAAAAAGGACAACTCATGAAACGTGCTGTGATTTTCCTCACCTTGCTCTTGCCAATCAGTTTGCTGTTGGGTTTGGGGTATGTGGTAAACGGCCGTGTACAGGCCAAACCCGAGCTTGTTGATGTTGGCGGCCCAATCACCACTGACACTACGTGGACGGCTACCAACAGCCCCTACATCCTCACCGATATGGTGACTGTGCAAACAGGTGTGACGCTGACAATTGAGGCGGGTGTAGAAGTACGCTTTGGGGTGGGAGCGGGGTCAATGGTGGTAAACGGCCGTCTCCAGGCCATCGGCACACCCACACAACCCATTACCTTTACCTCCGCAGCGGATTCTGCACCAGGGCAGTGGGAAGGTATGATCTTGCAGGGTGGCAGCAGCCAGCTAGAAAATGTGGAGGTGCGAAACGGCCGTGAGAGTGTGCTGATCGGTTCACTCGATCCAGCAGCGACTGTGCAAATTAAAAACAGCGTCATTCGCGACAGTTTAGAAACGCCGCTCGGTATTCAGACCGGCAACCTGCACCAGGTCAATCTCAGCAATATCACCTTCGCCAACAATGTTGAGGGCAGTAATATTGTTTTGTATGGTGCGGCTTCGCTGGGCGGCGATGCCGTTCTGACCGATCAGCCAGGTCTAGACGCTTACGTTGTGTTAGATGGGAATCTTTCACATTGGTTTGTTGTACCATCAGCGACTACTCTAACGATTAACTCTGGGGTAACGGTTAAATTCAATCAGAGTGGGGGTGATTTTGGTCTAAGTGTCGCTGGTTCGATTAACGCAGTTGGCACTCAGGCTGAACCTATCATTCTTACCTCACAGCTGGATTCTGCGCCGGGGGAATGGCCAGGAATAGCATTGCAGGGCGGCAGCAGCCAGCTAGAAAATGTAGAGATAAGAAACGGCCGGGAGAGTGTGCTGATCGGTTCACTCAATCCCACAGCAACTGTGCAAATCAGCAACAGCTTGATTAGTCACAGTTCCCTAACGCCGCTCGGCATTCAGGCGGGCAACCTGCATCAGGTTAGCCTCAACAATGTCACCTTTGCCAATAATGTCGAGGGCAACAATATCGTTTTGTATGGTGCGCTTACGTTAGGTGGCGATGCCGTTCTAACTGATCAACCCGGTTTAGATGCATATGTCGTTTTGCATGGAGGCGTTTCAACAGAATGGTTTGTTATTCCGCCAACACATACGCTAACTGTCAATTCTGGCGTGACGCTCAAGTTTAACAGTAGTGCAGCAAGCCTTGGTTTGCACGTAGAAGGCATCCTTCATACTGTTGGCACCCAGACTGAGCCGGTTATCTTTACTTCGTACACGGATTCAGCCCCAAATCAATGGGCAGGCATTGTCGTTGAAAACGGCAATGCTCAATTGGATCATACCGAAGTGCGCTACGGTACGTACAACCTGACCGTGAACAACACGGCCGTTTCCACCCCCGTTACCTTGCAAAATAGCCAACTGTACGCAGCGGCGATGGATGGATTATTGGTGATGGATGGGGCAGTAACGGCCGTTTGCAGCCGCTTTACCAACAACAATGGCAGCGGTGTCTTTGTCCTAAACACCGGGCAGCCCACGGTGCAAATCAGCAGCTCGGCTTTGGCGGGTAATGGTGATGCTGGACTGACCAATCAGAATCCCGCCCCAGTGGATGCCCGCCAAAACTGGTGGGGGGATGCTAGCGGTCCGTCGGGCATTGGCCCTGGCAGCGGCAATGCGGTAACAGGTAATGTGCTTTTTGCTCCCTGGCTGGAGGAAGATACATGCGCAACGGTGAGCTATCAGTTATATTTACCCTTTGTGGTAACACCTTGAGACTGTAATTCGCATAGCCATTGAGAATAATGAGCAACAACCGACCACCAATCGAGCAACAAGTCACCTTTTTACACGCGCGGGATTTGGCCGAAACGGCCGTTTTCTACGAACAAATCCTCGGCTTAGAGCTAGTGCTGGACCAGGGCAGCTGCCGCATTTATTCGACTGGCGGTGATGCGTATCTGGGTTTCTGTGAAACTCTGGGTGACCACATGGCCGCACCACCCGCCAACCATTATCTCATGCTGACGCTGGTGACGCCGGATGTGGATGGGTGGCACGATTATCTGGTGGGGCAGGGGGTGGCGGTGGAAAAACCACCCACGCGCAACGAAAAGTTCAATATCTATCACTGTTTTGTCCGCGATCCCAATGGCTATTTGCTTGAGTTGCAAACATTCTTGGATCCAGCCTGGCCTGGGAAAGGTAAGTGAGTAATTGGGTAAGTGAGTAATTGCGTAATTGAGAGAATTACCCACTTACCTAATTACCTAATTGCTGAATCCCCTATTTACATCCATGACTGAAAAACCTCTACGCGACGAAAAATTTGACTGGCCCATCTATGTGGATGCCACGCTGGCGGGGTTGGCCGTTTTAATTCCCATTCCGCTGCTGGATGTTTTATTTGAGTGGATTTTTAAACGACGCATGCCCCGCGCCATTGCCCGGCGCAACGGCCGTTCCCTACCCCCAGAAACTATTAGCCAACTCAACCGCAGCCAATTCAGCTGTACCGGCTGCCTGCTCTGGCCCTTGCAGCTGGTCTGGCTGCTGCTCAAGCGCACCTACCGTACTATCTTCTACTTCCTCACCATCAAAGATGCCACCGACAACCTGAGCTATTACTGGCACCGCGCTTATTTGCTCGATTTTATGCTAGCGCGCGGCGATCTGGACAACCGCACGGATGCGCCGCTGGCCGCCGAAGCGCTGCACCAGGTATTGGCCAGCCTCACCACCAGTCCGCTGACCCAATTGGCGCAGCAGGTGGTGGCCAATGTGCGGCACATTTTGCGTTCTAGCTGGCGTTGGCTGCGCCGCAAGCAGGAAGATGAAATGATGGCCAACACGCGCACGCAGATGGCCAATGCCTGGCGCGATTTATCCGGCTATTTTGACGAAGTAGCCGATCGGTATGCTCAGCAGTTGGAGCAGCTGCACGTTGCCCGCTTGCAAAACAGCGTGGTTGTGACCCAAGAGGTGCCGGAAACGGCCGTTGCCCCATCACCCACTCCCCACCACCCGCCCGACAGCTAAACCTAACAAGGAGCCGCCGCCCATTTTGCTCTTGGGTGGCCCATTACCCATGAATTTACGAAAGATTGATCGACGGTTACTCACCATTTTGCTCATTGTGTTTGTGCAGATGCTGGGCGCAGCGATGGCGCTGCCCATCTTGCTGCTCTATGCCCAGCGGCAGTTCGACATTTCACCCCGCTACAACACTTTGCTGCTTTCTTCCTTTTTTGCAGCCCAGTTTTTAGCGGGTCCGGTGATTGGGCGATTGTCAGATAAATATGGCCGTATCCCCGTCCTCATCATTAGCCAGATTGGCACTGTGATCAGCTTCATCATGATTGGCGCCGCGCCCAACATCACCGTGCTGTTCATCGCCCGCATTTTAGACGGCATCACTGGCGGCAACATCATCGTCGCCCAGGCCTACATTACCGACATCACCCCGCCGGCTAAACGAACAGAATCGCTAGGCTACATTTTTGCGGCCTTCGGTTTGGGTTTTGTGTTCGGCCCCGCGCTGGGGGGCACGCTGTCGGCCGCTTTGGGGCCGCGCATTCCCTTCTACATGGCCGCCGTGGCCGCCTTCCTCACCGTTGTCTTAACCTGGTTCACGCTTACCGAAACGCTCACGCCAGAGCAGCGCCTGAAAAATCGGCAGGCGCGGCAGGGCGGCATGGCTCCCGGTGAGGTTATGAGTAATGCGCCGCTGCTGGCAATTTTACTCATTGCTTTCATTGGGCAATTTGCCATGGGCATGATGCAGGCCACCTTTGCCCTGTTTGGCGATGCGGTGCTCTTTGCCAAATACAGTGATCGCATTGTGGACGTGGGGATTGGTATTTTGCTGGGGACGGTGGGCCTTACCCAATTTTTGACCCAAACGATACTGATTCGGCGGTTGTTGCCCCGGTTGGGGGAGGCCAATTTGGTTATTATTGGTAGCGCGCTGCGTGGTGTGGGCATGTTGTTTCTGGCGGTGGCTACGGCGGCCTGGTATGGTGTTCCGGGGTCTATCTTTTTCCCGGTGGGCATGGGATTGATGATGCCCTCGTTACAGGGACTTTCTACGCGCACCGTGCCGGATGAAGTGCGGGGTGGTGTGCTGGGCATGTACCAATCGGTCGTTAGCCTGGCAACGATCTTCAGCACGGCGCTGGCTGGCCTAATTTTTTCCCTCAATCCCCATTATCCGTACTGGCTGGGCATGATCTTGTCGCTTTTTGCTATTATTCCTGCATACTATTTCCTGAAACGGCCGTTGCGCAAAACGACTACTGGAACGGCCGTTCCCAAATGAAAATCACTCCTTCCCACAGACTCCTCAAACGGCCGTGCATAGCGTGAAATGAACTTTTTGCGATAATTAAACTTGGATTGAGGAAAGTGAGGCGGAGACAAACATGAAATTAGCGGTATTTGGTGCCACTGGTGGCACTGGGAAGGAAATTGTGAAGCAAGCCCTGGCGGCTGGCGACGAGGTAACCGTGCTGGTGCGCGATCCGGGGCGCTTGACCATCAAACATGACAAATTGTATCTGGTCATTGGCGATGTATTGAATGCAGACAAAGTAGAGGAGACTGTGGCTGGCTCTGATGCCGTCTGTTGCTCTCTGGGCAACACGCCCAATAATCCCGACTTTGTGGTTTCTGACGGCACCCGCAACATCATCGACTGCATGGAAAAGCAGGGCATCAAGCGCCTGGTGGTGGTATCGGCCATGGGCGTGGCCGATAGCGTGGAGCAGGTGACGCTGACGTTTAAAATGTTGATGAAAACGGTCTTGCGCAAGGCGTATGAAGACAAGGAGCGCCAGGAACAGCTGATACGTGAAAGCAACCTGGATTGGATCATTGTGCGCCCTGGTGGCCTGACCAACGGCCCGGCCACGGGCGAGTACCAGTTTGGCCTGGACTCGGCCATTGGCAGCGGGCAGGTTTCGCGGGCTGATGTGGCTGCCTTTGTCTTGCAGCAGCTTACCGATGATACGTTTTTGCACCAAACGCCCGTCATTACCTGATTCCCCGGTGAAACAATCGTGAAAAGAAAGACCCGTTCGTGACTTTTTGGTCATTAACGGGTCTTTTTACTTCTGGTTGTAGTTCATTTCACAAGTGATGCGTACGGCCGTATGCATCCCGTTCCCAACCAACCTGTTAAATTATTAGGATGCCCTGGCATCCATTGTGTAAACGGCCGTTGTAAAGTCCGCACGTCATCTATTTTCATTCTCTCACACGGCCGATTGCACCCGATTATCAAAGGTGCCCTGCACCCATACAGTTGCAAACATTTTTGTATGCCGGGCAAGCTGAGTTTTAAGACACCGTTGCTGAACACTGCTCATATCGTCTGCTTCCTGGCAAACGGTTATCTATTTTCATGACGACATTTTTGGCCTTGTGGTTGGCCCATTTATTAGCTGATTTTCCGCTGCAAACAAACCGCGTTTTTCGCCTGAAGATTGCCAGCAACGCTGGTTTGGCGTTTCACGTGCTGCTTCACCTCTTCACGACGGCGCTGCTGGTGCAGCAGCCCGCCGCCCACCTGGGCCTGTTTGTGGTTTTAGGTGTGGTGCACTTTCTCATCGACTGGACCAAGCTGCGCCTGCCCGGCGATCCGCAGTGGCCTGGCTTTTTGCTAGACCAACTGGCACACTTGGTTTCGCTGGTGTTGTTGGCTCGCTGGCAAACGGCCGTTACGGCCGTACTCTCCCCCTGGCTCATGATCCCGCTTATTCTGCTGGTTTTGCTGCCCGCTGTGCTAATGCTGCTGTGGGTTTGGGCCAACGACATGGAGCAGAATGACCGCTACCAGGAATCTGGCTCGGTGCAGTGGGCCAGCCGCCGTCTGCTGACCCTCTCGCAACAAACGGGCTGGGTGGCCTTGCTGCTGGTGGCGGCCTGCCGATTTATGCTGTAAGGAAACGGCCGTCGCCAAACCGTTCTCCCACGTTCAAGATTGGTGCCTCCTGTGGTACTTTCTGGCTATATTTTCCTACTGCGATGGAGCGCCGCTTCATGGTTTAATACGCAGTGGAATAAGCTCATCCAATTTATAGGTCCAAAACAGAGGAGAAATCAGTGAAGTACTCAATCTTATTAGTGGACGACGACCCTAATTTGCGCGATATGCTGCGTGCAATGCTGGAAATTGGCGGTTTTGACGTGATCGAAGCCGAAGATGGCCTGGATGCTCTGGAAAAGCTAGAGGAAATCACCCCCGATATTTTGGTGTTGGACGTGATGATGCCTAATTTGGATGGCGTCAGCCTGTGCAAACAGCTGCGCAGCGATGCTGAATTTGTGAGTCTGCCCATCATCATGCTCAGCGGCAAAACGCAGCATCAGGCAGTTGCTGAAGGCATGGCGGCTGGGGCCAACTGCTATTTGTGCAAGCCCATCACCGTTGAAGAGTTAATTCACAGCGTGCGGGAATTGTTACCTGCACCTTCTCCCTTGAACTGAACCAAATAATCAGCCAAAGACGAAAAACACGCAGGTAAACCCGGTGGGGATGCATATGGTTTACCTGCGTGTTTTTTCACGCATACCGGTGAAAACCGGCTTATTTATTTGTAACTGGGGTGGTACATCTGAGCCTGGACAAATTCAGCCAGATTATCGGGGCGTGGTACACGGGCCAGTTCTTGTTGGTAAGCAACTTCGGCAACGGCCGTTCCAATGGCCACCGATACCTCACGAATCCGCTTGAGCGAGGGGTAGATGCGCCCCATGGCCAAATCCTCTTCCGTGACCAGTTGGGCCAACGTGCGGGCTGCGGCCATGAACATTTCATCCGGTACGTGGCGGGCTTTCACCGCGACCACACCCAGCCCCACACCAGGGAAGATGTACGAGTTATTACCCTGACCAGGCACAAATGTCTTGCCATTGTAGGTTACCGGGTCAAACGGGCTGCCGCTGGCAAAGATGGCCCGGCCTTCAGACCAGGTGTACGCTTCTTCGGCGGTGCATTCGGAGTTGGCGGTGGGGTTGGAGAGGGCAAAAACAATCGGCCGTTCATTGAGAGCGGCCATCGCTTCCACGATCGGTTTGGTGAACATTTGACCCCGGCCCGAAACGCCGATGATGCCTGTTGGTTTTAGAGCGTTCACGGCAGCGAGCAGATTGGGCTGCGGCGCAAACTCGTGGGCGTAGTGCAGTTTGTGTTCGGCCAGATCGGTGCGGGTGCTCTCTACCAGGCCGCGCGAATCCACAAACCAGCAGCGCTGCCGGGCTTCAGCTTCGCTCAATCCTTCATCCATCATTGCCGACACGATCAAATCCGCAATGCCGATGCCTGCTTCGCCAGCGCCCAGGAAGAGCAATTTTTGCTCGCCCAACTTGCCGCCTGTCAGGCGCAGGGCTGAGTAGATACCGGCCAACGTGACGCTGGCGGTGCCTTGAATGTCGTCGTTGAAGGTGCAGTACTGGTTCCGATATTTGTGCAGCAGGCGGAAAGCGTTGAGGTTGGCAAAATCCTCAAACTGGACCATGACGTTGGGATACCGTTCGTTAACGGCCGTCATGAACTCATCTACCAACGCATCATATTCTGCACCGCGCAGCCGCCGCTGCGGCAGGCCGATGTAGAGCGGATCATCTAGCAGCTTTTCGTTTTCTGTGCCTACGTCCAGCGTAATTGGCAATGTTTTAGCGGGATTGATACCGGCGCAGGCGGTGTAGAGTGACAGCTTACCCACCGGAATACCCATCCCGTTGACGCCTAAATCGCCCAGACCCAAAATGCGCTCGCCGTCGGTGACCACAATGACCTCAACATCGTCGAGCGGCCAGTTGGCGATAACTTCAGCGACGCGACCCTTGTCTTCGGCAGAAATGTAGAGGCCGCGCGGGCGGCGGAAAATGTGG
Source organism: Ardenticatenaceae bacterium (assembly GCA_020634435.1). Lineage (GTDB taxonomy): Bacteria > Chloroflexota > Anaerolineae > Promineifilales > Promineifilaceae > Leptofilum. Next base: position 15,105 of record JACKBS010000016.1, on the reverse strand, counting down.
GCAAATTCCTGACACGCCTTGCCGACGGTGGGGGTGTAGATGATAGGCATCATCTCTTCCAGATTGTCCATCACCAGGCGATAAAACAGGGTTTCGTTGCGGTCTTCCAGGCTGATGAGGTAAATATACCGTTCCAGATCGTTTTGCTTTTTGCGGTAGTTGCCCAGGGAACGCTGCACCTGACGTTCTTGGGTGAAAATGCGCGGTGGCAGCAGACCACGCAGCTTGTAGCTGTCTCGTTCTTCATCGGTAAAGGCGGTGCCGTGGTTGTGCAGTGGATTGTGCAGCAGGTCAACGCCTGTTAATGTGGTGTCTGTATCAGACATGATTGACTCCTTGGCTAAGTAAAGATGGTAAACGGCCGTACTGACACAAGTCGCCTCATAACGGCCACAAGGAATCGTACTGGATGCACGGCCGTTCACCTAGTCGCAATTGGCACGTGCAGAAGGTGATGTTTGTCAGAACTAGGCATGCCGCGCTCGCGTTAGGCTCTCTTTTGCCACAGCCACACACCGACTGTGCTGACCGCATACCAGAAGAGAATATCTAACGCCAGCCACATCCAGTTGAATTCGGCGCACTGCTGCCCTGGCGGGCATGGCCCCCAGGCAAGATAAAATTGCAGGGGAAATCCAACCGGAAAGGTGTCTGAGAGGGTGGCCATGACGTACATTCGCCAGAGCAGGGAACTGATGATGAGCAAGCCAAACGTCAGGCTGAGCTTTAGTTTCATGGTGGAGTTTTACGGCCGTTCCGTCACCACAAAGGTTGCTTCATAGCGTCTTGCCGGAATGCGTTGGTCGATCTCTTCAGGATAAGGATTGAGCGCCGTTAGCTGAATTTGGAAGTCGCCATAACTGACCACATCTTGTTTGAGTGGTGGATTGGTGTTCATTTCTAGCGTTTCGGCTTCTGCCTCGCCTTGGCTAACGCGAATCGAGATACGCGCCTCGCCCGCTTCAACGCACTGCACGTTGCTAGGGCAGCGCGATTCGAATAAAAGGTCCACAAACTTCACGTTGAGATCGGCGGCGGGAAGTACGGCCGTTTCACCCCTGGGCACCGTGATAGGCTGGCCAAGCTGGATCGTGAGCGTTTTCGGCCTTGCCGTCGGGTCTGGCTCGTCGGTTGGTGACGTGGTGTCGGTTGAACTACAAGCCCCAACCGTCAGTATCATGAGCAAAAGAATGAGAGTGACAACCTTATTGGTGAGCATACGAGCGTTTTGTTCCTTAACCCAGACCTAATTCCATTTTTTCAACGGCCGTTTTGGCAACCTCAAAACTGGCCTGGGTCAGTTTGCGGTAAGCTTGAATTGCCTCCAGCTTCTTGCCTTGTTGCAGCAAATTGTACACCTCGCGCAGTTCTGGCGGAATATTGTTGCCGGGTGTGTCCACAAACGTCAAATGCAAGTGGTCAAGGATAAAGTCGGTTTTGCGCTCCAGGCGGGCAATGGCTTGGCTGAGGCGGCTCAAATGTTCATAAATCGTTTTGTCGTCCATGATGGGTGTCTCCTATAAGTGAAAATTCGTGTTTGTAAATGTGCGGCAACGGCCGTACTTACCGCAAAACCAGTGGCAGGTAAAGCTGGCGCATCTGTATTTGGTAAACCTCGCCGCTGGTAAACGTGCCGTTGTCCAACCCCACGCCGCCGAGTGGCAGCCCCGCTGCATCTTTAATCGTGTCATCGTCGATGACATCCAGGCGAATGGTGCCTACGCCGCCGCCGGTGTTCACCGTGATCGGACCAATGCCGTTTACGAACGGTCCCATCTGGATCACCTTTGCCCCGGTAATGCCGCTGGTTGCCAGTTGGAAGTTGCTGGCATCCAGACCGCTGACCGATTCGGAGAACGTGACCAGGAAGCGAACGGTGGTGGCGCTGGTGGGGTTGGCATCCAGCCGGGTAACCGAGACGACGGTTGGCGGCGTCGTGTCTGGCCCTTCGTTGGAAATGCCGTAGATTGCCAGATAATCGGCTTCGGGCAGGGCAGCGCCGTTGTTGCTGAGATTGGCGATGTTGCCGCCTACCAGCAGGTCCGTGCCCAAGCTGGTAATGACGTGAACTCTGGAATTAATATTGGTCGGGATTGCCCCATTGCCTGCGCCGTTGTTGCCCAACGCGGACCAACTCGTGCCGTCCCATTTGGCGATGTAGTCGGCCGCATCGAGGACCGCGCCGTTGCTGTTTAGATTGGTAAACGTGCCGCCAATATAAACATCGGTGCCGTCAACAAAGATGGCGGCAATCGAGCTGCCACAGGCGGTACAGAATATGCCGTCGCCCATGCCATTGCTGCCCAACGCCGACCAATTCCCCGTTCCTGTGTCCCATTCGGCAATTAAATCGGCCGTATTTAGCACCACACCGCCGTTATTGACGTTGGTAAAAGACCCACCAACGTACACCGATGATCCGGCCACGGCAATGGCGGTTACGCCGTTGTTGAGAGACCCGTCCCCCGAGCCATTGCTGCCGAGGGCCGACCAGCTGCCGCCACTCCATTTGGCCACGTAGTCAGCCGTGGGCAGGGTGGCGGCATTGGTAAAGGTGCCGCCCACATACAGCGTGGTGCCGTCTACGGTCAGTGCCATTACGGAACCGTTGAGCGCGCCGTCGCCTGCGCCATTGCTGCCCAGGGCGGACCAGTTGGCCCCGTCCCACTGGGCTATGTAATCGGCCTCGGGAATGACGCTGCCGTTGTTGTTGAGGTTGTTAAACCCGCCGCCCACGATCAGCGTGCTGCCGTTCATCGCCAGCGCCGTGACGAAGCTGCCACTGGGCAATGCGCCGTTGCCCGCCCCGTTGCTGCCGAGGGCGGACCAGTTTTCGGTCAGGGTGTCCCATTTGGCGACGTAATCGGCGGTAGGCAGCATGACGCCGTTGTTGTTGACGTTGATGAAGTTGCCGCCCACGTACAAATCGGTGCCGTTGACGGCCAATGCCTGGACGCGATTGAACAAAGCGCCATTGCCCGCCCCGTTGCTGCCGAGGGCAGACCAGTTTTCGGTCAGGGTGTCCCATTTAACAATATAATCGGCTTCGGGAATGTTGATGCCGTGGTTGGAGACGTTGCTAAACAAGCCGCCGACGTAGACGGCCGTTCCCACCACCGCAATCGCATTCACCTGGCTGGCTGTGTACCCATTCACCAGGGACCCATTGGCCACCGTGCCCAGCGACGACCAGGCTGACGTGCCCGTATCCCATTTGGCAATGTAGTCAGCCTGGGGCAGCACACTGCCGCCATTGTTGAGGTCGAAGAAACCGCCGCCCGCGAATAGCTCGCTGCCGTTGAGCGCCAGCGCGGCAATGTAGGGGGTAGATTTGCTGGGAATTGCGCCGTTGCCTGCGCCGTCGTTGCCCAGGGCAGACCAGTTGGTGCCGTCCCACTTGGCCAGATAATCGGCAGTGTTTACGGCCGTTCCATTATTGTTCACATTGGTAAACGCACCGCCCACGTAGACATCGCTACCGTCCACCAGCAGGGTCAAAACATAGCTGTTCAGCGCACCATCGCCCGCGCCGTTGCTGCCCAGGGCGGACCAATCTGTGCCGTCCCATTTGGCCAGATAATCGGCCTCTGGCAGAGGCACGCCGTTGTTGTTGACATTGGTAAACAAGCCACTCACATACAGATCTGTGCCGCTGACGCCTAGCGCGTAAACGAAGCTGCTAAGGGCACCATTGCCTGCGCCATTGCTGCCCAGGGCAGACCAATCTGTGCCGTCCCATTTGGCCAGATAATCGGCCTCTGGCAGCGGCGTGCCGTTGTTGTTGACGTTGATGAAATAACCGCCTACATACACATCCGTGCCGTTGATGGCAATGGCGTCCACCAGCGCGCTCAATGCACCGTTGCCCGCCCCGTCGCTGCCCAGCGCGGACCAGTTGGCCCCGTCCCATCGGGCAATGTAGTCGGCTTCGGGCACAACAACGCCATTGTTATTGACATTGGTGAACGAGCCGCCCACATACAGGTTTGCGCCGCTCAGGCCTAAGGCATACACAGTGGCCGTTAACGCGCCATCGCCCGCGCCATTGCTGCCGAAGGCAGACCAATTTGTGCCGTCCCATTTGGCCAGATAATCGGCCGTTTCTAGCACGGTGCCATTGTTGTTCACGTTGTTAAATGAGCCGCCCACATACAGGTCCGAGCCATCGACCAGCAGCGCGTAAACCGAACCGCCCAACGCGCCATCGTCTGCGCCGTTGCTGCCCAAGGCCGACCAGTTGGCCCCATCCCACTTGGCTACAAAATCAGCGGCGGGGATGTTGGCCACATCGGTAAAGTCACCGCCGACGTAAACGGCCGTTCCACTCACCACAATATCCCGCACACCGGCATCAACCGCCCCACCGCCTTCGCCCACGCTGCCCCAATCGCCGGGCAGGGTGGTGGCGGCATCCGTGCTGGCTGGGTCCAAAATCGGGCCACGAGCTGGATCCAGAGTCACGCTGTAGCCTTGCAAATCGAGAACGCCGTTGAACGCGCCATCCAGGTTTAAGGTACCGTCGGAATTGAGCAGGGTTTGGGGGGAAACGGCCGTTGCCTCCACCGCTTTTGTGGGATGTCCTAGTAGCAATGTGCCGATCAAAATGGTTGCGAGGATAAATCCGCGAATGAGTTGTGTTTTTAGCATGATTTTCTAGTAGCTCCTTGTTGGCAGAATGAGAAAGTGGGCACGATTAAACCGTGAGAGAATTGCTCCCCTGAAGGTAACGAGCAGACTGGCTTCATGAGAGAGCAGTGTAAACAGCAGATCGGCAGCTGTCAGTAACAAAAAAGCACACTATTTTTGACACCGTTTTTGTGTCGCGGCTTTTCGCAGGGAAATCGTTTGCTGGTCGTGCCGGTGGCGGCGCTCAAATTTGGTACGCTTGGCGGATGAAATGGTTTGCCTGGCTTGTGTTGCTGGTAGGATTGGCTGCCTGCCGCTCTGTGCCGCCTGATGTGGCGGCTACGGCCGTTCCTGCCACGCCAACCCCCATCCCCACCCATGCTTGCGAACGGTTTGCCGATGTTGTGGTGCCAAAAACGGCCGTATCGCCAGCACGCATCAACCCCGCTACCACGCCTCCGCCGCGCTACGCCGTTCACACCCTGTTTGTCGATGAAACCATCGTCAATCTAGCCGTTGAAGCAGGCTTCGACACGATTGTGCAGGTGCTGCCCTGGCGCGACGTGCAGCCAGCGCCAGGTGCGTTTGCCTGGGACGCCAGCGATGCGCTGGTCCAGACGGTGCGCCAGCGTGGCCTGAACCTGGTGCTGCGGCTGGACATGCCGCCCGAATGGGCCGTGCCAGACAACCCCGGCGGCTTACCGTTTGATTTGGCGGCGTATGGGGGATTTGTAACGGCCGTTGCCCAGCGCTACCAGGGGCAAATCCTTGGCTACATTATCTGGAATGAACCCAATTTAGCCGCCGAATGGAGCCGCTCTGGCGGCAATCTGGAAGAGCATTGGGCCAGGTTTGATGGCTGGGTGGCTGACCCCGCCGATTATGTGGGTGTGCTGGGCGTCGCTTTTCGCCAGATTCGGGCAGCCGATCCGCAGGCGCTGGTGGTGGGTGGCGGTCTGGCACCGACCAATGAGCAGTCGCCCCGCGCGGTGGATGATCGTGTTTTTCTGGAGCAGCTGTGGACGGTGGGTATGGCTGACTGCGTGGATGTGTTGGCTGTTCATGCCTACGGCTTTGGCCTTGCGCCAGATGCGCCGGACGGAGAGTACAACAATCTTACCCTGGGTCGCATTGCCCAAATGGTTGAAATCACGCAGGCAGCCGGAGTGACCAAGCCAATCTGGATTACGGAACTGGGGTACACGGTAGTGGATGGCAACCAGCCCGCCGTCTCCGAGGCGCAGCAGGCAGATTATTTGCTGGCGGCGCGGGCGCGCGCGGCGGCTGAGTGGCCGTGGGTAGAGCTGTTTACAGTGTGGAATCTGGTTTACGGCCGTTCCCCCACCGACGAAATGAGCGGCTACAGCCTGGTCAACCCCGACCTGACGCCGCGCCGTGCTTTTTATGCTTGGCAGCAATCTCCCAAAACGCGCTAAGAAAGCGCGGCTACTTAATGTGTCATTCCCGCGAAAGCGGGAATCCATACTTTTGTAAGCGGTGGATGCCCACGCAGGCGGGCATGACAGGGTTAGGTGGGCAGGGTGATAGTGAACTGGAAGCCTTGCTGTGGAGCGGTGGTGATTTGCATACGGCCGTTTAGCAAATTGACCCGTTCTTCAATCCCCACCAGACCAAAACTGCTGGCGCTTTTTTGCGCCAGGTCCGCGCCGATGCCATTGTCTTTCAGCGTCAGCACCGTTTCTTTGGGTTCATAACGCAGCCATATGTCTATGCGCGAGGCGCGGGCGTGTTTGCGCACGTTGGTAAGCCCTTCCTGCACCGCCCGATACACGGTCAGTTCCACTTTTGGGTCGCGTTTGCCTGGCTCTCCCTCGATGCTGAGTTCGGCGACCAGCCCGGATTCGCGGGCTTCTTCCGCCAGCTGGGCCAATGCTTCCGCCAATGTCTGGTTGGTCAACGGCGATTCGCGCAAGGTGCTCACCGATTGGCGCACGGCGGCCAAGCCTTCTTGCGTCAGGTTTTGTGCCTTGTCGAGGGCATCTTTGGCCTTTTCTGGCTGGGCGGTCATGATCGCTTTGGCCGCTTCAATTTGCACGTTGACCACGGTGAGATAGTGGCCCAAGTTGTCGTGTATTTCGCGGGCGACGCGATTGCGTTCCCGCATCGTGGCCAGTTCTTCGGCCTGGGCGGCGTATTCAGCCAACCGATGGTTGGCCTGGCGTAGGTCGGTGGCCAATCGCTGCACCTGGCTGCGAGCAGCGCTTTCCCGCAAGGCGATGCTGGTAAAGATGAGGGTGAACAGCAGCGATACGCCAATCGAGAGCAGATCGATCACGGTATCTTCCAATGACTGCTGTTTAAAATAAGCTGCCCACATCAAGCCCAGCAAGATGAGGCAGATGGTCACTGTAAACCGCCAGGAATAGGCCAGGCTTTGGGCGGCAATGGGCAGAATCATGATCCAGATCGCGCCGCTCATCTCCGTTGTTAAAAGCAGGAGCCCGGCCATCATCAGGAGCTGCACGCCAAAGTAGGCATACCCGGCATACCAGCGATCAATAAAGCGCTCGTGCAGCATCATGCCGCCTGTGCCATTAACCACGTAAATGGTCCACAGCAGCAGAATCACGACAATTTGCCAGGTGGGCAGCGCCCAAAAGCGGCTGGAAAGCAGCAGCGGCAGCAAGGCAACAATGGAGAGGGAAATCACCACCACGTTGATGCCCACGCCGGTGAAATGCTCGTTGGATTCCAATCGTTCGGTGACGGTGGTGACGCTATTGTCCAGTTGGACCTGCTCGTCTCTTCTTTGCAGACTCATTGTTTCTAGAGGGTTTCTATGAGCGCTTCCAGCTCGGCGCGGCTAAAAATGTACTGCTCGTGGCAAAAGTGGCAATCTACCACGGCTTCGCCTTCGGTGTCGATGATGTGCTGGATTTCATCTGGACCCAGGGAAATAAGCGCTTGCTCGCTGCGGGAACGGCTGCAACCACATTCAAAATGCAACGGCCGTTTCTCCAACTCTTTATAGGGCATCGAGCCAAACAGCAGGGCCACAATTTCTTCAGGGGTTTTGCCGCTGTTTAGCAAATCGGCCACGGGAGGCAGCTCCTGGGTGCTGTTGCGCAGCTTCTGCACAATGTCCGTTTCGTAGGGCGGCAGCGCCTGGATGAGCAGGCCGCCTACCGTTTGCAGGTTGCCCTCATCGTCCACGGTGTGGCTAATGTCAATGAGGGAGGGGATTTGCTCTGAATGGTTGAGAAAAAAGGTCAGCTCGGCGGCAATGTCGCCGCTGCCCAACGGCACGGTGCTTTCCACCAGCTCGGGCAGCAGCACGTCGCGCACCACGGTCAGCAGACCCGTGTCACCCAGCCCGGCGGCAATCTGCCGACGCTCCTGGTATGGCAGATCGATCATCGGTTGGGAGACGTAGCCCCGGATACGGCCGTTGTTGTCTGACTCCACCAATATTTTTTGCAATGGGCCGCTGCCCTCGAACTTCATCGCCAGGCGCTGCCGCACTTTGAGCAGCGCGCCCATCAGCGCCGCGCCGGTGAGACCATGCGCCAGGGCAATGGTGGCAATCGGAAAAGTACCATGCCGGTTGGCCGCTTCTTGTGCCAGCTCGGTGTTGCCTGAAACAATCACCCGCACCCCGGCTTCCCGTGCCAGCGCACGAACTAAATGATCTTGCACAAAATTACCTCATTACTAGATGATAGACACAAGACATTTGTGCTTTTTAGAAATGAATGGCTTGGGCTCATCAGTGATTTGTCAAGCGATTTTAAATAACCCATAGACCATCTTCTCCTTTTATACGTATTTGCATTGATTCATATTGATCGGAGTTGTCATAAATATGCAAGGAGTAACCATTCTTGAAAGTAATTGCAATTTCACGATCGTTTGGAATATGATGCGATTCCACTTCAATATTCATCACGTTATAAAATTCGGAACTTGGCCAATCACCTTCTTTCCAAACAGCAATTCCTTTGCCATTTTTTTTGAGTTTGATTTCTGATTGGATCACAAAATGCACATCGCCAATCGAGAACTGTAAATCAAATGGTCCAATACAAATTTGTGTTGTGAATTGGCCATCCAGTTTGGATAAATTAAGGTCTCTTGGAACTCGATACATAAGACACCTGGACTCCGGCCGGTTTCTGAGCGTGTCGGTTGGTGACTCGGTCAGAGACTGGTCACAGCGTTACACGATTATTTTCTTAAACCACAACAGACCTGCCCCTACAGGTTTTTATTTTACCTTCGCCCAGGAGTCGCGCAGGGCGACGGTGAGGTTGAAGACAGGATGCTCGTCGGTGCTGTCTGGGTCTTTGGCGTAGTAGCCCTGGCGCATAAACTGGTAGCTCTGCCCAATTTCGGCAAAGGCCAGGCTAGGCTCCAGCTTGGCGTTATCCAGAATTTCCAGCGAGTGTGGATTTAGGTTGACCGTGAAATCCTGATCTGCCTCGTCCACCTCTTCTGGGTTTTCCTTGGTGAACAGGATGTCATACTGGCGCAGCTCGGCATTCAGCGCGTGCGGGGCGCTGACCCAGTGGATGGTGCCTTTAACTTTACGGCCGTCTGGCACATTGCCGCCGTAGGTTTCTGGATCGTAGGTGCAGTGCAGCGCCACTAAGTTGCCCTCTTCGTCTTTGACCGCTTCGGTGCAGGTGAGCAAGTAGGCACCCAGGAAGCGCACCTCGCGCCCTTCCGTCAGGCGGAAGAATTTGCTGGGGGCGTTGGGCATGTAATCATCTTGCTCGATGAACAGCTCGCGGCTGAACGGTACCTGGCGGGTGGTGATGTTCTCTTTGTCCTGCGGATAAACTGGAATATTGAACCATTCCACTTTGTCTTCCGGGTAGTTGGTGACGATGATGCGCAACGGCCGTAAAACCGCCATCGCCCGGGGCGCATGGGCATTGAGTTCGTCGCGAACGGCCGCTTCCAGCATGGCCATGTCCACCGTCCGGTTGTAGCGAGCCATACCGACCATATCCTGGAAGTTGCGAATGGCAGCCGGGGGATAGCCCCGACGGCGCATGCCTGCCAGCGTCGGCATTCGCGGATCGTCCCAGCCGCGCACATGGCTTTCTTGCACCAGCCGGATCAGCTTGCGCTTGCTGGTGATGGTGTTGCTCACGTTCAGACGGCCGAATTCAATCTGCTGCGGGTGGTGGTCAATGTCCACCTGGTCCAGGAACCAATCGTAAAGCGGCCGATGGTTGACGTATTCCAATGAGCAAAACGAGTGGGTCACACCTTCCAGCGCGTCCGATTGGCCATGCGCCCAATCGTACATGGGGTAGATTTTCCACTTGTCGCCGGTGCGCCAATGTGGCGCTTTGAGAATGCGGTACATTACCGGGTCGCGCATGTTGATGATGGGCGAACTCATGTCGATCTTGGCCCGCAGCACACGCTCCCCTTCCTCAAATTCGCCGTTTCTCATCCGCTCAAACAGGTCCAGATTTTCCTCGACGCTGCGGTCGCGGTAGGGGCTGTTTTTACCCGGCTCGGTGAGCGTGCCGCGATATTCGCGCATCTCGTCCTGGCTCAAATCATCCACGTACGCTTTGCCCGCTTTGATGAGATCAATGGCCCAGTCGTACAGCTGGTCGAAATAGTCCGAGGCGTAGTAGAGGCGATCTTCCCAGTCGTAGCCCAGCCAGCGGATGTCGTTCATGATGCCTTCGACATACTCGGTTTCTTCCTTGGTGGGATTGGTATCGTCGAAGCGCAGGTTGCACTGGCCGCCAAACTCGGCCGCAATTTTGAAGTCGGTGTGGATCGCGTTGGCGTGGCCGATGTGCAGATAGCCGTTGGGTTCGGGTGGAAAGCGGGTGTGGACTTTGCCGCCGAAACGGCCGTTGGCCACATCTTCCGCAATCATCGTGCGAAGGAAATCACTTGGGGTGTCCTGTTCGCCGGCTTCAGGCATAGGATCAACAATCTTGGTCATAACAAATCCTTTCAAAAAAAATGAGCGCAAAGGTGCGGTGGTGCAGAAGAATAGCGCTTGGCCCGGCATCTTTGCGTGATGATTCCTCAGATAGGCTGTGATCATAAGCGATTCAGGCCAGGATGCAAATAAACTTAGCCGCCAACAACCGGCGGTGGCAAAATTGGCTGGGTGGTTCTGTTTTGTGGAGACGACAGCGGAAGTTACGATTGTTAGGCTGGAGAACTGATTAAAGTCATCGTGCTTGGTGTGGAGGATTTTGTACAGTAGGCGTTAGCTTTAGTTGTCAGCTTATCTTCTTCAGGAGAAGGAGGATTAATGATGGTAGCTTCTCGTTGGCAAAAACAGAACATCTATTTTCAGCCCATTGTTTGGGCCGCTTCCGCGATCATCTCTTTTTTGGTAGTCATTGTCTTGTTCTCACTCGGGTGGGGGGTAGAGGTGGCCAGCGCCTCTTTCCTCGTCGCTTTTGTTGCCCTGAGAATCTTGCTGGCATTTGCCCTCAAAAATCGGTTCACCAACTCGATGGTGCGTGTTTTGAAGTTTGACTATGAGGAACTTGAACGAGAGTTTCGCATCGTTTTTAAGAATAAATTCATTCGTTTTCACCGCAAGTCTGAAGACGATTTGTATCTTTATGAATTTCCGGGGCGTGATTTAAGTATGACAGTGCAACCTTATTGGCTGAACAGCGATATGAGCCAACCGCCAGCCACCAAAGTGACCCTGCGCGTTTTGAATGCCAAAAACAAGGAATTTGCCGAAATGCTGGCCGATTCAATTGACGAGATGGCTGATCAGCGCATAAAAGATAAGGAAGCAGCCTGATAAACCTGTAAAACGTCATTCAAATTCTAATTGCGCCCTTTGGAGATTGGTCGGAAACGGCCGTTCCTCCCAAGGGCGTTTTTCTTGCTCAAATTCCATCCAAAAATACTTGCGTATTGACAATACTGTGTGACATACAGTATAATGCGCCACATGGCAACAAATCAGGAAAAAGAAACACTCTACGACAAATTATTATTGGAGCTGCGACGCGGCGTGCTGATGCTGGCCGTACTGAGCCAACTGCAAGACGAGCAGTACGGCTACTCGCTCAAGCAGTCACTGGATGAGCAGGGGATGGAGATCAATGAAGGCACCCTCTACCCGCTGCTGCGCCGTCTGGAGTCTCAGGGGCTGTTGGAGAGCGATTGGCAGGTGGTGGACGACACGCGCCCACGCCGTTACTACAAAATGAGCCAGGAAGGCGCCACCGTTTACGCCAATCTGACCCAGGAGTGGCAAGCCCTGGGCGTGGTGATGGACCATCTGCTCGGCTTAAAATCGAAGTGATTGGCCACCGAGAAACAAGAAATTCTCGGAAATCTTTGTGCCCTCTGTGGCAAATGAATGGAGCTGGAAATGAACGCAAATGAGATGATTGATCGGTATGTGAATGAAGTTGGTGAACATTTGCCACGCAAAGTGCGGGCAGATATTGAGATGGAGCTGCGCTCCCTGCTGCTGGATGCGTTGGAAGAGCGGGCCGGTGCGGAACCTTCGGTGAAGGAAACGGCCGTTCTCTTGCAAGAATTTGGTTCGCCAGAAGCCATCGCAGCCCAGTATCGCCCCGCCGAATCATTGATTGGCCCGGAGCTGTTCCCCACCTACAAATTGGTCGTGACCATCACGGTGAGCATCATCGGCGGGCTGCATTTGCTATTGTTGGGGTTGACGTTATGGCAGGCCAATGGGGTAGATTGGCTAGACACTGCGCTAAATATGGTGTTTTCATTCGGCCGTTCTGCCATTTTAAATGCAGGTATCGTTACCTTGATTTTTGCCATCATTGAACGCACCGCAGGCGATTCGCTGACGTTGCCAGAGAAAAAAGCAAAAGAATGGGATCCGTTTGCCTTGCCCCCCGTTAAAGACCCGGATCGCATCAAGCGAGGCGAGCTGATTGCCGGGATTTTCTTTGGCTTGCTATTTTTGGTCTGGCTGAACTTCTTCCCAGACTGGTTGGGCGTGATCAATATTGGCGACGAAGGTAGTGGTATCTGGATGTTGGTTACGGCCGAATTTTTGGCCCTGATCCCCTGGTTTAGCGCTTCGCTGCTGCTGGATGTGCTCTTGAAAACGGCCGTACTCTTGCAAGGCCGCTGGAATCGGGTTACCCGCTGGATAGAGGTTGGCACTTCTCTATTTGGCCTGTATGTTGGTAATCTCGTGTTTAGCCTTGAGGAGATTTCTACAGTGCCCTTTCTCACCACCATGGCCAAGGTTGGGCTGGCGATAGGCTTGTTCATTGGCACAATTGAGCTTGTCGGCAAATTGATAAGGTTGCTGTTGGGACGGCCGTTTACCCCCCGCGCCTTCATCAAATCCAAACTGGCATAAACCCAAGTCAGTCTTTGGCGCGGAGCGCCAGCAGCTCACTCAGGCTGGCCTCCGCTTCTTCACGCGGCAAATTCCCCAACTCTAGCTGGGCATCACTTTCCTTCAGAATGTGTTGGTAGAAGGTGATGCCCATTTTGATTGTTTCCTGATCCCCGGAATCTTCCTCCAGCATCTCAAACAAGACATTTTCTGCTTCATCATACTGCCCAGACTTGTGGTAGTAGCGCAGCAGCAGTTGGTTAAGGTTAGACGGCAGATGAAAAGCATCGAGAACGGCCGTTAGCTCCGCAACATCCGGGGCATATTCTGGCAGTGGCGTGCCATCGTGGTTGAGCAGCGCCGCCAGCAGCAGTTCCAGCGCGCTGGCATAGGAGTTAAAGCTTTCATCTTCCTGGTCCTGTTCGGCCTGGATGTCGCCCGCTTCTTGCAGCAGCGCCGCCGCCGCAATGAGCTTGGCCTGGCTCAGATCCGCCTCTTCGCCGAAGGTGAGCTGGCTCAGCGGTTCGCGGCCAAACAAACGGGTCAGCAGCGTGCCGTTCAGCCCAAATAACTCCTCCAACGACTCATCAATCACCGTCATGGCCGCCTGAAAGCGGCGTTCGTCAACCAGCCCGCCGAGCCGCTGCATTACCTCTACCATAAACTCAATTTGCCGCATGATGTAATCCCGTCGGTACATACGTTGTTCCTCTGAAAATAATCCACAGATGACACAGATTTCGCAGATTAGATGTAAATCTGTGTCATCTGCGAAATCTGTGGATTTTCATTTGCAGTTCACTTAAAAACGTTCATCAATCAAATTCAGCAAGGGTGGCATGATACGCCCTGCCGCCGCGATGAGCAAAACGGCCGTAAATACCGCCGCATAACCCAACACCGCATACCAAAATCGCTCATCCCCCGGTGCCAGCGACACCTCTGTGCGCCAGACGGAAACGGCCGTTGCCGCCAATCCCCACGCGCCAATCACCGCCAGAAAAAAGCAGCCATTTACGGCCGTTACCACCCACGGATGGGTAAACGCGCGATCCGCGCGCGGCTTGCGCCGTTCCCACCAGGACAGCCCGGCCATGCCCGCCAGCAAAAAGGCCATCAGATGCAGCAGTAGCACCAGTAGCAGACCAAAGCGCTCCGGCCACCAACCGTCAACCAACAGCCGGGCCAGCACAAATCCCAGCAGCGCGAGCAGCAGCATGCCCATCGCCAGCCCGGCCAGGATGGCTCCTTTTTGACCCTTGTTGAAGTGCTGTGGCAACGGCCGTTACCCTTCCGTGCGCGCCGCCAGAGCCAGCAGCGGCTGGTAAATGGCCTCGAAACGAGCATCCGCCACCCTTGCCCATTTGGCGACGGTGTGGCTTTCGCCCTTGTGATTTGTCAGCGTCACTGTGGGATGCGCTTCATCGGGGAGGCCCATGCGCTCCTCTGGCTGGATGGTGAGGAAATCATGTTCTAGGCACAGGCGAATGAGCGCAACTTTTTCGCCCTCCGCCCAGTTCAGCGGCACCTTGTACTTCGTCTCACCGCCGCCAGCCGCGATTCGGCTGATGTACGCCTGGCTGGAAGTCCAACCGGGCAGCCGCACCACCACACCGCCAAACAAGGGCTGCACGTCGTGCAGTTCCAGACTGGCTTTATTCCAGCTGTATTCGTGAAGGAGAAATTCGGCCGTTTGGTTTTGGCTTGCCATGTTTGGTTGTCACCACTCCATCAACTGCCAAATTTCGGCTTGCCAGCTGTCGTGCGCCTGGCCGATGTCGGCGTAAATAGTGACGGATTGGCGGATTTGTTCCTGAGCGGCCGTTTCGTCTCCGGCCTGGTGCAGCATGTCTGCCAGATTGCTGCGCAGGGCGGCTTCGTAGTGGCGGTCGCCGTATCGCTGGCAGAGCTGGATTGCCTCTTGCAGCGCGGTGATCGCCGCTTCGGTCTGCCCCATCGCTCCGAGCGTGAGCGCCAGATTGTTGCGGGCAGCAATTTGAATTTCCAGGTGGTTATCCGCATCGGCCAGTTGGCGGCTTTGTTGGTGGTAGGAAACGGCCGTTGCCAATTCGCCTCGATTGCGCGCCAAAATCCCCAAAATATTCTCCGCTAGGGCCAGCATGTCGGTTGTGTCTGCCTGCTCGGCCAGGGCATGGGCTTGCTCGGCCAGGGTTAGGGCT
>JACKBS010000015.1 GCA_020634435.1 Ardenticatenaceae bacterium | reverse complement strand
AGGCCAGTGAGGCGCGGAATCATGTAGAAGAGTGCGCCCCAGTACATCATGGAGAGCCAGGCAAAGATGACGCCGTTGACGTGCAACGGCCGTATCCGGCTAAACAGCAGCCACGGGATGCCCGCAAACAAATTTGGGCTGATGAGTTCCAGCGCCAAAATCAGGCCAAACAGATCAACGATGGTTAGCCAGACAATGGAGCTGTACAGCCATATCTTGGCTGCCTCGTCGGTATGTTCTTGCACAGCCAGCCCCACCGTGCTGGACCGATCCCGAGCCGAGCCAAAGCGGTAGAGCAGCTGATCCCAGGTTTTACCGGCTGAAGTCATAAGGATTTTCCTCCAAAATTTATGCGGCCCAGAAACGGCCGTTGATAGAACTGAGTTACTTGGTTGTGGTTAAAATTCCGGTACGTTGAAATTGGGTTGGCATCTTCCAGAGCCGGGGTTACCGCTAACGATAAAGTCCCAATAGACGAAACGAGCTTCTACACTTCAAGCGTTTCGTACCTGATTAGAGAATAGCGAAACAAGGATAAATCATCATTAGGTAAATGTCGGGAACAGTCTATGTCATATTACCCAGTTGTTTAGCGCCCCTCTACGTCATTTGACATAGATGCCGAGTGTCGGAAAGTTGCCAGGCTGTTTAATGCGCTGTCGGTACGGCCGTTTCCCGCTGCAAATACACCGCCAACGGCACCCCAAACAGGATGGGCAACCAGAATGAAATAAAGCGGTAGGCCAGGATCACCACCACCGACACTTCGGTGCTGACGCCAAAGCTGGTGTAAACGGCCGTCATCGACGCTTCCACCACCCCAACCCCGCCCGGCAAAAAGCTCATCTTGCCTAGCAGCAGCGGCAGCCCATACCCCACCAGTAAAACGCCAACGCCCACCGGATGCTTGGCGGCCACAAAAAGCGCGTAAAGGGTCAACACGTCAAAAACGGTTCTGAGCGTGGCCCCCAACAACGGCCGTTGCCAACCACCGGCCCGCAAAACGTCGGCAATGGCTACCGACTGCCGCACCAGGTGATCCGCCGTCTGCGCATCTACCGGCTTGCGGCGCAGTTTGGCCCAGACAGCCAGCATTTGGTTGAGCTGCTTTTTCAGCACGTCGGGATGAGCAATGCCCCAAACCAGGCCGCCACCTACCACCAGCAGCAGTAGCAAAACGGCCGTATATCCAGCAATTTGCACCCCGGTTAGATCATGCGCCAACAGCAGGTAAACGAGGCTAATGACGGACAGCACAAAGATCAGGCCATCGGTAAAGACGGTTTTGAGAACGGCCGTTAAGCCTGCGCCCTGTTTGTCCACCCCTGTGGGCAACAGCCAGTTGTACAGAGCCACCATACTGCCCACCGCCCCAGCCGCCACCAAACCAACGCTTGTAGAGGCCAGCCCAATGCTGATGCTGCGCCACAATTTCAGCTTTCCCCCGGCCAATTGCACCAGGCTTTGCAGCATGAAACCGCTGGCCACATAACGGCCGATTTGGAACAGCACCGCCAGCCCCAGCAGCGCCAGCGACATCTGCCGCAGCACCTCCCAAGACTTCTTGAAGTCGGCGATTTTGGGCAGCAGCACGTGCACGGCCAGCCCAATGACCAGCAGCGGCACCAGATAGCGCAGCCAGCGCACATGCAAATGGCGCAGCCCCAGCCAATGATCTTCTTGCACAGAGGAATGGATCATTCTGCCTCCCCGACTGTAAACGCCGGAACAATAATGTTGACCGACTGGGACATGACAGAAATGGCGGCGGAAGCCGTCTCAATGCCTTCGCCATCAATGGCTAAAGGTTGGAGGGGGGTAGTATGAATTTCGGCCGATTTGACCTGCCAATGGTACATCGGCGCGGGCGTCCCTAAAACCGGAGTGCTTACCACCTCGGTGATGGCAACAATATCATCCCGCGTCAGCAAGAACACGTCTAATAAACCATCATCAGGGGAAACACCCGCAGCAATTGGCCGATGGCCCCACACAAGAGCGGCCATGTTCACCACCGTTACCAAAACGGCCTCCATTTCCAGCTCTTCATCATCCAGCTTCAATTGGTACGCAACGGGCTTCAGATCGCTCAAATGTTGAAATGTGGAAAATGCGTAGGCCCATTTGCCAAAACGGTCCTTCATCAAGCGAGGCGTTTCCACATCCACCTTGGCCAAAAAGCCAATATCGGCCCGCAGCAAGAAAGGATGGTTGTTGATGCAGCCCAAATCCACCTTGCGCACCACTGAATTGCCGCTCCACAAGGCCGCGGCCTGCCGCAAATCGACCGGAATCTCCAACATGCGGGCCACGCCGTTGCCAGTGCCGCCAGGCAACAGCAGCATGGGAATGTCTCGATTGGCCAGCACCTGCGCCACTTCGGTGATGGTGCCGTCGCCACCGTACACACCGACCGCAGCCGCTTGCCGCGCCACGGCTTCTTCGGCAAAACGCCGGGCATCGCCGCTGGCGTGGGTGATTTTCACCTCCCACTTCACATCGTCGCTAAAAACATCGTTTAACGTATTGAGAATGGGTTCGTTATTCCCGGCGGCGGGATTAATGATTATGGGCAGAAAGCTCATTCTGTTTCCTCTTCATGGTGTCGTAAAAAATGGTAACGGCCGTTAACCACGCCGTGCCCAAAGCAAAAGAAGCCAGGACATCAGTTGGATGGTGAACGCCCAAATAAACTCGGCTAAACCCCACCAGCGCCGCCCACACAAACAGCGTTATGGCCCAGCCGCGACGGCCGTTTTGCCACAGCCAGATGCCCAACAAGCCAAACAAAATCGTGGAGCCAAGGGCATGGCCACTGGGGAAACTGGCATCGGTGGGCAGGGCTTGCAGCGCCTCAAAAGCAAGCGGGCGCGGTCTATCGACCAGCCACTTAAACAAATAAGTAAACAATTGGCCGACGGAAACTGCGCCCAGCAACGTCCACAATTCCAGCTGGTAACCGCGCCACAGCAGCCAACCGGCCACCAAAACCAGGGGCACAGCCCGCCCCACCCCGCCCGTGTCGGTGATGAGCAGCATGAGGTTTGTTAAAAATGGCGTCGCCCAGGTGTGAATGGACTGCATCACGGCAATGTCCCAGGCCTGCGTGGTTTGCAAAATCACAAACGTCAGGAGCAGGGCAAAGATCAACAGCGAGGCGGCAATTAAAAGCACATACAGCCAGCGGCGGTGTTGTTTTTTTGAGTCGGTTGTATGCGTCATGATGTCATCCTCGCTTGTTCAATCAAGTTGCCCGTACTTTACGTGATTAATCGTCTGGCTAAATCGGTGGAAAGGCGTGACTGGGGCTATACAAAAAGACCGCTTATTCGCGGCCTTCTTACATCAAATGTCCTGGTTGGGCGATTCTTTTACCCTCTCGGTGGATGAAACGCGCGCATAAACCAGGCAGGCTGCAATAATGGCTGTCGAGATGATCAGCTTTTGCCAGGCAGCCAGGGTGAAATTGGTAAAATCGGTCAGCAGCAGTTCGGCACCCAAAGCCACGATGATGAGATAAGCGGCCGTTTCCAGAATCGGCTCTTTTTTCACCAAATGGGCAAACACACCCGCCGCAAAACGCATCAGCAAAATACCGATGGCCACACCCAGCGCCACTACCCAAAAGTCGGAAGAAAGCGAAACGGCCGCTACCACGTTGTCCAGGCTAAACACCAGGTCAATCACCTCCACCTGGAGCACCATCCACCAAAAGCTCGGCGGAATTTTGCTGGTCAACGACGCATGCGTTTCGCTATCCTCAGAAGACGGCAGAAGGTTCCGTACCCCCAACCAGATGAGGTAGGCCGCCCCCAGCGAAGTAAGCAGCACGCTTTGCCGGATCCATTCGGCAGCAAACAGCAGCAGCCCCCGCCCCAGGTAGGCAAACAAGAGGCCAATGCGCAGAACGGCCGTTTCTTGCCCACCTAACAATTTATCGGTAAGCGGCTGCAAAAAGTGCAAGAAATCCGGCAGCGGCACCGGTCGGTCATCCGGCAGCCGAGACGCCATCGCTCCCAAAACGGCCGCATTGTCCAACGACAACACCCCTTCCAGAAAAATAAGCTGAAGAACGACAGAGAAGATAAGCATGAGATCAACCAGTTATGGCAAAGGTCATGAATGGTTTTGCCAGAAAAGCGCTGGAATTGAAGAGTGCATTTTCCATTTTTTAGAGGGTCAGCGCCAGTTCGTCGCGACGTTGCAACACGCTGTCGGCAATCTGTTTGTAAGCCTGGCGAATCTCGTCGATGGCTTGAGTTTGCAGCTGTTTTTCTATGCTTTGCAGATCGATACCCTGATTTTTGAGGGCAGCCAGCGTCCGCTGCGCTTCAGCTTGATCCAGCGCCAACGTGTTGGTCATCGGGCTTTCTTTCAGGAAGGTGGCGATGTGGGTTGGCGGCAGGCTGTGGACCGTATTGGGTCCCATCAGGCCGTAAACGTACCGCGAGTCATCGCTGCTGTCCCACAACGGCCGTTGCCGCCATGAGCCATGTTTAGCCAGGTGTTTCCATTCGCTGCTCTGGAAGATTTGTTGGAAACGGCCGTAAATGGCTCTCGCCGTGGCCATTCCCGCCCGGCCACGCAGCGGATCATTGGCATCTAGCAGGGCATCCACTGCCACATCCAGCTGCGTTACCGGCAGCGTGACCACACTGGCCGGAGGTAGCCGCCAAATGTCTAAATGGCTCCAGAAATAATCCACACCCGCCAGATAAGCTTGCGCTACTTTTTCGTACGTTTCCAACGTGTACACATGGGTCGCGTTGACGTTAGTGCCTTCGCCAATCAGTTTCTCGATGGCTTCAATGCCGGCTGCCGTGGCCGGAATTTGCACCATTACGTTTACGCGGTCCACATCGTAGGCCAGCCGCAGCCCTTCGGAGAGCAGATCGTCTACGCTGTGGGCTCGCGCCGGGTTTACGTCCAGGCTCACATAGCCATCCACACCGTGGGTGCGTTCATAGATGGGATGGAGCAGGTCAACGGCCGTTTGCACATCGGTAAACAGCAGCTTTTCGGCAATGTCTGGCAGAGCGTCACCCTGCTGCCCCAATTCGGCGATTTGCTGGTCATAGTCACGGCCGTTTGCCAAAGCCAGCGCCAGGTCTCGGGGATGGGTGGTCACGCCGTGAACCCCTTGTTCGATTAAATCCCGCAGCTGAAAATCTTGAATAAACGGCCGATCAATTCCCTTCAACCAGATCGACTGGCCCAGGCCCGCCGCTTCGTGTAATTTGCTCATATTGTGCTCCTCTTGGACTCGTTGGCGACCTGAAAAACGGCCGTTTCTGTCCTGTTTTATTCTTGTCTAAATAGTAGGCGCAGCTCGCCTTGACCACATCGGCGATATGACCCCACCCGCAAAAACAGGGGTAGGACAAATGACGTAACCAGTCCGCGGGGAACAATTACGAATCCTGTGCGCCCATCCCCGGCGTCACATTTGCCGTGTCACCACCGGTGATGAGCCATTGGTCGTTGATTTTTTGTAGGGAAACATCCTGGGTCACAACGGCCGAATACGTCTCGCTTTGGTTTTCCCACATAGACACTTCCGCATAGTAGGTAACCACCGCTTCCACATGCTTGTCATCCAACTGCACATTTTGGATTTCAAATTTATCCATCTGGAAGGTCACACCGTCGGCCGCACTGGCCATGAGCTGGTGAGCGGCGTCCAAAGTTTCTGTGGTGCCGTACTGATCGCTGGGCGGCGCAAACAAAGCGTCAAAGCGCGTCAGATCGCGGTTGTTAAAATCAGTCACAAACGTGTTGGCCGCCTCCTGCACAGCGTTGCTCACCGTGCTTTTGTCAATATCGGGGTCGCTGCTGCCGCCACATGCCGCCAAAATGGAGATGAGCAGCAAGGACACGAACAGTAGTGAACGGGTTGTTAGCTTTTTCATAACAGTTTTCCTTAAATCTATAATTCCGTTGGCATGAAACGGGGCCTATGGCCACCACCGCTTAATTGGCGTACCGGGCATTTGGGCGATGGCGTGTTTGTTGACGTTGAGGTAAACCACATCTTCACCCAGACGCTTTATGTCTGAAATCGGAATGGTGACATCTTTTTGCCCCCACAGATGCCCTTCACGCAGCACCAGGTGAGTAATGTGGCTGTTTTCTGGATTGACCAGAAACTCATCAACATGGCCAATACGGCCGTCTGTCGCTTCCACCGCTGCCCCCCGATGAATACCCAGTTCACCTTGCGGAATATCTTCTATGGGAACAGCCATCGGCCCGTTTTCGGCCATGCCGTAAGGCCACATGTACACGGCTCCCGGTCCTGTAATTTCTGGCTCGGACAAATATTCCTCGCCGTACGCATCCAAATATTCAACATGGGTAAACGGTTTCAGGTGAGCCAGTTCTTTTTGTGAGCAGCGCAGCACAATTTTGTGTGGCGTACTTTCCACAATCAGGTCAACCGGAACCATCTGTTTCTGATGAATGAACCCTTCGGTCCGCACGACCAGATGGGTGATTTCCTTCGTAACTGGATTCCGCAAGACGCAGTCAGAACGGCCGCATACCTGCTCATCACTGCAAGTCACTTCGACGTTTAGGGGAATGTCCATGATTTTTTCTCCTGGCCGCGAACCCGACTTGGGTTCGCGGCTTTTTTGTGGTACTCAATGTTGAATGTGCCGGTGAATTGGGAAGGTAGGCAGAACGGCTATATCGTGCTTGTCTATCTTCAGGTAAATGTCGTTTTCAGAAATTTTCTCAATCTCATCAACCGGAATCATGACATCTTTTTGGCCCCAAAGGTGCCCTTCACGCAGGTCAAGGTGGGTAAGACGGCAGTTGGTTTTGTCTACCACCAGCTCATCAACCTGCCCCACACGGCCGTCTGTGGCATGAACCGTAGCCCCGCGCCGAATGTCCCGCTCGTAGGGTGGAATGTGGCGATGAACCACTTCCACAAAATGGGCATCTGGCAAGGCCGTTACATAGGGCCAGACATAGGTGCCCCCTAAAGATGTGGCCGCTCGATAGTGCGGCTCGGTAGCGGGCAAAAATTCTACTTCCTGAAACTGCGCCATCTTGCCCAACTGCCCGCCTGGCAAGTCCAGGCGAATCATATCGGTGTCGCTGTCTTCAATGTGGTCGGCCGATACCAGGCGCTCGGCGTGGAATTTGGCTGTTTCATCGCGCACCACCAGATGCGTCACTTCTTGGGTAACCGGGTCGATAATAATGCCCGTTGAATGTCCTAAACGGCCGTCTGGACCGTATACGTCTGCATTTAAAGGAATGTCCATGGTTTGTCTCCTTTTGTTATTTACCGAGTTGCTTATGCACTCAGTTGGCTTGCTCATCGCGAATAAATGTCTTGGACTGTCGGCAATCAGGCCAAAGCGCCAACGGGTTCGGCCGTTTCTGTCTCGTTCAGGAGGGTGCGGGCCAGCTCAAGCTCTTCTAGGCTGCCGTGGGCGACCAGCATAAACTTGCCAGCCTTCAACGTCTCTTCGTATTTCACAATCTGCTGTTTAGAGACGCCCAAACCAAAGAGCGCACCGAGCAAACCACCACCAGCGGCTCCGGCCACAGCTCCTTCTGCGCCGCCCAGCAGCGCCGCAGCCAGAGGTCCGGCAATAAACAGTGGGCCAAATCCAGGCACCCAAATAAAGGCGGCGCCTATCAAAATGCCGAACAAGCCGCCCACCCAGGCACCGGTACCAGCCCCGGCCTTGGCCACATCGCCCGTGGTGATAAAGCCATGAACCTCTTTTTCGCTGGCCATGTCTTGCGCCAGAATAGACACTTGCTTGATGGGGAAGTGGCCTTCATTAAGTTTGCGTACGGCCGTTTCTGCGGCGGTCATGCTGTCATAAACGTGGATAACACTGTCTGTACTCATCGTAAATTACCTCCGTAATTGAATCTTCTTGTTGCTAACCGCTGTCAATTTGGCAGTGGAAATTCTGCTCTTAGATTACCGGGAAGCGCGTTGGGGAACATCGGCGCGAAGGCGTAATTGCGTGTTTACAAATGGCCAGTTTGGCAGCGGCCGTTCCCTGGCAAATGTTTAAGCACGCTATGACAAATGACGTACCGTTGGGGGAATAAACGAAGAAGAGAGGGGGATAGAAACGGCCGTTTGGCCGCCTTTGAAGGATTGGCTGGCTGACGGGAAGAACTAATGCAGCGCAGCCAGGCCATTACGCAGGGCAAACAGCGCTGCCTGCGTACGGTTTTCCAGATTCAGTTTTTGCAAAACGTGGGAAACATGAACACGAACAGTCCGTTCGTCGATTTCCAGGCGGGTGGCGATCTCCTGGTTGGTGTGCCCCTGCGCCACCAGCTGCAACACCTCAACTTCGCGTTTGGTGAGGTCACCCAGCGCCGTTTGGTCTTCTTCGTTGGGAGTCTGTAATGCGTGCACCACCACGTAAGAGACAGAAGGATGCAGCACCGACTTGCCTTCGGATACGTCGCGAATCGCCTGGATGATGTCTTGAGTGGTGGCATCTTTAAGCATGTAGCCGTGAGCCCCCGCCTTTAGCGCCGCTATCACCCGCTCTTCTTCGGCAAAGTTGGTCAGCACCAACACAGCCACCGCCGGGCACTGGCTGCGGATGGCGCGGATCGCCTCGATCCCCTCGTTGTTGGGCATGGCCAGGTCCATCACTACCACATCGGGTTGCAGCGCCTGGCATTGCTGAACGGCCGTTTCTTCATCGGCCGCGTCACCCACCACCACCATATCGGGCTCTGTGGTCAAAAACGCGCGCAGACCTTCACGCACAACCGCGTAATCATCAACAATGAGGATATGTATCATTTTTTCCATGGTATGCTTCGGCCCACAGGCCATTGTCACCTACAGCTCGGCTGGGAGGCTCACTATTCTTGTAGCTTTCTTATCCTAACCAACCGGCCCAAACAGCACATCGGCAGAATGCCCTCAATCATCTACAACAAAAGAGCTGCTCAAATGAGCAGCTCTCTAAGTCAAATGACGTATGAACTTTTGCCAAACAGCGGTGGGCTAATTGCCATCCAGCGTAGAAATCCCTTCGCGCAAAGCATATAAAGCCGCCTGCGTGCGGTTGGCCAGATGCAGCTTGCCCAAAATGTTGCTCACATGGGTGCGCACCGTCCGTTCACTTACCACCAGCAGTTCCGCAATTTCATCATTGGAAAGGCCGCGGGCCACCTGCTTTAGCACGTCTACCTCCCGCTCCGTCAATGGATCTTCGGTGGGGGGTAAATCGGCGGGCTTGTTCAGCTCGTGAATCACTTTGAGGGCGATATCCGGGTGCAGGGCGGATTTGCCTTCATACACATTGCGAATGGCGCGGATTAGCTCGTGGGGCGGCGTATCTTTGAGCAGATACCCCAGCGCACCCCCTTTGATGGCCGAAAACACGTGCTCATCGTCGCCAAAACTCGTCAGCACCAGGATGCGCGCGTCGGGCAGGGATTGTTTAATCTCGGCGATTGCTTCCAGGCCACTTTTGCGCGGCATGTTCAAATCCAGCAGGGTCACATCCGGCTGAAAGTGCAGTACGCGGCGCACGGCTTCTTCACCGTTCTCGCCCGTGCCCACTACTTCCATATCGGTCTCGGTTTCAATTAAGGCTACCAGACCTTCACGCACAACGGCATGGTCATCGGCCAGAAATATACGAATTGGCTCACTCATCTTCTCTCTCCCGTTTGGTACTTAGCCTCAGCTTATTTGTCGCTGTGTAGAGGCAAACATACATGCACCATTGTGCCCTGTCCAGGTGTGGATTGCAAGGTAACGGTCCCACCAAATGCTTCGACACGTTCGCGCATACTTTTTAGACCGATGCCGTCGCTGGCAACGGCCGTTTCTGGCACATCAAACCCTCGTCCATCATCGCTAATTTTCATGTCTACCTGCGCGTCGTCGATGGCCAGCCGCACTGTCACCTTGCTGGCGCGGGCATGTTTTAGTGAATTATTCAGCGCTTCCATGCTAATGTGGTAAAGCGCTTCCTCCATACGCGGTGGCAAATCCAGCGTGCCTTCCACCACCAAATCATGGTCAATGCCGCTGCGGCCTTCCACCGCCTTCAAACGCTGTTCCAAGGCGCGATCAAGTCCTTCTTCTTGCAGGGCCAACGGCCGTAATTTATGAATAAACAGGCGCATCTCCTTCAACGCCTGCTGCCCTGTCTCGTTCACCCGCTCCAGATAAGTGCTCGCCTGCTCAACCTCACCGGTAGCCAGCTTGCGCCGCCCCGCCTCGGCAAACAAAACCACGCTGTACAGCGACTGCGTTACCGAATCATGCAAATCGCGGGCCAGCCGATTGCGCTCTTGCAACACCATCAAAAAGCCTTCCTGCTGGCGCAAGCGGGCCGTTTCTACGGCGTTGCCAATCTGGCGGCCCACGGCCAGGAGGAGGTCAGCCTCTTCACCGCCAAACTGGGCGACGGTTTGCCCTATCAAACTTAAGACACCCACCACCTTGGAGCCAGCGACCAGGGGTACACCCACGTACGCATTGAGTTTTTCAGGTATGCCAGCCAGATGCATTGTGCGTTCATCCACCCGCACCTGCGGCACGGTCAGCACGGCGTTATGAGCCACAACCCAACTCGAAGCCAGGTTTGGTGGCTCGATGGGTAAATTGGCAACCACTTCCACCACCGAAAGAGGCAACCCTTCCTGAGCCGTCAGGTGGACACGATTCTGGCTATCCAGCAGGTGAATGTAGCCAATCTCGCCCCGTGTGGCCGCAAGCATACGCTGGATAACGCCATTCAGAATATCGGCGAGGTCGTCGGTGGTGTTGGTTAGCCGCAGCACATCATTCAGCACCGAGAGCTTGCGCGTGCGGTCAGCTACGCGTTGCTCCAGCTCTTGCTGGGCCATCACCTGGCCGGTGTTGTCGGTAATAAACCCTTCCAGAGCTTGCAGCGTGCCATCCTCGCCGTACACAGCCTCGCCCTGTTCCCACACCCAGCGCTCATGCCCCGCCGCCGTGGTGATGCGATACGTGCATTGATACGGCCGTTTCGCTGCCAATGCCCGTTCAATCTCCGCAAACACCGCCGGACGATCGTCCGGGTAAATTAAATCAGCATAATGAACCGTCGCGTTATTTAACAACGCCTCGCGCGTGTAGCCGGTCAGGTCAAAACAACCCTCACTCACAAAGGTCAAAGCATGGCGGTCATCGGGGCGACGGCGGTAGGCCATGCCCGGTAAATTGCTCATCAAAATGGCCAGCGTCCGGTGCGCATCCCGCAGCTGGGTTTCCGCCTGCTTGCGCTCTGTTACGTCGGCCAGCACCGTCACTGCGCCGGTCGGCTGGCCCTGGGCATCATGTATGGGGGCCATGGCAATGCTCACGTGCATCGGCGTGCCATCGGGCCGCACATGCTGCTTTTCTACGTTGGTCAGCACCTCGCCACCCAAAGCGCGGTGCAGCAGATCGCGGAAATCTGGTTCATGCTGCATCACATGAATCGGATTGGGCGACGCGGCCATATCTTCTTCATGCCAGCCAAACATCTCGCGGGCGGCCGGGTTCCAGGCGTGGGCCACGCCTTCAGGGTCCAGCAAGAAAATCGCCAGCGGCACCGACTGGATAATCGCTTCTAGTGTGTTATTGACCTCTTCCAGCTCATTTTCCGCGCTGCCCAGCTCCGTTGTGCGCTGGGCCAGGCTGGTCACCAGTTCATGTAAGGAATGGGAGAGCACGCCTACTTCATCGCCATGCGGATAAATGGGAATGGTCGCCTCACTTTCACCCTGCCTCAAGCGGTTGGCCGCCTGGGCAATGGCCGAAAGCGGCTGCGTAATACGTCCGGCAACCACCCAGCCCAGCAGGATAAACAAAAGGCTCAGGCTGCTGCCAACCAACAGCACCCGCTGCTGCAACTGCTGTACCGGGGTCAGCGCCTCACCGGCTTGCTGGCAGGCTAAAATTAACCAATTTGGGCCATTCAACGTGGGGTCTGGCACCACTTGGGCATACCCTGTCAGATAAACAGTCCCGTCGGACCAGGTACCAACCAGGTAGCTATTTTCACCTTTTTGGGCCGCAGCAGCGGCTTCAATGCAGGGCGATTCATGGGGCATAGGGCGGGTGCCAAAGAGGTAACGGCCGTCTTCCGCCAGCACAATAATGTGAACATTCGATCTATCTTGGGAGGGCAGCAGCAGCGTGGACTCGATCTCACCAATCCAGGTTTCATCCAGGTAAGTGCCTAAAATGCCAACCGGCTGCCCCGCTTCATTGCGAATAGGAATCGCAATCGTCAAAAAATGAGCCTGTTCACCGTTGGGCAACTCAGCGTATAGGTCACCGGCATACGGCCGTTCCATCGCCTTCATAAACCAGTCAAGCGTCGTCACCGATTCTTCCTCACCAGGGCGAGTCCCCACACTGGTAAGCATTTGTCCTGAAAGATCGGCCAGCCCAACCCAAATGTAGTGCGGATAAATGTCTTGAAAACTGGCCAATACCCGCTGCTTAGACGCCATTGGCGTGTCCGGGCTAGCCAGCGGCGTGGAAAGAGAAAGCAGTTCCAGCTCCTTGTAGCGAGTAAAAATGTCCCGATTCAGCGCATCGGCCATGTAGTAGGCCAGCTCTGCCAGCTTGCCACCGCTAGAGTCTTGCAAGTCAGCCTGGGCGGCACGCTCCACCAGCACGCTGATCAAAATGGCCAGCAGGATCGTCAACGAGCCAAACGCCAGGGCTGCCTGCGCGCGCAAGCTCTGTCGCGGATTAAGGATTCGGCGTAAGCGGTAAAAGAGAGAATTTTCAGGCATTGGCAAATACTCAACGTGGCTAGTGCAGAAGGGCAATGAAGCAACAACCTAGAGAGGCGACTCAGGTGAATAAATTACCCACAAAATCTGGTTCCCAACAATTTTATCACGGATTCATCAATCGAACGTCGCTGTGCGTAAGGCACTAAGCTTCCTCGTTCAGCCAATCATTATCGGCAATCGTCAGCCAGTGAAAGCGACAGCGAAAATCTTCACCCAGCGGAGAACAAGCATACAGTCCTGCCTCAATAGTAGAAAACGGCCGATGCAGGTGAGTAATTCGCATTTGCCGCCATTGCTGCCCATCAAACGAGTTCTCCAGCAAAAAATCTTGCCCCCGCTTGCGAATGCGGTAGGCAATGGTGCGAATGGCCGGGTCAATATCCTGCGTGGCCCAATCCGAGAACCCCAGATTGGTCACGACAGACCCCAACCGGCTCTTCGTCTCATCGTCGTATTCGGTAGACAGCTTGAGCCAATTCTCCGCATCCAAGCGAACGATAAGGCCACATTGATCGTAGCGCGTTTGCGGCGTAAAGCTCACCTGCGTGGTAAGCGCAAAATCCCCTTCTAGCCGAGTGAGCAAGCAGTGCCCATCGTCGCGGCGAAAACCATAGTGGGTTCCCTGCCAGAAATCGCTGTTAGCTTTGGTCACCATAACCAAACCGTGATCAAATTCAACTTTTTTAGGTTCATTGAACCAGTAAAAATCCGCCGGAATCTGCTGTTGGGCAAAGGTTTCTTGGCAATACATACACATGCTCTCCTGGATTGACTTGCTGTGCGCTACTCGATTTTGAGGTGCTCAATTTTTTGCTTGCTTACAACCGGGCATCGTGATGCAAAAAGTAGATCGTTGCAAATTCACGGCATGCCCTAACATCAATGGTATCATACCGATATCCTGATTTATCAGTGAACTAAATGAAACTTATTAGAGCGGTGCCAACACATGGCGCAGATTAATCATCGCGAAGGCTATGTGGTGACCACCCAGAAAATTGGCATCCTCTCTATCGAATCTTACCAACAAGCCTCGGAATTTATCAATCCAGGCAAAGCTGCGTTCGCTGGCAAAGCGGTCTTTGTATACGGTTTCATCAAACAATCGTTTCGGACCACGCTTCGTTTTCTTGCGATTGCGCTTGTTTTCCTTGATGTTAGGAACGATGTCATGATTGAAGCAGGTCTTGCGCGCAGCTTTAGTGTCAAATCCAGGGTCAGCATTGAAATACGCACCAGCCACCTTCAACCCGATTTGTTTCATTTGCTTGATAGCCGTTTGCAAATGCTCTTTTAGATTCAAGCGTCATTATGGTTGCCCGCTACCAACTCTGTCGAGGCCACAATGTAACCATTGCGCTCGGTAAAGGGCAGGATGTTGGTCGTATTAGCTCGCTTGCGCCGCTGGTAGGCAACCGATTCGCCTCCCTTCTAGGCGATTGCATGACTGCCATCCTGGTTGAGCACCGATAAATCCAGGTCATCGATAATCGTCCTGATGCTACCTTGCCAAATACGTTCGTAACTGCCATCTCGACTCCATTTACGATGGTGGTAAGCCACCGCATCAGGGCTGATTTCTCTGCGAGACGGGTCTTGGGCATCAGGCTGAATCGGTAGCGATTGCCACTGACAGCCAGTGTGATAACGGTAGAGAATGTAGTTAAACACTTTGTACAAATCAATCTGACATTCGTAGCCGCGCCGGGCGGTCGTGATAAATGCAGGGTTTTTCCAAAGTCGAAAAAAGAATCTCAAATTGTTGAAGTGGTAGTGACCAAACAAACCACAACACAAAAGAGATTCTCATGCACAATATTACATTAGCCGGACTAGATAACCTTTGGTGCTAGTTCATAAACTGAACTCAGCAATTGACAAATGAACAAATCCATCATCGGCAGGCTGTAAACCATGCCACTGGACCAAAATATTGAACAAGGCCATCGTGTACCCTACCCGGCTTTTGAAATAGTCCCAGACACGATGCCCCACTTTCTTGAAATGGCACACAACCGTCAACATCGACAAGACCGATTCAATCATCATGCGGTCATTCCAGGTGCCCTTGGCACATATTTTCAAATTGGGTGGGTTCCAGCCCGATTTGACAAAATGCGGGTCGGCAAAGACCAGCATTTCTTCGGCAACTGCCTCGACTAAGTGTTGAAAAGCGCTGCCGACGTAAACGTTGGCTGTGTCCACATCCCAACCAACAACCAGGCCGAGATGATTCAACAACAAACACAGCTTCCCACCGACGATCCACCGCTGGTTAGAGAGGCCTTTCTTGCCAATCTGCTTCGGGCTACGTCCTTCGCGGCGAGGATGAATCAGCTCGATACCGTAACTATCAATGACACCAATCAAGCTGGGGTCAGCCATGAAGTGCTCCACCCAGGATCGATGGGTGTTAAACAAACGAAACAGGCGGGTCCGATGCGGCAAACTGGGAAAGAAATGAAGCCAGTTGTTTTCCAGCCAGCGATAGAAAGCCCGATTGCCACACCCCTTGAGGGCAAAGAGCAAGGCGAGGGTGACCACTTCACTGGGGAAAAGCGTTGCTTGAGAATGTTTGGTCGCATTAAGCATGGCGTCATCCACCTGGCAGAACAATTCAATGATAAAATCTTCGGTAGGCATTGGATTCTCCTTTCTGGTTTAGGTTTGTCACCCTCAGAATAGGAGAATCCGGTGCTCAGCTCAAACTAGCACCATTGGTTAGATAGTACATATCCATCATTTGACATCCAGGAACTCATGACACAGTTTGAAGCTGTGAACGACCAGCGAAAGGCACAAGGTATCCGATACAAACTACCCTGTCTGCTAGCCATGATACTCCTGGCAAAGTTAGCGGGAGAAACCAAGCCATCAAGCATAGCCGATTGGCTGAAGCTAAGAAAAGAGCAATTTGTGACCTTGTTTAACCTCAAACACGCCCAGGTGCCCTCACTCAACACCATCAGACGGACACTCTCTGAAACCATCATCGCCCAAGAATTGCAAAAGGTGGTGGGGCACTATCTGCATGATAGGTATGGCGGCGATGCCAGTGAGCAAATGGTGCTGGATGGGAAAACGATGCGCGGGACCATTGTCAAAGGAGAAAAAACAGGGGTCCATTTGCTCTCAGCCTATCTGCCAGAGGGAGGCGTCGCCAAGACCAACTTGAAGTCGCATCCAAAGAGAATGAAATAACAGCGGCACCGCGCTTATTGGCAAAACTCAATCTAAAAGAAAAAGTTGTCTCTGGGGATGCGATGTTCACTCAACGAAAATTGTCTGTGCAAGTCACGGCACAAGGGGTGACTACCTCTGGTTTGTCAAAGATAATCAGCCGACCCTTTTAGCGGATGTGCAGCAGTTTTTTCAACCACCGCGCAAAGCCAAAGGATGGCACATTCCCGCGCTTGAGTACCATGAAGCCACCTCGCTTGACAAAGGACATGGCCGCATTGAGCAAAGACGGATACGAGTTATCTACGACGAAACAGAGTTCTTGAATTGGCCCAATGCCAAGTTGGTGTTCAGGTTGGAGAGAAAAGTGACGCACATAGCAACTGGCCTTACGTCTCTAGAAACAGCTTATGGGATATCTAGTTTGGGGCCTGAGCCAACTGTGGCGCAGCAGTTGCTTGCTCTGGCCCGTGCTCATTGGTGCATAGAAAATGGGTTACATTATCGACGTGATGTGACTTTGAATGAAGATGCCACGAAAATGAAGAGTGCTACACAAGCTGAGGCGGTTGCCGTTTTAAACAATTTTATTGTCGGCTTGGCGCAAAAGCTGGGTTTTGCCAATTTGGCTTATGCATTACGGCATTTTAAATTCAAACTGCATCTGACCATCAACGACCGAGGCGAGTTGCTCAATGTTCTCTTAACGCCAGGAAACGTCGATGACCGGAAACCGGTGCCGAAACTGGTGCAGCAGTTGTTCGGCAAAATCTATGGTGACAAAGGCTACATCTCCAAAGATTTGCACGCCTCCTTGCTAGAGCTGTTTGGTGTGCAATTAGTGACCCAGTTGAAAGCCAACGCCAAGAATCGCCTGCCCATGATATTTAGCGATAAGCTTCTATTGCGGAAACGAGCCATTGTGGAATGTGTGAACGACCAATTGAAAAACATTTCTCAGATTGAGCATACACGCCATCGCAGTGTGGCTAACTTCATGGTTAATCTGATTTGTGGCTTGATTGCTTATGCCAGGCAGCCAAAGAAGCCATCGTTGGGTCGAGAGACCATCGCCTGCCTGGTTGCTTAACCCGTACTCACGTTTGTTAGATATGGTACCAGTGCCAACTTCATAGATGAGTATGTAGTAGGCTGCTTTCAATCTAGTAATGGGTCGGTTGTGGTCTGGTCATCAGAGTTAGATTTGTCATTTGTGGAAGCGTTTAACGGAACCAGAGGATTAGGGACGTTTGGTGAACAATATTACAAATCGTTAGAAGAAGCAACGGAAATGGATGTGGAAACATTCTATCAGACCTACTTGGACCCAAATACGGGAACTTGCATCGAAACACCGGCTGAATTGTGGCTGGATCGCTAGTAAGTGATGGTGTTTGCCATGTTGAACGCAGCGAGAGGCTAGAGTAAAAATGACCCACTTTTTACTTTTCACTTCTCACTTACTCACTGTCCATTCCCGGCGAAAGTGATGGACAACGGCCGTAAATCCCCTTAAACTATCCCCTCATGAGCACTGAAATTTTGCAATACGGCCGTGTCACCTGGACCAACATTATTCACCCGACCGATGAGGACATGCAAGCCCTCAGTAAACGGTATCCCAACTTCCACCCCCTGCACTTGGGCGACTGCCTGACCGAGCTGGAATTCCCCAAGCTGGACGCCACCGATGGCTACATCTTCTTGGTGGCCCAACTGCCGCGCTGGGATGGCGATGAGCGCATTTGCTACCCCAGCGAAGTGGACATTTTTGTCGCCAAAGGGGTCATGGTGACGGTCCATGCGGGGAACATCAAGCCGCTGAACAGGCTGTTTGCTAGCGCCCAAACCGATGACGCGGAGCGCGGTCGCTTGATGGGTAGCGGGGCCAGTCCACTGCTGTATGAAATCATCAAAACGCTCATCGACTACTGCGATCCCATCCTGAATAAGGTGAACCAGCAGATTCGGCACATCGAGCTGAGCCTGTTCAAGGCCGATACCGAGCATATGCTGTACGAAATGGCTGTGGCCCGCCGGGGCGTGATTGCCATTCGCCATATTTTACGGCCGCAGCTGGACGTGGTGCGCGAGTTGGAGAAGGGGGATTGGTCCTTTATTCAGAGCCAGCTGGATTTGTATTGGGATGATCTGAGCGATCACCTGACGCGCCTGCTGGGGGTGCTCAACGAGCATGTGGAGGTCATCAGCGGTCTTTCCGACACCATCGACACGCTGGCGTCGCACCACATTGATGGCGTGGTGCGCTTGCTAACGCTCATTACCATCCTCACCGTGCCGCTGACCATTCTCTCCACCATTTTTGGTATGAATGTGACCCTGCCTTACGAGGATCACCCGCTGCCCTTTTATCTCATTGTTATGGTGGGGATTGCGTTAACGGTGTGGGTAGTCTGGTATTTGCATCGCCGTCGCTGGCTTTGAGACGGTTATCGGTAAACGGTATTCGGTAATCCGTGAATAGCAGCAGAATCGACTACCGATTACCGCTCCGCCAGGACAACCTCACTGGGCATGCCAAGCTGTACAATGACTTCCCGTTGCAAAATGGAAAATCCCGCTTGCTGCACCAGCGTTTGCAGTTGCAGTGGCCGACAGCCACCGCAGGTGAGGGGATGCACTTTGTAGGCTGCCTTCCACAAGCCGATGATGAGCTTGCTTGGCACGTCGGTGCCTTCGGTGAGGGAAACGAGGACGAGTTTGCCGCCTGGTTGCAACACGCGGTGGAATTCAGAAAGGACTTGGGGGAGTACGGCCGTTCCCAACAAATCCAGCACGTAGGTACACAACAAACAGTTAAAGCTGCCCGTGGTAAAGGGGAGGTGCTCGGCGGATGCCCGGCACAGCTGCGTTTGCGGTACGCGCTGCTGGGTAAGGTTGAGCATCGTGGGGGAGAGATCGATACCGAAGGACAGCCCACCGGGCGGTAAGCGTTTTTGAATGACACGCTGCTCTTTACCGGTGCCTACGCCCACGTTCAGCAGTCGTTGCGCTGACCCCACATCCAGCAGATCGAGAGCCTGGTTTTTCGCCTCACGCTCAAAGCTGCTGCCCCAATCATGTTTAGCGCCCAACCAATCATAAAAGTGCTGCGCGGTTTGTGGGGTGATGGTGTCAGTTGTCATTTGGTTATCGGTAAACGGTGAACGGTAATCCGTTTTTTCTGATTACCGTTCACCGATAACGGGTTACTGATTACCCTTGGTCCTCAATCGTCAACGTATACTCGCCACCAGCGGCATCATCTTCTGTAGAAACTTCCAAAATGATGACCACATCGATGCCAAAGTCTACGCCATTAAAACCAGTAAAGATATCTGAATTACTTACGGCCAGCAGTTCGCCTTCTTCATCGTAAACTGTCATGATGAATGGCTGATCGCTGCTGCTTTCCAGCAGCAGTCCGGCTACTTCGCCGCTGAGCAGGGTGACGGTGTAGCGGGTGCGTTCGCCAGGGTTGAGAACGGCCGTTACCGAATCGCCCAACACCATTTCCCCACCATCTGTCAGATTGGCCGTGCTTTCACCATTCAAAAACGCCAGTGCTGCTTCCAACACCGGATCGCCAATGCTAAACAGCGTTTCCTCCGTTACCGGCACCACAATGTCAGGTACCACGCCGATGCCTTCGATATGAATGTTGCCGTCGGGGTCAACCGCGCGGCCCTGAGTAAAGCGGAACGTCTCGTCGGCGGGCATAGCCACATCATCCACGCTGCCGCCCAAACCGGCCGTGGGGTACATGCCCACCACGGTAGCCCGATCGTCCAGCGTCAGATCGAAGCTGAAAAACTCACAAGCCGAGGCGCAGTCTGGCCCCACCAGCACCACAATGTCGCCGTCGTAGCGGAACTCTTCCGGTGCCAGGATGAATGTAGCGTCGGCATCGGGATCGGTGTAGAACTCGCCGCGCTCCTTGTCATAGTAACTGGTGGTGCCGGTCACCAGCGGCTCGTTGAAGAAGTAAGCCGCCATCTGATCAGCCAAAAAGCCGCTGCCGCCGCCATTTTTGCGCATGTCGATGATGATCGCCGGAACGTTGTTTTCATTCATGTTCTGGATCATGCGCTCCCACAGCTGAATGGTCAGCAGGTCGTTGTCCAAAAAGCTGTAAATTTGCACATAGCCCACGTTTTCATCGGCCAGATATTTATAATCCAACGGCAGCTCGAAGCCATCGCGGGTTTCATCTTCCAGCCAGAAGTTGAAGCTGTCTACTTCGCCAACGGCCGTTAACGTCACCGTTTGGGGCGATCCGCCGGGATTTTGGTAAGTAATCTCTACGTCCGTGCCGATAGGGAACCGCGTGGCAAACAGCAGCTGGTCCAGTCGCTGCGTGTGGGCCGTGCTGTACGGCGCAAAATAGCTGACAGTATTGTCAATATATTCCCCAATAGGCTGACCATTCATGGCCAGCACTTCCGCGCGCAGTTCAATACCGGCTTCAGTCGCTGGGCCATCTTCGAGCAGGTAATTGATGAGAATACGGCCGTCGCTCAGTTCACGAATTGCCATGCCAATACCACCAATCGCCGCCGCCCGGAAATCCTCGCTCACAAACGGGCCAGAAATGTGCCCATCGGGAATTTGCCAGGAGAAGTCGCGCAGTGCCCGCCGGTATTCCAGCTCATCGTTATTGGCATCGGCCTCTTCAAAACGAGGATGGAACTCGTCACGCAGCGCTTCCCAATCAATGCCCTTGTATTCGGTAAAGGCGTACTCATTCTTCAACTGGTCCACCAGCGCATCAAACGCATCGGTGTAGCTCAGTTCAGAATAATCTACCAGCGCCGCGCTGTCTGGCTCAATAAGATCAATCACCGGATTGCGTGAACGGTCAAACGTGAACGGATCGCTGTCCATGTTCACAATCGTGTAGCCTTGCGGCAGGGTCACGATGGGATCATCCTCAGTAAAGAGCAGGCCATCCTCGCCAAAGCCGCTGGGGAAGCCTTGCTGGCCATCCCGCGCATAAACCAGGAAGTCGCCGCCTACAATTTCCCGCTCCAAATCTGGCACTTCGCTAGTGATCGTGGAGGCGTAGGCCGTAGACCACCCGCCACCGCCCAGGTCCCGCTCTTCCAGGAAAGGATCGCCAAACGTATTGTTCCAATAGGCGATGGCAAAAACCTGCACGCCAGTGTCTGTTTCGCCGTCGTTGTCCACATCACGGAAAGCCCCCTTGGGTTCGATGGGGAGAGCGATGGAGTAACTAAACGGTGAGGTGAAAAAATCGCTGGTGATCTGGCCCAGGGTTTGTGACTCAACGGGCATCACATAGCCTTCATCGCGATCGATAAACCCGGCTTGATCTTCCAGGATCACCATCGGTGCGGCTACACCCGCGGTGAAGAAGGGATTGGTGTAGGCGACCTCACCCGTGATGCCCACGGGGCCACCTTCATCATTGGTGATAGGGGCCAGCGGGCCAGGCAGGTTGCTCAAATCCACAGAAGGTTCTTCTATAGACGCGGGCGTGGGCGTTGGTGTTGCTTCGGTGGGCGCCTCAGCATCCGGCGTGGCGGTGACGACGACGGTAACTTCCACGATTTCGGCCGTGGCTTCTCCATCATCGTTGTTGCTGACGCGTGGGGTGGGGGTAGGGTCTGCCTGTTGGCAGGCGGTGGCCAGCAAAACAAGACTGGCCAGCAAGAGCACAAATACACGCAATTGTTTCATTGTTTCTCCAGGATTGAATGGTTGGTGGTCAGTTGGTAATCACCAACTGACCACCAAGGCCTGTTTACTGTGAAAGTTCGAACTGGTAGTGTGCCGGTTCCAACGTCATGGGGCTGGAGGCCGCGACGATCAGCATAGGCCGGCCACCCCCTGCGTTGCTGAGGGAGAATTCGGCCGTTGCGGTATTATCTTCCGCCAGTTCAATTTGGGTGACAACCGGCGCGCCGTTCTCATAGGTGATCAGCATCACATTCCAGCGCTGCGGCACGTAGCCCGTGGCCCGCACAAACCCCTCGGCCACCCAGCCCGTATCGCTCTCGGCATCGTCGTAGAAGCCAATTTCAGGGATGGCTAAATTGTCTAGGGCCAGACCGCCAAAGGTGAGGATGGGATCGGTGACGTATTCAAAGCGAATTTGCACCATCTGCCCGGCATAGGCCGACAGATCAACCGTTTCTTTCACCCAGTCGCCGCTGCGCCCGGTGTAGAACCGATCGGTCAGAGCGGCATCAGCCGGGTCGTCGTTGGGACCTTCGCCCTGCATTTGCTCGCCAACCAGCGGCTGCCATGTTTGCCCGCCATCGGTGGAAATGGTCAGGTAGGCAAAGTCGTAGCCTTGCTCGATCTCATGGAAGACGTTGTATTCCAGCGTGGCACTGTCTACGCCGCTCAGATCAAATTCGTGGGTGAGGCGCATGCTGCTGTAGTTCGCCCGATTGGCCAACCACATATGCTCACCAGAGACGGGCAGCACTTTGATGAGTTGGGTGTGGTTGCTGCCGGTGAAATTGAGCGTCACGGGGCCATCGCCAAAGAGCCGGTAGTAGTCGGCGGCATATTGGCTAACGGTGGTGTCTACGGCCGTTGGGAATTTATTGATGCCTGTATTTGCGGCCGTATCCAGGCCATCGCGCAGTTGGTAAATTTCCGGCGCGTTTTCATCGCTGTGAATGGCCAGAGCAGCCAACCAGTCGAGGAAAATGGTCATGCCGTCAAAATCCAGACCGTTTTCGGCGGCAATCATGTCGATTGCCTGGAAACCATGTTCTGGATTGGTGGCAAAGGCGCGGTATAAATCGGGGCCGAGGCGATTGTAGATGTAGCGGTTGATGACATAGCCCTGGCCGTAATAGGGCAGCGTGTTGCCATCTACCCAGCGGTTCAGCTGCTGGTCGGGGTTGGCCAGGAACATGTTGCCGCGGGCGATAGGATCGCTGGGGAAGCCCAGTAAATCTTCGGCCAGCATGGCGGAACCTTCTACTTCCCAGTCCCAGTCATTGGCATCGTAGTTGGACTCAATCATGTGGCGGAACTCGTGGGCCAGGATGTCCAGGTAGGTGTTGGAGCCGAAGAAACTGCCATTCATGACAAACATTTCGCGCTCGTTGGAGCTGGGATCGACGCTGCTGGGCAAAATGTCGCTGGAGCCGAAGTAGCCGCCCAGGCCGCACAGGTGCGAGGTGCTTTCGGTGACATCACACACGGTGAGCGGCGAGGCGTTGACGATGTGGATGCGCGGATCGCCATCAATGCCGGGTGTGTCTTCGGAACCAAAAGCGGCCGTATCTTGCTCATAGATCTGGTCAAACGCAGCCCCAGTTGCAGCCAGTTCGCTCTCGGTTGGCTCGGAAATTCCGGGTGTAGAGTCAAACCAGAAATACGCATGGTCGCTGATGTACATTAGCTCAAAATTCGGCGCGGAAATGGTGTTGGAGTCGGTATTTAGCACCTTAAATGCTTCGCGCATGCCCACGGTGAATGTTTTGGGTTCGGGCGGTTCTGTAGAGGGCATTTCTGTGAGACCACGGTAGGCAATGGCCAGCGCCAGATCGTCGCGGGCGGGTGGATAGTTGGTTTCCAACTCGGTGAAGGTGGTTTGTTCAACGGCCGTTACCGGGGCGCGGCTGAGTGTGTCATAGGGCGCAACCGGATCGGGCCAGGTGAAGCCCACTTCCGCAGGCTCTTCGGTGGGTTCCTCAACTGGTACGGCCGTTTCTTCCACAGTTGTTTCGGTTGGGGCTGGTTCGGCCGTGGGAACGGCCGTTGCGGGTTCATCGGTCGGAACGGCCGTTGCTTCAGCTGGCGTATCCGTAGGAATAACAGGGGTGGGTTCGATGTCTTGCGAGCAGGCTGCCACCAGCAGTAACAGCAAAGCCAATGACATCCAGCGTTTCCAATTGTGCATATCGTTCTCCTTGATGCATGTATTGTATTGATTATAAAGTGGAAGCGAGAAACCTGGAATGCGTTAGGACTATGGGGTTATTAATCTCTAAATTACCGTCGTAGAGACGTTGCCATGTAGAGACGTTGCATTGCAACGTCTCTACGAAACGATTACCTGGAAATCAATGTCATCATGAGATGGCCCTTGGGGCGCAGCGTGATGAGCGGCTCTATTTCTACCGTGGTGCCGGGCAGCAGCGTCAGCCGGTAGCGCTGCACGATGCTGGTTAGCAGCAGCGTGGCCTCGGTCATGGCAAAGCTGTTGCCAATGCATTGGCGCGGCCCGCCGCCAAAGGGCAGGTACGCGTAGCGC
This sequence comes from Ardenticatenaceae bacterium, assembly GCA_020634435.1. GTDB lineage: Bacteria > Chloroflexota > Anaerolineae > Promineifilales > Promineifilaceae > Leptofilum. Next base: position 219,224 of record JACKBS010000015.1, on the reverse strand, counting down.
GGCCGTTCCGCTTTGCGCTCCGGCGTGAAGCGCTGCGGGTCAAACCGTTCGGGATCGTCCCAAAATTCTGGGTGGCGGTGGGTGACGTATGGGCTGGTAGTGATGACACTATTTTTAGGCACGTAATAGCCGCCGACCTCGTCTTCCTCGTTGCCCCAGCGGGCGATGGCGTAGGCGGGCGGGTAGAGCCGCATGCTTTCTTCCAGCACCATCGTGGCGTAGGGCAAATTGGGAATGTCGTCGATGGTGGGCAAACGGCCGTTCAGCACTCTATCCACCTCTGCTTCCAATTCTTCGCGCACGGCGGGATGTTCTGACAGTAGAAAAAAGGTCCAGGCCAGGGCAACGGCCGTTGTTTCGTGCCCGGCCAGCATGATGGTCATCACCTCGTCGTGCAACTGCTGGTCACTCATGCCTTCGCCGCTGTCCTCGTCGCGAGCAGACATGAGCATGCCCAGCAAATCCTCGGCTTCCAGACCAGACTGCCGCCGCTCTTGAATGATGCTGTGGACGACGTTGGTGAGAACGGCCGTATTTGTGTTAATTCGCCGCGTGCTGGGCAAGAAGGGAATTTTGAGCCCCAGATTGGCAAACGGAATGCCCGTGAGCCGGGCAACCTCTTCGTTTACAACCGAAAACGCCTCGCCCACCGTGTCCGCTTCACGAGTCAGGTCGATGCTGAAAAGTGTCTTGCCCACAATTTCCAGCGTCAGGTGCATCATCGCTTCGTTGACGTCGAGAGGACGGCCGTCTTTGGCCACCGAATGCCAGTTTTGCAGCATGGTGTCCGTCGCCTCGGTCATGGTGGTGGCAAAAGCGGCGATGCGCTTGCGATGGAAGGCTGGTGAGGCTAACCGCCGCTGTCGCCGCCAAAACTCGCCATCGCTGGTGAGCAGCCCGTTGCCTATCACCGGTTGCAGCAGGGCCAATGAAGGATGGGGCATCTTGGTGTAGTTGCGGTTGTTGTCTTGCAAAATGTGCTTGTAATGGTCGGGGTGGAAAAACAGGTAGCCGTAAAAATTGAGCACGGCGCGAAAGCGAATCGCGTCGCCATATTCATGAAACATGGCCATCATCGCTTGCAGGGGTTGGTTTTGGAACTGCTTGATGACGCCTTGCGGCCATTGGCCCAGCGGGCCAGGGGGATCGGGCAGCCTATTTGTGCCGGTTTTAACAGTTGCGGTAGTCATGGTTTACTCCAAAAGTAAGGCAGCGGCCAGGGTGTGGTGGTAGCTGCGGTAAATTTATTATCGGTTAGCGAGTTGTGAACAAATTCACAAAGGGGATTTTAACAAAGGGCCAACGGCAGTGTCAAGATGGCCATCTGATTTCTCTCGTTTGTATGTCGGATTGGTAATCCGATCTGCGCCATCTATGTGGATGGTTATTGGATGATTTTAATGCTTGACATGGGTCACTGAAATTCGTAGAATACGCCATATGCCATCTGTATGGATGGTAAATAGATGATGTGAGGCTAAAATGGCAGACAGTGAAAAGATAACAATCAACATGAGCGTGGTGGATTTGGGCAAGATCGATTTGTTGGTGGAGGAAGGTTTCTACTCAAACCGAACCGATTTTATTCGCACCGGCATTCGTAACCAGCTAGACAAACACAGTGATGAAGTGAAGCAATCCGTGACGCGCAAGACGATGGCGGTGGGGGTGGTGAGTTACGGCCGTAAATCCCTCGAAGCACGTCAGGCCGCCGGGGAAAAGGTATCTGCCTGGGTGGTGGGCAGCCTGACCATCGCCGATGATGTGTCGGCGGAGCTGGCGCTGGACACAATTGAGTCGATCAAGGTGTACGGCGTGCTAAAGGCCAGCGACAAGGTAAAAAATGCTTTGGGTGAGCGGATTTTATGAGATTTTGGCCACAGAGATCACAGAGGTTTAGAGGTTTAAGAGATGAATAAGAAATTTCAGATTCGGGAGTTTGTGGCGGCGGAGGCGACAGAGGGGGAATTTGCCGCGCTACGGGCGTATGAAAACACGATTCGGGCCGAGCGTACACCAGAAGATCCGCCGAAGTCGGTGGCGGCGGTGAAGGCGGATTGGCAGTCGATGCCGCCGTTTTTGCAGGTGCGGGTGTGGCTGGTGTGGGATACGGCAGAAACGGCCGTTATCGCCCAGGGACTCATTGCGTTTACAAACACGGAAGAGAACCAGCACTTGGCTCAGGTGGGCATTGCAGTGCGGCCCGAATACCGGCAGCAGGGCATTGGCCGGGCGTTGTTGGCGTTGATTGCGGCCGAGGCAGGGGCCCAAAATCGGCGGTTGCTGGTGGGGAATACCAACGGCCGTGTGCCCGCCGGTGAGCAGTTCATGGAGCAGTTAGGTGGCAGTCGCGGGCTGGCGACGCACCTCAACCAGTTGGCCTTAGCCGATGTGGACCAATCGCTGCTACAAAACTGGCGGCAAAATGCGCCGATATCCGAGTTTACTTTGGGCTTGTGGGAAGGTCCGTACCCGGAAGAGCAGCTGGCTGATATCGTGGCGCTGCACGAGGTGATGAATCAGCAGCCCTACGACGACCTGGACGTGGAAGATTTCCACATGACCGGCGAGCAGCTGCGTCAGATCGAGGCGAATATGATGGCGCAAGACGTGACGCGCTGGACGCTGTATGTGCAGGAAAGAGAATCTGGTAAGCTGGCGGGTTACACGGAAATGATGTTTCTCCCTGAGCGGCCCGCCGTGGCCAGCCAGGGGGAAACGGGCGTCTTCCCAGAGTATCGGGGCAAGGGGTTGGGGCGTTGGTTGAAGGGGGCTATGTTGGAAAAGGTGTTGGCGGAACGGCCGTCTGTCCACTTTATCCGCACCGGTAATGCTGATTCCAATGCGGCCATGCTCAAAATTAATCGCGAGTTGGGCTTCCAGCCGTATTTGTCGCAGACGATCTGGCAAATTGAAACGGCGAAGGTGAAGGCGTACCTGGACGGGTAGTTTGAAAAGGTGCGACGGACTTCTTTGCATTTTAAGAATTAAACCGAGTAACGAACTTGTCATTCCGAACGGAGTCTTCGGAGTGAGGAATCTTTCCCGCTTGGCCACCTTGAAAGATTCCTCGGAGGACCTCGGAATGACACCTTACCCAACTAATTTTTTAAAGACTAAAAAAGTGCGTCGCACCTCACAGAAGTTCTATTCCCCGAAGCTGATTCCCTGAGCCAGGGGCAGCTCTTTGGACCAGTTGATCGTGTTGGTCTGGCGGCGCATGTACGCTTTCCAGGCGTCCGAGCCAGATTCACGACCGCCACCGGTTTCTTTTTCGCCGCCAAACGCACCGCCAATCTCCGCGCCCGAAGTGCCGATGTTGACGTTGGCAATGCCACAGTCGGAGCCGGTGGCCGCCAGGAACGCTTCGGCGGTGCGGATGGAGTCGGTGAAGATGGCGCTGGAGAGGCCCTGTGGCACCTCGTTGTGCAGGCGCATGGCGTCTTCCAGGCTGTCGTATTCCATGATGTAGAGAATGGGAGCAAAGGTTTCTTCGCAAACGATGGCCGTCTGGCCGGGCATCTTGACGATGGTTGGCTCCACGAACTGCGGGCCAACAGCGGGCAGCGTGTTCCCACCGGTAACAATCTCTCCCCCTTCATTTTTAGCTTGTTCCAGAGCGCGCTGCATGGCGGCAACGGCCGTTGCCGTACTCAGTGGCCCCATCAATGTGCCTTCCACCAGCGGATCGCCAATTTTTACCTGTTGGTAAGCTTTGGCCAGCCGGTTGGTCAGTTCGCTGGCAATGGCTTTATGGGCGATGATGCGGCGGGTGCTGGTGCAGCGCTGCCCGGCGGTGCCGACGGCGCCAAACAAGATGGCGCGGGTGGCCAAATCCAAATCGGCATCGGCCGCGACGATGATGGCGTTGTTGCCGCCCAACTCCAGAATGGTGCGGCCAAAGCGGCGGGCGACGGTCTCGCTAACAATGCGGCCGGTGCGAATGGAGCCGGTGAAGGAGACAAGGGGCAGGCGTTTGTCGTTGGTGATCAGCTCACCCACGGCACGGTCACCCACGGTGAGGGCAAACACGCCGCTGATGCCGTGGTCGGCCATGACCTGGTTGGCGATGTGCTGGATAGCAACGGCCGTTAACGGCACCAGTTCCGATGGTTTCCAGACCACCGTATCGCCACAAACGGCGGCTAAGGCGGCATTCCAGCTCCACACCGCCGCCGGAAAGTTGAAGGCGGTGATGACGCCAATCGGCCCCAGCGGGTGCCACTGCTCGTACATGCGGTGGCCGGGCCGCTCGGAGTGCATGGACAGGCCATACAGCTGGCGCGACAGCCCCACGGCAAAGTCGCAGATGTCGATCATTTCCTGCACTTCACCAATGCCTTCGGCGCGAATTTTGCCCATTTCCAGGCTAACCAGTTCGCCCAATGGTTCGAGCTTATCCCGCAGGGCATTGCCCAGGTCGCGGATCACCTGGCCGCGCTGTGGGGCGGGCATGGTGCGCCAGGTTTGGAAGCCGGTTTGGGCCGCGTCAACGGCCGTATGATAAGCAACGGCCGTTGCGGGCTGCACGCTGGCAATCGGTTCCCCGGTGGTTGGGTTGTAAGACACGATAGGCGTGGCGTCTGTTGGTAGCCAGCCGTCTGGACCGGTGCACACTCCGCTGTTGATTGGTTCGATTTGTAGTTTATCTAAAATGGCTTTCATAACTTTTCCCTCGGCTATTCACCTTCGATGATGTTTTTGCTGGTTTCGTCGTCGTTTTCATCGCTGGGGTTGGATGGAATTTTGACGAGCACTTGTTTACGGCCGTCCGCCACGGCAATGATGGTTTCTACATTGATGTCCCTGGAGATTAAGCCAAAATCTTGCAGTGTCCAGATGGTGGTGATGCGGTCGCTCAAATTGGGCCATTGATCCTTGGCCCACAGATACCGTTGGCGGCTGAACTGCCATATTCCTTCTGGTTGAATTTGGGGTTCAAATGCTTGAAACTCGGCCCAAATCAGTTTGGCGTCGGTTTGTGGGAACAAAATGCTGAGCATTGCTTTTTGCACGGTGGCATCGTCACGGCCATGTTCTTCAGAGACCCAGTTGATGTAGTAGTTGTGAATGAAGGTGAAAATGCCAAAGTGGGAATAATTTTCCACATCGCGAAAAATGCGTTCCCGTTGATTAAACGCTGCCCGGTAGGTTTCTTCCAGCTCGATGCTTGGCTCCTCGATTCGCTCGTGGTGTTCTTCTTGCTTAAATAAATCGGGATTAAGCTTGTAGAGATAGCAAATGAGCTGGCGAATCCGGTCTGGCCCGACGTTAAATTTGGCAAAACCACCGGAGTGGATCAAATCTTCGGTAGCATCCACAATGCCGCGCTGGCGGGCTTCATCATGGGCGCGTTCCAGGCCAATGTGCACTGGGTCGGCTTTGGGTTGCAGCGGGGAGGGAGGACGAACTGCCGTATCTTCTGGGTGCTTCAAACCGCCATTGGCAATGAACAACTGCAACAAAGTGATAAGTGCACCAAAGATGACAATGACCACCAGGGCATCGGTTTTTTGGGTCACCAACACAATCAACATGATGTAACTGGCAATCATGCCGCGCAAACCGGCAAATTTGAGTGAGCGCGCTTCCTTGGACCCTGGTTCAATACCCCGTTCACGCATGGCATCGTCACGCACAAAAAAGACCGTGGTGCTGGTAATAACAAAGGCGCTGACAAAACCAAACGCGTAGTACGATTCCACCACTACCACTTCGCGGATGATGGGAATGAGAATCGCCGAAACGGCCCAGATGACGGCAATGCCGATGCGATCATCGGAGAAAACTCTGGGCAGGCGACCCAGCCGGGCCGCGTTAGCTGCCACAGACGCGCCGCCCACGTAGCCACCGCCCTGGGCCAACAGCAGGATGATCGCCAACAGCGTCCCGGCGACCACCAGGAAAACCTGGCCAAGGGTATCCGTCGTTGCGTTTTCTATCTGGCGGGTGACGGCCAAATCGTAAGCCACTTCGTCAATAAAATCGCTGCGCGACAAATCGGCCAGATCGTCAGGAATAACCACTGCTTCACCGAGCAGTTCATCTTCCACTTGCTCCGCAAAGCGCAAATCGTACAGCCCACCCGCCGCTTCACGGTCTTGCTCGGTGACAACGATGTCGGCTTCTTCGATGCCATGACCAAAGGTTTGGGCAGCAATGATTTCATATTCAATCAGCAGCGTGCTGTAGCCTTCGGTGGCGGGGATGCGCCACTGCTGGGCGGCAAACAGCTGCACCACGCCGGTGCCGATCAGGAAAAAGGCAGCCAGCGAGAGGGAGGTGTTGATCACTTTCCATTTGGGCCGCGCCGCGTGTTTACCGCTGGCGGGGATCACTTCGTAGCCGGAAAAGCCAAGCATGGCGCTAGACATAGAGCGGAAAAATAGTTGGATGAAGACGACGGTGCCGATGGCGGCAACATCTTGTTGGGCGCGCACAACGTGTTCCACCACGCCGTTCACCTCCAGCCGACTAACGATGCCTTGGGTGAGAAAGGCCCACTGCGGATTGGCAACGGCCGTTCCCCCCACTAGCCCTAAAGCAATCACGGTAAACAGCGTAAACGCCCCACCGCCAATGAGGAAGATCGGCACGGCCCGTTTTGGCCCAAGCGCCACCAGCACCACCATGATGAAAAAGGCAAACAGCTCGGCCAGCATGATGCGGTACGGTGCCAGCTCGGGCAGCAGCAGCATTATCACATCGGACGCCGAGATGGAGCTAATGATGATGGTTAGAACAGCATCGAGGAAGAAAAGACTGGTGCCAATCCAGGACAGCCAGCGCATCTTGGGCGGGCCAATCGCCTCGACGAGAGGCCCGCTGCCACCAGCGTTGGGCCGCAGATACGCACCCGCCTGGTAAGCCGGGACAATACCCAACAGCAGCAGGGCAGAAAGCACAATAAAGGCCAGAATAGCGATTTCATGGTAGCCATTTGCTCCATGAATCGCGAGTAAAGTCTGGTAAGCCGCCACGCTGAACGCATCGGCAGCAATCTCAAAAATCAGAGCCAGTACACCGAGACCAGAGCCGCCCAAAAGCAGGCCTTCTACCATTAATTTAGGTAACAGTCGCTTGGCTTCACGATTTTCGGCAGGATTGATATAGCTTTTAAACATCGGTCAGTCTCCAGAAATCCACTCCACGTAGGGGTCCACGATGGGGTTGAAGCTTCGATTATTTTCGAATGCACAACTGGGGAGTGAGGTGTTCAAACAAGGGATGCTGCCCAGGTTCACTTATTTGATGGATTCAATTGATAGGACGATCGGGCATTATCAAGATTATAGATGATGGTCTGGGGAGTGCCAAAATTAAACGGGTGAACTGCTGTGAAAAACGGCCCGTTTTGGCGAAGATCAGGGGGTCGTGGTGTTGGTTGGTGTGGGATCGATGGGCGTGGCCACGAAGGTATTTGTCGGTGTGGGCGAATGGGTTGGGCTGGGCAGCGGTGTTGGTGTGCCCGGCGTGTTGGATGGTGTTGCCGTTGGCAGTGTGGTTGCCGTGGGGCTAGGCAGCGGCGTCGCTGAAGGTGTGGCTGTGGGTGGCTGTGGTGTGCTCGTGAATGTGGCGGTGGGCGGAACGGCCGTTGCCGTGCTAGACGGTTGTGGGGTGCTGGATGGTTGAATGGTGGGCTGGGGCGTAGCTGTGTTGCCTGGCGTGCTCGTTGCCGATGGGGTGCTTGTGCTGCTGGGGCGAAGCGTTGGCGTTTGGGTAGGTGTGTGTGTGGCGGTTGGCAGAACGGCCGTTGCGGTTTGGGTGGCCGTTGGGGTTGTGCTGGGCGGAACGGCCGTAGCGCTGGCCGTCGCTGATGGCGTTAACGATGGGGTGGGTGAAGGTGTAATGGTTGGTGGGAAGGGGATAATGCTGATCGGCGTTTCTTCGGGAACGGGCGTGTTTTCCTCGCGTAAATTGTTCAGCTCTTCTTCCGAGGCCGCAGCGATGGTGGGGTCTAAAGGCGCAAAGGCAAAGTTGAACTCCGCGTCATAATCAGCCTGGGATTGGGCCAAAATGCTGGTTTTGAGGATGGGTAACGGCCGTAAATTTAGTCCTAACCACATCGCCGAAAAAATGCAGGCAAAGTTGAGAATCAACGCCAGCAGCAGCACTGCGTACATGTTGCGCCGCGAATGTTGCGCCCTGAGCGATTCCGGCGCATCCGGCAGCGACGCCGGAGGAATCATCGGCGAGGTGCGCATCAGGCCAGCTCCATCAATGGCAGCTCAATCGAAAACGTGCTGCCCACGCCAAATTCACTGTCCACGCTAACTTGGCCGCCGTGCAGTTCCACAACCGTGCGGGTGATGTACAGCCCCAATCCGACGCCGCGCGCGGCGAAATTTACGTTGTTGTTGGCCCGGAAGAAGCGGTTGAACAAATGGGGATGGTCCGCCACCGCGATGCCGATGCCATTGTCCAGCACATCCAAACGCACCGCGTTGTTGTGATTGGTCAGCGCCAGCTCCACGTGGCCGCCTTCTGGCGTGTAGGTGAGCGCATTGCTCAGCAAATTCTCGATGGCCCGTGTCAGGTGTTCCGCATCCGCCTGGACCCACAGCCCCTCATCCGGCACGGTTACTTCTAGACCAATTTCTTTTTGGGCAAACCGGTCATGCCAGCGGGTGACAGCGCTGTCTACTAGGCTCTGCATATTCACTGGCCGCATGATCATGCTGATGGTGCCCGCTTCAATTTCAGAGATGCGGATGAGCTGCTCAATGTGATGTTCCAGCTCTTCGCTGCCCTTGTTGATGTATTTGATGAACTGCTTTTGGTTATCATCCATGTGCCCGTTGGCCTTGGTCTGCATCAGGTTGGTGTATGCTTTGATGACCGTCAGCGGCGTGCGCAGCTCATGGGAAATTGACGTGATGAAGGCCGACTTGAGATTATCAGCTTCAACTTCGCGGGTGATGTCGCGCATCACAATCACCGTGCCTATTTGCACCTCATGCTTGTCGATGACTGGTGCGGACAGGGCACTCAACACACGGTTGCCCACCTGGTAGCGGCGCGGCAGCCGGGTGGTAGCGGGCAGCGATATTAGCTCGTTCATGCTGGTGATGGCTTTGGCGTTGAGTCCGTTGGCGTTGGTGCTCAGCTCGCGCATGGGGCCAGAGAAGAAATCGCGCGACAGATCGGCCAGCAGCTGTTCGGCGGCCGGATTGAGGCTCAGGATGTGGTCGTTAGTGTCCAGCACGATGATGCCATCGACGATACTGTCTAGAATGGCTTTGAGCTGACTGCGCTGCTGGTTTAGCTCTTGGTTGCGTTCGGCCAGGGCAGCCGTCATTTCGTCGAAGGAGCGTGAAAGCTGGCCCACTTCATCGCGACCAGTGAGGTTGGAGCGCCGGTTGAGATCGCCGTTGGTAACGGCAACGGCCGTATCCACCAAATGCTGAATTGGATTTGTAATGCGCCGGGCAATCAAAAAACCGCCGATAAAAACGGCCACAATCGCCAGTGTAAAAATGGAGGTGAACTGCTGGCGGCTCACAGAAATGGTGCTGGCGATAAAATTGCTGGGCAGGGCGACGCTGTACATACCAAACGACTGCCCGCGCAGTCGCCAATCGCCATAGGCCAGCACGTACAGTTGGTCTAGCACCAACAGACGGCGCAGCGGCACCTGGCTGCTGGCGGTGCTGCTTACCAGCGCATATTGCTCGGGTGATTCCTTCAGCCGACTGACCACTTCTGCAAACATTTCTGGGTTGTCCCGGTAAAGCGCGTTGATGCCAATTTCGCCGCCACCCAAAGATGTGTCTACCACGTTCCCTTCGGCATCATAGAGCGTGACGCGGGCTACGGCGCTGAGGGTCAATTCCAGCATCATGCGGCGACTGTAAGTGCCTACCAGCGCGGCGCCCACCTGCTCACCTTCGTAAAAAAGCGGTGAGGTGGTAAAAATCATCAAGCCATCTTCGGTTTCAGTAATAAATACCTGGCGCACGCCGACAGCATCCGGTTCATTGCGCAGCGTTTGCTGCACGGCTTCCACGTCTGAAAAATCAGCGCCACGGCGGGTGAACCCTTCCGTGTCGGTGGCCGAGGTCAGCCGCTGCCAGCCATACACTTCAATGCCGTCCATGTTGAGCAAAATGACGGCATCGGTATTGCTGTTAATGATGATTTGAGGTGTCAGTTCGGCCAATGTATCGGCGTCATTTTCAGCCACGGCAAGCGGAATGCCGGTTGTACCCACAACGGTGCGCAGGGTTTGCAGCCGCTGTTCTTCGTGGCGCACCATGCCTTCGGCTACAATCTGGCCCGCATCAAGGAGTTGGTTGGTGATTCTCTCTTCGAGCGAGCTGGCAACAAGGTTGGTCACTACGTAAGCACCGACGCTGGCGACAACCAGCGTCAGTAAGAAGTACGGCAGTATGATTTTTGTACCAATGCCTAAGCCAAGCCTGGTACGGGCGGCGATGAGCCGTGAGCGCAAATTTTGATACTTCATCCAGGGTATGGTAAAGGATTTACCTCTGGTAACGAGTTAAGGCGACGTGAAAAAAACAGGACCTTTGGGGGATACGTTTTACACTGCCCAAACGCACGTTTGGCAGTCAGTTTGTGGAGGTTAAATGTCTTACATTGTATGGCTGCGGGGCAAGGTAGGCTCGCGCAAAATATTTTTGGTGTTTGGGACGGTGGTGCTGCGGGATGAAAACGGCCGTATTCTCCTCCAGCGCCGGTCTGATTTTGATTTTTGGGGCTTGCCGGGTGGGGTAATGGAGCTGGGGGAAGATATCGAAGCGTGTGCCCGGCGGGAGCTGTTGGAGGAAACGGGCCTCATTGCCGGACCGCTGACGTTGGTCGGCGTTTACACACATCCCCGGTACGATGTGACTTACCCCAACGGCGACCAGGTGCAGCAGTTCACCATCTGCCTGACAGGGCAGGTGACGGGCGGTAACGCACAGCCGGACGGCATAGAAACCACGTCCCAGGCGTTTTTTGCGCCGGAGGAAGTGGCCCACATGGATTTGCCGCTGTGGTATGCTGATATGGTGCGCGATACTTTGGTGGCAGGCGAGCCCGCCTTTTCGCTACCGTATGCGGCGGTGCATACCCAGGACCAGATTGGGGTGGTACGGCCGTTCATCGGCCATGATCTGTTGATTGCGGTGGGGGCGATGGCGGTAGTGATGCGAGAAGACGGCCGTTTGCTTACCATCCAGCGACAAGATAATAAGGTGTGGGCTTTCCCAGCGGGCTTTTCTGATTTGGGTGAGAACGTGGCGCAAACGGCCGTACGCGAAACGTTTGAAGAAACGGGGCTGCACATTGAACTGGATCGCTTGCTCGGCGTGTACAGCGGGCCAGATTTCCAGCACACGTATGCCAATGGAGACCAGGTGCAGAATGTGGGTGCGGTTTTTCTGGCCCACGTGATTGGCGGACAGCCGCAACCGGAGCTCAGTGAAGTGGCAGCGCTGCGCTGGCAGACCCCAGCTGAGTTTTTGAATGGCATGCCATCATCCACCTGGCGCGACTATTTTGTTTTGCTTTGTCAATATCTAGACGCAGGTAGTTTTCTTTGCTAATCTCGCATCTATGAACCGTCGTTTTCTCGCCCTCCTGTTAATTCCATTTTTGCTTTTTGCGCTGGGTACCGCTGGGTACATGCTCATTGAGGGCTGGAATTTTGTGGACGCGTTCTACATGACGGCTATTACTTTAAGCACAGTGGGTTTTGGCGAGGTGCGGGCGTTGAGCTTGTACGGCCGTATCTTCACCGTTGTGCTGTTGGTGGCTGGAGTGGCCTTTGTGGCTTATGGTTTGGATTACCTGCTGACGGCCAATTTGGGCAACTCCTGGAGAAAAAGACGCATGAAGCGACTTATTGAAAGTTTGGAAAATCACGTGATTGTGTGCGGTTACGGTCGTGTGGGGCAGAGTGCGGTTACGGCACTGTTGGGCAGCAAGCGGCAGGTGGTAGTCATTGAACGAGATGGGGGGAAAACGGCCGTACTTGATGACCTCGATTTGCCCTATCTGATCGGTGATGCCACCAAAGATGAAGTGTTACAGCAGGCGGGCATTGAACGAGCCTGGGGCGTGTTGGTCTGTACCGGCGAGGATGCCCGCAACTTGTTCATTGTACTCTCGGCTCGGGCGTTGAACGCCAATTTATACATTGTGACCCGCTCGGTGGATGCCGAAAACGAGCGCAAAATGCGCCGCGCCGGAGCTAACCGCGTGGTGTCGCCCTACCAGATTGGCGGGCAGCACATGGCCAATATCATCATACGGCCGCACGTCACCGACTTTTTTGATGTGGTGACGCTGGATGGCGGCATTGAGCTGTGGGTCGAGGAGTTGATCGTCAGTGAGACTTCGGAACTGGTTGGCCGTACTGTAGGGCAGGCTAACATCCGCCAGGAGACGGGCGTCTCTATCATTGCCATGCTGCGCGAAAACCATTCCTACATTCCCGATGCGCACACCGTACTGCAAGCTGGCGACGAACTCATTGTGATTGGCACGCGTGAACAGCTTACCAAGTTAGAAAAATTAACGGGGATTAGCTTGGCACATATTTGAATTGTAGAAAGCTATATTTATGGAGAGCCACGAAAATATATTTCTACATAATCTTGCGTCTGACCAAAATTATCTTGTGAAATGAACAGCGTATAGTTTGCAAGGATAGAGTTTTTAATATCTTCAAACTTATCTGAGGTATTTAATAAATCCCAATCATATCTTGTCAAAATAAGTATCCTTGGCTCTCGCTTTTGAATAGCCTCAATAATCATTTCGTCATTAATTAAATGATATTGAACCGCCTTATTGCTATCCCCTTCAAAATATGAGAATTGAGCCATAGTCATGTTTGGCAACGTAAGCCGCTTGGCTTCGATAGCAATCCATAATCCCTCAAACGCAAAAACCAAATCATCTGTATTACTATTAGCTTGGACAATATCTGCTAATTGTTGCACTTCATAAATTGGTAACTCTCCGCCAGAAGTATCCACATATTCATTGCCCCCGCGAAGAAAGCCAAGAATAAACGTAGACAAAAGAATTACTTGTAAAGCCATTCTTGAGGCTTTTGACTGACTTGACCAGAGTGCGACGATAACGGAACTCAAAATTGGAAATAATAAAAAGAGTAGGGGTATAAAATATTCGCTGTAAAAACCGCCAGAGGCTAAATTAGGCAATGTAAACATTATCAAACTGATTAGAACAAGAAAGATAGCTTGATTATTCCGTAAAAAAGTCAAAAAGGCGGTAAAGTTGAGTCCAACTATTGCAATTAGTAAGATTGCATAAGTGGGGAAAGCTAATAAAAGGAGTGGTAATCGTTGAAACAGGATTGTTTTTACTTTTTCAATATTTGAAATATTTCCCCACTGGTTTGTATGATGCAAAATTATATTCCAATATGTAGCAGGCCAGTTTGAGAAGGCTAAGAATCCAAAGAAAACTATGGCGGCAGCACACAAAATAACAATGATTAGTTTTGTAGTTCTTGTTCCCTTAAGAAAGGTGTATATTAAAATTGGTATCGCAAAAAACAGTGCTGAAAGTCGAGTGAGGGATGCCAATATTACGAAGGCAGAAACAAGAACTCGTTCTTTTTCTTGGTTTTTGTTAGCTAGAACAAAATAGACTGCACCAGACAGGAAAAAGAGTAGCAAAGCATACGTTTTGGTTATAGACTGATAATAAATGCCGTACGTGAATGTTGTCCATAATATCGCCGTTAGGGCACTGGCAGTTGCCCCACCAATTTTCTTGGCGGCTTGAACAGAAAAGAAAAGGGCTGTTGTTGATAAAATAACAGATATTGTCCTTCCTAAAAATAAAGGAGAACTACTGAAGTTTTGAAAAAAACCATAGACGTATGGGAGTAAAGGGGTTTGAGTAAAAGCAAAATCTTTGTAGAGAATATCTCCACTGTAAACTAACTTTCCCGCGTACAAATACCAACCTTCATCTGCATTTAGTTCCCCATAAAAAATGAACACAATGCTTGTAGCTATATATAAAATAATGCAGCCCACGGTAAGTATTTGCCAATGCTTAGAGGATATTTTAGGCATAATTGTTTAGACTATTTTTGTAGATCCCTAAATGAGTACTGACTGAGGGATGTATTCTACGATAGAATAAAGAATAAGGTAAAATTTACAAAAAATGGTTGCCAAGCACCTTGCGAATCTGTACTATTGTGAACGTGCTGTGGCGTTTAGCCACAAGATGGCCATAAAGCCATATAACGAGTTATTGGATACAACATGTCTGCATTTGAACCCGAATTAATTACGATCATTGAAGGACCAACCCCGGAATTCCGCCCTACGCCTGTGGACTGGGTGCAGTCGGTGCTGGAAGGACCGGAAGATCGGCTGGTGGCGGTGTGCCATCTGCGCACCGGCAACGGCGAGGATATCATGGAACGATGCCGTAATGCCTGGAAGGTTGGCCGCCCCGTCCGTCTGGACTTCCCCGATGAGATGCGGATGCGCCAGCAGGTGGATGTGGTCTCGTTGCGCCTGGAGCATTTGGATGAGGGCGAAGCGCTGATGCTTTGGGTGGCGCTGCCGCTGGATGACATCGAAGAAATGGAAGAGATGGACGACGGCGACGAAGACGACGATCCGTTTTACCCGTAGATTTTCGTAACGGCCGTTTCCTCACAATCACATAACAAATTTCAGCGTAGCTCGGACATTTGCCGAGCTACGTTTTTGTTTTTTAGCCGCCAGTGGTAGCATAGCAGCAGCCTTGCCTGAAAAGTGGTCACAACTGGCCCACTTTTCACTTTTAACTTTTCACTTCCGACTTCCCACCACCTTGCAGGAGGCGCTCATGAGTTACGAAACAATTCTGTTTGACGTCAAAGACAGTGTGGCCACCATTATCTTGAATCGGCCGAACAAGCTGAATGCGTTTAATGACCAGATGGTCGAGGAGACAACGGCCGCTTTTAAGCAGTCCGGTCGCGACAAAGATATTCGCTGCGTGGTGTTGACGGGAAACGGCCGTGCCTTTTCCAGTGGCCAGGATTTGAGCGCCTTCACCGAGCGCGGTGATACGGTTTCAATCGGCGAGCATTTGCGCCTCGGTTACCATAAGCTCCTTAAACAGATGGTTCAGCTGGAAAAACCAATCATTGGGGCGATCAACGGCATTGCTGCCGGAGCCGCCTGCGGCGTGGCGTTGGCCACCGATATCCGCATTGCCGCCGACAGTGCCAGTTTCATGCTGGCCTTCAGCAAAATTGGATTGATACCCGACAGCGGCGTCAATTGGCTGCTGCCCCGGCTCATCGGCCAGGCCCGGGCCTACGAAATGGCCATCACTGCGGACCAGATTCCGGCGGACAAGGCGCTGGCCTGGGGCCTGGTTAACCGTGTGGTACCTGCCGGGCAGCTCGCTGAAGTTGCCGCTGCCTGGGCCGGTTCGCTGGCCGCCGGGCCAACCGTGGCCTTTGGCCTGACCAAGCGGGCCATGAACCAGGCGTGGAATACGGACTTGTTTGGGGCACTGGAAGCCGAGGCTTACATCCAGGAAATCGCTGGACGAACCCACGACAACAAAGAAGGTGTTGCCGCGTTTTTGGAGAAGCGGGCCGCGCAGTTTAGGGGAATGTAGCGGTGGTCGGTAATCCGGGGTCCGTAATCGGTAATCCGTAAACCGTTCACCGAACACCGAAAAAGGGGAAGACAGAATGCAGAAAATAGCAATCATTGGTGGGGGCACAATGGGCGCGGGCATTGCTCAGGCGTCGGCGTTGGCGGGGTATGAAGTGGTGTTGTACGACATGACGGAGGCGCTGCTGGCGCAGTCGGTGGCCAACATCTGCGCGTCCATTGATAAAGGTGTGGCGCGGGGCAAAACGGCCGTTGCCGATGCTGAATCTGCCAAAGCTGCCCTGCACACCACCACATCGCTGGAAACGGCCGCTCAATCCGATCTGATCATTGAAGCTGTGCCGGAAAAGTTGTCCCTCAAGCGCGAAATTTTTGCCAAACTGGATGCTGCCGCACCGGACCATACCATTTTTGGTAGCAACACTTCCAGTCTTAGCATCAATGCGCTGGCTGGGGCTACCCATCGCGCTGACCGTTTCTTAGGCGTGCATTTCTTCAATCCGGCGCACATCATGCAACTGGTGGAGTTGATTTGCAGTGATTTTACAAGTGACGAAACGGTAACGGCCGTTCGTGCCTACGTAGCGCAGTTGGGGAAAACGGCCGTTCTTTGCAAAGACACGCCAGCGTTTATTGTGAACCGCGTGGCCCGGCCGTTTTACGGCGAAGCATTCCGCTTGCTGGGTGAAAATGCGGCTGACGCGGCCACCATCGACAAGCTGATGCACTCGATTGGCTTCCGCATGGGGCCGTTTGAACTGATCGACCTGATTGGCTGTGATGTGAACCTGGCCGTGACCCAATCGGTGTATGATGCCTACTTCCAGGAGCCAAAATATCGTCCGCACCCCATTCAAAAGCGCATGGTGGAAAGCGGCCGTTTGGGCCGCAAATCCGGCCACGGCTTCTACGACTACGACAAATGAAAAGAGGTAATTGGGTAATTATTCAATAACCCAATTACCAAATTACTCACTATGGAGAACTTCAACGAACAAACAATGACCTGGCTGCGTGAGCACGGCCTGGTGATCTTCATTACGTTGGTAGTGGCGGTGATTGCCTA
The DNA here is from genome assembly GCA_020634435.1 of Ardenticatenaceae bacterium. Lineage (GTDB taxonomy): Bacteria > Chloroflexota > Anaerolineae > Promineifilales > Promineifilaceae > Leptofilum. Next base: position 202,541 of record JACKBS010000015.1, on the reverse strand, counting down.
CTACCTGGTCGGGATTTTGACGCGAGCAATTAGTCGCCGCATTCAATCGCTGGATGATGTTGAGGACAGCGAACTTGATCGGCGCACCAAAACAATCTTTCGCGTGATTCACAGCACGGGAGTGGTCATCATTATCAGCACAGCGATCATGATGATTCTCACCGAATTGGGCGTGGCGGTGACGCCAGTGATGGCTAGCGTGGGATTTGTGGGGCTGGCCTTTGGCCTTGGCGCACAAACGCTGGTTAAGGACATGATTGCGGGGCTGTTTATTCTCATTGAGAATCAGTACACGGTGGGAGATGTGGTTGAAATTGGCGGCATCACTGGCAATGTGGAGCAGATGACGCTGCGGGCCACCGCGCTGCGCGATTTGTATGGCACGGTGCACGTCATCCCCAATGGCGAAATTCGCATTGTCGCAAATAAATCGCGGGATTGGTCGCGGGCCATTGTGGATGTGGGCGTGACGTATGAAGAGGATGTGGATACGGCCGTTCAAACCCTGCAAGAAATTGGTGATGCACTGGCCGCAGATGAGGCAATGGCTTTACTGTTGCAGGAAACGGCCGTCGTGACCGGTATTGAAGGTCTGGATCAATGGGCTGTGCGGCTGCGCATCATGGTCAAAACCTTGCCCAATGCCCAGTTTGAGGTGCAGCGCTATCTGCGCCGCCAAATTCGCCTTGTTTTTGCTGAAAAGGGTATCGAGCTCGCCTTCCCCCGCCAGGACGTGATGATCCTGAACGAACCCAAAAAAGAAGCATAACAATTTAGCCAGGTGCAACGCACTTCTGAAGTGCGTTGCACCTTTTCTTTCGCGAGTGGTTACTGTTCTACGTCGTAGCCAGCTGCTTCCCAGGCAACGATGCCGCCTTCCATGTTGTGCACGTTGTCAAAACCTTGTTGGCGCAGGAAGTCGGTAACCTGGCCGCTGCGATTGCCGCTGCGGCAGGTAACAATCACCTCTTTGTCGGTAGGAATTTCAGCCAGACGATCAGCTACTTCACCCATGGGAATGAGCGTGACGCCGGGAATGTGCCCTTCGTCGTACTCAAACTGCTCGCGCACGTCAATCACGAACACATCGCTGCGGTCTTTTACGCTGGCAACAGTCTGTACATTGATCGTGTCAGCGAGATCAAGTTCGCCAATAGCCACGTCGGCGACGGGAGCTTCAGCGACAGGGGCGGCGGTGTTGCTGCTGCAAGCAACGGCCGTTTCCAACATCACCAGTAAAATCATCAACAACAACTTACGTTTCATCAAAATCCTCCAGATTGGTTCTCAATAGACAAAAGGAATGAGCTTATGTACGCGCTGCTGATAGTCAGCATAATCCACATACTTTTCGCGTAGCCAGGCTTCCTCTCGCCTTGATTTAATGTCAAAAAAGATAAACAAAATGAGCGCGTACAGCAGGCTTAGCCAGCCGCCGCGCAGAAAACCCAGGCCAAAGGAGCCCAGGATAATGCCGCTGTAAATGGGATGCCGCACAAAGCGATAAGCGCCGTGGGCGACCATGTGGGCATCTTCTTTGGGGTGGGGAACGGCCGTTAAATTACTGCCCAGGCTAAATAGTCCACCAGACGCCAACAGGCCGCCAATGCCACCTAGAATAAACCCAAGTACAATGGTAATCGTGCGCCACGTGCCGCTCCAGACGGGCCAGCCCGGCAGTGAAGTTGGCCCAAAGGCGACCAGGGCAAACAAAAACACCTGAACCACCACATACCACTCGCCCTTCGAGCCTTTCCACCACGGTTGTTTTGTCATAGGTACCTCATCTTCAGACGCAAAATTCTAGCACAGGTTACATGGCGTGCTTTTCTCTTTACACAACTCTTACATTGCTTTAAAACGTGGTCATGAGCGTTGCAACCAGCGATTGCAGCAGCGCCACGGCCTGCTCAATTGCCTCTGGCTGGCCGCGAAAAGGCGTTTTCCATTGGCTAAACGGCCGTCGCTCTACCACCCGCGCACTCGAACACAGCTCAATTTGCAGGGCCGGTATGCCCAGCTGCTCTGAGGCAAAGCGGGTGATGGTGTAATTGGCCACGCCGCCCGTGAAGCGCGGGTGGTTCAGCACAAAATGATCCCAGCGCAGCTCGGTGAAATTGCGGGCTATTCCCTGGCTGGTTTGCTGAAACTGTGCTTGCACGGTTTCCAGAATGAGCGGTTCAAAATCAGGGCAGGAACGGCCGTTCATCGTGCCCAGCGCCAGCCCAAATTTATGCCGGTTAGACATACCGTGCAGGTCCAGCACAAAACCAATCCCCTGATCCTGCACAATGTTTTGCAGCGCCGTCTTGTACGGGCTGTCGCGGTCCCAATTGGGGTCGTCGTTAGAGCGATAGCGGCTGTACAGGGTATGCGCACCCGTCGTTTCGCCCAATAACTGCGCCAGCGCGCCTGTAAACTCCTCTTCACCTTTTTCCCGCTGGCAGCGTTGGTGCACGGTGGCGTGCGGGGCAGAGACTAGAATTGGTAAATCCCCCGGACGATAGACAAACGGCCGTTCGCCTTCTGGTGGGGGCGTGGTGTAGGAAACGGCCGTTTCTAAATCCATAAGCCGGTCTAGCAACGAGGTAGTCATAGAAAAGATTATAGTTCAGGTTCAATCAGTTGACGCGCAGAGCACATTCCGGTTGAATACCCACAACAAAGCAGTAACATGGATTTACAGGCAGCGAGGTGGCCAGTTGAGCACAAAAATCATTTTACCGGATGTCAAAAATATCATTGCTGTGGCCAGTGGCAAAGGGGGTGTGGGCAAAACAACCGTCACGGTGAACCTGGCGCTGGCTTTGCAGCGGCAAGGCGCAAATGTGGGCATTTTTGATGCGGATGTGTACGGGCCAAATGTGCCGATCATGTTGGGCATCCACCGGCGCAAAGCAGCTCAAGGGCTGGCCGCCATCGCCCGCCGTGCGGATGCCGCGCCCTACATCAAACCCCTGACCCGCTTTGGCCTTAACATCATGTCGATTGGCCTGCTCGTGGCCGAAAATCAGGTGATTGATCCGGCTCGCTCGCCGGACGCCGTAGGCCAACTGGTGGTGCAAACGTTAAAAGATGTGTTGTGGGGACCACTGGATTATTTGTTGATTGATTTGCCACCTTCGGCTGGGCAGCCTCAGGCGTCGCTGGTGCAGCGCGTGCCGCTGCGTGGGGTCGTTATTGTCACCACCCCGCAAGATTTGAGCCTGTTAGACGCTTCACGCTCATTGCTTATGTTTCAGGAAGCCAACGTGCCGGTGCTGGGGATTGTGGAAAACATGAGCTATTTCATTTGCCCCACCTGCCAGGAAAAACACGAGATTTTTCAACGCTCGGCCAAATGGCGGCCTGAGGCGCTGGCCGAGGCACCCATTCTGGGGCAAATTCCGCTGACAATGGCCGTATCTCAGGGCATCAACCGCGCCAATCCTCTCATGCACGATCACCCGGATACGCCACAGGCAGAAGCATTTACGGCCGTTACCGCCGCTTTGCTTCAGCAGCTCGCTCAGTCCACCAACTCTTAAGCTTGCGCATGCCGTCGCCATTCAGTTTGTGGCCTGTGTCATACTCGCGATATTCCAGGTAAGCGCCCGCGGCGCGCACCGCCTTGCCACATTCACGCGCTACTTCCAACGGAATGCGTTCATCCTCTGTGCCCACAGCCATAAACACAGGCAAATCTGCCAGCCGAGCCGTCTCAATGGCTTCTTCCACGCCCAAGGGCATAAACCCTACCAGGCTGGCAATCCCTTTTATCCGCTCAGGTTCCCGAATGGCCGTAGCAAAAGCTGCCGCTGCTCCCTGGCTAAAACCCATCAGGTAAATCTGGTCAGGATCGGCATCATATTCACCGGGCAAAGAATCTAGAAATCGCAATAGGGTCTCAACGGCCGTATCAAACTCATGTAGCGTGGGCCATTCATCGTGCTGCCGAGGATGCCAGCTAAAACGGCCGTCGCCGTCATCGACGATGGCGCGGGGAGCCACCACCAACCAATTTTCCGGGAGCGTTTGCCGGAAGATCCACATCACATCTTCATTGCCAAGATGGCCATGGATCATGACAACAGTCGGGTGAGGGCCGGGGGTAATGGGTTGCAGAACGCGGTGGGGCAGAACGGCCGTATCGCCGTCAACAAAAACAGGTTTGGTCTCACGCATGGCAGATTCCTGAACTAAACAATTGGTACAGACAAAAAAAAGGAGGTGGCGAACTAACGGGCGTTAGTCCGACCACCTCTGGGGGGGGAGCCGATAACAGTATAGCACTATCACTTTGTCTCGTCAATCACTTTGTCAATAAGACAGAGGTACGGATTTTAAGGCGGCATTTTAGGATAAATTGCAGACAAAAATTCACTTTTGCCAAACGCTTACGCAAATTTGATACGTTTGGGCATAATAGAGGCACGTTTGCGCCTGTAGGTTGCGCAGAGCAGAAAATAGAAGAGCAGCACGTTGGCAAAAAACAAATAGATTCGCTGAAAATTGAAAAATCCAAGTTTGGATTCAAATCTCATTGTTGGCTCCCTTTATGAGCCAGCACAGCTTTGCTCATGGTGGCAAAATGCACCTGGAACCATTACTGGAGGTTTGGAAATATGCACATATTAATTGTGAATAAAACCCGATTTGTTTGCAGCGTGGTGGCTGCGGCCCTGCAAGATGAACCTGATATGCAAGTCGTGGGGTATGCAACAAACGTTCCTGAGGCCATAGAAAAGGCGAATACCTGCGATATCATGGCCATTGATGTCCATATGCCGGATGATGGTGCGTTGGACCTGACTAAAAAAGTTGCCGACCTGTTTCCCCAGGTGCGTGTTTTGATTACGGGCGTGGAGGAAAAGCCAGAAATCATCTTATCGTACATTGAGGCGGGAGCGGCTGGTTATGTGTTGGAAGCCGTAGATGTGGAACAGCTGGTGGAAAATATCCGCGCTGTGGATGAAAACAAGGCGTTGGCCTCGCCAGAAATGGTCCGGGCATTTATGGCTCGGTTAAGTTCGCTCTCCCGTTTGTGTGCCGATATTGACAGTTTGACTGAACTGCTAGAAGAACTGACGCCCCGCGAAAAAGAAGTGCTGGATTTATTGCGCGACGGAAAAAGTAACCAGGACATTGCCGACGACCTGTGCATTGAAGTGGGGACAGTTAAAAATCATGTGCACAATATCTTGAAAAAGCTAGATGTAGACAGCCGCCATGAAGCGGCCGCTTTGTATGAACGCACCGCCAATGGTACGGATGAGGATTCTTATAGAGAAACTATTTAGACATGGCGCGAATAGTTTCAATACTGAACTTTTCCAAAAATGAATAATCTCTACTTTATCGTAAGTAAGGAGTGAAAAGAAGCAGCATCTCGTCCACAATATAGTTCGACCAAAAACTAATAAAGGTTGGACATATGGACACTGCTTCTCAACAAATCTTACTTGTACTTGAACATTTGGTAAAGTCGGTGCCAACCGGCACCAACCTCGCACTTTTACAATTAATGTGGGCCATGCTCACAGGCCACTTTCTGCCCAGTCGGGGAGCGGTTCATACGGCGTTGCATTTGACTGGTTTCAAGCCGTCGGCCGTCAGACGGAGTTGGCGGGCTCTCCGGTATGGTGTTTGGTCGGCCGATGAGCTGTTATCACGCTGGCAAGCGTGGGTTGCCAAAGAAACGCACTGGCAACCAAGGACCGTTGCTGGCTGGCAAGCTGTTGCTTATGACATCACGACCTTCTGGCGGCCCAAGCTGCAAAAGTGGCAGCTGCGCGGCTTTCATCAGCTAGCGGGTCGGTTGCTGCCCGGCGTCGTGTTGGGTGTTGTTGTCCGTGTCGGACAAATTGAGGAGCAACGATTGCCCTTGCTGCACAAATTGCTGCCAGCGCCAGCCGATGCCACGGATGAGGAAGCGCTTAAACAACGTCTGTTTGTCTACGCCCAACGCACCCTAGGCAAAGCAGAGGTCGCAATCTTTGATGGTGGCTTTAAGCTCAAAGCGATGCAGGCAGCCAACGTGCCCCGCTTTGTGGTGCGGCAAGCGACAAACTGTGTTTTTCGACGCAACTTCCTGCCGCAAAGAGAACAGAACCAGGGACGACCAGCTGAATACGGTGCGCCTGTTCGGCCGTTGGCACGTGTCTACGATGGCAAACAGATTGAGGCAACCCCGCCCGATGAAATCGTGACCTTTGTCCATGAAGGGTTAACCATCACCGCCCATCATTGGACAGCGCTCGTGCGCTCTGACCAAAAGGTAGATGCGACTCACCAAACCGTAGACGTGTGGGTTTATTATGACCCGCGCTTTACCACACCGCTGGTCGTGGCCACCAATCTATCGCTGAAGGCATTCATTCCTTTTGCCCTGTATCTGGACCGCTGGCCTGTCGAGCAGGTGCCTTTGGCAGCGAAGCAAATGCTGGGGCTGCATCGTATGTTCGTTCATGCCATGGTAACAGTCTGGCGTTTGCCCCAACTGGCTTTGCTGATGGGCAACGTGTTAACCATCATGGCGGCTGTTTTACCCCGGTACCTACGGGGTATTGGGACCGACACCCCAAAAAACGAGAGTGGTCGCTTGCGTCGGGTCTTGCAGCCGGCTGATTTTTCTAAATTGACTCTCTGTGAGGCACGAATTCGGAAAAAAGCAGCCGTGACTGCACATTTGCCCCATGGTAATCCGCAGCACACCGGTTCAAAAGCGTTGATTGAGCCCTGATTCAAGTGCTGATGGCCCACATTTTTAAGGTTCTAAATGAGCAGAAAGGTTTGCTGCTCGTACATGCTTGGCAGACTTTGCCAAGTTTTTAGGAAAAACTAGAGATAATTGAACTTGTTTGTTTTGAGAAAGCGTTCAAATCGGTCAGCCAACTCAGCCAATTTGGGCTGGTCATGATTATGGCTGACATGGGTACGAGCCGCCTTCCACACATGCTCCTGTGGGTTCAAATCCGGTGACCCCGCTGGATATTTCATCAACTCCAGTCGCGGATTTTCCGCTAACACTTGTCGAACCGCGGCACCACCATGCCATGTGGCCCGATCCCAAAACAAGAGAATTTGTTTAGCCGGATAAGCAGCCAAAATCTGTTTCAGATGAATAGCTGTCGCCTCAGAATTCATCGTTTCCGCTTGGGTAACAATTTCCTGGCCAGAAACGAGGTTGAGTGTGCCATAGAAGCTGACCTTATCTCGCTCCGGGGAGGCTTTAACTACAGGGGTTTGCCGACGGGTGCCCAGACTGATGTGGTGGTAGCTTGTAGATACATACTCGCTTCATCTTCACTCAGATAGATGGCATCTGGATGTGTTTGGGCGTAATCAATCACTTTTTTCTAACTGTTCTTCAAACTCAGCTACCTTCATCTCCGAACGAGAGCGAAACACCTTGGCTGTTCGCTGCCAACTAAAACCGCATTTCTGGAACAGTTGTCGATAAGAAGCGTTTCTTTTGTAGTCGATGCCATACCAGTGATTTATCGCTCGCCGCAAGTCAGAGATACACCAATGCAGCCCATCAGCTGTGGCGGCCTCTTTCTGACCGAACAAGTCAACTGGTCGATACTGGTGCAGCTTGGCGGCTAAATCCTGTATCTGCTCATCGGTAAGATATTGATGATTACCCCCTTGGCGGTTGTCAACAAATCCCCCTAGACCTTGTTGTCGGTATCGTCCATACCAGCGGAGGATGGTGCGTCGTGGCAATCCAGTCAGGTTGGTGATCTCGTTGACGGGAACCTCATTGCCATACAGTCTGACAGCCTGGATGCGGGTTCTCATTTCACCGTCTTTACATGTTGTGAAGGCCACAACCAGTTGCTTATCAGCTTCTGGTGTAAGTATTTGTTTACGTTTATTTGCCATGTGGCTTATTGTGTCACTTTAATTTATTTTGTCTATTAGATTGCCTCTTGCCAGCCAATAGAAATCCCTTTATAATGTTTGTGTACCCCTCCCCTGGGGGGTGGGGTAAAATGGGACAATATGGACGACGTAACGAAAAAAACAGTGAAGCAGCGTCTGGCCAGTGCCTCGGGTCATCTGAAGGGCATCGAGCGTATGGTGGATGAAGATACCTACTGCATTGATGTGATTAAGCAGGTGCAGGCAGTGCAGGCGGCGCTCAGCAAGGTGAGCACGCTCATTTTGGATAATCATCTACGAACCTGTGTTACCACGGCTATTCGTGGCGATGAGGCCGATGAGCGGGAACGTGTGCTGGAAGAGATTACCAGCGTTTTTACAATGACAAGTAAGTTATAAAAAAGCAGCTCGTTATCAGGAATGTGCGGATGGCGGGCAAAATCGAACCTAAATCTATTTGAGGAGAATCATGACGACTAAATCTTTTACAGTACCAAATATTAGCTGTGTCCATTGCACACACACGATTGAAATGGAATTGGGTGACCTGGCAGGCGTACAAAGCGTACAGGCCGACAAGGACACGAAGCAGGTAACGGTAGCGTGGGATGAACCCGCTTCCTGGGACAAAATTCGCGACTTGTTGCAAGAGATTAACTATCCGCCCGAGGGGCTAATCCAACTGAGCTAAACAGATTTTTGGGGGCTGATAAAGCCCCCTTTTGATTTCCAAAGCAGCCATTCGTAGGCAGAACTGGCAAGGAATTGCGCTGGTTCTGCGCTTTGTGGCTAAGAAATGAGGGAAGGACATCATGTCCGAAGAGAAACAGATTACGCTGCCGGTGTTAGGCATGACCTGTGCTAACTGTGTGGCGGCGGTTGAACGAAATTCCAAGAAGGTGGAAGGTGTTACCGGGGCCACGGTGAATTTTGCCAATGAAAAGGTGACGTTTACCTACGATCCGGCTTTGGTGAAAGGGCAGGATGTGACAACGGCCGTTATTGATCGTGTGAAGCGGGCTGGTTATGAAATCCCCACGGCCGAATTAGACCTTTCGCTGCTGGGGATGACCTGCACCAACTGTGCTGCCAACATCGAGCGGGCGCTGAACAAAGTGGACGGCGTTCTTTCGGCAACCGTGAACTATGCCAATGAAAAAGCGGCCGTTTCTTATGCAACGGGCGCTGTTAGCCGGGCTGAACTGGTGGCGGCCGTGCGTCGTGCCGGGTACGACGTGGTGGAAACCGACAGCGACGATGATTTGCAAGATGCCGAAGCCGCTGCCCGCGAAGCTGAAATTCAGCACCAGAAGACCCGCTTGTTGGTCGGTATTCTTTTTTCGCTGCCGCTCTTTTTGTTTAGTATGAGCCGCGATTTTGGCCTGGTTGGTCATTGGGCCCATGCGACCTGGGTTAACTGGCTGTTCCTGGTTTTGGCAACGCCGGTGCAGTTTTACGTGGGTTGGGATTACTACGTTGGCGCGTACAAAAGTTTGCGCAACGGCAGCGCCAACATGGATGTGCTGGTGGCAATGGGCTCCTCCGTGGCCTACTTTTACAGCATTGCCGTTTTGCTGGCGCAAACTTTCTGGAACAGCACGGCATTAGGCGACCACGTTTATTTCGAGACTTCGGCGGTCATTATCACGCTGATTGTGCTGGGCAAGCTGCTTGAGGCACGGGCCAAAGGGCGCACCAGCGAAGCGATTAAGCAGCTGATGGGCTTGCAGGCTAAAACGGCCCGCGTGGTGCGCAACGGGCAAGAATTGGACATTCCCATTGCCGAAGTGGCGAAGGGGGATGTGGTTGTGGTTCGTGCGGGTGAAAAGATTCCGGTGGATGGCGTGGTGGTAGACGGCCGTTCTTCCGTGGACGAATCCATGCTGACCGGAGAATCGCTGCCGGTGAGCAAACAAGCAGGTGATGAGCTGATTGGGGCGACCCTTAACAAACAAGGTTTGCTGAAATTTGAAGCGACCAAAGTCGGCAAGGAAACCGCTCTAGCACAGATCATTAAGCTGGTGGAGCAGGCGCAAGGCAGTAAAGCGCCAATCCAGCGCGTGGTTGATCAGGTGGCAGCTTATTTTGTGCCATTTGTGATTAGCATGGCGGTGATCACCTTCATCGTTTGGCTGGTAGTGGGTGGCGATTTTGTGCCGGCGCTGATTCGATTAACGGCCGTATTGGTCATTGCCTGTCCGTGTGCGATGGGGCTGGCCACGCCAACTTCCATCATGGTGGGCATGGGCAAGGGTGCGGAGAAAGGCATCCTGTTCAAAAGCAGCACGGCGTTGGAGCAGGTGCAAAAGCTCAACGCCATTGTCTTGGACAAAACCGGCACGATTACGCGCGGCGAACCGACGGTGACGGATGTGGTCATCGGTGAACGGTTAGCGGTAAACGGTAAACGGTCATCGGTAAACGGTTCACCGACCACGGATAACGGATTACCGATGACCGATTACTGGCTCCAGCTGGCGGCCAGCGCTGAGCGCGGCTCTGAGCATCCGCTGGGTGAGGCAATTGTGCGGGCGGCGCAGGAGAAAGGGTTGGTTCTGGACGAACCGACGAACTTTGATGGGATTGCGGGGCATGGGGTGGCGGCCGAGGTAAACGGCCGTTCCATCCTCCTCGGTAATTTGCGGCTGATGGAGCGCGAGGGCATCTACCTGAACGGGTTGGAAGCCAAAGCCCAGGCGCTGCAAGATCAAGCTAAAACTGCTATGTGGCTGGCTGTTGATGGCCAGGCCAGCGCCGTCATTGGCGTAGCTGACACCATCAAAGAAGGCTCCAAAGAAGCGGTCGCCGAGATGAAAGCGCGCGGCCTGACCGTGGTGATGATGACTGGCGACAATCAGGCGACAGCCAACGCCATTGCTGCCGAGGTAGGCATTGATCGCGTTTTTGCTGAGGTGCTGCCGGGCGATAAGGCCAGCTACGTGAAGCAGCTGCAAGAAGAAGGCTACGCCGTAGGCATGGTGGGTGATGGCATCAACGATGCCCCAGCTTTAGCTCAGGCCGATGTTGGGCTGGCGATTGGCACAGGCACGGATGTGGCCATGGAAACGGCCGATGTCACCCTGATGCGCGGCGATTTGCGCAGTGTGCCGCAAGCGATTCATCTGTCTAAGGCCACCATGCGCAACATTCGCGAAAATCTGGCGTGGGCGTTTGGCTATAACACTATTCTCATCCCGGTAGCGGCGGGCATCCTGGCCCCATTTGCCTGGGCCCCAGACTTTCTTAAGCAACTGCACCCCATTTTGGCGGCGGGCGCGATGGCTTTCTCTAGCATCAGCGTGGTAACCAATGCCCTGCGGCTGCGTCGCTTGAAGGTGTAAATTTTATCAAATTGTCACTACCGCGCAGGTGGGAGTCCACTGGATGCCCGCCTACGCGGGCATGACAGATGTAGAAACATTTTTCAGACCTTGGTCGGTTGACAAATCGATCAGGGTCTTTTATTTTGCAAAAGCGGACTCGAGTCTGAGTTTCGCATGAAAAATTATTGAAAGATATTGATTCACAGAGATAATTGCAAGGCGATTTTGCAACTCGATTCGCGACAATTCACCAATCAATAATTGAACACCTACGGAGAGACGCTGTGAGCAAAACACCCTCGGGGCAAAAGCGGAGTAAGCGCGATATCAGGCGCGAACAGTTAGCGCGTGAAAAGCGGATGCAATCCTTGCGCATCTGGATTCCTTTGGCGGTCGTTGTTTTAAGTCTGGTTGGGCTGCTGATATATCGTGCTACGCGCCCTGAGATTGAAGGTGTGCTGGTCGTGGATACGGCCGTTGCTAACCAGCATGATGATTCGCTCGTCATTCCCTTTGGCGATACGCCACCCACAGGTGGGCCTCATGCCTCTGTTTGGCAAAATTGTGGCATTTATACAACCCCCGTTGAAGGCCAGTATGCCATTCACTCCATGGAACATGGTGCCGTATGGATTACCTACAATCTAGATTTGCCCGCCGACCAGGTGGCCGCTCTGGAAAGTGTAGCCCGTGGGGGAAATTTTATGCTGGTAAGTCCTTATCCTGAACAGACCAGCCCTGTTGTGCTCACTGTTTGGGACCGCCAGTTGGCCGTAGATTCTGCCAGTGATGCCCGCATTGAAGAATTTATTGATCGCTACAAGCAAGTACGCGGTCCAGAATCTGGTTCCAGCTGTAGTGGTGGGGTTGGTATCCCCCTTAGCTAATCGGCCAAATTTTCAAACCTGGAGTGGAAGATGTTAAGTAGTCGTCGCAATTTAATTGTTCTTAGCGTGATTGTTGTTGGGGTAGTTGGTCTTGCCCTTATTCTTTATTTGAATGTACGGCCGAAACCGCAAATTGATGGTGTGGTCCAGTTTCCGCGCCCCGCACGAGGCCATGATGATTCGATCGTGTTTGATGACTCGGCAGCGCCGCCTGCGGGTGGGGAACATTACAACGTCTGGCAAAACTGTGGCATTTACACCGACCCCGTGCAAACAGGCAATGCGATTCATTCAATGGAGCATGGCGCAGTGTGGATTAGCTATCGTCCTGATTTGGCCGCCGATGAAGTGGCTGATTTACAGCAGTTAGTTAGGGGTGAAACATTTCTGCTGTTGAGCCCTTACGAGGGCCAAGACAGTCCCATCGTGGTGACCGCCTGGGGTTTGCAGCTAAAGGTAGATTCGGCCAGCGACGGCCGTATTCAAGATTTCATTGATCGCTATCGGCTTGGCCCCACAACGCCAGAACTGGGTGGCGCTTGCACGCAGGGTGTCGGCGTCCCGGCTCCCTAAACTAGATTCATGCTACGTTCTCGTTTCTTGTTCCTGCTGTTATTGCTGGCACACATTGGCCTGACACCGGCTGGCGTTTACACCTGCGCCTGTCTGGTAACGGGTGAGCCAGCCTTGCCAGTGCAGGCGACGTTTGAACATTTGCCGGAACAGATTCCAGCGGGGCATACGGCCGTATGCACGATCCTTGCCTTTTTCTCCCTGTCGTTTATTGTGGCGGGCGGATTAAGCGTGGTGACCTGGTTTGGTTTTAGCCGCACCTACTTACGGCCGTTTCGCCCCCCTTCAGAATTTATACTGCCTCCTCCCACACCCCCGCCTCACTTTGCCTGATCGCCCCTTCTCTTTTGGTTGCGCTTTAGAATGGCGACCTTTACACTTGCAATCATCAAATTGCTTTTTAGCTTTACATAAATTAGGAAAACCGTATGAAAACTCAATTTTCCCGCAGCTTGCGGATGCTTTTGCTGGGCGCAACGGCCGTATTTTTGGCGGCAGTTGGCTTAATCCAGACAGCGCAAACGGCCCTGGCCCACACCCGCGTTGAGGTAGGTCCATACGTTATCGTGATTGGTTGGCTGCAAGAGCCACCCATCGTTGGCGAGCGGAACGCGCTCACCATCGAAATCACCGAAAACGAACAGCCCGTGACCGATGCCGAAGCCACGCTGGATGTGGAAGTGCTGTATGCCGGGCGTACCTGGCGCGTCAACATGAATCCCACCGATACCCCCGGTTTGTACACGGCAACATTGTTCCCCACCGTGCGCGGCGTGTATACCACCCGGCTGTTTGGCACGCTTGGCAGCACCGATGTGGATGTGCAGCTGGACCCCGAAGAAGTGCTGCCCGCCAGCAATTTGCAATTCCCGCAGGCGCTCCCCGACACCATCGCTCTGCAAGAGCAGGTGGATCAGCTTCAGACAGAGCTGCAAACGGCCCGCACCTGGGCGTTTGTGGGCAGTGGGGCTGGGTTGGCCGGGATTGCGGTAGGATTGGTTGGGTTGCTGCGGCGTAAGTCTGGCTGATGAGAAGTTGGGAAAGATACGGCCGTATCCTTACTTCTTCTCCTAAAATTAAAAATGCGCACAATGTTGGCCAGCTTAAATTACGCTCGGCTGACAAAATAAGGATAAATAAATGAAAAACAAAAATAATCTAGTTCGCTTTTGGCTCGTAATCGGCATCTTGGTTGCTGGCTTGTTCCTGGCTGCCTGCTCCAGTTCCGGCGGCGATGAACCCGCTGCCGACGACAGCACCATGGACGATATGGATCATTCGGATATGGAAGATATGGACCATTCAGACATGGAAGATATGGATCACGAGCACATGGACGAGCACAACCGCATTCCCAACGAAGGCGGCGCGACGATCACCATTACTTCGCCAGAGGATGGCGCAACCTTTAGCACGCTGGATCAGGTGTTGGTTGAGGTTGATGTGGCGAATTTCAAGCTGGGTGAAAATGACAACCATTGGCACGTCTACGTCGATGGTGTTTCGTTTGGCATGGTGATGGGTGGCAATACCGATCAGGCATTGCCCGGCCTGGAACCCGGCGAGCACGAAATCTCGGTTTACATGTCCCTCGGTACCCACGAAGAGTTTGAAGATGGTGATTCCGTCACCATTATGGTTGAAGAATAAAATCTAGTTAAAAGTGAAAAGTAGAAAGTGATAAGCAGTGTAACTTTTCACTTTTTACTTTTCACTTCTCAATCCTCATGATGAAATTGCGTCGTTTGCTGTTGTTTTTGCTGCTGGCTGGCCTGCTATGGGGCTGGGTGCAGCCTGTGTTTGCCCATGCCGTGCCCGAATTTTCTAACCCCGCGCCGAATGGGGTGATTGATGAGCTGCCAGACAACATCATCATCCAGTTTAATGAGCCGATTGTCGCCAATCTGAGCCGGATTGATTTGCTTACCCAGGGTGGTGAACGTGTCGAAACTGGCCCGCTGCAACTGATTGATGCCGACGGCCGTACCGCAGCTGTCTCACTCCCAGACCTCAACCCTGGCGCTTACCTGGTGAGCTGGCAGGTGTTGTCTGGTGTAGATGGGCACACCACCAGCGGCACGTTCGCGTTTGGCTATGGCGTAGCGGCAACGGCCGTTACTACCGAAAGCACCGTCACTGCCCAGCTATCGATCCTTAGCGCTGTGGCGCGTTGGCTTACCCTCACCGGCATCGCCCTGCTAATGGGGCTGTTTGCCTACCGCCTGCTCGTCTGGAATCCTATCCTGGCTGGTGTAGACCTGGAAGCCGAAGAAGAAGGGTTGGACCTGAAGCTGGCGCAGCAGGGCATCCGCATTGGCATCATTGGCATTGTGTTGGTGGGCATTGGTCTGGTCCTCATCTTTATTGACCAGACGCGTCTTTACAATCTGCTGCAAACGGCCAATTTGCAAGCCTGGGTGGGGACACGCTTTGGCACCATGTGGCTGGTGCGCTTTTTGCTGCTGGCCCTGTCACACTTTAACCTGAGCCTGTTTGTGGATGTGAAAAACGGCCGTAAAGAACTGCGCGGTTGGGAGTGGTGGCTTGGTTTTGTCCTGGCCATCGGCCTGTCACTCACCGTTTCCCTCATCAGCCACAGCGCCGCGCTCACGGATGATACGGTCCAGGCGGTGCTGATCGATTGGGTGCATGTGTTGGCTGGAACCATCTGGGTGGGTGGTTTGGTCTTCCTGGCGATCTCCCTCTGGCAAGCGCGCGGCCTTAAATATGAAGCGCGTTCCTGGCTCTACCTCAGCCTGATGCTGAACTTTTCCGCCATCGCCGCCATTTCTGTAGGATTGCTGCTGACTAGCGGTGGCTATCTGGGTGCCAAGCATGTGGGCGGTTGGACCGAGCTGGTGGGCACGGCTTATGGCCTGCTGCTGCTAGGCAAAATTGGCCTGGCGCTGCTCACCATCGCTATCGCTGGCCTAAACCTGATGTTTGTTAAGCCGCGCCTTAGCGTCGCCTATGAAGTGCCAGAAAATGAACAGACATCCCGCTTGTTGCGCCGCTTCACCCGTCTTGTTTGGGCGGAAATGAGCTTCGCCCTGCTCATTCTGGTCGCGGCTGGTGTCCTCACCGATCTCCAACGTGGCGTGGATGCCCCGCTGCTGGCTGACGCGCCGGGACAAACCACGGTGACCCAATCTGCCGAAGATTTGCAGGTGGCGATGACTATCGAGCCAGCGCTAGTGGGCAACAATACGTTTGACATTCTCATCACCGATGAAAATGGTGAACCGGTGACCAATGCCGAAGATGTGTCTGTTCGTTATACGTTTTTAGGCCAGTCGTTAGGCTCCTCAACGGGGCAAGCTGAATCGCTGGGAAACGGCCGTTACCGTCTCGAAGGTAGCTACATCAGTCTGATTGGTACCTGGCAGGTGGAAGTCTCTATTCGCCGCCCCAACACCTTTGACACGTTTGCCGCGTATCGCCTGGAAACAGGCGTCGGTGGCAATATTCGCGAACTGGACAGAGGCGTACGGCCGTTAGAGGTATTCGCCAAATTTATGAACCGCACCGGCAACGGGGCGACTGGTGTGGGCATTTTGCTCTTTGCCCTGCTGTGGGGTTTTATCGCCGTGCGTGCGGCTAAAAACGAAGGGCAGCTTGTGGCTCTATTGGCCATTAGCCTGGTGTGCTTCTGGTTGGGCGGTTCACAGCTTTACACCTTCTTCACCGTAGAATACACCCCGGCCAAGTTTGCGACCAATCCCATCTTGCCCGATGTGGAGTCAATCGCCATTGGCCAGGCACTGTTTAACGAAAATTGTGTGCCCTGCCACGGCCCGGAAGGGCGCGGTAACGGCCCTACAGCGCAAACGCTGTCGCCGCCACCGGCAGATTTTGCTGCTGGGCACACGGCCATCCACACTGATGGCGACCTGTACTACTGGATTTTGCAGGGGATTGAAGACACCGCCATGCCTGCCTTTGGCGACCAACTCACGGAAGAACAGGCGTGGCATCTGGTGAACTACGTCCGCCACCTCAGCGTCCGCGAGGATACGGCAACTGCGTCGCAGTAAGACGCACCCTCACCCCAACCCTCTCCCTGGCAGGCTGAGGGGAGGACATGTTTGGGAGTTGGAAAAAGAATAGCTCATCAAGGACAATTCTGATGTCTTCCAAAACGTCAGAAGGAGTTCAAGATGAGCTATCCCGTACTTTATCAATGGATTCAAACAATCGCCACCCATTTGCCTTGTCTCAATAGCTGGCAAGTTGAAAATGTCGGCTTGTTTACTATCGGCATCATGCGTGCAGAAAGTTGCCAACAGCAGCAGATTGCCCGCCAGGTAGCGACAGGTGAGAAAATTGAGAGCTGCGCCCGACGCTTGCGGCGTTTTCTGGACAATGCGCTGTTTCCGCTGCACGCCTTCTTCGCGCAATGGACTGCCTGGATTGTTAGTCAATTGCCGCCGGGGAAGCTTTATCTGCTGGTCGATGAAACGAAGTTGCAAGACCGTCTGGCAGTCATGGTTGTGGGCGTCGCTTGGGAAGGTCGGTGTATCCCCTTGGCATGGCGCAGTTACCTGGCCAACAATCATGAGCAGTATCCAGCCGAGGGGCAAGTAGGCATAATCACAACCTTGTTGCAAGCGGTCCAGAAGGGTATCGCTACAAACAGAGAGGTGGTTGTGCTGGCCGACCGGGGCATTGGAACCTCGCCCGATTTGTGTCAGGCTGTGGCTAACCTGGGATGGTACTATCTGTTCCGCGTGACCAGCATGACAAAGGTATGTACCGATGAAGGCGATTTGTCTATTGCCCACATGGTGCAAGCTGGGGAACAGTGGTCGGCCGCTGGGCTTGTATTCAAGCAGCGGGGTCGGTTGCCAGCAACGGCCCATGCTATTTGGAGCGCTGGCTATGACCAACCGTGGGCCCTGGTGACCAACGACACGACGCTGACTGGATTCGAGTATGCAAACCGAAACTGGCAAGAACAAAGCTTCCGTGACCTGAAAAGCGGTGGCTGGCAGTGGGCCGACAGTCGCATCACGCATCCCGACCACATGGGTCGTCTGCTTGTTTTGCTGGTGGTTGCCTATGCTTGGTCGCTTGCTTTGGGCAGTGTTGCGGCAGCCCAAGGACGCACCCAACCTATGCAACGCCATGAAGATGGCTGCAAACGTCGCCATTGGAGCCTGTTCAAAGAGGGGATTCAATTCTTCTTTGAATTTGTGCTGAGACATAACCATTTTATCAATTTACAATTTCTACCCGACCCTAGAATTACCTGAAAAGGTGTCCTCCCCTCAGCCTTCTTAGGGGAGCAAGTAGGTCTCACGGTTAGGTTGAATCCTACGGCCGTATCCAACTCACCCCACCCGAAGTTCCCACCCACACCGACCCATCATTGGCGATGGCGAGGTGTGTCACGTGGTTGCTGGCCAGCCCATCGGCGGCGGTAA
Organism: Ardenticatenaceae bacterium; assembly: GCA_020634435.1. Lineage (GTDB taxonomy): Bacteria > Chloroflexota > Anaerolineae > Promineifilales > Promineifilaceae > Leptofilum. Next base: position 184,469 of record JACKBS010000015.1, on the reverse strand, counting down.
TTGTTTGCCATTGACCGCCGTTGAAAACGGCCGTTCCTGCCGTCGTGCCCACCCAAACCTTGCCATCGGGGGCAATGGCCAGGGCGGTAATCGTGTCCGGGTCCAGATTGTGGGCCAACGGTAAGCGCTGGTCGCCCTGGATGCGCACCAGCTCGGTTTGCGTGGCGTACCAAACCGAGCCATCGGGGGCAACGGCCGTTATTGGCAAAGCCAGCGTGTCCATGCGCTCAAACCCTGCCGCATTGCCCCGGTACACAATCCGCTGGGACACCAGCCAGAGCTGGTCGGCCAGATTCGTCGCTAGACCAGCTGCGCCTGGATAATCCGCCGATACCTCTCGGCAAACGGACCGTTCGCCCACGGTGGTGAGCGAAACCCGGCCGTCGGCAGTGGCCAGCCATAGGGTGACCGGGTCGGCTACGGCCGCATCCTGCACCCGCTCGTTGTAGATGTGTGGACTGGCCATGAAGGGTAGCCAGCTCGTCATATTTGGGGGTAGATATTGTGGGTCATCTGGTACTTACCCCTGATCGTTTCCACGGATTTATACCAGCATCCCTTTGCTCATTTTCTAGTCCCTGCCTTCCTTAATCGTTGCCCTAGGTAAAAATGGGTGCAGCTTTTACAATCTCGGATACAAGCCGGTTGAGCTGTAGCCATAGACAATAGTCTGATGAAAGCTAAAAAGCTAAAGGAGGCGTCTAGTATAAAAAGACGGGAAGTAAGGATAAGTTCCTCAATCCTATAACGATACCGAAACTTATAGGGGTAAGTCAGATTACCATGGTTGTTATTAAGTATGGCAATCGCACCTAGCTGCGACAATCGCCACTCTCTAGATACTCTTGGCTCCTCATTTCATCCCAGCTAATGTTTATGATGGCAATAACGTTCTCGCGATGTTAGAAGAATTAATATTTGAAGTGTGGTTTGTCTTAGGCAAAAATCACTACAAAGCACCAAATATTCTTGCCTATTGCCAGGCGAAAAACCCCTTCCATGTGCCTGTCATAGGGCTGCGGTACACTTCATTAAGGATGTTAGCAGGCGTTTTACTCTATCAGCTCATTTTGCTCTATCAGCAACTGATCCATGTTGACGCTGGTATCAAGCCTCTTCTCGGAGGGAAAGTTGAGATGGGGGTCTAATTTTCGCCCTTTCCACTCGGCCGTGCCGCGCCGCTGCCACTGGATCGATTGGAAGGCGATGCGGGTCATGAGCAGGACGGAGGCGGGCATAAGCAGGGCATCGAGGGGTCGTTGGTGGGTGAAAACGGCCGTTCCTCCCCTTAACGCCACGCCAGCCAATCCCAAAACCAGCGGCCACATATTCAAACTGGCGGCAAACCAGAGCCAAGGAAATAGAAAAACGAGCCAGTGAAAAATAGTCGAGAGCAGCAAAAAGGGAATACTGCCACCGTGTCCGGCCAGGATGTTTTTGGCAAAGCCTGCCCGCACCTTGGGCCAGTTTTGGTACATGCGGCAGCTTACCAGCCGGTTGCCATCGGCCATGCGCAGCCGCAGTTTGTGCGACTTGATGGCTTTGGCCAAGGCTACATCCTCAATGACGTTGTTGCGAACGGCCGTATGTCCCCCAATTTGTTCATACGCTGACCGACGAAACAGCAGACATTGCCCATTGGCCGCAGCAAAGGCGGGCAGATGAGTGAAATGCACCGGTAAGATGGGCAGGTAGCACAAAATGGCAAAGCTCATCAGCGGCACGACGAGTCGTTCGGCCCAGGTCTCCGTTTGCTGTGTGGGCCAGACGGTGAGCAAGTCGGCTTGCTCGGTCTGAGCTCGGGTCACCAGTGCCGCCAGCGCCTCGGGTGCCCAGCACACGTCCGCATCGGCAAAGAGGAGGTAGTCGCCCGTGGCGGCCTGACTGAGCTGGTGACAGGCCCAATTTTTTCCCAGCCAGCCGGGGGGCAATGGCGTGCCGGTCATCAACTGGAACCGGGTATCACCGTTTGCGGCTTTTGTGGCAGTGTCTCCGGTGCCGTCGTCAGATTGGTCGTCGAGCAGAATAAGTTCAAAGTTAGGATACGTTTGTTGCAGCAAGGCGCGGATGGTTTGGTCGATAACGGCCGTTTCGTTTCGCGCCGGTATCAAAATGGACAGTTTGGGATGCGTGGTGTGTTGGGTCGGTTTGAGGCGGGGGAAGAAGATAAAGTTGGAAACGGCCGTAATCCCCAAAATCAGCAATGCCAGTGAAACAAATCCCCCGAGTATCGTTAAAATCATGCCATAATTACCCAATTACTCAATTACCAATTACCAACGTGTAATTGGGTAATTAAGTAATTTTTTTGCGACGACGGAAGGACGGCCGTTTCCCCAAATCTGCCCGGTGGTTGTAAGCTAGCAGCAGCACCTGCCCGGCCCACACGCCCAGCAAAACCGGGTCGTCGAACCAGACGAGCAGCGCGACGAGCATCCCCGCTAGCGCCAGCATCACCGCCCAGCCGGATGGCGTGATGAGCAGCGTAAAAACGATCAGTAAAGAGAGCGAAATGAGCGGCATTGTCCAGATCGTGATGCCAATCCAGACGCCAAAGGCGGCGGCAATCGCTTTGCCGCCTTGCCAGTTTAAGAACGGCGAAAAGGTATGCCCCAGTGGCGGCCCCAGTGAAATTGGAACTAGCTCCCAACCTTCCACACCAAAAATGTGTACCGCCAATCCGAGCGGCAGCGCCCCTTTGGCAATATCCAGCATGAGCGCCAGCACAAAAGGCGGCACCCCTCCGGCCCGCAGCACGTTGGTTGCCCCCGGATTTTTGTCGCCGAACTGGCGAATGTCCTTGCCCAGCACCAGTTTGCCCACCCAAACCGAAAACGGCAGTGCGCCAAGCACAAAGCCAAAAAGGGTCCAAAGGAGGGTGGAGAGGAGTTGGTTCATGAGGGGAGTTTGCCAGATTTGGCGTGAAAAGTAAAAAGTGATAAGTGAGAAGTGGCATCCATTTTTTACTTTTCACTTATCACTTCCTACTAAGTTCCGTACGCCAGCCCAGCCACACAAAAACACCCATCGCCATGCCGCCGACAATGGCCGGGCCGACTAATCCCCAGAAGAAAAGCAGGCCGAATGTTTCCAGGAACCAGGTGATGGTGTAGATGATCAGCAGGGGCTTGGCGGGTAAATTTTTGGGTTGGATGAGGGCGGTGAGCAAGACGGCCGTTTCCAACCATCCAACATAATTCACCCAGGGAATGCCAAAATAACCGCTGGGATTGTCCCACACCCACAGCCCCCAGCTTACCATCTGCGGATCAAGGAACAGGTCCCAGGCGGTGAAGGCCAATCCAGCCAGCAGCAGGTAAAGCCAGCGATTGTGCGCCCATTTGCCGGGCAGTTGCGCCTGAATTAGACACGCTACAGCCCAGGCGGCGGGCAGCATCATGAACCAGGCGAAGGGGATGAGGACGGGCACGTGGGCAATTTGCGGCTGCATCAAATCGGTGTAGCTGTAGCTGCCGAAGGGAAAGCCGGTGGTGGAGCCAAGCCATTCCACAAACAGGGTCAGCACGGCGATAAGGACGGCCGTTCTCATCGTCTTTTGCCAACCCCAGGAGTCGCGGAGGGTGAGGAAAACGGCCGTTGCTTGCAGCAGCACCCCCAATGTCAGCCCCAGCGGAATCATCCCCGGCCCCCAAATCCACTTCATGATGGGCAGGCTGATCATCGCCAGAATCCAGAGGAGAATGAGCGTGGTAGTTAGGGATAGGTAATCGGTGACCGGTAAACGGTAAACCGTATTTAAGAAGGGGCGTACTCTTTCACTTTCCACTTTTTACTTCTCACTTGCCATAGGCAATCGTCCAGCGCGCCATTGGGCAACGGCCGTTTTCATCTTTTCTAAGCGCTCCTGACTTTCCGCAGACAGGAAGAGCGTCATGCCAAAGATTACCAGAACGTTGGTGATGAGAAAAAAGAGGAACTCTTCAAGAGGCAAAATCCCGCCGATATGCCAATTGAGCGTCTGAGCCGGATCGATGGTCCAGATGCCATCGTAGATGGCCAGGGCATCGGCGGTGGCGAGGAAGAGGGTGGGTGGTGCCAGACCCAACAGCACCAATTTGCGATGCTGCCACAAAATGTCCCCGCCAAAACCCACTTGCAGCATGATGGGTAGCAAGGCCCAGGCCAGAATCAGGGCCATGTAGGTGCCCGGTGCCCAGTCTGCCACCAAGATGGCCACCATTGCCAGCCAGATGATTCCTAAAATGGCGAGGGCGGTGTAACGGAAACTGCCGTTCTCCCATCCCTTTTGCACTTTATCCGGCTGTCGTCGCAGCCAAAACAGCAGCCACAGCCCCGACAAAATTGGCTGCACCAGGAAGAAAGTGTACTCCTCAATCGGCACATAGCCAAAAACGATACCCGTCACTTTTGCCTGGTCGTACCACCAGACCGATGTGGCTACCAGATAGTTGTCCCACGGTGTGGTGTAAACCAAGGCCATTGCCAAATGCAGCGCCAAGATCGCGTAAGGCGGATAGCTGGCAAATCGCCGGGGCACTTTGCGCCCCAAACGGGCATCGCGCCAGGTCAAGCCCAGCATGATGGCAATGGGAATGGCCAAAAAGAGGCCGAGAAATCCGAAGTAGGTCATTGTTTTTCGTTATCGGTAATCCGTTATCGGTAATCCGTGAACCGTGAACGGTAATCGGTAAGCGTTTTTACCGTTTACCGACCACCGATTACTGATTACCGTTTACCGAACACCGACCGTTGCGCCCATAATTAAATCCTCAGCAATTTTGCTGGAGGAGAGCACGCCGGGCAGGCCAGCGCCGGGGTGTGTGCCCGCGCCAACGAAGTAAAGATTGTTAATATCTTCTGACCGGTTGTGCGGCCGGAACCAGGCGGATTGGGTCAAAATCGGCTCGACGGAAAAGGCGGAACCGAGGTGGCTGTTTAGAATCCCCTTGAAGTGGCGGGGATCGATGTGCCGCTCGGTGACGATGTTGGCCTGCAAGTCGGGCAGGTAATTGTCTTCCAGGAACTGCATGATGGCATCGCGGTACGGCTTGGCGGTCTTTTCCCAATCAATGCCGGAGCCAAGATGCGGCACAGGCGACAGAACGTAAAAGCCTTCATGTCCTTCGGGCGCAATGCTGGGGTCAGTCATCGTCGGCATGTGCAGGTAGAGCGAAAAATCGTCGGCCAGCTGCTTGTTTTTGAAGATGTCTTGCAGCAATCCTCTGTACCGTTCGCTGAGGATGATGTTGTGGTGAGCCAGATGGCCGTCGTTGTACCGTTTCTTCGTGCCGAAATAGATCACAAAGAGGGACATGCTGTAGCGCGTCAGGTTTTTGTAGCGGAAGTCCGAGTTGCGCAGGCTGCGATTTTTGCTGTCGATGAGTTGAGTGTAGGTGAAGGCTACATCTGCGTTAGAGATAACGTGGTCGGCATGATGCACCGAGCCATCCTTGAGCCGAATGCCCGTGGCGCGGCGATTTTCTACCAAAATTTCGTCTACTTCGGCGTTGAGATGGAAACGGCCGTCTAATTCCTCAATCAACCGCCCGAACGCCCGAACCAACGCCCCGGTGCCGCCCATCACGTAATGCACGCCCCATTCTCGCTCCAGGTAATGGATCATGGCATAAATGGAAGTCGTGTCGAATGGGTTGCCGCCTACCAAAAGTGGATGAAAAGAGAAGCAGCGGCGCAAAAATTCATTCTCGATGAACTGCGAAGCATAGTTATAAACCGTTTTGTGTGACTGCAAACGGAGCAAATCGGGAATGACGCGCACCATGTCATTGACAGACAAAAATGGCTGGTCGGCCAGTTCTACGAACCCTTTTTCAAAGATCGCCTTGGTGGTGGCCATAAACCGCTTGTACCCTTCGCGGTCAGCTACGTTCCATTGTTCAATTTGGTTAAGGATGAACTCTTCGTCGTTGTTGTAGTCGAGGTGACGGCCGTTATGATCAAAGATGCGATAAAACGGGTCACAGGCCACAAACTCTACGTAATCTTCCCGCTTGCGCCCCGCCAGCTCAAAAATGTCGTCAAACATGAACGGCGCAGTGATGACCGTCGGGCCAGCATCAAACTTGAAGCCGTCCTGCTCAAACACATACGCCCGGCCGCCGGGCTGATCCAACTTTTCAAAAATATCGACCTGATAGCCTTGCGCTGCCAACCGTGCGGCTGCGCCCAAACCACCAAATCCACTGCCAATGATAATTACTTTTTCTTTCATGATTTCGCTTTTCTGGGGCACAAGCTCCAGGCTAAAATTAGGGGATGCTCTACCCCGATTGTAAATTGGATTTTTAGTAGGAAAAATGGTGGCTCCGCCCTTTTCCTTACTTTCCACTTTTCACTTTTTACTTCTAACTTTTCACCAGTTACTGCTTACTTTTACGGCACCGCATAAAGTTTCTCAGGATCGATGGGTGCCTCGTGCGAGCACGCTACCAGAGCGGGTTGGGTGTGAACGGGTTCGTTGATCAGGTTCACGTACTCGTTGGTTTTAGCGCGCCACCAGATGCCGGGCAGGTGTCCAAATTTTTCCCACTTGGTTGTATGCGCCCGGCGGGTAAACACGTCGTAATCGTGCTCTTCAATGTCGTCTAGAATAGCGCGATACAGTTCTGCGGCGGCGGCAATAGCAAAACGGCCGCTTTTCCCCAACATGGCCACACCCGGCAGGGCTTCGGCATACAGCTGCCGCGCCCGCCTAATTTGGAAGCGCATGAACGCACGCCAGCGATGGTCAATTTTGCCCGCGGCAATGTCTTCTTCGGTCAGGTTAAACATGCGCAATTCTTCGAGGGGGAGGTAGAGACGGCCGTTTTTCCAATCTTCCTGCACATCCCGCAAAATGTTGGTGAGTTGCAGCGCCACACCCAGCTTGATGGCATAGGGAATGGCCTTGTTGCCTGAGTAGCCCACGATGTGCATGGCCATCAGCCCAACGGTGGAAGCCACACCATAGCAGTATTGCGCTAGCTCGCCAAACGTCTCGTAGCGCGTGTGAACCAGGTCAGACGTGACGCCATCGAGCAGCTGCTCGGCGTAGCGGCGCGGAATCTTGAAGTTGGCTCGCGTATCGGCCCAGGCGAGGGCGACCAAATTGTAAATAGGGGGACGATTGGCCAGACTTTCTTGCCGCCACTGCAAAATCCGCTGGTGGCGATTTTGCTTTTCTTTGTCTACCAAATCGTCGCTCACGCGGCAAAATGCGTACAGCGCTCGCGCTGCCTGCCGCTGCTTGTCGGGCAGCAGGCCAGATGCCAGGTAAAAGGTGCGGCTGTGCTGCCGGGTAATGGCGGCACAATGCGCATAGGCTTGGGACAAGTGTTCACGGCCATCGCGGATCGGCTCGTTTACTGTGTCGTGGTCAAGGGCATGGTGGGCTAATCGCAGTAAGCGAGTTTCCCAAACGGCCGGTTCAAACGATTCTAGCGCCATGTTTCCTCCTCCAGAATTGCATCATCAAGAAAAAACGGCCTACACACAAGGCAACTTAAGTGATGATTTGGTAACTAGAAGTCATGATAAATGTTAGCTTACGTCATCCACTCTGTCAAGATATTGTTGAGATTTTTGTGACGTTTTTGCCTTTTTTTAGGCATGTTTGCCAGAAATATGTGTACAAAACGTCCATTTGAACAGGTTTTGTAAAGAGATTAACGTTTTTGGAGTGATTGGTAGCGGCGGAAAGAAATAAAAAAAGTGAGATTTGAGTTCTCAAATCTCACCTTAACTTTGTGCAGTTTAGCTTTTGTGTGATGAAGCGCAGTTTTAGGAAAAGATCAATTTGCGGGGCTGGCCCAGCCCAGGCTAATGCGCCCGCGCTCAGAGTCGATGGATTGAATGCTCACGGTGAGGATGTCGCCCACGCCGAGCTCGGTGTTGCGCGGGATTTGGCTGCGGTGCAGCAAACCATCTTGCTTCACCCCGATGTCGATAAACGCGCCAAAATCGACCACGTTGCGCACGGTGCCTTTAAGCTGCATCCCCGGCTTGAGATCGCTGAGGGAGAGCACATCGCTGCGCAAGATGGGGCGCGGCAAATCTTCACGCGGGTCGCGGCCGGGCCGCACGAGCTGTTCCAGGATGTCGGTCAGGGTGGGGACGCCAGAATCAAGCCGTGCGGCCAGTTCAGCTACTGGCGGCAGCAGATTGAGCGCCGAGGTGCGTTCCGTCGGCGGGGTGTTGGGGTTGAGTTTGGCCTGTTTGAGAACGGACGTTGCTACCCCATAACTTTCGGGATGAATGGCGCTGGCATCCAGCGGATTGTCACCATCGCGCACGCGCAAAAAGCCTGCCGATTGCTCAAACGCTTTTGGCCCCAAGCCAGAGACTTGCTTGAGCGTGGTGCGGTTACGGAAACGGCCGTTTGTCTCCCGATACGCCACAATATTTTCCGCCAGCTTGGGGCCGATGCCCGCCACGTGCGTCAGCAGCGCCGGGGAGGCGGTGTTCACATCCACGCCTACCTGGTTTACGACCGATTCCACCACGCCATCCAGCGATTCCGACAGCTGCTTCTGGTTCACATCATGCTGGTACAGCCCCACGCCGATGGATTTGGGGTCGATTTTCACCAATTCAGCCAGCGGATCTTGGGCGCGGCGGGCAATGGAAACTGCGCCGCGCAGCGTCACGTCCAGCTCCGGCAGCTCGGATTTGGCCAGCGGGCTGGCGCTATACACGCTGGCTCCCGCCTCGTTCACGATAAGGTAATGCACGTCGGTCATTTGCCGCGTGAGTTCGGCCACTAGCTGTTCCGTTTCTCGCGAGGCGGTGCCGTTGCCGATGGTGATGAGGCTGATGTGATGTTTTTTCACCAGCGCAGCCAGCGTTTTGAGTGCTTCGGCACGCTTGTTTTGGGGCTGGTGGGGGTAAACGGCCGTTGTCTCCAACACTTTCCCGGTGGCATCTACCACGGCCACCTTGCAGCCGGTGCGATACGCCGGATCAATGCCCATCACGTTATGATCTGCCAGCGGCGGCTGGGTGAGCAGCCCGCGCAGGTTGTCGGCAAAAACGGTAATGGCATGGGCTTCGGCCTGTTCGCTGAGGCTGCGGCGCACGTCTCGCTCGATGGCGGGCACGAGCAGCCGCTTGGCGGCATCGTCCATCGCCAATTGCAGCTGTTCGGCCAGCGGCGAACGGCGGTCGGTGCGGTAGCTGGTGCGGATGGCCAAAATCCAGTCCCGCTCGGCAATATCCACGCTGACGCGCAAGATTTTCTCTGCTTCACCCCGGTTGATGGCCAAAATTTGATGCGGCCGTAGACGGTCGATACGCAGCTCGAAGTCGTAGTACAGTTCGTAGACGGCCCGTTCATCGACGGCATCTTCGATTTTTTGACTGCGCAGCAGGCCAAATTGGAGCGCTTTTTCGCGTAGAGATTGACGTACCTGCGGTGTGTCGCTAATTGTTTCGGCAACGATATCGCGGGCGCCAGCCAGGGCATCATCGGCGGTGGGCACTTCTTCGTTGAGGAAGGGGGCGGCGATTTGAACGGCCGTTTGCCGACTCACCAACTGTCCTAAAATAAATTCAGCCAGTGGTTCTAATCCACGCTCGCGGGCAATCATGGCCCGGGTGCGCCGCTTGGGTTTGTACGGCTGATACAAATCTTCTAGCTCGGTCAGGCTGGTTGCCGCGTTGATGGCGGTTTCCAGCTCTGGCGTCAGCTTTTCCTGGCCGGCAATAGACTCAAGAATGGTGCCGCGCCGTTCATCCAGCGCACGCAGTTTGCTAACTTGATCATTGATCTGGCGAATTTGCTCCTCGTCCAGGCTGCCGGTGGCTTCCTTTCGGTAGCGGGCGATGAACGGGATGGTGTTGCCGTCGTCGAGCAAAGTGATTACGGCCGTTACCTGGCCGGTTTTTACGTTGAGGGTAGAGGCGATGGTTTGTGCGTAGGACATGGTTTTTGCGTAGAAAGTAAAAAGTGAAAAGTAAAAAGTGGGTTTCACTCTCTACTTTTCACTTATCACTTTTCACTCCCGTATTTTTGGTAATAAGTGCGCCACCACATCCGCGTCGTTTTGCGGCGTGGGCACGTTGTTGAAGAGCTGCCAGGTTTCTGTATGGCTGGCGGTGGCGTTGGGTTCCAGCTGGACCAGCGGGGCCAGGCTTTCCAGTTCCAGGATGTTGGCGTCGGTGTACAGTTCGGCCGAGCAGTTACGGTCCGGGTAGGTAGCGGCTGGATCGTGCGGCGGGAAGGTTTTGAGGAAGAAACGGCCGTCGCGCACGTAGCCCAACCAGCCGGGAAAGTTGTCACTGCCGATTTTTTGCGGCGTGGTGGCTTTGGGGTCCTGGCGCAGCAGAATGAACTTTTCACCCCAGGTCCAGCGGGGATCGGCCATGTTGGTGTAGGCCCAGGTGACGAGGTGGCCTGTCGGCAGCAGGTTGCCCTGGTGGCTGCCGCGTGGGGGCAGGGGAAATACGGCCGTACCACCCGCCGCCATCACCGAAAGGGCCCAGGGAGCCAGTTCAATGGACCACGGATTCAGGTTTTGCACGGTATGGGTCACGGTGACCTTGGCCGCCTGGGGATCGAGGGCCACGTCGAGCGTTTTTTGCATGCGCGTGCTGCTTTCCACCGGGGCAATAAAGCGTACGAAACGGCCGTGATCTTCTACCGTGACCGGGTTGTTGTCCGGGTAGTAGGTGCGCGGTGTCTCTTCTGGGGCCAGCCAGAAGCGGTGGCCGCCGTAGCTATGCCACTCGGTGTCGCCGGTACGCCCGAGCTGATCGGGGAAGGTCACGAAGACATTTTCGTCGCCGACAAAGCCAAAATGGATGATGCGTGGGCCTACATCGGCCGTGACGACGAGTTCAACTTGATTGTTGCTGAGCTGGATGCAGTTGTCCCAGCCGAGAAAAGGTATCTGTTTCACGTTGTCTCCCATAAGAATATCCACAGATTACACAGATTTCGCAGATAAAAAATCTGGAATGACAGGAGTAAAGGACCACATTTAGTCTGGAAAGAAGCTGAGTTGGGTCAGGGAAGCCTGATCCGCAGCGGTGGGTTGGTGGGGCCAGCAGGTGGCCCGGGCCAGGTAGCGCCGCAGCTGAATATTAACGGGAATGCGGTTCGGCTGCCAGCCTTTGAGCGAATTACCGGCATTAAAATGGTTCACACCGTAGTTGAGCAAACCTAGCAGCCAAAAAACAGGAAAAAGCGCCAGATAATGGTGAACACGTTCGTTAAAATGGGGATCAGTTTTTAGGCGTTCAGTGGTGTATGGCCGTAAAAAAGCACCCCATTCCTCATCACTCAACAAATCTTCCTGGTTGGGATGCGTCAGTAAATCGGCGACGCTGCGGGCTGGGTCGCGCAGGCCACAATCTTCCCAATCGACGAGGCCGAGACGGCCGTCTGGTCGCTGAATGACGTTGGCAAAACGGGGGTCTGCACGGCAAAACAGCAGAGCCGGTTCGGGCAGTTGGGCAAACGAATTGAGAATAGTCGGTAGGTGTTCCAGCATTGCCCGACAGTGAGCAATTCCGAGTAGACCCGGTGGAAAGTGTGCCATCGCCCAGGTCTCATAGTTTTGCAGGTAATTGTGGAACATTGCGGCGACGTCTTGCATGGATCGCTCCATGCCGCGCGAGAGCCAGAGGTCGTCAGATGACATGTCGTTCAGCGTGAGCCACAAATCGGCGAGTTGTTGCAGTTGAACGGCCGTTGGCTTGGTCCGATCCCACATTTCGCCTGCCAAAAATTCGTAAATCACCACCGGGCCGAGGTCGGGATCGTAGAAAACAGGCTGCGGGGCCACATCCAATGGCGACAAAAGCTGGAGGGCATCAAATTCCCGTCGTGGAGCATCGGCCAGTTCATCCGCTTTCAGGTATTGTTTGGCGATGTAGTGACGGCCGTTTTGCCACACATCAAACAACTCGTTACTTTGAAACCCTAGCGGTATCCGTTCTTGAATGGTTGCGTGTGGGCCGATGGCGCGGGAGACGGCCGTTTTCACCAACTCCGTCACCCTCTCATCCCCGCTTCCGGCGCGAATACCAGACAGCAATCCCCACGAGCGCCAGCAAACCGGGCGCAAAGCAAACGCTGGTCAGTTGCAGCAGGCTGAGCTGGCTCTGGGTGATGGTTACCTGGCGTGGAATCGATTCGCGGGCCGACAGCTCAATCGAGACCACATCATCAACCAGCCAGTTGGCGGCGTTCTCAAAAAGGAAGCTGTTGCCACCTTGCTGAATGTAGGTGCTGGTCAAAAAGTCGGTATCGCCAAAGACAACCAGGCGTGCGCCGTTGGCCGTGTTTAGGGCACTGAGGGCCACGGTGAGACTGCCGGTGGCATCTTCACCTTCATCGGGGTTGACGACGCCTTCGGTCATCATGCGGGTGAAATTGGTTTCGCCCCAGGCCAGGTCGCTGGTGGTGATGAGGTTAACGGCCGTTACGCCAGAAGGCACTTCTGCGGCAATTGAGCGGGCCACGTTGAAAATGGTGCCAAACTGGTCCAGTCCTTCGGTGATGGGGCTGTTGCCGTAGTTTGCGCCGACAAACGTCAGGCCAATGGTTTGTCCCGCCTGGGCCAGCGAGGCGTCGATGATTAGGTCGTTGCGCAGGGTGATGCCCCAGGTTTCTTGCAGCCAGGGCAGCAAGCCGTCGGTTTCGGCGGCCGCGCGACCTTCGGTATCTACCGCATCGCGGGCCACGAAGAGTGCGCCACCGCTCGCCACGTAGCGGTCCAGCGCGGCCAACTCCTCGGCGGTGAGGGGTGCTTGCTGGTCAATTAAAAAGACGGCGCTGGCGTCGGCGGGCACGTCGCCGCTGGTGAACAGGTTAAGCGACTGCACGGTGAAGCCAGATTCTTTCAGGAGGGTAACGGCCGTTCCAATCCCATCGACGCCAAAATCTTCCCAATCTCGCTCGCCGTGGCCGGTTAAAAAGTACGCATTTTTGACCGTGGGGTTGAGCGTGCGCACCAGTGCCGTATGCAAATCCCGGTCGGTGAGGGTGGAGGCTTTGGCAAAGGTGCCATCATCGCGGGTGAAGACGAGTGTTCCGGCAAAGGAGAGATCGTACTCTTCGGCCAGCAGCGGATTTTCGTTGGGATCAACAAATTCGTAGCTGAGCTGGTCGGTATATGCCTGCATGGTTTGCAAGACGGTCTCGGCCTGGGTGCGCTGGAAAGCGGTGTCGGTGGTGTAAAAGCCCAGGACGTGAATCGGCTCGTCGAGCGATTCCAGCAGCTCGACCGTTTCAGGTAGCGGGGTGAAGGCGTTGTTGGCTGTGGCGTCGTAGCGCCAGTCTGGGTTTTGGTAGGTGAGCGTGTAGATAAGGACGAAAACGGCCGTAAAAAACAAAATGATCAGGAAAGTGCCGCCGTAACGCCCGCCGCGATTGCTTATCCGGTTGCGCACGGTATCGGGCCAGACGATGGCAAAAATGACCAACAGCAGGCCGCTGCTGGCCAGCAGCAAATTGGGCAGCCAATCCCAGCGGCGGGTGACAAAATAAACCGCCCCCCCGCCAATTAGCAGGAGAATGGCCACAATCGGAAAAATGGGTGCAATTCGATCCAGTTTCTGCTTCATAATTTTAATTGGCCACAGAGATCACAGAGTAAAAAGAGAAAGCTTCTATACAGACCCTAAGGGTTTTGAACTCGGCTAATTTATCGCTACAAGCGGCGAACCCTTAGGGTCTCACCAGGGAATCTCTTCATTCTCTGTGCTCTCTGTGGCTCATTTCCTATCTCCAGCGGCGGCTTTCCAGGACGCGGGTGGCGGCAAAGAGGGAAACGGCCGTTACTGCCACAAAATAGACCACGTCCTTGGCCACAATTAGCCCCTGGAAAAAGTTGTCTTGATGGTTGGCCAGGGAGAGTTCGTTGAGGATGGTTACGGCCGTATTGCCCAACGTAAACGACTGCGCCGGAATGGTGAGCAGGTACAGCACCAAAATCATCCCCAGCGCCAGGATAAAGGCGACCATCTGGTTTTCCGACAGGGCCGAGGCCAAAATGCCGATACTCAGCAACGCCGCGCCGTACAAAATTGCGCCCAGGTAGGCGGTCCAAATGGGGCCAGGGTCTGGGTTGCCAAAGGTAAACAGGATGATGGGAAACACCAGCGTCATCGCCGTGGTGACCAGGTAAAAAATAAAACCAGCCAGAAATTTGCCCAGCACCACCTCGCCATCGCGAATGGGCAGGGTCATGAGCAGCTCCATCGTGCCGCTGCGCTGCTCCTCAGACAGCAGGCGCATGGTGAGGGCAGGCATGGCAAACAGGTAGAGGAAGGTGTACAGGCCCATCACGCTCTGAACGTCCAGCGGTAATGAGCCGGGCTGGCTGGCCTGAAAAAATAGTTCGGAGGCAAAAATGTAGCCAGTCAGGGCCACAATCACCACGCCGAAGATGTAGGCCAGTGGTTGGACAAAAATTGCGCCCAATTCGCGGCGGGCCACCTGCCAGACGTTATGCATGGGGCACCTCGCGGGGGATTTTTAACGCAAAGGCGCAAAGACGCGGAGGAGGCAAAGGGTTGTCATTCCCGCGAAGGCGGGAATCCATCTTCTGATTCTCTTGTGGATGCCCGCCTACGCGGGCATGACAGGTGAATTTAAGGGGTTCAGTCAACGCTGAGGATGGCTTTTGTAGCCGTAATTTCTGCCACATTACATGGCCTCCATTGGTTCTTCACTTTCGTCCGGTTCGGGGGTGATGGATTGGGCTTCTTTGAGCTTTTCCAGGAAGAGCGTTTCCAGGCTCAGCCGGTGGGTGCTGAGTTCAAGCAAGCCCCAGCCCTGGTTGACGGCCGTTTCGGCCACCGCCACGCGTGTTTCATCCCGCCCATCCACCGAGAGCAGCAATTGGTTTGGGGTAGTGGTGGATACGGCCGTTACCCCCGCAACGCCTTGTAAAATGTCAGCCGCCTGTTCGCTGGGCTGGGCCAATTGCAGGGTGAGCTGGTTGCCGCCTTGCTTGATCTGGCTCATGGGGAGATCTGCGTAGATACGGCCGTTCATAATCATGATTACCCGGCTGCAAATCTGCTCTACCTCGGCAAGGATGTGGGTGCTTAGCAGCACGGTGCGCTGTCGCCCCACGTCGGCGATGATCTGGCGGATTTCCACGATTTGCGCCGGGTCCAGGCCAATGGTCGGCTCATCCAGGATGAGCACATCCGGGTCGTGCAGCAGCGCCTGGGCAATACCTACCCGCTGGCGCATTCCTTTGGACAAGCTGCCGATGAAGCTCTCGGCCCGGTCCAGCAAATCGACCGCTTCCAACACATCGTCCACGCGATCCCACACATTTTCCAGGCGCCGCACCTGCCCAATGAAGTGCAGGTAGCCTTCCACGGACATTTCCGGGTAGAGCGGCACCGTTTCCGGCAGGTAGCCCAGTTTTTGCCGCGCTTGCATGCTTTCGTTGACAGTGTGGAAACCCGCGATGTAGGCATCGCCAGAGGTGGGGGGCATGTACCCGGTGAGGATGCGCATGGTGGTGGTTTTGCCCGCGCCGTTTGGCCCCAAAAAGCCCACAATTTCGCCCGGTTCGCAAGAGAAGGTGAGGTTGGAAACGGCCGTATGGCCCCCATACTGCTTCGTTAAACTATCGGCCTCAATCATGAAGGGAATGTCTGATTCGTTCATCTGCACGCTCGTTTGCTTGGACTCACAAAATTCGTCTGAACTATATCCAACTTTGTGGGGTTGCAAAGCCAGGCGCCATGCTGCATAGCGAAGATTAGGCTTTTTTTCATCTACATGCTTATGAGGTGGGGAGGGGAACGGCCGTATCCTCCCAAGACACCTTGTCAGACCAGTACATTAACTCACGCAAAGGCGCTAAGGATTTAAGTTTTCCTTTGTGCCTTTGCGTGAAGTATTAATGACCTGAGCAAATTGTTCGTCGCTTTCGGCCGTTGCGGGCAATTCGACGCTCATTCTGGACACTGCTATAATTCACCCTTGGCTTAATCATGCCGCAAATTTTGATTGGGAAATATAGAGGAAGAATTAAATGAATTTGCAACCATTGGCCCCTTATCTGGGCATTGCTGAAATTATTCTGGCTGTTGCCTTAACGATTCTTGTACTGCTGCAAACCAAAGGCTCTGACCTGGGTGGTTTTTTTGGTGGTGGCGGTGGCGAAAGCGGCAGTTTTCGCACCCGTCGTGGCGTTGAAGCAACGATGCACCGCGTGACGATTGCCTGTTCGGTCGCCTTTTTCTTGGTTACGATCCTGGCATTTCTGGCCTGGGGTCAGTCAGCATAGTGATGCAATCGCCGGTCTGGCTAGATTGGCAAAACAAATTGAGAATTTGAGGAAACGTGAAGCGGAGGGCTGATTTAGCTCAACGATTCACGTTTTATCGTTTATGAAGCTGCATTTACGTTGGCAATTGTTACTGGCTGTGGTGGGATTTGGCCTGATTCTGGCCTTGCTGTCTTTCCAGGTGCAGTCAGTCGGGCTTTGTACCACCCGCGTGCCCGCTTCCGGCGGTGTTTTTGCCGAGGGTATGGTGGGCGTGCCCCAACATCTTAATCCACTGTTAAGCGACAGCTTCCCGGTCGATCGGGAAATTGTGAATCTGCTGTTTGACGGTCTGGTGCAGTATGACCACGCGGGTCGGTTTATTCCGGCACTGGCGGAAAGCTGGACCGTGAGTGAAGACGGCCGTTCTCTCCAATTTACCCTACGCAGTGGTCTCGCCTGGCACGATGGCGAACCAATCACCACGGCCGATGTGGCCTTCACCTATGGCTTGTTGCAAAACGATGCCGTTCCCGCTGCTGCGGCGGTGAAAGCGTTGTGGCAAACGGTTACCATCAACGTCATTGATGAGCGGACCATCGAATTTGTGCTCGCTGAGCCGTATGCGCCTTTTATGGAAGCGACCCTGCGCGGCATCTTGCCCGCTCATTTGCTGCAAGATGTGCCGCCTGCTGAACTGGCTAACGATCCGTTTAACCAGCAGCCGGTCGGCAGCGGCCCGTGGCTGGTAGCGCCGGGGCAGGATTGGAACAGCACGCGCAGCCTGCGCCTGACGCCAAATCCGCTGTCGTGGCGCGGCGGCACGCAGATTTCTGCGCTGGAATTCCGCTTTTACCCGGATGAAGAAAGTTTGATCACCGCCTTTGCCAATGGCGACATCCAGGCGATTAACTCGGTGACGGATACGATGCTGCCGGAAATTACGGCCGTTCCCCAAACCCGTCTCTTCACCACGATTGCGCCCCAGTACACCCAAATTATCTTTAACCAGACCGATACTGGCTTTGAACCGCTGCGTCAGGCGGAAGTGCGCCGTGCGTTGGCGGCTGGATTAGATCGCAAGCGTCTCATCGACCAGGCATTAAATGGCCAGGGCGTGCCGCTCACCGGGCCGTATTTGCCTGATTCCTGGGCATATGATCAATCCATGTTTGCTGCGACCAGTGGCGCTAATTCTGCTGAGTTGCTCAATGCCGCTGGCTGGACTTTGCCGGAGGGCAGTGCGGTGCGTCAGGCAGGGGGCGAGACCTTGACGCTGCGGCTGCTGGCTTTGGATACGGCCGTTCATCAACGATTGGCCGCAGAGATTGCTGCCCAGTGGGCGGAGTTGGGTGTGGGTGTAGTAGTAGAAACGGCCGTTTCCGTCCCTGATCTGCTGGAAAAATTGGCAGCACGGGATTTTGACGCCGCGCTGGTGGACATCACGCCTGCCATCGACCCCGATCTGTATGACTTCTGGAGCCAGGAGGCGATTATTCGGGGGCAGAATTATGGCGGGTGGAACAATCGTCGGGCCAGCGAGGCGTTGGAAGCGGGGCGTCAGGTGTGGGGATTGGGGGAAAGACGGCCGTCTTATAACACTTTTCTCAGCATTTACGCCGACCAGCAGCCAGCCGTGACCCTATACCAGCACGTTTACACCTATGCGCTCAGCAGCGAGGTAAACCAGGCCGACCTCGGCCCCATTTACGAACCGCGCGATCGCTACCAGACGTTTGCCAGCTGGTTTCTGCTGTATCGCGATGTCACCATCAGCTGCCCGGCTGAAGAAACAAACTGAAACAAACGCGTCGATCGGCCGCAGAATGTGTTAAGCATCATAAACTGCACGCTGGGTTGATTTGTTGTGAGTGATTAGGAAAGATTATGAGTCGAATTGTACAGATTGATACCCCCACCAAAATTCGGAACCGCAACATGCGCAGCATTGCCGAAATGCTGCGCCAACTCATGCAAAAGCCGAAGATGGATGCCGAGGCCCGCGACATGTCTGCCTCTATGACTTTGCTGCTCTGGGAAATTACCGACGGGGTGGAGCAGTCGGCCAAGGCGTGGGAGAAGCGCGATTACTGGATGAAGGCCGAACGCTTTATCCGCGACTGGAAGTGGACGGCCGAAATTGCCGCTAATCTGGAAGATGTTATTCGCAACGACGCCTGGGATTTGGTTCCCGAACTGCTGGCTGAGCTTTACCCGCACTTTACAGACATCCAGATCAAAACAATGACGCGCGATGCCTCACTGTGGCGCGGTGCGCTCAAAAAACTCCTGTCTGATCCCCCCCGCGAATATCCCTGGTAGGCAAAAATGAGGTTGCTCAAGCTGACAATCGGGTTGTGTGTATTGTTTGTTGGCTTGTTTGGCTGCCAAGCCGTAGGCTCATCTGAGCTTGAGTTGCCAACGGCCGTTCCCACCCTCGCCTTCGCACAGGTTCCACCATCGACCGCCACCGCTGAACCGGCAACGGCCGTTCCCACACCTGAACCAACCGCCACGGCTACACTCCCCCCCACCGCCACACCCTGCGCTTCGCCGGGGCGCATCGAAACCGGTACCTTCCCCAGCCTTACGGCCGGACCAATGTCTTACCGTGTCTACCTGCCGCCGTGTTATGGGGTAGACGGCCGTACTTATCCCACACTCTACCTGCTGCCCGGAAACATCCACACGGATGCCATCTGGGATACGCTTGGCGTAGACGAGGCGGCCGAAGCGGGTATCATCGACGTCAGCTTGCCGCCATTCCTCATCGTGATGCCAGACGGGGGCTGGATTGCCAACAACACCTCTGGTGGCCCCGGTTCATATGAAAGCGTCATTTTAGATGATCTGATTTCCTATGTAGAGCAAACGTATTGCGCCTGGGCGGACCCAGCCGGGCGGGCCATCGGCGGCCTGTCCCGTGGGGGATATTGGGCTTTGGAGATTGCTTTTCGCTTTCCCGAACAGTTTGCCAGCGTGGGCGGGCACAGTGCGGCCTTGCTCGATACGTATGCCTGGCCCGCTGTTAATCCGCAGTATACGGGTTTGAGCCAGAATTTGGGCGACCTGCGCATTTACCTGGACATCGGCGCAAACGATTACGTCATTTACAATATTCGCCAACTGCATGAGGAGATGGAAACGGCCGTACCGCCCATCCCGCACACCTGGGTTCTTAATGAGGGCAGTCACGAAGAGGCGTATTGGCAAGCCCATGTGCCTGAGTATTTGGCTTGGTACGCTGAACCGTGGCCCTTTGATCGGGAACAGTATCCGGCCTGCATACCCTAAGATCAAAAAAGCCAGGCAAACGCCTGGCTTTTTTTGTTAATTTTTAGTGACAAGTTTGTTGCACTTGTCGCAATTCTTTGTTTACCGTCGGTCTTTCAGTTTCTGGTTAATGAGGGAATCCAACGTGGAAGACTCAGAAGCCTTCATCCGGCGCACGACAACGCGTAAATTTTCAATTTGTCGCGACACCATTTCGGCGTTGGGCGTTACTTTCATTCCATTTTGGCGACTGCCGTTAACAGCATTCATCATGTGATTTGCTTTCATTTGAATCGACTTCCTTTACATTCTTACTTCTACTACCATTACCAGTACTCTGGAACTATAACAAGTTTACCTGACAATTTCTGTTACACTGTATCAGTTCCCGCGGTAGTCATGTAAATCTCATTACAATTTAATCATTCGCGTCTGGGGTGGGCAAGGGCCGATTGGTACGGGTGGTTAGCCAGGTGAGCAGGATGAGAACGGCCGTTGTCAGCAGCAGCCACAACCCGATTTTTAGCAAGCGACTGGCCACAAAAATAGCCACCAGCCCAAAGGCAATTGCTACTGCGTAGTAGCCCAGCACAATGCCCCGAACCGGCAGGCCGCGATCCAGCAGCCGAAAATGCAAATGCCGTCGGTCCCCCTGAAACGGATGCCGCCCCTGGCGCAGCCGGGCCACGATCAGCCAGGCCACATCCAAAATGGGTACGGCCATCACCAGCAGCGCCGTCGAGAGCTTGGCCGGGGCCAGGATCGAGAGCGTCGCCAGGTTGTACCCCAGCAGCCACGCTCCGGTCGTGCCCAGAAAGATGGTGGCGGGGGCAAAGTTAAAGCGTAAAAAGCCGATCAATGCGCCGGCCAGCGCGAGGGGAAAGAGGGTTACGGCCGTTTGTCCCGTGTCGGCCAGCAGGCGGTAGCTGTGCAGAGTAAACATCAGCACGGCGATGGTGCTGACACCCGCCGCCAGCCCGTCCAGCCCGTCCAAAAAGTTGACCGCGTTGATCATGCCCAGTACCCAGAACAGCGAGATGATGTAGACGAGAAACGGCCGTATCACCACAATGTTCGGGTCGGTGGCATCCAGGTAGAAAAAAAGCGAGGCAAAACCGCTTTGCCAGAAGTCGGTGGTGGGCAGGGGATTGGTAAACCGCTCAATGAAAACGGTGTGGCCGATGGCGATGACTGCGGCCAAAATTTGGAAGGCAAACTGCCAACGAGGCGCTAAATCCAGCTTGTCATCCAGCAGTGCCCCTATAAAAATAATTACACTGCCCAGGATGACCCCGCGCAGCCGCAGGGTGTTGTCGCCTTCCGGCGGCAGCATGGCGTAAATCAGGACAATGCCTGCGAGGTAGCCTAGAATGATAGGCACCCCGCCCAGCTTGGGCACCATGCCGGTATGCTGGCGGCGTCCTCCCGGCGTGGCCACAATTCCCCAGCGAAAAGCCAGTTGACGGACCGGTGGCGTGAAAAGTACGGCCGTTGCCAACGCCACCCCAAAAACCAACAAATAAATCAATGCTTCATCCTTTCAGGAACCTGGGGATGAATCCCCAGGCTATAGCAAACTCCGTTTGCTTTTATCCCGTCACCCCCTCACCCTGTCACATTGTCATCCCCTCATCCGGTACCAAACTGCCGGTCGCCCGCATCACCCAGACCAGGCACAATGAAGCCAATGTTGTTGAGATGAGAATCAATTTGGGCAATGTGAATTGGCACGTCTGGGTGAGCGTTTTGCAGGGCAGCAATGCCTTCTGGCGCAGCCAACAGGCCGACAAATTTGATGCGTTGGGCGCCCCATTTCTTCAAAATGTCGATGGTGGCGATGGCTGAGCCGCCAGTTGCCAGCATGGGGTCCAGTACCAGGCACACCTGCACGGTGGGGAAGGTGGGCAGTTTGTTGTAGTAGGAAACCGGTTGCAGTGTTTCCTCGTCACGGTAAAGGCCGATATGCCATACCTCGGCGCTGGGCATCATTTCCCAGATGCCATCCACCATACCCAGGCCAGCGCGCAAAATCGGAATCAGGCCAATTTTTTCACTGAGGTCCTGGCCAACGGCCGTTCCCATCGGCGTCTGCACTTCAATTTCGTGGGTGGCTAAATCGGCGGTGGCTTCATAACAAAGCAGCATGGCTACTTCGCGAATCAGCTCACGGAACTTCTTGGGCTTGGTGTTCACGCTGCGCATCAGCGACAGCTTATGTTTTACCAGGGGATGTTTTGACTCAAAAACCATTCCTCTCCTCCTAAATTTGCAATGATTGGTGGCTGATGGTTATCGGTTTGTGCCTGCTGCCAGCCACAAGCCAGTAACTGCGGCCCGCCACCAACAATTTCATTTCATCCTCAGTTATCGTATAATCCCACGCATATAGCTTGTTGGCAACAGAAAAATTATGAATGACAAGGCATCGAGCAATCGACATATTTCACCGGGCAAAAAGCGGGAAGACGGCCGTTTAGATGGTCTAATGCGGCCGCAGCAACTGGCCGAATTTACCGGCCAGGAACGCCTCAAGGCCAATCTCTCTATCTTGATTGAAGCGGCTAAGGGACGGCAGGAACCGCTGGACCACGTGCTGTTTCATGGCCCGCCCGGTCTGGGCAAGACGACGCTGGCGCATGTGGTGGCCAACGAAATGAACGTGAACATTCGCATCACTGCCGGGCCAGCCATCGAGCGGGCAGGCGATCTGGCCGCCATTCTCACCAACATGCGCGCTGGGGACATTTTGTTCATCGACGAAGTGCATCGGTTAGGCCGCGCGGTGGAAGAAATTTTGTACCCAGCAATGGAAGATTTTGTGCTGGACATTGTGGTGGGCAAGGGACCAGGGGCCAAAAATGTGCGCCTGAAGCTGCCTAAGTTCACCGTCATCGGGGCAACGACCCGGTTGGCATTGCTGACAGCGCCGCTGCGCGCCCGGTTTGGTGCCCTGTACCGCATGGATTTTTATGAGCAGGCGGCCATTGAGTCGATTGTGACCCGGGGGGCGAGTATTTTGCAGGTGCCCATCGAACCGACTGGCGCGGCGGAGATTGCTCGTCGGTCACGTGGGACGCCGCGTGTGGCGCTGCGCCTGCTGCGCCGGGTGCGCGACTTTGCCGAGGTGCGGGCTGAAGGGGAGATTACAGGAGAAACGGCCGTTGCTGCCCTCAATCTCCTGGAAATCGATCGATTAGGTTTGGACGATTTGGATCGGCGTGTGCTGCGGGCCATCATCGAGAAGTTTAGCGGTGGGCCGGTGGGACTGGACACGATTGGCGCATCCATCAGTGAAGAGTCGGACACGATTATGGATGTGGTGGAACCATATTTGCTCCAGCTAGGCTTTTTAGAACGAACCGCGCGAGGTCGCGTGGCCACTCCCCACGCTTATCGCCACCTGGACTTGCCGCTGCCGCAGCACGTGCTGGCGGGTAAACCCAATCAGCCCAGCCTGTTTAACTCGCCTGACAGTGACGCGGTGGAGGAGTAGGGTAGGATGGTGGAATTCGGCCGTTTGCTGCTAATCATCGGTGCGACCATTGCTTTGGCGGGCATTCTGGTGCTTGTTGCCGCCAAATATTTCCCCTGGCTAGGCAATCTGCCTGGCGACTTTGAAATCGAGGGGGAAAATTACCGTATCTACTTCCCTCTGGCTACCATGATTTTGGTAAGTGTGCTGGGCACTATTTTGCTGAACATTGTGATTCGTATTTTCCGGCGATAAACATTCGCTCCTGGTTTGACCATTGTTATCCCCTGTTCTATAATTTTTACTAGCCTAATTTTGAGTAACTTTTGATGCAACCAACATTTAGTGTAGACAACTCTATGCCCTGTCATATTAGTCGAGTGCTTGAACTTCCCGGGGAATTTATTGCCCTGGTTAAGCTTGCACGGTTGCAGCCTCTGTTTTTGAGAGGGGGATGCGTTGACCGACTCTACTCCTGAGCCGCCTGACCCTTCTCACCCATCTTTCCCCGGTGTGTCTGAGCAATTCATCTGTTGGAAGCCTACCCCAGAGGTGGGCATTTTGTGTATTGGATATTTGGTAGGTCCAAAAAGATAGCTGATGTTAACGATTCTTACGGTTGTGGCTGTTGTAGCCCTTATGATTTTTTTTAACGCGCTTTACGTGGCGGCCGAATTTGCCACGGTATCTTCCCGGCGTACCCGCATTAGCCAGATGGCCGGGCAAGGGAACCGCATGGCGCAGCTGCTGCTGCCCATTTTGCAGGACAGCCACAAGCTGGACCGCTACGTGGCCACCTGCCAGATTGGCATTACCATCTCCTCGCTGGTGGTGGGTGCCTATGGGCAGAGTGTCATTGCCCAGATGCTGGTATCACCTTTGGCCAGGCTGCTTGTCTTGCTGGAACCAACCCTTTCATCGCTAGGTATTGAATCAACGGCGGGTTGGGCCGAGCCAGCGGCCACGTCAATTGCCATCACCCTGGTTTTGGCGGCGATTACGATTTTGCAGGTCATCATGGGTGAGTTGTTCCCCAAGTCGGTGGCCATTCAATACCCGGAGACGGTGGCCCTGGCGGTTACCGTGCCCATGCGCATTACGCAGTTGATTATCACCTACACAGGGTTGATCGCCTTGTTTAACGGCAGTGGTAACTTGATTTTGCGTTTGTTGGGACGGCCGTTAAAAGAGAAAAGCGGCCACGCACACTCTCCAGAAGAAATTGAGCTGCTGGTAACAGAAAGCCACGAACAAGACCTGCTCAGCGACGAGGAGCGGCGTTTGTTGCGTAACACATTCCGGCTGCGCGACCTTACTGCCAAGCAGGTAATGCTGCACCGCACCAAGCTCATCGCCGCGCCTCTAGACAGTAAAGTGGCTGACCTCATGCAAATTGCCCTGGATGCTGGCTTTTCGCGCATTCCCATCTACAAAGAGTCCATCGACGACATCACGGGTTTTGTGCACATCAAAGATTTGTTTCGCCTGTACAACCAGCAGAGCGAGGACGTCGCTTCTATTTTGCGTGAAGTGGTGTTTGTGCCCGAAACAATTCCGGTATCGGATTTGTGGAAGCGGCTCAACAGCCGCCGCAAGTACCTGGCAATTGTGTTTGACGAGTATGGCGGCACGGTGGGTCTGATTACCTTTGAAGATTTGATTGAGGAGATTTTTGGCGAGTTACAGGACGAGTTCGATAACGAGTCGGCGCTCATCGCCAAGGACAAAGAAGGGCGCATCTACCTGCGCGCGGATTTGCTGGTAGCCGATGTGAACGAATACCTGGAACTGGAGCTGCCAGAGG
This sequence comes from Ardenticatenaceae bacterium, assembly GCA_020634435.1. Classification (GTDB taxonomy): domain Bacteria; phylum Chloroflexota; class Anaerolineae; order Promineifilales; family Promineifilaceae; genus Leptofilum. The sequence continues at coordinate 159,703 of JACKBS010000015.1, read as the reverse complement.
AGAATGCCGATACGTTGGGCGGGTTGGTGTTTAGTGAACTCGGCCGTCCACCGAAAGTGGGGGATGCTGTGGCGTTTGGCGACATCACCATTCGCGTCGAAGCGATGTCTGATCCGGGTGTGTCTGAGGTGTCGCTAAAATTGCCGCCCACGGAAAACACAGACGATCCGTTTATTGAATGGGAGGTGGCTGATCATGACTAAATACCTCCTGTTGGCTATTTCTTTACCGGGGTTAGGCGTGCTGGCAACGGCCGCTGCCCAAGAAGCGTCTGGTTCATCCGTTAGCACTTTGCTAGTGGCACTTCTCGTTATCATTTTGCTGGTGCTGGTAAACGGGCTCTTTGTGATGGCCGAATTTTCTATCATTGGTGTGCGTCCCACGCAGTTGGAGCAGATGGTAGATGAAGGTGTGAGCCAGGCACAACTGGTGCTGGACACGATTGAATCTCGGCCCAAACAAGACCAATACATCGCTACGGCGCAGCTGGGCATTACGATTGCTTCTTTAGGTCTGGCCATGTATGGCGAGCCGCAAATTGCCCATTTTATTGAGCCTTATCTGGAGCGGCTTTGGTTTGAGCCATCACTTGAGCTGGTGGAGAGCATTGGCTACCTGATTGCGTTAGGGTTGCTCACCTATCTGCATGTGGTGGTGGGGGAAATGGTGCCCAAATCACTGGCCCTGGCTGATGCGCCACGCATGGTGCTGATCTTAAGCCGCCCGATGCAGGTCGCCCGGTGGATTTTGACAGTTCCGGTGAAAATTTTGAATCGCATCGGGGTATCTATGCTTAGACTGTTCCGTATTCCGCTGGCTGAGGGGCACGAGCGTGTGCTGTCGGCTGAGGAGCTGGAGCTGATCGTGACGGAAAGTACGGAAGGTGGCCTGCTAAACGTGGAAGAACAGGAGATGATTCTGAACATCTTCGACTTTAGCGACCGCACCGTGTCTCAGGTGATGACGCCGCGCACCAAAGTTGAAGCGATTCCCGTGGACGTTTCTCGGAAAGAGATTTTGCGCATCATTACTGAAAGCCGCCACAGTCGCTTCCCCGTTTATGATGGCGACCGTGACCACATCGTGGGCATTTTACATTTGAAAGATCTGGTCAAACAAACACTGCGCAGCGAGGGTCGCTTCGATTTGCGTCTGATCCTACGTTCTGCGCCCGCAGTACCTGAAGATTTGCCCGTGCAGACGCTGCTGGCAGCGTTCAAGCGGCAAAAGCTGCACATGGCCATCGTGCTGGATGAATTTGGTGGCATGGATGGGATTGTGACGCTGGAAGATTTGGTTGAAGAGGTCGTGGGCGAAGTGCGGGATGAGTTTGACCTGGAAAAAGAGCCGTATGTGGAGCTTGGCCCTGGCATGATTGAGGCCGAGGGTGAGTACCTGGTTGATGATTTTGACGATGGCTTTTGGGGTAACGAAGACGATCTGCCGGATGTGGAGACAGTTGGTGGGTTGGTTATCTCAAAGTTGGGTCGTCCTCCGGTGGTGGGGGATGAAGTGATTTATAATGACAAGATACATATTCGAGTTTTAGCCGTTGAGGGGCGGGCCGTGGCGCGGGTTTTGGTGGAGTTTCCTGATCCAAACCGGCCTGTTGATGAAGAAGATACGGCCGTTCCCCCTCAAGACAAGACGCAATAAAAAAGGAGAGTTCTGTGGACTTTGTGCGCACGATTCATGGGGAGTTCCGCTGGCTGGTCGCAATTGTGGCCGTCGTGGTGATTGTGAAATTTGCCTGGGGGCTGATTCAAAAATCAGAATACAAGTCAATCGATCGCGGTTTGATGTCGGCTTTGGTTGGTCTTATTGACCTCAACTTCTTGATGGGACTGATTTTGCTCTTTAACCGCGGTTTTGATAGACAAGCGGTAGAACATGCCGGGACGATGTTTGTGGCCGTGCTGTTGGCTCACAGCAACGCCGCCTGGCGCAAATCTACGGACAGCGCCAAGAAGTTCCGCAACAACTTGATTCTGGTTGTTGTGGTGCTGGCGTTGGTGTTTGTGGGCGTCATTACCATTCGGGGCGGCTTCTTCTAAAACACAAAATGGCCACAGAAAGGTCTTTGTGCTTTCTGTGGCCATTTCTTCAATCAGGCGAATTCTCGCCAAATTCTCTCAACTACAGTTCGTAAATTTCACTGAATTTCTGGGTGACGTAGCGCATAAACGGTTTGTGCGTTAGCGGGCCACCGGTAATTTGGTGTACCAACTCGGACGGGGTGAATTTACGGCCGTGTTGGTGAATATTTTCGCGCAGCCAGGTGACCAACGCGTGGGTCTTGCCCTGGGCCATTTCTTCGGCGATGGTGGGTTTTTGGGCAACGGCCGTTTCATAAAACTGCGCCGCGTATAAATTGCCTAAAGCGTAGGTGGGGAAGTAGCCAAAGCCCGGTCGCGACCAATGCACATCTTGCAAACAACCCTCGGTGTCGTTGGGGGGAACGACGCCCAACAACTCGTTCATCTTGTCATTCCAGGCAGTTGGTAAGTCGGCCACGGCCAGGTCGCCGTTTAACAACGCTTGTTCCAGCTCAAAGCGCAGAATGATGTGGAAGTTGTAGGTCAGCTCATCGGCCTCAACGCGGATGTAGGATGGCTGTACCTTATTGACGGCCCGATAAAAAGCTTTCACATCGTGGCTGCCTAATTGCTCTGGGAACAGGGATTGTAGTTTGGGATAATGCGCCTGCCAGAAGCCCAGGCTGCGCCCCACGATGTTTTCAATCATGCGGGATTGGGATTCGTGGATGCCGCTGGATGTGCCACGGGCCAGCGGGGTGCGCGCCAGGTCGGGGTGGGTACCCTGTTCATACATAGCATGGCCAGATTCATGCAATGTGCCAAACAGCGACGGGTTAAGGAAGTTGGGATACCAGCGCGTAGTGATGCGCGCGTCGTTGCGGCTGAAGCTGGTAGCAAAAGGATGGACCACCGTGCCCAAGTGCCCTCGGCTAAAGTCATAACCCGCCGCATCGGCGATGTAGTGGGCAAACTCTTTCTGCTTGTCGATGGGGAAGGGTTGGTGTACCAGACGGTCGTCAACGGCCGTTCCTCGTTCGGCAATTGCCTGACGCAGGGGAATCAGGTCTTCTTTGACGGCGTTAAAGATGGCGCGGACTTCGGCCGTTTTCATGCCGTGTTCAAATTTATCTAGCAGCGGGTCGTACTTTTCGTCCTCGTAGCCGTACAGTTCGGCCATTTCCTGGGCGAGCTTAACCACTTCTTCCAGGTGCGGCTGGAAGTGGGCAAAATTGTTACTCGCGCGCGCTTCTACCCAGGCAGGGTTGGCTTTGCCGCTTACTTCGCTGACGCGGCGCACAAATTCCGGGGGAAGCTGGCGCGATTCGGCGTAGCTGCGGCGCAAATAGCGGATGAGGCTGGCCTCATTGCTTTCGTACAGGGCATCGGCAATTTCGGTAGCGGCCGTTTCTATTCGTTCGCCCATTTCATCCGAGGTAAACATGGCATGGCTAATGCGGCGGAGGGTGGTCATCTGCTGAATTCGGGCTTCGGTGCCAGCCTTGGGCATATTGGTTTCTTTGTCCCAACTTAAAACACCCATTGCTTTTTCAATGTCGTGGATTTCGTAAACTTTTTCCAAAAGCTGTTCAAATTTGGCGCTCATCATACCGTCCTTTTGTGGGAATATGTGGCAAGTGTAACGAAAAACGGCCGTAGATTCAAAAATAATCGCCCCTTTTTTGACACTCTGAACAATACTTAACTGACACGGTAAAATTTGTGCAAAACATTGACAAAATATAACTACCTGTTTATACTCAGGCAGTAATTAGGAACTTTTCCATGCCTGCACTGAACAAATTCGATTGGTGTAGGCAGCGCTTGTTTAGAAATAAAAGCGATTAGAGTTCTAAAACCCTAGAGGAATAATAATCAGCATGGCTTCACTAAGTGAATCCCCAACCTACAACCTGAAAGTTGTTGTCAATGAAACGGGCATCAAACCAGACACCTTGCGCGCTTGGGAGCGTCGTTACGGCTTGCCAACCCCGGACCGTACGGGCGGGGGGCACCGCCTGTATTCGGACCGGGATATTGCCACCATTAAGTGGCTAATGGCGCGCCAGGAAGAAGGGCTGAGCATCAGCCGGGCCGTTAAGCTGTGGCGCAGCCTGGAAGCCGAAGGGGAATTCCCTTTGCTGGTGCCGGAGTATCAGGAGCTGCCAACGCCGGTGATGGCAACGGCCGTTCCCCACTCCAATCAAATTGATGACATCCGCGCCGCCTGGATTGATGCCTGCTTGCGTTTTGATGAAGGCTCTGCTGAGCGCATTTTGACCCAGGCGTTTGCTTTGTACCAGCCAGAAACCGTGCTAACCAAACTGCTGCAACGCGCCTTATCAGAAATTGGCGACCTGTGGTTTCAGGACAAAGTGACCGTGCAGCAAGAACATTTTGCCTCGGCGCTGGCCATGCGCCGACTGAATACGCTGCTGGCTGCGGCACCTGCGCCCACACGCTCTGGACGGGTGCTCATTGGCTGTCCGCCGCATGAAGACCACACGTTTGCTTCGCTGACGCTCACCATTATGTTGCGCTATCGTGGCTGGGAGCTCATTTACCTGGGAGCTAACGTGCCGCTGGGTCGCTTTGTTTCCACCGTAGAATCGATTAAGCCCAATCTGATTATTTTGACTGCCCAACAGCTTTTCACGGCGGCAAAATTGTTTGAGGTGGCTAAGAATGTAGCCGCTGAAAAAAACGTGATGCTGGCTTTTGGTGGCCGTATTTTCAACACGGTGCCTCGCTTGCGGCAGCGCATTCCCGGCTACTTTCTGGGTGAAACAATGGAAGATGCCACCCAAACGGTCGATCGTTTGCTTTCGTTTGGCATGGCGCCGCCGACTATCAAGCGCGTGCCAGACTTTTATCTGAAAGCTCTGGAAATCTTCCGGGACAGGCAAGCGCTTATTGAAGGTTCTGCCTGGGGCATGTTGAAGGCCAATGGCATGTCTTACGAGCATTACACCAACGCCAATCTACATCTATCCCGTGACATTTATGCGGCGCTGACTTTTGGCGATATTGAATTTTTGAGCGCCGAGATTGCCTGGGCTGAGAAGCTGCTGCTGAATTACAGTATGCCGGTAGAAGCGATGCGCCAATATCTTCAGGCTTATCATCAAGCTGCTCAAGAAAATTTGACTGGTCCAGCCGAAATTGTGGTTGATTGGTTGGCTGAAGTCGCCCAAAATCCGGCACTTACCGAGCTGGCCTAGCGTTAAAGGGGGAGTTTGTGGATACGGCCGTTTGGTGGATCCGACGTGATCTGCGCCTGACAGATAATCAAGCCCTGGCCGCCGCTCAGAGAAGCGCCCGGCAAATTATTCCCCTCTTCATCATTGATCCCTTTTTTGAGAAATCAAGCTATGTGGGTGACAAACGTCGTGCCTTTTTATGGGCTGGATTGCGCCAGCTGGATGCGGACTTGCGTGAGCGCGGCAGCCGGTTAATTGTTCGGCACGGTAAGCCCGATGACGTTCTGGCAACTGTTTTGCAGGAAAGTAGTGCCGAAGCCATTTTTGCCGAAGAGGATTTCACCCAATACGCACGGCGACGTGATCGCCAGATTGCTGAGTCGCTGCCGCTTACACTCACGGCTGGAGTGGTAGTACATCCGCCCGGCACGGTACTCAAGCAGGATGGTGATCCGTACACGGTATTTACTCCCTTCAAGAAAAATGCCTGGCTGCAACGGCCGTTGCCCCGCACCGCCGACATCCTTCCTGCACCTAAAAAGTTGGAAACGCCCGACAATATCAAATCGGACGCGCTGCCAGAAAAGCCCCAATTAGCCGAAGCTGTTCCTTTTCCGCCAGGTGAAGCTGAAGCGCAGCGCCGTTTGGCCGCGTTTGCCCAAGATGGCATTGCCCGATATGCGGAGGAGCGCGACATGGTTTCGGTCGATGGCACTTCGCAGCTGTCGCCGTACCTGCGGTTTGGCATGATTTCGGCACGGCAGGCGGTGGTAACGGCCGTTAATGCCATGCAGCAAGCCAAAACCAAAGAAGCAGGCAAGGGAGCTGAAACCTGGCTAAGCGAGTTGATCTGGCGCGAATTTTACGTGCACATTCTGTATCATTTTCCGCACGTTCTGCGCAGCAGCTTTCGGGAGGAATACAACGATATTCCCTGGCGTAACGAAGAAGACAAATTTGCCGCGTGGTGCAACGGCCGTACGGGTTATCCCATCGTCGATGCGGCTATGCGCCAGCTTAATGCGACTGGTTGGATGCACAACCGCGCCCGGATGATTGTCGCCTCATTTTTGGTGAAAGATTTGCTGATCAACTGGCAATGGGGTGAAAAATATTTCATGCAGCAGCTGGTAGATGGCGATCCAGCGGCTAACAACGGTGGTTGGCAGTGGACGGCGGGCACAGGTACTGATGCCGCGCCCTACTTCCGCATTTTCAACCCGACCTCGCAATCCAAAAAGTTTGACCCAGACGGCCGTTACATTCGCAATTGGGTACCTGAACTAGCCGACGTGCCTAACGATTACATCCATGAACCGTGGGAGATGCCGCCGTTGGTGCAAAAATCGGCCAACTGCCAGATAGGTAGCGACCATTCTGGTCGCCATTATCCCGCGCCCATCGTGGACCATTCCGAAGCCCGCGACTGGACGCTCACCGCCTACAAAAAAGCCCGCGAAGCCGACCCTCGCCAAGACGCGTAGTTTTTGCCACAGAGAACACAGAGGGAAAAGAGATTTTTCTCTGTGAAACTCTGTGCCTGTGCAACTCTGTGTTCCGCTTTTAGATCAACAACAAAACAATTTGGGGCAAAATGGCCCCCGCTTCGGGGACGCGATACTGCCAGCCTAGCACCTCTAGCATGATGTAATCCGCAATAGCCCACAGCCCAAAACAGCCAATCGAAAAGAAGATGATGGCGATGGCAATGGCCACGAGCAAGCAGCCTTGCCCACAGCCGAGACGGCTGGCGGTGCGTTGGATGCGGGTTGGATTAGCGGTTGGGGGCTGGCTTGGTGGTGGTTGTGGGGCAGATGGCTCTGGAACGGCCGTTTCTTCCACCTCAATCTCGCCGCGACCGCGACAGCCATAGGCGGCGCATTTGCTGCCGTTGGCTCGCCAGCAGTGCGTGTGGTGCCGACTGCCGTCATCTGGGCAAATGATCACCTCGTCGCCCGGCGCAAATGGATTCTTGCACAGGGCACATTCTTCGCCTAAGAATGGTGACTGCTTGGTGACGGTTACGGGGGAAAGCATGAGGAGATTGGTGAGTAGAGATTGGAGATTAAATCGTTGATCTCCAATCTCTGTTTAACCGATTTTGATCTGATCGAGCAACCAGCGGAACAACCTGGCCAGCCAGCTTTCGGGCCGACGCATTTGCTCCACCTGGCGACGCTGTTCTTCTTTGAGCTGCTTGGTTTGTTGGCTGGAACGGCCGTTTGCCGACGGTCGTGGTAAATCGGTGTATTTAATGCTTAGCACGGGGCTGGCCGGGGTGCCATGCACCTTAAACTTGTCATGGCCGCAGCCCAAAACCGCGCATTTGCCGCCGCCCTGTTCCCAGCAGACCCTGTGGTACAGCGTGCCGCATTTGGCGCACACCACTGGTTGGAGTTCGGTATCTTCAACGAACTTTTCCACCGGATTGGCACAAATGGGGCAATGCAGGCTCAGCTGATTGGCCTCTTGAATGTCGTTATTCGTGATGGTGAGGGGGGGCATTTCCTGTTCGTCCATTTTGAGCATTATAGCAGAACGGTAATCGGTTAACAGTAATCAGTGATCGGTAAAAGCGAATACTCATTTCCACCTGCCGCTTACTGGTTACCGACCACCGATCACCGACTCACCAGCTTCCCGCCGCCCACTCCGGCCAATAAAAATTGTGCCGGGATACCTGCGTTTTCTGCCGATTCCAGCTGAAAAAGCCGCTGGTTTGGGCACGCGGATCCAGCACAAAAGCCACGTGCCAGATTTGCGTGAAAAAGTTCTGGTGAATAAACAAATCCATTCCCGACAAAAAGATGCCAAAGCCGGGATGGGTGTGATACCAGCCGACGATAACGGCCGTTTCATCCGGGTACCGTTCGTGCAGCTTGTCGGTCATGTAGCGCCAGCTTTCTGGCGTGTAGGTCACGCTGGCCCCGTGCATCACCGTGTACTTGGCGATGATCGTGTCCAGGATGTGCACGCGGTAACGGCCGTCTGGCTGCTTTTCCGGGCGCGGGCCAACGAGTACCCCGGCCACTTCGCGGTTCATGCTGCTTAGCGCATGAGCCTGGGAAGCGCGTAGGGCTGGCTCTTCGATCGTGATGTCTACAGCCGACGGCGTTGGGTCACCCACGGGCAAATGCCGCCCGGCAAGGCGCACGCGTGCCCGGCTAGGGGCAATCACCGTGTCGCTGCTGCCGTCTGGCTGCGCTTCACGTTCCTCATGCACCGGTTCCGGCTCGGATACAACAATTTTGTCGGTTGCATCCTCTACCTCAGGAGTAGCGGTCGGTTCTTGGACTGGTTCTGGTTCAGGCTGCGGCTCAACGGCCGTTTCAGCTACCTCTTCTGCTTCTGTCTCAACCGGTTCTTCAGCTACCGCTGCGTCAACCTCGTCATTTTCGGCGACTGGCGCTTCTTCGATAATGGCCGGAACGGCCGTTTCTACAACCATCTGTGCCAGCCACTCGCGCGACGGCGCGACCGGTTCACCGGCCGCGTCAATGACATCCATCGCCATTTTCACCGTGCTGTCTTTTGCCAGGTCCGCCAGCTTGATTTCACGGTAGGTTTCCCAGACTTCGATTTCTATCTGGTCGGCAAACTGTTGCAGCTCAGCCAGGGTGCACTCATGCAGCGTTTTGTAGCTGCCATCTACGGGCACCAGCTCGGTCGGCGTCAGGCGAATATTGGCCGAAACGGCCGTTGCCTGCCCTGGTAAGCTGATTTGAATAATCGCTACGTAGTGAGTCGTTGGTGTTTCGCTCATAAAAGTTCCAGATGTTCGTTGTTGGTGGTTAGTGGCTAGTCTTGCTAGCCATCAGCCGCCAGCCACCAGTTCAACAGAAATTTGGCAGCTGTTCATGCCAGGTAAGGGAATATTTTGCCGGTCAACGGCCGTTAGTCGCAAATCATATGCACCAGCGCGAAGCCCGGTAGTTTTCCAGGTCGTGAGCAGCCCCAAATCGGTCTGAAGACGCTGTATGCCAGCCAGGTCCCACAAGTTGCTCCCCGCTGGCCGATATTCAATTTGGTAGCGGGCGGCTTCGGGTTGAACGGCCGTCCCAAAGACGGCCACATCCTGCCCGGCAACCAGTTGGCTTTGGGTTGTGGGGGCCAAAATGCGCAGCTGCGGATTGGGGCAGCTGACCGTATTGAGCGACGTTTCACCCGCTAAGCTGGCTACGACGCTCTCCAGGTGATTGACTTCCCGGTTGAGTACCGCGACCCAGCCAATAAGCAAAAAAAACCCAATGACAAAGCCGAGAATCCCCAGCGTGACGGTATTCGAGAGCGCCAGCGGCCGATTCAGACCGTAAGAAACCAGACCCTCGTCTGCATCTTCGTTGCGCCCTTCGTAGGAAGCGTAAAATTCTTCCGTCTCGCGGGTGTGCCATACTTCAGTTTTAGGCACTCGCCACGGCGCAACCGGTGTGGGTTGGGTGTCTAGCTGCTCGTAATACCCAACGATGGGGGCCAAACGGCCGTCTTGCCAGCCAAAATAGCTCGCATGGTTGCCCAACGGATCGACGACCAGACCCACATGCCACGGCAGCGTAAAAGCGGCCGTGTGCACCACCACGTCGTCGCTGGAGTAAAAAACGCCCAACCCCGGATGGGTATGGAACCAGCCGACAATCTCCAGATCAGGATATTTTTCGGCGCGTTCGTGATGAATCTGGCTCCAGGCGTCGGCAGTGAAGGTGAAGTGGATCGGGCCATGATCGTCGTTGCGGGCGGGTAGGGCGGCAATCACTTCCACGATTAGCTGCTCGCCGTCGCGATAGGCATGGCCCAGCAGTACGCCACCCAGCTCCGAACGTAAATTGGTGATGCTGTGCGCCCGAATCTGGCTTAGCGCCTGCTGGCGATGGCTGACAACCACTTGATTTTCTGCTGGTTGGTGGCCATGAAGATGTGCCTCGACGGTCAGGTCGGTTAACGGCCGTTCCGGCAAGCTGTCGATCTCAGGTTGGCCAATCATGGGTTCGCTGTCGGTGGTGGTAGAACGGCCGTTAGAGAATGTTGATGCCGAACTCATCCGATTCTTCCTCCCCCAGCACAATTAAATCTTCCAGCGACTGCCCTTTCAGGCTGCGTTTGTCGATGGGAAAGATGTGCTTGTGTCGCAGCGCCCAGGCAGCTGCTTTAGAGTTCATCGGGTCTTTGGGATCGTAGTTTTTATACTGGATCATTTCGCCCAGCGTCAGCAGCAGCTCATCCAACGTTTTGGCAGGCCACCAGGCGCCAATACAAACCGCTCCCGTCACATGAATGTTCGGGTGGAAGATCGGCGTGTGCCACTTGAGCTGGGGCTGCTTTAGAGGGTACTCAGCATGAAGATAAATACTCACCTCATGCACTTCCCGCAGCAGCGGTGTCCCGGCAGAATTGATCTTCTCGACGCCTTTGCAGGTGAAGCGGATCATATACTTCTCAACCGGATCGCCTTCCGTCGTTAGAATGTGGATGAACTCACTGCGATTCACCAGCGCCCGAATCCGTTCATGGTCGTTGCGCAATCTGGTTTCACGAATATCAAAGGACATGGTTTCCTCAAAAAAGGCAAAAGCGGAAGGTGAAGCCAGGAATGACTTTCCCTTCTCGCTTCTCGCTTTTTACTGATTACTAAATACTGCTTACCGAATACTGATTAACCGGCGGTAACTTCTGGGAACAGGCTCAGAATATCGTCCTCAACTACACCGGCATCGGCCAACGATTCATCCTCGCTCAGGCGCTTGCCAGAGGAGCGGTGGTCCAGGCGATAGGTGATCGGATTGGCACCCTGGCTGGTGGGAAGTCCCATTTTGCTAACCAACGCGGGAATCAAGCGCCGCATGGGTACGTCGTCTGGGAGTTCTACCGGGGTTTTCTTGGAACCGGTCGGGTCGTAGATGATTGTTTTTATGCTTGCCATTGATAAAAGCCTCCATTCGTCTTGGTTGATTGCGTTTGAGCCACGCGAGTTTTTGTGTGGTCTTTTGTATCAAATCAACTCGATAATTCACTTTATATACGCAGTTTGCTGCGCCGGGTTGCACCTTTTGTCTGTAATCGGTAAGTGTTCTGCGGATTACCGATAACTGATTACCGATTACCAAACACCGGCCTCAGTCAAACTTCAAAAACGTCTCTTTATCGCCAGTCAGCTCCAGGTAGATGCTTTCTTTTTTGCTGGCGCTGCGGGCGCGAATAATGCCCAAGGGCGGTACGTCCATCTCTGCCAACGTACGGTCCAGGAAATCCTCACTGCCGTCGATGCGGTGGGTCATGCGCATTTCGCGCCTTCCGCCGCAGTTGGGACAAACAGATTCGTTTTCGTACAGTCGCGCCATCTTTTTGAAGATGGGGAACGCTTCGCCGCAGTCCAGGCAGTGCATGGTGGTCACAATTTCGCCGTCGAATTCCAGCACGGCGTCATCGGCCAGCTTTTCATGAGCGATGGTTAGCAACTCAGAGAGGGTGGTGGAAACGGCCGTACCGTCCTCAACCTCCACAATTGGCTCTAGCCGCGAATGACTCATGCAGCTCTCTTTGACAGGGTATTTTGTGGTGTAGATGTCATTGGTCAGCCCGTTGATCATCACCGCCTTACCCGGCTGCACTTCCATGTTGTGGATCAGTTTGAGTGCTTCCTGCGTTTGCATCGCTGCCACAATCGAGGCGCTGGTGGGCGTAGTAGGCACCTTGCCTTGCAAAATATTTTGCCGCGCCAGCAGCGGGCAGGAGTAGCGCAGATTGATGATTTGGTAATCCATGTCCGTGAGGGTGCATTCGTAGCACGCGCCATGGCCGGGCCAAAACACGCGCACGATGCCCATCAGCTCCTGAATGGCCCCATCCACCCACGGCCGATTTATTTGCCAGCTAAAGCGATTGATGGATAGGCGCGCCTCGCGGTTGTCCAGGCAGCCTATGATGGCGTCTACGTGGCGAAACACGCCCAGCCCCATCTCGAAATTGATGTTGCCGTGCCATGTTTTCACGTTGACATCCGGGTTTAGCTCCTTGACGCGCTCGGCGGCGGCGTCTACCTTGCGGCGGCCCCGGTCCGACGCGCGGAACAGGACGGAGCGGCTGAGATTGCTGTCTTCGATGGTGTCGAAGTCGGCGATGATGATGTTGCCGATGCCCATGAGGGCCAGATTTTTGAGCACCTCGTTGCCGAGGGCCCCCGCGCCTACCACCAGAATGGTGGCGTTGCGCACCACTTCCTGCTGCCACCAGCTAATGTAGCCAAAGGTGTGGTACCGGTCGCTATCGGGATCGGTAATGATGATTGGTTCGGTTGTTTCAGTCATGTTGTTTTATCGTTTTGGAGTTGCAAGTGGCAGGTTGCAGGTGGCAAGTATTGTCTACTTGCAACTTGCTACTTTTTACTTGCAACCAGTCATTTTATGAAAGCCGCCGGAAAAAGGGCAGCTTAAATTCGGTGCGATCCACGTTTAGCGTGACCGATTTGCGTTCAACTTCGCCACCCAGGTCGCGGGGCCAGGTGATGTCTACGTCGTAGGTTAGGCCGGAGTGAACGCGCACGGGCAGCTCGCACAAAAAGACGCCGTCGCGGTTGGTGGTGCCAGCCACGTGGGCGTTGATCCCCTTGCAGCTCACCTGCACCTGAATGCCGTACAGTCCAGGGCCATCCTGTACATCCTGCACGATGACGCGGAGTTTGGTGCTGCGCAATGGCTCTTTGTCGCGCTTGAATCGTTGGCGAACGGCCGTTCCCAAATTCTCGCCACTGCTGCTTGGCTGTGGTTGGGCTTGCGTTGGCCGCGACGGCCGTCTCTGCGGCACCTGATCCGCCCGAATGCGAATCTCCGGCATGCGCACGGGCCGCTGGTTGGCGGGCTGAATGTCATCGCTGGTGATGGTGAGCGGCGCGTTGCGCGTGACGTTGCCCGGTGCGGCTGCGTTTTCATTTTCGTTGACGTGCAGCGTTTCCCGCGCCACCTCTGGATAGCGCACTGGAATCGGCGGCCGGAAGTGAGGCGGCGCCGGGGCGATTGGCTGGCTGTTGGGCATGGTTTCCAGCGAAGGCGTGCCGTCGCCGGGGTTGTAGGCCAGCTTTTTGCCCAGCTTGTCCCGCTCGGTGGCGCTACGCTGGATTTGCTGCCGCACAAAGGTCGCGGCCCGCTTGATGAGCTGTCCCGCCGGACTGTATTCGCCAGGGGGCGAAGCCGGATCGAGCTGGTAGAGTGGGTAGCCACTTTTCCAGGCGTGGGCAGCAATGCTGAGCGATAACCAGGAGATTGGAGATTGGAGATTGGAGATTGCGGCGCTTGTCGTCGCTAGGGCAGTTACCTCTTCATCTTCAATCAGGCCAGTTTCATCAAGCAAATCGTGCAGGGCGAGGCGAACGGCCGTACCGCCGCTATCAACCAATCGAGCAAAATCGTGCAGGGTGGGATCATCCACCACGGCTGCCGCGCGCAGCAGCGCTTTGGCCCGCGATTCGGTGAAATCGGGGGCGATTCCCGAATCGCCCCTACTGGCGTTTAGGTCAGTGATAAGCCAGTTGCTCAGCCGCACGGCAAAAACCGGCAGATGGGCGTCATCGAGTTGTTTTAGTAAAGGTTGTGTGGCAAGGTCTGTCATGAGACGTTCCTAATTTGTAGGGGCAGGTCTCAGACCTGCCCCTACCGTGATACGATTTTAGATAGCTAAGCTATTTTCCAGCTTGTGCAGCCCGTCCCAGACGCGCATCAGCTCTTCGAGGTCGGACACATTTTCCAGGTCCATTTCCATCGCTTCGCGCAGTTCCGGTTTTTGCAGGTTGCGATCGTGCTGCTTCAGCATCGGCTTGACGATGTGGGTGTTGAAGTCCCGCTCGGCCTTGGTGGCTTCCAGCCAGAAGAGGCGGCGCAGCCGAGGCAGCAGGTCGTCGTCGCTGAACAGGTCGTTGAGAATCTCGCCAAAGATGCGGTTCACCTTCACGGCGACGTTGTCCAGTTTGTCGGCGTAGCTCATCTCCAGGTCTGCTTGCGGCGTGGCGCTGCCAGAATCGCCAATCAGGCTGATGCCCAGGTCTTCCGGCTGGGCCGGTTCATCCAGGATGGAGATGTTGATTTCCGGTTCGTCGGCAACAGCGGTGGGTGCGGCAGCAGCCTGCGTGCTGTTAGCCGAGGGCATACTGGCCGCCATTTCGCGGCGCACCGATTCGACGCCGTTGAGGGCCACGTCCAACAGCCGTTCGTTGGTGTTGAGCGACAGTTCCCGTTCGCCTTCGTCCAGCCGATGGTGTACGGAGCGTTCTGGTTTCATCAGCTCGTACATCGTGGCCTGCTGGCAAACGTGGCGGAAGTTGCGCTCCACGCGCTCCACCAGGACGTTGAACGCCTCGTCCAGATTCAAGCCATCGGCCGTTTCGCCAGGAATGGCGTAGTTGTACTCCTGCTCATAGGCGGCGCGGCGTAGACGGCTGAGGATTTCATGTGCCTCTAACGTGCGCTGCAATTCGGCCGTAATCACTTCGGCGGCTTCGGGCATAAACTTGGAGACGGAATCCTGCATGATCAGCTCTACCTGGAACAGGATGCGCTTAATCGGAATTTCGATACCACTGCTGCCCCAGATGAGGTTGTCGTAGGTGACGTCGCGGTCGTCCCAATATTCGGTGCCGTAATTTTCTAGCAGCGTTTCCACTTCGCGCTGGACCGCATCCTGGACCATGCCCTTGATGCCGTTGAGGGTGGGGCGCAGGATGTTGCGGAAACGGCCGTCGCTGTTCGTGCGATTGTTCAGCTCAAGAAGTGCGTTGTGAAAGGCACGCGGCAGCTCTTTTTGCTGGCGAATGATGACGTTCTCGAAGCGGCGTTCTTGCAACTGCTCCCAGCTGTTAGCAAAGGGCGGGTGTACGCCGCGATGGGCCAGCTGTTTTTCGTAGTAAAAGCGCAGCGCTTGCAGGCTGTTGCGGATGCGGGTCGCCGCTTCGCGTAGTTGGCTGCGCACGCGCTCGGTTTTGATGAAGGTGATTAGCTTTTCGCGCAGCAGCGGCACTTCGCTCAGTTTGAGGAGCGCTTCTGCTGTTTCTGGATCGAGCGGGTCACTGGCGTTGACCTGACCTAGCTGGTCACGGAATACCTTGATGATGCGCTCGGTTTCGCTGGCGAATTCGTCTGGGGCATTGTCCGGGTCCTGCACATACAGCGCGGGTGGAGCCATCACCAAAAAGTACGGCCGATTATGGCCACGATCCCGGTACCGCTCCCAGTAGTTGGGGGCGATGTAGCGGGTGACTTCTTTCACTTCCAGTTCCGCTTCCGGCAGGCCAGAGTTCAGGCGGTCGAACGCTTGGCGTACGTTGCCGCCGTTGACGGCCAGGAAGATTTTGCTGGCGGCTTCATCCAAATCGCCACCGCTTAGGCCGAAGAGGCGGTTTTCTTTAATCCAGTTGACAGCAGAGAGCGATTTCAGCTCGTCCACGCGCTGGCGTCCGGCGTCGGTGACGAGGACGATCATGGCGTCTTCGCGCTTCATTTCTTCAAGGGTGATCGCTTCGTGCAGCTTCATGCCTGCGCCCAAACCGGGCACATCGACGATGCGCAGGTAGCCGTTCATCAGCAAGCTTTCTTGCCCATTTTTAGGCTGGATTTTGAATGTGGCCGATTTAATGAGCCGGATTTGCCGCTGCTGGCTGCCTTTGAAGCCGTCTTCGCGCAGGTGGCGCAGGGAATCTTCATTGTCCAGGGCCAAACTGCGCGGCGCGGGCGGGCCATCGGCGTAGAGCGCTTTGTTGTGCTCGTAGGAGTCGATGCAGTCGATGAGGATTTCTAGATATTCATCCCGCTCGGTTTTGGCGTTGTCGGCCCCGTCGGCCATGATTTGCTGGATGGCTTCGCGGGCTTGCTCGCGCTCGCCATCGTTGATGATGTCGAAGCCGTCAATCTCGGCCAGTTGGCAGAGGCGGCGTACGCGCTGGGCAAATTCATCTTGCGTCCAGTAGGTGAGGACGAGGGATTCAGCTTCGCCTTCTTTGGCTTGTTCGATGTAGACGATGGTGCCGGTAACGGCCGTTACCGCCCCGGTTGGCAGCAAATTGCGCCCCAGCAAGCCATTGATGAGGGTGCTTTTGCCCACGCCCGTACCGCCGAAAAAGACGAGGGTGTAGGTGCGCTGGGCCAAAATCTTTTGCGCTTCGTCCACGCTTTGCTGTGCCTGGGGCACGGCGCGGATGAGGTAATCGCGCGTTTGGTCGATTACTTTTTGCATGTGGACCCAGTGCTCAACCTGGGTTGGGCTGATGTGGGGGAGCGTTTCTAAGGATGTTTTTAATTCTTCGTATTTATCGGTTTGCTTTTTCGGGCTCATGTTTGCGTTACCTTCCTTGCAAAGTTTAGACGACGATGAGATCGTCCTAATTCATAATATTGATTGCCACAGGAGAAGAACCACCTGTTTGGTGTGGCTGTACCTGCTTATACGCAACGTCCTAGGAAAGGTTGCAGGGTTGTTGCGAAGTGGCCATTTTTGTAAACTGGGGTGAACTGGTTTGGGTCAAATTGCCCAAAACGGCCGTATAGATTCTGACACCCTGCTCATTGATTTTGGTAAATTTCTATGGTAATCTTTCCCTTTTATAACGCAATGCGTTATAGTGCGTTATGATTAGAGAGGAACTGCTTTTTATGGGAGCCAAGCAATTAGCGAAACGATTCACAACCAGGAATGGACTGCCGGTATGGGTGCGCTTGCTGCGGCAAAAGGACACCTCTCATCTGGTGGATCTGTTTGAACACATGGGGCCAGAGAGCCGCTACCGCCGCTTTCACCAACCCACGGACAATGTGCCAGAATCGCAGGTTTGGGCTGAGGCAGAGCGAATCGCGACGGCCGTTGCCGACGAACAGCTGGGCTTAATTGCTTTTGCAACACTGCCGGGAGAAGGTGAGGTGGCCGTTGGAGTTGCCCGCATTGTTTGGCTTTCCGACAGCGTGGCCGAAGTTGCCATGTCGGTACGGGATGATTGTCAGGGGCAAGGGATTGGCAAACGGTTGCTAGACATGGTGCTGGAACTGGCACAAATTGCTGGTGCTGAATCCATTGTTGGTTTGATTCAGAATGACAATGAGCCAATCTGGCGGCTGTTTGACCAGTTGCCTTATCCGCTCACGCGGACAATTGAGGGAACTGAGTCTGAAATTGTCATTGATTTAGCGCGTAAAAAAGATGAAGTGGGGATGGAAACGGCCGTCTGACCCTTGCCATCCCCACGATTAAATTTAATCATAACGCGCCTTATTTGGGCGCGTTTTTGTTATGGCTTTACAGCGAGTGGAAGATACACATATTGAATTGGTTGTGATCCGTACTCCACAGAACCAATATCGCAGATGGCTGTACCGTTATCGTTACCATCAAACGGCCGTACTGCCTTGCGCTGATCTGTGTTTAGGCAACTCTCATTACTGCCGGCATCAATGGCTGGGCTGTTCGACAGCAAGTCAAAGCTAGCTGTACCATAAGTGGTTATAAAATCTCCCAGCAAAGGATTTGTATTACTTAGATCCCCGCTGTTACTCAAATTGCAAGAGGTACCGCTGTCGATGTTATTGCCTAAAGAAACAATTGGATTGCCACTGCAACCATCCAAAATATTGTTCACGACGGCCACATTATTGGCTAAGTTCGCTATACCACTTTGTGAGAATGTACTGTTTGTCACTGTTAGCGTGCCATTGTTGTGAATGATCCCGCCAAAGGTTGAGCTGTATATTGTGCTATTTTCAACAGTTAGATTGCCGTAGTTGATAATGTTTCGGCTGTTGAAAGCTATCGCACTACTTTTTATATGCATCTCATCAAAGTTATGTATCCCAACACCATCGTTCATGGTTCCATATTTTGCATAGTAAACGTTTGTGTTAAAGACTTCTAAAGTTCCTGCATCATGCCGAATGATGTCGCCTACACCACCAAACATGTTGGATGTACTTTCTAAAGTGACATTAGCGATTGACATAGGCAATAGACCAGGGTAATCCGTCCTTATCACATAACCAACGTCTGTTTGAATAATGAAAACCTCATTGGGATCGCTTCCGATAATGTTTAGGCTGTTGGTAACCATCAAGTTAGTGGTTAAAGAATAGGTACCCGCAGGCACCAAAACCGAAATGGGGAATCCTAGATGTTGATTTCCTTCCTGGATTGCAGCACGCAATGTGCACTTGTTATTGCCAACGGCCGTTTCGCAAACCATATCACCAGGATTTACATCGCTCTGATCATCTGTAGAGTTCACCGCAAAAGTTATTGTTGGGGGTGTTTCTCCATTATATTCAACCGCCCCAATATCACAGATAGCACTGGAATCATTGTTGCCATCAATCGGGCGGGTAAAGCCACGTTGATCAGTTGATGGGCAGAGTATATTACTGCCACCATCAATGACTTTGCTACCTGCCAGGGGAGCATGTGTTTTTGTGGCACCTCCGTTGTCAGCCAAAGGACCTAATAAAGATGGCGTATTGATTAGATCACCTGATTCATTAAAGCCACAGTGATTACTTTCTTCCAGGTTATAGCCACCCGAAATAAAAGTACCGCCGCCATCACACGCGATGTCACTGGCGATGATTGTGTGGGTAATGGTCATGACAGAACCGCTAAAACCATCCACTTTTTCGTTATAAAACGTGCTGCTTTGAATTGTCATCGTTCCGGCGTTAATCATTTGACCGTTTTCGCTGAAAGTGGAATTTTGGATGTCGGCGGTTCCCGTGCTCATGAGAGATCCACCGAAATTCACTCCTAATTGGATGCTATTATCGTTAAATGTGCTGTTGGCAATGTACAGTTGACCAGTGCTGTAAACGCCTCCCCCATTTGAATATTGGGCTAAGTTTTTTTCGACTGTTGACTCTGTGATGGTCAAAATGCCGCTGCTATAAATGCCTCCACCATGGGCTGGCGTTGTGTAGGTTGTGTTGCTAAAGACGGCACTATTATCAATTATAAGTGTCCCTGCATTTGAAATTCCTCCACCTGGTGTGCCAGGAGAGGCTATATACCCATTCTGTACCGTTAGGTTGGAAAGGCTCAATACCACGCCAGAGAAGTTTTGGAAGACACGGTCAAGCCGATTCCCATCAATTTTGGTAGTTGTGACTCCATTCCCTGTGATGGATAAATCTTCAAGGATGTCTAAATCGCCCGACAATGCGGCATTTTCATTTGAACCAGCAATTGAAAAGCTGAATGTGCCTGAAGGCAGCAGAATAGAATCTTTTCCGCTTAAAGCGTTGGCTTCCATAACGGCCGCTCTTAATGTACACTGCCCAGCTACGGCCGTTTCACACACCCCATCCCCCGGATTCACATCCACAGCATCAACCGTGCTGTTGACGGTGAAAGTGGCATTCGGGCTGGCTTTAATTTGTAAAGTGGCCAGGAACAACCATAGCCCGGCGACTGGAACTGCAATTGCTAAAAACAATCTTGAAAATTTCACGATCCTCTCCTGTGTTTTTATAGTGATGACAAATTGTGATGAACGGCCGTCTACCGGGTAATCATTGGCAAGTAAATGTCAAAGCCAGGCAATTCCGACCAGCCGCCATAAACGTCCAGGCCCTCATCGGCTACATCGCTTTCTTCAATCCACATAGCAAAAAGACGGCTGTTGTCGCTCATGACTACCAGAGGTGGATCGCAGGCTGTTTCTGTGGCCGTAGTCTGGCTGAGGTTGATCTGACCACTCGCCTGGCTCCAAAGATAGTTGGTTTTTGTGCCCTCATCTTGCCACGCAACGTAGATGTTTCCTGCCGAATCGGCGCCACTGCTAAAGTACTTGCCTAGGGCCGAACACGGAACACTTTCGCCAGCCAGATGCACTGTATCCTGGCTGCTATCCCATAGATAAAGCCCTTCAGGTCCGCTGGTTGGTGTGCCTGGCCAGACCGTATAGGGTTCTCCATTGGGCAAGAAATTGACAATCATCGGATCAAAACCAGAGTTTATGGAACTAATGCCCAGATCGGTGAACAGGTCAGTGGTTGTGTTAGTCAGGGAGTTCCAGTAAAGATTGTGGAACGTGCCGGTGCCATTAATGCCCTCAGACCATAGCATATACAGTTCGCTGTTGCTGCTTGGCAGTACCTGAATTCCTGAGCTGCTGATGTGGGTGTCTGCGCCTGCCAACGTGCTGAGATTGGTAGCATTTTGGGAGATGTTGTCCCAGTGGTAATAGTTGTCGTCGCTGCCAACGGTTTCGATCCAGGTAACATGAACCTCGTTGGTGCCTTCGATGCCCATTAATTTGCCCTGACTAATTGAGCTTCCTATTGGGATTGTGACCGGTGTGGTAAGCTTCTCGTTCCAATAGCGAAATCGGAGAGCAGACGTGGGCTGATCGACAACGATAGTATGGAAATTATCGGAGCTATCGAGAAATACGTTCCAGAATGGATAACACTGAGTGCCAGTTACCAGATCTTCGGTTGTTTGGCCAGCAGTATCCCAATGGGCCAGGCAAACGCCGGCAATACCCTTGACCCAAAAAATGTGGACTACCCCGGTTGAATCCTCCATTAGGCCTCCCGTGTTAATGATACCGCCCGGTGTATCGGCCGATGAAGGGATCGGTTGCGCTGTTTGTGTAGTAGAGTTCCAGTAGACGATAGGCCCCTCGGTAGCTGATTGCCAGATGATATGGGCGACGTTGTCAGCAACGATAAATGAACGAATGCTGGGGAGATTTACCGGTGATGACAAAGAGGGATTCCAATAAAAATATTTGGCAGTAACCCCGTCTGTGCCATATTCACCCCAGGTGACATGCGCGGTGCCGTTGTCATCCAGGACGAGCTTGTTTGGTCCCGAACCAACACCCGATCCTTCGGTTTGGCTATGGTCGGTGAGTAAAACCGTTTCTGTTGTCAGGCTCCAATAAAAGAGGTCGCTCCCTTCGGCAGTATTGGTTTCTTCAAACCAGATGATGTGGGCTTTGTCGTTTGCATCTAATAGCAACGTGAGGGTGCCAAAAGCGGGCTCGACGTACCCTTCGGTTTGGGTGCGATCGGTTAAAAGTAGCGTGCCTGTGGCAGCACTCCAGTAGAAGAGATCATAGGCTTCGGTGGCGGAACCGGTTTCCAGCCAGGCAATGTGGAAGGTGTTGTCCTGGCCTACGGCCGTATCGAACCACACAATGTCCACATCTCCTTCCGATAATGCCGGATCTGAGAGCCGAACCGTGTTGCCGCCCGGAAGCTGTCGGTAAAAAAGGTCGGCTCCTTCTGCGCCATTGCCGCTTTCTTGCCAATAAACATGGGCGGAGTTGACTCCGGCAACCAGCCCGTACCCATAATTGTTAAATGATGTATCGGCTGATGTTTGGCTGTGGGAGGAGAGCAGTTCAACGGTGAGCGGATTGCTTGTTCCCGCCGTGGCCTGGCCAAATCCAGAGACAAGAATGAGGAAAAACGAGACTGAGAAACCAACAAACAGGAGGAAAATACGTTTCACGATTGGCATCCTTTTGTGAGAGAGATGGGTAAAATTCGGCCGTTTCCCTTGCAACTGGTTAGAAACGCCGGACACAAGCGAAATTATAGAATTAATCTTTGCGTGGACAATTGACGTTTGTCAGGCGTTTGTCATACTGCACGATCGATTTGTGATCGTTCGGCCTGTAAACTAAAAACATGGTTGACGCCAACGGCCGTTCCAACGACAATGATGGCAGGCGACAACAAATCAAAACTAGGAGGTGGCTATATGAATGGACCCTGGCGGCAGCGCAGTGGCCTTTGGCAGGCAGATTTTGCCTCTATTGTGCTTCTCATTGTGTTTGTCCTGGCCATTTTTGGCCTCGATACATGGCTTAAACCCCAATTTACTCCCACAACTCTGGTGATCACTGGCGTATTCATGGCTTTGGTGCCTGCGGTGGTCTGGTTGGCCTTCTTTTACCGGCGCGACCGACTGGAACCGGAGCCCAAGCACCTGGTGCTGCAAATGGTGATTTTAGGGTCACTGTTAGCCAGTGCCGTAGGCGTGCCCATGATTGATGGCCTGTTCGACGTGCCCAATTGGCTTAATGGTAGCCCCGCCTGGGCGCAGCTGTTGGGCGGCTTTTTGATTGTGGGTATGGCGCAGGAGTTTCTGAAATATGCGGCCGTTCGCTTTACCGTGTACCAGTCGGCTGAGTTTGATGAATCTGTTGACGGCATTATTTACACAACGGCCGTTGCCGTTGGGTATGCTCTGGTGCTCAACATCAACTTTGTGGTGAGTTCTGGTGGCGTAGACCTTGGCTCTGGGGCAATTCGCATGGTGCTGACCACGCTGGCTCAGGCTAGTTTTGCCGGGGTGGTGGGCTACTTCTTGGGCCGGATGAAGTTTGAAAAACGGCCGATCTGGTGGATGCCGCTTGGGCTAACGGTGGCTGCTGCTCTCAACAGCCTGTTTTACTTCTTGCGGGGCAATCTTAGCCAGGGTAGCCTGGGTACAGCCAATACCTGGCTGGGCTTGCTGCTGGCTGCGGTGCTGGCTGGTGTTATTACCTGGTTCCTCTCCCGCTCCATTCAGCACGATTTGGCCGTGCATGGAGGTGATTAATATGACCCCACTCACGGTTCCCCAAGAGCGGTTGGCCCATGAGCGGCGCTCGGCCTTGCTTACGGTTGTGCTGCTGCTGCTTAGTTTAATCATTGGCTGGCAGGTGAAAACGGCCGTTCAAAACGCCACCCGCCCCATCGAACAGGCTGGCTTTACGGCCGAAATCCCCGATGGCTGGCTGGTGCAGGAAGGCGCGGGCGAGTTTGTCTTCCTGGCGCGCAATCCGCTGGCGCTGGACGAGCTGTATCGCGTGAGCCTGGTTCAAGCCAGCGATGCGCTGGATGTGGTGGCCGAGAATCGCAATCTGACCCGCGGCCGTCTGGACGACACCTTCCGTGTTTTGACGGCCGAACCGATCGTTTTTGCCGGGCAGGATGGCTACAAAGTCAGCTTTGCCCGCGTCGATCTCGATTCGCCGGGCGTGCCGCATGCGGTTGAAGGGCTAGACTACTACTTTGTTCAGGCCGACCGGGTCATGGTGCTGTCGCTGGAAGCCAACAGCGAACACTTTGCCGATGCGCTGCCCGCTTTTCAACAATTTGTTCAATCTGTTACCTACAATCCAGGAGAGTAAGGAATGAAACGAATCCAACACTCCCCTTTACTACTGATCTTCTTTCTATTGATACTGTTTTCCTTCACCTCTTTTGCCTGCCAGCTGGGCCAGGCGTTGGAAGCAACGCCCACGCCGCGGTCACGCGATCGGGACAATGAGGAGGAGGAAGAGCCTGAACCGACCGATGTGCCGGAAGCAACCCCCATCGCCGCTGAGCCAACCCCCGAACCGGAAGTTGAGCCAAGTGGTGAGCCGGCTCCCATCGAGCGGTTGCAGGCGGCGACGGTACAAATTTTTGCCAAACAGGTGATAAACGGCCGTCTCCAAACCATTTGGACAGGCTCTGGCACGATTGTCTCGCCGGATGGCGTGATTTTGACCAACGCCCATGTGGCGGCCCCACTCTCGCCGGGCCTGGCCATGCTGTACAACGACCCGGATTTGCTGTTTGGTGAAGAGCCGGACCAGTTGGTCGTGGCACTCAGTGCCTCGGCCGATTTGCCGCCCACCGAAACCTACGTGGCCGAACTGGCCGCCGCCGATGGGTCACTAGACCTGGCGGTGATCAAAGTGACGGCCGATGCTGATGGCAATGCACTGGACACAACCACGCTCGACCTGCCTTTTGTGGAGATTGGCGACTCGAACACCATCAGCCTGGGCGATGAAATCCGCATTCTGGGCTATCCAGGGGCAGGTGGCCAAACAATCACCTTTACCCGTGGTAACGTGGCCGGTTTTGAGAGCCAAAATCGGGTAGGCGATCGGGCCTGGATCAAAACCGATGCGACTATCTCGCCCGGAAACTCTGGCGGGCTAGGTGTCAACGCCATGGGCCAGATCATCGGTGTACCCTCGTTTGGGCAAGAGGCAATTGGCGGGGCGATTAACCGGCTGCGGGCCATCAACTACGCCCTGCCGTTGATTGAAGCGGCTGCCGCCAGCAAGCAGTATGAAAGCCCCTACGTCATCGCGGGCACGGGCCAGGAAACGTTCAACTATGTCACCTGGGCCGATGATTTTAGCGATGCTGATGGGTGTGCCATTGGCACCCGGCAAAGCTATCCCAGCAATACCACACTGGCCGTGGCCATCTTTGAGTACAGCGGCTTGGTGGATGGTGAGCAGGTGGTCGCCGCCTGGTGGTTAGACGATGAACTGCTTAGCACGGTGGTGTTTGAGTGGGATGAAGGCAATTCTGGTGACTGCACGCCGTTTTACTTCCACAACTATGGCGATCCCATTCCCAACGGAAATTATGCGGTAGAAATTTACGCCGGGAATGAGATGGAGTTTGTGGGTGTGGCGGAAACGGCCGTTGGCAGCGGCAATTCCAACACGACGACGACAACCAACAACAACAAAGATGGCGTGGTCGTCGAAGGTGAAATTCTGGATGCCGACAGCGGCAAACCGCTTAGCGGGGCCGTCATCTTCATCTTGCAGCCGGGTACAGACCTGGATGCCTGGCTGGACAATCCTACCGACGCCGAGATCTACGCCTTTGCCGAGACGGATCAGAAAGGGTACTTCTTCCTGCCTGAGCCGCTGGAACGCGGCGTGGAATACCCCGGCGTGGCCGGAATGACCGGGTATTACAACACTGAAGGCTTTTTGGAATTCACTGCGGAAGATCCCGACTCCATTTACCTCACGCTGGAATTGAGTAAATAAGTTACAAGTATGCAGGTTGCAGGTTGCAAGTGTGTAAGTCGCTTGCAACCTGCAACTTGCAACCTGCCACTCACCCCTTGCAACCCCCTCCCCAAACTGACGTATAATTGAACATATCACACGCCAAAAGGATTTTTTGTGAGCAAACTCTTTCTGCTTCTCGCCTTTTCTCTGGTGATGTTGCCAATTAGATATTTGTTGTTGGTAAACGACCATCGTCGGATTCATCAATACCTGAAGCAGCGCAATTGTGAGGCGATTGATATTTCTTGGCATCCAAATAAACCGTTGTTGTCTCGCTCACGCGGCGGTTCTTACGATGTGCTATACGTCAATGCTAAGAATGAACTGTACCGAACGCGCTGCTACGTTGAAGATTTAGTCACCCTTTTTTGGACAGAATCAACATTTTTGTACGTTGCGTCTCCAGAACGGATTGAGCGACTGCGGCGAATGGGCGGGTTTACTGAGGATGAACCGTATACGGCAAAATCAGCAAAAGAAAAAGTGATTGATGGCTTGACCAGCGTTTTTAAATATGAACGCCTTTGGGCTGTAAAATCAGTGCTTACGATGAATGAGGTTGATGATCAGGTGCGGCAAATAGTGAAAAATATTGCCTCGAACGATGAAGAACCAGAGGTGCGAGAGGTAGCTACAAAAATTATGAATCAGCTCTGAAACGCTGAAGAAGGATAAAGAAATTATGCGTATTATTTTGTATTTGGGCAAAGGTGGTGTGGGCAAGACGACGGTAGCGGCGGCAACGGCCGTTCGCTCCGCTGAGATGGGCTACAAAACCCTGGTTGCCAGCACGGACATCGCCCATAGCCTGGCCGACTCGCTAAATGTGCCCTTGGGGCCAACGCCGGTGGAAGTGGCCCCCAACCTCTGGGCGCAGGAAATTAGCGTGGTGGCCGACATTCATAACTATTGGGGCACGCTGCAAGATTTTGTCTCCGGGATGCTGCGCGATGGCAACAAGGTGAACAACGTCGTCGCCGATGAGCTATCTGCTTTCCCGGGCATGGACGAGATTGTGAGCCTGCTGCACATCAACAAGCAAGCCAAAGAGCGCAACTTCGACCGCGTGATTATTGACGCCGCGCCCACAGGCGAGACGATTCGCCTGCTGACCATGCCGGACACGTTCCGCTGGTATGCGGGGCATCTGAGCCGGGGGCGGAGCAAGGTGGTGAATGCGTTACGGCCGTTTGCCAGCCGCTTGCTCCAGGGTCCAGCCGAAGTATTGGAAGCGTTAGAAAAATTGGACGCGGCCACGGGTGAACTGCGCGAAACGCTTAGCAATCCCGACATCAGCAGTTACCGCGTGGTGCTCCAGCCAGAAAAAATGGTCGTGCGCGAGGCGGAACGCGCGGTGAGCTACCTGAGCCTGTTCAACTATCCGGTTGACAGCGTGATCATCAACCGCATCCTGCCCGAATCGGCGAGCGAAGGGCCGTTTTACGCCCAACGGCGCGAGCTTCAGGCAAAATACCTGGAGATGATCGAGAACAACTTTAAGCCGCTGCCGCTGTGGCGCGCCCCGTACTATGCGCATGAGGTCGTGGGCGTTGAGGCCCTGGCTCAGCTGGCTCACGACTGTTTTGGCGAGACTGATCCCGCCGAGGTCTTTTACCGGGGTGCTTTGCAGGAGGTTGTGGAACAAGAAGACGGCCGTTACCTGATGCGCCTCCCCATGCCCTTTGTGACCGGTGGCGATGTGAAGCTGCGCAAGCGGGGCGATGAAATGTTCATCACCATTGGCAACTTTAAACGGGAAATGATCTTGCCCACCGTCCTGGCCAAGCGCCGGGCGGGTGGTGGCAGTCTGCAAGACGGCGTGCTGGAAATCACCTTTCTGCCGCCTGACCCGGTAACTGAACCCATCTAAAATCATCTTTCTTTAGCACAAAAAAGAAGACGTCCGTTGGCAAACCAGCGGACGTCTTCTTTTGTTTTTTCAGAACTGCTTACGAGGATTCAAAAAATAGTGGGTAATTTTGCGTTTAGTTGGCGGTGATGCCCACGGAGCCAACCGGCACCGAAACGTGGCCCAAATTGGTCAGGCTACCGTCGGCGGCGATGTGGAAGGCGGTTACGATGCTGGCCCCGCCGCTGAGGACGTACAGGGTTGCGCCGTCGCTGCTGATGATGGCGTCGATGGGGCTGGTGCCATCACCCGTTTCGCCGGTACGGCCGTTTGCATCCAGCAGTTCAATGCTGCCGTTTGGGCTAACCTTTAGTCCAGTTACAGAGCTGCTGCCGGTGTTGGTGGTGTAGGCATATTTACCATCCGGGGTGACGATGACCCAGCAAGCGGCCGTTTGGGTGGTGGCAACCGAACTGCTCACCACTTGCAGTGTGCCGTGGCTAAAGTTGTAGGAAGAAGCGGCACTGGCATCGGCGGCCCCGCCAAACGCTTCGCTGACGATGATACCCCCAGGGGTAAAATCAAAACCAAAGGGCGTTATGCCTTCTGAGGCGGTGATGGTCGCTGCGCCAGCCTGTCCGGAACGACTCACGGCATAGGTCAAAATCAGATTGCTGCCTTTTTCGGTCACGACCAACTGACGGCCGTCTGGCGTGAAGGAAACTTGCGCCGGGCCAGGGGCATCGCCAACGCCGTTATTGCTCAGGTGCTGGGTGGCGTTGTGGATGGGGGATAAACGGCCGTTGCCACGCACAAAGAAACCGGTGATGTTGCCGCTGCCGCCCGCATTGAGCACGTACAAAATACGGCCGTGAACGGTCAGGCTAATGGGGCGCTCGCCGCCGGAAGGAACGGTGTCGGTCAGGTGCAGGGTGGTGCCATCAGCGGCAAAGACAGAGATTTCGTTACTGCCTGCATTGACGGTAAACAGATAACGGCCGTTGTCGCTCAGAGCCACTGCGCCTTGGGAGCCAAGCCCACCGCCGGTGCCCACGCCACCGGTCAGATATGAACCTGCCTCAGACAAGGTGCCATCTGCGGCCCGTTCAAACACCAGGACGGCGTTGGCGGTGGCATCATTGTTCATCACGTAAACGGCCGTTGCGTCGTTGCCGCGTGCAAAAACCTGGCCGCTGCCACCCAAAATGAGCAAGGTTACCAGCAGAAAGAGCGAAAAGAAACGTCGTTTGGTGCGTTGACTAGAGGTTGTTTTGGACAAAAACTGAGAAATTTGCATGAGTTGCATCTCCTTTTATTGGGGGGCAGATTGAGGACTGCCCGAAGTTCCGAATCAACTGTGACTACGTTAAAGGAGAGGCATTAACGGCCGCTTTCGGTTGCGTTACGGTTTTCTTACCATTGTTTACAAAAGGATTACCGCGAAACAAGACGCTCTTAGCCGTCGGTCGTTCATTTTGTGTAGAGAATGTGTAGGTCGTATGAGTTCCGCTTAAAAAGCTCTCGATTGCGCAACTCACCTGTGCAGCCTGCGTAAAGCTGGCATATCAAGCGCAAGACAAGGAGAGTGAGAAATGTCAGAAGATTCTGTATTAAAATTGAGGAAGCAGGCAAACTACAGAAGCAGCAGGCTTTACCGGCGTACGGCATTATTGCTATTGGTGTGGTTTTGCTGATTAGCAATGTGTTCCATTTTCAGTTGATCAACGTGTTGTGGCCTGGCTTTGTAATTGCCCCTGGCTTAATGCTGCTGTGGCCCGCCTACACCAGCACCCCAGAACGGCAAAAGCCATTGTCCTTCCTGGCGGTTCCTGGTGCGATGTTCGTTACGATTGGGATTCTGCTGTTCATCATGAACCTTTCCAACCATTTTGAGGCATGGGCTTACAGCTGGCCGCTGGTAATTGGTTCTGTGGCCTGGGCGCTGATGTACATGAAGCGGTTTGAGCCAGGACATCGCGTACACCACACGGGCTACAACTTTATGCGGCTGATGGTGCTGTTGGCGATGGGCTTTGCTGTTTTCTTTGAGCTGATTATTTTTGGCAGCTTTAACCCTCTGCTGCCTTTGGGTGTCATTGCCTTTGGTGTCTATTTGCTGGTTAAAGAACGGCAAGAGCGGGCGCTTTCGTAACTGTTTTAGTAAGCAACCTATTAAATTTAAGGAGTATTTTCATGGCAAAAAAAGATGAAATGCACGAAGAAGTAGAAGAAATGGCTGAAAAAGTAGTCATCAATGAAGAAGATGTGGCCGAAGAAGGCGAATCCTGGACGGAGGAATTTGTAGCAGCTGGGAAGACCTGGTGAATATGGTCAAGAAGCTAATGCACGAAACGGCCGTTCGCCGTGTCGTTGTTAAAAATGAAGCACGTAACATTCACCTGTCGCTGCCGCTGGCCGTGGGTTTGCCCGGCATCGCCCTGGGCATCCTGTGGGCACCGTTTGTTGCGGCCGTGGCTGTCGTTGGCGCATTGATGATTGACTGCACGATTACCGTGGAGCGTGTGGCTGAAGAAAAAGAACCTGAAGTTACGCTCGCCACTGAATAACGCAGTTTCCTAACCCTCTTTCCACCGCAGAGTGCGCCGAGGGCGCTGAGGTCTAAAACTTCGGCGTTCTCCGCGAACTCTGCGGTGTTTTTATGGGTACAGCTGATGCGCCATGGCGTAGATTTCCTGGCGCAAATCGAGAATTTTTGGGCCGACTTCTCGTCCTGGAACAGCTTCCAATGATGTTTGGTGTAGGCCAGGTGGCTGCACTGCAAAAAGAAGCGGGACGCCTGACGGTTGGCTCGATAACCCTGCTCTAGCAGCGTTTTCATGAGGTAGGCGGTGCGCTTGCGCCCCGAACTGGCCCTGAGAAATTCGTTGGTCGTGAGCGTGCCCAAGGCCACTTCTTCCGCCAGATAGTGCCGCAGCCAGCGCCGCTCTTGCAGCACGGCCCATAGAATAATCATCAGCACCAGCCAGACGCCGCCCCAATCAAACAGCAGCGCCAGAAAGATGAAGAGGTTGCCCAGGGTGACCGTAAAATTGTGCAGGAAGTGGAGGAAAACGGCCGTTGCCCACCCCAGCACCGGCATTACTATTTGCACGCCACGATTGGTTGATTGGCGGGCGATGGCAATCCCCAGCCCGGTGAAGCTGCTAAACAGAGCATGGTTCAGGCCAAATAGCACCGCCCGCAGCACCACATTCACCCCCCACGCTTCTAATCCACCCTGGTTAAACGTTTCCACAAAATAGAAAACATTTTCCACCATGGCAAAGCCCATGCCGACGATTGCCCCATAGATGATGCCGTCTAGCGGGCTATCAATTTCATTGCGCCAGAAGATGAAGATGGCCACCAGCGCCAGCCCTTTGACCGATTCCTCGACAGGTGGCCCGATGAGTGACGGGGCGGCGGCCATGCCTAAGTCATTGCCTAAAATGAGCAGCAGCGGTGCGCTGAGCAGCGTGTTGAAAAAGAGGGCAATCAGGATGCCGGGCACAGCCCCCCACAAAAAAGCCGATGTTAGCAGCCACCACGGTTCCTTCTCGTACCTGTCTACCCAGTAGATGACGCCCACGTACAGCAAGGTGGGCACAATGGCAGCAAGGATCGAGAGGAAAAGAGCGGCCGTTTCGGACATCGGTTACAGGATGAGCATGGCATCGCCAAAGGAAAAGAAGCGATACTGCTCGGCAACGGCCGTTTCATATGCCCGCAGCATTAAATCGCGCCCGGCAAAGGCGGCAACCAGCATGAGCAGGCTGGATTGGGGCAGGTGAAAATTGGTGATCATCGCATCAACGGCGCGATATTTGTAACCAGGGTAGATAAACAGGTCGGTGGGGCCGCTGAAGGCTGAGACGGGCTTCCACGGACAAAAGCCACTCGTCTCGCCGCTGGCATCGCGGGCGCTGATGGTTTGCAAAGGGCCATTGATTCCGGCCGAACGCAGTGCGCCAGTTTCCAGCGTACGCACCGAGGTGGTGCCGACGGCAATCAGCCGTCCGCCCGCAAGCTTGGCCTCGTTGATCCGTTTGGCCGTTTCTGGCGACAGGCTGGCCCATTCGCTGTGAATGGTGTGTCCTTCCACACGTTCCGCTTCGACTGGCTTGAATGTGTCCAGCCCCACGTGCAGCGTCACCGTCTCGAAGATGACGCCTTTGTCGCGCAGTGCCAGCAGCAAATCGCCTGTGAAGTGCAGCCCGGCGGTTGGCGCAGCGGCTGAACCTGTGGGGCGTGAGTAGACGGTCTGGTAGCGTTCGTCATCTTCCAGCGTTTCGTGGATGTAGGGCGGCAGCGGCGTGTGCCCGATGCTATCCAGCCACTCATCCAGCGGCTGGTTGAAGCTGAGTTCGCGCTGCGGGCCATCGAGAACGGCCGTTACCGTCGCCACCAGCTCTGTTTCATTTTCGTCGTAGTCCAACAGGTGAATCTGGCTGCCCTCGTCCAGTCGCTTGCCGCCAACCATGGCGTGCCAACGGCCGTTTTCGGCCTCGCTCAGCAGCAGGATTTCCACTTTGCCACCGGTGGGTTTACGGCCGTACAGCCGGGCCGGAATGACGCGGCTGTTATTCGCCACCAAAATATCGCCCGGTTGGAAGTATTCCAGAATGTCGGTAAAGGTATGATGGGAAATTGTTTCCTTCGCCCGGTTCAGCCCCATCAGGCGAGAGGCATCTCGTTGGGTTAACGGCCGTTGGGCAATCAGCTCAGTCGGCAGGGAGTAGTTAAAATCAGCTGTATTCATAGCCATATTGTAACCACCTGCAATGGGGGGGCAACTGCAACTGGCTGACTTTTGGATTTGTGTTATGGGCTATAGATTCGCTGAAATGAATCTGTTATAGTGGCTTTACTAGTTGGCAGTTCTCGGTTTTTACTTTCTAAATTCGTAAGGAGTGAAAATGTTCAAGAAACATGTGTTTGGGATTCTACTTTTTGCTTTTTGTGTCATTATAGTAAATGTTCAGGGTGGTTTAACAGCCCAAACAATTGAGCCAGTTTCGGCAGGGCTGCCCGTTCGACAGATGATTGTGCAGTTCGCTGATGAAACGACGGGGAACAAGATTGCGGAAGCAGCGCTAGACGGCCGTATTCAACAGCTCAGCGCAGCTACAGGAACCGATTTGCAATACGTGCGGGCTATGTCTGGCGATGCGCATGTGCTCAAGCTGCCTGTGGCACTGTCCGCAGCGGAGGCTGAAGCATTGGCGGCTGAGATGTCTCAACAGCCAGGGATTGCTTATGCTGAACCAGATTACATGCGCCAGGCCATTGGCGATGCGCCTATTCATGTGGCGGCACCGCTTTTAACCCCCAACGACCCGCAATTTGGCAACCAATGGCATTACAACTATGTGGCTGGGTCCTCGGAGGGGCTAAACTTGCCTGCGGCCTGGAACATTACCACGGGCAGCAGCTCGATTGTGGTGGCAGTGGTTGATACGGGCATCCTTAACCACACCGACCTGGCTGGGCGGACCGTGGCTGGTTATGATTTTATTGACGATACGTTTGTGGCCAATGATGGCGACGGCCGTGATAGCAGCCCCGCTGATCCTGGTGATTGGATTCTAGCCAATGAATGCGGTGGCATTCATTCGGCACAAAGCAGTTCATGGCACGGTACACATGTAGCGGGCACCATCGGTGCAGCCAGCAACAATGGCATTGGTGTTGCCGGAGTAAACTGGAATGCCAAAATTTTGCCGGTGCGTGTACTGGGCAAATGTGGCGGTTACACGTCCGACATTGTGGATGGGATGCGCTGGGCGGCTGGTTTGCCCGTTCCTGGCGTGCCGGTCAATGCCAACCCGGCCGACGTGATCAACATGAGCCTGGGCGGACTTGGTTCATGCTCCGACGTAGAGCAGGATGCCATTGATGCGATTGTGGCGGCGGAACGGCAGTTGTGGTAGCTGCGGGCAATGATAATGCTGATGCCAGCGGTTACTCCCCGGCGAGTTGCGCGGGGGTCATCACTGTGGCCTCGAATGACCGGCAAGGCAATCGCGCTTTCTACAGCAACTATGGATCGACCGTTGAGGTGACCGCTCCTGGCGGTGAGACCACAATTGCGGCCAATGGTGTCCTCTCAACTCTAGATGGCGGTGCGACGACACCCGCTAATGACAACAGCTACGCCTACTACCAGGGCACCAGCATGGCTGCGCCGCATGTGGCTGGGTTAGCCTCGCTGATAATGGGCCAGAATCCAGGGATGACGCCTGTTGAACTTCTCATTCATTTGCAGTTGACAGCACGGCCGTTTCCCAGCGGGAGCAACTGTAATACCAGTCAATGTGGCGCAGGGATTGTGGATGCCTTCAACGCATTAAATACAGCACCTCTGGATATGAAAGTCTACCTGCCTATCGTGGGAACTTCTATGCCTGTGGCGTCCTTGGTGAACCCTGGTTTTGAAAGCGGCCCGACTGGTTGGACAGAATACTCAAACAACGGCTGGGATCTCATTCTGAGTTCTTCAAATTTCCCCGTTGGGGTGACGCCGCATGGCGGTAGCTGGGCGGTCTGGCTGGGTGGAGATATTAATGATATTTCTTACATTCAGCAGACAGCGGTTATTTCTTCTGCCTATCCTTATTTAGCTTACTGGCATTGGATCGCTTCAGAGGACAATTGTGGAAATGATTATGGAAGAGTCATAATCAACGGTAGCCAGGTAGTAAATGAATATAATTTATGCCAATCCACCAGCACCGGTGGCTGGGTCAAACACGTGGTGAATTTAAGTGCTTACAAGGGGCAGAGTGTGAGCATACAAATTCGGTCGGTCACAAATGGTTCTTTGAACAGCAATCTGTTTGTTGATGATGTGTCCTTCCAGTCCAGCGCGGCGGCGGTGCTGCCGCCAGTGATATCGGGTGATTTGCCCGCAGCGGCGTTGGATCGCAGCGCGGCACTGAATCAGCCCTAGTCTTTGCATAAAACGAGGTGCGCAGGTCAAAACTTGCACACCTCATTTGCTAACTCAGGTGGGGTTGAGCCAACTTTCCCCCTATTTTTCTCTGTTATTCCAATGAACCGTTTGCCCGCCAGCAAATTCCGGCAGGGTGTGGCTGCCTGCTTGCAGGATGAGCTCGCGGAACGCTTGTACGTGCGCGGGTTTTAGCTGCGCTTCCCAAGTCTCCATATAGTTGGGATCGGCCATCACTTCAGCAAGGTTGTAGTCGATGGCGTTCTTGACGAGTACTTCTAGCCGGAAGGCCCACAGCAGCTTTTCTAGGTTTTCCCGCAGGCGATTGCGTGGGTTAAGCAGGTTACGGCCGTTACCCTTCACCACCAACTCACTCGTCGGCGGCACGGTGATGGGTGCGGTTTGCCAACTTTCTGTGGCTGGGTCGTAAGTCGCATCGAGTTCAACCGATTGGCCATCGAGCCGGGCGCTGAGGGTGGCGCTGCCGCTGATGCCGCGCAGGTGCAGGCGGTATTGACGATTGTTGGGCACGTGGGTGGGATCACCAGAAACGGCCGTTATCGTCACCACCATCTCATCCTCTTGCCAGTCTTGCCGGTAGGTGGTGAGGGCGTAGCTGCCCTGCTGGTAGGCCAGCGATTCGCCATCATCTTCGTACAGGGTAAATTCACCCGATGCTCCAGCAAAGCAGTGTAGATCGATCACCTCGGGGTTGTCCAGGCCGCCCCAGCCAACTTTTGGCCCCAGCGGAACAATCGCCCCGGCTTTGGCAAAGAGGGGGATGTCTTGGAGACGGCCGTATTGCACCTGCCAGCTGTCCCCTTCAAACTGTTCACCGGTAAAGAAGTGATGCCAGGTGCCCGGCGGCAGCCAGACCACCTGGCGGCTGAGCCGCGTGTCCGGGTCGGCGGGCGTGGTGTGCGGTGCGGCGATGAGGTCTGGGCCGTAGGTGTACTGCTGCGGGCAAAGGTATGCTTCGTCGCGGCCGGGATAGTCGTGGTACATCGGGCGGATGGGCGCCTGGTGCTGTGTGGCGTTGCGCCAGGAGAGGCTGTACAGGTACGGGATGAGGGCGTGGCGCAGCTGCATCGCCTCACGGGTGACGGCCAGCGTCTCGGCATCTTGCCCCCAGGGGCGACGGTCGTGGTACTTGATTTTGGTGCTATGCAGCCGGAAGATCGGGCTAAACACGCCGTACTGCACCCAGCGTGCGTACAGTTCTGGGTCTTCCAGGCCAAACATGTGCCCGCCGATGTCGTGGCTCCACCAGCTGTAGCCGACGTTGGCGGCGGT
The DNA here is from genome assembly GCA_020634435.1 of Ardenticatenaceae bacterium. Taxonomy (GTDB): domain Bacteria; phylum Chloroflexota; class Anaerolineae; order Promineifilales; family Promineifilaceae; genus Leptofilum. The sequence goes on along the minus strand of JACKBS010000015.1, from coordinate 124,566 downwards.
AGCGGTGAAAAACGGCTGGAAGTTAAGGCTGTCCCAATCGACAAAGGTGTCGCCGGAGAAGCCAATCGGGTAGCGATGGTTGCCCAGGCCACCCCAACGCGAGAAGACAAACGGCCGTTTATCCCCCGTCCGCGCAATGTCATAAAAATGCAGGTGGTTGAGCCACCACAGTGGGTCCAGGCCTGGCATGCTGCTCAACTCGCCCTGCTGCCAATCCATCCACCAAAAATCGACGCCATCGGCTTCGTAGGGATGGTGCAGCAGTTCAAAGTAGGCGTTGGCAAAATCGGGGTTGGCAATGTCGAAGGGGATAAATTCGCCATCGGCGGCAACGCCCAGCCGCTCGGCCATGGCCTGGTACTGCGCTTCATGCGGGCCAACCCCGTCGGCGGGATGCAGGTTAAGGGCGGTTTTTAGCCCTTGCTCATGCAGCCAGCGGATGAAGGCAGGCGGATCGGGAAACCGGTCGCGATGCCAGGTGTAGCCAGTCCAACCCGCCAGATGCCAATCAATATCCACAATGCAAACGGAGAGCGGAATGTCGTGCGCGCGGAAATCGCGCATGAGTTGGGTGAGCTCCGCCTCGGTGTATTCCCAGTAGCGGCTCCACCAGTTGCCCAGCGCCCAGCGCGGCAGCAGCGGCACCGGGCCAGTGAGGGCGAAGTAGTCGCGCAGGCAGTCGTTGTACGCCTGCCCATAGCCAAAAAAATAAAGATCGAGCGCATCCGGGTTCGGGCGGGGTTCCAGCCAGCCGTCCTGGTTGAAAATGAGCGTGCGCGAATCGTCTACCAGCGCCCAGCCGCTGCGGGAGAGCAGCCCTTGCTCCAGGGGCGTGCTGCCGCTGACTTCGTCCAGGGTGCGGTAGGTGCCGCGCAGGTTATTTGGATTTTTGTCGCCAAAGTGCCAGACGGTGCCGCTGTCTTTGAGGGTGATTTGCAAGCTTTTGGCGGAAAATGGTTTGCCAATCTGGTAGCGCAGCTGCAAATGTTCGGTGGTGAGAGTGAGACGGCCGTTTACCACCTCTTGTTCAAACGACGGCACGGGCTGGTTGCGGTACCAAAAGGGTTGCGAGGGTGCGTCTTGGAAACGGCCGTTTTCGTCATACTCCAGCCGAATGAGGCGCGAAGTAAACACGGTAAACCGGGCCGATCCGGCGACTACAACGGCTTCTGGGTTGGCGATTGGATTAAAATCTAGTTGAAAATGGGATGGAATTTGAGTCATCCGCTGCTCCTTATGTTGTAAAGTGTGGGACGGTATTGTAGCGGATTTTGTGGGGAACGGCCGTATCAACTCGACCTGAAGTTCACGAACAAACTGTGAGTAAAGTTCACACAAAAACGCAAAGGAAACTCAAATCCTTTGCGCCTTTGCGTGAACTATTTTTAGCTGATGGATGTTTCTTGCTACGGGTTGCCCAACGCTTGCAAGGACCAGGCGTCCAGGAACCAGCCGTTGTTGTGGTTGATAAACCGGCTGCGGAAAGCGCCACCTACGCGCACCGTGCGTGCTTCATCGACGACAAAGTCGTAGGTGAGGGTGGCTTTGCTGCCAGCCTGCGGCACAATCCAACCAGTCCCCTCGTTGTCTACAATCACCCGTGCTTCAGATGATAAATCTTGTACGGCCCAAATCTTGGTGCCGCCGTTGTACTGCGCCACGATGTCGGGGAAGAAGTTAATCGTCATGCGGTAGCGTCCGGGCTGCAAGGTGATGTCGGTGAAGATGGCAAAGTTAGTCGGTGCGCCGCCCTTAAACGCTTTGATCGTGTTTTGCCCATCAAAGACAAACAGGGGATGTTCTGATGGAGGAATGTCGGTTTTGGGCACCACGCGAATTTCTGGCCGGAGGAAGGTGCCGCCTGAGCCGCCTTCCAGCGTGTTGGGGCCTTCGTCCACGGCTAGCAGCCAGTTATTGGGAATTTGCCATTCGGATACGCCCTGGAAGAAGTACCAATCTTCTTCAAACGATGGGTTTGGCAGCAGATTGGGGCCAACCGGTACCAACTCGGCGCTGGTTGGCGGCGGTGCGGCGGGAACTGAGGCCACGTCCACTGTAGGCACTTCAGCGACAATTTCACCTGACCAGCCGGGGATGACCAATTCCTGACCCACGGCCAGCAGTGTGCCACTGGTGATGTTGTTAGCGGTCAGAATGTCGGCGACGGCGACGCCGGTTTTGGTGGCAATGATGGACAGGTTATCACCAGATTGCACGACGTAGATGTTGCTCTCGGCGATGGGTTCGGCCGTAGGTTCGACTGTTGCTTCGGGAACGGCCGTTGCTTCCACTTCAGCCGGGGTAGGGGTGGCTACCACTTCAACTTCGACCAGCCGGGTCACTTCCACCGGCACCTCGACGGTGCTCACCTCGCTCACCACGCGGGTAACTTCCACCGCCACTTCCTGCGTGACCACGCGGGTCACTTCCACAGTTTGTGTCTCACCGGCACAGGCCACCAGGATAGCCAGAGAAACAGTTAGGAGCAGCAAAATTCTTGGTTTCATATAGAAAATATTTACCTCTTCACCTTTGATTTAAAATCGGTTTTGCTTGGGCAGGTGCGTTGTTTTCACCTACCAAGCGATCGATTCTAGCAGGCATGGCGGCAAACAGGCAATGATTTGTGGTTGGCAAACGATGAGAAGCTGTTCCAAACAGGACCCCGTTGGTTATAATGCGCGCATGAAATTTTCAGCCAAATTTTCTCTGTTTACACTGTTTGTCCTGTTGCTGGGGCTGGTTGGTTTGGTGAGTGAGCGTGCAGGTGGGAGCGTAACGGCCGTTTCTGCCGGAAGCGATCAGTTTGTCTATCTGCCCTTTGTCATTCGTCAGAGCAATGAGCCGGTGCCGTTTGGTCTGGTACACACCGGCGATGGCACTTACTACTACGCCACGGGCGCAGGTAACTGCGGCTTCGATCCGTCGCCGCAAGACCTGATGGTGGCGGCCATGAACCACGTGGACTATAACAATTCAGCCATTTGCGGCGCGTACATTCAGGTGGATGGGCCACAGGGCAGTGTGATGGTGCGCATTGTGGATCAATGCCCGGAGTGTCCGGCAGGTGATGTGGATTTAAGCGTCGAAGCGTTTGCCAAAATTGCACCCATCTCCGCCGGGCGGGTGTCGATTAGCTGGCAGCTGGTTAGCCCACCGCTGGAAGGCCCGATTGTGTACCACTTCAAAAACGAAAGCAACCAGTGGTGGATGGAAATCCAGATTCGCAACCACCGCAATCCCATCCAGAAGTTGGAAATCTACAACGGCAGCAGTTACCAAACAATTCCACGCATGAGTTACAACTATTTTCAAGTGTCCGGGATGGGGGCAGGTCCTTACACATTTCGGGTAACCGATTCGCTGGGCAATGTGCTGGTTGACAGCGGCATTCCTCTGACGCCGGGTGGCAATGTCAACGGCAGCGGACAGTTCCCGCCGCCTTAGTGCGGTTTGTTTGTTACAATCAAGTTATGGATGAAACTAATCGCTCCGACGCTCCGTTGATTGTTGCCTTTGTGGCTGATTTGATGTTTGTGCCTCGCATTCAGAATGTGGTGAACCATTTAGGCTGGCGGGTAGAGTGGGTAGAAACGGCCGTATCCATTGGCCCCTCCCACTCTGCCGACCGCCGCGAACGACCCGGCGAGTCGCTGCACGGCACCGAAGGCAAGCTGTTTGAGCAAATCACCGCCTGGCAGCCTGCTCTGCTGCTATTTGACCTCAATAACAACCAGATTCCGTGGCGGCGCTGGATGCCCATCCTCAAATCTTCGCCTGCTACGCGCCGCGTGCCCATCCTGGCCTTTGGCCCGCACGAAGACAAAGAGACGATGCAGGATGCCAAACGGCTGGGGGCCAACTGGGTGGTGGGCCGTTCCCGTTTCACCTCGGCTATGCCTGACCTGCTGCAAAAATACGCCCGCGTGCCTGATCGCGATGCCCTAACCGACAGCTGCGCCGAGCCCCTGGCCGAACTGGCTCGCGAAGGTCTGGCGCTGTTTAACCAGGGCGACTATTACAAGTGCCACGATGCGCTGGAAGAAGCGTGGAAACTGGACCAAAGCCCGGCGCGTGAGCTATATCGTGGGATTTTGCAGGCGGGTATTGCTTTTTACCAGATTCAGCGCGGCAATTACCGGGGGGCGCTAAAAATGCTGCTGCGTCTGCGCCAATGGCTGGAGCCGCTGCCACCCGTTTGCCGGGGGGTAAATGTAGCCAAACTGCGCCAAAACGCGGCCGAGGTTCAGGCCATCCTCACAGAACTGGGGCCAGAACGGCTGGGGGAGTTTGATACGGCCGTTATCCAACCCATCGAATACGACATCTAAATTCCTGCTTGACTTTGACACTGTGTCAATCTGTATGCTGGGGTCTGTCTGGTCATATGACTACCAGATGACGACCGGCACTGGCAGCCGTGACGCTGCGGCTGCTACAGTAAGCAAAACAGATGATCTCAGGAGTTAAGTCATGAGCAAACAGGTAAAACACGTTATTTTAGGCACCGGGCAGCTGGGGCTGGCCATCATGGATGAACTGGTGGCGGCTGGATTGCCGGTGAAGTTGGTCAACCGCAGCGGGCGGGTAAATGAGCCGCTGCCCGCTGGCGTTATTCTAGAAACGGCCGATGCCACCAATCCCGATGAAGTCGCCCGAGTAACCGCTGGGGCCGATGTCGTCTTCTTTTGTGTGCAGCCCGCCTACCACCAGTGGCCGGAAAAATTCCCGCCGCTGACCGCCAGCATCATTGAGGGCGTGTCGCGCAGCGGGGCCAGGCTGGTGTTTGGCGATAATTTATACATGTATGGCCCCACCAACGGCCAACCAATTCACGAAGATTTGCCCTACGCGGCCGAAACGCGCAAAGGGAAGACGCGGGCGCAGATGGCCAACATGCTGCTGACGGCCCACGAAGCAGGTAAAATCAAAGTCACCATTGGTCGCGCCTCCGACTTTTATGGCCCGCGCGTGACCAGCTCGATGGCCGGGGCGATGCTGTTTGAAGCGGCTCTGCAAGGCAAAACAGTAAACCTGACCGGGGACTTAAATCTGCCGCACACGATCACCTACATCCGTGATTTTGCCCATGCTTTGGTGACGTTGAGCGAGAATGAGGCGGCATACGGCCGTACCTGGCACATCCCCAGCGCCGAAACCCGCACGCAAACAGACTTCATCAAGCTGGTTGAAGCGGAAATTGGACGGCCGATTCAGGTATGGGCGGCGGGTAAATGGATTTTGCGGCTGATTGGCCTGTTTAACCCAGCAGCGGGTGAGGTGGTGGAAATGATGTACGAATTTAATGAGCCGTTTGTGGTGGATCACAGCCAGTATACGGCCGTTTTTGGGGCAAAAGTGACGCCACATGAACAAGCCATTCGCGAGACGGTGGCGTGGTATCAACGTCAAGGCGAACAGGTTCCGGCATAGTAGAACGCCCAAAATTCGGAGCGGGTATGTTTCAGATTGGCGAATTTTCTAAATTAGGGCAGGTGTCTACCCGGATGCTGCGCCATTACGATAAGCTGGGGCTGCTGGTGCCCAGCCACACCGACGAGTGGACCGGCTACCGCTACTACACGCTGGATCAGCTGGCTCGGCTGCACCGCATCATTGCTCTGAAAGAGCTTGGCTTTAGCCTGCAAGAAATTGGCGATCTGCTGCAAAAACAGGATGGGCCTTCGGTGGCGGAACTGCGCGGGATGCTGCTGCTGAAGCAGGCGGAAGTGCGGCAGGCGCTAGCCGAAGGCCGCTGGCAGCTCCAGCAAATTGAAGCTCGGCTGCACCGCCTGGAAGAAGAGGGCCAGCCGTCGCCCTATGAAATTGTGGTCAAACCGGTGGGGGAAACGGCCGTTGCTTCGGTCCGTACCACTGTGCCCAACGTGTATGAGATGAGCCACTACTGCGAGCTGCTCACGGGCCAGGTGTATGCGGGCTTAAAAAAGGCGGGCATACGGCCGTTGTCGCCAGAAATTATTTTGTACCACTCTGAAGAATACAAAGAAGATGAAGTTGAGGTAGAAGCGGCTGTTGCTGTGCACCCGAAATACCTGCCCAATCAGCCCATCGACGAGAAAGTTAAATTTCGTGCCCTGCCGGGCCATAATTTGGTGGCATCCCTCATCTACGAAGGCCCATTCAGCGACATGATTCCGGCTGTGCTGGCCCTGCTCAGCTGGGTGGGGCAGCATCAGCACGTGCCGGTTGGTCCCCTGCGGGAGATTCATCTCTCCGGCCCTGTCCATGCCCCAGACCTGACCGATGCGGAGCTCATCACTGAACTGCAAGTTCCCATTGCTCCGATTGCGCCAGCCAGCAGCTCCCAATAAAAAAAGGACACCAATGGTGTATTGGTGCCCTCTTTGCATGCGTGTGGAATCAAATACGGCCGTTTAATCGCTAGATGTTTTGAATAGCTTGGAAATCTCTACGGCGACAAAAACAATCGTGCTGGTGGCCAGGGCAATGAGCAGGTCGGTGAGTGACAGAGCTTCGGTATTGAAGAACTCTTGCAAAAATGGCACGTAAATCAGGGCCATTTGCAGCACAAATGTGATTGTTACGGCCAACAACATCAACCGGTTGGAGAAGAAGCCAATCTTGAAGATTGAGTCGATGTTGGAGCGTGTTGCCAGGGCGTTGCCCATTTGTGCCAGGGTCAGCGTGGTGAAGACCATTGTTTGCCACGGGCCGTTGGGGTCTTGCCGCCAGTAGATGTAGCCAATCCCTAATGAAACCAGTCCCATCAAGAACCCAATCCACAAGATTTGTTTGCCCAGCCCCCGGCTAAAAATGCTTTCCGTGGGGTGGAACGGCGAGCGCTTCATGATGCCCCGTTCGCCATCTTCAACGGCCAATGCCAAACCAGGCAGGCCATCTGTTACCAGATTAACCCACAAGATTTGCAGCGGCAGCAGGGGCAGCGGCATGCCCAAAAATGGGCCAATGAGCATTACAATCAGCTCGCCGGTATTGCTGGAGAGGGTGTACTTCACAAACTTGCGAATGTTGTCGAAGATTTTGCGCCCTTCTTCTACGGCGGCCACGATGGTGGCAAAGTTGTCGTCTAGCAGCACCATGTCGGCGGCTTCTTTGGAGACATCGGTGCCAGTGATGCCCATCGCCACGCCAATGTCGGCCCGTTTGAGCGCCGGGGCATCGTTTACGCCGTCGCCAGTCATGGCAACGATATGGCCCTTGTCTTGCAGGGCTTCCACGATGTTAAGCTTGTGCTCCGGCGAAACGCGGGCATAGACTGAAATGTCTTCTACATAATCCTCAAGCCTTTGCACGTCCATCTGGCCTAGCTCATAGCCAGTAAGGTTCTCATCGGTCTGGGTAATGTCTAAATCTTTGGCAATGTTTTGGGCGGTGAGAGGGTGATCACCCGTGATCATGATGGGGCGAATACCTGCGGCTTTGGCGGTAGCAACGGCCGTTTTCACTTCGGGTCGCGGTGGGTCAATCATGCCCACCAGACCGATCAGAATGGCGTTGTTTTCCCGCTCTTCCTCTACCTTTTCCAGGGGTCGGAAGGCCAGGGCCAACACACGCTCTCCTTCTCCAGCCAGCCGGGCATTGCCTTCCAAAATGCGTTCGCGCCACGCCTCATCGAGCGGCACAAACTCATTCAGCTCGCCTGTCCAAATGCGATCCGAAATCTCCAGCAGGCTATCCACCGCGCCCTTCGTAAATGCCACATAAGGCGAAGCGCTCCACGGTGCGTCTGCATCGTCAACTTCTGCACTCACCTTGTGAATGGTGGTCATGCGCTTGCGTTCAGAAGTGAAGGGAATCTCGTCAACTCGCGGCCAACGCTCGTCGAGCTCCTCTTTGCGGTAGCCCAGCGCGGCCGCAGCCACCACCAGCGCACCCTCGGTAGGGTCGCCGATGGCGCGCTCTACGCCACCTTCGGTTTGCAAAATGGCATCGTTGCAGAGAGCGCCCGCCTTCAGCAGCAGACTCTCAGCGCGATGGTGAGGCGCTTTTTCTGGTTTTAGCTCCGCATCTATAATGGCCCCTTTGGCGTCGCGCAACGTTTCGATCGTCTCGGTGTGGCTGGTTACGTCTAGCACGGTCACGGTCATCTTGTTTTCGGTGAGGGTGCCCGTTTTGTCAGAGCAAATGACGGTGACGGAGCCGAGCGTTTCGACGGCGGGCAGCTTGCGGATGAGGGCGTTGCGCTTTAGCATGCGCTGCGAGCCAAGCGCCAGGGTAATGGTAACGACAGCGGGTAGGCCCTCAGGAACGGCCGCTACCGCCATGCTAATGCCGGTGAGGAACAGCACTTCCAGCGTATCGATCAGCGCCTCGTTGCGGTCACGGAAGAGAAATCCGGTGACCATGACCACGGCCACAATGGCCAGGGCTACCCACGCCAGCTTCTTGCCCAAATCGTCCAGGCGGCGTTGCAGCGGCGTTTGCTCTTGCTCCACCCCCTGGATCAGCTCAGCGATGTTGCCCAGCTCGGTTTTCATGCCAGTTTCGGTAATAACGGCCGTTCCCCGGCCATACGTCACCACCGTACCCATGAATATCATATTCTTGCGGTCGCCAATCGTCAGTTTTGCTTTGTCGATGGGATGAATGAACTTTTCAACTGGTTCCGATTCGCCAGTGAGCGCAGCTTCTTCCACTTTGAGATTGATGCTCTCAATAAGACGGCCGTCGGCGGGCACCAAATTTCCGGCCTCCAGCAAAACAATGTCGCCGGGTACCAGTTCACGCGCCGAAATTTCTTCCAGATGGCCGTCACGGCGCACCTTGACGGTGGGGACAGCCAGCTTTTTCAGGGCGGCAATGGCTTGCTCGGCGCGATATTCCTGGGAAAAGCCAATGGCGGCATTCAAAATAACGATGGCCAGAATGACGATCACGTCTTCAAAATCGCCTAAAAAGCCGGAAACGATGGCCGCCACGATTAAGATGATGACCATCGCATCTTTGAGCTGATCCACCAGGATCAACCAGGGACTTTTAGTTCCCTTTTCTACAAGCTCATTTAGTCCGTATTTGTTTAGTCGATTGTTTGCTTCGGTGGCGCTCAGGCCGTTTTTGGTGTCGCTTTGGAGTTGGTCAATTGTGGTATCTACATCCTGTTCGAACCAGGTCATAGGAGATCCTCTCTTTTAGGCCGACGGGCAAGGGTGGGTCAAGGTATGCAGCACAGAAATGGTTTGGAAAACGGCCGTCTCTCTTCTTTATGCCCCTGTCGCTTTTCCGGTCGTACAGTTTGGTGCTGCGGGGTGACATAAGTATAGCACAACAGTCATGCGGTTGTTATAGTGTCCTGGTACGTCTATAGGCATATTTTGTTTCATACGGCCGTTTCCCAAATCTGTCCTTTTGATCATTCGCAAGCGGAATCCCGTCCGGTATAATCCGCCCGGACAACAATTCAGAACATTATCTCGGAGGCAAACAGTCAATCATGAGCAACACTTATATTCCGGAGCGGGCAATGTTTATTTTTGCCCACCCGGACGATATTGAATTTAGCGTGGCCGGAACGGCCGCAAAATGGGCCAGCCAGGGCTGTGAAAATACCTACGTCGTCATTACCGACGGCAATGTGGGGTCGCACGATCCCGACATGAGCAGCGCGCAATTGGCCCAAATTCGGCGGCAGGAACAAACGGCCGCTGCCGAAGTAGCCGGGGCGGTAAACTGCTTCTACCTGGGGTATGACGATGGCTCCCTTGAACCTACCCTCGAACTGCGCAAGCAATTGGTCAAGCTGATTCGCCAGTATCGTCCGAATGCGGTCGTTTGCGGTGATCCTAACATGTACTACCGGGGTGAGCGGCTCAACCATCCCGACCATCGCGCGGCGGCGCGTGCCGTCTTTGATGCTGTCTTTCCGGCGTGCGAAATGCGGCTGCTCTACCCAGAATTTGAAGCCGAAGGCATCCAGCCACACAAGGTGAATTTTGTTTTCATCACCACCGACCAGGATTTGAACCATTACGTCGATATTTCGGAAACGATCAACACCAAGCTGAAGGCGCTGCATCAGCATCGCAGCCAGCTGGGCGATATTGATTATTCGGACCGGCTGCGGGAGCGGGCCTCGGCTGTGGGTAAACAGGTTGGTCTGGCCTATGCTGAGGCTTTCCGTCGCTTTACAGTCACACCGCTGCCAATTCCTCAGGAGGAAATCGTCCAATGATCGATGCGAATAAATATATTCCTAAGCGAGCAATGTTTATCTTTGCCCACCCGGACGACATTGAGTTTGGTTCGGCGGGAACGGCCGCTAAGTGGGCCAAATACGGCAGTGAGGTTACCTACGTGGTGCTTACCGATGGCAACATTGGCAGCCGCGAAGCTGGCATGACGGCCGAAAAGTTGGCCGAAATTCGCCGCCGCGAGCAGTCGGAAGCAGCGGAGGTGGCAGGGGTGACGCGCTGTTTGTTTATGGGTGAGCCAGACGGCCGTTTGCAACCCACCTTTGAACTGCGCAAAAAGCTCATCCGGCTCATCCGGCAGCACAAACCCAACGTGGTGGTGTGCGGCGATCCCCAGTTTTTCTACAGCGATGGCTACATCAATCACCCCGACCACCGCAATGCGGGGCAGGTGGCCCTGGAAGCGGTCTTCCCGTCCAGCGACTCGCCGCTGCTCTTCCCCGAACTGGTTGAGGAAGGTTTTGAACCCTACAAAGTCAACTACGTCTACATCTCGTTTGGGCGGCGCGAGGCCAATACCTACATCGACATCACGGAAACTGTAGACGTGAAGATTGCCGCGCTGCGCAAACATGTGAGTCAGCTAGGCGATTGGGACCCTGAAGAACGGGTACGCGAATGGACGGCCGAAGCCGGGAAAATTGTGGGCTATGCGCACGCTGAGGGCTATTTCCGCATTACCTTGCAAGAGGTTGAGGCAGAAAAAGAGCCTGAACCAGAAACAGAAATTGAGGCCCAGGCGGAAGCGTAGGCGGCGTGATAAGTAAAAAGTGATAGGTGAAAAGTAAAAAGTAGGTTAGCCACCACTTTTTACTTTTCACTTTTTACTGGCTCTTACTCATTCAACTGGTATTTCCGCACCTGATTGCCGTTGCGGTCCATTACCAGCAGTTCGTTTTCGTCGGTGAAGAGCATGTCGAAGGTGACGCCGGGTGAGTCGAGGGTGGTCAGGTAACGGCCGTTCCTTCAAACACTTTAATTCCCCAAAAATCATTGGCAAAGATGCGCCCTTTGCCATCCACAGCGATGGCTGTCGGCGAGGTGTAGAACTGGTCTTCCCCTTCACCGAGGCTGCCAATTTGGTCAATGAACTGCCCTTGTGGGTTGAGCTTGTAAATTGTTTCCTTGCCCAACACATAAATATTGCCTGCGCCATCAACGGCCGCATCGTCGTAGGGCGCGTAAAAGTCTGGCACGTTGGCAAATGGTTCGGCCACGTCCAAAGCAAGATTGCCGCTGTTGTCCAGACGTACCAGACGATCATCGCTAATTAGATACACGCTGCCATCTGGTCCGGTGGTCGCCGTCATAAACCGGGTCTGGCTGCCGGGCAGGCTGACCGTGCCTAAAAATTCGCCCGTCAAGCCATTGTATTTCCCCACCCCGCTCGATTTGAGAATATAAACCGTGCCGTTGCGATCCGCCGTCATGCCCGTCATGTACAGGTCTTCACCCGCGTTCCAGGTGGCCAGGAATTTGCCGGAGGCATCAAACACCTGAATGCGGCCACCGCTGTAGTCGCCCGTGTAAATGTTGCCCTGGCCATCCATGCCCAGGCGGCGTGTATCGTTAAAAAAGCCAGGGCCGGTGCCTTCTTCGCCGCCAATTTCTAGCACGACGCTGGCAAATCCAGAGTCGTTTGCTTCGATTGCTTGCTGCGGCAGCACTGATTCGAGCGTGGCGGCAATGTCTGGAATTTCGGGCTGCACAAATGTGCTGTCCGAGTTGCTTTCGGTTAGGGGCTCGGTCACGTTGCGAATGTCTTCAACCAGGGTTTCGCTGCCGAAGGGAATAAAAAACAGGACACCAGCCGCGCCAATGGCAATAATCACCAGGATGGCAATGAATAGGGCGCAGCCGCCGCGTCCGCCGGAGGTTTGTACTGTGGGGGTGCTGGTGTAAGAAGTGACGGTCATCCCCCCGGTATGGAAGCTGGTGCCGCCAAGGTGAATATCTTCGTGGCGATCGATGGCGTCCACGACATCTTTGGCTTCTTTTAGACCAACGCCAAATGTTTCGCGGAACAGTTTGATGGCCTCGATTTTACGGCCGTTTTGCACCATCCCTACAATTTCGGCCAGGGACGATTGCTGGTTGCGTGGACCGCTTTGTGGTCGAAGCGACTCAGGCACAATGACGGTGCTGTTACAAAAGGAACAGCGCACTGTAACGGGGTTAGATTGTGGGTTGTAGTCGAGCGTTGCCTGACAGTTCGGGCATTCGAAGCTTTGGGTCATGTCGGTAGGTGCCTCCAGTGAGTAGATGCGGGATATTCTAAAAGATTCCTGGAGACAAAAGCAATCACCTGCTTTACAAATTTACGGGGTTTTTCTTAGTAAGCGGCCAATAATAAATTTCCTCTCTCGGAGGCCGCTTACTTTAAGCCGTCTGCACAATTCCACTAACTTATTTGCGGACGGCCACTTAGCATAGCTGGCAAGGAATTTGAATGGTGAAGGTTGTGCCCTGATTCAGACCGGGGGAAACGGCCGTTACCGTCCCGTCCATTGCCTGAATCAGCCGCTTGGTCAAATAAAGGCCCAGCCCCAGCCCTTGTTTTTCCGTCACATTTTGGCCGCGATAAAATGGTTCCCAAATGCGCTGTTCATCTTCGGGGGCAATGCCCACGCCATTATCGCTGACCGAAACGATGAGCTCGTCCTGGCACGCCAGCGTCACATGAATGGTGTCCTCTAGAGGCGAATATTTCCGGGCATTGGTGAGAAGAGAAAAGACGGCCTGGTATAAAAAGTCGTAATCCAGGCAAACGGCCGTATCATCATCGGCATCAAATTGAAACACAACGTTTTGTGGGTCGTGGGTCGCATGCAGCAAATCTTTTTGCAAACGCTGCCCCACGCCGTTGAACGACATTGAGTCGAGGTTGGCTTTTAGCCCGTGGGCGTGCGCCTTGTTAACCATCGAGGCGTCCTGTAACAGCTCTGTCAGGGAATAAATTGAGGTTTCGATTCGCTTTTGAATTTCTTCCCGCTTTTGAGCGCTAAAGTTGTCACCGTAGCGCGTCAGCAGCTCTACCGAATTGTTGATCACCGTGAGCGGGGTCCGAAATTCATGTGAGACCGTGGTAATAATTTGTGATTTCAGGCGGCTGAGTTCAATCTCGCGCTGGTGTGCCTGGCTCAACTCTTCTAGCAGCGCCTGTTCACGGGCAAAAGCTACTGCCAACCGGTCGCGCTCTTCAGCCAGCAATTGGGTAGCCCGCTGTTCGCGGTCCCAGGCAACGTTGAACCCATCAAAATAAATCCAAATGGTGAAGAAGAAGATACCTGTGTAAAAAGTCCAATCTGCGTAGGGAGACAGCACCACGAAAAATGGATCAGAAAAGCGGCTCATAAAAAGTGTTAAGGTCTGCGCGCCAGTTGAGAATTGCCAATTGATGAACAGCAACGTGAGGAGGCTCACCAAAAAGGCAAAAACCCCATCGCGGCGGCCCATCAATAAAGTGGTCATCACCACAAATGAAAATAGGGGGATAAGCGAAAATTCATTCAGGCTCTTAGCCAGATTGAGGAACAGATAAACAAAGGCAATGAGCACAATAAGTGTGCTGCGCAGTCGGTAATGAATTTTTCGGTATACGGCCAGCAAAATGACGAGGGCAAAGGCGACGTTGCCAATCAGGATGCCCGCCCAATCATGCTTGATCCAGAAAGAAACCGTGCCCACAAACACCGAGAAAAAGCCAAAGATCACGCACAGTCGCAGCAGAGCAGTGACCACGCGTTCCCGAATGTGTTCTAAAACATTATCCGTATTAGTTTGCAGCGAAAACTCTTGTAATGGTGGAAAAAATAAGTTTTTAAGTTGTAGTAGGATGACTTCCATAGCCTTCAAGAAAAGTTTTAGTGGACAAAGACATGCACAACAAGCTTGTAGCCATTTCAGGTTATCGTTTGCTGTTGGCAAATCGTCTGACGACGCGCAGCAGCCACAACGGCCGTTTCACCTTTTGCCAGCTCTCCCACGCCTGTAACCGCCCCGATTCTTCGTCTCCGGCATAGCGGCGCAGCACATACAGGCCGGTTAGCCGCGCCAGATGTGGCTGTAGCTGTTGCAGCCGCTTGTTCAGTCGCGGAAAACGGCTGTATTCGCCCAAATATTCTTGAAATGTGCCAAAAAATTCCTGCGGCGTCTGGCTGGCCAGGGGAGGGTGTCCCAGACGAGCGGCATTCTGCTGCCAACGGCCGTAACTCCACACCACCGCATCTGCCCCCGTTGGCAGCTGGCCTCGCCGCCACAGCCAAGAGGTAATCCCCGCCACCAAAACACCACCCAGAAGCAGCCAGGGAAACGGCCGTTCCGGCTGAACTTCAGGCACAGGTGGCAGGGCTAGCGTTTCCGGTTCGGCAAATTCAGGCGGCTGGCTGGCAAATTCAGGGGGCTGGTTGAAAGCGGTTGGGGTGCTGTGGGGGCTGGCAAAAGCGGCCGTTGGCTCAAATTCTACCCAGCCAAATTCCGCAAAATAAATTTCCGCCCAGGAGTGGCCATTGATTTGGTAGATGGTTTGTATCCCGGCATCGTCCATTGGCTGGGGCAGGTAACCCACTGCTAGCCGGGCTGGCAGTCCAACGGCGCGGGCCAGCACCACCATTGCCGAGGCGTAAAAATCGCAGTAGCCCGCCTGCTGCTCAAACAAAAAGTAGTCCACCGGGTCGGCGCTGCGCGGCGGGCTGGTGATGTCCAACGAGTAGGTGTACTGGCGTAAAAATTGCTCGATGGCCCGCGCCTGGTCGTAAGGATTGGTCTGGCTGCCCGCAATTTCCTGCGCCAGATCGCGCACCCGCTGCGGCACCGAATCGGGCAGGGTGGTGTAGCGGGCCAAAACGGTGGGGGGAATGTCGGTAACGGCCGTTTCGCGCAGCATGGCGGGGGTGGCCTGTGAAGCTTGCGAGAGTGCGGTGTATGGTTGTTCGTCGCTGTAGATGCGCACCAGGTCGGTTTGCCCCCGCCAGACCGCCCGGCTGGGCTGGTCGATCTGCTGCGGGATGCCCAACGTGTAGCGCGTCAGTCGTTCATCCAGTACCCAATGCACTGTCTGGGTAACGGTCGCTGTGGCCTTAACGGGCGGCACTGCCAGAGGCAGATTGGCCTCGACCGGTTCGGTGCGCTCCTCGGAAAGCGCCCAACCGCGCCCGGTGTAAACGTCGTAGCTCAGCCCGCGCCAGTGCATGCCAGCCAGATTGGCCTCGGATTGAACAACGGCCGTCATCACCACGGTTTCGTACAGCTCCGGCGCATTGCTGAGCAAGAAGCTGCGCGGCAAGATGCCGCTGCCGCCCACACCATCACGTCCGCGCGGCTGGCCACCGCCTGCCTCTACGCCGCCAAAAGCCCGCTCTAGCGCGGCTTCTGTTTGCTGCACCATTGGCTGTTCCTGAAAACGCTGCACCAGCCGCCGAATGCTAAAGCTGGGCAGTGCCAGCGCCAGTGCCAGCAGCACAAGAGCAATGGGCGCGGCATGAAGCAGCAAATCGAGGCGTAGCTCGCCAGAGTAATCCACCTGGTGAATGTCCCAGCCATCGGCGAGAGCGATGTAGTGCATCACCGCCGTTAGCAGCGCCGTCAACCCCACAAATGCGCCCAACCACCAGATTTGCCCGCCGCCAAAGTAGCCGTTTAGCGCCAGCCCCAGCCCAATGGCTAACAGCCCGCCAAACGGCCGGTAGCGGCGAAAAATTTGCCAGCTGGCAAAGGCGGTGAGGAAGTAGCTAAGCAGCGCCAGCCCCAAAGCAAAAACAACTGTCTCCTGGCTGGTTTGGTTGTGGAAAACGGCTGTTCCCCAACTGGCTACCCGGTCAATAAACAATGCGCCGTTTTGCAGCCAAAACGGCCGTAGCGTTGCCCAACCATCTTGCAGTGCGGCCCACGTTGGCCAGAGGTGCGCCAGCCCAATGATGGAAATGAGCCCGCCGTATAGGGTGATGAGAATCCAGGCAGGCAGGGTGGCTAACGGCCGTTTGGCCAACACGCTGCCCAGCAGCAGCCCGCCCAGAGCGGCCGGAATGACAACCTTATCTTCTGAAACCCAGGCAACTTCGAGAACGGCCGTAATCAGGCAGGCCACAATGGCCAACAGCAGCAGCAATGGCAGCCATCCCTCGCGCGGTTTAACCCGCTGGATTACCAATTCAACCGCACGTGCCATTTTTCGAAGACCTGGGGCTGAAGCCCCAGGCTATGAGGACATCAACCGTATTTCCGTATAGGGTATCCACACCATTCACCTGGCAATGCAACCCGGTTTAGCCCGACAACGTTAACCAATTTATTATGACGACGTGGCCCATTTTAGTTTGGCGGCGTGGCCCATTTAGGTTTGGCAGCGTCGCCCCGTTTTAATGATGCAATATGGCCCATTTTAGCCTGGGGCTTCAGCCCCAGGTTTTAGATAATTTTTTGTTTATTTTCAAATACCGGCGCATTTTCCAGAATGCGACGCGGTGAAAAGACGGACAGGTCTAGCGTAGGCGGCAAGCCCAAAATGCGCTCAGCCAGATAGCGGCCTACGGCATGACATTGCTGGAAGCCGTGCCCGGAAAAGCCGTTCACTAAGTAAAAGCCGCGCAGGTCGGGCCATTCGCCCAAAATGGCATTGCCATCAAAAGTGTTCACAGCGTATAGCCCTGCCCAGCCATCTACCACCCGCAGCGAATCAAAGGCGGGCATAAACTCGGCCAGTTCGGGCCAGATGCGCTCCTCGAATTTGTAGTGCTGCCAGCTAAAATCGGTGGTGGTTACCGGATCATCGGGGAAGGAGTGAGCGGTCATAAATTTGCCGTGCCCCTCGTGGATGATGTAGGTGCCTGACGGCAGCAGCAGCAGCGGCAGGATTTTGCTGGGCTGTACGGCCGTTTCTACCACATACACCTGGCGCATCACCGGCTGCATGGGAATGTCAACGCCACAGGTTTTGGCCATCGCTGTACCCCATGCTCCGGCGCTGTTCACAACTACCCCGGCGTTTAACACGTCACCATTTTTGAGCTGAATGCCGGTTACCTGATTGGACTGGTGGCGAACGGCCGTAACCTCTGCCTCAATCAGTTCTGCACCTAAAGCTACCGCTTTCTTTTTGTATGCTTCCAGCACCGCCTGGGGCGACATGGTGCCATCGTCACGGCCAAACGTGCCGCCGACAAACAGCCCATCTTCGATATTTAAGAGTGGGTACACCTCTTTAGCCTCTTCCGGCGTTAGCCAGGCGACGTTACCGCCCAGGCTTTGCTGCAAGGCCAGCCCGGCTTCCACTTCTTCGCGGCCTGCCTCGTCGGTGAGGAATAGGTTGCCCTGCTGCCGAAAAGCCACATCCGGCTTGTCGCCATCCACCGCCATGTCGTCGGCAAAGGTTTTTAATACTTCCATGCCGTACAGCGACATTTGGATGTTTTCCTTCACGTTAAACTGCACCCGGCAGTTGCCATCGGATAGCACGGTGGAGGAGTAGCGATAGGTTAAATCTTTGTCGATGAGGGCAATTTTGAGCTGGCTGTCTCGCCGCAGTAGATTGGTGGCGATGGCACAGCCCATCACCCCAGCCCCCACAAAAATGACGTCGTATTGTTGGTTAGTCATGCAGTGTGTTCCTCTGTTAGTGAAGAATGTAATCAGGTAATTGGGTAACTCTCTACTTTATCGTAAGTAAGGAGTGAAAAGAAGCAGCATCTCGTCCACAATATAGTTCGACCAAAAACTAATAAAGGTTGGACATATGGACACTGCTTCTCAACAAATCTTACTTGTACTTGAACATTTGGTAAAGTCGGTGCCAACCGGCACCAACCTCGCACTTTTACAATTAATGTGGGCCATGCTCACAGGCCACTTTCTGCCCAGTCGGGGAGCGGTTCATACGGCGTTGCATTTGACTGGTTTCAAGCCGTCGGCCGTCAGACGGAGTTGGCGGGCTCTCCGGTATGGTGTTTGGTCGGCCGATGAGCTGTTATCACGCTGGCAAGCGTGGGTTGCCAAAGAAACGCACTGGCAACCAAGGACCGTTGCTGGCTGGCAAGCTGTTGCTTATGACATCACGACCTTCTGGCGGCCCAAGCTGCAAAGTGGCAGCTGCGCGGCTTTCATCAGCTAGCGGGTCGGTTGCTGCCCGGCGTCGTGTTGGGTGTTGTTGTCCGTGTCGGACAAATTGAGGAGCAACGATTGCCCTTGCTGCACAAATTGCTGCCAGCGCCAGCCGATGCCACGGATGAGGAAGCGCTTAAACAACGTCTGTTTGTCTACGCCCAACGCACCCTAGGCAAAGCAGAGGTCGCAATCTTTGATGGTGGCTTTAAGCTCAAAGCGATGCAGGCAGCCAACGTGCCCCGCTTTGTGGTGCGGCAAGCGACAAACTGTGTTTTTCGACGCAACTTCCTGCCGCAAAGAGAACAGAACCAGGGACGACCAGCTGAATACGGTGCGCCTGTTCGGCCGTTGGCACGTGTCTACGATGGCAAACAGATTGAGGCAACCCGCCCGATGAAATCGTGACCTTTGTCCATGAAGGGTTAACCATCACCGCCCATCATTGGACAGCGCTCGTGCGCTCTGACCAAAAGGTAGATGCGACTCACCAAACCGTAGACGTGTGGGTTTATTATGACCCGCGCTTTACCACACCGCTGGTCGTGGCCACCAATCTATCGCTGAAGGCATTCATTCCTTTTGCCCTGTATCTGGACCGCTGGCCTGTCGAGCAGGTGCCTTTGGCAGCGAAGCAAATGCTGGGGCTGCATCGTATGTTCGTTCATGCCATGGTAACAGTCTGGCGTTTGCCCCAACTGGCTTTGCTGATGGGCAACGTGTTAACCATCATGGCGGCTGTTTTACCCCGGTACCTACGGGGTATTGGGACCGACACCCCAAAAACGAGTGGTCGCTTGCGTCGGGTCTTGCAGCCGGCTGATTTTTCTAAATTGACTCTCTGTGAGGCACGAATTCGGAAAAAAGCAGCCGTGACTGCACATTTGCCCCATGGTAATCCGCAGCACACCGGTTCAAAAGCGTTGATTGAGCCCTGATTCAAGTGCTGATGGCCCACATTTTTAAGGTTCTAAATGAGCAGAAAGGTTTGCTGCTCGTACATGCTTGGCAGACTTTGCCAAGTTTTTAGGAAAAACTAGAGTAACTGAGTAATTTGGTAATTGAGTAATTCACCTAATTACCTAATTACTCAATTACCTATCTAAACCGACCGGGTGATACCACCATCTACCCGAATGTTTTGCCCGGTGATGTAGCCTGCGCCATCAGAGAGCAGGAAACGGACCGTTTGGGCAATTTCGGCTACGGTGCCGTAGCGACCAGTGGGGATGCGCTGGCGATTTTCGGCCGTTTCCGGGTAGCTGTCGATGAAGCCCGGCAGCACATTGTTCATGCGGATGCCCTGGCTGGCGTATTCGTTGGCGTACAGCTTGGTGTAGCTGGCCAGCGCGGCCCGCAGCGTCGAGCTGACCGGGAAGGCGGCATCTGGCTCAAAGGCGGCAAAGGTGGAAATATTCACAATCGCGCCGCTGCTCTGGGCGACCATGATTGGCGTGACCAATCGGGCCATGCGCACGACGTTTAGCATTACCAAATCCAACCCTTTGTGCCAATCTTCATCGGGGATGGCCACAATTTGGCCCTTGGGCGGATGGCCTGTGTTGTTGACGACGGCGTCGATACGGCCGTATTTCGCCATCGCCGCATCCACCAGTTTTTGCAAATCGTCGCTGCTGGTAACCGAGCCTGTCAGGCCAATGCCACCCAGCTCGTTGGCCAGCGCTTCTGCGCCGCCAGACGATGAGAGCAGGGCCAGATTGTAGCCCGCGCTGGCCAGCTCCCGGGCGATAGCCGCCCCCATCCCTTTGCCTGCTGCCGTGATGACGGCCGTTTTTTGTGTTGTCATGATCGCTTCCTTTTTTGGTCCTGGGGCTGAAGCCCCAAGCTATAATTTGTGGATAATTTTTACCGGGCGAGCGGTGTTTTGACCGCCACCACTTTGCCCGTGCCGCTAACGCGAAATTCCCAGAAGCCGCGCCGCTGCTGCTCTTCCAGAGGGGTGCCCACCTCGCCCTGGCGAATCACCTGGCAGGGAAACCCGAGCTGCCGCACGGCCGTTCCCAAGCCCGAACTGCTTGCTTCATCGCCAAAACTGTGCCGTTCCAGCAGTACCACATTGCTTTGCACGCCACGCTGCACCAGGCGTACCAGCTCTGGCAGCCAATCTGCCGCGCCGCTGGGCGTAATGACGATAACGGCCGTGCCGCGCTTAGCCATCCGCCCCAAATCAAACAGCGCCGTTTGCAGGCTGGTACTGCCCTCGGCGTCCAGCAGCGCCAGCGCCCGCAAGATGCGCCACTGCTGCCCCTGGCCGCGTCCGGTGTGCACAATTTGGGGGGAACGGCCGTAGCCGGCCAATCCCACCGCCCGATTCTGCTGCACCGCCCGCGCCGCCAGAGAAGCAGCCAGCAAAACCGCCTGCTCGATGGTTCCCTGCGCCCCGCTGCCCAGCTGTACCCCGGCCTCGCAATCCAGCAAAATCCAGATGTCGCCCGTTGCGTCCTGGTCAAATTCGCGCACAAAAAGACTATCGCGATGGGCTGAAATGGGCCAATGGATCCAGCGCAGCGGGTCGCCCTGTTGGTAATCTCGCACAGCGGCGGCGTTGATGGTGGCTTGCCAACTGCGCTGCCGAACCCGAGCTTGCCCGCTGCTGTCGCCGGTGGGTAGGGGGATTGGCAGCTGACCATGCACCGGCGGATGAATGATGATCTCTTCGGTTTGGGTAAAAAAGCGGGTCATCTGGAACAGGCCAAACGGATCGCTGCTGCGGATGGCCCACGGGCCGAGGGAAAACATGCCGCGCTGCTGGCAAACGGCCGTTTCGCGCCAGCGATCGGTCTGGTTAGCGGGCACACTACGGACAACGGCCGTTTTGTAGCCAGGGATATTCGTATAGTCAATAACCTCAACCCAAAGCGCCGGGATGGAGCTGTAATTGATGAGTTCAAACTGCTCTTCCAGCCGATCGCCAACCGCCACCCAGCCAAAGCGCAATTTGCGGCTGCCGTGCAGATAAATCGCCAGCTGGCGCACCCACACGTAGCCCACCACAAACAGACCGCCCAGACCAATCAGCAGCGTGGTCCACACCTGGTTGGGAATGAGAAAAGCGGTCGCCAGCAAAAACGCAAAGGCCAGCACCGGCAGGCGCAGCCGCAGTTTGATGATCGCTTTATCGCTGGTGGGGAGGGTAGACGGCCGTTCGTCCATCCTGCGATTTTGACACAATTAACCAATTTCGCAATCTGGAACCGCCGCGAGGATCTACCAAAATGCCTTGGATTTCACGCAAAGTCGCAAAGAGAGAAGTGTTTGACTCAAAAGTTTTGTGCCAGGAAGCGCCGCAGCCGTTTGGTCATCAGCGCAGGGGCCGTTTGGAAGAGGTCGTTGTGCCCTGCCTGCGGAATAACGAGGTGATCTTTCGGGGAAACGGCCGTACCAAACAGCGCCCCACCATTTCGCGAAGGAATTGTGCCATCCTGTCCGCCCTGAATCCGCAAAATTGGGCGCGGCGCCAGATTGGCGATGTCGCGAATGGGGGCCAGTTCATCGCTGTCCACCCCGGCAATTTGTTCGGCAAAGGTCAGCACCAGCGGCCCGGTCCACTTGGGCAGCCGGGCAAAGGAAACGGCCAGCCGTTCCGCATTCTCGCTTAAATTCGTGTAGACACTCTCGGCCACCACCAGGCGAATCTCCGGCAGCTGCACCGCCGCCCGGATGGCAATTGCCCCGCCCATCGAGTGCCCCACAAGGCCGATCCGGCTGGCGTCCACCTCAGGCTGCGCCTGCAAAAAGTGGAGCGCGGCGGCCACATCGGCCACTTCCGCCAGACCCCAGCTGCTTTTCCGACCATGGCTCAAGCCGTGTGCCCGCAAATCGAATAGTAGTGCACCGTAACCATCTTTTGCCAAAACGGCCGCTTGATCCAACATCGAACCGCGATGGCTGCCCAACCCATGCACAAAAATCAGTGCTGCCCCTGGCTCAGCCTGCGGTGGAATGTACCAGCCAGACAGCCACACGCCATCCTCGGTGGTGAAGCTGACTTCTTGCCAACTGTCTATGCCAAAATCGCTGGGCGTTTGATGGGTAAAGGTGCGCGGCGGGGAGACAAGCAGTTTGGCCCGGCTGTAAACAAACATGGCCAGGCCGATGAGCACCATCAAAACAAGGGCGACAGGGAGTTTGTAACCTGGTTTGGGCATGATGAAGAGGGTATGCGGTTTACGGCCGTATTTTCCACCTCCCACATCCCCAAACCGCTTCACCTATGTGCTTGACTTTGACACAGGCTATTCAGCCCAACAAGTGTTGCCGAAATTCAGGCACTTTTCCGCGTCACCTGGCAAGCCGCCCGGCCAGAAACATGGTAGACTAGAGTCGTTTTGCCTGCTTCGGGCAAGAAATGGAAGTCACACCTGAATAATTGTCAGACCTATTAACAGAAACATGGATGCTGATCAACGTTGATTTTGTTTGTGAAAATCAGTGTTCTGTTCCCCGAGGAGATGCGATGCAACAAAAGCTTACCCCTGCTTTACTCGCGTTAGAAGATGGCACCCTTTGGCCCGGTTACGGCTTTGGCGCGATTGGTCAGACCAGTGGCGAAATTGTTTTTAACACCAGCCTCACTGGCTACCAGGAAATCCTCACCGACCCCTCCTATCATGGCCAACTCATCACTATGACCATGCCCCACATCGGTAACATCGGCACCACGCCTGAAGACGATGAAAGCGGCCGCGTTTGGGCCGCCGGGCTGATCATTCGCCAGCTCAGCCCCATCGTTAGCAACTGGCGTTCCCACCAATCGCTGCCGGATTATTTGGCGGAGCGCGGCATTGTGGCCATCACCGATGTGAACACGCGGGCCCTGGTGCGCCACATTCGCACCCACGGCGCGATGAATGCCGCCATTTCCAGCACTACTACCGACCCAACTGAGGTGTTGGCCCTGGCCCGTGCCGCCCGCGACATGAATGGGTTAGACTTGGCCCGCGAAGTGAGCTGCGCCGAGCCGTATCATTGGGCCGAGGCGCAGGATTGGTGGCAGCCGGGCAGTGAACAGTTAGCGGTGAGCGGTGAGCGGTTTCACGTCGTGGCGTATGATTTTGGCATCAAGCGGAACATTTTGCGGCTGCTGGGGGCGCAGGGCTGCCGGGTTACGGTGGTGCCTGCCACCACTTCTGCTGCTGAGGTGCTGGCATTGAATCCAGATGGTGTTTTTCTTTCCAATGGACCTGGTGATCCAGCTGCGTGCACTTACGCCATTGAAGCGGTGCGCGATTTGCTGGGCCAGAAGCCGATTTTTGGCATTTGCCTGGGGCACCAAATTTTGGGGCTGGCACTGGGCGCAGAGACGTACAAGCTCAAGTTTGGCCATCGCGGCGGCAACCAGCCGGTGCAGGTAACGGCCTCCAATGAAGTGCAAATTTCCAGTCATAACCACGGCTTTGCTGTAGATGCCAGCACCCTACCCACCAATGTCACGGTCTCCCACCTCAACCTCAACGACAACTGCTGCGAAGGACTGATCGCCCCGGATCAAAAAGCGTATTCGGTGCAGTACCACCCGGAAAGCTCCCCCGGTCCTCACGATTCCGATGAGCTGTTCACCAAATTTATTCAGCTAATGCAGGCAGAAAAATAGGAGATTAGAGATTGGAGATTCGAGATTGCGGTTTCTTCCAATCTCCAATCTCTAATCCCCAATCTCCAAATTTAGGAGAAATTGTGCCCAAAAACAGTAACATCAATACGATTCTTGTGCTTGGCTCTGGCCCGATTGTGATTGGGCAGGGGTGTGAATTTGATTACTCTGGCGTGCAGGCGTGCAAGGTGTTGCGTCGTGAAGGGTATCGCGTCATTCTGGTCAACTCCAACCCGGCCACCATCATGACCGACCCCGAATTTGCCGACGCTACCTACATCGAGCCGCTCACGGCCGATCTTGTCGAAAAGATCATTATTGCCGAGCAGCCCGACGCGATTTTGCCCACGGTTGGCGGCCAAACCGGGCTGAACCTGGCAGTGGAGCTGGCGGAGGCGGGTATTTTGGCTAAGCACAATGTCCAGCTCATTGGGGCTGATTTGCGTGCCATTCGCCTGGCCGAAGATCGCTCCAAGTTCAAGCAGGCGATGATTGAAGCGAACGTGCCCGTGCCGGTGAGCCATTTTGTCCATTCGCTCGAAGAAGCCGAGGCGGTGGTGGATGAAATTGGGTTCCCCATGCTGGTGCGCGCATCGTTCACCCTTGGGGGTACTGGCGGTGGTGTTGCCTACAGTCGCGACCAGTTTGCGGCTGTTGTGGAGCATGGCTTGCGCTCTAGCCCTGTCCACGAGGTGCTCATTGAGCGGTCGTTGCTGGGCTGGAAGGAATACGAGCTGGAGGTCATGCGCGACAAGGCAGACAATTTTGTCGTCGTTTGCTCCATCGAAAACGTGGACCCGATGGGGGTGCACACGGGCGACAGCATCACCGTGGCTCCAGCACAAACGCTGACGGACAAGGAGTACCAATATTTGCGTGACCTGGCCAAAACAGTCATGCAAAAAGTGGGTGTGGAGACGGGCGGCAGCAATGTGCAGTTTGCCGTTAATCCAGAAAACGGCCAGGTGATTGTGATCGAGATGAACCCGCGTGTGTCGCGCTCGTCGGCGCTGGCCAGCAAGGCGACGGGCTTTCCCATCGCCAAGATCGCGGCGCTGCTGGCGGTGGGCTACACGCTGGATGAGATTCCCAATGACATTACGCGCGTGACGCCAGCCAGCTTTGAGCCAAGCATTGACTACTGCGTGGTCAAGATTCCACGCTGGAATTTTGAGAAGTTTCCCGGCGTAGACCCGACACTTGGGCCGCAAATGAAGAGCGTGGGGGAAGTGATGGCCATCGGCCGTACCTTTACCGAGGCGCTGAACAAGGCTATTCGCGGCCTGGATATTGGTATTGCCGGGTTTAGTCGGGCGCTGGCCGAGCACATGCCGGATGGAGCGCTAAATGTACCCACGGCCCAACGTTTGTTCCAAATGGCAGCGGCAATGAGCAACGGCCGTTCCCCGCAACAAGTCATCGCTGAAACTGCCATTGATCCGTGGTATGTGGTGCAGCTGCAAGAGATTTTAGAGATTGAAGCTGAATTGGAGAATCTGGAGATTGGAGATTGGAGATTAGGTGAGGCTCCCAATCTCCAATCTCCAGTCTCCAATCTTCTTCTTCGGGCTAAGCGGCACGGTTTTTCTGATGCGGTGATTGGCCAGGCGCTGGGGATGTCGGAAACGGCCGTACGCGCCCAACGTCTTGAACTGGGCATTGCGCCGGTTTACTATCGCGTAGATACCTGCGCTGCTGAATTTGAAGCCCACACGCCGTACCTTTACTCCACCTACGAAACCGACTGCGAAGCCAATCCCACCGACCGGCGCAAAGTGATCATTTTGGGCGGTGGGCCAAACCGCATTGGCCAGGGCATCGAGTTCGACTATTGCTGTGTGCAGGCGTGCTGGGCGCTGCGCGAGATGGGCTTTGAGACCATCATGATCAACTGCAACCCCGAAACCGTCAGCACCGACTACGATACGGCCGATCGTCTTTACTTCGAGTCGCTGACCCTGGAAGATGTGCTCAATATTGTTGATTTGGAGCAGCCAGAAGGCGTCATTGTGCAGTTTGGCGGCCAGACGCCCATTAACCTGACGGCGGGTTTGGCCGCCGCCGGGGTGCCGATTTGGGGCACGCCGCCGGACAGCATTGATCTGGCAGAAGATCGCGGCCGTTTTGGCGAGCTGCTGGAAAGGCTGGAGATCGATCATCCGGCCTGGGGCTTGGCCAGTTCGATGGCGGAAGCGCTGGAGGTGGTGCATGAAATTGGCTATCCGGTGTTGGTACGGCCGTCTTTCGTTCTTGGCGGTCGGGCGATGGCCATTGCCTACGACGATGACTCGCTGCGCACCTTCCTGGCGGAAGCGGCCCGTGTCTCCCCAGGCAACCCGGTGCTTATCGACCAATTCATCGAAGATGCTTATGAGGTAGACGTCGATGCCGTGGCCGATGGCGAGCGCGTGGTGCTGGCTGGGGTGATGCAACATATCGAGGAAGCTGGTATCCACTCGGGCGACAGCGCCTGCGTGCTGCCACCGTACAAAATCAGCCTTTACCACCTCAGCATCATTCAGGACTACACCGAAAAATTGGGTCTGGCGCTGGGTGTACGCGGCTTGATGAACGTCCAGTTTGCCATCAAAGATGACGTGGTTTATGTGATTGAGGTGAATCCCCGCGCCAGCCGCACGGTGCCCTTTGTGAGCAAAGCAACTGGTCGGCCCGTGGCCAAAATTGCCGCTCAGGTGCAGGCTGGCTGTCGCCTGTCCGAGCTGAATTTCACCCACATGCCTTCCATCGACGGCTTTTTTGTGAAGGAGGCGGTGCTGCCCTTCAATAAACTGCCCGGCGCGGATACTCGCCTGGGGCCAGAAATGCGCAGCACAGGTGAAGTGATGGGGCACGCTTCACAGTTTGGCCATGCCTTTGCCAAATCGCAGCTGGCCGTGGGTACGCCGCTGCCACTAGAGGGCGCGGTGCTCATCACGGTTAACGATTTTGATAAATCGACGGCGTTGAAAATTGCGCGGGATTTGCACCGGATGGGGTTCATGCTCTATGCCACGGAAGGTACGGCCGAATCGCTAGATCGGGCCAATATTCCCGTGTCGATGGTGCCAAAAGCGAGTGAGCCGGGCTTAAACACAGTCCGGCTCATCTCATCAGGTGTGGTTCAGTTGATTATCAACACGCCGTTGGGTCAGCGCGCCTACAAAGATCAGGCCGCAATGCGGGCCGCCGCTATTCAGCACAATGTTTTGCTCATTTCAACGATGTCAGCGGCGCAAGCGGCCGTTAGTGGGATCAAGGCCTTACGCAAAAAAGAGCTGCGCGTACGCAGTCTACAAAAGCATCATTCTTCTTCAGAGTCGCTGTCGCTCCATTCGTGAACCACGACCATGCTGAAGATGTCTGACTCAGTGATAATACCGGCCAGCTTGCCGTCCTGGTCTACAACTGGCAGGCCGCTGATACGGTGCTCTAGCATGGTGCGAGCTGCCTCACCAATGGTGGCTTCTGGTTGAATAGTCATCGGTTTGGGGGTCATGATCTTCTCCACCGTGAGGCTGGAGAGCAGATAATTCAGCTCCCAAATGCTTAACGAGGTTGCCGGGGACGGTTGTGCCCCGCGCACATCGCCCAAGGTAACGATGCCGACAAGCACGTTATCGTCATCAACGACCGGCAAGCGGCGGATTTCTTCATCCATCATGATCTGATGGGCTTCGGGCAACGTGGCTCCCGGCTTGATGGAAATAACCTCTTGTGACATCCAGTCACGGACCAGCTCTTTTTTCATGCGTACAGCTCCTGCGGTTTTGTGAGAATTTTAGCGCCCGGGTGGTCAGTGTGTAGTGGGGGGCACCTGTTGGGATGGTACTACAAGCAAGGATGCGGTTCTCAGTAACAAAAGTCACCGGTTCGCAATGACAACTGCCAAGAAGATTTTAGAGGAAATTGGTGAAATTGGGTAACTCCCCATAAAAGGAGAGACGCCGTGCGGGGAGCACGGCGTCTGGAGCAGAATAAGCTTTAATTAAGCGTGAAGAAGTTAATTAATAAGTTAAAAGTAATTTCTTACGAAACATCTGACAGCCAAAAGTGGCATAAAAAATGGCAGCGCCGCAAAAATCTGAAGCCGTATCCTGAGCATCATACAACCTTGGGAGAGGAGGTTGTGCGGCGCTGCCTTACAATGGAACTATAGTCCGTTTTACTTACAACATGGGTTACATCGGTTCAAAGAGTAAAAAGCAAACAGCGCCTTGGTGGAAGGCGCTGTTTTGCAAAAGGAGAAAATCAGAAAATAAAAATGAATTATTGGTATTAGAAACATATCCTAATTTTCTTACGTAAAGCGTTACATTGATCCTGGAAATTTTGTTTTTAAAAAGGAGAACCAAAATGGGTATTTTAGCGTGGGTTATTTTTGGGGCGCTGGCGGGTGGCGTGGCCGGTATGGTAGCAGGCAGCAAGCGCTCTGGCTGTTTGTTTAACATTGTCATTGGTGTTGTGGGCGCATTTGTGGGTGGTTTAATTATGCGCTTCGTGACCGGGGAGTCGTTTAGCATTGGTTTTGACTGGCCCAGCTTCCTGGTTGCCGTGGTTGGCTCTGTTATCTTGTTGGTTGTGACGGGCGCTACGAAGCGGAAGTAACATTACTGCCGCGTTTTTCTCGCAGCAGCCAGATGATGGCGAGGACGATGGTGTAGGAAACGGCCGTTACCAACCCGGCAATAATCAAGTTCCCTACCAAAAACCCCTGCACAAAGGAAATGACCTGCGCCTGCCACTGCGCCGTAACGGAAGTGGTGGCAGGTGCGGGAAACAACCAGTTCCCCAAACGATAGCTCAGCGCAAAAAACGGTGCCGTTACAAATACATTCCAGATGGCCAACGAGAGTAAGACGGTGGCCTTGTGCAGTCGGAACCAGCTGGCCAAAAGCAGCGCCAGAGCAAAGTTAAAGCCCGGCGTGGGCAGCAGGCTAATAAAAGTGCCTACGGCAAAACCCATTGCCTGGTTTTGTGCCGAAGCTTCAGCATTTAACAAGGTGGTGACTTTTTCTTTCGCCAGCGCCATCAGATTGGGCAGGTGTATTTGGTTCAGGGACACAGCAACTTTCATTTCCATGCTTGCAGTTTACCGAATCCTGGGCGATGAAAATGGTCTGAAACCATACGCCATCCCCGTGCAAACCTGACGCTAGCATAAGAAACGTAAACGGCTAACACTGTGCGGTGTTAGCCGTTTTACAATCGCGTAAATTTTGAAATTTTCCGCTTGGTTGGATGTGATTGATTAAAAGCAAAGCCATGTTGGTTGGCACAAAAAATGCACTTACAAATATTGAATCAATCCAGACGAGCCTGCGCCTTAATTACCGGGGAAATAGTTGATTTATGGTAAGGCGGAATGCCTGCTTCGGCCTGTTACAAAGAACTGTCCAGAGTAAGGTTGCGCGCTAAGAAAGCGCGGCTACGAAATTTTGCCCAAAGCCTGTGCCAAATCGGCCTGAATGTCGGCGGCGTCTTCGATGCCGGTGGAGAGGCGCAGCAGGCCATCGCTGATGCCCAGGCCGTGGCGCTCAGTTGGGG
The DNA here is from genome assembly GCA_020634435.1 of Ardenticatenaceae bacterium. GTDB lineage: Bacteria > Chloroflexota > Anaerolineae > Promineifilales > Promineifilaceae > Leptofilum. Next base: position 95,124 of record JACKBS010000015.1, on the reverse strand, counting down.
TGAGGCTGCGGTGGGAGGAGATGGCCGGGTAGAGCATCAGCGAATAAATGTCGCCCAACGAGGTGGCGGGCTGGATCAGCTGCAAGGCGTCCATCAGGGCAAAGATTTCTGACTTGCCCGCGCCGCGCACCTCAAACGAGAGCACCGCGCCACCGCCCTTGCCCTTGCTCAGCTGGTGCATCAACGCAAACTGGGGATGGTTGGGCAAAAAGGCATAATGCACCTGACTGATTTTAGGGTGATTTTGCAGCCAGGTAGCGATTTCCAGGGCGTTTTGGCACTGCTGGCGCATCCGCAGCGGCAGCGTTTTGAGGCCGCGATGGGCTAGCCATGCCTCGAACGGGCCGAGGCTGCTGCCCAGCAGCTTGTTCAGTCGCACCATCTCCGCCTTGAGCTCCGCGCTGGTGGCCACGAGGCCCGCCATCACATCGCCATGCCCACCGATAAATTTGGTGGCGCTGTGGATGACCATATCCGCACCAAAAGTGAGCGGATTGCAGAGGTAGGGGGAGCAAAAGGTGTTGTCTACCAGCAGTTTGGCTTGGTGGGCGTGGGCCAGTTCGGCCAGGCGGGGCAAATCGGCTACCTTCATGAGCGGGTTGGAGATGGTTTCGACGAGTACGGCCGTTATTGTCTCCTCCACCAAAATTTGCTCAATCCCCGCCAAATCCAACACATCCACCAGATGCACCGTCGCGCCTAGCTCGGTAAAAATGCCCTGCACCAGCGAGTAGGTCGCGCCATACACATCCGCAGCAACAACGATATGGCTGCCAGCGCGTACGCCAGCACCCAGCAGCGCCAGATGAATGGCGGCCATACCCGACGGCAGGGCCAGGGCAGCTTCGGCGGATTCCAGGTTAGCAACGGCCGTTTCCAATGCCGCCACCGTTGGGTTGGCATAGCGAGGTGAATAGACGTAGCCTGGCTGCTCACCGCCCAGCACCGCGTCCAACTCGTTGGAATCGGCAAACGTGTAGCCCACCGAGGGGAAAATCGGCGTGACGACCGAATTGATATTGCTTAAATCTGTCCGTTCTCCAGCATGAACGGCACGGGTGTTAAATTGCTTCTTATCCACTTTCATCTCTCCAGTTTTGCAAGGTATAACTTCGACACAGTGGGGCCAAGGTGAATCAGGTCCACTTTATCACAACCGATGTGGCCCTGGCGACCCCATATTTTGTTTACCGAATCTGGAAAGCGTGTTAATATCGGCTGCATGAGCGAGACCTTGCCACCCCTGGAACAGTTTGCCCTGACATTGTTTGATATTGGTGCCGTGCAGCTTGGCAAGTTTAAGCTGCACAGCGGCCGAAAATCGCGCATTTACCTCGACTTGCGTTTGCTGGTTTCCCACCCACAGGCGCTGCGCGAGGCCGTTGCAGCCTACCGCACGGTGCTGGATGGACTGACGTTTGATTTGCTGGCGGCGACGCCGCTGGCCGGACTGCCATTAGGCACGGCGCTCTGCTTGGAGCTAAACAAGCCACTCATTTACCCACGAAAAACCGCGAAGAGTTACGGCACGGGCAAAGAAATTGAGGGGGTATGGCAGGTGGGTCAAACGGCCGTTGTCGTAGACGACCTCATTACCTCTGGTGATTCTATTTTGCAGGCCATCGTGGCTCTCAAAGCCGCCGGGCTACAGGTGCAGCACGCTGTAGTCCTCATCGATCGGGAGCAAGGCGGCATTCAAACGATGCAGGAAGATGGCTACACCCTGCACGCGGCGATGAAAATCAGCCAGCTCCTGGCCATCCTGGAAAAGCACGAACGCATTACCAGCAAGGAACGCGCCAAAGTGATCGAATCATTGATGCTCCCAGGGTAACTGGTTCGTCTGTGCAAAAGTAGATGGATTGGTAACGGCCGTTTCCCCCGATTTCCTGCGCCACTGTTTAAAAATTGCCATACCTAGCAAAATAAAACCAAGCGGTGTTGTGATGGCATACAACACGTAATGGCTGTAAGGCGGTATCTGTAACCAGGTTGCAACCGAAAAGGTGACAATAGCACTGGTGGGCAGTGCTGCAAGCGCCAACAGGTTTTTTGACGCCAGCGGGCCAGAGATTTCTGCTAGCAGCGAACGGCCGTTTGCGGGTCTGGCTCTTTTTAGCGGCACAATTAACAACAGCAAAAGCAGCGGCAATACAACCAACGCGATTGGGGCAGCGGGCACTGTTTGCACGGCAAAATAAAGCAGCAGCAGGCAAGCAACGGCCGTAAACGATCTTCGGCTCACCTGAAAACGGGCACCATCCAGCCAGTGCAGCAGCCAGTAGCTAACACCCAGGCCCAACGAGCTAAGCACCGCAAACCAGATAAAGCTGCCGGGAGTTGGCGGCTGGGCCGGATGAATTTCAACTTGCCACATTAACAGCCACAGGCCAAACAGCATCCCGACGGCCCCAGCACGCTGTACCACCTGCCAGGCGCTCCCTTGCCGGAGCGTTTTGGGCAGCCAATACCAACCCATCCAGATGGTTAACAATGCATGCCAGGCCAGCCCGGTAAATGACAGGCTCAGCGGCAGCTCTTCATAGGTAGTTTGCACCAGCACGCCTTCGGCCAGCCAGCCAAACAGGGCTCCGGCCAGAAACAGCCCCCATTTGTCCTGAATACGGAAGTGGGTAACGGCCGTTAAAAACACAAACCCTATCACGGAGTAAGCCAGCCAGGTCAGGGGCAATTCTTGCCATTCAAAGCTGCCCCAAAACATCATCTCCGAAAAAAAGAGCAAGATGTACCCATTGGCCAGGACAAACAGCACTTTTTGGTATCGTTTCATTAAAATAAAATCTCCAATGGCCATACGGCCGTTCGGTAAATAAAAGCGATTAGGCGCTTAAGCCTGGTAATTGAGTCATGCGGTCCCTAAAACCGTTTGCCCGCAGGTAAAACCGTCGATTTTCAATTAAACCTGCTGTCACTATTACCGGAAGATTCGTATATTGTTGCAAAAATTAACAGGAGCAAATCAAAATGACTGACTTAACCCGTGGCACTGCCCACGATGTCTTTAGCTATAACAAAAATCCACTGGACGTTATCTTTTCGCCGCGTAGTGTGGCCCTCATTGGCGCCACCGAGCGCGAGGGCAGCGTGGGGCGCACCATCTTGTGGAACCTCATGACCAACTCGTTTGGCGGCACGATTTTCCCCATTAACCCAACGCGCGGCAGTGTGATGGGCATCAAAGCGTACCCCAGCATTGGCGAAGTGCCGGAAAAAGTGGACCTGGCCATCATTGTCACTCCCGCGCGCACCGTGCCTGGCATCATCCGCGAATGTGTGGAAGCCGGTGTCAAAGGCTCGATTGTTATCTCGGCGGGTTTCAAAGAGAGCGGCCCAGAAGGCGTGAAGCTGGAGCAGGAAATTCTTACCGAAGCGCGGCGCGGCCACATGCGCATCATTGGCCCCAACTGTCTGGGGGTGATGAACCCCATCAGCGGGTTGAACGCCACCTTTGCCAGCGCGATGGCTCGTCCCGGCACCGTCGGCTTCATTAGCCAGAGTGGTGCGCTGCTCACCTCCATCCTCGACTGGTCTTTCCGGGAAAACGTGGGTTTTAGCTCCTTCGTTTCCATCGGCTCGATGCTGGATGTGGATTGGGGTGACCTGATCTACTACCTGGGCGACGATCCGCGCACCAAAAGCATCGTCATTTACATGGAGTCCATCGGCAATGCCCGCTCGTTCCTGTCGGCGGCGCGTGAAGTGGCTTTGGCCAAACCGATCATCGTCATTAAGCCCGGCCGTACGGAAGCTGCGGCCCAGGCAGCGGCTTCGCACACGGGCTCTCTCACTGGCAGCGACGAGGTGCTGGCGGCCGCTTTCCGTCGTTCTGGCGTGCTGCGCGTCGATTCGATTGACGATCTGTTCAACATGGCTGAGGTTTTGGCCAAGCAGCCGCGCCCGCGTGGGCCGCGCCTGACCATCGTCACCAACGCAGGTGGGCCGGGTGTGCTGGCGACCGATTCGCTCATCACCAACCGGGGCGAGCTGACCGAGCTTTCCGAAAAGACGATGAATGAGCTGAATGAATTTTTGCCGCCACACTGGAGCCACAACAACCCCGTAGACATCTTGGGGGATGCGGACGCCGAACGGTATTCCAAAGCCATCCAAATTGCCGCCAACGATGAAAATAGCGACGGCTTGCTGGTAATTTTGACCCCCCAGGCGATGACCGACCCCACGCAGACGGCTCAAGAATTGAAGAAATTGTACGGCCGTCCCCCGCAATACCAATATGGCAAGCCCGTGTTGGCCAGCTGGATGGGTGGGGCAGATATTGCCAGTGGTGAAGAGATTTTGAACCAGGCCAACATCCCCACGTTTGCTTTCCCCGATACGGCCGCTCGCGTTTTCCAGTATATGTGGCGCTACCACAAACGTCTGCAAAGCTTGTACGAGACGCCGTTCCTGCCGGAAGAGACGGAGGAAAGCACCCAAAAAATCCGCGCCATCACCGACATGCTGAACAAAGTGCGTCAGTCGGGCCGGACCATCCTCACCGAATATGAATCGAAGCAGGTGCTGTCCGCTTACGATATTCCCACGGTGGAAACTCGCCTGGCCCGCTCGGCCGACGAAGCGGCCGAAATTGCTGAGGCGATCGGGTATCCGGTAGTGCTCAAGCTCAATTCCGAGACGATTACCCACAAAACCGATGTGGGTGGCGTGCGTCTGGACCTGGCCACGGCCAGCGAAGTGCGCCATGCCTACAATACCATGGAACAGGCGGTAACCACCAAATACAGCGCCGATGACTTCCTGGGTGTGACGGTGCAGCCGATGCTCCGCCTGGGTGATGGCTATGAGCTGATCATTGGGGCCAGCCCCGACCCGCAGTTTGGCCCGGTGCTGCTGTTTGGCACGGGGGGGACGCTGGTGGAGGTGTTTAAGGATCGAGCACTGGGCCTGCCACCGCTCACCACCACACTGGCGCGCCGCATGATGGAGCGTACCAAGATTTACAAAGCGCTCCAGGGTGTGCGTGGCCGCGATCCGGTGGATTTGGCCGCATTGGAGGCCTTGCTGGTGCGCTTTGGTCAGCTCGTGGCCGATCAGCGGTGGATCAAGGAAATTGATATCAACCCGCTGTTTGCCTCGGCAGATGATTTGGTGGCTTTGGATGCGCGAGTGGTGCTGTACGGTCCTGAAGTTGAGGAAAGTGAACTCCCGCAGCTGGCAATACGGCCGTATCCCGCCCAGTACATCAAAACCATCGACACTGAAGATGGCCTGGAAATCACCATGCGCCCCATCCGCCCAGAAGATGAGCCACAGATGGTGAAGTTCCATGAGACGCTGTCCGAACGGTCAGTTTACTTGCGCTACTTCCGTGCGTTCCAACTCGACCAGCGTGTAGAGCATGAGCGGCTTACTCGCATCTGCTTTGTGGATTATGACCGCGACATGGCGATTGTGGTGACCCACAAAAATCCCAAGACAGACAGCGAAGAAATCATTGCTGCTGGTCGTCTGACCAAGGAGCGCACAAGTGACGAGGCCGAGTTTGCCATCCTGGTGAGCGACCGCTATCAGAGCCAGGGGGTGGGTACAGCCATGTTGGTGCATCTGTTGGAAATCGGCCGTCAGGAAGGCGTGAAGCGCGTGGTGGCTTACCTGCTCGCGGAAAATCGCGGCATGCGGGCCATTTGCCTCAAGCTGGGCTTCCGCCTGGAGCGCGAAGCTGAACTATTCAAGGCGATCATCGACCTGGAATAAGGTGACACGGTGAAAGAATGAAGGGGTGACCAGGTGAAAGACGAGCCTGGTCGCCCCTTTTTTGTTTGCCTGGCCTAGCCCCAAAACAATACTTCGCCCATGCTACGTTGTACACAAAGCCTCACAAAATCCCCATAACCTCAGTGAAATTTGAATTTGACGAGATACCGATAATTTCCTAGAATTTCACAACTTCAAAAACGCCCGTAAAAGTTTTCGCTTGCACACCACGACACGCAGTACGTTGTGGTTAGATTTTCCCCAATTTTGTGTCTTGTTGAGTCAATTGAAGAAGGAGGAAGAAAATGTTCAGCAAAATTTTGTCCAAGAACGAAGACCGCAAAATGCCCCGTATGCTTTTATTGCTCCTGTTGTTGGTGCTTGCTCTGGCGATGACCCAGTGCACCTCTTCAGGTGGTGATGATGGCGATAGCGACGATGCTGCCGATACCACCGAAACAACGGACACCGCAGACAGCGGCGACACCACCGAAGCAGCGGATGACACCGTCACACTAGCCATCGAGCATTTTAGCGTCATTGAGGGCACCACCTGGTCTGGGGCGCACAATCGCGCTGGCCAGCGCCTGGCGGATAAATATGACAACGTCGAGTATGTTTTCCGCGAAGAAGTAGGTCCCGATGTTGCTGTTCCGTATGCGGAAGAGCTTATTGCCAATGGGGCCGACATCGTGATTGGTAATGCCGAGTTTATGGGCTTGCCGCTAGAAGAAATCGCGGACCAATACCCCGATGTTTATTTTGGCTCCATCATCGCCAGTGATTTGTCCACCAAGCGGAATTTCATCCGCCTCTTCCCCCGCCAATATCAGGCTCTCTACCTGGAAGGTCTGATTGCTGGTGCTTTGACCGAGACGGGGAATATCGGTATCGTCTCTGCCTTCCCATCGGTGCAGGTCATTCGTCGGACGAATGGCTTTGTGTTGGGTGTGCAGGATGCCGCCGAAATGTTGGGCAAGGACGTCAACATCTACGTGAAGTACGCGGGTGATTGGTTCCTGCCGCCAGAAGAGCGTGGTATTGCCGAAACCCTGATTAGCGAATACAACGTAGACGTGATTACGCAGCAAACAGATTCTGGTTCGCCGCTGGATGTAGCGGTTGAGCAGGGTATCTGGTTTGTGGGTAAAGACATGGACATCGTTGGTTTCTACGGTTGGGCCGACACCGACACTGTGGCTGTTTCCTTCGATACTCGCTGGGAAGTTTTGTACGATCAGATGATCAACGAGTTCATGGCTGGTGAGCAAAATCCCGAAACTGTGCTTTACCTGGGCATGGAAAGCTCAATTACGCTGGCGGATGGCACCGAAGTTACCACCGTGGACATCATGAACGATGGTAAGGTGGGTATTGATGCGATCAGCCCAGCCGCTTTGCCTTCGATCCCGCAAGAAATTGTGGACCTGGTGGCCCAGCGTCGTGAGCAGATGATTGCTGGCGAATGGGATCCCTTCACTGACCATGCTTTCATCAGCAATGGGACCGGTCTGGAGCTTGAAGGGCTGCCCGTTCCGGCGGCTGGCGAAGAAGTGAAACCGGCTGGTGAAGTGCCTACGGCCGAATGGCTGCTTTCCAAATTCAACTTTGATTTGCAAGGTGTGACAATTTTGGAGTAACGGAACTCGTTACTGGACCCTAAGGGTTTGACGCAAAAAGAAAACCATGCGCGAGTAAAACCCTTAGGGTCTGGACTGCTGCTTTCAAAAATAAGATGAGGCTCCCAACCTGGGGGCCTCATCGCTTAACAATTACAAAGGCTCATTGTGCTACTGCAACAGTTAAAACGCGGCGATATGGTGTTGGAAGCCAGGGGAATCACCAAGCGTTTCCCCGGCGTTGTGGCCAACGAAAAGATCGATTTTGCCATCCGGGCAGGTGAAATCCATGCCATTCTTGGGGAAAATGGCGCGGGCAAATCTACCCTGATGAAAATTCTTTTTGGCCAGTACCAGCCAGATGAGGGGGAAATTTATCTGGCGGGCGAAAAGGTCAAATTTAGCTCCCCGCTGGATGCCATTGACCGTGGCATTGGCATGGTGCACCAGCACCGCAAGCTTGTGCCCGCCCACACCGTCATTGAAAACATCATCCTGGGGCATCCGCGCGCCGGTAAGGTTTTGGATTACAAGCGCACCACCCAAGAAATCCACGACCTGTGTGACAAATTTGGCTTTTCAATTGACCTGCGGGCCAAAGTTTGGCAGCTTTCCGAAGGCGAGAAGCAAATTGTGGAAATCCTCAAGGCGCTTTATCGTGGGGCGGAACTGCTGATCATGGATGAGCCAACGGCCGCTTTAACCCCCATCGAAACTGAAAAGCTGCTCACCTCCATCGAAGCGATGGCCAAAGACAATGTGGCGATTGTGCCCTTCATCACCCACAAACTGCCGATTGTGCTGCGCATTAGCCACCGCATCACCGTGCTCCGGCGCGGCAAAGTTGTTTCTTGCATCGAGACGGAACACGCCACCGAAAAGAGTTTGGCGACTGAATTGGTGGGGCGGGAAGTGCTGTTCAACGTTCAGCGAGAAAAAGCGCCCAAAGGGGAAACGATTCTCCAGGTGGAGAATTTGGTAGCCCAGAGCGACAAGGGCGTTCGGGCATTGGAGGGCGTTTCATTTTCCATTCGCGAAGGCGAGATTTTTGGCATTGCCGGGGTATCTGGCAACGGGCAACGGGAGTTGGTGGAATGCCTGGCCGGAATGCGTGATGTGGTAGCGGGCAAGATTACGCTCGATGGCCGGGACATCACGACGGCTACCAGCTATGCGCGTTGGAAGGCGGGTCTGGGCTACATCCCCGCCGATCGCAATCATTTAGGTTCGATTGCTGATTTTTCACTCGTCGAAAACATGACGATGAACTACTACTTTGACGAGCAGTTTCAGCATCGCGGCACGTTGGATTACCACAAAATTCGCCAGTTAACCGAAGAGGTGATTGAGGAATACGCGGTCAAAACGCCGAACGCGGATGTGAAGGCCAAAAATTTGTCTGGCGGTAATTTGCAGAAGCTGATTCTGGCCCGCGTGTTGTCGCGCAACCCGCGCCTGGTGATTGCCGACTTGCCGTCGCAGGGATTGGACATTGGGGCAATTGAGTTTGTGCGCAACAAGTTGAACGAGGCGAAGTTTAAGAATGCGGCCGTTTTGCTTATTTCCGAAGATTTAGACGAAATTTTCTCACTGAGTGACTGGATTGCCCCTATCTATGAAGGACGGTTGATGGGCATCATTCCGGCCGAAGAGGCACACCGCGAGAGCGTGGGGGCCATGATGGCCGGTATTGAAATGGCAGGAGGCGAACAATGAAAATCGGCCGTTATCGGTTTGAACTGGAAAAACGCCCCGTCTTAAAGCCGTGGCAGGCATTGTTGAACGCTGTGCTGGCCATTGTGGCGGCCTTGTTTCTGTTTGGCTTTATCTTCATTTTGGCGGGTAATAGCCCCGTAGATGCCTACGGCCAGATATTTTCTTATGCCTTTTTTAACAAGTTTGGCTTGCCGCTGACGCTGAACCGCTTTGTGTTTTTGCTGCTGTGTACCTACGCCTTCATCATCCCTTTCCGCGCCGGGTTGTGGAACATTGGCATGACGGGGCAGTTGTACATCGGGGCGCTCACGGCGTTTGCTGTTTTTTATGCGTTTGGCGTTAACCAGCTCAACGCGCCGCATCCGCCAGCGATTTGGCTGGTGCCGTTGGCGATGTTGGGAGCAGCCGTTGGCGGGGCGCTCACCGGATTGATCGCTGGCTACTTGAAAGGTCGCTACAACATTAACGAAATTGTCGTCACAATGATGTTGAACTTCATGGCCTACTGGTTTGTCTCGTTCATGATCAAGGACGGCGGTATTTTTATGAATGCCGGCGGGCGTGGGGAGAGTTTTGAACTGCCAGATGCCTTCCGTATGCCCCTGCTGTTTGATGTGCCCATCACCATCTTTATTGCTCTTCTGGCTGGCGTATTTTTGTATTACCTTTTTGCCCGGATGCGCCTGGGCTTTGAAATTCGCGCGTATGGGCAAAATCCCAATGCGGCTGCTTACGCCGGGATTAGCCGTTTTCGGGTGCCGGTTTTGGTGTTTGTGCTGGGTGGCGTTTTGGCGGGTCTGGCCGGATACCATTATTTTGCGGCCGTTCCTGGCGTGTACAAAATTGCCCGTAACTACGCCTTTTTCGGCGACATGGCCTTCTATGGCATCATTTGTGGCCTCATTTCCCAGGGGAATCCGGTTGGGGCGATTCCGGTAGCGTTTTTGTTTGGTGGATTATCGGTAGGCGGCCGTTTTGTGCAGGGCGCCTTGGGCATGAGCTTTGGTGTGGATTACGCACTGCTCGGTGTGTTGATGATCACCCTGGTTGCATTCCAATTTTTCTATCGCTACAAGATTGTTGTCGTTAAACTAAATTCGGAGAAAGTCGATGTGGGAGTTTTGGGTTCGAAGTCTTGATGCCTCAACCATCTTTCTAATTGCCGGGGTCGGCGAGCTGTTTGGTCAGCGTTCCGGCATCCTCAATGTGGGCGTAGAAGGTGTCATGCTCTTTGGCGCCACGATTGGCTTCATCACCGCCCAAACGACGGGAAGTTACTTGCTGGGTTTTGCGGCGGCCATTGCCATTGGCGCGTTGTTGGGCCTCCTGCACGGCTTCTTTTCCATTACCCTGGGTGGGGATCAGGTGGTAAGCGGCATGGGCATCTGGATTTTGGGCTTTGGCCTGACCACTTACATGGGCTCACCGTTCACCGGGCCGCTGGGCATGGATCGCATCCCCAGCATTTTTGGCCTATCGCCATTTTTCTACATTGGTTTGATTCTGGTTGCCATCATCTGGTTTGTACTGAACCGCACCAGCCTGGGGCTACAAATTCGGTCAGTGGGGGAAAATCCGTCTGTTGCCGAAGTTTCGGGGATTAGCGTGAGCAAAACGCGCTACTTGTGCGTGACGGTGGGCGGCATGTTGATGGGGTTTGCTGGGGCCGTGTACGCCCTCGATTACAATCCGGTCTGGAGCTACAACTTCCTGTTGGGCTGGGGCTTTATTGCCCTGGCGCTGGTTTTCTTCTCCATGTGGAATCCGTTGATTTTACTAGGTGGTTCACTGCTGTTTGGCACGATGTGGCAGCTTTCACTTAGCCCGGAGTTGGTGCTGCCCGGCGTTTTGTCTCGCTATGTGTGGCGGATGGTGCCGTTTGGCATTACGCTGATTGTGCTGCTGTTCATGTCTACCAAGCGTTTCCGCACCCGCTGGGGCGCAGCCCGACCAGAGGCGTTGGGGCAGCCATTTTTGAAAGAGGAATAACCGTCATGCTGCCTGCCGACGGCCGATTTCTTCCCGAACGACCGGCGCAACTTTGGTGCCTAACAATTCAATCGCGTGCAGCATCTTATCGTGCGGCATAGTGCCAACACTTAGCTGAAGCAAGAAGCGGTCGTGCTTGAAAATTTCGTGCTGGTACAAAATCTTCTCGATAATCTCATCTGGACTCCCCACAAAATTGGCACCGCGTAAGGTGCAGGAAGCGTCGAATTGTTGGCGGCTCATCGGTGGCCAGCCACGCTCACGGCCGATTTTGTTCATCACCTGGGCAAAGGGCGGGAAAGCCACATCGCGCGCTTCCTGCGCGCCGTCGGCGATGAAGCCGTGGGAGTTGATGCTCAGCGCCAGTTGGGAACGGTCGTGCCCATATTGCGCGATGGCGCGATTGTACAGATCAACCAACCCGGCAAACTGCTCTGGAATGCCGCCGATGATGGCCAGGGCCAGCGGCAATCCCAGCGCTGCCGCCCGCACAACCGATTCAGGCGTGCCGCCTACCGCAATCCAAACTGGCAGTGGGTCTTGAATAGGGCGCGGGTAAACTCCTTGCCCGGTCAGTGGCGCGCGAAGTTTGCCAGACCAGTGAACTTCGACCTGCTCACGGATCTTTAGCAGTAGTTCCAGCTTCTCCGAAAAGAGCGTGTTGTAGTCGTGCAAATCATAGCCAAAGAGGGGGAATGACTCGATGAAGGAACCTCGACCAGCCATGATTTCGGAACGGCCGTTTGACAGCAAATCCAGCGTGGCAAACTGTTGAAACACGCGCACCGGGTCATCGGAGCTGAGCACAGAGACGGCACTGCTAAGGCGAATGTTTTTGGTGCGGGCGGCCGCCGCCGCCAAAATGACCGCCGGAGCCGAAGATACATAATCCGGCCGATGGTGCTCCCCCAGGCCAAACACATCCAGCCCCACCTGATCGGCCAGTTCAATTGTTTCTAGCAGTTCTTCCAGCCGCTGGGCGGGCGTGATGAGTTCGCCCGTTTTGGGGTCCGGCGTTAGCTCAGCAAAGGAGTAGAGGCCGAGTTCGAATGGTTTGGTCATGGGGTTCCTTCTAGCCTGGGGCTTCAGCCCCGGGTTTTAGATTTGCGGCATGTTGGCCGGGTCTATCGCGTCCGCCGGGAGCCGCCGTGTCCGCCGGGGGATTCATCCCCCGGCTAGTTGCGGAAGCCCCGACGGGGCTGGCGATGTTTGGAATTGTTTACGATCTTTCCAGCCGTCGGGCAATCGTGTCCTTCACCAATTCCACGTCCGCAGGCAAATTGACGGGCGGATTGGCGAACTGGCTTTCGGCTTCGGGCAGGGTGCCTTCGTGGTATTTCACCTTGAATTGGGTGAACTTCAGGCCGTGGGCGGTGCTGATGACGACGGTGCGGTCATTTTTTTGGATGATGCCTTTTTCTTTTAGTTTGAAGAGGGCGGCGAGAGCAACGGCCGTATGCGGACAGGTATACATCCCGGTGCGATCAGCCAGTGCGGCGGCATTGGCCAATTCATGCTCCGACGCCTGCTCCACGACGCCGTTGGTCGCCTGGATTGCCTGTACGGCTTTCTCGTAGCTCACCGGGTCGCCAATGCGGATGGCCGAGGCTTGCGTGTCTTGCGCTGCCAGGGAGACCTTGCTCTCGAAGCCGTTCAGGTAGCTCTGGTAGAACGGATTGGCTTTAGCTGCTTGCGCCGCTACCAGCCGGGGCATCTTGTCAATGATGTCCAGTTCGTAGAGCAGTTTGAGCCCTTTGTAGGTGGCGCTGATGTTGCCCAGATTGCCCACGGGCAAAATGATCCAGTCGGGTACCTGCCAGTCAAACTGACGCACAATTTCGATGCCTACGGTCTTTTGCCCCTCGATGCGCAAGCTGTTCATCGAGTTGGCCAGGTAGATGCTGTTGTCCTTCGTCAGCTCCTTGACGATGCGCATACAGCCGTCAAAGTCCGTGTCCAGCGCCAAAACGTGCGCCCCATTGGCGATGGGCTGGATGAGTTGGGCGGCGCTCACCTTGTTCTGCGGCAAAAAGACGATGGCCGGGATGCCCGCCGCGGCGGCGTACGCTGCCAGCGCCGCGCTGGTGTCTCCGGTGCTGGCACAGGCAACGGCTTTTACCGGATTGTCCGGCAGCGTCATCATCTGCTTGACCACGCTGACGAGCACGGTCATGCCCAAATCTTTGAAGCTGCCGGTGTGGCTGTTGCCGCACAGCTTAATCCACAGATCGGATAGGCCAATTTGTTGGCCTAACCGCTCAGCCCAGAACAGGTTGGAGTTGCCCTCAAACATACTGACAACGTTATCGTTGGCCAGGTCGGGGATGACCCACTCTTTCATGGCCCAGACGCCGCTGCCGTAAGGCCATTGGGTGCTGCCGGCGCGTTGGTCGAGCAGAGTTTGCCACTGCTCGGCGCTGCGCTGGCGCAGGGGTTCCAGATCGTGGTGGACTTCCAACAGGCCGCCGCAGGTGGGGCAGGTGTAGATGACGTCGTAAATGGAGTAGGTGCCGGGGCAGCCCCGGAAACAGCGAAAAGTTGCCTGTGTGTTCATGGAGTGGATTTTACTTTGTTTGGTTGGGCAAGAAAAGCGGAACACGGAGTTGCGCAGAGGGGGCACGGAGTTTCACGGAGAATTGAAGTTATTGGGGTGCAAGATACGGCCGTCTTTACTTCAGGTTATTCCCATGGATAGCACTCTTTTGAATTAAATTCTCCTTTTGCATTAAATCCGCTTGCGTCACAAGGGGCTTCCCAGTGAACAATCTGCCAGCCATGCTTATCTTGCGCCACAGTAATGTTTTTAACTGCGAGAAAATAGAGAGCGCCAGAACACGGGTGTTGGATTGTTGAGTATTCGTAAAAGTATTGGTTTAGTTCAGAATCATATGAGCGGTTTGACCCACCTAAAATGTAATAATCTCCATCGAGAAAGTGACAGTTTCGGGCCGGGTGCGTTTCAAACCAAGCGTCTAGCTGTGGCCATGTCTCTTCTGCAATGAGCGATTTAGCCTGTCTTTCTCTATTGCGCATTAGAGCAAGCGTAAAAACCAAAACCACACGATCTGGATCGTTTCTGTTAAGAATAAAATTGCCTGAATCGAGCCAAAAGAACGTTGTTATCAATGCAAGTATAGAGACAAAAAGACTAATCCAAAAGATTTTCTTGCGTTTATTGTTGCCTTTTTTCTTTGTGGGCATTGGCTGACCCCGAATTTGTTTTCTCGATACTCGATCTGATTAGAAACGGCCGTATTTTACCACACCCCTCTCAAAATTCACCCAAAATGCAAAATATAATTGACATTTTGCAAACTATATTTTACAATGCGGCCATGCGTGATATTCAAATAGGCAATAAGGTACGATTGGCCCGGATTGAAGCAAACCTGACCCAGCAAGAATTAGCGGATCAGGTGAGCGTGACCCGGCAGACGATTGGCCTTATTGAAAGCGATAAGTACAACCCGACAATCAAACTGTGCCTGATGCTGGCGCACGTGCTGAACAAGCGTCTGGATGATCTGTTCTGGATTGCCGAGCTGACGGAGGATTGAGATGAAAATTGATGAACGTTCGCAGGTGGTAGCCGGGCAAAGCGCCATGATCATGCTGGGCTTAACGCAGGTAGCGCTGGGTGCGGTATTGATGATTCGACTCTACGTCTTTAACCAGCCAGACGCCGAACTGCGGGATATTCAGTGGGTGCTGCTGGGCTCGATTGTGGGCTATTTTGCACTCCGCTCGTTTTTGGGGGGCATCATGCCCGTACCGACGATGAAGCAAGCGGTTTTGGCTTATCTGGGCATGACCGTCTTCTTGTTTGTGGTGTTGAGCTTGTGGCTAGGACTGCCAGATTTGTCTGACTGGACCAACAATGTGCTGCCGGCCATTTTGGGACCGGCGATCATTGTGGGTGGCTATTGGCTGATTGCGGCGTTGGGCAAGCGGCGGGTTGAGCGGGAGATTTTTGATTAGAAGCAGGGACACAGAGTTACGCAGAGAAGGGCAACCTACCGGTTGCTTGGAGTTACACAGAGAAATGAGAGAAGGGGAACGGCCGTTTACTACCGTTCCCCTTCTTTTTTATTCCGCGATCGAGGATTCCATTAGCGCCAACACCATTTGTTCCGTGGCGGCGGCACGGGCTTGCCAGGGCTGGATGAAGAGGGCCGTTTTAGGATACTGGCTGATGAGCTCCTGGTAGCCGGTTTGCCAGCTGCGGCACATTTCTTGCAGCGTTCTGAGGAGTGGGGGAAGGGCGTCGTATTGAACGGCCGTTCTTAACAAATTCAGCAGCATCGTTTCCCGGCTGCCAAAGCCGCGGGGCAGGTCAAACTGGCGGCCTAGCTGGCCAATGGTGTCTCGGCTGAGGTAAATGCCGCTGAGCGCAGGCAGCAGCAGAAAGTGGGCAATCTCTTTGAAGCCAGTTTTGTCGTTGGCCAGGATGTCGGGCACGGGCGGCAGAAAGGCAGGCGGTGCAGAGGCGGTGCGGGCAAGCTCATCCGCATGGGAGAGCAGCAGGTTCAGCGTTACCTGGGCCAGTTCCGCAAAAAATGGGTTGGCTTGCTGTTGGATGGCCAACAAACAGGTGGACGCCCAGCGCAGCAGGTGGTTTTGCAGGAAAAACTGCTGCTTTGTCTGCCAATCGTTCGCGGCCGCCAACTGGTTAGATTCGGACGCTTCGGCTTCCTGGGCGACTAAAAAAGCGAGGCAAGCGAGTTCGTGCCCCAGGTGATCGGCCTGGTTGTTGGTTACGGCCGTTTGCCAGCCGAGTTGAAATGCGTGTTGGTTAACAACGGCCGTCACGTCACCCCCCACCAGCCCATCTTCCCCCAAAAAGAAGCTTTCGTAGGGAAAAATGTTGAACTGGAACAGCTCGTGATGGTTGGCGGCTGCGTTATCGGCGATAAATGGTTGGGGCAAAACGGCCGTTAATTCTGGAATTTGTTGAATGTAGGGCAGGGAAACGGCCGTAATCCCTTGTAAAAAGAGTTCGCTAAATAAGCGGTAACTGTAACTTCTAGCTCGCGCCAGTTGAGCCTGGCTTAAGCCGGACCCACTCGGTGTGGGGGAGCCGGGATTGGAAAAAGGCATACAAGTACATTCCTGTCATCGCGCCCATGAACGTAAAAATCATTAAAAAGTTACCGGCCCCAATGTAGGCGTAAATGGGGCCGGGGCACGCGCCGGTAATCGCCCAGCCCATACCAAAAATAGTGCCACCGATGACGTTGCCGGGATGAAACGGCCGTTGCTTAATCACAATGGCTTCACCTTCAATTGTCCGCGCTTCAAAGCGGCGGATCAAGAAAATCGAAACCATTCCCACGGCAATCGCCGAGCAAATCACCAGATACATATACGGGTCTTTAAAGTGGAACATGTCGTTGATATTAAACCACGAAATAACCTGCGACTTAACCAACACGATTCCAAAGTAGATACCAACCAGCAGCGTCATGAGTTTGTTTTTGAAGGTCATGGTTGTCTCCTAGTGGATGAAGAGGGGCATAATAAACCAGGTTGAAATTAAGCCGCCCACGAAGAAAAAGATCGTGGCTACCAGGCTAGACACATTCAGGGAAGAAATCCCCATGATGGTATGGCCCGATGTGCAGCCCCCGGCATAGCGCGTGCCGAAGCCGATCAGGATGCCGCCGACAAACAGGCCCAAAACACCCAGCGGCGATGCATAAAAAGTGGGCAGGAAGTTACCCGGCTCTGTGGAGAGCAAAAAATTGCCCACAAAGCCGCCAATCAGCACCCCCAGCACAAAAATGAGGCTGCCAATGTGATTCCGCCAATTGTAATTTTTACTCAAATAGGGGAGTTTGGTGTTGGGCATGCAGGCCGCACCGAGGTGGCGCAAACTGCTAGAGATGCCAAAGTTCCGACCGGTTAGCAGCAGCAAGATGGGGACCGTGAGGCCAATCAGGGGACCGGAAATATACCAGGGCCACGGTTCAAGAAGCCATTCTAACATCTTTCTCTCCTTGT
This sequence comes from Ardenticatenaceae bacterium, assembly GCA_020634435.1. Lineage (GTDB taxonomy): Bacteria > Chloroflexota > Anaerolineae > Promineifilales > Promineifilaceae > Leptofilum. The sequence continues at coordinate 78,064 of JACKBS010000015.1, read as the reverse complement.
TAAGTTGTTGCGGGTGCCCTCTCAAAATGGGAGAAGGCACCCCAGGTTACAGGTGTTTACCGCGTTGCTGGCTTTCATATTAGGTGTGTTGCACATAATGAGCTACAGCGAAAGCTCATTGTGGGGAGTGCCGCCCACCTGGTTTATGAATGCCAACGGAGCAGGAAGGTCCAGTCACCCAGATCCTTCCTGCTCCACAATCCTCTTCCTCTTTACTTGCCAAAACGACTAAATGTTACAGACGTTTCCTTCACCATCTCGCATGGGGAACCCGGCGGCTTCCCATGCTTCCATACCACCCGTGACGTTGTACAGATGCTTGAAGCCTTCCCGCTTCATCACGCTGATGGCGGTGCTGGAGCGCTTGCCCGTGGCGCAAGTGACGGCAATGTGCTGATCTTTGCTGAGCGGCAGCGTGGGCAGCATGGCTGGGCTGGTGAGCTGTTCTACCATGCGCGTGTAGGTCAGGAAGTGGGCTTTTTCGATGTGGCCTTCGTCCCATTCTTCCGCGTCGCGCACGTCCAGCACCTGCATGCCGTTGGTGGACAGTTTGTGATGCAGATCATGCACATCCATCTGCGGAACAGACTCGGCATGATTACCCGCTTCCATCCAGGCATCAATGCCGCCTTCCAGGAATCCGGCTACGCGGCTGTGCAGCGCAATGAAAGCCATCTTGTAGATTGCTTCCTGGGCTTCTTCGTCGCTGTCCATCAGCAAAATCAGCGGCGCATCGTCGGGGGTCATCCAACCGACGCGCTGCTCAAATTCGCTGCTGGAGAGCTGTACGTTAAATGCACCAGGGATGTGGCCTGCGCCAAATGTTGCCGAGGAACGGCCGTCTACCACCACCGCACCCTCGTCCATCATCGCTTTAACCTGAACGGCCGTTAGCGGTTTGGCTTTGGGAATCTCTTTGGTGAGCGGAATTTTGCCCTGATTGGTCGCCACAATGTTCAGGATATTGGCCGGTTTCAGCGGCTGATCTTCCTGCATGTAATTGACAAATCGCTCTTTGTCTTTAAATTTCAGGGAATCGTTGAAGCGTCGTTCGTACCCAACCGTAGTGGCAACCTTGCCACTTGTGACGCGTCCTCAGGTAGACCCGGCCAGGTGGCCGGGATAAACCTCAACGTGGTCGGGCAGACCTAAAAAGCGGGGGATGGCAACATCGAACAAAACGGGCGCACCTTCGTCGCCAGCCTGAGCCAGGTCGGGCCGGGCCACATCACCCACAAGCACAAAATCGGCCGTGAGGATAAACCACGGCTCGTCGCCACGCGGGAAATCGTAAATAAGCAGATTGATCTGCTCCGGGCGGTGGCCAGGAACGTGCACAATCTCCATGCCCACACCACCCATGCGAATCATGTCGCCATGCTTCACGCGGGTCGCATCGTACGCAATGTCAGCCAGTTCGGGCAAAACCAGTTCTGCCCCGGTGGCCTCTGCCAGCCAGGTAGCGCCGGAAACGTGGTCGGCATGGCTGTGCGAATCAATGACGTAGCGGATCTTTGACTTTTTCTCTTTGGCCATGTCGAGATAGGGCTGAATGTCCCACAGCGGGTCAAAAACGGCGCATTCGCCCGTTTGCTGACAACCGATCATGTAGGTGGCACAGCCCGTTTCTTCACGGATTAAGGTTTCAAACCACATATGATCTTTCCTCTTTCCTATTCGGTCAGTTCAGTGAAACTTGTAGAAGTGGGTACTAGTGTACTGTTTCGATGCAAATTGCCGGTAAGGGCAATGTAAAGATTTGGTAAGGAACTTTTGGAGGTAATTTGGTAATTGAGTAATTCGGCTGCAATTACTCAATTACCAGTTACCTAATTACATTCTCTACGCCCGGCCGCGCAGCATGCCGTGCCAGTAAATGCGGGGTAGGCCGTGGGCTTTCAGCGCGTACATGCTGTACCGTTCTTCGGATTGATCGAAGGGGAAGGTTTCTTGTGGCTGCTTGTCGTAGCCGAATTCAGCCAGGATGAGCGTGCCATAGCCGGTGACCAATGGGCAGGAGGTGTAGCCGTCGTAATGTCCAGTTAACGGCCGTCCGGCCATTGCTGCCAACAAATTTTCCACCAAAACAGGGGCCTGCTTGCGGATGGCTGCGCCCGTCTTGGAGGTGGGCATGCTGCTGGAATCACCACAGGAGAAGACGTTGGGGTAACGAACATGCTGTGTGGTATGCTGATCAACATCTACCCAACCCGTCGAGGCGGCCAGCTTGCTCTTCTTGATGAAATCTGGTGCGCTTTGGCGTGGCGTCACGTGAATCATGTCGTACTTCATCACGATTTGATCGCCGCCACCGACTGGCTCAAAAATCGCTTCTTTGCTGTCTGGGCGCAGGGCTACCAGTTCTGTGTTGTAGGAGGCTTCGATGCCTTTGCGGTCAATGACCCGATTCAATGAATCGGCATACTTCTTCACGCCAAAAATACTGCCCGTGCCGGAGATAAACTTCACATTGATGTTGTTGCGTATGCCAGAGCGGCGGAAATGGTCTTCGGCCAGATAGCAGATTTTTTGCGGCGCACCGGCGCATTTAATACCGGTGCTTGGCTGGGTGAAGATGGCCGTGCCGCTCTTTAAGTTTTTGATATTTTCCCAGGTGGAATTTACGGTTTCCCAGGAGTAGTTGCTGCATACGCCGGTGCCGGGTTTGCCCACGCTTTCTTTCAGGCCGGGAATGGCATCCCAATCAATCTGGATACCGGCGGTGACAATTAAATAATCGTAGCTAATGGTGTCGCCACTGGCGGTGGTGACGGTGTTGTTGTCGGGGTCGAAGGTGTCTACGCGGTCCTGAATCCAATCGACGCCAGCGGGAACGTAGTCGCGTTCGTCTCGTTCTGTGACGGAGCGGTCAAAGACGCCTGCGCCGACCAACGTCCACAGCGGTTGGTAGTAATGTTTGCTGGATGGCTCGATGAGGCCCATGTCCGGGGCGTTGGGCATGAGGGCCAGCTTGGAAGCAACGGTCAATCCGGCGGTGCCACCGCCAATGATGAGTACCTGGTAATGATCTTTCATGTGGGAATCTCCTTGGTTTCTTTTCTTGGAAACTTTTTCTCGCTTGTCTATTGTCATGCTCGCGAAGGCGGGCATCCATTTTTACAAACTACGGCCGAATCGCTTACCGAAATTCAGCAAAAAGCCGAGCGCATTTTGGATGTCGGGGTCGTTCAGGCTGCGCAGCAGGGCAAACAGACCAACTTTTTCGCGGGGATCGCTTTTGGCGGCGACCATGGACTGAGCCATTGACCCTAACGTGCGCACTGCTTCTGGACTGAGCATGCCGGATTCGGCTTCCAGCAGCACCTCGAACATTTCGCCCAGCTGGGCCAAGTTGGCAGGTTGGGTGGCTTTTTCGGCGATTTGCAGGCCCATTCTGAGGCGGGATTCGAGGTCGAGGGAAACGGCCGTTTCATCCACCATATCCCCCACCATCGCTACCAAACCCGGTGCTTCGTCAGCGAAGGCCAGCAGTTGATCCAGCTTGGCCACCATCTCCGGCGCGGTCAGCTTTTCGGCGATGGCCAGCCCGGCGCGCAGGCGGGCTTCGATGTCCACGCCACGAGCGGCAGCGCTGCGCACCGTCTCGTCCACCATGTCGCCGACCATCGCGGCCATGCCCGGCCCCTGCTGGACCAGATCGGCCAGCGTGTTCACCGTCTGCTCCAGCGACTCAATCCGGTCGAGCAGGCGGGTGAGCGCGGCCACGGTTTGCGGTTCGTTGAGCTTGGCTTGCAAGGTCGCCGAACCATTCATTGGCATGCTTTGCATAGTCACCTCCTTCCAAGCGGAACCATGCCGGGTTCACGCCGGAAATTAAGTTGATAAACAGTATTCAGTTAATGAAGCTGCTTGGTCTTATTCGCGCCCGAATGGTTTTTCGGGCAGTTTGTAGGCTTCCTTGATTGGTTTGAGTGGCCGCTTGAGCCAGAACGGCCGTCTCGTTCCATCCGGGCTGGTGTCAATGGCTGAGCGCGTCAGCCCCTTCCACTCTTCATACACCTGCATCGAGCGGGTGGTATCCACCCAGACATCGCCATGCTTGTCGTGCGGCTTTGCTTTGGTCACGTTGACCGCCTTTTGCAACCAGCAGTGCGCCCCGCTCAGCGGGTCGGGATGCACGGCATGAGTCAAATTCTGGTGTACGCCCACGTCCTTCCACCAGATGCGTTCGGTGTCGGGATCAAACGTGCTCCAGGCCGAGCCGCCCTTGAGGATGTTTAGCTTGTGCTCCGTGCCGTTTTCCTCCAACCGCGCCAGCGCCGACATGCCGGGATTGACGCCCATATCCTCTTGCAACCGCCAGCGGCCCAGATGGTGGCTCATCGCCACGACACCCGGCTTGATGCCCTCGGTGACCCACACCTTGTCTACAAAGTAGCCAATCTCAGTCTCCACGCGGATGAGGTCGCCGGTGGCCACGCCCAGCCGCTGGGCATCGCTGGGATGCATCCAGACTGGATTTTTGTGGCTGATTTCGTACAGCCACTTGGCGTTGGCGCTGCGGGTGTGGATCAGCGTCGGCAGGCGGAAGTTAGGCAGCAGCAGCATTTCGCCCTTGCTGCGGTCGATGTTGTCGGGATGCACATGGCTCTTGAGCGGCCAGGGTATGGTGTAATCTTTTTCCGGCCAGCCCCATTCATGCATGGTTGGGCTGAAAAACTCCAGCTTGCGGCTGGGCGTGCCCAGGCCTGTCTTGGCTTTGCCGTCAACAACAACGCCGACGACTTTGCCATCTTGTTGAATGCGGTTTTTCTCGTCAATTTGGAGATTAGGGATTGGAGATTGGAGATTGCCTGCGGTATCCTTCTCTAATCTCCAATCTCCAATCTCTTTTTCATACGGCACGTAGTTGTGAGATTTCACTTCAAAGACGCCGTATTTGCGCATGTAGGCCAGCGGGGTGAGCCCTTCGGCGGCAGCGGCTTCGGGCAGGCCGGGCACGCTGTTCTCGAAAATCCACTGATGGTATTCGTCTTGGGTGATCACTTCACCGGGGCGGTACGGGCTTTCAAAATATTGGCGAATGCCCAGGCTGCCGTCGGGGTCCATGTTCACAGACAGTTCCACCCACAGCTCGTTTTCTTCCCACACCTCGCCAGGATTGGCTTCCCAGGTGTATTTCACTTTTTGGCCGAGACGCTCCATGGCCACGCGGCGCACCGGTTGGCGGAAGGCCAGCCATTGGCCAGAGTGGGTTTCCTGGCTCATCAAGTCGTGCCGCTCGCCGGAGTGCCCCATTGGCAAGATGTAGTCGGCAAACCAGGCGGATTCGTTCCAGGTGGGCGTGAGGGCAACATGGCATTTGATCTGCTCTTCGTTGCGCAAGGATTTGAGCCACATGAAGCCGTCGGGGTTGATCCACATCGGGTTGTAAACGCGGGTGAAATAAACGTCGATGTCGCCACGCCCTTCTTCCAGGAAGTGGGGCAGGAGGAAGCTCATTTCGTAGTGGGCAAAGGTCCATTCGTGGGGCAAATGCAGCTCGTTCCAGGTATCGCCCGCGGGCGGACTTTTGAATGGCTTGGGCACAAATTTGCTCCAGCTGTTGGCATTCACGCCACCGGGTGTACCGACGCTGCCGGTGAGCACGTTGAGGAAAAATAGACAACGGGCCACTTGCCAACCACCCAGGTTACCGATGCTTGCGCTGCGCCAGGTGTGGGTGGCTAAACGGCCGTCGCAATTGGCCACCAACCGCGCTGTCTCGGCAATCCGCTCAACCGGCACCTGAGATTCTTCAGCCGCCCGCTCAAAGGTGAATTCGGCATACAGATCTTTTAGCAGCGCGTCGAACAGCTCAAAGGGTAATCCGTTATCGGTGTTTGGTAATCGGTCAAATGCTTCGCGAATCTCATCTCGTAACTGCTCACTGTTTACCGATAACCGACCACTGTTTACCGCTTCCAGCGTCTCTTCCCAATTCACCCAGCGGCGCACAAAATCTTTGTTGTATTGGCCTGTTTGCAGCAGGTGGTTGGCGATGGCCAGCAGGACGGTTTGTTCGCTGCCGGGCCAGGTGGGCAGCCAGACGTCGCTGAGGCTGGCGGTGTTGCTGAGGCGCGGGTCGAAGGTGATGAGCTTGGCCCCATCCATCTTGCCCTCAATGATGCGCTGGGCGTGGGGGTTGAAGTAGTGGCCCGTTTCCAGGTGGCTGGAGATGAGCAGGATGACGCGGGCATTGGCGTGGTCCGGGCTGGGGCGATCGAAGGCACCCCAGAGGTAGTAGCCCAGCCGCGCCCCGGCGGAGCAGATGTTGGTGTGGCTGTTGTGGCCATCGACGCCCCACGCCTGGATGGCGCGGTTGGTGTAATGATCTTCGCCGGGACGGCCGACATGGTACATGATGCCGTCTTTGCGCTTCAGGCGGCTCTCGCGCATTTTGGCGGAGATTTCGCTGACGGCTTCATCCCAGGTGATGCGTTTCCATTTGCCTTCACCGCGGGCGCCGACGCGCTTGAGTGGGTAGAGGATGCGCTCCGGGTCGTAAATTTGGTTGTGGGTGGCGGGGCCTTTGGCGCAGTTGCGCCCCCGGCTGCCGGGATGTTTGGGATTGCCCTCAAACTTTTTGATTTCCAGCGTCGTTTTGTCCACGTAGGCAAGCAGGCCGCAGGCGCTTTCGCAGTTGAAGCAGACGGTGGGCACGAGCATGTAGCGGCGCGCGATTTTTTGCGGCCACGATTTGCCGTCGTACTCGACCCAGTTGTCCCAATATTCTACCGGGGGGTACTGGCTGAGACGGCCGTCTGGCTGTTTCACGGTCAACATGTGGACGTCGGACGGGGGCGCTTCGTTAAATTCCGGCAACGCTTGTCCGGCGACGTTGGTTTGTTGGGTGGGTAACGGCCGTTTCCGTTCCGGCGGTGCACCGACCTTGAGCATGTTTGATAAGAAATTGGCAATTCCGCTTTTTTCGGTCATTGAGAGTTCCGTAATTAAGTAATTGAGTAATTCGGTAATTAGCTATTCTGAATTTCTTGAGGTGCCATGACAAAGGCGTATTCGTACAGATAGAGACCCACAGCGGCAAAAACGGCCGCAAGTGCCCCAACCACCGCCACATCGGCCAGCAGCCAAACCATCAGCAAAGGCAGGATGTGTCCCAGGCCAATGCTGCCAAACCAAAAATGATTCTTGTAATGGCCATGGCTAATCTCGTGCGCGGCCTTGGCCGCCACTTCGCTGGCGTGGGGGATGGAAAATTCGCCAACCAGGGTGACAAACAAATCCACAATCAAGGCCACGATGAAGAGGGTGGCGCTTACTTCGGGCATGTCGCGGGGCAAATCCATGAACAGGTCGAGCAGCAGCATCATGCCGGAGCCCATCATTAGCGCTTGCACCACGAGGTGGAACGGTAGCAGCGGACTTTGCCACATATCGCGGCCTTCAGCCTGGGCAAAGAGGAATGCGGTGTAAACGGCCGTTCCAATTGCAAATGGCAAACCAACCCACAAGAAAATGGCGCGCACAATTGGGACATCATAATCAAATAGCGCACCACCGACTTCGTATAACCACCAGAGGCCGGTGATGGTGCTCAAGCCGATGAGCAGCACCGCGCCACGGGCCAGCCAGCTTTTCCATTGCGGCCGCAGCAAAATGTAAAGGAATCGCTCCGGCTTCTCCAAATCGTAGACGAGGAAGGCGGTGGTGAGACCCACAAAGAGCAGGGAAAGGAAGCCAGCGGCGATGGCGACGGCCGAATCGAAATTGAAGCAATCCAATCCCCAGCCCAGCGCCAGCACCATGAAAATGCCTGCGCCGATGCCCTTGGTGACAAGATAGGCGGGGACGGGCCAATGCCACGGGATTTTGTGCTGGGCGTTGTAGCCAACTTGCACCATCTGTTCGGCCATACGGCCGTTGCCAAACTGAATCGGTCCAGCCCACGGTTGCCCCTGACCCTGCGGTTGGCGCATGGCCGTGCCGTTGCTGTGCATGTTGCCAGCAGGGACGCTTTTGGGTGCAGCATGGCCGTTGCCATTGCTCACGGCCACATCGTGCAGCGGAATCACATCGGCCCACATGAAGGTTTCTGGGGTGCGTTCCGTGGCCGTGGGGTGCATCACCACGTCGTTGCCTTCAATGTAGAACAGTTTGGGCGCGGTGCCCTGCTCTGGCTTGCGGACCGTCACCCGTTGGCGCGCCAGTGTGCGGCTGATTTCGCTCTCGGGATCGTTCATATCCCCGGCGATGATGGCGTGTTCCGGGCAAACCACCACGCAGGCTGGCTCCAGGCCGATGTCGGTGCGGTGGGCGCAGTAGTGGCATTTGGCGGCGGTGCCGCTGTTGGGGTCGATGTAGATGGCATCGTAGGGGCAGGCTTGCATACACGCTTTACAGCCAATGCAGACGCTGTTGTCGAACTCGACGATGCCATCGGCCCGTTGGTACATGGCCTGGGTGGGGCAGATGCGCACGCAGGGCGGGTTGGCGCAATGGTTACAGCGCGTCACCTGAAAATGGCGAGCGGCATCTGGGTAAACACCTGTTTCTACATACTTTACCCAGGTGCGGTAAACGCCTAGCGGGACTTCATTTTCGCTTTTGCAGGCGGTAGAACAGGCGTGACAACCGATGCATTTGCGATTGTCGATAACAAACCCGTAATTCTTGTTCTGCATTTCAAGATTTGCGGTCATAGAGCCTCTTGTTGGTTGAAAGATGGTGATGCGGCCGATACGTGTTGGGCGCGCTGGAGGTAGAAGATGAAACGGCCGTTTTCTTCGTACATTTCCAGCAAAGTGTGGCCGCTTTGTCTGGCCCAGGCTGAGACGTTGGAGGGTGCGGTCAGATCGTTGGCAATCACCTGAAGAATTTGTGGGTGGCGCATGGGGCGCAGGGCGGCGATGATGGCGATGACCAGATTGGGGCAGCGCAAACCGGTCAGGTCAATCGTTTGATCGGGCTTGGGCGTGTCGGTCATACGCTCTCCAACGTGGGAAAATCTGTGCGCGTCCAATGGTAATGGTGCCGATTGTACCTCGGATTGGGGAGGGCTGTGTCATAACAATTGCTAATGCCTTGTCATTATTTTTAGGGACAAAGAGAGAAATCAGCCTCCCCTTGTCATTCCCGTGAAAACGGGAATCCACGGTTTGTGAATGAATATAGATTCCCGCCTGCGCGGGAATGACACGCCCTTATAGGTTGATGAGGTTGAGGCGGAGGGCGGTGATGACGGCCTGGGTGCGGGTGGGTTGATTCAGCTTGGTGAAGATGCGCTTGACATAGGTGTGCACCGTCGCATCGCTGAGGTTGAGGCGGAAGGCCATCTCTTTGTAAGTGGCGGCGGTGGCCATCAGGGCCAGGATTTCCAACTCGCGCGGGGAGAGATTGGGCGAGGGGGTGTCTACCGGTTCGGGGCGGCGGCTGCGCTCCAGCAGGGCCTGGGTGATTTCGGGGCCGAGGTACCGCTTGCCCGCCGCCACTTGCCGAATGGCGTGGGCCAGCCCTTGCGGGGAGACATCTTTGTGCACAAAGCCATCTACGCCATTTTCCAGCGCGTCGAGTGCAGCGGCTTCCACGGGTGCGCCGGACAAGATGAGGGTGTGAATCCAATCGACAGATTGCTTCATTTGTGCGGCCGTTTCCAACCCATCCAGCCCTGGCATTTTCCAATCCAGCAGGGCCACATCGGGTAGGGTGTCATAAATGAGGCTGAGGGCATCACGGCCGTTTTCGGCCTCGGCTACCACCTCGAAATCCGGCTCCTGGCGCAGCACTAGCTTCAAGCCGTGCCGTACCACCACATGATCATCCGCAATCAAAATCCGAATCTTTTTCATAAAAACAATTAACCGCAGAGAGCGCGGAGGACGCGAAGATTTTGTTTTTCTCTGTGCTCTCTGCGTTCTCCGCGGTGAAAAATATTAACCATTTGCCCCATTGCCTTGCCAGGCGGCGGGGATGTCGATGACGATGGAGGTGCCCGCTTCGGGCTGGCTAAAAATGTCGCAGGTGCCACCCAGGCTGTAGGCCCTATTTTGCATGCCGCGCAGGCCAAAATGCTCCTGGCCATGCTCCTGCGCTAATGCGATGTCCGGTTCAAAACCGCGCCCATTATCCCGCACAACAAGTCGAGCACGGCCGTTTTCCACATCCACACATACTTTTGCCTCTGTTGCCGCCGCGTGGTGCACGATGTTGGTCAGGCATTCTTGCGTCATGCGGTACAGGCTGCGGCAGGCGCGCGGCGAAAGTGTGTTGAAGCTGCCGCGAATGTCGAATTGCAGGTCTAGCGTATTGGCTTGCAGCACGTCGTTGGCATACCGGTGCAGATCGGTTTGAAACGCTTCCGGCGTGATCTCTTCCGACCACAAATCATGAATAGCGCGGCGAATTTCCTGGCGGGCGGATTCGGCCGTTTCTCTGGCCCACAGCAGTTCGGTGCGAATGTCAGTTGGCTCGGCGCTGTCGAGCAGTTTTTCCGCGCCATCCAGCGTAAAGACAATGCCAAACAGCGATTGAGAAAGCGTGTCGTGCATTTCCAGGGCAATGCGGGCCCGTTCGGCCTGTACGGCCGTTTCCTTGGCGCGTCGTAGTCTGGCTTGCATCATGCTCATGGCAACGGCCGTTTGCCGGGCCAGCGCTTCCAGCGAACGCCGCCGAGTCGCGTCCACACCGTCTGGACCTGTTTCTACCAGCAGCAGACCAATGGGCTGGATACCCCAGAGCAGCGGTACGGGCAGGCAGTGGCTCATCTCAAACGTCTGGCAAAGCTCAATGGCAGCCAGCCCTGCCTGAAACTGGGCCAGCGACAAGGTGGCGGTGTACGGCACGGTGTTGGGCGCTTTTTGGTCGGATTGGTGGGTGCAGTGCAGCCAGCCGGTCATCTGCCCCTGCTCATCGGCCAGGCCGATGAGGGCGCGGCTAAAGCCCAACTCGGTGGTAACCGCCTTGAGCACCACTTCCTGAATCGCGTCCACATCGGCGGCCTGGTGCAGCGCGGCCGTAAAATTGTGCAGCACTTCCAGGTTCTGGTTCGCCTGCTGCTGATTGCTGCTGAGGCGCTGCAACTGGTGCAGCAAAACGGCCGCATAGCCAAAAGCGCCGCTGATCAGGTAGAATCCCGTCACGTTAACAATGACCGTGAGCCAATTGATGGGTGTGTTGGTGAGCTGGAAATGGCTGAGGAGAACGGCCGTATACAGCGGCAAAAACAGCGTCGTAGCGACTATCGCTCCGCGCAGTTGGAAGAAAAATCCGGCGGCAATCAGCGGGCTGAGGGCATATAAATAGTAAGGCGACTGCTCCCCGCCAGATAGACCGAGACAGGCGGCCACCAGCAAAAAATCGGCCAGCAGCAGCCAGGGGCGATGCTGTAGCCATTGGTTGAGCTGGCTGGAGTAGAAGGTGATGAGCAAGTTGGGCAGCAGTGAGATGGCCAGCAGAGCGGCCAATCGCCCTTGATTTTGCCCAGCGGTGAAGATAAAAAGCAGCGGTGGAATGAGGCTGAGCCAGCGGTACAAAATGAGCAGCCGAAACACCAGGCGCGGATCGCCCGGATTTTCTACCTGATTGGCACGCGCAGTCAGCGGATTCATAGGCGCTCCATTATGCGGTTTCTAAGGTGATTTACAAATATGTGGTGTTGGTTTTGCTAAACTATTGCCACATCCTTACACAATCTTTACAGATGAAAACAACAGCCAAAATTTTAGTTGTGGAAGATGAATTGAGTATCCAAACCATTGTACGCACCTACCTGGAGAGCGCGGGTTTTGCCGTGACGTTGGTAGACAATGGCCCCGAGGCGCTGACCCAGGCGCGGCTGCTCCAGCCGGACTTGGTGGTGCTGGATTTGAATTTGCCGGGCATGGATGGCATGGAAGTGGCGGCACGGCTGCGCGAGGAGTCGGGCGTTTACATCCTCATGCTCTCTGCGCGGGGCGAGGAAGCGGACCGGGTGGCCGGGCTGCGCATCGGCGCGGACGACTTTATGACGAAGCCATTTAGTCCACGTGAACTGGTGGCACGGGTGGAGGCGGTTTTACGGCGAAGGCGAGAAACGGCCGTTTCGCCCATCACCATCTACACTTTCCAATCTCTCACCATCAACCCAGACAGCCATGAAGCAACGGCCGTTGGACAACCACTCGACCTCACTGCGACCGAATTCCAGGTGCTGCTGGAGCTGGCCAAAAATGCGGGCCGCGTCCTCACCCGCGATCAGCTTTTGGGCCTGGTTTGGGGCAGCGACTATTACGGCAACGACCGCGTTGTGGATGTGTATGTGGGCCAGGTGCGCCGCAAGCTGCAAGACGCTACTGGCCTACTGCTCATCGAGACGGTGCGGGGGATTGGGTATAAGTTTGTTGATGTGAAGAAGTAATTGAGTAATTAGTAATTGGGTAATTGGAGGGTTCAATTACTTAATTACCAATTACCTCTTTTGAGGTTTTATGCCCTGGTATAAACGACTCCGCTGGCGGCTGGTTGGCTCCCAATTTTTGGTGGCGCTGGTGGGGGTTAGCATCATGATGCTGGCGACGCGCATCATCATTATCAACAGTGCTCCGGTGGTGTTACGGCCGTTGCTGGAAGCGCTTCTGCAAAATCCCGGCAACCTGCTGCAAACCGAGGCCGATCTCATCATCGCTTTTCGCAATGCGGTGCTGTTTTCGGTGCTGTTTGCGGCAGTGGGAGCCGTGGTGGCGGGTGCGTTTTCTTCGGCGCTGCTGTGGGGCACGATCATCAACCCGCTGCGCCAGGTGGCCGACAGCAGCCAACGTATTGCCGACGGCCGTTTCGATGAGCGCGTTACCGTCCCTGAAAGCAGCGGCGTGGCTATGGCTCAGTTGGTCACCAGCTTCAACCAGATGACCGCCACGCTGGAGCAGATCGAGCAGCAGCGGGTGGCTTTGTTGGGCAATATCGCCCACGAACTGCGCACACCCCTGACCGGGCTTAAAGGGTATCTGGAAGGGTTAATGGATGGGCTGTTCCCCGCCAACGAAGAAACCTTTGCCTGGATGACGCAGGAAGTGGACAGGTTGGGTCGGCTGGTGGACGACATCCAGCACTTGTCGCGGATTGAATCAGGGCAGTTTAAGCTGGATTTCCAGCCGGTAGATGTGGTGCAGCTGGTGCAGCGGGTGACGGCCCAGCTGTATGTGCAGGCGCAAAGTAAGCAGATTGATCTGCAAGGTCCGTCTGTGCCGCAGCCAATTTTGGCTCTAGCCGATGCCGATCGGGCGGCGCAAGTTTTAATTAATCTAGTGGGGAACGCGATTCGCTACACGCCGCAAGCGGGGCATGTGTGGTTGACGGTGCAGGAAAACGGCCGTTTTGTAGAAATTAGCGTGCAGGATGACGGCGTAGGTATCCCACCAGACGCCATGCCTTACATTTTTGAGCGGTTTTATCGGGTGGACCAATCCCGCTCGCGCACCAGCGGTGGCAGCGGCATAGGGCTAACGATTTCGCGTCATTTGGTGTGGGCGATGGGGGGAGAATTAACGGCCGTTTCCGATGGCCTCGACCAGGGCAGCTGTTTTACCTTCACGCTGCCACTGGTATAGTGCTATCTAGCCTGACGAGAAATTTTATGTGGCTACTTGCAGATGAATGTGGTTCTGCGACGGATCGTGCAGCGCGATAACCCCATCTTTTTCTTCGTATGAAATATTGTTTGCTTCCAACCGGGCTTTGACTGCGGCCAATGCCTCTTGGGTCGGCAAAAGAATTAGGTAATGGCGCAGGCCAACGGAGCCAGCTGGTGGGGGCGGGGCACCGCGTCCGGCCCAGGTGTTCAGGCCGATGTGGTGATGGTATCCACCCGCCGACACAAACGCCGCCGACGGCCCATAGCGCATGATGCGATCAAAGCCCAATACGTCACAATAAAACCGCTCGGCCTCGTCTACGTCGCGGATGTGCAGGTGGATGTGGCCCATTTGGGTGCCCGCAGGCATGCCATCCCAGGCAGGGGTACGGCCGTTCAGCTCGCCCATCAATCCCTGTAAATCGAGCGGACGCGTATCCATTTCTAGACGGCCGTTTTGTATTGGCCATTCTTGCCGCTTGCGATCGCGGTAAATTTCGATCCCGTTGCCGTCGGGGTCCGACAGGTAGATGGCTTCGCTGACGCTGTGATCTGAAAAGCCGCCCAGAGGCGTTTCTGTCTGTACCATGTGCTTGAGCGAGCGGGCTAGGTCAACCCGGCTGGGCAGCAGCAGGGCAAAGTGGTACAGACCAGTGGCGTTGGCCACATGCGTGGCGCCGGGTTGCTCTACCAAATGCAGAAGCGGCCGTTCGGCGGTGCCTAAAACGGCGGATTGCTCCTCCAAACTGAGCAGCTTTAGCCCAATATTTTGGGTGTAAAACGTGAGAGAACGGCGCAGGTTGCTCACCGTTAGGGAGACCAGACCGATGTGGGTTTGTGCGTGTATTGCTTCCATTTCAGTATCTTACTTGTTGTTCAAAAAAAGGAAAGAGTTCTGCAAAAAAGCGAAAAGTAAAAAGTGGGTGTCTACAGGCCACTTTTTACTTTTCACTTCTCACTTTTTACTTCTTCCCTATGCAGGTTGGGCTTCGGTAACTTTTACCAGTTCCAGCTCAATTTCGATATTGATTTTGTCGCCGACCAGTACGCCGCCGGTTTCCAGTGCCTGATTCCAGTTCAGACCCCAATCCTTGCGGTTCAGGGAACCCGTAGCGGAAAAACCAGCGCTTTCGGTGCCCCAGGGGCTTTTGGCCACGCCTGCATATTCCACATCCAGCGCAACTTCATGGGTCACGCCTTTGATGGTGAGGTTGCCAATAAGACGGCCGTTGTGCGTATCATCCTGCTCCACGCGGGTGCTAACAAACTGCATGGTGGGGTAGTTTTCCACGTCGAAGAAATCAGGCGACTTCAAATGACCATCGCGCTGTGCATCTTTTGTATTGATGCTGGTTAAATCGACGACGATATCAACGGTGGTGTTTACCGGATTTTCTTCATCAAAGTTTACGGTGCCGCTGAATGACTCAAAGCTGCCACGAACTTTAGAAATCATCATGTGACGCGCAGTAAAGTTAATATGTGAATGGGAAGAATCAATTTGCCAAGACATTGTTGTATAATCTCCTTACGTTAGTTGTTGATTTCAGTTCACTTACTTCCAAAAGTGGACTGTGGTCCGTATTTATGCTATGATAATAACGGACTTGAGTCCACTTGTCAAGGGCGTGTGGAATTTTGGTTAAAAATTCCCGTCCTGAACGCAAAAAGTGGAAAAGTCTGACAGATTATTTACAAAGTTGAAAAAATGCTTTTTACTTTAGCAATCGACTAAAATGAAACGTTTTGGTGACTTTTCTGAGAGCGAACAATGACTCAACTGGAAGAAAACACAATTACTTTAGATTTAAGTGAAGAAGGTGGCCTGTGCCGTCAGGAACGGCGCGATGCGGCGGCGAACCGGGCCCGCATTTTACAAACGGCCGAAAAACTGTTTGCCGAGCATGGGGTAGCCAATGTGAACATGGCCGATATTGCTCAGGCGGCCGAAGTGGGCAAGGGCACGTTGTACCGTCGCTTCACTAACAAGGCCGAGCTTTGCCTGGCTCTGATGGATACCCAAATGATCGATTTCCAGAATGGCATGTTGGCGCGGATGCAGCAAATGTCCCAGCAAAACATGTCCAAGATGGCTCAGCTTGATCAATTTTTAGATGCCCTGGTTTACTTTACCGATGCCCACGCCCCGCTGTTGTGTGAAGTGCAGCGGGCTGGTTTGCTGCAAGATCAAGAGCCGGATGGATTGGAACTGCCACACTTTTGGCAATACATGACGGTGAATGGTTTGCTGAAAGCGGCCGTTGCCAGTGGCGAATTGGCCAGCAGCCTGGACATTGATTACCTGGCCGATGCCTTGCTATCGCCCCTCAAGGCGGACCTATTCTATTACCAGCGGGAAGCGCGTGGTTTTTCTTTGGAGCGCATCAGCGCCGGGATTCGGCTGCTGGTGGCGGGGTTGAGCCATTATAAAGACCCGGAATAACGGCGCACGGCAAAGATGCTGCCTTCTCTTTTCCCCGGTTGGACAGTTGTAAAAATATGATCAGGAAACGGCCGTTTCTCTCTCTTCTGCTTGCGTTTGGCCTGGTTTGGCTGGTTGTGATGCGCTGGCCGGGGGTGGAAACGGCCGTTAAGGCTGCCCCCACCGATGCCACCGACGTGCGCGTGGCCGAAGCGGTTCCTAGCAGCCAGCCTGCGTATGGCGTCAACTTCATCAGCTGGGCTAAAGGGCTGACCCCCGTTAGCCAATCCCGCTATGATAATGGCAAAGCAACCGGGGCTACCTGGAACCGTTGGCCGCTGTACTGGAACGATATTGAGCAGACCGACAACGTTTTTAGCTGGGCCTACCAGGACGTGGCCGTACACAACGATTTGCAGCAGGGCTTTAAAGTAGACGCCATCTTGCTCGGCACCCCGAGCTTTTACACCACAAGCGCCAGCCTCACCAGGCAGTTGCCCCGGCCCGTGCCCGGCCATCCGCTGAGTATTGATGCGGTACAGGCGGCCACGCCGCAAGGGTTGTACCAGCCAGTTTTTACCGACGGCAGCAACGTTCTGGAACCAGGTAAGCAGATTAATTCGGCGAATCGGTGGGCGCGATTTGTGTATACGGCCGTTTCCCGCTACAAACCCGGCGGCGTTTTGGCCCAGGCCAATGGCTGGTCTGCGGGACAGGGAATCACCCATTGGGAAATTTGGAACGAGCCAGACCTCACTTCATTTTGGGATGGCACCACGGCCGATTATGGGCAGCTGTTAAAAGTAGCCTATCTGGCGGCTAAATTGGCTGACCCCAATGCCCAAATCATCTTCGGGGGCCTGGCGAATGACAGCGCCAAGCTCACTTTTTACAACGACGTGATGACTGTTTATGACGGCGATCCCAACGCGGCTACCTATGCCTACTACCACGACATTTTGGCAACGCACAACTATTTGTACGCCTGGCGCTCCTGGTACAACGTCTGGCGCGCGGGCAATACGCTGGCGGCGCGTAACCTTAGCAAGCCCATCTGGCTTAACGAATCTGGTGTGCCGGTGTGGGATGATTATCCCGGCCCGGTATGCGAACCCACCAGTCCGTACCGTGCCTCGATGAGCGAGCAGGCTGATTTCATCATCCAGAGCGCTTTTTATGCCACCTATGCCGGGGCCGACAATATTTTCTTCTTCCAACTTTACGACGATTGCGGTAACCAGCCAGGCGGCACAAACTTTACGCCCGTTACTAGCTGCACAGGCGATCCGCTGCTGGACCCCGGCGGTGATGCGTTTGGCTTGTTCCGTAACGTGAGCAATCCGGCCGTTTCGGGCTGTTACTGGGAGCATCCCAACGGCGACACACCGCGCCCTGGCTTTACCGCCTTCCAACTGCTTACCACGCGCTTTACCGATGTGCTGCCGTTGTGGCGACTGCGGCCTGGCGGCAACGACCCGGCCAACGGGCCACAGGAATGGATTGCTTTTTACCAGCCGGAAACAAAGTCCCGGATTTTGGGGATGTGGGCACGGTTTGGCACGGCGGAAACGGCCGTCATCCCCACCACCAATGCGCACGGTACCGCTACTCTGTTCTGGCCCGATGGCACCACCGAAACGCTGACGGCGACGGATGGCTTTTTCACTGTGCAATTGGCCGCTGCGACCAACAAAAATGCCATTTGGGACCCATCGCTCTATCCCATTGGCGGGCGACCCGCCATTTTAATTGAGGAAGATACTTTGCCGCCTGTTGTTTCCATTAGCGGACCCCCGCAGGCGACCACCCAAATTGCGCTATTCTGGAGTGGCAGCGACGACGGCAGCGGCATGGCCACGTACGATGTGTTGGTGTCGATGGATGGTTCACCTTTTGACGCGTGGCTAGTGGGGGAAACGGCCGTATCTGCCACATATCCCTCAGAATTAGGCCATACTTACCAGTTCATCGTCGTGGGGCGTGACCGCGCGGGCAACCAGGCCAGCAGCGAACCGATCACGGTCCTGGCCATCGAGCTGACAGAAAAGCTGTACTTGCCCATCATCAACCGGTGAGTGGTTCATCAAGAGGAGCACACATGAGACAACGTAACCGCAATGTCGTGTATTCAACTGCGGATGATGATTTTGTAGAAAAGAAGCCCATAGCAAAAACGAGCAAACCGCATTCGCGAAGCCTGCCCCCAGCGGAGCAAATCATCGGCATTTTGCGCGAGAAAAAAGGGCGGGGTGGGAAACAGGTAACTGTACTGCGCGATTTTCAGCTATCGGCGGACGATCTGGACGCGCTGGGTAAGCAGCTCAAAAAGGCGTGTGGCAGCGGCGGCACCGTGAAAGAAGGCGGCATTATCGAGATTCAAGGGGACCATCGCGACAAATTGGCGGCTCTTTTGCAAAAGCAAGGCTACAAGACCAAATTTATTGGTGGGTAGCGATTCTTAGATTAGTTAGGATTTGGGGAATGATGGGCTGAAGCTGAATCAAACACCCAGTCAAAGCTGCTAGAGGGCAAAGAAACATCGGCAAAAACGATTGCTTCTTCTTCGGCAAAGGGCAGCGTCAGACAAAACAGCGCTCCCCCCAACTCGCTTTCACCAACGGTTAGGCTGCCGCCGTGGGCCTCGGCCACCATTCGGCAGAAGGTTAGACCGAGACCTGCACCGCGGCGTTCGGCTCCCTTAATTTGGGCAAACTTCTCAAAGATGCGCTCACGTTCGTGCAATGGCACACCGGGGCCGCTGTCGGCAATGGTCACCACCAATTGGTTGGGTTGGCGGGCCATGTGTACCAAAACACGTCCTCTCTCTGGCGTAAATTTCACCGCATTGCTCAATAGGTTGGCAAAAACACGCGAAATCATGCCTCTGTCCACCCGGATTTGCGGAATGTTGGGGTCACAAGTCAGGCTGAGTTTTTGTTTGTTGGTGCTGGCCAGAATCTGATTTTCTTCAAACTGGTGGCGTAGCAGAGAAAAAGTGTCGGTCAATGATTTCTGCAAATTGAGAACGCCTGCTTCCAGTCGCTCCACATCCAGCAAGTCGTTGATCATGTTCAGGATGTCTACGCCGGATTTTTCCAGATTTTCAACCAGCCGCTTTTGCGTTTCAGTAAGCGTGCCCAACTTTTCTTTGGCCAGTAGATTCATGCCGCTCAAAATGACGGTCAGCGGGCTTTTGAGATCATGCACGATCAATTGGGTGAGTTCGCTGCGCTGGTGCTGTTCACGGCGCAGAATGTCGCTGCGTTCATTAATAAGGCGGTTTAGATAATGGACAATTACATAAAGAACGACGAAGCTTAATGCACCTTGTGTAAGACTTAAGGGAATTAGAGTCGAGCGGTCGATTTTGTTTGCGATATTCAGCCAGTATAGTCCAAACTCAACACTTGCAAGTGAAAGTCCGGCAATAAGTATGCTACCCAAGGCTGCGAAATAACGTGACAATTGTACATCACGCGAACTTTGAAAGCTTTTGAGAATTGCTGACAGAGCAACAACTAGTGCTGTAATCACGATGGGATGGTACATGAGCCAGCTAAGTTGCCCGGATATGCCTAATATTAAGGTAAGTTGCGCTTCTGCCAAAAGCAGAAAGACGACAGCTAAACGGCCGTATATCATCCTGTTGCCGTACCAATTCAATACACGTGACTGCCATGCTGTCCATACTAATAATGAGATGGAAACCGCGCCAAATAAGCTGGGAAAAAATGGATCAAAGCGCATTAAATAATCGAAAATCTCAGGTTTCCCAAACGAGACGATGCCATACAAGGCTATCAATATGACCCCAATTAACCACCAAACCCGTTGGTGCTTTACAATAAAAAATTCTGTTGCCTGAGACCAATCTCTCGCTGCCGCAGCAAAGAAAAACCCGCTTATCGGTAAGCAAAGCCGAAGTGACCAGACAAACGTAGAGTTGGATGCCCCATAAATTAGAATGTTGGGGGTAGCGAGGCTGCTGCCTAGAAAGAGTGCGGACACAGCGGTAAAGCCCATCGTTAAAAAGATGGAGCGCGCCGTGGTTTCTTTGCCCAAAGCGCTGTTGGCAAATAAGGCCGCAATCAAGGCGATAAAGCTGGCGAATGTGCCCAGGTAATATTGGATGAGGCGTGTGTACCATGATAGACTCCAGGCATGAATATCTAACATGGGTACAAGCCGTAAAATGGCCAATATAACCAGGGGAATTGCCAGGAGTACGGCCGTTATTGGGCGGCGCTTAATAACATAAACAAGGTCAGACATATTCACCTATTCTACGAAGTTCACTGTCTATTTAGCTTACGGCTATATGAACCGGGCGTAAGAGAGCTATTTGGGAGTTTGCTATGAATCCAATTCTGCAAGAAATACCCTACGAGTTTGAAACGGAGCGGCTGCTTATTCGCGGATCGCTGCCTGGGGATGGGGCAACGATACGAACGGCCGTCCTTGAATCCCAGCCTGAACTCAAACCGTGGATGCCCTGGGCGGTTGAAGTTGCGTCTGAGGAAGATTACGAAATCCGCGTCCGTGAGGGCCAAATAAAATATTTGGCGCGTGAAGACTTTTGGCTGCTGCTCTTCTTGAAAGGTACCAATACGCTGGTTGGTTGCAGTGGCTTGCACAATGCCAACTGGTCCATACCCAGCTTTGAAATTGGCTACTGGCTGCACAGCCAATACACTCGCCAGGGGTATATTACTGAGGCGGTTCACGGTATTACTCACTTTGCTTTTACCCACCTGAAGGCGGAGCGACTGTTCATTCGCTGCGATTGCGAAAACGAACGCAGTGCGGCCGTGGCGCGTCGCTGTGGTTTTTCCTTTGAGGGCACGCACTGGCATGATTCCCGCGATCATCTCACTGGTAAACTAGCCAGTACCCACTATTTTTCCAAGCTTGAGCTGTAAACGGCCGTAAAACAGTTCCATAAAAACCCACCCTTAAGAAAGTTGCGACCCTTAATCCGGCTGTTATAATCCGCCAGTTGCAAGTATGGCTTACTGCCAGCGGCAGTGTAGCTATGTCACAATGCAGACATCATAAAAACGAAGTAGGAACTTTACTATGGAAGGAAAAGATTACGTTTGGCTGGTTGTCATTTTGGCAATCGCTGGTTGGGCAATTTGGGTTGTGCAAAATCCCAATTTCCCCATTCGCCAGGGCCTTGACTTACAGGGCGGCCTCCAAGTTTTACTAAAAGCAGACCTGCCAGCGGACGCAGAAATTGAGCCAGCCCAATTGGACACATCGCGCCAGATTATTGAGCAGCGCGTGAATGCGTTGGGTGTAGCCGAACCGTTGGTACAAACCGAGGGGGATCGCCGCATTTTGGTCGAGCTTCCCGGCATTGATAATCCTGAAGAAGCTGTTTCCCTCATTCAGGAAACCGCGCTATTGGAGTTTGTGGATACGGGAACCTTCCCGCTCGATGAAGGCACCTGTATTCGTACGAACTTGAACCAGGGGCCCTCACGCTGTGAATATGCGGAGGATGGTAGTTTGTCGGCGGTGCCCGCACCCACCTACGAAACGGTGATGACCGGTGCGGCCATTCAGTCTGCGGAAACTTCTTCAAACAACTTCAATCAGCATTACGTGGAATTCACCTTACAGGCGGAAGAGCGTGACCTCTTTGCCACCTACACAAGAGAACATCAGGGCCAATTCCTGACCATTGTTTTAGACAAACAGGTGATTTCTAGCCCACAAATCAATGCTGTCATTGAAGGCCAAGGCACGATTACCGGGAACTTTACCCTGGAAGAAGCCCAAAAGTTGGCGTTACAGCTCCGTTTTGGTAGCTTGCCTATTCCTCTGGTAATTGACAGCACGCGCCAAATTGGGGCTACGCTGGGTGAGCTTTCGGTGGCTTCCAGTGTGCGTGCGGGCACAATTGGTGTAGCCGTTGTGCTACTCTTTATGCTGATTTACTACCGCTTGCCGGGCTTTTTAGCGGACATTGCTTTGGTTTTGTACGCCGTGGCCAACCTGGCCATTTTCATGGCCATTCCTGTGACGCTCACGTTGCCAGCCATCACCGGTTTTCTCCTTTCTACGGGTATGGCGGTAGATGCCAACATTCTTGTGTTTGAGCGTATGAAGGAAGAGCTGCGCCGTGGCAGTTCGCTGCGTGAAGCGATTCTCACTGGTTTTGATCGTGCCTGGACATCTATTCGGGATTCCAACATCGCTACATTGGTCATTTGCCTGGTATTGTGGACGTTTGGCCGCAGCTTTGGTGCCAGCGCTGTGCAAGGGTTTGCCCTGACGTTGGCCATTGGTGTGGTGGTAAGTATGTTTACGGCCGTTGTTGTGACCAGAACCCTCGTTCGTTTGGTGATGGGTCAACTGGCCAACCGCATTGATCGCAGCAGCTGGTTGCTGGGCGTCTAAAAGTTAGAATTTATCAGGTGTAAGATGTTTTTATTTAACCTTGTCGAAAAACGAAAAACATATTTCATAATTTCTGGCACCATCATTGGCCTGGGTATTCTGGCCATGATCTACTCCTACATCACTACGGGATCACCGTTTTTGCTTGGGGTTGATTTCCGTGGTGGGGCCCGGTTTGAGATTCAGTTTACTGAGCCGGTTACAGAATCGGCTGTGGAAGAGGTATTTACTGAAGCTGGCGTCACCAATCCCAGCATCATCGCCCTGCGTGGCGAGGATTTGCAGAACGCGTGGCAAATCCGTACCGAACCGGTGACTCCCGATGAAGTGCAGGCAATTGAAGCCCGCTTGAGCGAACTTGCGCCGCTGGTGCCCAACAGCACGCAGGTGGACAGCGTAAGCGGTACGGTGGCTGGTGAAGTGACCAACTCGGCGTTTATCGCTGTTTTGGTGGCTGCGGTGATTATTCTTGTGTACATTATGGTGGTGTTTCGCCAGGTGCCCAATCCGTTTCGCTATGGCGCATGTGCTGTAGCCGCCATGTTGCATGACCTGTTTGTAATCTTTGGTGTCGCGGCGCTGACCGGCATGATTTTAGGATGGGAAGTGGATGCGTTGTTTTTAACGGCCGTTCTCACCGTGGCGGGCTTTTCATTGCAGGACACGATTGTGGTGTTTGACCGTATTCGCGAAAACATCAACAAACGGCCGTTAGAACGGTACGAGCGGGTGGTCAATCGCTCCATTTTGGAGACTATCCACCGGTCGTTGGCAACCCAGCTCAACGCCATGTTCATCATGGTCGCCATTTTGCTGTTTGGTGGCGCATCCATTAAACCGTTTATCGCCATTTTGTTTGTGGGCTTGCTGAGTGGAACGTACAGCTCGATTTTTACGGCCGTTCCTCTACTGGTAGCCTGGGAAAAGAACGAGATTCCCTTTTTGAAAGCATAGACTGTGCAGAAGTTCTGGGTTTACCTTCTCATCCTGGTAAGCATTGCGCTGACGGCGTGCGGTGATGAGCCGCCTGAGCAGACCGATTTAACCGATTTGCCAGTGCCCACCGCACCCGTCATCCCGCCCACCTATACGCCACTGCCTCCCGGCAGCCAGCTGGGCAACTTTCCGGTTGTGACGGTAACCCAGGCTCCCCTACCGACTGAAGTAACCAATACCCCCATCCCCTTTGGGGCAAACGTTGTTGAACTTGAGCTAAAGATACCGGCCATTGGCATGAATCGTCGCTTGCAGGGCGGGGTAAGCAGCCAGATTATTTTGGTTGATGAAGCCACGGGCTTTTCCGTGCAGCGAGATAATCAGGCTGGGGTGCTGCTCGATTTACAAAGCGTACTGCCCGATCTAACCCTTGAACCGGTGCCTGAAGGCTGCGATACCTGTATTCAGATTAGCTACAGCTTGCCATTTTCCAACGCCCAGGGCGAGGGCTGGCTGCAAGACCCCGTGCTGCTGGCCAGCCTGGAAAATTACTTCGTTACAGCGTTAGGACCGTACTTCCCGACAGATGCGATTGTGGGTTTGCGGCGCAGCGCGACGCCATATGCGCCGGCTCATTGGGTAGCGGTAATGGCCGACGGCGGAATGTTCCGTTGGATGGCCAATGAGAGCCAGGTCGCTCCGGTCACCGGAGCCCCGCCAGCACTGCTTAATGCCCTCAATGTCATCGATCCACAGGCGCTGGCACAGCAGTATGTCGCCCCGTGTCCCGGCACGGCGCTGGAATCCTTGTTTGTGGCCGGACGCGATTCTGACCGGCTCATTGCCCTGGTCTGCCCCGAATACGCCCTGTCCACGGCGTTGCAGCCGCTTTATGTGGCGCTAGACGATGTTTTGGCCGAGCTGTTGGCGGGCAGTAATGCCACCTTGCCGCGTCCGCCCGCGCAGTTTCCGCTGAAGGCGGTATTGCAATACAACCGGATCGATGGCGCAGCGCTAACGCTTTTTGCTGATGGAACGGCCGTTGCCCTAACCAATGGCCAACCCGTGAGCACAACGCTTGGCACGAGCCAGGTCATTAGCCTGACAACAACTTTATTAGACAGCGGCAGCTTGCGCACGGGACTAAATACTTTTTCTGTGTCTGATGACACGCAGGGGGTAACCCCCACGCCGAATGCAGCCCGGTCGGTGGTTTTGGTGCGCGGACCCGATGGTGTCTATGATGCCCAATGGTTTAACACGGCCGATGTGCCAGAGCTGGCCGAGTTAAATACACTGCTTGACGAGATCATTTTGAGTGGGGGAACGGCCGTTCCGCAGGAGGCACAAGATGGAACGCCCGAAGCATCTAGCGAGACCCCTGAACCAGTCGTAACACCATCCGCAACACCGACGGATGGATAACTTTGGAGCCTGTTAATCATGTTAGCCCTCATTTGTAGTTCTGGGCAGCTTAAGCTTGAGCGGGATTATCCACCCCCCGTTCCTCAAGTTGATGAAGCTTTGGTCCATGTGACCCTGGCCGGCATTTGCGCCACGGATTTGGAAATTGTAAAAGGGTATGTGCCCGATTTTTCTGGCGTGCTGGGCCATGAATTTGTGGGCGTGGTGGTTGCGTCGCCCGATGCCACCTGGGTAGGGAAACGTGTTGTCGGCAGCATCAACATCGGCTGTCAGGCGTGCGAAACCTGCCTCAAACATGGCCCGGAGCATTGCCCAAACCGGCGCACGCTGGGCATTCACCATCACGATGGCGTTTTTGCGGAATGTGTGGCTGTGCCGCTGCGTAATTTGCACCTGGTGCCAGATGATATGCCTGACGAGCGGGCCATTTTTACCGAACCGTTGGCCGCTGCCTTGCGCATTCGCGAGCAGGTGACGATACGGCCGTCTGACAAAATAGTCGTCATTGGTCCGGGGCGATTGGGGCTGTTGGTAGCCCAGGTGCTGCATTTGGCCGGGGAAGATGTGACTTTGCTGGGGCGGCGGCGTGAATCATTGACCTTGCCTGCCAGCTGGGGATTGTCTACGGGTCTGGCGGTTGAGTATGCCGAAAACAGCTTTGATTTTGTTGTAGAGGTCACCGGCAATGAAGCGGGTCTGGCCGAGGCGCTGCGGTTGGTACGGCCGTTGGGCAACCTTGTCCTTAAAAGCACCTTCGCCGGGAGCAGCCAGGTTGATTTAACCAAAATTGTGGTGGGTGAAATTACCGTCACCGGTTCCCGATGTGGTCAGTTTGCCCCGGCGCTGCGCCTGCTTGCCGAAAATTCACTGCACACGGAATCGCTCATCACGGCTGAGTACCCGCTGCACGATGCTGAAGCGGCTTTGGCCCATGCGGCCCAGCCTGGCGTGGTAAAGGTCTTGTTACGGCCGTAATCCTTCTCGTTTTCCCTCACAAAACCTGGAAAAAGTGTTACCGCGTAGGGTTAGTTTTCGCCCAGTATTCACGTTTGGGCTGTTGACAGGGCAACGGAATTGACTAGAATTAGAACATATGAGCGATAACTGGATTCGAGCAAGTGAAATTGGCGACTATTTGTACTGTCGGCGCAGCTGGTGGCTAAAGCGCAGCCGGGGGATTGCCCCAGAAAATGTGCGCGAGCTGGCGCGGGGTACCCAGTATCATCGTCAGCACGGCAATCTGGTGCAGCAATCTATTTGGCTGCGACGCGCGGCCTACGTGCTGATTTTTGTGGTGGTCGCCGTGGTTACCTATTCTCTGGTGGGTGGTTAGGCAGCAATGATTTGGGGTGGCTATGCATTAGGTTTGGGCTTTGTTTTGCTGGCCGTGGCGCTGCTATTGTGGTGGCGCAGCGGCGTTTTGGCTGAGGAGGCTGGGCTGCCTAACGGCCGTATCCTCTACAGCGACAGCGGCGGGGCGTGGATCACCAACGACGAGGCGTTCTACGATCCGCATTTGCGCCTGGTAGGCAAACCCGATTACCTTGTGGAAGAGGCGGATGGCTCGATTGTGCCAGTGGAAATTAAGGCCAGTCGCGCCCCGTCGGAGCCGTATGAGAGCCATATGTATCAGCTGGCAGCTTACTGCTGGTTGGTTGAGCGGGAATATGGCATACGGCCGTCGCATGGCATTATCCAGTACAAAGATCGCGCCTTTGCCGTGGATTACACCGACGAACTCCGTGAAGACCTGCTCGATTTGCTGACCGAAATGCGTGAGGATATGTATGAACCTGAGCTAGATCGTGACCATAACGACTGGAATCGGTGCGCCCATTGCGGCGTTGCTTCGGCTTGTACCCAGCGTTTGGGCTAGGACCTCGGCTTTGCAGAAGGATGTTTAATCAAATCGCGTTTCCGTGTTTTCTTTGGACTCAAAATAATTGGAGGTAAATGGGTGAAAAATTCCTACAAACCTGAGGGGTATGCTTCGGTTTCAGTTTATATGGTCGCTGATGGTGCGCAAGAACTGATTGATTTCTTGACGGCTACGTTTGCGGCCACCGTTACGCGCCGCTATGACAATGCGGATGGCAGCCTCATGCATGGCGAAGTGCAAATCGACGACACCATCGTCATGCTGTCAGATAGTAGTGAGGCATTTCCTGCATTTCCCGTTTGGATGCATGTTTACGTGCCGGATGTGGACGCCACATACCAAAAGGCGCTGGCCGCAGGAGGTGTCTCGGTTCAGGAGCCTGTGCAGAAAGGTGATCCGGATCGACGCGCTGGTGTGATGGATCCCGCCGGAAATACGTGGTGGATAGCAACACAGATGGGGTAAACGGCCGTTTCCTACCCCGCGTTACAAAATCCCTCTGATCTGGCTATAATAGACCCCATTCTTTAAAACTATCGCCAGAAGACCCAGCCCAAAAGCAGAAACATCTGCATATCCTGCGTCTTCTGCGTTAAGCAAACTGTGGTTTGCTCAGGTAAAAGCCAAAGGACATTCGTTTTGATTCATATTTTTTTGGCTTTTACACAAAGACTTGGGAGGTAAGTTTGACCGCAATACAACGTGCCAAAGGAATGCAAGACGTCCTGCCTGATGATCGCCGCTATTGGGACTTGATCACCAGCCAGGCAGCCGAGCTGGCTCGCCTGTACGGCTTTCAGCGCATCGACTTACCCATTTTGGAGTACACAGAGCTGTACCAGCGCGGTGTGGGTGAGGCGTCTGATTTCTTCGTCCAGAAGGAAATGTACACCCTGGAAGAGTCTGAGGGAGTAACGCTTACCATGCGGCCCGAATTTACGGCCGGATTTATGCGCGCCTACATCCAAAATGGCATGAGCAGCTGGCCACAGCCGGTGAAGTTATACACCATCGGCCCGGCATTTCGCCGTGAGCGGCAGCAGGCGGGGCGCTATCGCCAGCACAGCCAATTTAATTGCGAAATTTTGGGCGAGGAGGACCCTGCTGCGGACGTAGAAGTGATGATGCTGGCGATGAATCTGTATCGCTCGCTTGGCTATCAGGGCTTAACCTTCCAGCTCAACAGTACGGGCTGCCCGGTCTGTAAACCCCCATACGTACAAAAACTGACTGAATATTTAGCCCAACACATGGACAAGCTGGGCGACATCGACAAAGAGCGCATTCAGCGTAATCCGCTGCGGGTTCTGGATAGCAAAGAGCCGGGTATGGATGCGCTGCTGGCGGATGCGCCGCACATCATTGATCACCTGTGTGACGATTGTGAAGCGCACTTTACTGACCTGCGGGCCATGCTAGACGCGCTGGACCAAAGCTATAGCATCAATTTCCGCCTGGTGCGTGGCATTGATTATTACACCAAGACGGTATTTGAGGTGTGGGCTGAGGGCATTGGGGCGCAAGCGGCCGTTTGTGGCGGCGGTCGGTATGATGGGTTGGCTGAAGACATTGGCGGGCCATCAACGCCGGGCGTGGGTTTTGGCAGTGGCATCGAGCGCATTGTGCTGGGTATGCAGGAAGCGGGCATTGAACCGCCTGCGGCTGAGCAGCCAACCGTGTTGGTGGCTCATTTTGGCGGGGCGACGAAGGAAGCGGCCGTTTCGCTTACGTTCCAACTGCGGGCGGCGGGCATTGGCACCCGGCTGGCTTTTGCCCGCGATAAGCGCAGCATGAAGAGCCAGATGCGTGAAGCCAACAAGCATGACATCCAAACGGTGCTCATTTTGGGCGAATCGGAGTTGGAGCAAGGATCGGTGATGGTACGGCCGTTAGATGGCGGCGATCAAACGCTGGTCAAACTTACTGACGTCGTTGGCTGGCTCAAAAAATAGATGAACCAGATTGGCATTCTTCATCATCCCAAGGTGGCCGAATCGCAGCCGATGGCCGAGGAGATTCAGGCGTGGCTTGCCGCGCGAGGTGTCTCTGCCTGGACAGGTTCCTCTTTCGATGAGGCCCGCATGTCGCAAATGGTCGCTGGCAGCGATTTTTTGGTTGTTTTGGGTGGTGATGGGTCGCTGCTGCGGGCTGCGCGGTACGCCTGCGTCACGGAGGTGCCCGTCTTTGGCATCAATCTGGGGCGGGTAGGCTTTTTAAGCGAAGCCCAGCCCGACGATTGGCCCGAAAAACTAACCCGGCTGTTGGAAGGTGCTTACTGGACAGAAAATCGGTTGATGCTGTCGGCGCGAATTTTGCGCAACGGCCGTATCCTGCACACGTTCTCTGTCTTAAATGATGTGGTCGTAGGGCGTGGCCGTCAGGCGCGGGTGGTGCGTTTTCAGCTGCATGTGGATGGCGATCACGTAACCAACTACACGGCAGATGCGCTCATCGTCGCGACGCCAACTGGCTCTACCGCGTATTCGATGGCCGCTGGTGGGCCGCTGCTGCCGCCACAGTTGCCTAATTTTGTTGTTGTGCCGGTTGCCCCTCATCTTACTTTTGATCGGGCCATCATTTTTCATGAGCAGGCGGAGATTGCCATCACGGTGCACATGGATCACCAGGCTTATCTGACACCCGACGGCACCGACGGTATTTTGTTGGAAGACCAGGATGTGGTGCTGGTGACTAAGGCGGAAAACAGCTGCAAATTTGCCCGCGTGGAAAGTTCCGGTTATTTTTATCGGCGGCTCATGGGCCGCTTAGGTCACTCACGATAATTGAAATGTAGAGACGTTGCAGGGCAACGTCTTTGCACCGTTACTACAAGTTTGGAATAGTTTGTTATGGAGATACAAGATCCTCGGCTGCGTTCTTTACTGCGGCAGGCCGATAAAGTAAGAGATTCGGGCAAGCGTGCGGCTGCCGAACAGCTGTACCGACAAATCATTGAAGAAGCGCCAGAGGTGGCCGAGGGATGGTATGGTCTGGGTTGCGTTGTCTCTGACCCAGGCGAGCAAGAAGCTGCCTATGAAAAAGTTGTAAGCTTGCAGCCCGACTACGCCCCGGCAGTGCGAGCGCTGGCCCAGCTGCGCGGCGAACCTGTGCCTGACTGGGCGGAAGCCGAAGCGGAAGAAGATGAAGACGCTGAGGAAGAGGTGGTTGCCCAACCCGTAGCGCCGTTAGAAACGGCCGTAACCACCCCCACCGATGAGTATGAATTGGTTTGCTACCGTCATCCAAACCGGGCGACTTCGCTGCGCTGCTACAACTGCGGCAAGCCGATTTGCAGCAGCTGCGCCATCAAAACGCCCGTGGGATACAGCTGCCCAGACTGCATTCGCGAAAAAGAAGATATTTTCTTCAACGCTACCACTCTGGATTATGTGATTGCGCCAGCTATTGGTCTGGTGCTCAGCTTAATCGTGGGCTTTCTGGTTGTGCAGTTTATGCCAAGCCTAGGTTGGCTCACAATTATTATTGCGATCTTTGCGGGTGGTCTTGCCGGGCGCCTGATTGGCCAGCTAAGCAAGCAGGCGATTGGACGGCGGCGCGGTCGCTATCTGCCCCAGGTGATGGTGGTTATGCTTGTTTTGGGAACGGTCGTCTGGTTGTTGCCACTCCTTCTGTTGGGTGGGTTGCCCAGTCTATTTTTCTTTATTGGCCCCGGCGCTTTTCTCTTTGTTGCGGGTGGGGCCTTATACGCATATATGAAATAGGCGAGACGTGAGTGGAAGGCAACAAAAATCACTTTTCACTTATCACTTTTTACTTCTCACTCTCAACCCTCTCGCACAAAACCTATGTTAACAGAACTCTACATACGAAATTTTGCCATCATTGATGAGCTGCGCTTACAGTTCCACGACGGTTTTAACGTGCTGACCGGGGAGACCGGTGCCGGTAAATCCATCATTTTGGATGCCGTGACCCTGATGCTTGGCGGGCGAGCCGACACCACGTTTGTGCGGTCGGGTGCCGGGGAAGCCTACGTTGAGGCAACTTTTACCCTATCTGACGCGCTCAAGCAGATTGTGGCCCCCATCCTGGAAGCCGAAGGGCTGGATGCCGAGGCGGAAGAGCATGGCGACACCGTCTTGCTGTCGCGTGAACTGCGGCTGAACGGCCGTAATATTTGTCGGGTAAACGGCCGTACCGTTAACCTTTCCGTCTTGCGCGATGTGGCTGAGCCGCTGATCGACATTCATGGTCAGGGTGAGCATCTTTCCTTGCTACAGCCGCGTTCCCATTTGCCTTTACTGGATTCCTACGCTGGCGTCCAAACAGAACGGGCGGCGTTGGCGCACGAAATTTCTGCCCTGCTAGAGATTCGTACTGAGCTGACCGACCTGCGCCAGAATGAGCGAATGTTGGCCCAACGGGCGGATATGCTGCGTTACCAAATCGAGGAAATTGAAGCGGCCAAGCTGGTGGAGGGCGAAGAGGAAGAACTGCGTGCCGAACGAACGCGCCTGGCCAATTCCGAACAGCTCATGAAATCGGCGTCAGAGGCGGTGAACCTGCTCACGGGCATGGATGACGAGTCACAGGCGGTGGCCGACATGCTGGGCCAGGCCGAGCGTTCGTTGGTTCAGCTCACTCGCTATGATGAAACAAAAGGGCCGCTGCTGGAGCGGCTGCAAGGGCTTATTTATCAGCTCAGCGAAGTGTCGTCGGAGCTGCAAAGT
Source organism: Ardenticatenaceae bacterium (assembly GCA_020634435.1). Lineage (GTDB taxonomy): Bacteria > Chloroflexota > Anaerolineae > Promineifilales > Promineifilaceae > Leptofilum. The sequence continues at coordinate 46,739 of JACKBS010000015.1, read as the reverse complement.
TACTTGGATGAGGTGGAATACAACCCTAGCCGCCTGGATTTTGTTGAGGAGCGGTTGGAGCTGATTAACTTGCTTAAGCGCAAATATGGCGAGGATATTGGCAAGATTTTGTCCGTGCGTGAGCGGGCCAAACTGGAGCTGACGCGTATCGACAACAGCGAGGAGCGCATTGCCGAATTGGTGAAGACCGAAGACAGTTATTTGCGGCGCTGTGGCGAAATGGCCCTGGCTCTGTCTAAAAAACGGCAGGCTGCTGCGCAGCGGTTGGCAACGGCCGTTGTTGCCCAGCTTTCTGACCTGCAAATGGATGGGGCCAAGTTCGAAGTACAGTTCGAGCGCATACCCCAGTCTGACGGCCTGTACGTTGAGGGTGAACGACTGGCATTCGACAAAACCGGCTTTGATCAGGCCGAGTTCCTCATCTCCACCAACCCTGGCGAACCCCTGAAACCGATGGTCAAGGTGGCCAGCGGCGGTGAAACGGCGCGGCTGATGCTGGCGCTTAAAACGGCGTTGGCCCAGGTGGACCAAACGCCCACGCTCATCTTTGACGAAATTGATCAGGGTATCGGTGGCCGCGTGGGGGATGTGGTGGGCCGCAAATTGTGGGGGCTAACGGCCGTTGCCCATCATCAGGTCATCGTCGTGACCCATTTGCCGCAGCTGGCGGGCTATGGCGATATCCATTTCCATGTCAGTAAGGCCCAGGCCGACGGCAGAACCACCACGCGCATCAGAACGCTGGATGGCGACGGCCGTGTTCAAGAGTTGGCCGCCATGCTCGGTACCCAAGGCGAACACGCCGTCGGTGGTGCTGAGTCTATTTTGGCGCTGGCGAATGGGACTAAAACGGCCGTTAAGGCCAAGGTAATTGAGTAATTGGGTAATTGACTGCGTTTCCAGGGGGAGTGGTAACAAGGAGGAATGACCGTGCCAGGCTCAGTTTGGAAAACTGCATTATTTTTGTTGCTGGTGGCAGTTCCTTTGTCAGCTTGTCAGCAGTATGAAACGTATACCAATACGAGTTTGGGTTTTACCTTTGACCGCCCAGTCTATTGGTCACCGTATGAACCCCCTTCAAGCGAAGGTGTAGCGTTTATAGCCAAAAATGAGGGGGATGTTACGATTTGGATACGTGTTTTTGATGAAGTATCTGCCATTACAGCCATAGAATCCTTAAATATCCAGGTGGATGAATACCTCGAAGGGACAGAGCCTCTCACGGAAGTGATGATTTCAACCCACGAGCATTCGGAATACGAAATTGCCTCAGCTCAGTTTACGGTTCCGTCCTCGAACACAATGTTCGAAATTGATATTTATAGTGTTGTGATCCAAAACCGTGACAAGATGGCGGTCATCTATGCTGTTGGAGATGGCTTCGAGCCGGAAAAAGCAGCCGAAGCCATTATCAACAGTTTTGAATTTTTGTCTGACTGAATTACCTAATTACTTCTCCACATCTAGTCCCCTAATTTTGTAAATCCGGTTCTGGTGGAATGCTGATCACCGCCTTGCCTTCCAGGTAGTCGATGGCCGCTTGCAGCTGGGTATCTTCAAATTCTGCGCCATTGGCCAGGTCGGGCAGGGGGATGTAGTAATCGGGTGTCAGGCCAATCTGGTCGATGGAGCTTTTGTTGGGGGTAAGCCATTCGGCAATGGTGACCCGCACACCGCCGTTGTTGGACAACGTGTGCCAGGTTTGCACGGTGCCCTTGCCAAAGGAAACCTGCCCAATTAGCACCCCGCGCCCGCGATCTTGAATGGCACCGGCCAGCACTTCCGAGGCACTGGCGCTGCCTTCGTCGATGAGCACCACCATGGGTATGTCTTGGGCTAACCCGTCGTCGCTAATTTCAAACGGCCGTTCCTCGCCATCCCCAAACCGTTCCACCAAAGCCAATCCACCGCTCATGAATTGGTCCGCAATGTCCACCACCGTGTCGAGCGAACCGCCAGGATTGCGGCGCAAATCCAAAATTAAGCCAGATGGATTTTCGGCTAGCAGTCCGGGCAAAATATCTTTCATTTCTTCGTCAGTGGTATTGCCAAAGCGGCTCAAGCGCAGATAGGCGATGCCTTCATCCAAAATTTCGCCGCGCACGGTGGCCAGTTTCACCACATCACGCACAATGTCGAGATTGATGAGCTCGCCATCCCGCTCGATGACCAGGCTTACGGTAGTGCCTGCCGGCCCACGAACCAGCGCTGCCGCTTCCGTGACGTCCATGCCGGTCAACTCAACACCATCGGCCTGACGCAAAATGTCACCAGGTTGAATGCCTGCTGCGGCGGCGGGTGAGCCGTCAATTGGCGCCACGACGGTGATGTTGCCATCTACATCTTCCACTTCAGCACCAATGCCCTGGAACTCACCATCCATGGATTCTTCTGCTGCTTGCTGGTCTTGTGGCGATAGGTAACGCGTATGCGGATCATCCAAGGCGGCGAGCATACCGTCAATCGCGCCTTCGACAAGCGCGGTGTCGTCTACGGGTTGGCGCAGGTAGCGTTCGTGAACCAGGTTCCAGGTTTCCCAAAATGGGTCGAACTGCTCAGAGGCTGTATCGGGAACGGCCGTATCGGCAAAAACTTGCAGCGGGGCGACGGGTGATTGGCCCAAAACATAGCCGCCAAAGAAAAATAGCAGGCCAAAAACAACAAAGGTAAACCCAGAGGCAAAACGTGAATTCATGACAAGCTCCAAGACAAGATAGTAATTTCAGAAGTTTAATTATACGAAGATTTGTTAAAAAAATGTTGACGTAGGTTTAGCAAAGACTGAACGACTAACGGCCGTTGCTTCAGCGGTTGGTTGCCCCTTTCCACTTTGATACAATACGGGTATGTCCACACAGCGGATTCGCACGATTTATACCATCTCCCTGGTGATTTTAGATGCCTTCTTGGTAGCGGTGGCTTTTGTGTTGGCGTATAAGCTGCGGATGTTGATAAATTGGCCCGAACCTTTGGCCAATGCTGTGCCATTGAGCGCCTACACAGGACTGCTCATTGTCCAGGTGATTTCCATCGTCGTGGCGCTGTTTTTCTACCGTTTGTACTACATTCCCCGAGCGGTTTCCCGCGTTGACCAATTTTATTATGTGTTTGCGGCCGTTTCTATCGGCACCCTCTTAGCCGTCGCGCTCACCACATTTCTGTTCAAAGGCGACAAAGTTATTTTAGATTATCCCCGGGCCATGATCATCTACGCCTGGGTTTTAACGATTGTGCTGCTGGTTTTGGGGCGCCTGCTGCACCAAATGGTGCGTGCCGCGCTGCGCAATCGGGGTTGGGGCAAAGATCGCGTAATTGTTGTTGGCACGGGCGATATGTCTCAAGCGGTCATCCAGCGCATTTTACGTTCGCCCTACCTGGGCTATGAGCTGCTGGGTGTGGTAAATGGTGTGGAAAGCGGGCAAGAATTTGGCGGTGTGCCGGTGCTGGGCAGCCCAGAAGATTTGCCTGTTCTCATCGAGCAGTTGGGTATTGATGAAGTGATCATCGCCATGCCCGAAAAAGGGCATCGCGAAACGGTGCGCGTCATTTCCTACTGCGAACGTGGCCGCGTTTCCATCAAAATTTTTCCTGACGTGTTCCAATTTGTAACGTCGCAGGCGAGCATTGATGAATTGGGTGGTTTGCCGCTGCTTTCCGTGCGCGATTATGCGCTGCGGGGCTACCTGCTCATTTTTAAGCGGTTGATGGACATGTTGGGTGCGGCTCTAGGGCTCATTTTGCTTTCGCCGTTGATGATGCTCATTGCGGTGGCTATTAAGCTGGAATCGCCCGGTCCCGTCTTTTTTGTGCAGGAGCGCATGGGTTTAGATGCCAAGCCGTTCCGCATGATTAAGTTCCGCTCCATGCGGCGGGATGCCGAACGACACGGCCCCGGTTGGACCACAGACAACGATCCGCGCCAGACGCGGCTGGGCATCTTTATTCGCAAGATTGAGGCAGATGAGCTACCCAACTTGATCAATGTCCTGCTGGGCGAAATGAGCCTTGTTGGCCCGCGACCAGAGCAGGCGCACTATGTGGAGCAGTTCCGCCAGACCGTGCCGCGCTACATGGATCGCCATCAGGAGAAAGGTGGCATGACCGGCTGGGCACAGGTCAATGGCTTGCGCGGCGATACATCCATCGCCGAGCGCACCAAGTATGATTTGTGGTACATGGAAAATTGGTCCATTTTACTGGACATCAAGATCATCCTGCGTACAGTCTGGCAAATCGTAGAGCGTAAAAGTCGTAAAGAACCCCTGCCAGACGCACTGGATGAGATACGGCCGTCTGATACCACTTCCCTTTCCTCGCAAGACTAAACTCCCTCCTATTTACACCTGATCTAACGCTGTTCTTATTTGACGCTTGTTTGGCGGCATGTTATGATATTTGAAGCACCCTTTTAGCACTCATTGAACGAGAGTGCTAACCAAATATCAAACACAAATGAGACTAGGAATTGCAAACGGCAACACTAGTCTCATTGTATGTCCGTTGAAGCGCGATATGTTTGAAATACTAACCGATCGACAAGAAAAAATATTAGGTTTGGTAGTTCGCACATATGTCGAAACTGGCCAGGCTGTTAGCTCAAAAGGGCTGGTAGAGCAGTATGACTTGGATGTCAGCTCAGCAACCGTGCGCAATGAGCTGGCCGCTCTGGATGAAATGGGCTATCTGGTGCAGCTGCACACCTCTGCGGGACGGATTCCTACAGAGGTAGGCTATCGCTACTTCGTGCAAAAGCTGCTGGGCGAATTTCGTCTACCGGTGCACGAAGAGCAAATGATCCGGCACCAGTTTCATCAGGCTCGGCTGGATTTAGATCAATGGATGAAGTTGGCCGCAGCGATTTTGGCGCGTACTTCTTTGGGGGCGAGCTTTGTAACCGCTCCCCGTCCTCGTTCCAACCGATTTAAGCATCTCCAACTTATTTCTACTCAAGGACGACTGGTGTTGATGATTTTGGTGCTTTACGGTGGTGAGGTAAAGCAGCAAATGCTGACCCTAGCTGAACCGCTGTCTCAAGCACGGCTTAGCGCTGCGGCTGATCGCATGAATGTGTTGTTGGCGGACGCCAATTTTGATGAGGCGGTCTATCGTTTGAATGCGGGGCATCTGGACGAGCTAGAGTCCGATGTGGCTAAGCTGACGCTGGAAGCGCTGCGTCGTTCTGACACCCGGTCTATTACCGATATTTACCGCGATGGATTGATGAACATTGTGGATGATGCGGGCACCCGGCAAGCGGTGCGTGTCTTGGAAGAGCGGACCTTGCTGGCCAATGTATTGGCCGAAACGCAGACCTCACCCGGTGGGGTGCAGGTGGTGATTGGCGGCGACGGCCGTTGGGAAGAGCTTAAAGATTGCTCGATTATTTTGTCCCGCTACGGGGTAGATGATCAGTTTAGCGGTACGGTTGCCGTAATTGGCCCGACACGCATGTCATACGGCCGTAACGTCGCCGCCGTGCAATATGTAGCCAATCTGATGAGTGGCTTCGTTTACGATTATTATTTGGAAGATCCAGACCGAAAAGAGTCTGTTTAAGAGGTGAAGCATTGTGAGTGAAGAAAAAATGGCAGAAGAAATTCAAGATAGTGCCGAAGAGCTAGAAGTCGGGCCAAACGGCCAGGGAGCTGAAGAAAATCAAGGAGCAGCCGAAGCGTTGACCTTGGAACAACAGCTGGCAGCCGCTCAGGCGGAAGCCGCAGATTACAAAGATCGCTGGATGCGCAGCCAGGCGGAATTTGCCAATGCCCGGAAGCGCATGGACAAGCAGCGCATGGACGCCTACGGCAACGCCACGGCCAATGTCATCGACAAGCTGTTGCCCGTGGTAGATGATTTTGAGCGGGCGATGGAAAATCTGCCCGCAGAGATTGAAGGCAATAGCTGGCTGGAAGGCATCCAGTTGGTGCAGCGGAAGCTTTTAGCGATGCTAGACACATTTAACGTCACTCCCATTGATGCGGTGGGCCAACCATTTGATCCCAACATGCACGAGGCCATCACCCAAGAAGTGACCGACGCATATGAAAGTGGGGTGGTTTGCCGCGTACTGCAAACTGGCTACAAAATTGGTGATCGTGTGATACGGCCGTCTCTCGTTGTCGTAGCTGCGTAAAAACAAACACAAGGAATAATAAAAAAATGGGCAAAATAATTGGAATCGATTTAGGAACCACAAACTCCGTAGCGGCCGTCATGGAAGGCGGCGAACCGGTTGTTATTTCTAGTGCCGAAGGCGGCCGTACTTTTCCTTCCATCGTCGCCATCAACACCAAGACCGGTGAACGGCTGGTTGGGCAGGTTGCCAAGCGCCAGGCCGTTATCAATCCACTCAACACCGTTTTTTCGGTGAAGCGCTTCATGGGGCGCAAATTTGACGATCCCGTAGTGCAAAAAGCAATCAAATACGTCCCCTACGAAGTGCGCAAAGCGCCGAACGGTGACGTCCGTGTGGTCCTAAACGAGCGTGAATACTCCCCGCCGGAAGTTTCGGCCATGATCCTGCAAAAAATTAAGGCCGATGCTGAAGCGTATCTTGGCCAGACGGTGACCCAGGCAGTCATCACGGTCCCTGCCTACTTTAACGACAGTCAGCGGCAGGCCACTAAAGACGCGGGCAAGATTGCTGGTCTGGAAGTGCTGCGCATTGTCAACGAGCCAACCGCTTCTTCATTGGCCTATGGCCTGGGCAGCGATGCGGATGAATTGATTGCCGTCTACGACTTGGGTGGTGGTACGTTTGATATTTCTATCCTGGAAGTGGGTGATGGCGTCTTCGAAGTGAAATCCACCAACGGCGACACCTTCCTCGGCGGTGACGATTTCGACCAGAAGATTATTGATTGGGCTGCTGAACAGTTCAAGATGGATCAAGGCATCGACCTCCGCGATGATCGCCAGGCACTCCAGCGTCTGCGCGAAGCGGCCGAAAAAGCCAAGATTGAATTGTCCACCACCATGCAGACGGAGCTCAATCTGCCCTACATCACTGCGGATGCGGCTGGCCCCAAACATTTAAACCTCACGTTGTCTCGCGCCAAGTTTGAGCAGTTGACCGATGAGTTGGTCAAACGCTCCATCGAACCGTGCCGTCAGGCGTTGAAAGATGCTGGTGTCTCTAAAGGTGACATCACTCAGGTGGTTTTGGTAGGTGGTATGACCCGCGTTCCGGCTATTCAGGAAGCGGTGCGCCAGTTCTTTGGCAAAGAGCCACACAAGGGCGTGAATCCCGATGAGGTTGTTGGCATTGGTGCGGCCATCCAGGCTGGCGTTTTGGGCGGCGATGTGAAAGATGTGCTGCTACTGGATGTGACCCCGCTGACCCTGAGCATTGAAACGTTGGGTGGTGTCGCGACGGCGCTTATTGAGCGCAATACGACCATCCCGACCAAGAAGAGCCAGGTCTTCTCCACGGCTTCCGACAGCCAGACCCAGGTGGAAATCCACGTAACGCAGGGTGAACGGCAAATGGCTGCGGACAACAAGAGCCTGGGCAAGTTCATCCTCGATGGCATTCCCCCGGCACCGCGCGGCGTGCCGCAGATTGAAGTGACATTTGACATCAATGCCGACGGTATCTTGAACGTGACGGCGGCCGACAAGGCTACCGGTAAGCAGCAGGCGATGCAGATTATTCCTTCCAGCGGTCTTTCCGATACGGAAATTGAGCGCATGGTGCAGGATGCAGAATCCCATGCCGCTGAGGACGAAGATCGTCGCAAGCAAGTAGAAGCGCGCAACAAGGCAGATTCATCCGTTTACAGCGCTGAGAAGTTCCTGCAAGATAATGGGGAGCAGCTTCCCGAAGCCACGAAAGCGGCTATCCAGAGCCAGATTGATGCTGTGAAAGCGGTTTTGTCTGGTGGTGGTAGTGCCGATGATATGGAAACGGCCGTTAACCAGCTCCAAAGTGTCCTCAACGAAGCCGGTGCAGCCATGTACCAACAACAGCCCGGTGCCGCTGGTCCGTCTGGTTCTGCCAATGGCGGCCCTGAGGGTGATGCCCAAGGTGATGAGGATGTCATTGAAGGCGAGTACAGCGACGCCTAATCGACATTAGAATTTTAACGAGATAGTAGATTTCGCAGATTGTCACGAGAGTCGTTTCGGTCTGCGAAATCTTTGACTTTTAGTAGCAGACCATAACAAGGACAGCTATGGCCACACAACGAGATTTTTATGACGTGCTAGGCGTCGCGCGCGGCGCTTCCAAAGACGATATTAAAAAAGCGTATCGCAAACTGGCACGCCAATATCATCCAGATGTAAACAAAGATCATGGTGCAGAAGAACAGTTTAAGGAGGTGCAGCAGGCCTACGAAGTGCTCTCCGATGAACGTAAGCGCAACATGTACGATACCTATGGTCATGCTGGGGTAGAAAATGGAGCTGGTGGTTTTGGTGGCTTTGAAGGTGGGTTTGGCAATATTAGCGACATCTTTGAAGAGCTGTTTAACGCTGGCTTTGGTGGCAACCGCCGTCGTCGCCGGGGCCCGCGGCGCGGCATGGACCTACGCACTGACCTCACCATCACGTTTGAAGAAGCGGTGTTTGGTGTGGAGAAAGATGTAGAAATCCGTCGCCCGGAAGTGTGTGGCACCTGTCACGGGAGTGGGGCGAAGCCTGGAAGCAACCCCATCCCTTGCACCACCTGCAATGGGTCGGGTGAAGTGCGCCGCGTGCAGCAGTCTATTTTGGGTTCATTTGTCAACGTCACCACTTGCTCAACCTGCAATGGCACGGGTGAGCTGATTCCCGAAGTTTGCCCGACCTGCAACGGTCAAAAGCAGGTCAATGAGGTGCGCACTTTGAAGGTGAAAGTTCCACCGGGCGTTGATAGCGATACACAAATCCGGCTCACGGGCGAGGGCGGCCCTGGTCAGGATGGTGGTCCGGCGGGGAACTTGTTCGTGGTGATTGATGTGAAGCCGCATGAATTTTTCCGGCGGCGTGGGGAGGATATTTACCTCGATTTGCACATCAATGTGGCTCAGGCGGCCCTGGGTGACAGCATCATGGTGCCGACGCTAGATGGTGACGAACCTTTGGACATTCCACCGGGCACACAGCCAGGTAAAGTGTTCCGGCTGCGCAACAAGGGTGTGCCGCGATTGGATCGCTCTGGACGAGGTACGCCAATGGGGCGGGGTGACCAGCATGTGCTCATCCAGGTTGCCGTGCCACAAAAGCTAACTGATGAGCAAAAAGAGCTTTTCCAACAGCTCTCGCGTACCTTGGGCAAGGAAGTTGTGCCGCGGGGGGAACGGGGCATTTGGGATCAATTGCGCAACGCATTAGGATTTTAGATGACCACAACTTACTGGCTGGAAGTCAGTGTAATCACCGATGGGGAAGGGGCGGAAGCCGTGGCCGAAGTGTTACGGCCGTTTGCCTACAACGATGGTGTGGTTTTGGAACAGCTTGGCGACGAAACGAACCCCGCGCCAGACGCTTTGGAAACGGCCGTTACTGTCAAAATTTACGTTCCAGAAGCCGAAGATACGCCTAGTCTGCGCCAGCGGCTGGAAGAGATTCTCTACCACATGGGGCGCCTGTATCCCATTCCTCCGCCGACTTTTCGCCAGCTCAAAGAAGAAGATTGGGCCAATGCCTGGAAAGCTCACTATCATCCGTTTCGTATAGGCAAGAAGATTTGGATTCAGCCAAGCTGGGTTCAAGACGGTGAAGATAGCGACAGTGGGGATTTTGCGCAGCCAGACGATGTTGTGCTGGTTCTGGACCCCGGTATGGCTTTTGGCACCGGTCTGCACCCCACCACACAAATGTGCCTGCAAGCCCTGGAGCAGGTGGTAGTGCCGGGCAATTCGATCTTGGACGTGGGCACTGGGTCTGGCATTTTGGCAATTGCGGCCGTTAAGTTGGGAGCCAGTGAAGTGCGGGCGTTTGATACGGACATGCTGGCCGTGGAAACGACACAAAGCAATGCAGCCCAAAACGGTATCCACTCCATTCAGGTGCATCAAGGCGTGCTGGCGGATGTGCCGGTAACTACCTGGGATATTGTGGTGGTGAATATTTTGGCTCACGTCATCGTGGCGTTGTTTGACCACGATCGCTTGCTGGAGTATGTTGCACCCAATGGCAAACTGATTTTGAGTGGAATCATTGAAGAGCAGTTAGGGGTGGTAGAAACGGCCGTTACTCATGCGGGCGGCCATATCATCGAAAAAATCCAGGTGCGTGACTGGGTTTGCCTCATTGTTTCGCCAAACTAAAAACGCCTCAGCTTAGCTGAGGCGTTTCCAAAATATTCAACTATCTGGAAGCAATAAATTAACGAGCCTTGTTGCGATGATACCGATAGGTGATTCGCCCTCGTTCCAAGTCGTATGGGGTCATTTCCACCCGTACACGGTCGCCCAGCAAAATACGAATGTAATATTTGCGCATTCTGCCTGAGAGGTAGGCCAACACTTTGTGGCCGTTATCCAACTCGACCGTAAATTGCGTATTGGGCAGTAGTTCTGTTACTGTCCCTTCAACTTCCAGCTTTTCGTCTTTAGACATATAGATCCTTTTTCACAAAATCACTAATTGATTCTGCAAACTGTTTGTTGCTAAGAAGCGAGCTACTAACGTTAGTTAGTCCTCGTCTTCATCTTCCTCGAAGTCGGCGTCATCCGCCATTTCTTCGTCATCTTCTTCAAAATAATCGGCATTGTCGCTGAATTCTTCGGCCGTTTCGTCGAAATCTTCTACTTCTTCAACCGTATCTTCGGCTTCGTCATCAGCTTCCGCTTCTGCCTCGGCAGCGACTTCTGCTTCACGCGTGGCCATCCACTCGATTTGCTCGTTGGCATTCACGGCGCGTAGGCTTAGCCCAATGCGCTGCCGTTCTGGGTCAATGCTGACAACGCGCAGCAGATGGGTTTCGCCTTCTTTGACCACTTCTTGGGCGTTTTCGACCTGGCTGCGGGAAAGCTGCGATAGGTGCAATAAACCTTCAACGCCAGGTTCAATTTCGGCAAAAGCACCGTAATCCACAATGCGGGTGATCTTGCCTTCCACAAGCTGATTTTGATGGTACCGCTTTTCTACGGTAGACCACGGATTCTCCAGCAGGCGTTTGCGGCTCAAGCTGATGCGCTGCGTGTCGGGGTTGATGTTGAGCACATACACCTCGATTTCGTCGCCCACTTTCACCACTTCCCGCGGATGGTCAATTCGGTACCAGGCTAACTCGGAAATGTGAACCAGACCGTCAGCCCCGCCCAGGTCAACAAAGATGCCAAAATCACGTAGGCCACTGACGCGCCCGGTAATGACATCACCTTCTTTCAGGTCCTTAAGCAGTTCCTTCTTGCGCTTGTCTTCCCACTCTTTTTGGGCATCACGCTGCGAGAAGACCAAACGGCGGCGGCGACGATCTACTTCAATGATCTTCACCGGCACTTTTTGGCCGCGCAGCTTGGCCAGTTTCTGCTGGCGCTGCCGGTCATTCAGGCCACGAGATAGCTCGCTGAGGTGGGAAGCGGGCACAAATCCACGCAAACGGCCGAATGGAATGATGGCACCACCTTTATTGTAGCCAATCACTTCGCCCTCGAAGATTTCACCGCTTTCCAGGAGCTTTTCGGCGTCGATCCAATCCTGGTTTAGCTGAGCCAGGTGAATAGAAACGTACAAACTGTCTGGCGCGTCTGTGTTAGTAACGTAGATCGGAATCTCATCGTTTACCTTCAACGCGTCGCGTTCTTCTGGCTCCAGCTTACTCAAATCGGAAGATGGGACCAGACCATCACGCTTCAGGCCCAAGTCTACAATAACACCTTGGGGTGTTATGGCGACAATGATGCCTTTACGAATATCGCCGACTTGCGGCTCTTCGTAATCGTGCTGGTCTAAAAGCTCTTCCATAAAATTGGTATCTTCGTTGCTCATACGGGTCCTGTCTCGTCAAAAAGGATAGGGTCATTATAAACAAAAAATCGACCTACGCGCAATTTTTTGTGAGGCATAGGCCGAGGAAAAAATTCTTTATCAAATTGTCGTTTACGACGCGTTATTCAGGCGTGATTTGATTCACAAATCTGTGCAGAAGAGTCATTTTGCATCCTTTTTTGACTCGAAACGCACTCTACAGAATGTGCAATTGTAAAGCGACCTTTTCAACAAACTCAGCCAATATACCCAGAATCATGATTATATCGGCTCTGTCTGGGGTTGTCAATTCGGTGACGAGTGGGTGACAGGTGAGAAATGCTCCTCTAGCCATTGGTTTTCACCCTGTTGTTTAGTAACATTAAGTTGTGAGAAAAATCACGAAATCATGGCGAGGAATTTATGGCTGTTCTTGAAGCGATTGATGTGACCAAACAGTACAACATGGGCGAAGTAACCGTTACGGCGCTGCATGAAGTGTCGTTTAACGTGGTGAAAGGGGAGTTTGTGGCCGTGATGGGGCCATCGGGTTCTGGCAAAAGCACGCTGTTGCATTTGCTAGGCGGACTGGATGAACCGTCTTCCGGGCAAATTACGTTGGCGGGGCATCCTATCACTCGCCTTTCGGACGACGATGTGACGGTTGTGCGGCGACGCATGGTGGGGTTCATTTTCCAGTTTTACAACCTGGTGCCCACACTGACGGCCGCTGAAAATGTGGCTCTGCCGCTGTTGATTGATGGGCAGCGAATTGAGAAGCATCAGGAGAAGATAGACAGCTTGCTGGCAATGGTTGGGTTGGCGGAGCGGCGCGACCACAAGCCAGATCAGATGAGCGGTGGCCAGCAGCAGCGGGTGGCCATTGCTCGTGCTTTTGTGAATGATCCCGAAATTGTGCTGGCAGATGAACCGACGGGGAATCTGGATTCACAGTCGGGGACGGCGATTTTGGAGCTGTTGCGCCAATCGGCTGAGGCGTTGCAGCAGACGATTGTGATGGTGACGCACGATCCGCGGGCGGCCAGTTATGCTGACCGGGTGGTGTTTTTGAAAGACGGCCGTATCGTGCAAACCCTCACCATTCAGGCAAAATCCGGCGAAAGTGAAGATATCCGCAACATCATGCGCGTGATGCGCGAATTAGAGCTGTAGGGCGCGCATGTTTCGACTGGCTGGAATTCAACTTAGTTTGCCCTGGCTGATGGTGCTGCGCAATTTGCGGGAGCGATGGGTGCGCACCGCGCTAACGGCCGCAGGCATTGTTGTTGGTGTGGCGGCAATGGTGGCCGTGAATGCAACCAACAACAGCACACTGAACTCGATCAACCGCTTTTTTGATGAAGCTGCGGGCCAGAGTGATTTGGTGGTAGAAACGGCCGCTGCTGGTGAGCTGTTTGATGAGTCGGTGTTGGCTACCGTGCGCCGGTTTCCGGGTGTTTTGGCGGCTGCGCCAGGGTTGGTGGGCGTCACCATTCCTGCCGACGAGGCGGACGGCTGGGAGGAGCAGTACGGGGCGGGCGGTTTTGTGGTGCCAGGGACTAATTTTTGGCTGATGGGACGGGATTTGGCCGCTGATGAAGCCATTCATACCTACAAGCTGGTAGACGGCCGTATGCTTAATCCCAACGAAACGGCCTACAACATGCTGCTGGTGGACACCTACGCTGAAGAAAAAGGCATTGAGGTGGGGGAAGATTTTGCCATCCTCACGCCGGTGAGCGGGGTGGTAGACCTACGCGTGGTGGGATTGATTGCCAAGGAAGAGATTGGCATTAGCAATGAGGGTGTGCTGGGGATTACGGCCGTTCCCGTTGTGCAAGAACTGTTTGGCGCGACGGGACAGATTGGCCAGATTGAAATGATCGTGGATGAGTCGATTAGCAGCAGTACGGCCACGCTAGATCAGTTCCGCGCTGACTTGGCTGAACGGCTGGGCGATGAGTTTGTCGTGAAGCGCCCTGCTTCTCGTGGCGAACTGGTGACAAACAGTTTGTCCAGCTATCAGCAAGGACTCAACTTTTTCAGTGTGGTCAGCTTATTTGTGGGCTCGTTTCTCATTTACAACGCCTTTGCTATGACGGTTGTGGAGCGCACGCGGGAGATTGGCATGCTGCGCGCCGTGGGAACCACGCAGCGGCAGGTCATCAAAATTGTGCTGACCGAGGCCTTGCTTTTGGGTGTTGCGGGCTCCGTGGCTGGGGTGGGCTTTGGTTTGCTGCTGGCACGGGGGCTGGTCATTGGCATGGGCAATTTTGCCGGGCAAACGATTAGTGAAGTTAGCGCCACGCCACAAAGTATGCTGATTTCCATGGTGGTGGGCGTGGTTGTGACGTTGGGGGCAGCGGCCGTTCCTGCTTTGCAGGCGGCGCGTATTTCGCCTCTGCAAGCGCTGCGCGTTCAGGGCAACACGGATGAGCGTCGCTGGCTAACGATGGGGCTGAAATTTGGCCCGCTCACGGTGACGGCGGCTATCCTGGTTTTATATTACGTACCGTTCCGCCAGTCGGTGGCATTTTACATAGGTAGCAGTATGATTTTTGTGCTGCTGCTTGGGGCTACGCTGTGCATTCCCGTCTTTGCCAATGTTTTGGAGCGGGTGATACGGCCGTTAACCATCCTCATTTTTGGCAACGAAGGGCGCCTGGGTAGCAGCAACATCAATCGGGCGCGTGGCCGGACGGCACTGACTGTAGCCGCACTGATGGTAGGCATCAGCATGGTGGTGGGCATCAATGGCCTGACCAGCAGCTTTGAGCAGGATATTGAACGGTGGTTGGACAGCGCCCTAGGCGGTGATCTGTTTGTTCGTTCACCATTAACGATGCAGCCGGATTTGGAAGCTCGAATATTGGCGCTGCCGGAAGTAACGGCCGTTACCGCCACCCGCATTGTTGCCTCTCGTTTGCTTACCCCCGCGGGTGACGATGATTTTTCTCTCTTTGTTGGCATTGACCCAGACACCTACGCTTCCGTGCGTGAACTGCGCATTCAGGAAGGGCCAACGATGGATGAGCTATTGGCTCAGATTCGCCAGGGCGGGGTCGTCTACATCGGTGCCGATGTGGCAAATAAATACAGTTTGGCCGTTGGCGATATCATCACGATGGAGACGCGACGTGGGCAACGGCAGTTTGAAATTATTGCTATCGTGATGGATTTTGGTGCGGGGGAAACGCCCTCAGTGACTGGGTCAAGTGATGATTTGCGGCGTTACTTTGGTGTGAACAATGTTAACAGCTTTTCGGTGACGTTGGCAGATGGCGCAGACCTGGACACGGTCGCTGAGACAATTGAGACGCAGCTGGGACGGGGGCAAAATTTGTCAGTGGAGGGCAAGGCTGCCTTTGAAGAAAAAATCCGGGGCATTAGCGCTGAGGCGTTTAGTCTGTTTGATGTGCTGGGGCTGATTGGGCTGGTGGTGGCCGCGCTCGGCGTCATCAACACGATGCTGATGAATGTGCTGGAGCGTACCCGCGAGTTAGGTGGTTTACGAAGTCTGGGTATGAGCCGCCGCCAGGTTCGCCGCATGATTCTGGCCGAAGCGACGGCAATGGGTTTCCTCGGGGCTGTGTTTGGCGTGGGTTTTGGCGCGGTGCTGTCCGATGTGTTTATCATCGGGTTGCGCTCAATTGGTGGTTTTGTGATTGAGTCGCAAGTGCCCGTGGTGCCAATGATTTACAGCTTTTTCCTGGCGTATCTGGTGGCGCTTCTGGCGGCGTGGTATCCGGCAGTACGGGCCAGCCAGGTGAACATCATTGCGGCGATTAAAAACGAGTGACGATTTAGCCTGAGGCTTAAGCCCCAGATTAAACGGCCGTTACCACATTCCTCAACTCTCCCACACCCTCCACAATTGAGGTCAGCACATCTCCTGGACGCAGGAATTCCGGTGGGGTGCGGGCTGCGCCCACGCCGTCGGGGGTACCAGTGGCGATGATGTCGCCGGGCAGAAGGGTCATGCCGCGCGAGAGATAGGCAATAGTCGTGGGGATGTCGAAAATCATGTTGCGCGTGTTGCTGGCCTGCTTTTCAATGTCGTTGACCAAGCAGCGAACATTCAGGTTGTGTGGGTTGGGCAGCTCATCGGCCGTTACAATCCACGGACCAATGGGGCAGCTGCCGTCCAAACTTTTCCCCTTGAAAAATTGCTTCCCCTGCCGCTGCAAATCGCGAGCGGTGACGTCATTGAGGACGGTATAGCCAAAAACATACTCCATGGCCTGCTCGGCGGGAATATTTTTGCCCTGCTTGGCAATGATGACGGCTAGCTCCACTTCCCAGTCAATGTCTGTAGACACTTGCAGATCGAAAGGAATGGGATCATTAGGGCCGGAAACGCTAGTGGTGGCTTTGGTAAAAATGACGGGGAATTTGGGCAGCTCGATCGGCTCGTCGTTTGCCGCCTGCATTTCGCGGGCGTGGTCGGCGTAGTTTTTGCCGAGGCACATGACGTTGCGTCGCGGTTGTAGCGGGGCGCACAATTTTACCTCATCGAGTGGAATGCTCTGACCAGTTTCAGCATGCTGCTGGATGACTGCTAATCCATCCGCGCTGAGGGCAATTAGCGCGTGCATGGAGGGCACGACGCCAGACAAATCAATCACACGTTCTTCTACGACGAGGCCGACCTGGGGGGAACGGCCGTTGTGTTCATAGCGCACTAATTTCAAGGGATTCTCCTAAGATTATTTTTCTGGGGCTGTTATTGACCAAGTATGCCCACACGTTTGGCAGCGGTACGTTGTTTTCAGGATCAACTTCACGTCCAACTTCATGGCATACCCCATCGTACTGTCCTGCTGGATTTTCTCCAGCACTTGCTCTACCTGCCGTACCTGCTGGCTCTGGCACTTGGGACAGCTTACCCTGGGTTGGCTCCGCCGCAGGTAACCAACAAATACAACGATGAGCACCACGGCGGCGACAGGGAGGAGGATTTCCATACGTGACTGTTGGTCTCAGATTGGGCCAATTTTAAAAGATTGGCCCAATCTTTTTTAGCGGCGCCCGACTCGCTTGCCGATGTCGTTGCCCACCCAGACTTCTTCCTTAAAGGCCGGATTGCTGGCTGAAGCGACAAAGTAGGTAACCCCTTGCACCGTTGGCCGTTGTTGAATCTCGCGCCAGAAGTCCAAGTATTGCTGGGCTTTCTGGTAGACCGGCGTGCCTGCCTTGTTATTGCTGGCTTCAGTGACCCAGATTGGCTTGTAGCGGAAGCGGCTGATGTAATCATCCAGCACGTTGAGCGCCAGCTGCATGGGATAAACATTGGACCAATAGGTATGAATCCCCAGCCCGTCGGCAGCTTCTACGGCTGCGCGGCTGGCTTCTACAAATTGGATATGGTCTTGTTTGACGCCGGAAACGGCCGATCCCGGTGACAATCCTGGGTAGATGAATTTTCGTCCGGGCATGGCCTGGCGGTACAGGCGCAGCAGCTCTAACCACCATTGGGCAAATGTGGCACCATCGCTCCAGGCGCCACTGAGGCCTTCCGGCACCAGATTTGGCTCGTTATGCAGTTCGATTACCACGTCCTTGCCTGGGCCAATCATCTCTAGCGTGCGGCGCACGTCATTGATAGTGTCGTTGACAAATTGGCCAGGGCTGATGTTGCGCACGCCGTTTGCCGAACGGAATTCGAGGAAGGCGCGCACGATCCAGCGAGCGTCGGGATGTGCTTTGGACAGTTTTTGAACGGCCGTTGGTTCATGGAACGATAACACTTTAATCATCCCCGGGCGCATGTCGGCAAACTCTTCAATCTCCGCCTGCGAAATACCGGGGTCTGCTGAGGCGTGCAGGCCAATTCGCGCATTGCCCAAAATCGGCGGTTCGGGGTCGATGGCGTCATCCGGCGGCCCAATTGTGTCAATGATCGGTTCCGGCGTGGTCACTTTGTCTTGCAAAATGTTGTCATCCACCCGTACGGGCGTGTACTCACCCTGCGCTGCACCGGTCACAATCATGCTGGCGTTGCCGGGGACAAATCCTACCTTGTTGGCGTCACGTCGGGGAGCATTGCGCAGGTTGATGCCATATTGCCCAGCCGTGGCCATGCCGCCAGAAACGGTAATGGCTGCGGTAAATGCCCAGCCTGGCGTTGTGTCGGCGGTGGGCTGGGGCGTGGGGACTGGCGTACTTGAATCGCCGGGCAGGGGGGTGGGTTGGGTGATGGGCGGTAGCGGCGAGGGAATATTGCGCAGGCTGCTGCGGGAAACGTAAACAGGTGTGTATTCTCCGCTGGATTGGCCCGCTATGGTGCCGGTGCCTCCTTCAACAAACAGACCCAGCTTACTGCCTCCGCGCACGGGGGCGGCGCGTAAATTAGTGCCAAACCGGCCTGAGACAACTTGACGGCCGTTTATCGTTAGATTTTGTGTGTAAGCCCAACCCAAAATGGCATCTGCCGGAGGCGGGATCGTTGGTTCAGGCTCTGGCTGTGGCCCTGGTGTGGTTGGTGGGGCGATGTCTGGGGGAATATTGATCGGGCCGGAAAAATCGACGCGGCGGGCGCTGACGGGTGTATATTCACCCTGTGGCGAGCCGGTAATGGTCAGCGTGCTGCCCCCTTTGACCAATCCCATGTTGGTAGCCGTGCGGCTAGGCGCGGCGCGTAAATTGATACCAAATTCGCCCACAATTGCCTGGCTGCCGCTGCGGGTGATGTAAGTGGTAAAAGCCCACCCATTGACCAGATTTTCGGTAGGTGGTGGCGGCGGTTCTGGTGTGGGTGGTAGCGGTGCAGGCACATTTTTTAGCGAGGCGTTGGCGACTTTGACTGGCGTGTATTGGCCGCGTGGTGCGCCCGTGACAATGATGATGGTGCCGCCTGGAACCAGATCAATCAGTTTGCCAACCACGCTGGCCGATTCGCGAAAATTGATGCCACCGCTGTTCACTTGGGCCAGATCCCCAACAATGATGATGCCGTCGGTAAAAGCCCAGCCATCGGTGTACGGGCCAGCTGGCCGCTGCCAGCCAATGAGCGGCAGTAAGAAGGGAGTGGGATCAAATATGTTGTACGGCCATTTGGTGCCGCTGCTGTCTGTGTATGAGGCGTTTTGTCGTTTGAGCGTTAGGTGTAAATGGGAGCCAAAACTGTTACCGGTGTTGTCTGCCAGACCGAGCTGATCGCCAGCTTTAACGGGCTGATTAACGCGTACAGTTGCCTGCTGCATGTGGCCGTAAATGGTTTGCCAGCCATCGGCATGGTCAACCCGGACGTGAATGCCGTAGTTGTGGTTGGTCGCGGAGGTGTTGACGAAGCGCACGGTGCCGGGAGCCACGGCAAAAATTTTGCTGCCAGTGGGAGCCATCAGGTCCAGCCCTTCATGGCCGGGCAGGCCAAACTGGGCGTAATTATGCGGATTTTGCCCGAAATATTGGTTGATTTGGCGGTATTCGGTAGGCCAGGCTTCAAATTTGAAATCGCTCATACGATACTCCTTGTTCTGGACTGGGTTTGCCAAGCGGTAGTGCAAATATAGTGCAGATTGTACCTTTTTGTAAAGCGCCGGACGATTTTGCCGGTAAGGGGCAAACGAGAAAGAATGAAGCGGTAATCAGGAAAAAGGTGGCAATGAGACAACCCGCGCTAACTGTGTGGTTAGCGAATGCGGCGTTGCCAATATTCTTTGGGGGTCAGTTCGGTTAACTCTGCGCTGGCGATGATGAAATCGAGCAGCAGGCGGTTAAATTTGGCTTTCTCTTGCAGCATGGGGAAATGATTACAAAGTTCTAGCTCAACGTAAAAGCGATCATTGACGGTTTGCTGCAAGTAGCTGTATTCGCCGTTGGGGGGCAGCACCAGGGTGTCCTGGCTGCCATACACCAGGAGCAGGGGACGGGTGAGGTTGGCAATGTCATTTACCAGGTTGACATTGCTGAACGATTCGATGGATTTGGCAACGGCCGTTGCGTCCACTTTATGAATTTCGCTATCAATTTCGCTAAAGCTGTTGGCTCGGCCCAAAACCCGGCTGACTAATGTTTCGGGATCGGTGTCCTGTAAACGGCCGTTAAGATACGAACTGGTCAGCGGCAAGGAAATGGTCGCCACCTTGGCTACATTTTCTGGATTTTTGGCCGTGTAATTGAGCGCTACGATTGCACCCAGGCCGTGACCCACCAAAATAACGGGTCGAGCCACACCGAGCTTATCAATGAATTGGTCTACCATCTGGACGTAGGCGTCCAGGGAATACACTTCTGACGATTTGCTGGAATCGCCAAACCCCCAGAGGTCGAAGGCAAACGTACGGTAATGCGCAGACAAAGCCTGCATAGACGGCCACCAATAGCGCCAGGACCCCAACCAGCCGTGAATAAAAATCAACGGTTGGCCGCGACCAAGCACCTCGTAGTGAATCAGTTGGCTGTCTACGGTGGTGATGCTCATTGTTTAGCCAGCTTTTGCCTTGCTTAATACTTTGTTGATGGTGTTGACCAATGTATCGGGCGCAAACGGTTTAAGAATATAGTCGGCAGCACCCGCGTTGATGCCCGTTTGAATTTCTTGTTCCTGACCTTTGGCCGACAAGAAAATAATCGGAATATTTTTGGTGCTGTCCATATCCTTCAGCCGTCGGCACGCTTCATACCCTGTCATGCGCGGCATGCGTACATCCATCAAAATTAAGTCAAAGGCTTCGGTTTTAGCCTTTTCAACTGCCAAAGAACCATCTTCAACGGGGACGACATCGAATCCACTAAACTGAAGCGTTAACACAACCAGTTCGCGGATATCTTGATCGTCTTCGGCAATAAGAATTTTAGCCATAATTCCTCTTTCCAATTGGGCGGTTAGTGGACAACCCAGGATTGAAAAAGTTTCTAAGTGGGGTCGCTATCTTCGATAACGACCGGGAGATTAAACGTAAAGGTACTACCCTTGCCCAGTTCGCTTTCTACGCGCAGACGGCCGCCGTGCATTTCAATCAGGCTGCGCACGATAGCCAGGCCAAGACCTGTACCGGGTACGCGCTGCACCTCAGCATCATCAGCACGGTAGAAGCGATCGAAAATTTTGTCCAGATTTTCTTTGGCGATGCCGATGCCTGTGTCTTGCACGCTGATGTGGACGTAGCTGTGGGTGGCCCGGGCGGTAACGGTGATTTGCCCGTGATCTGGTGTGTAGTTCAGCGCATTGTCCAGCAAGTTCGTCAAAATTTGGGTGATACGGGCATGATCGGCATTGACCAACGGCAGCGATGGAGCCAGCTCGGTTTGGACGTTGAGAATGCGGGATTCGTGTTGAATACGGCCGTTCAAATGCCCTTCTACTACTTGCTCAATAATTTGTGGGATGTCTAACGGCCGTAAATCCAGCCCCGTCTTGCCCGTCTCGATGCGCGAAATGTCTAGCAAGTCATTCACCAGCATGTGCAGCCGGTCGGCATTGTTTTTGATAACCTGCAAATAACGAATTTGCGGATCGGTCATGGGGCCAGCCGCGCCCATCAACATCAGGTCGGCGTACCCTTTGATAGAGGTCATCGGCGTACGCAATTCATGCGAAACGGTGGACACAAACTCGCTCTTCAGCTTGTCTACTTCCACTTCCTTGGTGATGTCCCGGAAAATAGAGACGGTGCCGTAAAACTGGTTGTCGGACAAAACCGGCGACAGATGCACGCTGACAAACTTATCTTCAATGACCAGCTGATCGGCCAAATAGGTCCACTGCTCAATGCGGTCCGCGTTGGTGGCCCAATCGTTAATGGTATGAATCCAGGACTCACCAAAGTGGCCGTAGAGGCCCAGCAACTCATTGATCGATTTACCCAGCAACTGATCGCGGGAAATATCGAGAATGTTGCAGGCGGGCAAATTGGCAATGTCCACCTTGTTCCGGCTATCGGCCACGATTACGCCGTCGGCGATACTTTCCAGAATCGCCTCCAAATTGGCCTTCTGGATGATTTCTGTGCGCAGCATAGAGCCGAGCTGCTCTGCCTGATCAAAGATGAGGTTGTATAGGCTGGCATTGTTAATGGCGTGGGCTACCTGAATCGCAGCCGCCTCCATCAAATCTTGTTGAAGCGTGGTAAAGGCGTTGGGCTCAGAGTGAAACATCATCAACACGCCAATCACTTCTTCGTTGGAAATCAGCGGCACGCCCAGCACAGAGCGGTGCTTCATGCTGGTTTCACGTTCCAGCCAGCGCGGGTCTTCGTGCGCGTCATGCACAATGACGGCCGAACGATTCTCAATCATCCAACCTGCTAAACCCTCGTTGCGCATCATGCCGCTGGGGATACCACGTAGGGGAATCGGCCGTTCCGTGCCAATGGCCGCCCGGAAAATAAACTCCCCAGAATCATTGTCGATGAGCAGAATAGCGCCCTCGGTGGCGTTTACGACCCCATTGACCAGATGCAGCGCCTGGTTCAGCACCCGATCCTGGTCTAGGCTGGCCGACAGTTCGGTGGTAATGCGCAGCAAAATTTTGACGCGATTGCTTTCGTCGTTAAGCGCTTTGGTGCGTTCGGCTACGCGATGGTCCAGTGTTTCGTTGAACTGGCGCAGCTCGTCAAACAGCTTGGCATTTTGCAGAGCAATGGCAACCTGCACGCCAAATGTGGTGGCCCAGCTAATATCTTTATTGCTAAATCGGTTCGGATTTTGCGTGTCTACCAAAATCAGAATGCCAGTCAGATCGCTTTCGCGCAGCAAGGGTACGCCCAGCACGGCTTTCACCGCTTCAGGGTGGGGCAGACGAACCTCAACCTCTTGCTGCTGCGCAAGCTGGTTGATGAAGGTCGGTTCGCCCGTGCGGGCTAGCTGGGTTACAAAGCTGGTTTGGTCGGTGGTAGGAATGGTGGAGCCGACAAAGCTGTCGGCTCCATGCCCGGCGGCGGCGCTGCCCACAAATTGTTCTGCTTCAAGCTGCCAGATGTAAGCGCCGTCCACGTTAAAAATGCGGCGACCTTCGTTGCAAACCAGATTGAGCACCGTTTCCCGATCCAGGCTGGAGTTTAGGGCCAGGCTGACGTTGCCCATTGCCCCGTAGAAACGCTCGCGCTCATAGGTGTCTTCAAAAATGAGGGCGGTTTCCAGGGCGGTGGTGGCCTGGTTAGCCAGGGTGGTCAGCAGCTTGGTTTCATGCTGATCGGTTTGGGGAATACGGCCGTTTTCCCGCACCAGATACAAAAATCCGTAGGTTTCGCCAGTGAGCACCAATGGCACCAGCACCGCAATTAGAGCATCTTCCTCGGCGGGTGCTTTGGGCACCGGTAATGGCCAGGCTTCTGCCTGGTCGATGTGCGCCGTTTGCGCTTCTTGCCCGTGAAGTACGGCCGTTAAAACCGAAGATTCGGGCACAGATAGACGGGTACCAGGGGCAGAAACGGCCGTTAAGCCGACAGATTTCAAAATGAGCAGTTCATTCTCGCCGGGCAGCCACTGGTAAACCACGCAGCTTAAGGCATCTACCACTTTCATGGCCTGGGTGGCCAAGGTGTGCAAAATAGATTCTCGTTCCAGCGTGCTGGAAAGGGCGGTACTGCTGTTGAGCAGCACTTCAAACTCACGATTGCGGCGTGCCGTTTGTTGGAAAAGCTGGGCTTTCTCAATGACAGAGGCGGCAAACTGAGCATACAGCTCAATGGTTTGCAGCATAACGGTTGTGGGACGACGGCCGTTTACCGGCTGATCCAGCCCAATGAGGCCAATGCGTTGCTGCTGTTGGTTGTACAGCGGGATGCACAGCAAGTCGTTGGGGTGCCAGGTGTCGCCGTTTTGGCGAACGGCCGTGTAGTCGGGCAGCACCATGCCTAAATGCTGCTGGGCCCAGTCGCTATTACCCGGTACAAAATAGCAGCCGCCCTGCCGGTATAGTTCCAGGGATTTATCTTCAAATAGGGCCAGCCATGCCTGGGCCGGAATAGCATTATTGCGTAGAAACGATTCTTCGGCTGGCGTGATCCCCGCGGTAATCATCATCGTTGGGTTAAATGCTTCATCGCGTAGGCTGAGCACGACCCGGTTCCAACCTGTTTTTTGCAGACCATCAACCAACAAGGTGAGCTGTGCTTGCAGGTCCGTTTCATTGCTGACGCTGGTAAGCGTAGATAACTGCTGCAACGCCTGCGCTGAATTGTCTGGATCAGCCACGACTTGCTGCGGCGCAACGATAAGTTGGATAAAGCTTGTTTGGTTAATCTCGATGAGGCGGCTGCGGAGGGTGAGGGAACGGCCGTTTTCCAGCAAAATAGTCGTTGCAAACGGCGGATTCAGGCAATCTTTCCAGCTATGCGGGGGGGTGAAAAATTTGGCGGCAGCCTGCAATGAAACAGCCTCAGGTGCTAGATTTAGCAAATCACCTGCGGTGTCATTCAGGTATAGAATCGTGCCATCGGTCTCAGCTATGAGAACGCCTTCATGAAGGCTATCAAACAAACTCCAAATCATAGCCGAGGTTAATTCTTTTTCCATCGTTCGTGTTTGAACCTCAGCTGTCACTTCCGCTACATTACACGATTGCCAGATGCGGCCCCCTGAAATGGGCAGCCATTCTAAGAGTGCAAAGGTTTTCTATTGAGCTTGTTTATCTCTATCCATCCGCCGCAGTTCAGCGGCCGTTTCTGTAATCTCGCGAATGTCAGAAAAACGCTGCGTTTTGTCTGAGACAATTCCAATCGAGAGCTTCATCAGCGGTACCAGATTGCCATCGGGTTGCATAATGCCGCCCTGTTCGCGGTCAATAAAGCTGTAATGGGACAGAATACCTTCATCAAACTGCTGTCGTAGTTCTTCCACCATCGCTGAAACTTTATCGGCCATGGTGACCAGCACAAAGGTGTTGCTGGTGGCGTGCCCTACAAAGTCATCCAACGTGCCTAACATATCATCAACTTCATTGAGCAGCAGGGTGGTGAATCGCAATACCTCGTCACGGGCCAGGAACCCATACTCATCGCTAAAGGGCTCGATATGATCAATACCAATTTGCAAGTAGGTCCAGTTGCTGCTGCGCATGAGCTGGCGCAGCTGATCTTCGATCAGGCGGCTGCTGGGCAAACCCGTGATGGGATCGGTCATGTTGTGGCGTTTGTAGGTGTTAATGGCGGTACGCACGCGCAGTTTGAGTTCTTCAATATCAAACGGCTTGGTAATGTAATCGTCGGCTCCCAGCTCCAACCCCGCAATGCGGTCGCTGCGTTCATCTTTCTGTGTAAGGAAAATGATGGGGATATGGCTGGTGCGCGTGGTGGTACGCATCACTTTGCACACTTCATACCCGTTCATGTCTGGCAGCATGATGTCTAAGACGATGAGGTCGGGCAGCTTTTTGCGACATAGCTCCAGCGCTTCGCTTCCCCGTGCAGCGACATCAACATGGTACCCTTGCCCGGTGAAGAAGATGCGTAACATGTTGGAAATATCAAAATCGTCTTCAACTATTAATATACGGCCGTTGCTCATGAGCTTGTTCCTTGGCAGATCAAATTTTTACAGAGTCCACAAATGAATTGGTTTTTGGATTCAAAAACGGAACGGAATTAACAGCGTTGTTGTCTGATTTGTGGGCAGCTTTGACAACCGCTATTTGTGTGCTTGTGACGGCGCGTTCGAAACTTCTGAAGCCGCCAAGCTTAAAACCGTGCCGTCTGGCGATTGTATCAATTGTCTGTACTTGCGACAATTTTATGTCTTTTCCCAGCGTGAAAGAGACGTAATTTCCGTCTAAAGCCAATGCCATTGTCTCTGCCATACAGGCATAGGCCATTTTAGGCGGAAATCCAAAGTCAAAGTTGAAGTTTACCGGCCCAGGTACTTCTACCATGCCACCTTCAATCACCAGAACATCAGGCCGTTCTTCGGCCACCTGTTTAGAGACGTCACGCGGCCGCGAAACGTCACAAACCACTGCGCCAGGCCGCAAATGATGCGGTTCGATGATCGCTTCAACGGCACTGGTCACGGTGATGATAAAGTCAGCCTGTTCCAGGTCGGCCATGTTGGCCGAAACAGTTACCTGCCGTGCGCCTTGCTGGCGAACGCCCGTTGCGACTTCTTGCAGCTTCTCGGTGCGGCGGCCAATCAACAGCATCTGGTTGCACTGTGGCGCTATAAGCTGAGCACAAATCGAACCGATTGCCCCAGTCGCGCCGACAACGGCTACGGTTGCTGTCGCCAACGGTTTTTCCAACAAAACGGCCGCTTCTTCAATAGCGTGTACTGCCTGAGCTACCGTGTAGCTATCGCCCGTGGTTACGGGAATCTTTAGTTGTTTGGCAATGGTCAAACCGCCATCACCAACCACTGAGGTGAATGCTCCTAAGCCTAAAACGCGCGCGCCAAGCTTTTCAGCCAGGCGACCCGTCTGCACAATTTTGCGGTAGACCAGCCACTTAGGCAGGCGCATCATCATATTTGGGGTGAGTGGGCAAGCGATAAACCAGCCTTTTAGGAAACGGCCGTTTTCCGCCGACTGTATGCCTTCAATCTCAGAAATAAAAACCGGGGGATAAAAAATGGAAAGAAATTCGATCAGCCAGGCAGGCAATTTTCCCAACGCAGGATACTTGCGGCTGACGTCGCGCTTGGGGTTAAGCGGATGAATGATAAAAGCAAAAGAATCCTGCATCATAAAACTGAGTGTAATGAGGATAAATGACCCTTTAAATGGTATTTCGGTCCCTTACATACCCGCTTTCTATCGTTTTGGCGTGAAAAAGATGTTAGTAAGTGACCAGTTCGCCTTTTCGAGGATAAAGCCGGGGGTAAGAGTACCGATCTTTATGCGCATGGTGATCGCTTTGCTCGAAGGTGACATTCTTGGTGATGAACTTCCGATCGTCGGATGCCAGCAAAACTACGTCGGACTCAATCGTGCGGGCCGCGTAAATGACTGCGCCAGAGCCGATCCGGCAGTGATGGCCAACGCAGCCGCCCAAAATAAGCAAATTGGTGGCTTCCAGGTGGTTTAGGTGGTTCATGGTTTTGAGCGGGCCACCCAAAATATTGAAATCGGTGAAGGTGTTGCCTGCGCCAATGAAGGAGTCGCGGCCTACTACACACAGCTGTAAGCAGGTGTTTTGGGCCACCGAGGTGTTTTCCATCAAGGTGGTCATGAACAGGGCCGCCCGGAAGGGTAAAAAGCAGCCATCACTCACTACGCTGAGCAGCAATTGGCAGCCTTGGGAGACAGTTACATTGCTGCCGATGATGCAGTTGTCGATAACCGCGCCAGCCCCAATCGTAACGTTATCGCCGATGACCGTGTAGCCATGGATAACGGCCGTTGGGTCAATATGAACATTCCGCCCCACCTTTACCAGCTCCGAGCTAGACAGGAACCGCTTCTGCTCCAGCACCGAGCGGGCCATGATTTTTAGCTTGTACTGCCAGGAGCTGGCTACGTGATCTTCTACGTTGGCACCCTGGGTAAAAACGCCAAGCAAAATATCGGCAATGAAAAGGTGAACCCAGTTTTCTACCAGCACAAATACTTTTTTAGGCAGTTGGTAGACCAGATCGCCAAATTCGGTAGCCATGTAGGGCGGGATGTGGTAGTAGCCGCGTTCGCGAGATTCAGTGTCAATGACCAGCGGTTCAGCTTGTAGGCTCTGCGCCACACCTTTGGGCAGATACCACATATCTGTCAGCAGCAAATCGCCCTGCTTAAAGAAGGAGTGGGTTAACGGCCGTACATGCTTGGCAATTGCGGGGTCATCCTTATGAAATGCCAGCCGGGCCGGACGTTTATTGGCCCGCGCTTTTTGAATGAATTCATCGATCAGCATCTGGTTGAAAAACAGGTTGTCACGATGAACCAGACTCTCAACTTCTTCAGTTTCGAGCAGGCGCGCCACTTCCCAGTCTGGATATTCACGTTCCTCAACGGCGTGTTTTACCAGCAAGTCGCGCTGCCACAGCCACAGCGGTTTATTCTGTACCCGCAGATCGCGGGCCGTTTCGTTAAACGGAGCAATAAAAGTTGGCTCATTGATGATTATACGTCGCATAAAACTACTTCTTTAATCGTAACGAGTTTGGCTATTGAGACTTGCTTTGTTGCTTAAACGGCCGTAAATAACAGCTAAACAAGCGGTTGTTTAGCAATGGCAATCGTACATGTCTCGTCGCCCGTTGCAATACAGCTAATTTGTTCTACCTTAAAACGACGCCCTCGGCTGACCCAATCTAGCGCCTGTTCTAACAGGCCAATGGCTAGATGGCAGCATGGCGTATCGGAAGTTCGCTGCCAGCAAATTGGACATCGCTCAATAATCCACAAATAACTTTCTTCGTCTTCGCCTAGCCGCACCCGCTGGTCGCTGAATTTGTTGAAAGTTTCAGCAAAAACATCTAGACCAATTTTGATCTTGATGCCCAACGGCAGCATACGCATCGCCAGGTCGGTAATGCCCAAGACCGGCATAAACTCTTTGAGCGCATACTTCCAAGTCTCACGACCTGCACGCAATGCTAACCCACGACCGCCCCGTTCACCATACATATCATCCAAGGTTTGCTGAATGGCGCTAAACTCAGAAAACGTAAAGCCGAGTTGCAAATTGTTGGGTGGATAATTATTGACCAGATGTGAGAGCTTGGCGAGGTTGAGGACCGCGTTCACACCATGGTGGCCCATGATTTCTTCCATGGCTACCAGAACGATTCGTCCCATTTTATTGGGATAATAATATTCAACCTTCTCAGCGGATATCTGACTCATGCCTAAACTACCTGGCCGTTTGCGCTTGAATGGTTTTGGTTGCCTAGAAAACTATGAACCGCTTGCAAAAAGCGTTCCGGCTCGTCGGTCATGGGAAAGTGGCGAGATTGGTCCATCAGCATAATTTCGACGGAGCGGACACCATTTTTTAGCAAATCTGCGTTGACCGGGGAAACAATCTTGTCTTTGGCTCCGTAAATTCCCAGGGTTGGGATGTCGAGGGTGGGCAACATGTTGCGTAAATCGGTGTCGCGTAAATCGCCGATGCTGCGGAAAAACGATTCAATGGTGGTGCGCTGTACGTCTCTAAAGATCATCGTGCGCACTTTTTTGGAATCTTTTGCCAGCAAAATGCGCATGATGGAATGTAACATGATTGGGTAGCGCCAGACTAGCTTGGCAATTGAGCCATAACCAGCCAGCTGCAAAAATGGATGGAGCGATCGCCCCGTAACTGGTGAACCAACCAGAGCCACCTTTTCCACACGCTCTGGATGCGAAAAAGACATTTGTAAGGCGACCGTACCACCCATGGAATGACCAAAAATGGGCGCTTTCTGGATGCCTAATGCATCCATGAACTGGTTTACCATCTCAACGTAGCTGTCGATTTGGAATGTGGTTGTTTGAACTTGTGTTGCTTTAGCGGAATCCCCAAAACCCCAAAAATCAAGCGCGTAAACGCGGTACCTCTTGGTGTTGGCCAAATTGATCATCATCTCGCGCCAAACATCCCAAGAATTTATCCAACCATGTAATAAAATGATTGGCTGGCCCCGTCCTATTGATTCGTAATGGAGAATCCCTTGTTCGGTGACAATAGAACTCACGCTTACCTCAATTACCCCGTGTATGTTGTCTGTAGAGCGGTGGGTAATTTTGACAACGGCCGTTTAATTCACTTCATGTCCTTAAACCTGCCAACGCATGGTTCATCTTCTTGAATGATAAACGACAAATGATTACCCGTTAACTTGTAAATTGCTGCGTATGCGATGTCTGGAAAAAGAAGCTAGTGTTCAGCGAACCTTCTATTCTGGAAACGGTGCGCTGGAACGGCATGATTTCGTGGACAGATGCACACCTAGAATAGTAGCATTTAGTGCTTACGAACACTGTGAAAAGCGGGTAAAGGAGGTGTAAAGGCCACGTTAATCAGTTATTATCGCCGCTATCTTGATCCAATTGGTCTAAAATTGAATAGAGCAACTCTAACAGGGCATTCTTAACGCTTTCCTTATCGGTGGCTACACAAGGCAGTATTTTCACTTCAGGTTTAAGCCGCAAAATAATCCGTAGGTCCTCCGGTTCCCAAGCATCTTCCATATCCTGCTTGTTTGCGGCAACCACGTAAGGTGTGGACGCATAACTTTCGAAGGTTTCCAGAATGCGTTTTGCTTCGCGGAACGTTTCGGGTTTGGTGCTATCTACCATGACCACAAAACCCAGCATACCTTGGGATAAGATGTCCCACATGAAGTCAAAACGGCGCTGTCCCGGCGTACCGAACAAATATAG
This sequence comes from Ardenticatenaceae bacterium, assembly GCA_020634435.1. GTDB lineage: Bacteria > Chloroflexota > Anaerolineae > Promineifilales > Promineifilaceae > Leptofilum. The sequence goes on along the minus strand of JACKBS010000015.1, from coordinate 16,615 downwards.
AACCAGATCATCACCCACGGTAATACGGCCGAAGTCCATTGCCACGGTGGTGCTTTCTTTGACTTGCTCTGCTGAACTGGAAATTCTCCGTTCGGTGGAAACAACGTCAATTTCACTAACAGACCCAATAAATTGGGTTTTCCCGGCGGAAAATGGGCCAGTGATTACCATTTTGACAGCTTGCATAAAGTACTACCTTCTTGATTGAGCGATGGTTTTGAGAATTATTACTTTCTGGTTGTTTGCGGCTCCGAAAGAATATTTGCAGCACAGTGTTGGGGAAAAGACGGCCGTACGGCCGTTTCCTTCATCTATAAGCCTCGGATGCGATCAATGAGGCGAACCACAACCGACCGTTTAACAGCGGGGGACGGTTCTGGCGCAGTTTTGCGTCGTGCTGGAGATTCTGTCTTCTCTGGAGCGGGTTTTGGTTGGTTGACAAATTCAACCAGGCCAGCCTGCAACATGCCGTACACAATGCGGCGAATTTCAAAATCACTTAAATTATTGGCTTTGGCAATTTGCCGGATGGAATTGCGCGGATTGACAAATGAAACTACACGCCACTCTTCCACCGTCAGGTTAATGTTGCGCAAGCGGGCATCTGGCCGGTCAGTAAAGCGTAGAGCAACATCCAGATCGGGCAGCTCTTCCTGTAGAATTTCCCATTCTTTTAGGCGGCGGCTACCTTCCATGATCACGCTTTCCAGATCAATCGGAATGGTGATGTAGCCGCTGTTGGGCAGTTTGTTGGCGTCAAATCGGAAGACGCCTTCACCCCAGGTAAACAGCTTGTAAACTGTATCCAGGACACTTTGGCGCACGCTTTGAATGATGTCGTTTTGGGTGACACGTCGGGCGGTTACCAGGAGGTGACCAATTTCTTTATCGCTTTTACCTTCGGCGTGGGATTGAATGACCTGGGCTTGCTCTGGTGAGAGCTTGCCGCTGTTCTGCAAAATCTGGGCCAGATGGTTGCCGTTGTCATGCCCCATGTAGGCGTAGATGAGTTTACCTTCGCGGAAAGACATTTGGGCCGATTCGGCCTCTGTCTGAATGGAGAGGGTACCTGTTTTTCTAGCCAGGTTAATGAGGTTGAGTAGTTGAGTTGTTGAGAAATCGCGCAGGTTGCCTTTAAGGGCCATAGTCGTGTTTCCTGCTGAGTGTTGATGGCAATTTTACCAGTAAGCTAAGTGTAAAAAGTTTGACCAAAGCATTATACATGGTGCAAATTTCATAGTCAAACCTACTTATGTCACATGGATTTGCCAGGTTTCAGGAGAGAGCGGTTCAGTTGCTTGTACGGCCGTTCTTTCACGTGTACAATTATTCCCCTGTGTGGGGCGGTGGCGAAATGGTAGACGCAGCAGACTTAAAATCTGCCGGACGTCAGTCCGTGTGGGTTCGAGTCCCACCCGCCCTACTCAACTTTATGGCCCTTCTTGGGCCATTTTTCGTTTATGGGAATGGAATGCCAGGATGAAGAACGATAAGGAGGATAGACGGCTGTGGCGCACGGTTGTACAAACGATACGGCCGTTTCCTCTCACATTACCCCAAACAAAGCTGCTGGTTGGCGTCTCTGGCGGGGCCGATTCACTGGCGCTGCTGCACATGCTGTGGCGGCAGCTCGGTGCGGATCGGTTGGTGGTGGCTCACCTGAACCACGGGCTGCGCGCGGCCGCTGATGAGGAAGCCACCTTTGTCGAGGCGACGGCCGTTGCCTGGCACATTCCTTTTGTGGGGCAAAAAATTGATGTTGCTGAGCTAGCTGAGCAAGAAAAATTATCGTTGGAAGCCGCGGGGCGGCTGGCCCGGTACGAGTTTTTGGCCGAGCAAGCGCAGTTGGTAGGCGCAACGGCCGTTGCGGTTGCCCACCACGCCGATGACCAGGCGGAGACGGTGCTGCTGCACCTGCTGCGGGGCAGTGGCAGCGCCGGGTTGCGCGGGATGCTGCCCGTGGGTGAGGTTCCTGGTGCAAGCGATGTTGTGCTGGTACGGCCGTTCCTTCACCTGCGCCGCGCCGAGATTGAGGCATACTGTGCCCGGCATGGTTTAAAACCACGCATTGACGATAGCAATGAAGATGTCCAGTTCGTGCGCAATCGAATCCGCCATGAGCTGTTGCCCCTTTTAGAAAGTTACAATCCGCAAATTTCCGCTAGTTTGCAGCAGTTGGCGGCGATTACCGCGGATGAATATGCTGCTTTAAGCGCACAGTTTGATGCGCTTTGGCCAACGATTTGGGTAGATGCCTGTGCTGAGTGGCTCAAATTGGACCGGGGTGCGTTTATTGCGCTGCCCGTAGCCTGGCAGCGGTTAGCGTTACGGCGGGCGGTGCAACAGCTACGGCCGTTTCACACCGAAATCAGTTTTGCCACCATCGAACAAGCTCGACTGCTGAGTTTGGAACCGACATCAGGAACGGCCGTTTTTTTGCCTGGCGGCCTGGTGATGCAGGTAACGGCAGGGCAGTTGGTGTTGGGTGACGTGGGAGAGGCGCAGTCTCTGCACGTGCCGCAGGTGATGATGGAAAGTCCGGTGGCGCTGCCAATACCGGGGGAAGTGGAGCTGGCTGGTGGTTGGCGGATTACGGCCGTTTTGCAGCCAGACCTTACTTTGGCAGACGTTCAGCAAAACCGCGATCCGTGGCGGGCGTTTGCAGCGGTGGAGCAGGGAGATGTTTTGTGGGTACGGCCGTCGCATCCTGGTGAGCGGTTCCAGCCGCTAGGGTTAGGTGGGCACAGTCAGGCTATCCAAGATTTGTTGAGCGATCGCAAGGTGGCCAGAGGGGAACGGCCGTGGTGGCCAATTGTCGCTGCGGGTGAGCAGCCAGCCTGGATTGTCGGGCTGCATCTGGATGAGCGCATGCGGGTGCAAGGCCAGAGCCGGTTAATTGTGCAGTTGACCTGCACTCAACAAGCGGATTTTTAGAGAGGATTTGGCGAAGTTAGACGGCCGTTTCTGTTTCGCGCGGGTGCCAATCTGCCGATTCTTCTTTGGCCCGGATGAGCAAAACAGGAACCTCGGCCTGGCGCAGCACTTTGTCGGCAACGCTGCCAAAGACCCAGCGGCTGATGCCACCGCGACCGTGCGTACTCATGATGATGGTGTCTATTCCCTGGTCGGCGGTCACTTCGAGTAGCGCATCGGCAATATTTTCGCCTTCGGTGACAATTGCCTGGACATTGTAGCCTTGCTGGCGTAGAAGGTCTTTGTGGCTGCGGAGATAGGAATGGGCATCTTGTTCCGATTGGTTGCGCATTTCGGTGAGGAGTTGGGCATAGACGCTGCCACTGGCGGCGGTCATGATGAGATGCGGGGGCTGAATGACCCAGGCAAGCGTGATTTTGCTGTTGAATTTGCTGGCCATTTCGGTGGCGGCGGGCAAGGCAGCTTCGGCCAGAGGTGAACCGTCTAGGGGGACGAGCAAATGATTAAACATAGTAGCCTCCAACAAGATTGTGTTTCCGGCAGACTGCCAGCTTCCCTAAAGTATAAACTGATTATGCCTGAGCGAAACGGCCGTTTGCCAGTGACAATCCCCTCGAATTGTGACGATAAAAGTCATTCGGACTCAAATAATGGTTTTGCCGCTAATTAAGAGTTGGGTAAACGGAGGTTGGGCGCGCTTGGCTGATCATTGGCAATCGTTATACTAAACTTCGCTGTAAGGTAGGAAGGACGCTCAATTTTTTATGCGTAAGAAATGGAAGCAATTGCTCATAGGCATGGTGGGTCTGCTGGTGGTGGGTGTGTTTGTCACACCGCCGCTGTTGCGTGCTATTCCGCCCCGGTATGCGGCCCGCTGGCTGCCGAAACCGCTGCTGGCGATTGCTTCGCCGCAGCAAGATGTGCCAATTTTGCCGACCGTGGCCTTGCCTTTGGATGCGGGTAGTTTGCTGGGTGAACCCACACCCCTGGCCGCGCCGCAGGTGGTTGTGGTGCTGCCTACGCCTACCAATGCGCCTTTGGGCGACAATGTCACGCCGGAGCCAACGGCCGTTCCACCCACCGCCACCCCTTCGCCTGAACCAACGGCAACGGCCGTTCCGATTCCCGCATCGGCCCGCTTAGAGGGGATTCACCACATTTTTCAGGATTGGAACAACTGCGGCCCGGCGACGATGGCCATGACCTTGAGCTACTTTGACTTGTTTTTAACCCAAAGCGATACGGCCGCTGTTTTAAAACCCAACCCAGAGGATCGCAACGTGAGCCCAGCCGAGATGGCGGCATTTGTTAACGAACAGACGCCGTACCAGGCAATTAGTCGGGTGAACGGCCGTATTGAAACGCTCAAGCAGTTTATCGCTAACGGCATTCCGGTGATTGTGGAAATTGGTATTGACCCGCCGGGTGAGTACCGTTGGCTGGGCTGGTATGGCCATTACCTGCTGGTTGTGGCTTACGATGATGCCAATCAGCAGTTTTTTGTGTACGATTCCTGGTTTGGCACGAGTGATGTGCCGGGTGAAAATGCTGATAGAAACGGCCGTAACCTCACCTATGCGGAAGTGGAGTCATATTGGCCCCAATTTAACCGCAACTATATTGCTGTGTACCGCCCTGAACAGGCGGAACTAGCCGCGCAAATCATCGGTGCCGATATGGACGAGGCTGCAATGTGGGATCGTTCCTTGGCGCAGGCGCAAGCGGATGCCGCAGCTGACCCGGAAAATGCGTTCTTCTGGTTCAATCTGGGTACAAGCCTCAATGCTCATGGTGATTATGAGCACGCCAGTACCGCGTTTGATCAGGCGCGGGCCATTGGACTGCCCTGGCGTATGTTGTGGTACCAATTTGGCCCCTATGAGGCTTACTACGAAGTAGGCCGTTATGAAGATGTCATTTTGTTGGCCGACGTAACTTTGAAGGATCGGCCGTATTTTGAAGAATCATTTTATTACAAAGGATTAGCCTTGGAGGCAACTGGCCAAACGGCCGCTGCCGAAGATAACTTAGAGAAGGCCGCCACGTTCAATCCCAATTTCGACCCTGCTGTTGTGGCTTTGGCCGAATTGAGCGGTAATCGGTAAGCGCTGAACGGTAATCGGAGCTTTTACTGATTACGGACTACCGACTACGGATTACCGATTTCTGGACAGGCGGAAGAGAGTATGAAACCAAAAACAAAAAAGTTGATTTTAACGATTGCTGGAATACAGGTGCTCCTGATCGTTGGGCTGCTGGTGTTGCCCGGCGTGGTGGGGTCTATTCCCGGTCGCTACCGGGTGGCTTTGCAGGAGCGCAGCCCATTTTTGAGCGGTATTGTTGAAGGTGTTATCGATCAGGTCGCGCCTATGGCGACGGCTCTGCCCGTGGCGGTGGCCTCGGCCAGCGAAACCCAGGTGGATATTAACGCGTTGATTTCGAATTCGGTAACGGCCGTTCCCGAGCCAACCGCTACCCTGAAACCAACTGAGGCACCGACTGAAGCGCCCGAAACCGTAGACGCCACGCCGCGCCCCACCAACACCCCCATGCCCACGCCAACGAATACCCCCACGCCAGAACCACTGCCCGTCTCGCATATTTTGGAGGGTATGGGCGTCGTTCGGCAGACCTTTAACAACTGCGGCCCGGCCAATCTAACCCAAACGCTTAACTATTTAGGCTATGACATTACCCAGGAAGAGGTTGCCGATTACCTCAAGCCGAACAGCGAAGACCGCAACGTGAGCCCCTGGCAAATTGCCGATTATGTGAACGAGCGCACGGGCGGTTCTTTTATGGCTAGTGCACACAGTGGCGGTACGCTAGAACTGCTCAAGCAGTTTATTGCTGCTGGCTATCCGGTGGTAATCGAAAAAGGGTATGACTTACCCACAGACGGGTGGTATGGGCATTACCTGACCGTCTTTGGTTATGACGACGAAAAGAGCATTCTTTACAGCCAGGACAGCTATTTGGGTCCGTTTGATGGCCGCGGCCGTACCGATGATTACGAAGAGTTTTTATATTATTGGCAGCAGTTTAACTACACCTTCTACGTCGTGTACTATCCATCCCAAGAAGCTGAGGTAGAGGCCATTTTAGGGCCAGAATTGTCTGATCCGATGGCGATGTGGCGCATGGTGGCCGCTCGCGCTCAGGCAGAAATTGATGCCGATTCGGAAAATGTATTTGCCTGGTTTAACCTGGGTTCTGCTTTGACGGAAATGGGGGTGCGAACAGGTGAAGCCCAATATTATCAGGGTGGCGCACAGGCGTATGATCAGGCACGTGAGCTAGGTTTGCCGCCGCGCATGTTGTGGTATCAGTTCCGTCCCTACATGGCGTACTGGAAGAGCGGCCGTAATGAAGATGTGATTGCCCTGGCGGATGCGACTCTCTCAACGCAGGGTGGTCGGAATGTCGAAGAAACGTATTGGTACAAGGGTCTGGCGCTTGAATCGCTTGGCCAGATTAGTGAAGCCATTACTAATTACCAGGCTGCCCTGGAAGTGAATCCCAACGCCTATTATGCCCAGTGGTCGCTGGATGCTTTAACAGGCGGGTAAAAGACAAACTGGAGATTGGAGATTTGTTTCATCTCCAATCTCCAATCTCCTCATGTGTGCCCATCTCGTCCTGGTTCGCCATTCCGCTGTTCAGGTAGATACGGCCGTTCCCACTCCCAACTGGCAGCTTTCTAAAGACGGCCGTATTCGCTGCCAAACCCTCGCCGCCAAACTCCAGCCTTACCCAATTGATTTGTTTGTTACCAGCCACGAACCCAAAGCGATAGAAACCGGCCAGATACTGGCTGAGGTTTTTGGCGTGCCGTGCCAGACGGCGGTTGGTTTGCAAGAGCACGATCGGCGCGGTGTGCCTTATTTTGCCAACAAGACGGAGTTTGAAACGGCCGTTGCCACCTTCTTTGCTCACCCCAATGAACTGGTGTTTGGCGCAGAAACGGCCGTGCAGGCGCGAGAGAGGTTTGGAACGGCCGTACAGCAGCAGCTAGCGAGACATCCGCAAGAAAACCTGGCCATCGTGGCCCATGGCACAGTCATGACCCTCTTCATTTGCCAACACAATCCCCAGCTTGATCCGCTGCAATTTTGGCGGGCGCTAACCTTACCCTGCGCTTTTGTGCTGTCGCTGCCCGATTACCAACTAAAGCAGTCCATTTACTTGGACGGTTCATAGCAGTTCAAAATCGCTGTATTGAATCGTGTCGCGTTAAAAATTTGCTGTTCCAATGCACAAACGAAGGTATAATGTGGGCAGAATCCTCAGCCGCAGCGCCGTTGGTTAAGGCCCTGCTGAATCCCAAAAGAACCTTTCTAACGCCTGCACAGGCTTTCCACAGCAACAAACCTGTTGCCCCAATTGTTTACTCACATTTCCCTTAGGAGGCGATTATGTCTGAACGCAAACATATTAAAGTGACCTACTCCACCCTGGCCAGTCCCGATCCACTGCTGCATCAATATTTTGATGAGGCCGTGGATGAGGCCAAGGCTGGTTTTGGCAAAACATTCCCCATGTTCATTAATGGGGCAGAACGGTCTACGGCTGAAACGTTTGAAAAGCGCAGCCCGGTTGACCTTGATCTGTTGATGGGCCACTTCCAGTACGGCTCGGCTCAAGACGTCAACGATGCCGTGGCTGCTGCTAAAGCCGCATTCCCTGCCTGGAGCAGCCGTCCCTGGCAAGAGCGCGTGGCCATTATGCGCCAAGCCGCCGACCTGATCAGTGAACGCTTATTCCACATGGGCGCTGTCATGAGCCTAGAAATTGGCAAAAACCGGCTCGAAGCGCTGGGCGACGTAGAAGAAACGGCCGATCTCATCCGTTACAACTGCGACGCTGTTGAGCAAAATAATAACTTCAACCGCCCGCTGCTTTCTGAAAGCGACAAGCACCATAACCGCAGTGTGCTCAAGCCTTACGGCGTTTGGGCGGTCATTTCCCCGTTCAACTTCCCTGGTGCGCTGGCGGGCGGCCCGTCCGGTGCAGCGCTCGTGGCGGGTAACTGCGTGGTCTTGAAGCCCGCTTCGGATACCCCGTACACCGCCTGGCTGCTCACCGAATGCTTCCGTGATGCGGGCGTTCCGGCTGGCGTCTTTAACTTTGTTACCGGCGGCGGCCGTTCCGTAGGCCAGGTTCTGGTAGACCATCCCGATGTGGCGGGCATTACCTTCACCGGCAGCTACGATGTGGGTATGCACATCCTGCGCACCTTTGCTCAGGGCCGCTACCCTCGCCCGGTCATTGCCGAGATGGGCGGTAAAAACCCCACCATCATCAGCAAAAAGGCCGACATTGACAAAGCAGCGATGGGCGTGATGCGCTCTGCCTTTGGTTTGCAGGGGCAAAAGTGTTCCGCTTGCTCCCGCGTCTATGTGGAAAGTTCCGTGAAAGACGAGTTTATGACCAAGCTGATTGACCTCACCTCGCAAATCAACGTAGGTGATCCTACCAAGAAAGAAAACTGGATGGGGCCAGTGGCTAACAAGAGCGCCTTCAACGACTACCGCAAATTTGTGGCCGATCTGCAAGAAAATGGCGACATCGTCTTTGGTGGCAAGGTTCTGGAAGACGTGGGCAACGGTTATTATGTGGCCCCCACCATTGTGGACAACCTGCCGCTGGAACACGCCTTGTGGAAACAAGAAATGTTCCTGCCCATCGTCACTGTGGCTCCCTTTGATGACATGGACAAGGCGATGGAGCTGGCCAACGACGTAGAATACGGTCTGACGGCCGGTTTCTTCAGCGAAGATGACGAAGAAGTGCAGTGGTGGTTGGACAATATTCAGGCTGGTGTGCTGTACGTTAACCGTTCCGGCGGCGCGACAACGGGAGCCTGGCCGGGTTATCAATCCTTTGGCGGTTGGAAGGGCAGCGGCTCAACTGGTAAAGCAGCGGGCAGCTTCTACTACATCCAGCAATACATGCACGAGCAAAGCCAAACTATCGTGGATTAACGAAACTGTTCGGGAGATATGGTAATTGGGTAACTGAGTAATTGGGTAACTGAATAAATTACCCAATTACCTAATTACTCAATTCCCTTCCCCCATTTCCGAACCAAAAATGACAACTTACAAACATCCGCACGGACACGTGTTTTATCGCAAAATGAACCATGCCCGCCCCAAGATTGACTATGGGGAGGGCATTTATTTATTTGATGAAGATGGCAAACGTTACATGGACGGTTCTGGTGGCCCGCTGGTGGTGAATGTGGGACACGGCCGTCCCGAAATTGTGGCGGCGATGGCCGAACAGGCGCAAAAAGCTGCCTATGTGCACGCGCTCATGTTCACCAATGAGGCCACCGAACAGCTTTCTAATGAGCTGGCGGAACTGGTGCCCATCGACAACGCGCGCTTTTTCTACCTGAGCAGCGGTTCTGAAGTGGTAGAGGGAGCCATCAAGCTGGCGCGGCAAATCCAGCAGGCGCGTGGCGAGGCCACCCGTGACATCATTACCTGTCGTTCGCTAAGCTATCATGGCATGACTTTGGGCGCACTGGGCGTAAGCGGCCGTCCCGGCTTGCGCACGCCGTACATGGGCATGATGGTGAACATGCCGCACGTGCGGCCACCCTATCCTTACCGCTTTGAAGCTTCTGGGGAAGAACTGGCCGGTCGGTTGGAAGAATCGATCATGGCTTATGGTGCCGAAACGGTGGCCGCTTTCATTGCTGAGCCAATCAGCGGAGCCAGCCTGGGGGCCGTGGTGCCCCCAGATGATTATTGGCCAGCCATACGCCGCGTGTGCGACAAATATGGCGTCCTGCTCATTGCCGACGAGGTGCTGGTGGGCATGGGGCGTACTGGCAAATGGTGGGGCATCAACCATTGGGGCGTGGAACCAGACATCCTCGTTACGTCCAAAGGCCTGGCGGGGGGCTATTTCCCGCTTGGTTTTGTGGCGGCCAAAACGTCGGATGTAGAGCTTATTCGCCAGAAGTTGGGGGATTGGAACCACGGCGGCACGTTTAGCCATCATCCAGTTGGTTGCGCGGCGGCGCTGGCTACCCTGCAAATCATGCAAAAAGAGCATCTGGTAGAAAATTCGGCTGTCATGGGCGAGAAGCTGGGTGAGATGTTGCAAGATGCGCTGGGGCATCATCCCAACGTAGGTGAAGTGCGTGGGCGTGGCCTGTTTTGGGGTGTGGAGTTTGTGCAGGACAAACTGAGTAAGGAACCGTTCCCGGCCGCGCGGCATCTGGCCTGGGATATTTGGCAGCGTGCGTTTGGTAAGGGTCTCATTGTCTACTACTCGCAGGGCTGTGCCGACGGGCAAAATGGGGATGTTATCATGCTGGGGCCGCCGCTCATCGTGACGGAGGTGCAACTGGTAGAGATGGTTGCCATTCTGACTGAAGCGGTCCACGAAGTGTTGGGCAGCGGTGCCTGAGGCAGGATTGATGGCTGAAGTGGCGATACGGCCGTTTACCTCTCCTGATCTCACGCAACTTTCTACCGTCATCATCGGGTATGTGACTCAGGAAAAGTATGTGGTGGAAAAGAGGGAAAGTGAGGCGGAAACGGCCGTAACCCTCAAACTTGTCACCCTGCCAGCCCCCAAAACCTATCGCTATGATCATCTGGATCAGGCTGAGATGGACCGGTTGGCAGGTATTGTGGTCGAAGGTTTTTCCTTTAGTGCGTTTGTGGGCGCGCAGCTGGTAGGTGTGGCTTTGGCCAGCCCGGAGCAATGGAACCGCAGCCTGCGCGTGTGGGAGTTTCACGTGGCGGATGAGTGGCGTGGGCAAGGTATTGGTCGGCGGTTGATGGATAAGGTGGTAGAAACGGCCGTATCCCACCAGCTGCGCGTGATTGTTTGCGAGACACAGAGCCGCAACGTGCCTGCCATTCGCGCTTATCGGCGATTGGGGTTTGTGCTTGATGCCGTTGATTTGTCGTTCTACAGCAATGAAGATGTGGCCAAAGACGACGTGGCCGTTTTCATGAAGCGGAAACTGTGAGTAGCCCTGTTTCTGTGACGCTAATCTGCTGACCCGTTTGCAGATGTGAATACGCTTCGCGGTCAAGCACCAGAACGGGCGGCGCCTGATCGTACATCTCGCGGGCAACGGCTGCTCCCAATGCCAAAATTCCATCCGTCTCGGAAGTAATGATGGCTGCCGGAGCGGTGCCTTGCTTGACGGCTTCCAGCAAGATGCTGCTGGCGCTGCTAGAGCCGCGCCCCGAGGGCAGCACCAGCACCCGGTTTGTCACAATTTGCCCCGCTTGCGGATGTCGCCGGTCGATAATTTCGCCACTTTCCGGGTTTAGCCCGCCCCATAAACTGAGCGGTTCCGCCAGAACCAATGCCAAGCCACTGCCGCTGCCGGGAACCAAAACTTTTGCCTGAAACTGTGAGGTTATATTTGTTGTCATTCGTTTTCTGCCAGCCATTCAGATAGCTGATTGCGGCGGTCTACGGCTTCATTGACGGTTTGTTGGCCGCGCAGCAGCCGCCAGGTGCGCCGCGTGTTGCGTTTCATTAAATCGCGGAAGTTTATCAGATAATAGAGCCCGATTCTGGCCGAGTTTGGATTTACGCCATAGCGAGACGACAGGAAGCTGCGCGTGGGGAAGACAAAACGGAACACAAACCGCACTTTGTCTGGCAGCGATTTGTTGCCCTTAAGCTGGGAAAAGTTTGTACTAATGCTCCGATTATTGGACAGCCCCCATAAAATTTGTTCTTTGGCCAGTTGGGTGAGGTTGGCGGGCATTTTGGCCGGTTTTAGTTGCACGAGTACGTAAGGGGGAACGGCCGTTTGCCAGAATTCCTGTACCAGTTTTAAGGTCAGGTAGATGCCACGCTCCCATTGCCACAATTTGGCTGTGTCTATGAACTGCGGCCAATCCAATGCTGCCGCTTGTTGTTCGATAAGCAGCGCGATGTCGCACAGGCTGCGCAGGTCGAAGGCAAATTGGTGATTGTAGGCGGTGTGTAGGGCTAGGTGCAGCAGCTGTAAATGGGGCGGGAAGGCCAATGAATCCGTGCCCGCCAGCGAAATAGTCATTGGTTGTGGCCACAGATCGTCTGGTTTGATGCGGTTGTTGTCTAACGGCAATGCAATGTTCCAGTGGATTTCGACGGGGAAGTTCACCCCTTTTTTGACAAAGGTGGGCAGATGGTGATGATGCTGGCGCAGCGCGTCCAAGGTAAACGGCTGTGTTTCCTGCCAGCCCAACCTGTGCATCACGTCTGCTGCCTGCAGTACCTTCTCTTCGGGCACTAGCAGGTCCAGGTCGCCAACGGTGCGTTGACTAATGTGGGGATAAACGGCCGTTGCCAGATACGCGCCCTTCAACACAATCATCGGCACTTCTTCCGCTTGCATTTGCTCGGAAATCAGGCGTAGCTCGCGGTAGATGGCCAGATTTTGCATGGTGATTTGCTGCTGTTTTTGCCGCATTTGGTCGAGGATCGGGCGGGGAACGGCCGTTTCCACATTCAGTCGTTGCAGGCAAGCATACAATAAGGTCAAGACATGCTGCTGGTTGGCAATTTTGACCAGTGCCTCCCATTCTTCACTGCCTAACTGGCCAAGTTGGTTGGTGATTTTTGGCTGTGGTACAGGGTTTAATACCGCTAGCAAAAGGTCTTCCGCTTTAGGCGAGGCAGCAGCGGTGGCGGGATTTTTGGGCTGGGGAACGGCCGTTTCTTCGGCAAATGAAGAGAGGACAGTAAATTGTTCGTGACCCGCTTCGCCTGTAAGAATGGCCGCTCCGCAGCGCAGCCACGCGTGAGCCTTCATTGCCTGGCTGTTGTTCTTGGCCAGCCCCAGATAAAGCGTGCTGTGGATGTGGCGTCGGTGCAGCATCGCCTTTGCGCTGACGGCCTGGGTGAGACAGGCGCTTTCCCACGGAGTGCGACGGGCCATCGTGCGGACCGACCAGCCAATGCGGTTGGCACTGTGCGCTGTTTTATCGGGGACGGCCGCCGCCGATTCGTGCTGTAACGTTCCCAGCAGTGGGGCAATCCGGCGAAAGGGAACAACCAGCAGCGCCAGACGAGCCAGCGCCAGCCAAAAAATGGCTTCCAGCAGCAGCAAGCGGTCGGGCCATCTGAGCCGCCACAGTTTGCCCAGCTTGTTAGCTGGCCTCATGAACCATATCCTCTTGATGCAACTCATTGAGGAAGGCTAGAACATCTGCCTGGCATTGCGCCGGGTCTACCTCAAACTGGTCGATCAGCTTCTGACATAGGGCTTCGATGGTGATTGGGGTGGCAATGTTTTCCCAAATCTGGCTGCCGATGGCGTCCAGGCCGTAATACGTGCCTTTTTCCAGGCTCATCATCACCAATTCGTTGTCCACGGTTGAGGTAATGAATCCTTCGGAACGCACAACGCGAGATGCCGAGGTAAGTGTTGCCATGAATTTTCTCCAAATAATGCTGAAATTAGTTGATAACGGGACGGCCGTTTTCGTCTAGATAGCCAAATGTTTGCATAGTCTGTTGATGATGATAGCAAATTGTCTCGATTTGGGCTGGTGAGAGTTCGGTTTGCCAGCGTCCCGTCTGCCCGTGGCGGAAAAATGCCGGGGTTTCGGGCAGGCGCTCTTTGAAGCCAACGGCCGTTTCCTGCTGCTTTACCTGGTCAAAGGATGAAAACGCCACTGCTTTGGCCAAACGCTCGGCCGCAACTGGCACGCCCACGGCCTGAACCAGCTTCTCAAAGGTCTCATGCGGCGCTTGCAGTAAATCTTCGTAGCGAACCAGATGAATGGGCAGTTCTGTCTGATCCGTCCAACTATGCACGTGCGCATGCCAGCTGCCCATAAACTGCGGCAGCTGACGGTGCAGCTTGCTGCCGCTGCGGGCCAGCGCGTACTGTTCGTCGGCCATGTAGGCGATCGATTTGTCCAGGGTGATGCTCAAGTGGTTGGCCATTGAGGCGACAATGTCGAGCGGGTTGCGGATGATGTAAACGGCCGTTTGGGTTGCTTCTTGGGGAAAAATCGGCTGGCCCGTGTCGGTATAGCGGTAAGCGTCGTGCACTTTTACAAACAGCGTTTCGCTGCTTTCTTCGGCCCAACGGCCGTACATCCACGGACGAAATCGATCAATCTCAACGGCCGTTAAATCAGATGATTCTACGCCTGTCAGTCGGTCAAATAGCTCGCGCTTGCCTGCGTGCATGCTGTCTTCCAGATTGTTGATGTCAGCTGGGGCATCGCCGTTTTGCAGGTAATTGTTCAGAAAGATGCGCACCCAAGTATTGCCCGATTTGGGGTAAGAGGCCAGCCAGACAATCTTGCTCATGCCCGAAAATCCGCCTCGATGAGATCGGCCAATGCGTAGGGCTGGAACGGTTTTTCGGGCCGGTAGACGCGGCAGAGGCGAACCTGGTTGGCGATGGCCACCGACTGCCGGAAATGCTCCGTGTGTCGATTCATACGCTTGAGGGCCATTTTTTGCCAGGTGTGGTCCAAAAAAACGTTGAATTTGCGGGCATCTTGCAGCATTTCCAGCCGCAGCTCGGGGTCGTTGGTGGGGGTTAGCACGTAAATGGCGTGCAGCGGCTGAGGTTGGTCATCCAGGGCCACAGCTGAGGGCACGGCAAATTTGTCCAGCTCGGGGCGAATGCGTTCGAGCTCGTTGGTGGCTTTGTTGAGCATTTCGGCACTGTCGGCCCACAGCTTAAAATGGGGGTAACTGGGGGCCACGAAGGGACGGCCGTTTTCAGCCAAACTAATCGCCGCCACATCATCCGTCAGCATGTCGTAGCCCCGTTCTAGAAAGGTGGCTAGCAGGGTTGATTTACCAAAACCAGAGTGTCCGGTAAAGAGCACGGCACCTTTTGGCGTGCGGATGCCGCTGGCGTGGAGCGGTAAAATGCCTCGCTGGTGCAGCAGCAGGGCAGCGGCCGTACCCAGCAAAAAGAGTCGCAATCGTGTCTCCGGTGCGCCTGGCTCTGGCTGGATGATAATTTCTGTGCCGTTCTGCACCAGGTACCGGGCCACACCGGGAAAGCTGAATAGAACCGCGTTTGGTGTTACCTGTTGAAACGGCCCGGCATCTCTGGCTTCAGGCAAGAACTCTGGGACTGTACCCAACGACACCCGGATATCCACCGCACTGTATGATTTGGGCACGCCCATTTCTGGGCAGGCGAAAGGCAGCTGCCAGGAGAGGCCAAAAGCTGAGTAAGTCATATTCATAAAGTTTTCTGCGCTTGCTCACTAAAAACGATATTGCCACAAGTCCTCCCATTCACCCTGCTAAATTGGTTCAACTGCTAGAACTTGTGGCAATATTTTTGCTATTGCTACGTCGAGTTTATAGTGTTGGCTTAAGGTCCGGTAGTGGTGGCAGCCATGGCGTCCGTGCCGCCGCCCATGGTAAAAGCAGTGTCGAGATTAACATTGAGTTGTTGCAGGTGTGGTTTGTGCCTGTGAGGCTTGGTTGTTGGCGGGAGTGGGAGCTGAGTGTTCTGTTTTTTGGTTTTTTCATATATTTCTCCCCGGGGTGAATGGGTAAAAATGAGGCAAACTGCCGTTTGCCTCCAGCCATTCCCCTTCTAGCTAAACTTAATAAAAGTGCTGTTTAGTTTATTGAGGTGCTTCCCATACCATCACCGCCACTGCCAAAGGCTGAAGCGGTGTCCAAACTCACGCGGAGCTTTTGCAGGTCTGGTTTGCGCCAGGGCTGTTTTGGGGTTTGTAGCGGCGTTGGCTGGGCGTTCTCTTTCTTGTTTTTGTTCAAGTGTGGTCTCCTAATATTTTTTGATTTAAAACGAATAGCCGTTTCCTACTAATCATACCTCTCTTTGAACCGATCAATGACAGCTTGCTTAGGGAGGAGGTGCGGAGGTGCGACCCATTCCGTCACTAACGCTGCCAGTGCTAAATGCCGTATCCAGGCTTACTTGGAGCTTCTGCATGTCTGGCTTGCGCCATGGTTTTTTTGGTATTTGTTTTGTTGCTGGTTGGGTGTTTTCTTTCTTGTTTTTGTCCATTTGCGCTCTCCTATTTTGAGTGAACTATGTTGAAACGGCCATTATACCAAATGTAATGTAGCGACGGAAAATGACAGCCATTCTTACCGAAGTAACTGAAGCTTTTCAAAAAAGAGGAATCGTGCATCATGGTTGTTGTTAACAACTCAACCAAAAGGAGTTCAACCATGAGCACGCTCCCCACAAGTTTAACCGAAAAACAATTCGAACAACATATTCGGGAGTGACTAATCAGAAAGGCATGGTATAAAGGACACATGAATCAATGTCCCCACTGTCACAGAACAGACCAACAAGTTAAAAATGGCAAAACCGTCGCTGGCAGCCAGGTTGTCAAATGCAAAGTCTGTAATCGGAAATATGTGCCCCAGCCACTGCCCGCTGGCCACTCGGTCGCTACCCGTCAACAAGCCATTCGCCTGGTGCTGGATGGTAACAGTCAACGGCAAGCCGCGCGCCATCTGGGTGTTGCCAATTGGCTCAAGGCGTATGCTGATGGGTTACCACCCACTTTGCCGGGTCCTGATGGCCCCGTCGAAGTCGCTGAGCAGGACGAGCTTTTCACGTTCATTGGCGAGAAAAAAACGAAATCTACATCATGACTCTTGTTGACCGGCAAACCCGCTGTTTTCTCGGCATTGAACCCGTCTGGCAACGCACACCGGAAGTAGCCCAAAAGCTGGCGGATGC
>JACKBS010000014.1 GCA_020634435.1 Ardenticatenaceae bacterium | reverse complement strand
AGCCAGCCGAGCCAATACCGTGCGATTTGCTCAATATTTCCGATCGATGCTGTCGCAGGGCATTTATCTGGCACCTTCCCAGTTTGAGGCGGGATTTTTATCTACGCAACATGGATCTGCGGAAATTGAAAAGACGGTGGCTGCGGCTGGCGCGGCTTTTGCAGCGCTGAGCTGAACACCGATTACTGACTGACCGAATACTGTTTACGGGAAAGAACGGCCGTACCGTAAACGCAGCCTTAACGCAGGTGGCAGCACGGCCCCAGATGGGTACAATCAGCCGCGATGAACGAGAACTATGAAAAACGCTGGCTGCGTCTCATTTTGGGGCTGTTTGTGATCTTGGGGGTGATGTACGCCCTCGTGACCCCCGTTTTTGAAGCCTCAGACGAGCTGTGGCATTACCCCATGATTCGTCATCTGGCTGACGGCAACCCGCTGCCGGTGCAGGTATTTGATCCGGCTTTGGCTGGCCCGTGGAAGCAGGAAGCCAGCCAGCCGCCGCTCTACTACACCCTCGGCGCGGCGCTCACCTTCTGGATCGATACCAGCGACATGGAAACGATCCGTTGGGAAAATCCCCACGTCGATAACGGCATCCTCACCGCTGACGGCAACATCAACCTCACGATTCATAATCCAGACTGGAATCCGTGGCAGGGCACGCTGCTGGCGGTGCGCATCGTGCGCCTCTTTTCGGTTTTGCTGGGCGCAGTGACGGTTTACCTGACCTACCGCATCGGCAAGGAATTGGCCCCCAATCGGCCCGAAATTGCCCTCGGCGCGGCGGCACTAAACGCATTCACGCCGATGTTCCTCTTCATCAGCGGCGCGGTGAACAATGATAATTTGGCCATCCCGCTGGCCTCGCTGGCGATTTTGTTGATGATCAGGGCTGTCGGTAATCCGATTACCGTTCACCGTTCACCGATTACCGATTACTGGAAAACCTGGATCGCCATCGGCGTCGTCATCGGCCTGGCGCTGCTGACGAAGGAAGGGACGTTCGGGCTGCTGCCGCTGGCGTTGGGGACGATTTTTATTGCTTACTGGAAGGGGAAGCGGAACACAGAGTTACACAGAGATTCGCAGAGTTACGCAGAGAGAAGAGAGAATTTTTGGGGGGAGATTTTGCGGAATTTGGTGTGGACGGCCGTTTCTTTCCTCGTCCTTCTCATTCCCGTGATTTTAATTGCGGGCTGGTGGTATTGGCGCAATATTGTGCTTTATGGCGATTTTCTTGGTTGGAGCGCGTTTATTGCCGTGCTTGGGCAGCGCGCCCATCCCGCCTCACTGGCGCAGCTATGGAGCGAGCGCTGGGGCTTTATGCTCTCGTATTGGGGCTTGTTTGGCGGTGTGAATGTGCCGATGCCGTTGTGGCTGTATCACGTTTTGAATGGCGTGGTTGTGGTGGGTGTGGTTGGCTTTGTTGTTTATTTAATTCGGGAGATCGGAGATTGGAGATTAGAGATTCGGCGCAATCTCCAATCTCCAATCTCTAATCTCCAAACCGTAATCTCTAATCTCCTTGATTTTGTGACGAATAAATTTGCCCTCGTTGTCTGTTTACTGTTTGTTGCCGCTGTTGTTGTCGGGCTGATTCAGTGGGCCACAACAACCTGGTCATCGCAGGGACGGCTGGTGTTTACGGCGATCTCGGCGCTGAATGTGCTGCTGGCGGCGGGTTTGATTGGCTGGCTGCCGCGCAAAATTGGCCAGCGGGTGATTTTGGGCGCGGCTGATTTTGTATTTGTGCTGGCGGCGCTGGCGCCGCTGGTATGGATTCGTCCGGCGTACGCGTTGAACCAATATACGGCTCCCTGGCAGGAACAGCAGCCGGTAAATGCTAATTTTGATGGCAAGCTGCGGCTGGTGGGGTACGAGGTAGGGCAAAAGCCTGCACTGAGCGCAGCCGAAGTGGCCGTTGCCCAACAAAAATCCACTTATCAGCCCGGCGACACGATTGATTTGCTGCTGGAGTGGGAAGTTCTCGCGCCAATGGATCGCAACTGGAGCGTCTTTGTTCATTTGAATGATCCAGTCATTGGCGTACCGATTGCCCAGCGAGACATGTTTCTGGACCAGGGATTGCAACCAACATCGCTGCTGGAGCCGGGCGAGACGATTTTTAACTATTACCAGCTCGTGATTCCCGAAACGGCCGTTGCCCCCGCCAATCTCCAGCTTACGGTCGGCCTCTACGATTTTGCTACTTTTGAGCGTTTGCCTCTGGTAGACGGCGGCGATTCAGTCGTGTTGGCTGAGCTGGTTTTAGAACCCGCCCCTGGCAATGTGCCCAATCCCACGCTGGTAAATTTTGGGAATGAACTGGAGTTGGTTGGTTTTGAATTGAATCCCCGACAGGTTGCAGCGGGGGAAACGGTGGATTTGACTTTGTACTGGCGGGCGAAACGGCCGTTAACCACCGATTACACCATTTTTGCCCAGGTTGTAGACGAGGACACAACCCGCTGGGCCAGCCAGGATTTGGGTCAGCCTACATCCAGTTGGGCCGAAGGTGAGCTGCAAACGGTGCAAATGTCCTTACCGCTTAGCCCAGACACGCCGGGCAAGGTGTATCCCATCATTCTGGGGCTGTACACGGTGGAGGATGGTCAGTTTAATCGCTTGCAAATCATCGCCGAAGACGGCCGTCCCACCGACGACTTTTTGCGCCTGACCTTGCTCCGCGTCATTGAACCGTAGAGATGCTGCATTGCAACGTCTCTACAGACAACAAAATTATGCAGAAACTTTACCAAATCACGCATGGCCTTATGAAGCGCTTTCCCGATGGCAACGATCCGTTCCAGATGGTGACGCGGCTGGCAGAAGAGTGCGGCGAATTAGCGGCGCAGGTGAATCAGTTCGAGAACAGTGGCATCAAGCGGCAAAAGTTAGGCGAACCAGATACAATCAAGCTAGCCAAAGAGGTGCAAGATGTTCTGCGCTGTGCCCTTACTTTGGCCGTGCATTATGGTATTGAGGCCGAATTAGCTGACTCGATTGACCAATCGCACCAAAAGCTGCAAGCAGAAGGATTTATTGATTGATGGCAACTGTTAGCCAGAAACCCAAAAACAAGAGAGCTTGGCGGCAAAATTCGGATGCCTTCGACCCGACCAAATCGAAATGGGCGTTAGGGACGTTGGTGGGGATTACGGCCGTTCTCGGCGGCATTATTCTTGGCTTTGGTGGCCCACTGGCTGGCGCTGCCTTCATCGTGGCCATCGTCACGGCCTACGTGGTTTTGCGCGATATTGAGATTGGCTTTTGGGGCGTGATCCTCGTGGTTTGCCTGCTGCCGTTCGCCACTTTGCCGGTGGATATTGGTCTTACGCCCACCTTCCTCGATTTGGCGTTGGGGGCGGTGGTCGGTGTCTGGCTGCTGGCTATCGTCACCGGACAGCAGCGGGATTTGGTGACAGCCCCTATCGCCCTGCCGCTGCTCATTTTCATTTTGGTGGCCATCTTTGCCTTCATTTTTGGTCTGAGCAACGGGCCATTGACCCCCACACTGCTGCGCAAATTTGCCGAGCTGCTGCTCAGCCTTGGCTTTGTTTTCATTATTGTGGATTATTGCCGTACGCAGGAGCGGCTGGAGCGATTGGTGAAGGTGGTGCTGCTGGCGGGGGCGGGAGCGGCCGTTTTAGGTATTGTTTTCTGGCTGCTGCCGGAAGATACAGCTAATACCATCCTCAATTATCTCACGCGAATCGGTTACCCCAGCGGCTGGGTCATCCGCTACATCGAAGAGAACCCGGAGCTGTCTGTTCGCGCCATTGGCACCTCGGTAGACCCAAATGTGTTGGGTGGGTTGTTGTTGATGATTGGCGCTCTGGCCGGACCGCAGTTGGTGGCGAAACGGCCGTTGTTCCCCCGTTGGCTCACCTGGGGCATTGTCGGCTCGATTTTCCTTGGCGTGGTCCTTACATTTTCCCGCGGGGCGATGTTTGGTCTGGCGGCGGGATTGGGCTTTATTGCCATCTTGCGCTACCGACGGCTGATTCCCTACATGTTTGGTGGTGGCTTGCTGCTGCTACTTCTCCCCGTAGCTCAAACCTACATCGAGCGTTTCATAGAAGGTATTCAAGGGCAAGATTTAGCGACGCAGATGCGCTTCGGCGAATATCAGGACGCCATCACGTTGATCCTGCGCTATCCCATCATCGGCGTCGGTTTTGCCGGGACGCCGGACATTGACCTCTACCTCGGCGTGGCTAACGTCTACCTGACCATTGCTCAGGTGATGGGCCTGGTTGGACTTTTTGCCTTTTTCGCCGTTATCGGCACCCTCTTTTTCTATGGCCTGTCGCACCGCCACATCTTTAAGGCGCATGAGGAGCTAGATGCCCTCTGGTTGGGTCTGCACGCAGCCATCGTGGGCGGTCTGGCGGCGGGCATTTTTGACCATTACCTCTTTAACCTGGAATTTCACCACGCGGTGACGGCGTTTTGGCTGCTGGTGGGTTTGGCAACGGCCGTTACCCGCCTCGGCGTCGAAGAATCAAACGCGCAAACTGCTTAATACCTGCTCTAACATCCCAATTGCCTGTAAATATTCCGTGAGTTCGATGTGCTCGTTGGGCGTGTGGTCCAAGGAGCTGTCGCCTGGGCCATAGGCCACGATGGGACAGCGCCAGATTGGCCCCACCACGTTCATGTCTGACGTGCCCGTTTTGAGCTTGTAGCTGGGCACGCCGCCCGTCTGCCGGATGGCCCGATTGAACGCCTGCGCCAGCGGATTGGTGCGCTTGCTTTGGATGGCTGGCTCGTGGGCGTAGGTATGAATCGTGCCGGCTTCACCTGCCTGATCGCGCAGCCATTGGGCAAAATCCCGTACGTTGAAATTGGGCGGTAGGCGGATGCCCAGCTTGATGGCCAGCCGATTTTCCAGGCCATCGCTGCTGGTGTGCAGTTCGCGTACGGAAGGTAGTAGCTGGTCGAACAGGCGCGATTTTCCGGCGTTGAACTGGTTGATAAAGGCCAAAACCTGGTTGTACCAGTTCAGGCCCAGCTCGGCGGCACCGCTTTCCGACCCGGCGGTGTGGCTCATCGGCTGGGCAAAGCAGGCATCAATGAGCAGTCGCCCTTTGTAGCCGAGGGTAATGCCATCCCAACCGCTCGGTTCGCCGATGAGGCACAGGTTTGGCCGGAACTGATTTGCGACGTGTCGCGCCCCTTTGGATGTCGCCGCCTCTTCCTCCACCGCACCCACCACGATGAGGCGGGTGCCAGTGGGCAGGTTGGCACGAGACGCCGCGACAATGAAGCTGGCCAGCGGCCCCTTCGCATCGACGCTGCCCCGACCGTATAACTTGCCATCTTCTTGCCGCACGGGAATATCGCCGGGCACGGTGTCCATGTGCCCCAGCAGCACAATTTCTTGCGTAATTTGCCCGTTGTCATCCGGGCAGCAGCGTTCGCCGACGGCATTGCCTGCGGCGTCTACCTGCGCCGCAAAGCCGGACTGGTTCATCTGCTGGATGAGGAAGTGAGCAACGGCCGTTTCCGCCCCGGACAAACTCGGAATTTCCACCAGCCGCTGCAAAAAGCCAATGGCCCCCTCATCGGTGTTAAGCGGGAAGCTGTTCACGGGCGGTGCTCCTTTCGCTGGTCAGGACGCGGGCCAGAGCCGCTACCACGTGGTCCAGCTCCCCTGCGGTGATGGTGAGCGGCGGCAGCAGGCGAATGACGGTACTGCCCGCGGTCAGGGCGATGATGCCTTCGTCCATGAGCGCCTGTACAAACGGCATGGCCCGCTGGCGCAGCTCAATGCCAATCATCAAGCCAAGGCCGCGTACCTCGCGCACCAGCGGCAGGTTTAGTGCTTCGATTTGGGTGCGGAACTGGTCACCCAATGTGGCCGCGCGGGTGGCCAGATCGGTTTGCTGGAAGATGTCGAGAACGGCCGTTCCCGCCGCACAGGCCAGAGGATTGCCGCCAAACGTAGAGCCGTGCAGCCCTGGCGCTAAATTTTGCACGCGGGGACCAATTCCCACCGCGCCCATCGGCAGTCCACCCGCCATTGCTTTGCCCAGGCATAGGAGATCGGGTACAAGGTTGAAATGTTCACAGGCGAAGAGGCGTCCGGTACGGCCGTATCCGGTTTGCACCTCGTCGATGATTAGCAGCGCCCCCCGTTCCTGGCACAGCCGCTGCGCTTCGTGGAAGTAATCGGCGTTAGCGAGGCGTACACCCCCTTCACCCTGCACAATTTCGAGGATGACAGCGGCCGTTTGCTCGGTAATTGCCTCATCGAGCCGAGTGCTGTTGCCAAACGGCACGTGGCTGAACTGGCTGACCAGTGGTTCAAACGGCTGGCGATACTCTTTTTTGTGTGTGGCGGACAGTGCGCCGAGCGTTCGGCCGTGAAAGCCGCGCATGGCCGCCACAATGCCAGGCCGCCCAGTGCTGAGGCGGGCAAATTTGATGGCTGCTTCCACCGCTTCGGTGCCGGAGTTGCACAGGTAGACGCGGTTCAAATCACCAGGTAGCGCGGCAGCAAGGCGAGCCTGGAATGTAGCGCGTTGGTCGTTGTAAAACATCTCTTGGCAGGTGATGAGCTGGTTGGCCTGGGTGGTGATGGCGGCTACCACCTGTGGATGGCAGTGTCCCACGTTGGCCACGCCAATGCCTGCGGCGCAATCGAGGTAGGAACGGCCGTTGGCATCCCAAACCGTCGTGCCCTCACCGCGCACAATCGCGACCTCCCGCTTGGCGTAAACACCGCTGCCAAAATCGTCTTCCTGCTGAAAAATATTGCTCATAACATCCCCGAAACAAAATTTAACGCAAAGGCGCGAAGGTGCAGAGGAGACAAAAAATCTGCGTAATCTGTGTAATCTGCGGATATTAATTTCATGCGGTCATCTCAGGTTGAGGCTGAGTGATGATTGTGCCCTGACCGTCTAGCGCTCGGAGGATTGGCTGCTGGCCTCGGGCATCGCCCAATACCACGCGGCGCACGCCTTGGGCCGATGCTTCTTGCGCCCCCAGCAGTTTGATCCGCATACGGCCTTGCGCGTATGCCTCAGCCACCTGGTCAATCTGGTCGGCGTGGAGTTGGGGTATGAGGCTGGCCTCGTCGGGAAACTGGCGCAGGACGCCAGGTACGTTGGAGAGGATGAGCAGCTCCTCGGCGCGGAAGGCGGCAGCGGTGGCGGCAGCGGCCCGGTCGCCATCCACATTCATCGCCTCGCCCTCAAAGCTGATGGCTGGGGGAGTGAGCACGGGCAGGCAGCCCGCATCCAACAAATTTTGCAGGAAGGCGTAATTGACCTGGGTGACGGTGCCGGTGTAGTTGTTGCGGAGGATGCGGGTACGGCCGTTTTCCACCACTTTGATCACATTTTTGCGCGGACCTTGCCAGATACGGCCGTCAATGCCTGACAGCCCGACAGCATTCACGCCGCGCCGCTGCAAGCGTTCCACCAACGTCTTGTTGATTTGGCCGCAGTAAACCATCTGGAAAATTTCCAGTGCTGCTCGGTCGGTCAGGCGGCTGGTGTAGCCAGATGGTGAGGTGACAAACTGCGGCGGATGGCCCAGCGCTTCGGCCACCACGTTGGTACGATGCGACCCGCCGTGAATAAAGATGAGCTGCTGGCCTTCGCGCCACAGCTGAGCAATATCGTCGCAAACGGCATCGTAGTTGATCCCTTCGCCGCCGCCAACTTTTATAATGATCATGGTTTTCTCCTTGTTCATCCACAGATTATGCAGATGGCACAGATAAGAATTGAATCTGTGAAATCTGTGGTTCTATATCGGATGTAGGCCCGTAAAGGTGAGGCCCGTCGTTTCTGGATAATCTAGCATGAGGTTCATGGCTTGTACGGCCGTTCCTGCCGCGCCTTTCATCAAATTGTCAATCGCACTCAGCACCACAATGCGCCCGCTGCGCTCATCTTTGGCAAAACCCACGTCGAAAAAATTGCTGCCTGCCAGGATTTTCGGCTCGGGATAGCGGTAGATGCCTTTGCGTTCATTTACCAGTCGCACAAATGGCTCGCTGCCATAAGTGGCGCGGTACAATTTCCACATTTCCATTTCGGTCACGTCCTGGTTCAGGAAGACGTGCGCTGTGCACAAGATGCCCCGTACCAGTTCAACGGCCGTTGCCGAAAAGTGCAGCTCAAAGTTGCCCAGTTCCTGAACCATTTCTGCCTGGTGGCGGTGGCCCGTTGGCGCAAACGAGCGCAGTGCGCCGCTGCGTTCCGGGTGGTGGCTGGCGGCGCTGAAGCTGTTGCCGCCTTCAGATGACCCCACTTTCACCTCGATAATGGCCTGCCGGATGAGTCCTTCACGCGCCAACGGAGCCAAGGCCAGATTAACGGCCGTTGCGTTGCAGCCCACGCCGCTGACATAGTTGGCTTCGCGTAGTTCTTTGCGGTGCAGCTCCGGCAGGCCGTAGACAAACTTGCCCAGCCATTCGGGCGCGGGGTGGGAACGGCCGTACCATTCTTCATATGCGGCCGAATCATGCAGCCGAAAATCGGCCGAGAGATCGATGATGCGTGGGGCCAGGCTGGCAAACTGCTCGATTTGCTCGGCAGCCCGGCCATGAGGCAGGGCCAGAAAAAGCAGATCGCACGGTTCTAGCGTCTCAACCGAACTGAATTTGAGCCGGGTTGCGCCGCGCAGGTTGGGATGCACGCCATGGACAAAGCTGCCCGCATTCTGCTGCGAGGTGATCTGCTGCACGCTCAAATGCGGATGCCCCAGCAGCAGTCGCAGCAGTTCGCCGCCCACATAACCCGATCCGCCAACGATGGAAACGTTGATCGTCATGCCGTCGCTCCGTTGGGAACGGCCGTAACTAAGGGCCAACTCGTTGCGGTTTCACCCACTTGCAGCACGTATTCTACAATGCGTCCGGGGATGTCCACGCCTGTTGGCGCGATGCTGTTGCGGAATTCCATCGTGTAGTTGACTTCATTGACGAGCAAACGGCCGTCTGCATCCTCCAGCAAATCGACGGCCACCACACCGCCGCCGACCGCTTGGGCCGCGGCTCGCGATAAGCGGTCCAGCTCTGGGGTGATGGGGCAATTTTCGGCCGTACCGCCGCGTGCTGTGTTGGTGATCCAGTGCGCCGAGTGGCGGGTGATGGCGCAGATTGTCTCGTCGCCCACCACAAAACTGCGAATGTCCCGGTCTGGCTTGGCGACATATTCTTGAATGTAAAAGATGGAATGCTGGTACGAGCCGAGTGTACTTTTGTGTTCCAGCAGCGCTTCGGCCGCTTCACGATCATTCACTTTGGCCAGCAGCCGCCCCCAAGAGCCGATGGCGGGTTTGAGCACAACCGGATAACCCATCGCCTCGATGGCCGTTAGGGCTGCTTCCGGCGTTGTGGCAATTTGCACGCGGGGCGACGGCACGCCTGCGGCGGTCAGCGCCAGCGACGTTTCGAGTTTGCTGCCGCACACCTGGGCCACGTGGGCGTTGTTGACGCACGGTATGCCCCACATGCCCAAAATTTGCAGTGCCGCCATTGCCTGCGAATGGCTAACACATCGCTCCAGAATGACATTATACTGCTGCCAGGCAGACGGCCGTTCCAGATCAAACACGGCCTCGCGTACGTCAATCAGCTCATAATTCACGCCGCGTGCCTCAAGCGCCTGGACAATCAGCTTCTCTTCCTGCCGAATTCGTGAAAACAAAATCCCGATACGCATTAGCTATTCACCCCAATCCTCTTCAACTTCAGGTGCTAGCGTGATGGTGATCGGGTTGGTGCTCATAACTTCCAGCTCGGCACCACATTCAGGGCATTCCAAAATCTCGCCAACCATCACATCGTCAGCAACTTCCACTTCACCAGCACATTCCACACAATTGACCGTTTCCATGATTTAAACCTCCATTTGGTTTGAATAATTTTGAGATTGGTCTAATCTGCCTAAACAAAAAAAGGCGGGCTTACCTCTTTTCTGGTAAGCTCGCCTGAGAAGACGTTTCTTGCGACAAGGGTGCAGCAAGCAAGACTCACCAGAAAAAATCTGGCTTGTTCTTCTTGTTCTGCTTCTTGATAAAAAGTTGTAGGTTCATTTGAATCTTTGGCAAAAAAAAAGCGCCCCACCGTCATCGGTGGGGCGCTTTGAAAAAGTAACTCAGGCAAGCACAACTACCAGATGACGCAGTGGTCTCTGTTTTGCTTCTTAGCCTTCTTCAGGGTGAGGATTGCACTTGAATTTTTGTTCATCGGGCGGCAGTTTAGCAAAGGTTGGTGGCGCTGTCAACTAATTGCAGCTGAAATCGTCCACGAATAATTCCATTTGCACAACCTGCCCGTCTTCAGAGATGACCTTGCCGGTGCCAATCACGGCCGAACCGTCGGCGCTGCTTACTTCAAAGCCAAAGCCATCGGCTGTAGGGCCGCCTACCATGAGGCCATTCCAATAATAGGTGTAACGGCCGTTGCCACCCTGACCCTGCATGTAAACCGTGCGGTATTTGCTGCTGGCTTCGCAGCGGGTGCCGGGCAGCGGATAAATCATCATGGTGAGGGTGGGGCAGGCGCTGCCACCACAGCTGCTGTTGGTTGTGGGAGGAGTAATGGCGCTGGCAACGTCTGTGTCCGACACAACTGGCAGTGAGGCAAAATCGCCCGGCCAATCTAGACGTGGGCCGTAAACAAAGCCCGCTTTGCCGGAATCGGTCTGTACGTAGAACCAGTCGCCTACTTCCGAGCGCCCCAACACGCTGACCTGTTCGCCCACGCCTATGAAGGTGACTTCCTGCGCGTTGCTGTCTGGGCTTACGTACAAGCTAGAGGAAAGTAGGGCAGTGGCGGGTAGCGTTTCAGAAACGGCCGTTTCCATCACCGTGGTTGGTTCAATGGTCGGTTCTGGTGAATTAGTCGCCGTTGGGCTGGTCGTCGCGGTAGCGGTTGGTTGAGCTGTAGCCGTTTTAGAGGCAGCGGCCGTGGGGGTAAATACTACATCCAGACTCTCGGTAGAGGTAGCGGGTTTGGTGCCCGTTGCCACAACCAGGGGTGTGGAACTATCAGCATTGTTGGCTGAGGTTTCATCTGCGTTGGCAGCCAGGTTTTCTGCGCCAACGCTCCACGGCTGGCCCGCGACCAGCACAATGATGATGGTCGCCAGCATGGCCAGACCCGCCAGCCACAGGGCAGGCCGCTTCAACAAATGGGCCACTGGCGAAGGATACGGCCGTTCTCGCTTTTCTCGCTCTGGCTTTTCGGACTCGCCTAAGAAATGGGCATTGGATTTTTCTTGCTCAATTACCTGGGCAATCTGGTAGTTGGGATTGCAGGCAATGATTAGGTCAGAAGCATCCTGGTAAGCATACGGCACCCATTTGCGCGGGACTTGAGACGGCCGTTCCGAAGTAACGGTTGTAAGCTGCTGTTTTACGTAGGCAAACACATCATCAATCGTGACTTTGCCATCGTGGTCGGTATCCGCTGCCCCGCTGAGCAGCCCCTGGACAAAATGCTCGGTAAACAGTGACGGTTCCGCATGGCCTTGAACCTTATCCTTGGCCCAGTTGTACTGTGTACTGTCGTTGGCGGTCACCACAACGCGTTTAAAGCCGTTGTGGGCAAACGTGTCCGATGTGTTCACGTCGCGCCCCACCGCGCTGGCTGATTCCGCAGGCACGGTGTCGCTGTAGTAGCAATCCATGACCAAAATTTGCTGTTCAGACAGGCTGTTGTCCATCTCATCAGCAATGAAACGAGCGGGAATGGCCGTGCCGCGCAGCAGCTCATGTTCGGTGTCTTTCACCGCCAAATAGAGCTGGCCGCGCGTTCCCAGCGCAGCGTGTCCCATAAAATACAGCAGCAGCAAATCTTCTCGGCTGCGATCAGCAAAAAATTGAGAGATGGCCCGGCGTACGCCATCGGCGGATTCGTTGATAAGCGTATGCACTTCACGGAAACCGCCTACTGCGGGATTTTGCAGCACGTAGGCCAGCGTGTGAATGTTGGCCGTTGGCTTAATGAGCTGCGCCAGCGTGGGGTCATCATATTCATAGTTGGCAATGATAAGCGCATACCGTTCGCCAGGTGCTTTTTCTGCGGCTACCACCGTCTGCGAATCGCCCACGGTTTCGGCAACTTCTTCCAGAGCGTTGGCAAAATCAACGGCCGTCCGATATCGGTGCTCTTTTTGCTTGGCCATCGCTTGGACAATGACTTCCTGGCAGGCAAGCGGCAGGTCTGGGGACATTTCTTGTAGGTTTGGCACCGGCTCAAACATATGCTTCACAGCCACGGCGATGGGCGTGTTGGTTTGGTACGGATGTTTGCCCGTCAGCATTTCAAACAGAATAACGCCGAGTGTGTAGATGTCGGAACGGCCGTCTAGCTCTGCTTCCCCTTGTATTTGCTCTGGGCTCATGTATGCCGGGGTGCCCACTGCGCCACCTGTGTCGGTCAGCTTGGTGTGGGCAAATTTGAGTTTGGCGGTGCCAAAATCAGAGATGTATGGCTCGTTGCGCTGGTCAAACAAAATATTGCTCGGCTTTAAATCACGATGGATGACACCATGTACATGCACCTCGTCCAGCGCTGGTGCCAGTTTGGCCATAATGCGTGCCGATTCGGCAATAGAAATGGCCCCTTGCTTTAGCCGCTCGCCAAGCGAGCCACCGGTCATAAAGCGCATCACTAGAAAAGGCTGGCCATCTTCTTCGCCAAAATCATAGACGGGTACAATTGCGGGGTGATCCAGAGAGGCAACTACCTTCGCTTCGCGCTCAAACCGGCGACGGAAGGTGGGTTGGTGAAGTAGTTCGAGAGGCAGCAGTTTAATGGCCACATCCCGCTCAAACCGGGGATCATGTGCTAGATAAACTGTTGACATCCCGCCACGACCGAGTTCTGCTTTGATTCGGTAACGACCGATCGTTTTAGGTATCATTTGTCAAATTATAGTTTTTGCTTTTGGCACTTCACAACAGCTATTCCCGTCTTATTCACGCCGCCCCTTAGTACATACGTCCTAACTTAGGACCCCCATCTCTTTCTTTAGCCAGAATTTTTGCCAGAAATTTATGGTAGTTTGAAGAATTTTTTGACACTTTTATGATGCTTCAGTAAGGTTATGTTACCTAAGTTTGTGATTGCATCTTCAAAAATTGGAATGCCTCTGCTATAATGGCTCATATTATGTTTAACTGAACTCAAAAATCGCCAATAGCCAAATTCTGTGCAGTACCCCATTTTGATGTGGGGCATTTATCTTACGAGAGTTTTGGGATGTGGCTCTTGTCAGGCAAATGAGGAGACATCATGCGTAAATATATTGTTTTTGTTTTGCTTCTTTCTTTTGTAATGGTGGCCTGTGCCCAATTGCCAGGTGGTGATAGCGGTGACAGTACCGAGAGTGACACGGTCCAGGAAACGGCCGATCAGGAAGCCCCACGGGTCGAAGTCACAGCCACGCCAAGCCTTCCACCAACCTACACGCCAGAACCAATGGGGCGGGGTGGGCATATTTCTCCCGTAAGCACGCGCACAATTCATATTGTGCAGGCTGGTGAGACATTAGGCGGCATTGCGGCTTTTTACGGGCTGGACACAAAATTCCTGGCGGATTCAAACCGAATTTACAACTACAATCTGATTAAGGTCGGGCAAATTCTTTATATTCCCGAATGCGAATAATCGAGGCTGCTCATTGTGAATAAAAAAAGCCCTGGAATTTCCAGGGCTTTTTTGTTAGTTGTTTGATTTAGCTTATGCTGGGTCTGTTGCTGGTAACGGCGTTTCGGTTTGATGCTTCAAAACAATCGCATCATCTTCTACGTCGATAGTGACGACATCATCTGCGGCGAAGCGTCCCGCCAAAACCGCATCAGACAGCCGATCCTCAACTTCTGTTTGGACAAGCCGCCGCAGCGGTCGAGCGCCAAACTCCGCATCATAGCCATGTTCACCAAGCCAATCGCGTGCCGCGTCCGTTGCCGCGATGGTCAGATCGTGCTCTGTCAGGCGCTGGTTCACTTCGTCGAGAATGATGTCCACAATCTTGCGGATATCTTCTTTGGACAGCTGGCGGAAGACGATGATGCTGTCCACGCGGTTGATGAATTCGGGGCGGAACTTGCGCTTTAGCTCATCCATCAGCGTCTTGCGCATTTCTTTATGCTGTTCTTGTGACACCACTGCATCGTCCCGCTGGAAGGCAAAGCCCAGGTTTGGCCCACGACGAATCGTGTCGGCACCCACATTGGAAGTCATGATGATGATGGTGTTGCGGAAGTTGATCTTCTGGCCTTTCGCATCAGACAGATGGCCTTCTTCCATGATTTGCAGCAAGATGTTGAACGTTTCGGGATGGGCCTTTTCAATCTCATCAAAAACGATGATGGAATACGGCCGTCTCCGCACAGCTTCCGTTAATTGGCCAGCATCTTCGTAGCCAACATAGCCAGGAGGTGAACCCACCAAACGAGCCACGTTGTGCCGCTCCATGAATTCAGACATGTCCAACTGCACCAGCGCATCTTCACTGCCAAAGAGGAACTTGGCCAGAGCTTTCGTCAGCTCAGTCTTACCCACGCCGGTGGGGCCAAGGAAGATAAACGATCCAATCGGGCGCTGGGGATCTTTTAAGCCAGCGCGAGCACGGCGGACGGCTTTCGCAATTGCTTCAATCGCTTCGCCTTGCCCAACGATGTACTTGCGTAGGTCTGATTCCATTTCCAACAGTCGCGCCGATTCCTCCTGCGTAAACTGGTAGATCGGAATACCGGTCCACATGGACAGCACTTCGGCAATATCTTCGGCCGTTACGCTGACTGATTTTTCTTGTTCGGCATTGCCTGCACGCAGCTGATCGAGCTGACGCTGAATTTCTTCCTCACGCTCATTTAAGTGCAGAACATCTTCGGTACGGCCGTCATCTTCAGCCAGAATCCGTTCGGCACGAATGTCACGCAGCTGATCATACGCTTCGCGGATGTCGGCTGGCTGTGGTACGCGATACATGCGTACACGAGAGGCGCTTTCATCAATCAGGTCAATAGCCTTGTCGGGCAAGAAACGATCTGTAACATAGCGTGTGGAGAGATTAACGGCCGCTTCGATGGCTTCTTCTGTAATGAACAGATTGTGGTGCTTCTCGTAAGCGCCTTTGATGCCGTGCAAAATTTCAATGCTTTCTTCTGGCGACGGTTCATCCACATGAATTGGTTGGAAACGACGTTCCAACGCAGCATCACTTTCGATGTACTTGCGATACTCTTCCAGGGTAGTGGCACCAATCGTTTGCAGTTCACCACGTGCCAGAGCTGGCTTTAGGATGTTAGCCGCATCGACTGAACTGCCTGCGGAACCTGCGCCCACCAGCATGTGCACCTCGTCGATGAACAAAATGGCATCGCTGGATTTTAGCTCTTCGATGACGCGCTTGAGGCGTTCTTCAAACTGGCCTCGGTACATGGTACCTGCAACCAAACTGCCCACATCGAGCTGTAGGACGCGCTTGTTGTGCAAAATGTCTGGAACACGGCCGTCTACAATGCGTTGAGCCAACCCTTCGATAATGGCGGTTTTACCAACGCCTGGTTCACCGATGAGGGCCGGATTGTTCTTGGTGCGGCGGGCCAAAATTTGAATAACACGCTCAATTTCAGTACTGCGCCCGATAACGGGATCGAGCTTGTTCTCTTCTGCCAGGGCGGTTAGATCGGTAGCTAGTTGATCGACCATTGGCGTTTTGCTCTTCTCTTTTTTGGCGCTGCGGCGAGGGGTTGGGGTGCTGCTCGTTTCGCTTGTGGCCACTGGACTTTCACGCAGCATCCGGCGAGTTTGCCGCCGAATTTGTTCGGCGCTAATGCCAAACTTGCGCAAAACGTCAATGGCTAAGCCCTCGTTCTGCCGGGCCAAACCAAGTAGTAAATGCTCTGTACTGATATAGTGCTGTCCCATGCGGCGGGCTTCTTCAACTGCCAGCTCAAGCACCCGCTTGGTGCTTGGGGAAAGCTCGATTTTTGTGAATGGGGTTCTGGTACCTGGGCCACCAGATAGTCTTTCGACCATGGCCTGAACGCGCACTGCATCCAGACCTAGCTCCCGCAACACACGTCCCGCAACACCGCCTTCTTCCCGGAGCAGCCCAATAAGGACATGCTCACTGCCAATATAGTTGTGATTTAATCGTTCAGCCTCTTCTTGGGCTAAACTTAGCACGCGCCTGGCGCGTTGCGTAAAACGTTCCCAATTTTTAGAGTTCACCCGTGCTCACCTCGGTTCTCACCATTCGTGCCCGCGGACCAGGTGAACAACTATTCCATTGTCAGTGTTTACGGCCGTTTGCGAACGTAAGCGGCTCCCCACCACATCTGACTAATCTTGGATAGTTGTTAATTTTTCCAGGTCTGCTTCGACGAATTTGTCAGAAACAACTTGTTTTATACTCAAACCCAACTGTCGTTGGTCTTTGTCCACACGGATAATGCGGACGGTTACAGTTTGTGACGGTTGTACTACATCTCGCGGATGATTCACATGATTCTCAGACAACTCTGAGATATGGATCAATCCTTCAAGGGCGTATTCGTCATCCAGCCGGGCGAATGCGCCATACTTGGTCAATTTAGTGATAGCCGCCTCAAGAAGCTGGCCCACCTGGTAATATTCATCAATGATGGTCCACGGATCTGGTTCCAAACGCTTCAAGCTGAGGGCCAGCCGTTCGCGATCTTGATCAATATTCAGGACGTAAACTTCAACTTCGTCGCCAACTGCCAGAATGTCGGCCGGAGCATTGACTCGTTTCCAGCTCAGCTCAGACAAATGAACCAAACCTTCTACACCGCCAACGTCGATAAAAGCGCCAAAGTCAGCTAGATTAATCACGCGGCCCTTCAAGATGCTGCCTTCTTGCAGATTGCTCAGCAATTGGGCCCGTTTGGCCTGCCGTGCTTCTTTTTCGGCTGCTCTTTCAGATAAGATTAAACGGCCTCGCTTACGATCTACCTCAATGACTTTGGTTTGGATCACATTATTGGCTGGTTTGTTTTTCCCGGCTTCGTCATTGCCGCGACGGCGGCTAATTTGAGAATTGGGGATAAAACCGCGCAGTTGGCCCAATTTAACCAGGATGCCACCCTTGTTTTGGCCAATAATCTTACCTTTGTAGACGTCTTGGGAAGCCAAAAGTTCCTCAGCGCGAGTCCAATCCATTTCTTCGGCGGCTTTGGCAAAAGAGACAACGACATTGCCGTGCTGGTCTTCTGTGTTAACCACATAAACCGATACTTCATTGCCCACGGCTAACTGCTCGCGGGTATCGTCGTCCATATTTTGCATCTCAGCGCCGGAAATAACACCTTCTGACTTGGCACCGATATCAATCAGGATTGCATTATTACGATGTTCAATTACCCAACCTTGACGGGTTTCACCAATTTTGGGTAAGTTGAGCTCTTCCGCCAGAAGAAACTCCATTGGGTGGCTTTGTTCGCCCCCTCCTAGATTTGCTACGTTGTCACTCAAAACTCTTCGTCCTCACTTTCATTTACCAACATGGGCATTTTCCCTGATTATACTGGGTTTAATGTGTCAGGCAATATAACGGTACTCCTGTTAATGATGTTCCTATGGTACCTGTGGACTCAATAAAGCCGTGATTATGTTTGGCAAAATTATTATTCGCCTGACGGGCTTTGCGCTATGATTGGGGGAATGAGATCGTTTTTGCTGCGGCAACGGCCGTTTCACTTCCTGCAATCGCCACTGTTTGTCCTTGTTCTCTTTGTTGTTGCGCTGCTGCCACGGCTGCTGGCTTTGGGCCGGTACATTACGCCCGATGAGTTGAACTGGGTTCACCGCTCCGTGTTGTTTCATCAAGCGCTGGGGCAGGGCCGTTGGGCAGACACGCTCACAACTGGGCATCCGGGTGTGACGACGACTTGGCTAGGGGCATTGGGGCTGCAAATTCAGCTGTGGTTACGGCCGTCTGACGCAGCTACCTACGACTGGATTACTCACTTAGCCTGGTTGGCCCCGGAAAACACGGCCGCTTTTCCTAAACTGGCGACTTTTTTGTCGGCGGGCCGAACGGCCGTTGCTGTCTTTAATAGCCTGGGCATTGTCGTGATTTTTTGGCTGGCGCGGCGGTTGGTGCCGGTGGCGCTGGCGGCTGGATTTGCCGGTCTGCTGGCGTTGGACCCGTTTGAGGCTGGGCTGTCTGGTCTGCTGCACCTGGATGGCTTGCTGACCACCTGCACCACGATTTCGCTGCTGGCGCTGGCATTAGCCCTGGATAGCTACAAAAATCCGCGTTCATCGGCGTCCATTCGCGCCCCATTTGTGCTAACGGCCGTTTCTGGCGCTGCTGCCGGGTGTGCTATCCTGACCAAATCGGCGGGGCTGGCGTTACTGCCTTTTGCGGGGCTGGCCTTCGGCGTGGCGATTTTTATTTGGCGCAGCTACTGGCGGCAGCTGATAGCCCTGGGGTTCGTTTGGCTGGTGACAATGGTCGTAATCCAATTTGCGCTGCTGCCTGCCTTGTGGATGGCTCCGATAGCGACCTACGAGGCGATTTTCGGTACGATTTTGCATGAAACAGAGGAAGTGCTGCCTGCCATCTTTTTTATGGGCGAAGTGCGCGCCGCGCCAGGGACGGCGTTTTACCCGGTAGCGCTACTGTTTCGGCTAAATCCGTTGGTGCTGTTGGGACTCATTTTTGGCGTTTGGTATGGCTGGCGTGAAAAGTGGTGGCAACGGCCGTATCGCCTCATCGCAATTACCTGGCCAATTTTTTTCATGGCTGTGCTGACAATTGCCACACGAAAGTATGACCGCTATTTGCTGCCTGCATTGCCGCTGCTCTTTTTGCTGGGAGTGCTGGGCTGGGGGCTGTTTTTGCGGCATCGGCAGCCTTGGATTCGACGCGTTACCATCGGTGGTGCGATTGTGGTCCTGCTGTATTTGGCAACGGCCGTACCGTACCTGCTCAATGCCTACAATCCACTGGTGGGCGGCACCTACACGGCACGTTACATGATGCCGATGGGCTGGGGTGAAGCGGTGAGCGCGGCGGCGCAGTGGCTGGCAACGCAACCAGACGCGGCTGAGAAAACGGCCGTTGCCGGCATCGGTCCCGCCTTTGCGCCATTTTTCCCTGGCAAAACCATTTTGCGCGATGATGATAGCTGGCAGGAAGCCGATTTTGTTGTGGAAACACTTGGTGGCTACCAAGATTCTTATTTCGGCGCGGCGCATTTGCGCTTTGAGCAAACTTTGTTGCACACCATTCGCTACGATGGCGCGGATCAGGCGTGGATTTTTGCCAACAACCATCCTATCAAGCCAGAAATTGCGTGGCAGTCGCAGGGCAGTCAATTTGGTGGGCAAATTGAGCTGGTTAGAGCGGGAACGGCCGTTGGCGATGATGAACAGCTCGACGTGTATGTACAGTGGCAGTTGGTGCAGACGGTAGACGGCCGTTTCAACGTACAGCTCCGTCTTCTGGATGAAAACGACCAGCTTTGGTCCCAACTGGAAATGCCGCTGCTGAACGAAGTTTACTTTTACCCGGAAAACTGGCAGCTAGACGAGCAGCCCATCTGGCGCTATTCGCTGGAACTGCCGCCGGGATTACCGCCTGCCACGTATCACGTGGAGCTGACTCTGTTTGCCGCAGAAGACGGGGCGCAGTTGCCGATTTTGGGGGCAGACGGCCGTTTTGCGGGCGTGGTCCAAACCGTGGCCCAACTCAATTTAGCCCCCCCGCCGCTGCTGACTGCTGAGCCATTGGGGTTAGCGTCCCAAAATCAGCCAACCTTGAACGGTGGTCTGCTGTTTTTGGATCAGTCCGATTTGCCAGCGAATGTGCTCACGGCTGGAAATTTCACCGTTGATTTGTACTGGCAGGCGACAACCACTTTACCTGCCAACCTGCAACTTCAATTCCGCGCCGACGACTTTTCTTTAGCCATCCTACCACTGAGTCAGTATGATGCCGGTCTGTGGCAGCCGGGGCAGGTGATTCATGAAAAATATCGTCTGCCGATTCCGGCAGAGTTGGGGGCAGGAGATTATGAATTGCAGGTGGAAATGGTAGATGATGACGGCCGTTCCCTCGACACGCCGCCCATTCAACTCGGCCAACTAAATGTTGTGTCGCCGGATCGCCTGTTTAACTTGCCTGAAGATGTTGGGCAGCCAGTTTGGCTGCGCTTTGGCGACTTGATTAGCTTGCGTGGATATGAATTGTCAACGGAAACGGCCGTTCCCGGCACTTCCGTTCAACTGACCCTTTTCTGGCAGGTAGACCGCCAGCCCGACGAAATCCTTTCTACCTTTGTGCATCTGGTTGGGCCGGATGGGCAGATTGTGGCCCAGGGCGACCAGTGGCCCAGTGGCTTGCCCAGCAACACCTGGGCCGCCGGGCAGGTGATCATCGACGAGTACGCCATCCAATTGCCGGAGGATGCGCCAGCGGGCACGTACCAAATCGTGCTGGGGCTGTACCCGGCGGCCAGCGGTGTGCGCCTGCCCATCCTGGCCGAAGATGGTGCGGCGCTGCTCGATGACCAGTACATCTTGCCGCAGCCGCTAGAGGTGGTGCGATGAGCAAATGGCAACGCTGGCTCTGGCTGCTGCCAATTTTGCTGCTGGCCTTCTGGCTGCGTGTTTTTTTGCTGGATGGGCAAAGTTTGTGGTGGGATGAAGGCATCAGCCTGCATCTGGCCACGTCCAGCTTTGCCGAAATTGTGGCCAACCGGATTGTCAACATTCATCCGCCGCTTTACTTTTTTCTGCTCAAAATTTGGGTCGCACTAACGGGCACGACTGTTTTTGCGGCGCGTTACTCATCGGTATTGGGCAGTTTTTTGCAGCTGGCGCTGGTGTACGCGCTGCTGCGCCGCTGGTTTGGTCGGAGCACGGCCACGGTTGGGTTGGTGATGACGGCCGTTTGGTCCCTCAGCGTGGTGTATGGTCAAGAACTGCGTGTGTATGCCTTTTTGCCGCTGGTTTATCTGCTGCTTGTGTGGCTGGTTTGGGAAATTGGCCTGGGTCAGCCCAACCGTCGGCAGTGGCTGGCATTGGGGGTGGTGGAATGGGTCGCGGTGCATTTGCACTACAATTCGCTCTTTTTGCTGCTCTTTTTGAATGTCTGGCTGCTGTTTGAACTGTGGCGCACTCCGCAGTTTGCCATGTGGTTAAAGGTGCAGGTGGTTGCTGGATTGGCCAGCCTGCCGTGGTTGGTGGGGGTGCTGCTGAACTGGTCTGCCGTGCAGGCCGAGGCCAGCCTGGCGGGTTATGCTACCGAGCCCCCAGCCTGGGATTTTGTGCTGCCGCAGGTGTGGGGCTTCCATCTTACCGGGCTGGTGAACGTGATGGACAATGCGGGAGTACGGCCGTTTGCCCTCAGCCTCCTCATTTTGCTCATCGCACTGTTGCTGTGGCGTTGGTTGTTCCAGCGGCAAGATAACTTGAGAACAGGAACCGTACTGTTGTTCTGGCTGGGACCGCTGGGGCTGGGTTTTGCTGTCTGGCTGGTGCGCTCCTATTCGCACCCGCGCTACATTGCTCTGTTTGCTGCTGGGTTTGTGCTGCTGTTGGCCGTTTTGTTGAGCCCAACGCGCCGGTCGGGCCAATGGGAATGGCTGGGGAATGTGCTGCGGGCGGGAACGGCCGTTTGCTTCCTCTGGCTGTCTGGTTGGGGCTTGCAGCATTACTTTTTCGATCCGGCCTATGCCAAGGATGATTTACGCACTGTGGCCGCTGCCGTGGCTGAGATGGCCATGCCCGACGATTTGATTTTGCTGCCATACGCGGGCTATGCCTTCCAGTTTGAGTACAGCGGTGACACACCCGTGGTGCTGCCAGAGCAGGTCCAGCCCAATACGCTGTGGCCCGACCTGGCCACGTGGTCGGCTCAGCCGCGCCGCCTGTTTCGCGTGATAGATGAATCCGACATCACCACCACGGTGGGTCTGTTGCCTTTTGCCCTGGAATCGGGCGGCTGGTTAGAGCAGCGGCTGGATTTTGACGGTATTCAGGTGGCGGTTTACCAGCTGGAAACAGAAATAAAGCCGCCTGATTTTCAGTCAGCGGCGGCACAGCTTGGCCCATTGCGGCTGACGGGGGTGTGGTTGGAGCAGGGGGCCGCGGCGGATACGGCCGTTACCCTCGCCCTGTCCTGGCAAAAAACGGATGCCAATGAGCAGCAGATCAACACTGCTTTGCGACTGGTAGATCGTGACGGCCTGCCCCTGGCACAGTGGAATGAGCCGCTGGTAGATGCCCTCAATCGCCCAACGAATCTGTGGCAGCCTGGCGAGGCGGTGATTACCTACCATCGCCTGCCCGTTGCGCCCGGCACCCCGCCGCTGACGTTTGCTGTGGATTTGTCGCTCTACTCGGAAACAGCAGCGGGTATTGTGCCAATTGAACGGGTGGATCAGGCGGGGCAGCAGGTGATTTTGGGCCAGGTCAACCTGTCGCCGCCAGTGGGCGTGGCCAATCCCTACGATTTGGCCGATTCGCTGTCTCCACTGCCCACGCCAACTATTTTTGCCGGTGGCTTGACTTTGATGGCTGCTGGCGTGGATCGGCAGGAAATTGCGCCGGGACAGTCGCTGTTGGTGGTGCTGAAATGGCAGGCTGAACGAGGCGACCTGCTCGCCCTCGAACCGCGTGTGGTGCTGGTGCAGGGAAATGATGTGCTGGTCGAATCGGTCGGCGCGCCCGCGTTGGGACGCTATCCGACCGATTTGTGGCAGGCTGGCGAGATGGTGGTGGAGCACCGTTTCCTGCCCATCCCGGCGCAAGCAGAAGGCCCGGCGCAGCTGGTGGTGGCGGTTGGGGATGAGGTAACGGCCGTTACCAACATCACCATTACCGCAGCGGCGCACCAGTTCACCCAGCCGCCGGTGGATGTGCTGCTGAACCAGCCGTTGGGCGATTCGGCTGTTTTGGTTGGTTACAGCCTGCCGCAAACCGAATTTGCCGCCGATGTGGCGCTGCCGATAACCCTGGTCTGGCAGGCGGCCGATGTGCCGTTTGGCAGCAATTACACCGTTTTTGTGCATCTGTTGGACGAATCGGGCAATTTAATTGGCCAGCATGATGGTTTGCCAGTGAACGGCAGCCGCCCCACAACCAGCTGGCTGCCTGGCGAATTTTTGGTTGATGTACATGAGGTTCGCCTGCGTGACACCTCGTTTACTGGACGTGCCAATCTGGTTGTTGGTCTGTATGATCCGGTGAGTGGGACGCGGCTGCGGGCGCAAGATGGCCGTGATTTTATCCCACTAGAAACTGAGATTGTGATTACTTCGAATGAATAAACGGCCGTTTATCTCCACGCGTTGGGCCATTCGCTTGGCATTTTTGGCGCTGTTGCTGGTGACGGTCTGGTTGTACCAATCGTCTACGCGCTTTGGTTTTTGGTGGGATGATCCGGTTTGGTATAGCCACATGCGTGGGCGCACCTGGTGGGAATTGCTGCTGCCCATCCCGGAATTCCAATATTATCGTCCCGCAACCATGCTCTACGTGAGCTTTTTTCTGCGCAACAACGGCACCTATGATGCTTTTGCCCTGCACTGGGTGCAAATCGGCTGGCACCTACTCCAGGTTGCCCTGGTTTTCGCCATTGCGCGGCAGCTGAAATTGAAGCCGTGGCCTTCCTTTTTTGTGGCGCTCCTGGTGGCTGTCTTTCCATTTTCCTATCAGGCAACCGCCTGGGCTGCACCACAGCAGCCGATGGCTGCCGCCGTGCAGTGTGCCGCCTGGCTGTTCTTTTTGTTGGGTACGCGGCAGCAGCGTCGTTGGTGGTACAGGTCCAGTCTATTGCTATTTTTTCTGGCAATGGCTATGCAAGAGAGCGGGGTGGCTCTGGCGTTTGTACCGCTGCTGCTTTTGTTAGTGGCCCAGCTCGATGGATTGCCTTGGACGCAGGCATGGCAAAACGGCCGTTACTGGTTGCGACATCCGTTCCAAACAGGCTGGCTGTGGCCCTTGCTGTACCCGCTGGTGGCGCTGCTGTTTGTGGCCGGTTGGTCGCAGGTCCCCCGGCAGGAAGGCATTACCGGGCTAATTTTTGAGGGGAAAACGGCCGTTTATCTCCTGCAAAGTATCGCTTATCCGGTGCTGGCTCGATTGAATGGATATGCGCCGGATCATCAGGTGACGGCCGTTGTTGTGCTGGTCATCGTAGTGGTCACGACTGCTCTGCTGCTCTGGCTAGCGGCGCGGCAAAAAAGGTTGGTTTTGGCGCTGGCCGCGCTGGGCTGGGCGTTGATGAGTATGCTGCCCGCCATCGTTGGGCTGCGCTTTAGCTACGTGAGCCTGGCTTCGCGGCTGCTGCACATTGCCGCGCCGGGCATCGTTCTGCTGTGGGTGAGTGCGTTGTGGGGGCGGGACGGCCGTTCCTGGCTGGCCTGGGTTGGGCGATTGCTGCTGGTGGCTATTGCCCTGCAAAGCGGGTTGCTGCTGCGCCAATTTGGGCAGCTGTATGCTGTGGGCACGGACCATTTGCAGGCAACGATTGATACATTGGCTGCGTCGAACAACGGCCGTTTGTTGTTCATCAATTATCCTGACCGTTACGCGCCAAAACGGCCGCCGTTCCCGTTGGGCTACTGGGGTATGACGCTGGCCCCGGTGGTGGTAGAGCTGAACGAGTTTTTGCCGCTGGTGACCACGGCCACGGCCGAATCAGCCAGTTACAGTATGCCCTGGGTAGACCAGATGCGGCAGGCGGAGGTGTACGATGTGGATTTGCGCGGTGTCATCATTCAGCCAGATGAGCTGACACGGATGGCAGGTAATTTCGATGCGGTCTACTTGACGCGCTATTGGGAGGACGGCCGTTTTCAGCTGCAAGAAGTCGGCCGTTTGGCGGCGCTCAATTCGCAGGATTGCGTGGCGGTTTTTGACGAGACGATTTGCCTGCAAGAAGTGGCGCTGCGGACTTTGCCGGACCAATTGGAGGTGCGTTTAACCTGGTCCACCGCCGCGCCGCTGCCGCCGGAGTACACCGTTTTTGTGCATCTGGGTCAGGCAGGTGTGCCCCCCGTGGCCCAGGCGGATGGCGATACCTGGCTGAGCATGCTGCCCCTGGCAGATTGGCCGGTGAATACGGCCGTAATTGACCTGCGCACCTTACCCCTACCAGCCAGCAGCGAACCGCTGCAAATTCGCATTGGCGTGTACAACCGGGTGAGTGGGGAACGATTGGCGGGGGTGGCTGCGGGGGAACGGCCGTTGCCGGACAATGCGTTTGTGGTTATTCCCTGAAAGTCTGTCAGCTCAAGTGTGGCGAGCGCGAGTAAAGTTATTCTGAACCGGCGCGTTCCCAATACCAGCAGCAAGAATTCATGCCCAAAATTTGGCTCATATTAGTTGGCGATTCTTTGTTCAGGAAATCCAGCAACACTTGAGCTTCACCTTGATTGGAATAGTTAATCCAAAGAGCATACTGTCCACTTGGTGACCAAAGGTGTCGATCTGTATAACTGTCACCTATGATTAACGTTTTTTGCGTTGCTAAATCCAGATCATACAATCCGCGGCCCGATGTATCACTAAACCGGAGATGATTGTTTGGTAACGGAAGCAGGTTCTCAGCTTCAAGGTATTCGTAGCCCGGAATCGCCTCAAACTCGCTCTCTAACTTGGGGAGAAATTCGCCTTCCAAAGGGATCTGCCAAATTCTTACCAACCCATTAAATCTAAAATGCAAAACCTGTGTTTGATCAAGCCACAAGGCTCTGTCATTTAATTCGCCAATTGCCGAATCGGGCAATTGGAACTTATCGTTGGAACCACGTTCGATGATTTGAAAACATGACTCTGACCCTCGCTTGGAAAACGTTCTATTGCTAGAAGGAAACGGCCGTCTGGTGACCATCGAGAGGGTATGTAAGTTGTGGCTGCCCATTGTGGCCCTTGGTCTTGTTTTGCCGGGTCCATAAGATAAACCGGGGCCATATTGGTACTGGCTAGAATCGCTAATTCACTTGTGACGGGCATTTCATCTAATTTGGCGATCCAAATACCATCGGGCTCCATCCAACTCAATTCGTTTGCCGTTGGCCAGGTTAAAAAAGCATAGGGCCATTTAAAGCGCATGGGTAATTCGCGGGAAAATATCACCTGGCTGAGCGCCACTCCCTGAGTTGAAGTTTGGATTTCCTGGACGGACAGGGTGAAAATGCCCGTTTCTTCATCTTGAAGTACATAGGCGAGCCAACGGCCGTTTTCTGAAACAGTAATTGGGGTTTCCGGTGGAACATATCTGGTTTCGCCAGTCAGAGCATTCCGAATTTCTCCTGCTGGTTGTCTAAGTAGCTCAACTTCTGTTCGCGTAGGTATGTGAAAAACAATAAGCGCATATTCTTCTTGCGGCTTCGTTTCTCGAAAAAACACGACGATGTCCGACGCATAAATTGGGTAGTTGACACCGTCAACCAGTATCTCAACCTCGTTGGTTTGGGGTAGCCAGCGCTGCAAAGCGCCATCCCGCACAAACAAAATGGGGGTGGTGGGCCAGGCGGGTTCTGGCGTGTTGGTGGGCAAGGGGGTGTTTGTCACAGTGGCGGCAACAATTTGTGTGGCTGTGGGTGGTGGCGTTTGGGTGGGGGGAACGGCCGTACTCACACTCACTTCCGTCGGCATTTCCGTCACCACCATCGGGCGCGTCACCGCTACTGGTTCCTGCGTAGGCAGGCAGCCAATCAAACCAATTAGAAAAATGAACAAGAGCGAGGATTTTGGTCGCATAAGAAAAAAGGAGAAGGCTGGTTGTGGCCTTCTCCTCAAAATTCTACGACAAATTATTTAACAAGCTGCACAAAAGATCGCCGATTGCTCTACGCCCTCTGTGATCTCTGTGGCTAATTAAAACAAACCAACCACCTTGCCGGTTTCCAAATCGAGATCGACGTCGTAGAAAGACGGCCGTGTTGGTAATCCAGGCATCGTGCTCATCGTACCAACCAGCGGGTAGAGGAAGCCCGCGCCGACGCTGGCGCGAATTTCCCGAATGGGCAGCGTGAAGCCGGTTGGGCGACCCTTCAGGTTGGCATCGTGGCTCAGGCTCAGGTGCGTTTTGGCCATGCAGATCGGCAGCTTGTCGAAGCCCAGCCGGTTGTAGTCGGCAATCTGCTCTTCCGCCTTCTCCGAGTATTCCACACCGTCCGCGCCGTAAATCTCTTTGGCAATCGTCTCGATTTTTTCTTTGATCGAAATGTCCAGCGGATAGAGGAACTTGAAGTTGCTC
Source organism: Ardenticatenaceae bacterium (assembly GCA_020634435.1). Taxonomy (GTDB): domain Bacteria; phylum Chloroflexota; class Anaerolineae; order Promineifilales; family Promineifilaceae; genus Leptofilum. The sequence continues at coordinate 224,959 of JACKBS010000014.1, read as the reverse complement.
GGCTTCTCGCAAGCGGCCATAACCGCCTTGCCCAGCTCAACCGCACCCAGACCACCTTCGGCCCAATGGTTGGACATGACGGCATCTTCGGCTCCAGCTTCCTTGGCGATTTTGCGCACCAGGGCCACCTCGTTGGCTGTGTCGTCTTTGAATTTGTTCACGGCCACCACCACCGGAATGCCAAAGCGCAGCGCGTTTTGGATGTGGGCCACCATGTTGACGCAGCCCTTCTCCAGCAGTTCCAGATTTTCTTCCGTGTAGGCCGGATCGAGCGGCTTGCCTGCGACCACTTTGGGGCCACCACCGTGCATCTTCAGGGCGCGAATGGTGGCTACCAGCACCACCACGTTGGGAATCAGCCCGCTGTAGCGGCACTTGATGTCGAAGAACTTCTCCATGCCGATGTCCGCACCAAAGCCGGATTCCGTCAGCACGTAGCCATCTGGTCCCACCAGCTTGAGGGCAATTTGGTCAGCCACGATGGAGCTGTTGCCGTGGGCGATGTTGGCAAACGGCCCGGCGTGTACCAGCGCGGGCGTACCTTCCAGCGTTTGCATCAGGGTGGGCGTGATGGCGTCCTTCATGAGGACGGTCAATGCACCGCCTACGCCCAGGTCATCGGCAGTGATGGCGTCGCCCGCTTTGCTTTGGCCGATGACCATGTTGCCCAATCGTTCGCGCATGTCGGCCAAATCTGTTGTCAGGGCCAAAATGGCCATAATTTCGCTGGCCACGGTGATGTCGTAGCCGGTTTCGCGCTCAAATTTCTCTTGCGGCCCACGGCCGATGGTGATGCCGCGCAGGAAGCGGTCGTTGGTGTCTACCACGCGCCGCCAGGTGATGGTGTCGGGGTCAATGTCCAGCCGCACAAATTTGCTGATTTCTTTTTCGGACAGTTCGTTAGGATCGGTTTTGTCGATGCCCAATTTTTTGAGCCGTTTGATTTGCACGGGGGAGATTTTGCGGCTGCCATCTTTGTTTTCCGGGAAGAGGGCGTTGAAGAGCCGCATGTCGTCCTGATACGATTCGTGGTGCATGCGCACGTCAATCGCGGCGGCCAGCAGGTTGTTGGCGGCGGTGATGGCGTGGATGTCGCCCGTCAGGTGCAGGTTGAAATCTTCCATGGGGATGATCTGGCTGTAGCCGCCACCGGCCGCGCCACCCTTGATGCCAAAAGTTGGCCCTTGGCTGGGCTGGCGAATGCAGGTGAATACTTTTTGGCCCAAATGGGCACCAAGTGCCTGGCTAAGGCCAACGGTAGTGGTTGTTTTGCCTTCGCCCAGCGGGGTGGGGGTGATCGCGGTCACGTCGATATATTTGCCGTTGGGTCGGTCGGCCAGACGGTCACGCACGGACAGTTTTACCTTGGCTTTGTCGATGCCGTAGGGAACGAGCTCTTCGGGCAGCAGGCCCACTTCTTCGGCAATTTGGGTAATGGGCAGGGGGGTGGCTTCCTGGGCGATTTCGATGTCGCTGGGAACGGCCGTTTTCAAATTCTGTAATTTATGGGGCATAGTGGTTTCACTCCTTAAAAATTAGACGCTAAAGCGTGTTTGGACCAAGCTTACGAGCGTAAATGGTCTGACAACTCGTACTCAGAGTGTGCCAAACTTTGGCGCTGCGCCAAGTGACAAATGTCAATAGTTTTACCGATTTTTGGGCTTACGAATCAGCGCGGCGGCGACGCCGTTCCCGCCGAGGCCGGGCACTTTCGCCTTCTTCACCAGCCGGGCGATTGGCGGCAATCCAGCTGACGCAATTTTCGTCGTTGCCCATCATCACATCCGCCACCATGATGCCCTGCTTGATTTCATGCTCGATGGGGTTGGTGATGGCTGCCGTGAGGCCATGAGAGATGGCCATGGCCAGGAAATGGGCGTTGAGTGGTGGGCGATTGGGCAGGCCAAAGCTGACGTTGCTGGCACCACAGCAGGTGTTGACCTTGAGTTCATTCAGGCAGCGGCCCACGATGCTAAACACCTGCCGTCCGGCGTAGCGTACCGCGCCAATGGGCATCACCAGCGGATCGATGATGACGTCCTCGCGGGGAATGCCGTGATCCATGGCCCGCTCCACAATCTTTTTGGCCACCGCAAAGCGCACGTCTGGGTCTTCGGAGATGCCCGTTTCGTCGTTGGAGATGCCGATAACGGCCGCTCCATATTTCTTGATCAGCGGCAGCACCGCTTCCAGTCGTTCATCTTCCCCGGTGACGGAGTTGACCAGCGGTTTGCCTTCGTAAGCTGCCAGGCCACTTTCCAGTGCCGCCACCACGGAAGAGTCGATAGAGATGGGCACGTCCACGACCGATTGCACAATTTTGATGGCTTTGGCCATGATTGCTGGTTCGTCGGCCAGCGGAATGCCAGCGTTGACGTCCAGCATGTGTGCTCCGGCTTCTACCTGAGCAATCGCATCGTTAATGACGCGGTCGTAGTTGTCGGCCGCCATTTCGCGGGCCAGGGCCTTGCGCCCGGTGGGGTTAATGCGCTCGCCAATGATGGTAAACGGCCGTTCCGGCCCAATAATGACAGTTTTTGTTTTTGAACTAATGATGGTTTCCATACTTTTCCTTTTTTGGGGATTGGAGATTAGAGATCACGTCGCTTGAATCTCCAATCTCTAATCTCCAGTCTCAGTTTTTCTATGTCGCATTCGCGCCTTGTCATGCCCGCTGTCGAAGCCCATCTGCATGGGGCGGGGCAGCAGGCCTGCTTCCTGAATAATCTCGGCAACCAGCTCTTCCTGCCGATAGGCCATCACGTGCACACCTGAGACCCCCTCAATTTCGCGCAGTTGTTGGATGATCTCGACGCAAATTTGCTTGCCTTCGGCCCGTTTTTTCTCTTTGGGGGTTTTGCGCAGCCGTTCCACAATCTCATCGGGGATGTAAATGCCGGGGACTTTGGTGCGCATAAATTCGGCCGTTTTTTCCGAACGCAGTGGGCCAACACCCACCAGGTAAAACACCTTTTCGTGTAGACCTAAATCGCGGACGCGCTGCATAAATTCCTTGAAGCGCGGCACATCAAAACAGTATTGCGACTGGATGAAATCGGCACCGGCCTCGATTTTTTTAGCCAGGCGCAGCGGCCGCCAGTCGAACGGCTGCACAAAGGGATTGGAGGCGGCCCCCAGGAAAAAGTGGGGCGGTACGGTCAGTTTACGGCCGCTTAAAAACACCCCGTCATCGCGCATGATTTTGGCCGTACGCAGCAGTTGAATGGAGTCCAGATCAAAGACGCGCTTGGCCTGTGGCTGGTCGCCTGCCGTCACGTCGTCGCCAGTGAGGCAGAGCACGTTTTTGACGCCCATCGCCGCCGCGCCAAGCAGGTCGCCCTGGATGGCGATGCGGTTGCGGTCGCGGCAGGAAACCTGGAAGACTGGCTCGTACCCGGCGCGGGTGAGCAGGGCACAGATGGCTACGCTAGACATGTGGCAGTTGGCCCCGGAAGCGTCAGTGGCGTTGATGCCATCGCACACTTCGGAGAGTACCAGGGCCGCGTCGTACACTTCCTGCGGATCGGTGCTGTCGGGGGGATTGAGTTCGGCCGTTACGGCAAATCGCCCAGAGCGAAGAACCCGTTCAAGGCGACTGCCGGATTTGAATTCTGTCATTGATTTTCCGTTTGTCGGTAATCAGTGAACAGTGAAAAGTAATAAGTGAAAAGTAATAAGTGATAAGCAACTTTTCACTTTTCACTTTTAACTGTTCACCGTCATCTCCGTTACGCCCACCCAGCCTTTTGGCGTTTCCATGTCTGCGCCGGTGAGCATGGTGACCCAGGCAGATTGGCCTTCGAGCTGGCGGTTGACGGGTGGTTGAATCCACAAGATTTCATCGCCGTAGGTGGGCATCTGGCGGGAGCGTTCATACGCCTGGACCCAGACGCAGCGCATTTCTGGCTTCACTTCGCAATGACCGTTGGCGCGTACGCCGCCGCAGGGGCCGTTGCGCAAATTTTTGGGGCAGCTCATGGGGCAGGTCATGCCGGTGGAATGCAGGATGCATTGGCCGCACATATGGCAGTCGAAGACGGCGCGTTTGGCCAGTTCTTCGCCGCCTTTGAGCCAGCGGTTGGCTCGTTCATAGCCCAGTTTGGCGATGAGGGGTTGGAGAGTGGATACGGCCGTATGCGTCCACCCATAAACCTTTTCCAAAAATGCGGGATGGTTTTGCAAACGACGCAGCAGGCCCATGATTAAAATCCTTTCGATTAGAGACCCCAAGGGTTGGTTGAAAAATCACCTGGCTTCACGTTTGAAAACCCTTGGGGTCTTATTCGTTTACCCTTTTGTTTTGCGGATGGCCATGAACTTTTTAGCAGTTTCCACGGCAACGGCCGCATCGCGGCAGTAAGCGTCGGCCTCAATGTCTTCGGCAAACGCTTCGTTGAGCGGCGCACCGCCGACCAGTACGATAATGTCGTCGCGGGTGCCTTCTTCTTTCAGGGCGTTGATGACCACGCGCATGTAGGGCATCGTGGTGGTGAGCAGGGCGCTCATTCCCAGAATGTCGGGATTGTGTTCCTTGATGGCGGCAAAATAATCCTCAACAGAGTTGTTGATGCCGATGTTGATCACCTCAAAGCCCGCGCCTTCCATCATCATGCTAACCAGGTTTTGGCCAATGTCGTGGATGTCACCCTTGACGGTACCGATGACCATCGTGCCCATTTTCGGTGCGCCGGTTTCAGCCAGCAACGGCCGTAAAATTGCCATGCCCGCCTTCATCGCTTTGGCGGCCATCAACACTTCGGGCACAAACAAAATGCCATCGCGGAAATCGACGCCGACGATGTCCATACCCGCAACCAGGCCATACGTCAGGATGTCATAGGGCTGGACGCCGCGCCCCAGCGCTTCATGGACCTCTTCTTCGATTTCCTCGGCATAGCCATCGTATAAATCTTCGTGCATCAGCTCGTAAAGCTCTTCTAGTGACAGCTCTTCAAGAATAATTTCGTCCTGTTCATCTTCGCTCATTGCGTTGTCCTCTTTGATATTTTCGTTGTGGGCGAGGCAGTTATGCACCGATCTCGTTGGCCAGGCCGACTAGCCTGCCAACTGCCCCGTCCCTACGAGGTTTCTGTTTTTCTGGTACGGCGACGGCGACGTTCGCTACGGCCGTTTCCCTCTAATTCTACCAGGGTAATTGGTTCTGGCAGCAAGCCATTTAGGTGAGGGAATGGGTCGCTGGCATGTGGGATGTGAATTGCGCCCACAAATTCTTGCTGAAAATCGGGATGGACGGCCGTTTCTACATATGTCACCCATTCCGCAATGCGCTGCGCCTCGATGCGCTTGTGTTTGTTGAGCAAGGCGATGCGTGCCCCATCCCCGGCGGCGTTGCCAACGGCCGTTACCTGCGCCAAATCACAATCGGGGATCAACCCCAAAATCATGGCATATTTCGGATCAATGTAGCTACCAAAGGCTCCGGCCAGCACAATGCGGTCTACGCTTTCCAGCTCCGCCTCATTCATCAACAGCTTGACCCCGGCGTACAGCGCCGCTTTGGCCAGCTGAATGTTGCGCACATCGTCCTGGGTCACCAGAATGGGGCTGCCCGTGGTGGACTGTTCCGCAGTGGCCAAAATATATTCGCCTCGCTTGCCATCCCAACGGATGCGCTCGTGGTTAAGGTCGGGGTTAAAACGGCCGTCTGGCAGCAAAACCCCCGCTAAAAACATTTCCGCTATCACCTCGATGATGCCTGAGCCACAGATGCCCGCCGCTAGATGTTTAGGCTGGGCTTCGGCCGGAACCGTTGGCCCGATTTGCCATTCGTTCGACCACATCTCCTCGCCGATGACGCGGAAGCGGGCTAGCTTGGTTTCGGGATCGATACGCACCCGCTCAATGGCCCCCGGCGCGGCCCGCATGCCAAAGCGAATTTGCGCACCTTCAAAAGCTGGCCCAGTGGGGCTGGAGGCACTGAGCAGCCAATCCTTGTTGCCCAGCACAATTTCCGCATTGGTGCCCACGTCCACCAGCAGCGTCACCGCCTTCTGGCTGTACGGCGCTTCGGCGATCAGTGCGGCCACGTTGTCTGCGCCGACATGGCCCGCTTCGGCGGGCAGCACATGCACGTTGGCGCCGCGGTGCAACCGCAGGCCGAGTTCGCGTGCCTTCACGTCCATGGCGTCACGGTTGGCCAGGGCAAATGGTGCGCCGCCCAGTTCAATTGGGTTGATGCCCAGCAAAATGTGGGTCATTGTGGTGTTACCCACAAAAACGGCTTCCTGAATTTGTCGTTGGCGAATGCCCGCTTCGCGAGCGGTGCTGGCGGCTAAACGGTTGAGGGCGTCGATAACGGCCGTATGCATCTTGTCCAGCCCGTCCGTGTGCATCATGGCGTAGGAGATGCGGCTCATCAAATCTTCGCCATACGTCACCTGCGGATTCATCATCGAGTCCGTGGCCAAAATCTCGCCCGTACGCAAATCACAGAGGAACCCAGCAATGGTGGTGGAACCGATGTCCACCGCCAGGCCATAGACGCCTTCTTCGTAGCCCGGCTGCACGTCAATCACTTCCCGCTCTTGCCAAAGCGTTACGGTGACGGCCCATTTGCCCTTGCGTAAATTGGCCTGTAGGTCGCGCAAAACGGGCAAATCAATGGTCAAATCATGCAAATCCCACTTGGTGGCAAGCGCATCTTGGAGACGGCCCCAATCGCCACGATGTTCGCCCAACTTGGCCTGATCTACCTCCACAAACACCTGGCGTATCGCTGGGAAGAGATCAATTATCCGCGTGGTGGCGTCTTTGCGGACCACCTGCTTGTGGGCGCGGCTTTCCTCGGGCACAAAAATAAGGGCATCACCCGTGACCTGCGCGGTGCAAGAGAGGCGGCAGTCGAGACTGTCTAGCCGTTCCAGCAGGCGCACTTCTTCATCGCTGGGCGCAGAAAGATGGTCTGGTGTGGAAGTGATGCCGTGTTTGGCGAAATGGCCTTCTTCCAGGCGTACGCGACATTTGTTGCAGGTAAGCCGCCCGCCGCAAATCGATTCAATCTCTGCGCCTAGCTGCCGGGCAGCGTCTAAAACAAGGGTACCGGTGGGTACGTGGCCTCGTCGGCCCGAGGGCATAAAAATGACGAGGGGGGCGTCGTTGTTTCTATCGCTCATATTTATTCATTAGCCTGGGGCTTGTGTCCTAGATTAACGGCCGTATTTCGCCAATCAATTTTGGCAAATTGGGCATCCAATTCGGCAGCCACCGCATTGGCCACCGCTTCTGGTGTGCCATCCCGCTCTTGCGCTTCGCCCCAGCGGAACCCGTCCAGGTAGGCATCTGTGCCGGTGATTTCGGCGGCCATGGCAGCATTGTCTACTGCCATTTGAAAACGCGCTGGCAACTCAACACTGGCCCGGTCGCGTCGCCCTCCGGCGCGCACCTGTACGGGAATATCGTGCCAATACATAATTTGATACGTGGTCATAGCTGCAATTTGTCCTGTTTGCCAAAATTCCAATGCAAAAATGTGATTGTATCAACCGTCACAATCTTTGCCGAAAATTACAATTGGGATTGGGTGAACGGATCGTCCGATAGTTGCGCTCGCCTGGCAAGTTGCTGAGTTATACTTTGCCGATCTCCGGCGACATATTTTTGCAAAACGAGATAACAAAGTAGGGCAGGCAGGACAAAAATTTGGAAGATGGAGAGTCCAACGGCGTAGTTTTCTGGTTCGGGCAGATGGGCGGTGAGGCTAGCAAATAGCCAGCCCGCCAACCAGACGCTGATGGCGTTGCCCACGGCACGAAACAGGCGACTGATGCCGATGATGGTGCCGCGATGTTCAGGGAGGTTCACGTCGGTAATCAAGGCGGCCCAGTTGGGTGGATCGACGGACTGAAAGGTAACGGCCGTAAAGGCCACCACAAACGCCAAAATGACCCAACCATTGGTGAGGAAGGCATGTAAAACGGCCGTTGCCAGCTGCCAGAAACTACCTGCTTCGGGTAAAGCTAAATTGCGGAAAGGAATGAAATAGAGCCAGGCGTACAGCGGTGCGGAAACCAGCAGCCCCACTACGGCCAGTCTGGCCCGACCCCGCCCATCACCCTGCCAACGATCACCCAAATGGCCGGAAAGAACGGCCGTAAATCCGCCCAAGCTCAGCACCGCAATGATGAGGTTGCCCACGATGGTGGCTGTTTCCAGGGAGTAGCCTTCTGCTTGCACCCGCGCCACAGCCCAACGCGGAATCCAGACAGTGGAGCCATACGCCAGCGCGTAGAAAAAGCTTTGCAACAGCAGCCAGCGGTTACTGGCCAGGCGCAAAAGGAGGGCAATGTCGGCACGGCTGATGCGAAAGTCGTATGTTTTGCCTTGGGCAAAAACGGGCTGGAGCTCTGGTTCGGCCTGGCCACGCAGCGGTTCGCGGGTGAACAGGAAGAGGACGGCAAACAGCAGGCCCAATCCAGCAATAATCCAAAACGGGTAGCGCCAATCAAACGCGCCCACGGTTCCAGCCAGCAGCGCCCCCAACGAAGCGCCAATCCCCTGGGAAACGCTCCACAGGCTCAAGGCCAGACCGCGCCGGTGTGCCGGCACCAGATCACTAACCACGCTAAAGCCCAACGAACTGATGCCGCCCACGCCAACGGCCGTTACCATCTGAAACAATAAAAAAACAGGGAAGGTTTTGGCCAGGGTGGTGAGCAGCATGGCACTGACCCACACCAGCGTGCCCCAAAACAGAAGCGGCTTGCGGCTTTTTTGGTCACCCCGGTATCCCCACAGCACGGCGGCCACGGCCACGATGAGAATGTAAACGGCCGTAACCGACCCCAGCGCCGCATCACTTGCTTGCAAATCGCGGGCAATGATGGCATACAGCGGCGGCAAAACACCGGCGGCGGCGTTATCCAGCGAAGCCAGGACGATGAACACCGCGAAGGCAAAAAATCGTTTGAGGGTTGGCTTCAGCGGCATGTGAGTGGGTGCCAATTTAGCGTCGGCGCAGGAAAAATGCTCCTAGCCCAATGGCCACAACAACCGCCAGGCCAATGAAGATCAGGCCACTGCCGCCGCTCTCACTGTCTGTTTCGGTAGGAACGGCCGTTGCTGCTGGTGCGGTAGGATTAAGCGGAACGGCCGTGGGCTGCACGATTGGCGTGTCGGTGGGACGTATTTCTGTGGGGGAAGGTTCGGTGGGCAGTGGCGTTTCGGTCGCTAGGGCGTTAACCACCTGCGTACTTTCGGCTACGGGAGATGGGGTGTCAGTGGGAATGGGTGTCACGGTGCAGAAGGGAATAGGCGTTGGGTTCCACAAGGCACCTGGTGTTGGCGTGCTGCCGCCTAACGGTGGCGCTTCCACAATGGGCACAATCGGTGTGTAGCCTTGCACCAAAACGATGTCGTTGGACACCCAGCCAAACTGGCCGTTATTGAACTGGATGAGCCACCATTCGGCCGTTTCGGCCCGACCCACAATATAGCGCACTTCCAGATAGACCAGCTCGCCAATCACATCATATTCCAGGCCTGGACCACTGCGCACGTTGGTTGCGCCAAGCGTTTGGATGGTGGGATTACCGCTGCAAGGAACGGCCGTAGGCAAAAATCCACCAATCGGCGTGGGCGCAATTTCAACAGGCAACAGGGTAGAGGTTGGTGTTACCTGAGGCATGGATGTATTAGTTGGTGCGGGACTAGGAACCTCCCCTCCGCTAGATTTTGTCTCTGTGGGCGATGGGGTAGGGGTTCGTGTGGGAACTGTTTGACTTTCGTTAAGGCTCCAAACGGATTTTGTGAAGTGATTATTTGTGACGGTTAAGCTCACGAGGAGCAGAAAAACAACATAAAGGGTCTTTTTTTTATCATTCATAACTGCAAAACCATGAGAGCACTGACACGCACCACCATAGTACCTGGACCGGCTCAGAGTACAGCTAATCCAACCAGATAAAGATGGCACTGTGGTTAACAGCTAGCTGATAATACTCAAAAAGTCAGTTCTAAAAAGTTGGAAAAAGGCGATTTATGAGATCGTGCAGCTGTTGCAAGGACAGCACGTCGCATGAACCAAATCTATAAAGTATACTGACGGAAGTATAGAACAATTTTCTGGCATTGTGTAATCGCTAATATTTATTGGTGCATTTTCTTAATGCCGAATATAGCATTGGAGAAGAATCAAATTCACAACGGACAGGCTTGTGCGCATATTAATTCATGACAGGCCCGGTTATGCCTTTCCGGCTCAATTGAGCCGTCAGTTGGCTAGCCGAGGCTATACAGTTTTGCATTCTTATGGTGCTTTTTTTCAGGGGCCAAAGGGAGAGTTGACAAAACGCTCCAATGACCCGCCGCTGTTAGAGTTCGAAGGACTAAACCTCAAAAAACCTTTTCAGAAGTATAGATTCAGCAAGCGATTGTTTCAGGAACTTGAATATAGTCAGCTTTTGCTGCGACAAATACATACTTTCCACCCCGACATTGTTTTTTTTGCCGATACGCCTTCAGAAGCCCAGGCGCTAATTTACTGGCAAGGTCGCCATCTTGGAATTCCTTTTGTCTATTGGTTACAAGATGTTTATGGTATCGCCTTAGAGAAGTTGCTTAGTAAACGTTTGAAATTTGTGGGTCAGTTAGTGGGAGCGTTTTACAAAGCATTGGACCGATACTTGCTGCGGCGGAGTCAACATGTCATTTTAATTACTGAGGATTTTCAACCTTTTTTGCAAGAATGGGGTATCAGTAGTCAAAAATCTTGCGTTATCCCAAATTGGTCACCACTTGATTCATTCCCCGTGCGTCCAAAAAATAATAATTGGGCGATCGAAAACAATTTGGCTGATAAATTTTGTTTGCTTTACTCTGGTACTTTGGGAATGAAACACAATCCTCAACTGCTATTGGAGTTGGCTTTGCAGCTGAGTCAGTATCCTCAAGTGCGAGTTGTAGTTGTTTCAGAGGGTTTGGGGGCAGACTGGTTACGGGAGCAAAAAGCCGCCTCTGGCATTGATAATTTGATCTTATTCGATTATCAGCCTTTTGATATGGTTCCAGATGTTTTGGGCACAGCAGATATTTTGGTAGCGATTTTGGAACCGGATGCTGGGATTTTTTCCGTGCCTTCTAAAGTGCTTACTTATTTTTGTTCGGCTCGACCTTTGTTATTGGCTGTGCCACCAGAAAATTTGGCAGCTCGAATGGTATTAAGGCAAAAAGCGGGTTTTGTCGTGCCACCAGCACAAACTTATCAGTTTGTGGAGCAGGCAAAACACTTAATTGCTGATGATGCTTTAAGGGAAGAGATGGGACGCAACGGCCGTATTTATGCCGAGTGCCATTTTGATATTGAAAAAATAGCCGATCAGTTCGAAGCCATTATTCAAAAGTTAGTGAAATAAGGGTGTCTTCTGTAAGCTCAAATGTAAAAGTTACAATGCTTTCAGATGTTGTAGGTGGTTGTGGCGCAGTAAATCCTGATAAATGACTTCCGGTGGGTAACACTATCGTAACGGTCACTTTTTCTGTTTTGCTGCCCGCCTGTTTCCGCACCCAAAGCTGATATGTGTGCTGGTTAACAACTGTACTTGGAAGCGTGTAGACCACTTCTGTTGCGAGACTCTGGTTATGGGGAACCACAAGAAAGTTAGTAAATGTTGTAAAGTTAGCAAACTCATTTATGGCTTGCCCTTCTTTGGCCCAAGTTTGCTCAGTCACCCGCATTTCACCAGGAATAAAATGTTGTGTGGTCCAAGTTAATTCACTGTTTTGTGGTGTGTAGACGCGTAGGAAGTTGAAATAACATTGATTAGCAACTTCCAAATAGGTCGGTGCATTATCGTAAGATACCCATTGAAGACACGCTGTGTCGTTGACAGGGCCTGTGTGATGATAGGTTATCTTGAGATGGGCTTTGGGTTGGGAGATGTCGGTGAGATCAACTTCATACTCAGTCGCGCGATCAATGTAAAGATTGGTTTTATTGAAGCCCACATTGGTGTCTAGAACTAGTAAATAGTCCTGGTGAGTGGGATTTTCTAAACGGCCGTCCCAATCCAACTGAGTCAGAACGGCCGTAATCTCTGGATCGATCATATACAATTGCAGGTCTCTGGTGTTCAGAGCAGTAAACATATTGCGGGCCAAGGTTATTAAGTCTAACGTTGCTGGCTCCGTCTCAATTTTTTGGCGGATGGCGGCGGAGAATGTGGACAAAAACGCCTTGCGATTTTGGAGCCATTCTAGAGTTGTTTGACCATCCTTGATATTGAACGCATCCCGAAAGCTTTGTACCGCGTTGGCACTGGTAATTACAGTATCAGAACCCATGATTGAAACAGGACCCGTTGCTTCAACTAACAGAGATATAAAACGCTGGTCTATAGCGATAACACCGTCAATCCGGATTTGGGGCTGCACAATTTGATACAGTTCAATTGCTTTCTGAGCAGAGATGGGAAAATCTGGCCAATAGTTTGCGTCACGTAATAGTAGATAGTCTGCACCCATTAGCTCTTGTAGAGGCTGGGGCGGGTAATCGTATGCTTGCGAATTTTCGAGTATTGATGCTGCATCGAACATCGTCGCATCTTGAAAGTCCATAGACAATATTTCACCATTGTCTATGGTAAGTAAGCCGATACCCGAAATAAATCCTCCTGTAGCCCGGATTTCATCTTCGTTTTGGGCAAGCAGCAGGTAACTGTGTGGCGCATCATGGCCAAGCAGGGCGGGCATTACTTGAGTTATCATCAACCCGTTTTGGGCAAGCGGAAGCCATTCGTCAAACATAATAAAGGCAGTTTGAATGCGCTCAGGAAACTGGTCTTCATTGCTAATTTGTTGACGAGCATTGACGACACGTTGAAATGATTGTTGCGCCAACGCCATGTTGGTTTGTGCATCAGCTAGCACATCAACTAATTGAGGCAGGGGGGAGCCAGCATTTGCTTCGTCTTGTAAGACGAGGAGAGCAGGTTTTAGGCCTTCGTATGCATAGACGGCCGTTTCCGTTCCCGCGTCGGCCATCTCCATGAGCTGTGGCGCAGCTATAGCCAGTGGCCCAACTTTTGGCAACCAGCCCAGGTGAGGTGTGAGCGGCATAAAGACGGCCGTTTCCTTGTGCAGCGTTACTACGTCCTGGCGAATTGTATGTATTATGTTGTCGGCTTGTGCGGGATCAATACCGCTAATCCCTTCAGCCATAAGCGAATTGACAGCCGTTTGCTGGTCCAATAGAGATTGTATTGCCCGACCAATGCGCCAGGATTTGGCTCCAAGCCAGACGACAAGTAATCCCAAAACGATCAGAAGCAACAGCCGAACTCTGGCCCAAGTCATTACGGGTGAGTCTGTGGTAGGTAATTCATTTGCTTCTGTTGTCATCCTACGGTTCCTTAGAACAGCTATTGTTCGCCAATAGGCCCATTTCATCTACTAAAACAACGGTGCAAACTGGTCGTTGGCTCACATTTAAGGCACGAAAGGTGAACAAATCGTCGTTTTCCAGGCCATGAAGGTTGGGGAAAAGTGAATGTAGCCTTTCTCTATACCACTTAAATGCAAACAGCTGATCGTCTACTAAAATCACATCGGGTCGCTGCTTCTCAACAAAATGAAAATACCACAACGCAAAAATGTCCGGATCGCCTGAAGTGATGAGAACCGCATCGGGCGGCGAACTGTGCAGAATTTGCTCGGCATACGGCCGTACTTTGTGAACTTCTACACGATTGATTGAAGTGAAGTTTAACAAAACAAGGGCGAGCGGCAACAGAAATCCCCACTGGCCCAGTCGATTGAAGGTCGCTGTTAATGACAGGCTCAGCAAGAGCCAGGCCGGCAATGTGAGCACCAGAGCGTCTTCGGTGTTGTAAAAAAAGGCATACAGAATGTAAATAACGGCCGTTCCTACGAACATCCACCATTGTTTTTTTTGCGATTCTTGCTTGGCGTTCCAAGGTAAAAACAGCCAGCCCACAAACAACAGCTGCTGTAGAATAATCAGAGACCAACTTTTCAGACGCGGCAACAGATTTTCTACTGGTAAACTTAATTGGTTAGGTTGGTAAATTTGTGCACTCACTAGCCACCACCAGCCCGCCAAAGTATCCGGGCGGCTCCAAACCACTGGACTGTCAGGATGGGCAAGCCAGGGCAGGGCCAAAAATGGCGTTAAACCGAGCAGAAAGCCAATCCCTAGGCGTGGCCACGCTTTTACAGGCACAAGCAGCAGCGCAAATGGGAGGAGGAAGATAGAGGTGAGATGTGTGGTGAGCGAAGCGCCCAGAAAAAAGCCTACCAACCAATACGGCAGTTTTCCAAATAGACTCCATAAAAGAAGTGACACCATCGCCAGGTTGAGGGCATAAACTTCTGTGACCACGGATTGTTGCCATACCAGTGGGATAAAAGCCAGAGTGAGGCCGGGCAAGGCTGAGCGCCACCCCTTTAGGCCAAGCGAATAGCCAGTAGCGCTGGTAATACCAGCTGCTATGGCGCCACAAAAAGCGGAAAAGAGCGAAAAACGGTAGGCAATTGGTTCTACAGGGAGCAGCGCAGCAAAGTGGCCTAGAAGCAGATAAGTTGGATAGCCCGGTGGGTGCGGTATGCCACCGGTTACGACGGCCGTTATCAACTCCCCCCCGTCACCACTATAAAAGGCAAGCGTAAGGTCAGGAACGATCGTAACAAAATATATCAAAAGAGCTACAACAAATACAACTATAGGAGGGAGTATCTTGTGCCTAAGAATTGTAAAGTTGGCAAAGTTGGCGGCCACGCGGTTATGCCTTGTTTTGCTGCCAGTGCCAGTTGGTGCGGCTCGATGCTAGCCCGCCCAGCAAGATTTTAGGCATGAGTACCACCAAATGATATACAACGGCATAACTAAGCGTGATAGCCTGATTTGTCTGGCCAAATTGATACAGCACTAGCACGACTGTGCCCTCAAAAATGCCCAATTGGCCCGGGGTGCTTGGGGCTGAGGTTGTTAAACTTAGGGCAGAATCAGTAACGGCCGCTTCGGCTAAGCCCAGAGGTATATGAAATGCCAGGAACAGCAGATAGGGTGTTAGCAACCCTAACAATAATAGCAACAAAGAAGAAGCCAGCAGCCGTCCTAGTGCTGCCCGTGAGCGCAACGAGGCCAATCCCTCTAAACCGCCGATTAGCAGATTTGTCAACCTGACTTCGATAGATTGCGGTAATAGCTGAAATAATCGGCGTAGCTGAGCAATGACCCAATTTGTCTGGTAGGCTACTAGGCTTAGTCCCACCATAACTGCGCTAGCGATAACTAATAAAGTGATCCCGCTGCCCTTCATGTTTTCTGGCAGAACTAAAATGGGCAGCAATACTAAAACCAACAACCCTAACATCATCAGTTCCAGGCTCTTTTCTACAACAACGGTGCTGATGGCTCGCATCTTACTGAATCCAGTCTGTTGATTGAGGGCATAAGCTCTAGCAATTTCGCCGAGGCGAAGGAATGGTAGGATCACGTTGACAAATTGTCCGAGCCAGATTGCCCAAAATACGGCCGTAAATCCCACCTCTTCCTCTTGTTCAGGATCAAGAAGGACTCGCCAGCGCCATGCCTTTACCGCACCATTCATTACAAAGGTGAGCAGCGCCATTAAAATTAGCCAAGGATTGGCGGTCCGCCAGGCCTGTTGAACATCGCTAAAGTTAATGGTGCGCGACAAATACCAGACACCACCAATGAGCAAAACGGCCGTTAATCCAGCATTCAGCCACGGCCACCAACGACGCCAACGGGACGGCACACGGGATGATTCGGCTTCAGGGAGTGGGGACATGGGACAGGGTGCCCATTAGCTGCGGCGGCGCGTGTACATGAGCATGGCGCCATACACCGCAATGCCAAAAATAAGTAGGGTAATGAGAAATCCCGCCCACAAGATGGCCCGATTACGCACCAGCGTACTCTGACTGATGGGCAAGGTGGCCACGGCCGTTGGTGCGGGCGAATCGCTGCCAATTACCGTTTGCGGCGCGGCATCAACTGGCGATACGGCCGTTGCTGGAGGCACATAGCCGCTGTCGAGTGGTGTGGTGGTCGGGGGGAGCGGTTGGCTGGGATACCCTGCCTCGTTAGCCGGTTCTACAGGCACAGTGGGCGGCGGATAGCCCCCCTGAGGCGTGCTCTCTGGCTCGGTTTGCGCCAGGGCTGACTGGTGTGGAAAGGCTAGCAAAAGAGCCAGCAGTAAGAATAAACCAAAGCCGACACACAATTTTTTCATCACAACGCTCATTTGGTACTTCGTAGTGCAGTTATCAGGTTAAAAACAGCCCAGACGGTGAAAAGCAGCCAAACGGCCGTTTCCCACCAGCGGCTGCTCGTGAATATCAACCCTAATAAAATCAATAAAAAGCCTGCCCAAAACAGGCGATCGTAAGGTGGTTGCTGATTGATTTCACTCAGTTTGTAGGGCGTGGTGCGCGAGAGCCAATACGTATAGCTGAATGTGGCCAGCAAAACGGCCGTACCCACAATCCACAACCCATTTGTCCAGACAGAGCGCCAATCAATCACGGCGAAAAAGTATAGCATATGTTAAAATCGCCACAACTCGCTGGTGGTTTAGGGCAGTATCCATTCAGTTGACTGCTAACTGCGAACCACCCGCTTTCTTGGAGAAAAAGCATGGCTAAAAAACGATCCCGCTTTGTTTGCCAAAATTGTAACCGCATTACCGCCGCCTACGTGGGGCGCTGTCCTCAGTGTGGTGAATTCGACACGATGGTCGAAGAAGTTATTGTTGAAGCGGTTCCGGCCAGCCAGCGCAACCGCCGCGCTGTGGGGCAGAGTGACAGTGAACCTCAGCGCCTGGCTGAAATTACCGCCGATGGTTTTGAAAGGTTACCGCTGCCGCTGCCGGAATTCGGCCGTGTGCTGGGTGGGGGCATCGTGCCTGGTTCGCTCGTGCTGGTTGGTGGTGACCCTGGTATTGGCAAATCGACCCTGCTGCTGGACGTTTCGGCAATGACGGCCAACGCCCACGGCACGACGCTCTACATCTCTGGTGAAGAAAGCAGCCGTCAGATCAAGATGCGCGCGGATCGCCTGGGCATTGCAGCCGACGATCTCTTTTTGGTGACCGAAACGAAGCTGCAAGCAATTCTGCACCATGTGGAAAAGTTGCAACCCACGTTGGTGATTGTAGACAGTATTCAGACCACTTTCGCTGAGGATTTAACCTCAGCGGCGGGCAGCGTGAGCCAGGTGCGTGAATGTGCCAGCCGTTTTCAGGAGCTGGCCAAGACCTCTGGCGTGAGTATTTTCCTGGTGGGTCATGTTACCAAAGAGGGCACAATTGCCGGGCCACGTGTGCTGGAGCATATCGTGGACACGGTGCTGTACCTGGAAGGCGATCCATTTCATCGTTACCGCCTGCTGCGCAGCGTGAAAAACCGTTTTGGGGCAACTAGCGAAGTGGGCGTGTTTGAAATGGTGGAAAAAGGCATGGTGGAAGTGCCTAATCCGTCCGAGGCGTTTTTGGCGGAGCGGCAGATTAATGCCCCCGGCTCAACCATTGCTGTGACGATGGAGGGCACACGGCCGCTTTTGGTGGAGATTCAGGCGCTGGCTAGTTCCACGACTTTTTCCAACCCGCGCCGCACGGCAAATGGCATTGACTATAACCGCCTGCTGCTTATTACGGCCGTTCTCTCCCGGCGTGTTCGTGTAAGCCTGCATGACAAAGATGTGTTTGTCAACGTGATTGGCGGACTGCAAATTGATGAGCCAGCGGCGGACCTGGCCATTGCCGTGGCCATCGCCAGCAGTGTGAAGGATGAAGCGGTCCATGCCGACATGGCGTTTGTGGGCGAGGTTGGCCTGAGCGGCGAGCTGCGCGCGGTGAGTCAGCTGGAAGCGCGTCTGAAAGAAGCGGTTAAGCTGGGCTTCAAGCGCTGTGTCATTCCCAAGACTGCCCAGCGCCGCCTGACCGAGCCGCCGCAAGGCCTAACCCTGATTGGTTGCCGTACACTGGCTGAAGCGATTGATGTGGCTTTGATTAAGGGGTAGTGGCGTAGACCTGACAGGTTTACAAAACCTGTCAGGTCCTGATTAATCGCGGTTAATTATCGCGAATAACGGCCGTTACTTCCATCTCACCTGCATTTTCAAATGTCAGGGTCAGGGGAATTTCCGTACCGGCAGTAAAATCAACTTCTTTGCCCAGGCACATCACATGTAGGCCACCCGGTTTGAGTTCTGCGCTGCTACCAGCGGGGACCGTGATAGAGCCACCTTCTACCGGGCGCATCCCCATAACGCCGTCACCTTTGTCATACATTTCATGCAGTTCTACCGTGGCACAGGCGTCGGTTGCGGCAGATACCAGCGCATCGTCACTGCTGCTGTTGTTGTTGAGGGTCATGTAGAAAGCGCCATTCTCGGCGGCCATGGGCGAAGTCCGGCCCCAAGGATCGGTTACGGTAATCGTTTCTTCATCACCACCGCCGCATGCAACGGCCGTTATAAGCAAAACAGCCAGTAAAAAAATCACTTTTTTCATTCGTTAATCTCCTAAAATATTAAGCAAAAGTCGCTGCCGATTATGGGTATTGTCTAGCATACGCATTCGGCAAAAGAAAATAGCAAAAACTGTGGTCTCTATGAATCCTAGATGTGGATTCGTGGCGGGGGGTATGGTGGTTGCCTATGCACTTCTTGCGGAAATTGTTCAATGGGGAAAAGCGTGCAAATGAGTAAATGTACGGTATCCAAAACCTGGGGTGGTGCGGCCGGTTGAGCGGCGTTGTTTTGCACGGCCGTTTCTGGCAAGTTCGGATCACAAGACATTTTGAACTGATCTGGTGCCACCGTTTGACAGCCAAAACTCGCTAACGGCGAACCCATGAGGATCACCAGCAAGAGTAAAAACGCCCAAAGGCTGTACAACGAGTTGTTTAATTCACGCATCCAGACAAGCTTACAATTATTTCGTCAAAAGTGTTGAATCAGAAGCGCTGCTCTATCGTCGGCGAACGACCAGAATGAGCAGAACACTGGCTATCAATAATACCGCCACTGCGCCAATCAGCAACCACAGCAAACTGCTTGGTTGCATGCCCGCATCCGTTTGGGCCACGGCTAACGGTGTGGGTTCAACAGTTGCTTCTAGCGCTGATTCAATGGCTGCGGTCGTTTGGGTTGGTACGGCCGTTGGCGGAATAATGGCCGTGTTGGTTGGTGCAGGGGTGTTGGTGGGAACGGCCGTTGCTGTCACCTCTGGCGTCGCCACGACCACTTCCTCAGCCACTCTCAATCCTGCCTCCGGGTCCTCAGACGAGCCGCCAATGGTGGTTGGTCGTGGCCGACTGCCTACAACTACTTCCTGGCCCAGCTGGAGCAGTGCCCCTTCGGCCAGCCCACTAATTTCATATAGTTCATCCAAGGTTAAACCGTAAATGCTGGCGATGAGCAGCAGGGTGTCGCCATTGCCCACCACATGTACAATCGTGCCATCTGGCTTCACGCGGGCATCGGGGAAGCCTGCCAGCGGGGTGGAGCCATCGGGCAAAATAGTGTAGCCAATGATGAGCGTCTGCCCGACAGAAAGCAAGCTGTTGGGCAGTAAATTATTCCAGGCGTACAAATCTTCCAGCGACACATCAAACTGGTCGGCCAGGGTAATGAGCGTGTCACCTGCCTGCACGGTGTAGAGAATACGGCCGTCTGGCTGGGCCGTAGGCGAAGCCAAAGGTGTTGGTGAAGGCAGTGGCGAAGGTGTCAGGGTCGGTGGCAGCGGCGTAGGAGAGGGTCCGGGAGTAAAGGTGGCCGCTGGGGGTAAAGTTGCCGTAGGCGTGGCGTTGGGATCGACGGTGGGTAAGGCTGTTGGCGGGGGCGGTACCGCGATTGAGCCATTTTTGTAGGCCGCGCTTAATTCGGCCGTGAGCTGCAAGTAGAAATTGCCGTATTCCACGCTTGGCTCTAGCTGGCTGCCTTCTTTCCACTCGTTGTATGAGGTAATGATGAGCATATCGGGTGAACTGGCCGCCGCGCCGCCAAAGGTGGAACGGTAAAAATCACCGTTGGCCCGGTCACGGGGAGCGGTACTGGAACCCACCAGGCTGGCATCCCAGCCGGGCATGGCGGTGCCTACCCAATACTTGTAGCCACCGTAAGTCGCTGCCGCAGCCCGCGTATTGGCGGCCCAGGTTGCGGCCGTTCCGGCGGGATTCCCCGACCAGGCAACATTGTATAAATGAAGTCCATCGAAAGCATCCAGGTAGGTGGTGTCGCCCCCCTCGGCAATCCAGATGCTGTTGCGGTCCGGGTCTACCGCGTTGCGAATGGTCACCCACTCTGCCGGCGACAAAATCCAGTTTGCCCAGAAGAAAACGACTGGCTTGCCGTCTACGCGCAGGTAGGCGGGATGGTTGGCATGGGTGCTTAACAGGGTGCGCAGCGCATTGATCCGGTCATCATTGCTGGCAAAAAATGGACTGGCGGTTTCAAAGTCAACGGCCGCTTTAAAGCCTGTGGCCGAAGCAATGTTAAGCAGCGCCTGGAAATTGGTCTCGGTTTGATTGTTAACTGTTTCCGGTCCGTACCAGCTCTGGACAAAACCATCAATGCCTGCCGATTGGGCCTCATTCACCTGGCGCTGAATGGTGCCCGTGTCGGTGGAAAAGTAGGGGGAGACTGGCTGAAACGGCGTCAGGCCGGGACCAAAACTACTGGGACTGTACCAGGCGTAGTAAAAAGCCAAAACCAGCCGCGTTTGTCCCTGAGCGGCCGTTTCTGGAATGTCATCTGATGGGCCAAACAGCAGTGGCAGCAAAACAATACAGAACAAAATAAGCCACGCTTTGGTCACCAGCGTTGTTTTTGTAGTTTGTGAAATCATAGACGGACATTATAACCGCAGCCTGAATCTCTGTCAGGTTGGCAAAAATGAACAGGTCTGCTATTATTCTCCACCGTTGCACAGCAAAAATTAAATACATCTGCTGCTTTCCGCTCTTAATCAAGAATTAAGGGCAGAGCTCGCCAGAGTAATTCCAAGGAAAGGAGGTAGGCAACGTGCGCGAGTACGAAGTTACCGTTATTTTTCAAACAAGTTTAGATGATGAGGCCCGCACTGCATTGACAGAGCGTGTTTCTGGTTGGTTAACCCACGGCGATGCTGAGGCTGACAAGCCACAGCCAAACGTGTGGGGCCAGCGTCGTTTGGCGTATCCCATCCGCAAGAACACGGAAGGGTACTACATTTTGTATGATGCCAAGCTGGATCCTCAGCGCTTGAGCGATATTGAGCGCAACATGCAGTACACCGACGATATTTTGCGCTACATGATTGTGCGCAAAGAAGAAGCCTAAGAAAAATTAGACGCGTCAATCTGGTTTGACGTTTTATTTAAGCTGTGCAGGTGTTTTAAACCAGATAGGCCAATTATTTTACAAATGAACTAACGGGAATATCCCCCTCATTGTTGGGAGTGTGTCATGAACAAGGGGCTGAACAAAGTGATGATTATTGGTTGGGTTGATGGTGAGCCAGAAGTGCGGCAAACGCCCAATGGTCGTTCAGTTGCTTCTTTTAGTGTGGCCACCTCTCGCAGTTGGACCTCTTCCGATGGGGACCGGCATGAGGAAACGGAATGGTTTAACGTGGTTGCCTGGGGCAGCTTGGCTGATATCAGCAGCAAACGTCTGGCGCATGGCCAACAGGTTTATGTGGAAGGGCGACTGCAAACGCGCAGCTGGGATGACAGCAGCGGGCGCAAGCATTTTCGGACGGAAGTGATTGCCCATGAGCTGATTGCCCTGGCTGAAGGCGCTGTTTAACTGTTTTGTTTCGGGAAGACCCGCTTTTTTAAGTTAAAGAGGATTTTGAAATGCGTTCATCAAAAACGAGAGCACCCAAAAGAAAACGTTCCTGTACTTTTTGTGCGGATGGCGTGAAGGTTATTGATTACAAGCAGCATGAGATGTTGAGCCGATATGTGAATGAATACGGCCGTATTCGCCCACGGCGTCAAACAGGGACCTGTGCCAAACACCAGCGTGCCCTGGCTGTAGCCATCAAACGGGCTCGTCATATCGCTTTGCTGCCCTTCGCGGACGAATAAGCGCCACCAAACAGATACCATGAAACCCTGACGACTATCCTCCTGGAGACTTTATTGGTCTCTGGGGGGATTTTTCTGGTCAGCCGGCTTCATTGGAGCGACAAAGAACTATGGCAAAGAAAAAAGAAACAACAATTACCGACGCCCAGCGACAGTCACGTAAAGAGGTGCTGTTGGCCCGGAAGCAGGCACAGCAAACACGCCAGCTTCGCCTTGGCGTTGCAATAGTCGGTGGTTTGCTGCTGCTGGTTTTTCTGGCGGCGGGCATTAATGAGCTGATCATCGCCCCGAATCGACCCGTGGCCGTGGTGAATGGCGAAGATATTACGCTGCGGCAATGGCAAGACCGGGTGCGTTTTGAGCGCGCACAGCGCATCATTTTGCTGGAGAATCAGCTAGAGGCGTTCCAGGGGAATGTGGGCATTGTGCAGCAGTTTGCCGGGCAGACCATCAACGATTTGCTCCAGCCAGAACTACTGGGCCAGAATACCCTGAACCAGATGATCGATGAGACGGTCATTCGGCAGGCGGCTGAAGCGCGTGGCATTACCGTAACCGATGCTGATGTGGATGCATTAATTGGCGAGACGTTCAACTACTTTGATGGTGAACTGCCCACGCCGCTGCCCACAGCCACGGCAACAATCCAGCCAACGCCATCGATCACGCCCCTGCCAACGGCCGTTATTACTGAAGTGATTCCGACCAACACACCAGCACCCACCGTTACGGTTGGCCCAACCAGCACGCCGCTGCCTACGGCAACGGCCGTTTCTGCCGAAGCCTTCCAGGAAGAGTTTGGTGGCTTGATTGGCAAATTTGAAGATTTGGGCGTTTCGGAAGAGCAGTACCGTGAAATCGTGCGTAACCAGATTTACCGGGAGCGCCTGGTTGAGGTGTTGGATGTTGAAGACGAAATCTCTGACGTGGCGGAACAAGCCAGCTTCTTCATCATTCAATTTGGCACCGAAGAAGAGGCCAATGAAGCCCTGGCGATGATTGAAGCGTCGGATTTTGTTTCTGTGTGGAATGAAATTCGCAGCACGCCAGTCGATGCCGCATCTGGCTCAACGGCGCAAGCTTCCGAGATTTTGTGGCAGACTGAGGATGCGATCACGACCAATCTTGGGGTAGAAGTGGCTGAACCGGTCTTTTCGTTGCCCATTGGTGAGACCAGTGACGTGATTAGCCAAACCGTCGCATTAGATACGAACTCGTATTATCTGATTCAGGTGACGGGGCGCGAAGAACGGCCGTTAACTGCCAGCGACATGCAAACACGCGAGCTGGAAAATCTGGCCGCCTTCATTGACGAACAGTTGACCGGCAACCTGACCCTGACTGAGTACGATCGCGGTCGTGTGCCCACATCGCCCGTGTTGGACCCGATCTTCACCGCCGCGCCGACGGCTACACCTGTTGTTGGTGGTGGATAAACCGTTGGTTTAGCCTGATGTACCCTGTGTAAATTAAGCCGGATTGTCTTTGTTAAGAAGACAGTCCGGCTTTTTTGTTGTTCGAATAGGCGGATTGAAAAATAGCGCTTGCGTTCTGCGCCGCTTGGGGCAAAATCCTGTTGATGAGCGAAGAGACTGTTTGGTTGGAAGGGGCAATTTCGGTTGAGGCGGCTTTGCAAGGCAACTGCCGGAAGGTGTCCGCTGTGTATGTGCAGCAGGCAGACGGCCGTCGCTGGGATAAGCGACTGGCACGGCTGCGGCGGCTGACGGACGAGGCTGGCGTGCCGCTGCAACTGGTGGATGAATCGTTCATCGCGGCGCGGGTGACGGGACAGTCGCACGGTGGCGTGGTGGCTGCGGTTGGCCCACGCCGCTTTGTGACGCTGACAGAATTGATTGCGGGTCGGGAACGGCCGTTTGTGGTGATGCTCGACGGTATTGAAGACCCCTTTAATTTTGGCCAGGCACTGCGTTCGCTTTATGCCGCTGGGGCCGATGGAGTAGTGGTACGGCCGCGCAACTGGTTTACGGCCGCGGGTGTTGTGGCCCGAGCCTCGGCGGGTGTGTCTGAGATGATGCCCATTGCCATTGCGGAAACGGCCGAGGCCGCCGCCGAATTTTTCCGCCAGGCGGGGCTGCAAATTGCGGCCACCAGTAACCAGCAGGCCATTTCATTGTACGAAGCCAATTTGCGCGTGCCGCTATTTTTGCTGCTGGGTGGGGAAAAACGGGGCATTACGCGCTCGTTTCTGGCACAGGCAGATTTGATTTTGCAAATTCCCTATGACCAGCCTTATTTTCAGCATTCGCTGGGCGTGGTGGCGTCGGCGGCGATTGTGGCGTTTGAGGTGAGGCGTCAGCGAGCTTATGGATGAGATGCGTGTAGAAGATGCGACCAAAGGTGTAAACAAGCAGCGGGGGTGGAAAACGGCCGTAAACATCATTGGCCCACTTTTTTTGACCCTGGTGGTTGTGGTTTTGACCATCGAAGTGGGCTTTCGCCTGTTTTACCAGCTCATCCCCATCGAAGTATGCGCGTCTGACCCGATTATCGGCACTTACACTTGCCAGCCCTATTTTGAATACGATAAGCCGGTGCGGATTGGCTACCGCTACACGCCCGATTTCCGGCTGGATGGCTTGTGGAATCCGGCCAACCCTTACCTGGCAAACTCTGACGACAGTACCGCGCCAAGCGATCGTGATGATTCGTTTGAATACCACTTTGCCACGGATGACCACGGTTTCCCCAATGAGCCAGCCGTCTGGCAAGACCAGTACAACATCGTGCTTGCGGGCGATTCCTTCACCATCCGCACTGCGCCAACCACCTGGATTGAACGGCTGGAGCAATTTTCTGGCGAGCAAATTTTGGCGTTGGGCGCCCCCAGTTGGAGCACGCTTAACGAAGCGGAGGCCATTCGGGAATTTGGCCTGGATAAGCAACCCAAAACCGTGCTGTTGATGTTTTTTGAAGGGAATGACATCATCAACACGGCACAATATTTGGAACGCAAAGACAGTGGCCTGGATTGGCGCGAGTACGATATGCAGGATGTTTCGCTGTATCGTCGGCTGCTAACGCCGCATTTTGTTGTCTATCTGTGGCAGAAGCTGTTCCCCCCTGAGGAGGAAGAGGCGCCGCACTATCGTTATCCGATTGTGGCCAACACGGAAGCCGGGCCAATTGAGACGGTGTTTAAGGATGTGCATTTGCTGCCGCTTAGTGCTGATTATGATACGTTGGCGGCTTCGGATGAATTTACGGCCGTTAAAAATGCCCTCATCAGCTTAAATGAAGAGGTTGCTGCTCAGGGGGCCAACCTCGTGGTGGTATATATTCCTAGCAAGGAGCATGTGCTGTGGTCGCGTGTGTGGGATGCTGAAGATGTGAACAACGTGCTGGAGCGCACCGTCACGGTCACGCTGAGCGAAGGCGATCATGGGACATTGCAGTGGGAACCGACGTACCTCTCCTACGATCAATTTAACGAAACAACGCAAGCTCAAGAGCGTTTGATGACCGATTTTACAACTGAGGCGGGCATCGACTTTTTGAACCTGACGCCGGTTTTTTGGCAGGCCAGCATTGAGCATGGTGAGATGTACCATTACGGCGATCCGCATTGGAACCAGGCGGGCAACGATTTGGCCGCAGAGACTATTTGGGCGTTTTTGCAGAGTTTAGAAAATTAAAGGGGAAGGGTGGAACGGCCGTCTTTTGGTGTGACAATCGCCGCCAGACAAAAATGGTCGTGGAAATGCCAAAGAGCGCGCCGCCGAGGACAAAGGCAACGGCCGTTGCCGTCACACCCACGTATGATTCTGCTGACACATTCAAGATGGTGACAATCAATCCCACAAACGCCATGATCATCACCCCGCCGACAACACCGCTCAAGCCACCAACCATCAACGCCATCAGCAGTGGTGACGGACCGGAAGCGGCCGTTTGCAGGGCAGTTCGTAAGGGATCAGGGATTTCTTCATTTTTTAGAGTGGCACCCATTTGCAGGCGTAAAATCGCCCAGGTAATTTCGCGTCGCAGCGCCTCATCGGCCACGTTGCGCAGCGAGAGATACACTTTTTCGCCCCGCTGAATAACACTGTTGGCGCTGAATTCATCAACCATACGGGCGTGTAGAAGCTTGGTACGCAAGGCGGGCTGGGTGATGAGCAGAAGCTCATCGCCGTTGGTAGAGGTGGTTGTTGTTGGGGTGAGTGTTACCATCATTTGTGGATTATGAAAGTTTGCCCGAATCCTGGTCAACGGGACTTATGGTCTACTACACTCTGACATCAGGCTGGTGCCGTAACTTTAAGCGAGCATTTGGGGTAATAACCTACCTCGCCCGTCGGGAACGGCCGTGTTATAATTTTTTGGCTCTTTTCAAGACAAACGCGAACCGCAACAACTCGTTCGCAAAATCCAAAAATACCAATCTATTCCACCACAATTGCGATGGAAAATCCCCCACTAAAGGAGTGAATACGTGAATCTGCACGAATATCAAGCAAAACGTTTGTTTGCCGAGCACGGCGTGCCGATTCCCAATGGTGATGTGGCCTCAACCCCTGCTGAGGCGCGTGAAATTGCCCGGGAATTAGGCGGCAAAGTTGTCGTAAAGTCGCAGGTGCTCATCGGTGGCCGTGGTAAGGCTGGCGGCATTAAGCTGGCCAGTAACCCCGATGAAGCGGAAGCCGTAGCTGGCCAAATCCTGGGCATGAACATCAAAGGGTTTCAGGTAAACAAAGTCCTTATTGACCAACAATCCCCCGGCGGTATCGACCAGGAAATTTACCTGGCCGTGCTCATCGATCGCGCCAAACGGCGCACGATGGTGATGGCCTCCGCCGAAGGTGGCATGGACATCGAAGAGGTAAATGAGCGCAGTCCAGAGAAAATCTTCCGCGCTTACATCGAGCCAGCCCTGGGTGTGCGCAGTTACCAGACCACTTACCTGGCCTCGGCCATGGATTTGCCGCGCGACCTGTGGCGTGATTTTCACAAAATTGTGGTGGGTTTGTATTCTTGCTTTAAAGCCAACGATGCCTCATTAACTGAAATTAATCCGCTGGTCATTACCGGTACGGGCAAGCTAATGGCGCTTGATGGCAAGATGTCGATTGATGACAACGGGCTGTTCCGCCAGCCAAAACTGGCTGAAATGCGCGATGTGGACGAAGAAACGGCCGCAGAAAAAGAAGCTCGTCTCAGCGGCATCAACCTGATTCAGCTGGATGGCAACATTGGCTGTATGGTGAACGGTGCGGGTTTGGCGATGGCGACCATGGATGTGGTTAAGAAATTTGGTGAAGAGTACAACTGCGCTCCGGCCAACTTCTTGGACATTGGTGGTGGTGCCAAGTCCGATCAGGTGGCCACTGCGCTGCGTCTGATTTTGTCTGATAAGCGGGTAAAAGCCGTGCTCATCAACATTTTTGGCGGCATCACCCGTGGAGATGAAGTGGCCAAAGGCATTATTGAAGCCTTGGACCAGGTGAAGACGGATGTGCCAATGGTGGTGCGTCTGGCAGGTACAAACGCTGCCGAAGGGATGGCAATTCTGGCTGATTCAGACATGGAAACGGCCGCTACCCTCTCCGACGCGGCGCAGAAAGCGGTTGCGGCAGCAAAAGGGGCCAACTAATGAGTATTCTCGTCGATAAAAACACACGGCTTTTAGTTCAAGGGATTACGGGTCGGGAAGGCAGCTTCCACACGACCCAGATGATTGAATACGGTACCAACGTTGTTGGTGGAATTACTCCCGGTAAAGGTGGCCAATGGTTTAGCACCGATGACAAAAAGGTGCCGATTTTTGACACTGTAAAAGAAGCTACCGAGGCCACAGGTGCCAATGCATCGCTTATCTTTGTGCCGGCTCGTTTTGCTGTAGATGCCATCTACGAAGCGGCCGATGCTGGCCTGCCGCTTATCGTTTGCCTCACCGAGCATATTCCGGTGCTGGACATGATTGCGGCCCGCGCTTATTTGGATACGCTCAACGTGCGTCTGGTGGGGCCAAACTGCCCCGGTTTGCTGACCCCCGGCGAGGCCAAAGTAGGCATCATTCCCGGAGCTATTGCCATGCCCGGTAATGTTGGCGTGGTTTCCAAGAGCGGTACCTTGACCTATGAGGTGATTGATGCGTTGACCAAGTTGGGCATTGGCCAATCCACCTGCGTGGGCATTGGCGGTGATCCGATTAGCGGCACAAACTTCATTGATGTGCTGGCCATGTTTGAGGAAGATCCGGCCACTGAGCAAATTGTGATGATTGGCGAAATTGGCGGCAATGCTGAGGAACAGGCGGCGGCCTACATTGCTCAGCACGTCACCAAGCCAGTCACTTCTTTTATTGCCGGGCGTACGGCACCTCCAGGCAAACGCATGGGGCATGCCGGGGCTATTGTTGAAGGCAAGAGTGGTACGGCCGAAAGTAAAGTCGAAGCGCTGCGAGCCGCTGGTGTGCGCGTTGCCGATAACCCAGACGATATTGCCAAAATTGTCGCTTCGCGACAGTAAGCGTTAATTCGTAATCGGTAATCGGTGAATGGTTCACCGATTACCGATTACTGTTCATCGATTACCGTCATGCGTGTCATTAGTGGGAGTGCCAGGGGAAGCCGATTAAAGCGAGTGCCGGGTGATTCTACCCGTCCCATCATGGATCGCGTCAAGGAAAGCCTGTTCAACATTCTGGGAAAGGTTGATGAGGAAGTGTGGCTCGATCTTTTTGCTGGAACAGGGCAGGTGGGCATTGAGGCACTGAGCCGAGGTGCGGCCGAAGTGGTGTTCATTGATAAAGTTCGCCCCGCTATTCAAACAATCCAGTCCAATTTGCAAACGACAAGATTACAATCTAAAGGCAGCGTGGTTCAAGCGGATGCATTTGATTATTTGGCCCGTGTGGCGGGTAACGGCCGTTTCCACCTCATCTACATCGCGCCGCCGCAATATTTGGGTTTGTGGCAAAAAGTAATGGCGGTGTTGGATGAACGGCCGTCTGCCTGGTTGACTCCCGCAGGTATTGTGGTGGTGCAAATCGATCCCAAAGAGTATGAATCCCTCACTTTGCAAAATTTGCTGCTCACCGACAGCCGTACTTACGGCAATACCCAGCTCTGTTTCTACGAGCAAGCGCCCACCGAATAATCAATTATTGCTGTAGCGTTATTTGGATCACGCATTGCGCAATGATGTTTTGCGTTTGGTCTGCGGCTGAAAGGCGGATGAGATAAGGGCCAGAGTCCCACTGACTCAGATTGACGCTGCCTAGAAAACCATCTGTGACGGGCTGATCGATGTTGCGGCCCAGCAGCGAGGCCCATTGGCCGCCTGTTTGCGGACCATTGGCTTCTAGCGTGTAGTAGCCAAAGTTTTCAAAATCGGCCGTACCATTGAACATGATGGTTCCAGCGACCACGGCGCCATTGCGCGGTTCGGTGATGTTGAGCTGGATGTTGCAACCAACGGAGGGTGTTGGTGGCGGGGTGGGGGTGCCCGCAGGCGTTACCGTCTCTTCAGGTGTGGCCTCTTCAGCCGGGTTTGAGGCAGGCTCACCAGGGTTACTCGCCAGGGTAATGGTTGGTACCAGCGGTGGTGTGGGCGTGGGCTGGCGGGTTAGCAGCGGTGTGGGTGAGGCCAGCGGCGTGCGAAAAATATCGGGGGTGGGCGTTGGCGGGCGCAGCAGCGTAGCCGGCAGAGTTGGCGCAACCTGGTTATTCACGTAATACACGCCGCCAATGATGCCTGACAGAATTAAAATAACCAGCAGAGCGGTGTTGCGCCGTTGGGTGTTGGTTTCCCGCTCCAGGTTAAAAAAGGCCACGCGCAGCTGGCGCTGTGCCCGGATAAATTCATTGATATACCAGAAAAGTCCCAGGGCCGAGACAATATAAATCCAGACATCGTTGCGTAGAATGAAGACGTAAAATCGATCCATATTTGTTTAATGGTTTGGTTCGCAAGATACACAAAAGGACAGAGGCGCAAGGTAATTGCACCAAATTTTGGCCAGTACGGCCGTATCTGCCCATCAGATGAAATTGTATCGCGGATTTACAATTGTTGCAGAATGCCTTTGAGGAGGGCGGTCAGCCGAGGAATGATTTGCTTGCCAGTTTCTAATACTTCTTCATGATCCAGCACAGTGCCGGGTTTGGGGTCAGGCACGGCCATGTTGGTGATAGAGGAAATCCCCAGAATTTTCAGCCCAGCATGGCGGGCTACGACCACAGTTGGCACGGTAGACATGCCGACCGCATCTGCACCCACAGTGCGCAGGAAGCGTAGTTCAGCAGGGGTTTCAAAACTTGGACCCGCCACGTAGGCGTAGGTGCCTTCTTGCAGTTTGAAGTTGTTGGCCGCAGCTGCCTCATGAGCCAATTGGCGCAGCTGCAAAGTGTAGGTGCCAATCATGTCAGGGAAACGGGGTCCAACGGAGTTGTCGTTGGGCCCGCGCAGTGGGTTCTGTCCGGCAAGGCCCAGGAAGTTGATGTGATCTGTAATCAGCATCAAATCGCCAGGGCTGAAGTTTGGATTGATGCCGCCCGCGGCATTGGTCACGATCAGCGTTTGGATACCCAATGCGCGCATCACCCGCACGGGCAGGGTAATTTGATCCATGCCATACCCTTCATAGTAATGCGCACGCCCTTGCTGCACCAGCACCGTTTTGCCTTCCAATTTGCCAATCACCAAACGGCCGCTATGCCCGACTACGGTTGACTGCGGCCAGCCGGGAATCTGCTCATAGGGAATGATATCGGGGTCCTGAATGCTGTTGGCGAGTTCGCTCAGCCCGGAGCCTAATACAAGGCCCACGGTCGGTTGATAGTTGGTTAGTTGGCGGATGGTGGATACGGCCGTTTCTACTTGTTGCGCAGTTTCAGGGGTTGTCATGGGATTGTCCTGTAAATAGATGAGAGACTGGCGTATAGCGTTAAAATTTTCTACGCGCCAGTCTCTAACAGTCTAATAATATGATGATGAATAAGGATTATTCAGTTACTTCAGCTTCGGTTTCAACCTCTTCCAGCTGAGTATAAATCTGAGTCGTTGAAATATTGGCGTGGCCTAGCAACTTTTGCACTTCTTGTAAGTCTGATCCGCTGTTGAGCTTGTGAGCGGCAAAGCTATGGCGCAAAGTGTGGGGCGTAACAGCTACGCTCAATTCAGCTTCTTTGGCATAGGCTTTGATGATGAGCCACAGCCCCTGACGGGTAAGCTGCTGCCCCCGGTGGTTGAGAAACATGGCGGTTTCATCTTTGTCTTTGACCAGAAACGGCCGTCCTTCCTCAATGTAATTTTCTAACACCTGCTTTGTGTATTGGTCAAAGGGCAGTTCGCGAACCTGATCATCTTTGCCCGGACAAAACAAGACGTTATTTTGCAGATCAACATCTTCTAAACGCAGCGAGACAACTTCGGTGACGCGCATGCCGGTGGAATACAGCAAATTGAGCAGCGCCATGTCGCGCAAATTTTTAGGTGATTTTTTCTGGGAAGGAGCTTTTAATAAACGATCAACTTCTTCAAAGGAGAGCGTCTTGGGTAAGCGCTTCTTGACCTTGGGCGAGTCAATGTCAGTCGTCGGATTTTCGTCTACCACTTGATTGGCATAGAGGTAATTGAAAAACGACTTTACCGCCGCGACTTTCCGCGCTACAGAGGAAGAGGCATACGGTTGGTCCTTCATGTAATCCACGTAGCCATTAATCTCGTCCACGCCGATGGCTTGCCACTTATTTGAATTATTCAAATGGTGACCCTGCAAATACGTCATGAACTGGCCGAGATCGTTCTTGTAAGCGGCTATCGTGTTACTTGAATAGTTGTACTCTTTTTGAAGGAACTTCAGGAAGGCGAGCAGCTGTTCTTCCATCGCCTCACACTCCTTGCTTTGCCCAGAGTCTTGTTGAGGACTGAAATTCGTGTAGTAACAAACGCATCATTGTATGCAGTAAATGCGCTTGCCTAACGATAGAGGAGCCGCTCAAAAGATTGGTGTTAGTGCTGAGCCAGAAAGTGCCAGATGAAATAATATCGGACAACTTGTTCTAAGATTATGTAAGTTAAACTAGGCGCATTATAACAATTACTTTTCATAAGATCAAATACAAATCAACATAATGATCGGAAATAGAATAGTGAATCTGTGCTATACGAATAAAAAAAGCCGTGACGCTAAAATGGTGTCACGGCTTTTTGTGTTGTGTTAGGTGGGTTTAGAGAATTATTCGTCTTTTACCAGCACAAGATCGGTGCTTGTGGGGATGTCTGATGGGCTAGCATCAGCGGCCAACGTGACGGTTGCTTGCGCCAGCAGCCCATTGCGATATTGGAATGCCTGAAGCTGATCGCCATCTTCGTAGAAGGTCTCTTTCAAATCTTGACTGCGAATGCGGAATTTCAATCCTTCAGGTGATTGAATCAAAAATTCCGGCGCAGTTGTGGGCGTTAGATTCATGCTAATAATTTCGCCACGTACAATAAATGTATCGCCAGGGTTCACTGATTCGGGGTTAACGATGAGGCCAGTATCGGGATCTGTGCCAGACAAGGGGCGATTCCCGAAGGGGGAGGCGGGAGCAGCAGCTTCTTCTGCCGGCGCAGCTTCCTCACCGGATTCGTCCATTGCCTCTTCGGTCTCGCTGCTGGTGTCAGTTGTAGCCTCGCTGCTTGCATCGGCAGCTTCTTCTTCCGTTGTGTCAGCGGCTGGTGCTTCATCAGCGGTTTCGGCTGTTTCTGATGTGGTTGAAGAACTGCTATTATTGGTTGTTGCGGGGGCTTCTGTTTCTGTGGTTCCGCCGCCTCCACATGAGGCCAACAGGAATAGGGCAATTATCCAGAAAACTACTGCTTTTTTATTCATATTTTATCTCCTCTTCTCTGTAATAAAATGGGGGGGTAATACTACTATAATATTACACTATTTTGTTTATGCAATTTGCCTTAAATTTTCTATTAAGAAAATTCGTGTAGAAATAGATATTGGTTCTTTTTTACTAAAACAGAGGTTTTGAAAATGACAATTTTTAACGAAAAGCGGTTAACAAATGCGGTTTTTAAGCTGGACGTGGAACGAATGCGGCAGGGGTGGTATTCGGATAAATATTTTGCCAACATTTTGAAGATGCTAGTGGGTGTGGGGCAGAACAGTGGTTACCAGGGAGAATATGCTCGCGATATTGGGCGCGATCCGAAGGGGCTGAACGTTGGTGATATGGAAGTGGAGGTGCAGTTTTTCACCCGGCGGGCTGGCAAAACGGTGGTAGTGGGGGTTGATAAGGCGCTTTCGATGCTGCGCCATTGCACTGGTTATTTTGATGGCAATGGGGAGTGGGTGCCGACATGGCAAAATTTGCGGGTTACGGCCGTTCATGATGGCGCGACCGTTACTTATTATGACGATCCGCTGCGGGTTCAGCCGGTGATTAAAGTTCAAGGAAGATATCGGGATTTTGCTTTACTGGAAACCCCCATGCTTGGTATTCTGAGCCGGAGCAGCCGGATTGCCACGAATGTTTACAATGTTTTGCAAGCCGCACGAGGTAAATCGGTGCTCTTTTTCCCGGCTCGTTTTGATCTGCACGAAGTTCAGGCGGCTGATGGGTACGCCTATGACGTGGCGGTGGCCCGTTTTAATGAGGATTTTGGCGGCCAGTTACGGCCGTATGTCTCTACAGATGCTCAGGGAGATTGGTGGGGCGGTGCCGGGGGTGGTACCATTGCGCATGCCGTCATTGCTTGCTTTTTGAGCGACACGGCCGCTGCCATGCTAGCCTTCGCTGAATATGTTCCTGCCGATGTTTCCCGGATTGCCCTGGTTGATTTTAACAATGATTCCATCACCGATGCGCTGCGCACTTTAAAAGCGATGTTTGAGCGCTACAGTGCCCTGATGTCGGCAGGCGAGGAAGCAGAGGCGCAAAAGTATGTTTTATTCGGGGTGCGGTTAGATACCAGCGGCAGTTTACGAGATGTCAATGTGCCTCCCCTTGGCGACCCTATGTTGGATTTGGGGGTTACACCCCGGCTGGTGTTTAATGTGCGGCAAGCGTTGGATCATGCCTGGCGGCAGTGGAGCTTAACACCAGAGGAAGCGGCCCTGGCACGGCCGTATTGTCAGAACGTGAAAATTGTCGTCACAGGTGGTTTTAATCCGGCCAAAATTGCCCGCTTTGAAAAGCTGCACGTGCCGGCTGATATTTACGGCGTGGGTTCATCGCTGTTGGTGAACGATAAGGAAACCAACACAGATTTTACGGCTGATGTGGTGCGGGTTTGCATTGATGACCAGTGGGTGGATATGGCCAAGATCGGGCGTGGTGCCAGCGACAACCCAGAATTGCAGCCAGTGGATCTAACTAATTTGTAAAATGAGGCAAAACGGCCGTTTCTACCCATAACAAGACTGCCGTAAGCACAGCTTTAAGAAAGGTTGAGTAAAGAGATGAAGAGTAATGCACAACAACACAAAGCAGATTCAAAGTTCAAAGCATTATTTCACCGGGGGACCGAATTGTTGCATCGAGGCAAAGTCCAAGAAGCGGTCACTTTGCTGGAAGAGGCACATTCTCTCAAACCTGAGCATTTTGATGCCAGCCTGAATCTAAGTGGTGCATACATCTTAACAAAAAAGTTCAAGCGAGCTGCGCTTCTGCTGGAAAAGCTGCGCGATCAGGCACCGGACAATGTGATGGTGTGGACTAATCTTGGCGCTGCGTATTTGGGTAATCCCATTTTGGCGCGGGATGAGGAGCAGTTGCAAGCAATTGCGGCGTTTGAACGGGCATTGGTGCTGGACCCCACGGCGCCGAATGTCGCTTACAACATCGGCTTAATTTATCGTGACCGCCGTGAATATGGAATGGCAATTTCCTGGTTCGAGCGTGCTTTGGCAACCAATCCAAATGACCAAGATGCGCAAAACTTAATTGCCAAACTGCGTGAAATGAACGGCCGTACTTAACTCTAATCTTTTTAACGGATGACAAACGAATTTATGAACACAATGATTGCGACAACTCCATTTGTAGACCGTATGACCGCCGCTGGCTTGCCGACCATTTTTATCGAGACATTTCTTTACTACTACGAACAACTGGTAACAGGGCAGACCGGCTACATTGCTGAAGAGGACATTCGGCCAGCCACCGAGATTCCAGACGCAGAGACCTTTCCCAAACGGCTAGCACAAATTGGCAAACGGGCGTTGTCGAAAACGGCCGTTATTAAGCTCAACGGTGGGTTAGGCACCAGCATGGGGTTGGAGCAAGCCAAGTCGCTGCTGCCAGTGAAAGAAGGCTACTCGTTTCTAGACATCATCGCCCAGCAAGCGCAGCTGACCAATGTGCCACTGCTGCTGATGAACAGCTTCTCCACAGAAGAAGATTCGCTCGCTTTGCTGAAAAAATATCAAGACTTGAACGATGTGCTGCCGCACAGCTTCTTGCAGCACAAAGAGCCCAAAGTCCGGCAAGACAATTTGCAGCCCGTTGAATGGCCTGAAAATCCTGAACTGGAATGGTGCCCACCAGGTCATGGTGATATTTACACGGCGATGGTTACCAGCGGTACGCTTCAAGGCTTGCTGGAAAAAGGGTACGAATACGCCTTTGTCTCTAATGCCGACAATCTAGGCGCGGTGGTGGATTTGGCCATCCTCGGTTATTTTGTAGACAATGAAATCCCGTTCATGATGGAAGTGGCAGACCGTACCGAGATGGACAAAAAAGGTGGCCACCTGGCTGAACGGCTGGATGGCCAGTTGATCTTGCGCGAATCCGCCCAGTGCCCGCCGGAGGATACGGCCGCTTTCCAAGACATCAACCGTCATCAATATTTCAACACCAACAACCTCTGGTTCCACCTGCCCACGCTGTACCGCCAGATGAGCGCGCACGATAATCGGCTGGGGTTGCCTATCATTCGCAACAGCAAAACGGTTGACCCCCGCGATCCCCAATCGCCACCGGTATACCAGTTGGAAACAGCCATGGGTTCGGCGATTGCCGTGTTTGAGGGGGCGCAAGCCATCCGTGTGCCGCGCAGCCGCTTTGCTCCCGTCAAAACGACGGAGGACTTGCTCGCCGTACGGTCTGATGCCTACACGCTCACCGAGGATTTCCGCATTGTGCCCAGCGGCAGCCGCAAAATGCGCCAATTCAACATCAGCCTGGATAACCGCTATTACAAATATGTCAGCGATTTAGAAGAACGTTTCCCTCACGGCGTGCCCTCCCTGGCCAAAAACAAGAGCCTCATCATCGAGGGGGATTTTTCCTTTGGTAAGGGTGTGGTTTGCCAGGGCGATGTTCATTTGCGGAATGAAAGCGGGCGCCAGATTCATATCCCCGATGGCAAGGTTTTAACCGGCAGCTTGCATTACACATAGCCCATTTGCCCCGATAATTTTTGCCTGATTTTCGCGGTGCTCTCTATCCGGTTGTGATACAATTGCCCCCATGAGCCAATCTCTTGTGATTATTGGTGGTGGGCTGGCCGGATCAGAGGCAGCATGGCAGCTGGCAGAGCAGGGCATGCAGGTGCGCCTGTATGAAATGCGGCCGCAGCGGCCAACGCCTGCCCATGTGACCAACCAGCTGGCCGAACTGGTGTGCAGCAATTCGCTGGGTTCTATGCTGCCGCATAAAGCACCGGGGCTGCTAAAGGCGGAGCTGCGTGGTTTAGGTTCGCTGATTTTGGACTGCGCGGTGCAAACGGCCGTTCCTGCCGGTTCTTCTCTTGCTGTGGATCGTGACACATTTGCCGAGTTAGTTACCGCCAAAATTGAGGATCATCCCAACATCACCCTGATCCGTGAAGAGGTAACGGCCGTTCCCCAGGAGCCAGCTATCATCGCCAGCGGCCCGCTAACCTCGGCTGCCCTGACGGCCAGCATTGGCCAGATCACTGGCGAAGAATACCTCTACTTTTATGACGCCGTATCGCCCATTGTGGATTACGAAACTATCGACATGAGCATCGCCTTCCGCCAATCCCGTTACGACAAGGGACAGGAAGAAGAGGGTGATTACATCAACTGCCCGATGACCAAAGAGGAGTACGATCGCTTCTGTGATGCGCTTTTGGATGCCGAAACCATAACCCTCAAGCAGTTTGAGCAGGAAGACCCGCACTTTTTTGAAGGGTGTATGCCTATCGAGGTGATGGCCCAACGCGGGCGCAAGGCGTTGGCTTTTGGACCCATGCGGCCTGTGGGGTTGATTGATCCGCGGAATGGCAAACGGCCGTATGCCGTCGTTCAGTTGCGTCAAGATAATCTCATTGGTTCTCTGTACAACATTGTTGGCTTCCAGACCAACCTGAAGTGGGGCGAGCAGAAGCGGGTACTCCAGCTGATCCCTGGCCTGGAAAATGCCGAATTTTTGCGCTAC
Source organism: Ardenticatenaceae bacterium (assembly GCA_020634435.1). Lineage (GTDB taxonomy): Bacteria > Chloroflexota > Anaerolineae > Promineifilales > Promineifilaceae > Leptofilum. Next base: position 187,520 of record JACKBS010000014.1, on the reverse strand, counting down.
GGCATGATGCACCGCAACACCTACATCAACGCGCCGCGTCTACTGCACCCCACGTTGCAATATCGTGGCCGGGCCGATCTGTTTTTTGCCGGGCAGATTACCGGGGTGGAAGGGTACATGGGCAATGCGGCCACCGGGCTGGTCGCTGGGCTGAATGCCGCGCGGTTGCTGCGTGGGCAGATGCCGGTCATTTTCCCCACCAGCACAATGCTGGGGGCATTGATGCATTATGTGACCCACGCCAGCAGCAAAGATTTTCAACCGATGAAGGCTAATTTTGGCCTGTTTCCGCCGCCGCCAAACCAGCTGCCCAAGTCTGACCGCTACCGCTGGTACAGTGAGCGTGCCCTGACCACAATGCGCCGCTTTGCCCGCGCCAATGGTTTGGCATACGACCAGGCCATCGCGGAAATGAACCTGGCAGAAGAAGTGGGGGCACGATTAACGGCCGTTTCCGAATAATCAATCACAAACGTAACAATCAGTAACTCGCATCACGCATAGAGAATTTGGCAAGGACAGGAGCACGAAATTGACAGAACCCCTCAAGTTATGGCTTAGACAACAATCAGCCATGCTTTGCGCGGTTACTTTTCGCCGGGTGCCAAACATGCTGCCGGATGAAGATGATCTCATCCAGTTCCTTTCTGTTTTGGTCAACAGCGTGGGGGCGTTGCGTGAGATGCAACTGGCAACTGTCCAATCTTGGGCGCTCATGGCCATTGGGCACGATGCGCCCGCTGCCTACGATTGGATGGTGCTGCTGCGAGTGCTCAAAGAAGAAATTGGCCGCAACCTGGAAAAGCAGTTTACCCCTGAAGAAGCGCTCACTGCCTGGCGTCAGATTGATGATGTGCTGACCTACGCCATCATCGAGGCTACCCAGCTGGCTTCGGATATGCAGCGCTCCGAATTGCTGAGCCACATGGAGCAGCTGCGCACCCAGCAAGAGAAATTCAAAGAGAGCAAAACCAAGTTTATTGCCGTGGCTGCCCACGAGTTAAAAACGCCGCTTACCATTCTGGAAGGGTATACCAACATCCTGCGCGCTGAAACGCAAAACGATCCGCAATTGCACATTTACCTGGAAGGGTTGGGCAACGGCTTCCGGCGAATGCACGAAATTATTGGTGACATGCTGGACGTTTCGCTGTTGGACTTGCGTACGGTGGAGTTGAAATACCAGGAAATTAATCTGGAAAAAACGGTGCTGCTGGTGGCCGACAGCGTGGATCGTTACTACGCCACCCGTCGCGTGGATTTAAAAATCATTCCCTTTGAGTTTGATAACAACAGCTACGGCGACCCCGAAAAGCTGAAAAAAGCGCTCGGCAAAATCTTGATGAATGCGCTTAAATATACACCAGATGGTGGTCAGGTGGTGGTTTCTGGCCATCTGGTGCGGCAAGATGAAGTGACGGATGACCTGGCTGGATTTGTCGATATTCAGATCACCGATACTGGCATTGGCATTGACCCCGAAAACGTGGAATCGATCTTTGAGAAATTTGGCAGCATTGCCGATGCCAGCCTGCATTCGTCTAGCAAGACCAAGTTTAAGGGCGGCGGGCCGGGCTTAGGTCTGCCTATTGCCAGAGGAATTGTGGATGCACACGGTGGTCGGGTTTGGGCAGAAAGCCCCGGCTTTGATGAAGAAAACTTCCCTGGCAGCACCTTTCACGTGGAGCTACCCATCTGGCTAAAACCGCCAGAGCATGCTTCTGAAATTTAGTGTTTACACTGATGCCTACGCGGGTACAAAAAATTCGCTCAAGCGATTTGATTAAGACAATGAGGATTTAATGGATATTTCTGCTGAGATTGTGGTGCAAGCTGTAACGGTTTATCCTGACCGGGCGCGGGTGACTGGTGTGGGCAGCTGTGATGTGGTAAACGGCCGTCATCGCCTCATCATTCCCCATTTGCCCCTGACGTTGGACACCAACTCGGTGCGCGTGGGTGGCAGTGGCAGCGCCAGAGTGCGGCTGCTGGGTGTGGAAGTGACGCGCCAATTTTTCGAGCAGGCACCCGAAACGGCCGTTCGCGACCTTGAAACGCAAATTGAAGCGGTTCAGGATGAACTGCGTGCATTGGAAGACCAAAAGGCAGGCTGGCAGGCGCAGGGCACGTACCTGGACGGTATTCGCCAGGCAACGGCCGAATTTGCCAAGGGATTATCGCGCGGCAAAACGACCGTGGCCGAACAGCAGAAGGTGATTGCTTTTTTGCAGGAACAGGATGCAGCGATGCGAACGGCCGTTCGCGAACTGGACCAGCAGCAGCGGGAGCTCATGCGCCGTCTGCAAAAGCTCCAGCAGGAGTTAAAGCAAATTCGTTCGGGCAAGCCGCCGCAGCAATACCAGGCGCAGATTGAGATTGAGGTGATGGAAAGCGGCCGTTTCCAACCAGAAATTAGTTACGTGGTGAACCAGGCTGGCTGGCAGCCTTTATACGATATTCGGCTGCTGGAAGAAAACGGCCGTACTGCGCTGGAAATCAATTACCTGGCCCAAATCACGCAGCGCACCGGGCAGGCGTGGGCGGGCGTAAAATTGGCTGTCTCCACAGCCCGTCCGGCGCTGAACCAGCAGCTGCCCCGCATTGATCCCTGGTTTATTCGTGAATACCAACCGCCGCAGCCGCGTCTGTTGGCGCGCGCCGCCGCTCCGGCACCGCAAGCGGCCAAAATGGAGATGATGATGGCGGCTGATGCTGCCCCTGCCATGATGGAGCCAGAGCCAGCGGTTGAAGCCGAGATGGTATCTGCCGAGGTGCAGTCGGAGGGAACGGCCGTTACTTTCACCGCCCCAGGCAGCACCGACATTCCCAACGATGGCTCGCCGCATAAGACAGTTCTCCAGCAAATTCGGCTGGAGCCAAAGCTGGACTACCTGACCATTCCCAAATACAACGACACCGCCTTCCGCCGGGCCACGGTTAAATACGACCAATCTGGGCCGCTGCTGCCTGGTTCGGCCAGCCTCTTTGTTGGTGCCGAGTACATTGGGCAGACACAAATCAAATTCATCGCTCCGGGTGATGAAATGGAGCTGCTGCTCGGCGTGGAGGATCGCATTACGGTGGAGCGCAAGCTGGCGCGGCGCGATGTAGACAAAAAGCTGCTGCGCGATCAGCGGGAACTGCGCTATGGCTATACCATCGAGGTGAAGAACTTGCTGCCCACTGAAGCGGCTGTGGTAGTGAAGGATCACATTCCGGTTTCGCGTCATGAGCAGATCAAGGTAAAATTGGACTCCGTTCGCCCGCAGCCCACTGAGCAAACCGACCTCAATCTGTTGGAGTGGCGGCTGACAATGCCTGGCAATGGCAAACAGACGATTCAATACGAGTATGTAGTAGACCACCCACGGAGTATGCAGGTAGTGGGTTTGCTCGATTAACTAGAAATTTTGGCGATTAGGGATAAAGACAATCTCTAATCTCTGTTTTCGGAGGCATCTATTTCCCCAAAATTTTATGAAACAGCCCAGCCAAAAGAACGTGCTTTTTTGGTTGGTGTAGAACTGAAACAGGAACGGCCGTTACTCCCCGTAGAAGACAGCTTGCTTGAACTCGCTCGCCTGGCAGATACAGCCGGGCTGGAAGTTGTTGGGCAAACGATTCAACGGCTTGATCGCCCAGACAGCGCAACCTTTATCGGTTCTGGTAAGGTTGAAGAAGTGAAAATCCTTATTGAGGAGTTGCCGGCAGGTGTTGTCATTTTTGACGAAGAGCTGAGTCCGCGTCACCAGCGTGAGCTGGAAAAGTTGTTCGGCGAAGAGATCAAAGTCATTGATCGCACCGCGTTGATTTTGGACATTTTTGCGCAGCACGCCCAAACCCGTGAAGGTAAGCTGCAAGTGGAGCTGGCGCAGCTGGAGTACCGTGTACCGCGCCTGACCCGCATGTGGACCCATCTGGCACGTCAGGCAGGTGGACGCGTTGGTGGCATGGGCGGTGGTGTGGGCTTGCGCGGTCCTGGTGAAACCCAGCTGGAAACCGACCGTCGCGAAATCGGACGACGCATCAGCACGATTAAAGATCAGCTGGAAAATGTGCGGGCCCATCGTGAACGGCACCGGGCTAAGCGGCAGCAGACGGAGCTGCAAGTGGTGGCTATTGTGGGTTACACCAACGCGGGCAAATCGACCCTGCTCAACAAGCTGAGCGATGCGGATGTGCTTTCGGCCGACATGTTATTTGCCACGCTGGACCCCACCACACGCAAGGTAGACATGCCGGGCGGACGTGAGCTGCTCTTTACGGACACGGTGGGATTTATTCAAAAGCTGCCCACAGACATTGTTGCCGCGTTTCGCGCTACTCTGGAAGAAATCACTCAGGCGGATTTGCTGCTGCATGTGGTGGATGCGACGCACCCCAATGCAGCAGCGCAGGTGGAGTCGGTGGAGGATACGCTGGCCGAGCTGGAAGTAGATCATCTGCCGATGGTGGTGGCTTTGAACAAGGTGGATTTGCTGCCGCCGGGAGTCAATCCATTGGACTTGTTCGATTTGCCTTTTGCAGTTGTGCCGGTTTCGGCGGTAACGGGCCAGGGCATTGAGGAACTGCTGGTGGCGATTGATGCCGCGATGGTGCGTTATCTGGAGCCGTTGCAGGTGCTGCTGCCTTACAAGCGCGGCGATTTGCTCTCGATGATGTACGAGCGCGGCCAGGTAGATGGCGAAGAACATACGCAAGAAGGGGTGATTGTGTACGGCCGTTTGCCTAAGCGCCTCATTCCCTACTTTGAACCCTACATGAGGGATCACAAAACGCTCAAGGAATAATTTGCTTCATGAATGATTTTTTAGACAAATTCAGCGATTTTCTTAGCAAGTATCCTGGCCTGCTGCCGCTGGTTGGTCTGGGTCTGATTATTTTGAATTTAATTTTGCAGATTTTTCCCGGCAGCTGGTTTGTAGATCGCAATATTTTGCTGCATTTGGGCCTCATTATCAGCCTGATTGGGCTGCTGATGATACGGCCGTTAACCTGACCGCTGACGTTAGAATGGTACCTTTCACCGATTCGCTCCTGTTTTAATCACCAATATTGCTGCACTAATCAGGTAGTTGCCCATGATTCCCATCGAAACTGTTGCTCAAAACGGCCGTGTTCAGGCGGCACTGGAACATTTTTCGCACGCTATCCCCAAACTGGTTGAACAAACCATCGCCATCCAACAAATCCCCGCACCGACTTTTGCCGAGGCCAAACGCGCTGCCTACCTGGAAAGTCGCTTTGGCGAAGTGGGATTGGTTGATGTGTCGCGCGATGAACTGGAGAACGTGTACGGCCGTTTCCCTGGCAGCGCTCCCCATGGCAACCCACCCGTCATTATTTCCGCGCACAGCGATACGGTTTTTCCTGCTACCACCGATCTGACTGTGCGGCGCGATGGACATCTGACGCACGGTCCGGGCATTGGCGACAACTCAACGGGTGTAGCGGGGCTGGTGGTTCTGGCCCAAACGTTGCGAGATTTAGAGATACGGCCGTTAGCCGATATCTGGTTTGTGTCCAATGTGTGCGAGGAGGGGCTGGGGGATTTGCGTGGGATGCGCGCCGTAGTGGAGCGATTTGGTGGCAACGCGGTTTACCTGGTGGTTGAGGGCGGCTTGTTCGGCCAGATTTCGCATCAAGCCATTGGGGTCAACCGCTACGAGATTACCATTCACACGCCTGGCGGCCATTCCTGGGGCAACTTTGGCCAGCGCAGCGCCATCCATGAATTGGGCCGTCTCATCGCCGCCATCGACAAGATGCAGCTGCCGCTCAAGCCCAAAACGACTTACAACGTTGGCATTATCGAAGGCGGCACCTCCATCAACACTATCGCCCAGACCGCCAAAATGCTGCTCGACCTGCGCTCGGAAGATCCCCATCGGCTGGCGATTTTGGTGTCCGAGGTAGAAAAGTTAGTCATGAATCGGCAGCGGATGCGGGACGTCACGGTAGAGATGAAGCAAATTGGCAACCGCCCGCCGGGCCAGATTGCTCGGGATACTCCGCTGGTGCAGCAGGCGGCTACCGCGCTGCGCTTTGTTGGCAGTACCAAGGTGAATTTTATTGCCAGCAGCACGGATGCAAACATACCGTTGAGTCAGGGGTATACGGCCGTTTGCATTGGTCTTACCGAATCCGGCAATGCTCACCGCCTTGATGAATACATGGACAGCTCCCACCTGGCCCAGGGGATGAGCCAACTGCTGCTGCTGGCTTTGTCTGCCGCCGGTATTTGATTCGTTTCGATACACTATTCCCTCCCAACTGAACAAAATCTTTTCTTGGAGAAAGCGATGAACTTTGAATTAAGTGAAGAACAGCGTGAATTTCAGCACATTGTCCACGATTTTGTGGCTAAAGAGCTGAAGCCCGTGGCCCGCGAAACAGATGCGACGGGCGAATTTAACTGGACGGCCGTTAAAAAGATGGGCCCCATCGGGCTGCTAGGCCTGGAAGTGCCAGAAGAATATGGCGGTGCGGCCGTCGATGCAGTCAGTGCGGCCATTGCTATTGAAGAGCTGGGCTGGGGCTGTGGCTCCACAGCACTGGCAATTTCGGCGCACAACGGGCTGGCCCTGGGGCCAATTGTGAAGTATGGCAATGAGGCGCAGAAGGCGCAATGGCTGCCGCCTTTGGCCACGGGTAAGGGTAAGCTTGGCTGCCTCTCGCTCACCGAACCGGGGGCCGGGTCGGATTTACAGGGTGGGGTGCGAACAACGGCCGTAAAAGAAGGCGACTCCTGGATTATCGACGGCGCAAAAATGTGGATGACCAATGCTTCCATCTCTGACGTGATGGTCGTGCTGTGCCGTACCGACACGGCCGGGGGCAGTCATTCGCTCAGCCACGTTCTGGTGCCTAGCGATACGCCGGGCATCACCATCGGCCCAGCGGAAAAGAAGATGGGCTTGAAGGGTTCGCCAACCCACGCCGTCACCTTTGAAGAAGTTCAGGTACCTTTGGAGAACCTGCTGGGCCAGGAAGGGCGTGGTTTGCAGCAAACATTGGCCACCCTAGACAGCGGGCGCGTGGGCATTGGCGCGTTGGCCGTAGGCTTAGGGCAGGCGGCATATGAAGCGGCCGTCAACTATGCCCACGAGCGCGAAACCTTTGGCCAACCCATCGCCCAATACCAGGCCATCCAGTGGATGTTGGCTGATGCCGCCACCGAACTACAAGCGGCCCGTTTGATGGTTTATTGGGCCGCTTCGCTCAAAGCGGCGGGCAAACGGTATACCAAAGAGGCTGCGATGGCCAAGCTGTTTGCCACCGAGGTAAGCGAGCGCGTATGCCGTAATGCCATCCAGATTCACGGCGGCTACGGCTACAGCAGCGAATTTGAGGTGGAGCGTATCTACCGCGATACGCGTCTGATGACTATTGGCGAAGGCACCAGCGAAATTCAGCGGTTGGTGATTGCGCGTCACATTTTGAACCTTTAGCACCTGGAAAAAGAGCGGGAGGCTTCTTGAAAAGCCTCCCGCAAATGATCGATGATTTTTGATGGGAGACACTATTCACGGTGTCTCTTTTTCTTTTAGTTGACGCGCAAATTGTAAGTTGTGTTGGTCACCGGCACGCTGTAAACCCGAATGTAATAGGTGCCAGCGGGCTGAACGCCTAAGTCGATCACTTTGGTTGGCAGGGCATTTCCATTGTTTTGTAGGGCAACCAGATTGCTGCCACACACCCCACCATACACTACCAACTGCCCCTGAGAAGGCTCAAAATTGGAGAGGGTCACGACGAGGTTTCCTGGACTGTTGAGCGTAAAAGCATACCAATCTTCCACGTCATCGGAGGTGAACTCATAAGTTGTGCCGCTGCCGATGGCATAAGCTTGCCCACAGTGGTTGTTCGGTTCGATTGGCGGGTAGTTGTTGAACGTAATCGGCAGATAAAGATAGGTGATAGGCAGCGGACTCACGTTAATGGTAATCGTGCCCGTGTCTATCTTGCCACCTCTATCCGTTGCGCGTACCGTGAGGTTAAAGGTGGGCATCGTATCGGCGTCTAGCTTGCTGGTGTCGGGTACGGTAATTTGCCCAGTGGTGCTGTTGATGGCAAACACAGTGCCCGTATTGCCGCCGATGATGGCAAAAGTCAGGATATCGCCATAAGACAATTCTGGATCGGTGGCCGTGACGGTACCTACTGCCACGCCGTTGGCGCTACCTTCTACCACAAAGAAGGTAGCATTGCTCACGTTGGGCGCAACATCATACACGTTGGTCAGGTTGATGGTGACGGTGGCCGTGTTATCCAATCCCAAAGTGTCCGTGACAATAACGTTCAGGACATAGCTGGTCTTTGTTTCGTAATCGAGCAAGGATGAATTGGCAACGGTGATACGGCCGTTGTTACTCCCGTCGTTAGCAATGGCAAACGCGCCTGCACCATTGCCTGGAAGAATGGCAAAAGTCAGATTGCCAATGTCGTTGGCATCCTCGTCAGAGGCTGGTACAAGGCCAACTAAACTTGTGTTCGCACTGTTTTCTACAACACTCAACGTGGTTTCGGAGATAGATGGTGGTTCATTGATGTTGGTCAAGTTGATGACCACATCCTCTGTATCGAAAGCTCCGGCGATATCTTCCGCTTTGATGGTCAAGGTGTAGCTAGTAGGCGGGGTGTCATAGTCAAGCAAACTGCCGTCGGCGATGCTGAGCACGCCTGTGCTTGCACCGAGGGTAAACGCATTAGCCGTATTGCCTGCTGTGATCGAGAAGGTAATGACGTCGCTGGCGTCAACATCAGTAGCAGAGACAGTAGTTACGGGCGTTCCCGTCATGGTATTTTCAGAAACGTTAAATGGTCCGCTTGGGGAAATAACGGGTGGTTCATTAACATTGGTCAAGTTGATGACCACATCTTCCGTATCGAAAGCTCCGGCGATATCTTCCGCCTTGATGGTCAAGGTGTAGCTGGTAGGTGGGATGTCATAATCCAACAAGCTACCGTCGGCGACTGTGATTTCACCTGAGCTGGCACCAATGGCAAATGCATTGGCTGTGTTACCCGCCGTGATCGAGAAGGTGATGACATCGCTGGCGTCTACGTCGGTGGCGGTGATGGTGGTAACGGCCGTTCCTGTCACTGTATTTTCAGCAATGTTAAATGAACCTGCTGGATCAACGACCGGCGCTTCATTCACATTAAGCAGGTTGATAGTTACTTGCGCCGAATCCGTTAAGTTGCCACTGTCTTTCACTTCCACTGTGAGCGTGAAGGTGGGATTCGTCTCCAGGTCCAGCGGTGTGCTGTTACTAACTTTAATCTGCCCGGTCGTGGTGACAATGCTGAAGGCAGCTTCGGGCAGACTGTTGGTAATGGTGTAGCTCAGCGAGTCGCCAAAGTCGGCGTCGGTGGCGGTTACGGTGCCAACGGATGTGTCGATCGCACTGTTTTCCGGCAAATCAAACGTGGCGTCATTCAGCACTGGCGTCTGATCAAAAACCGGGTTGACCGTGATGGCAAAGGACGTTTGGGGGACAGTTGTTGATCCACCGCTGGTAGCCACTGTGAAGTCAAAGCTGTCGCTGGCGTTTTCGGTGCCGTCATTGTCGTAAGTCAGCAGATTTGCGTCAACGTCAGCCTGCGTGAACTCGCCAGGCAAGCTCAGCGGCGAACCGTTTAAGTTCAACGAACCATGCACGGGTAAGGAAACCAGGGTGAATGTGAGGCTAGAGCCAGGAGCAGTGTCGTCTTCGGCAAGCAGCAGGGTGTTGCTGATTACCGCACCCGTGCTGCCCTCGTCCACGGTTAACCCCTCGTTAACCGGGAGTGTGGCATCTGCCAGGACGCTGCCTAACCAGGTGACCGCGACGACAGACGCCAAAAAAACTGCAAGAATTGTTAGGACACGGTTTCTCCGCATACCGATACTCTATCGATACTTCTTGTTATTCATTGGCTAGGCAATCAATAACCTATTCCTCAATTATCCGCCAGGAGGTGGTGGGGGTGGAGGTGTATTGGTTGGTGGCACTGAGGTGGGTTGTGGATTATTACCACCGCCGGGCACAACCGTAGGCGTGCTCGTTGGCGTTGGTGTGTTGGTGGGTGTTGGCGTCGGCGTGTTGGTGGGGCGAGCTGGTAAGGTGGCCGCGATGCCCACAATGTTCATGCTGCTTTCATCAATTGGACGAACGGCGATGGCGGCCAACCAGCCGCGACTGCCGTCGTCTAAGAGCACATTATACCAGTCGCCCGCAGGTGTGTCTTTGGCCAGTACAGCCACGACATCGCCCTGGTAGAGGTAGCGCAAGATTGGGTAGACGGTGCCTGGCCCTTGCCGCAAGCTGGCCGAACTTACCGAGATTTCCACCTGGGGTATCGGTGTGGGGGAAGAGGTCGCGGTGGCCGTAGTCGTTTCGGTTGGCGTAGGCGTAAATGTGGCAGTGACAGGCGCAGGTTTGATGTTAATCTGGCGGTTGCTGCTGGTAGCGATATTCCGGTTGGTATTCAAATCTTCCAGAACGATTTGCCACTCAGAACTGGAGCTGCCGTTATCGGGCAGTAGCGTTTGCAAGCTGTAGGTGCCATCGCTGGTAGGGGTGCTGACGATGCCAAGAAGGGAACGGCCGTTGTCAGTTATCAGGTAAATGGAAAACTGCTGGTTCTCTTGTAGGGTCTCATTCCAGGTCCAGCTGAAGTTGGCTGTGTCGCCGGCCTCAAATTCAGTTGCATCGGCTGGAGAGATAATGTTGATGGTACCGAGCGTCGGTAACTCAACCGCAGGCGGGGTGGCCGTCGCCTGGCCTGCGACTCCTTCCGAGGTGAGAATCAGGGTAGGGCTGGGCAGTAAATTGCTGGGCGTACTGTTGTCGGTCACGATGGCTGCTGGGGTTGAATCTACAGTGTTTGCGTTTTGGACTAAGGCCCAAATGCCAGCGCTGGCCATGCAAATAATCAGCAAAATTGCGGGAATGAGCAGGCCAATTCTAGAGCGACGAGGTGCGGGTGGGGCCAATACGGCCGTATCTCCTCGTGATTGAATCAGCAACCGTTCGCTTTGCAGCGCTTCATTGACAGCATCCAAAAATTCCTTGATGCTGTTGTAACGGCCCCACGGTTGGGCGCGCAGCCCGCGCTCCACTAGGTTATAAGTTTCACGAGACAAATCTGGCCGCTTTTGTTCCAGCGGCGTATTTCTGGGCAGAATCCCTTGCATGACTGTTTGCGAAAAAGATACTGGCTCGGCTGGTAATTCGTTGGTGAGAATCTCATAGAGAATTACGGCCATCGAATAGATTTGGCTGCGGCTGTTGATGGCTTTGCCTTGTTTCTGTTCTGGGGCTACATAGTCGCCGTCGCCTAGAGGCAGATCAACTTTGGCGGCCATGCCATTTTCTACGGCGGGAATGCCTAAATCTACCAGTACGACGGTGCCGTCTTGTTTGAGTTGGACGGTTTCTGGTGAGAGGTAGTAATGGTATAAGTCCAGCCGCTCTGCCAATTCCAGCGCTTCCGCCAGCTGACGCACAATTTTTAGAGCATAAATGCTGTTGGCGGGCGAGGGCTGCTGCGAGAGCTGGATCAGCCGTTCGCGCAGCGTAATGCCTTCGATCATGTCTCTGGCGACATACGGCCGATTGTTGGGCGTTAGACCAATTTGATAGACCTGGGCAATGTTGGGGTGTTTGAGCTGGGCCACCTTGTTCATCTTGACGACAAACTGCTCAGCAAACTGTTTTTTGTTGTTGAAGGTAGGCAGCAAAATTTCAACCGCGACAGTGCGGTTTTCATCTACATCAAAGGCACGATAAAGATCGGTGACGGCCGTTTGGTTTATATGAGCTTCTAGTTTGTATTGATCGATTAGCTGATCATATAAACTTGACGACCTTGCCTGGTCTTTCTGGATATCCATTCGTTCCTGACGTTTCGATCTTATGGAAAGTAATCGAAACCATTATAACTCAAGACAAAAGTAAGTTGTAATGTTTTGGTACGCAATTTGGACGAGCGTGAAGGTTGCGGCTGTGGTGTTGCCCGTAACGACATTGCTGACTTATTCAGATTACCTATCAAAAGCCGGTGTTGTGGGCCACTCTCTTCCTAAACTTGCTGACATCGGGTCAACGACTTAACTGCCAACTGCTCCCATTACAACACACATACATTTAGTCAGTGAATGTTACCAACTAAAAGTTTCAATTTGTCTTACGAATTGTCTAAATGGGGGAAGTTTAAAAAATTGCCAGCCAGTTGATTATTCAACTGGCTGACAGATGATGAGGTAATTTCAGGAGGTCGTTAGGGGGCGCTAACGGTCAGTGTGTATTTTTGATTGGTATTGGTGGGGCCATCATTGATGATCCAGATGCTGTAGTTGCCTGGTGGTTGGTTGCTCAGTTGAATGGTTTTTGTAGTAGCAAAATCACCATTTTGCCCTAAGAAGGTGAGATTGTCACAGCTGCCGCGCCAGACTGTAATTTGCCCGGCAATCGGAACAAAATTGGTCAGTTTGATGGTGAGATTGCTGGTGGCATCGAGGGTAAGACCATACCAGTCATAAACGTCTTCCGCCAGGAATTGGGCTGGCTGGTTGAGCTGAAGGGGGAAGCTTTGGTCACAGCTGTTGTTGGGTTCGCCAAGATCGTTGTGGTTGGTAACGTTGTTGAAGGTAATGGGCAGGTAGAGCGTGTATACAGGGACGGTAGGTGGATCAACGGGCTCAACTTCAATGGCTACGGCCGTTTCCGCCGCAATCTCCTTATTGGTCAATGGCTCAACGGCCGTAGCGGCAAAATGGATTGTGCCACTGGCTTCCGGTGTAAATGTGCAGGTGAAAAAAGATTCTTGCGCAGGCAGTAGTTCATATTGTGTAAAGGAACACACCGAAGGGGCCGAACTGAGCTGAACGTTTGTTAACTTGGTATTGCCAATATTAGTGACGGTAAGTTCCACATTGACTGCTTCACCCTCAGAAACCGTGATGGTTGGTGGCTCGGCGATCAATTCCAATTGAGGGTTGACTACGTTGGCTGCGATAAAGCTTTCCGTTTCAACTGGGTAAAGTAACTCGGTGGCCGTGCCAAGAACCGAGGCGGTGTTTGCCATGCCCATCACCGCATTTTCAACTGTACAGGCATAGCCGATGCTCTCTCCGGGCGCCAAATCGGGCAAGCTTCCGGCACTTTGATTACAGCTGGAAAATGTAGAATTGCTCACAGTCAGATTGTTTAGCGGTATGTCCCCGCTGTTATTGATGGTCACATCGACCGTGAACGATTCACCGATCAAAACGTTGGCCGGTGTTACCTGCTGGGTAATTTCCAGGGCTGGATTGTAAACTTCGAAGAAATCAAAAAAAACGTTGGCTACAAGCAGAGGGTTTGTATTTTGGTCCATTTCTACAGCGAGTGTGACTTCTTGTCCAGCATACTGGCTGATGTTTATGAGCGCGTTTTTCCAGACGGCTGGCCCGGTCGGTCCATTAACGGTTAGTGTCCAAATTTCTTCATCGTTAATGAACACGCGTGCATTATCCTGGTTTGAGCCATCGGTCAGGAATTTATACGGCGCATACCAGAAAGAAAGAACGGCCGCATCTGGTTCCAGGGTAATTGTCTGTGAAGCACCATTGTTGCGCACACCTAAGCCATTGTTGCACTTTCCGCCAACCCATAACGACTTGTTACCGTCATAGTTGCCAGTTAAACCAGCCGTGTTTGTCCAATCACCCAGGCCGCTGACCATGCAAATGGTGTTGAAATATTCTTCCCAGTCGGTTGGTTTGTTTTCAAAACTGCCGTCGTGAATGAGGCCAGCAAAAAGTGTAGGGGCCATAAGGAGGGAAACGAAAAGAATCGAGACAATCGCAAGTAAAAAGAGCCGTCGGTTCATGGGATTTTTCCTTCAGGTTGTTGACTGGTCATAGACCCGGTAAACAAGGCAAGGAAAAAGCATAGGACAGCACAAGCTTAAATTGTTTAATCCGGGTTTGCGCAAGGGTTATTTTTAGTGTTTAGCCCAAAGGTTGCAACGTTTCTTACGATTTTGTGATCTGAATTCTACGGTACCGCTACTGTCGGTGTCGGTGGAACCGGGGTTGGATTGGAGCCTGGGTCTGTGCCGGGCACAATTGGCACGGCCGTTTCAGGTAAAGGTGTGTTGGTGACGGTGGGATTAGGTACGAAACGCACCCATATTTCCTGACCGATGCTGAGCAGCGTCCCATCTAGACAGTTTACTTCTAGCAGCTGTTCTACCGTTGTATTTGTTGCTTGTCCAATTGCCGATAGAGAGTCGTTGGCCTGAATTGTGTAACGCACCCAACCAAAAGGCGGTGAAGGAACACAAGCAACTTCCTGGGTGGGTTCAACAGTGGGTTCACTAGTTGGTATGCTGGTTGCGGTATTGGTCGGTTCTGGGGCAGGCGTATCGGTGGGCGGGATTTCGGTGGCGGCCGCGGGAACAACGGTTTCTGTCGGTACCACTGTGTCTGTCGGGGGTTGGGTCGCCGTCGCACTGACAGTTGGCAAGGCGATCGCTTCTTGTTCTTCTTCCGTTTGTACGGCCGTATCCAATGTTGTGCTTGGCTCGGCTGTCTGTTCTTGAGCGGGTACAACCACCATGTCCCGTGTTGGGGCTACGGTGTCATCCTGCCGCACGTTGCCACGTGCCCAAAGCAAAACCAAAGTTAACAACACTACAACCACAATTGCAGGCACCACAAATTTGAGCGTCTCTGGCTGTTTTAGGCGTCTGGTCAGCAGCAGCCAGGCGGGTGGTGGTGGCAGTGGTGGGGCAGCTTCGGCCGCCATCGCCCGTTCCAGGGCTTTTTGCTGATCAGCAGCCGTTTCGTACCGGCTCCAATCTTTAGGCCAGATGCTGTTTTCAACAGCCACATAGGTTGCCTCTGTTAAGCCGGGGCACATTTCAGGCAAGGGGATTTCCCGTGCCATACCTTTGTGTTCAAAAATATCCCATTCAGACAAGGGCAAGGGCGGTAACTGCCCTGCGAGTAGGCGGTAGAGCAAAATGCCTAACGAATAAATGTTACTTTTGCCCGAGAGAGATTTGCCTGCTAACTGTTCCGGTGATTGATAATCCAGCTGTTGTTGCCCATCGTTGGCTTCGGCTGGGGTGGGGGGCGGCGTTGGCGGTACTACCAAATCAAGAAAAAATGGCTTCCCAGTTTTATCCACGAAGATGTTTTCCGGGCGTAAGTCGTGGTGAATCAAGCCGGTTGGATGCGCCGTGGCCAATGCTGCGGCCAACTGTTTCACCAGGTCAATAACTTTGATGACCTGATCTTTATCTGCGAGGTTGGGTGCGGTTTGAAAGTAGGGCACATCAACTAAGAAATCGCCTTCTCGGTATGAGAAGGTGGCATAAGGCCGATATTCATCTTTGCCATAATCTAAAATCGGCAAGATGTTTTCGTGTTCCAGCTGGGCGGCTGTTTTGGCCCGCCGCAAAAATCGGTCTGCCAGCTCACTGGTGGCAGCGTCTGATTCTATACTAACGAGAAAAACGGTATTGCCCGTTTTCTCATCGGTAGCTCGGTAGATAGCACTGACTGGCTGCTCAACCAGCTGTTCATCCAACAAATAATGACTTATTCTCGTGATTTCACTTTTCTTATTACGTGCTTGTGGCATAAATCCATTAATTCGCGTTGTTGATAATAAATTGCCCAAATGAGGCACAGATGACGTTTAACATGCACATTATACACATAATGGAAATTGGATAAAGGTAAAACCAAAAGAGTTACCGCTCACTCATTCACGAATGAAGGTGATCTCGCGCTCTTCGCTGGCCAGCAACGGCCGTTCTTCATCAATCCACTGGAGTTGCATCTGCCAGACGGCCGTTCCTGCTGTCGGCTCTATGACATCAAAATTGACCGAAAGCTGGTAGGCATCACCAAAATTGGGTTGAGCGAGCGTGCCCAGCACGGTCGTGATGCCATTTTGGTGCAGCGTCAGCACAAATTGCTGCCGGGCAGGCAGCGGCTCAGAATAGGTCCAGAAAAACGTAAGCTGGCCGTCTTGAGACAGGCTGCTTGAATCTGGTGGGCCAAACAGGGTGATGACGGCCGTTTGCGGCACATCCGGGCGTGGGGTAATGGTGGGTGTGGGGCTGGGCAAAATTGTGGCCAGCAAAATGGGCGGACGCGTGCCATCGGGAAATGGGGTCCGCGTGGGGCGGCGGGTCGGTGTGGGATTGGTCGCAACGGCCGTTGTCGTCTGGCTGGCAATGGTTAGATTATAGACACCCAGTGCGACTAGCACGATGATAAGTGGCGCAATGGTTAGCCAGAACTGCCGGGTACGAATCCGTTTTTTTAGCTTCTGCATGGGCGACGACAATGGACCACGACTCCCTAAATGAGACTTTTCAATAGAAATCTTGGCGATTGTAGCATAGCTCAGGGTAGGGAAACAGAAGAAGTGGCTTAATAACAAACGGCGCGATTTTGGTCGCGCCGTTTGCCTCAGAAAAGAAAGAGGAGCCCCGAGTAACTTGTTTGAATCAAGTTACACCCAAATTGTAGCACGGGGCCAAGTGGGGCCATCTGTGAGGTTTGTCATCATTGGCGTGTGAGGATGATCATAGCCGTTTGGTCAAGGTGAGCAGCTGCTTGGTGGCGGCGATGACGTCATTTTCCTGCCACAAAATGGGGAAATTTTCGCCTGCCAGCCACATCGGTGCCAGGTCCCGATAATGCGGGCTGCCGACATGCCCAGACTGCCCAGGGGCCAAAATGGCTTCTGCTTTTTCGATGGCGCTCATGTCTACAATCAGCCGCGACGAGACAGAAATGCCACAGCAGGCAAAGCCACCGGGCCGCATGCCTGACTGGGCTACCGTGTTGCCATCGCCGGGCATGGGGAAGGGGCCAATATTGAAAATAGGCTCAAGTGTGCTCACTCGCCCTAGAGCATGTTGGAAGGTCACCTGATGCAGTTGGCCCCACTGCCAATTTGCCGGATCATCGCCCAAGGTTTGTTGCAGAACGGCCGTACTTTTCCCAAGGCAGTCAAGAATCAACTTGTTTCGCGTAGCCAGATCGGGGAACCAGGGGGATGGCCCTTCCTGGAGAATGCGCAGCAGATTCACCAACCAGTACCCCTGAAACTCATTAACCGGGTGCAAATTTTCGCTTGTTCCCTGGCCAAGTAACGAGGGCAGCAATTCGGCAGGTACTTTTTCTGGCAGCAAAGCGTCTGTTAGCTGCTCCACCAGCACCTCAAACAGCGCCCCGCCGACGCTTTCAATGGTAAGACGGCCGTCCCACTGACGCAGCCAGGTGAGGGCGGCTTGGCTTTCCGGCGGCAAATCAGCCGGTGTGGGTATAGTTTGCAGTAGCTGCACCATTTCCAGGCCGGGCAAGCTGAGCTGGTCAATCATGTGGCGGCGGCAGTCGTCCTGGCTGTGTTGGGGCTGGCCATGCAGCAGTTGGCGAATGCGCTCGGCGCGGTAGCCGTTGCGCCAGAGCTGTCCCAGGTTGTGGCTTGTGTTCGCCGCAGGCAACAGGCGATTGTTGGCTGAGATGATGTAGCCGCTTTTGGGATTCAGCGCATGAGGCATCTCATCGAAGGGCACGATGCCGGTCCACTCGTTGTCGCCAGTCCAGCCGGGGGTGGGCACAGTGCCATCACCACTCGCACGCAGCGGCACCTGCCCAGACACCCAATGCCCGATGTTGCCCTGGCGATCCGCGTACAGCAAGTTGAGCGATGGGGCATGAATGTGGGCAACGGCCGTTACAAACTCATCCCAATTTTCGGCCGCATTGAGCCAGGCAAATCCGTCGATGGTACAGCCGCCGCGCAGCGCGGTGGAGTTATAGGCCAGGGGCTGCGGCTCGTTGGCCATCAGCTTGTGAATCAGCGGTCCGTGGTGTGTGCAGGTGACCGTTTCCTGGTGCGGCTTTTGGAAGCGCACTTCGATCACTTCTTCAAATATCTCTGCCTGTCGCCAGGTATCGCCAAACTGGTACTGGGTCGCGTCGTCCGGGTGCAGCTTTTCGATGAACAGGTCTTCGCAGTCGGTGTAAGCCAGTGTTGCGCCCCAGCTGATACGGCCGTTATGCCCGACCATCACATACGGCAAACTGGGCTGGGTAAAGCCCACCACGTGCAAGCCATCATCGCTGCGCAAATGTTGAAAATGCCAGATCGATGGCGTGCCAATTGGCAGGTGCATGTCGTTGCAGAGAATGGCGCCGCCGCTGGTGCTGTGGTCTGGGGCGATGACCCAGCCATTGCTGCCGCGCCCGGCCCCTTCCAGATTCCCCTTGCCGAGGAATGGATTTTGCCAGGGAACGGCCGTTCCTTGCCAGGCATCGATCCATTGGGCATTTTCTTCAATGCCGTCGGGCAGCGTGGCTGGGAATTGTTCTGGGTAGGTGAGCAGCAAATCTTGCACCACGGCTTCGTCTACCTGCTGCAAAAGTTGGGCTTTCACCAACTCGCCAAATGCCCCGTGAGTGAGCGCCCACATTTGCAAATGGGCGTAAGCCAACGAGTCCAGCAGTTCCCACGGTTCGGGCCGGTGCTGCACGATGGCAAATTCAATGGGCAGCACCGGTTGGCTGGCCAGAAATGAGTTGACGCCAGCGGTGTACGCGGTTAAATCTTGCCGCGCTTCGTCGCTCAGGCTGTCTAGCGTGGCGCGGGCCAACCGGGCAAAACCAAAGGTGCGGCTGAAGCGGTCTGTGTCTAGCGTCATTGCGCCAAAAACGGCCGAAAGTGTGCCTGTGGCCGCCCGGCGGTTCAGCTCCATCTGCCACAGCCGATCCTGTGCGTGGACAAACCCTTGTGCCAGGTACAAATCGTGGCGGGTTTGGGCGTGGATGTGGGGCACACCCCACTGGTCACGCCGGATGGTGACGGTAGCCTGGAGGGAAGGGAGATAGATACGGCCGTTCAGCTGCGGTAGGCGTTGGCGGCTCCAGCGTTGAACAATAGTTTTTAGTCGATCAGCCATGTTTGTTTTCAGCAGTGCCAGTTAATGAGCTGGCTATTCACAAGTTGGGTTGGCCGTGCAGCCCGCAGTTTCGGACGCGCAAGCATAATTCACAGCCATGCCCAAATAAGGTGACGGATCAATTGTGTTGGCAAACTCTAATTCATTCAGGTAATTGCCGCTGCCATCATCACGGACAATTGAAAAATGGAGATGGGTCCAGATGGTTCGTGGGGAGGTGCCATTGTAATCCCCGGTATACCCCAGCCGTGTTCCTTGCTCCACGTATAGTTCTCGCGTTCCTGGCGGAAAAGCGTCCTCAATAAAATCATTGCCCTGACGATCGGCCATGTGCGTGTAGTACAGCCAGATGGTGAGCCCCGGTTGCAGCGGGTCGTCCGGCACGCGCATGATGAGCGAACTGCGCCAGCTTGCTTCTCGCGTCACATAGCCGTCGTAGGCGGCATAAACTGGCGTTAGACCCGGCTCTGTATCGCTAAAAATGTCGATTCCCTGGTGCGGATTAAATTGCGAGTACGGTCCGCGCGGATCATCATAGAGCAGGCCAATGAACCCGTCGGCGGGCAGCACAAATGGGGCACCGGGGCAGGCCTCGCGCTGCTCTGTGATCAATGCAGCGCGGGCCGCTTCATTGCCCTGAGACCATTGCAAGAACGATTGGCTGCGCGGATCGGTGATGAGCTGAACGTAGCCAACGGCGCGATAAAGCAGGTAACCACCGGCCAGCAAAGAAAAAAGTACGAGCGCAATTTTCAGACCGCGATAGCGCGGCTGGAGTAGCCAATAGATTAATCGTTTGAGCTGGGATGCAAAGCGTTTCATTGGGCGGGATTATACTGAGGAGGGCCAGGCGGGTAAATGTTAGGCGCACGGTCTTAATCTGCTGTTAGCCCAACAAAAAAGGGCAAGCCCGCGTAGGCTTGCCCTTTTGCTATGCCATATTGGGTTAAATCTAACTTTCTTCTTCGGCGGCTTTGGCTTTGGCGATGACGTCTGCCTGGAGGTGGGATGGCACACGGCCGTAACGCAAGAACTTCATGCTAAACACGCCACGTCCCTGGGTCATTGAGCGCAAATCGGCCGTGTAGGTTTGCATTTCGGCCAGCGGCACTTCGGCTTTGACAATGCTTTTGGTGCCTTCCTGGTCCATACCCAGCACGCGGGCACGACGGGTGTTCATGTCGCCCAAGATGTCGCCCATGTTGTCGGCGGGAACCGTAACGGAAACCTCGAAGATGGGCTCCAGCAGCACCGGGCCAGCGCCCAGCATGGCCTGCTTAAACCCTTCGCGCCCGGCTGTCTGGAACGCGATTTCTTTGGAGTCTACGGGGTGTTCTTTACCGTCATAAACGATGGCTTTGACGCCGACTACGGGGAACCCCGCTACCGGACCTGCTTCCAATGCCTGACGGCACCCTTTTTCTGTCGCGGCTACAAACGGGGCGGAGATTGAACCACCAAAAATCTCGGAGCCAAATTCAAAATCGGCATCGTCGTCCAGCGATTCAACACGCAGGAAAACGCGAGCGTATTGCCCGGCACCACCGGATTGCTTTTTGTGGGTGTACTCGGCCGAGTTGGTCTTGGTGATGGTTTCACGGTATGGCACTTTGGGCACAGTCGTAGTGAAGTGCACGCCAAACTTGGATTTGGCTTTTTGCACGGCGATGTCCAAATGTGTGTTGCCCATGCCGGACAAAATTGTTTCGTGGGTGGCTGGTTCGGTGTGCCACTCCAGCGTCGGGTCTTCGATGGTGAGGCGGGTGAGTGCCTGATTCAGTTTAGCCACATCGGATTGAGAGACCGGGTGAATGGCAACCTGGGCGATGGGGTTGGGTTGCTCAATGGCTGGCAGCCGCAGTTTGTTGCCTTTGTCGCACAGGGTGTCGTTGGTATGGGCGTCGCCCAATTTCACAACTGCGCCGATGTCGCCGCTGTGCAGTTTGGCAACGGCCGTTTGTTCCTTACCGGTCAACAGTTGCAGGGTACCCACACGAACTTCGCTGTCGCTTTTGGCATCCCAGATACGGCTGTCGGACTCCAACACGCCGCCAAAAACGCGAATGTAGCTCATACGGCCGTATGGGTCTTCACGTGTCTTAAAAATGAAAGCGGCCAATGGCGAGTTGTCGTCTACTTTGTAGGATACTTCTCCACCCAAAGCGTCAACGGCCGTAAATCCTTCGCCTTCGTTGGGAGCAGGGAAGAGGCGCACCATGGCGTTCATGAGCGGCACAACGGCAACATTAGCTTGAGGGGCGCTGTAGATCAAGGGGATAGCAGAGCCTTGCTGCATGGCCAATCGCAAGCCGCGCACGATATCTTCATCCGGCAGGCCGTCATTTTCAAAATATTTTTCCATCAGCGCGTCGTCGCCTTCGGCAGCGGCTTCGACGATAGCCAAATGGGCGGCTTCGGCCTCATCCTGGAGCTCGGCCGGAATGGGACCGCGCTCGTCATTTTCACCCAGACGGGCTTCCATAGAGAGCAAATCGACCACGCCCTTGAACGTAGCACCTTCGCCAATGGGCAGCTGGAGCGGAATAAAATTGCCGCTCAGATTGTCTTCTACGCTCTTCAAAGCGCGGGCGGCACGCACATTTTCACGGTCCATCTTGTTGATGACCACGATGCGGGGCAAATTGCGCTTTTCAGCTTCGGCCCAAACAATTTCAGTACCGACTTCCACACCAGCCACAGCTTCCACCAGCACCATCGCGCCTTCAGAAACGGCCAGGGCGGCGTTTACTTCCCCAATAAAATCGGCATACCCTGGGGTGTCCAGCACATTGACTTTGCAATCTTTCCATTCAATGGGGGCCAGCCCGGTGGCAATTGAACTATGGCGGCTAATTTCTTCTTCTTCGAAGTCCATCGCCGCTGTACCGTTTTGCACATCTCCCATACGGGTGGTCACGCTTGTGTTGAACAACAGCCGTTCCACAAGGGTTGTTTTGCCAGCCCCGTTGTGGGAGATAAGAGCAATGTTGCGGATTTGACCTGTTTTATATTCTTTCATGCGTTATAAACCTCTTGGAAATTGGTATCATTTGTACTCGTGGAGACATTTCCTGGCCGAGTTACCTTCGGCAAAAATGCAAGAATGCCTTTCGCGAGTATATCGTTATTTTTGAGCAGGCGACGAGACCTAAGGGTGATGCGTGTTGGGGAAATTGTTGGTGTGTGCTTAAAGCGTATCAATGATTTTTTGGTGACCCGTCACCTGATCGGGGAAATCAAATGCGTGGTTCCTTTCTCTTTTTTGGTTCTTGGGAACGGCGGTGATTTTATTGGAAAAGGGGGGAGTTGTCAAAACGGTGCAACGGCCGTACGGCCGTTGCGTAATAGGTGTACATGGGCTGGTTCCCTGAGGATTTTGTTGAGTGGAGGTTGGTCAAATGGACGATTTTTCTGACAACGGTGGACGTAGAAGCGGCCGTTCGCTTTTTGGGCCGATAGTTTTAATTGGTTTAGGCGTTTACTTTTTGCTGCGAAACATGGGGATTGTTTCTGATCTGAACTGGGGCGTGGCATTTCAGCTATGGCCGCTGCTGCTGATTTTCTTGGGTATAAACATTATTGTGCAGCAGGTCAGACGGCCGTTGGGCACTATTTTGAGCGGACTGGTGGGGTTAACGGCCGTTGCTCTGTTTGGCGCGGTGCTGTTGTTTGGGGTGGAGCTGCCGTTTTTGTCCCGTTTCAATTTGCAGACCACCGCCGAATATCGCGAAGAAACGATTTCGGTGAGCGCTGAAGATGTGGCAACGGCCGTTGTCACGCTGGATTTAGGCAGTTTGGGTGCGGATGTGACGGGGCTGGACAGCAACAAAAACGTGCTCGAAGGCACGCTGAATATTGCCGGTGACTTGCAATTTGAGCAGAGAATGCGCGGCTCCGAGGCGATTATTTCTCTTGGTGAAAACAATTCAGGCTTATGGTTTGGCGATTGGATCGCCAGCGGTAACCCGCCGCCCTGGCAGATTGGTCTAAGCCGGACTGTTCCCCTGGACCTCACGGTAGATGTAGGCTCTGGCCAGGCAGATTTAGAGTTAGGTAGTTTGCTGCTCTCAGATTTGGTTATTGACGTTGGCTCTGGTGCGGTGGATGCGGAGCTGCCAGGTGGCAGTTACGATGTGCGTGTGGATGGGGGCTCTGGTCGGTTGACCATGACGCTGCCATCTATCGGCTTTCATGAGGTTGAAATTGACGGTGGGTCCGGGGCGATGAGCCTTATGCTGCCGCCAAACATGGAAGCGCGGGTGGAATTGGACAGCGGTTCGGGGCATGTCTCGATGGATGCTCGCTTTGAACGGGTGTCTGGCGATGAGGACAGCGGTGTCTGGCAGACGCCAGGTTATGATGCCGAAGGTAATAACAGCATCCTCATCGTTTTGGATGGCGGTTCTGGATCGATTTCTATTGAGCCACAAACAGGGCGGTGATTGGTAAACGGTAATCCGTTATCCGTAATCGGTTTACCGTTTACCGTTTACGGATTACCGATTACGGGCTAGCGTTTTCATGTGGGCGAGAACGGCCGTAATGCCATTTAGCCGTTGCCCGGTAAGCACCTGCTGCAAACCCATGCCCAGGTAAAATGTCAAGGGTATTTTTTCGATAGCCTCTGGCGTGGTCCAACCGATGCCTTCTTGTAGTACCGAGGCGTATCCACGCACGGTGGGGGCTTCTTCGGGGATGTCAAAGTGGTAGAAGATTTTGCCATCTTGCCATTCTGGATAGATAAAAACCGGCGAGATGCACTCATGCACTTCATCTTTGTTGGTGTCGCTGGTGTCGATATAGTCGGGCACCGGGGGCAACTTCTCGGCAAACTCCAGCAAATATTCCAGCTTCTCCTGGCCGACGCAAACGCTAAAATCTTCAACTATCTCTGCTAGTCTTTCTGGTAAATCACTCATACTTTCTATTGTAACCAACTATTTGTGTTTACTCTAAATTTCGATTGTCATACCTGCGGAGGCAGGTATCCACTCTTGACAGTCGGGTGGATGCCCGCCGACGCGGGCATGACACAAGCGACACCTATCGCTCAACTTCCGGCATGCCATACACGTGAATTTCGCCAGCCGTGGTGCCAAAGAGTAGGTAATGGCCATCTTGCGAGAAAATGAGCGAGGTGACGCCCTCCGCTTCAGCATCTAATTCCAGCAGGAGTTCGCCATCTTCCACGCGCCACAGTCGTACGGTGCCATCGTCTGCGCTGCTGGTGGCCAGGATAGTGTCATCGGGTGAGAAGACGGCATGGGCATTGCTGGGGTGGGCATCCAGGCCATAAATCAATGGCGGGCCACCGCTGCGTTCGCTGTAGTCGTAAAGTTCAACACGGCCGTTTTCATACCCCACCATTAAAATATTGCCATCTGAGGTGATGCCCATGTCGTAGGCACCGTTGGCGCTTTTGTTAAACGGCCGTGCAAAGCTGCGCTCAAACGTTTCCCCCACAAAAACCGACCCATCATCACGAACTCGGCCAAAGAAACGGCCGTCGTACGAAAAATAAGAGACAAAATTTTCCACGTTCGTATCTTCATTTTGCGATTGACGGCCAATTGGGAGCGCCTCATTGCCAATAATTTGCTTGAATTCCCAAACGGCCCGCCCGCCGTACAAAAGATATTTGCCATCGGGAGAAATACCGATGCTGTAAAGATTGCCGCCAAAAGCTGAGCCTGACAAAGTTGCCCAATCTTCTGAACCAGTTAAATCAAATGATTGAACGTTGGAACCTACAGCGGCAAAAACTTGATTATTTGAGAAGGCAGTGTCCCAAACAGTTGCGCTTGAACCAATGTTGTGAGGTTCCAGCATCGAGCGATCCATGCCCCAAAGATAAATGATCGTATTTTCCCCGTCAGCATAGCTGCCCCCTGCTATTTTTGTATTGTCGGATGACATGGAAACACCATAAAGCGGCAATCTGTCTTCGACGTTGGGAGACATATTATCCAGCACGGTAACTTGCTCTAGATTGAGGGAAACCGTATCGCCTGTCACTAAATCAAGGGCGGAGATGTACGGCCGTAACGGATCATTATCTTCACCATCGAAAATCGCATCAAAATCGGTGTCAGAATTGTTAGGATCGGTGCCAAGTGCCACTTCAACGCCGTCTAAAAGACTATCGCCGTCGCTGTCTGCCGCGTTGGGATCGGTTTCAATCGCGAGTTCCTGAGTCAAGGTTAGCCCATCGGCATCTACATCCTGGTTTTGGATAACGGCCGTTGCTTCCGCTGCCGTTTCCGCTGACCGTGTGGCGTTGGCGGCGATGTCGCTGGTGGCCTGGGCATTGACTGTAGCCGCGGCAAAGGCATCCGTTGTGCTCTCGATGGCTAGCTGACCGGCGGCAACGGCCGTTTCTCGGGCTTCCAGAATTGTGACCGTGGTGACGGCCTCTAAAATCTCGCGATCTTGTCGCGACCGCTGGGCACTAATCATGGACGCCGCCGTACCTATGGTCAGCAGCAAAATGAAGAACAGGGCAATGTTGAAATATCGGGCCCTGCTGGCCGCCTGGGTTTGGGCCGTGGCCAATTCCTGAGCCTGGGTCAGCTCCCGCTGCTGCTGCGCCTGGGCTTCAGCAAGCGCCCGCTGTTCGGCGGTTACGCTTGCTGCCAGAAATTCTCGCTCTAAATCATTTAGCTCATCGTTGTGCTGATTGGCCCATTCCTGCGCCTGTTCCAGCCGTGCGCCGCGATACAGTTCGCCGGAATCCCGGTTGAGCTGCTGCCATTCTTGCGCCGATTCGGTGAGGTGGCGGTGCAGGCGCAAGTTGTCGCGGTTTTCATCCAGCCAGCGGCGCAGCGTGGGCCATTCGCGGATGAGCGCTTCGTGGGTCACTTCGGCGGTGTCTTCGTCTGTCGTTACCAATCGGGCGGCCGAGAGCAGATTGAGCACGGTTTGCGTTTCATCGGTGGCGTCACTGGCGGGCAGTAGCTCGCTGATCTGGGCCCGGCGGCGGGTGTCTTGCGTGCCTTCGCCCAGCTCTGTGAGCCGCAAAAAGATGCTGCGGGCGATGCTTTGCTGCGCGGGGGTGAGTTTTTGGCTGAAGACAGATTCGGCCGTTTTGGCAATCGCGCCCTGCACGCCGCCGGCATTGGTGTAGCCGCTGAAGGTGAGCGTGTTGCCCTCGCGTCGCCGCCACGTTTCTAGCAAGGCGTGGGAGAGCAAGGGGAGCGCGCCCGGTTCGGGCGGCTGGTCGCCGCTGGCCCCCACATCGCGCAGGAGCAAATCGACCAGGCCGTCTTCAAAGATGAGGCCGTTTTGTTGGGCGGGCTGCTCGATGGCCCGGCGCAGTTCGGTGGGGCTCATCGCGCCGATGTAGCGCTGCTGCGTTTCCAGCAGGCGGCGCAGGGCGTCGTATTGGGCGCAGTGGTGGTAAAAGTCGGCGCGCAGGGCGATGACAGCACGGGTGGGGCGGTTGCTGGGGGTGCCGTCGAGATTGGAAACGGCCGTTACCAAATTCTCCACAAACGCCTGTCGCTCTTTTTCGGATCGGCACA
Source organism: Ardenticatenaceae bacterium (assembly GCA_020634435.1). Lineage (GTDB taxonomy): Bacteria > Chloroflexota > Anaerolineae > Promineifilales > Promineifilaceae > Leptofilum. Next base: position 161,043 of record JACKBS010000014.1, on the reverse strand, counting down.
GGGTAAACAGCTCTTCAAACTGGTCGATGACCAGCAGCAGTTCTTCATTTTCTTGCACCAGTCGGCGTGCTGCCAGATGCAGACTGCGGGCGTCATCGGCCATTGCGTCGATGAATTTGGCGGTCACGCCAATGGAATCGGTGTGGCGCGTCAGTGTGGTGGCCAGCGCCTCTAGCGGATGATCGGTGGGGGTGAAAACGTGAACCTTGAGGCCGGGTTGCGTTTTTTGCAGCGCGGGCACCAATCCCGCCCGCACCAGTGACGATTTGCCGCTGCCAGAGGCCCCAACGACGGCCAGAAAATTGCTGGTTTGCAGATGGTCGGTCAGTTCAGCGGTGAGTGTTTCGCGGCCAAAAAAGAGGTTGGCGTCGTCGGCGTCAAAATATTTGAGGCCCATGAACGGGGGGGATTGGTCGGAAACGGCCGTTGCCATCATGCCCCGCCAATCAATTTTAGGCCGCACGGATTCGCATAGCGAGATTAGTTCGGCAATGCGCTGTTCACGCAAGCAAGTGGCAACTAATTCGCGGGCTTTGTCCAGCTTGCTGCCGGGGGGCAGCGCTTCGTAATCAATTTTCAGGTCAAAACAGAGGGTTTGCAGTTCGCTTTCGTTGAACGTTTCAACAAGCGCCTGGCGCAATTTTCTCTGGTTGATCGTTTCGGGTGGTGTCATCGGCAAGTCCACATTGGGCAGGGCGTTTGCAAATCAGGCGCATTGTACGCGACAAAAGCAAAATATCGCAACCTTTTTCTAAACGGGAGATTTACGGAACGGCCGTTCCCCCTGTGCTATACTCCCGCCTCAGAAACCATCCACAGATTGCGCAGATTACACAGATTTTTCTCTGCGTCCTCCGCGCTCTCTGCGGTGAAAAGAAAAATGGAGGCAGGATGAAGCAATATTTGGATTTGATGCAGCATGTGTTGGACAACGGCGTGCGCAAGGAAGATCGCACGGGAACAGGCACAATCAGCGTGTTTGGTTACCAGATGCGCTTTAATTTGGCCGATGGCTTTCCGGCAGTGACCACGAAAAAGCTGCATTTCCGCTCGATTATTCATGAACTGCTCTGGTTTTTGCAAGGCGACACGAACATCCGCTATCTGCACGAAAACAAGGTGACGATTTGGGATGAGTGGGCCGATGAAAACGGCGAGTTGGGGCCGGTTTATGGTTCTCAATGGCGCTCATGGGATGGGAAACGGCCGTTCCATAGACCAAATTACCCAAGTCCTCCGCAGCCTCCAGCACAAGCCCGATTCGCGCCGCCACATCGTTTCCGCCTGGAACGTGGCCGAGATTGAGCAGATGGCCCTGCCGCCCTGCCACCTGCTGTTCCAATTTTACGTTGCCGAAAACAAACTCTCCTGCCAGCTCTACCAGCGCAGCGCCGACATCTTCCTCGGCGTGCCCTTCAACATCGCCTCCTACGCCCTGTTGACGCTGATGATGGCCCAGGTGTTGGGCTACGAACCCGGCGATTTTGTCCACACGCTCGGCGATGCCCACCTCTACCTCAACCATCTGGAGCAAACCAAGTTGCAGCTTTCTCGCGATCCGTACCCGCTGCCCCAAATGCGCCTCAACCCGGACGTTACCGACCTGTTCGCCTTCCGCTACGAAGATTTTGAACTGGTCAATTACCAGTCCCACCCCACCATCAAAGCCCCAATAGCAGTCTAGAAAGTAGCCGCGGTTTCTTACCGCGCAATGGAAACGCGGTAAGAAACCGTGGCTACAAGGATTGATGTTTATGAATGAGTTTCAGCGATTTCTAGAGGGTTTGTCCAAAGGGCCGTGTGATGAGCGAGTAATTATTTTTCGCCATGAGGCTTTAAGGCCTCTGAATTTTGCCAAAGGATATGCTAAATTGTTGGAACTGGAAGCTAAAAGTGATACTGGGCTGCCAGAAGATGCCCCCCAATTGTTTGAGAAATTACTCAGCAGCCTGGACGAAATCGGACAACTGCTTGATGCGCTTGTTGGCCGATATGAGACTGAATAAATGAGTAACCCTGCGGGTTTAAGTAACTCTAAACAAATATTGGCGATGGTCGTGGCGATGGACAAAAATGGCCTGATTGGGGCGGACAATGGACTGCCCTGGCGCTTGCCGGACGACATGCAATGGTTTGTGCAGCAGACGATGGGCAAGCCAATCATCATGGGGCGCAAGACGTATGAATCCATTCCCGCCAAATTTCGGCCGCTGAAAGGTCGGCACAACATCGTTCTGACGCGCGACCACGCTTATGAAGCGCCCGGAGCCACTATCGTGCATTCGGTTGAGGATGCGTTGGCAGCGGCAGGCGATGCTGTAGAAATTATTATCGGCGGTGGGGCAAATTTGTATGCTCAATTGCTGCCACAGACCAATCGCCTTTACCTTACCCTCGTTGAGGCAGCGCTGGACGGCGATGCTTATTTCCCTGAAATCGACTGGCCTGCCTGGCGCGAAACCTTCCGCCAGCACCACCCCACTGACGAGCGGCACAACTTTGCCTTCACCTGGCTCATTTTAGAACGAATCTGATTTTTACCGCTGAGAGTGCGGAGGTTTTTTGTGTTCTCGGCGCTCTCAGGTTGCTCCGCGATCTCTCCACATCCCCCGTAAGCAATTTGTAAGCATTTGGGAATACGGCCGTAATCCTTCCCCGGTATCTTCCTTGCTGTCAGCCACTTTTCGGCTGCCAATTCCAAATAGATGATTTTCGAGGAGAAACGACCCATGAAAAATTTGAAACTGTATCTTTTATTGTCCCTGGTTTTATTGCTCGTCGCGTGTGGTGGCGGAACGGAAACGGCCGTTGAACCCAGCACGTCAGATGCCAACACCTCTGAAGAAATGATGGATGACACCATGTCCGATGACGAGATGATGGATGAGTCTATGGACGATGAGATGATGGACGAAAGCATGGACGAGTCAATGGATGACGAAATGATGGATGAATCCATGGACGAAGACATGACCATGACCGATCACGAAGAAGGCATGGCTGAACTGGAAGAAACAATGGAAGACGCCGAATCTATGTCCGAAGATATGAGCGACGACATGATGAGCGATCTGCCTTTGTGGATGACCAGCGAACTCACTGATGTGCGCACTGGCGAGACCTTCACACTGGCCGATTTTGCGGGCAAAACCGTATTTGTGGAGCCGATGGCTACCTGGTGCACCAACTGCCGCCAGCAGCTAGGCAATGTCGCCGAAGCCCGCGCCCAGCTTGCCGATAATGAAGATGTGGTTTTTGTCAGCCTCAGTGTAGAAACGACCATCAGCAACGATGACTTAGCCGCATACACCGAGGAAACTGGCTTCAATTGGACCTTTGCCGTTGTCACGCCCGAGGTGCTTGTTTCCCTGGCCGATACCTTTGGCCAGACCGTCACCAATCCACCTTCTACGCCCCACTTCATCATTCGGGCAGACGGTTCCACTACCGACCTGACCACCGGTTTTGAAGGCCCCACTGAGCTGCTGCAAAGCATTCAGGACGCCTCCTAAAATCAACGATCGCACATTTCCCCGGAAACTTAGAGTTTCCGGGGAAATACCAGCTAAAGGTTTTCCAAAATGAGTCAATTACTCGAGGCGTTTGTGCTGGGCAACAGCGCCATTCTCACAAATGTTTGCATTTTACCGCTCTACCCTGGCCTGATTGCGTACCTGGCGGGCAATGCCCAAAACGAACGCGCCCAGACGGCCACTAAATGGTTAGGGCTACTGGTTTTAGGCGGTGTGCTCAGTATGATGCTTCTAGTGGGGCTGATTCTGTATCTGCTTCAGCAAAGTTTTGGCAGCGTGCTGACCGTTGTGCTGCCGATTATTTATGGCGTGGTGATTTTCCTTGGGCTGCTGATGCTGACGGGGCGCAATCCTTTCAACCGTCTGGCGGTGTCTCAAACGCCTTTGCTGAGCAATCCGTATGCTGGGGCATACGTTTATGGCCTCATGCTTGGCCCGATGACGTTGCCGTGCACCGGCCCGCTGATTGTGAGCGCCTTTTTGCTGGGCGCGGGCAGCGTGGCCAATTTGTCTAGCAGCTTGAGCTACTTTTTGTTTTTTGGCATTGGTTTTGGCTGGCCGCTGGTGCTGCTGCCATTCATCGCCATGCCGTTCCAGCGCAAATTTACCCGCTGGCTGGGGCAAAATTACAAGCTGCTCACCCGCGTTTCTGGTGCGCTGCTGGTGGCGATTGGACTGTTTGGCCTGTGGGTAGATGTGCTTCCGAATCTTTAGTAATTGGGTAATTGAGTAACTGGTAATTACCAATTACCCAATTACTCAATTACTGTTCTTCCGCCTGGATATGGAGCTGCCAACGGCCGTTCCCTTCCACCTCATTTCCACTCTCCAACACAATCTCCTTGGCCCGCGTGATGCTGGTGAGATCGGTAATGGCGGTTTGCAGGTGGGTGGCAAGGTCAGCGTCATTGGTGAGAACGTGCAGGCGAGCCAGTTCGGTACCTAGCGACAGGTTTTGCTCACTTTTGTAGCGACGAACGGCCGTTGCAATCTCCACAAGTTCGTTACCGTGGATTACGGCCGTTTCATCCCACCAAGCTGCATCTCCCACAGGCCAGGCTGATGTGTGAATCGAAGTTGCCCCGTCTCTTTCGGCAAACATGCCCTGATAAATTTGCTCTGTTACAAAGGGCAAAATGGGTGCCAGCAGCTTGAGCGTGGTTAGCAGCGCATGATACAGCGCGTAACGCGCCCCTTCACTGGATTCACCGCCTTCGTACAGCCGCAGCTTGGCCATCTCCAAATAGTTATCCGCCAAAATTTGCCAGAAAAACTGCTCGATTTCACTTTTTGCCGTGGCGTAATCATACTGCGCGTACAGCTTCGTGGTGCGCTCAATCAACTGCTGCGTATGCGCCAACAACCACCGGTCCGCTAGCGTAGAGGAGATCGGAGATTGGAGATTGGAGATTGGTTGAGCCGTTAAATCTCCAATCTCTAATCTCCAATTCTCCAAAAACCGTTGGCAAAATCGGGCCACATTCCACAACTTGTTCACCAATTTCGCCCCCGCCTGAATTTTCTCCTCGCTGATGATGGCATCCTTGCCCAGGCCGGTGCTGGCGGCCCAGTAACGCACCGCATCGGCGGAGTATTGCTCAATCATCTCCATCGGGCCGGTTACGCTGCTCTTTTTGCTTTTGCTGATTTTGCCTTCGCCTGCGGGAGCTAATCCCCAGCCGGAAATGGCCACCGATTCAAAAGGCAGCGTACCAAAATGCAGCCACGATTTGGCGATGGTGTAAAAGGCCCAGGTGCGAATAATTTCGTGCGCTTGCGGCCGCAGCGAGAACGGGTAGGTTTGCTCGTAAAGCGCATTGTTTTGCAAGCTTTCGGAGAAAGCCCATTGGCCCACAATTTGTGGCGACAGCGAGGAGGTGGCCCAGGTGTCCATCACGTCCGCTTCGGGGATGAAGTTGGTAGAATGGCAGCTTGGGCAAGGTTGGTTTGGCTGGTCTGTCAGTGGATCAATTGGCAAATCTGTCTCATCGGCCAAAATGGTTTCGCCGCAATTGGCGCAGGTCCACACGGGGAAGGGCACGCCGAAAAAGCGCTGCCGCGAGATGCACCAGTCCCAGGCCAGATTTTCCACCCACTGACGGTAGCGCAGCTTCATGTGCGCGGGCTGCCAGTTGATTTTTTCGCCTTGCGCCAGCAATTCCTCTTTGAAATCGAGCAGGCGGATGAACCATTGGGACACCACGCGATACTCTACTGGCGTGTCGCAGCGCTCGTGGGTGCGCACGTGCTGGCTAATTTTCTCTTCGCCTAGCAGTTCGCCCGCCTCGCGCAGCTTGCCAATAATGATTTGGCGGGCCTCGGCGGTGGTGTGTCCGGCTAAATCTGGGCTAGCGGCGGGGGTGAGACGGCCGTCTCCACCAATCGCTTCAATCAAGGGCAAGTTGTGGGTGCGCCACCAGGTCACGTCAGCATTGTCGCCGAAGGTGCAGCACATTACCGCGCCGGTGCCTTTGTCTGGCTCGGCGGCGGGATCGGCCAGCAGGGGCACTTGCTGGTGTGTGTAGGGTGTGGTGATTAGTTGACCGAGATGGGGTGTGAAACGGCCGTCTTCCGGGTGCACAAACACGGCTACGCAGGCAGGCAGTAGTTCTGGGCGCGTAGTGGCAATGGGTAACGTCGTGCCATCTTCCAACTTGAAGGCCAGGGTGTAGAAGGTGCTTTCGCGCTCCAAATCGTTCAGTTCGGCCTGGGCGATGGTGGTTTGGCATTCCGGGCACCAGATGGCCGGGGATTTTTGACGGTACGCGAGCCCCTTGCGATGCAAATCGAGGAACGACCATTGTGCAAGTCGGCGCGAATTGTCGTCGATGGTGCGGTAGGTGTAGCGCCAGTCGATGGACAGCCCCAGACGCTGCCACAGTTCGCGGTATTTGCCTTCGGTTTCTTCGCTCACTTTGAGGCATAGGTCGATGAACGCCTGGCGGCCAATTTCCGGGGCGCGTACGCCTTCCAGCCGCTCCACCAGCTTTTCGGTGGGCAGGCCGTTATCATCGAAGCCCATCGGATAGAACAGGTTACGGCCGTTCATGCGAAAGAACCGGGCAATGAAGTCGGTCTGGCTATAGGAGTACACGTGCCCCAAATGCAAATGGCCAGACACGGACGGCGGCGGCGTGTCGATGCTGAACACGGGCGCATTCGCGTTGGGATCAAAATGATAGGTGCCGTCGGCCTGCCACTGAGTTTGCAGGGCAGGTTCGGCCGTTTTTGGGTTGTACCGTTTAGGTAAAGACATGAGTTGCCTCCATATTTTTTGACACAGAGGACACAGAGTTTTAAGGGGATTTTCTCTTTTTCCTCTGTGATCTCTGTGGCTCAGAATCTAAAAAGCCCAAATCATCCATTGAGGACGAAATGGGCTTGATTCCGCGGTACCACCTCTTTTTGGCTCCTGGGGATGAATCCCCAGGCTATTGCCACACTTTATCCCGACTACCATCAGGATTGCGCTGTAACGGGCTTACCCGTACCGGTCTACTTTGTCGGTAATCAGTTATCGGTGAACGGTTATCGGTTTTTACCGATTACGGATGACCGTTTACCGATTACCGTCCATTTCTTCGGTAATCTATCCGGGTGACTTTCGTTGGGCGTTTGTTGTGGGAACTTTCAGCCTGATGGTTCCTGCTTTTCTGTCAACATCGTTGCCAGCTACTCTTCCCGGAGATGATGGCGTATTTAGTTGTTGGGGAGATTATAGTGGGAAACGGCCGTTGCTGGCAAGAGTCGAATCCCGTCGCGATTATGGTTGCAAACCGCCCCAGGACCACTGCGGGATGCGTAAATCTTCTGGCACGCTGTCCGCTGCGTGCGGGTAGGCGGCCATCGTGTTGCTTGTGGTCCAGGCAAAGTAGTCGTGGAGTACGCGCCGGAGCGCAGGGTCGGTGAGGCCAACGTCATCCATCGCCCGGTCAAAACAGGCGATTGCCCGGCGATCCATCTCCTCGTGTGGGCCATTGCCGCTGTGCATCCGAACAACCGACGATTCATTGCCGTACTGGCTGGTATAGTTTGGCGGACCACCCCATGCTTCGCCCCAGTAAGCGGCCAGCCGCTCCGTATGCTGTGGGTGAAAGCCATGACTAAACGCATGGGCGACGATGGGGTCGGCCAGAACTTGTTCATGCCACGCGTGGGCGAGTTTTTGCACACCCGGATTCCCTCCGAGTGCTTCAAAGATGGTAGTAGCTGCCATAAATCCTCCTTTGTGATTTTGTAAGCTGATTCGGCGTAGGTGATTGCCTCGCGCTTTGTACAGCTTATGATGAGGCATGTCAATACGTGCTGAGAATTGTCTCATTTGACGGCCGTTTCCGCCTCAGCGACAATACCCCATCGCAAAGATGGTGGAGCATGATGAAGCATTCAACACGATTTGGTTTTTTCCTCAGCATTTTGCTGATTGTTTTGGGGAGTGGCTGCCAACAAACGGCCGATGCAGGATCTGTGGTCAACGCGGCGCAGCCCGCCGTGGTGGCGGCTATCGCGACTGAACCATTGCCAACATTGGCAGCCAGCGCCACACCGCTGCCTTCGGCTACCTGGACACCTGCGGCCACGGCAACCGATCCGCCGACCCTGACACCGCAGCCAACCCAGACAGAAACGCCGACCGCCACGCCCACCGCAACAATCACGCCAACGGCCGTTCCTGTCAATCGGCAATGTCCTGATCCGGCCCCAGTACGACCCGCCTACACCCGCAACTTCCTAGCGGCTGAACCCTGGCCCCAGCCCATAGGCGATCCCTTTGCCCATTTTGACTTTATCAAGCCCGTGCCCGGTGGCGGGCGGACGATCATCAACAAAACTTTTCCGTATGGGTCTGATGGCGACGGCCGTTACCTGCTGCACAACGGCATTGACATTGCGGGTGAGCTGGGGCTGCCCGTTCTGGCTGTAGCGGATGGCACAGTTGTGGTGTCCCAGGCGGATGACCAGGAACTGTGGGGATGGCGCTGCGATTGGTACGGGCATCTGGTGGTCATTGAGCTGGATCAGACCTGGCAGGGGCAGCCAATCTACGTGCTGTACGGCCATGTTTTGGGCTTGAGTGCCGAAGTTGGGCAGCACGTGTCGCAGGGCGAACCCGTGGCCGAAGTGGGCGTTGGTGGTGCCGCGACGGTGCCGCATCTGCATTTGGAGATTCGTGTTGGCACCAATGAATTCAGCTCCACGCGCAACCCCATGCTGTGGCTGGACCCTGGCCCGACGCGCGGCGTGGTGGCTGGACGGCTGGTTGATCCGCAGGGACGGCCGTGGCAAGGTGTTATTGTGACGCTCATTGGCCCCGAAGGAAACGATTCGGAATTTATCAATACCTTTAGCTACCAGGGTGACCCGCAAAACCTCATTAATCCAGATGAGCTGCTGGCGGAAAACTTTGTTTTTGCCGATGTGCGCCCAGGGGAGTACACGCTGTACGTGAAGCTTCAAGGGGTGGAGTACCGGCAGCCGGTACAGGTGGTTGAGGGGCAGCTAACGACGGTAGAACTGGTGACGGAGCCGTACAAAACGCCGACGCCTACCCCAGAGGTTTCGCCGACGCCTGAAGCGACACTAGAGCCGGAAATGACAGCAACGGCCGTTCCCAATGATAACAATTGAGCAAAGTTAAACTTGCCAGTCGGCCTCGGCGATGGGCAGGGTGAGGATGAAGTGGCTGCCCGCATTGGGTGCGCTGCGCACGCCGATCTCACCACCGTGGGCTTTGGCAATGGCTTGTGCAATGGTCAGGCCGATGCCCAGCCCGCCGTAGCTGCGGCTGTCGCTGTCGTCTAGCTGGCAGAAACGATCAAAAATCTTTTCCTGGTCTTCTAGTGCAATGCCAATGCCCTGGTCGGCAAAAACCAGCTGCAAGTCGCCATCGTCGTTGGTCTGGGTCCAAATATGGATGGTCTGCCCAGGGTGGCTGAACTTGATGGCATTGTCCAGCAGGTGGTAGAAGAGGTGGCGCAGCTTGTTGGTATCGCCATTCACTTCCAGCGGCTCTTCAATTTCATTGTAGACAACCAGATTGCGTTCCCCGATTTCTTTGCTTTTCTTGCGAATGGTGCGTTCAATTTCGGCCTGGAGGGAAAACGGCCGTCGCAAAATCTCCAGCCCTTCATCAATCTTGGCCAAAATTAGCAAATCCTCCACCAGGCGGTTGAGGACGTGCGTGTTGTGCTGCACCTGCTCTAAAAAGCGCAATTGACCATCGAAGTGTTCTGAAGAAGCGGAGGCAAAAACCAGTTCCAACGCGCTTTGGATAGAGGCAATGGGGGTGCGCAGCTCATGGGTCATGTTGGCCATGAGGCTGTGCTTAATTTGGGCAATTTCTTGCTCTATTTTGGTGGCGTTCCAGTTGTGGCGGCGGATTAGGGCATGGATGCGGGCAGCCAGTTCATTCAGGCGGAAGGGCTTGCTGAGGTATTCATCCACACCGGTTTCCAAGGCAGCGACGACATCATCTTCATCGGTTTCGGCCGTGAGCATAATGATGGGAACGTCAGAATCGCGGCGGATGTGTTCGGTGGCTTCCAGCCCGTCCATCACGGGCATGGTCATGTCAATAATAACGAGGTCGGGCGTTAGCTCGTGAACTAGAGCGACTCCCTCACGGCCGTTGTGCCCGGCATATACCTGGTGACCATGATCACCCAAACCAATTTTTAAAGATTCGGTGATGAAGGGGTCGTCATCAATAATTAATAATTTAGCCATTAACAATACTACTCGTAATCGTACGAGACAGGGTCTCGTAAGTTGGTTAAAAGATCATTTCCTGTACTAGTCCAGTACGGCAAGGTTACAAAAATCGGCCCATTTTCAACAATAGGGAATACATCCCAACTGTTATGTGGACCTGGAAATTTGTAAAAAATACACGCCATTTTCACGGCCGTTTCTGCTGTTTGGGCAAACGATTGAAAATAGCGGAATTGTCCTGGACTGGTTACAATGACATGGTGACTTGAAATCTACTGCATGAGGAAAGTGCGCCATGTTATTTGTGGACAACAACGAAACAACCGATCCGAGAATGAATCTGGCAATTGAAGAGCATTTGCTGCGCAACCTTCACGTTGTTGAACCATTGCTGCTGTTTTACATCAACTCTCCTTCGGTAATTATTGGCCGCAACCAAAACAGCGTTGAAGAAATTGACCCAAATTTTGTGCGGGAAAACAATATTCATGTCGTGCGTCGTTTGTCGGGTGGCGGCGCGGTTTATCATGACTTGGGTAATTTGAATTTCAGCTTTATTACCCACGGTAAGCAAGATTTACACAATTTTGGCAAGTTTATTGGCCCGGTTGTTGAGGTGCTGCAAAGCCTGGGCGTTAATGCGGTGGAGCAGGGCAAAAGCGACATTTTTGTGGATGGCAAAAAGATTTCAGGCAATGCCCAGTACGCTTCAACGGGGCGGATGTTTAGCCATGGCACCATTTTGTTTAATACTAACCTGGAAAATATGCTGCGGGCCATCAATCCGCGCCAGGTGCAGATTGAGTCCAAGGCAGTGCAGTCGGTGCGTTCCTTTGTGACCAACGTGCAGGAGTATTTGCCTAAAAGTATGGACATTATCGCTTTGCGGGATGAGCTGCTGCGGGGCATCTTTGGCGGTGGCGCTGTGCCAATGTATGTGTTGACCGAGAGAGATTGGGAGCAAATTCGCGAAATTGCGATGCAGCGGTACATGACGTGGGATTGGAATTACGGCCGTTCCCCCGCCTTCAACATTCAGAAAAGCGAAAAGCTGCCTGTGGGCAAGCTGGATGCTCGCATTTGGGTGGAGAAAGGACTCATTCAGACAATCAAAATTTATGGTGACTTTAGCGGCCATCGGGACGTGGCTGAGCTAGAAAAACAGCTCACCGGCCTGCGCTACGATTGGGATGCCATTCATGAAGCGCTGGCCGAGGTTGATTTATCACCCTTTTTTGGTCCACTGGAAAAAGAAGTATTCTTAAATTTGCTCCTCTAGCCTGGAGTTTTGGCCAGGTTGATTTGAAGCTGTGGTTTAATTTAGCCTGGGGTTTCAACCCCAGTGAGGTTGTTATGAAAAAATCGAGCTGGTTGATTATAGTTTTACTGCTGTTGGCGGCCTGTGGTTCTCAAGATGAGCCAACGCCTACGGCCGTTTCTCCTACGGCCGCCCGTACTGAAACAGTTGTTGTAGAAGATGTACAGCCGACGGATACGGCCGTACCAGCCCCACCAACCAGCACGCCTCGCCCCACAGTTGTCCCGCCCACGCCACAGTCACGGCCAACGCGCCCGCCCGTCACCCTGCCAACGGCTACCCCGGCTGAGACAGAGGCCGTCGCACCGCAAGCGGCCGATGTGCCTGAACTTGTTTGGCTGCCGTATGCGTCGGGGAATTTTGGTGAGCCTGTGCTCATGGTTGAAGATGGCGAGATGGCCACGCAAGAGCTGCCTGTAGCCGTAGAAATTTACTTTGATTACGCCAACGGTTGGTTGGCTTACGGCAGCTACTTTTGGGAAGCAACGGCCAATCAACAATCCGTGACCGACTTGCACCTGTATGACTTTGCCACGGGTGAAGAGACTCTTTGGGCGGAGCAGGTGGGCCGTGCGGTGATCACCCCTATGGAAATGCTTGACGGGCCACCCTCAGTGGCCGCCGCTATTCATAATGGGCAGGGATTTGATTTAGTGCTGGTTCGAGGTTCAGAGAATCGTACGGTGCTGGTAGAAGATATTGATCCGTTCTTCTCCTGGTCGCCAGACGGCCGTATGCTTGCCTACCTGCGCCGTAACGAGCTGTTTGTAACGGACGTCGCCAGTGACTCTGGCAATTCGCCGATTGCCAGCGGCGTGTACGCCAACAGCGGCTGGGTTGGCGATGCCCCCCTTTGGCTGGGCGATTCCGGCTACCTGCTTTATGCCGACGCGCCATTCACCATTGTGGCAGCAGACGGCAGCGAAACATTTGTGCCTGCCAGTGGCGATGGCGTGTCGTTGGATAATGGACGGCCGTTAACTATGCTCTACTCATCAACCCACAACCAACTCATCGCCGAAACCGAGGGCATGTTTGGTTCCGGCGTGATGTTCTATCAATTTGATGAGGGGTTTGAAACGGCCGTCATCAGCATGCAAATTGCCGATGCCCAGCTGGCCGGATGGTACGAAGAAAACGAAAGCGTGGTCCTCGTCACTTCCCGTGGGCCAATGATTTTGTCGTTGACACCCCAGGAGTGATTTGTTACCATCTGCCTATGATGACCCTTGTGAACACTCACATGCGCCCTAGCGCCGCCGCAGCCGCCGCCCAGACGAACAGTCTGGCATGTGCTGCTGCCTGAGTTTTCACCACAATTTAAGCGCAGCACCTTAGCCGCCAGACTGCAAGCACCCAAAGTGCAGTCTGGCGGTTTTTTGTTGCTACGGTAAAATTCCGGTAATCGGTAAACGGTGGTCGGTAATCGGTTTTTTACCGATTACTGATTACAGATAACCGATTACCGAAAAAACGGAGTGAAAATGAGACCCACAACCAGTAATGAAATTCGCAAAGCATTTTTAGATTATTTCAACGAGCAGCAGCACGAAGTGGTTGCCAGTGCGCCGCTGCCGCAGCATGACAATCCAACCCTGCTGTTTACCAACGCGGGGATGAACCAGTTTGTGGACGTGTTTTTGGGGCGGGAGAAACGGCCGTATACTCGGGCTACCACTGCCCAAAAAGTGATGCGCGTCCAGGGCAAGCACAACGACTTAGAGAATGTCGGTCCGTCGCCCCGCCACCACACCTTTTTTGAGATGATGGGCAACTTCTCTTTTGGCGATTACTTCAAAAAAGAGGCAATCGACTTCGCCTGGCAGTTTGTGACCGGCGTTTTGGAGCTGGAAGAAGAGCGCCTCTGGGCCACGATTTACACCGACGACGACGAATCGTTTGAGCTGTGGCAGCGCTACCTGCCCGCCGAAAAAATCTTGCGCTTTGGCAAAAAAGACAACTTCTGGGAGATGGGCGAAACCGGCCCCTGCGGCCCCAACTCTGAGATGTTTTACTACGCCGGTGACATGGAAACCTGCGATCCCAGCCGACTTAACGCCGACGATGACGAAGAGTTCCTGGAATTCTGGAACCTCGTCTTCATGCAGTTCAACCGAGAAAAAGATGGCAGCCTGACCCCGCTGCCCAAGCCCTCGGTAGACACCGGGCTGGGTCTAGAGCGCATGGTGCAGATCATGCAGCACAAAGACAACAACTACGACACCGACCTGTTTAGTGGCGCGCTGGAACGCGTGCAAGAGTTGTTAGGTGATGATGACGAGCAGCGGCAGGAACATTTGGTTGGGTATCGTGTGATTGCGGATCATGGGCGTGCGGCGACCTTTTTGATTGCCGATGGTGTGCGCCCTGGCAGTACCGGCGCAGGCTACGTGTTGCGCATGATCATCCGGCGGGCGGTCCGTTTTGGCTACAGCATTGGCTTCACTGGCCCGTTTTTGGGCGAAATCGCCAAGGTGTACATTCAGCAGATGGGTGATGCATACCCGGAACTCAGGCTGCGCGAGGAGCATGTGCTGCGTACCTTGAAGCAAGAAGAGAAGAAATTTGCCCGCACGTTGGAATCGGCAATGGTGCAGCTGCACCATGTGATGGCCGAACTGAACGAGAAGGGCGAGAAAGAAATCTCCGGTGAAGTGGCCTTTGATTTGTACGCGACGCATGGGCTGCCATTAGAAATTACCCGCGACGTGGTGCAGGAACATGGTTTCACTGTCGATGAGAAAGAGTATACCGAGGCGCGTGAGGCGCACGCGATTGCCAGCGGCAAGGGTGCGTTTGGCGAATATAGCGGCGATACGGGCGTTTACGGCCGTCTCCTCACCAATCTCCAATCCACCGGCCAACTCGAAGACGGCGTGGAGTATGACCCGTACATGAGCGCTGAAACTGAGTCGGAAATTGTGGGGCTTATTCGTGATGGCGAGTTGGCGGATTCGGTAAAAGTGGGCGAAAAGGTGGAGATGGTAACGGCCGTTTCCAACTTTTACGTTGAGTCTGGTGGTGAGGTTAGCGACAAGGGCCAGGTTGTGGGGCTGGACGGCGGCGCGACCTTCCGTGTTGACGACACGCGCAAGCCGCTCAACGGTCTGGTCGTGCTGGTCGGCGAGGTGGTGCAGGGCGAATTTAGCCTGAACCAGCCCGTCCGCTTGCAGGTAGACGATTTGCGCCGCAGCGACATTCGCCGCAACCACACCGCGACCCACATTTTGCACCAGGAACTGCGCGACCGGCTGGGCACCCACGTCACTCAGGCGGGGTCGCTGGTGGCGCCGGACCGGCTGCGCTTCGACTTCACTCACGACCACGGCGTGGACAATAACACCCTGGCCGAAATTGAAGAGAAGATCAACGGCGCAATTCTGGCGAATTATCCGGTAGAAATTGAGTACATGGGCCAAAAAGAAGCGATTGGCCAGGGGGCGATGGCGCTCTTCGGCGAAAAGTACGGTGAGATTGTGCGCACGGTGCAGATTGGCTACGAGGGCGAACGGCCGTACAGCTTCGAACTTTGTGGTGGCCTGCACGTTTCCGAGACCAACGACATTGGCCTGTTCCGCTTCACCAGCGAAGGCGCTGTTTCGGCGGGCGTGCGCCGCGTGGAGGCGGTGACCGGTCGCGCGGCGCGGCAGCTCATCGCGGAGCGGCTGAATTTACTGGACCGGCTGGCGGGGCAGCTAAACGTGCCCGTCTCTGAGCTGGAATCCCGCGTGGAGGCGCTGCAAGCGGAGCAGAAAGCGGCGCAAAAACGGATCGAGCAAATGCAGCAAAAATTGGCGGCATTCCAGTTTGATGCCATCCTGACTCAGACACAGGAAGTAGCGGGCGTGAAACTGCTTACCGCTCAGGTTGACGGTGTGGATGTCGATGGCCTGCGCCAGATGGTCGATCGGTTCCGGGATGTGGTGGGGTCGGGAACGGCCGTTCTCGCCACACTTAACAACGGCAAACCAATCATCATCGCGGCCGTCACGAAAGATTTAATCCCGCGCGGCATCAAAGCGGGCGACATCGTGCGCGACGTGGCCAAAGTGGTTGGTGGCGGCGGTGGCGGTCGCCCCGATATGGCCCAGGCAGGCGGCAAGGATGCGTCCAAACTGCCCGAGGCGCTGGCGCTGGTGCCGCAACTGATCGAAGCAGCGCTTAAGTAAAAGGGGACTAGAGATTGGAGATTAGAGATTAAAAACAGGCTCAATCTCCAATCTCCAATCTCCAATTCTCCTCCATGCAAATTATCCACCTCGACGATTCCGACGACATCATCTCCATTTGCGACCGGCTGACCTGGGCAGGCGAGCAGCAGGCGCTGCTGGTGCTGCCGGAGGACGGCGGCGTGCTGCGCGAAGGGCTGGATTTGGTGCGCCTGCGCCGTTTTGCCGATCGGCAGCGGCTGGATGTGGGGTTGGTAACGCCCGATGTGCCGATTTCGCGGCAAGCACAGGCCATCGGGCTGCCGGTTTTCCCTTCTGTAGAGATAGCCGAGACGAGCCGCCGAGGCTGGTGGCGTGGTCGCAAACGCTCTGAGCGGGTGGGGCTGCCGACGGTTGGCGTTGGCGAATGGGAGGAGTTTTTTCAGGAACGGCCGTATCCCACTCTAGACACCGCTGACCGTCAAGAAATGAACCGCCGACTCGCACCAAAATCAACTTTGCGGCTGTGGCTGGTACGCTATCTGGCCATTGCCCTGTTTTGCCTCACCCTGGCCATTTTGTATGTCGCTTTCACCTACGCCGTGCCGGGTGCCACCATTATTTTGCAACCCGAAACTGAAACCGTGCAGGTTGAACGGGCTGTGATTGCCGATCCGGCCGTGGCGACGGTGGATTACGCGCTGAACACCGTCCCGGCGCGCCTGCTCACCACGACTGAATCATGGCAAACCAGCGTGGCGACGACCGGTTCGGTGGAGCTGCCGGATGCGCCGGCGCGGGGGACGGTGTTGTTTGCCAATCAACTGCCCCAGTCGGTAACGATTCCGGCTGGTACGCGCGTTGGCACATCGGATGGCAGCAACATCACTTTCCAGACGCTTGAAGAGGTGGTGCTGGCCGAAGCGGTGGGTAGCACGGCCGAAGTTGAGGTCATCGCTGAGGAGCCGGGGCCGCAGGGCAACGTGGCGGCCAATTTGGTGAACCGGGTGCAGGGGCCGCTCGATTTGCAGGTGGAAGTGCGCAATTTGGAGGAGATGACGGGCGGTGCGGTGCGGGAAACGGCCGCTGTTTCCGCCGAAGATCAGGAGCGGCTGCGGGCGCAGGCGCTGCAATTTTTGCAGGCAGTGGCCCTGGCCAACATGGAAGCGCAGCTAACGGAGCGCGAATTTATATCAAAGGACACTGTGCGCGTTGTGACGATTTTGGATGAGACGTTTTCGCACGATGTGGGCGAGCAGACAGCAGAGTTGACTTTGGTAATGCGGGCCGAATTGCAGGGAACGGCCGTTGACACCACTATCGCCTCTGGTTTAGCTTTTGACTCACTGGGGCAGGCTGTGCCGGGCGGCTTTACGCTGGTGCCGGACAGCATTCGCTTTAGCAGCGGCAATGTAGTGGCGGTCGATGAGTCGGGGCGGGTGACATTTTCCATGATTGGCGAAGGAATCGTCGCGGCGAATTTGGCGCTGGATGGGCCAATTACGGCCGTTACCGGACAATCGCCAGAAACGGCCGCAGCGTACCTGTACCAAAATCTCCCGCTCCGCGCCGTGCCCACGCTGGACATTTGGCCGCTCTGGTTTAACCGGGTGCCGTACCTGGCGACGCGCATTCAGACGGAAATTGAGCCATAATAATTGTGAATGGTTAATTGTTAACGGTTCGGTTTCGTAGGGGAAACGACAAGTCAAAACGGCCGTAATCCAGACAATGAAAAAAGCCACAGCTATCTTCTCTAATATCTCTGTGTTCTCTGTGGCCAAAGAAAAAATATGCATCAACTTGATTGGAAAGTGCTGAATTCGGAATATTTGCTGCAAAACGAGTGGATTGCGGTGCGGGCGGATACCTGTGAGATGGGCAACGGCCGCCTCATCGACCCATACTACATCATGGAAAGCGGCGACTACGTGAACATTGTTCCTGTCACTGCGGCTGGGGAGATTGTGATGGTGCGCATCTACCGGCATGGCGTGGGGTGCACGCTTGCGGAAACGCCAGGCGGCTTGATTGACGAAGGTGAATCCCCGCTTGAGGCCGCGCGGCGCGAACTTCTGGAAGAAACGGGCTGCGATTGTGCTGAGATCAAGCTCATCGGCAGCGGTTCGCCGGACCCGGCGCGAATGAGCTGCAAGGCGTATTATTTTTTGGCGACAGGTTGTGTGGAAACGGCCGTTCCCACCTGGGACCACACTGAAGAAATGGAGCTGCTCAAGCTACCCCTCGCCGACGTGAAGCGGATGCTGTTTGCCGGTGAGATTGTGGATTCTGTGCAGCAAAGTGCCCTCTTTTACGCGCTGCACGCGCTGGGAGAATTGTGATTGTGAGCTCGCATTTTCCTGGTCGGGTGATGGCGCTGGATTTGGGAAGCAAGCGCATTGGTGTGGCGATTAGCGATCCCACGCGCACGATTGCTCAATCGTACGGCGTGGTGAAGCGGAAATCGCGCAAGGAAGATTTTGCGCGCTACCGGCAAATTTTGGCTGAGCAGCAGGTGACACTGCTGGTAGTTGGTCTGCCGACGACGAGCGAGGGTGGTGATAGCGATACGGCCGTTTGGATTCGTGAGTACATCGCTGAGTTCAGTCAGCAGTGCGCCGTGCCCATTGAATTTTGGGACGAAAGTTACACCACCGTCCAGGCCGAAGACAGCCTGCGCCAGCGCGGCAAGCGCGGCAAAAAAGCCCGCCAGCAGGTGGATGCTGTCGCTGCGGCCTTTATTTTGCAGAGCTATTTGGATGCCCATCAAAATGTAATTGGGTAATTGGTAATTCGGTAATTTGGGTTTGTAATTACCCAATTACTTAATTACTGAATTACCTCTCCCAGAGGTGAGTTATAGATACGCAAAAAAGTCGGCCACCGCGCCGCAAGGACCCCTATCAGGAACCACCCAAAAGCCCGAAGCGGCGTTCGTTGGGCTGCTTTGTGCGGTCGGCGCTGCTGTTAGTGGTGATGACGGCCTGTTTGGTGGCCGGTCTGCTGTTTTATTTTCAGTGGCGTGGGGGCGATTTGGTGGGAAACGGCCGTTCCCTTCAGGCTCGCGATATTTACCTGCAAACCTACCTGGCTGCCCACGCCGATGAGCTGGAACAGCCCGCCGGGAGCGGTTTTACGCCTGCGCCGTTTACCATTGCGCCGGGCGAATCAGCCGATGCGATTGCGGCCAATTTAGCTGCGTCTGGCCTGCTGAATGACACTGAACTATTTCTCAACTACCTGCGCTCCAGCGGTTTGGATGCCCAATTAGAAGCGGGCGAATATATTGTTGACCCGCAGCAAACGATTCCCGAAATGGCCGCCGCGCTCACCGAGTCTGTGGTGCGCGAGGAGACGGTGCGTTTTGTGGAGGGATGGCGTTTGGAGCAGATGGCCGACTATTTGGCCGACAACCCCACCGCTAACATTGACGCCACTCAGTTTCTGGCAATTGTCCAGCGACAGGCCGCATTTGACCTGACGCCGTACTCGTTTTTGGCCGGCTTGCCTGCCACCACCACGTTGGAAGGCTACCTTTTCCCCGACACCTACCGTGTGCCGCTGGATGCCGATGCCGTTTATCTGGTGGATTTGATGCTGCGCACGTTTGACCGCCGCGTCACGGCCGAGATGCGGCAGGGCTATCAAACGCAAGGGCTGACGGTGCATCAGGCGGTGACATTGGCGGCGATTGTGGAGCGGGAGGCGGTGGTGGCCACGGAACGGCCGATTATTGCTGGCGTCTTTTACAACCGGCTGGCGCAGGGCATTAAGCTGGAGGCGGACCCCACGGTGCAGTACCCGCTGGGCTACCAGCCAGACACGGACAGTTGGTGGAAATCGCCGTTGTGGCTGGAAGATTTGGCGCTGGATTCGCCGTACAACACTTACGCGTATGCCGGTTTGCCGCCAGGCCCCATTGCCAACCCCAGCCTGTCGTCGCTGGAGGCAGTGGCGTTTCCTACCCAGACTGACTTCATCTTTTTTGTGGCCGATTGCACAGCGGCCGTTTCTGGCAGCCATGCGTTTAGTGTGACCTATGAGGAGCATTTGGCGAATGTCCAGCGGTGTCGCTGAGAATGGTGAATTGTTAATGGTAAATGGTAAATGGTTGTTGGCAATTCGTGGGCGATTACTTGCTACTTGCTACCTGCCACTTTTTACTTTTCACTTTTTACTTTTCACTCTTTTACTGCTAACAGCCTGCGCCAGCGTCCAACCTGTGGTCAAAATTGGCCTGGTGGCTCCGTTTGAGGGAGCGCAGCGCGAGCTGGGGTACGATGCGATTTATGCGGCGCGGCTGGCGGTGCGCGAGATTAACGCGTCTGGCGGGGTCGGTGGCTACCGGGTGGCGCTGGTGGCGCTAGATGACCAGGGGGATACCACATTAGCAGGGCAAACGGCCGTTTCTCTCGTCGTGGACCCCAAAGTTGTGGCGGTGATTGGGCATGGACTGGCGGAGACAACGGCCGTTGCCCAACCCATCTACGTCGAAGCCAATTTGCCGCTGCTGCCGCTGGGTAGCCCTCCATTTACCCCGCAAGACCCGACCTTGCTTCCCATCGAGTTCCAGACTGCTTACAACGCGGTGACCCCTTTTGAAGAAACGGCTGGACCCTATGCCGCCGCCACCTACGATGCCATGCAGCTCATTTTCCAGGCGATGGCTGAGGCAGAAACGGCCGTTGGCGAGATCAATCGCGATTCTGTGACAAATGCGCTGGCTGGATTACAATACGAAGGGCTGGTAGGAACTGTTTACCAGCCTTAAGCGTAGATTTGTTGGGGCAGTGGCTTTGCGGTAGTAAGTAATTAGTGAAAAGTACAAGGTAAAAAGTGATAAAGTAGCCCTACTTTTCACTTATCACTTTTTGCTTTTGACTTCCCCTCTGTCATTCCCCGTTTGGAGAAAGTTATGGTTCGGCGTTTATTAGGTGTGGTGATGTTGGTGATTGGCGTTGGCGGCATCGTGTTGGCGATTTTGGGGGCACGATTGGGTCATAGCCTGGTCGATCGCATTGCCACCAATTTTGATCAAACCTTGCAGCTAACCTCGCAAAGCCTGGATACAGTGTCGGAAACATTGGCGCTGGCCAAAAGCAGCATTACGGACGTGAATACAGTGATGGAAACGGCCGAATCCACCGCTGACGATCTGGCTCAAACAGTAACCGACACACGGCCGTTGCTGGGGCAAATTTCTGACGTGGCTTCAACCCAGGTGCCCGATAGTTTAGAAACTATTCAGCAGGCGTTCCCCAGTTTAGAGCAGGTGGCGGGAGTGATTGATTCCACGTTGACCACGCTCAATAACTTCCGCATTGATGAGAATATTTTGGGCTTGAACCTGAAATATGATCTGGGCATTGATTACGATCCAGAGGTGCCCTTTGACCAATCGGTAAAAGAATTGGGTGAAGGGTTGGAAGGTTTGCCGGAAAGCTTGCGGACCATCGAGATTTACATCAACGTGGCCAACAATAATTTGCAAACCGTCAGTCAGGACATTCGCAACCTGGCCGACGATTTGGAAACGGTAAACGGCCGTATCAACGAGCTTGACCCCATTTTGGATGAATACCTCCGGCTCATCACCACCACCAACGACCGCACGCGCCAGCTGCGAGGGCAAATCACTGACGAAGTACAAAGCGTCAAAAAAGGTATCACCTTTGCCATGGTCTGGCTGGCAATTACTCAGGTGGCCCCGCTGTACCTGGGCTGGGAATTGGTGACGAACCGGCGCGGATCGGCGACTAACACACTGTCCTAACGTTATTTTGCGGAAGAGATAGGGAGTAAAAAGTGAAAAGTTAAAAGTGAAAAGTTCGAGCAGGTAAGTTTGTCTTCCTGTTATCACTTTTTACCTACTACTTATTACTGTTCACCCCGTTTTCATTTCTGCACAAACTGTCAATTTCAGGAGGAACTAGGGAATGTTTCGCAGGATTGCAGGATTTGTATTGTTGCTCATTGGTTTGCTGGGCGTGCTGCTCAGCATTGGCGGCATCATCTACAGCGGGCGGGCGGTTGATGCTGTGGTGAAGGTGCTAAACGACACACTGGGGCTGACCGGGCAAAGTCTGTCCACCGTCGAGGACACGCTGACGTTGGCGCGTGACACCATCGGCGACGTGAACAACAGCCTGGTCACGGTGGAAGAAACGGCCGATTCTTTAGCCAAAACCCTCGCCGATACCCAGCCTTTGTTGGAGGAAGTCGCCCAAATTGCCGGAGAAGATGCGCCCAACAGCATCGAATCGGTCCAGGAAGCGATTCCGGCTGTGGCTGACGTGGCCAGCGTGATTGATGATACGTTGTTGACCCTGAACGACTTCAAAATTGAAGAAGATATTTTGGGCTTTCAGCTCAATTACGATTTGGGGGTGAATTACGCGCCAACGGTGCCCTTTGATGAGACCGTCGCCAGCCTTGGCACAAGTTTGGACGGTTTTCCCGATCGGCTGCGCGAACTGGAACCCAGTCTGACTGCGGCCAATGAAAATCTGGCTTCCGTGTCGGACAATATTTATGCCGTCTCCGATGATCTGGCGGTGTTAAACGGCCGTGTTGCCGAAGTCGATCCGCTGTTGGGCCAATACATCGGTATTGTGAAAGACATCAACAGTACGATGACCACCACGCAGAGCTCAGTCGCGGGGCAGGCGGGCAACGCCAAGCTGGCGCTGCAAGTCGTGTTTGCCTGGCTCGGCTTCCTGCAATTTTCGCTGCTCTACCTCGGTTGGGACCTCATGACCCGCACCGTGCTGGATGAGGACGCAATTGAAGAAGCTGTGGAAGAGGCGATGGAGGAAATCGAAGAGCGCGAAGCCAAAGAAGAAGCTAAAGAAGCCGCCGAGTAGATCGGGTCGGTGTGATGGGATGAAAAGTGAGAACTTTCTCACTTTTCATCGCTCTCTATTTCAATTTTCGTTTTGTCTGAATACTCTTTCCCCATGCAAAAAGTGCGACATTTGGGGTACGCCGCTCTATTTTTTGTTTGCCTGGTCTGGCTGATTAGCTGTGGTGACACACCACCCGCAACCAGCAGCGCTTCCCCAACCTCAGCCGATTTGGCTCTGGAGCCAACCCCAACATTAGCCTCTGGCTTGCCCACGTTGCCACCGCCAACGCCCCAAACCGATCTCGCGGAAGATGGCGCGGGTACGGCCGTTTCCCTCCCCACCGTCACGCCCTTACCAAGCGTTACCCCGCTGCCGTCGCCCACACCGTCGCCCGCGCCGGAAATGCGCCTGACTTTGGCAGAAACCCAGCTGCACAACGGCGACTATGCCGCTGCGATAGAAAATCTTTCTACAGCCCAGCAAATTCGAGAAACGTACAGCGCCGCCCAGCAAATGCAGATTTTGTACGCACTTGGCGTGGCCTATCAGGGCGACGGCCGTTTCGCTGATGCCATTACCACGTTTGATGACCTCCTGGTGCAGTTCCCCGATTCT
Source organism: Ardenticatenaceae bacterium (assembly GCA_020634435.1). GTDB lineage: Bacteria > Chloroflexota > Anaerolineae > Promineifilales > Promineifilaceae > Leptofilum. The sequence goes on along the minus strand of JACKBS010000014.1, from coordinate 137,873 downwards.
GCGCCCAACGATGTGCATCTGCGGTTGGGCGAGCTGTACGTCGCCGTGGGTAATGGCGAACTGGCCATTGCCGCTTACCAGTTTTACCTGGGCCAAAATCCCGACATGGCTGCTTACGTGGAGCCGATGTTGGCCGAAGTCTATGCCGCCAACGGCGAAATCTCCTCTGTGGTGGCCGCTTATGAAGCCGCCCTGAATGCCCCCGCGCAGCGGCTGAAAGAAATTGCCAACCGGATGGCGCTGGCGCAGCTTTATGTGGAAAACGGCCGTTTTCAGGAAGCGATTACCCAGTACGATACCGTGCGCGACATGGCCGTGACCGAATTCACCAAAGGGCAGATGAACTATCTGGCCGGATTGGCGCTGCTGGCGGCAGAAGATACGGAGGGGGCATACGGCCGTTTCCGCATCGGCATCACCCAGTATCCCCGCGCTTATGAAAGTTACCTGGGATTAGTGCGCCTGGTAGATGCTGGCATTGTGGTGGACGAGTACCAGCGCGGTCTGGTGAACTTTTACGCCCAATCGTACCAGCCCGCCATTGCCGCTTTCCAGCGATCCATCGCTCTGCGCCCCGACGATTATCGCGCCGATGCTCACCTTTACATCGCCTGGAGCTATGAGGCGCTGGGCAGTCCCGCCGATGCCCTGGCGGCGTTGGCGGATTATGCGGTGTTAGACCCGGCCAGCGCCCTGTTTGAAGAGGCGAATCTGCGGGTGCGTTTGGGCGAAACGGCCGTTGCCCTTCAGCTTTACCGCGACTACCTGGTGGCGTATCCCGATGGGGCCAATGTGGCCCAGGCGGTCTGGGAAGCGGCCGAGCTGGCGGAACAGCTTGGTGAGGTGGAAACGGCCGTTGTCCTCTACACCATGGCTGGCAGCAACTATCCCAATTTTGATGACGCTGCCGAAGCGCTGTTTTGGGCTGGCTGGTTGGCGAATGAAGCCGGGAATGTGGAAACGGCCGTTACCCGCTGGCATCAGCTTATTCAAGCGTATCCGCAAACGACCTATGGTGGGGCAGGATTGGTGTGGTTGCAGCGCACGCTGCCGGATTACACGGTGGCTGTGACCGTTACACCTGAGCCATCGCCTACGATCAGCGCTACGGAAACGGTGACGGCTACGATTGAAGCAACAACACCGGTCGCAACGGCCGTCTCGCCCCTTGACCCTGATGAAATTGCTGCCGAAGTGCAGCAGCTGCTGCGAACCAATCGCCGGGTCGATTATTACTGGCTGCGGGCCGAGGGGGTGGCTGAGGGGCAGGTAGCGTTTGTGGGGAACGGCCGTTTCCAGCCACCGACCCCGTTTGAGCAAGACACCCTGCGACATGAAGCGGAAGTCTGGCTGCGCGATTGGCTGCTTCTGGATGAGGGAACCAATGTTAGCCAGCTTAACGCTAGCCTGTCGGGCGATCCACGCTTCATTGTGGGGCAAAAGTTGTGGAATGCCGGGCTGTTTGAAGCGGCTAAGGCGGAATTTGAGAATTTACGCGCTGCGGTGGATGATGATGCTTTGTTGAGCTACCAGCTGGCGCTTTATTTCCGCGATATTGGTCTCTACCGTTCCTCAATTTTAGCCGCAGTCACTGTCCTGAACCTCTCTGGGCAGACTGTGTTTGAAGCGCCAGTGTTTATAGGTCAGTTGGCTTATCCGGTTTACTATGCCGATCTCGTCCTGCCGCTTGCTCAGCGGTACAGCTTTGACTCCCGCTTGCAGTTTAGCCTGGTGCGCCAGGAAAGCCTGTTCGAGAGTTTTGCCCGCTCCGGCGCTGCGGCGCAAGGGTTGAGCCAGGTCATCCCCGATACCGGGGCATACATTGCCAATTTGCTCAACTGGCCCGATTTTGTCAATGAAGATTTGTACAAACCATATGTTGGCCTGAACTTTGGCGCGTTTTATCTCAGCCAGCAGCTTCACACATTTGATGATCATGCCTTTGCGGCTCTGGCGGCCTACAACGGTGGTCCTGGCAACGCGGCCCGCTGGTATGATCAGGCTGGCGGCGATTTGGATCTGTTTGTCGAAACCGTTAACTTCCCCGAAACCCGCCTCTACATTGAGCGCATCTTCGTGGGCTTCGTGATTTACGATTATTTGTACAGCCATTAGCCTGAACAAGCGCTAACTGGCCAGTTTAGCGTCCTTGCAGATCAAAAAAAGCTAGCGTTGTGCGTCTTGTATTTTAATAACTATGTCTTTTGAATGGCAGACCGAAGAAGATTACAACTGGGAAGAAGCACCAGTATCGCCTCAGCCACCCCGGCGTGAGCGGCGGCGCTGGCCCTGGTTGGTGTTGGCAACTTTTTTGCTGGTCGGTACGGCCGTTTTTCTCCTTTATCGCCAAATTAGCCAGCGCGTTGAGGCGGCCACCGGCAACATCGAGTCTGATGTGGTGGCTAGCTACGCCGTTTTGCAGCAAGCGGCCCAAAATAAAGATGAAAATCTGTTCAATAGCTTGCTCTCTGGGCGCGACGAGCTGTGGGCGGGGGCACAGCGGGAAAATTTACGCAACGACACGCTTTTTGATCGCCAGGCATTTGGTTTGACGTGGCAGCCGGTGTTGGCCGAAACGGCCGTTATCAGCCAAACCTTCTCCCCGGAACTCACCTCTGTAGAACTCACTACCCTGCAAAACTACAGCCTAAATATTGGCAACGGGTTCACCCAAACAGTGCCGCTGATGCGGGTTGATGTGTATCGTTTGGGCGAGGATCGCTGGCTGTATGCCCCGCCTGAACGGGAGTTTTGGGGTGTGCGGCAGCGGTTAGAAGGGCAGCTGATCAGCGTGCGTTATCCAGCCCGCGACGAGGCAATGGTCCATCGTTTGTCTGCCGATTTGGAGGCCCGATTGGTACAGGTGTGCAGCACACCCGGCTTCACCTGCCCGGAAGATGCTGAAGTGCGCCTCTCTTTTTCGGCGGAGCCAGACAGCCTGACCCACTTTACCTTTTTGGATGCGCTGATCGAAGACCAGGCGAGCGGCGATTCTGTTTGGGCGGGCGGGGCCACGGTGGTGTTGCCCACGCCGACGTTGGTAGGGCTGCCGCAAGATGAGACGGGCTACCAGGCGCTGCTGCGCGGGTATGAATCGTATTTGCTCACGGTTGCGCTCAACGATTTGATTGGTTGGGAATGTTGTGAGCACCTGCCGTTTTATCAGGCCACCGTTGAGCGCCAGCTTTATGAGTTGGGCGTAGGGGCATGGCCGTTGGCGGGTACGGCCGTTTCTCTCTCCGAAGATGTTTATTTGCTGGACGTTGCGGCAGATTGGAACTCACCCCCCTCTGAAACGAATACCGAATTTGGGGCATCGCTCATGCCTTATTTTGCTATAGATTTTTTGGTGGATACATTTGGCCTTTCCCCGGCCCAAATTGGTCAATCGTTGGCGGCTAACCCGGACAGCCAGTTCAACGAGTGGCTAGCAGAGATTACTGGCAACGAGTTTGTCTACGAAGCGCTTTTGAACCAGACCTTCCAGCAATACCTATCGCGCCGGTTTGGCGTGGCGCAGGTGGTGCCGCAGCCCGGCTACGACATGCTGCTGTTGTGCAAGAGTGCCTCTGACAGCCAGACCGCGCTGTACCAATATGATTTTGGCTCAGGCGATCCAGATTTGCTTCAAGTGCTGGGTCGCGTTGATCCGTTTATGACCAGCTTGCCCGACGGTTCGGGTGTGGCCCTGGCTGTAGAGGGCGGGAATGGCCCGCCTGAGACTTATTTGCTGCGTCAAGGGAAGCGCATCGACGTGAATTGGAACAATGTGGCCGGGATCACCGAAAATCCGCCCCTGGCCATCCCCACCACGACCGATCCAAACGGCCGTTACCTTCTCTGGACCGTAGCCCCAACCTATTCAACGGGCAGTTATTATGCCCTTACTGATTTGGAGACGTGCCAGCCAGGAGGCAGCTGCGAAGCAACGCCCATTGGTGGCTATCCAAACTGGTCACCGGATGGCCAAAAACTGATCACGCTCACAACTGTCAATCCGTGGTGGCACGATGGCTTGGATAATGGGTTGATGCTGCTGCGTGACGTCCTGACGGCCAATGCCAGCAACTCACCCGGCTTTGGTGCCTCTGTGTTCTGGCTTGATGATGCCCGGTTTGGTTATTTAAATCGGTATCAAAATGGTGTGGAGCAGCTTGTTCTGACCGATGTTGATTTGGCTCCACCCACAACTTTGTTGACCAATGGTTCGTTGCAGGGCTACCTTTCGCCGGATGAGCGGCCGGATTCCTTATCGCTGAAAATGGCTCAGCCACTGCCTGAAAATCCAGATGTGTTAGCGGTTGTTGCGGCAGGTAACTTTAATTTGGTAGATGAGGTCTCCCCTGGGTACTTGTTTTGGTACGATCGTGTAGCGGATTCCGTGCGGATGCAGGTTGACTTGCCGAACTGGCAGAATTCTGAATTGGAGGGGTATCGTTTTTCGCCCGACGGCCGTTACCTGCTCTTCACCTACACCACGCCGGAAGAAACGGCCGTTAACCTTTTCTTGGTGGATGCCACAGAACAGCAGCCGCGCTTTTTGGGCTACACAGTTTTGGGCACAACCAGCCTGCCGCACCACTTTTACGCCAGCTGGACGCCAGACGGAGAATGGCTGGCCATGCCGGAACTCGGCACCATTCGCCTGTGGCATAATGGCTTGGATGAACACATTCTCAATTTTGATGGGCTAAACTGCACAAATGCCGCGTGGATCAACACGATAGAGTCGTAAGAATTGTGAATGGTAAATAATTAATCGTTAATGGTTAATGGCGTTCACACTTCACAATTATCGAGGTAGAAAATGTCTTTTGAGTGGCGCACAGACGAGGAACAGGGCTGGACTGAAGAGGGCAAGCCAAAAACAACGGCCGTTCCTCAACCATTTCTGCGGCGTCGTTGGCGGTTTTTGTTGGTACTGTTGGTAAGCGTAACGGCCGTTTGGTTGGCGGTGCAGTGGCAGATTAATCAGCGGGTCGAAACGGCCACGGTGGAAGTCGAAAGCGAACTGCTGGCAACCCACAATTTTTTGCTGCAAACGGCCGTTGATCGAGACGAAGAGCTGTTCCGTGCCAACCTTTCTGGGCGCGATCCTGGCTGGGAAGAGGTGCAAAAAACTTTGCTGAGTGAAGGGTTGCTGCTAGACCGCCCCACGCTCGGCTGGCAGCACGAACCAACCCAGGAGCGCCTCACCCCCGAAGATGTCACGTTTACCCTCACCCCAGACTTGCGCGGCGCCGAACTGATTTACCCGCAAAACTATGCCATCACGCTGCCCGATGGGGTGACTGAAACGGTGACCTTGCAGCAAACGGCCGTTTACCGTGAAGGCAATACGCGTTGGCTATACGCGCCGCCGTTTGATGATTTTTGGGGCGAATGGGTCACCGACGAGGGTGAACTGGTGACCTTGATCTACACAGAGCGGGACGCTCCCGTGGCCGAGCGCCTGGCAGCTGACCTTGATGCCTTGGTTGTGCAAATGTGCGCCGAACTGGCCGATCTTAACTGTGGCGTTGGTCTGCGCATTCATGTGCGGCTGGATACCAATCCAGACGCCTGGCTGTGGCTCAACGACGTGGAGAACGTACTGAAGGCTGGCCCGCGTCTAAATTTGCCGACGCCAACCCTGGTCGGCCTGCCCACGGACGACGCCGGTTACGATGTTTTGTATCGCGCTTATGCGGTGGAATTGGCAACGGCCGTTCTGGCCTACCAAACTGACTACGATTGCTGTCGCCATCAGCTCTTTTTTCGGGCGGTGCGCGATTACCAGCTGGCCCAGCTTGGTCTGCAAGCCTGGCCGCTAGAGCCAACCATGTACAGCCAGATTCTTGCCAATGGCTTTGACGGTGATGTCCTCAGCCACTGGACGCGCCGCTGGCAAGAAGCGCCGCCGCAATTTCTGCAAGTGTGGATGATCGAAGACCCGGACCCCATCTGGCAGCAGGTGTACATGTTGGTGGAATATGTGGCGGGGCAAGAAACGGCCGTATCGCCCACTCAAATGATGCGCCTGCTGAATCGCAATAGTTACCAGGGTTGGTTAGCTGATGTTCTCCTCGCGGAGTATGATGCGCCGCTCTTTTCTACCCAGTTTTTGGAGTACATTTACGCGCAAAGCCAGGACGGGCAGCTTGCGAGTCCGCCTATTCCTTTCCCCAATGAGCAAATCATCGCCGTGTGTACCGATACAGAGATTAACGCCAGCCGCAACCGAGTCTACGCCTATGATCTGGCGTCGAGAAGTTGGGCAGAACGGTTGACGGCGATAGATATGACGCTTGGGGGCTATGTTAGCACGGTCGATGGCGTTCATTATATCGTGAGCGAAAATGAGTTTGAAGGCTCTCTTGCCACCTATCAATTCTACTTAGTTGAGGGGGAGGAGCCGGTTTTGTTAGAAGAGACAACGGTAAACTCAAGTCAAGAGCATTTTATTTATTACGATTTGTTAGCGTTTGGGGATGAGATGAAAGTGCTGCGGTATGAATATGATCAGGGGGATTTTAGTTATATTTTGCGATCAGTGGCGTGCCCTACCGCGGGCTGTCCTGAAACAGAATTTTCGGGCATCCTGACGTTTTCCCCTGATGGCGCATACGTTATCGAGCATATTCCAGTAGATGAAATTCAGATGGCTACGCTTGATTTAACCGAGGCTTCGTTTGAAGCCACGCTTTATTCGGCCGACAAGGAGTTCAGACGGCCGTTAGGCACACATCGAATCATTCGCTGGTTAAATGACCAACAATATGGTTTTGTGCAGGAAGATGGAAACGGTTGGCAGCTTTTTACGGCCACCTTCCCCAATTCCGAATTTACGCCTCTATTTAATAAGGCGGATATACAGGTAGCGGTAAATGATGACGTCGAATTGGCCCAGCCCAACTTTATCTTGCTGCCTAGCTCAGATGACTTGCTGCTGTACGCTCAAGGCATAACCAATCGCGAAACAATCGCCTATTTAATCCGTGTGCAGCTGACAGAAGATTTGTCTGCGGTAGAGCAGGTAGAACTGCTGTGGGAGGGCGCATTTTCCTCGATTGCCAGTGTGTCGCCAGACGGCCGTTACCTCATGCTGGCAGATTACAATTTCTTATCCAGCAGCAGCGAAATCACCTACCAGCTTCTCGATCTGGAAACAATGGAACATAGCTCTGTCATGTCCAACCTGGGTCTTGGTCGTGGCCCCAGCTGGTCCGCTGATGGCCATTGGTATATTCAGAGCAACGAAAATTATTTCCTCCTCAGTGCACCTGCTTACGACTATCAATACTACATCCCTAATGGCCTGGGCAATTGCCAGCAAATCTTCTTGTCGCCAACCGAATGAGGAGGATAATTCAGTGAAAAGTTAGTAGTGAATCGTGAAAGGTCGCTTCCTCTTTTCGCTTTTCACTTATTGCTTTTACTCTCAACAAGAACAGGAGAAGCAAAACCATGTCAAAACATCCTCGCAAAACCCCGACGCGCGCCGAGCGGCGGGAAGCTCTCGCCAAAAAGAAGGCTGAACAAAAACGTTTGTACACCATCATCGGTGGAGTGGTTGGGGTACTCATCCTCGCCCTGATTGTGTGGCAGGTGTGGCCCGATCCCGAAGCTGAACCTGCGGCTGATTCAACGTCGGCAACAACTGCAATAACTCTGGACGGGGAACGGCCGTTAGCCGCCCTCACACCTGCTGAACGCAACAACTACTACACTGCTCCCCCCGAAATGACCATCGACACCAGCAAAACGTACGAAGCCATCATCACCACCGCCAATGGCGAGATGCGTTTCCGTCTTTTTGACGATGAAGCGCCGGTAACCGTCAATAACTTTATCTTTTTGGCCAACCAGGGTTATTATGACGGCACCACCTTCCACCGCGTCATTACCGATTTCATGGCCCAGGGCGGCGATCCTAGCGGCACGGGGGCGGGCGGCCCTGGTTACCAATTTGAGGACGAATTTTCGGACAACCTCACCTTCGACCAGCGCGGCTTGCTCGCGATGGCTAACTCTGGTCCCGGCACCAATGGCAGCCAATTTTTCATTACTTTTCAGGAAACGCCTTGGCTTGATGGGTTGCACACTATCTTTGGTGAGCTGATTGAAGGGGATGACGTCCTTAGCGCCATCACCATTCGTGAACCCGGCTCTGATATTGCCCCAGACGTCATTGAGCGCATCGACATTGTTGAGCAGTAACTGCTGGTGAGCATTCAACAAGCCTATAATGACTGGTCGGACACATATGATACCGACGAGAATTTAACGCGTGATCTGGATCGTGCCGTCATGTTGCAGATGCTGGGCAAGATGAACTGCAACGCGGTGCTGGAAGTGGGCTGCGGTACGGGTAAAAATACGGCCTTGCTGGCGAAATTGGGGGAGAGGGTAACGGCCGTTGATTTCTCCCCTGGTATGCTTGCCCAGGCCAAGGCCAAAATCAGCTCGCCGAACGTCACTTTTCAGGTGGCAGACATCACCCAACCGTGGCCTATGCCCGCCGCTGCCTTTGATTTGCTCACCTTCAACCTCATTTTGGAGCACATCGAAGGTTTGGAATTTGTCATGGAGCAGGCCAGCCGTACCTTAAAAGTGGGTGGCCTGCTGCTCATCAGCGAGCTGCATCCGTTCCGGCAATATTTGGGTGGCCAGGCCCGCTTTACGCGGGAAGATAGCACAACGTTGATTCCGGCTTTCACCCATCACATTTCAGACTTTTTGACGGCTGCGGCGGGAAGTGGCTTGACGCTCACGGCGCTCAACGAATGGTGGCATGAAGCAGACGAAGGCAAACCGCCGCGCCTGATTACTTTCTTGTTCCAGAAGTAAAACTTATCTGCACAGTGATTTATTGTCCTGCGCAGACGGCTTTGCTATACTCCGTCGCAGTTAAAAAGTGAAAGATGGTGAATGGGAGTAGTAAGAAACGCCCCCACGAGAGAGCCAGAGCAGTTGTTGGTGTGAGCTTTGGTGGATACGGCCGTTTCCGAAGTCGCCCAGGAGTTGTGACAGTGAAAAGCAAAGTAGCTGCCGCCGGGAAAGCCCGTTATCGCTTAGCTGAGTGCCGTTTTCCGTAAACGGTAATCCGTAAACCGTAATCAGTAAAAACCGATTACCGCCCACCGATTACCGATTACCGACAAAACGGAACCAAGGTGGTACCGCGTGAGAAACCAAGCTCTCGTCCTTGAACTGGATGAGAGCTTTTTATTTGGGAGACTGGTGACGACAACGAATTGGAGTAGATAACGAATTTTTTTACAGGCAACATTCGTTGCTTACTCAAATTCGTTGTTGCCAAAGAAAAGTGAAAGGAAACAACTATGACTGACATGCCCAAAGCATACGATTTTAGCAGCACCGAAGAGCGCCTCTACCAGTGGTGGCAGGAAAATGGCTGGTTCAAGCCCGAAGCGCGCCCCGCTGACGCCAAACCATTCGTCATTTCGATTCCGCCGCCCAACGTGACGGGTGAACTGCACATGGGACACGCCATGTTTGTGGCGCTGGAAGACCTCATGATTCGCCGGGCGCGGATGCAGGGACGCGCTGCACTGTGGGTGCCGGGCACCGACCACGCCGGCATCGCCACGCAGCTTCAGGTGGAAAAATTGCTGCGCAGCGAAGGCACCTCGCGCCAGGAAATTGGCCGCGAGGCGTTTTTGGAGCGCACCTGGGCCTGGAAGAAAAAGTACGGCGGCCACATCACCAACCAGCTGCGCCGCCTCGGTGCCTCCTGCGACTGGGATCGCGAGCGGTTCACGCTGGACGATGGCCTGTCGGACGCAGTCAAAGAAGCGTTTGTCCGGCTCTACCGCATGGGGCTGATTTACCGCGCCGAATATTTGGTGAACTGGTCGCCGGGGCTGCAAACGGCCGTTTCTGATCTCGAAGTTGAGTACAGCGAAGAACAAGGCTTCATGTACCACTTCAAATATCCCGTGAAGGGCGGCGGCTTCCTGCCGGTGGCCACCACCCGCCCAGAGACGATTTTGGGGGATACGGCCGTTGCTGTCCATCCCGACGACGAGCGCTACACCGACTTCGTGGGCAAAACCTGCCTCGTGCCTATGCTTGGCCGCGAAATCCCCATCATTGCCGACGAGTATGTGGACATGAGCTTCGGCACGGGCGCGTTGAAGATCACCCCCGGTCACGATCCCAACGACTTTGAGATTGGCCAACGGCATGCCTTGGCGCTCATCAACATCATGAACAAAGACGCCACGCTGAACGAAAACGCGGGCGATTACACCGGACTGGAGCGGTTTGAAGCGCGCAAAAGCTGTGGGCTGACATGGAAGCCGACGGCCTGACCATCGAAACAAAACCGCACACCCTCAACGTGCCGCGCAGCCAGCGGGGCGGCGAGGTGATCGAGCCGCTGGTGTCTCGCCAATGGTTTGTGAACGTGGAACCTGCCGCCAAAATGGGGCTGGACGCCGTGCATCGCGGCCGCGTACGCATCGTGCCGGAGCGCTTTGTGAAGGTGTGGGACAACTGGCTGGAGAACATCAAGCCGTGGTGTATCAGCCGCCAGCTGTGGTGGGGCCACCGCATCCCCGCCTGGTACGTCAATGACGACCACGAGAAGCTGATTGTGGCCCACAGCGAAGAAGAAGCGCTGGCCGAAGCCAAGGCAAAATACGGCGAAAATATTACGCTCACGCAAGACCCAGACGTGTTGGACACCTGGTTCAGCAGCGGCCTGTGGCCGTTCTCCACGCTGGGCTGGCCGGAAAATACGCCCGATTTGCAGCGTTTTTACCCCACCGACGTGATGGAAACCGGCTACGATATCTTGTTCTTCTGGGTAGCGCGCATGGTGATGTCGGCGCTACTGTTTACCAACGACATTCCCTTCCACACCGTTTATTTGCACGGGCTGGTGCGGGACGAACACGGCCGTAAAATGTCCAAATCCTACGGCAACGTCACCGACCCGCTGGAGGTGATGGGCGAACTGGGCACCGACGCCCTGCGCTTTACCCTACTCACCAGCGGTACCCCCGGCAACGATCTCAATCTGGCGATTTCCAAGGTGGAAAGCAACCGCAACTTCGCCAACAAAATTTGGAACACCGCCCGCTTCATCACCGCCAATCTGGACAAAGCCACCAAAGCAGACGCCACCGACTCGCCCAGCTATACTGCCGCCGACCAATGGATTTTGACGCGGCTCAGCGAAGTGACGGAAACGGCCGATCGCCTGATGGACGGCTACAACTTCGGCGAGGCGGGGCGGCAGGTGTACGATTTCCTCTGGGGTGATTTTGCCGACTGGTACGTGGAGCTGGCCAAGGTGCAGCTCCGCGACGGTGGCACGCGCGCCTGGACCACTTTATCTGTGCTGCGGCAAGTGCTGGATAACTGCCTGCGCTTGCTCCACCCGTACATCCCGTATGTGACGGAAGAGACGTGGCAGCAGCTCAAGCAAGCGTTCGAAGCCGCCGACCTGGGCATTGTCCCGGCAGAAGGCTGGGCCGAAGCGCTCATCATTGCCGATTGGCCGACAGTGGGCGAGAAATACACCGCCGCCACGGCCGATTTTGAGCGGCTGCGGGATCTGGTACGAGCCATTCGGGCGGCGCGGGCGGAAAATGGGGTAGAGCCGGGTAAGTGGATTACGGCCGTTCTCTCCACCGGCGACAAAACAGCGTTCATCAACGAGCAAAAGCCCATTCTGAGTTTTCTGGCGCGGTTGAGTGAGGACGAGTTGGTTGTGATGGAAACGGCCGTTGCCCCAGAACAAGCCATTACCCTTTCCCTGGGCGAAATCACCGCCTACCTGCCGCTGGCAGGCATGGTCGATTTGGACAAGGAGCGCGAACGCCTCACCAAAGAACTGGCCGATCTGGAGCAGCAAATCAAGCGGGTTAGCGGTTTGCTCAACAGCCCCTTCGCCCAAAAAGCGCCGGAAGCTGTCGTGCAAAAAGAGCGCGACAAGCTGGCCGACATGCAAGCCAGCCAGGCCGAGCTTTCCGAGCGGTTGGCCTCTTTGTGATCCTAATGCTCCCCTCCAAAGATACGTGTGTGTGGCGCTTGTAGGGGAGTTAGCTTAAATTTGAACGATTTGGGCTGTTTTGAGGTTAAAAATGACCTGGAAATGGCTCCGAATGAGAGGTTTCCAGGAGAAATAACATATCTTCCCCATAGATAGCTGTCAAAGGAAAGAGAAAGAGCAGCTCCCCTGACGAAATCCTAAATAACGTGAGTACGGGTTAAGCAACCAGGCAAGCGATGGTCTCTCGACCCAACGATGGCTTCTTTGGCTGCCTAGCATAAGCAATCAAGCCACAAATCAGATTAACCATGAAGTTAGCCACACTGCGATGGCGTGTATGCTCAATCTGAGAAATGTTTTTCAATTGGTCGTTCACACATTCCACAATGGCTCGTTTCCGCAATAGAAGCTTATCGCTAAATATCATGGGCAGGCGATTCTTGGCGTTGGCTTTCAACTGGGTCACTAATTGCACACCAAACAGCTCTAGCAAGGAGGCGTGCAAATCTTTGGAGATGTAGCCTTTGTCACCATAGATTTTGCCGAACAGCTGCTGCACCAGTTTCGGCACCGGTTTCCGGTCATCGACGTTTCCTGGCGTTAAGAGAACATTGAGCAACTCGCCTCGGTCGTTGATGGTCAGATGCAGTTTGAACCCGTAGAACCAACCCGTCGAAGTTTTGCCGCGCTGAGCCAGGCCAGCAAATACCTTGTGCGAGGCAATACGCTGATTGAGACAGACATCAATCGCAGTTGAATCGATGAAAGAGATGCCGGTGCACCCCCCTCGGCAATGCTTCTGGAAGTAGACGCACAGCGGCAGCAAGGCGGAGGGAATGAACTCAACAAAGCGTGTGTAACTGACCAGACCAGGAAAATCGGCTTGAAGATGTACCCGCACGTGCTCGGTGTAATATGCCTTGAAGTGGCGATAGTGTGATTGATGAAAGTGAATCAGGATGGTCATGACTTCACTGATGGATAGGGAACGCTGACGGAGGCGCTGGCGTTGACCACTTTGCAAAAGCTGTTGTTCCATAGCGGGTATAAACACCTGGCAAAAATCATCGACGTGTACAAATAATTCAAGTAGACTGTCCATAGGGCTTCTCCTGATGATGCAGTTGATTGTGATAAACCAAGTGTATCTCAGTTGAAGCCCTTATCCCGTACCCACGTTATTTTAGCAAAAATTGCTGGATTCTTGGCATGATTGAAAACGAAGTGGGATGGGATTTCTCGGGGGACCTCGAAGCAACTGTGTGTTACAAAGCAGCTTTTGCCTCAGTTTGCCATGGTTTCATATCTCGGATCATGGCGTTAAGCATGACTAGCAGCTTGCGCATACAGGCAGTTAAGGCGACTTTTTTAGCCTTGCCTTGCGCTATCAACCGTTTGTAAAAGGCACTTATGACCGCATTCGTTCTAGCAGCAGCCAAAGCTGCCATATACAACACACAGCGCACCTAGAGTCGACCGCCAAAGATGCGGCGCTTGCCTTGTCTCGGACCACTGTCTTTGTTGAGAGGTGCCAGGCCGACCAGTGCGGCAATCTTCTGTCGATTCAAGGTGCCCAACTCTGGTAGTTCAGCCAGCAGGGTCAGCGTTGTGATGGGACCGACACCCGGTACGGACAACAGCACCTTTTCTTTGGCCTGCCACTGGGGACAATCATCAATCAGCTGGCGCATTTTGTCATTGAGCGCCGTAATCTCATAGAGAAACTATTTAGACATGGCGCGAATAGTTTCAATACTGAACTTTTCCAAAAATGAATAATTGAACTTGTTTGTTTTGAGAAAGCGTTCAAATCGGTCAGCCAACTCAGCCAATTTGGGCTGGTCATGATTATGGCTGACATGGGTACGAGCCGCCTTCCACACATGCTCCTGTGGGTTCAAATCCGGTGACCCCGCTGGATATTTCATCAACTCCAGTCGCGGATTTTCCGCTAACACTTGTCGAACCGCGGCACCACCATGCCATGTGGCCCGATCCCAAAACAAGAGAATTTGTTTAGCCGGATAAGCAGCCAAAATCTGTTTCAGATGAATAGCTGTCGCCTCAGAATTCATCGTTTCCGCTTGGGTAACAATTTCCTGGCCAGAAACGAGGTTGAGTGTGCCATAGAAGCTGACCTTATCTCGCTCCGGGAGGCTTTAACTACAGGGGTTTGCCGACGGGTGCCCAGACTGATGTGGTGGTAGCTTGTAGATACATACTCGCTTCATCTTCACTCAGATAGATGGCATCTGGATGTGTTTGGGCGTAATCAATCACTTTTTTCTAACTGTTCTTCAAACTCAGCTACCTTCATCTCCGAACGAGAGCGAAACACCTTGGCTGTTCGCTGCCAACTAAAACCGCATTTCTGGAACAGGTGTCGATAAGAAGCGTTTCTTTTGTAGTCGATGCCATACCAGTGATTTATCGCTCGCCGCAAGTCAGAGATACACCAATGCAGCCCATCAGCTGTGGCGGCCTCTTTCTGACCGAACAAGTCAACTGGTCGATACTGGTGCAGCTTGGCGGCTAAATCCTGTATCTGCTCATCGGTAAGATATTGATGATTACCCCTTGGCGGTTGTCAACAAATCCCCTAGACCTTGTTGTCGGTATCGTCCATACCAGCGGAGGATGGTGCGTCGTGGCAATCCAGTCAGGTTGGTGATCTCGTTGACGGGAACCTCATTGCCATACAGTCTGACAGCCTGGATGCGGGTTCTCATTTCACCGTCTTTACATGTTGTGAAGGCCACAACCAGTTGCTTATCAGCTTCTGGTGTAAGTATTTGTTTACGTTTATTTGCCATGTGGCTTATTGTGTCACTTTAATTTATTTTGTCTATCAGCTTCAAGCCAGGCAATGTGGCTATCCAATTGGGTAAGCATCTCACCTTGGGTGGTGCTGCGGCGATTCTTTTCCATGGTCAACATCTTGACCAGCTGCTGGCGGCGGCTAATGACCTGGGACAAGATCGCCTGGTCGCCCTGCTTGAGGGGACGAGAATCTGGCCGGATGGTGGCCGCAAAGCGAGCCAACAGCCGAGCATCGAGTTTGTCGGTTTTAGCATACTGGCCAATCGACTTGGCGAAGTATCGCACACGGGTGGGGTTGACCACGGCGACCGGGAGCCCTGCAGCGGCCAAGGCGGCCACCAGGTTCATTTCCCAACCGCCGCTGGCTTCTACCACGATCAGGGTGGGGGAAAGGTCTTGCATTTGCTTGACCACAGCCGCAATGCCATCATCGTCATTGTTTTGCTGGCTTACAAGCTGCTCACCGTGCACAGTAATATCCAAGGTCGCTTTAGCAACATCAACAATACCGACAAAGCGCTCATCTTTTTTCGCAGTCATTGGGTTCTACATGTATAGTTGTGTTGCCCACACTAGCGATGGAATGCGGCCTCTCGGGGTCCATCCAACTGTTCGGGCTATGACAATTGAAAGGCACGGCGATCAGAGCTTCGAGACGACCTTAGTGGCCAAATGACAATCGACCTGCCGTGTCTTTCTGTTTGTATCACACTTTTTAGATACTAATGACAATTGTGAGGTGTTGGTACTGTGCGATGGTGGCTTATCGGAAGAGCAGGGCAAGCAATTGGGCGAGTGTCTGGTAGGAGAAATATTGTTGGCCGAGTGCGTAATTGTGGGTGGTGATGGGAACGGCCGTTTCCGGCATCTCTAACCAACCGCGCACAATTTCTACCGTAGCTGGCGTAATTTCCCCATCAATTTCGGCAAACTGAAAGCCCAGCGGCCCAATGTCGGCGGCGTAGACGGGGTAGCGGTTCACCATAGCGGGCAGCTTGAAGTAGACCGTCTCGATGAGTGCGTTGCCAAACCCCTCGATGAAGCTGGGGTAAGTGACCAAATCGGCGTGCGGGTAGGCATCCCACAGCGAATAAATTTTCTGACGGCCGTCCATGCGCCGCTGATCATCCACCGCATCTCCCGCGTAAATGAGCGCCACATTTTTCGCTTTGGCCAGCGCTTGCAGTTCGTGTAGATATTCCGGCCCTTCGTCGCCTGCTTTGTGGGTGATGACCAGTTTGGCGCGAGGATCGTTTAGCTGGTGCAGCAATTCGATGGACAGCTCGATCCCCTTGCGCGGAATGACGCGGGTGGGCTGCAAAATGAGCCAATCGTCTGGCTTCAGCCCAATTGCCTGCCGAAAATCGGTGTTGAACGCATCAATGCCGGGCGGCGGCGTGTGAAAATCGAACACGTTGGGGATGATGAGGCTGTCTAGCCCGCGCCGCTGCCGCAGTGCCGTTTGGGCCAGCGAATTAATGGTGGCGTGGCGCAGGCCGGGCAGATCAGGCGGGAAAAATTGGTCCAGAAATGGTTCGATCTGGCTGTGCAGAAAACGCGGCCGTTCCCAATAAAAATCGTGGTTGTGGGCCAGGCCGGGCAGATTTAGCTCGGCCATCAGCTCGGCCAGCGCCTGGGCCAGGGGCAGCTGCATGGGAATGGCGAAGGTGTTCTGAATGATGACGTACTCAATTTGGTTTTCGGTGAGGAATTGGCGAAGCGGCGGAATTAAAACGGCTGCTCTTTTTTCAATGTCCGGCAGCAGGGTTACGGCCGTTTCCTTCTCCACAAACGCGCGATCGTGTAGCTCTTTGGCCACCTCATTTTCAAAGTGGAGACGGCCGTCTTCCAGCCCACGATTTTTCAACTCAAGGTCCAATTCGCCTGCGCAGTAAAAAACTTCATGGCCAAACTGCTCGGCAATCGCCACAATTTTGGCCGATTCCAGTGAAACACCGTCGGTGCCCGCCAGTCGGGTTGAGATCACGCCAATGTTCATATGGATTCCTTTTGTCGCTTTATTTCACGCAAAGATGCAAAGAAATTAAGGTTTCCCTTTGTGCCTTTGCGTGAAATTCAAGGTTTGATCCAGACGATTTGATAGGGGGCGAGGGTGAGTTGAGGGGGAACGGCCGTTCCCGTCACCAAATCGCGCCCGGTTAATGGCAATTCAATCTGTACGCTGCGGGCCGCCACATTTTGCAGGCAGAGCACCGCTTCGCCATCGTGGCTGCGTAGAACAGCAAACACGGCCGGATGCAAGTTGAGAATCTTTTGCGCCCCGACGGGATGGAACGCTTTTTCGGCCGTGCGCAGTTTAAGCAGGTGGCTGTAGCCGGAGAAAACATGTTGGCGCAGGCCAACTTGCAATTCCTCTTCCAAAAGATCACGCTGGAGTTTTTGCCGGTTGATGCTGCGATTGCGCCCGGTTTGCTGCACACCTTCGTACCAATTTTGCGAGCCGAACAGGCTGTGGAAATAAATGCCGGGCACGCCGCGCAGCGCCAGCATGATCGCCTGCGAGGCCAAAAAACGGCGGGCAATGCGTTCGTCAGATTCGGCCGTACCGGGCACGCCGAGCGCGTTCAGATAGTTGATATTGAGTTCGTAGGCCGCTTGCGTACCGTCGCCGTTGGCTTTGTAGGACACGTAGCCACCGAGCTGGCGCACGCGCTCGGCCATCGCGTCAATTTGCGCGTCGCTCAGGATGCCGCGCACGGGCGTAACGCCGATGCCGTCGTGCGAGGCGCAGAAGTTGAAGAAGGTCACACGATCCGACGGCAGTTCCAGCTTGGTGGCCCAATCGGCAAGCTGCTGGGCGTTGCCGGTGTGGAAGGTGTGCAGCAGCAGCGGCGGCAAGGAGAAGTTGTACACCATCTGGGCTTCGTTACGGCCGTTCCCAAAATAAGAAATATTGTCCTTGTGCGGAATGTTGGTCTCGGTGATGAGGGCAACCTGCGGGGCCACCTCGTCCAAAACCGAGCGCATGAGCTGGATGATGCGGTGAGTTTGCGGCAAATTGAGGCAGCGCGTGCCAATCTCCTTCCACATAAAGCCAATCGCGTCCAGGCGAATGTAGGTTGTGCCCTGGGCCACATAAAATAGCAGGGTGTCCAAAATGGCCAGCAGCACGGCGGGATTCGCATAGTTCAAATCAATCTGGTCGTCGCTGAAGGTGGTCCACAGATAGCGGGTGCCTGATTTTGTTTCAAATGGGCTGAGCAGGGGCAGGGCGCGGGGGCGGAAAACGGCCGTTAAATCCACCTTCGGGTCCACCGCCACAAAAAAATCATCGTAGGCGGGATTGCCTTGCAAATATTCCTGGAACCAGCTGCTTTTGGCCGAGATGTGGTTGATGACGGCGTCAAACATCAGCTGGAAATTGTCGCGGAAGGCGGCCACATCGGCCCAACTGCCCAGCGCCGGGTCCACCGCCTGGTAATCAATCACCGAAAAGCCGTCGTCGCTGGAGTAGGGGTAGAAGGGGAGCAGGTGGATGGTTTGGATACGGCCGTTCAGCTTCTCGTCACAAAAGTTAGCCAGGGTTTGCAGCGGGGCCTCGCCGGGAGCCTGCACCTGGTCGCCATAGGTGATGAGCACCGTGTCTCGTTGGGAAAAAACGGCCGTGCTCGGCGCAGGCAAATGTGGTCGCTGCGCAGCCAGTAGCTGCTGAACTTTTTCGTACGTTTCCTGGCCAACGGCCTCGCCATACAAAAAAATCAGATGGTCTAAAATAGTTGAAGTCATGCTGGAAAACTGCCTCTGCTTGGTTGAGTGAATGACGCGATTTTAGCACGCCCCGCTTCTGACCCCCACCCTGCACGAGTTCAAGGGCGAATAGGTAATCACTTTGAGACAAAATCTGCTCAATGAACTTGTCATTCCGAGGTCCTCCGAGGAATCTTTCCGCTTTGTAAGTCGTAAGATTCCTCACTTCGTTCGGAATGACAAGTTGAGCCTTAGTTTGCAGCTTATCCCTTCACCCCACCAGCCGACAACCCCTCAGACAAATACCGCTCCAGCGCCAGAAACAACAGCATGATCGGCACGGTCATAATCGTTGAGGCGGCCATCACCACATTCGGGCGCGGCGAGGGATCATTCCAAATCGTGTTGATTTTGATCGGCATGGTGAACAAATCATTATTGTTCAGAAAGACAAAGGCGTACAAAAACTCGTTCCAGGCGATCATCAGCGTGTAGATAGCCACGGAAACCAGCGCCGGAATTGCCAGCGGCAGCGTAATGCGCCAGATGACTTCTAAGCGGCTGCACCCGTCGATCAAGCCCGCCTGCTCGATTTCGGTGGGGATGGTGCGGAAGTAGTTGGTGAGCATGTACAGGGCCACCGGCAGCGTCTGCGCCAGGTAGGTGAAGACGAGCACGCCCAGGTTATCTTGCACGTTAAAACCGATGGTGTCGCCAATGCGAGCCAACATGGCAAACAGGGGAATGATGAGCAATATTCCGGGGAACAGATACACCACCAAAATGGCGTTCACCATGAAGTTTTTACCCCGAAACCGCAGCCGGGCAATGGCGTAGGACCCAAACACAGCCAGAATGACGGCGATAACGGCCGTTGGCACTGCCACCGCTACCGTATTGCGAATATTCACCGCAAAGTTTTGAAAGCTGGGATTGCTCGGGTCGAACAGTTCCTGGTACGCTTCCAGCCGCAGCGCTTCGGGTACGTACACCGGCTCCCGCCCGCCAATCTCTGCCCGCGTCTTAAACGAAGACGAAACCATCCAGTAAAACGGGAACAAAATACTGGTCAGGAAAAAGGTAAGCGTGATGGCAAAAATAAACCCTTGCAGGCTAAAACGGCGGCTAAGTTGGGTTAAAAAGCTGGCCTTTTCATCGTAAGTTTGAGTGGTCATGATTCCCCCTATTCCTCATCAATCCGGCGCATGACGATGCCCACGTAGAAGGCCATAAACGTCACCAAAATCACCAGCAAAATCATCGCAGTCGCCGCCCCCCGGCCAAAATTGAACTGGTTAAAGCTGAACTGATAGGTGAGCACGGGCAGCACGTTGGTGCCAAAGCCGCCGCCCGTCAGCAAAAAGATGTCGTCGAACTTGTTGAAGGTCCACATGAGGCGCAGCAAGAAAATGGCCCCCATCACGTAGCGCAGCTCCGGCAGGGTGACAAACCAGAACTGCTGCCAGGCGCTTGCGCCATCCACGCGAGCCGCTTCATACAAGGTGCGGTCCACGGCTTGCAATCGGGCCAAAATCATCAGCATGGCAAAGGGGAAGTAGCGCCACGCCTCAAAAATGATGACGATTAGTAGTGCCCAGCCACGTGTGGAGAGGTACGCTTCTGGCAAATCAATGATGCCCAAGCCCATCAAAATGTCATTGAGCACGCCAGACGGCCGTGGGTCCAGCAGCCAGCGCCAGACAAAGACGACGCTCACAATGGGCGCCACATAGGGGAATAAAAACACGGCGCGCGTCAGGCCCCGCCCGCGAAACGGCCGATTTAACAACAAAGAGGCCACCAGACCAACGATCAACGTCAGCGTCGTGGCGGTAAAGGTGTAGACAATGCTGGTAACGGCCGCGCCCCAACTTTGTAGCCCCTGCCACTTAAAGGCAAAGTCGTTAAACACCGCCCGGTAATTGTCCCAGCCCACAAACGGGGCATGGAACACGTCGTTCAAGTTCCCCAGGCTCACATCGCGAAAGCTAATCCAGATGGAAAAGAACGCGGGGAACAGCACCAGGCCAAACACAATGAGCGCCGTCGGTGAGATGAGCATCCAGGCCAGCCGCGCTTCTTGGGCGTGCCAACTCTTGCGGCGTCTGGTCACCGGGTTTCCTTCTTTCTCCGTTATCGCAGCCATCACACACTTCCTTCCCTTAGGACCAACCCCAACAGCAATTAAAAAGGCAGAGGCACGGCCCGAAGGCTGCACCTCTGCCCAACTTCTAGCAAATGTTAGCCGCCGAGACGGTCAGCATACATCTGTTCAACTTGTTCTTGCAGGAACTGAGCGGCCGTTTCTGGCGTCATTGTCCCTTCCAGAGCAATCTGGCTGAGGACCGTCGGAATCAACAGACGACCTTCGATATCACCAATGACGGCACGTTGTTCAGCCGAGTAGTCGGGACGGAACAGCCAGCGCTGCATGGATTCGTAACCGTTGGCAATCTGGTCCAGCGTTTCAGGGGCGTAGTATTGGAAGTAATCGCTGCTGGTCATCCAGCCGTCTACCGCGCTCTTCAGCACCGGAACTTTACCAAACGGAGCCAGGGCCAGGATGTCCTGGTACCCTTCCGTCAGGAAATAAGCCACCACGTCTTGAGCTACCGGGTCCGCATCCTGCATGATGCCCAAAGTTACCAGCTGGCCGTAGGAGGCAGAGCCGTTCGGGCCAACCATTTCGGGGGCAAAGCCGGTGTTGCCAGCCAGATCGGCTACGGCGATTTCAACATTGCCGCCAGCTTCCAGGCCAGAACCATCTACCAAATCATCCATGATGTAGGTGCTGTAGAACAACATACCGGCTTGGTCCAGCTCGTAGTTTTCACGCGCACCGCGCCAGTACTGCGGGCCAGGAGCAGAGCAATCTTGCAGGCTGGTGTAGAACTCAAGCGCAGCGATCATCTCTGGCGTGTTCATCGTCACGTTGCCGTCGGCATCGAACGGCCAGGCGTTGTTGGAGATGGCCACTTGCTCAAAGATTTGATGGCCGTAGTTCTGGCCGGGATCGGTGCCCAGGGTCAGGCCGTACAGCAGATTGCCGGTGCCGGGCAGGGCGTTGCAGGCGGTGGTGATGTCATCCCAGCTGATCGGCGCATTCAAGCCAGCTTCGTTGAAGATATCTTCGCGGTACCAGATGGCCTGAATCCAGCCATCGTAGGGGATAGCCGCGTAGTTGCCAGTGGCCGGGTCGGTGACCATGGCCAACGGGCCAGCGCGGAAATCATCTTCGCCAATGGCGGCGATGGTGGCCATGGCGGCGTCCTGGTCCAAAATACCATCAGCGGCAAAGGAAGCCACACGCTCCACACCCATGCGCACGATGTCGGGCAGGCGGTTGGCGGCCTGAGCGGTGGCGATACGCTGCGTGACGCCAGCTTCTTCGATGGGCACAATGCGGATGTCTACTTCGGGATGCTCAGCCATGTAGTTGGCGGCAACGGCCTCGTAGGCGGCAATGCGTTCTTCTTCGTTGTCGGTAGTCCAGAATTCAATCACGGTTTGTTCCATCGGTTCGGACGGAACTTCAACCTCGACAACGCGCGTCACTTCGATGGTTTCGGTAACAGATTCACCTTCCACCATGCGGGTCACTTCCACCTGTTCCGTGACCGTTTCGGTCTGGGTGACGACGCGAGTCACTTCTACCGTTTGCGGGCTGCAAGCAGCGATGGCCAGGGCCACCAGCGCGAGGGCTGCCAGTAAAAATCGAACTTTTTTCATTTCCTTCTCCTTATTTGTGTAACTCTTGTGGCAGAAAGATTGGCGAAGTTTGGTATGCCAGCTGCCGACAAGAAAATGATGAACAAATCAAAAAATGCCTGGATGGTCAGGTGTTGTCTCCTGATAGTTGGTCACCTCCTTTTGCGAAGTTGCTTATAGAACCGAAGCGCCGCTGGATTCTCGAATGACTAGGGTCGGGGTGAGGAGGACGTGTGGATTGGTTGGTGTACGGCCGTTTACCAGCTCAATCAGCATGGCACAGGTCTGGCGGCCAATGTCATAAATCGGTTGGTGCAGCGTGGTCAGCGGTGGATTGGCGTAGGCGGAGGCGGGAATGTCATCAAAACCAGCCACGGCGATATCTTTGCCGATGATCAAGCCATCTTGCTGCATCCGGCTTATCGCCCCCATGGCCATGAGATCGTTGCCGCAGATAACGGCCGTTACCCGTGGTTCAACCATCAACAATTGCTGGACCGCTTCGGCCCCGCTGCGCTGCGTTAAATCCCCCTCCACAATCCATTCTGGCACCACCGGCAAATGATTGGCGGCCATTGTTTCATAGTACCCCTGCAAGCGATACTGGCTAAACATGAGCCCGGCGGGCGGCATGATGAAGCCAATGCGCTGGTGGCCCAAATCAGCCAGATGCTGCACGAGCAGGCGCATACCGGCCACACCATCTTCATCAACGAAGGGATAGTCGAAGGGCAGGTTGGTCCGGCCAAACACCACAAACGGAAAGTTGTGATCGTGCAAATGCTGGATGCGAGAGTCGTTTTCGCGGGTACGAATGACAATCAGGCCATCGACCCAGCCGCGCTGCGTGGCGCGAGAGTAGGCCAATTTTTCCTGTTCGCTTTCCGGTGCATGCGTTGAGACAAGCAGATCGTATTCCTGCTCGGCAGCTTCGTTGCCAATACCGGCGATAAATTCGCTAAAGAAGGGATCGGAAAAGCGGGGGCCAAAGGTGGGCATGATAAAGCCCAGGGTGTCGGTGCGCTGCTTTTGCAGGCGGCGGGCGAGGATATTGGGCTTATAACCAAGGGAAGCGGCCGTTTCCTGGATGCGCTGGCGGGTTTCTTCAGCGACATCATCGTACCCAGCTAAACCACGCGAAACGGTGGTAATGGAAATACCTAGCTGGCTGGCAATATCTTTCAAGGTGGCGGCCATTTTGTTCTTCCTGGGTGAAAAAGGACAAAAGCTATCCAAAACGTTTTGGATGATTTCGAGTGTATTCCAAAACGTTTTGGATGTCAATGGATTTAGGCAAAGTGCCATAATTGGTTTTGCTTATTCAGGGCAAATTGTCTAATTGGGTAGGACGGGAATTGTAGGCGTGAGGCAAGAAAAAACGGCCGTTTCCCAACCAACTATTGGGTCAGAAACGGCCGTTAAAAATCTATCAATTACTTTTCGAGCGAATCAATCAGTTGCAGCATTTCCTGGTTTGGGGGAATGTCGCGCATGCTGTGGCCGTAGTGGATGTACCGGGCGACGCCGGCTTTGTCTACCAGCACCTGGGCGGGCATACGGCCGAATTTGAACAGCTTGATTTGCTGCCCATACAGCTTTAGTATGGAATGTTTGGGATCGGGCAATCCCGCGTAGGGGAGGTTGTGCTTGGTGAAATAGTCGGCAAATGCAGTGGCATTTTCAGGACCGAGGACCAGAACGGCCGTATCGAGGGCCACAAATTCATCATAATCTTGACGCAACTGCGCCATGTGCGCCTGGCAAAACGGTCACATAAAACCGCGATTAAAGACCAGCAGAACGTTCTGCTTCCCTTTAAACTCAGAAAGCGTTACGTCGTTGCCCCGGTAATCTGCCAGCGTAAAATCTGGTGCTGGCGCATTGAGTTCAACTTGAGACATGCTAAATTTCTCCATTTGTGTGAGGTAATTGGCAAGGTACTGACTCCTAAAGCATACCAAAGCGATCCGAAAGATCAAATGTGTCCCAGATACAAGTTCTCCTCTGAAACGGCCGTTGCCAAAATTGAAGAAACGGCCGTTCTCAAGTACACTTCAACCACCAAATTTGCCACTGATTAACATTAATCTGACCCCACGATGCAGGCAGCGCTTCTGACTACCTGGGTCGTCGCCTGGTGGGACAGTCAAAGGAGTTTTTCGATGAACTACAAACCAGTCGCCCTCATCATTCTGGATGGATGGGGGATTCGTGAAATGGAGCACGGTAACGCCGTGGTGCAGGCGCGTACGCCGAATTTCCAGAGCTGGCTGCACAGCCGCGAACGCGCCATTTTGGATGCGTCTGGCGAAGCCGTCGGCTTGCCGGATGGGCAGATGGGCAACTCCGAAGTGGGCCATCTCAATTTAGGTGCGGGCCGCATTGTGTACCAGGACTTAACCCGCATTAACCTGGCCATCAAAGAAGGCCGCTTTGCTCAGCAGCCCGTGCTGCGGGATGCCATTGCCAAAGTGAAGGAAACAGGCGGCAAGCTGCACTTGATCGGCTTGATGGGCACTGGCGGTGTTCACAGCCACCAGGAGCATCTCTACGCCTTGCTGCGTCTGGCCGAAGAAGCGGGCATTGACCCGATTGTCCATGTCATCACCGACGGCCGTGACACGCCGCCGCAGAGTGGCATGGGCTACGTGAAAAAGCTGGAATCTTATCTAGCTGAGCATCCCGGCGTGATTGCTTCGGTGAGCGGCCGTTATTACACGATGGATCGCGATAAGCGGTGGGAACGCACGTCGATGGGGTATCGGGTGATTGCTAACCATGAAGGGCACGAGGGAGCAACGGCCGTTTCTGCCTCGGCGGCTCTTGATAATTCGTATAGCAACGGAGTGACCGATGAGTTTGTCAAGCCCGTGGCCATTGAAGTAGGCGACCGTGATGTGACCATTCAGCCCGGCGACTGCCTGATCTTCTACAACTTCCGCGCCGACCGGATGCGCCAGCCGGTAGAGATTTTTGCCTTTGAAGATTTTGCCGGGTTCGAGCGGGACTATATCCCCAATTTGCACCTGGTGACCATGACCAACTATGAAGCGCGCTTCCCGGTAGACGTGATTTTCCCCGATGTGGAGCTGACCAACGTGCTGGCCGAAGTGGTGAGCAAGGCCGGGCGCAAGCAGTTCCATGCCGCCGAGACGGAAAAATACGCCCACGTGACTTACTTCTTCAACGGCGGCGGCGAGACGCCATTCCCCGGTGAAGATCGTCATATGCAGCCATCACCCAAGGTAGCCACCTACGATTTACAGCCAGAAATGAGCGCTTACGAACTCACGGAAGCTGTTCTCCAGCGGCTCAAAGAGCACGACGACGATTTCATTCTGGTGAACTTTGCCAATCCCGACATGGTGGGGCATACAGGCGTGTTGGAAGCGGCCGTTCGTGCCGTGGAAGCGGTCGATGAATGCGCTGGTCGTTTGGTGGAAGCGATTGTGCAGAAGGGCGGGGCGGCTATGGTTACCGCCGATCATGGCAACTGCGAAATCATGATCAATGAAAAAACCGGCGAGCCGCACACCTACCACACGACTCAACCGGTTTCCTTCTTTGTGATTTGCAATGATCCTATCTGGCTGCGCCCCCGTGGCATTTTGGCCGATGTGGCGCCCACCGCGCTTGATCTGATGGGCGTTGACCAACCCGCCGAAATGACCGGCCGCAGCCTGGTCGATTAAGTTGTTGCCACAGAGGCCACAGAGAAAAAAGAGGATTTCTCTTAGTTCTCTGTGCCCTCTGTGGCCTAAATCAAAATGTTGTCGATGAGCCGGGTATTGCCAAAAAAGACGGCCGTTGACAACAACACCCCCTCTTCCACCACATCCAATTCTTGCAGGGTGCGCGGATCAGCGGCGCTGACGTAATCAATGCGGGCTTGGGGAACGGCCGTAATCATCTCGATCATGATTTGCCGCAACACCTCACCAAAGCGCTCGCCTGCCTCATAAGCCGCGTTGGCTGCGCTTAGCGCCCGGTACACGACCGGCGCTGCTGCCCGGTTTTCCGCCGAAAGCAGGGCATTGCGTGAACTCATTGCTAGGCCGTCTGGCTCCCGGCTCGTGGGGCCAATGACCATTTCCAGGTTAAAGTTCAAATCGCGCACCATCTGGCGCAGCACAATCGTTTGCTGGGCATCTTTCTGCCCAAAGTAGGCCCGCGTCGGCTGCACAATGTTGAACAGCTTGGCCACCACGGTGGCCACCCCGGCAAAATGGGTGGGGCGTGAACTGCCCTCCAGCGGCTGCGTTACCTGGCTCAGGCTCACCGTCGTCTGGAAGCCAGGCGGGTACATGAGGGCGTCGCTGGGCGTAAACACCAGATCGACCCCGGCAGCTTCGAGAAAAGCTAAGTCGCCCGCCAGATTGCGTGGGTAAGTGCTCAAATCTTCGGTGGGGGCAAATTGGGTGGGATTGATGAAGATGGAAACGGCCGTCTTATCATTCCCCGCCAATGAAAGCTGCACCAACGACAAATGCCCCGCGTGCAAATAGCCCATCGTCGGTACAAAGCCCCAGGTCAAATTGGGAACCGCCCAGCGAAGCTGGCGTACTTCATCAATGTTTGCGGTTACGATCATGTTTTTTCCTTTTTTCGGAACACAGAGGTGCGCAGAGGAGACACGGAGTTTCACAGAGAAAAATCTGTGTCATCTGTGACATCTGTGGATTGTGTTTTTGCTTGCGCAACTTGCGCCAGAAGTTGTTGCAAGATGGCTACCGGGGGCGCGGCGGCTGGCCAGATGCCTTGTTCGGCTTGCTGGACGGCCGTTTGCAAAACTCCATTCACCGGTGTCGGCACACCTAACCGACGACCCGCTGCCACTACCGCACCGCAAATTGCGCCAATTTCGGTGGCACGGCCGTTGGCCAAATCCTGCCGCATGGATGAGTGATTGGTTGCTGTCGCTTGGGCAACAGCCAATGCCTGCGCCGCTGCATCGGCGAAAGGCAGCACGATATTTTGCGCCGCCGCCACCAATGCTACTTCTTGCGCGGCCAATATCATCAGCTCGCGGGCAGTAGCATTCTCCGCTAGAAAACCGTTGGTTACTTGCAAAACGGCCGTTAGAGGATTAATGCCCGCATTCACCGCCAGCTTGCCCCAAACGAGGCCGTTGACGTTGGATGAAAGGCTCGTGGCAAATCCGGCCGAGGCGAACAATTCAGCGATTTTGTCAGGCCGGACGGCCGTTTCTCGTGCGTCGGCGATGGTGGTGTGGCCTGTGCCAGCATGGCGCACCACGCCCGGTTCCAGCAGCGCCGCTCCTTCGGAGGTAATGCCCAGGTTGGCGCGATGGGGTCCGAGAACGGCCGTGAGCTGTTCCAAATTCCCCAGGCCATTTTGCAGCGTCAGCGCCATGCCTTTAGGCGACAACACCTGCTGTGCTGTCTCGGCCGCCTGTGGTGTCTGATAGCTTTTGACCAAAATCAGGGCCAGATCAGCGGGTGCGGCTGCTTGTGGATCATCAGTGGCATTGAGCGGGATGGTTTGGGAACGGCCGTCGGGTGCAATGAAGCGCAATCCGTGCTCGCGCAGCGCCGCCAGTTGGTCGGGCCAGTGCCCTACCAACGTTACCTCGGCCACCTGACTCAGCTTGGCCCCAAACAGGCAACCCATTGCCCCAATACCGATAATGGCGATACGCATCTTACCGTCCAGCAACCGCGGCCAAAAAGGCGGCTTCTTCCTCTTCGTTCATCGGATAGGTGTGTTCTTCGGCTGGGAAAGCACGGCGGCGCACTTCATCCGCATAGCTTTGCACGGCCGTTACCACTGCCTGCCCAATCTGACCATACTCCTTTACAAAGCGTGGCTGAAGCCGATCGTATAGGCCCAGCATGTCGTGGTATACCAACACCTGGCCGTCGCAGCCCACGCCTGCGCCAATGCCGATGGTGGGAATCGTCAGCCGCTCAGTGATGGCCGTGGCGACGGGGGCAGGGATGGCCTCTAGGACGATGGCAAAACAGCCTGCTTCTTGTAAAGCCAGGGCATCTTCCAGCAGAGATTGGGCGGAAACGGCCGTTTTCCCTTGAATGCGATACCCGCCCAGCTGCGACACCGTTTGTGGTGTCAGGCCGATGTGACCCATTACCGGAATGCCTGCCCGGACGATGGCGCGCACGGTGTCGGTAATTTCTCGACCGCCTTCCACCTTCACACAGTCCATGCTGGCCTCTTTGAGGAAGCGTCCGGCGTTGCGCACAGCCTCAGCCACGTCGGCCTGATAGCTGAGAAATGGCATGTCGCCGACCAAAAAAGCGGCCGTTGTGCCCCGTGCCACCGCCTTGCAGTGGTGCAGCATCTCATCCATTGTCACCTGGGTCGTGCCAGGATAGCCAAGCATGACCATGCCCAGCGAATCACCTACCAAAATAAGGTCAATATCGGCCTGATCCACCAGGATAGCCGCAGTGAAATCGTACGCCGTCAGCATGGTGATGGGAACGTTGTTTGTTTTCCGCTTTTGAATATCAAGAATGGTTACCTTCTTTCGGCTCATAGGAATATCCTCACATTTAGGGCAAAAACAGCGTGTTGTGTAAACAATTTTACCGTCAGAATGACTTTCATCTTAGTGATTTAAGATTAGAAAATACCGATAATGACAACAGCTTCGCTAACAAATTTCTTGGAGAGTTCGTGATGAATTGGCTACTTGTATTTATTCTTATAACAGTACTTGTTGCAACCTTCATTCCCACGCCTAAATCAGAAGAATCCAACGACAATCTGTCTTGCTAACCTGCCTTATGGTTTTTTAAAGGTTCTTGTCAACAGTTCGCGATTTTTTCCCCTGCTTTTGGTCGTGCTAAAATTGAATCATGTCTGGTAGTTTACTAGATCCGCGCATTGTCCGTATGCCGCATTTGGCAGAGGGTGAATGGCTAAACGGCCGTCCTCAACCAAATGAACAGTCGCTGGCCCACAATTTGCTGCGTGGTCAGGTTGTTCTCATAGACTTTTGGGATTATACCTGCATTAACTGCCTGCGGACGCTGCCTTACCTGAAACAGTGGCACCAGCGCTACGCTGAACACGGTCTGGTAATTATTGGCATTCATACCCCCGAATTCCGCTTTGCCCAGTTCCGCCAGCATCTCGAAGCGGCCATCGCCGAATATGAAATCCCGTATCCCATCTTGCTAGACAATACGCAGGAAAATTGGTCACGGTTTGCCACCAAAGCGTGGCCAACCAAGTTCCTGATTGATCATGATGGGTACTTGCGCTTTAAGCGGCAAGGGGAAGGATATTACCAGGAAACGGAGCAGGCTATCCAGATGCTGCTGCGCCAGCGCCAGCCGGGCCTTGCCCTGCCCGATATTTTACCGCCACTCCGCGCCGAGGATGCTTCTGGCGCAGTTTGTTACCGACCTACGCCAGAGCTTTACGCTGGATTTCAGGGCGGTGGCCTGTTTGGCGGAGCGCTAGGTAACCCCGAAGGATACATGCCGGACAACTCGGTGATTTACCGGCTGCCACCGGCAAACGAATGGCAGGAAGGTCAGTTTTTTGTCGATGGCTTCTGGCGAGCCTGGCCGGAAGCGCTGGCCTTTGCTGGCGAGCAAGGTGGGGAGATTGTGTTGCCATATACGGCCGTTTCTGTAAATGCCGTTCTGTCCCCCACAGCTGATCCCGTTGAGTCTGCTTTAGGGCTAAAGCCTACCGAAGCGGCTCCTGTGGTTGAAGTGGTGCAAGACGGCCGTTACCTGACCCAAGAAGAGGCGGGTAGCGATGTGCGGTGGGATGAAAACGGCCGTAGCTATGTGCGCATCGACCGACCGCGGATGGTAAATCTTGTCAATAATCCAGACTTTGGCCACCACACTCTTTGGCTCACCTTCCAGGCACGGGGGCTGGCGCTCTACTCCTTCACCTTTACTGGCTGCGTAGCTTCGCCAGACAATCGGCACAACGCCGACACCTTTCGCATCCCCTAATTTGGCAGCTCTATTGTGCAAACTGCTGGCTCAGGTCGGCCGCATCGGCTTGTAGATATGGCAAATGTGGATAGTCCGGTTGGTCAGCGAGCTGTTTTTGAATGAGCGGAACGCCTTCGGCAAAGGCTTGCATCTTTTCATGGACTGTTTGTGCCTGTTCCATTTCCCCCAACATTACCAGACAGCGCCAGAGGTAGTAGTGAGCCTGTAGCTCGTATTCCAAAAAGCGCAGCGAGCCGCTAATTGCTTCCATGAAGGTGGCTGCCGCTTCGCGGAAATTCTCCTGCCGGAACTGGCACAGGCCTAAATGATAGCGATAGAATGCATTGCCAGGGTCTCGTTCAAGCGCCTGGTTAAAGCTGGTTTGCGCTTTGTCAAAGCGGGCTTCGGCCAGATACACCTGGCCTAGCGTGTTGTAGACTGGGTGGGCGTTGGGTTTGCGGGCGATGGCCTCTTTGGCGCTGCGCTCGGCGCGGCTGAAATCCAGCTCGGTGAGGAAGATGAGCGCACGCAGCTGGTAAGATTCCCAAAAATCGGGCCGAGCCTCGATGGCTTTATCGACCAATTCGAGCGCGGTAGTCATATCTCCAGCGCGGAAGCGGCGAAAGGCTACGCGGTAGGAAATGGGCGTGTTAAAGGCGCGATACAAAAACAGCAGCAAGAAGGTCAACCCCACACCCAGCAGCGTGTCGCTGACGCTGCCGCGAATCAGGCCCAGGCTGATGCCGATCAAGGCGGGAATGGCGATGACAACGGCCGTAATTCGCAGCCGTTTTTCTGCATGTCGGGTCCAGTACAGGAGAAATATTAATAACGCCAGGCTAATGAAGAGGGCAACGGCCGTATTAAATTCGCCGGGAGTCACTAGATAAAGCAGTAAGCCCACGCCCCAAATGAGCAACGTGATGACCACGGGCAAAATCATGCTGGCGCGCAGCTCTTGCTTGGTAACGCTGTGCGCTGAACGTGGTTTAGAGTTGGAAGAAGAGTTTGTCAAAGCCATGCTCCACAATCAAGATAAGGTAATGATAGCGCAAAATGACCTGGTTGGCTGGTCTCTCATCTTGGGCGTAATGCTTATGGGTGGCTTTTGTTTGTGGGTCTTGGGTCAGCAGGGGACGGCCGTATCCAAAGCCATTTCCGGTCTTGTGGTCTCGCCGACTACCGGCAGGGTGAAGTGGAATTGGGTGCCCTGGCCATACTTGCTGTTGAACCAGATACGGCCGTTTTGCATCTCTACCAGCGATTTAGTGATGTACAGGCCCAAGCCAGTACCTGGCCGGGCCCGCACGTCTGTGTCACCAGAGCGGAAGAACTTGGTGAAGATTTGCTTCTGCTCATCGGCCTGAATGCCCAGGCCGGTGTCGCGGATGGTGACGTGTACGTTGTGTAGATGGGCTTCGTGAACGGCCGTTACCACAATCTGGCCCCCGTTTGGCGTGTATTTCAGGGCATTGCCTATCAAATTGGTCAAAACCTGAATCATTCGCTGCCGATCGGCACAGACCAGCGGCAAATTTGGCGGTACGTTCAGGGTCAGAGAATGATCGCGGGAGAGCACATCGTGTTGCAGGCTTTCGGCCGTTTTTTGAATGAGTTCGTGCAGATTTAATGGCCGTAGTTCTACGCGAATGTTGCCCGTTTCCAGACGGGCAATATCATCCAGGTCCACAATCAGCGCTTTCATGCGCTCCAGGCTAAAGTTAACTTTTTCCAACAGCTGGGACTGTTTGGCATTTAGATCGCCAACGCGGCTAAATAGGGCGTTGGTTGTAGCAATCTGGCTGAGTGGGTTGCGCAGTTCATGGGCAGCCATGGCGATGAATTCAGCTTTTTCCGTGTTCGCCACCTTAACAGCCTCGTACATCCGCTCCATTTCCGCCTGGTGTGCCTGTTCCTGGTCATGCAGGAACTTTTTGCGCAGGCTGGCATTGACCCGCGTGCGCAGCAACGTCTGGTTTGGCGGTTTCACCAGGTAATCTTCTGCGCCAAGTTGAATGCAGCGAATGGCGTTATCAAGCTGACTGTCCGCAGAGATGACAATCACTGGAATTTTGGCCAGGTCAGGAATTTTGGCAATATGCTCCAATACCTGGAAGCCGTTCATTTCGGGCATCATAATGTCCAGCAAAATCAGGTCAAAATAATGCTTTTCCATCAAATCAATGGCTTCCCGTCCGTCAGTGGCCAGGGTAACATGATGTTGATTTTGCTCCAATGCCAGCTTGAGGATTTGCCGGATGACGGCGTTGTCATCGACAACCAGGATTGAGCCGTGTAACGATTGCATAGTGCGTAAAACTCCTGAAAATAACTTTCTAGACGGCCGTTCGCAGCCGTCTCTTCACGCCTCTTTCACTGCTTGAGGTAGCATAAAGCTAACAAAATATTCTCACGAAAATACTCGCCAACGCTGGCTGCCAAGTGGTGACAAATGACATCCGGCAGCAGGTGATTAAAATCATCCAGAACTTTGTGATTCAAGTTGACAAAATTAGCCGGTGGCGTAATATCAAAGAAGCTTCACCCAATGGGGCGCCATAACCTTCTGGCGTTCCTGGCAACAGCGTTTGGTCAGCGACATTGACCGTGCAGCCAGGTGCAGTTTTCTTGAAACGGCCGTATTGCTGCCTCCCCTGTCAATGAATTTCGCACCAAAAATGACTGTTGTCGCACCTCCTTTTCTTGCGCAGATTCCAGATAGAAATTGGACTGTGCCTTGTGTTGACGTTAAGGAAGAGAAAACAACATGCGCAAAATAGAGACAGAAGTTCTGGTAATTGGTGGCGGGGCCACAGGTACCGGCGTCGTTTATGATCTGGCGCAGCGCGGGTTCAAGACCATCCTGGTCGAAAAGCGGGACCTCACCCACGGCACTACCGGACGTTACCACGGCTTGCTGCACAGCGGCGGCCGTTACGTGGTAAAAGACCCCAAAGCTGCCACGGAATGCATCGAAGAAAATATCATCCTGCGCAAAATTATGCCGCACTGTTTGGAAGACACGAGCGGCTTTTTTGTCTCTACCCCCTGGGATGATCCGGCATTTGGTGACAAATTTATGCAGGGCTGCCGCGATACGGGCGTGCCGTGCGAAGAAATCTCCGTGGCCCAAATGCTGCGCGAAGAGCCCCACCTGAACCCCAACATTAGCCGCTGCTTCCGCGTGCCCGATGGCTCGGCAGACTCGTTCCTGGCCACGCAAGTGGTGGCTGAAGGTGCGCGGCAGTACGGGGCCCAAATTCTGACGTACCATGAAGTGAAAACACTCGTCCGCGAGGGAGATCGCATCACCGGGGCCATTTGCCACGATTTGGTGACGGATGAAGACGTTACGATCGTGGCTGACATGGTGGTGAATGCTTCTGGGGCGTGGGCGGGGAAAATTGCCCATACTGGCGGTGTGGAAGTGCATGTGCAGGCAGGCAAGGGCACCATGGTGGCCCTGAGCTACCGAATCATCAACACGGTGGTCAACCGTTGCAAAATGCCCGCCGATGGTGACATCATCGTGCCGATTCACACTGTTTCGGTCATTGGCACGACAGATGAAAGTGTGCCTGACCCAGAGCATTTTGCCATTGAGCCGTGGGAAGTAAAGCTCATGCTGGAAGAGGCAGACAAGCTGGTGCCCGGCTTCTCAGAAATGCGGATTTTACGGGCGTGGGCTGGCGTACGGCCGTTGTACCAGGAAACAAAAGTGGCCGATACCCGTGATGTGACCCGTGCCTACACCTTGCTCGATCATGAAAAGCGGGATGGGTTGCTGGGCTTCATCACCATCACTGGCGGCAAATGGACCACTTTCCGCCAGATGGCCCAGGTCACGGCCGATCGCGTTTGCGAAAAGCTAAACACCGAACGCGCTTGCCGCACCCATGAAGAGGTGCTGCCGCATCCGTTTGAGCCAGGCCATAACAAAACCTACCATACGCTGGGCGCACGCCTGGCCCGCACCGAGGCGCAGCATTCTTTTGGTAGCCTTATTTGCGAATGTGAACTGGCTTCCCGCAGCGACATTGAACATGCCATCAACGAGGGCCAGGCCAAAACGCTGGACGACATTCGGCGCGATGTGCGTATGGGAATGGGGCCGTGCCAGGGTGGTTTTTGCACGCTGCGCACCATTGGCATCTGGCACCAGCTGCATAAGCTGCCGATTGAAAAAGCCAATGTGGCCCTGCGCGACTTTTTGCAGGAGCGGTGGAAAGGGCTGCTGCCGATTTTGTGGGGGGCGCAGCTAAAGCAAGAACGTTTGGATGAACTGATTTACCTATCGGTGCTGAACGCAGACCATCTGCCCGGCGAAAAAGCGTCGCGGCTGGGGCCAAAGATGTACGAGAAAGGCACTGTTGAAGAAAATCCGGATGCAAAGATATGAGTACACAAAATGATGTGTTGGTTGTAGGTGCGGGGTTGGCAGGCTTAACGGCCGTTTGGCAGCTTGCCAGCCACGGTAAAAAGGTTCGATTGGTCAGCAAAGGGTGGGGCGCGACCCATTGGCACAGCGGCTGCGTTGATGTGCTGGGTTACTACCCGGTTGATGATCCTGAACCGGTGGAATCCCCCGGTGTGACGTTGGCTAAGCTGATTGCCGACCAGCCGGAGCATCCGTATGCGCTGGTTGGCGTGGCGGGCGTGGAGGCGGCGCTGAAGGCATTCCAGGCGCTGTGTGCCGAGGCGGGCTATCCGCTGCATGGGTCGCTGGATAAAAACTGGCTGCTGCCGTCGGCGGTGGGCACGTTCAGGCCAACTTGCCTGGCCCCAGAAACAATGATTGCGGGCGATTTGCGCCGCGATGACCCCATGCTGGTTGTGGGCATCAAGCAGTTGGTGGATTTCTACCCCAATATCATCGCGGAAAACCTGGTCAAGCAGGGTGTGGATGCGGACCACCTGATGGTCGATTTGCCGCCGCTGGCGCAGCGCAACTTTAACACGCCCATCATCATTGGCAGCAAAATGGAAGAGGCTTCTTTCCGCGCCGAGCTGGTGCGGCAGATTAAGCCCAAACTGGGCGGGGCCAGGCGGGTGGGCTTGCCCGCCATTTTGGGGCGGCTGCCATCGCTGGCCATCAAAAATGATTTGGAACAGCAGCTGGGCTTGCCCGTGTTTGAGATTCCCGGCTTACCGCCGTCGCTGCCAGGCATCCGGCTGCACACCATTCTGGTGCAGGCAATTGAGCGGGCTGGCGGCCGAATTTATCATGGTTTAGAGGGTGTGGGAATTGAAAGTGATGGCGGGCGGGTAACGGCCGTTCTCACCGAAGCTGCGGCCCGCAACAAACCTCACCGGTTCAATAAATATGTTGTGGCCACCGGTGGCATTTTGGGTGGGGGCATTGTGACCAACCACGAGGGTCAGGCGCGGGAAGTGGTGTTTGATCTCCCGGTGACCGTGCCCAACAGTCGCCTGGATTGGTTTGAGCAAGATTTTATGGACCCCAAAGGGCATCCGGTGTACCGTGCCGGACTGGCCGTGAATGAGCAGTTCCAGCCGCTGAACGGCGGCAGCCAGCCAATTTACGAAAATGTGTACGCGGCGGGCACCACCCTCAGCCACAGCGAAGTCATTCGCGAACGCTCGTTTGAAGGTGTGGCCCTGGCCACCGGTTTTGCCGTGGGCAATTTGCTGGCTTAACCGTCCCGGCCATGAATGGCCGGGCTAAAAAAGCAACCGTACACTTTAGCCTGGGCTTCAGCCCCAGGAAAATGGGTAAAGAAAATGCGGAACGTTTGGGAAGCAAATACATCAATTGAATTTGAAAAGGCAGAGCCAGTTGAACTGACGCTGGATCATTGCATCAAGTGTAACATTTGCGTGACGGCGTGCCCGGTAACGGCCGTTACCGATCTGTTCCCTGGTCCCAAGTATGAGGCACCGCAGGCGGGCCGCTTCCGCCAGCCAAAACAGGCCTCGCCGGACTATTCGGTCGATTATTGCAGCGGCTGCCGGGCGTGTAACCTGGCCTGTCCCACCGGGGTAAAGATTGCCGAAATCAATGCCCGCGCCCGCAATGATATTGTGGAAGAGGGTAAGCAGTCGGGCCGCAACAAGCTGCGCAATAATTTGATTGCCCGGCCCGAGCTGTTAGGCAAATTTGGCCAGCCAGTGGCCCCCTTGGCTAACTTTTTGCTGCATGGGGGCGTGGGGCGGTTTTTTGCCAACAAGCTGTTCGGCTTTGCCACCAAAGCACCCATGCCTGTTTTTTCGCGGGAACGGTTTAGCAACTGGCTGAAAAAACGTCCAGCTCCGGCCAACGCGACGCGCAAAGTGGTGTACTTCCGGGGCTGTTCAACGGAATATTTTGAACCACGCGTGGGCAAAGCGGCCGTTCAGGTGATGGAGGCCAACGGGTTTGAGGTGCTGGTGCCGGAACAAAATTGCTGCGGCCTGCCGCTGCTCTCCAATGGCGAATTTGATGCGGCGCGTGCTTACCACGGCAGCAATATCGAAAAGTTGGTGGGGTATGTGAAACAAGGTTACGTGATTGTCGGCACGTCCACCAGCTGCACGCTGACGCTCAAAGAAGAAGCGCCGGAACTGCTGGACTACTACACCGAAGATGCTCGGCTGCTTGCAGCAAACACCTACGACATCGACGAGTTTTTGACCATGCTCTATGACGCTGGCGAACTTAAGACGGATGGTCTACGGCCGATTCCGCTGCGGCTGGCTTACCATCAACCCTGCCAGTTTAAGGCGCACCGCATTGGCCACCCCAGCGTGGAGATCATGGAGCTCATCCCCGAGCTGGAAATTGTGGAAAGCAATGCCTGGTGCTGCGGCGTGGCAGGTACGTACGGCTACAAAGAAGAAAAGTACCAGATTGCGATGGATGTGGGACGGCCGTTATTCGACTTCATCCATGAGGTTAATGGCCCGATCAACGTGTGCGACAGCGAAACGTGCCGCTGGCAGATCACTGCCGCCACCGGGCAGGCTTCTGTCCATCCCATCGAGCTGCTGTCTTTTGCCTACGGGTATCCGCCCGAAGGCGAACTGGCCAAGGTGCTGCTTCCCCTCAGCTGATCAGAAAAATTACCGCAGAGAGCGCGGAGAGCGCAGAGTTTTTCTTTTTTCTCCGCGTTCTCTGCGTCCTCTGCGGTAAAAAATCTGCCCGCAAATTGGAACTGGCCTGGATTTGTGGGACAATACGCTCATGCTTCATTTGCGCACGATTCGCCTCAATTTGGATTCCCTGGACGACGCCGAGCGGCAGCAGTATCCCTTCAACATTCCCGCGTTGCAGCACGAGGCCGGAATTGAGCTGACCAGTCCCGTTACCTTTTTGGTCGGTGAAAATGGGTCGGGGAAGTCTACCATGATTGAGGCGTTGGCAACGGCCGTTTCGGCATACACCGTCGGCAGTGAGGACATTGCGCACGATGAGACACTGGCTCCGGTGCGGCGGCTGGCGGATCGGCTGCGGCTGGTCTGGTCGATCAAAACGCGCAGTGGCTTCTTTTTGCGCGCCGAGGATTTTTTTGGCTACATCAAGCGGCTTAGCCAGATGGAAGCAGAGCTTCTGGCCGAGATTCAGCAGGTGGACAAAACGTATGTGGGACGCTCGGACAAAGCTAAAGGGCTAGCCAAAATGCCCTACATGACCGAACTCAATGCGCTGCGCTCGCAATACGGCCGTCACCTCAACACCTACTCCCACGGGGAAAGCTTTCTGGAGCTGTTCCAATCCCGCTTTCAGCCCAACAGCCTCTATCTGCTGGACGAGCCGGAAACGCCGCTCTCGCCCATGCGTCAGCTGACGCTGCTCTCCATGATGAAGGAGATGGTGGCCCAGAACTGCCAATTCATCGTTGCCACCCACTCGCCCATCCTGATGGCCTTTCCCGATGCCACCCTGCTGAGCTTTGATTACAGTCCGGCCCAAAATGTGGACTATAACAGTTTGGAGCACGTCACGATTACCCGCTCATTTTTGAACAACCCGGAGCAATATTTGCGACACCTGTAATTACCCAATTACCCAATTACAAAAACATAATTAGTAATTAGGTAATTGAGTAATTGGCCTTCATGCCATTATGCCCAATCTCAAATCGCCAATCTCCAATCCCACCCTCTCCATCGTCATCGTTAATTACAATACCCGGCAGCTGCTGGATGATTGTCTGACTTCTCTTTTAGCCGCCGAGGCTCCTGCTGGTGGTATGGAAATCATTGTGGTGGACAATGCTTCCCGCGATGGCAGCCAGGCGCTGGTGCGTGAAAGGTACCCATCGGTGCAGCTAATTGCCAGCGAGGTGAATCGCGGTTTTTCGGCGGCAAATAATATGGGCATGGCGGTGGCGAACGGCCGTACGATTCTCTTCCTCAATTCCGACACGCGCCTGGAGCCTGATACGTTGGTAAGACCGCTGGCTTATCTGGATGAGCACCCGGAGGTAGGCGCACTCACCGTGCGCCTCATCTACCCAACTGGCGTGCGCGACCCCGATAATCATCGCGGCTTCCCCACGCCGTGGAACGCCATTTGTCACTTTTCTGGCCTCAGCAAGCTCTTTCCCGGCAATCCGCGCTACAACGGTTATTTCCAAAGCTATGCCGACATGAGCCAAACCCATCCGGTGGACGTTATTGCTGGATCGTACATGCTGATGCCAATGGCTTTGTGCCGGGAGCTAGGCGGTTGGGACGAAACTTACTTTTTCTACGGCGAGGATATTGATTTTTGCTATCGCATTCGGCAAGCGGGTTACCAGATTATTTACTACCCGCACGTTGAGGTGCTGCATTACAAGGGGGCCAGCTCTGGCTTGCGCAAGGAATCGGCCAAAATTGCCAAACCGCCGCGGGAAACCCGCATCAAAGTTGCCAAAGAGTCGGTGCGGGCAATGAAGATTTTTTACCGCAAGTTTTACCGGCAGCAGTATCCGTGGCTGGTAACGGCCGTTGTTCTGGCAGGCATCCAGGTTCGCGGCTGGTTCCGTATTCTCAAGCACCAACTCACCTGACAATGGAGATTGGATAGTCTCAAATCTCCTGTGTCTAATCTCCTAAAAATCCTCAATACTGATTGACAAAATTTGCCCCAAATACTATACTCCCCCACAGTATATTTAAGGGAGTTGTTTTACTATGCCAATGTATGATTTTGCCTGCCGTGAATGCGGTGAGGTGTTTGAAAAAAAGCTCAAAATGTCGGAGTCGAGTGACCCGCAAATCTGCCCAACATGTGGCAGTGGCGATACGCGCCGTCACATGTCTTCTACTGCGTTTGCGGTGGCTGGCGGTGGGCGTAGTGCTGCACCGGCCGTTTCTGTACCGCCGCCCACCAGCCGATTCACCTGAGCGGGTGGTTGCTAAGCAAGCAGTTTGCTTGCTAAAACATTCGTAAATTGAAACGATTGCGCGTTTACAATTTTGTTTGAAAGTGTGTGTTCCGTTTTAGGAGTGCAAGATGAAGGTACCAAATACGGCCGTAAAAAATGAATTGCAAACCCGCCTGCGCCGCATCGAAGGGCAGGTGCGCGGGGTGCAAAAGATGCTGGATGAAGATCGGGATTGTCAGGAGATTGTGCAGCAGTTAACGGCCGTACGTTCCGCCGTCCACAACGCCCGGCTCCAGTTCATGCGCACTTACACGCGTGACTGTTTGCTGCAAGGCCCAGAACTGAGCGAAAGCGAGCGGGTGGCCTTGGTTGATGATTTAATGAACTTAATAGCGAAGGTAGAATAAAAATGAGCAATGAAAAAACAGCCAAAGTAGTCTGGTCTGGTGATGAATTACAGTTTCACGGCACCCTAAGCTCTGGTTACGAATTTGAATTAAACAGCAAAGCTGGCACACACGGCGGCAGCCCGATGGAATTTTTGCTGGCCGGTGTAGCTGGTTGCACGGCGATGGATGTTATCTCCATTTTGCAGAAGATGCGCCAGGATGTACACGACTTTTCAGTAGAGATTTCCGGTGTTCGCGCCGAGGAACACCCCAAAGTTTACACGGAAGCGACCATCACCTACATCGTGCGCGGCAAAAATTTGGATGAAGAACGCGTGGCCCGCGCTGTCGAACTGTCTGAGGATATTTACTGCTCCGCCAGCCAGATGTTCCGCCGTTCCGGTACCAAGATCAACAGCAACTACCGGATTGAAGAAGTTTAGGCGCTAAACGCATAGCCTGAGTTGGCAAAAACATTAGAGTTGTTCCCAAATAACAACTGTCATTCCCGCGCAGGCTGCACTGTTGAAAAGATGGTAAGAACGGCGATAATGATGATATGGCTAAGAAAAATCGGCGTGAAAGCCAGTTTGTGACCTTTGCTCGCATGGCCCACAACCTGGCACAAAAAGAATTTGCTCCTTATTCCCATCCCAAAAGCCCGCGCAAGTATACGCAGCCGCAGTTGGTTACCTGCATTTTGTTGATGCATCGGCTGAGATTGAGTTATCGGGATATGGAAGAGTGGCTGCTGGCTAGTGATGCGGTGGTCAGGAACTGGGACTCAAGGATGTGCCCACGTACTCGGCACTGGCGCGGGCAGCGGCTCGATTGTTGACGCTGGCCCAGATCGATCGCATGAATGTCAGCTTGTTGACAGAGTTGGGCATTGAGGAGGAAGCAGTCGCGATTGACGCGACTGGGTTTCAGCTGACTCAAGCCAGTGATTACTATATCAACCGACGCGGCTGGAAGATCACCCAATATTGGAAAGGATTCTATGGGGTTGGTCTGAACACCCTGTTCATTTTGGGACGGAGTCAATCGTATGGGCCGGGGCATGATGGTAGTAAATTGGAAACGATGCGGCGTGCGGTACGGCCGTTTATGCGTTCTGGTCAATGGGTTTTGTTGGCTGATGGTGGCTTTGATGTGAAGTCGGTACGACCTGATGACCTCATACCGCCCGTCGCACGGGTCCGAAGCGGTCGATTGCCTCGCCCTTGCGCCAAGCACGCGCTGACTTGGTTGCCGTAGCCCGACTGGATGGACTCTTTGGGCAGCGCTGGAAGGTCGAAACCGTCATCTCGGTCATCAAACGCAAGTTTGGTGACGCCATTCGGGCACGCAAATACTATCTGCAACGGCGTGAGCCAGCGATTAAGATGTTGGTTTACAATCTGCATCATTAATTTTGCTTTAGATCAGTTAATCCCGTAAGCATCTTTTGCTTTGTTTTGGATGTTTTCAACAGAGCAGCGCAGGCGGGAATCCATTTGGTTTCAGGAGTGGATACCCGCATTCGCGGGTATGACAGGGTAGAAATTTTTATAAAGGAACAGCTCTATTATTTTTTGCAGAGCGTTAGTTGGTTGCCAAAACCAGCTAACGCTCTTTTGTTTAGCCAGTGCTCCCCCAGTCTGCCGAAAGGTGCGAAACTAATCTTTGGGCCAGTCTGCGCCGTCGTAGTAGCGCGTGCCGCGATGGCCTTGC
The DNA here is from genome assembly GCA_020634435.1 of Ardenticatenaceae bacterium. Classification (GTDB taxonomy): domain Bacteria; phylum Chloroflexota; class Anaerolineae; order Promineifilales; family Promineifilaceae; genus Leptofilum. The sequence continues at coordinate 96,280 of JACKBS010000014.1, read as the reverse complement.
CGGGGAATAGGCGTTTCTAGCCGTTCGCCGGGGCAGGCGACCATCACCAAAGTGCGCGGCTTGCCGGAATCCGGGTTGATGGCCCCGCCAATCAACTCCTTGATTTTCAATCGCCCTACCAACTGATCGTTGAAAATGGTGTAGACGTAGTCGCCTACGTTAAGTTTGGACGGCTTGCCCGCCATATGAAACTCAAATTCGTCCAGACTGCCATCGTACAAACTGTTGATGCCTTCTTGACCGCGCTGGGCGGGAATGGTTTTGGTAATGCCAAAGCTCATCGGTTGCTCCTTGGTGGGTCGGATTGCCGCTCCGACTTATGATTAAAGCTGCGTAACGTTGCCTTCGAACTGTTTGAGCTGCGTTTGTAGCTGGGCCAGCTCAGACCGCGTCTGGGCGATGATGTTCTGTAAATCTTGTTTGACGGCTTCCCACCAGCTTTTGCCCTCGGCTTCTAGCTGTTGGGCTTTACGCCAGAGTTTGGCCACGTTGTCCTGCCGCAGAGCGCGATACTGCTGCTGCACTTTGCGCTGCCGCCGCTGGATTTTTAGCAATTGCTCACGCAGGCTACGAATTTGCAGGTTGTCGATGGTCGCCAGTTCAGCAACGGCCGTTGGGTCCATCTCCCCCGCCAAATTGTGCAGCGCCACCACATCTTGCCGCTCATAAGCAATGTTGATCGAGGCCATGATGGCCGTCATGTAGGCGCGCTCGGCTGCGCCTGCGGCCAGGTCCGGGTGAAAGCGGCGGGCCAGTTCGCGGTACAGTCGCTTGGCGGCTTCTTTTTCTTGTTGAGGTGTGGCCAGTTCCGGCAGCACAATCTCGTCAAAATGGCCCGTTTCAGTTGGGGGTGGGTCACCTTCGGGGGCAAACGGGTCCGCATTTTCCATGTCCAATTCCTGCTGGTGCAGCTTGAGAATGGTCAGGCAGCTTTCCCGTTCGGCACGTAGCGAAAGCGTCTCTTCGATCAGGTCGCCTAGCTTGAGGCGACACTGCATACGGAACGCGTTCACAGCAGCTTGCTCCTGGGCCAATTTGGCTTCGGCATCCAGAAGCTGCTGCCGGGCGGTATCGAGATCAGCCTCGATCTGCTGGCGGTTTTGGCTGGCGTTGGGAACGGCCGTAATTGCTTTCTTCATCGTGTATGAGTATATGCCAGTTGGCTCAACCCTTCAATCTGGCGCAATGCTTACACGTTTCTTAAGCCGGCGCAAAGAGGTAATTTTTCTCCTGGTCAAACCATCTTAAAGGCAGAAAGGTGCGGCTGAATTTTCATCGAACTCTTCACGCAAGGGCTGCACCGGGCAAGGTATACTAAAAATAATGAGCGCAAACACCCCTCCAGACAATCGCAATTACTATCGTTGGGAATGGCAGCTTCAGGCCAACGCCGACGCCTTTTGGCCCTTTTTTGCCGATACCAACCGCCTGAACTGCGACACGGGCATCTTCCCGGTAGAGGTTCTCCCCGGACGAAATGGCGAAGATGTCAACGGCCGTCGCCGCCTGAAGTTTCGTTTGCCGCTGCCCATTGTTTGGCTGGAAGAGCCGTTTGAATGGGTGGCCCCACACCAATATGGCGTAATGCGCCGCTACGAAAATGGCCCGCTGCGTTCGCTGGAAATCCTGGCCACGCTGACGCCGCGTCCGGGCGGTGGGGCGACGCTGGTGTATGAAACCTGGTCCGAGCCGCGCAATATCTTGGGCGTGTTGGCCCAGCCTATTGCTTTGGGACTCATCGCGCCACGCCGTTTTGACAAGGCCGTGCGCACCTACGACAAAGTGGCGGCCATTGATGCGGCACCGGCTTTGCTCAAACGGCCGTATCGTCTGGTACCTGGTGCCGAAGGCCGCATGACGGTGATGGCGGAGCAGTTGTTGGCTCAGGGGGCCGATCCCACGCTGGTGGAGAAGCTGCTGACCGAAATTAAAGAGGCGGATGATCTGGTGTTGGCTCATTTACGGCCGTATGCGCTGGCGGATCATTGGGGGATGCCGCGGCGCGACGTGCTGGAACTGGCGATGATGGCTACCCGCGTGGGCCTGCTGGACTTCCAATGGGAAGTGCTGTGCCCGCTCTGCCGTGGGGCCTCGGATCGCGTGCATAACCATCTGTCGGAGATGGTAACGAATGTGCATTGCCCCTCTTGCAACATTGATTTTAAAGCCGACAGCGAGCATTCCATCGAGCTGACATTTGCCCCCAACCCTTCCATCCGGCCCGTGGAGCGAGTGGAATTTTGTGTGGCTGGCCCGCAGCAAACGCCGCACGTGGTGGTGCAGCAACTGTTGCCGCCAGGCGAGCAGCGTTCTTTGAACCTGACGCTGGATTTTGGCCGGTACCGTGCCCGCACGATGGGGTTGCCCGGCAGCCAGCAGTGGCAGGTTGCGCATGAGGGTGTGGCGGAAACTGCCGTACATCTCACCCCTACAGGCTGGGAGCCAGAGGTAACTAGCTTGGCCCAAGACGTTACGCTGGAGCTGGTGAACGATACGCCAAATGAGCAGCTTTTCATCCTCGAAGAGTTGGCCTGGAGCGATCAAGCCGTCACCGCAGCTGAAGTGCTGACCCTGCAAAAATTTCGCGATCTGTTTGGCCAAGAGCACTTGCAGCCGGGTGAGCAGTTTTCGGTAGGCAGCCTGACCGTGCTGTTTACCGATTTGCGCGACTCGACCCGCCTTTACCGTGAGATTGGCGACGCGCCGGCGTTTGGTCTGGTGCGCAATCATTTTGACGTGCTGCGCGACACGATTGCTGCCGAGGATGGCGCGATTGTAAAGACGATTGGCGATGCCGTAATGGCCGTCTTCCGCCGCCCGGTGTCGGCGCTGCGGGCGATGATGGCGGCGCAGCATATTTTGGCCAATCCACCGAACGGGGAACGGCCGTTGCAGCTCAAAGCTGCTATCCATGCGGGTCACTCGATTGCCGTTACTCTTAACGAACGGCTGGATTACTTTGGCACCAACATCAACATTGCCGCCCGCCTGGAAAAATTTTCCCAGGGCGATGACATGATCATCTCCCACTTTGTTTACTGCGACCCAGAAGTGCAGGAACTGCTCCACGATATGAAAGCGCCGTTGCAAGCCACGCCATTTGAAGCCCAGCTCAAAGGCTTCGACGATGAGTGGTTCAACCTGTGGCGCATTTCCCCTGCTGACCAGATTGTGCTGGAAGAAACGGCCGTCTAAATTCTCGACACTTGATTGCATTCCATTTCTAAGTCTCACGCCAAGACGCAAACAACTCCTTTTTCTTTGCGCCTTGGCGTGAAAAATTTCACTTTGCGTACTTCTCCGAATTTTCGGATTTTGTCATTCGGCCCAATTTGCTTATACTGGCCATGTTTCAGGAGAAGACCATGAAGCACACCGATCCATTGACCCAAACTCAATTTGAAGCATTGCTGGAAAAGCTGCATGCGCAGCGGGAACAGTTGTTGGGGGTGATACGGCCGTTGTCTCATACCATGCGGAACTGGAAACCCAACGACGACCAGCTAAACATCCACGAAATTTTGATGCACATCGGCATTCAGGAGTGTGAGTGGGTCTCCAAACTGGGGCAGACGGTTTCTGCGCCCAGCGAGGTGACGTTGATGCGCTACCTGCACCAATCTCGCGAAGTTGTGTTGGCGCGTTTGCAGCAGCTTAGTGAAGCGCAGCTGGCGGAAACGTTCGCCGATGGCTGGGATGTGCCGCGCGTATTGGCGCAAATCCTTACCCATGAGGCGGCACAAATTGAGCAGATCGAGAGCATTTTGGCCCAATGGCGGCTGCATTTGCTGGCGCGGCTGGCGGCTGAGCGGGCGGGCTTGTTTGCTACGCTGCTCGGCTTATCCGAGGCGCAGCTCACCGAAGCTGAGCCGATGCCCGGCTGGACAGTGAAGGATTTGCTGGCGCACGTGGCGTTTTGGGATGGCTTTCACACCAACCGGATGCAGATGGTGGCCGACGGCCGTAGCCATGAAATCATGGAAATTGGCGACGATGACGACATGGCCGCCTTTAACGAGCGGCTGCTGGCTGAACAAAAAGCGATGCCATTAGAGCAGGCCATTGCCATGCTGCTCAAGGAGCGCAGCGGCTTTTTGCAGACGCTCAAACGGCTGAGCGATGCTGACCTGCAAAGCCAGGTGCGGCTGCCGTGGGGTTGGCGCACCTACATGCGCGTTTGGGCACGCTGGCGCTACCAGCACGATGCCGAACACGCGCAACAAATTCAAGCGTGGCGCGACACATTACCGCCAGACGAAAAGCGAAATGTTGGTCCCAAATATGTGCTGCGGGCGCTGCTGAAAGCGTGCCGCAAAGAGTTTTTGGCCTTGCTGCCGCTGCTGCCAGAAGCAGAGTGGAGCAGTCGCCCGGTGTGTGGCGTGTGGACGATGAAGGATTTGATGGGCCATCTCACGGCCTGGGCGGATGTTGGGGGCCAGGCCGTAAACCAGGTGCTGGCTGGCCAGACGCCAAGCCATGCGCCGATTGCGGATTTTAATGCCTGGAATATGGATCAGGCTGCGCAGCGGGCGGACCTGCCATGGGAAACGATTTGGGCGGCATATGAAAAGTCGTACCAGGTGCTGCTGGATGGTCTGGATAACGTGAGCGATGCACAGCTGGCACAGCAGTTTGCCACGCCGTGGAATTCGCAAATCAGTGTGTACCGCTGGCTGGCCATTTGGCCGCTGCACGAACGGGAACACGCCATCGACGTGCGCCACGCGCTCAACCTGACGCGCTGGCCCAAACGCTTTACGGAGCATCCCGCCCCGTAAAGAACCTGTCACTCCCGCGAAGGCGGGAGTCCATTCATCTGGATGCCCGCCTTCGCGGGCATGACAGAGGTGAGTTGTTTGCTTTTATCAAGGGTAGTGGAGCTGTTACGCGTTCGTCAGCAAGGCGATCAGGGCTTCATCTTGGTGCTCTTGGGCGATGTCCAGAGCAGTTTTGTTTTGGAAGTTGGTAACGGCCGTATCTGCGCCCCGATCCAGAAGCCACTTTGCCATCTCAAAACGGCCGTATGCCACGGCACCCAACAACGGCATGTCCGGGCTTTGCGCGTTGCCTCGTTCGGCCAGCATTTCAACCAGCGCTACATTGCCGCTGAGGGCCGCATGGTACAGCAAAGAAATACCGTGAACTCCATTGCCATTAACCAGCTCCGGTGATTCGTTCAGGAAGGCCTCTACTTCATCGGTCAGGCCAAACATGGCGGCGGTGTAGATGTTCATCGGTGCGCCCTGAGCCAGCAAAAATTCAGCGATGGGTCGGTTGCCCACGTGCGATGCGGCTTCCAGGGCGGTCTCGTCGAACTCCAGATATTTTTCGTTGAGCAGGCGGGGGTCTTCGGCCAGCAGCTGCTGCACCACGGCCAAATTGCCATGCGCGGGCAAAACAAAATTGCGAATTTGTTCCTGGGTGAGCGGTTCTTGAGTCATCGTTTCTCCTGGGCGCGTCTGGTCAGCGCCCCTGTGGTGTTGCTTATACTTTCTGATAAGTGGCCATATCGGCCGTGATGCCCATGCGGGCAAACAGTTCCTGAGGATTGAAGTTCATTTGCTGGTGCAGGACGGTTACGGCCGTTCTCGCCTGAGTCATTACCGCTTCATCTTCCCATTCTACCATTGTCACAAAGTTAAACTTCCCCGGTCCGTCCGACTGCTCTAGCACCATGTCCTGAATAAATCCCGGCAGGGTTTTTAGCAGATCGTGGGTGGTCTTTACTTTTGCCAAAAATTCCGTGCGTGCCAGTTCTGGCACGATAAATTTGTCAACACGGTAAACGTGGCCTGGATGGTCTTGATTCATGATACGCTCCGTTAAGTTTCGGGTGGATTATTCCCGATGATTGTCAATCTGGGCAAACGTTTCGCCAAAGATGAGCTGGCGCACTTCGGCGCGGGCCAGGAACTCGTGGGGGAAACCCAGGGCGATGGGGCTGGCTTCGCTGAGCTGGGCCAACTCTTCGGTGGAGAGCTGCCACTCCAGACAGGCCAGGTTATCCTGAATTTGGGCCACGGTTCGGGCACCGAGTATGGGAATAAGCGAGCTTTTCGCCTGCTGTTGGCGCACCCAGTTGATGGCGACCTGGGCCGGGGAACGGCCGTTCCGTTCCGCCACCGCCATCACCAATTCGGCCAGCTGCTTTTGTTTCTCGCCGGCATCGCTGTACCGTTTAGGGTCGTCGCTGGCTGTGTTGTACTTGCCGGTTAGCGCCCCACCGCCCAAAATGCCCCACGCCGTCACGCTCATCTGGTGGGCTTTGGCCATGGGCAGCAAATCGCGCTCCGGGTCACGCCCAGACAGGCTGTAGGGCAGCTGCAAGGCCGCAAAGCTAGCCCAACCGCGCAGGTCGGCCACGGCATTGGCTTGGGAGACCACCCACGCGGGTGAATCGGAAATGCCGATGTAGTTGACCTTGCCGCTTCGCACCAGGTCATCAAGACCGCGCAGCACTTCTTCCACCGGGGTCATGCCATCCCAAGCGTGCAGCCAGAGCAGGTCGATAAACTCGGTGTTCAGTCGCTTGAGGCTGCCTTCGACGGAGCGCATCAGGTTTTTGCGCTGGTTGCCGCCGAAGTTGGGGTCAGACGGCCGTTCCGACAACGTAAATTTGGTTGCCAGCACAAAATGGTGCCGGTCGCTGTGGATAAACTCGCCGACAAACTTTTCGCTGGTGCCGTTGGTGTAATTGTTGGCCGTGTCCACAAAATTGCCACCCGCGTTGGCGAAGGTGTCAAAAATTTGCTGGCTGACTTCCCGCGACGCACCCCAGCCCCAATCCTCGCCAAAGGTCATTGTGCCTAATGCCAGTTCAGATACACGTAAACCACTTTTGCCTAATAATTTGTAACGCATTTTGCCTCCAGTTTGGTGATTAGAATTCATGGGGTTTCAGCATGATTATGGCACAGGGAAACGGCCGTAACATCGATCCTTCGTCATGGAGCTTTACCTGAACAAAAGAACAGGGCAAAAGTTGTTGGATTAGAACGAATGGTCTACCATCTGCGAATAACTGGTCAAAAAAGGAGGTGCCCGATGGCCAATAATCCAAAACCTTTCAAGATTGTGGATTTGAATTTTGTTTCGCTCTACTTTGTAGATTTAGCCAAAGCCGTTGACTTTTACACGGCTCTTTTTGGCCCGCCGGATCAGGTTTATGAAGCAGGCCCGCATTACGGTTGGAAGTTAGGCGCAACCTGGCTCACCTTGTTTGAGAGCAAAGACGGTACGGCCGTTCACTCTAATCCGCACAATACCGAATACGCCATCCAGGTGGCCGAACCAGATGAGGTGGATCGCCTCTTTGCGGCGTTGGTGGCGGCGAACTGCCAACCGCTGCACACGCCAGAGGACACCGAAATGTATGTGCCCATGCGCTTTTGCTGCGTGGACGATCCATTCGGCGTGCGGATTGATGTTTACTGCTTCATAGACCGCCCCGCGAGCGAATAAGCTGCCCAGTGATCCAGGCGGCTTCTGGCGAGGCAAGGAAGCGCACCAGCCGGGCGGCATCTTCTGGCGTGCCGATGCGACGCATAGGTGCCTGGGCCACAAATTGGGTGCGCAGCTCGTCGGGAATCCAGCCGGTGTCGGTAATGCCGGGATCAATGGCGTTGACGGTGATGCCACGGGGGGCCAACTCGGCGCTAAGGCTGAGGCTGAGCGCTTCAACCGCGCCCTTGGTGGCGATGTAGGCCAGTTCACCGGGCATTGGGCCAAAGCTCTGCCCAGAACTGATGTTGATGATACGGCCGTTTCCCACCCATTCATCGCGTTCAAACTGTTCCACAAAGGCCCGACATAGCAGCGCCATGCCGCGCATATTTACGGCATAATGATTGTCTAACGTTGCGGCATTCAGTTTATAAATATCCTCGCCGGTAGAGTAGGCGGCATTGTTGACCAAAATGTTGGCCTGGCCAAACCGCTCCTGCACCACGGCAATCAGCTCTACCGGGCTGGTGGGCAGGCTCAAATCCAGCTCAATCCCCGCCGCCTCGACGCCCATCTGCCGCAGTTCGGCAATGAGTTGGTTGGCCTCATTATCCTGGCTACCCCAGGGCATGGTGGCGTCATACGGCCGAAAATAGGTCGTAAAAATGTTGCAGCCCACTTCAGCCAAAGCGCGAGCAATCGCCGCCCCGATGCCAATTTTGCGGCTCACACCGGTGATAACGGCCGTTTGCCCTTTTAGCATGTCTGGTTGCCAATTCATCATGATTGTCTCCTGAAAGTTATCCACCGATTGCCCAGATGGCATAGAGTTTGATGGTTTCATCTGTGGCCGTTTTTAGTACGTTTTTGTTGGTTGACGGCCGTATGCCCAACCGTTACACTTTCCTCCGCAATGTTACAACAAAATCGCGCAACAACCGCAGCCCCATTGTTGAAAAATGCCCCGCTGGTAATCGCCATCCTGCTGTTACTCGATAGTTTCCATTTTGTTTTTGCCCGCCTGCTGCGTACCTACTTGCCCCCGGTACCGGCGGCGTTGTTTGTATTGGGATTGGCGACCCTGGAAACGGCCGTTTTTCTCACCTGGAAACGGCAGATTCAGTTTAGCATCTTGAGGCAGCACCTGCCTTTTTTTGCCGCCGTCGGCCTGCTGGTGGCCGGGGCGACTTCCCTCAGCTTTGCCTCCGTACGTTACGTGGATGCCGGTACTGCTTCCATGCTGGCCCAAACCACGACCCTGTTTGTGTTGGCGTTTGGCATCTTCTGGCTGCGCGAGCGGCTGCACCGCAATGAACTGCTGGGTGCCGGTGTCGCCTTGATTGGTATTTTTGCCATCAGCTTCCAGCCCGGTGCTGTGCTGCGTCTGGGATCGCTGCTGGTGTTGGCTTCCTCATTTTTGTATGCCCTCCATGCGGCCGTTGTTAAACGGTTTGGTCAGGAAATGGATTTTGCCAACTTTTTCCTCTTTCGGGTAGGCAGCACCGCCTTCTTTTTGCTGCTGTTTGTCCTGATTCAAGGCACAGAAAATTGGCAGTGGCCGAGCGGCACAGCCTGGCTCATCCTGCCGCTGATGGCCACGGTGGATGTCATCTTTAGCCGGGTTTTGTATTACTTGGCGCTGCGCCGTTTGCAGATTAGCCACCACGCCATTTTGCTGACGCTCAGCCCGGTCATTGCCGTGCTATGGTCGCTGCTGCTGTTTGGCGAAGCGCCGACCTGGCAGGGCTTTTGGGGTGGAACGGCCGTCCTCCTCGGGGTGGCGATTGTCACCTGGCAGCAGCGCCAACAGGCGACCGCGTAAATAAAATCCACAGATTACACAGATTTCACAGATGATTTTATCTGCGTAATCTGTGTCATCTGTGGATAGTTTTTTGAAGGAGTCATTCATGAATGAAACAAACAAATCTGTGCATGAAAAGTTAAATATGTGGCTGGTTTTCGGCCTCATTGGCCTGGTCTTGGCCCTCATCTTGTCGATTGCCGCCAGTGGACAGCGGGCGGCAACGGCCGCTCCCGAAGGCGCTCAGTCCGCGGATGGCTTGTGGCAGGATATCAACGAAACGCTGCTGCGGGTGAGCGGTGAGCGACGCATTGTGCCCAATGTGTACCGTACCGTTAGTCTCAACTGGGAGCAGTTGGATAGCTTGCTGGCCAACGTGCCAGACAGCACCGCGGCCAAAGACAGCCCGGTGATCCTCTCCCTGCCGCTGCCAGATGGCGGCTACGGCCGTTTCCAAATCTACGAAACGGCCGTTATGCACCCCGATCTCGCCGCCAAGTTCCCCGAAATTCGCACGTTTGCTGGTGTTGGCCTGGATGATCCCACCGCGGCGGCGCGACTGGACACGACCCCCCACGGCTTTCATGCCATGATTATGTCGGTAAACGGCCGTGTTTTTATCGATCCCTACAGCACAGGCAACACCGACCTGTACCAAAGCTACTATGCCAACGACTTCGTGCCCGATTTGCCCGCTGATTTCCAACCGGATGTGGTGCTAGAACCAGAAGGTGCGGTCGCCGAAACGCCCGCCGCCATTAGCGCCAGTTCCGGCGGCACTCTGCGCACCTACCGCCTGGCGGTAGCCGCCACGGGCGAATACACCCAATACCATGGCGGTACGATAAGCTCAGCGATGGCCGAAATTGTAACGGCCGTTAGCCGTGTTGCTGGTATCTATGAACGTGAAGTCGCCGTCACCGTCCAGCTAATCCCCAACAACGACCAGATCATTTACACGAATGGCGCGACCGACCCCTATACCAACAACAATGGCAGCACAATGCTCAATGAGAACGTGAGCAATTTAAACAATGTTATTGGCTCTAGTAATTATGATGTGGGGCACGTTTTTAGCACGGGTGGTGGGGGCATCGCGGGTCTTGGTGTTGTCTGCGGCTCTCTCAAGGCTTGGGGTGTAACCGGTTTGCCGAATCCAGTTGGCGATCCGTTTTATGTGGATTACGTAGCCCATGAGATGGGGCATCAGTTTGCCGGAAACCACACCTTTAACAGCATTTCAAACGCCTGTGGTGGAGGAAACCGCAATGGCAGCACAGCTTACGAGCCGGGTAGCGCCTCTACCATCATGGGCTATGCGGGCATCTGTTTCCCAGACGATTTGCAAAGCAACAGCGATGATTATTTTCATGCCATTAGTTTTGATGAGATCGTCGCCTACACGACGGCAAGCACTGGCAATACCTGTGCGGCCATGTCGGCGTCTGGTAATACGCCGCCCAGTGTTGAGGCTGGGGCCAGCTACAGCATTCCGCTGAACACGCCTTTCACCCTCACCGGTTCCGCAACAGATGTCGATGGCACGGCTGCGCTAACCTACAATTGGGAGCAGTTTGATTTGGGACCAGGGGGTTCACCCGGCTCCCCATCTGGGGATGCACCCATTTTCCGCTCGTTTCTGGCAACAACCTCGCCAGCGCGCACTTTCCCGAAGATTTCTGACATTGTGAACAACACGCAGACCATTGGCGAGCTTTTGCCCAGCTATGCCCGCACCATGCATTTCCGTCTGACCGTGCGTGACAATCAATCTCCGGCGGGTGGGGTGGCCTATGATTCCACGACAGTAACGGCCGTTGCTGGAACTGGCCCCTTCTTGGTAACTGCGCCAAATACGGCCGTTACCTGGACCGGCAACTCTAACGAAACCGTCACCTGGAACGTGGCAGGCACCAGCGCCGCCCCGATTAGCTGCGCCAATGTGGCCATCAGCCTGTCAACCGACGGTGGTTTTACCTATCCCACCGTGCTGGATGCCAACACGTCCAACGACGGTAGCGCCAGCGTGTTGGTGCCCAACATCAGCACCAGCACAGCTCGCGTGCGGGTAAGCTGTGCCAACAATATCTTCTTCGATATTTCCAACGCCAACTTTACTATCCAGGCGGTTGTGGGCGATCCTTCGCTGACCGTGAGTAAGAGTGTGCAGCCCGCAGGCAGCGCCGCACCAGGCGATACGCTGACTTACACCATTGAAGTGGCTAACGATGGGACTGGACCCGCCAGCAGCACTTCCGTTACCGATACGTTTGCTACGGGTCTTACCAGCCCAAGCTGCAACAATGTGCCGGGTAACTTGGTGGACACCATTGCCCTCAATCCAGCCGCGAGCATGAGCTATACGTGTACGGCCGTTGTCGATTCTTCCCTGGCGCTGGCTGTAGAAATAACCGCCGCTCCGCCCGTCATTCTGAGCACAGAGACCACCACCTACACGATTAGCGTTACCAACAGCCATAGCAGCCTCAGCTTGAGCAATGTGCAGTTGAGCGCTCCCGGCGTCACAAATTGCACGCCCGCCCTGAGCACGCCGCAAACGCTGGGGCCAGGAGCCAACCAGACCTACACTTGCACCAACGTCAATCCAGCTTCTCCGGCGGCCACAACGGCCACTGCCACTGGTGAACTCACCCTCAGCAACGTAGCCCATGCCTCCGACCCGGATGATCCGGGAGGGAGCAAGAGCAGCAGCACCGTGCAAACCCAGGTGGTGGTCACCGGCAAAGACAGCGTGGCGGTAATCTTCTCTGATTATTTCTATGGGTATCTTCCACTCATCGCGCGGTAGTCAGGTAGACGGTTCCGCCACCGCCAGAGTGATGGCGGAACCGCTTTATCAAGTGCGCAGGTAGGATGCGCCGTTCACGTCGATGATGGCCCCGGTGAGGAATTGAGTGCCTTCGGCGGCTAAAAAGAGCACGGGGTAGGCGACCTCGTCGGGCGTGGCTACCCGGTTCAGCGGACTTTGCCCGCGAATGCTCGCGCCAATTCCCCCGACCAGAAACTCTTCGGCCATGTCGGTTTCTACAAAGCCGGGGGCCACCACGCCGACAAAAACGTTGTGCGGCGCCAGATATTTGGCCAGCGACTGGCTCATGGCGTTAAGCCCGGCCTTGCTGGCCCCGTAGGCCGGAGCGGTTGGTTCGCCACGGAATGCCCCACGCGAGGAAACGTTGACGATACGGCCGTATCCCTGCTGAATCATATGCTGGCCAACCAGGTAACTTAAATTAGCCACACCCACCAGGTTCACCGCCAGCGTGTTGTGCCAGGCGGCCTGCCACGCGGCAAAGCTCACCTCGGCCAGGGGATGTTCTTCATAGATGCCTGCATTGTTGACGAGGATGTCAATACGGCCGTACTTCGCCACAACCTCGGCCACCAACCGCTCCAGCGCTGCCGGATCGGCCATTTCGGCCTGAGCGATGGAATGATTGCTGCCAGAGAGGGAAGCGGCCGTTTCTTCGGCGGCCCGTCGATTGCTGTGGTAATGCACCACCACCTGCGCCCCATGCTGGGCGAACTGCTGGCAAATCGCCCGGCCAATGCCCCGTGAACCGCCCGTAACCAAAACTACTTTTCCTGAAAAATCCATGATCTCCTCCATTTAAGAAGGGCGAGGCAGTTGGTAGGTGCGTCTGTCTGCAAGCCTGGATGGACAGCAACTGCCTCGCCCCTACGAGTTTTTCTCGTTCCACGCTCCGCGTCCCCTCTGTGGATATAAAAAAGACCTGCCAAAATTCGCTCTGGCAGGTCTGAATGGTCAGCTAGACGGCCGTTTAATTGTCGCTGCTGCCCGGTTCGGTGGGAACGGCCGTGGGTACACTGTCGCCACTGCTCGTTTCTGTCGGAACGGCCGTTGGTTCTTCGGTGGGCAGGTCAACCGGTTGCTCCTCGACCTCATCCACTGGCTCTTCACTGGGCAGTTCTTCAACAGGCTGCTCTTCGTCCACTGGCTGCTCATCCACCGGTTCTTCCACTGGCGGGATGGGAATTACCGGGGCAAAGAGTGGGGCAAACTTTAGCACGCGGTTGTTGCCCGCGTCGGCCACGTAGATGTTGTCCTGGTCGTCAATGAAGATGCCATTGATCAGGTTGAAGCTGTTGCTGTCGGTGCCAAATTGGCCAAACTTGCCCAGATAATTGCCCGTCTGGTCAAAAATCAGCACCCGCGCTGCTTCGGGATCGGTGATGTAGACGCGGCCACCGCTGTCTACGGCCAGGTAGGGTTTGTTGTTGATCGAGGTGTTGGCGGGCCAACCAGTGTCGAGCAGCCACTCGTTGATCGGGATGAGATCGGTGGTGAGCTGCTGGATACGGCCGTTCCACGTATCGGTTACGTACACAAACCCATCCGAGCCTACCGCTACACCCACTGGTTCATAGAATTGACCCAGCGCCGTACCAAACTGATCGTTGCCTGCCCCCAATTGGCCGATGAAGCTGCCATCCGCCTCCATCACTTGCAGGCGATGATGACCCGTATCGGTGACGAGGATACGGCCGTTGGGCAAGATCGCCAGATCGCGCGGACCAAAGAACAGGCCAAGCCCTAGCCCGGCCGGATCGTCAAGCGTGTTACCCGGCTGGCCGTAGCTGGCCACAAACTGCCCGTCCAGCGTAAACTTCTCGATGCGGTGGTTCCAGGTGTCGGCCACGTAAAGAAACTCAGCGTCAATGGCCAGACCCCAGGGACCCTGCCCCTCAAAGCTGAACTGACCATTGCCTGAACCCGCGCTGCCGAAGCTGTCGATCAGTTGCCCGTCGGGACTAAACACCTGCACCCGCTGGTTGCCCGAATCGAGCACGTAGATACGGCCGTCGGCGCTCACCACCACATTGCGCGGCGCAAATAGCTGATCATCGGCTGCTCCCGCAATGCCGCCGGGGTTCAGCACCAGAGTGGGGAAGACGGTGAACTCGCCTTCAGCATACGGTGTTTCCAGACCCGGCGCACCGACGGCATCCAGCCCATAATCCCACAAATCGGCCAGCACATCTTTGCGCACGTACAGGCGCAAATCGTCGCGCAGCGGCCACTGGCCGTCGGTGAGCGTGCCGCCAAACACCTGGCTGTATTTGGTAAAATCGCGATAGAAGAAGATGTCCCAGATCGCTTCGCGCACGTTGGCATTGAGCAAGCCGCGCCGCTCTACACCTTCTGGCCGATTGGGGTCGCCCAAAATGGCGGCCCAGCCGATGTTGCGATATTCTTCCATCGGCCACCAGAGGTAGGTGTAGGTGCGATAGGTGTAATTGTTGCCCAGCAATCGGTCCACTTCATCCCAATTGCTGCGCCCCACCATGATGATCGGCGAGTCGTTCAGGCTGGCCGAAGGGCTTTCGGCAAAGTAGACGCGGTTGGGATATTCGCGCATGTACCACGTAAACGGCCAGGAAACGCCGCTGCCACCAAAGGCAACTTTGATGCTTTTATCGCCATACATGCGCATGGAGAGCGTTTCAATCTGGTCCAGCACCATGCTTTTGGCGGCGGGTGCGCCGTGTGCATACACCATAAATTCGCGGGCATAGTCGGCGTTGGGCCAGCTGGAGAGATAGGTGAAGCGAATGGTGAGCAGGCTAAGCAAGCCTAAAACGGTGAGCACCAGCAACGGCCGTCGGAAACGGCCGTCTAATTTCTCTCGCGCCTGCTGCCAAAACCAGAAAACCACTGCTGCCAGGAAGATACCGCCCAGCACCCGGCCCAGCTGGGTCAGATTACCCAACTGCTGGTTGCCTAACTGCACCTTACCCAGCAAAACGGGGCCAAGCGCCACAAAAACGGCCACAATGAGTCCCAGGGTCAAGCCCAAATAAATGAGCGCCTGACGCGAGAACAGTTCGCGCCAATGAAACTCTTTGTACCGCTCATTGATATACCAACCAGCCAGCAGTCCCATCGGGATAACAAAGTGGGTGCTCAGCCAGGGCATCTTTTCCCCGGCGACGCTGTAGGCAACCCAGGTCAGGGCCAGCCACCAGGTGACAAAGGCAACAAACTCGCACATGATGTCGCGGGCCAGCAGCCCCATGAGGCTGTTCTCCAGGCCGTATTTGCGCAAGATTTGTTCCCGCCGCACAAAGAACCAGAGCAAAACGGCCGCTCCCAAAATAAACAGCGCGACCAATATTCCAGGCAAGCGGTTTGGGTCTTCTCCCAGCACGGTAATGTCCAGGTTAAACACCCAGGTGCTAAAACTGTAGCCTAGCAGCGCCAGCAAAACGGCCGTAAACCAGTACCCCGTCACCTCACTAATGCGCTGTTTAACCAGCCAAAACCGGATGGCCAGCATGGAAAAGATGAGCGGCAAAAATTCGTAAAAGGGCACCACAAAGAAGTAGTAGTAGGTTGGCTGATTGCCACGAGCCACCCCCTGCTGCTCCAACCAGTACCCCAGCGAGCCAATCATGCCGCTAATCCAGCCATCCTGAATGTTGGTGAAGACCGACGTGTACAGAATAAAGAAGATGGAATGGAAGATGAGGGCGGAAATAAACCAACGGCGTTGATCCCACCACAGCCCCACCAGCACGGCAATGGTAAAGGTGAGGACGAGGAATACGGCCGTTAAAAACATCGACGAATCAAAAAATGCCTGGCGACAGACGCTTTCTCCCAGCCGGGACAAAAAGAGCTGGATGGCCGACATCGTCTCCTGCCCTTCTAGCAGGCAGGTGTTAATCGTATAGTCGCGTGGATTGCCCCCCACCAGCACCACCAGCAAGGGCGTGACCATTGGCAAGATGAGCGTGGTAAACAAGATGATGAGGTCAAATTCGCTGTAATTCTTGAGAAACGGCCGAAAACGGGCTGCCATCCAAAACAAACCGCCACCGGCGACCAACAAACCCACAACTTCAACCCAACCTAGTCGGTCATGCACGGCACTGCTTTGGGCTGCTTCTTGAGACACCAGGGCGTCGGTTTCAGGATTGGCTGCAAACACGCCATCAGCTTCTGTGGTGCCGGGAGTTTCGGGTGTTGCCGCCAGCCTTTGGGCCACAAACGCACCGCTCATCATCAAAAGGCCCAACAGAATCAACAACACGGGCGAGGTGAGCTTGTTCAAATTGTTGCGCAGCCAGGGAGCCATCCAAACCTGCGGCAGCATGCGCAAAATGAGGAAGCTGCCAAAGATGGCCACATAAATGAACGAGACTTCTTTGGTGGAGAACATCAGGGCGTTGCCTGCGGCAAACCACCAGAGGTACTTATCCTCCCGCGTGCTGAAGTAGTGCCAGATGGCAATAAAAATAATCATCGACCAGACGATGACGTAAATATCGTGGCGAATGTAGCGGGAATAGTAGGTAATGTACGGTGAAATGAGGAACAAGAAGCTGGTGGCCAGCGCACCCACTTTGCCCAGCCAGGAGCGCAGAAAATAGGGCATGGCCACCAGAATGACGCCAAAGAGGGCTACCGGTGCTCGTGCCGAAAAATCACTATCGCCAAACAGCCAGTAAAAGATGGGGGTAATGTGGAACAAAAACGGGCCGTGCATCAGCGGCGTGTGGCTAAAGCCGTCACCAATGAAAAATTGGTAAGAAAACTGCGTGTGCAAACTTTCGTCGTGGCTCATGACCCGGTCGCCCAGTCCCCAGAAACGGGTGATGATGGCGACCAGAATGATGAGAAGGTAGGCCAGTTTTTCCCAATCAAAGTTGACTGTGGCCAGTAGCGGACGGGCCAGAAAGTCAGTTTTGGGTTCAGGTGAAGTCAGGTCAGTCATAAAATATCCAGCAAGAAAAGGTAATTGAGTAATTGGGTAACCAGGTAATTGCCCGATTACTCAATTATCTGATTACTAAGTGATTCAGTTTGTATTCATGGATACGGCCGCCACTGGTGTAGGCAGCGGGGCCGGAGTATAAACAAATTCTGGAGCCTGTTCGTGGGCAACGGCCGTTTCCGTTGGCAGTTGCTGCGTTTGGGTGGCGGTGGGCGTGTGGGTCATGGTCGCTGTGACGGCCACCACGGTGGGCGCTTGCGGCCAGACGGCCGACGAACTGTTGTTGAACCACTGCCAGCCACCGAGCAGCAAAATAAACATCATGGCGGCCATAGCAACCTGCCGCATCATTTGCTGCGAGCCGAGGTTGTGCCAGAACGGCCGTTTCTTTTTCGGTATCGCCGGCATCAGTTGGGTCAGACGGCCGTTGTCAATCTGGCCGACCTGGGTCAACGTTTCTTGCACCAGCTGCCGTACCTGTTGTTCCTGGGGCATCATTGTCATAGATCAATTTGCTCCGCCAGCGCCTCGCGCAGCGCATTGTGCGCCAGACGCATCCGAGATTCGGCCGTTTTGGTCGGAATCCCCAAAATCTGGCCAATTTCCACATATGAAAATCCTTCGTAATAACGCAGGACGGCCGTTTCCCGCAGTTTGTCTGATAATTCCTGAATGGCCGTCCACACCGCCTGCTGCTGCTCTGTCAGCCGCATGGATTCGGCCGGAGTGGGGGAGTTGGTGTCCGTTGCCTCTTGCTCCGCCAGCTGGCCCAGCGAAAACGTGGGCAGCCATTTGCGCCGCCGTTTGTTGTGGCAGCGGCTGACGGCAATCTGGTACAGCCACGTCTTAAACGCCGACTTGTTGGCATCGTAATAGGCCAGGCGGCGGAAGGCGTACTCGAAGCTGTCTTGCAGCACTTCTTCGGCATCTTCCCGATTTTGCAGCAGGCTGGCGCACAGCCGGTAAATCATGCCAGCATACTGGTTATACAACGCTACGTAGGCCGTTTCCTCACCAGACAGGCAGCGCCGAATGAGCGATTGGCTTTGCTCATCGGCATAGATCGGGACTTCAACGTCCCAGGGCGTGACGCTGCTATCAGAAATTGAGCTCATTTTCCAGAAAAAGGAACACAGAGCAGCACAGAGAAAGCGCAGAGGTACACAGAGAAAAACCTCTCTGTGTACCTCTGTGCACCTCCGTATAACTCTGTGTTCCCCAAATTCCATTCATAATTAAGGTTGTCCAGACAACACATCGGCGCGAACCCAGACGATTGCCCGCTGGGCAGGCGCAACGGCCGTTGAGTCATGGAAAAACCACCAGCGAAATGTATCGTAAACGGCCGTTTCCGACTGTTCTGGCAGCGGCAGCGGTTCGATGCGGCGGATGACAAAATCGGTGCCTGTGTAGCCGCCCGCCAGCACCGGCTCGGCAATTTCCGCCGTGATGATCACCTGTTCGGTGGGCGTCAGCGGCAGAGCGTTTATCTTTTCCAGCCGGGCATAGTCGCGCAAATACCAGTTCAGCGCGGGCACATTGAGCGTCGTGGCAATCCTGAGCTGGGTGTCGGAGTTGGCCACCTGTCGCGAGATGGTGCGCACCGTGTCATCCAGTTCGCGGATGGCCAGATCGGTGCCGTCGGTTACCCACCGTTCCCGTGGGTCGTTGGCCGCAAATTGGGCCATCCACCAGCCCGTGCCCCACTGATAGAAAACAAAAAAGCCTAAAATAGCCAGCAGCAGGCCCTGGGCAACGGCCGTACTTTCCACGGTGGCCACAAAATACAGCACCACACCAACGCCTAACAGGGCCAGCAAGATCACCAGCAGGTAGATGCTGCCCTCCTGGGGATTCAGCTGAGCCGTGCGGCCCAGACGGGCCGTATTCACCAAAAGGATCATCGCCCCGCCAAAACCGGCCAGGGCCGTCAGTCCGCTGTACCAATCCCAGCGGCGACGCCAGGCGGCATTGGTTACCAGGCCGCCCAACAAGGCAACGGGCAGTGTGAGCAGGAGGGCGTTGTCCATAAAGGTGCGCTGCAACAGCAGCAAAATGAGCCCGCCACTGAACCAGTACACGGTAAACAAAGCCAGCGGCTGGCCGCGCACGATGGCCCAAATTAGCCCGATAGCGCCAAAAACCACCAACACGGGTTCGTAGCGCACAAAGGCCAACAGCGGATCCAGCGTCAGCGGCCCGCCAAACTGCTGGACCCATTCACCCGCCAGACGGGCCGACGCGCCCAATCCTGCCAGATGCAGCAAGAAAAAGGTGCTGAGCAGCAGAAAAATAACGCCACCAACGGCCGTTCCCTGCCGCCAGTTGGTTTCGGTGGGCTTTACGTGCCAACCGGCCACAAATAAGGACAACCCCAGCCGCGAATGCACAAACCAGGCTAGCAGCAGCGTGATCAGTCCGCTGTAAAACAGGGCCGAACTGGTCAGCCCCAGGGCGAGGGCGGCAAATGCGGTGTACAGCCAGCGCGGTGCGGCCGTTTCCTGATAGCGAATGAAGGCAGCAAACAGCAGCAGCAGGGCAAACATGGCCATACTGTCGCCGCCGACGGCGCGGGAAGCGATGGTGTTGAGCGGAGAAATGGCTAGCAAAACGGCCGTTACCAACGCGCCTTGTGTGCCCAACCGATGGCGCAGTAGCCAGGGTAGGTAAACCAGGCCAATGCCAAACAGAGCGGGCATGATGCGCATTACGCTGTCGCCAAAGCCAAATAATTGGGTCAACCAGGCCGTCAGGCTGAAATAGGCGGGGCTGACCGAGGCGAGAACGGCCGTATCTGGCTGCCAGAACTGCCACACGGCCAGGGCCTGCGTTGCTTCGGCATCAGACAGCGGCAGATGCCCCAGGCTCGCCAGTCGCAACACTGCCGCCGCCAGCAAAACCAGCCCCAACAAACCGTCGGCCACGGTTAGATGGCTCAACCAGCCAAACCACCCGGCTATGGGTTGTCGGTATACGGCTTGTGGTGTGGGGAAGATTTCCAACGCTCTCTCCTTATTTCGGTAATCGGTGGTCGGTTATCGCTAATCGGTAAAAATTACCGTTCACGGATTACCGATAACGGTTCACCGCTCACTGGCCTGCCAACGGTAGATCGTAACAGAGCCATTCTGGTACGCAACTTCCAGCGAATCGGTAAATTTGTTTTGGCCTGTCAAACGGCCGTCCAGCCCATACGTATTCCGTTCGAGATTGCCCACGTAAATGTAATCCACCCCGTAGGCGTTTAGCCGCTCAATCAGATTGCCATTGTCCCAATTGGGCACGGTATAAATATCGCGCACCACCGGGTCGCGCTCGGCGGGTTCGGGGGTGCTGTAGCCGCGCCACTGGTATTCGTGCCCGGCCCAGCCCAACAGCGTAGGCAGGCCCGTGCTGGCAGAAACGCGCCCGTGTCCCTGGGGCGAATACTGCCCACCCACCGCCTCCACAATCGTAGGCGTGCCGCTGACATTTTGGCGCAGCCACATGATGGCGTCGTAATCATCTGGATTGAAAGCGGCCATCTGCGCCAGCCCGTTGAGCGTGGCGGGCAGCCGGTTAGCCGACTCCACTGGCCCGCGATACTCGATAGCGCGGGATTGCACGGCCAAATAGGGGAACAGCAGGGTGAGGAGGAATACGGCCGTATACACCACCGTCACTCCCGCAGGCACCAGCTTGCGACTGCCTTCTTTGGCTGCCAGCCACAGGTAAGACAGGCCAAACAACCCCGACACGCCAAACATCACCCACGCCTGGTAG
This sequence comes from Ardenticatenaceae bacterium, assembly GCA_020634435.1. GTDB lineage: Bacteria > Chloroflexota > Anaerolineae > Promineifilales > Promineifilaceae > Leptofilum. Next base: position 75,514 of record JACKBS010000014.1, on the reverse strand, counting down.
TAAAACTTAAACACCGTATTTAGCCGCACCCCAAAATTGTCACGCAGGTAGACAAACTCTGGCCCTAGCGTTAGCAGTGCGCCAGTGGCGATGAGGAGGAGGGCAAACGGGAGCGGATTGGGTGACAAGGTGACCTTCTCTGTGAAACTCTGTGCTTCCTCTGTGTTACTCTGTGTTCCTGCTTCTTCGCCCAACACTCCTTGCCAGGCCATAACAACCAGCCCAAGCAGGGCGGCGAGCATGAGGGTAACGCCGGGGAAGGCGAGTTTGGCTTGTAAAACGGTGGGCAGGAGGGCGGCAACGGCCGTAAATCCCCAACCCAGCGCCACGTTCCCTCCCGGACGGTCGGGTAGGCTCAGGCCTAATTCCGCGGCCAGGTTGCCCATGCGCCCGGCCCCTTCCGCACTGCTGGCGACTACCCAGCCCAGCAGTAAGGCCAGCAAGAACAGGCCGAGGATGAGGGAAACGGCCGTAATCACGCCCGACTTCCACTGCTTAAACTTGTATCGGTTAGTTAAACTCAGCACCAGCGCCCAAATGCTCAGCAACGGCAGGCCAAAAATAATCAAAAATTGGGGCAGGCGGGTGGGGCGCACCAGCGTCGGCAGCAAAAATGGTGCGCCAGCCTGCGAGCGGAAGCCCAGGTAGAAAGGCAGGTAAAGCAAAATAGCCGGAATGACCAGCAAAACGGCCAGCCAGATTGCGTCAGTGAGCCACCGATTACGCCAACCAAAGCGTCGCCAGCGGTTCAGCACAAACGCCCCCAGCACCACAAACAAATGAATCAGCACATCCCAGGTGTTGAGGAAGGAAAGACCGCCCAGCACAATGACGGTGAGCAACCACAAGGGTTTGTCGGGGATTAGCGATTGGAGGCTTGTCCTGAGTGTAGTCGAAGGATTGGAGATTGGAGACTGGAGATGCTTACTCTCTAATCTCCAATCTCCAATCTCCTTTTCTTCTTGCAGCCACCACAAAAAGGCCACGGCCAGGCTTAAAAAGGCAAAAGGCAGCGCCAGCACGTGGGGATGCATATCACCCAGCACAAAGCTAAAGCCAGGGAATTCGGCAATGGGTTCAAACCCTTCAATGACTTCGCCAGACAACGAGTATTCATTAATAACACGCGAGCTGCGCCACCACCACCAGTTGGTGGAATCGTAGCGCGGCGTGCTGGCGGCACTGGGCGGCGAGTTGATGTCGCGCACATCCAGCCAGGCCCAGAACTCGGCCGAGCCAATCCCGTTGCCATGCAGGGCTTCCAAAATAATTTGCAGGTTGCCGCCAATTGGGAGAGCCAGGGCCGCCATCAACCCTAAAGCGAGCGCCAGGCGATATGCTCTTTGCTTGAGGTGTTGTCCGTAGCTCATTACCAGATTGTAGACCATGCCAAACGCGCCAACGGCCGTTCCCGCCATCAGCCAGGCAATGCCCAAATTAAAGGCCACGGGTTCGGCCACAGCCGATAGTCGCGCCAGCACCGAAGTCATCACGTAGCCAAAGTAATAGTAGCTGATGGCAAACCCAGACAGCCACGGATCAACCGGCGGAAAGGTGGCACTGCGCCCGACGGCGTTGAGGAAGGCAAACTCCATCGGCTTTTCGGTGGCAGAGATAGCCGGATTTTGCGCCCGCACCCAAACCCATAGGCCAAACATCACGGCAAATACGATTTCGGTTAGCAGGATATGTGTCCATTGCCCCCAAATCCAGGCCCGCAGTTCAGCCCCATCGCGGCGGTAAGCCCAGTAAGACAGCCCCAGTACCAGCGCACCCGCCAGCAAAATGCCGCCCAAGTTGTTTTGCAAAAAGCCCAGGCTGCCCAACAGCCAGAATAAATAGCTGACCAGCAGCAGCGACAGCATTTTGACAAAGGCATAGCCCCGGTCAGGCAGCTTTTTGAAGAGGGTGAAGGCGAGCGGGGTAACGGCCGTTCCCAATAGCAACAGCATGCCCCACCACCGAATCGCCGCAAAAATGTCTTCCCAAGCCAGCATAAATCTATCCTGGTAGGGGCAGGTCTCAGACCTGCCCCTACGGTTAATTACTCAACGAAATTGCTCCGTTATCCAAAACCTTATAAATACTCGTTCCCGCGTTGCGGTACACCTCTTCTAGTAGGCCCATCTCGGTCATCTGGTTGAACTTGTTCAGCCCATCGGGACTGTACAGCACCCACTCCAGCTGGCCGACGTAGACGTAGCTCACGTCGTACCGGGCCAGAATGTTTTGCGCTTCAACGATGGAGGTGGTGTTAAACAATGTAGCCACATCGCGGATGCGCTGGTCGATAAATTGGCCGGGCAAAATGGCCCGCTGCTGCCGCTGGTGGCCGCTCCATCCGATGATGCCCGGCAGTCCGGTGTACATCGACACCCGATTGGTGGCTGAGCGATAATAGTTGTCGCTGTAGCCTTCAGCAATGACCGGCGACCCTTCGATGTTTTGCTGCATCCATTTCAGCGCTTCGTAATCAAATGAAAGCGGTACGTTACCGCTGAGGCCGTTAGCGGTTTCCGTGTAGCTGGCGTAGGGCATGAAGGCCATGCCATCCAGCGTAATCGGCGCTTCCTGCGTCAGGCGCACGTCCCATTTGGCTTTGGTGGCCAGGATGGGGTAGATCGCGGCTGCCGCTACCAGCACCCCCAGCACGGTCAGCCACACCCGGCGGGTCAATTCTTTCTTTGCAATAGATGGCCAGGCCCAAACGGCCGTAACGCCCCCCACCACGCTCAGCATCAGCCATACCTGCATGTAAAACTTGAAAACCGTGTTCATGCGGCCAATCGTGTTTTCTACCACAAAAAATTCCACAAACAGGGTGATGCCCAGCGCCGAGGCAATCAAAATGAGCACGATGCGGCGGGTCGCAGGCAAATCAGGCCGCAGGCCGAGCAGTCCGGCTACGATGGTGAGGGTCAGCACCACTGGAGCAATCCAGTAGCCCAAGCGGAACAAAATGAGCAGAATGATGATGTACAGCGCCAGGGCTATTAGCAACGGTGCGGCGGCTGGTTCCCACTCCCGCAGACCGTCTTCCGTCCAGCTACGTGTCCAATCGCGGAATTCGCGGGCCAGGTGGGTAAGCACAAAGAACAAAAAGAGGCCGTAGATAATCAAGTATCGGCTCAGGTAGCTGGTGGAGCCGTCCCAGAACACAATGGAGTTGAAGCCTGCGCCAAAGTTGCTGGAAAAGGGCCAGAACAGCAGCAGCGCCAGACCGATGAGTACGGCCGTTTTCACCCCAATTTGCCCCAAAAGTTGCAGGTTGAAGATACGGCCGTTCTGCTCCACAGCCGCATAAATTACCGCCAGCGCACCAATGACGCCGTAAGTGGGCAAATCCCAGATGTTGGTCGCTTGCAATACGCCAATCGCCAATGCCCCGCTAAACCAGATGAGCGCCGTTTCCCACCAGGAAGAGGAGATGGGCAACCTTTGGTTGCGAGATTGGAGATTAGATATTGGATTGGCTTTTGAATCTCCAATCTCCAATCTCCAATCTCTTGTCTTTGCTTTTTCTTTTGCCTTGAATACCAATGACACCGCCCAGGCCAGCGCCAGCATTGTCAGAGGCAGGGCAATCATGTGGGCGTGTAGGTCGCCGTAGAGGAAGGTGAAGAAGGGAAACTCGGTGATCGGCCCAGCTTCGCCTTCGTTGTAGTTGAGTGTGCGCGTGGCTGTCCAGAACCAGTCGCCAGGGTAGATGGGGGCCGGTGTGCCACTTAGAACCTTAAAGCCGCCGTCGAGGGTGCGTACGGCCGTTCCTACCAGCGGGATCGTCTCTTCCAGCGTCGGATTGCCTGCCTTGTACCAGGCATCGGTCATCACGCCCACCTCGCCCAGGTTGCCCAGTAGGATAGCCAGGGTGGCGGCGATTAATCCGGCGTAAACTGCTTTTTTGTGCAGGATTTTACCCTCACCCCAGCCCTCTCCCTTCAAGGGCGAGGAAGCCAACTCCCTCCCCGTGCTAGGGAGGGGATCAGTTTGCCGCGCAGCGACAAGATCGTAGGCCACGCTGAACACGCCCATGCCGGTGAAGCTGAACAGCATGGACAGATTCAGGTTGTAGGCGATAGTCGGGATAATGCCTAGAAGTTTGGTAACGACGCCGGTGTAGACAAAGCCGTAGTAGTAATAATTGATGTAGCCACCAGCAAACCAGGGGTCGTAGGGCGGGAAGGTGGCGGATTTGAGAACGGCCGTAAAATACGTCAAGTCCATCGGTTTTTCACCGCCCCAAATCACATCCCACGCGTCTGGATTGCGCACGCGGATGAGGATGGCCACAAAATACAGCCCCACCGCGATCAGTTCCACCACGCCGATGAAGGCCAGATTATCTCGCACCCAGGCGCGAATTTCACCGCCGCGCCGGATCATCACCAGGGCACTTAAAATCACGATGATCAGCAGCGCCAGCAGATGTGTGCCGCGCGAATTTTGGAATAGCTCTATGCTGGCCGTCAGCCAGACAAAGTAGGAAATGAGCAAAATCGAGAAGATGCGTGAGATGATGTAGCCCTTGCTGGGCAGGCCGCGGAAAACGGCGAACGTGAGCGGGAAGCTGACCAGCCCCAAAACAATCACAGCCAGCCACCAGACCACAGCAGCCAGCCACGGATTTTGTGACAGGATGCCGTCTGGGTTGAAGATGTCGCTAAAGGTGCCATTGGCGCGCTGGGTGGCAGCAGCCGTTTCTGATAGCAACAGCCCGTTCGGTGCTTCGGTGGCCTGGCCGGGATTGGTGAAAACGGCCGTACCCAAATCTACCTCGCCCAAAATGGCCAACGTGTTTTCGCGGCTGTAAGCATCGGTCTTGGCAAAAATCCAGACCGGCGGATGGTCGTAGACGCTAAATGCCTCTTCTGCGGCCAAGTCACCCGGTGGTGGCCAGCCGATCTTCGGTAGCTGGCCCCAGCCCAACTGCCCGCTGGTGTCGCTGATGTACAGCGGCCCGACGTGCAGCGGCGCATGGAATTCGGCGACGAGATCAAAGCCTAGTTCGCCGTTGAACAGCGCTTCGTAGTAGCGGGTGGTCATGGGGTAGGTCAGCGGCAGGCGCGGTAGTGACCAGACAGCGCGTTGGCTGCTCAGCACAACGTAGTCGGCTTCGTCCAGCCAGCTCACCATTTCATCCCGCTTTTCCGGGCTGTCCGGGTTGGTGATGGGGCGCTGCCCGCCAGTCACTTCGGTGAAATACGCGCCATAGGCGGAACGGCCGTTATTGTCGTAAGGCAAAATGCCGTCCCAATGTTCGTTCATTAGCAGGCTGGTTTCGGCATGGACTGGACTGCCTGCGGTGAGTTCAATCACAATTTGCTGGGCGGCGTTGGCAGCAACGGCCGTAGCGGGCATTTCCAGGGTGTAACTGGCTTCCGTATCGCTAACGACCAAATCGGTGGCTTTGCTGCCGCTGGTGATGAGGCCAGCCTGTATCGTCACTGCCTGTTCCTGCCGGATTTCAAAGGCGGAGGTGACGCGCATGTTGTTGAGGCGAACGGCCGTTACGGTGCCATCTTCAGGCAAAACGGCCGTCAGGTAAAGCGGAATGCCAATCTGGAAATCATACGCTTTCAGTGGCAAAGACAGCTCTTTGGTCTGGCCGTTGGCTTCATAAATCAGCGTGGCCCCGGTGGGAATATTGTCAAACATCCAGGCCGAAGCGGCGATGCGGGTAATCGGCTCTCTGTAAATCTGCACAAAGGCGTTGGCCCACAAAAAGCTGGGGACGACGGCCAGAGTAATTAACCCACCCGCTAGCGCTTGTTTGACGGTGCGCCTCTGTTCGCTTTGCTGCGCCTTCTGCCAAACAGTCCACAAGGCCCAACCACCCAGCAAAAACAGGGTGGGGTAGATGGGCAAAAAATAGCGGATTGATTTCACCCAGCGCGTGCCCATGAACAAAAAGTAGGCCAGACTCCAGGCAACGGGAATGCTGTGTACCAACCAATCGGGGCGGGCGCGTACGATGCGCCACAAGGCCCAGAACAAACCGGCCCAAGCAGTTAGCCCGGCGGCAATGCCCATGCCGTACAGCACCATGTTGGTGAACGGGAAAACAATCTTGGCCCGATCGGTCCATTGCAGTGCAGGCGGGAAGACGGCTTCTGGGCTTTGCTGCTGCTGAATTTCGTCCATGTTGCTGCGCCACTGGGGATTAAACCCAATGATCGAACGTAGCCAGACAGAAATGGTGCCGGGTTCTTCGCCCGTTTGGGCCAGGACTTCGCTGCGGGCAATGGTGGCATCGGCAAAGGCGTACGGTTGCGCCAGGCGGAATACCACCAGCGAAACAGTGGCGGCGAGCAGGACACCCAAAAAGACGCGTTGAAAGTCGAGTGCCCCCAAGCCGGTCTGGCGTAGACTTTGCCAGGTGTGCCCCCGGCGCACCAGCCAGGCGATGGCCGAAATGCCAATAATCGCGGCCAGCGGGGCGACGTTGATGCGTGAGGCGACGGCCAGCCCCAGGCTCAGTCCAAACAGAACCCACCAGCGTAGCCGCCACTTTTGCTTTTCGTCCCCAAAACCGGCGGCGCGTACGGCCGTATACACCCCCAGCGTCGTGAAAAATGCAGCCCAGTTGTCCATCGTAAAAAAGTGGGACTGCTGGATGGCCATAACGGCCGTACCGTGGAAAAATGCGGCTAGCAACCCCGCCTGCCAGCTGTACAGCCGCCTGCCAATCAAAAATGTTAGGAAGACGGTGAGCAGATCAACCAGGGCCGAGAGGAAACGGCCGCTTTGCTGTAAGCCATAAAATGTGTTGTAGGTTTGGGTACACAGGTCAGCAAAATTGTTGCAGGCGGATGTGGCCCACTCGGCAAAGTAGCGGGTGAAGGTCATCGGGAAGTTGCCGTACACGTAGAAGCTTTTGTCTACATTGTATGGGTTCAATGGGGATTCCGAAGTGCGCAAATATTCGAGGAAACCGTCGGCGGGGCGTAAGCGGCTGGCTACGTCCATCAGAAAAAATTCGTCGGGGTGCAAAAAGTTACCCTCGCCCCAGGTTAGCCCGGTAAAGCGAAAATAGCCCGCCATCCCCAGGATAAGCAGCAACAGCAGCAGGCTGATCGATTCCCAGGAAAACGGCCGTCTGGTTTTTACTTCGGCTTCAGTTGTGGGTGGAACGGCCGTTTCCGACCTTAATTCCTGTTCGTCTTCTTCCATGAAAGTCATAGGCAATCAGGCTCGGCAAGTTAGTGCCAGGTTGTCTCTTTTGTTATACACAGTCACCCTTACGCTTTGCTTACAAATTGATGAGTTCCTGCTCAAAATCCGTGGGCTGTGCCAGCACAAAGGCTGAATTCTAGCGGAAAGTAGCGTCTTTTCAAACGCGGCTCAATTGTGGTTAACGGTTTAGCGCCACTAGCAGCGTGATGGCTGCGGAAGCCCAGGTGCCTAATTGCAGCACGGCAAAACCACCCACCCAAAGGGCACGCTTAAGCCGGGTGAAGTCGCGTGTCTTGAAAAAGATGAAAATGATGGCCACAGCGGCAATGAGTAACTGTACCTGGAGAAGGATCGCAACCCCCAGCTCGGCGTCTGACAAGGGAGCCTGGGCCAGCACCGCGGCTGCCCCAGCAATGAGCAAAATGTGGCAAAAGATGGCCACGGCCCAGGTGGCCAAAGTGTAAGCCGCAGCTCTCATTGTGGTTGACATAACGATTCTTCCTCAGTGACTTATGATTGAGGCGGTGGCCAGATTTGCCGTAGGTATGATTCAACGCCCCGGCTGGCCTGCCAATTAACTGGATACCCCAGCGAAACTTCTTCAAAACGTACGCCATCCCGGAAGTGTGTGCCGCGAATGTGTAAATGGCCGTAGACAACGGCCGTTACCGGGAACCGCGTATGCCAATCTTCTGTCTGTTTGGTGCCGCACCAGATGGAAAAGCGGGGGATGCGTCGCAAGTTGACCAGGTCGTAACGCAGGGGGAAGTGGTTGATGAGGATGAGGGAGCCGCGAACGGCCGTTTCTCGTAATCGCTCCTCGGTCGTTTTGCAGCGCACATGGCACCATGCCTGCCGCGTAGGGTACGGGTCTGGGTGCAGAATAATCTCGTCCGTCGCTACCACGCCCGTTTCCTCGGCCCAGGCCAGTGCTTCATCGGCGGCTACCGTGTCGGGGCGAAAGCTGTAGTCGTAAAGCGTGAAAATCGGGGCAACAAACAATGGCTCACGGCTGGCTGGCCACTGCACAAAGGGGTCTTCGGGTGTAAGCACACCGTACTCCCGGCAGATTTGCACCAGCTGAAAATATTTAGCCAGGCCGCGCTGACTTTCGCTGTCGGTAGGGAGTGTCCAGAGGTCGTGGTTACCAGGAGTCCAAAAAACGCGGGCAAAGCGGCGGCTGAGTAGGTCGATAGCTTGCCGAAAATGGCTGATCTTTTCGGCAATGTCGCCTGCCACAATCAGCCAATCTTCCGGGTGAGCGGGCAAGCGACTCAGCGCGGCCCAATTTTCGCCGTGAGTAATGTGCAGATCGCTAATGGCGAGCAGTCTCATAGGGCGGTGATCGGTGGTCGGTAATCGGTGAGCAGAAAATGCAAGTGGGAATACCGTCTACCGATTACGGTTTACGGATTACCGTTTGCTAGATGGAGCCGCCAGAGATCTGAATCAAATTCTTGAGAGCTTCTTCATCCAAAATGGTGAATTTACGGCCGCTTACCTTCACCCAGTGCGCCCGCCGGAAGCGCCCCAACGCTTTGTTGATGCTTACACGGGTCGCGCCGGTCATTTCGGCCAAGTCGGTTTGGGTCAACGAGAGTTCAATGCGGATGCCGTCGTCGGTCTTCTGGCCGTGCTGGGCTGCAAGCTGTAGCAGTTGGCGAGCTAGTCGGGCAGGTAAATCCAGGAAGAAGATATCGCTAATCTGATTATTGAGGCGGCGAATGTGTTGCGCCAGAGTGTGCAGCACATGCAGAGCAAAATCTGGATTGTCGCTGATGTAGCGAATGAACTCCTCACGGTGCAGGGTAAGCGTTTCTGTTTCTTCCAGCGCTTCGGCGGTGGCCGAGCGTGGGGAATCGTCCAGCAGGGCCAACTCACCAAAGAAGTCGCCTGCGCCAAAAATGGCCAGCATGGCTTCCTGGCCGTCCAGCGTGGAGTGCGTAATTTTTACCTTGCCCTTGACGATGATGTAGAGCAGGCCACCCGGATCACCGTGATGGAAAATAATTTGGTCTGGCCCAAAGCGGCGCATGACAAGCCGTTTGGAGAGGCTGTTGGCTTCATCGTCCTGCAAATTATTGAAAAACGGTACCAGCTGTAGGGCGTGCTTGGCGGCGTATTTCGAATCTTTCATAACTCTCTTCCTATCATCAAAATGCATCAACCAGAAACAGTTGAAAGGTTTTGTCTTGTGCGCCGTGTCCAAAAAGAGGAGCTAATTGCTTCCATTTAATTGTATCTCATCGTAGACACGATCCAAACTATATTTTACCTGGCGCTTTAGCCAGTCGGCTGGCAGGTTGCAACCGGGGTATTGATTGAGAAATTCCATCAGGTAGCCGTAAATTTCGTCACGCGGTTTTTGCGCTTCGATGTGCTCCTGAAGTCGTTGGCGCATGGTGCGAATGTAGGTAGCAACGGCTGTTAAATCAGCCATCGTACACGGTTCACCCCGGCCCGGAACGATGTGGTAAACCGGGTCGGGCCAATGTTGCAGCTGATCGATGGTTTGCAGCCAAACGGCCGAATTTGCTTCACCTAGCATCGGGGGCATGTTGGTTACGACTGCGTCGCCGGTGAACAACACGCCAGATTCAGGCAAATAAACGCCAATGCTGCCCAGCGTGGGGCCGGGTGCAGCAAAAAGCTGAATCTCCAGGCCCCCGCGCCATAGCTGCATCGAGCCAGTGAAGCTCAAGCTGGCATGTTCTACTGGGCTCTGGCTTAGCTCGCGGCCGTGGTCTGGGTTGCGGTGGGCCAGGCTTTCTAACAAGGTTTGCGGGTAGCGTTTGTCGTAGCTGCGCAGCTTTTCGGCGGTCGCCTCATGGGTAACAACCGGAGCGTTGAGCCAGCGAGCATTGATGATGCGGTCGCCGTGGTAATCGGTCAGAATGGTGTAGGCCACGGGACGGGGCGTCAGTGTGTGCAGCCGCATGGCCCAATCACGAGCCTGGCGCGGGTAAGACGGCACATCAATGGCGACAATCCCGCGCCGCGTGCGCACAGCTCCTACGTTGACACCTTCGTATTCGGTCTCGATAAATACATTTTCGGCTATTTCTTGCATAAATACCCTGTGTATACCTTGGTGCCCTTGGCGCAGCGTAGTTAGCGCAGCTGCCCCAGCAGCAGCCGTTCCGCCTTTTCTACCGCTTGCTGCACGCGTTCCAGATCAGTGCCTGGGCCGCCTCCTTGAGCCATAACGGCCGTTCCGCCCCCCGCCGCTGATCCTAATACTTGTAAAGCTGGTTTAATGAGCTGGTTCATCTCGCCGGGTGCATCCTGTGATCGACTGAAAAGTAGCTGAGATTTTTCCCCAGCCAGACCCAGCAGGGCGACAACCTTCCCTTTCTGCGTGAGGTGATTGGCCAGAATGCGCAGCTGCCCTGCATCGCTTTCTTCGGTGGTGAAAACGCGGCTGACAACGGCCGTATCGCCCACCTTCTTGCCGTTTTTCAGCAGTTCCGCCGCTTCATAATAGAGCAGCTGCTCCTGCTGCTTTTTCAGCTTGCGGCGGCTTTCTTTAGCTTCATCCTTCAGGCGGGAAACACTTTCCACCACCTCACCAATGCCGGTAGTCAGGTCATTGGCCAACTGGTTCACAATGCTGTTTTTGAGCCGATAATCGGCCAAGGCCCGCTTGCCACAGCAAAACTCTACGCGCAGCTGATTGTTCTGCCGTTCCAGCTTCACAATTTTAATCTGCCCTACTGCGCCTGTATGGCTCACGTGGGTGCCACCACAGGCGGTCAGGTCAAACTGCTCAATCTCGATAAGCCGCAGTTGTCCGCTGCGTACCGGCGGCAGCTTGCGCAGGGCTAATTTTTTGGCTTCTTCCAGCGTAACCGAGCGAATATGCACAGGCCGGTTTTGCCAGATGATCTGGTTCGCTAGATGCTCCGCCTCTTCCACCTGGGCGGGGCTAATTTGGGTCGTGTGCAGATCAATAGTGACGGTGTTGTCGCTCAGGTGAAAACCTACCGTTTCTGCCTGGGCAATTTGAATGAACGATTGGGAGAGGATGTGCTGGCCAGTATGTTGCTGCATGTGGTCAAATCGGCGCGGCCAGTTGATCTGCCCGGTGATGTCATCTTGCCAAAGCTCTTTGGTATCCAGCCAGTGCAGTACCGCTTCATCTTTTTCGCGAATCGAAACTTCGTAGACGGGGATGTTGTTGATTGTGCCTATGTCGAATGGTTGACCGCCAGAGGTTGGGTAAAAGTAGGTTTGGTCCAGGATAACGGCCGTTTGTCCTTCCTGCCTTACTCTTTCCACAATCGTTGCTTCAAAGCGGGTGGTGTACGCGTTTTGGTAGTAGAGCCTTTTGCTGGTCATGCACAGTTTCCCCGAGATGGGTGTGTCGGTTTGAATGGCTACAATGATACCAAAATAATAAACTGGTGCATCTAGACGTGGCAAGAACGGTTGGGAAACGGCCGTTTACCAGAGGAAATTGGGCAAAAAGAGGTGGGGCAGAAGAGGGCTAAACCGCTAAGCGAGAGGCAGCGTAAAGTTAAACCGCGCCCCGCCCGTTGGCGCATCATCGACCCAAATACGGCCGTTATGGGCCTCCACCGCCAAGCGGCAAAAAGCGAGTCCCAGCCCCAGGCCTTTGGCATTGCTATCTTTTGTAGCGATGCGCTCAAACTTCTCAAAAATGGATTCTCGATACTGCTTGGGAATACCGCGGCCCTGGTCGCTAACGGAAATCAGCACGTGGTCACTTTCTGGCTGTAGTTGCCCAATGATGGTAATTGTCTGGTCTTCCGTGCTGTATTTCAGGGCGTTGTTGATGAGGTTCACCAACACCCGGCGAATCATATCCTCTTCCGCAAAAACGTGGGGTAGATTGGAGGGCAAACCGTTGGCAAAATGAACGCGCCGCTGGTCAAAGTTTGGCTGTTCAATCTCATACACTTCTTGCAAAAGCAGGTTCAAATCAACGCGAGTTTGCTCGGTAATGGGCTGCCCGGCTTCCAGGCGATTAATGTCTAGCAGCGAGCGGATGAGGGTTTCCAAACGGCGGCTGCTGCGCCGGGCGATGTCTAGCATGGCATACAGCGGCGAGTTCGCCGATTCTGGCGGAATTTCATACGCTAATAACTCTAGGCTAGAGATAACGTTGCCCAACGGACTTTGCAGATCGTGGAACAGCATGGCAGTGAGGTCTTCGCGCATTTTTTCCAGCTCAACCTGTTCCGTAATGTCGTGATGGATCCATTGTAGCAGTTGATCGTCTCCGTGACTGGTGCGCTTGGTATACACCTCCATGGAAATGGGCGGTGCATTTTTGGCGCGGACTTCACTTTGGAACATCAGCACCTTGTCGGAGCGGATTTTTTTTGCTTTGGGCAATACGGCCGTATCCGGGTGCAAATCCTGGATAGCCATATTTAGCAATTCCTGGCGTGTGTAACCCAGCAAGTCAGAGGCGCGACGGTTGGCTTCCACAATACGGCCGCGCATATCCGTCAAAATGATGGGGTCAACCGTATCCTGGAACAGGCTGATATAGCGGGCTTCGGCGGCGACTGTGCGCGCATATTGTTGGGCGTTGGCAATTGCCGTGCTGGCAATATTGGCCAGGTTCACCAACACATCCAAATCCTCTTCGGTGAACGTGCCATCAATCGGATTAATGGCCTGAACGGTGCCCAAAACAGTGCCTTTAAAAATCATGGGGGCACAAATCATGCCCCGCGTTTCGTGGCCGGTGCGCTCATCGCCAAGGTGCAGGAAGCGCGGGTCGGTGCTGGTGTCAGTCACCAAAGCGGGCTTAGAATGCTCCATTACCCAGCCAGATAAACCGTGGTTGGCAGGTAAACGCAGCCCGACAATTTCTGCGGAGCCAGCGCCTTCTGCCACCTGGTAAACCAGTTCATTGGTTTGTTTATCCACCAAAGCAATAGAAATCGCTTCAGCATTCAGAAAATCATTCATCTGCGCCAACAGCGATTGCATGATTTCGTTGATGTCCAGGGACGAGTTGATGACCCGACTGGCATCATTTAGCAGCGCCGAAATTTTGAGCTGTCGCTGTGATGCTTCAAAGAGACGGGCATTTTCAATGCTGCTGGCTGCCTGATTTGAAATTGCGGTTAACAGGCTGAGATCGTGATCATCAAATTGGTTGGCGCCTACTTTGTGGATAGTAATGGCCCCAATAACGCGGTTGCGGATCGAAAACGGGGTGCAAATGACCGACCAGGCATGGCTGCTGGTGGTGTGCCCTGGGCGGGGCAGCCACCGGTGATCGTTCTGGGTATCGTTGATCACGCACGGGGCGTGGTTGCGAATAACCCATCCGGCCACACCGCTGTTCATAATTGTTTCCAGAAATTCTTCGGAATGGGTGTTGTGGCTTTTGTCCCCAGTTAGCCAGGCGTACTCTACTTTCAAGGCTTCGTTGACAACAATGATGCTGCCATCTTGGGCTTCAAGCTGTTGAACAGAAAGATTGAGAACCCGGGGTAGGATGAGGTTGATGTTGAGTCCGTCAGCTTCTACCTGTTTGAGCATGTCGTTTACGACATATAGCGTATGAAGGCGATCGCTGTCTCTCAGTTCAGGCGAGAAGTCTGCATCTTGAATAGAGTGATCCATTTGAATCATAATACCACGTTACGTCACAAGTTTACTACTGCTAGTTTACATTTCGATCGTAACAGGGTTTATCCTCTTTTGTAAACGAGAAAAACGAACTACTCTCGCTTTATTTTTTTAGAAAAATAAACCAACTGCTTTGAATATTGTGGGGAAGAGCTTTGGAACAGCTGCTCTGGCCCTCGGTGCCGACAAAATTTGGCTAAATCTTCTGCAATGTTGTTTGCCGGTCAGCTTATACAAGTTGTAGGCTGGGGATTACATCTATATTGAGATTGTCTCGACGGCCGTTTATAAAATGCCAATGTGCCGCAGCGCCAATCATAGCGGCATTGTCCGTGCAGAGAATAGGACTTGGGTACCGGACGGGAATCGTCAGGCGTTCGGTCATGGTACGGCGCAGTTCACGGTTGGCTGAGACGCCACCGGCCATGTGAACGGCCGTAACGCCATAAGCCATCGCGGCACGTTCTGTTTTGGTGACCAGGGCATCAATGACGGCCGTTTGGAAACTGGCCGCCACATCTTCAACCGGCATCCGGGTTTTGTCGAAATGTTTGACTTGCCGGGCAACGGCCGTTTTTAAGCCACTAAAGCTGAAGTTAAAGCCATCTTCCATAACGGCGCGGGGAAATTTGTAGGCGGTAGCGTTACCCGTAGCGGCCAGCTTGTCGATGGCGGGTCCGCCAGGGAAGGGCAGCCCCAATACGCGACCTACCTTGTCAAACGCTTCACCAGCGGCATCGTCCAGCGTGCCGCCCAGATGTTGGTAACGGCCGTGATCTGCCATCAAATACAGCTCGGTATGGCCGCCGCTGACCACCAGCGTGAGCAAGGGAAATTCAATTTCATCTACCTGCTCGGTGAGCCAGAGGGAGTAGATGTGCCCTTCGATATGATTAATGCCCAGCAGCGGTTTGTTACGCGCTAGGGCCAATCCCTTAGCCATGTTTACGCCCACCAGCAGCGATCCCACCAGACCGGGGCCGCGCGTGACGGCGATGCAGTCGATATCGTCCAAGCCCATGTGAGCTTCTTCGAGTGCCTGCTCCACGACAGGGTGAATCACTTCCACGTGCTTGCGTGAGGCGACTTCGGGAAATACGCCGCCATATTGGGCATGCAGATCAATTTGGCTGGCGATGATGTTGCTGAGAATGGTACGGCCGTTTTCCACCACCGCCGCCGAGGTTTCATCACACGACGTTTCGATAGCCAAAATACGGCTGGTTTGCCTGTTTGTGCTCATAATTTTTTTTTGAGTTGATGTTTACTCCATCGCACAGTTTACCAGTGATTGCAGTAAAATTTCAACCTGTTCGGGCAAAATTGTGCGCGGATCGATGAGAAAACGGCCGTCTTGAATGCGGCCAATCACCGGGATTTTCTCCAGGCGCAGGCGGGTGGCCAGATGTTCCAGGTCATTGTGCTGGATGGCTACCACGCGGCTGGGTAGGTTGGTACCAGGTAAACTTCCACCACCGACCGTGGAACGGCCGTCTATCACCGTAGCGCGTATGCCCATTTCTTGCAGCCGTGCTGCCCACGTGTCGGCTTCCTCGCTAATTTCGGCGGCGGGCCGGGCAATCATGCGCCAGATGGGAATCTCTGTGAGGGCATTTTCGGTAAGATAGTGCGTGAGCGTGGCAGACAATCCGGCCAGGCACAGCTTGTCGGCGCGGACGGCACGGGCCAACGGGTGCCGCTTCAGTTGAGCAATTAGTTCTTGCCGCCCAACCAACAAACCCGCCTGCGGCCCGCCCAGCAGCTTGTCGCCGCTGAAGGCCACCACATCTGCCCCGGCGGTTAGGCCATCCAGCACGGTTGGCTCTGGCTCCAGGCCGTAGGGCGAACTATCGAGTAAAGCCCCGCTGCCCTGGTCGTAGAGCAGCATCAGGTTGTGCTCATGGGCCAGTTCGGCCAGTTCGGCCAGCGTGGGTTCACTGGTGAAGCCGATGATTTTGTAGTTGGAATGATGGGCCACGAGAATAGCGGCCGTATTTTCGGTGACGGCGTTGGCATAATCGCGTAGATGGGTGCGGTTGGTCGTGCCCACCTCGACCAGCCTGGCACCGGATTGGGCCATCACGTCTGGGATGCGGAAGCCGCCGCCAATTTCCACCAGCTGGCCGCGACTAATGATGACTTCTTTGCCCCGGCACAGCGTGGTGAGCATCAGCAAAACGGCCGCTGCGTTATTGTTTACTACCAGCCCGGCTTCGGCTTCGGTGATGCGGGTGAGCAGCTGCTCGGCATGGACCGTGCGCGACCCGCGCTGACCGCTGGCCAGGTCGTATTCCAGGGTGTTGTAACTTTTTGCGGCCGCTTCAATGGCCTGGCGTGCCGCGTCGCTCAGCGGGGCGCGGCCCAGGTTTGTGTGCACAATCACCCCGGTGCCGTTGATGACCGGCCGCAAGGTGGGGGCCAAAAATTGCTCCAGCCAAAGGCGCGCCTCATCCACCAGGACGGCGTTCATGGGGGCGTAACGCGCTTTGCCGCTGAGGATGGCGCTGCGGGCCACATCCAAACTGTAACGCAGGCTTTCGACGGTGAGGGAACGGCCGTATGCCAACATCATGTCCACCGCCATAGTGGTATTAAGCAGCCGGTCCACGCTGGGCAGTTCGCGCAGCAGGGATTGGGTTTTTGGGTTATCGGGGGATTGTTCTTTCATAGTCGGTAAACGGTGGTCGGTTATCGGTAGTCGGTATTTGGTGAACGGTAAGCCGTGAACGGATTACCGATTACGGCAAGTTCGCTTGGGCGGCGCGACTGCGAATTTGCAGCAGCACTTCAAACAAAATTAGTACGGCAGCAACGAGCAGGGCTACGGCCAGACCAAACGAGCGGTTCATTTGCAGCCAAAGGCAAAAAGCCACCCACAGCCCCACAGCCATAGATTGGCGCACGGCAACCATCAGGCGGGACGATTCCATTTCGCCAAAACGGCGGTCTGTATAGTGGGCAAAACGCTGGTTGAGCAGGTATGAAATGGGCAGGATGATGCCGGTAACGGCCGTTAGCACCGTACCCAAAAACACCAGAATAATCTCGAAATTGGCTGCTTCCAGCAGGGCAGCGGCGTCGGCCCGGTCCTGGGCGGCCGCGCGTACCAGGTCCAGCCGGTTGATGTCGATGGGCCACCAGTTGTTGATGACGTATTCCATCGCCATCAGCCCCAACGCCACCAGCAGGACGC
Source organism: Ardenticatenaceae bacterium (assembly GCA_020634435.1). Classification (GTDB taxonomy): domain Bacteria; phylum Chloroflexota; class Anaerolineae; order Promineifilales; family Promineifilaceae; genus Leptofilum. The sequence continues at coordinate 58,536 of JACKBS010000014.1, read as the reverse complement.
CCAATACCAAAGAAGCTACAAAGCCAAAACGGTCTTTTCCTTGCATGGGGTTCATTATACCTCGTTCTGTTCGGGTCATGCGCTCTGCTTATCCTGGCAGCGGTTTTTGCAGCAAATAAAGCAGCGCCTGGCCATACGCTTCGCTGGGAGAAACGGCCGTAAAATGCAGCGGTTCATTGGCCAGAGTAATGTCGCATTGATACGCATCAGGTAGACGGATGAGCTGCTGGAAACGGCCGTTGCGTGCCGCCAGTTCTTCTTCCAATTGTTCCCGCAGCTGGCTTTCTGTCGGCATCCAAACTGCCTCGTGGGTGAGCAGATAATCTTGCGCCCATTCGGCCGTGCCGTGGAACACCACCGCGGGCCAGCCGCGCAGCAGTTCCATCGTCACCATCATGTCGGAGAGGACAAAAAGACGGCCGTCTAAATCTCGATCCGGGATGGCAAAAAAATCATGGACAGAAGTGTGCCACACCAGTCCCGCTTCCTTTAACTGCATCGCCAACGCTTGAGAAATCATCTACAGTCCTCAAAGATCGTACAGATTGAACTTGTTTTCAAGCGATAAATCTGCGTAATCTGGTGCTTCAATCTTTGTTTTGGTGAAAAATGGTCTTGCCAACATAGAGTATGGAACATATGATCCAAAACGCATGAACGAAACCTTCACCCATCTACGCGTTCACTCCCATTATACCTTGTTGGGCGCAACTGCCACTGTGTCGCAGCTGGTAGACCGTGCTGTTTCGGAAAATGCCACGGCGCTCGCCCTCACCGACAGCCACGCGCTGTATGGCGCGGTGGCTTTTCACCGCGCTTGCCTGGCGGCGGAGATTCAGTCGATTGTGGGCATGGTGGTGAACGTGACGCTGCCAGAGGCGGTGAATTTGCCTGCGCCAGCCTGGGGCCAACTGGTGTTGCTGGCATCTGGGCCAGACGGTTACCGGTCGTTGTGTGGCCTTTCGTCGCTGGTGCAGGGCAGCGAAAAGCGGGAACAGCTGTTGCAGCATGGGTTGGGTTGGCAAGAGTTACGGCCGTTTACCCAAGGCCTCATCGCGATCGACAGCGGGCAAACAGGCTGGCTTACTCGGCTGGCGGCGGCGGGGGAACTGCAAGCCGCTGCCCGCTATGCCTCGCGGCTGGCCGGGCTGTTTGAGGAAAATGGCTACCTGGGCGTTACGCTGAACCGGAAAGGTGATACGGCCGTTGCGCGTGAAGCCATCGGTGTGGGGCTGCGTTTTGGTTTGCAGGCGGTCGCTTTGCAGCCCGTGTTCTGCCTGAAACCCGTCGAAGCGCCGCGTTTGCGCCTGCTGGCAGCGATTGACCAAAATTGCCATCTGGCCGAGGTTCCCGCGACGACCTTGCCTGGCGGTGGTACCCCCGATGCCGAACTGCACTGGCTGCCTGCTGAGACCGTTGCCGAGCGATTTGCCGACTTGCCGGAAGCGCTAACGACCATCGGCGAGATTGTAGGCAAATGCAAACCGGCACTGCCAGACGGCCGTCCCATCTGGCCCAAGCTGGATTTGCCGGAAGAGCAAACGGTGGAACAGGCTTTGGCCGCAGACGCCCAAACGGGACTGGTGCAAAAGTACGGCCGTTCCCCCCAACCAGAAATTCTAGCCCGGCTGGAAAAAGAGCTGGCGTCCATCAATCGGCACGGCTTTGCGCCCCTCTTTTTGTTGGTGGCCGACATCACCCGCTTTGCCCGAGAAACGGCCGTGCCGGTAAACACGCGGGGCAGCGTGGCTAACTCGTTGGTCGCCTACTGCCTGGGCATTACCCAGGTGGACCCTATCGCCAACGAACTGCTGTTTGAGCGGTTTCTCAACCCGGCGCGGGCCAATTTGCCCGACATTGACCTCGATTTTTGCAGCCGCCGCCGCGATGAGGTGCTGAACTACGTGCGCGAAAAATACGGCGCGGATCGTGTCGCCCTGGTGGCCACCATCAGCACCATGCAGCCAAAATCGGCCGTGCGGGAGACAGCCAAGGCACATGGATTGGCCGAGCCGGAGATCAAGGCGCTTACGGCGCTGCTGCCGCGTGGCTGGCATCCTGACCCGCGCCGTCGCAGCGAAAAATCGCTGGAGGAGTTGCTCGCCGAAGTCGAAGATGTGACCCAGCACCAGATTTTGGCCGAGGCGTTTGAAATTATCGGCCAGCCACACCACATGAGTATTCATCCCGGTGGCATTGTTATCTCACCGGGGCCGATGACCGATCTGGTGCCGGTGCAGTTGGCACCCAAGGGGTTCCTCATCACCCAGTTTGACCATCACGATGTGGAAAAGATCGGTCTGCCCAAGATAGACCTGCTGGGAATTCGCGCCCTGACGGTGCTGGCTGACACGGCCGAAGCCATTCGCGCTACCCTGGACCCCGATTTTGATTTGCAAGACATACCGCTAGACGATGAAGAAACGGCCGTTCAGCTGCGCCAGGGGGAAACGGTGGGGGTGTTCCAGTGTGAATCTTCCGGGGCACGGCGCACGCTGCGGCAGCTCAAGGCGCAAAATCTGCGCGATCTGGCGGTGGCCAACGCCTTCTTCAAGCCCGGCCCGGCGATGGGCGGCATGGCCCAGGCATTTGTGCGCCGCTACCGGGGCGAGGAAAAAGTGAATTTTTTGCATCCGGCTCTGGAGCCAATTTTGGGCAGCACGCAGGGTGTGATGCTGTTTCAGGAACAGGTGCTGCGTGTAGCCACCGAAATCGCCCATCTCAGCTGGGCCGAGGCAGACCATTTGCGCCGGGGCATGAGCAAGTTCCAGGCGGATGAGATGGCGGCGATGCAGCAGCGCTTTGTAAGCGGCTGCCAGGAGCAGAGCGGCTTTAGCCAGGAGCAAGCCACCACGCTGTGGGAGCAGGTGATGCCGTTTGCCGGTTATGGTTTTAACCAGGGCCACGCCACAGCCTACGCCGATGTCAGCTACCGGTCGGCGTATTTGAAGGCACATTACCCAGCGCAGTTTTTGTGCGCCCGGTTGCGCGATTATGGCGGTTTTCACCATCCGGCTATCTACATTGCCGAGGCGCAGCGATTGGGCATTGCCGTAAGGCCGCCGCACGTGAATTTTAGCGGGCGCAAGTTTACCCTAACGATGGGGGAGATTAGAGATTGGAGATCGGAGGTTTTGCCGACTCAATCTCCGATCTCCAATCTCCAATCTCCTGTTTTATGGATGGGACTGGGGCAGGTGCGTGATCTACGGCGTTCGGCGGTGCGGGCGATTGTGCGGGAGCGGGGGATACGGCCGTTTACCAGCCTGCGTGATTTGTTGAGCCGGATAGAGCTGCAAAAGAAGGAAATCACCCATCTGATCCAGTGTGGTGGATTGGACGGCCTGGGCGAAAGCCGCGCGGCGCTGTTAGCAGAAGCCGCCGACGTGTTCCGCGCTGGCAACGCCAACCAGTTGGGCTTTAGCTTTAGCCTGGGGCTTCAGCCCCAGGTATTAGATAATTTAGCAGAACAGTTGGCTTGGGAAACGGCCGTGCTTGGCTGGCCTGTCTCGGCAAATCCGCTGGCGGTGGTGAAGGACCAGGTGGCTGATGATGTGCCGCTGCGCCTTTTGCCACGCTTGCGCAATCAAAAGACAACCATTGCTGGGGTTCGCTTGCCCGGCTGGACGGGAGGACGTGGTTTCTACGTCGGCGATGGCGACAGTTACGAGATTGTACAGCTAGAAAAAACAGTTGTTGCTAAAATCAAATCATGGGTACCCTATCGCTTTACCGGCTTCTGGCGAGAAGATGCCTGGGGTAACGGCTGGTTTGAAGCGATTGGTGTGGCGGTTTTTGCATAAACAGTCTATAAAAATTGTGACGACGCTGCGCTGTGGGGGTTCTAACTTTAAGGCGTCTAGGAAGCGCCTATTTTATTGTGATAAATGGAGGATCAGGAAAATGTTAAAGGAATTTAGAGCGTTTATTGCCAAGGGCAATGTGTTGGATTTGGCCGTGGCGGTCATCATGGGTGGTGCTTTTGGGGCCATCGTGACCTCTTTGGTCAACGACATTCTGATGCCGATTATTGGCATCATTTTAGGTGGACAAGACTTTAGCTCATTGGCCATTCAGGTGGGCGAAGCCAGCATTACCTATGGCAATTTCATTCAGGCCATCATCAACTTTTTAATTATTGCCTTCGTCATCTTCATGATTGTGCGCACAGCCAACAAGTTGGAACACAAAGAAGAAGAGAAACCGGCACCCCCACCGGGACCAACCACCGAAGAATTGCTGGTGCAAATTCGCGATCTGCTGAAAGCAAAGAACTAAACTTACTCGCTCCCACATACAGGCAAACGGCCGTTTCCGATTTTAATTTAGTTGGAAACGGCCGTTTTGCATTTATGCCTCAGGTTTTAACAAGCGCTCAATGAGCGTCTCAAATTCCACTACGTGCAGCGGCTTGGCCACAAAATAATCGCAGCCGTTGGCCAGCAGAAAGGCTTCGTCAAAGTGGAAGGCGTGGGCGGTGAGGGCTACCAGTGGTACGTGGGGGCCAATTACCTGGCGCAGTGGATGCAGCAGCTGGGTGTGGGTTTCCTGAATGCTGTTGTCGGGCAGCAAAATGTCGGTGAGGATGAGGTCATAAGGTTGGGCTTGGGCCATTTGGATGCCAGCAACGGCCGTTTTGGCCTGATCTAGCTCAATATCCATGCGCTTGAGGATGCGCTCCACCAGCCGGAAATTGTCATCGTTGTCCTCGATGTAGAGGATCCGCTGCTTACTCATGAGACGAGGCCCCTTCGTGCAGGTTCCGTGGCAGCGTCACGGTGAATTTGGAACCTTGTCCCACGGCGCTTTCCACGCTGATGAACCCCCCATGCAGCCGTGCCAAATCGCGCGAGATGGGGAGGCCCAGCCCGGTGCCGCGCAGCGTGCGGTTTTGCGGAATGTCAATCTGGGCAAAGGTCTCAAACAAGATGGGCATCTGGTCGGCTGGAATGCCAATGCCGTTGTCTTCAACAATGAACTGGATGGCGGCGGGGGTGGCAACGGCCGTTAACTTCACCCAACCAGACTCTGTAAATTTAAAGGCGTTGCTCAGCAGGTTAAACAAAATTTGCTTGATGCGGACCGTGTCCACCACAAAATCGGGCAGGTTGGGATCGGCCGTTGCCTGAAACGCCACGCCCTCCTTTGTCAAATGAGCCACTGCCTCCGCTACCTCCTGCACAATAAGCCACGGCGACACTTTTTCCGGGTAGATAACGAGCTTGCCTGTTTCAATTTTGGCCATGTCCAGCACATCGTTGACCAGCTCCAGCAAATGCAAACCATTTCGATGAATGCGGTGCACATCTTCAGCCAGCGGCAAATTTTGCTGCTCACGGAGTTCCAGTTCAATGAGTTCGGCAAACCCAATGATCGAGTTGAGCGGTGTGCGCAGTTCGTGGCTCATGGTGGCTAAGAAGCGACTCTTGGCCTGACTGGCCTGCCGCGCTTCTGCCTCTGCGCGCTTGCGTTCCTCTACTTCGCGCTCCAATTCGGCATTTTTCTGTTGCAGGATCAGCGCTTCTCGCTGGGCGCTCTCTGTGCGGTAGGCAATTTCTAAGCCGCGCCGGGCGTTTCTGGATTTTTCGTTGAATACTGCTTCTTTGGTGGCATGAAAATGTTCAAAATGGTGCAGCGCCATATCGAGGTTGTTGAGCGATTTGTAGGCGATGGCCAACAGTTCATGGACTTCGTAAATATATTGCTTGCCATGTGAACCGAGTGCAATTTCTAAAGCATCTTCCAGATATTGGATGGCGGCTTGTGGCTGTTGGTTGGCCAGCTGGAGCTTGCCTAAATTGTACAGGGTGTGCAGGCGGCGGGGCTTCAGGTTATACGGCCGTAAATAATCCAAATTTTGCTGGAAATATGCCTGTGCCTGCGCGTATTCGCCCAGGCCCATGTACGCCTCACCGATGCGGTTGCGGGCAAAAATTGCGCCGAGCGGATCATTACGCGCCTCGCTAAGCTTGAGGCACTGCTGTCCATAATCCAGGGCGCGGGCAAAATCACCCATGCGCGCATAATGAAAAGCGCAGTTGTTGAGGGCAACTTCTTCGCCCAGGCTGTCCAGCTGGCGCTCTAAAGTCAGGGCTTGCTCCAGATGATTAATTGCTTCCTGGTTGTTGCCCGACTCGCCGTAGATGTTGCCAATCCCATTCAAGGCCGAAATTTCGACGCGCACACTGTTGGTTTGGCGGGCCAGCGTCAACGATTTCAAAAAATAAGAAAGCGATTCAGTAAAGCTGCCCCACTCAAGAAAGATAAACCCAATGTTGCTTAAAATTTGGGCTTGCATCACCCGGTCTTGCAAGGCATCTGCCTTGGCCAGCGCTTGCTGTAGAACCTGGATGCCGGCTTCGTAGCTGCGCGAATCCGTGTGTATCTTGCCAAGGGTTGTCAGGATGGTGAGCTGATTTTGGGGTGAGACGGGCTGGTTTTGCGCAATCTGTTGGGCTTTTTCCGCTGTTTGTAGGGCCTGGGCCAGATCGAAGGTGCGATAATGCTCAGCCAATTTGATGAGGGCGCTGGTGGATTCTTCGGCGCTTTGTGCTTGCGCCACGGCTTGCTGTAGCTTTGCTGTTGTCTGATTCATGGCGCGTTCGTCGTGGTGAATTGCACTGGGTTCGTGACGTAACCAAATTTTCCGTCAATGAGCTTCAACCACGGCAGTAGTATAAGTTTTCGTGCCGCCAATGGTCAAAGAATTTTGCGGGAAAAACGGGTAATTTGTCAAAGTTTTGCGAATTCTGCGCCACAAAGTGGAGATTTGGGAGCTATAAAAGCTCCACAAATCCTTCGTCGCCGTGTACCCGAATGCGCTGCCCTGTTTTGATCTGGCTAGTGGCATCGGGCACGCCAACGACGGCAGGGATGCCATATTCGCGGGCCACCACCGACCCGTGGGTCATCAGCCCACCCACTTCCATCACCAGGGCAGCCGCGTTGATGAACAGCGGCGTCCAGCCCGGATCGGTGAACGGCGCGATGAGGATTTCGCCCTTGGCCAGCACATCTTTGGTGGGGTCCATCACGACTTTGGCAATGCCCTCGATGGTGCCGCTGGAAGCAGCGCTGCCCACTAGTGCGCCCGCTGGCAGTCCCTCGCGGCTGATTTTGGCCTGTACGATTTCGCCGTCGCTGGTGAGCAGGCGAGGTGGGGTAAGCTTGTGGAAGCGGGCAAATTCGGTCTGACGTTGGGCGATAAGCGGCCGTATTTCCAGGTTCGGGTTGGCGGCAAACTGAATCAGTTCGGCCAGGTCTAGATGGTAAATGTCGTCGGGGTGGTCGATACGGCCGTTTGCAACCAATCGCCCCGCTTCTTCCTGCAAAATGAGCTTGACCATGCCCAGCAGCTTGATGATGCAAAACTTGGGATGCTCCCGACCCGGCGTGTAGCCGCGCACCGTTTTCACCAGGCGGCGCACTACGGGGCGGCGGATAAAGCCAAACACTCCCTGCCCGGCTGCGGCGACGAGCCGTTGGCCAGCCGCTTCACCGGCGGCGGCCATTTGGGCGTGGTGGGCGCGATGGCTGCCGGGTTCTTTGTGCTGCAAGTTGCCAATCACAAATTGCAGCAGCGAGGTTGGGTCTTCGCGCCAGCGGAGGCGCGAAATATCAATTTCCGACGGGCCGCGCATGCCGTAGCGTGCCAGAAAATCGGCCCAGCCTGCCAGGAACGGGGCGCTGCCGGGTATGCTAGCGGCGCTGGCCAATGCTTGGGCGGGTGGGTTTTGCTGGAAGTGAGTCACCAGTTCAGGAGACTGTCGCACCAAATCGGCTAAATCGCCGACGGCGAGGTCCATTTCGGTGGTGACATTGCCAGAGAGTCCGCGGGCAACGGCCGTTAAATCATCTGGGTTGGCGCGCTGACTCATGAGCTTGGCCAGCAGCCGTTGCGAGGCGATACCGCTGGCCACCAGGGCGGCAAAATCGGGCAGCAGGAAGTTAAAGACGCCACCAATTTCTTGCTCGATTTGTTGCAGGCGGGCGGCTCCCGCTGGCTGGGCCAAAATGCGCTGCTGGCTGGCGGCTACCAGCGTGTCCATCCGGTCGGTCAGTTGCTGGAGCGTGGTGTGCGGATCGCGTCGCAGCACAAATTTGAGAACGGTTTTGATGATGGGGCCGAGGTAAGAAAATACGTCCCGCAAGTGGGTTTTGGGGTAAAGCTGGACCAGGCGCTGCCGAAATTCGGGGCGCTCAATCGCCGCCTGAATGCCCGCAGCAATTTGCTCATCGGCCAGGGTCAGGAAGAGCGGCACCAGTTTACGACCCACGCGCAGGTTGAGCAGGGGGGTCGTGTCGATGTACATGCGGCCCCCGGCGCTGGCGACACTTTGGCTGCGGCTGGTGGGGCCAGCGATCTTTTGGGTGGGAAACATCAGCCGCCAAAAGTCTAGCCCCAGCCGCTTGACGGGGTCCAGCATCACCTGGGCGTGGCTCAGGCTGACGTAGAGGTGGAGCGCCTTATCCTGCGGCTGTGGGGCAGGCAGGGGAAAAAGCGTGGTGATGGGGCGGGTTTGCAGCAGGTAAATGTCCCCGCTAGCAATGGCCCATTCGATGTCTTGCGGCTTGCCGTAATGGGCTTCGATGCGCTGGCCCAGCTGGGCAAGGGCGATGGCCTGGGATGGGCTGAGAACTTGAGCCGTGCGTTCGGCTTCGCTGAGCGTTTCCTGGATGGTGCCGCCGTTGGGCAACGGCCGTATCGCCAATTTCTTGTCCCCAACTTTCACTTCAATGAGTTCGTTGGTGCGTGAGTCGATCCGGTAGAGATCGGCAGTGACCAGCCCGGCGACCAGCGCTTCGCCGAGGCCATAGCTGGCGTCGATGGAGGTGATGTGCCGGTTTTGGCTTACCGGGTCGGCGGTGAACAGGATGCCGGAAACATCCGGCAGCACCATCTGCTGCACGACCACAGAGAGGGCGACGTCTTGATGGGCAAAACCATTCTGCTGCCGGTACAAAATTGCCCGGTCAGTGAAGAGAGAGGCCCAGCAGCGGCGCACGGCATCCAGCATGGCAGCTTCGCCACGCACGTTGAGGTAGGTGTCTTGCTGCCCGGCAAAGGAAGCGTCGGGCAAATCCTCGGCGGTGGCGCTGGAGCGGACGGCGTAGGCGGCATTCGGATTGAGGTGGTGGAAGGCGTGGGATACGGCCGTACGAATTGCTTCCGGTATGTCCGTTTCAACCAGCGTCTGGCGGATTTGCTCGCCAATTTTGCGCGTAGCCACCAAATCTTCCGCAGGCATATCGTCCAGAGCGGCATAAAGCGGCGTCATTTGTGGGCAAGCCTCAACAAAATCATGGAAGGCGTGGGTGGTGACACAAAAGCCGGGTGGAACGGGGAAGCCAGCGCGGCTCATTTCGCCCAGATTGGCCCCTTTGCCACCCACGAGGGGCAGGTCGGTGGCTGAGATTTGGCCGAAGGGAAGGGTGTAGGGGTGGTTGTCTTTCATGATTTGTCCTCAATGGGAGTGGTAAAAATGGTTGTTTGGGGATGAAATTCGCTCCAGCCAAGCCAGAATTGTCGCTGAATGGGCAGCGGGTGGGCGGTGTCGGCACGGCCGTTTTCATCTTGAAGATAGGCGGAGAGACGGCCGTTCAGCGCATCGTACCGTACCACGATCGGGATGCCGCCTAGCGTGTCGCGCACCTCGCCCAGCATTTGCATGAGCGACAATGGGTAAGCGCGAGCAGCGCCGTTAAGCGCCAATCCGCCAATCTCTTCATGAGCGGGCAGGCGTGTATCGTTGGGGCTGAGGCCGGGGGTTTTGTAGCGGCTGGTGAAGGTGTCCAGCAAAAATTCGATCTGGCTGAAAGAAAGAAGGCCGCGGGGTGGTTGGGGTGGTTCGAGGGAAACGGCCGTCTCTGGATGTCGCGTGACCCAATCGTGCCAACTGGTTTGCTCGCCGCCGATCAGTTCAAGCTGGCGGCCTTTGAGCGGCCCGTAGAGCGCTTCGCCAGTGGCTTGCTGCCAGAGAGTACCCGTTTCGCGATCTTGCATAATCATGTTCCGTCGCCAGACGCCGATGACCTCAAAAGTGAGGCGCTGCCCGTTGACCGTGGCGGCATACACGAGGCCGCTGCGGCAGGCGGCTCAGTAAGCCGCCAGAACCGGCATTTGCCCGATGACATCATTGATGAGGTGGCGCGGCACCAGGTTGGCAAAGGTCCACGCGTGCGGCTGTTCACCTACGACTGCGCCGAGGACAACGGCCGTATCGGCCAGATTCACTCTTTTGGTGGGGGCATGGGGTGGATCGATTAGCTCCACAAAAATGCGGCGCGGTTCCAAAAATTGCGTTTGCAGGGCAAAAATGGTGCCAGGGATCAGCGCCAGACCGTGGCGTGCTGTGGGCGTTTTGCGCCAGTCGCGCCAAATGAGCAGCCAGCCCAGCAGCCCAAGCACTCGCCGCAGCGGATTAACTTTGCCCAGGCGGGCCAGTGTTCCGATGCCTAGCCGGGGGAAAAAAGCGGGTAATAAAGGGCCAATGCCGCCAAAGGCAGCAATGAGCAAACCGAGCGCTGTTTTCATCTTTCCTCGTTGCGCATCTACACTTTTCTAGCGGCGAATTCTGTAGCGTAGATGCGCTTCTATGGTTGCTTTAGGCCGTCTAAGAACAGGCTGGCGATAAATTCGGCCGTTGCTTGTGGGTTGGGCGTCGGCAGTTTGTAGTAGGTGGGCAGGATGATGCTGTAAGCCAAAATCATGCCTACCAGGGCTGCCGCTGCTTGCTGGGCGTTGCCAGGTCGCAGCTGTCCGGCATCCATCTGTTCTTGCAAGAAGTTGGTCACCCGGCTGAGACTGCGCTCCTGAAACGGCCGTAATTCCATCAAATGTTCGCGCCATTCCTGGGCATTGCTAAAGCTGTGCAGCATCATGTCCTGATGCTCCACGATGAACTGCATCATCATGGCCACAAGCTGCGTCAAATCTGTGCGCAAATCCCCGGATAGCTCATTGTCGGTGATGGGCAGTTGGGGGTGAAATGCGTGCAGAAAAGCGCGCAGCAGGCCGGTCTTGTCGCCAAAATGGCGGTAAACGGTGGCCACGCCCACGTTGGCTGCCTCGGCAATTTGCTCCATCGTGGGGGACATCAACCCTTGCTCAGCAAAGAGCGTGCGGGCCGCTCGTAAAATCCGGCTGGCGGCGTCTGGCTGGTCTAAATCGTCCAGGCCATGTTCATCTGCCAGGCGCTTGAGGATCGCTTTTTTGCCGCCGAGCTGCCGGTAAATGGTGGCCCGCGAGACACCCGCTTTTGCGGCAAGCTGGTCCATGGTGAAAGAGACGGCCGTTTCCTTCACCAACTCGCGCGCGGCCTGTAGCACCTCTTTTTCTATCGCTAACTCGTTTTGAGATGACATGATAGATATTCTATCTACCGTATCGTCTTTGTCAAGAACAAATCTGCGGCAAAGGAGAAAGCGATTGGATCGCGCCAAGTCGCAAAGGGAATCTTACCTTTTTGCTAGGTAGAAAGATTTCTCGGAGGACCTCGAAATGACACTTTCCCAATTAATTTATGAAGCAATAATTATTTCCTTTGCGCCTTAGCGTGAAATTTTTCCCCTGCAAAAATTCAGTCGTTGCACATAAAAAACAGTTGATTCCCCTGAAACTGGCCTGCTTGATTCTGGTTGCCAGGGCTAGTCGGTGGTCCTACAATCTAGCCATGCAACTTTATATGATTCGACACGCACAATCGGAAAATAATGATCTGTGGGCGCGGACGGGTAGCAGCAACGGCCGTTCACCTGACCCACTTTTGACCGAAATTGGCCAGCAGCAGGCGCGCTGCCTGGGTCAACATATCGCTGGGGGTTGGGAGCAAGCTGACCCGGACAACGATCCGCACAACCGCCTGGGCTATCGCTTTACGCACCTGTACAGCAGCTTGATGTTGCGGGCTGTGGACACGGGCTGGGCCATTGCTCGGCAGGTGAATCTGCCACTCGTGGCCTGGGAAACCATCCACGAAATGGGCGGCATTTATGAGCACAACGAAGAGACATTTGAGCGCATTGGCCTGCCCGGCCCAAATCGGGCGTATTTTACCCAGCATCATCCGTACCTGGTGCTGCCGGATTCTTTGGGTGAGGCAGGTTGGTGGGAACGGCCGTATGAACCCCGAGCCCAGTTGATGGAGCGCGCGCAGCGATTTTTGGTGGAGCTGGAGTCCTGGCACAAACCTGATGATAAGGTGGCGATTGTGACCCACGGCGGCTTTTTTGTGGCTGTGCTGCGTACTCTGTTTGGCTTTAATACGCTGGACAACGACGAAAGTGAAAATCGCATCTGGCTGCACGCACACAATACGTCCATCACCCGGCTAGACTTTGGCGAGGGGCAGGTTGACCTGCTTTACTTAAATCGGGTAGACCATTTGCCCAAAGAGCTGATCACATAGAAATGGACCCCTTGCGGAAATCAGTTTTGCCAATCAGCACGTTGATCAGGACGGGACGGCCGTTCCTCGCCATCTCCTTTGCTTTGCCCAAAACTTCATTGACCTGAGCCGGGTCGTCCACACAAAAACCCTCGCCGCCGTATCCCTGCGCGACGATGTGGTAGTTGGTTTGCGCCAGCTCCGTGCCTAATGGAGTGCCCAAAATTTCCACCTGGTCGCGGGCAATTTGCGCCCACGAGGCATCATTGCCAATCACGGCCATTATAGCCACGCCGTGGCGGGCGAAGGTGTCAAACTCTGCCAGCGAATAACCCGCCGAGCCGTCACCGTAGAGCAGCCACACTTCCGCTTCTGGACGGCACAGCTTGGCCGCCAGAGCAAACCCGCCACCTGCGCCCAGCGTGCCAAACGCCCCAGGGTCCAGCCAGCTCAATGGTCCACGTGGCCGCACGATGTAGCTGGCCGTGGCCACAAAATCGCCGCCATCGCCAATTAAAACGCTGTCCTCAGCAACGGCCGTTTCCAACTGCTGGCACAACCAAACCGGATTAACTAACCCCATCTCCTCGTGAGCGATCTGCTCGATTTCGGCATCGCGGGCGGCATCACGTTCGATCAACGTCTTGTGCCACGCTTGCCAACTGCCCTCCGGCTGCCAGTTGGCTGCCAGAGTGCGCAAAAAAGCGCCCGGATCGGCCAAAATGCCGATGTCGGGGCGGCGATTTTTGTTCAAATCTTCTTCGCTGCGGTTGATGGAAATAGTGGTGGCGTGCTTGGGAATGGAACGGCCGTAGCCCAACCGAAAATCGGCGGGAACCCCAGCCAAAATGATCGCGTCCGCTTCGCGCAGCGCCTTGCTGCGCTTGTGCCGCAAATGCAGCGCATCCCGCCCCAGCAGCCCCCGCGCCATGCCGGAGAGGTACGTGGGGATGCCCAACTTTTTCACGGCGGCTTGCAGCGCCTCGGCGTGGGCTGTGTCTATCAATGCCTGGCTGCCGATGATGAGTAACGGCCGTTCCGCCTTGGCCAGCGCTTTGGCCACCTGCTGCACCTCGCCGCTGGCGGGCAGCTTGGGAATCACCAACGGTGGCACACTGGCCCGCTGCGCCCAGGCGCGACCAAACGTGCGCCGCAGGTGGGTCTCAAAATAGAGCGACATCGCTTTGCCCGCCAGCCCTTTGCCGCTTGATCCCATCGTCCAGCTGCGCACCACGTCCTCCGGGTAGAGCAAATCAATCGGGACTTCTAGAAAGACGGGGCCGGGCACACCTTCCTGGCAGACCTGGAACGCTTCCTCCAGCAAAGGCACGATATCGCGCACTTTTTTAGCGGCACGCGCCCACTTAACGATGGGCTGCACCAGGGAAAGCTGGTCGATGTCTTGCAGTGCACCGCGCCCCTTGAGCAAGGTTGCCGCCGAGCCGCCAATCAGCACCAGCGGCGATTGGGCCATCTGCGCATTTTTGAGGGCGGTGATGGTGTTGGTGACGCCCGGACCTGCCGTAACGGCGGCCACGCCGGGGATGCCGGTTAGCCTGGCAGTGGCGTCAGCGGCGAAAACGGCCGTTGCCTCATGCCGCACATCAATTACCCGGATGCCTTGTGCCTCGGCCCCCACCAAAATCGGCGAAATGTGTCCGCCGCACAGCGTGTACAAAAAGCGCACGCCCTGCTTTTCCAGCACTTCGCCGACCAACACGCCACCATTCATTTCTGCTGCCATCAGCCACTCCTTTGCCAAAACGGAACACAGAGCTACACGGAGAAAACACAGAGTTGCGCAGAGAGATCAGGAAAAATCTGCGAAATCTGTGGTTTCTGATTTGTATTCTATCACGCGCTGATTGGCAGGGTGAGGGTGAAAGTGCTGCCCTGGTTGGGTCCGGGAGAAACGGCCGTTACTTCACCCCCATGCGCCTTGGCAATTGCCCGTACGATGGCCAACCCCAGGCCCGTGCCGCCGCTTTCCCGGCTGCGCGACGGATCGGCGCGGTAAAAGCGGTCGAAGACGTGGCTGATCTGCTCCGGCGTCATGCCGCTGCCGCTGTCGTGCACCCGAATCTGCACTGCGCCATCCACCTGCTCCACCTCTAGCAAAATGTGGCCTCTGGCAGGCGTATGGCGCAGGGCGTTGTCCACCAAGTTGTGGATGCTTTGTCGTAGTCGAGCCGCGTCGGCTTGCAAGGTGGGGATGCTGCCCAGCAACTCGGCATGGAGCTCAACTTGCTGAGTTTGGGCGATCGGTTGGTAGGAAACGGCCGTTTCCTTCACCAAGGCCGCCACATCCACCTCCGTCATGTTCAACGAAAGCTGTGACGCCTCCGCTTGCGCCAGCTCGCGCAAATCATCAATGACGCGGGTCAGCAGGCGCGTCTGCTCGTACAGTCGCGCCACCTCTTCTTTTTCCAGCGGGTACACATCATCCAAAATGGCCCGCAAATTGCCCTGGATGACGGTAACCGGCGTGCGCAGCTCGTGAGCCACATCCGCCAGCAAATTGCGCCGCAGCGTTTCCGCCTCTTCCAGTCGCCCAGCCATCTCGTTAAACGCATCGGCCAGAGCAACGATTTCCTCGCTGCCGCTCACCTGCACGCGCTGGCTCAGGTTGCGGCTGCCAAAACTGCGTGCGGCTTCGGCTAATTTGTCCAACGGCCGTATCAGCGAACGCGCCAAAAAGATGCCCATCACCAGACCAATAAGTCCGCCGCCAATGATAAAAACGGCAATCTGGCGCGGAATAAACTCGCGGAAGAACAGCTGAAACTGCGCCACGGTTTCGTCGGGGAGTGCTTCCAAGGCGGCAATCAATTCGGGCGTGGGCTGCACCAGGTTGAAGCTGCGCATCAGGATGGAAAAGGTGAGCGGAATCAGCACCACCAGGAAAATAACGCCGACGAAGGCCAGAATAAAGCGGGTTTGCAATCGGTTCATGGTTTCTCTGCCAGGCGGTAGCCAATGCCGTAGACGGTTTGGACAAAGGTGGGATTTTTGGGATCAGGCTCAATTTTGCGCCGCAAATTTTTGATGTGGCTATCCAGTGTGCGGTCCATGCCGATGTATTCCTGTCCTAGCCCACGCTCAATCAGCTCGCTGCGGGTGAAAACGAAGCCGGGATTTTCCAGCATGGTTTGCAGCAGGCTAAATTCGGACGGGGTGAGATCGACCAGACGGCCGTTTACCGACACCTCTCGCCGCCCCGTATCCAAACGAATGCCGCCAACCTGGAAAACGGCCGTTTCCAACCCCTCATCACTCTGAGTTAGCCGACTTTTGGCCCGCAGCTGGGCACGCACCCGGGCCACCACCTCGGCGGGATTGAACGGCTTCGTCACGTAATCATCTGCGCCCAGCTCCAGCCCCACAATTTTGTCGCTGTCCTCTACCCGCGCCGTAATCATGATGACCGGGATTTGGGCCAGAACAGCGTCATTGCGCACCAGCCGGGTGATGTCGTAGCCATCCATGTCTGGCAGCATCAAATCGAGCAGAAGCAGGTCTGGCTTGTCGCGGCGCAGGCTGTGAACGGCCGTACGGCCGTCATGCGCTACCAACACGCCAAACCCCGCCTTCTCCAGATATCCCCGCAGCAGTCGGGCAATCTCTTTGTCGTCGTCAACTACCAGAATTTGCTGTTTTTGCATTCTTTTTACCATCGGAGAAGTTCAACTTTTGAAAAAGTTGAACTTCTGAGGGCTTCACCTTGTCAAAACTATATCACTCATACCGCAATGCCTCAATCGGGCGCAAACCCGCCGCGCGCCAGGCTGGATAAATGCCGAAGGCCAGGCCAACTGCGGCCGCAAACCCGGTAGCCAGCAGCACCGTGCCTGTTTCCACCACCGGATCAATATCCAGTGCTGGGCCAGTCACATAGGCAATAATCACGCCGAGCGTGATGCCCAGAGCGCCACCCAGCAGGCTCATTAGCAGCGATTCGAGCAAAAATTGAGCAAGAATGTCTCGCTTGAGTGCCCCAACCGCTTTGCGAATGCCAATTTCCCGTGTCCGCTCCGTCACACTCACCAGCATGATGTTCATAATGCCGATGCCGCCGACCAGCAAGGAAATCCCGGCGATAGAGCCTAAAAAGGCGGTCAAGGTTGCCGTGACCGTGTCGAACGTGGCAATCAGGTCCGTCTGGCTGAAGATGGAAAAATCATCCTCACCCGCATAGGCAATACGGTGCTCTTCACGCAGAATGTCGGTTACCTGCGTGATGGCGGCGTCAGTCCTATCTTCGCTGACCACCTCGGCCAGGATGCTGTTGACCGCTTTGTCACCGCTGCGGGTACGTGTGGGATAAAGGCGGCTTTGCGCCGTGGAGATGGGAATGTAGACCGTTTCGTCAGGACTGTTGCCCAGACCCAGGCCTTGCTGGGCCAAAACGCCGACCACTTCGTAGCTGACGCCGCTGATTTTTACTGATTTGCCTACCGGATACTCGTCGCCAAACAGTTCATCGACTACGGAATAACCCAGGATGGCCACGCGGGCGCTGGTCTCGATGTCGTTGTCCGTCAGGCTGTCGCCCGCGGTGAAGTCGGTCAGATTGCTGACGGCAAAGTAGTTGGCCGTGACGCCATTCACCGTTTGTGAAGCTGCGCCACCCGCATACACAATCTCTTGTTGGCCGGAGATGCTGGCCGCAACCTGGGCAATGTCCGGCGCGTTCAGCGGATCAGACAGCGCTTCTACATCGTTCAAACTCAGTGATGGCAGACCACCACTGTTTTCTAGGTCTGTGCTGACGGTAAGCAGGTTGCTGCCGATGCTCTGGATTTCATTGGTTACAGAGGCACTGACGCCGCTGCCGATGGCCAGCAGGGCAATCACGGCGGCCACACCGATGATGACGCCTAGCATCGTCAAAATTGAGCGCATTTTGTTGGCCATCAGGCTGTCGATGGCGGTTAAAAAACTTTCTGAAAGATTCATGATTTCCTCGGTTTAACGCCAAAGACCTGACAGGTTTAGGAACTTACTCTTTGGCGAAGTTGCTTTGCTTTAGCAAGGTGCTTTTTGAGGTAGACGGTTTGTAAACCTGTCAGGTCTACAAACCGTCTACGATCACGCCGTCGCGGATCCAGATGGTGCGTTCGGCATGTTCAGCCACTTCGGGATCGTGGGTGATCATCACGATCGTCATTCCCTGGGCGTGCAGCTCCTTGAAGATGTTCAAGATTTCATTGCCCGACTGGGTATCCAGCGCGCCAGTTGGCTCGTCGGCCAGGATAATGCTGGGCGTTGTGGCCAGGGCCCGGGCGATAGCCACGCGCTGCTGCTGCCCACCAGACAGCTCATCGGGCTTGTGGTCGATGCGTTCGCCCAGGCCCACAGAAGTGAGTGCTTCCTTGGCTCGTTCTAGGCGTTCGGAACGGCCGTATCCGCCATACATCAAGGGCAGCGCCACCTGTTTTTCGGCTGTGGTGCGCGGCAGCAAATTGAACTGCTGGAAAACAAAGCCAATCCGCTTGTTGCGCACTTTGGCCTGCTCGTCGTCGCTCATCTGGCTGACGTCGATGCCGTCCAGCGTGTAGTTGCCACCCGACGGCACATCCAGGCAGCCAATCACGTTCATCAGCGTGCTTTTGCCGGAGCCGGACGGCCCCATGATGGCTACAAATTCGCCTTCGTTGATGGTTAAATCCACCCCGCGCAGGGCATGGACCATCATCTCGCCCATTTCGTATGATTTGGTAATGTTGGTTAATTCGATCATGTTCATGTCCTTAAAATCGTAATTGGGTAACTGAGTAATTGCGTCATTAAATTACCCAATTACCAAATTACGGAGTTACCTAATTTCCACTAAACGGGCCGCGGCCGGGTGTAAAACCTTCGTCTACGGGAACGGCCGTTGCCACCAGCAACTCATCCCCAGCTTCTAGCCCACTTGTAATTTGCGTATTTTCATCGTCGCGCAGACCGATGGTGACTTCTACCACCTCGCCGTCAGCACGAGTGACAAAATATTTGCCCGCCGCCCGGTCTGGTGTGATGGCCCGGTTGGGCACCAGCAGCACATCGCTGCGCTGGGCGGTGATCAGGTCCGCATTGGCCGTCATGCCCATGCGGATGGGCAGTTCGGTGTCGCCTAACGCCAGATACACGGCGTAGGTGACCAGACCGCTGCCCTGAGCGGCCGTATTGCGCGGGGCAATCGAAACCACGCTGGCCTCAATCGGCTCGTCGGGCCATGTTTCCAGGGTGATCACCGCTTGTTGGTCTACGATAATGTCGCGGATGTCCACCTCGTCCACGTCCAGCACCAGCTCCAGGCTGGCGGGATTGAACATCTCCACCACCACGCCGCTAGCTTGCTCACCGATGCTGACGCGAACGGCCGTAATCACCCCGTCAAATGGCGCAGTCAAGGTGGCGTTGCCCAGATTTTGCTCGGCGCGGGCCAGATTGGTTTGCGCCTGGATGAGCTGTGCTTCGGCAATGGCAATCTGCTCGTCAGACGCACCGCGCACCAGCCGGTCCAGCGTGGCTTCGGCGGCGGCCAGCGTGGCTTCCGCCTGGGCAATTTGCGCCGCGGACGCGCCTTCTTGCACCTGTTGCAGGCGCAGTTCGGCCGTTTTTAGCGACGCATTGGCCAAACTCACCGACGCCTGCGCGGCAGCTATCGAGTTCGGGTCGCCATTAAGCAGTTCATCGAGCGTTTCCTGGGCGGCTTGGAGTTCGGCGTTGGTTTGCAAAGCGGCCGTTCGTGCAGACAACTCCATGTTCGCCAGCTGGTCTTCGGAGATGTAGTCGCTTTCCGTCACCAAAACGGTGCTGTGCTGCTCGGCGGCCTGGGTTGCGGCCGTTTGGGCCAGCTCCAGTTCGATTTGGGCCGCAGCGATTTCGTCGGCAGCGGCGGCGGCGGTCAGGCTAGACAAGCGGGCGTAGGCGGCGTTGAGGTCCGCCTGAGCGGCGCGCACGTCCGCTTCGGCGGCGGCGATATCGTTGGCGTTGGGACCATCTTGCAGGTCAGCCAGATTGGCTGCGGCGCTGGCAACGTTGGCTTCAGCGGCGGCTAAATCGGCAGCCGTGGCTGGTTCTTGCAGCACCGCCAGGTTGGTTTCCTGAATGACGACGGTTTGTTCAGCATTGGCCACGTTGCGTTGGAGAACGGCCGTTTCCAGTTGTAAAAGTGGTTCCCCAGCGTTGACGTAATCACCGACGGCCACATAAATTTCGGCGATGGTGCCATTTTGCAGCAGGGCTAATTCGGCAGTTTGCGCCGCCTCGATATTGCCGCTGGCCGTGGCGCTGGCCGATAAATCCCCCACAAACGCGGTCACGATGTCGCCAGTTTGCGGTGCCTGGGCGGCGGCGCTGCGCTGCCCCTGCCGCACCAAAAACAGGGCCACAATGAGCACAAGCCCGCTAAGTCCAATTAAAATCCATTTATTGCGTAGTAATTTTTTCATGAGATTGTTCCTGTAAAAAACCCTAAGGGTTTGCTTGGTCCGTGTGTGTGCTTGAACGGGAAAACCCTTAGGGTTTAACCGCCACCAAACGGCCCTGGGCCGCTAATGTCTTCCGTCGGCTGGCTGGTGACGAGGCGCAAAATGTCGCCTTCGGCCAGGCCAGCGGTGATTTGCGTGTTTTCGCCGTCGCGCAGGCCAATCGACACTTCTACCTGCCGGAAGCTGCCGTCCGACTGCTGCACATCGACGTAATATTTTCCGGCGGCGCGGTCTGGGGTGATGGCGGCGTTGGGCACCAGCAGTACGTCCTCGCGTTGGGCGGTGATCAGGTTGGCGTTGGCGGTGAGCCCGATGAGCGTGGGCAGGTCATCCGCCTGGTAGGCCAGATGCACATCGTAGGTGACCAGCGAACTGCTGGCGTCGCTGGCGCTGGGGGCGATGGCCACGATTTCGCTCTCAAATTCGCGCTCGGGCCACGCTTCCAGGGTGACGATGGCGGGCTGCCCCAGGTCAAAACTGCCGATGTCCACCTCGTCCACGCTGAGGACCACTTCCAGGCTGCTGCTGTCTACCAGCTCCACGACCGGGCCGCTGGCAATTTCACCTTCTGTGACGTAAACGGCCGTTACTACTCCCGCAAACGGAGCCACAATTGCCGCATCCGCCAGCGCTTCCTGTGCGTCGGCCAGATTGAGTTCGGCTTGCGTCACTTCCGCTTCGGCGGCGCGAATTTGCTCATGGGTGGGGCCAACCAGCAAGTCGGCCAGATTGGCTTCCTGTTGGGCAACGGCCGCTTCGGCATTGGCGATGTTGGCGGCAGTGGCTCCAGCGAGCGTGCTGTCCAGATCAATTTGGCTGCCATCTACGCGGGCGCTGGCGGCGGCCACGCTGCTTTGCGAGGCGGCCACATCGGGTCCTTCTAGCAAGGCGTCGAGCTGAGCCTGGGCATTGGCCACGGCTTGTTCAGCCTGCAAACGGGCCTGGTGGTTGGCTTCGTTTGGATCGTCCTCGTTGACTTCTACGGCGCGGTCGAGCTGCTGCTGGGCCGTCAGTAAATTGGCTTCGGCGGCCGTGATTTGGCTTTGGCTGACGCTGCTTTGGCTGCTGTTCAAGTCGGCTACGGAGGCATTGAGCTGGGCCTGGGCGGAGGAAACGGCCGTTTCGCTTAGTGCGATTTCGGTGTCGCTGGGGCCAGCCAGCAAGTCATCGAGCTGGGCCTGGGCACTGGCCAGGGCGGCTTCGGCACTGGCGATGTCGGCGGCGGTGGCAGGGGCCAGCAGGTCGTCCAGACGGGCCTGGGCCAGGGCCAAAGATTGCTCGGCATTGGCGACGTCAAATTGCAGGGTGGTGGTGTCTAGCTGCACCAGTAGGTCGCCAGGCTGTACGACATCACCCAGCCGGACGGCCAGTTCGGTGACGCGGGCCACGCTGCTGGCGGTGAGCACGGCTTCGCTTTGGGGCAGCAGCTGTCCGCTGGCTGTGGCGCTGGCTGAGAGATCACCTGTGAAGGCAACGGCCGTTTCTGCTGCTTGATCGTCGGTTGCGTTGTTGGTGGCAGTGCAGCTAACCAGCAAAAGCGCTGCCAGAAGGGTGAAGGCTGAGCCAATGGCCAACCATCTTTTTTTGTTCATCGGGTTGCTCCTCGGTTCGGGGACCTGACAGGTTTAGGAAGCTACCTTTCATTCAAGTAACTTCGCAGAGCGAAGAATCTTTTCAATCAACCAACTTTGTAAACCTGTCAGGTCCTGTAAATTTCGTACGATGAGAAGCTTACCGGGCAAATCTGGAGAAGTTGTGGAGAAGTGTGGCAGACAGTTTGCAAATTTGCTTAGGGGATTGCCTGATCCAGGTACCAGGTTTCGTCTGAGTCGAAAATCCAGGTACTGCTGCCGCTGGGCAGCGGATAGAGGCGCAGTGCGGCTGGCCAGGAGACATGCTCCCAGCCGTCTTCGGTGAGAACGAGTGGGTCAAAGCTTTCGTTTGTGAGGCGTTCGACATTCGGTAGGTCTGGACCATCCGCTGGCGTGCCGGGTTCGGCTGAAACCCAGAGATGGGGCGGCGTATCGGCCGTTTCTACGGAGCCAAGGTAGCAGGCGAAGAGTACTTCTCGCTTGAGCTGAGTTGCATCTTCAACAAAGCCGATGTACTGCGTCGGCAAATCTTCGATGGAAAAGGGGGTGAATGGGCCGACCAGGTTGCGGGGCAGGCCACCCTGCCACTCTTCAAAACGAACGGACCAATCCATGTAGATGCCCAGGGCAATGCCAATCACTTCGCTGGGATTTACATCGCCAGAGACAATATATTGGGCAGTGTAGCCAGTGATCCCATCGCGTACCGATTGGGAAATAGAGATGATGCCGCCGTCGGCCGCAACGGCCGTTTCTACATCGGCAATCACCTGAGCCGGGTCACCGGCGTCAAAATGGCTAACATCAAACCAGCCGTACCGATGGCTGTAGAAGTAGCGGGAGTTGGGCAAGGGGTAGACAAAACGTAACGTCTGACTATCGTCATTACTGCAATCGACAAGGTAATAGGAAGAACGCTCCGCGCGGTTGCCCGCGCTGGGAGCGTTCTTGCCTAGCCAAGAACTGACCTGCTCATTAAGCAAAATAAGCACGGCACCAAGGCAAATTAACACAGCGAGGCGAAAGAAAAGACGTTTGCCCGGGACTTTCATCGACCCGTTCATTAGTGCATTTTAGCCAGTAACAGATGATAACCCAATCATATTCGGATGAGATTATCTGATTTATCTGTTCTCTCCATATTGTTAAGCTTATGCCCAAATGTGGCCTTAGGCTTGGCGCAGCGCCTCGACGGAGCGATAGGTTCCGCTGGCCAGGTCGGTGTAAACGGCCGTTTGTGTTTCTTCATCTAAAAAGCGCCAAAGCGGCTGTTCCCGACTGATCAGATTGGCCAGGGCGGCGTTGAGTTGGGCGTCCCATTGGTGTACGAGGGCGGTGAAGTCAGACGGCCGTACGCTGCCGCGGCAATTGGGATGGCCACAGGCACAAGGCATGTCGTAGGGCAAGTTGAACTGGCCGTAGTCGTCGGTGATTTCTTCGCCGGGTTGGATGTCACGCACGGCAATCTCAAAGCCATAGCCGGTGCTGAGCGCATTGCTTTGGCAGCTGTGGTTCACGTAGCGGGCAATGTCCCAGCTAAGCAGGCGCGAGCCATCTTTTTCGACGGTACTGTATTTGTCTAAAATGGGTTGGTAGATGTCGGCGGTGAGCAGGGGGTGGTCGGCTGGGAGAACAATTTCCAGCGCGTCCTGCACATAAACGATGGTGCCTTGGGGGATGGTTGCGGTGGCAAAAACGCCAAAGCCAATCGAAGGGCTGATGTAGCGTAATTCAGTTGCCGGATGGATCATATATTTGCTTATCTTGCTCCTTGTTCTTTGCAAAAGAACGAATGAAATTTTGCTGGCAGTATAGCGAAAGTATGGCCGTTTTCAAGCAACTGCTAGTGCAACAGGAATGGCCGTTTTGCGTACAGGCTGCCAGGAGTGTGAAAGATGATTAACCAGTGGCGATCTCGTGATGGTGAGTTGTTTGTGTTATCTATTTTGGCCGGAATTTTAGTGGGGGGATTGCTTTTGCTGATGCGCCTGAACTTTTTTCTGGCGCTTATCGGTTTTATAGGCACGTTCTTGTATGTTTACGATAGCACGCGCCTGCACCACAAAGCGGTTGTGAAGATTTTTGCTGCTTCTATGATTGATGCACAGCAGGTTGTGCAGAACGTTCTCCAAGAAAAAGGCTTGCCTTTCTCGTCCGTAGGACCAAATCAATATGTGATCGAGGATGAGGTAAGCATCAAGTTGGAAAATTTTCGGCAGCATGGGTTTCAAGGAACGGCCGTTTCGCTCACCCCCAAACATCACGATTGTTCTCAGCTGATTTTTAATCTCCGCAGCAAGCTGGATGAAGCGTTCCGCCCCCGTGGTTTGTAAGTGCCAGATTGGTCTAATTGACTTGTGCTTTAAAAATCAAACGGTGTAATAACACAACACATCTCACAGGAGCGATCAAGCAGGAGTAACCAAGGTTGTAGGGTAAACTGTTAGAATAAAGTGCCAATCTTGTTTTGTCATCAAGTCTTATAAGCGGAGACATAGCATGCAAAAAAAGCGATTTTTTCTCTGGTTCTTGATTTTGGTCTTGCTCGCTGGCTGCGATTTGTGGGGCAGTGATACCGCCGAGAATACCGACGCGAGCGGGGCGGAAACGGCCGTTGCTGAGTTGAAATACACTGGTTCACCACCCGCTGACGGCAAGGGCAACGTCTTTGGCGAAATCCGCTGGAACAGCACTGGTGTGCCTGATTTGGACGTAGAATTATGCAGCGATTTTTCCACGTTTAGCGGCTGTAATAGCGAACCTCTGACTGCCACAACCGATGCAATGGGTCAGTATCTCTTCAAAGACGTTGATCCTGGCACCTATGCCCTTTCTGTGCGGGTTTTTGATACGGATGATTGGCTTTACATCTCAAATGGCATTTTTAGCTCTACGGGTTTCGAGGTGACGGCTGGTAAGACGCTTACCATCGGCTACCAGGATATTTTTAAGTTAGACCTGATACTTCTCACTCCAGGCGATGGCAGCAAGGTAGCCGGCGACAAAGTGCCGCTTGACTGGAATGATTATCGAAATCCTCAGGCAGCTTATTACAAAGTGTCGCTGTATCCAGACGAAGGGGATGCGATTGTTTTTGAAAAGCGGGTGGAAGAATCAGCTTTTTCGGCGGTGCTGCTGCCGGTGAGCTGCGGTTATCGCTGGTATGTGGAAGCGTATAACGAGGATCGCGACAAGATTGCCGAATCGGCCGAGCCATTCACGTTTGTGGTTGATAACTTGCCCGGTTCATGCCAGCTGGCTATCCAAACCCCCACAGACCATGCCGAAATTCCTGGTGATGACATTGTGCTGGATTGGGACGATAGCCCGCTGGCTGCCAGCTACAAAATCCTCATGTGGAACGACGATGATCCCGACCGCACCAACGTGCTGGATTTTTATGAGGTGAATGAGTCTAGTTACCGAATTCCTGGTGTGTTAGGCCCGGCTCGCTACGTTTGGTCCGTCTCGGCCTATGACAAAGACGGCGACAAAATTGGCGCGACCGAAATTTATGATTTTGTGGTACGGCCGTAAAGAAGGTAATTGAATAACTGAGTAATTACCCAATTACTCAGTTATCTAATATTCTCGCGCTGACTACCGCACCGTAATGTCCGTATATGTCGGGAATTGATTCCCGTCAAAATCCTCCACGATAAAACCAACCACATACTGTCCGGCGGCGGCGTCCAGGTCTACCCAGGTGAAGGTCTCATCGGTAAAGGTGAGTGTGCCTGCTTCTTGGCTTTCCGTGTTGGTCACACGGCCGTTTGCATCCAAATCTTGCCATGTTTCCAGCACGGTGAACTGATCGCCCACCTGCGGAATGATTTCGCGCGGGCCACCGGTGCCATCTTCGTTGTTGAAACCATACACTTGCTGCAAAACGCCATCGCGGAACAGCAGTCGGGCCACGCGCTGTGTGCCGTCGGTGTAGGTGTAGATGCCATCCACCGCATACGTCGCGTCTTCAAACGATTCACCGTAGGTTTGCGGCTTAAAGAGCGTGACGACCCGGTTGGTGCCGTCGCTGATGGCGAACACCACGGGTTCCCATTCAAACTCCAGCACAAACGATTCGTTGGGCCAGACAGGGTAGAACAGCCCACCCACCTCCTGCGTGTCGGCGCTTTCCAGGTAATCGGAGTCGATGACCAGCAGTGAATTGGCGGCGGTGTCCAAATAACCAACCATTAGCTTGACGTAGCCGATGTTTTCACCGGAAACATCAGCCGTGAGCAGCACTGGTTCGCCGGGAGCAGCCTCATTGCTAGAGGCAGTAAGCGAGTCGATAGTGATGTTGCCTGCACCGGGCGCGCGCAGCGGTGCGGTGGGAATCGCGGCCCCCGCGTCAGCGGCGGAAAACGGCTCGCCCGTGTAGTGGAAGGCCAGGAAATCATCCCACAGTGAGACATTGCTGAAGGTGTTGGCAACGGCCGTATACGACTGCGGCCCGGTAATGGGGTTGCCATACAGCTGGGAGTTGGGGAAGTAAATCGACACGCCGGTCGAACCAGGCTTGTTCGGCCCATGCTTTTCAGCAATGACAGCCTGGTCAATGGCTGCCAAAACGTCGTTAACCGCCTGATCCACTTCGCTGCTGCGGCTGTTTTGCGCCAGCAGCTGGGCAAAGTGGCCCAGATCAATGTACGAAGGCGGCACGTTGCTGCCAAATACGCTGGTGAACGATTGAGCCCGCGTCCGGCTTTGGGCGATGGTCTGCTGATTGTCATTGGCCAGGGCCAGACTGAGCGTGTTGATGCTGTCTACCAACGGCTGAATTTGCGAGAGATCAACGGCCGTTAACGTCACATTCTGCTCCATCTGCTGCACCAACTGATCCGTAGAAACGTTGCTGGGACCGCCAAACAAGCCAAACAGCCCGCCAATCGGGTTGCTTTGGCCCAGCAGCCCAGCCCGCGCTTCGGGGTCTTGGATGCGCTGGTCATCGCGGATGTAGCTGTCCACGATCAGGCGGCCCAAATCGCCGCCGTTGATGCCTGGATTGGTAGCTAATTCTTCCAAAAAGCCAGCGTAGGCCCAACCCAGCGCTGGTTCCACCTCCTGCGAGGCGACAGCATAGCGGGCATGGGGAGCCAGCGCGGTAAAAATCTCGGCGCCGCCCATCAGGCAAGCGTCCATGCCGATCAGTTCAAACTGGTCAATGCCGGTTTGGGCGCGAATGTCGGCCAGCGCCTGATCGATTTCCATCAGGTAGAGGTCGTTGCCAAGAGCGGCCGTAATGGGCAGGCTGCGGTCGGTGGGCACGTTGGGGTCGGGGTCAGACCAACCGCCTGGCCAGCCAGCGCCGTGGTCCGACATGATCAGGACGTATTTGTCGGCGGGGTAATTATCGACCGCCCACACCACAAAATCGACCAGCGATTGGGCATTGGCCATGTCCACCTCGCCCACATCCTGCACAAGTTCCGAATTGATTGTTTGCAAATCATTGTCGCGTGTGATGTAGTAGCGGCGCGTGCCGGTCCAGTTGCCATCGCCCGCAAACCCGCCTGCGAAACGGTCTAGCTGGGCCACAATTTGCACGTTGTCGCTAGAGCCGACCCGCTCGGCTTCGTTTAGGTCGAGGAAGATATCTTCTTCCAAAATCTTGTCGTCGGCATCCTGGTAAAGCATCACGGTCCAGGTTTGGTCCGATGGGCCGCTAGCAGAGAGGGTGGGTAGCGGCTGCGCAGATTGTGAGGATTGGCTGCTGCTCGTATCCGTGCTGGTGTCGGTGAAGACGGAGGTGTCGGTGCTGCTGCCATCTTCGCCGCCGCCAAGGAAGGAGGAAATGGGAATGCCACACACAGCCAGACCAATGATGATGGCAATGATGACCAGAGGCGACAGTTTGCCGCCGCCACCGGGCAGCGAAAAGCCGCCAGACGTGGGGCGTGGCGTGTAGCTGCCACCGCCACTGCTGCCGCTACTGCCACCGCTTGGGCGAGGGGCCGACGGCCGTCTGCGGGGCGCATCAGCTCGGTCACGGGGGCCATCTGGGTTGGTCTTACGCCGCCGGTCTACGCGGACACGGGGCTTGCTGTCTTTGGTAAACAGAGGTTGGCTTAGATCGACATTGGCGGCGGTGGTGGCAACGGCCGTTTCCCAGGCCGCTTCTTCTTGTACTCCCAGTAAATTCCATAATTTCATAACATTGCTTCCTTCACATGCTTAATTGTGGTGCCAGGTGTGGTTGCTGCCTGACAAATTTCCATTTAGACGCCGCCGGAGTGGTTTCGTCACGGGTAGGCTAACGGTGTTGCCACTGTTCGCGCAGTAGCGAAAATAGTTCCAGGTCATGAAAACGGCCGTTCCAATACCCCTTACCCTCAAGAATCCCCTCAGACTGGAATCCCACCTTCAGCAGCAGGTTGGCCGAGGCGCGATTTTCCGGCATGATCCACGCTTCCAACCGCTTTAGCCCCAGCTGGTCAAAACCATAGACGGTAGCTGCGGTAACGGCCTCGGTCATGATGCCCTGATTCCAAAACGGCCGCGCCAGCTCATAGCCCAATTCGCCAGCGTTTAGCTTCTTGTTTAGCGAGTTAAAGCCGCAGCTGCCGATCAGCTCATCGTTGCCTTTTAGGGTGATGGCCCAACGGATGCCCCGGCCTTGCCAAAAGCGATTGTGCCGTCGCTGCAACATGCGCCACGCCTCTTCCGGTTCGGTGAACGTTACC
Source organism: Ardenticatenaceae bacterium (assembly GCA_020634435.1). GTDB lineage: Bacteria > Chloroflexota > Anaerolineae > Promineifilales > Promineifilaceae > Leptofilum. The sequence continues at coordinate 30,394 of JACKBS010000014.1, read as the reverse complement.
ACGTTGTAGTAGCGGGTGACGCGATTGTCTGAGAAGAGGCGGAAGATGGCCATGTGGTCTGCCTCATCCAGGCGAAACTCACGCAGAATCAGGCGTTCTGTCTCTAGTTGGGGGAATGTTGCAATCGTTGGTTTCACCTAGGCCTCCCGGTTACTGCCTGCAAAGATAGCAAAATCAATTCGCTTTGACTACTAAAATATATCTTTATCTATTTCCTTGTACCTGGGGCGTTCAGTGAAGACCTTGCAAGGAGTGAATGGCGAGAACCTGGCCCAAGACTAGGCTTCGTTCAATCTCATGCGGATGGGGTGCTTCGGAAGACCTCAGCATGACAGGTAATTTTGGGTCGTCATGCTGAACGAACTGAAGCATCCCGCAAGGATTAAATGGCGAGAGCCTACCTTATGCTATGGCTTCGACAAATTTGGACTGGGCGAAATTGGTGAACGTTTTCCAATTGCGTATACTTTGCCGTTCAAAGAACCGCATTTTTCCAAATGGAGCATGTTATGAACTCATTTCAAACTTTATCCGAAGGGAGTGTTACCTCACCAGCGGGCTTTACGGCCGTTGCCGTTGCCGCCGGTATCAAAAAAGAAAACCAGCTCGATCTGGCCCTGGTGGTTTCGCAAACCGATTGCCGCTGCGCGGCCATGTTTACCAAAAATCAGGTGGTCGCCGCGCCGGTGATTGTGGACCGAGAAACGCTGGCGGCCAATAACAGCCGTTTGCGCGCCGTGGTGATCAATTCCAAAAATGCCAATGCCTGCACGGGTGAAACCGGGCTGGCCAATGCTCGCGCTACGCAGCAAGCCGCCGCTGAGGCGCTCGGCTGTACCGCTAACCAAATTTTGGTGCTGTCTACTGGCGTGATTGGGGTGCAGCTGCCAATGGAGAAGCTGGCCGCGGGTATTGCTGTGGGAGCCAAAGGTTTGTCGGCGGACAACGGCCGTCTGGCGGCCGAAGCAATCATGACTACCGACACGCGCCCCAAACGGTTGGCGGTACAGGTTGAACTGCCCGGTGGCACGGTGACCATTGGCGGTATGGCCAAAGGCGCGGGCATGATTCATCCCAACATGGCCACCATGCTGGCTGTGCTGACGACGGATGCAGCCATTGCCCCAGATATTTTGGATGGTTTGCTGAAAACGGCCGTAAATCTTAGCTTCAACCGCATCTCCATTGATGGCGACACCAGCACCAACGATACCATTTTCTTGCTGGCGAACGGGGCCAGCGGAACGGCCGTTGCCGACCCCGATAGCCTGGCCCAGTTTGGTGAAGCGCTGAACCATCTTTGCACGGCGCTGGCCCACATGATTGTGCGTGATGGCGAAGGGGCGACCAAGTTTGTTGAAATTCAGGTGACCGGTGCTCACAGTGAAGCCGATGCGCACCAGATTGCCAACACGATTGCCATTTCGCCGCTGGTTAAAACCGCCTTTGCGGGCAGCGATGCCAACTGGGGTCGTCTGCTCATGGCCGCAGGCCGTGCGGGCGTGGTGTTTGACCAGAGCCAAATCAATCTATGGATTGGCGCCCAGCAAGCCGACGAGCTGCAATTGGTGGCCAACGGCACGCCCACGGCGTACCAGGAAAAAGACGCCGCGGCCGTTTTTGCCCGGCCAGAATTTAAGATTTTGTTGGATGTAGGCAGCGGGGGTGAAGGAACGGCCGTTGTCTGGACCACCGACCTTAGCCATGATTACGTCAGCATCAACGCCGACTACCGCACGTAAACCTAGCGCAGCCGGGCAACTGATTCGCGCACGATAAGCTGGCTTTTGAAGGTTTGCAGGTTGACTGGCTGGCCATCAATCAGGTTCATCAGGGCGGCGGCGGCCGCCTGGCCCATTTCCACCGAAGGTTGGCGCACGGTGGTAAGCGGCGGGATGGTGTAAGCGGCCGTCATTTCATCGTCAAAGCCCACCAGGGAAACATCATCGGGCACGCGGATGCCGCGCCGGTAGAGGGCCAGCCGTGCGCCAAAGGCCATCTGGTCATTGGCGGCAAAAATGGCGGAAAACGGCCGTTTCTGCATCATCAGCATTTCTACGGCCAAAGCCCCAGACTGCTGCAACAGAGTCCCTTGCACCACCAGCTGCGGATCAAATTCAATGCCTGCGTCGGCCAATGCCTGAACATACCCGGCGTACCGTTGAGCAACGTCAGAAACCGTGTTCTGGTAATGCATGTGGGCCGTGATGTGGGCAATGTTGCGGTGCCCCATGTCTAGCAAATAGCTCGTCAAATTATAGCCCGCCTGGAAATTGTCGATATGAATGCAATTCTCAGCCAGAGAGTCTATCTTGCGCCCGACCAAAATGAGCGGCGTCTTTTGCGCCACGGCCATCATGTCGGCTTCAGGCAGCTGTCCCCCCACAAAAATTAAACCATCCACCCGCCGGTCCAGAAAAGTTTGCAAGGCATGCTGCTCGATCGTTTCGTTCCAACGGCCGTCAGCAAACAAGGGTGAATAGTCCGACCGTTCCAGCCCCAGCAAAATTCCCTGCAAAATGCCGTCGTAAAACGGACTGCCAAAATTTTGGGTCACCACGCCGATGGTCATCGACTGGCCGCTGGCCAAACTTTGGGCAAACACATTGGGGCGATAGTCGAGATCGGACACCGCTTGCAGTACGGCTTCGCGCTTGTCAATCGCCACGCCGCTAGATTTCCGTAGCACGCGGGAAACTGTGCTGATGGAGACATTGGCCTTCTGAGCAATATCCTCAATTGTGATTTTTCTGCTGGACATAACACACCTCGCACCGTCTATTATACGCGAAAGCGTTTTCAGAGCCAGATAGTTGCTGGATAAAGTTTTCGTGATAGGAGAAACAGCTGGTTAAACGCGTGTATCCATCCATAAATTTAATGCTTCCGAAATTGACAAAAAGTTGTGATTCCTTTATTATCTTGAAAGCGTTTTCAAGACTTGCGCCAATAACGGCGAAATAGCAGAAAACGCTGTCAAGGTGGCGGTGGTGGTGCTTGCGATGATGATCTAAATGACCCCACCATCTTCCCCCAAACAGTAAAAATTGAATTTGTCTCCTTCTATAAAACAGTGCGCCGTGTGAAACGGCCGTTCATCACAACATCCACAAGGAGGTAGCCCAATCGACAAAGATCTCCCACAAATTTAATGAGCGCAACCAAGTAGACGTCCCACCCATTGTAAAATTTCACCACTGGGTTTCATGCCGTAACCGATGAGGGGAGCCAAACACCATGAACCCACAGCACAGGACGATAGCAGCGCAATATTGCCAGGCGTTTTCGCCCATAGCCCATCTCCTGTAAGGAAGAAAAAGATTAATGAGCAAGAAAATCCAAGCTTTAATTTTTATGGCGTTGGCTGGTTTATTGCTAACCGTTTTTCTGGTTCCTTTAACCCTTGCCGCAACGCCAGCCGTTGTGATTGATGATTTTGAAGACGGCGACGCCTCTGATTGGGGCTTCTTTGGCGGCAATGCTGCTGGTGGCGGCGGCGGTGCCTTAGCCGATCGGCCGTACGAAGGCAGCTACTATCTCAGCACCGGCTGGGGTGGTGAAGGTTCCAGCAGCGTTTTCTACGGTGGTTTCTTCAAAAATTTAGACAATGCCGCCCAGGTTATTCCCCCGGCAGATCCCTGGTTCAACGTTTGGGTGCTCAACCAGAGCAACGCCACGGTTGACCAATACACGATGGAAATCACTTTGCGTGAAGATACAAACGGCGATGGCTGGACCGATGGGGCAGAAGATTCCATCCGTCTGGACACGGTGTTTACCAGCGCCACATTTGATGATCAATGGACCCTGCTCAGCGCGCCGCTCAGCAGCTTTGCCAATTTAGGCACCGGTGGCGATGGCACGTTTAACGGCAATCTGGATGAGATTGTCGTGGTTGTGTCGGGCGTGCAGGGCGGCTCTGGCTCAACGGTTGAAGTGGATTTTGACCAGTTCGCCTTTAGCGATGGCGGCCCCTTGGGCCAACCCACCCAGCTCGTTGATGATTTTGAGAACGGCCTGCCCAGTGGCACCGACGCCAACGGTGTGCCTATTGGTTTCTACACCTTCAGCGATGGCAGCCCGATTGCCATTGCCACAACTGATGCCCCACCCGCAGCGGTGCCCGGTTCGGCCAGTGGCAATCAGGTGTTGGCCATGACCGGCACGGTGACTTCTTTTGCCGGGTTTATTCATGGGTTTACGGATACGGCCGTTACCACCTGGACCCCACAAGATTGGAGCAGCTATGAAGGATTGAGCTTCTGGCTGTACGGTCACAACAACGGCACCACCATTTTTGTGGATGTCATCGACAACCGCAATCCCGGCTCGACTGTGGATGATGCGGAACGGTTCTCCACAAGCTTTGTCGATGATTTCTCCGGCTGGCAGCTGATTGAGCTGCCCTTCGCCAGCTTTACCCGCAAAGAAATTGGCAATGGTGCGCCCAACGATGGCTTTACCCTGACGCAAGTTCATGGCTGGGCTGTGGGTACGCTGAACACCCCCGGCGAGGTCACCTACTACCTGGATGACGCCATGGTCTACGGCATTGCCGATATCCCTGAACTGGCCGTTACCTTTGCCGCTGCCAACTACAACATCACCGAAGGCAGCACAGGCGCAATTACCGTCAAGCTCAACCGGCCCATGAACAGCGATGATCCGGCCCAAGTTTCGGTGGATTATTTCACCGATTTTGGCACGGCAGATCCGGGCAGCGAGTACACGCCCACATCTGGCACGCTCACCTTTGTTAATGGCGGCCCGTCGGAGCAGAGTTTTGCCCTGGAAACGTTTGATGATACCAAGTGGGAAGGCACCGAGCGCGTCATTGTGCGCCTGGCCAACCCGGTAGACGTGGTCGCGGGCTTTGCGGTGCAGGCCGCCGCCTCCATCGTGGACAACGACGAATACGACAAAAACTTGTTGGATGACTTTGAGCGCTTCCCGTACCTGTGGGACAGCACCGCTAATGTCACTCTCTCAAACCCCACTTTGGCCGATACCGACCCGCTAGCCCGACCCGGGCAGGATGCTCTGGAAGGTGTGTTGCAAGTCGATGGTCCGCTGGCCGTGCAGATTGAGGTGTTCGGCAAGCTGTGCAATCGCGGTCGCGGGGTTGTGCCGGTGGTGCTGTACTCAACCGATAGTTTTGACGCGACCACGGTTGACCACACCACGGTGACCTTAGGCGAGGCGACGGAATTCAACATCGATCGGCGCACTGGGCTGCCCAAGCGCACGGAATATGATGCGAACGGCGACGGCAGACTTGATCTGCTATTCCACTTCCGCTATGCGGACACCGGGCTGCCCTGTTATCCCGATGAGGTGCCGTTTAACGGCTTCACCTACGCAGGTCAACCGATTACGGCTGGTGGAGCCAATGCTAGCTTCAGTCGTGATTTTGCCAGCGGCGAAGATTGGTCCAATGGCGAGGCGTTGACCTTCTGGTATTACGGCAGCAACAGCGGTGACGAAGTGACGGTTAACTTGAAGGACAATCGCGCCGCAGACCCCGGCCCGGCGGGCTGGAACCTGGTGTGGAGTGAAGAGTTCAACGAACCGGCTGGTACGCCGCCCAATCCAGAATACTGGAGCTATGAAATCGGCGACGGCACGATCAATGGCATTCCTGGCTGGGGCAATGATGAGTTCCAATACTACACCGACGATCCGGCCAATGCGGCGACAGACGGCAACGGCAACCTGGTGTTGACTGTGCGCCCGGCGGATGGGTCGCTGGAATGTTACTATGGCTCTTGTGACTACACTTCGGCCCGGTTGATTTCCTGGCGTAAGGCGGAGTTTGCTTACGGCCGTATTGAATCTCGCCTCCTGGTGCCCGACGGTGGGGACGGTCTGTGGCCCGCTTTCTGGAGCCTGGGTACCGATATTGACGTGGTGGATTGGCCGCAAACGGGCGAGATTGACTTTATGGAATATGTCAGCCGCCTGCCTAACGAGGTTTTTGGCACCATTCATGGGCCAGGGTACTCTGGCGGGCAAAGCTTTGGCGGCATTTATGACTTTGGCAGCCCGATGGCCGGTAGCTACCACACCATCACTATCGAGTGGCAGCCTGATCTGATTGAGTGGTATGTAGATGGCATCCTCTTCCATACCGCCACCCCGGCCGACGTGGCTCCCAACGAGTGGGTGTTCAATGATCCGGTATTCCTGATTCTGAACATGGCCATTGGCGGTAACTTTGGCGGGACGATTGACCCCGACTTGCAACTGCCGCAGTCGATGGCCGTAGATTACGTGCGCGTTTACCAGGGTCCCGATACGGCCGAAAAGTATGAAGCAACCTTTGTCGATAACTTTACCGGCTGGCAGCAAGTCGAACTGCCCTTTACCGAGTTTGTGCGCAGCGCGGATCAGCCCGCAGGCGCGCCAAACGATGGCCTGACGCTAAGCGAGGTGTGGGGCTATGGCTTTACCCTGCCAGACACGGGCTTGACTACGGGCACCACCTGGGTGGATATGATAGCTGTAAAACCTGTCCCACCGCCAACGGCCGTTACCGTCACCACTCTGGCTAACAGCGGCGCAGGTTCCCTACGTGAAGCCGTGGAAATCATTGCGCCTGACGGGGTCATCACTTTCGATCCGTCGCTGGCCAATGGCACCATCACGCTTACCAGCGGCCCGCTGGTCGTGGACAAGCCGCTGACCATTGATGGGTCTGGTGCGCTGGGTCTGGCGGTTAGTGGTGGCAATACGGATCGGATTCTCATCGTAGACCCGACCGGGAATGCCACAGTGAGCTACCTGACCTTGAAAGATGGCTACGGCTGGCAGGTCGGTGGTGGTGTGCTAAACAACGGCACGCTGACCCTGGATCACGCTACCGTGACTGGCAGCACGATGGCCACCGACGCGGGCGATTACTGGCAGGGCGGCGGCGGCATCTACAATGGCGATGGCGCAACGCTGAACCTGATCGACAGCACCGTTTCGGACAACGTTAGCGGCTGGACAGGTGGCGGCGTCTACTCGTTCTTCAATACCACCACCAATATCATTCGCAGCACCATCAGCGGGAACCTATCGCTGGATGTGGCCGGTGGGATGCGTATTTTGGGCAATGGTGAGATTGTGAACAGCACGCTGAGCGGCAACACATCAACCACCTGGCACGGCGGGGCGCTCTTCCTCACCGATGGGGCCATGACCGTGCTGAACAGCACGATTGTGGGCAACAACGCGCCATCGGGCACTACGGGTGGCTTGTTTGTGGGCACCTTTGGTCCTTCCAACGCTTCGTTGACCATACAAAACAGCATCGTGGCTAACAATGGCGACTTTGGCTGCTTTGCTGGCTACTTCGGCGCGGGCACGGTCACGCTGACCTCGCTGGGCAACAATGTGGCTACTGATGGCACCTGTGCCCCGGTGGGCAGCGACCAGATCGTGGCTGATCCTGGGCTGGGCGCGTTGGCTGACAATGGCGGACCAACCTTCACCCATGCCTTGCTGGCGGGTAGTGTGGCAATTGATGCGGCGAATACGGCCGTTTGCCCCCCAACCGATCAGCGCGGCGTATCCCGTGACGCAGCCTGCGACGTGGGTGCCTTTGAATACGTTCCGTAAATGATTATTCCTGTAGGGCAAAGGCACGCCTTTCTCCTGCAAACCAGATTGTTTGTTGAAAATCTAACATGTTAACAGAAGGCTTTGGCGGGAGCTGTACTCGCCAAAGCCTTACTTTTTCTAAGTCCATTTGAAGAGTGGCGGGAGGTCTGATGAATCAGGTAAAACAAGAAATTTTGGTTGGTGCGTGCGCGATGGAACGTAAAGACCAACCGGTAGCAGGCAAATTTGTGGAGCTCATGGGCGAAACGTTTTACCAGATCGCTCACTACGATCAGATGCCACCCTTTTTTATGAGCCTGGTGAGTAGCTCCGACCATTGGCTGTTTATTGCCAGCACAGGGGGGCTAACCGCAGGGCGCACCAATGCTGAATCGGCCCTCTTCCCCTATGAAACGGAAGACAAGATTACGGCCCACAGCGAGCTGACGGGGCCAAAAACGATTGTGCGCGTGGTGCGAAACGGCCGTATTCACCTTTGGGAGCCATTTTCTAACCGCTATGCTGGGGTGTATGACATTGAGCGTCATCTTTACAAAAATGTGTATGGCAATGTGCTCGTCTTTGAGGAAGTGAATCACGATTTGCAGCTACGGCTGCGCACCGCCTGGCGCACTGGCGACCGGTTGGGCTTTGTCCGTACGGGCTGGCTGTTCAATGATGGCGACGACAGTTGCCAGATTGACCTGTTGGATGGGCTGCAAAATGTACTGCCTTATGGCGCTACCACGCTGCTGCAAAACACAATGAGCAGCTTGCTGCACGCTTATAAACGCAATGAGTTGGACACGGAAACCGGGTTGGGTCTTTTTGCCCTCAGCGCTACGCTGACTGACCGGGCCGAGCCGAGCGAATCGCTCAAGGCGACGGTGGCGTGGCAAGTGGGCCTGCCGCAGCCGACCCATTTGCTATCTACCTCGCAGGTGGATGGGTTCCGTTACGGCCGTCCTTTGATCTCAGAACATGATATTTGTGGTCAGGCGGGAGCTTATTTTGTCTCGTCTACCTTCGAACTGCCCGCAGGGGACGAGCAGCTGTGGCACATTGTGGCGGATGTGAACCAGGACAGTGCTGCCGTGACCCACTTGCGCCACTTTTTGCAGCAGGAAACGGCCGTTGTCTACCAACAGATCGAAGCGGACATAGCCGAGGGAACTGCCAACCTGGTGCGCTACGTGGCCGCCGCCGATGGCTTGCAGCAGTCGGCCCAGCAGGCGACCACCAGCCATCATTTTGCCAACGTGCTGTTCAATATCATGCGCGGTGGCATTTTTGCTGATGGTTACCAGTTGCAGCGCCACGACTTTGTTGCCTTTGTGCAAACGCGCAATCGAACTGTGTGGCAAACGGCCGCAGCCTGGTTTGCCAATCTGCCGGAACAGATGACGATTAGCGAGCTGTACAGCCGTGCCGCTGAGTCTGGCGAACCGAACCTGATCCGGCTTTGCTATGAATATTTGCCGCTCTCCTTTAGCCGCCGCCACGGTGACCCCAGCCGCCCGTGGAACCAGTTCTCGATCAACCTGAAAAAACCGGATGGCTCACCCAACCTGGATTACCAGGGCAATTGGCGCGACATCTTCCAAAATTGGGAGCCGCTGGCCTGGTCCTTCCCCGCCTACGCGGAGGGGCTGATTGCCAATTTCCTGAACGCCACCACGGCCGATGGCTACAATCCGTACCGGGTGACACGGGCAGGCATCGAGTGGGAGGTGCCGGAGCCGCATAATCCGTGGGCCAACATTGGCTACTGGAACGACCATCAAATTATTTACCTGCAAAAGCTGCTGGAAGTGGTGGAGCAGGTGCAGCCGGGCCGGTTGGTGCAGCTGTGGAGCCAGCCGATTTTTGCTTACACCAACGTGCCGTACCGCCAAAAAAGCTATGCTGAAATGCTGGCGAACTGGTACGACACCATTGCCTTTGATTGGGATGTGGAAAAAACGGTGGAAACGGCCGTAACCCAATTGGGCACAGACGGCCGTTTGCTGCTCACCAGTGACGGCCAGGTCATTCATGTGACGATGGTGGAGAAGCTGCTGGTGCTGCTGCTGGCCAAGCTCACCAATCTGGTGCCGGAGGGCGGCATCTGGATGAACACGCAGCGCCCGGAGTGGAATGACGCCAACAATGCGCTGGTGGGCAAAGGGCTGTCGGTAGTGACTGCCGCCTACTTGCGTCGCTTCATCGCCTTCTGGCAGGCGCGGCTGGCGGCGTACGAGGGCAACGATTTTGTGGTGAATACGGCCGTTGCCACCCTCTTTGGCGACGTGCAGACTATTTTTACCCATTTTCAGGATCGGCTGGATGGTAGCTTTAGCGATCCAGACCGGCGGGCGGTGATGGATGCGTTGGGTGAAGTGGTGACGGCCTACCGCGACACCCTCTACCAGACCGGTCTGCCACCAACGCAGCAGTCCCTCTCTGCCGCCGAACTGGCGGACTTTCTGGCTCTGGCCCAGTGCTACATCGAACATACCCTGCGCGTGAATCAGCGTTCCAACGGGTTGGCCCACACCTACAACATTTTGCGCCTGGGTGATCAGACGGCGGGCGTTGAGCATCTGTATCTCATGCTGGAGGGACAGGTGGCGCTGCTTTCCTCTGGTCTGTTGGGCCCGCAGGCGGCGCTGGCGCTGCTGCAAAGTCTGCGCCACAGCGATCTGCACCGGGCTGACCAGCATTCCTACATGCTGTACCCGCACCGCCATCTGCCTGGGTTCCTTCAGAAGAACAACGTGGCGGCGGACCAGGTTGCCCAGTCGCCACTGGTGCAGGCGTTGCAAGCGGCCGGGGACAAGCGGTTGTTGATTGTGGATGAGGCAGGGATGTTCCATTTTAACGGCCGTTTCCGCAACGCCAGCGATGTAACGGCCGTGCTGCACACTTTAAGCCAGGAACCGGAACTGGCTGAATTGGTAGCTGCGGAGCGGGATTTCACTCTGGAACTTTTTGAAGCGACTTTCAACCATCGGGCCTTTACGGGGCGCTCTGGCACCTTTTTTGCCTACGAGGGGCTGGGCAGCATCTACTGGCACATGGTGACCAAGCTGCTGCTGGCGGCGCAGGAATGTTACCAGCAGGCGGTGCGGAAAGAGGCGGATACGGCCGTTATCACTGCCCTGGCTGACGCTTACTACGACATTCGTGCCGGTATTGGCTTCAACAAAACCCCCGACGTATACGGCGCGTTCCCCACGGATCCATACTCGCACACGCCGTTGGGCAGCGGGGCGCGCCAACCCGGCATGACGGGGCAGGTAAAGGAAGAGATTTTGACGCGTTGGGGCGAGTTGGGGGTGGCGGTACAGGCGGGTCAGCTTTGTTTTGCCCCAACGCTGCTGCGGCGTGACGAGTTTGTTGCTGAAGCGAGCGCCTTCAGGTACGTCAATCAGCAAGGCGAGACGCAAATGCTGGCGCTACCGCCCGATTCGTTGGCGTTCACCTTCTGCCAGACGCCGATGGTGTATACGCTGGGCGATGAAGCGCAGATTGAGGTGGTGTCTGGGAACGGCCGTTCCCAGATCATCCCCGGCCACTGTTTAGACCAACCCACCAGCCAGCACATTTTCAATCGGAGTGGGGCAGTGAAATTGCTGCGCGTGACGGTAACGGGAGTGGGTCAGGAACGAAATTAAGCTCTTTAGCCACGGAGATTGGGCCAATCTCTGAGATTGGCCCAATCTAGCGCGACCAGTTTCTGGGAAGATGGGAATTAGTCGCGCTTGAACTTGGAGTAGTCCGGTGCCGCGTAGCGGGTTTTGCCGCCGTTGCTCACATCCATCATCGCCTGGACCTTCATTTGCAGGCCAAACAGGTTGATGAAGCCGACCGCATCCTTTTGATCGTACACATCTTCTTTGCCGAAGGTGGCAAAATCTTCACGGTACAGGCTGTTGTCGCTGTAACGGCCGATCACGATCGCATTCCCCTTGTACAGCTTAAACTTCACCCAACCGGTGACCGTCTTTTGCGTGTCGGTGATGAATGCCTGCATGGATTCCCGCAGCGAGTGGAACCATTTGCCAAAGTAGACCAACTCCGCATATTTCACGCCCAGCTCTTCCTTAAAATGGCTGGTGTCCCGATCCAGACAGAGCGATTCCAGTTCGCGGTGCGCGGCGTACAAGATGGTGCCGCCAGGTGTCTCATACACGCCGTGAGATTTCATGCCCACCAGCCGGTTTTCCACCAAATCTACCCGACCAATACCATGTTTGGCGCCCAACTCGTTCAGCTTTTCGATGACCGACGCTGGCGGCAGCTGCACATCGTTGACGGAGACCGGGACGCCTTGCTCAAAATGAACCGTCACAATTTCAGGCTCATCGGGGGCATTTTCTGGGGAGACGGTCCACTGGTACATGCTTTCTTCTGGCTCATTGCTGGGGTCTTCCAAAATGCCACCCTCGTGTGACAGATGCCACAAGTTGCTGTCCCGGCTGTAGATGGATTTTCTGGTGTGGGTGACCGGCACATTGTGCTTTTCAGCATAGGCCAGGGCGTCTTCACGGGAGCGAATGTCCCACTCACGCCAGGGGGCAATCACTTTGAGCGTGGGGTTGAGCGCCTTGTAGGTTAGCTCAAAGCGTACCTGGTCGTTGCCCTTGCCGGTGGCCCCATGAGCCACGGCGTCGGCCCCTTCGGCTTCGGCGATGGCCACCTGCCATTTGGCGATGAGCGGCCGGGCGATGGAGGTGCCCAGCAGGTACTGGCGTTCGTAAACGGCCCCGGATTGCAGCATGGGGAAGAGGAAATCTTTGGCAAATTCGTGGCGCAAATCTTCCACATAGACCTTGCTGGCACCGCTGGCGAGCGCTTTTTCTTTCAGGCCCTTGAGCTCATCATCGCCCTGGCCAATGTTGGCGCAAAAGCAGATGACTTCGCAGCCATAGTTTTCGCGCAGCCAGGGCACGATGACGGAGGTATCTAGACCCCCAGAGTAGGCGAGAACAGCTTTGTTGATTTTTGGTTTTGACATGTTTGTAACTCCTTGAATAGGTTGAATGATGGGTAATTCGATGACTGGCAGGGTGCGCAGTTGGATAGGATTGGGGGTTAGGTGGAGGACAACGGCCGTTTCGTCACAATGCGTCAGCAAGGGACAAACCTGGCAGTCGCGCCACACTTTTTCTGGAAATAACTCACGGCTGCTGATGGTAAAGCCCATCTTTTGGAAAAAGGGCACAGCGCGGGTGAGGGCAAACAGGGTGGGCACTTGCTGGAATTTGGCCTGGGCAATAATCGCTTTGACGATGCTGCGGCCCCAGCCTTGCCCCTTCACTTTGTCGGACACGGCCAGCGAGCGGACCTCGGCCAGAATTTCGCTGTAGTACAGCAGCGAAACGCAGGCAACGAGCTCGTCTTCGGCGTCGATGCCGACCAGCCAGTCTGGCAGGGTGTCCTGAATAGACTGCGCGGTGCGCGGCAGCACGTCACCACGCCGTACATGCTCGTTGAGCAGGGCGAGGATGTGGGGAATGTCTTGTGGGTGTGCGGGTCGTATGTTCATATTTTTTGTAGCCTGGGGCTTAAGCCCCAGGCTAATTGTCCGGTATTAATCGTTTCCCTAAGCTAATCACGTCGTCGATGTGGTAGCCGAGATGGCCGTAAAATTGGATGACGGCTCGGTTGTTGGTGCGCACTTGCAAGTTGATCTTGGCGCAGCCCATGGCGGCTAGTTTGGCTTCCACTTCGGCCATCAAGGCGCGGCCAATGCCCTGGCCCTGGCAGTCGGGCGAAACGGCCAGGTAGTTAATCCAGCCGCGATGGCCCTCGTAGCCACCCATGACCGTGCCAGCAATACGGCCGTCTGCCACCACCGCTACCAAAAACAGTTCCGGGTTTACCTGCATTTTGCGGGCAATATCCTTGTGGGGATCGTTCCAGGGCACGGTCATGCGGCATGCTTCCCAGACGGCAATCACTTGTTCGCTGTCGGCCAGATCGAACGGTCTGATGTGTGGTTGGGTCATGGTATTGCCCCTTTCATCTGGGGCTGAAGCCCCAGGCTAATGGCGTCGGCGATGGCGGATACGGCCGTATCAATTTCCGCCCGGTTCACAATCAACGCCGGGGCCAGACGCAGCACGTTATCCCCGGCGGTGAGGATGAGTACGCCCTTGGCTCGTGCTGCCGCCATGATGGGCGCGGCGGGCTGGTTGAGGGCCACACCCAGCAGCAATCCTTGGCCACGCACTTCGACAATTTGCTCTAGCTCCAGCGTTTGCAGTCGGTGTTTGAGGTAGGCGCCGTTTTCCTGCACGCTTTGTAAAAGAGGCATCTGATTGATTTTGTCAAATACCACGTTGGCGGCGGCGCAAACCAGCGGCCCGGCGGCAAAAGTGCTGCCGTGGTCGCCCGGCTTGATGACCTCGGCGACGGCTTGGGTGACCAGCGCCGCGCCAATCGGCAGACCGCCCGCCAGCGGCTTGGCCAGCGTCATGATGTCTGGCGTGACGCCAAATTGCTCGTGACCCCACAGCGTGCCGGTGCGGCCCAGGCCACACTGCACCTCGTCGAAGATGAGTAGGGCGTGGTGCGCGTCACAGGCGGCCCGCAGCCCGTGCAAAAATTCCGGCGTGGCTGGATTTACGCCACCCTCGCCCTGAATTGGCTCCACGATGACGGCGCAGGTGTCATCGTCGATGGCGGCCTGGGCGGCGGCCAGGTCGTTGAAGGGGAGGAAGGTGAAACCGGGGACCAGAGGGGCAAATGGTTCTCGGTATTGCGCTTTGTAGGTGGCCGAGAGAGAACCCATCGTACGGCCGTGAAAGCCGCCGTTGAAGGCAATAATTTTGGTTTTGCCGTCGTGGTGGGTTTTGCCCACCTTGCGAGCAAATTTGAGCGCGGCTTCGTTGGCTTCTGCGCCGGAGTTGCAGAAGAATACCTTGTCGGCAAAAGAATTTTCGACCAGCTTTTGGGCCAGCTGCGCCTGGGGTGCGCTGTGGAACAGGTTGCTGACGTGGGTAAGTTGGGTGGCTTGTTGCGATACGGCCGTTACCCAATCTGGATCGCTGTGTCCCAGCGAAGTCACGGCAATGCCCGAAGTAAAATCGAGATACTGGTTGCCATCGCTGTCGAACAAATACATTCCCTCCCCGTGGGTAAAAACGATGTCGGGACGGTTGTACGTGTGTAAAACATAGTCTGCTTCTGCTTGAATAATTGCTTGTTTATCCATATATCTCCTCCTTAAAACTATCCACACATCTTTGCCGATTTGTCATACCCGCGAAGGCGGGTATCCATCTTTTATGCCGGAATGGATTCCCGCCTTCGCGGGAATGACAGCCTAAAAGTGCAAATCTGTGGGCTAAAATCCTGCCTCGTTGGTAAAAATTGTGCCGCTGTTGCTGAGCAGTCCGGCGAGGTTAACGATTTGGGTTTGCTGCACGCCTTGGGCGATGGTGGCCAGGGCGGCCCGTACTTTGGGCACCATGCCATCGGTGATGATGCCATCGCTGATGAGTGTTTCGGTTTCTTCGAGGGTAAGGCGGGGGAGGATACGGCCGTTATGCAGCACCCCCGGCACATTCGACACAAAGGTCAGCTGTTCCGCCTGCAACGCCAGGGCCACGGCACTGGCAGCATCATCGGCATTCACATTGTAGGTGTAGCCATCGAAGCCCAGCGATAGCGGGGAGAGCACAACCGTCAGCCCCAGGCTGGCGAACTGGCGCAGCAAGTCGGTGCGTACCTGGCTGATTTCACCGACATAACCGAGATCGGCCGTGGGGTGGTGCTTTTTGAGGCAGCGCAAAAGGCCGCCATCCACGCCACTAAGGCCAATGGCATCTACCCCTGCGGCCAGCAGCGCGGAGACGATCTGCTTGTTGGTTTGCCCGCTCAGGGCCATTTGCACAATGCGAATCATCTCGCGATCGGTCACGCGATGGCCATCTACCTTGGTGGATTGCAGCCCCACTTTTTGCTCCAGGGCCACAATCGCCCGCCCGCCGCCATGCACAATGATGTGAGGAACGGCCGTTGCCGCTACATATTCCGCCAGTCCCGCCAAAAATCCGGGGTTATCCAGTTCGTTGCCACCGATTTTTAAGATTTGCATGATGTACCTCGAAAAATTGCCCAATTACTCAATTACTCAATTACGTTTTGTAATTCAGTAATTGGGTAATTCAGTAATTAGATCAGCCCTGTTGTTTCCTCGATGCCAAACACCACATTCATATTTTGCACGGCCTGCCCTGCCGCGCCTTTCACCAGGTTGTCGATGGCTGAGGTGATGATGAGCGTGTTGCCGGTCATCGCCAGGCCAATGACGCATTTGTTGGTGTGGGTCACATGGGCCAGAGTGGCCAATTCACTCTCAGGCAGCAGGCAAACAAATGGTTCGTTGGCGTACATGGCGGTGAAATATGGCCGTACTTGCTCCAACGTCACCGACTCAGAAAAGTTGACATAAATTGTGGAAAGAATGCCCCGTTCCACCGGCAGCAGGTGTGGCGAAAAGATGAGCGTCGGGGCGTCTGGCCGAAACCAGCCCATGACCTGCTCAATTTCCGGCAGGTGCCGGTGACTACGGCCGATTTTGTAGGGCGAAAAATTGTTGTTCACCTCAATAAAGTGCGTGTTTTGTTTGGGCGTCCGGCCCGCGCCCGAAACGCCAGATTTTGAATCGGCAATGATGGGGTCGGTGATGGGCAAGTTTGCGGTGAGCAACGGCCGTAACGGCAGCAAAATGCTGGTAGGGTAGCAGCCGGGAGTGGCTACCAGCTTAACGCCGGGCAGTTGGTCGCGGGCAAATTCGGTGAGTCCGTAGACGGCATCGGCTAGCAGGTGTGGCGCGGGATGGGCTTTGTCGTACCAGCTGGCGTAGGTGTCAGCATTCTTAAGGCGGAAGTCGGCGCTGAGATCGATTACTGTTATTCCAGCGGCGAGGGCGGTTACGGCCGTTTCCGCGGCAGCGGCATGGGGCAGGCACAAAAAAACCACATCCACCGCGTCTAGGGGAGCCTCTTCCCCTAAAATCAACGGCAGATGTGGCGCTTGCGGATACACATCCGATAACTTCTGGCCCGCAAATGATTGCGAAGTGACAAAAGCCACATCCACTTGCGGGTGGTGCTGCAATATTTTCACTAATTCATAGCCGGTGTATCCCGTGGCTCCAAAAATCCCTGCTTTAATCATCTCCAAACTCCAATTTTTGGCCACAGAAGTCTTAAAGAAAAACCTCTTATCTCTCTGTGTGCTCTGTGGCAAAACCGCAAAAAAAAACCGCCAGACTCTCGTGAAGTCTGGCGGTTCGGGTTGCGCGTGTCTTGTGTTGACTCAGGCAAGCTCAAATACCAGACTATGTATCTGGCGACGGCGGCGGATTACGCGAAGAGCTTGTGTGTCAATAAACATATTCATCGTGGCAGAAATTTAGCAGATAAATTCTGAGTGTCAACAGCAAATTAAAAATTAGGAGATTTTGCCCAGAACGGGTCGAATTCTTTGGGCAATCCTGCTATTTTTCACGTAGAGGGAACCATTTTGGGCTGGCTGGGATAATCTTAAACGGATGATCATGGGCCAAAGGAGGCGAAGATGTCTAAAGTCCGAGCATGGGTAGGTTTAACTTTTGTTTGTCTTGCCGCAGTTGTTTTGGGCTGCACGGTGGGTGATGAGGTGGAAACGGCCGTTCCCCTCCCAGCTACTCTCACGCCCACTACACCACCAATCGACACACCCACTAGCTCTGGCGATCTAGGAAGCTGCCCAATCACCCCAATCCCAGATACCCCTTTTGTGCCACCAGACTCTTATCCCGCGGCTGCGCCAGACGGCCGTTTTTGGTATGGCACCAATGAATTATGGACCGATTTGCCTGTCGATGGCGTTTGGTACGGCTTGCCCCAATCGGAGGCTGGCTATGGCAATAAAATTGCCTTCTGGCACGAAGGCTATAGCCAGACCGAAGAACCTCAGCCCGCGATTACCCTCTCCGCCCAGCAGTTGGATGGTGCGGCGGTGATGGCTCCGGTGGTTGCCGGCACTAACGCTTATCATCCCGATTATGGGCAGTTTATGATGACCGGCATTGAGCTGCCAACGTTGGGCTGCTGGGAAATTACCGCCGAATACAAAGGCGTAGCCCTCACTTTTGTGGTCTGGGTGATACCCTAGCGAACCTGTTTGAACTTTTGTGCCCGGCTGTCAGCAAAATTTGAGCGAGGGATACGGCCGTTTCTCTAGCCGTATTTCACTAATGCTTGTCCCCAAAATCTCTGTATCCTCGTGCTATAATGGACCAACTCAATCTTCACCAAGCGACGATACCGGACTGTCAGTAGATCGAAACGCCACAGTAAACATTTGCACTTTCTCTCCGGTTCCTTTTTATGGACACATTATCCTACTGGACAAAACTAAGAAACAGCGTGCAATATCTGCCGCTGCCCAGGGCTCTGTTAGAGGATCAGCCAATGGAGCAGCAGGCGCGTCTGTTGGGTCGTTTATCGGCCGTCATATTAATGACCGCGCTGATTGTCACGCCGATTTGGGTAATGTTGATCCCCACCTTTGTCACTGCCCGCTATATCGCTGGCGGAACCGTTTTACTGATGGCCATAACTTTAGTTCTGAGCCGCACCCGTTATTTTCAAGCAGGTGCGGTTCTGCTGGTTTTTACGCTCATTGGTCTGGTGATGGTTACCTTTTTTACAGCGCCTGGCTCCCTTACTGAGCGAATGCTGGCCCTCAATTTCTTACTTTTGGGGGTCATGGTCACCAGTCTTTTTCTGCCGCGGCTCATACTGCCAGTTACTGTGTTCAGCCTGATCGCTATCTGCGCTTTCTTTTTTGTACCAGAAGCGCCGACGACCGTTACATTTGCCTATCTGGTCTTTTTCTTGTCAATCGTTGCGCTGGGATTAGCCTACAGTGATATTAGTAGTAGATACAGACGCCAGGTTGTGGAGAGCGAAGATCGATACCGATCTGTGGTAGCAGCCATGTCCGAAGGCGTGGTCTTAATGTCCGACGATGGCGTAATCGAAACATTCAATAAGGCTGCGGAGCGCATTTTGGGGTTATCCCCCGATCAATTGAGAGGACGAAAAGCCCAAGACCCAGGGTGGCACTCAGTTCATGAGGATGGCTCTCCCTTTTTGAGCGAAGACTATCCATTAATTGTGACGCTAAAAACTGGCAAGCCACTTTCTAACGTGGTAATGGGCGTTCATCATCCCGATGGTGACCTGCACTGGCTCTCCATCAATTCGCAGCCGCTTATTCATGCTAGCGGGGAAAAGCCGTATGCTGTGGTGGCCTCTTTTACGGACATCACGGCACGAAAGCAAGACGAACGCGCCTTAGAGGAAGCGCAAAATTGGTACCACTCATTATTTGAGCAGAGACACGACGCTGTGTTTATTCTCGATCTGGATGGCAAACATTTAGACGCAAATCGCCGAGCTTCCGAATTGCTGGGCTATACGCCTGAGGAACTTCAGCAACTGAGCTTCCTCGATTTGTCAGCCGAACCAGATGGAAGCCGGGAAAAGTTGGCGCGGCTACGTTCTGGCGAGAGCCTTCCTATGTACGAGCGGGTCTTCCGCAAAAAAGATGGTACTGAAATTCCTGTTGAAATTAATGTCGAGTTAGTACGAACTTTGGATGGTAAACCGCTACACATTCAGAGCGTGGTTCGGGACCTTACCGATCGAAAGCAGACTCAGCAGAATGAAATGGAGCTTGCTTTGGAAAAAGAGCGGACACAGGTCTTGACGACCTTTGTGCATGACGCTTCGCATGAGTTTAGAACGCCGCTTTCCATCATCAATACGACAGCTTTTGTGATGGCGCGTCTGGAGGATTCAAACAAACGTTTTGAACGAGCAGCGCTGATTCAAGAACAAGTTAAGCGCATTGTAAAATTGACAGAAATGCTTCTGCTAATTACCCAACTGGAAGGCAGCCCCTTACAGGAAACGGTACCGGTAGATATTGGTTTTATTTTTAGCCTCGTTTGCCAAAGGTTGCAGCGGAATGATGCTGAGGAGCCAGAAGTCCAGTTTGCCAATGCCGCCGATTTACCGTTGGTTTTAGGAAATGTTGAGGAGTTGACAGAAGCTTTTCGCCAGATTTTGGAAAATGCTTATCATTTTTCGCCGCGGGGTGGAGTGATTACGGCCGTTACTGGCTACGATGAATCACAAGTCTGGCTGCTCATTCGCGATTCAGGTGCGGGTATTTTGCCCGAAAATCTACCGCACATCTTCGATATGTTCTGGCGCGAAGATGAGGCCCATTCGACACCCGGTCTGGGCTTGGGTCTGGCTATTGCCCAAAAGATCATCAACCGGCATGGGGGCCGGATTGAAGTGACAAGCGAACGGGACATTGGCTCTACCTTCCACATCTTTTTGCCCATCCATCCCACGACAAACTAGAAAGAAAAAGACGCCAACCAGAATGTTCTGGTTAGCGTCTTTTAGATCAGACAAATCGGAATTGGCAACCTGCTAGATTACTCGCTGGCGTTTTGATATGCAATTGCATCTTCATCCGCAACAGCAGGCAGGCTTTGCAGGTAAGTCCAAATGGCATGCAGCTCTTGATCTGTCAGCTGGCCAATGGCCATCCAAGGCATGAGCGATTGGGGAATAAAGGTGCCATCTGGCAGTTCGCCCTCGCGCATGGCGGTAAAGAACTGTTCTTCGGTCCAATCACCCAGGTTGTACGGCGTGATATTGGGCGAAGGTACCCGAAGACGTTCTAGCAGCGGTACCCCAGCAAAATCGTCTCCATGGCAGCTGCGGCAAGGTAAGGCCAGGTAGCCACCATAGGCCAGCGTATCGCTGGGGTCTGGCCCAACTGGAATTTCAGCAACAGCTTCATGGTCAATCATTTTGATGGCTGGTAGGCCTTGCGGATTGCTCAGTACAAAATCCCATAGATATGGGCCGGAATACCCGTTGGGAGGGCCTGGCTCGGTGGACGGCGGCAACGTTTTCAGATAGGCAATGATGTCGCCTAAATCTTCCTGGTTCAAATCCACATAGTAATTTGATGGCATGTAAATGAGCGCTTTGCCGTCACGCCCCACACCGTGACGAATGGCCCGGATATAATCCTCGTCGGTGTAACCCGCAATGCCGTTCTCCCCTGGCGTCAAATTAGCTGGACCAAAGGCTCCGGTAAGAACGGGAAGGTTAGCCCACAACATACCAGACAGATCTTTGCCGTGGCATTCAGTGCAGCGCACAATTTGCACCAAGATTTCGCCACGATCAATGCTGGCCTGATCGGTGGGAATTTCCATTGTTTCCACATCAATGTCAATGGTGCGCCGCGCCTGGGTGTACCAGTAAATGTAGTAGCCTAGCAAACCAATCAGGGCGATGCCTAAAAGTCCTCCAAGAATAATCCCCAGCCATTTAAAAAACTTTTTCATATTCTTCTCCTTAATTAAAGTTGTTGTTTGGGTGTGTTTTTCTTCTCGTTTTACGCAAGATAAGCGTTTTTAGCAATCATAATTTGCTGCATTTGGTGGCTGCCCTCGATGATTTCCATTACTTTTGCGTCCCGCAAGAAGCGCTGTACGGGGTAGTCGCTGCTACAGCCGTTGGCTCCATGAATTTGTACGGCATCGGTAGCCACTTCCATGGCCGTTTTAGAGGCAAAGTATTTGGCGATGAGAATGTCGTTGGTGGCGTTGGCTTGCTGGTTTTCCAGGGCGTAACCAGCCTGTAGACAGAGCAGACGTGCCGCTTTTACGTGCGTGACCATGTTGGTGATCATTTGCTGGATCAGCTGGAATTTGCTGATTGGTTGGCCAAACTGCTCGCGGGCTTGCGTGTAGGCCAGACTGGCTTCCAAACTGGCCTGGCCAATGCCCACGCTGCCCCAGGCCACCGAATAACGGCCGATATCCAACGCCGACATCGCCACGGCCATGATGCCAAATCCAGGCCCCGCCAGCATGTTTTGGGCGGGAACGTAGCAGTTGTCGAGCTCCAATTCAGCCAGCATCGCCCCCTTGGTGCCCATCATGCCGTGGATGGGATGGATGGAAAGACCCGGCGTTTCTTTTTCTACCAGCAGGGCAACCGCTTTGCCATCTTGCCGGGCGAACAGCAGGAAGAGATCGGCCATTTGGCCAAAGGTGATCCATTTTTTACGGCCGTTTACCACAAACCCATCACCTTGAGGAACGGCCGTTGTTTCAATGTATCCTGCGTTGCTGCCAATGTTGGGTTCGCTCAAGGCAAACGCGCCGATCTTTTCGCCGCGAGCCAGCAGCGGCAGCCACTGCTCCTGCTGCGCGGCCCGGCCCCAGCGCTTCATGGCAAACGTCACCATGCTGTGCACCGTGATCAGGCTGCGCGTGGATGAGCAGGCGTTGCCCAGCTCCTCGTTAAGCAAGCCGAACGAAATCAAGTCTAAGGGCTGACCGCCGTACGCTTCGGGCACCAGCGCACCCAGAAAGCCCAAATCAGCCATCTTGATGACCAGTTCCTGAGGAAACTGCTCTGACGCATCGATATGGTTAGCCAGGGGCGCAACTTCTTGTTGGGCAAATTGGCGGTACAGGTGTTGGTTGTCCCGTTGTTGGGAAGTGTACTCAAATTGCATACTTAACTACCTTTCTGTTGGCGCATCTGGCGCATGAGCAGATTGCCAAGGGTGTTGACCAGCTTAGGCTGATGATCATACAAAAAGAAGTGATTGCCAGAAAAGGTAAACAGTTCCAGCAGTTCTGTACTTTGCTTTTGCCACTCCTGCAAACCGGCTTCATCTGTTTTTTCGTCTTCTACGGCGTCCAAGATGGTGATGGGGCAGGTGAGCGGGGACGCTTCCTGGTAGGCGTAGGATTCTACCATCTGAAAATCTGCGCGGAGCATGGGCAGGACCAGGCTGCGCAGTTCAGCGTTTTGCAGGACGGCGGGCGAGGTGCCGTTTAGATCTTCCAGCGCAGACACAAATTCTGCTTCGGGCAGGTGGTGGATGTGCGGATCGGCGTAAGGCACATGGGGGGCATTCATGCCGGAGACAATGAGCCGCTGCGGCAATGGCAATCCCAATTGTTGTAGGCGCTGGGCGACTTCATAGCTGAGCAGGGCGCCCATGCTGTGCCCCCAGAAGACATACGGCCGTTCCAAAAACGGTGGCAGCGCCTGGGCCAGCGACTGGACGACGGTATCGATCCGGCGGTGCAGCGTATCGCGCAGGCGGGTCTCACGACCCGGCAGCTGCACTGCGTAGCTGGTGACCCCTTCCGGCAGCAGCTTGCTCCACTGGAAAAACGTGGACGCACCACCACCGGCATGGGGAAAGAAGAAGAGACGAATACGGCCGTTTTGCTCGCGTGAAAAAGGCATCAGCCAGGGAGTTGTGGGGGACGATGTGGTCGGTCGGTGGCTCATGAGGGTCATTGCCTTGTGCCTACTGGCTGGGTTAGCTGGCCAACTACTGTTTGGGCGATCTGCTTGATTGTTTTGGCATCCTGCAAAAGCGTAAAGTGATTACCGCGCAGGACATCTACCGAAACGTTTTCCAGGCAATCTTGCCAGCCCAACCATTTGTCTTTTTGCCCTTTGGCGCTGTTTTTAGAGACGATGAGTTGCACAGGTTGGGTAAACGGCCGTGGCACATACGTCTGCATGGCGGCATAGTTCGCCTGGAAGACGGCAAACTGTTGCTCAAACTCGTCCCAGGTCAGCTCGTCCGGCAGGTTGCCCGCTGCTTGCAGTTGCGGCCACAGGTGTTGCAGCTGATCGGCCACAGAGGCATTGTCGGGCAGCAGGCTGGGTCGCTTCTTGGGTGAGAGATAGCCCGTGTCACGAGCAAACCATTGCAGCAGCGTCGTGGCCGAAGGCTGGTCATACTCACCCGATGGCGCAAAAGTGTCGATAAGCGTGAGAGAACCCACTGCCTGCCCCGAAGCAGCCAACTGCTGAGCCATTTCCATGGCTACCACACCACCCATCGACCAGCCAAGCAGGTGATAGGGCTGGGGAATATTGGCGGCCTCAAGCGCTTGCAGATAGCTGGCGGCCATGCTGGCGATATCGGTTTGGGCCGGTGTGTGCGGCAATAGCCCCATGGATTGCAGGCCGTAAATTGGCTGCTCCTTCGGCAATGCCTGCACCAGACCCAGGTAAGGCAGCACCTGTCCACTGCCAGGATGAATGACGACGAGCGGCGGCTGATCGGCGCTGCCGGGGCGCAGTGGCACAACTGGGCTGTGGGCAGTTTGGGCGTCTGGATCGCTCATGTAGCGAGCAATGGCGGCAATGGTGCCTTCCTGGAAGAGGCGGGGGAGGGGCAGTTTTACGGCCGTTGCCTTTTGCATTGCCGCCACCAGCCGGATGGCCAGCAGAGAATGGCCGCCTAGCTCAAAGAAGTTGTCGTGAATGCCCACGGGCGAGACGTTGAGCACGCGCTCCCAGATTTCCACAAGCTGTTTTTGCAGTGGTGTTTCTGGAGCCACAAACGGCGTCACGCGCACCATTTCCATGTTCTCCGGCGCGGGCAGGGCACGGCGGTTGATCTTGCCGCTGGGCGTTAGCGGGAACTGCTCCAGCCGGATGAAGTGAGCGGGCACCATGTAGACGGGTAGCTTTTCGCGGAGGATGGCCGGAAGGGTGGTAACGGCCGTTTCATCTGCCGCAATGACGTAAGCCACCAACTGCTGAGCACCCTGATCCGGTTTGTGGGCCTGGACCACGGCCTGCTGTACCGCTGGATGCTGATTCAGCACCGTTTCAATCTCGCCCAGCTCCACGCGATGGCCGCGAATCTTCACCTGGAAGTCATTGCGACCCAGGTATTGGATGTTGCCATCGGGCAGGTAGCGGGCCAAATCGCCCGTGCGGTAAACGGTAATCGGTGAACGGCTTTTTACCGTTAACGAGATGAATCGTTCCGCCGTCAGCTCGGGCTGGTTGATGTAGCCGGTGGCCAGATTGAGCCCTTCGATGTACAGCTCGCCGGGTACGCCAATCGGTACAGGGCGCATGTTGCTATCTAGCAAATGAATCTTGTTGTTGTCGATGACCGTGCCGATGGGTGGCAGTGCTGGCCATTCATCGGGGTCGGGGCCGAGCGTGTAGGCGGTGATCACGTGGCTCTCGCTGGGACCATAATGGTTGTGGAAGGCACAGCCAGGCAGCCGCTTGAAAAAGTCGCGGATGGGTGGCGTGGATTGCAGCGCTTCCCCGGCGGTAATCACTTCTTGCAGCGTGTCCGGGTACGAATTGAGCCACTGTGCTGCTTCAGCCAGATTGTGAAGGGCCACAAAGGGCAGGAAAAGCCGCTCGACGCGATATTTTTGCAGGTACGCCAGCAGCTGTTCGCCATCGCGCCGCACATCGTCGGGGATGAGGACGAGCGTGCCGCCTGCTTGCCAGGTGCTAAACATCTCCTGGAAGTGCACATCGAAGCTGAGGGAGGTGAATTGCAGCGTGCGGGTGGGTCCCTGGTGGCGCATGGCTTTCTTTTGCCAGGCCAGCATGTTGTTCAAGGCGCGGTGCGGCAGCACCACACCCTTGGGCGTGCCTGTCGAACCAGAAGTGAAGATGACGTAGACGGTGGATTCGGGGTCGATAACGGCCGTTACCCGCTCTTCACTAAAGTCCGACAAATCGAGCGCATCTACGTTGAACCGGCTGCGCCCCACCTCGCTCTGATCAAGGCTGGAATGGGTCAGCAGCAGACGCACGTCGGCGTGGTCCATCATTAGCTCGATGCGGTCGGGCGGATAGTCGGGGTCCAGCGGCACGTAGCCCGCCCCTGCTTTGAGGATGGCCAAAACGGCCGTTACCATCTCCACCGAGCGCGGAATCATGATGCCCACCTGGTCGTTGGGCTGCACGCCGTTGGCCTGCAAGAAGTGCGCCAGTTGGTTGGCTCTGGCGTCCAGTTCGGCATAGGTTAGCTGCTGGTCGCCAAAGAGTACCGCCACAGCATCGGGGGTGGCATCGGCCTGCTGCTCAAAGCGGTGGTGAACCAGTTCGTTGGGGTCGATGGGAACGGCCGTATCGTTCCAGGCGTCAATCTGGGCCTGTTCCTCTGCGGTAAGCATCTGAGCCTGCGTGATTGGCTGGTTCGGGTTGCTCACCATAGCGGTGACCATCTGTTGGAAATGTTCGGCCATCCGGGCGATGGTTTCGGGGTAGAAAAGGTCGGTGTTGTACTCAAAGTGAGCGGTGAAGCCAACGGCCGTTTCTTGCATATCTAGCAGCAAATCAAACTTGGCCGTGTGCGTGCCTTCACTAATCGGCGTTAGCTGGATAGGTAGATTGGTGGGCAGCTGGCCTGCGTCACCCTGGTTTTGCAGCACAAACATTACCTGGAAGAGTGGATGACGGCTCGGATCGCGATCTGGCAGCAAAGCTTGAACAAGATTTTCGAATGGGTATTCCTGATAGTCGTGAGCGTCTACCATTGTCTGGCGCGTTTGTTGAAGCAAGTCGCGCCAGGTCATGTTTTCATCCAGATTAGCCCGCAGCGCCAGCGTGTTCAAGAAAAAGCCGATCACATTTTTCAGATCAGGATGTTCCCGGTTGGCAATGGGTGTGCCCACCACAATGTCGTCCTGGTTGGAGTAGCGATAGAGCAGACCGTAAAAAGCCGTCAGCAGTGCCATAAACAGGGTTGCCTGGTTGGTTTGGGTCCACTGCTTGACCTGCTTTGCCAGGGCAGTTGGCAAAGCGAATTCGTAAATTTCGCCGTTAAACGTTTGCCATTGTGGCCGCGTTTTATCTACAGGCAGAGCCAGAGAAGCGGGTGCATGGGCTAGATGGTCACGCCAGAAAGCTAACTGTTCTGCCATGACTTCTGGCGTCAGGCGTGCCTGCTGCCAGAGAGCAAAATCAGCGTACTGCACGGCTAGTTCGGGCAAAGACACTGGCTGCCCGGTTGTTTTGTGGATGTAGTGAGCCACAATTTCGCGCAGGAACAAGTTTGTGGACCAGGCATCAAAAGCGATGTGGTGGATGGTGAAAAGCAGCTGGTGAGAATCAGGTGCTAGACGAACGACGTGAATGCGGTAGAGGGGACCGCTTTGCAAATCAAAGAGAGCGGTGGCATTTTCTAGCCGGTATTGCTCTGCCTGGGACTGCTTTTCGGCATCAGGTAGCTGTGACAGATCGGTGAAGGGGAGGGAAACGGCCGTATACGGCTCAATTTCCTGGTATGGTATCTCGTCTTCACCGAGGAAGTAGCGCGTCCGCAAACTTTCGTGACGTTCCAGCAGCTGGTTAAAGCTGTAAGACAGCGCCTCAATGTCTAGCGGCCCGGCAACAGCCAGATGGATAGGGACGTTGTAGCTGGGATTGGCCTGAGCATTGAGCTGCTCCAGGAACCAAAGCCGCTGTTGAGCAAAGGAGAGAGGAAGTTGGTCGGTAAACGGCCGTAGCGGAATACGCTCCATCACTTCCAAATCGTCCAGCCGGTGCAGATCATGCGCAAGCTCGGCAATCGTTGGTGCATCAAACAGCAGGCGCAGCGGAATTTCTTTGTCCAGCTGCTGCCGGAGTGCCGAGATCATTTGCATGGCCAGGAGGGAATGGCCACCCATTTCAAAGAAATTGTCATGGATGCCCACTTGCTCCACCTGGAGCAGATCCTGCCACAGCGCCACCAACTGCTTTTCCAGGGGCGAGGTAGGCGGCGCATAAGCCGTCGAGCGGGCCATCTCATCCAGGTCTGGGGCGGGCAGCGCCTTGCGGTCAATCTTGTCATTGGGCGTGCGCGGCATCTTGTCCAGCGGCATCCAGATCGAAGGCACCATGTAGTTGGGCAGCGCATTGTGCAAGGCATCCCGCAGCGTCTGCGGGTCTGGCACCGGGTCGGCATCGGGGGCGATAGTGTAGTACGCCACCAAACTGATGAGACCATCAGCGGCCGTATGCGGCATCACCACCGCCGCGGCCACCCCCGGCTGCGCCAGCAGATGCGTCTCAATCTCACCCAGCTCAATGCGGAAACCGCGCACCTTCAGCTGGAAGTCCGTCCGGCCAATAAACATGATATTGCCATCGGGCAGATAGCGGGCCAAATCCCCCGTGCGGTACAGGCGTGTCTCCGGGTCATCAGAGAATGGGTCGGAGACAAACCGCTCGGCGGTAAGCTCTGGCCGGTTCAGATACCCCTGTGCCAGACCAATCCCGCCTACATACAGTTCCCCCGCCACCCCAATGGGCACCGGCTGCATCTCCCCATCCAACAGATAAACCTGGAAGTTGAGCAGCGCTTTGCCAATCGGCGCATTGCCTAGGCGCGTGCTGTCGATAGGCACCCGGTAGTGGGTCGAACAAACCGTCGCCTCCGTCGGGCCGTAGGCATTGATGAGCGTCAGCCCCGGCACCCGGCGCTGAATCTCCGCCAGCAGCATTTCCGCCAGCGGTTCCACCCCCACCATCAGGCGCAGCAGCCCTAGATTATGCTCATGCTGCTGCACCCACTTGTAGAGCGGCTCCACCATAAATGGCGGCAAATAACTGTGCTGAATCTTCTGCTCCGCCAGCCAGGTGAACAGACGCGGCGCATCGGCGCGGATGTCCAGCGGCACAATAGCCAACGACCCACCGGTGATAAACGCCGGGAAGATTTCATAAACCGAAGCGTCGAAGTTGAGACTGGTCCAAAGCGAGTAGACCGCCTGCGCGGGCATCTCCCCCCACTGGTCAAACGACCGCTGCATGTTAAACACCCCCGTGTGGCCACAGACCACCCCCTTGGGCTGGCCCGTCGAGCCAGAGGTGTAGATGATGTAGGCGGGGTGATTGGGGTTGTAGTCCAGACCCAGATTCCCGTCAGGCTGCTCGTCCATGCGCCGTTGCAGCGCCGCCCAATGCCAGACAGCACAAGCACCCGTCTCTAAATGGTCCAGCGACGAATCCGTGATGACCACCGGAGCGGCCGTATCGTCGAGCATAAACTGAAGGCGCTGGGTGGGGTAAGCCGGGTCGAAGGGCACATAAGCTGCCCGTGCCTTGTGGCAAGCCATGATGGTGACGATGGCCGGGACGCTGGCGGCCATATGAATGCCAACGGCGCTACCTGGTTGGACACCTTGCTGCACGAACAAACGAGCCAGCTGGTTTGCCCGCTGGTTGAGCTGGTGATAGGTAAGCGTTTGGTGTTGGTCAGAAACGGCCGTAACCTCTGGCTGCACCACTACCCATTGCTCAAACTGCTCAAGGAGGCAGATTTGCGGGATGGAGTCATCAATAGCCCCTTGCCAGGCATGCAGCATCATCTGCTTTTCGGCTTCGGGCAGGAGTGGCAGCTGCTGCACGGGCTGCTCTGGCATGGCGATGATGCTGTGCAGCAGCGTTTCGAAGTGCGTGTGCATGCGCTCGATGGTGTCGCGCAAGAACAGGCCCGTGCCGTACTCCCACGTGCACAGCAAACCCTCGTTTGTTTCGGCTATGGCTAGCGTGAGGTCGTATTTAGCGGTGTGGCTTTCTGTACTCAGCCGTTTTAGTCTGAGCCCTGCTAGCGGCGGAAAGTCCGTGTTTTCACTGTTTTGCAGCGTAAACGAGACCTGGAAAACAGGCGAGTAGCTGGTGTCGCGGGCGGGCTGCAAGACGCTAACCACCTGCTCGAAAGGAATGTCCTGGTGGTTATGTGCTTCCAGAACAGTTTGCCGCACTTGGGCCAACAATGTCGTGAAATCTACCTGTTCGCCAATTTTGGTGCGCAGGGGCAGCATGTTAACAAAGAAGCCAATGAGCCCTTCAATGCCTGGTTGGTTGCGGTTGGCAATGGGTGTGCCCACCACGATGTCATCCTGGTTGCTGTAGCGGTAGAGCAGCAGGTTGTAGGCCGCAAACAGGGTCATAAACAGAGTGCTGTTCTGCGCGTGGCTAAGGTCCGATAAAGCGGCCGTTAATTCTGGCGAGAGCAGCTTGATGAAATTGTTGCCGCTGGTGCTTTGCAGCTTAGGACGTGGCAGGTCCGTCGGCAGGTTGAGCACTGTGGGCGCATCGGCCAGATGATTTTGCCAATAGGCTAGCTGCTGCTCCAGCACTTCACCTTGTAACCATTTGTGCTGCCAGGCGGCAAAGTCGGCGTACTGGATGGGCATTGCCGGCAGGATGGCTGGGCGATCTTGCACCAGGGCAGCATACAGCTGCATAAATTCGCGCACGAAGATGTTCATCGACCAGCCATCGGTGATGATGTGGTGCATGACGATCAGTAGCAGATGGTGGGCGTCGTCCAGGCGTAGATGGGAAACTCGAATAAGTGGGCCGGTGTTGAGATTAAACGGCCGTTGCGCTTCTGCTTGCAGCCAGGCCATCGCCTCTTGTTCACGTTTGTCTTCAGGCGAATTTGCAAAATCAACGGTGCTGATGGGTAGATGTTCGGCTTCAGCGATTTGCTGGTAAGCCTGGCCATCATTGCCGTAGAAGAATGTCGTGCGTAAGGAACCGTGGCGCTGGTAGAGGGTGTCTACGGCCGTTTGCAAGGCCGTTTCATTTAGCTTGCCATCAACTTGGAAGGCCAACGGAATGTTGTAGGTGGATTGGTTGGGGTCCAGCTGATCCAGCACCAACAGCCGCTGCTGGGCAAAAGAAACGGGTATCAAAGTAGACGTGTCTGCCAGGGGGATAACGGCCGTTTCAGTTCGAGCCCGGGTTGTTTCTATTAGCTTGGCTAGTTCGGCAATGCTGCCTTGTTCAAAGATTTCACGTAAAGGCAGTTTCACCTTAAATCGGCGCTGAACCTGCGAAATGAGCTGCGTTGCCAACAAAGAGTGCCCACCTAACTCAAAGAAATTATCATGGATGCTGATTTCAGGCACCGCCAACAATGTTTGCCAAATGTA
>JACKBS010000013.1 GCA_020634435.1 Ardenticatenaceae bacterium | reverse complement strand
TAGCTGCTTCGTAGCTGCCTTTGCGCTGCACCACGTGGGCGGAGATGTTGTTGCCCAAATCGTCATGCACCAGCGCCGAATCTGGTTCCAGCGCGGCGGCCAAATCGACCACGGCGTCTAGCGGGTCCACATCCACAAAAATCAGATCGGTAGCATCTTCGGCAATGTAGCGACTCTCAGCCACGACCATCACAATGGGTTCACCAACGAAACGCACCTTGTCTTTGGCCAGCGGCACCTGCGTGCGCTGGTTAAACACGATGTCTTTCACAGGTGGCGGAGAAACAAGCAGTGGCCCCGGCTGCCAGTAGTCACCCAAATCCTCGGCGGTGATCACGGCGATCACGCCTTCCACTTCCAGGGCCATGGAGACGTCAATGCTGAGAATACGGCCGTGTGCGTACTGACTGCGGTAAAATGCCGCATGGAGCATATCCGGCAGGTTTACATCGTCGGTAAACAAGGCTTGTCCGGTAAGCAAGCGCGGGTCTTCATTCCGTTTAATTCTTTCCCCAAAAAACTGTGTTGCTGCCATTTTTCTCTCTCCTGCATCGAATCAACGCGAATTTTCACGAATTATAATTTAGCTTTGTGAATGATGCGCTCATATGTGAGCGATCTTTCACCAAAATTGATTAAAATTGCCAGCTTCAATCCGGTTGTTGCCAAATAGTTAATAGCCTGGGCCTTGTGCTGCTTGGTTAAAAGGGTAACAGACTTGAGTTCAAGTATTATTTTCTCTTCAACCACAAAGTCGGCTATGAAATGACCCGCATACATTCCTTTATAGACAACCGGCAAATGCTTTTCACGTTCATACTTAATCGTTTGCAAATCAAATTCGTGTGCCAAGGCAGTCTGATAGACAGACTCCAAATAACCTGGGCCAAGTCCCTTATGCACTTCCATTGCAGCGCCAATGATCTTGTAAGACAAATCTGGATACAAAACAGCCATAATTCGTGTAAATTCGTGATAATTCGTTGCTAATCTTTGAAGGCGATGAAGCGACCCCAGCAGGAGGCGAGTTCCATTCCTTTTTGGATGAAGGCAGCGATGAAGTAACGGCCGTTTCCCGCCTCCGCTATCTCCCCACCCAAATTTTCCGCATGAACCACACCCTTGTTGAATAGGTTGAGGTGCATGTCCTGGTAAAACTTGTCCAGCGGATACATCTCATCCCAATCCTTGCCGTACTGGTCAATCAGCTTCTGGTTCGCCTCGGCAAACGTTTTTGGGTGCCAAATGCGCTGAATCGTATTCATCGGATGCTCCATCGCCACGCAGTCAATCCCCAGCCACTTGATCTCCTTCTCCAAACACCAATCTGCAAAGTCCGGCGACGGCCCCGGATGTTTGATCATGTAGCGGAACTCGTCGGAATCCGGGCTGTTCCAGCCATATTGGTAATAGCCCGTCTTGATGATGAGAATATCGCCCTTCTGGATGTCCACGCGCTCCTCAATCATCGCGGGCGTGTAGACGCTGGAATTGCTCACCGTGTCCGAAATATCCACAATCACCCCAGGGCCAAACCAATGCTCAAACGGCATCTGCCCGATGGTGCGCCCAGCGGCGTGGAAATGCTTCTCGCCATCCATGTGCGTCGCCAAATGGAAACTGGCCCGGCAGTGAGCATTGTTTCGCCCCAACCCAAAATATTGCCCGCCAACACGCTTAGTGTAATTCACGCTCAACGGGACGTAGTTGGCCCACTGTGGCGTCTGCACGCTAAATGGCAGCGTCATATCCAACAT
This sequence comes from Ardenticatenaceae bacterium, assembly GCA_020634435.1. Lineage (GTDB taxonomy): Bacteria > Chloroflexota > Anaerolineae > Promineifilales > Promineifilaceae > Leptofilum. The sequence continues at coordinate 282,359 of JACKBS010000013.1, read as the reverse complement.
CGTTGTCTCACGCATAGCCGCAAAAAAGTCATCATCGCTCATGCCGTCGGGCGCTTGCAAAGCTCCCACTCGTGCCCAGGCCGACTCCACCTCCATGAACGGAATTGCCCCGATCATGATCCAGGCCCGCTGGTTGCTCAACTCCTCAATCTGCCCACCCAATGATTCGGCCAGCAGCAACCCCGCCTTGGGCATGGTGATGTGCGATAGTTCATGATAGGCCTCTGGCGGGAACATCTCATCCCAGCTTTTGCCGTAGGTTTCTTGCAGCTTCGCTTCCGCCTTCTCAAATTCGCGGGCGTGTTGATAGCGAATGCTGGTGTTCATCGGATGCTCGGCACTGCCGCAATCCACGCCAATCAGCTTCAGCTTCATATCTAGCGCCCACTGGAAAAATTCCGGCGATGGCCCTGGATGGCGCACGTAGTAGCCAAACTCTTTGTTCTCGATGCCGCCCTGCGCGTTGGGATTGGGCGTGTCTGGCTGGTCAAAGGTATGCTTATGGTAGCCAGTGTTGATAATGAGGATGTCACCTTCCTTCACCTCGGCCCGTTCGGTGATCATTTGTGGCGTGTACAGTGAATAGTCGGACACTGCATCAGAAATATCCACAATCACGCCCTCGCCACACAAATCGGACAAGGGAATATCAGCGATGGCTTTGGCCCCGGAGTGAAAGGCACGCGGCCCGACGAGATGGGTGCCGGTGTTGTTACTCCACTCGATGAGCTGACCGTTGGCCCCCTGCCCGCCGCCCCAAGAGCCAGTGAGCCGCTTGAAAAAGTGGACTTGCAGCGGCATTTCACCGGGCCATGGCGGGGTAAAAATACTCAAAGCCTGGGTCAGATCATACCATTTTGCTTTACTCAATAGGTCAATGTGGTTTCCCATTTCATCTTCTCCTGGATTTACAACAGTCGCTTTAAGACCAAAACTTGATTTGTATGGCAGGCTTAACAAACAGGTGAACATCAAAGCCAAAGGGCACTTTTTCTACGTCTCTGAGGTCCACTTCGTAATCAATGTATGAAAACCGAGTTGGGGCAAGAAAACAATTCCTGAAATGTAAATATTCTTGCTTTTTCTCTTTAATTAATCGAATGCCTTCCCTTACGATCAACGCAAACGCAACGGTGGGGTCTGTAGCAGCATCTTCATAAAGTTCAATACTAACCGTGCTTTCGTATTGCCATACAGTCACAGCTAGTTTTAGATTACCTTTAAAAACCTCAAATTTATATTCAGTATCATAATCCTCAACGTGAGGGATTGCTTCTAGTAACCAAACAAAATCCGTTTCATCCCATTCCAATGTATTCATTTTCCTTCATTGTAGGCGGTGCCGATGACGACAGTCCACGGCCGTATTTCCCAGCGGGCAATCAGGCCATTTTTGACATAGGGGTCGCTGTTGACAAAGTTTTCCACAACTGAGGGGTCTTCCGCACGCCACACCAGCAGTGCAATGTCGGCCGGATCGCTGTAGGCACCGCCCAGCACCAGTTCACCCCGCGCTTCGGCGTCCTTGGCCAATTGCAAATGTTCTGCCCGGTAAGAGCCTCGCCGCTCCAAATAATCTTCAGTGAGATGGTAAACCAAAACGTAGTAATTCATTTTTGCTCCTCAAATTCATGCTTTATTGAGCCAGATCAAATTTCCGAAAACCCAATTAGCAAAAACAAAATGCCCAGACCCCACACGGGCAAAAAGACAAACTGACCACCTGCTTTGGCAGAAATCAGCTTACGCCAGCCCGCCACTTTGCGATTCCGCCAGCGCACCAGCAAATCTAGTGTAATCATCAAGCCGCCGATAAGAAAGACGGCCGTTACCACAGCCAAATCGAACAGAGCGGCAACGACAACGGCCAGCACCACGCTACTCATTGACAATAAAAAGCCCAAGCCGTTGCCACGATAAAGTACCATTACGACAAATATTTTTCGGCGTAGGCCATCAACGCATCTTCAAAGACGTTGGCGGGTGGCAAAACCAGCCCTGCGCCAACTTGCCCCACGCCTGCATCCTTGTGGGCAATGCCGGTGTTAATTTGCGGCCGGATGCCCAACTCCACCACCTTGCGGATATCCACCCCAACGGGAGTGCCTCGGAAAGCCAGCACCGGAATGGTGAACGCTTTGTGTTCCGCCACGGTGATTTCGTACATGCGCATGGTCGTTTCCACCGCCATTTCCGGCGTGCCGCTGATGAAGGTGACGATGGCCGGGGCCGAAGCCATCGCAAACGCGCCAATCCCCGCCGTCTCCGTAATCGTGCTGTCGCCGATGTCGCCGCTGGCGTCGGCGGCGGTGAAGCCGGAGAAGTAGAGGCCATCTGGCTGACCAACCGGGCCAGTGAACCATTGGTCGCCCAGGCCGCTGACGCGAATGCCCAGGTCGGTGCCGTTGCGGGCCATCACGGTCATGACGGTGCTGCCTTCCACGCCATGCCCGGCGTCAGCCATAGCTTTGCACGCCGCCATGACGGGATTGAGAACGCTGAGCGCGTTATCGCCCATGAATTGCAAAACGGCCGCTTTATCCTCATCAGTCGCACTGGTTCTGGCTACCAGCGGAGCCAGCTTGGCGGTGAACAAAATCGAGCCAGCCTTGTTGCGATTGTGCCCCTCGTCGCCCATGTGCAGCGATTCGGCCAACAGGGCGCGAATGTCGATGCCGTCCTCGCTCAACGCCAGCGCCTCGGTCAGGATGGTGCCCAGCGTGTCGTTCATCCAGTGCAGTTTGGCCAGCACTTCCTCGCTGTACGCACCGTAGCGCAGCACCTTGCCGTAGCCTTCGTTGAGGTTGGAGTAGCTTTTGTTGCCGTGGGTAACGTTTTCCAGCACATACACCTTCATCGAGGCAGAGGTAACGCCAGCCATCGGCCCGACCGAGCTGTGTTCGTGACACGGCTCCAAATCAATCTGGCCGCTGGTGACCAGCTTTTCCGCGCTGGCCCAATCGGTGGCCTTGCCCTCGAAGATGAGCGCCCCCACAATCGCGCCGCGCATCGGGCCAGAAGCGCGCTCCCAGGTGATGGGCGGCCCGGCGTGCAGCAGCAAATTTTCGCGCATCCCTGGAATCACATCGCGGGCGGTGGCCACCGTTTTGAGGATGGGTCGCGCTTCCATCATGCGGGAAACGGCCGTTTCGTTTGCTTTATCTATATCAATCATGTGCTTTCTCCTGAATTTGCACCGCGGAGGACGCGGAGGACGCTGAGATAAAAGTGGTAAATGGGCAAAGAAAACTTGTAAAAATCTTAATTCGTGACAAATTGTTGGGGCGAGACTGCCGTTTCTGGAAACTCACGCAGAACTTCCTTGTCGGCAGTTACTAGTAACACGCCAAATCGTTGCGCCAGCGAGACGTATTCACAATCATATGCCGAACAACTGCTTCTATTTACCAAGCGGAGAACCCAATCTGAGTCAACCTCGTACGCTTTATGTTCTAGAATAGCTTCGGCTTCTTTTAGGAGTGCCTGTGATTCCGCCAAAGAAAGCTTTTTGTGCCTTAAATATTGAGCCAAAATATTGCGGAATTCACTTTTCCATAAAGGTGGCACAATCCAATTTGAATCTTTTTGCCAAACGCTTTCCGCCTCGGCCATTTTTTCTCCGGGCAAAAGCCAATAAGCAATGATATTTGAATCAACAACAATCATGGCCGCCCTTCATTTTTAGCCGCAGTGATTTCATCTTCGGTCACATAAAGATCCAGTTTTTCCCGCAGCACTCGAACTCGCTCAAGCACTTCCTTTGGATCTTGGACCTGATATTGGACAGCACGCTCAATGAGCACAATCACTTCATTGTTTACACTGCGCCGATTAGCTGCTGCCCGCTGTTTGAGTTCTTCATATAGCTCATCAGGAATATTTTTGATTGTCATGGTAGCCATAAATAATCTCCAAAACGAAAAGGATTTCTATTTGGAACCATTATGCAATCATTTTGGAACCCGGTCAATCCTTTTGCTTCATTTTTGCCAGGATGGCCATCAGCTTTTCGTTGCCACCTGCCGGAGGACGCCACTCGACCTGTACGGCCGTTCCCCCCTGCCCTTTGATGCTCTCATAAAATGATTCCAACCCCACGTTAATGGCGGCCAGCGAACCGCCAAAAGCGGCTGGAGAAACGGGCGGCACACTGCTTTCTGGAGCGGGGAGCCGGTTAAAAATGTAATCTACAGCTTCGTTGGTGCTGGAAAAGACCGTCGCACCAGCGGCTGCCAACTGCTCAATCTGCCCGTTCAAATCTTGCGGATCTTCATCTGTGCCCACGACGATAGTGATGACTTTTTTGCCTGCCTGCACCGCCTCGGCGATGGCCGGACGCAGCTCGGCGGCAGGGTTGGGATGCGCCCCCTCGCCCAACACCACATCGAGCAAAATGAAGCCAACCTCAGGATCGGCCGTTTCCTGGCGCAGCCGCCGCAGCCGCAAATCGTTGTCCATCATCGGGTGTAGGCGACCCTGGGTAAACTCATCTTCGCCCATGTCGATGATGGTGTGGCCCTGGCTGCGCGTCAGGTCGTCCAGCTTTTGGTCGGGGCGGATAGGGATGTTGGTGTAGAGCTGGTCGAGAACGGCCGTTAATCCCAACACCGTCTCATACGCCAACGTCCCACCAGAGAACAGCCCACGCACGTATCCTTCCACGGTGCGGCGCATGGGCGAAAGCAGCGAAGTTTCGACGGTAGTGGCGAGGTGGACGGCCAATTCGGCCGTTTCCACCAGGCTGGTAGCAAAATGGATGTTGCCCACTTTGTGACCCGGCGGTGGGAAGCCGATGAAGTTGACCACAATCTGTTTGCCAGTCGCCTGAGCCGCCAACAACAGTTGGGTGGCCACTTTGGGCGACGGCGGCTTGGAAACCAGCACAATGACTCGCGTAGCCGGGTCCTTGCCCAGCAGTTCAACGGCTTGCAGCGCAGTGATTGCCCCCACCTCGGCCTTCAAATCGCGCCCGCCAGTGCCAATGGCTTGCGACAAGCCGCTGCCCAAATTGTGAATCTCACTGCTAACCGCCTGCAAACCGGTGCCCGAGGCAGCCACCAGCCCAATGCGCCCGCGCCGCACCCGGTTGGCAAAACCCAGCCCGACGCCGTTGACAATCGCCGTGCCGCAGTCTGGCCCCATGAGCAGCAGCCCTTTGCCCTGCGCTTTTTGCTTCAGGCGCACCTCGTCGGCCAGCGGCACATTGTCGCTGTAAAGGAAGACGTGCTTGCCCAAGTCCAACGCCTCTCCGGCGACGCCTGCGGCATAACGGCCCGGCACGGAGATGAGCACCCAGGCGGCTTCGGGCAGCTGCTTGGTGGCCGCAGCCAAGCTGTGAGGGCGGTACTCGCTGCTCCCAGCCACTTTGCGGCGGGTGAGGAGTTGGTCTACCTGAGCGATGGCTTCGGCAACGGCCGTTTCCGATTCACCTTTCACCACAATCAACAAATCATCTGCCTTGGCACTGACGTTGGCAGGCAGCAAATCGCCCGCAGCGAGCAGTTCCTTGTTCGCGTCGGTGGCCATCACCACCCCGGCATCGGCCACGCCTGGCAGCTCGGCCAGCGCCTTTTGCAGCTGCATCAGCACCACGGAATCATAGTAGGCCCCTTGCCTTACTTCACTTTTTATGATGGTCATTTGTTACTCTCCCAATTTTTTTAACGCAAAGGGGCAAAGTTTAGAAAGGTGCAAAGGATTCTTTTCTTCTTATATCTCTTTGCATCTTCGCGCCTTTGCGTCAAATTCTTAAATACGATCTACGCGCCGGGGGTTTTGGCGGAATTTGATGATCGAGTCGGCCGCATGGTACCCCTTGCGCAGGCTGAGGTTGGCATAAACCAGCGTGCGCGGCCCGATGAGTGTACCCGGATTGAGCACCGCGTTGCACCCCGTTTGCACCTCGTCGCCCAGGATAGCCCCCATTTTGGCCAGCCCTGTGTCGTAAGTTTGGTCGTCAATGGTCAGTTCGATAGACGGCCGTTTCCCCGTCACCGGATCCTTGTCGCTCAAAATACCCAGGTTGCTCAGCTTGGTGCCCGCCCCCAGGTTTACCCGGTGGCCCAAAATAGAATCGCCCACGTAGCTAAAGTGCGGCGCGTGGGCGTTGGGCAAAAAGAGGGCATTTTTGGCCTCGCTGGCGTGCCCCAAAATCGCCCCCGGCAGCAAAATCACGTTGTCGCGGATAAATGCGCCGTGCCGCACCGTCGCCCCCGGCGCAATGTAAGCCGGGCCTTCGATGTAGACACATGGCTCAATCACCGCCCCTTCACCAATAAAAATGGGCCGGTCAGACAAATACGAGCCGGGCATCACCGTGCCCAAAATCGTCTGCTGATTGCCCACCAGGCGAGCAACATGCTCTTTGATTTTGGGAATCGCTTCCCACACATAAGTGCAGCCTGCGAAAAGCGAGGCGGTGAATTCATCTTGAAAAGCAAAAAAATCTTGTGGAGTTAACATAATTCCTTTTGTTCAGCGCTCGAGACGCCAAAGCTGTGGCATCTTGGCAATTTATTGATTTGAAAGCAGATCACATACCGTTGGCTGCATCTCGGCTACCCACAGCGCATACATCGCGCCGGATGGATGCAGTCCATCGCCAGCAACCAACGTGGGATCATCGGGCACCTGGCGCGAGATTGGCGTTATGTCAATATAGGCGATGCCACGTTGGGTGGTTTCTTCGCGATTGATGGCGTTAAACGTATCAATGGCTTCGCTAACACCGCGAAAATCGCGGCTCTGGCCAAACGGCGTCACGCCCCAGTCGGGAATGGAGACAACAAAGACGCGCTGAGGATCGTTATTGGCCAGGGCAACGGCCGTTGTCAACAAATCCACAAACTGCTCCCGGTACTCTTCTTCACTGCGCCCGCGATACTGGTTATTCACCCCGATCAGCAGGGATACCAAGTCATACGGCCCAGCCGGATCAGCGGCGACAATCGCTTCTGCCAATTCGTCAGTCGTCCAACCGGTCTTGGCGATAATTTCCGCATCGGCGATGCTGACGCCCTTCTCACGCAAAACATCCACCAGCAGCACAGGCCAGCGCTCCGCCTCGGCCACACTTTCGCCGATGGTGTAGGAATCGCCCAGGGCCAGGTAGCGCAGCGGATTTTCCGTGCGTGGCGCACAAGCAGGTGTTGGAACTGGGGTGTCGGTCGGTAGTGACGTCATCGTGGGTAGTGGTAACGTTACTGTGGGCGAGGGAACGGCCGTTGCCAGATCTGCCGCCCCGCATCCCACCAATAAAATCATGAATAAAAGAGCCAGAAATTTTCGTGGCAATCCGCATCAACCCGTGATCAAAATTGGTTCAATCTGGCAGGCAAAACTCAGCAATGCCTCGTCGCCAAACCAGCGGCCGATCAGCTGCAAACCAAGCGGCAAGCCTGCCTTGTTTTTCCCGGCAGGCAGCGACAGCGTGGGCAAACCCGCATGGGTCCAGGGCAAATTCATCACCGGATCACCCGTGCTGTCTAGTCCGGCAGGCGCAGCTCCCGGCGCTGGCGGCGAAACCCACAGGTCAATGGCGTTTTTATCCATCAGCTGCATCAGCGTCTCGCGCAGTGCCGCCCGCCCCGCCACCGCCCGCTTGAGCTGATGGTCAGTTACTTTTTGCCCACGCTGGATCAATTCGGCCGTTTTCGGATGGTAAAGATCAGCATACTCGGCAAACCAATCCGCATGAAACCGAGCCGCCTCAGCGGCCACAATCAGGTTGTGCCGCTCGTAAATCTTCTCAAAATCAGGCATCGCCTCGACCGACTTCACAATGAAGCCCGCGTCGTGCAGCCGACGGCACATCTGCCGAAAATGCTGGCGCCCTTCGGCCGAAGCCCGCTGCAAATACAGCCCTTCAGGAATGCCCAGCACCGGCTTTTTCTCAGTTACCACCAGCTGCCAATGTTGACATAATAATCCAGCAGTCAGCTCCATGCCCGCCACATCGTTGGTAAAACAGCCGACGTGATCCAACGAAAGAGAAAGCGGCAGCACGCCTGATTTGTCGATGCGGTTGTAGGTGGGCTTGTAACCCACCGCCCCACAAAACGCCGCCGGGCGGTTGACAGAGCCAATCGTCTGCGTGCCCAAGGTGAGCGGCGCAATGCCTGCCCCTACCGCCGCCGCTGAACCGCTGCTGCTACCGCCGGGCGTGTGCGCCGGGTTATGCGGGTTGCGTGTGGGGCCAGGGCCAAAGTAGGCAAATTCGGTAGTGACCGTTTTGCCCAAAATGAGCGCCCCGGCTTGCCGCAGCGCCGTCACGCTGGGCGCTTCGCTGCCCTGCAAAATGTCAGTTGGCAGTTGACTGCCTGCCTGCGTGGTAAAACCATCAACCTGGAAAATGTCTTTTGCACCTAATGGGACGCCAAACAGTAACGGCCGTTCCGCCGGGTTAGGATATTTTTCGAGGAGTTCTTGGGCTTGCTGGTGGAGGCGTTGGAAACGGCCGTCTTCCGGCACAAAGGCCAGTACATCCGGTTCACGCTCATTAAACCGCTGCTCTAGCGCCGCCAGATAGTCCAGCAAAGGCCAGCCGCCGCTGCGCAGTTCGCTGGCAATCACCGCTAATGAAGCATCGAGGCTGATTCGTTTGTTCACGCCCCACCGTGCACTTTTTGCGCCGCAATTTGCACCGCCTGGACGATGTGCTGGTAGCCCGTGCAGCGGCACAAATTCCCCGAAATCGCCTCACGAATTTCGGCCTCGGTCGGGTTAGGATGCGCTTCGACAAATGGAACCAGCGTCATGAGGAAGCCAGGAGTGCAGAAGCCGCACTGCAAGCCGTGGGCCTCCCAAAACGCCTGCTGGATAGGGTGCAGATCGGCCTGGCTCTCGGCCAATCCTTCCACAGTGGTCAGCTCGTGCCCACGCGCCTGCACCGCAAACATCAGGCAGGAACGCACCGGTTCGCCATCGAACAAAATAGTGCACGCGCCGCACACCCCCTGCTCACAGCCCACATGTGTGCCTGTAAGCCCCAATTCATGCCGCAAAAAATCACTCAACAACATCCGCGGCTCAACTTCTTTTTCGTACATTTTCCCGTTGATGGACAAAGAAATATTCATTTTTTATGATCCGTTGTTTTCAGGATTATTATCAACAGGTTTCGCAGATTGTTTCATCCTCACAACTTTTTGATTGTCATTCCCGCGAAGGCGGGAATCCACTCTGGTCAGCAAGATGGATACCCGCCTTCGCGGGTATGACACCTTCTATGGTAAGGTTGAAATCTGCAAGATTGGTAAATCTTTTCCTTCTGCGAAATCTTTGATCTTCTAAATAAAGTGACTCAACTTCCTGCTCGCGCAAACGCCTGCTTGAGGGCGCGGACGGTGAGGACTTTGGCCAGGTGGCGTTTGTATTCGGCAGTGGCATGGATGTCGCCGCGGGGATCGATTTCGTTTTGGCTGGCAGCTACGGCCGTTTCCAACCACAGTTCCTCAGACGGCCGTTGCCCTACCAACAGGCTCGCAGCTTCTTCGGCCACCATCGGCACCTCGCCCGCATTCAAGTAGACAAGCCGGGCCGCGGTGCATATCCCGCTGGCGTCTACCGTCACCACAGCGGCCACACCTGCCAGGGCATAATCGCCATGCCGCCGCGACATCTCGGTGAAGGCCGTGCCCGTGCGGGCAGGCAACGGCGGCAGCGCAATTTCCACCAACAGCTCCTCGTCGCCGATGTCGGTGGCAAACAGACCGATGTAAAAATCACGCGCAGACAGCCACCGTGTGCCCGCCACTGATTGCAGCTTGAGACGGCCGTTCAGCGCCACACAAATCACCGGCAATTCAGCCGCGGGGTCCGCATGGGCCAGACTGCCACCAAACGTGCCCCGGTTGCGAATCTGGGGATGAGCAATAAAGGGCATCACTTCCGCCAACAGCGGCTGGTGCTCGGCCACCAGCGGATCGCGCTCCAGGCGGCTCTGGCGCACCATGCTGCCAAAATGGAGCGCTTCATCATTGGCCTGCCATAGACCATCCAACCCCGGCACGCCGTTGAGGTCGATCAGCACTCCAGGCTGAGCCAGGCGAAAATTCATGACCGGCACCAAACTTTGGCCACCCGCCAGCGGCTTGGCATCAAAACCGTGCTGCTGCATCGCCGCCAGCGCACCGTCCAACGATTCGGGAGCTACATATTCAAAAGGAGCTGGTTTCATGTGAGAAATCCTTATCTGCTTGCGTAAAATTGACGGGCTTTTTATCATCTACCATACGGTCGATAAACCCTGATTACGCACAGTGTTGGGAGGGAAAAATATTATCATGGAACGGCCGTATCTTGTCAAACTTACCAGTAATCGGTAAACGGTAATCCGTAAGCAGATTGTTCACCGATTACCGATAACCGATCACCGACCACGGAGAAAACACTATGACCCACAAACCCGGCCTGCTAGACGGCATTCGCATTATCGATCTCACCCGCGTGTTGGCAGGCCCTTACTGCACCCAAATGCTGGGCGACCTGGGCGCCGACGTCATCAAAATTGAAGCGCCGGGCAGCGGCGACGACACGCGCCACTGGGGGCCACCCTTCACCGACGCGCCGGACGGCGAGCGCGGCGAAGCCGCCTACTTCCTATCCGCCAACCGCAACAAGCGCAGCCTCACGCTGAATCTCAAATCGGCCAAGGGGCTGGAAATCCTCAAAAGCTTGATTCGTGAAGGGGATGTGTTGGTAGACAATTTTCGTACCGGCACGCTGGCCCGCTGGGGGCTAGATTACGAGACGCTCCAGCAATTGCGCCCCGGCCTCATCTACTGCACCATCACCGGCTACGGCAGCGACGGCCCGTACAAAGACCAGGCGGGCTACGACTTCATGGTGCAGGCGATGGGCGGCTTCATGAGCGTGACCGGCCCCGCCGATGGCCCAATGACCCGCGCGGGCATTGCCATTGCCGATTTGGCAACGGGCATTTTTGCCTGCAATGCGATTCTCGCCGCCCTGTTTGCCCGCGAACGCACGGGGGAAGGGCAACGCATCGACATGGCCCTGCTGGATTCGCAGGTGGCATTGATGTCTTACGTGGCCAGCAATTACCTGGTTTCTGGCGAGCTGCCGGGTCGCTTTGGCAATGGGCATCCCAACATCGTGCCCTACCAGGAGTTCCAGGCGCGGGACCAGCAGTTTGCTTTTGCCTGCGGCAACGATCATCAGTGGGGCAAGTTTTGTACGGCCGTATCCCATCCTGAATGGATCACCGATGAACGTTTTGCCACCAACTCGGCTCGCCTGGCGAACCGTGACACCGTTGTTGCCATGCTCAACGACCTATTTGCCACCCGCACGGCCGCCGACTGGATGGCTCTCTGCGACGAGGTCGGCATCCCCTCGGCACCCATCAACAACATGGCGCAGGTGTTTGACCATCCGCAGGTGAAAGCACGGCAGACCCGACTCGATGTGCCGCATCCCACCGCTGGCAGCGTGCCGCTGGTCAACTCGCCGCTCAAAATCCCCACCACCCCCACCAGCGTGCGATATGCCCCACCCACCCTCGGCCAGCACACCGCCGAACTTTTGCAATCGCTGCTGGGGTATGATGAAGAGGCAATTGAACAGTTACAATCTGAAGGAGTTTTGTAATTGAGTAATTGAGTAATTATGTCAATTGCCTAATTACTCAATTACCCAATTACTTCTTAATTTTATGAGACAGGTCAGCATCGTCGGCATTGGGCAACTGCCCGTACAGAAGGTTTCTGCGCAGAGTTTGTGTGAATTGGGCGCAACGGCCGTTCACCTAGCCATGTCGCACGCCGGTGTGGATCGGGTAGACGCGCTCTTTGCCGGGAACATGCTCAGCGACGAGCTGCAAAACCAGAAGCACCTGGCCGCGCTCATTGCTGATGAGGCCGGTTTGTTTGGCGTGGAGGCGCTGCAAGTGCGGGCGGCCACAGCCACCGGAGCCGCCGCTCTGCGCATGGCCTACCTGGCCGTCGCCAGCGGCGAAGCCGAGCTAGCCGTAGCCGTGGGTGCAGAAAAGATGAGCCAGGGGGCGGCCACACCGGCCCTGGCCAAAGCGCTCGATGCCAGACAAGAAGTTGCCGCCGGAGCCACACTGATCAGCAAAAACGCGGAGTTGATGCAGCTGTACATGACCCAGCACGGCATGCCCGAAGATGGGCTGGCCAATTTTGCCGTCAATGCCCACCAAAACGCGCTAACCAATCCCAATGCTCTATTCCACAAACCCATTTCGGCACAGGACGTACGCGAGTCGCGCTTGATCGTGCCGCCAATTCGGCTGCTGGACTGCTCCCCCATTTGCGATGGCGCGGCGGCGGTGGTGCTGGCTCCCAGCCAATCGGCCCGTGCCTACACCAACACGCCCGTGCAAATTCTGGCCTCCAGCGTAGCCACCGACCGCTTCCGCATGGCCGACCGCCGCAGTCCGCTGGCGCTGGAAGCGGCGCAGCTATCAGCGCAAAAAGCATTCCACCGGGCCAACATCACCGCTCAGGACGTGAGTCTATACGAAGTGCACGATGCGTTCAGCATCATGGCCTGTTTGCTGCTGGAGGCGGCGGGTTTTGCCGCACCCGGCCATGGCTGGCGGCTGGCGGCAGAGGGGGAGATTGGGTTGAACGGCCGTTTGCCCATCGCCACATTGGGTGGTTTGAAGGCGCGCGGCCATCCCATCGGGGCCACGGCGCTGTACCAGACGGCCGAAATTGTGCAGCAGCTCACCGGGCAGGCGGGGCCAAACCAGGTGCAAAATGCCCACATTGGCCTGCTGCAAAGCGTTGGCGGTGCAGCGGCCACGGTGCTGACGCATCTGTTCAGTATTTGACCGGTAAACAGTTATCGGTGAACGGTTGCGGTAATCGGTATTTATTGCGGATCAATCAACTATGCAAACTTTGATAGACGCTTTTTTCAACGCTTTTCAACTGCTCACGTCGGGCGATCCGGTGCTGCTGGAAATTGTCGGGCTAACGCTGCGGGTCACGGGCACGGCGCTGCTGCTGGCGCTGCTGCTGGGGCTGCCCATCGGGGCGCTGTTGGGGCTCATGGGCCGATTTCCCGGCGGCGGCTGCATCATCCCGCTCATTTACACGGGCATGGGGCTGCCGCCGGTAGTCGTCGGTCTTTTGGTTTACCTGCTGCTCTCCAACCAGGGGCCGCTGGGCGAACTGCGCTGGCTGTTTACGCCGCCAGCCATGGTCATGGCCCAGACAATTATTGCCTGGCCGCTGGTGGTGGGGCTGACGTTAACGGCCGTTCAATCCCATGATCCCCTCTTGCCTTTGCAGCTGCGTGCCCTGGGCGCTACCCGCTGGCAAATGGCCCGCACCATGCTGCGGGAATCGAAGCTGGGCGTGTTTGCCGCCGTTGTGGCCGCCTTTGGCAGCATCATCTCTGAGGTCGGCGCGGTCATTTTGGTGGGCGGCAACATTGCCGGGAAGACGCGGGTGCTCACAACCGCGATCGTGCTGGAAACGCGCAAAGGGGAGTTTGCCCTGGCCATTGCCCTGGGCCTCATCTTGCTGCTGCTCTCCTTGCTGGCGAATGTGGCGCTGTACCGTTTGCAGCAGCGGGGGGCCAACCGATGAACCAACCAGTCTACGAACTTTCCGAGGTGCAGAAGGTTTACGACGGCCGTATCGTCCTCAATATCAATCAGCTCTCTATTCAGCGCGGCGAGATTTTGGCGCTGGTGGGGCCAAGCGGTGCAGGCAAAAGCACGCTGCTGCGGCTGCTCAACTTTTTGGAGCCAGCCAGCCAGGGCACCATCCGGTTTGATGGCCAACCTGCGACGCCAGAGTTGGATTTGGCGCAGCGGCGGCGGGTGACGACTGTGTTTCAACGGCCGTTGCTGCTGCAACGTTCGGTGCGGGCCAATTTGCGCTATGGGCCAGGGCTGCGCGGCCAAAAATTGGCCGAAGCGGTCGAGGCGGAGTGGCTGGGGCGGCTGGGGCTGACGCCGCTGGCGGATCAGGCCGCGCCGAAGCTGTCGGCGGGGGAGGCACAGCGGGTGGCGCTGGCCCGCGCGCTAGTGACGCAGCCAGACGTGCTGCTGCTGGACGAGCCGACGGCCAATCTGGACCCCAACAACGTAGGCATTATCGAATCAATCATCCAGACGGAAAACCAGCGCAGCGGCATGACGGTGGTGCTGGTGACGCACAACATCTTCCAGGCGCGGCGCATTGCCCACCGCACCGCCCTGCTCTGGGCGGGGGAACTCATCGAGGTGGGGGAAACGGAGCAGTTTTTTAACAGACCGGGGAGAGAAGAAACGGCCGCTTTTGTGCGCGGCGATACGGTTTATTGACCCACGACGGACAGGCGACCGCCTAAAGCCTCCACAATTTTGTTGATTGTTTCAAAGCGGGGGTTGCCCTCAGGGGAGAGTGATTTATACAAACTGGCGCGGGTTACGCCAGCCTGTCGGGCAACTTCTGTCATTCCTCTGGCTCTGGCTGCTGTATTCAGGGCATGAATAAAATCAGAGGTTGTGCCTGTTTCAAGCACTTCAGCCAGAAACTCCCGAATATCCTCGTCTGTTTCCAAATGTTCGGCAACATCGAACGGTTTCGTTTCAATACTCATGACTTACTCTAGCTCCTGAATCATTTGCCTGGCTTTTTCAATATCGCTGTTTTGCTTCGATTTGTCACCGCCGTGCAAAAGGAGAACAAGCTGATTGTTACGAATGGTGTAGTAAATTCGTAAACCGCCACCAAAGAAAAAGCGAAGCTCAAACAAATCTTCACCAAGCGATTTGAAATCACCAAAGTTACCATTTTCAACGCGGCTAAGACGCGCCAGAATCTTGTTTCTGGTGGTTCTGTCTTTGAGACTTTTAAACCATTTGTCGAAAACGGCCGTACTGGCAATTTCATACTTCATGGGAATATTGTATCCCACAGGATACACACCGTCAACTTGTTGTGAGAGATGCAAAACATAGTTTGTACAGAGCGGTACTGACGGCCGCATTCGTCCGTGGTGATACGGTTTATTGATCCCCAAACAGGTGCGACGCACTTTGTTGCATTTTTAGAATTAAAACGGGCAATGTTTTGGTAGGGGCAGCCCCCCGTGTCTGCCCCGATTTGGGCGACCACGGGGGGGCCGCCCCTTACCTTACGCGATTATTTTCTTAAACTTCAAGGAAGCGCGTCGCACCTTATGGTTGCAAAATCCGCAATCCGTAATACGATTTCCCTTAATTTCCCAACCTCCTGGAGGCTGCACAAAAGGTGACACTCACAACAGGTGCCTCCGGGAGGTTTTACAGTGAGGAAAACGATGACTAACTTAACCACGGCTACGACTGAACAGCTGATCCAACTGATTGACGAAGACCCCACCCGTGTAGCGGGTCTGATTGACCACACCCTGCTCAAACCCGACGCCACTGAGGAGATGATTGCCCAAATTTGCCGCGAGGCGATGCGGCACCATTTTTTCTCCGTGTGCGTGAACCCGACCAACGTGCGTTTTGCCGCTGAGCAGCTGGCGGGCAGCGATGTGAAGGTGGTGGCCGTAGTTGGTTTCCCGCTGGGAGCCACGACGACCAAAGAAAAAGTGTCGGAAGCGCAGACGGCAATTGAGAACGGGGCAACGGAAATCGACATGGTGATCAACATCGGCGCGGTGAAGAGCAAGGATGATGAGTTTACCTTGGCGCAAATTACGGCCGTTACCCAGGCCTGTCACGAAAGAGGCTCTTTATGTAAAGTTATCATCGAAACCAGCTACCTGACCAACGAAGAAAAAGTGCGCGTCTGCAAGATTGCCAAAGAGGCTGGGGCCGATTTTGTCAAAACCTCTACCGGGTTTAGCGGGGGCGGGGCTACGGTGGAGGATGTGGCTTTGATGCGCCACACCGTCGGGCAGAAGATGGGCGTCAAAGCATCTGGTGGCATTCGCTCGCTGGACGATGCGCGGCGCATGGTGGCGGCTGGGGCCAATCGGCTGGGCGTAAGCAGCGGCGTGCGCATTATGCAGGAGGCCGAAGCGGCGAAGCGCGGCGGCACGGAAATCCTGGGCGTGGCCGAGGCGGTGCTGTACGTAGAAGACATTCCTCGTGCCAAAAAGTTTTATACCGAAGTGCTGGGGCTGGCCGTTAGCCAACAGTTTGAAGACGCGATTTTCCTGCAAACCGGCCAAAATTCGACGCTAATTTTATTTGACATAAATAAACTAGCGGAACGTGAAAGCATCATCCCGGCGCATGGGGCCCGCGGGCAGGGACACATCTGCCTGGCCGTGCCGCCGGAACAAATGGACGGTTGGCGCGCCCGTCTGCTGGCCCACGAAATCGAGATTGAACATGAGCAAGATTGGTCGCTGGGCACCCACTCCCTCTACTTCCGCGACCCCGACGGCAATAGTTTGGAACTGATGGACGGCCGTCACTACCGCCGCGTCTGGCGCAAATTGCAGGAGAAAGCGGAAACAGCGTACTAATCGGTGGTCGGTAATCGGTGAACGGTGAACCGATTACGGATGACTGATTACCGATTACCAAAATCCCTTTGAGACACACAACATGGAAACTTTTACATATGCCGGTGAACTGGCGGCGCTGGGAACGGCCGTTTGCTGGTCAGCCACCGCCATCTTTTTTAGCTACAGCGGCCGTCTCATCGGCTCCGATGTAGTGAACCGCAGCCGTCTGCTGTTTGCCTTTATCTTTCTCAGCCTCAGCCATCTGGCATTAGAGGGCAGCCTCTTTCCCCAGCATGTAGAAGGTTTCCGCTGGTTTTGGCTGGCGATTTCCTCCGTTTTGGGGCTGGTGGTGGGCGACACGATGCTGTTCAAAGCGTACGTGCTCATCGGGCCGCGCCTGTCTATGCTGCTTATGTCAACCGTGCCGATTATCAGCACGCTGTTTGGCTGGCTCCTGTTTGGCGAAACGGTGAGCGGGTTGGAGCTGTTGGCCGTGTTTCTCACGGTCGGCGGCGTTGGCTGGGTGGTTACGGAAAAGCAAGGGGGGCGAACGGCCGTTGAAAACAAGCAGTACAGCAGCGGCATCTTGTTTGGGCTGGGCGGGGCGCTGGGTCAGGTGGCGAATTTGGTCACGGCTCGCTACGGGCTGGTTGGCAATTTTCCCCCAATCTCCGCCACAATGATTCGCATTTTGGTGGCGCTGCTCATTTTGTGGGGCCTGGCGCTGCTGCGCGGCCAGGTGCGGACCACACTGCGGCAGTGGCGCAATCGGCAGGCGTTCCCAGCGATGATCGGCGGCTCGATTGCCGGGCCGTTTTTGGGCATTTGGCTCTCGCTGGTGGCTATCCAACTCACGCGGTTGGGCATCGCTTCCACGCTCATGGCCCTGCCGCCCGTGCTGTTGATTCCGGTGGAGTTTGTCGTGTTCAAAAAGCCGGTAAGCGTGCGGGGCATGCTGGGAACGGCCGTTGCTTTCATTGGCGTCATGCTGCTGTTTTTGCCGCAAGCATAGTTGAACAGGATGTACGAAGATTGGACCAATTTAATTGCAGAGCTTGTGAACTATTTCCGACTAAAATTGGTCCAATCTTTTTGCCAACTGCGTAAGCTCTACGAGATGGGAAATTGGGGATTTTTAACGATTGGCACACTGATTTCTGATTTTTGGAAAAGGGGGTTGACAAAACAAGACATATAGATAAACTTAAATATGTTGCGCAGTAGAGCGCATCTTTTTTTGCTAAAACATATAGACATATATCAATATGACAAAGGAGATTATCAAATGTTAGTTCGAGACTTTATTCAAACGATTCAACAAAACCCCGGCAAACCGCTTCGCTTCCTTTACGATGATGGGCAAACCGTGCCCGGCGGCTACCACGTGACCGAAATCAAAAATGCGCAGTTCGACACGATTGATTGTGGCAACAGCCTGCATACCTGGCGCGAAGTCATCGTGCAGGTTTGGCTGCCAGACGGGGTAGCTCCAGACGCCCCACTCATGGCCACCGACAAATTTGCCAAAATCTGGTCCATTGTGGACAGCCGCATTCCGCTCGATAACGAGGCGGAGGTGCGGGTGGAGTACGGCAATGACCAGCGGGTAACGGCCGTTTACCACGTAGATGATCTGCAACTAACCCCGGAAGGCTTGCTGGTAAAAATGGCTCCCTCGCGCACCTTGTGCAAACCGCGCGAGCTGCTGCAAGAACTTAACGGCTACACAGCAACGGCCTACGGCGGCACCCCGCAAACCAAACATGAAGCCGAACAAGTGATTCCCCTGGCTGCTGCGCCAGCAAGCTGCTGTTAATCGCCTAACCAATGATGGTGAACGGCCGTTTCTAATTGTGAATCGTGAATGGTGAATGGTGAATTTTTGACGGCCGTTCACCTTGTCACCTTGTCATCACACTCTGTACAATCCTGCCCAACCAATTTCACAGCTGGAGGGAAAGATGACGGAGCAGAGATTAAACGGCCGTACCGCACTCATCGTGGGTGGCGGCACGGGGATTGGGCGAGCCATTGCCTTGCTGTTTGCCCAGCACGGGGCCAGAGTGGTTGTGGCAGGCAGGCGGCTGGAACCATTGCAGCAAGTGGTAAAGGAGATTGAGAGTGGGGGCGGAACGGCCGTTGCCATCACCGGAAATGTGACCAGCATGGATGACGCCCGCACAATGGTTGATTTTGCCGTAGCGCAGTACGGCACCGTGGACACGCTGGTCAACTCCGCCGGGGTCATCAGCCGCACGGAAAAGGTGGAGGACACCACCGACGACGAGTGGGCCTGGCAGGTGGACATCAACCTCAAGGGCGTTTTCCACACCACCAAACATTGTTTGCCCTTCATGATGAACAACAAAAAAGGGGCCATCCTGAACATTGGGTCCATTTGCGCCAGCGTGGGCATTCCCGGCTATGCCACCTACAGCGCCACCAAAGGCGGCATTCTGGCCTACACGCGTGTCATCGCCCTGCAATACGCGGCGCACGGCATCCGCGCCAACATCATCTCGCCGGGCATGGTGCATACGCCCATGTCCTACGTGGATCGGCCCAACTTTGACGAGGTGGTGGATGATGTAGTGACCAGCGCCTACCCCATTCAGCGGCTCTGCCTGCCGGAAGATATTGCTTACGCCGCGCTGTTCCTGGTTTCTGACGAGTCGAGCTACATCACCGGACACAATCTGGTGGTGGACGGTGGCTTTTCTATCAAATAAATTGGACGCGGATGAACGTGGAAAACGCGGATAAGAAGAAATAAATCCGCGTCATCTGCGTTCATCCGCGTCCTGTTACTTTTTTTAGGAGGTTTTTGATGAGTGTGTCTAATCAAATTGCGGATTTGCCTTTGCTAACGGGCATTAAATTAACAGACAAGGTAGCTATCGTGACGGGTGGGGGCAGCGGCATCGGCAAAGCGGCGGCGGCAGTACTAGCCCATGCGGGCTGCCGGGTGGTTATTGGCGAATATGATGCTGCGCGGGGAACGGCCGTTGCTGATGAACTAACAGCCGCAGGCTTCAGCGCCGTGGCTGTACAGGCCGATGTGTCTAATCGGGCCGACGCCCAGCGACTGGCCGATACGGCGCTGGAAACGTATGGCTCGATTGATATTTTGGCCAATGTCGCAGGCGTGTACCCTGCGGCTTTGGTGGCCAACATGGACGAGCAGGAGTGGGACCGCGTATTTGGCGTCAACACCAAGGGCGTCTTCAACTGCTGCCAGGCAGTCATCCCCACGATGATGGCCAACCGGCGCGGTGCGATTGTCAACATCGCCTCGGTAGACGGAATGCAGCCGGGCATCATGCCGGGACTGTCCGGCTATGGCAACGCCCATTACTGCGCCTCGAAGGGGGCGGTACTCACCTTCACCAAGTCGCTGGCGGCAGAGATGGCCTCGTACAACGTGAACGTGAATGCGCTGTCGCCGGGCTGGGTGGCCACCGAAACGGCGCTGGCGGGCGGCCGGTTTGAGGAAGGATTGAAGCAGGTGCCGCTGGGCCGGGGCGCACAGCCGGAGGAGATTGGGCAAATGATTCTGTTCCTGGCCTCCGAAGCGGCCAGCTTCATGACGGGAGCCAATTTAGTCTTCAGCGGCGGCTCGGTGATGGATTAAGCCAGGTTGGCCCCGCCTTTGCACTAGGGAGCAGCGGGTTTGATTTGAATGGTTAAGGTCGGTGTTGGTGAGTAGAGAAGCGTTACGGCCGTTTCTCCATTCGCCAACGTCAGGCTGATCAGGTTACCGTCCATACCTTCAAATCTATCCTGCTCGGTAAATCCAGCTTCTTGCAGCGCAGCAATGTAAATTTCGTCAGCATTTTCAACCGTAAATTGACAGTTGATCATATATTGGCCGCCCCCAATATCGAGCACGCTGGTCAGCTCACACGAATCGGGTGGCGGAACCTGAACATCGGGCCATTGCAGCGGAACGGCCGTTGGCGGACTGTACGTTGGTGGGCTGGTTAGCTCCGGCACGGTAAAACCCTGGGTGTCAATATCGTAAACGGCCGTACCGCCGCCCGCCTCCAACCGCATGTGGTAGGTGTCATTGGTGATGTCTACGGCATCAAATTCACCACGCGCCAACTTTTCTTCGGAGTCGTCTGGAAAACCTTCCTGCACAAAAATCATGTAGTCCAGTTCAAAGCCCAGCCGGTCTAGCTGGTCCAGGTACTGCTCAATCTGCCGATCCGTCACCGATTCATAAAAAATTCGGATGTGCGACGAACCGGTCATGACCCTGCTGATGCTGCCTTCTAGCGGGGGAATGTCTTCGGGGATGTAGTCGGGCCACTGTTCGTTGATCCCAAATTCAAAGGGAACATCATCGGCTGGATTGGGCGCAACGGCCGTATCCTCCGGCACCGTAGATTCCGTTTGGCCTCCGCAGCCCACGAGCAACACAAGCATCAATAAGATGAAAATTAAGCGTTTTGATTTGGCTCTCATCACATACCCCCTTCTTGCGTGATTGAACTCAAATATTATGCCGGACAGCATCAACCAAAGTCAATCAAGCAGGTCACTGCGCCATCTCCTTGTCTTTCGTAAGTTTCCCCAACCTGCGGTAATCTAAAGGCTATGAAAAATTCAATAAACCCAACTGAAAAAGTAATGATGTACGGCACGCCCACCTGCCCGATGGTCCCGCCCGTGCGAGGAATACTCAACCGGGCGCAAGTGCCGTTCGATTATGTCAATATAGCCGAAGATGCGGAGAGCCGGGGTAAGGTGATGGCCATCAACGACGGCAACGCCAGCGTGCCCACCCTGGTTTTCCCCGATGGCAGCACGTTGACGGAACCGAGTACGGCCGTTCTCCGCGAAAAATTACACTCTCTAGGCTACAAAGTACCGCCGCCGAACCTGTGGCAGTCCCTGCGCGACAATCCGTTCTACAGCATCATGGGCACGGCTATGTTTTTATTTGGCGTGTACGATGGCAATTGGGTCTTTATGGCGCTGGGGTTGGCGATGCTAGCTTATGCAGTGGTGATCAGCAGACGGTAATCGGTGAACGGTAATCGGATTACCGATTACGGAATACCGTTTACCGACGCCCGCATCATTTGCAGCAGGCCGTAGCCATGCACCGAGCTTTGTTCGATGGTGAACCCGGCGTTTTGCACGGTAACGGCCGTTTCCCGATTCAGATGGCATTCCCCTTGCAAAGCAAACCAGAATGGTTGCAGCCAATCGGTGAAGCGGCGGGAAATGGGGCCGTGGCCGCGCGTGTGTTCTAGCAGCAGCAAACGGCCGTCTGGCTTGAGCACGCGCTTAATTTCGGCCAAAGCCAACTCTGGCTGGGGGATGGAGCAGAAAACGAGCGTGCCGACTACCGCATCAAACTGATCGCTGGCAAAAGGGAGATTGTGTGCGTTGGCGCAGGTTGCGGGCATATCTGGCTCCCCTGATTTACGACGGGCCAGCACCAATCTGTCTGGTTTTATGTCAATCAACGTGGTGTGGGCGGAACGGCCGTAAATGGGCAAGTTGGCCCCGGTCCCTGCCCCCACTTCCAAGACACGCCCAGTTACATCGTGCAGCAGTTCCCGCCGCAAATGGCCAATGCCCCAGCGTTCCAGCCAGCGCATACCACGATCAAATTGTTCAGCTTCAATAGTTGTCATGTTTTTTTTGGTAATCGGTAAACGGTGAACGGTAATCGGTTTAGTTGCTTTTACCGATTACCGTTTACGGATTACTGATTACGGATTACCTACCTGATAAATCACCGCATACTCATCCCGGTACACTTCCTGCAATAGCGGGTCGTCTTCTGCGGCGTCCATGAAATTATCATGGTTGAGGTCGCTAAAAACGTAGGCCGCACCAAACTCATCGCGGATGGCGGCGCCGGGTTCATCGACCCGTCCCTGGGTAATGTCTACCCAGCGGTCGAAGAAGGCCTCGTCTTCCAGCTCCATGAACGTGGGATCGAGTCCGGCGGTGTACACGGCGTTTGTGTTGTAAAAGAAGAGCCGGGTGAAATCATCCCAGTCCGTCTGGAACACCATTGTACCTTCGGGCGCGTTGTCGTGCAGCCAGATGGTGGCATCGGCGTAGCGGTCGGCCGGGCTGCTGTCGGCCAGCAGCTCACGCGCATCGTTGAGGCCCACGTAAAGCGGGTACGCCAGCAGGAGCAGCAGGGCAACGGGGACGAGTTGGAGGAGATACGGCCGTTTCTCACCCCACGCCGCCAGCCATTCCCGCAAAATCGGGGCTGCACTTAAGGCAAAAAAGATGAAGGCAAACGGCGGGAAATATTCAATAAAGCGGCGTGATTCAAACAGCATGTAGCCAAACAGCACCGTTAGACCGAGGGCCACCAGCGTGGATTTGTCCATCCGCTTCTCGCGCCAGCCCAGGGCCAGAATGCCACTCAGCACGGCCATCAGCGCCACGCCGGAATTCTCTACCAGCGTCCAGGTGCGGTAGGGCGACCATTCATTGCCCACCGGCGTGCTTGATTCGCCCACCTTGGGCAGCAAATGACCCACGATAAAGTCGATGTTTTGCGGGAAGTAAGGATTGATAATCAGCCCTAGCGCAATGCCGATGGCCGGATAGACCACCGCCTGCCAGGCAATGCGCCGCTCCAGCATAAAAATAGCGATGGCGTATGTGCCCGCCACGGCAATGAGCAAGGGGAAGGCGTTGTACGCCCAGACAAAAACAAAGCCCAGCGGCAGCAGCAGTTTGTACTTGCCTTGCAGCAGCCAATGCAGCCCCAAAACCAGCAGCAGCAAGGACATGGACTGCGCTCGGGGCATACTCATCCGGTACAAGAATGCTTCCGACACAGCAAAGAGACCAACGGCCCAAACGGCCGCATACGGCACTTTTTGCCCACGCAGCAGCCACCAAATGGCCAAAAACGCCAGCGAGGGCATGACGATACTGGCCAGTTTGGCGCCTTGCGTCAGCCCCAAACCACCGTCCAACGCTGGATCGGTGGTGGCAAACAGGGCCAGGAAAACGTGAAACAGCAGGTGGTGATCGTAGTAGGCAGATTCGTTGAGGATGGTGTAGGGCAGGTAAGGGAAATCCGGTTTGAGACCTTCTGTGCGGATAAGGTAGCCCATTTTCATGTGGTAGTAACCGTCGTTGCCCGCCAAACCTGGTGTAGCGTACTGCACCACGGCAAACCCGGTAACAAACAGCAGCAGCAACAGTACGGCCGTTGCCCAAACGCGTATATTTTCTTTCACAACAACTCTTTCTTTCACAGATTGTCTAATCTCGGTCATGGTACCTGTTAGCTGCATTTTACCCTCACTTATTGGTTCTTTCATTGCTGAATTTCACCAGTAAGTGGCATTGGGGTAAAAAAAGTAACGCCCGGAAATCCGGGCGTTACCAATTTATGCATACAGGCAAAAATGATTAGTCGTCATCTTTATCCCCACCACCATTATTATTGTTTTCGTTATCGTTGCTATTTCCGTCGTTATCCCCGTTGCTGTTCCCACTCTCGTTGTTGCTATTCTCTTCGTCACCATTGTCGTTGTTGGCATTATCGTTGTCATCATTGGAATTGCCATCGTCACCGCCGTTATCGTTCTCATTTTCATCGCCGTTATCATTGCTAGGCGGCGGTTGGGTGGGTACAGGCGAAGGCGTGGCCGTGGGCGGCAGGGTCGGCACCAACGTGGCCGTAGGTTCCGGCGTATTGGTGAGGGTAGCCGTCGGTACGGCCGTTGGCACAACTGTAGGCTTCTCGGTGGGTTCCAAAGTCGGCTCCAGAGTAGCCGTTGCCGTGGGTTCGCTGGTGGGCACAGCCGTGGGAATCGGCGTGGGTTCCGGCGTCGCGCTGGAGCTGCTAAGCAGTTCAATGCTAGTGGCGGTGAGGATACTGTTGTTGGTACGGCCGTTGACCCGCACCAAATCCCCCATCTGCATCGGGGAACTCAGCACCGTGTTCTCATCCAGCGTCACCCTAATATCAGCGACGATCCATTCATTGGGCTGTATCGCTTCTACCATGCCGTCAAAGGATACTTCGGCGGAGCGCCCGGTACGCAGCAAGGTTTGCACTTCGCGTATCCGCTCCTGGCCAAATGCATCCAGCAGTTCGGCCGCTGCCGTTGGGTTTTCTGTGCGATTAAGCCGCACGTTTTCCACCAACCGCTTTACCCGATAGAGGGCATCTCCCGGAATGGCCGACGCCGAAACAGAAACGGCCGCTACCGAAAACAGAATCAGCACCAGGGCCAGGGAAGCCAATGGCAGCAATGCTTGCCGCAGCCGGTACCAGGTGGACGGCCGTACGGGGGTTACTTTTAAGCTCTCGGCATGAGCCAGGAACGCTTTTTGGGATTTTTGTTTGGCAGCCAGGGAGGGTTGGGGGGCGAGGGCGGCTAATTGAACGGCCGTTTCCAGGAACGGCCGTAACGAGGCCCCCGTTTCCGGGAAGCGGGCGATGATCTGATCAACCGATTCACCCTGTTCCATATAATCTAAACATTCCTGGAGCACCGTTTCTGGTACATCGTTCATGACTAACTCTCCGAACCCATCATCCGGGTCAGCGCGGCGATGGCCCGAACCTGCAACATTTTCACCGAGCCTTCGCTTTTGTTCATCGTTTCGGCTACGTCACGCACCGGCATTTCATAACCAAATCTCAGAGCCAGGACCTGCTGCTGCTCTTCCGTTAGATTAGCCAGAGCCTGGCGCAGCGCTTTTTTATCTTCTTGCGCTTCAATTTTTTCAATGGGTTCTATCCACTCTTCTGATAGAGCGTCATCCAACTCGGTAAGCTGCGTCCGCTTTTTCTTCCGGTAATGTTCCTTCAGAATGAGCGAGGCCGTGCCAAACAACCAACCACGAATTGTATTCTGTGGGGCGTTTTTCTGTTGGATGGCATGTAAAAACCGAATAAACACTTCGCTTGTCAAATCTTCGGCCGTTTGCAAATCATTTTCCCGAAAGGCCATGTAGCGGAACACCGAGTCGTAGTAGCGTTCATGCACTTGAGCCAGCGCCTCCTGGTCCAATGATTTTGCCCGATGCAACAATAACAATTCGTCTTGCACGATGTTTGGGAACTCCAAAAAAGTTTGGATGGCTCGAAAACAAATTTCTGCCACAAAATGAGTCGCCCATTATAGTCAACAGGCGCTCTTTGTGACAGATGAATCATGTTAACGAACAAGTTAGGCGGAGATTGGCTCATCTCCGCCTAACTTGAGTTCAACAACTGTTACGATTTAGTCATCGTCGCTGTTGTCATTGCCATTGTCGTTGTCGTTGCCACCAGAGCCAGAGTTACCACCGTGATCATCGTCGTCATTGTCATTGTTGTTGTCATTGCCGCCGTTGTCGTTGTCATCATCATGGCCACCGCCGTCGTCAGAGCCGCTGTTGTCGTTGCCGCTGCTGCCATTGCTGTTGCCATTGTCACTGCCGGTGTTGGTGTTGGCATTGTCGTTGCTGTTGCTGCTGTCGTCATTGGTGTTGCCATTGTCATCATTGGCATTGCTGCTGTCGTCGTTGCTGTTGCCGTTGTCGCTGCCGCTATTGCTGTTGCTGCTATCATCATTGCTATTGCCATGATCATCATTGCTGTTCATGTCATCATCGCTGTTGCTATTGCCGTTGTCATCGTCGCTGTTGCCATGATCATCGTTGCTGTTCATGTCATCATCGCTGTTGCTATTGCCGTTATCATCGTCGCCGTTGCTGTTGCCATGATCATCGTTGCTGTTCATGTCGTCATCACTGTTGCTATTGGCGTTGTCGTCGTTGCTGTTCATGTCGTCGCCGCCATTGCGGTTGCGATTGTCATCGTCGCTGTTGCTGTTCGTGTCATCATCGCTGTTGCTGTTGGCGCTGTCGTCGTTGCCGTTAGCAAAATCAGCGTTGGCATTGGCGCTGTCATCGTTGCTGTTGCCACTGTCATCATTGGTGTTACCGCTGTCGTCGTTGGCGTTGGCCGCGTCGTCGCTGTTGCCATTGGCGTCGTCCCCATTGTCGTTTACCTGGCCAGGGACGTTGGTATTACCATCGTCTGCGCCGGGCAAGTCGCCGGTGGGCGTACAGGCGGCCAGCAGCATGAGGAGAATCAGGCCCAGAATGGTCATTCCGTATTTTGTGCGAATTAATTGGTTCATTTTTCTTGCTCCTATAATTTCATTCAAATATTTTTGTTTAACAATTGCTGTATGCCCCTAAAGTGAAGAAGGGTGCAAAAAAGTAACGGAGGATTTCTAAATTGGTGAAATTGGTTCGTTGCACCAGAGGTAGACAAGAAAAAAGCCACCCAAACGGGTGGCTTATTTGGCACTAAGGTTGTGAGTTGGGGGGCTATCAGCCACGAACACCTGTGGTTTCGGCCAGTACCTCACGCAGGCTTTGAATCAGATCGTTACGGGACATGGGCTTGGCCAGATACCGGTTAGCGCCAGCCTCCATGCCTTCTTCGACGGCGTTGAGGTGGGTTTTGCCGCTTAGCATGACGATGGGCAAATCGGCCGTTTCTGGATTGCTGCGAATTTTGCGGCAGACGGTCAGGCCGTCCATGTGGGGCATCATGACGTCTAGAATCATGATGTCGGGCTTACTTTGCTGGACTTTTTGCAGCGCCTCCAGGCCGTGTTCGGCCCCGGTGACGCGAAAGCCAGCTGGCTCTAGCATCAGACGCAGTAAATCCTGGGTTAAAGGTTCATCATCTACAACTAAAACTGACCAACTCATGAGTTACTCCTCTGAGAAGTACGGGCGAAGCTGCGGCATAGTTTACTGCGATTGCACCCATTTGGCATCAAAAATCGGGTCTTTCTCACTCAAGTGTTATAGCATTGGCGTGCGCCGGGCAACATGAATGAGTCGTGAAAATTTATTTCGGAAGACGGCCGTTTCTCCCAGTAGCCAATTTTTATAACGGCCGTTATCATCCCTTCATGGATACCAAATCTCCCGGTTTTTTTGAGCAAGTTTATAAAGTGGTGCGCTGTATTCCGCCGGGCAAGGTGAGCAGTTACGGCCGTATTGCCGAGATGTTGGGCTATCCCCGCGCTGCCCGTGCGGTGGGCTATGCCCTTAGCGCCCTACGCCACCCTAACCAGGACGGCTATACATCGGCCAATGTGCCCTGGCAGCGGGTCGTCAACAGCCAGGGGCGCATCTCCATTCGCCACCGCGAAGCCACGGCCAACAAACAGGCCGAAATCCTGCGGGCGGAAGGGGTAAAGGTGGATGAAAACGGCCGTATCGACCTCTCCGTACATTTGTGGGAAGGACTGCATTTAGTGGAGCTGGACGATGTGCTGAAGGGGAATCAGTGAAAAGTGATAAGTGAAAAGTAAAAAGTTCTATTCTTTTCACTTATCACTTTTTACTTGTCACTTCTATTTCCTGCTCTTCTCCGTTCGCTTTTCCCAGACAACCAACTGCGCTAAAATCCTCCCCGTGAAGCTCATCATCCAAATTCCCTGTTACAACGAAGCCCAATCTCTGCCGCAAACGGTGGCCGATTTGCCGCGCCACGTACCGGGCATTGACTGCATCGAGACGCTCATCATCGACGACGGCAGCACGGACGGTACGGCCGATGTCGCCCGCAGCCTGGGCATCAACCACGTGGTGCAGCACCGACAAAACATGGGGCTGGCCCGCGCTTTCCAGACCGGGCTGGACGCATCGTTACGCCTCGGCGCGGACATCATCGTGAACACGGATGCGGATAATCAGTATCCCGGCCATTACATTCCCGAGCTGGTTGCGCCAGTGTTGGCGGGTACGGCCGATATTGTCATTGCCAACCGCCAGGTGGATAACATCGAGCATTTTTCGCCGTTTAAGAAGCTGCTGCAAAAGCTGGGCAGCTGGACGGTACGCACGGTGAGCGGTACCGACGTGCCCGATGCCGTGAGCGGTTTCCGCGCCTACAGCCGCGACACAGCGCTGCGGCTGCACATCCTCACCAATTTCAGCTACACGCTGGACACAATCATCCAGGCTGGCAAGCAAGGGCTAATCATTCAAAGCATCCCGGTGGAGACCAATGGACCGATACGGCCGTCTCGCCTCCAGCGCAGCATGGGCCACTTCATCAAAGCGCAAGCCAGCACCATTGTGCGCCTCTACGCTTTTTACGAACCGCTGCGCACCTTTACCTACATCGCCCTCCCCTTCTTGCTAACCGGGCTGGCGCTGTGGGGCCGCTTCTTCTACGCGTACCTGGTGCATGCCTCCAACCAGTTCATCCAATCGGTGACCATTGGCACCGGCCTGCTGCTGGTGGGGCTGTTCATCTTCCTCTTTGGCGTCCAGGCAGACATTACCAGCAAGCATCGCCAGATGACGCAAGAGACGCTGTACCGCCTCAAAAAACTGGAGCTCGAACAAAATCGCGCTGCAAAATACCCCTTAGAAAACGACCCCTCGCTTTAAAACAGGCCGCACAACACACGCTTTTATTATCCATTTTCAACGCCCCAACGCACGATAAAACCGCCTAAACGGGACAAAACTGGCCGAATGCGGGACGGATTCCGCCGAACTAGCCAGTATGGTCTTAGCAAATGAACCGCTCATCCTTGCCCTGGCTTAAAACCGTGGTTCGTCTTGTTTCAACTTGCTGAAGTATTGGAAATCTCAAGAAGTATTAGAAATCTCAAATTGTCTTAAAGGTAGATAAAAGGATGAATAATTCAAAGTTTGCCCTGCACACACACCAGACGGATTGTGCCGTTTTGATCATGCGAATTCATGGTCGCCTGGATGGCGACTCATACACACAACTCATTGATGAAGCGCAGTCACTCTACGACCAAGAGCATCGCCATCTGATTCTTGACTTAACCTACGTACGCAAGCTCAGCCTTGCCGGATTATTTGGTCTGCACAGCGTGGCCGCCATCTTTAACGGGGATGAACCGCTGGCCCCCGAAGGCGGCTGGCAAGCGTTACGCGTCATGAAAAATGATCTGGACAGCGGCCCCCATCTGCAATTTAAGCTAAGCAACCCACAACCTCAGGTGCGGCACCTGCTCAACCAAACCGGTTTTGACGCCTATATTGATGTGTTTGACGATGTGGGAACGGCCGTTGCGTCCTTCGCCAATGGGGTACAGGCACCAGCCAAAATCATGGCGTAACAGGGTCCAGCCGCGCCCAGGCCAGCCAGCTCCAGGGCGAGGTGGGGTAATTTTGGATGAGATCGAGGTAGGTGGCAACGGCCGTTTCTTCATCCCCGCTCAGTTCATAAAAGTAGCCTAGCAGGTAGGTGAGGTGTTCGATGTACGGCTGTGCGTCCGGGTCGTCGGCGGGCAGGTAATTGAGTAATTCGGTGATTTTTTCAGGGACAGTGGGATCGGTTTGGGTGAGAACGGCCGTTTGCACATCTCTCATCCACTCCCAATCACTTTTCCCTGTGGCTTCATACAGCAGTGAGTGCCAAGTTGGTGGGCGGGGTGGGTCAGGGGCAAAATCGGCGGATGTTATTTCGGTTAACGGCCGTTCATCTGCATCTCCACTACAATAAATCCCCCTCATATGAAAATCAAAACCGTTTTCAGTGGCCCGGACAAGAAAAGGGCTGTTGCGTACAGCTAGCTCATTACTCAACGTGCATGTCATCTGGTAACTACTTATTCGGCCAATGAGGTACGCGCCTTGCTCATCCTGGCGCAATTCATAAATTAGAGCGTCCTGACAGTCCACGCAGATATTGCTCAAAATCGTCGGCTTTAAAACACCATCCTTCTCATCAAATAAGACCAAATATGCCTCTTCCTTTTGTACAATACCCAACCATTCCAATGAAGCATCTGAATCGAGATTGAAAGAATCATACTGAGAAAAAGTGTAACCCAACTCGCCAAGGCTTGTAGCTGGATGCTGATTCGCAGGTAAAGATAAAGCCATCAATCGCCCGGTTATGAGCTGTGGATATGGGCAAATGGCATCAGGATTGAGCATGGCGCTGCCCGCACCAAAGAAGCCCGTGACTGACCCCGCATAAATGTAATCGCTGATGCCCGTTGCTTCCACCTGATCGGGTACGGTATACAGCTGCTGGCAAACAGACACTAAATTACCATCATTCTCGGCATAAAGTTCTTTCACGAGCTGCGCAAAAGAGGCTTCATCTGGCAGGTTGTAAAGGTGGTTAAATGCTTGCTGAGCCTTGCTGACCTCGTTTTGTTCTAGATAGGCCATTGCCAAATGCAGGTAACCCAAAGCCAGGTAATCAGCCGATGGGGCTGTGTCTAGCGTTAACTGAGCAAGTGCCGACTCAAGCAGTTCAATGCGGATCTTTTCAGCCAAGACCGCTTCTGAATAAGGTCGGGAAGGCGTAATGGCATGGAACATGGTACACTCTGGTGTGTCTGGCATTTGCGATCCTTCCATGAGCAGATGTTGCGGGGTACGGCCGTTCCAACTGTAAATATCCACTTCATCCCAGGTGCAATTAAAATTCACTTCATGTGAGGTTGTGACTTTAATATCTGTTACACCATCATTAGTAAAATCGCCAATCTCATACAAAGCACTGGGCCTAAAAGAAGGAACCGACATGTCAATCGTATCTAGCCAATAAAGCCCATCGCCATTCCAACTGTAGACCATGATGTAGCCAAATGGCCCACCAAGATAACCTCGCTCAACCCGCAAAACATCAATCAATCCATCACCCGTGACATCAAGATCAAAGACCATTTGAGCAATTCCATCAATAACGTCTGTAAGCGATGTGTTGATTGGTAAAATCATATTTGGCAGAATGGTATAGACACCAGATTGATCAACAGAAAGCGGTATTGCACCTAAAACATTTAGCGCTCTTGACTCCACCGTAATAAGCCACTCCACTACGCCATCATTGTTCAAATCGACGGCCGTTGGGTTAACTGACACAGCAAGAATGCGGAGGGGTTTACCATCTTCCAGCAAAATTTGATTTTGATTTAGGTAAGCCACAACGGCCGTTTGCAAAACGGGCCAGGTTATCCGTTCATTAAGATAATTTCCCCCTTGGGCCTCCTCAAAAATGGGTTCCAGCTGGCCTACACCGTGGGGAAAACTATGGGCAAAATCAAAGGCCAGCAGATCAAAAATGTAAAAGTAGGCAAGGCCATGTTGTAATGGGGTTTCACGAGCAGATTTCAACCAATCACGCAACAAATCGTAATCAGGGATTTTCAAGCTGTAGGCGCGAGAGGTATCTAATGGCACCCCCGCCAATTCCTGCAAGTCAATCACATCAGCCAGTGGGCTTGATGGAGTGGGTGTTTCAGCGGGGATTGTTGTCGGCGTAGCAACGGCCGTTTCCACCACAACAGTCGCAGGTGCAGGCACGGCCGTTTCCGTCACAGTCGGTTCAATCGTTGGTGGTGGGGTGGGAACGGCCGTACGTTCCAGCGCCACCTCTTGCCCCTCCGCACACGCTATCAAATTGAAAATCAAAAGAAGTATTGCGACAACCCATCCCCACTTCATACGAACCCTCTCCTGGCACTTAAAAACCTGCCCACTTGCAACTTGCCACCTGCAACATGCAACCTGCCACATTATAAAACAACCCTCCCCCCTTTGAAACAACTCCCCCACCCTGTAAAATAGAATCCAACAAACATCAGCCGCCAAAACGCGCGGCAACAACCACGCAAACAGATACCCGATCCTCAGCGCCTCCGCGCCTCTGCGTTGAAATAAAGGAGACCCACTATGCTACACGGCTTCACCGGCAACATCCTCCACGTCGATTTAACCCATCGCACCCTGGAAATTGAACATCCCCGCCCGGAATTTTACCGCCACTACATGGGCGGCAGCCTGATGGGCCTCTACTACCTCTGGCACAACACCCCTGCTCATGCCGACCCGCTCAGCCCCGAAAATACGCTTACCTTCGCCGTCAGCGCCGCCACCGGGCTGCCCGTTAGCGGGCAAAGCCGCTGCACCGTCACCTGCAAATCCCCCAGCAGCGGCGGCGCGTCCGACACCCAGGCAGGTGGCTTCTGGCCTGCCGAACTCAAATACGCTGGCTTCGACGCCATCGTTATCAAAGGCGCATCGGCCACCCCCGTCTACCTGTGGGTCAACGACGGCCAGGCTGAACTGCGCGACGCCACTCATCTATGGGGCAAAACCACATTGGAAGTAGACACTCTCCTGCAAGACGAAATTGGCGACAAGCGCATCGAAATTGCCCAGATTGGCCCCGCTGGCGAAAAGCTGGCCAACTTCGCCGCCATCATGAACATGAGCAATCGCGCCTGGGGTCGCACCGGCACAGGGGCCGTCATGGGCAGCAAAAAGCTCAAGGCCATCGTCGTGCGCGGCACGCAAAAAGTGACTCCCGCCGACAAAAAAGCGGTCGCCGCCTTGTCCAAAAAAGGTGCCCAAAACATCAGCAGCAGCGGCATGGATAACTTCGGTCGATATGGCACCATCGGTGGGGTGATGGGGCAGGATCGCGGCGGTGGGTTGCCCACGAACAACTGGGATTCAGGCACCATGCCCCACGCCGAGGGCATCAGCGGCGAAAAGTTGTACGATGAGATTTTGCGCGGCGCGGAAGCCGGTAAACAAGACAAAGACGGCCGTGATACCTGTTACGCCTGCATCGTGCGCTGTAAGCGGGTGGCCGAATCCGAATACAAAAACAACAAGCTCATGCCCGAATACGGTGGGCCAGAATACGAAACGGCCGCTACCTTCGGCTCCTACTGCGGCATAGACGATCTCCACGCCGTCACCTACGCCAATCAGCTTTGCAACGCCTACGGGGTGGACACCATCTCCTGTGGTGCTACTCTTTCCTGGGCCATGGAATGTTTTGAAAATGAACTGCTGAACCTGGAAGAAACAGACGGCATCGAGCTGCGCTACGGCAACGCCGACGCCATGATCGCCATGCTAGAAAAAACGCTCAACCGCGAAGGCTTTGGCGACATTCTGGCTGAAGGCTCGGCCAAAGCCGCCGACCGGCTGGGCAAGGGGCACGAATATTTGCTCACGGTGAAGGGGCAGGAACTGCCCGCCCACATGCCGCACGTCAAGCGCAGCCTGGGCGTCATCTACGCCGTCAATCCATTTGGGGCCGATCATGAATCGTCCGAACATGATCCGGTTTATAGCGAAAAAGCGTACGAACGCTTTTACAAAGTGCCGCTCTCCCAGATTGGCTTGCACACGCCGCAGCCACCCCAAGTGATCAATGCGGAGAAAATCGAATTTGCCTTAAAAACGCAGTACACCTACAGCGCCATCGACACGGCCTGCATTTGCACCTTCGTGTACGGTCCCAGCTGGCAGCTTTACAACCCGCAAGATATTGCCGATTTACTGGCCGCCGCGACTGGGTGGGACATCACCGTTGCCGAAGTCCAGGCAATCGGCCGTCGCCGCCTGAACCTGATGCGCGCCTTCAACGCCCGCGAAGGGCTCACCCGCGACAACGACACGCTGCCCAAAAAGCTGCTCACCAAACCACTGTCAGGCGGCCGTTCTGATGGTATTGTCATCGAAAATGAGGAACTTCAGGCCGGACTGGACATGTACCACGAGCAGGCTGGCTGGGACGCCATCACCGGCACCCCCACCCGCGCCACGCTGGAAGATGCGGGTCTCGCTTGGGTGGCCGATGACTTGGCACTGTAACCCCTGTAGCCGCGGATTCTTTCCGCGAAATCCTAGCGTAGAAAGAATCTGCGGCTACGGTTAATTATTAGAGTTGTTCCCAATTAACAGTTGTCATTCCCGCGCAGGCGGGAATCCAGTTGGTTTCAGGAGTGGATACCCGCTTTCGCGGGCATGACAGGGTCGAGATTTTATTAAGGAACAACTCTATTTACGATTCACAATTAGTACGGCCGTTCCCATCCCCACCTTCACGCCACCTTCCACAAACTCCGGCTGTTGCCCCGTAGAAAGCAAACATTCATAAGTTTCGGCATTTGCCAGCGGGATGATTTGTTCATTGTCGCTGAGGTTAAAGAGAGCAACGGCCCCTTCGGCAGGCTCAGGGCAGGCCGTTTCTCCCTCCCACATCCGCGCATACGCATACGTCTGCGTCGCCGCGTCCACATGCAGCCGCGTGCGCGTGCCGCGCTGGAGGGCAGGCAGCGTCCGCCGCAGCTGCACCAATCGGCGATAAAACGTGAGCAACTCCTGGTCCCAATTCTCTGGCTGCCACGGCATTTGCGCCCGCACGTGATGGTCACCGCCCGATCCTGCCTGGTCTTTGTTCACCGCCTGCGACAACCCCACTTCCGTGCCATAATAAATGACCGGCGTTGGCGCCAGGGTAAACTGGCACAGCGCCGCCAGCTTCAGCCGATTCACGTCGTTGCCCGCCATGAAGAGAAAGCGATTCATGTCATGGTTGTCCAAAAAACTGGCCCGCGCCGCGCCCGTGGCCATGTACGCCTCGTAGCTCTGCAAAAAGGCGTCGAGTTGCGCCACATTCCACAAATCCAGGGCAAAAGCGTAGCGAAACGCGGTCGCCAGAGGAAAGTCGAGCACGTGGCTCAGCCGTCCGCGATAGCGACGCAGCGCGTCGGGCGAATCGGTCGCTTCGCCAATCGTCACCGCCTGCGGATTGGCCGACTGCACTGCCTGGCGGAACTGCACCCAAAAATCCATGCCGTGCCCAATAGCGTGGTCCAGCCGGAAGCCGTCCAGCCCAAATTCACGCAGCCAATAAACGGCCGCATCACAAATATGCTGCCTGCCCGCCGGATCGTTGGTATCGAACGAGGGCAGCAGCTTGGCCCGGCCCAAAAAGCAGCGATAGTCGTCGGGGTGTTCATAGAAGACAAACCAGGAAGCACTCTCCGCATTGGGATCGGCCTGGGCGGCCAGGAAAGCGGGATGCTTCCAGGAGCAATGGCTGGGCACAAAGTCTAGAATCACGCGAATGCCACGTGCGTGCGCCTGCGCCACCAGCTCGTGCAAATCGGCCTCGCTACCCAATTCCGGGTCGATGGCGAACAAATCTTTGGTGTCGTACCGATGGTAGGTATCCGCCAAGCCCAGCGGTGAGAGCCAGATGCAGTTGATGCCTAATTCCGCCAGGTAAGGTAGCGATTGGGTCACGCCGCGCAGCGTGCCGCCGTTGCGGGCATGGTGATCAGCCTTGTCAATTTCCGGCGAGAAACGGCCGTCTCCCGTCCCCGGATGAAATCGATCCAGAAAAATATGGTAAATCACCGCCTCGTGCATCCACGCTGGCCCGACTGGTTCGTCTGGCTCGACATAGTAGGCAAAAGTTTGGATGCCCGTCTCGTCGTCCACGGGATACCAAAATCCCTGGCCGTCGTGGGCAAAAAGGTCAGGCGGCGCATCAGCCGCACGTCCGGCTTGCCAGCCCGCGATTTTGTAGCGTACGGCCGTTCCGCCCACCTGCCCCGGCAAAACAGCATGCCAGCGGCTCAAGTAGCCTGCCCCAGCTTCCCACTCCACGGTTTGTATCGTCATCGGCAGCTTGTGGGCATTCGCGTCTGGCAAACGGCCGTCCGTGGTAAACCACACCTCAGCACGGTCCAATGGCATCTCCACGCCGCTGGTGGCCCAAATTTCGACCGGTTCGCTTGGTTGGGGAGCAAACGGCCATATCGTGTTATCGTGGCGGAACTGGTGCGCCTGCGCCGCAATGCGCTCGCGCACCATCGGCAGCGGAATGTCGCCCGGTGCGGTGGCAATTGCCTCGTTGTCGTCGAATACGTTTTCTAATTCAGCCATTGGTTGTTCTCCCAAATTAAAAATACATTGTCCTGGCCATGAATGGCCAGGCTAAATGCCTAAATCGGCACGCCATTTTGCCAGCAAATCCAGCATTTGCGCCTGCCCGGCCTCATCCAAACCAGACAAACTCGCCTGCAACGCGGCCAGATGGGCTACCTGGGCCGCCTCGCGTTGGGCCGATCCGGCGCTGGTCAAAACCACCTGCTGCGCGCGCCGATCGTCGGGGTCGGGCTGGCGCGTGACCCAGCCCTGCTCGGCCAGATAATCCACAATGCGGGTCATTTTGCTGTTGTCCACCAGCAAACGGCCACTCAAATCCCCCATGCGCCAGCCGCTGTTCAGTTGCAGCAGCAGCAGCGTGTCGAACTGCTCAGGAGTGAGGTGAAACGGCCGTAACACCACCGCCATTTCGCCAATCAGCAGCACAAAAATTTCCCGCATGGTTGTAAAAATTGTTTGTTCCATGCGGGGATTATATTTTTATTTAATATATTTGCAAATAAAAATAAATTGAGTTTTGCCACAGAGAGCACAGAGAAAAAAGAGGAAAACTCTGTGCTCTCTGTGTGCTCTGTGGCTTACTGCCCTAAAAACGCTTCGGCAGCGGCGACGCGGTTGTTGGTGTGGGTAATGAGTTCCTGAATGGCCTGGTCAAACGCCGCCTGCCCTACGTCCGCCACGGCATACGGCTCGATGAGCGCGGCCAGTTCTTCATAGCGCACCGTCATCGCTTCTGGCTCAAAGACGGTGTGGATGGTTTCATCAACGTAGTTGACATAAGTTTCATAGTAGTCGGGATTATCCAGCAGGTAGCGAATCAGCGGCCAATTATCGCCGATGGCCGTCATCTCCAGGGTCATTTGCGAACGGCCGCCTGATTTCAGCGCCTCGTTGTGATCCCAGGGAATCCAGGTGAGTTGGCCCGTTGCCGGATCGTTGTAGAGGTAATAATTGTGGGCTGCGCCGCCGTACGTGTCCCAATTTTCAATCACCGTGTTGATGGCCAGCCAGTGCAAAAAGGTATCAACGTCAAATACAGCTTCTAACTCCGCCTGCCACGCCGCCGGATCGTTTTGGCGCAGGTCGGAGTGCAGCACGGTGTACAGCGCTTCGATATCGCTCCAGTCAGCTTCGTCTTCATTGTTTTCTTTTTGGAAGCTGTCAGGGATGTCAACAAATGTGCCTTCGGCCAGGGAAACGGCCGTACCGTCCGCCTCGTAAATGTTGCCATCATCACTGCCAAACACGCGGTCTACCACCGTGTCGTCAATCACCTCGATCATTGTGTACAGGCCAAAGCTCACCGGCCCTTCGCCGTAATCCACGTACAGCTCCACAAATGATGTTTTGGCACTGGCCAACCCCGCATCTTCCAGGATATCGGCCGTCACAGTATCGCGTAAAAACGATGCATCGCGGGTGTTGTTGGACAGCGACAACTGCTTGAAGCCATAAAAGCGCTGGTTATCAATTTCGGGATATTCATCCTCAAATTCGTCGAAATCCAGCTTGAACGGCAACTCCAGCGAACCGCTAGACCAGGCACCGGACAGCGAGGAGTTGCCCTTGAAGCGCACGCCGACGTGCGTCCAGGTATTGCCCTCAAAAGTAATCGTCGCCTCGGCCCACATCGGATTTTCACTGGTGAAATCACCCGGCACCCCACCGGGGCCACCAAACCCACCACCGGGCCGTGCGCCACCAGGTCCACCGGCAGGCGGCTCAACGCCTTCTGGCGGGGCACCGCCGCCGGGCCGGTTGCCGCCGGGACCGCCACCACTGCCTTGTTCGCCCAACAGTGCGGTAAGGTTCGCCAGCATCGCGTCCCAATTTTCGCTGTCGATGGTGATGTCCAGGCGCAGCACCTCATCTTCGGGGAAGACAACGTCGTAGTTGGGGTCGGCGTCATTGCTGTGCGTGGCTTCGCTCCAGCCAGCGGGCCGGGTGACATCGTCTGCTTCGTCTGTTTGAGAGGCCGTTGTGGTGGTTACGGCCGTTTCACTCGCATCTGTGGTGGTTTCTGAATGCGTATCGCTGTCGGGAGAACTGCTGCAAGCAAAGAGAAAAAGGGTGAGAAGGAAAATCGCCACGGTCAGGCGAAGGGGTCGGGCTAATTTCATCGGGCTGCTCCTGTGGTGTGACGCACCGCCATGTGCGTCACACCGGCAAAGGGGGTTCATCTTATTCGGCCGAATCCTCATCATAAATCAAATAAACACCCGCATCGTCCTCCCAACCATGTTGGGCGGCGCCATCATAATAAATCTTGAGATCGGCCGAATCCTTGAGAAAATTGATGTGTCCAATTTCCACGCGCTTGATTGGCAGGCCCGTGCGCTCGCGCAGGTCGGCCAGCAGCAGCTCATAATTTTCAGGGCGGATGAGCTCAATACGCTCGTAAGAAATGCGCTGCGACTGCTCATAATGGAAGCCCCAGCCCTGCTCCAGCACGTACAGCACCCCAATGATGGCTACATTGGCCACCACCAGCGAGTCCCACCCCGAACTGTTTAACAACCCGGAGTTGAGCACCGGCAGCCCAATCAAAATGAACAGGTAAGTCATGTCACGCGGGGGCATGGGGTTGGTGCGGTAGCGCAACACCGAGAAGATAGCAAACAGGCCAAACCCTGCGCCCACGCTCAGCTCAATCGAACTGAGCAGGCTCATGACAAAAAAGATAATCGTATTAAAGGCCAGAAACGTGAAAACATAATTTTTGTTCTGCTTCACTGGATAGTAGATGAAGCGCACAATGACCAACGCAATGACCAGGTTGGCGGCAAAGCCTACAAGTAAATTAATGGAGGTAAGCATAAGATTGTCCTTGGGCCAGCTTCTGCACCAGCCGTAATTTAGATTTGAAATTGTTGTGTTTAACGTGCGGGTAAAGCAGGCTGACGCCCATGCAATATTTGCTTAAGCCCAGTGGCTGCACCTGGTTTTGCCGCAGCAGCCTGATCATCTCAGACTGAGCCGAAAAACCATCTTGCTTTACTTCAATAATTACCAAATGCGGCAAACTGATCGTCTCGTCTTCCCAGCTAAAGGTCAGGTTCAGATCAATCGTCACGCGCTCCTGGCGCAGCTCGCTAACGAGGGTAATGCGATCATACTCCACCCACAGCTTCGCCTCCAGTTGGGCAGGATCAAAGGGGAATGTTTCTTGTAGGAAAGCGGCCGTTTCGTCCACAATCTCATCGGCCAGTTCCGGCGTCTGCATCCGGCTTTTAACAGTGCGTCCCTTGTTGTTTTTGTGCTTCACTTCCAAAAAGGCCAGCTGCGAATCAACATATTCGCGCGAACGCACTTTGTATCGGTTTAAGGCCCCGGCGTGGTGCCGATGGTACAGGGCAAAATCTTCCGAATCAAAATAAAGCGTGCGGTAGTGGCTGGCACGCTTGCCCATGACCACCAAGGACAGATAATCCTCGGTAAGTTGGGGCATGATGCGCTGTAATGTCGCCAGCGAGAGCACATATTTGGTGTCAGTGCGGTTCAGCAGGGCCACCCGGCTCATGTTCGATAGCGTAATGGGCGCATAATGATTGAGCGCGAGAGTCGCAGCAAGGTCTTGATGATAGGTACTCAGTTTTTGCAACATCGGTGCATCTCCAGTCTGATACAGTTTTTCCTCTACGGTCGCGGTAGAATAGCAAAGCACTGTTTAGCATGAATATAGAAGTTGTTAAGATAGTGTAAAGAAGACAGGTGATAGAGCGCGAAAAGTAGCCCTTAAAATTTTGAAACTTTTTACATTGGGAACGGCCGTTTGTGTTATACTTGTCTCTCATGT
Organism: Ardenticatenaceae bacterium; assembly: GCA_020634435.1. Classification (GTDB taxonomy): domain Bacteria; phylum Chloroflexota; class Anaerolineae; order Promineifilales; family Promineifilaceae; genus Leptofilum. Next base: position 242,419 of record JACKBS010000013.1, on the reverse strand, counting down.
GGGGCATTACAACAATACTGCACGCTGGCAAAAGACGTCACCTTCAATCTGTGTAATCTGCGAAATCTGTGGATAGTTATTCTTAAGGGAAAATTGTGCATCATGTGTGAAAACCACAACCAGTTTGTTCACCTTCACTGCCACAGCGAATACTCCCTGCTCGATGGCCTGAGCCGGGTCAACGACCTGGTGGCCCGTGCTGCGGAACTGGACCAACCCGCCATCGCCCTCACCGACCACGGCGCGATGTATGGCACCATGCCCTTCTACCGCGCGGCCAAAGCTGCGGGTGTGAAGCCCATCATCGGCATCGAGACGTACTTGGCGCAGCGCACCATGGTGGACAAAGACCCACAGCTGGACAAAGCCCGTTTCCACATGCTGCTGCTGGCCGAAAACCAGACCGGCTACCTGAATCTGCTGCAAATCGCCAGCGCTTCCCAATTGGATGGCTACTACTACAAACCGCGCATCGACCGCGCCTTTATGGCCAGCCACAAAGATGGCCTCATTGCCACGACTGGCTGCATGGCGGCCGAAATTCCGCGGGCCTTAGGCGACCGCAACCCCAAGCTGGCCAAAAAGCTCATGGGCGAATACCTGGACATTTTTGGCAAGGATCGCTTGTTTATCGAACTGCAAGAGCACTCCATCCCGGAACTCACCGATATCAACCGGCAGCTCATCGAGATGGCCGCCCATTTTGGCCTGGAAAACAACTTCCTGGCGACCAACGACGTGCACTACACTCTGGCCAGCGATGCCGATCCGCATGAAGTGTTGCTCTGCATTCAGACCAGTTCCACCGTCAAAGACCCCAAACTGACTTTTTCTGACAAAGAGTATTATGTCAAGTCGCGCGATGAGATGTTCCACCTCTTCCAACGCAACGGCTACAAAGAAGAAGTCATTCTCAACTCGCTTATGAACAGCATGCGCATTGTGGAAATGTGCGACGTCAGCCTGGATTCGAAGGGGTACCACCTACCCGAATTTGACGTTCCTGCCGGACACGATCCACATTCCTACCTGCACGAGCTGTGCAAGAAAGGGCTCGTCTGGCGCTATGGGGCAGACAGGGCCGAAAATGATGCGGAACTGCGCGCCCGCATGGACCATGAGCTGAACATCATCAGCCGGATGGGGTTTGAGACCTACTTCCTCATCGTGTGGGATTTGTGCGAATGGGCCGCCCGCACCGACGAATGGTGGGAGCAGCACCAGGACCCCTTCCCCTACGACAGCTACAGCGAGTGGAAAGAAAACGACATCTGGTGGAACGTGCGCGGTTCTGGCGCTGGCTCGGTAGTGGCGTACACGCTGGGCATCACCAGCATCGACCCGTTGGTCAACAGCCTCATCTTTGAGCGGTTCCTGAATCCTGGCCGCGTTTCCATGCCCGATATCGATCTGGACTATCCCGATGACGTGCGGCACTGGATGGTGGCTTACTCCAAACGGCGCTATGGCTCCGAAAAAGTGGCGCAAATCATTACCTTTGGAACGTTGGGGGCGCGTGCCGCAATCCGCGACGTTGGTCGGGCCATGGACATGCCGCTGGAAGAAGTGGATGTCATTGCTCGACTGGTGCCTGCCATCCCTGGCAAACCTGTCAAAATTGAAAACGTGCTGGACAAGGAGCATGAGTTTTACTCATCGGAGCTGGAGCAGAAGTACAAGGGAGAAACGGCCGTACGCGATCTCCTCGACACCGCGCGCAATTTAGAGGGGGTGGCCCGCCATGCCTCCAGCCATGCCGCCGGGGTCATCATTTCCGACCGGCCGCTGCACGAGTACGTGCCGCTCAACAAACCCACCAGCGGCGATGAAGGGCTGGGTGGCGTCGATCGTGTGACCCAATGGCCCATGGAAATTGTGGAATCCATCGGCCTGCTGAAAGTAGACTTTTTGGGGCTGAGCACTCTCACCGTAATGCGCCGGGCGGCCCGCCTGATCGAAGAACGGTACGGCACCGTCTACACGATGGACAACATCCCTTACGACGAGGGGCACGTGGGGCCAGACCCCACCAAAAAGCCAGAAGTGCTGTTCGACATGCTGGGGCGCGGCGACGTCGCCGGGGTGTTCCAGGTGGAAGGCGCGGGCATGCGCCGCCTGATGATGGAAATGAAACCACGCCGCTTCGACCACATCATCGCGGCCATTTCGCTGTACCGACCTGGCCCGATGGAAAACATTCCTGAATACATCCGCCGCATGCACTCGGCCATCTACGACAACAAGGATATCGTCGAGTACCACAGCCCGGCCCTGGAACCGATCCTCAAGGACACCTACGGCATTTTGGTGTACCAGGAACAAATCATCCGCATCGCCTCTGACCTGGCCGGGTACGAGCCGGGCGAGGCCGACATGATCCGCAAGGCCGTCTCTAAAAAGAAGCGCGACCTGATGGACAAACATCGCTCCCAGTTCACCGAAGGAGCGATGGCCCGCGGTCTGAGCCGCGAGGTGTGCGAGGCAATCTGGGGCGATATCGAATTTTTCGCTCGCTACGGCTTTAACAAGGCGCACGCAGCCGATTACGCCAAAGTCACCTGCCAGACGGCATTTTTGAAGGCGCATTATCCGGTGGAATACCTCACCGCCATGCTCTCGGTGGAACGCGACAACACCGAAAAGGTGCGCCGCTACTTCGCCGAGGCCAAAAATTTGGGCATCGACGTGGGCCCGCCGGACATTAACACCTCTGGCCTGGACTTCACGATTGAGGATGGCGGCGAACGGCCGTTAATCCGCTTTGGTCTGGGGGCCATCAAAAATGCTGGTGCGGCGGCCCTCATGACGATTATTGAAGAGCGCGAGGCCAACGGCCCGTTCAAAAACCTGCAAGATTTGTGCAAGCGGGTTGATTTGAAGCGGGTGGGCAAACGGCCGTTGGAATACATGACCAAAGGGCGCGTCTTTGACACCTGGGGCACCCCAGTCCAATTTATGGATGCGCTCGACCGCATTGTGAACTTTAGCAGCAGTGAGCAAGCCGCCGCCTCCACCGGGCAAATGAGTCTGTTTGGTGGCGGCAGCACCCCGGCCCTGAAAGTCGCCGTCGATTTGCTGCACGATCCAAAAAACATCACACCCATCAAGCACAAAGAGCTGCTGGAGTGGGAAAAAGAAGCCCTGGGGGTTCATGTGTCCGAACATCCATTGGAACGGCCGTTAGCTATGCTCCAGCCACACACCAACGCCAGCATCAGCGACATCGACAGCAACTGGAACGGCCGTCCCGTGCGCCTGGCCGGCATGATCAGTACACTGCGCACCCTCACCACCAAGAAGGGCGACCCGATGGCCTTTGCCACTCTGGAAGATTTAGATGGCAAGATCGATCTGGTCTTTTTCCCGCGCACCTGGCAAACTTGCCGGGGCGACGTGTCGGTAGACCAGGTGATGCTGGTGACGGGCAAAGTACAGCTCAAGGGCGAAGATGTGAACCTCATCGTGGACCGCGTGGACACCAACGTGCAAATCGCCCAGGATGCCGACGCGCTGCATCAACCGGCAGCAACGGCCGTTCCCACCCCACCGGTCGCTGCCAAACCGGTAAGCAATGGCAACGGCCACAGCCCCAAAATCAGCAACGGCAACGGCAATGGTAATGGCAACGGTCACGGACACATGCCGCCCCCACCACCTGCGTTTGAAGATGAGGCGGTCGGCACCCCTGTGGCGGCACCTGCGGCTGTAGCGAAGCCAGCAACGGCCGTTCCCGCCACCGCTGCGCCAGTTGGCTACCAGCCACCACCCCCACCACCCAACTTCGACGACGATTCAGAAGCTCGACCCGTTGCCCAACCGACACGTGTGGAAACGGCCGTAGCGTCCCCAAAAGCCAACGGCAATGGCACCAGCAACGGCCACCACCCAGCGGCACCCGCTGACACGCGCCAGCCGCTGGTTAGTCCCGCACCCACGCGCCAGACCAACGGCATCCACAAAATGGTGATCGTAGAAGTGCGCCCGGTGGGCAACTGGCAAGAAGCGTGCCGCCGCGCCCTAACCAAGGTCAACGAGTACGAGGGTGAAGATGGCCTCACGATTTTGATTAGCGGCCAAAACTTGAAGATGGAATTCCCAAACGGCCGTACCCGCAGCTGCCCCGAGCTTCTGGAGTCCCTCCGCATCATCCCCGGTATCGCCAAAGTCTACAATGGCTAAACCTCCCAAATGGCAAAGCTGGCTAATCGTCTTTGGATTGGCTAGCTTGGGCTTTCTCGCCGGGGTTCAATACAATCGACTTTCAACAACAGGCTATTTTGTCAGATGGGAAAAATTAGGCACTCCTCCAAGCAACACCGGAGTTGAGTTAAGCGATATTTCCTGGAGTTCAGTTTACATAGAATATAGTGAAAATTTTTATTTCTGTGGCAATAGCGAATCGAATTGTCAACCAGTTGAAGACCTTTTTAACTGCAATACTGGCGAAATAGATTGTCTTCTGTCCACAGATAACTTAAGTAAAAATATTGCTAATTGCGATTATGAATCAATCGCTTTCTCCTCAAGAGTAAAGCCACCCAAAAATATAGAATCTTGTATTTATGAGTTTGTTTCTGCTGCTGATGGAGAAGCTGATTCTTTTGCTGTCATTGACAACGAAGGAAGTGTTTGGCTTTGGCAAAATCCTATTCTTCTGTTTTTAAGGCCTATTGCCTTGGCAATAATGCCAGCATTCGGCATACTGGCCGGTCTAGCTTTAGGTCTCAGCTTCAATCTCTATCAAAGATATTTACGACCTTTTCTCAAACGCCCAATTGGTCTCAGTTAATCCTCCAGCCCCACCAGCCACGCCTGCACTTCCTGCACTCTGGCGTGGCCCATTGCGGTAAAGGTATCCAGGCTTTCACGGCCGTATTCAATCGCTTTGTCTAGCTCACCCCGAACGGCCGTTTCCCGCGCCAGACCATACAAAGCCACCGCCACCAGTTCCTGGCTCTGCAAAATGCGGGCCAGTCGGAATAATTCCTCAAACGTTTGGTGGGCAACGGCCGTTTCCCCCACCTGAATTTGGTACTCACCCCACTCGCTCAGCACCCGCGCCACCTGCCAGCGATGGCCAATATCTTGTGCCAGCGTCAGCGCCTCTTGCCAGTAAGCAGTGGCCTGCTCCGGCAAAGTTTGCACCACAGCCACATCGGCCAGCATGCGCAGCAGCAAAATCACCCGCTCCTGCTGCCCCACCTGCCGGGCCAGCACCAACGACTGCTCAAAGTAGCGGCGGGCCTCGTCCAGATTGCCCTGCTCTTGGGCCAGCACGCCCAACCCCCAAAGCATCCCACCTTGCCCTTTGGCATCTGGTGCTTCTTCATCCAGCATCTCGATGAGCGCCAGCCCTTCCTCGTAAAACGCTTCAGCACGGGCAAAATCGCCCCGCATGTAGGCCTGCACCCCCAAGCCACGCAAAAAATTGCTCACGATGCCGCCGTGTCCCAACGTTTTGGCGAGTTCCAACCCTTCTTTGTAGTAAGCATCGGCCAGCACATAATCGCCACGACGAGCTGCCAGCACCCCCAACGCCCGCAGCAAATGGCTCAACTCTTCCTCAGCGGCCAATTCACGGGCCAGCTCTAGCGCCTGCTCAAACTGCGCCTCGGCCTCAATGTACTCGCCCTGCCGCTGAGCCAGCCGCCCCTGGTAATGGTGCAGCCGCATCTGCAACGCAGGTTCCTCTGGCCGCCACTTTGCCACGCGTGCCAGAAAATCGCCAGCCACAGCGTACAGCCCCTTGGCCTCCCAAAAGAGATAAAATGCCAGGACACCGGCCACAAAATCGGCAGTTTGGCCCACTTGCTCGGCCATTTCCAGCGCCGTCAGCACGTTTTTCTGCTCCAAATCTAGCGCCGCAAAGTTGTGGCTGTTGGTTCGCGAAAAGTTTACATAATGGCTCACAAAGCGGTGGGTAACGGCCGTATCCTCCCCCAACTGCTGTGCCGCATAATCGCGCAAAAGCAAATGCAGCCGATACCGGTTCGGCTGACCGGTGCGCGTCTCACGCCCGGCCTGCACCAGCGACAACGCATACAGCTTCCGCAAATGATCTTGCGCCACATCAATCGGCACATCGGCTACAGCCGCCGCCGCGGCACTGCTGAAATCGTCACCGTCAAACACGCCCAGCGCCGCAAAAAAGCGCTGCTGCTCCGGCGTCAGGTGCTGGAAACTGGTGTTAAACGACAGCCGCACGCTCTGATCTTCGCTTTCCAGCTCGGCCAGACGCCGCCGCTCTTGCCGCACGCGCTGCACAAATTCGGTCGTAGACCAACCAGGCTCGTACGCCAGCCGCCCGGTAGCAATGGCCACGGCCAATGGCAAATGCCCCAATAAATCGGCTAGCTCAATGAATAACGGCCGTTCCATCCCCACCCGCTCTTCACCCAACACTTCGGCAAACAGGGCCAACGATTCTGCGCCATCGCTGGCAAACGGCCCCAGCACCAGCCGCGTCGCGCCCCGCGTCACCGCCAAATCATGCCGCCGCGTGGTAATCAGCACCGCGCAGGAACCAGTCGGCGGCAGCAGCGGCTTCACCTGCTCGCTGCTTTGTGCGTTGTCCAGCACCAGCAGCGCCCGCTTATGCGCCAGCAGCTCACGAACAATCCGGCTGCGGCTGCCCAGGTCGCCGTATTGCCGCACATCCAGGCCATAGGCGCTGGCAAAAGTGCTCAAAATTGACATCGTATCGGAAATATCCACCCTGGCCCACAGCACGCCATCGGGGAACAGGCCGCGCAGCTGATAAGCCAAGTTGGCCGCCAGTGCCGTCTTGCCCACACCACCCATACCCTGGATGCTGTAAATAGCGGCATGTTCGCCCGCCAGCAGCACTTCTTTTAGCTTTTCCAGTTCCGCCTCACGCCCCACAAAGTACGGCAGGTGGGCCATGGCCTGGAAGGGAGCAGTGCTTTCGGCAACAGGAACGGCCGTTCCTGCCCAATGGGCAATCAAGCGCGCCAAGGTCTCGTCCGGCATCTGCTGCAAATCGCGCCGCAGTTCGGCAATGGTGGGGTGCCCGGCAGACTGCAACAGTTGGGAGGCTTCGGTTTCAGTGAGGTGGAGAACGGCCGTTACCCGCACCAGATCAGTCAGCGTGCGCGGCCGCCGCACCCGGCCCTCCATCCAGTTCACAATTGTTGGCTTGGGTACACCAGACAGCTTCTCCAACTGCCCCGGCGTATAGCCAGACCGCTTAATGAACTGGGTTAACAAATCGGCCAGTTGAAATGGATTTCCCACAATAAACCTCTTGCCTGACGGGTCTAATTCCTCTGCATGTTACCAAATTAATACGATTGAAACAGCACAAAAAAGGATTTGATACGATTTTGATGCACAGCATAAGCAGTTCTTTATTCTGGACCTCTCTAAACTAACTTTATTCCAATTGCTGCCGAATCCCGGTAGATTTCCCAAAACATAACAAGGAGAAACGGCGTGACCAACTATTTAATCAGGCGCAGCTTCCAAATGGTATTGGTTGTTATTCTGGCCTCGATGGCTATTTACGGTTTACTAAATGCGGTGCCGGGCGGGCCGCTCTCCGGGCTGGGATTAACCGCCGATAACAAGCAACGGCTCACCGAAGCAGACAAAGCCCGGCTGGCTGCCAGTTTGGGCCTCAATAAACCAATCTACTTACGATACATCACCTGGATGGCTGGTGAGGATTGGCTCGATGAAGTCGGCAATGCCCTGGGCAATCCCGGCCCAGCCGACAAAATGTTTGAAACAGGCACCTGGCGCGATTACCAATCCCCCATCTGCCAAGATGCGGGCGGGACCAATCAGGGGGCTGATCCCACACGGCCGTTACCTTGTCGTGGCGGGGTCATCCGTTGGGATTGGGATCAATCCTGGTCTCTAGCCAAAGGGCAGCCGGTATCGGCCGTTATTGGCAGCCGGGTATCCAATACCCTCATCCTCATGACCACCGTCACCATCGTCTCCTTACTTATTGCTCTCCCGATTGGCATTTTTTCGGCCGTACGACAATATTCTAAAGCCGATTACGTTGTGACAACCTTCAGCTTTTTTGGCATCTCCATGCCCAGCTTCTGGTTCGGCCTGCTCATCATCATCCTCTTTGGCATAAAATTTCAGGATTGGGGCTTACCTTTCTTCCCCACTGGTGATGTTTTCACCACCCGCGTCATTCCCGGCAGCATCCAGGACATCCTGGGCATCCAACCCTATTCCCTAGCCGACCGCATCGTACATTTAATTCTGCCCGTCTCTGTGCTCACCCTGCTTTATCTGGCCACCTGGAGCCGCTTTATGCGTGCATCTATGCTAGAAGTCTTGCGCCAGGACTACGTACGAACCGCTCGCTCCAAAGGATTGCGCGAAAAACTTGTCATCATGAAACACGGCGCCCGAAACGCATTGATCCCCCTCATCACCGTCGTCGTCTTCCAAATCCCCGGCATTTTTAGCGGTGCCATTATCACTGAGACAATTTTCAACTATCCCGGCATGGGCCGTCTACTTGTAACAGCCCTCAACCAAAATGATTGGAATATTGTGATGGCCTTATTGTTTATCACCGCAGTTCTGGTCGTCCTTGCCACACTCATTGGCGATATTCTCTACACAATTGTTGACCCGCGCATCCGGTTCGACTAAGACCTCCGCTTAAAGCGAACAAAAGTAGGTGAAATCCAGTCAGCAAATCAGTTTGATACGATTTTGATACAGATCGCTGGCAGTTCTCATACCCTTCTTCCTCTAGGATTGTAACTGTCAAAAAAGACAACTTTCGCACGCACGTCCAAAAATCGATTTAGTGAGAAGGAGAATCGAAATGACCAACTACCTTATCAGACGCGGTTTTCAGATGGTGTTGGTGGTAATCCTGGCGACGATCACCATCTACCTGCTGCTCAACGCAGTGCCAGGGGGGCCACTGTCGGGGCTAAACCTGGCCGCTGACGCCAAACAGCGTCTCAGCGAGGAAGACATCGCTCGGCTGGAAGCCACCCTCGGTCTCAACAAACCCACCTACCTGGCATACCTCACCTGGCTGACCGGTGAAGACTGGCTCGACGAAGTCGGCGACGCCATCGGCAACCCCGGTCCCGCCGAGAAAATGTTCGAAACCGGCACCTGGCGCGACTACCAATCCCCCACCTGCCAAGATGCCGGCGGCACCAACGAAGGCGCCGACACCACCCGCATCGCCCCCTGCCGCGGCGGCGTGCTGCGCTGGGATTGGGGCCAATCCTGGTCCCTGGCTCGTGGCCAGACCGTCACCTCCGTCATCGGCAGCCGGGTGTCCAACACCCTCATCCTGATGACCACCGTCACCGTCATCTCCCTGCTCATTGCCCTGCCGATTGGGATCATTTCGGCCGTCCGACAGTACTCCCGCCTGGACTACGCCGTCACCACCTTTAGCTTCTTTGGCATCTCTATGCCCGTCTTCTGGTTTGGTCTGCTCACCATCATCTTGTTTGGGGTGCAATTCCAGCAGTGGGGACTGCCCTTCTTCCCCACCGGCGACGTCTTCACCACTCGCGTCATCGCCGGCAGCATCCAGGACGTGCTGGGCATCCAGCCCTACTCCCTGGCCGACCGCATCATCCACCTGGTCCTGCCAGTGAGCGTGTTGACCCTGCTCTACCTGGCTGGCTGGAGCCGCTTCATGCGCTCCTCCATGCTGGAAGTGCTGCGCCAGGACTACGTCCGCACCGCCCGTTCCAAGGGTCTGCGGGAACGCATGGTCATCCTCAAGCACGCCGCTCGCAATGCCCTGATTCCGCTCATCACCATCGTGGTGTTCCAGATACCGGGCATCTTCAGCGGGGCGATTATCACCGAGACCATCTTCAACTACCCCGGCATGGGGCGGCTGTTCATCGACTCGCTCAACCGGGATGACTGGCCGATTGTGATGGCCCTGCTGTTCATCACCGCCATTCTGGTGGTGTTGGCCACCCTGATTGGCGACATTCTTTACACGATTGTTGACCCGCGCATCCGGTTTGACTAAGAAGCGGCTGGTGGCGAGTTGCGCGTGGTGCATGAGGAAACAAGCCACCCGCGACAAACAACTCGCTACCCACCACATGCAAAAACGACAAAGACTCTTTTAAGGAGAGAACCATGAGCGTAGCTGAAATTGATGTGGATGCCCTGCAAGCCGACGCGCTGATGACATCCAAACCCGAACACATCTTGATGACCTACTGGAAGCGGCTGCGGCGGCATCGCCTGGCCACCGCCAGCCTGATCATCCTGGGGATTATCATCGCCTTTGTGGTGATTGGTCCCATCGTCATGTCGCGCATGACCTACTACAACGTCTCGCGCGGTGAAGAAATGACCTACAGCCGTGACACCCAAGACCTGTCCTCCCGCAACGCCGCTCCTTCAGCGGAGCACCCGCTGGGAACCGACGAACTAGGCCGAGACGTGCTGTACCGGTTGATGGTAGCTGGGCAGCTGTCCCTGGTGATTGCCTTCTCGGTGACGATCATATCGGAGACGTTTGGCATGTTTATGGGGGCGGTGTCGGGCTACTTTGGCAAGTGGATAGACAGCGTGATTCAGCGGATTGTGGAGTTCATCATCATTCTGCCCTCGCTGCCGCTGCTGTTGGTGCTGTCGTCTATCTTGCGCGACCTGCGCATCTCGTTCTTGCCGCCGGAGTGGAGCCAGGCCTTTGTGATTATTGCCATTTTGGCCGGGCTGGGCTGGACAGGAGCGTGCCGGTTGGCGCGGGCGCAGGTGTTGAGCTTGCGCAACCAGGAGTTCACCGAGGCGGCGCGGGCGTTGGGCATGAGTGATTTGCAGATTATTCTGCGGCACATGATGCCGAATGCGATTCCGCCGATTATTGTGAATGCGACGTTGGGACTGGGCGGGGTGATTCTGGTGGAATCTGCGCTGAGTTTCCTGGGGTTTGGCATTCAGCAGCCGGTGGCGACGTGGGGCAACATGTTGCAGGATGTGCAGAAGGACATGTTCACGGCGCCGTGGAAGGCGTTGTATCCGGGGTTGTTGATTTTTGTCACGGTGTTGGCGGTGAACTATCTGGGTGATGGTCTCCGCGATGCCCTCGACCCCAGACTGAAATTGTAGACATCAAATTAGCCTGCATGATAGTCTACGGTTATTCCGTGGACTATCATGCCATCGTTTTTCTATTTTAAGGATTGGCAGGTGTGCCATGTACGAATTAAAACATCCCAAGCAAATCCGTATTCTGGAGCCGTTTATCTTTTTTGTGGTGGCGATTTTGGTGATTATTTACGCAATCTCGGCGCTGAACACAGGTGATTGGCTGTGGTTTGCCGGCCGAAATGTGGATGCCACGCCCGATCGCATTGTGATCTGGGATCATGGCGAAAAAATTGTACTTCAACCGGGCCACGAGAACTTTAATGAATTGGCAACGGCCGTTCACGAATCGCTCCATGATTTTAGCAACACGAACCTAATCAACCTGGGGCTTGGCGAAGACAGTTTGGATTACTACGAAACAGAAGGGGTCATGCTGGAGCTGTTTTACAACAACCCAGTAGCCTACCGGGCCAGCTTCCGCGTAGGGCAGCCAACACACATGATTGTGCCGCTTGAGGGCCGCCATGCCGGGAATGATTATTTCTTCCGTGGTGACGAAGGGACGTGGTGGTTTGGCGCGATGCGCATGGCCGATTCGGAGCCGCTGTATACAGCTTTAGGTGATTTAGGCTATTGGCAATCCAATTAATGACACCAATTTGTCACTCTATTGACACCAAAAAGACTCTATGATATACTAATCGTGTACTTCCTCCTCTCAATACCTTTAACCTGATTAAAGCGTTTCGGGTGATGCTATTGGGAGATTGGGCGAGGTTTCGTGGGGTTTCCTCGCCCATTTGCTTCTCCTGTAAGAAGGCCCGATCAAACGATCGGGCCTTTTCTTTTATCCAGGCAGGCAGCGGACCAGGAACCGCAGCCAATTTTGGCCAAGAACGGCCGTTGCTTCCCCTTCCCCATAGCCACGCTGCTTAAGCGCCACCCCAATCGTTGTTATTTCAGCTACCGAATTAACGCCCAGCGGAAGGTCAGCGGCACCAAAACGACCGCCCAATCCGCTGCCAATGCCCACATGCACGGCATCACCCAAGACCTGGCAGATATGGTCAATGTGCGCCACCACATGATCTAGAGTAACAAACTCTTTGTGCTCGCCGTGGCGATGGCCGCGACGCAGTAAGGGATTGTAGAGCGGCACGCCGATCACGCCGTCCCGCTCGCCAAGCAGGGCAATTTGTCTGTCATTGAGATTGCGCTCATCAGGAACAAGGGCGCGGACACCGCTGTGCGAGGCAAGCAGCGGACCCGGATAACGATCAAGCACTTCGAGGGCCGCTTTTTCGCTCAAGCCGCTGAGATCAGCCGCTAAGCCAAAATCAGCCATGATTTCCAGCAGCTGGTGCCCGGCCTTGGTCAGACCAAATCGGCTGCCGCGCTGGAAACCGGAAGCGTAAGCCGTGTCGTCCCAGGCAAGACCCACAATGTGCACGCCGCGCTCGACCCATAGCTCCAGCTCTTCCGGCTGACGAATGGGATCCGCACCTTTAAGCAGCGGGACGATGCCAAGAAACGGCCGTTCACTGCCCTCACTTTCGGTAACGGCCGTTAATTCTGCCTGGCTACGCACCAAACGAATGGTGTCATTTTCATCGGCCAGCCGATGGTAATAATCCAGCTGCGTCATGGCCAGCTGGTGCGCCTGGGCTTGGTTGTGGTAGCCGATTTCGGCCGTATGGCGCAGCGCAGGCTGGGCAAAAATTGTGCCAAAGATAAGGCCCACACCAGCATCTTGCAGTGCGGGCAGCGTGAAGGTGGCAACTCCCGCAGGGTGGCGACCTTTTTCACGGCTGCGTAGGGCTGGCAGCGGTTGTTGCAGATTACGGCCGTTTACCACCGCATCAAAAGCCAGTTCGAGATGACCATCAACTATCATAGCGGTCCACAGATTTCACAGGTGGCACAGATTTTGTATGCCCCTCTGTGTTCGGCCTTTTATTTCTTGGTCAGATCGCGCAAGGTTTTGAGGTTGACGGGGTCCATCTCAATTTCTTTGCCGTCTTCGCCTTTTTCGGTTTTGGGCGTTTCCAGATGGGCTGGAAAGTCCGCCCAGCGGGGATCGTTGACAAAGTTGGCAAACCCTTCTTTGCCAATGGTCCCTTCGCCGATGTGCTCGTGGCGGTCTTTGTTGGAGCCAAACTCATGCTTGCTGTCGTTCAGATGGAAGCATTTGATTTTGCCCAGACCCACTGTTTTGTCAAAAGCGGCCATTGTTTCCGCATAGGTTTCCGGGGTGCGAATATCGTAGCCTGCCGAAAAAACGTGGCAGGTGTCAAAACAAACGCCCAGCCGCTCATGGTCGCCAACGCCGTTGAGAATAGTGGCCAACTGCTCAAAGCTGTGGCCCAAATTGGTCCCTTGCCCGGCCATTGTTTCCACACAAACCGTGACGTTGGGGGCAGATTCGGCCGTTTCTTCCAGCAGACGTTTTAAGCCTTTGGCAATACGCGCCATGCCTGCCTCAGCGTCGCTATCCACAAACGAACCGGGATGAAAAGTCAGCAGCGGTATGTCGAAGGCCGCGGCTCGCTCTACCTCGTCCTTCAGCGCCTGGTACGATTTTTCCCACAGCGCGTCATCGGGAGAGGCAATATTGATGAGGTAGCTGGCATGAACCGATACCGGATGAATATGGGCATATTTTTCGGCTGCTTCGCGGTACAGCTGAACATCTTCTTCGGTGATGGGCTTGGCATTCCACTGCCGGTTGCTTTTGGTAAAGACCAGGATCGATTCACAACCGGCTTCTTCACCACGCTCAAACGCTTTGTACAAACCACCAGCAGCACTCATTTGTGCGCCTAATCGCATAATTTACCTCGCTTATTTTTGGGTCAATTAACAGATGAAAGGATGCGCGATGACCACCCGGTGCGCATCACGCCTGGTTACAAATCGAACCGCTCGTCCCGCTCCGCACCAAAAAAGCCAATCGTTTCGCTGCCGTCTATGGCATAAACGCCATCGCCCACCACGCGCCAGATGCGGTTGCCCGCCAAATCTTCAATGAAGCTGCCGCGCAGGTAGCCGGTGGGTTCACCATCCAGGGTCATGAGGGTGCTGCCCTGGAGAAAGGCAAACTGCTCGCCCTTGCGATCAATTAATGCACGCATGTTAGGGTACCGTAAATGTGGCCCGGACTGTGCCGGTGCTGTCTTGCAAGGTTACGGCTTCACCCGACGTCCAAACGGCTTCATTGAGTGCCCAGAAAAGAGCGGTAGGACTGCTGATCCCGCTGGTTGTGTTGATGCGCAAATCGGAACCGGCAAACAGCGTGACCTGGCCAAAACGATACTCGTGGCCGTCAGCATCGAGGAGGGTCCAGTTTTGCAAGGCGATGGGAGATTCGCCGGTGTTGGTGAGCAAGACGGCTTCATCACTGAGCTGGCCAGGGCCGATGACGGCCGTAATTTCCACCACCGCTTCCCCCACACCAACCGGCTGGGTAGCGATGGGCGTAGGCAGGACCGCTTCTTCAGGAACGGCCGTTGCCACTGGCTCCGGTGTTGAGGTGCCCCCAATCGGAATGATGAGCTGCTGCCCCACCGAAATAATATTTTCATTGGGCAGGCCATTTTCGGCCACAATGGCTTCAACTGGCACATCATACAGCTGGCTGATGTTGCCCAGCGTATCCCCTGCCTGCACCGTGTGGATAAGTGGCCCGTCGTCTGGTTCGGGCGTGTTGGTGGGGGCAATGTCTAGTTGGGGAACGGCCGTATTTTGCAAGAAGGCCGGGGTGATGGTGGTAGGGATGGAAGCGGCCGTTTCCGACCCACCTTCACGGTTGTCCCACAAATACAAAATGGCCAGCACCACAACCGCAGAAACCACAATATTTAGCAGCAAAAAGGGAATCATCTTTCGAGCGGACATGCAACACTCCTCATATTGTTGATATTGTACATCACTGTCAGACCAGACCAAAATCAGCAAACCAGTTGAAGAATGTGCAAAAACAGGGAAAATAGCAGTTCAAAGTTCAGCAAAAACTAAGGTAAGGCCTGTTGATGTCCGAGAAGTTAAAGATTCTGTTCTTGAGCGCCGAAGTGGCCCCCTATGCCAAAACGGGCGGATTGGGCGACGTGGGCGGCTCTTTGCCCAAAGCATTACACGAAATGGGCCACGATGTGCGCGTGGTCATGCCTGCTTACCCAAAAATTGAAGCAGGCTACCCTGGCGTGACGCCCATGCCCGGCATCTTAAACGTGCCGACTGGCGCGGGGATGCTCATCGCGGGGATGTTTCAGGGCAAGCTGCCTAACAGCGAAGTGCCCATCTATTTTGTGGCCGAGGGCAATCTCTTTAACCGGCCCAGCCTGTACGGCTACGGCGACGACGCCTACCGCTTTGCCTTTTTTTGCCGGGCAGCGCTGGAACTGACCCGCGCTTTGGAATGGAAGCCAGACATTGTGCACGCGCACGACTGGCACACGGCCCCAGCCCTCACCTGGCTCTCTACTGCGGGGCAAGCTTACGAAGAGTTTCGCGGCATCGCCTCTGTGTTTACCATCCATAACCTGGCGCACCAGGGCAAAACCAGCTGGCATATTTTTGATTACATGGGCATTCAAACCCATTCGCTGGCCGAAGAAGGGTACAACGAGGTCAATTTCATGGCGCGGGGCATTTACCACGCCACGATGGTCAACACCGTCAGCCCAACTTATGCCCAAGAGATCATGACCCCCGCCGGTGGCGCGGGGTTGGATGGTCTGCTGCGCCATCGCCAGTATGATGTACATGGCATTTTGAATGGGCTGGATTATGAAGAATGGGACCCGGCGGCAGACGGCCGTTTAGCCTCTGCCTACACTGCCGACCATTTAGAAAACCGTATTCACAACCGCCGCGCGCTGCAATCCCGCGCCAATCTGCCCCAGAGAGACAACATTCCCCTGGTGGCCATGGTTTCTCGTTTAGATTGGCAAAAAGGGCTAGACATTACCGGGCATGTGATTCACCTGCTCATGAACGGGCTGTCTGGCGATGCCCAGTTTATTGTGCTGGGCACCGGCGATCCGGCATATGAAGAAATGTTTGCCCGGCTGGCCTCGTACCACCCTGACAAAATGACCGCCTACCTGAGCTACGACGCCAACTTTGCCCCGCTCATCTACGCTGGCAGCGATATGTTTATCATGCCCTCGCTCTTTGAGCCGTGTGGGCTGGGCCAGCTCATTGCCATGCGCTACGGCAGCGTGCCGGTGGTACGCTCCACGGGCGGCCTGGTCGATACTGTACAGGACGGCGAAACGGGCTTCCGCTTCGACGAGTACAACGCCGACGCTTTCTGGCATGCACTCCAGCGCGCCATTTACGTTTACAACGTAGACAAACCGCGCTGGCACAGCATCCAGCAAAACGGGATGCAGGCCGACTATTCCTGGCAGCGTTCTGCCAGCGGATATGAACAGCTTTATGAGTGGGCCATGGCCCGAACGTTGAATGGGTAATTGAGTAATTAAGTAATTGAACGACAAATTACTCAATTACCTAATTACCGAATAACGATCCCCAAAAATCTGAAATTTCTTTACAAAAGGTTCTCACTATGCGCTTTGAACGTGCCGCAGGTATCCTTCTCCATCCAACAAGTTTCCCTGGCCGCTATGGCATTGGCGACTTTGGCAATGCCGCCTACCAGTTTGTCGATTTTCTGGTCGCCAGCAAGCAGTCGCTGTGGCAAATTTTGCCGCTAGGTCCAACTGGGTATGGCGACTCACCCTACCAGGCATTTTCGGCTTTTGCCGGGAATCCACTGCTGATTAGCCCGGACCGATTAGTGCGCGATGGATATTTGCCGGAAACGGCCGTACGCAACGTCCCCACCTTCCCCCAACACGCCGTCGATTTTGGCCCGGTCATCGAGTACAAAACTGCGCTCTTGCAGCAAGCCCATGAACATTTTCTGACCCACGGCTCTGACGAACAGAAAGCTGCTTACCAACAGTTCTGCGCCGAGCAAAGCAGTTGGCTGGACGATTTTGCCCTATTCATGGCCCTCAAAAACCATCACGTGGACCACGAAGGTGGCGTTTGGAATACCTGGCCGCACGAGATTGCTCTGCGCGAACCTGAAGCGATGGCTAGCTGGGGAGCAAAGTTAGCCAATGAAGTGGACCGGCACAAATTTTTGCAGTTCCTCTTCTTCCAACAGTGGCTCAGCTTGAAGGCATACGCCAACGACCGCGGCATCCAGATCATTGGCGACATTCCCATCTTTGTGGCGTTCGACAGCGCCGATGTGTGGGCCAATCCCGACCTGTTTTACCTGGATGAAACCGGCGGATCAACCGTCATTGCCGGGGTGCCGCCGGACTACTTTAGCGAGACGGGCCAGCGCTGGGGTAATCCGCTCTACCGCTGGGATAAAATGGCCGACAACGGCTACGTTTGGTGGGCGGCGCGTCTGCAAATGTGTTTCACCCAGGCGGACATCGTGCGTATTGACCATTTTCGCGGCTTTGATGCGTATTGGGAGATTCCGGCGGATGAGCCAACGGCCGTTGTAGGTCAGTGGGTCAAAGGGCCAGGGCAGGCGTTCTTCCAGGCGATGCGGGATCAGCTGGGTGAGCTGCCTCTCATCGCCGAAGACTTGGGCGTCATCACCCCGGAAGTCACCGCCCTGCGCGACGCCTTCGACTTCCCCGGCATGAAGATTTTGCAGTTTGCCTTTGGCGGCGAGCGCAACAGCAACTTCCTGCCCCACACCTTCGACAAAAACTCTGTTGTCTACACGGGCACGCACGACAACGAGACGGTGCTGGGCTGGTACCGCAACGCCACGGAGGCGGAGCGAGACCACATCCGCCGCTACATGCAAATTAGCGGGCAGCACATCTCCTGGGACATGACTAGATTGGCGTATGCGTCGGTGTCGAATACGGCCGTTGCCACCCTGCAAGACCTCATGGGACTGGGCAACGAAGCGCGGATGAACTTCCCCGGCAAGGTCGGCGGCTACTGGCGCTGGCGCTACCTGCCGCACATGCTTACCCAAGATATTGCTCAGCGGTTGGGGGAGATGACAGAATTATACGGCCGTGTGCCGCTAAGTGAAGAAGGTAATTGAGTAATTGGGTAATTGAAGTAATTACCTTCAAAATTTTGTGGTGAAACGGCCGGTTCTAAAGTTGTCTCATGTCCATAAAGAAACAAAAAGCTTTGTCAGGGTGTAGCGCCTGCACAAATACTACAACACATGTTAAAGACACAAAGATATCAAGGATCTTTCAATCTCCCGCAATTTTTGCAGCACTCTAACAACTTTTACTGATACGTTTGCGGGATGAGTACCGTTTTATAACCGGCCACGTAAAGGTATAAAGGTAGCTACATTAAACCAAGCATTCAACTACCCACCGATTGCTCTTTTAAGACGACAGAATCTAGATGTGCCGAGATCCCAATCATAATTGCGATTTGAGTTCATTTTGTTCCTCGCTGTCGCGTCATCTTCAAACTACACTCTGCTGGGCACTCATTGCCGGGCTGTGTCTCTGTTTGCATTTAGCTAAGGAACGTTTCACCTGCGTCACAAAAAATGCTTTTCAGGTTTGGATTTAAACTCCTAAATTCCCTTAACAAAAATCTACACAAAGGCTAATTTAAATAAGCAGTTAATACAGCATCTGGTGTGCCAACTGGGCGTTACCAGGCACCTCTGGCTGTGCAGATTAGATGTTGCAGTGGTAGCACAGGCTAGTTTGAAGTCGGTATAATGCGTTCCCATTGCCAGTAAGACATTGGGTATATAGCGCACGTCTCAGAGGTTTACGCTGGTACCAGCGTGAGCTGAAGTTAGAATCTCACGCCCACTTTCAGCATCCGCACGTCGCATCCATCAGCACCTCTCCATTGACACAGGGCATGGCGAATCCGTGATTAGCCTGACGTGATTTAACCCAAGAGCAATTACAACCAGGTCTCGCCTTGTATCTAACACAAACGTCTACGACCTACCGCCACAACAGGTGGTGTATCCCCCGGCGTTTGTTGACGGCGACGGGTCCTGGGTTCGATTGAACATTCCAGCGCAATAAATCAGCATACTCCAGCATGGTCTCAATCAGCGTTGTTTCAGGCGGAACAGAAATCATTGTCCTGGATTGAGTACTTCGGCCACACATCGGTGCCGCTGCTCCCATTAAGCCAACCGCCAGAAAGATTCAATTTGCCAGGTATAAATTTCATCCTGTGCACTCGGCTAAACAGTCTGAATTGACCGAACGCGCGTATCGGCTGCCCCGAAGCAATCTCTGACCGTGTTTCAGCGAATGATGGGATGGAGAGACTGATACGTGAAGACGATACACTTTCTATCGAGCTAACGGCATTTTGCCGAATCGATTGATGTGAATGCCGTTTGAATTACCTCTAAATTCACTTGGGCCATCCATCTCTATAACTGTTTTCCAATTGGTCTCACCCGTTTCTAAATCAAAAGCAGTTAAATACAGTCGCGAAATCAAAGAAAATCTGCTTCCCCAAACAGGTAAAATGAGCTGGTTATTGGCGGCGTCAATCTGCAGAAAATACGTTTGACGATTAATTTCACCACAATAGCCATTTGAATGACCTTCAACCCGTTGCTGAGAGTGCCACAAAAGCTCAAGTGACTCCAGGCTTCTTACTTCACGGGCTTCAGCCACTTGCTCAGAAAAATAGTTTATGATGTTCACCATTTGATAGACAAAAATAATGAAGAAGATGAAGATGATAAAGAGTCCCTTCTTAACATCCCTTCGATGGACCTCGCTCATTGTTTTTTCCCTTATTCTGGCGCGGCCACGCCGCCTACTTTGTCCTGCTGGATTTTTGCATTTTAGCATAAGTTGGGTGGCAAACGGCCGTTTCCCACCCCCACACCACTCCACAACAAACGTCAATTACCCAATTACCAATTACTTGATTACCCCAGCCTCCCCCTCCAAAAGTTTTTCTTATGACACAATGCATTATGCTTTTTTTATCCTGATCGTATGACAGTTGTCACTCAATATGCCTCTCATAAGAAATTACAATGCTAACTAGATCTTGTGAAATAATGCGCAATTAGCAAACCGCCATAGATGCACTTGTTCGACAAAAGCACATTGCCAATTCTGGGGAGCAAAGCAAACTGCATTTGCCTTGTTTCTAGTTGGCTGTGCTTTTTTTATTTCTTGCTTCCGGAGGATGAAAATGATTGATGCACCTGTCACCGCCGTGGGTCTTGACAAAGAAACCCGCGACATGATTTTAGACACCCTCAAAAAGTATGCTGACCGCAAGTTAACCCCCGAATTTTTACTCAACCTCGACCACAACGACACATTTCCCCACGACATACTCAAAGAGCTGTACGACCCGATGTCCATCGGCCTGCACCTGCTCTTTATCCCTGAAGAGTATGACGGACTGGGCGGCGGCGCGTACGACATTTACTGCGTCTCCGAGCTGATGGCTTCCATCGATTTAGGCATTGCTACCGGGGTACTAGCCACCTTCCTCGGCTCGGATCCGATTAGCGTGGGGGCCACGGAAGAGCAGAAGCAATATTGGTACGGTCGTATCGCCGAAGAAGCGCTGCTGATGGCCTACGGGGCCACCGAACCCCAGGCGGGCAGCGATCTGGCCGCCATGACCACCAAGGCCGTCCCCGTTGAAGAAGACGGCCAGGTGGTTGGCTACCACATCACCGGGCGCAAGCAGTGGATTAGCAATGGCGGCGTGGCCGATTTGTACACCATCCTCGCCCTGGCCCCCGGCGGCCCCTCCTGGTTCATCGTCGATGCCGACGCCGAAGGGTTCAGCAAAGGCAAACCGGAAGACAAACACGGTATTCGCGCCAGCAATACGGCCGCTCTTTTCCTCGACAATGTGTACGTACCCGCCGACCGGCTGGTGGGGCTGGAAGAAGGCAAAGGGCTGGCCCAGGCGCAAGCGGTCTTTGGCTACACCCGCCTGATGGTCGGTGCGTTTGGTCTGGGCGGCGGCTGGGAAGCGCTGCGCCGCGCCATTCGCTACTCGCAAGAACGTATTCAGGGCGGCGCGCCGTTGAGCCAGAAGCAAGGCTACACCCACAAACTGATCGTGCCCAACGCCGCCTTTTTGGAAGCGTCCCGCACCTACATTGAGTGGGTGGCCGAGCGGCTGGACAGCGGCGAAGAAGGGCTGCAAACCGAAGGGGCCGTCGCCAAATATCTGGCCACCGTGGGCGGCAACAAAGCCGCCGATGACGCCATCCAGGCGATGGGCGGCTACGGCTACACCAAAGAGTATATGGTGGAAAAAATCAAGCGTGACCTGCGCATCACCACCATTTACGAGGGCACGTCGGAAATTATGGAGTGGACGATGGCCCGCGACCGTTGGCAGCTGCATCTAAAGTCGCGCGGCGATTATTACAAGGAGTGGGCCAACCGGCTAAGCGCCATTCATCGCGAAAATCCAGACAACGGGGCCAATTTTGCGGCGATGGCGCTGCAAGCCCTGGCCGTCATTTTTGAGCAGTGCCGGGTAGACCGACTGACGCGGAACCAGCATGTGCTGTTCCGGTTGGGCGAATTGGTGGCATTGGCGGAGGGAACGGCCGTTTTCGCCGAACGGGTCACCGCCAAACCAACCGAAGCGATCCCACTAGACATCCCCACCCGGCAAGCACTCAGCCGCATCTTCGGCCGGGACGCCGCCCTCAAAGTGGCCGCCGACGGCCTGCGCTGGGCCATCGGTGCCGGGCAAAGCAATCCAGACCTGGCCGCCACGCTAAATCTGCCGGGTATCTACCAGGCCCAGGCGGGGCAGGTAGCAGACATGGATTTTGCAGCGGAACAGTTGAACAAGGTATTCGGTGGTCGGTAATCCGTAATCGGTAATCAGTTTTTACTGATAACCGATTACCGTTCACCGATAACGGAGAAAAGAGATGGAAAACACAGCAGACCGGGCAATTGCCATCGTGGCGGTGGGGGCTTTACTGCCAGACGCGCCGAGTGCGGCCGTTTTCTGGCAAAATGTGCTCAACAAACGGTACAGCATCACCGAAACGCCAGCCAACCGCTGGTCCATTGCCGATTATTATGATCCCGATCCCAAAGCGCCGGATAAAACGTACAGCAAAATCGGCGGCTGGGTGCGGGATTTTCATTTTGATTGGAAGCGTTTCCGCCTGCCACCCAAAGTGGCCGGTTCGATGGACGAAGGGCAGCAGTGGGCGGTGACCGTAGCGGCGGATGTGTTGGCGAATTACGGGTATCCCAAACGGCCGTTAGACACCGAACGCACCGCCACCATCATCGGCACGGCCATGGGCGGCGAGCTGCATTACCAGACCAACACCCGCATCGTCTTCCCCGAATACGCCAACGCGCTGGCAGGTGTGGCCGAATTCCAGGCCTTACCCGCCAACACCCGCGAAGCAATTTTGGCTGGCTGGCACGAACACATCGACGAGCGCATCCCCCCCATCACCGAAGATTCGATGCCGGGCGAACTGCCCAACATTGTCTCCGGGCGGGTGGCCAACATGCTCAATTTGCGTGGTCCCAACTTCATCACCGACGCCGCCTGTGCCTCCAGCTTTGCCGCCGTGGAAGCGGCCGTAGAGATGCTCACCGAGCACAAGGTGGACGCGGTGATTGCCGGTGGGGTGGACCGCAACATGGGCATCGGCAGCTTTGTGAAGTTCTGCAAGATTGGGGCGTTGAGTGCAAGTGGCACACGGCCGTTTGGCGACGGTGCCGACGGGTTTGTCATGGGCGAGGGCACGGGCTTGTTCCTGCTCAAGCGCCTGGAAGATGCCGAACGGGACGGCGACACGATTTACGCCGTCATCCGGGGTGTTGGCGGGGCCAGCGACGGTAAGGGCAAGGGGATCACCGCGCCCAACCCGGTGGGGCAGCAACTGGCCATCGCCCGCGCCTGGGAAAACGCGGGGCTAGACCCGGCCACGGCCACCCTGATTGAAGCCCACGGCACCAGCACCCGCGTCGGCGACGTGGTGGAGGTAGAGAGCCTGGCCACCGTTTTTGGCGAGGCCAAGCGCGGCAGCATCGGCCTGGGCTCGGCCAAGAGCAACATTGGCCACCTCAAGGCGGGGGCGGGCGCAGCGGGCATGCTCAAAGCAGCGCTGGCCCTGCACCACAAAATTTTGCCGCCCACGCTCAACGCCAATCCGGCCAACCCCAACATTGATTTCAGCCAGACACCATTCATCCTGCTGCACGAAGCGCGTAACTGGGAAAAACCGACCAACACACCGCGCCGCTGCGGTGTCAGCGCCTACGGCTTCGGCGGCACGAATTTTCATCTGGTTTTAGAGGAGTATGTGCCGGGTATGTTGGCACAGCAGCGCAAGCAGTTTGCAGTGGGTGACAAGGTGACAAGGAGACAAGGTGACAAGGTGAATGGACAATCTGTCACCTTGTCACCCGGTCACCTTGTCACTCCTTCGCCCAAACCGCCGCGCGGCATTCTCGCTCTTGGTGCAACTGATCAAGCGGGATTGAGTCAGCAGTTGGACGCGATGCTGTCGAAGGTAGAAAGTGGGTGGGTGCCAGAGTTTGTTTTGCCGGAAACGGCCGTACTCCACTCCCCCGAACGCCTCATCATCGACTTTGGCGACCATGACGAGCTGCTGGGCCGTCTGAAAAAAGCGCAAAAAGTGATGGTCATGGACTCCGCCCAGGCGTGGAAAGCGATGGAAGCCCAGGGCATCTTCCACGGCTCTGGCCAGCCGAAGGGCAAAATGGCGTTCATGTTCCCCGGCCAGGGCAGCCAGTATGTGAATATGGGGCGGGAGCTGGTCGAATTTTCGCCGCTCGTCAAGCAAGTTTTTGACGAAGCGGACGCGGTGATGAAGCCAATCCTGGGCAAAGCCCTAACGGCGTACATTTTTGTCGATCCCAACGACCCCGACGCCATCAACCAGGCCACCTTCGACCTGATGCAAACCGAAATCACCCAGCCCGCCATGCTGACGATGGACATTGCCATTTTGAAGCTGCTGCAAAGCTACGGCTTTGAGCCCGACATGGTGATGGGTCACTCGCTGGGCGAGTACGCGGCACTTATTGCCGCCGGGATCATGCCGTTTGCCCATGCGCTCGAAGCGTCGGCGGCACGCGGCGCCGAGATGGCGGCGGTGGACGTGCCGGACAAGGGCAAGATGGCAGCTGTTTTGGCTCCGTATGAGGAAGTGGAAGCGGTGCTGAGCAGCGTCAGCGGCTACGTCGTGCCCGCCAACATCAACAGCCGCGCCCAATGTGTGTTTGGCGGGGCGAGCGAGGCCGTGGATGAGGCCGTGAAGCAGTTTGAGGCCAAAGGGTTCCGGGTGATGACCTTACCCGTGAGCCATGCCTTCCACACCAGTATTGTGGCTCCGGCCAGCGAGCCGCTGCGCCGCGTGCTGGACCGGCTGGACATCCAACCGCCGCAGCTGCCGCTGGTGGCCAACGTCACCGGCGAGGTGTATCCCACCGAAGTGGAGGCAATTAAGGATTTGCTGAAGCTGCAAATCGCTTCGCCGGTGCAGTGGGTGAAGGGGCTGGAAACGCTTTACGCCCACGGCGTGCGCGCCTTCGTGGAAGTTGGCCCCAAACGCGCCCTGCGCGGCTTTGCCAACGACGTTTTTGCCGACAAAGGTGACGTGCTGGCGCTCATGACCAATCATCCAAAGAATGGCACGATGCCTTCGTTTAACCAGGCGTTGTGTGGGTTGTACGCGGCGGGATATGGTGGTGAGCGGTTATCGGTGAACGGTAATCCGTATTCGGTAAACAGTAATCAGAATGAAGAAGGAAAGGTGGATGCGATGGCTCCCCAAATGAACAGCAACGGCCTGGCCAATGCGGAAGCAATTCAGCAGCTTGTAGTCCAAGCCGTGCAAAATCTCCAATCTCCAATCTCTAATCTCCAATCTGCAGGCGTGAAACGGCCGTACAACCGCCACCAGGAACCCCTTGGCTCGGTGGTGATCAGCGGCACCGGTTTGGGCTTGCCTGGCTCGGAAAAGCCAGTGATGGATCCGGACAACGCGCTGCGCATTTTGCACGGCGAGCAGTTTGTGGACCTGATTCCCGAACGGTTCCGGCGCAAAATGGTGGGCAAACAGATTACGCGGCTGGTGAAATCGGCCGATGGCAGCGGCAGCTTTGCCACGATTGATGACCAGAACGAGGTCATTCGGCTGGCGGGGCGTCCCGGCAGTTTTGACCTAGCCGCAGAGTACGACGTGCCGCAAAAGCTGGTCGATTCGCTGGACGTGACCACGCAACTGGCCATGGCGGCCGGTCTGGATGCCCTGCGTGAAGCAGGCATTCCGCTGGTGATGACCTACAAGAAAACCTCGACGGGCAGCACCTTGCCACAAAAATGGATGCTGCCGGAGGCGCTGCGGGACGAAACGGCCGTAATCTTTGCCAGCGCTTTCCCCGGCGGTGACCGGTTTGCCGAAGATTTTGCGCGATTCTACAGCTACCAAAGCCGCGTCGAGCAGTTGGACATGCTGGAAGATTTGCGCCGCACGGCTAATGACCAGACCACGCTGTTGGAAATCACCCGACGCATTAACAATCTGCGCGAGCAGCTGGCCAACGAGCCGTACATCTTCGACCGCCGCTTTATCTTCCGCATTTTGGCAATGGGGCACAGCCAGTTTGCCGAGTACATCGGCGCACGCGGCCCGAACACGCAGGTGAATGCAGCTTGCGCCAGCACCACCCAGGCGTTGGCGATGGCGGAAGATTGGATCCGAAACGGCCGTTGCCGCCGCGTGATCGTCATTGCTGCCGATGATGTCACCGGGGATCACCTGATGGAGTGGGTTGGGGCCGGGTTCCTGGCCCTGGGGGCCGCCGCCACCAACGATCGCGTCGATGAAGCCGCCCTGCCCTTCGACAAACGTCGGCATGGCACCATTTTGGGCATGGGCGCGTGCGCTCTCGTCGTCGAAAGTGAAGACGCGGTGCAGGAGCGCGGCATGCGCGGCATCGTGGAACTGCTCAGCACCGAGACCCGCAACAGCGCCTTCCACGGCTCGCGGCTGGACGTGGACCACATCTCGCTGGTGATGAATGATTTGCTCACCAACGCCGAGCGCCGCTACGGTCTCAACCGGTACGTCATCGCGCCGCAGCTGGTGTTTATGTCCCACGAGACGTTCACCCCGGCGCGTGGCGGCAGCGCCGCCGCCGAAGTGACCGCGCTACGCGAAAATTTTGGTGAGGCGGCCAAGGAAATTGTGGTGGCCAACACCAAGGGCTTCACCGGCCATCCGATGGGCGTGGGCATTGAGGACGTGATTGCCCTCAAGATTTTGGAGCACGGCATTGTGCCGCCGGTACCCAACTACAAGGAAGTGGACCCCGATCTCGGCCAGCTCAACCTGAGCCGTGGCGGACGGTATCCGGTGCAATATTCGCTGCATCTGGCAGCGGGCTTTGGCTCGCAAATTGCGTTCAGCCTGACCCGGCGCATTCCGGGTGGGCCAAATCGCATCGACAGCCAGCCGCGCTACCAGCAGTGGCTGGACCAGATCAGCGGCTACGATTATGCCGAACTAGAAGTGGTGAAGCACAATCTGCGCATCGTGGCCAAGGGTAATCCTGGACGCCCCCCGGCACCCAGTAACTGGCAGTACGGCACGGAGCCAATGGTGCGGACACCGATAGGGAACGGTAATCAATATTCGGTAATCAGTAATCAGTATTCAGTAATCAATAAACCGGTGATTCGCGAGCCGGAGCCTATGGTGCCGAAATTGGAGCCTGCGAAGACGGCCGTTCAACCAGTGGCCGCTCAGCCAGAAGTAGTAAATAGTGAAATGGCAGAAGTGGTACAGGAGGAAACGGCCGTTCCCAAACCAGCAGAGCCAACCTCCGACACGATAACGGATCAGGTACTTGACATCATCGCTGAACAAACCGGCTACCCCACCGACATGCTGGAGCCGGATTTAGATCTGGAAGCAGACCTGGGCATCGACACGGTGAAGCAGGCGGAAACCTTCGTGGCCATTCGCCAGGCGTTTGACATCCCGCGCCGCGACGACCTGAACCTGCGCGATTACAACACGCTGGCCAGAGTAGTGGCGTTTGTGAAGGAGATGCGACCGGATTTGGCAGTAAACGGTAATCCGTCATCGGTAATCAGTAATCAGTCGTCAGTCATCAGTGAACCGACTACCGACCACCGGTTACCGATTACCGACGAAATCATGGACAAAGTGCTGAACATCATCGCGGAGCAGACGGGCTACCCGGTAGACATGCTGGAGCCGGACTTGGACCTGGAAGCCGACCTGGGCATCGACACAGTGAAGCAGGCCGAAACGTTTGTGGCCATCCGGCAAGCGTTCGACATTCCCCGCCGCGACGATTTGAACCTGCGCGATTACAACACGCTGGCCAGGGTGGTTGGCTTTGTGAAGGAGATGCGACCTGAACTGGCGGATGACAAGGTGACAGGGGGACAAGGTGACAAGGTGACAGTAGTTGCCTCTACACCGATTACCGATTACCGACCACCGATTACCGATTCTGATGAGGTGATGGACAAGGTACTCAACATCATCGCCGAGCAGACGGGCTACCCGGTGGATATGCTGGAGCCGGATTTGGATTTGGAAGCGGATTTGGGCATTGACACGGTGAAGCAGGCGGAAACGTTTGTGGCGATTCGACAGGCGTTTGACATTCCGCGCCGGGATGATTTGAACCTGCGCGATTACAACACATTGGCCAGGGTCGTTGGGTTTGTGCGGGAAATGCGGCCTGATTTAAAAGCACAGAGCCGTTTGCCGGGTGAGGCTGAGGCGGCCATTTCCGTCCCAGCCACCACCCTGCAAACGGCCGTTTCCCCCTACACTCTCGAAGACGCCGACACCTTCCCCCGCCGAGTAGCAACGGCCGTTCTGCGACCCGCGCTCGACCACTGTGTACCAACTGGCGTGGTTTTAGACGCCAACAGCCGCGTCGTGGTGGCGCTGGATGACAGCGGCGTGGGCAAAACCCTCGTTAAGAAGTTGGAGAAGATGCACGTGACCGTGCTGCCGCTAGACGCCGCGCTGCCCCAGGCCGAACTAGAAGCGCAGCTGCAAACCTGGCTGGCCGACGGCCCGATCCAGGGCGTCTACTGGCTGCCCGCGCTGGACGTAGAGGCGGATTTGCTGACGATGGATTTGGCGGCATGGCGCGAAGCCAACCGCGTCCGCGTCAAAAATCTGTCCGTCACCATGCGCGTGTTGTACGACGTAGTGAACGAGGCGGGCAGCTTCCTCGTGTCCGCAACGCGACTAGGTGGGCAGCACGGGTATGGCCCCGAAGGCGCAAGCGCCCCGCTGGGCGGCGGCGTGACTGGTTTTACCAAGGCGTATCGGCAGGAACGGCCGTCTACTCTGGTAAAAGCAGTCGATTTTGCCGTGAACCACAAGCCAGCCGTTCTGGCCGACCAGCTCATTGCCGAAACCACAACCGACCCCGGCGTGGTGGAGGTGGGGTACAAGGATGGGCTGCGAACGGCAGTTACCCTCATCGAACAGCCCGCCGACGACGGCCAACCGGGGCTGACGCTGAACAAGGAAAGCGTCTTTGTGGTCACGGGTGCGGCCGGGGGCATCACCAGCGCCATCGTGAGTGATTTGGCGGCGGCCAGCGGCGGCATTTTCTACCTGCTGGATTTGGTGGAAGCGCCCGCGCCCGACGACCCACACATCGCGCTGTTCCGCCGCGACAAAGAGGCGCTCAAAAAGCAGCTCATCGAGGAAGCCAAAGCGGCGGGCGAAAAACCAACGCCGGTGCTGATTGACAAAAAGCTGATGGCGATTGAACGGTCGGACGCGGCGCTGCGGGCCATCGAAGCGGTGACGGCGGCGGGCGGATTGCCCCTGTACCACAGCGTGAATTTGCTGGATGGGGCGGCGGTAACGGCCGTTGTCCACGAAATCCAGCAACAGTACGGCAAGATCGACGTGCTGGTCCATGCGGGCGGCATCGAAATCAGCCGGGGGCTGGACAAGAAAGACGCGGCCCAATTTGACCTGGTGTACGACATCAAGGCCGACGGCTTCTTTAGCCTGCTGCGCGCCGCCGGGGAAATGCCCATCGGGGCGACGGTGGTGTTTAGCTCGGTGGCGGGGCGATTTGGCAACAACGGCCAGACTGACTACAGCGCCGCCAACGACCTGCTGTGCAAGCTCACCAGTAGCTTCCGCACCACGCGGCCCGGCACCAAGGGCATCGCCATTGATTGGACGGCGTGGGGCGGCATCGGCATGGCCACACGCGGCTCGATTCCCAAAATTATGGAGATGGCGGGCATCGAGATGCTGCCGCCAGAGGTGGGCGTGCCCACCGTACGCCGCGAACTGGTGGCAGGTGGCTTCAAGGGCGAGATTTTGGTCGGCGGCAAGCTGGGCATTCTCGTTGAGGAGCGGCATCCGACTGGCGGGCTGGATTTGGCCAGGGTGAACGCCAACGATTGGCTGATGGTCGGCAGCGTGACGGCGTACAATTTGTACGGCGGCCTCCAGGCAGAAACGGTGTTGGACCCCAAGCAACAGCCGTTTTTGTACGACCACGCGATGGAGGGCACGCCGCTGCTGCCCGGTGTGATGGGCACGGAGACGTTTGCCGAACTGGCTGCGCTAGTTGCGCCCGGTTACGCAGTCGTGGCCGTCGAAAATGAAGATTTCCATGCGCCGTTCAAGTTTTACCGAATGGAACCGCAAGCACTGATTTTGGTGGCCGTGGCGGTGCCTGCTGGCCAGGAAATCCTCGTCCACACCCAACTGCTCTCCCGCCGCGAACTCAAAACCGGCGTGCAGGAGAAGCTGCACTTCACCGCCACCGTGCGGCTGGCGGCCAAAGCGCCCACGGCCAAGAAACTCAAGTTCAAAGCCCCCAAGGCCGAAGAAATGAGCATCTTGGCTGACGATATCTATAAAATCTATTTCCACGGCCCGGCGTACCAGGTTTTGGAGCGGGTGCAGGTGGCTGGCGACCAGGCGATTGGCCTGCTGGCGGAAAATCTGCCCGCCAACGCCCATCCGGCCGACGCGCCTGAACGGATCGCGCCGCGCCTGGTGGAGTTCTGCTTCCAAACGGCAGGCGTGTGGGAAATCCACTCCAAGCAGCAGATGGCTCTCCCACTGGCCATTGGCCGCGTCACCGCCTACCGGCAGGAGGCGGAAGCGAAAGGGCGTCTCTACGCCATCGTTGAAGCGATTGATGATGGCGCGGCGTTTAAGGCACAAGTTGTGGACAAATCTGGCAACGTGTTTGTAGAACTGGACGGGTATCGGACGGTGACGCTGCCGGGTGAAGTCTCACTGTAATCGGTGGTCGGTAATCGGTTTTGCTTACCGATTACCGTTCACGGATTACCGATAACCAAATTTCTGGAGAGAAATGATTCACTGGCTCACACAATCCCACGATGTGATTCCCAACACGGCCGTTTCGGGCCACCAATCGACCTTTTTAAGTGAAAAAGAGTTGGCGCGGCTGGCCACGCTGTCCAGCGAAAAGCGGCGGCGCGACTGGCTGCTGGGCCGCTGGACCGTCAAGCGGCTGCTGCAAACGGTGATTTGGGAAACGCAGCATACTACGGTGCCACTGGACCTCATCACCGTGGCCAACACCGCCGACGGCGTGCCGACGATTACCTCGCAGCTGCCGCTGGTGGATGGCAAATTTAGCATTTCGCTCAGTCATTCGCACGGGCAAGCACTGGTAACGGCCGTTGCCAAACCCAACTGGCCCATCGGCTGCGACATCGAAAAGATCGCGCCGCGTGACGAAGCGTTTATCGACGATTATTTCACCGAGACGGAGGCGCTGCTGGTGCGGCAGGTGGCCGGTAAGGCACGAGATGTGCTGGTTACGGCCGTTTGGAGCGCCAAAGAATCGGTGCTGAAGGCACTGCACCTGGGGCTGTCGGTCGATACGCGGGCGGTAGCCTGTTTGATTGATCCGACGGAACGGCCGTCTGACAGCTGGATGCCATTTAAGGTTTGGTGTGACAACGGCCGTTTGCCCCACCCCGCGCCGCACTTTTCTGGCTGGTGGCGGGTGATGGATGGGTTTGTGTTGACGCTGGTGGTGGAACAGTAAAACAAGTAATTAGTAATTGGTAATTAGCAAAAAATTACCAGCTACTAATTACCAATTACAAATTACGGAAAAGCAATGATCAAAGAGATGCAACATTACAAAGACGAGCTGCAAGAGCGGCGGGACATCGCCGAGGGCACGGCGCAGGATGCGGCGCGGCAGCACAGCAAGGGGCGGCTAACGGCACGGGAGCGCGTGGAGCTTTTATTCGACCCTGGCACGTTTAATGAAATTGACTCGCTGGTGACGCCGCGCTACGACAGCTACGTCGGTGGCAAGGCGTCGCGCTATGGCGATGGGGTGATTACGGGCTTTGGGCTGGTAAACGGCCGTCACGCCATGGTCGCCTCGCAAGATGCCAGCGTGATGGGCGGCTCGCTGGGCGAAATGCACGCCAACAAAATTGTGAAGGCCATGCGCATGGCCATGCAGTACGGCTGCCCCTTCATCGCGCTAAACGACTCCGGCGGCGCACGCATCCAGGAAGGGGTAGATAGCCTGGGCGGCTACGCCAAAATTTTCGACGCCAACTGCGAAGCATCCGGCGTCATCCCGCAAATATCGGTCATCATGGGGCCGTGTGCCGGTGGCGCAGTTTACTCGCCTGCCCTCACCGACTTTGTGTTTATGACCGAGCAGAGCTACATGTTCATCACGGGGCCGCAGGTGGTGAAGGCGGTGATGCAGGAAGAGGTCACGTTTGAAGAGCTGGGCGGTGGGCTAATGCACAGCCAGGAAAGCGGCGTCTGCCACTTCCTCACCAGCGACGACCGGGAATGCCTGCTGCGCGTGCGCGAACTGCTGAGCTATCTGCCGAGCAACAACAAGGAAGATCCACCCTACGTGCGCCCGGTGGATGATCCTAACCGGCGCACGCCAGAGCTGGAGCACGTGGTGCCCACCGACCCGCACAAGCCGTACGATGTGCGCCGCGTGATTCACAGTTTAGTGGATGACGGCCGTTTCTTTGAAGTCCATCAGCTGTGGGCCGAAAACATGGTGGTTGGCTTTGCCCGGCTCAACGGCTACGTGGTGGGTATTGTGGCCAACCAGCCTATGGTGCTGGCAGGCTGCGTGGACATCAAGGCCTCGATCAAAGCGACCCACTTCATCCGCATTTGCGATGCATACAATATTCCCGTCATCACCCTGCAAGATGTGCCCGGCTTTTTACCCGGCAAAGACCAGGAGTACGGCGGCATTATCCGCAACGGCGCACGCATGATTTACGCCTACAGCGAAGCCACCGTGCCCAAGCTGATGGTGATCCTGCGCAAAAGCTACGGCGGCGCCTACTGTGTGATGAGCAGCAAGGGCTTACGCGGCGATCTGCTCTACGCCTGGCCCAACGCCGAAATTGCGGTCATGGGCGCGGAAGGGGCCGTCAACATCCTGTTCCGCAAAGAGGTGCAGGAAGCCGAAGATCAGGAAGCCAAGCGGCAGGAGCTGACCGAGCAATACGAAAAGCAGTTCAACAATCCCTACGTGGCTGCCTCGCGCGGGCTGATTGATGATGTGATTCAACCGAGAGATACGCGCACCGCATTGGTCCGCGCTCTGGAGCTGACGCTGTCCAAGCGCGAGCACCATGCGCCGAAGAAGCATGGAATTTCGCCAATGTAGGGAGTAGGCAAGTGTACAGGTATGCAAGTGAGCAAGTGGTACTTGCAAACTTGCCACTTGCATACTTGCACACTCCGTGAGGGAAAAATGTTCAAAAAAATTCTAATCGCTAACCGGGGCGAAATTGCGGTGCGGATTATTCGCACCTGCCGGGAGTTGGGCATAGAGACGGTGGCGCTGTACGACGAGAGCGACATGGATTCGCTGCACGTGCGGCAGGCGGATTTCTGCGTGCGCTTACCGTCGCCAGAGACGTTTTTGGACGTGACCACCATTGTGCAGATTGCCCTGGCCTACCAGGTAGATGCCGTGCATCCAGGCTACGGCTTTCTGGCCGAGAGCGCCACATTTGCCAAACAGCTCACGGAAGCGGGCATTACGTTCATTGGACCACCCGCTGAAGTGATTACGGCCGTTCGGGCCAAAGTAAAAGTCCTGGATGCCGTACGCGCTGCGGGCTTCCCGACCGTTACCCATTCGTCGGAATGCCTGGATGTGCATGATTTGGCGACTATTCGGGCCAATGCGCTCCAGTTAGGCTACCCCGTCGTCGTTAAATCGTGTAAAGGAGGGCGCGGCCGAGGGGAGCGATTGGTACGCCAGCCAGAACAGTTAGAAACGGCCGTACAGCGGGCCAGTGCCGAAGCAAAAGCGGTCTTTGGCAGCAATCAAATCTATCTGGAACGTGCCTTGCTGCCCGCCCACCAGATTGGCGTGCAGCTGCTCGGCGACCAGCACGGCCACCTCATCCACCTGGGCGATCGGGACGGCTCGATCATTGTGGGCAACCAGAAAATCATCGAGGAAGCGCCTTCGCCCATTCTGAACGAGAGCCAGCGGAAAGAAATTTTGGCCACCGCGCTAGCCATTGGGCGGATGTTCAACTACCAGAACGTAGGCACTGTGGAATTTTTGCTGGACCGCAACGGCGCTTTTTTCTTTAGCGAAATCAAGGCGCGCATCCAGGTTGAGCATTCTCTGACCGAAATGGTGACGGGCATTGACCTGGTGCGACAACAGATTTTGATTGCCGCGGGCGAACCGCTGCCCTGGACACAAGAAGAAGTGCCGTTCCACGGTTGGGCGATGATGTGCCGCCTGAACGCACAGATCCGTGGCAAACTTGCCCAGTCCGCCGTCGACTGATGTGCGCATCCTCAGCGGGCCACAGGTGCGCGTGGACCGTTACGTTTACACCGGCTGCCGCAGCCGCCCAACTACGATCCGCTCCGTGGCCAAGGTCACCACCTGGGGACGCAATCGGGAAATCTGTCTCTCGCGCATGAAAAATGCCCTGGCGGATTCTTTTTGTTAGTGGGCACGCCCACCAATCTGCCGGTGATGCAGCGGGTGATGCACACCTCCGCGTTTGCCCGGGCGCATTACAACACGGACTTCTTTACCAAGCCGTTACAAGGGCGGATTCAGTATGGCAGCTGCGGGATTTGGCGGTGATTACGGCTGTTCACTTCGCGCGCCGTCACCATATGTTCAACCCCACCACGCCAGCCCGCCTGCAAAGCGGTTGGCATCAGGACAGCCGACGACTGCCGCAGTAGAGATCAAGATCAAAGAGTACGCCGATGGAGCCCATTTCTCGCAAATCTCTGTGCAGCTCTGTGGCTTCTCTGCGAATCTCTGTGTTCCGCTTCTTTTTAGAAGGTAACTGATGAGCAAAATTTTAGTTACGCTCAATGAAAAATCGTATGAGGTCAGCTTGAACAGCCCTTGCTGCAGACAGACCACCTCACGGTCCAGGTGAATGGCGAAACGGTGACGGTGCAAATCCTCAACCTGGCAGCGCCGCTCAATGACCACACGGGATGCTGGTGAACGAACGGCCGTATGAAGTGATGTTTGACCCTGATTTGCGCTGGGTTGCCAGCAAAAGGGTTGCATCCGGTGGATGTGCGCGATCTGGAAGCGATGTCACCACGCCACCACAGCGGCGATTGGCCGTCTCAAAGCTCCTATCCCTGGCCTGATTTCTATCGGCTATTTGTCTGCGCGGGGATCAAGTGACGCGGGTCAACCATCGTGATCCTGGAAGCCGCGAAGATGGAGAACGAGGTGCGCGCCCCGATGAACGGCGTGGAAGCCATTCATGTAGAAGCGGGGAGACGGTTACGCGGGGGACGCTACTGTTGGTGGAAATTGAGTGAAAGTAAGAAGTAAAGTAGCGGTGCGCAGCGTAGTGAGTCACTTGCAACCTGCCATCGCCACTTGCCCCTTAAGCAATCTGCGGCGCGTAATGCCGTGTTTAAACATGCTGGTACTACGCGTCGGCATGCCCCACTGTAAAACTCGAGCAGCTCAAACCGCAACTTCCACGCTGCTCAGCCCGTTAGCCGTCACGATGTTTGATCAGCCACCGCAAAATCGTTGACATAATAATCCTGATCGCGATAGCCTGGCACTCAACCCTGCAAATAAGGCAGAATGTTGTTCGTATGGCACTTTTGCGTCAGTCCAGCTCGCGCAATTTCTAGCGTTGCGCCACAAATATGCCAGCGGCACCTCGGCATGCAGCTGGCGCAGCAGCGCTTGCAACGGCTCGTTCTGCTGTTCCACATGCGCCCACCTGGCAGAATGAAAACGGCTCGCATCCTCCGCATCAACTCTCAATCGTCACATCGGCAAAAATCTGATGCCGCCTATTGTTGTCACTGGCTCCAGCGAAAGCCTGCCGTTTGTACTTCGTACTGCCCTGATTTGCGGAGCTCGCACAATATATGCGCTGGTTCCCAATTCAAAACCCTTCAAACACCAAAAAGATACGCTTTTTCTGCATGTTTCGCTCCTCAAGATAAGTGATGTTGTTGAATGATTAAAAGCATAAGCGACAATGTTGACATCTACTGCCGATCTTTAGAATGAGGGATCAATTAATCGCCGTTATCATGCCCCATCCCTTTGAAATAAGCCAAAAACACGACCATACTTACGCCCCAAACAAAGGCAGAACTTCACCGCAGCGCGGGTTCTACCTTCAACACGGAGATAGTTCATGAAAAAAATTAATTATTCTTAGCGCCTGCTGTTTTTAATGAGCGTGGCGTACAGAAAACTGAAGAGACGGGTACGGCCGTTCCACCGAAACTTCAACCACCAGCGAATCGTCTGGCATGGGCATGGGTGGCGGGTGGCTGGGCGGCGGCGGCAGCGATGGCTCGCCAACGCTCCCATTCCCGATGACTATGCCGATCCCAGCAGCCCGGTTGAGCTACAGAGGAATCACCACCACGGTGGCGAACTATTTACCACCCACTGCGCCACTCGTTAGCGATGGCGGTATGGGCGATATCCCGCCGCCGCCAATCTGGACCCTGTGCCCCCGATTGCCCACACCAGGCCAGATGATGGGCGATAATTACCTGTTCTGGCGCGCATCTCTGAAGGAGGCCAGGGACGATCCATCAATTCCCCGGCTATGCAGCCTGGCGCAGCCCTCCCCCAGCGAGCAGATCGCTGGGACCTCATCAATTACATGCGCGCCTGGGCAGCGGCGCATGGCCCCGGACATGGGCGGCCGGATGGGCGGCGCCTACGATCCTGAGGCGGAAGCCACACGCCAGGCCGAGATGCTTGACCTAAGCCGTCGAACAAGTGTTCTCACCCAGGCCGAAGCTGATCTATTTGCCGACATTCACGCCCAGCTGGACACCAATATGACCAGTGGGCAGGGATGCGGGCAACATGGGCAGATGCAATCTGCTTTGTTGACAACTGGTTAATTAGGGCACAATCTCGCAAACTGAGGCTGACCAGTTTGACGACATTCACACCGTTTGCTGAAGCGGTTTGATGCAATAATCAGTCATCCAACGGTAATCGGTAATCAGGTTAAAGGACGATAGTTCACTGTTTGATCACTAAACACCGATTACCTATTTGACTTTTTACAGAGGCGTATAGCAAATCCGGCATTGTTACGCCCTGTAGCTCAATGGATAGAAGCGTTGCTCTCCGAAGGCAGAGAGGTGGTCAGATTCGAACTTGAGGCGTCTTTTAACTTTTTTGCTCAAAAATTTGTTCACTCAAGGAGCCGCCAGCTTTTTACTGACGGCTCTTTTTCTCGGCGGGTAAAGGTCGTCTGGAAGCATTTAGCGATGGTGTGTTGGCCATCATCATTACTATCATGGTGTTAGAGCTCAAAGCGCCGGAAGAACCAACCGTGACGGCGTTACTCCCCCTGGTTCCGACATTTCTTAGCTACATTCTCAGCTTCATCTTTGTGGGCATTTACTGGAACAACCACCATCATCTGTTTCAGGCGGTAGAGCAAGTAGACGGCCGTATCCTCTGGGCCAATCTGCACCTGCTCTTCTGGCTGTCGCTGACCCCCTTTGTGACGGCCTGGATGGGCGCTAATAATTTTGCTGCCTGGCCGGTAGCCCTCTACGGCGTGGATTTGCTGCTGGCAGGTGTTGCCTACTTCATTCTTGTCCGTACCCTGCTGGCCCGGCATGGCGAGGATTCCGTGCTGGCCAGCGCCGTCAATCGCGACTTCAAGGGCAAAATCTCGGTGGTCATTTACGCAACGGCCGTTCCACTGGCGTTTGTCAGCACCTGGCTGGCGGGCGGCCTGTACGTCCTGGTCGCCATCATCTGGCTTATCCCCGACCGCCGCATTGAAGATCGTCTGAACCCATAATTTCCCGCCAATTTAACCACTTCCGCGCCGTAAACGCGTTCACGATTTGCTAAAGTTTCTCCTGTAGACAAGGGATTTCTTTTGTGCTAGAATTAGAACAATTGTTCTAAACAAGAAAGGTGATATCAATGGCACAATTTGTGATTACCCCAATTAATGAGAACAGAGCCAAACGATGGGAAAAAGTGTACGGCCGTACCGAACTGCCCGTTAAA
This sequence comes from Ardenticatenaceae bacterium, assembly GCA_020634435.1. Classification (GTDB taxonomy): domain Bacteria; phylum Chloroflexota; class Anaerolineae; order Promineifilales; family Promineifilaceae; genus Leptofilum. Next base: position 204,737 of record JACKBS010000013.1, on the reverse strand, counting down.
TATGCCCTGCCCCATCTTGCCTGCACGCAGCGCTGGGGGGATGTGCCGGTGTATTATTTGGATGTAACGGCCGTTCCCAATGCCCTACTGGATCGTCTGGCTACTTTTGAAGCCCGGCGCACCGGCACCAGTTACCAGGAAGCCCGCCTCGCCGTCCGCCGCGAATGGCTCATCCGTGCGGATGAGTGCCAGCCCGCACGCAAAGTTGTCACCACACCTACCGCGCCTTCCTGGCAACCTGCCTTCCCCTTTTTTCAACAAGTACCGTTACGGCCGTCGCGTCGCCCGCAACGCGCCCGGTTTATTTAAAGAAACCAAAGACCTGACAGGTTTGCAAACCACCTTCATAAAAAGACACGATGCTGAACAAACGGTTTTCATTCACCAGATACGCCCTAAACCTGTCAGGTCTGAATCGCGTCCGCTACACTGCCACAGAAATTGGCACACTGGCTGGCTTTACCCCCAATCGCGCCAGCGCCGCCTTCCCCCGCACCGTCATGTCCGAAGTAAATTTGAACTGATCTCGCCCATCAATGGGATACGCTTTGAGACGGTAGTGGGTGCCCCACGGCTTCTCAATCACAATTACCGAGATTGGACGATCTAACTGCAAATACGGACTGGTCAGCGCCACCTGGCGCAGCTTTTGCCGCACAATTTCGGCGTCGTGCTCTGGCTGTAGATAAAAATCGGCCACACACTGATGCTCGCGCTGCCCACTGTTGTCGTTGTAAATGATGCTGTCCCACATCAGCTTGTGGGGAATACGCACCACCGTGTCATCGGGCGTCACCAGCTGGATGGCGCGAAAGCCGAGCGCAATGACTTCCCCGTACGCATCACCAATCCGCACCCAATCACCAATGCGATACGGCCGTTCATAAATGGCCACAATCCCGGCAATCAGGCTGCTCACGTAATCTTGAAAGGCAAAACCGATGGTAATGGCCACCGCGCCGGAGATCGCCAGCACGTTTTCTGGGGTAGGATCAATCACCATCGGCACAATGCGCATCAGCGCCAACACCACCAGAACCAGCTGAAAAATGGGCAGAAGGGGCAGTACGTACAGCCGGAAGCGGCTGGGAATTTGCACCGTCAGCCACGGAAAAAACCATTGCAAACCACGCAAGCCGGCCCAAAACAGCAGCAAAATCACAATGATATGAAGCACCGTGCTCTGGGTAAGATGGGTCATAATTTCACTCGTTTCAATCATCTTTACAACCTCCCCTCCTGACTAAAATTCATCCACCAGGTAGCCTTCGTTGGCCAAAAAGCTGCGCACAGTAGGATAAGCCAGCAAGGGCACCTGCCACACATCTTCTTCTTTTTCCAGCAGGTTGGCCCGCCAAAACATCTGCAAAATGCGGCGCACCTCGTTGTGCGACAGCGGTGTTAGATCGGCGATGAGCCGGGCCGTAGCCCCGCCGTGCAGCAAAATGGTGTGCAGCACCAGGGACTCGTTGGTGCCCAGGCCGCCAGGCATGGTGGGCAACTGCAAACGCGACCAAGGCTGGACCCAAACGGTGTATCGTTTGTCACCCAAGGGCGCTTCCGACTTTACCTCGTCCAGACGCCCCTCGGCAGCCACCTCCAGGCTTTGCCGCCACAGCCGCCAGATGACGCCGGGCAGCCCACGGCCGTATGCCGCCAGCTGCCGAAAAAAGTGGGACACCGACACCCAATCGCCATACCGCTCCACCTGCCCCGGCCCGCGATAATGGGCCACAGCTTCGTTGTAGGTTTCGGCCAGCGGAAAGATCAGCTTACCATCATCCATTTGGCGGAAGGTGAAACGGCCGTTATGAATGCGGTTCGCCAAAAACGGGAGCCAAAACTGCACTCTAGACCCATCAAACGGTGCCAGCACCAGCGGCGTGGGTACCATCACATCAATTTGCAGCGTCTTTTTCAGATAAGCCCAGGCCCAGCTGTCGCAGGCAATGAGGCAGTGACGTCGGGTGGTTTGCAGCCAATCCAGCAGGCGGCTCAGCAGCTCCAGCCCTTCCTGATGGCGCAAAAAGCATTTGCCCAGCCGGGGAATCACCAGCGGGGTCAGGGACGGACGCGTGACCTGATCGACCCAGGCATCGCCACCGGCCAAAATTTGCCGCTCTGACGGCGCGCCCATCATTTGCCAGCCGTTTTGCTTAGCCAGGGCAATGGTAGCCTGTTCTACTCCACTGCCCGGCGGCCCCACCAACACCTGAATCACCTGATCATTCTCTTTAGACAGTTCCCAGCCGCGCAGCGCCAGCTGCAAAGCAGTGATGATTTGGCCTGAGTCGGGCAGCGGCGCAACCCGGTTCAGCAAGTAAGGCGGCATGGTGAAAAACTGGTGCCGGTTAAATAGTCGCGGCTGGACACGTGAAAGCCACGATTGGCAGCCCTGGCGCACCGTCTCATGTACGGGTACCGCCGGACGCCGAAAATCAGTGATGGGAACGTATTCCCACATGGGTTTGTATAGTTGTTTTTGCACGCTTAATTCTGCTCCTACCGCTGCTTGCCATACGCCATAGGGCAGCAGACAACACACAAACAGCGTTTGCGAGTGAAAAGTGGTTAGATGAAACGGCCGCTTATTTCAGCGGCTTAATTGGGAGTGCGTGAAAGAATGTGTGAAGAAGCGCAACGACTATACTGTTTGGCAGTACGGCCGTTAATAGGAAAAAAGGCACAGAGCAATTCCTTGAAAATTGGCCGGAAATCATTATCCAGGGAATTGCTCTGGCAGAAGTTACTGCTGCACGTTGGCCGGAATGGGCGAAAATCCAGCTCCCATGGCTTCATGGCTCACCCCAATCGTCACAAAAGCTTCGGGATCGATCCGGGCTACGGCTTGTTTTACCTCGCCTACCTGGGGCCGGGTGACGGTTGTTTGCACCAGGTACCGTTTTTGCCCGGTATAGCCGCCCGTCACTTCCCAATAGCTTACACCCCGATGCAGTTGGGCCAGCAGTTCAGCAATCACCTCATGCGGATGATTGGTGATGATAGTCGCCGTGCGGGCACTGCTGGGGCCTTCCAGCGTGTAATCTGATGCCAGGCCATTGAGAAACAGCACGAGGAAGCCATAAAGGGCAATATTCCAGCCAAACACCAAGCCCGCCACAATGATGGTGATCCCATCAGTGTAAAAGTAAACCTGGCTCAGGGGCTGGCCTGTCTTCATCTGGATGATACGGCCGATAATGCCAGTCCCGCCCATCGTCCCACCGGAGCGGTAAATGAGCCCGCCGCCAATACCCCCAACAATGCCCGCGTAAATCGTTGTCAGCAGCAGATCATCGGTGAGGGGGTATTGGCTGAGCATATGGGGCATGTAAGCCACAAACAGGTCTGTAGCGATGGAAAAGATGGTGGACGCCACCAGGGTGCGCACCAAAAAATCCCAACGTCCCAAATAGAAAAAGCCCAACACCAGCAGCGGCAAGTTGAGCAGCCAATACAGCAACCCCACTGGCCAACCCATGTAATGATTGACAATGATGCTGACACCAGAAACACCACCGGCGGCAATATTGTAGGGAACCTGGAACATGGCGTAGCCAAAGGCCACCAGGCAAGCGCCCACAACCATCAAAAAATTTAGCCGAGTTTGATACCAGACACGTTTCCAGGACAACGGCCGTTTCTCCCCCCGCATCTTTTTACGTTTGTTCAATAACTGCTTCATCTAAATCATCCTTCGTTACTTCAAATCAGAAAAAAGCACCATCTTTCGCCTATGAAAGATGGTGCTTTTTAAATTGTCAAACCGGTATGTGATGTATCTATAAGCTTTAGACTAAACCCATTGCGCTTGTTTCAGCCTGAGGTTAATCGTCCCACTCATCATCGTCATCATCTTCGTAATCAAAATCGTCGTCGTCGAAGTTTTCATCGTAATCGCCGTCATAATCTTCATCGAAGGGGTCTTCAAAGGCCCAATCTAATTTGACGGGAGACATGCTCACAACTTCCAATTCATCGCCGCACTCATCACAAATTACAAATTCACCGACCTGCACCTTGGTCTGGAACCGAATTCGGGCACCACATCCAGGGCAAATACCAATTTCTGTTTTGGGCTGCGGATTTACACTCATGATCAATTACCTCCTAAATGGAAATATGATTACTGCGCTCCAGGTTTTCCACCGGGTCAAGTGACAGCGCAGTCATGATAAGCCTGGCAAACGTCAAACTTACGATAATCGCTTGCCAAACCGTTTAATGCTGCCCGTCAGGTTAAAGATCAACCTCACAAAAAACTGTTTGGTGGGACTGCTAGCAACGGCCGTTTGCCTTACCAACGATCCTTTTTATTGCGTGAACTGGATCGGGGAGATTCATCAAACTCTTCAGCATCAATTTCCTCTTCCCAGGCATCCGCCGCCAGCCGCAACACCACAGGCGATTTGCGCACTACCTCTAGTTGAGCCGAACAGCGACGACACACCATCGACTGGCCCACAAAAGGCACCTTCTTAAAACGCACTTCTTCACCACAGTCGGGACATAATCCAATATTCTTGGATTGAGCCATATTCATGAGATTTGCTACCTTTTTCCTTTCGGGCTTACATGAATAACCCATTTCACAATTTGCTTTTAATATAGAGTGGCTTTGTGCAAAAGGCGGGGTAACAGGTGTGTCATTCGTGTGCAAAAACCGTGACAGACGTACCAAATTGGTAGCACCTTACCTCCGGTTTTACGGGCAAAAAGCGTAGAAAATGAGGCTTGATCAACCAGAAAAACGGTAACCAATGCCCGGATGGTTGTGAATAAACTGAGTTTGCGAGGGGTCCGGTTCGATCTTGCGGCGCAGGCGGCGCACCAGGCCACGCACCAGTTCGCGGTTGCCTTCGCCGTTGTAGCCCCACACCCGCTCGATGATTACATCAATCGGAATGACCTGGTCGGGGTTGGCCATGAGAATGTAGAGCAGGCGAAATTCCAGCGGCGTCAGCTGCTGCGGCACCTGCTCCACCACGGTTACCGTGCGCGTGCTGGGGTCCAGGCTAATATTGCCAAACTGGATGGTAGTGAGGATGGAGATGGGTACCGAACCGGCGCGTCGCAAAAACATGGTAGCGTAACGGGACAGTACACGGGGGGAATACGGCCGTTCCAAAATCAAATCCACGCCCGCATCCAACAGTTCGCATGTTTCGTCTTCGGAGAGGACATCGTGCAGCAGCAGCAGAGGCGCTTGCGACATCTTGCGAATGGCCACCACGTCTTCGGCAACGGCCGTATGCCCTTTGGCGGATAACAAAATGAGGTCTACAGGTTGTTTGAGCAGAGAGGAGATGACCATCTTCACAGTGGCCGTACGAGCTACGGCGAGGCCTGCGTGGCGCAACACATAGCTCAAATACTCTCGCTCCTCGCCGTTTTCAGAGATGACAATTGCTTGCATACAATCACCAGACTTGTCGTTAGCTAGATTTTGCCATGCCTCTTTAAATTGTCAATTGCCAAAATCCAGCCGCAGCAGCTGGGCATCGGCTGGCACCGCATCGCCCGGCGCATAGAAGATTTCAGCCACCTGGCCTGCCGCTGGCGCGCGAATGGTGTGCTCCATCTTCATCGCCTCCAGCTTGAGCAAAGGCTCTCCTTCGGCCACGCTCTGCCCGGCCTGCACCAGCACCGCCAGCACCGAACCAGGCATTGGCGCACGTAATGAACCCGCTGTGGCAGAAACGGCCGTTTTCCGGGGCAGTCGTGGCAAAGCAGTGGCACATATTGCACTGCTGTCGGCCTGCACCCAAAATTCATCCTGGTGCGGCACGATGAGAAGGTGATGGGAACGGCCGTTCACCACCACCGTCCACTCAGGTCCAATTTGCGGCGCACACGTTACCACAAACTGCGCCTCGCCAATTGTTATGTCAAACTGATTCGCATGGAAGCGTTTTGGCTCCAGCAGCACCGTCTCCAGACCTGACAGGTTTTCAGAAGCACCTTCGCCAAGCTGACGGCCGTTCAAAAACCTGTCAGGTCTCACCGCAAACTGGCTGCGGATTGGACCATTAGGATTGTTGCGCCAGTAGCCGCTGTTCTGGGGATGCTGGGGCCAGCTGTAAAACTGCGCCAGTGCTGCGCCAATCAACCCTAGCGCAATGTTCGTGGCGGCAGGCTGCCAATCGGTCAGCTTCTCGCCTAAAAAGTGGGTGCTGTAATTGCCAGCTACAAAATCGGGCTGCTGCACAATGGCTTGGAGGTAGGCCAAATTGTGCGTGAAACCCAGCAAAACGGCCGTTTCCAAAGCACGGGTTAGCCGCTGTACGGCCGTTTTCCGGTCCGGGCCATGCGCAATAATCTTGGCCAGCATCGGATCGTAATGCACCGACACGTCATCGCCAGTCTGGAGGCCATCATCCACCCGCACGCCATCACCTGCTGGAGCGCGCCACAGCAGCGCGGGGCCAGCGACGGGCAAAAAGTCGTTGGCCGGATTTTCGGCATACAGCCGCGCCTCGATGGCGTGGCCCGACAACAAAACCTGGTCTTGGATTAGCGGCAGCGGTGCCCCTGCGGCCACCGCAATTTGCCAGGCCACCAGGTCCAGCCCGGTCACCATTTCGGTAACGGGATGCTCCACCTGGAGCCGCGTGTTCATTTCCAGGAAGTAAAAGTTACCGTCGGCGTCGAGCAAAAACTCAACGGTTCCGGCATTGTCGTAGTTCACAGCGCGGGCAGCAGCAACGGCCGTTTCCCCCATGCGTGCTCGCAATTCTGGCGTCAGCGCAGGCGACGGCGATTCCTCGATGACTTTCTGGTGCCGCCGCTGAATAGAGCAGTCGCGCTCACCTAGATGAATGACGCTGCCGTGGCGATCGCCAAACACCTGGATTTCCACATGGCGCGGCTGCAAAACAAGCTTTTCTAACAGCAGTTCAGCCGAGCCAAACGCCGCCAACGCTTCGCGCCGGGCGGCAGCTAAGGCTTCTGGCAGTTCAGCCAGCGCCAAGACCGTGCGCATGCCCTTGCCACCGCCACCAGCCGCCGCTTTCACCAGCAGGGGCAGGCCAATTTTCACCGCTTCCGTTTGGAAACGGCCGTCTGACTGATCCGCCCCGCCATAGCCCGGCACCACTGGCACGCCCGCTTGGGCCACCAACGCCTTGGCTGCACGCTTATTGCCCATTTGCTCAATGGCTTCCGCATTGGGGCCGATGAAAATGAAGCCCGCCCCGGCGCAAGCACGGGCAAAGCCAGCATTTTCGGCCAGGAAACCATAGCCAGGATGGATAGCATCTACGGCCGTCTGACGGGCTGCGTCTAAAATGGCATGTTGATTGAGGTAGGAATCTGTCGCAGAGGATGGACCAATGAAAACGGCCGTGTCGGCCAACTGTACATGCTTGGCCCCAACATCCGCTTCTGAGTACACCGCCACCGTGTGGATGCCCAACCGCTGGCAACTACGCACGATTCGGCAGGCAATTTCTCCCCGATTGGCAATTAAAATTGAGCGGATCACAAGAAGTAATTGGGGAATTAAGTAATTGGGCAATTGCTCAATTACCCAATTACTTAATTACAAATCCCTAGTTGTGCGCGGGGGCAATAAACGTGTGCCCCACCAGGCCATCGTTCATGGAGAAGAGACCCGTTTGCCAGATGCGGCGGATGGTGAGGAAAGGAGCAATAGCCGCATGTTCGTTATCGGACAGCTGGCGCTGGGAGTAATACCCGGCAAAAAACGCCTCCGACAATTCTGGGGAGCTGGCATGAATGAGATTGGTGTTGAACAAAAAGACGGCAATATCGTAAGCACGCCAGCCGTGGCCACACCAGTCAAAGTTGAAGAAGGTGGGCTGGTTATCCTCAGAGAAAAAGACGCTGCCGCTGTGGAAATCACCGCCAATCGGTCCCCAGCCATCCGGTGTGTACTGCTCGTTGGCAATCAGAGCCAGAATTTCTTCTTTGGCCTCTTCTGCCGAAATCATCAAAATTTCCAGGTCTTCCGCCCGGTCTTCATCCCAATACTGCTTGATACGCTCGATGGGTTTGTCTACCAGAAATTCCAGGTTCATCGGTTGGCGCTCAAATTTGTCTTCGTAATCGTTAGAAGCCAGGTGAATGCGCGCCATTTCGCGCCCCATCACAAAGAGCTGCTCTTCGTTGGTTATCGACATCGGCCGACCGGGTGCCAGGCTAAACAAAGCGTAGTAGCGGACACCTTCTGGCGCTTGCAGCTTACCCAGCAATGATCCATCCGCCTGCGGGATGGGGTAAGAAACAGGCAGACCAGCCTTGTGTAAGAAGTTGAGCCAATCAACTTCGTAGAGGTAGTCAGATTCTTTACGATCCAGACGGGTTCCGAGCTGGTAAACGCGCACCACATACTTTTCACCGCTGCCGGTGGTGACCAGGTAATGATCATTGTCCTGCGTGCGCAGCATTTTGCTAAACAGTTGGCAGCGCACTGGACCGGTCAGGTTGTATTCAGCCTGAATGAGTTCAGCTAAAGCCTCGGCCGCCACAAAAGAGCGGACTACGCGGATTTGGTTCATAAGTGTTTTCTCCCTTTTTTCGGTTATCGGTTATCGGTGGTCGGTAATCGGCAACTGCCCACCGTTTACGGATTACCGTTCACGGTTCACCAATTCCCATTCACCGTTCACTATCTGGTTAAGATGCCTTCATACTTGGCAATGACGCCGAGCATAATTTCGTCAGCGCCAGCCCCGATGGACAGCAGGCGGGCATCGCGGAAATAGCGGGCCATGGGGTATTCTTCAACGTAACCCATACCGCCGTGGAATTGCAGGCAGGTATCGGCTACTTCGCGGGCAAGTCTACCCGCTTTTAGCTTGGCCATCGACACTTCTTTGGTCATATCGCCGCCAGCTACCAGGACCCGCGTACAATGGTACGCCAACTGGCGCAAAGCTTCCACTTCTGTAAGCAGTTCACAAATTTTGAACTGGATCCACTGGTTTTCGATGAGCGGCTTACCAAAGGTTTCGCGCTGGCGGCAGTAGTCGATGGTCAGTCGCAGAATGAGATCCATGCCAGAAATGCCCATGACAACACCTGCCAGCCGCTCTTTTTGGAACTGCTTCATTTGCAGCATAAAGCCCTGTCCTTCTGGGCCAATGCGGTGGCGTTGCGGCACACGAACGTTGTCGAAGGCGAGGATGGCGGTGTCGCTGCTGTGGTTGCCCAATTTTTCCAGCTTGCGGCTGACGCTAAAGCCGGGCGCATCGGTTGGCACAATAATGAGCGACATGCCTTTAAAGCCGGGCTTGTCGCTGGTGCGGGCCAGCAAGGTAAGATAGTCGGACTGGGTGCCACTGGTGATCCACATTTTGCTGCCGTTGATGATGTAGTCGTCGCCGTCAGCTACGGCGCGGGTTTGGATAGCGGCGACATCGGACCCGGCGTCTGGCTCACTAACGGCAATGGAAAATACGGCCGTTCCCATCACCGCCTGCTTCAAAAATGTTTCCTTTTGCCAGGGGGTACCAAATTCTGCCAGGGCTGGTGTCGCCATATCAGTTTGGACGGCAATGGCCATCGGCACACCGGCACAATGTGCCCGGCCAATCTCTTCTAGCATCACCACCTGATACCAGTAATCCAGACCCATCCCGCCGTATTCTTCTGGGTAGGTAATGCCTAGCAGGCCCAGATCGCCCATTTTTTTGAAGAGATCATGAGCGGGGAAAGTACGGCCGTCTTCCCACGCTTCAACATTCGGATTGATCTCACTTTCCACAAACCGCCGCACCGTCTGGCGCAGCATTTCATGTTCTTCGCTAAAATAAATCGACGACATTTGCTCCTCCTACACCGCCCTTCTAGGCGTGTAATCCTCGGGCTGCTAGACCTAAAGAAACCGTCTGCGCCAACAAATTCAAGCTGAGCGGCTTATCCAGCCAGGTCACAATCGTGCCTTGTGCTTTTAACGGTTGCAGATCTGCCTTGGTATGACCAGTCATCAAAATAATCGGCGTAGCGGTATCCTGCAACGCTTTGGCCAGCTCAATACCATTCATCCCCGGCATGTACACATCAGACAAAACCAGGGAAACTTCAGGATGTTTCCCCAGCACGCTAAGCGCCTCATAACCATCGGCGGCCGCCAACGGCCGATAATTCAAAATATCCAAACTGGTCAGCACGGCCTCCCGAATTACCTCATTGTCTTCAACCAGCAAAATGGTCTCACTCTGCCCCATCAAGATAAAATCCTGACCAATTTGGGCTACCTCGGCAGTTGCAGAGGAGGCGATAGGGAGATAGATTCTAAATTCGGTCCCCTTGCCTACCTCACTTTCAACATCCACATACCCTTCATGCTGCCGCACAATACCATAAACCTGGGCCAGCCCCAGACCTGTGCCCCGGCCAGGCGGCTTGGTCGTAAAAAATGGCTCAAAGAGCCGCGAACGAATATGGTCAGGAATCCCTTCCCCCTGGTCACGAATGGTCAAAGCCGCCCACTCACCCTCTGGCAACTTCTCATCGCCACTGCGCATCTCTGGCGAAACCGACACGTGCGACAGATGAATGTCTAAACTGCCTCCCTCTGGCATGGCGTCACGCGCATTCAGCGCTAGGTTCATAATCACTTGCTCAATCCGCGTCCGGTCCACATCCACGTAATATTTCCCCGGCGTTATGTCTAGTTGAATCCGCACATTTTCCGACAGAGTGCGTTTTAAAAGCGCCACCATATCTTGCAAAGTGCGGGATAAATCAGTCACCGAGCGATCCAGGTTGGTGCGGCGAGAAAAATCGAGCACTTGCTGCACCAGATTCGCCGCCTGGCGCGTTTGATGAAGGATGGTATCCAATCGTTTGCTATCCGCCGGGGGCATGTTGTCGCGACGCTGCATTAACTCTGTGTAAAGCGAAATCACGGAAAGCATGTTGTTGAAATCGTGCGCCATGCCGGTGGCTAACTGGCCAATGGCCGCCAATTTCTCTTGCCTGACGTGTTTTGCCTGCATTTCTTTCAGGTCTTCCATCGCCTGCAACAACAGCTGGTTGCTTGTACGCAAAGCCGCTTCCGCATCTTTGCGTTCTTGAACTTCTTGCTCCAGCTGCAACATTTTTCCTTCCAGCTTTTTTACAAGCCGGTCGTTATAAAGCCGGTACACCTCTTCATCGGCCATGCTGGGGCCAGAATCTGCCTCCGTATCCTTGGCGGCCGCCTGCCGGAGCGTATTTTGGATCGCTTGCAGCAATGCCTCTGGCTCCATCGGTTTTATCAGAAATGCATCTGCACCCAGGCTTAGGGCAAAGGCTTCATCTTTCGGATCCGTGTAGGTCGCGGTGTAAAAGAGGAAAGGAATATGCCTGAATTTTTCCTCGGCTCGCCATTCACGGCAAAGGGCAAAACCATCCATTACCGGCATGAGAATATCGGCGATGACAAAGTGTGGGGGACACGCCACGGCTTTTTGTAACGCTTCAGCACCATTTTGGGCTGTATCAACCGTGTACCCGTGGCCCTCCAGTAAAGCTTGCAGCATGTACAGGTTCTGGCTGTTGTCATCGACTATCAATACATTTTTCATAGCTTTCCTCAACGCGGTGAATGGAAAAAAGGTAACTATTCAGATTCTAGAGGTACGACGCACTTTCTGTGGCGAATTTTGTTGCATTTCACACTGGAGCAAGTGCGTCGCACCTGTATAGATACAAACAAAGGATTAAAGATAGCTTTCGACCTGATCCATAAAGGTATCAGGATTAATTGGCTTTTCGATGTAGCCTGTACACCCTGCGGCCAGGGCCTGTTCACGATCGCCAACCATGGCATAAGAGGTTACAGCAATCACGGGAACATCTTTGAGTTTGGGGTTATCACGCAAGACCTGGGCCACCGCGTAGCCATCCATACCGGGCAGCTGAATGTCGAGCAAAATGAGGTCTGGCTGTAATTCGTCGGCCAGGGCAATGCCTGTACGGCCGTCTCGCGCTTGATGCACCTCATAATCATGTTTTTGCAGGATAAACGAAACCAGGTACAGGTTTTGCTCGTTGTCTTCAATGATCAGTACATTGCCTTTCATAGCGTTGATGCCTTCCGCGGAAGCGTAAAAGAAAAAGTACTCCCCTCGCCCAAAACACTTTTAACCGAAATCTCGCCGCCAAGCAGGTGCACCAGGCGATGACAAATGGAGAGTCCCAGACCGGTGCCTTCATGCATTCGGTCTAGACCACTTTTTAGTTGCTGAAACGGCCGAAACAGCTTCGCCATATCTTCAGCCTGAATCCCTATGCCTGTGTCGATCACTTCAAAATGCAACCATTTTTGCTGGGCGCGACAGCGAATGTGGACCCCTCCAGCATCGGTGAATTTTATCCCATTATTCACCAAATTGATGAGGATCTGCTCCACACGGCGAGCATCACTCATGATTTCATCAATTTGGGGATCGACAACGGCCGTTAACAACAAACCCTTCTTATCGGCGAGAGGCTGCAACAGTTGAAGCACCTTGGTGATAATTTGCGGAACATTGCACGGTTCATGGGCCACCTCTAGCTGTCCGGCTTCAATCTTGGAAATGTCCAAAACATCATTGATTAAATTAAGCAGATGATGGGCGCTGGTGCGCACCATGCCCATTTGCTTGCGCTGCTCATCGTTTAACGGCCCGGCCAGTTCCTGCAAAATGATGCCGGTAAAGCCGATGATCGAGTTGAGCGGTGTGCGCAGCTCATGCGACATCGACGCCAAAAAGGCCGATTTTAGCCGATCGGCCTCTTGAGCGGCGTGGTACAGCTGGGCATTGCGAATGGCGATGGCCGCCTGGCCCGCCAGCAGCACGGTCAGGTCCAGTTCGCTGCGGGTGAACAACGGTTTGGTACGGCCGTTCACAATCGTCAACGTGCCCACCGCTCTGTTTTCTACCAGCAATGGAGCCACGGCAAGTGCCTTATCTGGCATGGTTTTGGCATTTTGCAGCGCCATTCCCCGGTTTCGGTCGTCCAGAAGAAGGTCGTCTATCAGAGCCGGTTCCTTGTTTTGCATAACCCAACCGCTGATGCCCTGCTCAAACTCCTCAAACGTGTGGTTCAGGAGCTCAGTCTCGGTATATCCTTCACCGACGGTCCGAATTAGCTGGCGTCTGTCCAAATCGACCAGCATGATTAAACTTTTGTCTGCACCGGTGAGCTGTTTGGTTTTGGTGGCGATCGTTTGCAGCACGACATCTAATTCTAGCTGGGCCGAAATTTCTTTGCCAACGTCATACAGCGCTTTAAGTTCGGCGGCACGCTGGACAGTTTGTTCGTAAAGCTGCACTTTATCAATGGCGATGGCCGCCCGGCCCGCAACGGCCGTTAAAAAGCTCAAATCGTCTTCTTTGTAGTCGCGCGGCTGCTTATCCAGCGCGTACAGCACGCCCAGCACGGTTTCCCCCGCCAGCAGCGGCAGGCCCACGTACGCATTCAGCCCATACTCGCGGAGCATCGGATTGGCACCAAAGGGATCTTCTTGAATGTTGGGCACCAGCAACGGCCGTTTCTGCGTAATAACCCAGTTTGTAGCCCCTTCCGTCCGCACCCGGCTTGCCCCCATTTGGGGTGGCTGCCCCGGAATGTTGGAGGCGCTAACGGCCGTTGTCCCATTATGCTCATCCCACAGAATGATGCTGGCCCCACCCGTAGCGGGCAGCAGCTCCGTTACCACCTCGACAATGCGATCCAGCACCGTTTGCCGCTCGTGGGGCTGATTGATAGACAGCTCCACCTCGGCCAACGCCGACTGCCGCAAATACTGCTGCTCTAATTCGGCCGTACGCCCCTGGACCCGCCCCTCCAGCTCCTGCACGCTAGCCTCAACTTGCGCATAAAGGCGGGCATTCACCACCGCAACGGCCGCCTGCACGGCCAACGCCTCGGCCTGCAACTGATGTTCTTCGGTAAAGAAACCCGGCTCTTGTTTGGACAAAGAATACAGGCCCAACGTCTGCCCCTGGGCCACCAACGGCACGCCCAACCAGCTGCGCACATACCGGTTTCTTTCCCGGTATTCCCACTCTGGATGAAGATGGGCATCCTCAATACGGACGCTATGCTGCGTAGCCAGCAGCTTTTCGATAAGGGAGGATGACTTGGCTCGGTATGGCAGTGAGGTCTGCTCTGGTGGCAAATTTGGCTCTCGGCCACGAACCACCCAAACTTGCAGCGCCCCCTCATCATCGAGCAGCATCACCGTGGCAGTGTCGAACGGGATCAATTTGGCCAGATAATCCAGCAGGTGCTCCAGCACTGTGAGCATGTCTAACGACTGGCTCAGGGCCACACTGGCCGCCCGCAAGGCATCCGCCTGCTGCCGGGCGTGCTGCTCTGCGGCGGAAAATTGCTGTAGGTTGTGTTGGGTCTGTTTGAGCTCGGTGAAAACGGCCGTTAACACCAACGATGACAACGTATTGACCGCCAAAAATAGCTGCAAGTTGAGTAAGTCCTGAAACCCCGACTGCCCCGCGACAGCAAACGGCCCGCCGCTCCGATTGGTCAGCCAAATGGCAAAAACAGTCACTAACAAATAAGCCAACGTGGCAATATTCGGCCGAAAGCGGATCGCCGCCCACATCAAAAAGGGAAAGATTAAATAGGGAAGCTCAAAAAAGGAAGCTTCTGAGGCTAGGTTCCGGTCAAAAATAAGCCAAAGAAGCAGCAGCAAACTAGAAAACAGCAGGATTCCCTCTAGCAAACGCACCGGACGGCTTGGCTGCTTGGCCGGATTTCGCGCTTCTACCCAGGCCAAAACGAAAGGCGTCACGGTGAGAATACCAAGGGCATCCGATGCCCACCAAAGCTGCCAATCCAGCCAGTAGGAATTGGCTGAAACCAGGCTGAATCGCAGCACCAATGCGCCAAGGGTCGCGCCCAACAGCGGACTAATGGTCACCCCCAGCACAGCAAATCCCAAAACGTCTCTAAACGAGGTAAATGTCAATTTTTCGTTGACAAAATGGCGCAGCAGATAGGCCGCCAGAAACGCTTCTGAACTGTTAGCCAGCCCAAAAAGCAGGCTCAACGGCACATTACTCCGGTCTACCCAGATGAAGTCACCAACAACCTGGCCAATGAATGAAACGGCTAACAGCACCCACCAGCGCTTTTTGCTGCTTAGCAGCAGCGCCGCCACCAAAATGCCAGCGGCAGGCCAAAACACGGCAACCTGCTCCAGATCGTTGGGCACGAAGGAAAACAGCACGCTGAGCCCCACCCCCAGAACATGAATGATCAGGTAAATCAGGCCAATGATAGCGGTATGGAATTGAGCAGGAATGCCATATTCCTGTAGTTTGGCAGTGGTCATGGGGTTGCCCCAGCCAGACTGGCTTGCTGTGTTAGCTTAATTTTACGATTGTGGCAGCTGCTTGAATCCGCGAATGGAGGCATGCCAACCAGCCTCATGCTCACCGGGTACAAAGGGCAGATAATAACTCACGCGGTCCAGCAAACGGCCGTATTTCCCCTGAATGATCCCCGGCAACTCCGCCCAGGTGCCGCGCACGGCCATCACGTCCAAAATGTTGTCGTTGATGAGGCTGGGCATTTGCGCCCACTGGTTACTACGGGCCATCTGGCTAAGCTGCACGGCCGTTTCTTCCCAACCATGCAGTTCTGCCAAAACACGATACGCGGGCGTACTCAGGTAAAACGAAATTTGCTGCTTCACGTGGCCTTCGGCAAAGTTGGCGTAGTCGGCATCATCAGTGGGGATGGCAAAGACGGCCGTATTCAATGAAATATCGTCGCGGGAACGGCCGTTTTTCTGCAAGCCAGCCTCGATGTGCGGCAAGGCAAACTCTTCCAGGTACTTCACCGAATGCAGCGCGTGGATGTGTACGCCTTCACACAATTCACCCGCCAGCCGCAGCATCCCCTGGTTCACGGCGGCGATGTAGATGGGAATGTGCGGCTGCTCAATAGGGCCGGGGTTGAAAAACGGGGTCATCAGCTGGAGCTTGAAATATTCACCGACAAAATCGAGCGGGGTACCGTTTTGCCAGCAGTCCCAAAAGGCCCGCGTGGCCAAAATTGTTTCGCGCATCTGCTTCAGCGGCTTGTCCCATGGTGCCCCCAGCCGCAGCCGATTATGCGCCTTCACCTGTGTACCCAGGCCAAGCATGAAACGGCCGTTGCTAAACTTCGCCAAATCCCAGGCCATCTGCGCCAAAATAGCTGGCGTGCGCGGGAAAGCCACGGCGATGCCCGTGCCTAGCTGCAAATTTGTGGTGTGCTCCGCGCTGAGCAGCAGCGGCAAAAAAGGATCGTGGTTGGTTTCGGCCGTCCACAATCCATCAAAACCGAGGGATTCGGCCGTTTGGGCCAGGTGGGTCATCTGGTGCAAGTCGTGGGAAAGCAGGGTCACATCAAATTTCATCGCGGTCCTCAGGGGGAAATGGGCGTTGGTAAAGACGCCCTCAATTATAATCAAGCGGTCAAGACGTGCATACCAAACCCTCCTGTAATGAATTTCACGCCAAGGCGCAAATTTCCTTTGCGCTTTAGCGTGATCAAATAACCTACCTACCCATCAATCACCTGAACTAAGGGCCACTTTTGCCGGATCTGTTTGCTTTGCAGCCGCTGGTAAAACTGTTCCACCGTAACCCGCGCCGGGTTGCGGCGCAAAATCATCTGGAACAGATCGTTCAGCCCAAACGGAGCAACGATGTTCAAGGAATCATCCGGCAGGAGGCGTACGGCCGTACACGTCGCTGTCTCCGGCCAGGTAGCAATCGCCTCGGCAGCTGAACGCAACGGCGGCACCACTTGGCCATATTCCACCGCGTACCATACATGCACCGCCGCCTGATTGGTGGCTTCCCATTCAACCGTGGGCAGGAGGGCTGTAAGCTGGGCCGTAACGGCCGTATCCCGCTCCGGCGACAAATCAGTGGGGTCAAAAAAGGCCACATCAATGTCGCGCGGCAGGTGGGGCTGGGTAAACCCGTGCAGATGATCCCACACCAAATTGCGAATCACGCCCGCGCCCACCAGCCAATCCGGCGGATTGCCGCGGCGCACCGTGCGCAAAAGGGTCATAACCCGCTCATTTTGCCCGATGAGCTGCCGCAGTTGGTCTTCATACGCTGTTTCGTTCATGGGCGGATTTTACCGTGGAGTCGTCATCCTGTCGTCAGACGGCCGTAGGGCAGCCCGTGCACCGCTCTGTTATGCTGCAACCATACTGTCTGATTACCATGGAGTTGTATAAATCATGAAAAAGCAATCGTTAACCACCGCCATCCTGGCGATTTTTCTTATCCTGGGCTTGATCGCTTGCAGCGAGCCTGCCGCCACGCCAACGCCAACCGCCATCCCTAGCCCACCCACCACTGAAGTTGTGACTGAGGCCGAAACCATCGCTACGGAGTTACCGCCCACCAACACCGCCGAACTTGTAGAAGCAACGGCCGTTCCCACTGAACAACCCGCCGACACACCTGCCGTTGAACCCACCGAAGCGGCAACGGCCGTTCCCACTGAACCCATCAGCTACACCATCACCGTAGACAGCCCGCAGCCCAACCAGGCACTCACCGTGGCCAGCGACTTTACGTTTAGCGGCACCGTCAGCCCGGTGCCCAGCCAGCGGCTGGAAGTGGAACTGGTGGTCAATGGAGCCAGCAGCAATGGCGAAAGTGTGCTGGCCTTTGCCGACGTAGACCCGACCAACGGCAGTTGGCAAATTAGCGGATCGATTCCACCCAAACGTACCGGGGCTGCCACGCTGCACGTCCGGGTGGCCGGAGTGGACGTAACCGTGCCGGTGCAGCTGCAACTAGCCAGCGATGAAATCAGCACCATCGTGACCGTTAACCAGCCATTGGCCGGGGATGTGGTCGTGGCCGGACAAACGCTGCTGATCAGCGGCGAAAGCCGTAATCTAATCGACGACAAAATTCAGGTGGGCTTGTTTGGCTGTCCGTCTGACACCGATGAAAACCTGGAAGCCAACATTGAGTTCACCGCCGGAAACGGGCCGTGGCGGGCGCAAATCATCATTCCAGAAACGGCCGTTGCTAACTGTGACACCGCTCGCCTGCGTGTCACCACTGGTGGCCTCACCAGTAACGATCCCAGCGTGGCCTGGTCCAGCGACCAGCTGCTCACCCTGGTGCCTACCAGCGACGAGCGGGCCAATCTGTTCACCCTCTGGGAGCCAGGCCAGGTACACTTCACACCCGGGCGCGCCACCACGCTAACCGGAACGGCCGTTAACCCTGTAGATGGCGCTGTGTTGGTAGAACTGGTGCAAAATGAAACGGTAATTGCCTCGGCAACGGCCGTTCCCGATGTGTTTGGCTACTGGGAAACCAGCCTCACCACCCCCGCCGACGCCGAACCAGGAGAGGTGCAGTTACGCCTCTCCACCGGCACGGGCGACGACTACCGCGAAACCACCCTCCCCTTCACGCTCGGTTCTTAAGATTTTTCACCGCCAAGGACGCAGAGGACGCAAAGAAAAACAAAAACTTGATGTCCTTGGCGGTTCATTTTACTCCGACCGCAAAATGGTGAAATCGGTACTGGCCAGCACCGGCTCCCCGCCCAGGCCACCCGCCTCGCTTTGCTGCACGGTGGCCCGCACGGCCAGCCCATTTTTGATGTCAACCGGACGCGCCACGGTGCCATCGTCGTACGTAATTTGCGGCACTGGTTGGGTGCGAATCTGGTAAAGCTGGCCGTTTTCCGTGGTCACTTTGATCAATGGCTCATCTTGCGGAATCAGGTTAACGGCCGTAATGGTGCCCTGAATCACAAATTCACCGTCGGGAATCACCACCGGATTGAGTTCCAGGCCTGTGGCTTCATCAATCATTGGTGTGGCGGAAACGGCCGTTGGCTCCCCAACCGCGCCACCTGGGGTACAGGCCACCAAAATCCCGCCCAAAACCAAACCCAACAGTCCCGTTTTCTTTAGGCAAATCGCTATTGACCGGGCATATTTTTTCATGATACCCTTCTCCTCATCTAGTACCTTGTGTTACGGCCATCGAGCCACGCAGTTGCCATCACTCCTCACACAGAATCATACTGTAAAACGGCCGTAAGCCACTCAATTGCTCATTGTCCTCAAGTGAGCAGCCACATTTCCAGGGAGGTTATCCATGTATTCTCGTTCACGGTCTCGACTGACCCTTAGCATATTCCTGCTCCTGTTCACCTTGTTGTTTGCGTCTGTCGTTGCGGCGCAAAACAGCCAGACCCGCTCGCACGGTGCCCAAACCGTTGTCAGCTATGAACTATTGGGCGAAGTCACCTTCCCCACCGGCACCCAGTTCAAAAACACCGAAGTGGGCGGCTTGTCCAGCATTGTTTACGATCCCCGCACCCATCTCTACTACGCCATTTCCGACGATCGTGGCGACTTCAACGATCCGCGCTACTACACCCTCCACATCGACGTCTCCGACGGCTCGCTCGATGATGGCGACATCCAATTTGTGCGCGTGAACACCATTTTGAATGAGAACGGCCAGCCATTTGTCGCGGCAGAAATTGACCCCGAAGGCATTGCCCTCACGGCACGCGGCTCGCTGTTTATCTCGTCCGAAGGCATTTCTAGCGCCACGCCGCCAGTTGATCCGTTTATCAAACGGTTTGCGCGCAGCGGCGTGCAGCATGGCGGCATGGTCATCCCAGACAAATACCTGCCCGATGGCAGCACGGTCGGCGTACGCAATAATCTGGGCTTCGAAAGCTTGGTAGTCACCAGCGACCAAAAATACCTGGTAACCGCTTCCGAAGCGGCTCTGGCCCAAGACGGCCCTGCGGCTGACCTGAACCAGGAAAGCTGGGCGCGCATCTTGCTCTATGATTTGTTCACCCGTCAACCAGTGCACGAGTTTGTCTACGTGGTTGGCCCCGTCGCCGAGGACCCCATTCCGGCCGATGCCTTCCGCGTCAACGGGCTGGTTGAACTGCTGCCGATCGACAACAGCGGCACCTTCCTGGCCATGGAGCGCAGCTTCTCGGTGGGTGCGGGTAACACGGTGGGCGTCTACGAGATTAGTCTGAGGGGTGCAACGGATGTATGGGGCTATGAGGATTTGTACGACGAGGCGACGGGAACGGCCGCTTTCCCCTTCACCCCTGTCTCCAAAAATCTTATCTTCGACGTGGAGTCTGACTTTAACCTGGTGGCCGACAATTTAGAGGGGATGACATTTGGCCCAATGCTGCCAGACGGCCGTCAGCTGCTTATCCTCGTTTCCGACAACAACTTTGCCGGAAATCAGTTCACCCAATTCCTGGCCGTGGCCCTAGAAACCGCCCCCGCACCCTAGCAACTGAATTACCGTAGGGGCAGGTCTGAGACCTGCCCCTACATTCTAAAGACACCATAGTGCGGTTGACCCGGCGTCACAAAATCCACATTGTGCGCCACCGAAAGCCCCACGCTCAGCGCCCGGCGCGTGTCTCGGGGATCGATGATGCCATCATCCCACAGCCGCGCCGTCGCATAATACGCATCAGACTCCTGCTCAAACTTTTGCCGCGTCATCATCTGCATCGCCTCGATGGTGGTCTTGTCCGGCTCCACGCCGCGCCGCTTGGCGGCCGCTTCCTGCACAATCCCCAGCACTCCCGCCGCCTGCTGGCCCCCCATCACCGCCACCCGGCTGTTGGGCCAGCTCCACAAAAAACGCGGATCGTAGGAACGGCCGCACATCGCATAATTGCCCGCCCCATAAGAACCACCCACAATCACCGAAAACTGCGGCACGCTGCTCGTCGCCACCGCGTTAATCATCTGGCTGCCGTGCTTGATGATACCGCCCCGTTCATACTGCGTGCCCACCATGAAGCCCGTAATATTTTGCAGATAGATCAGCGGCGTGCGGCTCTGGTTGCACAGCTGGATAAACTGCGCCGCCTTGTTAGCACATTCCGAAAAAAGAATGCCGTTGTTGCCCAAAATGCCCACCGGCCAGCCATTGATCACCGCATGCCCCGTCACCAACGTCGGCCCGTAATCCGGCTTGAATTCGAAAAACTCCGAGCCATCCACCAGCCGGGCAATGATTTCGCGAATATCAAACGGCACGCGCGGATCGGCGGGGATGACGCCTAGCAGCTCGTCGGAGTCGTAGACTGGCTCACGCGGCGACTGGCGGCGGCTGAGACACGCCTGTTGTTTTTGCTGATGGAGCTGGCTGGCAATAAAACGGCCGATTCTTAACGCATCCGCATCATCCTCCGCCAAATAGTCACTCAACCCCGACACCTGCGCGTGCATTGCTGCGCCACCCAGCGTCTCGTCATCCACTTCTTCGCCGATGGCCATCTTCACCAGTGGTGGGCCGCCCAAGTAGGCAGTTGCCTTGCCGCGCACAAACACCGTGTAATCGCTCATCCCCGGCACGTACGCCCCACCCGCCGTGGAGGAGCCAAACACCAGCGCCACCTGCGCAATCCCGGCGGCAGACAATCGCGCCTGATTGGCAAAGGTGCGCCCACCCAAAATGAAAATCTCGTCCTGGTACAATAAGTTTGCCCCCGCCGACTCCACGCAGGTGATGCAGGGCAGCCGATTTTCGGCAGCGATGGTTTGCGCCCGCAGCGTCTTTTGCAGCGACATCGGGTACACTGCCCCCCCCTTGGCCGTAGCGTCATTCACCGAAATCAAGCACTCCACGCCACCGACCACGCCGATGCCCACAATTTGCAGAGCGGCGGGCGCTTCGTCGTTATACATGCCCCATGCCGCCAACGGCGATAGCTCCAAAAAAGGCGTGCCGGGGTCCAGCAGCAGTTCTAATCGTTCGCGGGGCAGCAGCTTGCCCTCCTGGCGGAACTTTTGCACGCCCCGTTCACCACCGCCCAGTCGCACCTGGGCCTGCCGCGTTTCCAGCGTTTGCACCAATTCCAGCATGGCGGCGCGGTTGGTTTTGTATTCTTCGCTGCGGGTGTTGAGGGATGATTTCAGTTTGTCCATGATTTTTGTCCACAGATTTCACAGATTACGCAGATTTTTTCTCTCTCTGTGAAACTATGCGCTCCTCTGTGAATCTCTGTGTTCCTGCTGTTTACGCTCGACTTTCGGAAAACAATCTCAAACATTTGGGGCAAAGATTTTCCTGGCCGATGGTGTTCAGGCGGGAATGGGCGCGGCGGTTGGTGATCTTTTGGCCGCACCAGGCTACATAAGATTCGCGACTGTGCACCACGATATGCCAGGTATCGCCGCTCAGCAGAACAACGGGGTTGATATCAGCGTTCACGATATTTGCTCAGGCAAAATAGAGAAATAATCAACATGTTTGGGCCGGATCAAGCGAAAATCACGCTGATCCAGCGTAAGAATCGTTTCGATGTTCAGCCTTTCGGCAGCGGCAACCAGCGTGGCGTCAACTAAATCCAGTCGCGCATCGGCGTATTGATTGAGTAATTCATCTACCCGCGCCCAATCTTGCGGCTGGACCTGCTCAATTTGCCAAATAGGGTCTTGCAAATTTTGGATGAAGGCACGCATGATAGCGTGGCCTAACCACCTGTGCAGCAAGTAGCATGTTTCAGGAATTACAGTGACCAAAAGATGTTTTTGCAACGTGTTGTCACGCGCCACGGCGACACAGGCAGCATGATTTACATCTTTTTGGTTGATGAGAGCAAAAAGGAAACTGGAATCAAGCAGCGTCTTTTTCATCACGCAAAGCAAATCCGGTTTGAGGATCGATATTTTCCAGGATGTCGGCTTCGTCTTGACCGTTAGCCATGTTGGTGGGTACGGCCGTTTCCCCAGCCAATCCTATCAAACGCAGCAGTGGGTCTTCCGCTGGCTGATCTTCTTCAGCAGCCGTGACATAAGCGACCAAGGCTTCCCGAATAACGGCCGCTTTTGATTTCCCCTCTCGCCGAGCAATCAGATCAATTTTGTAGAGCATCTCTTCGTCGGCCATGATGGTGGTACGTTTCAAATTTACTTCTGACATACGACCTCTCACTTGTTATGCATGTATAACTTTATATAATAGCATAACTTTAGGGCTGGTACAATTTCCTGGGGATAAATCCCCAGGCTGAAGTGATTACCGATTACCGTTCACCACACGCAAGCTTAAACCGCCATCGGCCGTTGGGTTTTGACCCATGACGTGCTGCTGGTGCTTCGCATGGTCTTCCTGGGAGAACTGTTCGGGCTGCGGAAACGAGGCAAAGCGACCGAGCAAAATGGCGTCAATCAGGTAAGAAACCAGGGCCACGTCATACGCGTCGGACAGAGAGCGATATTGACCAGGGTCCTGGTTAACCAGCAGAATATCGGCGGCGTAACCATTGTCATCGGGCATGATTTGCAGCTGGAAGATACAGCTCCCGCTGGCACTGCGATGGAAATAGAGCCACTCATCCGCCAGGTAGATGAACCATTTGTCGGCAGGCGATTGCGGTACCAATCCCTGGCTGATGGTGACAAACTCTTCGCGGCTGTACTGCCCGTCGAGCAGCAGCTCTTTACGTAGCTCAGGCATTGGTTTGTTGGGCCAGGAAACGGCCGTTGCGCGTTGTTTGCTCAATTCAGTTTCTCCAATTGCAACATTGTTCGTGCTTCAGCGATGGTGGCCACCTCGCCACCCACCAGGCGCACCAGCTCGGCCGCTTTGGCCACAAGGTCACCGTTGGACTGCGCCAGTTCGCCAGTAGGCAGGTAGAGATTGTCCTCCAGCCCCACCCGCACGTTGCCGCCCATAGAAACGGCCGCTGCCGCCAACTTCCACTGCTTGTTACCAATGCCAATCACCTGCCAGTGAGAATGTGCCGGGAGCAAATCCACCTGCTGCACCAACGTTTTGGTGCTGGCTGGGGATGCCGCCCAACACGCCCATGATCAGGCTGAACTGGTAGGGCGGCTGCAAAATCCCCAAATCGATCAGCGGCTGGGCGTTGTTGATGTGCCCGGCATCGAAGCATTCCATCTCCGGGCGCGTGCCTGCGGCGTTCATCGCTTCCAGGAAAAATTGGATGTCCTTAAATGGATTGGCAAAAACGTGATCGTGGTAGAACGTTTTTGCTGGCGCGAGTAGATGGCGTAGTTCATCGAGCCCATGTTCAGCGCGGCCATGTCTGGCTTGATGGCGCGAATGTGGTGAATGCGCGTCTCCCGGTCAATACCGATGGCTCCAGTGGAGTAGTTGATAATGACGTCGGGGCAGCGCTGGCGCACCTCGGCGTCAATTTGGGCATACGTTTCCACGTCGAAGGCGGGACGGCCGTCTGGCTGACGGGCGTGAATGTGCACAATGCTGGCCCCGGCATCCACGCTGCGCCGAGCTTCCTCGGCAATTTCAGCGGGCGTGTACGGGATAGCGGGGGATTGGGCTCTGGTGGTGAGGACGCCGGTTAAAGCGGCCGTAATGATTGTTTTTGTACTCATGATTACCGTCTTTTAAACAAAAAGGACGAGGCAGGTAGCAGATATGATCATTGGGCTTTTTCAGATCATATCCTACCTACCTCGCCCCTACCAATTGTCTTTTACCGATAACCGATCACGCTTGCCAATCGCGCACATCGACCATGCCAGCAGCATCTTCAGCCAGGGTGCCGGGGGCGATGAATTCGACTTGGTCTACGCGGACGCGGCAGAGGCCTTGCACGGCCGTTTTCACCATTTCAGCTACGGCCGTTTCATCCACCCCCTCAGCCTCCACCCGCACCACAAAATGGTCCTTCAGCTCAGGGCGCGAGACCACGCCCTGCACCTTTTGCACGCCGGGAATCTGCCCCGTGGCAAAGCGCAGCTGGTTAGGATGCACAAACATGCCGCGCACCTTGGCCGCCTCGCCAGAACGTCCCACCAAAATGATGCTGCGCTCGGTTTGCTGGCTTTGGCCGGGGTTCGGGTCCATGTTCATCGCCATGTCGCCCGTGCCGATGCGAATGAGCGGATAAGCGCGGCTAAAGTTGGTCGCCACCACCTCACCCGTCTCGCCCGCGCCAACGGGCTGCCCAGTGTCTGTGTCTACCACCTCGATGATCGGTTCCGGCAGCAGGGGCATGGCCATGCCATCGCCGGTGTTAAGTGCGAGTAAGCCAAAATCGGCCGTAGCGTAGGCGTTGCCCACTGCCAGACCATACTCTTCCACAAACGCCTGGCGCAAGCTGGGCGGCAATGGTTCAGCCGAGAAAATGGCCGTTTTGAGCTGCAAATCGTTCTTCACATCAATGCCGCTCGCTTCCGCCTTTTTGATCAGGCTCATCAAGAAGCTGGGCGTACCACTGTAGCCCGTCACCTGCAAATCCTGCATCATTTTGATTTGCAGCTCGGCGCTGCCAGTACCGCCAGGCACCACGGTGCAGCCCAGCCGGACGAAGGCATTGTCGAACAAGTAGCCTGCGGGCACCAAATGGTAGGTGAAGCTGTTGAGTACCACGTCGCCCGGTTTGAAGCCGGTTGCTTTGAGGGCAGTAACGGCCGTATCCCAGGCACCTTCGTCCGGTTCGGGAGCAGGTTCGTAAATCGGGCCGGGCGAGAAGAAGATGTGGGTGATTTTCTCCGGCGGCACACCCAACATGCCGCCAAACGGCGGGTTTGCCTGCTGCAAGGCGACAATCTCATCCTTGGACAGCACCGGAATCTTGGGCAGATCGGCCACGCCTTGAATATCATCTGGCGTGATGCCAGCCTTGTCGAAGCGGGCTTTTACCGCCGGGGCGTTTTCATAAGCGTACTTGACTGCTTCTTGTAATTTCTGGTCCAGATTGCTCATTGTTTTTCCATGGAAGACCGGGGCATCAATGCCCAGGTTATAAAGCGATTACTATCCGTCGAAGACCTGGGCATAAATGCCCAGGCTATGAACCGTTCACGGATTACCGACCACGGTTCACCGGTTACCCAATCCACCGCTTACGGCGTTTGTAATGTTTCACGTCGCGATAGCTTTTCCGTTCGCCCACCTGGGTAAGCCCCAGGTAAAACTCTTTAATGTCGGCATTTTGGGAGAGTTGCGCCGCTTCGCCATCGAGGACAATACGGCCGTTTTCCATCACGTAGGCATATTCGGCCGTTTTCAACGCGACGTTGGCATTTTGCTCCACCACCAAAATCGAGACGCCACCTTCTTTATTGATGCGATGAATAATTTCAAAAATATTTTGCACCAGCAGCGGTGCCAGACCCAGCGACGGCTCATCCAGCAGCATCAAGCGGGGCTTGGCCATGAGGGCGCGACCAATCGCCACCATCTGCTGCTCCCCGCCAGAAAGATATCCGGCCGTACGGTGGCGCAGCGTCGTGAGAGCCGGAAAATAATCGTACACTTGCTCCAGCAAACGTTTGGTATCCGCCTGACTGGGATTCACCAAAGCCCCCACCCGCAAATTTTCTTCGGCCGTGAGATGTTGGAAAAGTCGCCGCCCTTCCAGCACCTGCACAATGCCCCGCCGCGTCACTTCCTCGGCGGGCAGCTTATCGAGCCGTTCACCGTCAAACTCAATACTGCCGCGCGTGACTGCACCATCCTCGCGCAGCAGCAGGCCAGAAATAGCCTTTAGCGTGGTCGTTTTGCCCGCGCCATTGGCCCCCAGCAGCGACACAATTTGCCCCTGGGTTACCTCTAGCGAGACGCCCCGCAGCACCAAAATCACATCACTGTAAACGACTTCAATATTGTTGATTTTTAGCATAGCAATTCAGAGCCACAGAGGACACAGAGGAATGAGAAAAGGAGTTATGCCAGTTTTCACCCTCACCCCAACCCTCTCCCTCAGAGGGAGAGGGAGTCAGTTCCCTCCCCCTGGTAGGGGGAGGGCTAGGGAGGGGACGCGCCCTCTGTGGCAAAAAAGATTAGTTGTCAGAGAAGTTGTCGGCCGGGCGCAGATCAGGTGTTTCGGTCCAATCTTGCAGCACGACAAACTGGCCACCTTGCACCTGCCGGAGCTGTGCCTGGTGCGGGGAACGGCTGTCGTTGGAGAAGTCCACGCGCATAACACCATCCAGCACATCAATGGCCCCAAGCTCAATCAAAGCCGCCTGGACATCGGCCCCGGTCATGTTGTCGTAGCCCACGTTATCAATGGCCAGCTCAATGGCCCGCACGGCCAGGTCTACACCAGCAAAGGTCAGCAGATAGCCAACACCATGCTCGGCAGGCTGGCGATCGTTTGCCGTGAACTGCTCTTGAGCAAACTGCACGCCCGCATTGTCTTCATCCGTCCAGAACAAGTACGGGAAAGCAGAAATCATGCCTTCTACCAGGGCCGGATCGCTGACAAAGGCGTAGATGGAGATATCCATCGCCCAGTTATTGGCCCCAAACAGGAACTGGTCACGCAGACCGAGCGCACCCATCCCATTGAGGATGGAAGCGGGGCCAAAGGCGAGAGAGTTGGTGTAGATCACATTGGCACCAGCGGCCTGGGCATTGAGGATAGCGGTGGTGGTATCGGCCGTGGGGGCGGGATCGATCAGTTCGTTGGCCACAATTTCAATGCCTAGCGATTCGGCATAGGCCAGGGTTTCATCGGTGTAAGCGCCCTGTCCGTAGGCGGTTGGCCAGCTGATGTAGGCAATTTTGATGTCGTCGCCTGCGCCTTCAGGTTTTACCGAATCCCAGTTGGCGCTGATGTAGTCCATGAAGAGGGCAAATTGGTCTGGGTAGATGGGCGCATAACCAAAGGTGTAGCCAGATTCTGGGCCGTAGAAAGCCACAGCGCTCAAACCGGCAGCCAGGTTTGGAATCTGGTCTTCCACAAAGCGGCTGGCCAAGGCTTCGCCATCACCAGAGCCGTAGGTGAACATGACGAGGATATTGTCATCTTCGCTGGTGTAACGGTCATAGGCAGCGACGGCCTCATCTACGCTGGATTGGGTGTCGGTGAATTGCAGCTCGATCTGGGCACCGCGAACACCGCCATTGGCGTTAACGGCCGCAACAGCATCGTTGAACCCATTGATCAGCGGCCCGGTGATGCCAGCCAGCGGGCCAGACAGATCGCCAAAGTGGTAGAAGGTAATCGTTTCGCCTTCGAGGTTGTCGGTGCGCATTTCTTCGGCAGGTTCCGCAGTATCTTCTACAACGGCTTCCACTTCTTCAGCCACGTCGGTCGCTACTGCTTCCAGGGTCGGGGCCACTTCTTCTACGGCCGCTTCCACCGTGGGGCCAATTTCCGTCGCGGCGGCTTCTAGCGTGGGGGCAACTTCGTTAACGGCATCTTGAACAGCTTCTTGCACTTCAGCGGGGCTGCCGCAGGCGACCAAAAACAGGGCGCCTACCAGCAAAAACAACAGTGTGAATACGGGCAGTTTCTTCATGTGTTTACTCTCTCCTTTTCGTGGGTAAATAAAAGGTTCTAACTTTTGTGAAATGGTTTGCGAAATTTCACCTCCTTGGCGAAGAGTTGATAGTGGTTAGCGGTTAGTCGTTTGTACCAGCAACTAGCCGCTAACCACCAGTAACTATTTATTCTTAACGAGCAAACGGCCGTAATCGCCACGCCGCCTTGATCAGACGCCAACGATACGCCAGCCCGCGCGGTTCAAAAACCAGGAACAACGTTAACGCGAGACCAAAAATAAACGGCCGTAACGCCGCCCCAATGCCACCGGCATTTTCGGGAAACATGGCAATAATGACCGGCGTTAGCACAGTAGCAAACTCTTCCAAGAGAATGATCAGGGTGGTGCCAAAAATAGGGCCAACGCTGGTGCCCAACCCACCAACAATCAACATGCCCAACATCATCACCGAATCGTTCAAACCAATCGTCTCGGAGTTGAGATGGCGCAGGTTGTGGGCCAGCAGCGCCCCAGCCACCCCGGCGTACACGGACGCGATGAAAAAGGCACGCAGTTTATAGCTAAATAGGTTAATCCCCAGCAGTTCGGCAGCCAGGTCATTGTCGCGGATGGAGATGAAAGCACGGCCCAGGCGGCTGCGCGAAATGTTGTGCGCGGCAATGGTGCTGATGATCAGCACCACCAGGGTGATGTGGATAAATTGGGTAGGTGTGGCAAAACGGTAGAGGCAAGCGGCCGTTTCTGGATCAAACGTTGTGCCCAGGAAACAGGTATTGCTGATCACCGGAAGCTGAATCACAGGCACCGGCACATTGATGCCCTGCGCCCCGTTCAGCACATCGGGCCATAAATTGCGGGTAAACCACGGAACAATAAATTGGGCACTCAGCGTCGCCATGACCAGGTAAAACCCCTTAACCCGCAGCGAGGGCAGACCAAACAACAGCCCCACCAAACCGGCACCCAAACCGGCGACGGGCAGGGCCAGGAAAAAGCTCCAACCTGCCTGCCCCACCAGCAGCGCCGAAATGTAACCGCCTACCGTCATGAATGCCGCCTGCCCCAGCGAAATTTGTCCCGTGTATCCGGTGAGAATGTTCAGCCCCTGCACGGCAATCATAAAAATACAGATGCGGTTCACCAGCGAAACAATCGACTCGGAGGCAACGTAAGGCAGCGCAAACAGCAGCAACAAAAAGGCAATCAGCAATGCATACTGCCATCGCTGCCGCACCACGGCCATGTCTTGTTCGTATGAGCGGTCAAAATCACCGGCAGGTCGTAAAACAGCCATTTCTTCTCCAGATGCTAGTTTGTTAGCGGTTAGTTTGTTAGTTGTTCGTTATCTTTTGCGTTGTTGGTCTGCGATGATGGTAAGCATACGGATAATTTCTGTTGCCAAGTTCATGCGATGGTTCACAACTTCTAACTCGAGGGCATGGCGACTTCGCCAGTACCAACCCCGCGTTTCGCGAGCTGAGCCAATTGCAATGCGCAAAAATCGTGCGTAATCCTTGCCAAAGCCACGTCCGTATCCTTCCTCAACATTAGCCGCAACTGAACCACTGCTACGCAATAACTGTGACATTCTTGCTTGCCCTAAAGGATTACCAACTAATTTCTCACAATCTAGCCAAGCCAAATCGGATAAAAATAACGATTTTCGATATGCCTCTAACCGCCACAGAGGATCATCTTTAATGCTCTCCGGCAAAATTTCCAACCATTCTTCGTAACTCTTCCAGCTATTCACATTCATAAATGCAACTACTAGCCACTATCCACCAACCACTAGCCACTAAATTCTTTCGATGCGTTTTTGGCCGAAGAGGCCGTCTGGTCTAAAAAGAAGGACGACGAGTAAGATGATATAGGGAATGATGGCCGCCGAGTTGCGTACCGCTTGAGCCGCATCAGGGCCAAGAAAGAAATCGCTGTTGGGCAGGGCTACCAAGCCTTGTGCTAAACCCACGATTAAGCCGCCGACGACTGCGCCGGGGATGGATTCTAATCCGCCCAGCAGCACGGCTGGAAATGCTGCCAGCACCACAATCGACAGGCTCAAATCCAGGCCGCTGGCGGTGGCGATGAGGATACCGCCCACAGCAGCGATAATGCCCGCGATGGCCCAGGAGATGCCAAACACGCGGTTGATGCGGATGCCGACGCTTTGCGCCGTCTCGTGATCTTCAGCGGTGGCGCGCATGGCCAGGCCAGTGCTGGTGTACTGGAAAAAGAGCCAGAGCAGCGTCACGCAGACCATCGCCACCACAAAAGACCAGACCAGATTTTGGCGCAGGACCAAAATGATAGGATTGTCGTTGTAGGTGAAGGGCAAGGTGATTTGGTATGGATTGGTCACGTCGAAAATGACGGGGAAGCTGCGCTGGATGGTGCCGAAAACGAGAATGGTTAGCCCTTGCAAAAGCTGGGCCAGGGCCAGGGTCATCAAAATAATGGAGAGGAGCGGCTGTCCGGTCATGGGGCGCAGGGCGAGGCGCTCGATGAGCAGCCCCAGCAGTACGGAAACGCCCAACGCGCAGATAATCGCCAACCAGAGCGGCAATCCTAGGCCATCATCGGAGGCAAACCACCAAGTGGCCATCGTGCCGATGAGGAGCATTTGCCCCTGGGCAAAGTTGAATACCTCAGACGATTTGAAGATGAGGACGATGCCCAGGGCGATGAGGGCAATCGGCCCGCCGTTCAAAAGGCCAGTAATTGCAAATTGTGGGAGCAGCTGCCAGTTCATAAGCTTACCTGAAAAAAGATTTAAACTGTTTTCCTGAAATAAAACCACCAAATAACCCAAATAAGATTCCAATTATCATAGTTAAGAGATTCATCTGACTAGATAACAAACCCATAATGACAGCACCTAGAGCGGCACCGATGAAGTGGACATTTCCTATCTGATTGGTTAATAACACAATGATTCCCGTTATGGATCCGAACAATGCACCCGCAGCGGCACCAATTAAGGCACCTACTCCACCGTACCTGATGGTCATAAATGAAAGCCCGAGAATATAAGTTAGAGTGGACGGACTCTCTTGTCCTTGAAATTCGATTTGCTGTTCAGCAAAATTTTCTTGAAAAAGATCTGCCTCGTCTTGAGAAGTTGTTGGGACATAAAAAATTATTAGCAAAGTAAATATAAATCCCAGCAAAGCCCCGCCAACAACTCCACTCCACGCTCCAGCTCCTAATGCTCGTAACATAAAATGTTTTCTGTGCCCATGTAATTCAAAAATTTAATAAAGAGAGGCGATTTTTACGGCCGTTTCCACCACACTCGTACTGCCATCCTGATACTGCACCGTGGCCCGCACCTCGACGCGCTCACTGCCGTTGTACAGGCCGGTGATGATGTCGTCATATTTGGTGTAGAGCACGTTGCGCTTCAACTTGCGGGAGCGGGTCATCTCTTCTTCGTCAGCATCAAACTCTTTGTGCATGAGAACGAAGCGGCGCACACGGCCGTTTGGCGGCAAGCTCTCATTCACTTCGGCCACCGCTTTCTGGATCAGATCGTACACTTCCTGCTTTTGCGACAGATCGATAAACGTGGTGTAGCCCACGCCGCGCCGCTCGGCCCAGTTGCCCACGTTGCCGTAATCCATCACGATAAGCGCCGTCACAAAATCGCGCTCCGTGCCCACGGCCATCACGTCCCGAATGTACGGACTAAACTTCAGCCGCCCCTCGATAAACTGCGGCGAGAACTTTTCGCCGTTGGCCAACGTCAGCATTTCATTCACGCGGTCCAGGTAAATGATGTGACCATCCTCGTCGATGTAGCCGGCATCCCCTGTGCGGAACCAGGAACGGCCGTCTTCATCCACCCACAGCGACTTTTCCGTCGCTTCTGGATTTTTGTAGTATCCCTGGAACAGGATTGGCCCGGTGAGCATAATCTCGCCATCTTCGCCGATTTTGGCCTCAGATTCGGGGATGGGTTTGCCCACACTGGCAAACTTGATGTCGCCGTCCCGATGCAGCGTCGCCCCGCCAGTCAGCTCAGTCGAACCGTACACCTGCTTGAGGTTGATCCCCAGCGCATGAAAAAAGCGCATCGCGTCTGGGCTGAGCGCCGAGCCAGCGGTGTAAGCTGCCCGAATGCGGGACAGCCCCAGCTTGTCGCGCAGCGGACCAAACACCGTCAAATTGCCCAGCTTGTAGGCCAGGTTTAGCCCTGGCCCCACCGTCTCGTTACGCAGCCGCTTATCGGCAACCTGGTAGCCAACTGGGAGAAACTGCTGGTACAGCTTGCGGTTTAGCCAGCTCGATTCATTGATGCTCACCTGCACCATGCCCACAATGTTTTCCCACAGCCGCGAGTTGTACAGCAGCCCTTCGGGCGCAATTTCACGAATGTTCTCGCGCACAGTTTCCGGCTCTTCGGGGAAGTTCATAACGATGCCCGAAAAGACGTGCGGCGCAATGCCCAGAGCATGTTCGCCAATCCAGCCCAGCGGCAAAATAGAGACGTGATTGTCATCGGGATAGCGGGGATCAACTTCGTTAAACAGGCGGGTGCTGCTGATCAGGTTGTGGTGACTAAGCATTGCCCCTTTGGGCAGCCCAGTGGTGCCAGATGTGTAGCAGAGAACGGCCGTATCCTCACCCTGACCTAGCGAAACCTCCGTCTCAAACCGATCCGACTCTTTTTCGGCCACGGCCCGGCCCAATTCCTGCACTTCTTCAAATGAGATAAGCCACGGGTCGTCGTAATTCCACAGCCCCTTGTCTTCCCAATAGATCACCTTTTTGATATGGGGCACCTCAGACCGGATTTCCAGCATTTTGTCGCACTGTTCCTGGTCCTTGGCCATGGCAAAGGTGGAATCACTGTGCCCCGCAATGTACGCAACCTCTTTGGCGATGGCATCGGTGTACACCCCTACCTGGGTTGCGCCCACCGCCAGCAAACCGATATACCCCCACAAATATTGCCGGTCATTGTCACCGATGGTGCACACTTTGTCGCCGCGCTGCACGCCCAAAGCCAGCAGGCCCAAGGCAAACAATTTCACATTCTCGTACGACTCTTGCCAGGAAAACTCGCGCCAGATGCCAAATTCTTTCTGGCGCAAGGCCACCTTGCCCGCGCCGTAAACCTGCACTTGCTTCAAAAAGTATTGGGGGATCGTTTGTGGATTGTTCATAACTGTGGTTTTTCAGACCTGTCAGGTTTACAAATCTCCAGACTTGCCTTATTGATGTGGAAAACCCGACAGGTCTTTTACGCTTTGCCCAGATAGGCGTCAATCACGCGGGCATCCTGCTTAATTTCGTCCGGCACACCATCGGCGATTTTGACACCGAAATCCAGCACCACCACGCGGTCAGAGATGTCCATCACCAGGCCCATGTCGTGCTCAATCAGCACAATGGTTACACCGCGCCGCTCGTGGATATCGAGGATAAAGCGGGCCATATCTTCTTTCTCTTCGACATTCATGCCCGCCATTGGTTCATCCAACAGCAGCAGTTCGGGTTCCATTGCCAGGGCACGACCAAGCTCCACGCGCTTGCGCAGGCCATACGACAGTGCGCCAACGGTTGCCTTGCGGATGTGGGCAATCTCTAAAAAGTCGATGATTTCTTCAACAACTTCGCGGTGCTGCACTTCTTCACGCTGGGCGCTACCCCAGTACAACATGCTAGCCAGGCTGTTCTGCTTCATGTGAATATGGCGCGCAGCCATGAGGTTATCCAGCGTACTTAGGCCAGTGTACAAAGCAATATTCTGAAAGGTGCGGGCGATGCCCAGGGATGCAATTTGATGGGTAGGGGTTTTGGTGAGGTCTGAGGTTTTGAAAAGAATTTCGCCCTTCTGCGGCCGGTAAAATCCGCTGATGCAGTTGAGCATGGAGGTTTTTCCGGCACCGTTTGGACCAATAATGGCCCGGATTTCACCTTTTTTTACGCTGAATCCAACGTCTGAGAGGGCGGCATTACCCCCGAAGCTCAAAAATACATTTTTAACATCCAGCAGGACGGCGTTGGAACTCATGCAACCTCTGTTCTGTGAAAGGCAAGACGGAGCCTTGTCAGGGATTCAGTTGTCCAGCAATTTTTTTGTATTGTACTGTTTGCACAAAGGGTGTTGTTCTCTTCTGCACAAAAGTTACCATAAGCCTGGAATGCTGGCAAGAAGTTCGTTGCGTCTGCACCATAAAATTTGCGTAACAAAAGCAAGAAAAAAGGCAAAATACGTCTTGAAAGATGTATTTTGCCTTCGCGATTAGAAATTCTACGGTGAGTTTTGGCGTCAGGTGGTGCGCACCTGGTCGGTAAGCAGCATTTGCGGCAGTTCGGCGGGATTGTAGTTGGGGTCGCGCCAGCGGGTAAGTTTGATGATATGGCGCGCGGCCCACCACCCCGCGCGGAAGAAACGCGGGTATTTCAGCACGTAAGCAAATCGGGCCAACCAGACACGAAAGCTCAGTTGTTTAAACAGGGAGTGTTGGTTTAAACGCTCCTTGTAGGTGCTAAAGCTGAAATCTTGCCGGGCAAAGGCATCTTCCAGGGCAGCAGCGGCAACTTCGCCGTAACCCAGGGCAAAGGAAATGCCTTCCCCCATAAGCGGATCAGCGCCCGCCGCATCTCCCACTAAAATGATGCGAGGTTGAGCGAAACGGCCGTCTTTACTCCACCAGCGAATCGGATGCCCTTTCAACTTGTAATCACTCAGGTCTCGGCCACGCACCGCCATCGCATCCCGGAGGGTCTGCTTCAGATCGGCCTTGGGACGTTCGGGCCGGGCCCGGCTGTCAAAGACGCCCCGGTTCATGAATGGTTGGCCGTTCACATAGCTGGGAAAATCCCAGTAGTAGCCTTGCAAGTTGTGGCCAGTCATGGGGGTAAAGTCAAAGATGGCCACGCCATCGCGGAATTCAGGCTGAGCGTGGGCATTTTCCGGAGTGAGCACTTCAATCAGGCGGGCCACGCGGGAATCATCTTCCCACTTGAGGCGGCTACGTACAAAACTGCGCGAGCCATCGGCGGCGACTACTGTTTTGGCGTGGAAGACAGCTTTTTCGGTGGTCACTGCCACGTAATCATCGTGCGGCACCACGTCGGTAACGGCCTCGCCCTGACGAACCGTAACGCCGAGAGATTCGGCCGTTTTTACCAGCCAATGATCAAATTCATCGCGCCGAATAATGCGGAAAACGGGATTGCCAAAAAAGGAGTAGCTCTTGTCTTCGTAGAGCAGGCGCACTTCATGGACATCAAAGCTTTTGGGCTCAAAGGGCAGTCCCAACCGGGCCAAAATATTCTGGCCGATGTGGGTCACCCCACCACCACAAAGCTTTTCGCGCGGATGGACGGCTTTGTCTACCACCACCATGCGCCTGGCCCACTCTGGATTGCTTTTAACCAGGTGTAATGCAGTAGACGTTCCTGAAGGCCCCGACCCCACAATTAAAATATCGACGTGCTGAATCTCCGCCATGTTTGTGCTGCCTCCGTACAGTTGTCGGTAATCGGTGAACGGTAACCGGTAATCGGTTTCATTCACCGATTACCGATTACGGATTACCGACTATCGGGTAACAAGCGGCAGCATTATAGCATGGGGCAGCGGAATTGCCTGATCGGTGCCGATGGCAGCAGCAAGTGTGTCGGTGGATTGGCGGTTGCCCGCCGCATCGCTGGCCAGGACGCGGAATTCGTACGATTCGGCCGGATCAGGTGGGGCAAAGAAGGCGCTAACGGCCGTTGTTTCCACCACTTTCGTCCAGTCCGTATCGCCCAGCAGACGATATTGCAGTTCGTAGCTGGCCACACCAGAGAGCGCGTCGGAACCGCTCCAGGTGATCAGATAGCTCAGGCCGTCGGGCATCTGGTATACGGCCGTTACTTCCGAGGTCGGCGCAGTGATATCAATGCCAAACTGCGTGAGCGGCGTGCTGATGGTTTCGGTCATCCCGCTGCCGTGGTCAATAACGGCCGTTGCCTGCCAGTACAGCGTGGGTTGTTCACTTACAAAATCGTGGGTATGGCTGAAAACGGCCGTATTCCACGTCTGATCCACCAGCTTGTTGGTTTGGCTCACATCGGTGCTCACCGTCAAAGAGGTAGATACAACCGAGTAGGTCGTGGTAACTGCCCAGCTAAAATCTACCTGGGGATTGTTCAACCAGCTGCCCGCGGCGGGCGCAACAGGCACGATTTGATCTGCGGGAGGGGCTACTTCCAGCAAGCGCAGGCCGTCGAACCACATACCCAGCCCGCTGTCGGTGGTGGTGAGGTCATCCAGATAAACGTAGTTGTTCGTGCCCGCTGTCAGATTAAATTCACCCAGCGAGAGCCATTGGCCCAGGCTGGCTTGCTGGCTGGCAACCACGGTGGTCACGCCGTCGGCATGGTGCACTTCATAAGTCGCACCATCGGTTTCAGATTTACCCGTGGCGCAGTAGGGTACATACATTTCGATGAGGTAACGGCCGTCTTCCGGCACGATGGGTCGCCAAATACCCCAGTTGGCACTCTCCGCCGGGTTTGTGGTGGAGAAGGTGTAGTAACTGTGCAAATTGTGGCCGCACTCGTTACCGCCTTCGTACCAACTGGCCACGCTCTTGGTAAACTGGGCGCTGTTTTCATTGGTGTACAAATGATCGTCCACCGTACCGATTTTGGCCGCCACCTGGTCACGCAGCCACGGCAGCAAATCGTGTGCCTGGTCGCCAGGGCACTCCGTCGTGCCGTACACATCGCGATGGCCCATCAAATTGGGACGGCCGCCTTCCACATAAGGCATTGTCGCGTCCGATTCGTAGACGTTGATGCCACGCTGATCCGCCTTCCAGGAAAGCAGTTCGATCAGCGAATTTTTCATTGGCGTGGGCGGGGCAATACCCGGTAAGCCGGGGTAATCGACGGCAGTAAAGGTACCGATGAGCGAAACGCCCATGCTGCCCGTGTTGGCCCCGGAAGCGTGCGTGCCTACAACGTCCCAATTGAGGTAATCCTGGTTCATATGGCCTTCGTAAATGAGGCCATTTTGGTCGATGAGATAGTTGTAGCCGATGTCGCCCCAGCCCCGACAGCTGGTGCAGGTGTCCGACGCGGGGTAGGTGTGAAACGCCCAAATGGCGCGCACCGTCGCAGCCCAGTTGCTGCTGGTGTTGCTAGAGACGGTGTGATGCACAATCATGTGAGTCGCGTCGTGGTATTCCAATCCGGCGGTGTAGTCACAATCCACCGAGGTGCACCACACCTCGCGGCTGATGACCGTGGGACGCGGGTAGCCGCTATCGGGCTTGCTACCGTTGGCGGCGTCCAGCGCCTGCTGGCGGGCCAGCAATTCTTCGCCGGTAGGGCCAGCCGTTGTGTCGATAAAGGTAAAGCTGATGCTGTGTAATTCGGGGGTTACGGCCGTATCAAACCGCCCAAAACCGACGCTAAACTGAATCGTGTCGTGAGTCTCGTCGGCTTCCGGCACGGTGATCATGTCGCTCAGATTTTCGTGGTCGTTTTCGTCAACCAGATCAACGTGGGTTTCCAGATGGAACCATTCGGACCAGTCGCCCGTGCCTTTGCGGGTGCGCACCTGAATCGCCAGACTGCTCTCGGCGGGCACGTCGGCCGCCCAACTGGTGACGAGAGCGTTAAAGCTGATGGGGGTGTGGATGGGATCGGAGGTGTAAACGGCCGTCATGGCCTCGTTGGTTAGGGCGAGACCGGTGGGGGAAACGGCCGTATCTGCCCCGACACCCTGGGCAAAATCTTCACCCTGCCAGATACGGCTTTGCATGATAGGTGCCGCCGCAGTTGATTGCGTTTTGGGCCAGCTAACGGCGACTAACAAAGTAAGTAAAGCAATAAAAGAGACTGTTTTTACGGTTTTGTACATCTATCGCTCCCGCAAGGAATGATTTACTACTAACTTTTCTCCCCCTAGCAAGAGCATCTTAACAACGGTCCTGGGAAAGTGCGGTATAGAAAGGGTGAATTTTTAATGAGGGAGAGGTGAATGCTTGGGTAGGTGATATGGTAGAATTAGTTCATAACCAGATTGCGGAACACAAATTTATCCTATTTAGAAAGGCCTTTATGAACTCAACCTTACCGCAAAAAGCAAAAGCTATTGGCTTGCTCGGATTCACGACTGCTCCTATCGTTGTGGACTATTTTGTTTTACGAAGTGGGCGAAGCCTCATTGACGACACATCGGTCACTTACGCGGATATAGATGCCTACTTTAGCCACATTGACCAATGGACAGATGGTTTGCTCATATGGTTTGTCGCGCTGCTTATTTTTTACCTCGTATATCTCTACAAAACGGAACATGTACCAGCCAAGGAACGGCCGTTTTGGGCAGCGGCGCTCATTCTTGGCAATATTGTCGCCATGCCCATTTTTTGGTATCGGTACATGTGGCAAACAATAGAGCCCTCCCAGACCATCCCAGATTAGGAAAACCGGTTCTTGTGTTGAACCACTGACATCCGTATGATTCCCTTATGCGTGCTTCCAAATTCAAGTGGGACATCATCATACTTTTTGCTTTGCTGTCAATTGCACTTGCACTCTTTTCCACAATCAACCCAGCATTACACGTTGCCGAAATAATTCGACTGGATGAAAACCCTGGCACAAATCCCATATTTTCCCCCGACGGCAAACAAATAGCGTTTGTGAGAACAGGAGAGCTGGTAGTGATGAATTTGTCTACCAATGGCCAAACCAAGCATGAAATTGAAGGTATCCTCTCAGATATTCAATGGCTGACAAATTCCAGGCTACTGTACCTAAAACGTGAGCTACCAGATGTTTATGATGAGTTGCGCTTCTGGATTGTTGATATTCAATCTGGTAAAACCATTCCGCTAACCGAAATTCTTCCTGAACATCCAGAAAATGTTACGCTCTCTCCATCAAAATCCACCATTGCATATATTGCTGAAACCCGAATACGTTTATTTGACATAAAAACCAAATCGTTTTCGTTTGTACCATTTCCCACCCGAGGAAGATGTCATTCTTTAGCATGGCTTTCAAATGAAACAGTTATTTACTCTTGCTCACAACAACTCTGGGAAACAAATATCCATTCTGGTGAATCCAGAATGCTTTTTAACTTGGAGGACTGCAATTGTTATTCATTCTCACCATCACCAGACGGCCGTTGGCTATTGTTTGAAAAACACACAAATGAACTTTACTGGAGCGGTAGCTTCTACATCATGCCTCTTCAAAGCAATTTGTTTACCGTCAAATCTCATTCTCGATTAAATCTTGCAGGAAGCTTCATTAAACACCTTCTGACACCAAACTATTTTGAATGGCCCGGTGTAAGCCAAACTTCATGGGCTCCAGATGGAAAATCATTTGTTTTTTCCGGCTCAAGGAGAGTTTGGCAGGATTCTTATGAGAGTTTCCAAGATGGAATCTGGTTGGTCGAATTAGATTGAGTCGCTAGGAAAACAGGTTCTTGTGTCAAACTATTAAGATACGTATGATTTAGCCCATGCGTGATTCCAGGCTCAAGTGGGGCATCATCTTCCTCTTTGTTTTGTGGTTGTTTTACGGACTCAGCGCCTACTACGTGGTGCAAAAACCGTTCAGCGTGCCGCAGCTGGTGGCCCTGCTAGAAAATCCGGCTGCCTGGCTAACGCTGGATTTTGCCTGGTCGTCGGTGTGGCGCTCGCTGCTGGATGTGGGAACGGCCGTTCTCATCAACCTAACCGCCTGGGGCATAGGCACCACCCTGCTCAGTTACACAAAATTAGAGATGGATGGGTTGGAAACGGCCGTTTTCGGCACAGGTCTTGGCTTTGGCATCCTGGGGCTTTGGGTCTTCCTCCTCGGCCTTGTCGGCGGCTTCACTCCCGCCGCTTTCTGGGGCACCATGGGCGTCGCCATCGCCCTCACCCTCTGGCAAATCTTTAAAAATGGGACGCGGATAAACGCGGATGACGCGGATTCTTCTTTTTCTCTGCGCCCTCCGCGCTCTCTGCGGTTAAACTTCCCTGCGCGCGGCATCGCATTTTACCTGCTTATCGTCCTCGGCCTGGCACTCGTCATCGCCCTGCTGCCCCCCACCGATTGGGACGGCCTGTTCTACCACCTCAAAGGCCCCAAGCTCTACCTGGCAGCCGGGCGCATCATCGGCGGCATCGACATTCCCCACCTTAGCTTCCCCGCCCTATTCGAGATGCTTTTCACCCTGGCGATGGGCTTGCGTGGCGACATCACCGCCAAGCTACTCCACTTCAGCTTCATCCCCTGGCTGATGGCCCTTGTCTATCTCATTTCAAATAAATTTTTTGCCACAGAGGGCACAGAGGGAAAAGAGAATTCCTCTTTTTCCTCTGTGCCCTCTGTGGCTAATAGAAAAAATGGCTGGACGGCCGTTCTCATTCTCATCTCTATGCCCATGGTGCTCAACTTGGGGGCGCAGGCGTACAACGATCTGCCGCTGGCCTTCTACCAGGTGGCTGCACTGGTAGCCATTCTGCGCTGGCGGCAGCACGAGCAAACCGGCTGGCGCGTCCTCAGCGGCCTCTTCGCCGGGCTGGCGATGGGTCTCAAATACACCAGCTTCGTCACCCCGCTGCTCCTCGCTGGCACAGTCGTTTGGCACTACTGCCGTCACGAAAAGCAAACCAATCCACAATCGCCATCAACCCCACCTCTGCGCCTTTGCGCCTTTGCGTTAAAAAAAGCTTTTAAGCCCCTGGCTGTTTTGACGCTAGCCACCACCCTCATCGCCCTGCCCTGGTACCTCAAAAATTGGGCGTTCACCGGCAACCCGGTCTACCCGTTCGTCTTTGGCGGCCAGTTTTGGGACGATTTCCGCGCTGCCGCCTACGCAGGCACCGGCACGGGTCTCGGCTTCAACCCGCTTGCCTTGCTGCGTCTGCCCCACGACCTCATCTTGGGCCTCAACGATGCCAGCCAGGACGGCCAG
Source organism: Ardenticatenaceae bacterium (assembly GCA_020634435.1). Classification (GTDB taxonomy): domain Bacteria; phylum Chloroflexota; class Anaerolineae; order Promineifilales; family Promineifilaceae; genus Leptofilum. The sequence continues at coordinate 163,572 of JACKBS010000013.1, read as the reverse complement.
CCGGGACCACTGTTTCTCATCTTTTTGCCAGCGGTGCTGGTTTATATGTTTACAAAGTGGAAGAAAGATGGCGGTGTGGAACGGCCGTTCAACCTCCTGCTCATTTTTGTCTTAGCCCAATATATCTTCTGGGTCATCGGCGTCATCTTTTCCGCTGGGCTCTGGCAAAGCCGCCTGCTGCTGCCTGCCTTTGTCGCTCTCAGCCCCGTCATCGCCTGGATTTTTGACGATTTAGCCCGCTGGGATCATCCCCAATTTTCGCTGCGCCGCTTTGTGCGCCTGGTCATCATCCTCGCCCTCGCCTTCAATTTGGTCGGCCAGCTGCTCAACTGGCTGCCGGGTGTGCCGCTCACCTACGTCGAGGGCAGCGCCAGCCGGGACGAGATTCTCACCCACTGGCTGGGCAGCCACTACACCGCCATGCAGGGCATCAACGAACAAACCCCAGCCGACGCCGTTGTCCTCTTTTTGTACGAACCGCGCAGTTACTACTGCGACCGCGACTGCCGTCCCGACTCTATTTTGGACACGCTGGCCCATCTTGAATATTTACATAACGATGCAAATGGCATCGCCCAGGCATGGCAAAACGACGGCATTAGCCACGTCCTGCTCTTTGAAACTGGCTACGAATTCATCCGCGAGCGGCAAATGGATTGGATTTCGCCACAAAACACCCACCTCATGGACGACCTCACCACCACCCACCTCCAGCTCGTCGCCGATTGGGGTGATTACGAACTTTATGAGTTACAACAACCAAATCCGTAACGTGCACCATAACTTACATCTGTCATGCTGAACAAAGTGAAGCATCCTAACGATCTTGCCAAACAAACCTGCTCGCTATGCACAAATCCTGGCACGGCTAAGTTGGTTGGGATTTTTCGCTGTGCTCAAAATGACAATTGATGCTTGGTCTATTAAATGCAATTATTCACTCGTAAAAACATTCTTATTTCTCTGTTCATCCTTCTCCTGTTCGCCGTGAGCGTAGTGGGAATGTACACCTTCTTCACCTCTAAAGTGCCCGGAGCCAACGACTTTTTCCCGCGCTGGAAAGGTGCCCAGCTTTTCTGGCAAGACGGCATCGACCCGTACTCCCAAACCGCCACGGAAGCAATTCAGCGGGTGCTGTACGGCGGCCAACTCGCCCGCCCCGACCAGGACCAGGTGCTGTTTGTCTACCCGTTCTACACCGTCTTCCTGCTCTGGCCGTTGGTGAATTTGGATTACGCCTGGGTGCAGGCGATTTGGCTGGTGGTGGTGCAGTTCTCGCTGATCGGTGGGGTAATTGCCACGCTGCGCCTGCTGGATTGGCGACAGCCGCCCTGGCTGCTGGCGATCACGCTGCTCTGGTCAGTCGTCATGTACAACAGCACCCGCACCATCATCCTCGGCCAGTTTGCCGGGCCAATTTTCCTCTGGCTGGCGGGCACCCTGCTGGCCCTCAAGCACGACCGGGACGTGTTGGCAGGGGCGCTGCTCTCGCTCACCACCCTCAAGCCGCAGATGAGCTACCTGATCATTCCGGCGCTGCTGCTGTGGGCGGTGTGGCACAGGCGATGGCGCTTCGTGGCTGGTTTTGCCGGGGCGATGGCGCTGCTGGCCGGGCTCTCCTTTTTGCTGCTGCCCAGCTGGCTCACCAGCTTCATCGACCAGGTGCTGTACTACCCGGATTACACCGTCACCCCCTCGCCGCTGAGGGTAATCACCAGCACTTTTTTCCCCCAGCTAGGCCAGCCAGTGGAGTACGCGCTAATCGGCCTGCTGCTGCTGGTGATGCTGTGGCAATGGTGGCAGCTCCGCCGCGAAGCAAACATCACGCCCAAATTCCTCTTCATCATCGGCCTAACACTGATTGTGACCAACAGCATCATCGTGCGCACGGCCACGACCAATTACGTCATCATGTACATACCGCTCTTTTTGCTGCTGCACACGGTGAGCCAGCGCTGGCGCGGCGGCAGCGTGTGGGTGGCCGGGCTGCTGCTGGCGCTGCTGGTAGGCACCTGGGCGCTCTTCCTGAGCACCATTCAGGGCGATTTTGAGCACCCCGTCACCTACCTCCCCCTACCCATTGGGCTGCTGCTGGGGCTGGTGTGGCTGGCTTGGGGGAACAAATTGAGAATTGTGAAGGGTGAAATGTGAATCGTGAAGTAACAAACGGCCGTTCCCCCCTCCACCTTTCCCTCATCCTCCTCCTAGCCCTGGCGGTGCTGATTGCCGCCGTCATCCTCATCGCCCCGCAAATGCCGCGCCTGCGCGACTTTGACCAGACCTTTTATCCGGCGGCGCGCTACACGCTGGCGGGCGAAAATCCATACACGGCCGAATACATCGAAACCGACCAGGGTGCCCCGCCCGACTTCTTCAGTCCCGCCTGGCTGTTGCCCATCTTGCTGCCGTTTGGCCTGCTGCCGCAAGAGATTGCCCGCACGGTGTGGGTGCTGTTTTTAGTTGGCGTGACGAGCGCCGCGTTGTTGCAGATGCAGGCGTGGGGGTTTAGGGGATTACGGCCGTTACTTCTTATCCTTCTCCCATGGGCACTCATTACCCTGCTGTTTGGGCAGGTGACGCCGCTCGTTTTGCTGGGGACAATTTGGGCGCTGAATTTGGTTTATGGTGGGGAGGGAAAAACGGAACACAGAGATACACAGAGGAAGCACAGAGTTTCACAGAGACCTGTCAGGTTTTCGTCGCAAGAAAACTCACATGAGAACAAACCTGACAGGTCTGGTTGGCGACAAACCACCCAACTGGTGCTGGTGTTTTTGCTGATTGGCATCAAGCCGCAGCTGGGTATTTTTATCGCCTTGCCGTTACTGCTTGAAATGCTCTGGCAGCGCGACCGGCGGCTGATTGGCCTGGCCATCATCGGCGGGCTGCTGCTGGCGGGCACGCTGCTCATCACCCCGCCCTGGCTCATCAGCAAGGCAGCGGCCGTACAGGAAATTACTGCTCCGCTGTGGAAATCCACCCTGGAGCGGGAGCTGACGCTGTGGGGCTGGCCGCTGTGGCTGGCCCAGCCGGTGCGCGTTGTGGTGGTTTTGGTGATGGCGCGCTGGGCGTGGCGGCAAAAAGGAACGTCGCCGCTGTGGTGGGCTGGCTGGTTAACGGCCGTTCTCATCATCACCCCCTACACCCGCGCCTACGACGGCATTTTGCTGCTGCCTATTCTTGGCTTGATGGTGATGCACCGGCGCTGGCAGATGGCGCTCTTTGTGATCATTATGGCGCTGTACATCCAGCTGCCTATTGGTGAACTGGGCAGCGTAGTGGCTCCGCTTACCGCCTGGCTGCTCTTTGTGCCCTGGCGCGGCCTACTTTCGGGTGAGCTACGCGCTCCATTTTCTGCTAAAGAGTCGTTTTAATTTCCCTGCTCTATTCCCGGGAGCAGTAAAAACTCGTTAAACGGCAAAAGGTAAGTCAGACTTGCTTTGCACCACTTCTTGCCACTGACCACTCAGCCAAACGGCCCGTGCCTTGGCCACCCACCGCGCTCCCTCTTCTAGCCAGCGTGCCCCCGAACGCTTCAGCCGCATGGTCCCTATTTGTTTACAACCGCTCTCCACCGCACCACTGCCAATCAAATAGCCTTGCTGACGAAAATAAGCGTAATCCATGCGTGCCAGATTGTTTTGAAAGTAAGTGGCCGCTTTGGCTGCCGGGTCGGCCACGCTAGCTGGTTTTGCCAAAGCCAGACAAGCGTCCATCACCGTTTGAGTCCGGCTGAACCAGAGGTGTTCCTTCATGGTAGCCAACCATTCTTTTTGCTTGTCCTCATTGTGAAAAAAGGTCTGAGCCACGGGGGTTAGATATTCGACAGCATGGTACCAGTCTAGAATTTGAATGGCCTGGGGAAAGTTCTCCTCAACCAGCCGCCAAATCCATCTGGCCCCATCACAAACGAAGATCAACTCTTGCGCACGGTCAGCCAAGTAGTGGCAGCCCGTAGACCACAACAGCGTCGAGAACGTTTTTGCCTCTTGAATGTCGCAGTGATACTGAATGGCCGTTGCCTTCAACCCCTCTAACTTTCCCAGCCGCTCGGTGTACCGAGAGGGCCATTGCCGTTCAGGTACTGGCGTGACTTCATACCAACACACGGTTTTCAACTCGCGCCATTCTGCCTGAGTCGGCACCATGATGCCATCTATCGAGCCATACAACCGTCGCGGGGGTCTGTCCGCTTGTCGGGTTGGACTGTTCATATAATGATGCCAATCACTCAACTTTTCCCACTTTGATTCTCTCTCTACCTGCCTTTGCCCCACCCACTGCACGGCCTGGCGAATGCTGTTGTCGCTGATGTCTACTAACAGCAGCGTCTGGGTTAGCTTGGCGGCTTCATCCAATGATGTTTGGATGCCCAACAAAGCCACTAGCGGTTTCAGACCCTGGCTCATTTCACCGGGATCAATCTGAAATTGGGTATCTAATGGTTTTTGGCCACCGCGACAATGGTCACACAAATAGTAACTTCGCTTGTATTTCACCCGACCAAACACGGTGATGACCATGCCCTCGCGGCGGCAGCGATAGGTGGCTTTATGATGGCAGGAACACCGGATGCTCGGTTGCACTGTGTCGCTCTTTTCCAGTACATGACCGACAGCTTCTCGACCAATGGTTTGCAACAGATGCCGCATCCCCTGCTCAATATCGCCCAGACTCGGCGAATCCTCTTGTTGGAGGTGCGCAACCATCAGATCGCCGATTAAGGTCGCAATGTGGGCAACCGTTTCCTTGGCCTGCTTTGTGTTAAAATCCATTTGAGCCTCCTTGTGATTTCGTTTGGTTTTTGTCGAATCTAAACAAAATCACATCGGGCTCTTTTTGTCCATCTTTTTCCCTAACGAGTTTTTACTGCTCCCCATTCCCAAAATCGTATGCCGGATCGTTAGTGTATGGGCTACAATACGAGAAAGATAGTTTTTCTATCATCACATACTTTTGGAGAGAAAAAATGATTTTGGTCACCGGCGCAGCAGGGAAAACAGGACTAGCGGTATTGGCTGCATTGAAACAGCGCGGCGTTTCAACGCGCGCCTTCGTCAAGGACGACAAGCAAATTCTAGCCGTACGTCAGGTAGGCGCTACTGAAGTGGTAGTAGGCGATTTGCTAGATGCCGATGTTTGGCGCTTGGCTACAACAGCTGTTTCCCATATCTACCACATTGGCCCCAACATGCATCCCCAAGAAGTGCGCATTGGCCAGCTTATGGTTGCCGCAGCTCGGGCAATCAGTAACTGCCGCGTAGTCTATCATTCCGTGCTCCATCCTCATATTCGGGAAATGCCTCATCATTGGAACAAACTGATAATTGAAAACATTCTGTTTGATTCGGAGCTGAGCTATACCATTGTTCAGCCCACTGCATACATGCAAAACTTGCTAGTCTACTTTCCCACTGTTAAGAGTAGGGGCGTTCTTTCCGTACCATATCCAAACGACACCATGTTGAGCTTGGTGGATTTACAAGATGTAGCTAAGGTAGCAGCGAGGCTTCTCACCGAGCCAGGGCATACCTACGCCACTTATGAGCTAGCAGGTATGGAACCTATTAGCCAAACGACCATAGCCGACAACTTCAGCCAAATTTTGCGGCGACCCGTCGAGGTACGCCCAGTGAGCCTGGCCGATTGGCAAGCACAGGCCCAGGCCAATGGCATGGTAAAAGAAGTGATAGATACGGCCGTTAGCATGTTTACCTACTACGCCGAAAACGGCATGGCGGGCAATCCCAATGTGCTGCGCTTCCTTCTTGGCCACGAGCCAACCAGTCTGGCCGATTTCATCACCCGCAGCGTCTGATCTCCCACTCTAATCGTTAAGATTGCGATAATTTTCGCCTTTCCATTACCTTTGGCTGTCACCAGAAAAAATGAAAATGATATACTGAAATGATTGGTTTATTTTTCAGGAGATTTTTTCATGCCTGTTTCGGAGCCATCGCGGCCCTGGCAACACCAAAAGCACGAACAGATATTGCGCAAAGATAGCCCAATTGCGTTCGCCCAACTGTCCGAACTGGCGTTACCGCATCTGGTTTCTTTTTTGCAGCAAGAGTTTCCCCAAGTCGAAGGCCACGATTGCGAAACGGCCGTTATCGACTGCCTGCTCAATTACTACGCCGCCCCCGAAAAGTATGACCCCGAAAAAATAACGCTTTTTGCCTATCTGCGCATGGCCTCCCGGCACGATTTGCTCAACGCCCTGGACCGCAACAACCGCCGCAAACGGCCGTTGCACAGCATCGACGAACCGGCCATTCAACCCCAGCTGGTCAGCGACACTACGTCCGAGTCCGACCTGGAAGAGTTGGCCGAATGGCTGGGCAGCTCATCGCGCCAGGAAATTTTGCAGCGCTTTGAAGCCACCCTGAACAACATGGACCGGCAGCTCTTTTTGCTCATGCTCAATGGCGTACGCGAAAGCGAACCTTATGCCGAAATTCTGCATCTGGATACTTTACCTGCCGCAGAGCAGCGGCGCGAAGTCAAACGCGCCAAGGATCGCCTGACAAAAAGCCTCAGCCGCTTCGCCAAACGGCAAGAAGTGGATTCGCGGTAAGCAGCTAAAACAAAATTAGTCCGCTAAACGAAGCAGAAAAATCTCTAAACTTTGAATTGATTCAAGCACACAAACAAAAAGGCAAATTGTGTCGAACTTTGCATCTGGGTTCGGTATTAAAAGTAGAAGCAATAAATAAACAAAAGCGCAAGAAGTGTGTCGCACCCGCTAAAAGAGATTTTGTAACTGCACAGGTGCGACGCACTTATACCGGAGCAAGTAGCGTCAAAATCCATCTTTGAAAGTGCGTCGCACCTCTAGGACGTGAATAGATACGAGATTTTTATGATGAACGACCCAATGTTAGAACTAGCCAGACGATCTGCCGCAGATGCCTCTTTTATGGCCCATGTGATCGACCAGCAAGCTATCCGCGAAAACAAAAGCTGGGCTGAACTGACCGCAGACCTGGAGATAACGTCCGCCCAATTGGCAAGGCTGGCCCTGTGCCAAAAGCCACGAGAATCATACTTTGCCCAGGACGTAGCTCAAATTACGGGCTACTCCGGCATTAATCGCGTTGTTTTGCTACACTTGTTAGACTGTGCTGAACGGGGCATCCGTATGAAAAAGCACACGGCCCCGCGTCCCGAGCGGGTTATCAAACAGGAGAAACGACGCTTTATGTCTGGTCAACGTGTATGGGGGGCTATTGGGTTTACCGCTTTGCTGCTGCTAGTTTTGGGCGCATTTGCCTTTGTCACCCCGCGTGGAGAAACGGCCACATTGGTCGTTTCTGCGGGCGAGGTAATCGTTGAAGAAGCTGGAGGGGCACTCTTTGCCAGCACAAGCGAAACGGCCGTTGCAGCCGGAGAAATTGTTACAGTCAATCAAGGCGACACCATTCGCCTGGCCGATACGGCCGCTGCCCAGCTGCGTCTTAACGATGGTAGCACGGTGGAGCTGTACGGCGGCACCACGCTTAACGTGGCTGAACTGGTTACCGACGGCGATTATCGCGTCCAGCTGAGTCTGCTCTCTGGCAAGGTGCTAAACCGCGTAGTCCGTTTGCTGAAACCAGGCGACACATTTGAAGTCAAAACCCCATCCTCCACCGCTTCTGTGCGCGGCACCGTGTTTACCGTAGAGACACAAAGCGAGACATCTTCGCAAATTGTGGTAACCGAGGGTGTTGTGCGCGTCTCGATGGCCGATGCGTTTGTGGACGTAAATCCGGGACAACAGGTAACGGCCGTTCTCAACCAACCGTTGCAAGTTGTTCCCATCACTGAACCTACCGAAGCGCCTACCAGCGCCCCGACGGACACGCCAACCGCAACTGACACGGCGTCTCCTTCCGCCACGCCTGAACCAACGGATACGGCCGTACAGCCCACGTCGCCAGCGGGCACACCCACCCAGGTGCCGGGCAACCCGCCCACCGATGTACCGGGCAATGGCAACCCGCCGCAAGGTGGTGCCACACCGCCGGGACTCGTAGCCACGCCAACACTCGTCCCAACAGAGACGCTTTTGCCCGCGCCAGCCCCAACTGATACGTCTGCCCCGGCACCGACCGACACATCAGCCCCGGCCCCCACGGACACACCTGTACCGGTATCGACCGACACGCCTGTACCGGCACCGACTGATACACCACCAGCCAATTTGGTGACCATCTGTCACAACGGCAACACAATCCAGGTTGATGAGTCTGCGGTTGATGCCCATCTAGCCCACGGCGATACGCTGGGGCCTTGTCCGACGCCAACTCCTTAGTCACCCAATAGCAAGCAACCTTCAGAGTGGACCAATCTTTAGAGATTGGTCCACTCTCACTGATTTACCTTCTTTTACTGCTTCTATTGGGGCAAATATTTTCTTGGCGAAGCCCTATTCTAGCTCTTCCAAACTATCAGCGGTTTCAATGGCATAAACAGGCACCGCATCCACCCGATCTTTCAGGCGCAGCGGTTTTAGCGGAACGGCCGTTGCAAAATCCGCCGTATCTGTGTAGGTTCGCTCCCCTAGCAAAATTTGTCCGTTGCTAGCTTCACTAATCAGGGAATCGGCCAGGGTGACGGCCTCGCCCAACACGGTAAACGTGCTGCGCTCCCCCACACCCGCATAGCCAACCACCGCTCGCCCTGTGTTCACCACAAAAGCGAGCCGAATTTCCTGATACACATGATCTTCAGCCAGCTCATCATGCAGCTGCGCCATATCTTTTTGCAGCAGCTGCGCTGCCTGCACAGCCCGCCAGGCGTGGTCGCTCTGGGGCAAAGGCGCGTTAAAGACCGCCATCATTTGCCCCTGCTCTGCCCGGATGACGGTACCTTCCAAAGCCAGCACCGCCTGAACCATTTTCTCCCGGAAAAAGGTCATCATTGTTAGCACATCACCAGGATCGTGGTGAATGGCATACGCTTCGTAGCCGCGCATTTCACACAACAGCACAGAAAGCTCTTGTTCCTGACCCGTTAAATCTAGCTTACCTTGCTTCACGGCATCAACGGTGGCCTGAGCAATCGCAGGGGTGACGCTGCCCGCAAACAAATTCACAATTTGGCGGCGGCGGCGCACTTCTACCGCGTAGCGATAGGCAGTTACCATCGAGTAGCTAAGGGCAATCGTGAGGAAGGGGAAAAACAGGTCTAACATAAGGCCCGTGGCGTCAAAAAGCCAGCCCGCCAGCAAAAAGTAAAAGGCCGCGATGCTAAATGCCAGCACAAAACCGGTGATGGGACGTGTGCAAACCAGACCCACCAGCAGCCCCAGCACCAGCAAAACGATCATCTGTACGGCCGTTCCCGGCACGCGAATAAAGCGTTCAGACCAGATCGATTCGATGACGTTGGCCAAAATTTCTACCCCATACATGGGACGGCCGTCGCTCACCGGCGTCAGGTAGCGATCTGGTTCCGCCGTGGCCGTAATGCCCACCAGCACAATTTTGTTGCGCAGCAGTGCTTCAGGCACGGTGCCCGCCAACACATCCTCGTAACTCACCATCGGGAACGTGCTTTGCTCAGGTTCGGCAGGCGGCCCCGCGTAATAAATGCGCATCTCGCCGTCCACATCCACCGGAATTTGGCGGCCCGCAATAGACAAACGGCCGTTTTCCACCACAGATAAATTGTCTGTCGTCCCGCCCAAATAATTGCGCAAAGCCACCATAGCCAGATTCTCGTACTGCTGCCCATCAATGGTGATCAGCGTGGGCATCCAGCGAATGTACCCATCGGCATCGTGCAAAATGCTGGTGTGGCCCAAGCCTGCCCCCGCCGCGACAAATTCTGGCTGCGGCAGTACCCCACCCGCATAACGCAGGCTGCCGGTTAAATCATGAAACGCATCCCCTTGCACCAGCAGCGGCTGGATGACATCGCCCGCATTGGCCATCGCCTCCGCCAGCTCAGTATCAGCGGCCGTTTCCGAGGCAAACACAAAGTCGAAGGCAATTGTTTTGGCGCCAGCCGCTTGCAGATGGTCGATCAGCTCGGCATGAAGCGAACGGGGCCACTGGTCCCAACGGCCGTACTGCGCCAGCGTCTCGTCATCCACCTCCACAATCGTCACAATACCGCTGGGATCATAAGGCAGCATCAGCACATCTTGAAGTTGGGCTTGTGGGATGGCAAAAAAGCCGCGCCACAGCATCACGCTCATCACCAACGCCGCCACCAAACCAATCACCAAACGAGAGATCGACAATCCTTCAGGATCATCCAGCAGCCGTTCTTGCAGCCAGCTTTTCCACAACCAGGCCCAAATCGACGGGGGCACCTGGCGCGGCAAACTGCCCGCCTGCGCCCAAATTTGCTGCAAAACCTTTAAGCTCTGATTTTTGCTGCCTGCATTGTAGTAAGCATCAAGAATGGTTTGGACGGCCGTTTCGCTTTGCAACGCGCCTAAAATAGCCACCGCCTGCCGGGCTTGCGTCCCATCTTCCAGCGCCAGCCGCGCCAGCCGATCATCGCCACTTTCAGAAATCCCAACCGGCTGCCACGCCGCCGCCTGGGGCAGCAGGTGTGCCAGCACATTCAAAGCATCCCGCCGCAGCCGCCACTCTTGGGCACTGGTCGCCAGGTCGATGAGCTTTTCCAAAGAAGCACGGGTGGTAACGGCCGTTGGCATCACTCCCGCTGGCTCACGCAGCAGCAGCGAAAGCACCCGCGCCATGACCGTCTCATTTTCCCCCGCCAGCGCCGCCAAACTTACCTGCCAGCGCTGCACCGGTTCGGCGAGCTTCCACCAAAACGCCAGCTGGTAATCATGCACCAGAGCCCCACGCAGCAAAAACTGCATTGCCCTTTGGTCTAGCTTAGTCTGAAAACGATTGTAGTACGCCTCCACCAACGCCAGGTGCGTCAGCGAGGCGGGATAAGCGGTGTCCTCTTGCCACTCAAGCTGATAGGCATCCAAATAATGCGCCGCATCCTCCGCCAACACCACTTCTTCTTTTTCGCCCTTCAACTGCAAGCTGCTGCCCACCTGCTGCTGGACCTCAGGCGGCAGCGCTTCATAAAATGCAGCATAGGCCGCTTCCGCAGAATTCGGCCGTTCCTGCCAACGAAAAGCGGTAAACCAACGCAGCACCTTCGTTAAACCAATTGGGCAGCTGGGATTTAACATCCACGGGTCCGGCAGCTCCTCACCACCCCGTTTTTGCATATTGGCCAGATTAAACTGCGCTTCCCAGGGCAATCGCCCGGTGAGCATCTCGTAAATCACCACCCCCAGGCTAAAAATATCAGACTGCATGGTGATGCTATCGCTGGCCTGCTGCTCGTACGGCGCATACGGACCAGTACCGCGCCCGGTGTGCAAAACCATTGTGCTCAGGCTCAACTGCTTGGCCAGGCCAAAATCCGCCAGGTAGGTGCGCCGCTGGCTGTCCAGCAAAATATTGCTGGGCTTAATGTCGCGGTGCACAATGCCACGCTGGTGCAAATAAGCCAACGCCGACAGCACCTGCCGCGTCGTCTGGGCCACCTCAACCAACGACAACGGGCCGAGCTTAATCCAGCTAGCCAGAGTACCCACGCCTTTATACGCCATGACAAAATAGGAGAACGACTCGGCCATGCCAAATTCATACATGGGCAAAATGTGGGGATGCTCCAGGCTGGCCACCAGATGAACTTCGCGCTCAAAATTGGCGGGCACCAACGACACCGCAACCGGGTCATTCTGATCCAGCGAGAGGATTTTGACCGCGACAATGCGCTTGCGTAAATGATCAAACCCAGACCAAACGGTCGCTTCGCCCCCCTTGCCAATTTGCTCCAACAGGGTGTAGATACCCAGCTGGTAGCCCCGCTTAAGCTCAGCTTCCTGCTCTTGCTCCGCTAGCAACAGCGGGATTGCCTGGATTTTGCCTACTTTTTCCATACGTTCAGATGAGATGGGTCCTGGTTGCTCATGCTAATAGTAACCGGCATGATACCGCATCATACCAATTTAAATCTAGCTTTCGGTCTCACGAATCTACGGGTAACACAAGGATTTAACACCATTTTTATGAAGGATTTGCAGACAGCTTCTTTTTGTGCCGCAACGCCGCTTTTTCGTCGGCAGAGAGGAAGGCAATCTCCAGGGCATTTTGCTGCGCCTGGGTGGCCTGTTCCTGGCTTAAACCCGCCTCGGCCACAGCTACCTGGTACTCAAACGGCAGATCAATGGCGCTGATGCCCGGATCGTCGGTGTTGATGGTGACTAGAATGTTATGTTCCAACATGGTTTTGAGGGGATGGCTGGCATAGTTGGGCACGGTGCTGGTTTGCACGTTGCTCGTCAAGTTCATCTCCACACCGATGTGGTTTTCCGCCAGATAGGTCATCAAGGCCGGATCGTCTACCGCGCGCACCGCGTGACCGATGCGCGTCGCCCCTAACTCACGGATGGCTTGCCAAACGGCCGTACTGCCCCCAGCTTCCCCCGCATGTACCGTAATTCCCCAACCTGCCTTGCGCCCGCGCTTGAAATGGTCCACAAACAGCTCGCCAGGGAAATTCACCTCGTCCCCCGCCAAATCCAGCGCCACCAAATGATCGCGCTGGCTCAGCAACGCTTCCAGCTCTTGCCAGCCCACGTCCGCCCCAAACGTCCGGCTGATGATACCGATGAGGTTGGCCTGCACGCCAAAATCGCGCTGTCCGGCGGCCACACCATCCACCACCGCTTCAACTACGCCTGCGGGGGCCAACCCGTGCGGCCGGGCCATAAACACCGGGCTAAAGCGCAGCTCAATGTAATCGATCCCTTCCCGCTGGGCATCCTGCATATTTTCGTAGGCAATGCGGCGACACACGTCGTAATTCACCAAAATGCCCACCTGCCATTCAAACTTGGCAAAAAAGGCGAGGATGTCGGGTTCGGGCGTGGTGACCTGGACAAACGGCCGTAATCCTTCCAAATCTTTTGCGGGCAAGGGCAAATTGTGCTGCAACCCTACCTCCAAAATCGTTTCCAGCCGCACGCTGCCGTCCAGGTGGCGGTGCAAATCGAGCAAAGGCAAATCGGGACGAATCATGCTCATGTTGTCTCCAAAATTCTATTGTCACTTTGTAGATTGCTGGTATGTTAGCCAGCAATAGCATAATCCACAAACAGCCGCAGACTTGGAACGCTTTTTCTCTGCGCCTCCGCGTCTCTGCGTTAAGCAACTAGTAGGAGCAGCCACAATGTCTATGACCCCACGTGAGCGCGTTTTAGCCGCCATCAACCACGAAGAACCAGACCGGGTGCCCATCATTTTAGGCGTCAGCAACGCCACCGGCATCAAGATGAAAACGTACCAGAAACTCAAAAAGCTCTTGGGCGTGGAGGGTGAAGATCGCTACCTGTACGATTGGCCGGAGTTGGGAACGGCCGTTCCCACCGAAGCCATCTTTCAACGCCTGGGCACCGATGTGCGCCCCGTGCTGGATCGTCATCCCGCCGCCAACTTCCAAGCCAACGCCAGCCGCGAACCGGGCACTCCCTTCATTGACTCGTGGGGCATTGGCCAGGTGGAACTGGCCCCCGGCGAATGGTTCCCCCACATCAACCCACTGGCCAACGCCCAAACCATCGCCGATTTGGAAGCGTACGACTGGCCCGACATGGACGATCCCAGCCGCGTGGCCCATGTGCACGCCGAAGCCGCCGCGCTGGCGGCCGAAAACCAATACGCCATCATGGCCACGCCGTGGCTACTCTTCCCGCTGGAGCGCGCCTTTCAGATGCAGCGCATGGACACCTTCATGATGGCGATGGTGGAAAAGCCGGAATTTGCCAAAGCGCTGCTGGCCAAAATCACCGACTTATGTAAACAGTTGATGGGCCATTTCTTGCGCGAGCTGGGCGACAACGTGGACATTATCAAAATCGGCGACGATTTGGGCACACAAACCAGCCTGCTCATGTCGCCCAAGATGTACCGCGAATTTGTCAAGCCATTCCACGCCGACTACATCGCTTTCATCAAAGAACGCACCAAGGCCAAAGTGCTGTTCCACACCGACGGCGACGTGTTTCCCCTCATTGACGATTTGGTGGAGATGGGCGTGGACATTTTGAACCCAATCCAGACCTCCGCCGGGCGCATGTCTGAGCTAGCAGAGCTAAAGCGGCAGTTCGGCCACAAGATTGCCTTCTGCGGCGGGATTGATACGCACCGCGTACTGCCCTTCGGAACCCCCGACGACGTACGCCGCGAGGTGAAGCGGGTGATTGAGGCGCTGGGTCCAGGCGGCGGCTACCTGCTGGCCTCGGTCCACACCATCATGAACGACGTGCCGCCGGAAAACGTGCTGGCGATGGTGGATGCGGTAGAAGAATACGGCCGTTACCCATCATAAGAATTCACCGCGGAGGGCGCGGAGAGCGCAGAGAAAAATAAAAACTCCGCGTCCTCCGCGCTCTCCGTGGTTAAAAATCAGCGAGGCATTTTGGGAAGTAACAATTCCCCAGTTTGGCGGTAATGGGTGTAGAGATTGGTGTGGAAAACGGCCGTTTTCGCCAATCCTTCTGGCCAAACATGAGCAATCCAGTTCGTCTTCCACAACATCCGGCCAAACATGAGCAGCTCCATCTCGCCCTCTGGCCAGGGCAGCAGTGATTCGTAGCCTGCGCGGAACGCCGCCAGCAGTTCAGCATATGCCGCCGAATCGCCCACGTCCTCGTACAAATCCAGCAGGGCCATCGCCATGTCATGCAGGCGGTACCCCCAAATCGTGTCTTCAAAGTCAAACGGATAAAGCTCGCCCCGATAAACTTTGATGTTGTCGTGCCACAAGTCGCAGTGGATCACCCGCAAATCGGCCGGATCGAGCGCAGCGTAAGTTTGGCTGACCACCTCAACCATCTGGCGCAGCGTGGCTTCCGTTTGCGGCTCGTACAGCGCCAAACTGGGTTCTGCAAAAAGCACATTCGGTTCCCCGCGCGAGAGAAACTGGTTGAACTTTTTATCCGTGAACCCGTCGGGTGGCTGCCAATTTGCGCCGTGCTGGTGCAGCTTGGCAAATAGCTCGCCCATCTTGGTGATATTTTTGGAGGTCAGCCGCTTGCCCAGCAGCACGCCGGGCAGCCAGCTCATCAACACCGCGTGGAAACCATCGGGCACGCCTGCGGCTTGCGGCAAAACCACTGCTTCCCCCACTGGTGAGTGTACCAACTGCGGCACGGGAATGTCGGTGTCGCGGGCCAGAGCATCGAGCCACATCGCTTCAGAAACGGCCGCATCCACCCCGCGCCACTCTGCATTGGCTACGCGCAAGGCTAACATTTGCCCGTCATCTGTGCGGACGCGGTAAATGAGGTTGGTGTCCCGGCCATGAAGATTGAGCTGAACGGCCGTTACGCCAAACTGCCGCAGTGCATCCTCTGCCAACCCGCGCAGCCGCCGCAGCTTACCTTTTGATGTCAGTTCTTGGTATGGTTTCAAGTTGGAGGTTCCTTTGCAATAACCTAATTGGCTAATACAAAGGCAAAAATAGCAAAATTTACGTAGATGACAACAGCGAACGATTTAGGAAGTGTCATTCCCGCGCAGGCGGGCATCCAGGTATCTGCTAAAGTGGATTCCCGCTTTCGCTGCTCTGTTGAAAACATCTAAAACAAAGCAAAAGATGCTTACGGGATTAACTGATCTAAAGCAAAATTAATGATGCAGATTGTAAACCAACATCTTAATCGCTGGCTCACGCCGTTGCAGATAGTATTTGCGTGCCCGAATGGCGTCACCAAACTTGCGTTTGATGACCGAGATGACGGTTTCGACCTTCCAGCGCTGCCCAAAGAGTCCATCCAGTCGGGCTACGGCAACCAAGTCAGCGCGTGCTTGGCGCAAGGGCGAGGCAATCGACCGCTTCGGACCCGTGCGACGGGGCGGTATGAGGTCATCAGGTCGTACCGACTTCACATCAAAGCCACCATCAGCCAACAAAACCCATTGACCAGAACGCATAAACGGCCGTACCGCACGCCGCATCGTTTCCAATTTACTACCATCATGCCCCGGCCCATACGATTGACTCCGTCCCAAAATGAACAGGGTGTTCAGACCAACCCCATAGAATCCTTTCCAATATTGGGTGATCTTCCAGCCGCGTCGGTTGATATAGTAATCACTGGCTTGAGTCAGCTGAAACCCAGTCGCGTCAATCGCGACTGCTTCCTCCTCAATGCCCAACTCTGTCAACAAGCTGACATTCATGCGATCGATCTGGGCCAGCGTCAACAATCGAGCCGCTGCCCGCGCCAGTGCCGAGTACGTGGGCACATCCTTGAGTCCCAGTTCCTTGACCACCGCATCACTAGCCAGCAGCCACTCTTCCATATCCCGATAACTCAATCTCAGCCGATGCATCAACAAAATGCAGGTAACCAACTGCGGCTGCGTATACTTGCGCGGGCTTTTGGGATGGGAATAAGGAGCAAATTCTTTTTGTGCCAGGTTGTGGGCCATGCGAGCAAAGGTCACAAACTGGCTTTCACGCCGATTTTTCTTAGCCATATCATCATTATCGCCGTTCTTACCATCTTTTCAACAGTGCAGCTTTCGCGGGAATGACAGCCAACTTTAGCAAAAAATTCGTTTGTTACTCCAATTCGTTGTTGCTACGGGTAGCGCCGCCATTTGAGGGAGAGGAAAACGGCCGTTCCTACAAAGACTACCGCCGCCATCACAAAAAAGACGCTAATCTCAATCGCTTCTTTTTGCAGGATAATTTGGGTGGGCAGCTCTTCAAACACTTCCAGCAATTGTTCCGCGCTTTCGGCGCGATAATATTCGCCGCCTGTCATATCGGCCACGCCTTGCAGCGTTTCCTCATCAATCACCAGGAAGCGCCGGAAATTACCACCACCCCCGCCACCAAAGCCACCGCCAAAACCACCGCCGCCAAAGCGCCCATTAAAAACGTCCCCGCCAAGCTGCGCCTGCGTACACACCATCTCTGGAATCTCATCCGTGCCAAAACCAATGGTGTAAACGCGCACCTGCCGGTCAGCCGCTTGCTGCGCGGCGTCCAGCGGTAGCGGCCCCTGGCTGTTAGCCCCATCCGTCAGCAGCACGATGATGTCTGGTTGGTAGTTTTCCGCAAGTTCTGTGACGGTTTCGTCGGTTTGCAGATTGAGACCGCTGGGCGGAACGGCCGTATTCACCTCAGAAATCGCATCAATGGCCTTCAACGTCGCGCTGCCAATCGCCGTGCCCAACGATGTGGTCAGCGTAGCAATCGCCTCACGCAACACCTCTTTGTCATTCGTTGGTGGCACGACCAGCTCCGCAAAACCAGCAAAGGCCACCAGACCAATCTGCGTACCATCCGCCTGCTCTTCCACAAAGGCCAGCGCCGCATCCTGCGCCACCGCCAAGCGGTTCGGATCAACGTCCGTGGCACACATGCTGCGCGACACGTCCAGCGCCAAAATAATCGTCGTGCGGCTCAGCGGCACCTCCACTTCAGCCACCGGGCGAGCAAACGCCCCAATCAGGCCCGTCAACCCCAGCAAAAAGAGAGCAAAGGGCAGATGCTGCCGCCAGCGAGCACTTTTGGGCAGCGCCTCGCGAATCAGCGACAGGCTGGAATAGCGTACGGCAAACTTACGCCGCCGTCGCAGCATCCAAATGTAGATGGCGATGCTCAGCGGAATGATGAGCAAAAATAACAGTAACCAGGGCCAGAGAAAATTCATTATGGTACCCGCCCAAACCAAAGCAGCGACAGCGCCCCGCTGACCAGCATAAACACCAGGCTAATCCCCGCCAAAATCGAGGTCACTTCCATGCTTTCGCCGCGAATCGTCAATTGCAAATCAATGTTCTGGTAAATGTCACGCAGCTCCTCTTCATCGGTGGCAAAGTAGTAGCTGCCGTTGGTCAGACTGGCGATCTCTTGCAGTGTGGCCTCGTTAAGCTGCGTCATCACGCTAAAGCCGTCCAGTTCCAACAGCGCCCCTTGTGGGCTGCCGATACCGACTGTGTAGACCCGCACCCCCGCTTCTGCCGCAATTTGAGCTATGTCCAACGGTTCGGGAAAAGACGTGTTTTCGCCGTCGGACAACAGCACAATCACCGCCGAGGAAAAGTCGTCGATTTGCAGCGCTTCCACGCTTTGGGCCAGATCGCCTTCTTCCAAAGCCGCCTCGTCCAGCACGATGGCCTGCCCCGCGATGGCGTTGAGCGCGGTGAAGATGCCCTGCCCCAGCGAGGTGCCACCCTGCGGCGTGAGCCGATCAATCGTGGCCAACACGTCCGCCTGCACGTCTGTGGGCGGCTGCACCACCAGCCCGCCATTGCTAAAAGCCACCACGCCCACGCGAATGGTGCTGGGCTGATTTTCCACAAAAATCCGAGCCGCCTCTTTGGCCGCATCGATGCGGCTCGGCTCCAAATCCTCAGCCAACATGCTGCTGGACACATCAAACGCCAAAATCACGGTGCCCTCGATGCGCGGCAAGCTCACGGGCAGCTCCGGGCGAGACAGGCTGAACAGCAGCAGCGTCAACCCCACCGCAAACAAAGCGGGCGGCCAATGGCGACGGCGACCAACGGCCGTTCCATCCCCACCTCTTACAATGCCTAATGGTCCGAGAATGGCCGTTCCCCGATCGCGTAACTTCACCTGCCGCAGGTAATACCAAACCAGCAGCGGCAGCAACAGCAAGGAAAGCAGCATAATGGGCCAAATAAAAGTCATCGCCGCCGCCTTTTGCGCAGGCTGGCCATGCGCACAATCGCCCCGACTAAATCCTCTTCGGTGGAGATGCCAAACAGATCCACGCCCGCCCGCTTGAGGGTGGTTTTCAGTTCTTCTTCGCGCCGTTCGGCGGCGGCAAAAAAGCGGCGGCGGAATTCGGGATGCCCCGTGTCTACCAATAGCTGCTCGCCCGTCTCGGCGTCTTCCACCACAATCATGCCCGCGTCGGGCAGTTCCACTTCGCGCGGATCCCACAGGCGAATGCCCACCAGTTCATGGCGGCGATTCAGGAGATGCAACGGCCGTTCCCAGCCTGGTTCGCTAATAAAATCAGAAATCACAAACACCAGCGAGCGCCGTTTGAATGTGTTCAGCCCCGCTTGCAATAGCTGAGTCAGGTCGGTGGCGTGGCCGCTGGCTTCCCCCGGCTGGCGCAAAATGGAGCGCATAAGGCGCAGCACCTGGTTGCGGCTGCCGCGCGGCGGAATCGTCTGCTCGATCTGGCTGTTGTACAAAATGGCCCCCACCCGATTGCCGCTGCGAATCAGCAGCCGGGCCAGCGTGGCCACATACTCCGTCAGCACCAGCTGTTTCGGTCGCGCCGCCGGACCAAAACCCATCGACGGGCTCAAATCGAGCAAAAACCAGGCGGTCACGTCCCGGTCCTCAACGTACTGCCGCACGTACGGGCTGTCCATTCGCGCCGTCACGTTCCAATCAATGTGGCGGATGTCGTCGTTCGCCTGGTATTCGCGGATGTCGGCAAAGTCGATGCCCGTGCCGTAAAACAGGGTGCGATAGTCCCCCTGCAACAGGCCATCGAGCCGCCGAATGACGCGCCATTCCAGCCGCTGCAAAATCTCGTCGGGCGAGTGATGTTTAAGCGTAGGGTCGGCTGTTGGCACGCTCATGCAGGGGCACCTCCGGCTGGGGCACAACGGTCAAAATTCGCTTCAATAGTTCATCGCTGGTCACATTGTCCGCCAACGCCTCATACGACAAAACCAAGCGGTGACGAATCACGTCCAGCGCCAAATCGCTCACGTCCTGCGGCAGCGCGTAACCCCGTCCGCGCAAAAAGGCCAGCGCCCGTGCCGCCAAAATCAAGTTAATCGAGGCACGCGGGCTAGCACCAAAGGTCAAATATTGAGCCATGTCGCCCTGGCCCACTGTGTGCGGTTGGCGCGTGGCCGTCACCAGCTTGACGGCATACTCCATCAGCGCCGGATCGACGTAGACACCATCGACCTCTTTTTGCAGCGCCACTAATTCTTCGGTGCTGATGATGCGCTGCACCGCCTGCACGGCGCTGGTCATCCGCTCCACAATCACAAATTCCTCGGTCGGGCTGGGATAGCCCACCAGCACCTTGAGCATGAAGCGGTCTACCTGCGCCTCCGGCAGCGGGTAGGTACCTTCGGACTCGATGGGATTTTGCGTGGCCATCACCAAAAAGGGATTGGGGACTTTGTGGGTTTCGCGGCCAATCGTCACCTGCCGCTCCTGCATCACTTCCAGCAGGGC
The DNA here is from genome assembly GCA_020634435.1 of Ardenticatenaceae bacterium. Lineage (GTDB taxonomy): Bacteria > Chloroflexota > Anaerolineae > Promineifilales > Promineifilaceae > Leptofilum. The sequence continues at coordinate 143,343 of JACKBS010000013.1, read as the reverse complement.
GCTTTGCACCTTGGCCGGGGCACGATTGATTTCGTCGGCCAGCAGCAGGTTGGTGAAGACGGGGCCGAGCGAGGTGTTAAATTCGCCGCTTTTCTGGTTGTAGATGCGCGTGCCGATGAGGTCGGCGGGTACCAAATCGGGGGTGAACTGGATGCGCTGGAATTCGCCGCCAATCGCGCCCGCCAGGGTTTTGATGGCCATGGTTTTGGCCAGGCCGGGCACACCTTCCACCAAAATATGCCCCCGCGCCAGCAGGGCCACGATGAGCCGCTCCAGTAAATTGTCCTGCCCTACGATGATCTTTTTGACCTCGTAAAGCACGCGTTCCATCGGTTTGTCGCTGTCTGGCCTGGGGGTGAATGTCATAATACGCTCCGATTCCTGGGGATAAAGCCCCAGGCTATAAGGGGCATTTTGCCCTGTGTTTATTTGGTTGATGTGGTGGTGCGCTTGCCGCGTCAATTAAATTTACGCGCCCCGACAAGGCAATTTTAGCCTAGGGCTTCAGCCCCAGGTCTTCGAACGGCCGTTAATAGCGCGGCATACCGGCCGCGCCAGCCGCCGTGGTAATGGGCACGGCAAAGCCGATGCCGATGAAGAAGTTTTGTTCGGATGGGTTGGCCAGGGCGGTGACAATGCCGACAACTTCGCCGCGACGGTTGAGCAGGGGGCCACCGGAATTGCCGGGATTTACGGCCGTATCAAACTGAATCAGCCCACTCAATTCCAGATCATCGCTAATCGGCAGGGTGCGGTCGAAGCCGGAGATGACGCCCGCGCTCATCGAGCCAGCCAGCCCCAGCGGATTGCCCACGGCGTACGCTTCATCCCCCACGCGCATGGCGTTGGGGTTGCCCAGCACAGCAGGCACGATGATTTCCGGTGGTGCAGCGGGGGTGAGGACGGCAATATCGTTTTCAGGTTCAGCAACGGTAACAACGGCCGTTGTCTGTGATCCGTCCGCGTAATAAATCTCAATCTCCGTCGCCCCATCCACCACATGAAACGCCGTCAAAATATCCGCGTTGGCACTGATGATAACGCCGCTGCCCACGCCGCCCCCTGCTTCGCCATTTTCATCCTCACCCAACGTATGAATCAGCACCATCGACGGCAAGATCAGCTGGTATACCTGCGACGAATACGACGGCGGTGGCGTGGCCGACGCCATCGCATCCACCACGATTTGGTCAATTTGTTCATTGGTGAGGGGAATTGGGTCAGGGTAGAGATTTGAGTAAAGCAGTACGCCCAGAAAAGCAGCCACGATGCCCGCCGCAAAGGGCCAGCCACGTCGCAAGCCAACTTTGGCCAGCGCCCACAAACGCGCCAACCGGGGTCTTAATTCTCTTGTTACCGAACGGGATTGCTCTTCCATAGCAAAATGTCTTCGGGTTCATGAATTGACAGGACGCGGCTGATTATAGTGGAAACCTGTTAAGAAAATGTGAACGTTTGTGAAGAAAAGCCAGAGTAAAACACAAAAATCGGACTCTTGCCCACTTTTAAGATTGGCAAAAACGACGGCCGTAGGTTAGCCGGGCAACAAACTCGTCGTTCGAACGGAGTCCGCAAAGTGAGGAATCTTTGGGGCTTGCCTACGTAGAGAGATTTCTCGGGGACCTCGACATGACGCCTCGCTCAACAATTCTTTTTAACGAAAGCTGATTTCGGCGTGAATAAACCAATTTCAAAATTGGGTATTGACTGACGGTCAGTCAGTATGCTATACTGCCTCGCATAAGCAAGAAAACAGAAACAAATCAGAAATGTTCAGTTCATAAAAAGGAGATAGAAATGAATCAAAAATATCAGTACAAAACGGCAACTTATTACACCATCACCTACTTCATCACCTCGACCCTCTGGCTGATTGGCGCTTACATCGGCAACAAGGGGAATGGCAATGGCGAAGATTTTATCTTCATGTTGTTTGGCCTGTTGGCTCCCTTCATTGTGTCAACGGTCATGACTTTCAGCTCAAAAAACAAGCCTATGAAAAAAGAGTTTTTCAACCGCCTGGTCAACATCAAGCTGATCCAACCCAAAATGCTGCCGGTGATGTTCCTGATTATGCCGTTCGCGGTCCTGGTTTCCATCGCCATCTCTACCCTGTTTGGCGGATCAATGACCCAGTTCCAATTTGCGGATGGCTTTTCCTTCACCTTGGGTTCCGTCCCCACCCTGGTCTTGCTGCTGTTGGCGGCAACGTTTGAAGAGCTGGGCTGGCGTGGCTATGCCTTCGACAGTCTGCACAGTCGTTCCACCTTCTTCAAGGCATCCATTTTGTTCGGCATCCTGTGGTCAGCCTGGCATTTGCCGCTCGTTTTTGTGCACGACTCTTACCAATATGAAATCGTCCAGCAAAACATTTGGTACGGCGTCAATTTCTTTGTGGGCATCATTCCGATGGGCATCATCATCAGTTGGATGTGCGTGAAGAACAACAAGAGCATTCTAGCAGCGATGCTGTTCCACTTCATCGTGAACATGTCTCAAGAACTGCTTTCGATGACCCAGGCGACAAAATGTATAGAAACGGCAGTTCTCTTTGTCATCGCCGCCGCCCTCATTGCCTACGAAAAAGAGCTGTTCTTTAGCAAAAAGCACATTGTGGCAAACGCACAGCATTCTGAAACAGAAATCACACCGAAAGCTGCCTCCGTACAAATCTAACAAACCAGCAGCACAAAAAAGCCTGAACCAGTTTTGATGATTGGTTCAGGCTCACTTTTACTCAATTTGGTAAACGACCGTACGAGGAATCAATCTCATGAAAAAGCAAACCCCAAAAGAAACCAACGCCATGGTCAACATCTTTTCTATCCGCGATTTTAAATTACTGTTTATCGGCATTTTGACTTCATTGTTAGGCGACCAGTTCACCCTCATTGCCACCCCGTGGCTCGTCTTGCAGCTCACGGGCGACCCGAAAGCATTGGGCATCGTCCTGGCGTTGGAAGGCATTCCCCGCGCTTTGTTCATGCTCTATGGCGGGGTGGTCACCGACCGCTTCTCGCCCCGAAACATTATGCTGGTTTCTGATGTGGCGCGATTGGGTTTGGTAGGATTGCTGGCAACGGCCGTTTTCACGGGCACCGTTCAACTTTGGCTGGTCTACGCCTTTAGTCTAGGCTTTGGGCTGGTCGCTGGCTTCGCCATACCCGCCAGCAACAGCATCGTGCCCATGATTGTTAGCGAGAAAGATTTGCAGGCTGGCAACTCTGTGGTGATGGGCATTGGGCAGCTTATGGGCTTTGTCGGGCCAGTTACCGCGGGCATCCTCATCGGCCAATACGCCGAATCGCTGTGGGGTGTGGGTCTGGCCTTTGCCATTGATGCCGTTACATTTGCCATCTCGGCCGTAACGTTGTGGTTCATGCAGAACAAAGGCAACCTCACAAACACAGCCGCCAATCCAGCCAACGAAGAAACAGCCTGGGCGGCCATCAAAGTCGGGTTGAAATACGTCTGGCAAGACAAAGCGTTGCGCCTCATGTTCTTCATCATCGCTGCGGTTAACTTTTTGTTTGTGGGGCCTATGCTGGTCGGCATCCCCGTGTTGGCTGACCAACAGCTGCCAGAAGGAGCGACGGCCTTCGGCCTGCTCATGTCTGGCTTTGCCGGGGGAAATCTGGTCGGTTTTCTAGTTGCCGGGCTGCTCCCCCAACCAGACAAGAAGGCGTTACGCTTTTTGCTGCTAACCTTGCTGACAATATTTGGTGCGGTTCTAGGCGTGATGGGCTTCATCAACCACACCTGGGTTGATTTTGGGCTGATGGTTTTACTCGGCTTAGGCACTGGCTATGTGACAATCCTGTTGTTTACCTCCATCCAGGCTCGCGTTCCCAAAACGATGCTGGGCAGAATCATGAGTTTGCTGATGCTGTCTAGCAATGGACTCATCCCCATTTCACAAGCTATTTCCGGGGTTATCACGGCTTGGAGCCTGCCTTACCTGTTTGTTTTAGCCGGTGGTTTGCTCATCTTGGTGACCCTTTGGACAGCCGGGCAACCCGCCCTCGGATCATTCAGCGAAGAGGCTTTGGCGCAAGCGTAAACGGAATGGGCTATGACAGCTCCACTACTCTTTAAAAATAAATTTGGTAATGTACCAACCCCCACCCTAGCCTTCCCCCTGTGAGGCTGAGGGAACTGGCTCCCTCTCCCTGGCAGGGAGAGGGTTGGGGTGAGGGTGTTTCCCCGATTAAATTCTTAAACTACAAAACCTCTGCGGAGCTGCGAGCAAATTCAGTGTGCTATAATCACGCGCAGGAGATAACAACTATGCCACGTGTCGTAAAATCTGCGGAAGAACGCAGACTGGAAATTATTTTAACCTCGGAAAGACTGTTTAGAGAGAATGGGTATAGCAACACGTCTGTTGACGCCATCATCCAGGAAATGGGCGTCGCCAAAGGGACTTTCTACTACTATTTCAAATCGAAAGAGGACGTTTTGGAAGCGATTGTGGCGCACACAATTGAGCAGATTGTAGAAATGGCGGAACAAGTTGCAGACGATCCTTCCTTGAATGCGATCATGAAAATGCAGCTGTTATTATCCAACAGCCAAATTGGCGATGAAGAAACAAAAGAGGTCGCGACCCATCTACACCTGGCGGAAAACAGAGAGCTGCATGAAGTCTCCAACATTCAAACGGTGCTGAAACTGTCGCCCATTTTTGCCAGGATTATTGAACAAGGGAATGAAGAAGGGGTGTTTAGTGTGGAACGGCCGTTAGCCACATTTCAACTTTTATTAGCCGGGGCCCAATTTTTGCTGGACGGGGGCTTGTTTAACTTCAGCGCAGAGGAAACGGCCGAAAGACGCCTTGTTTTACAAGAAGTTGTCGAAAAAGCCTTAGGCGCCGAAACTGGATCGTTTGCTTTTTTGAATAGCTAACCGCTTTCTCTTCTAACCTGGGCCACCCAGTCGCCCGCTTCAGCAAAACAAACCAACCTCATTTGTGATTTCTCACTTCGTTCGAAATCTTTCTACTTACAGCATCGAAAGATTCCTCGTTTCACTCGGAAAGACAATATTAGTTAACCACCACCCACTTCTAACAACTTAAATGATGCCAGCATTCGATCAACCATAGGCTGAGACTCTTCACTTACTCGATAAAATTCAAGCAGGTACGATCTGTCATTAGAAACCACAAAATAGGCCTGAACAGATTTGTTCCCGTCATAATACGTTTGTCGAATAGTCGGATAGTTATCATAACCAATTTGCGTTTCAATTGGAGAGGAAATCTCCGTCAAACCCCAGTTATCCATAATCTCCTGCCACCAATCAAATGCATCTAATAAATCAGGATTTTCCATCCCGGTTTGATGAATAAAAACATAAGGACCCCAACTATTAATGCTTGCACTTAGATATCCCAAGTTTGCACCTCGACCACCCATCGAACCATATGTTTCTGTATCGTAAAGTGCTGGATATTCAATAGAATAGCCATACCATTCAACGTTCAAGATACGCCATTGATCTCGCAGAACAAAATATCGGATAAGTAAGATCGTTGCTGAGAGACTGATAACCATTATTATTATATAAAGTGGTACGTCTCTATCTTTACCAAATATGTTTAGGCGAACGGTCTTTCTTAGAAAACCAATTGCAGATTTCAACTATTAATTCCCCCTGCTTTGGCACGCTACTGCAAAACAAACCAATCTCAATTGTCATTTCGAACGAAGTGAGAAATCTTTCTACTTACAACGTCGAAAGATTCCTCGTTTCGTAAAAACCTCCCGGAGGTTCCTTTCAAGAGGGCGTTTTGCCGAGAAACCTCCGGGAGGTTGAACACCTCGCTACGGAATCCACTTGATGTCTTTGAAGTTGGGTTTGCGCTTTTCCAGGAAGGCGTTGCGGCCTTCTTTAGCCTCCTCAGTCATGTAGGCCAGGCGGGTGGCTTCCCCGGCGAACACCTGCTGCCCCACCATGCCATCGTCGGTCAGGTTCATGGCAAACTTGAGCATTTTGATGGAGGTAGGCGACTTGGCCAGGATTTCCTGCGCCCATTCGTACGCGGTGTCCTCCAACTCATCGTGCGGGATGACGGCGTTGACCATGCCCATCTCGTACGCTTCCTGCGCTGAGTAGTTGCGCCCCAGGAAGAAGATTTCGCGGGCGCGTTTTTGGCCCACTAGCTTGGCCAGGTACGCCGAGCCGTAGCCGCCGTCGAAGCTAGTCACATCGGCGTCGGTTTGCTTGAAGATGGCATGTTCTTTGCTGGCCAGGGTGAGATCGCAGACGACGTGCAGGCTGTGGCCGCCGCCAACCGCCCAGCCGGGCACCACAGCAATCACCACCTTGGGCATGAAGCGCATTAGCCGCTGCACTTCGAGGATGTTGAGCCGGGGCATGCCTTCATCATCGACGTAGCCCTGATGGCCACGGGCGTTTTGGTCGCCGCCGCTACAAAAGGCATAAACGCCATCTTTGGGCGACGGCCCTTCGCCGCTCAGCAGCACCACGCCAATGGAGGTGTCTTCGCGGGCATCAAGGAACGCTTCGAACAGTTCGGCGACGGTTTTGGGACGAAAGGCGTTGCGCACTTCAGGCCGGTTGAAGGCGATACGGGCCACGCCGTCGCATTTTTTGTAGGTAATATCTTCATACTCTTTGACGGTTTGCCAGTTGGGTTTGTAGGTCATCGGTTCACCTTTTTTGTTTGGACAGTGATGAGCCCATTGAAAAAACTCACGCAAAAGCGCAAAGTCTCAATTTTTCAGCACAGCCACTGATTAACACAGATTTTGAATTGTCATGCCCGCGTAGGCGGGCATCCATTGCTGTGGATTTCCCCGGAAACTCCAAGTTTCCGGGGAAATGACAGTTTACATAAATGCTTGAATGCCAGTTTGGGCACGGCCGAGAATGAGGGCGTGGATGTCATGGGTGCCTTCGTAGGTGTTGACGGCTTCCAGGTTCATCACGTGGCGAATCACGTGGAATTCGTCAGAGATGCCGTTGCCGCCGTGCATGTCGCGGGATGTGCGGGCGATGTCCAGCGCTTTGCCGCAGGAGTTACGCTTGACGATGGAGACCATCTCTGGCGTGGCTTTACCTTCGTCCAGCAGCCGCCCGACGCGCAATGTGCCCTGCAAGCCGAGGCTGATTTCGGTCATCATGTTGGCCAGTTTGAGCTGGATGAGTTGGGTGGCCGCTAACGGCCGTCCAAACTGCGTCCGGTCCAAGGTGTATTGCCGGGCGGCGTGCCAACAAAATTCGGCAGCGCCGAGTGCGCCCCAACTGATGCCGTAGCGCGCTTTGTTGAGGCAGCCAAACGGGCCCTTGAGCCCCTGCACGTTGGGCAGCAAATTCTCATCGGGGACGGGCACCTCGTCCATCACAATTTCGCCCGTGATGCTGGCGCGCAGGCTGAACTTGCCTTCGGTCTTTGGTGCAGAGAGGCCGGGCATCCCTTTTTCCAAAATGAAGCCGCGAATCGTGCCGTCTTCAGTGGCGTCGTGGCCGTACGCTTTGGCCCAGACCACGAAAACATCGGCGATGGGTGAGTTGGTGATCCACATTTTGCTGCCGTGGAGAACCCAGCCATCGGCCGTTTTGGTGGCGCGGGTTTCCATGCTGCCGGGGTCGCTGCCGTGGTTGGGCTCGGTCAGGCCAAAGCAGCCGACCAATTCGCCGCTGGCCAGCTTGGGCAGATATTTTTGGCGCTGTGCTTCGGTGCCATAGGTGTAGATGGGGTACATCACCAGGGGAGCTTTGCACGCTCATGGTGCTGCGGTAGCCGCTGTCTACGCGCTCGACTTCGCGGGCGATGAGGCCGTAGCAGACGTGGTTGAGGCCCGCCGCGCCGTATTCTTCCGGGATGGTGACGCCGAGCAAGCCCATCTCGCCCATCTCGTAGAAGATGTCACGGTCGAAGGTTTCGTGGCGGTTGGCCTCCAAGACGCGGGGCATGAGCTTGCCCTGGCAGTAGTCGCGGGCGGAATCGCGAATCATGCGCTCTTCGTCGCTGAGTTGGTCGTTGAGCAAGAAGGGATCGGCCCATTTGAAGGTCGGTTTGGTCATAATGCCTCCTAGAGATTTAACGCAAAGGCGCAGAGGCGCGGAGAAAAGGGGTCGGTCCGATTCAGTCCCTCTGAAAGCCTGCGGTTGGTTTTTGACGTATCTCTGAATGGTATCTGCGTTTGAGGGAGCTGACCAAAATTCGAGTTGACGAACAAGTTGATATTAAATTTCACGCAAAGGCGCAAAGGAAAAATATCGCTTCTTTGCGCCTTTGCGTGAATTAATCGCTTTGCCAGATAGAGCTATTCGTGAATCCCAAAACTCAGTGGCCAAGCCTGGCCAGAGCATGGTCGATGAAACGTTTGAGATTTTGGCAAATAGTGGTTGGGGTGATATCGCTACGGCCGTATCCACCAAAATACGCCGCAAATCCCACCAAATCAGCCCCCACCAGGCGTATCTGGCGCAGCGCGGCACACAAATCCCAATAAGGTAGTTGTCGTTCATCAATTGGCAACTGCTGCCGATAGTGGCCGGTAAAGATTTCCACCGCCTCCGGGCCAAATATCCAGGCAATCTCCGAGCGACTTTGCGCCAGATCAATGAGCGGATCACCAATGCAAGCGTCTTCCCAGTCGATAACGGCCGTTAATTCTCCCGCTTGCCACAAACAATTCCCCGGCCAAAAATCACCGTGCAGCAGGGTGGGCTTGTTGAAAGCGTGTGCCAGCTCGTACTCAGCCAGGCGCTGGCGAATTTCTGGCTCACGCGGAAAGTTGGGATTAGGGAACGGCAGTTCCCGACCCAACTCCGAGCAAGTTTCACCAACTTCCGGCAAAAATGAGAGATCGTATTGGGCAGCATCAAGCTGGTGAATGTACGCCAGCTGCGTGGCCATTTGCTGCAAATGGTGGCTGAGATCGTGGGGGGTAAAGCTCATCTGCCCTGGCAAATAACCCAAAACCAGAGAGTGGTTGGCTCGATCCAGCAAATAGGGCGTGGCCGATTTGATGTCCCAACCCACCAAAATTTGCAGAAGCTGGTACTCTTTTTCGGCCAAAGCAGCCTGGGCGTGGGTACGCACGATGACGGTCTGGGAACGGCCGTCTGCCCACCCCACTTCGACTGCCTGCATACCAGCCGAGATACCACCAGACAGCGCCCACGAACGCCGCACAGTGCCACCAGGCAATGCCTGCTGCGCCAGCCGAGCGACGGTCTGCTCATCTGGCGGGGAGATCATGCCTTGGGACGGCCGTATAAATACCAGTATTCCGCTTCAGGGTAGGCTGGCTGCCATTCCTCGGGCCAGACAAATTCGCCGCTGGCAAAGCGGGCGCGCAGCCCTTTGTCCAGCGAGACGGTCGCACCGGCCAGCTTTTGATCGAGGGCGTAGGGTGATTGCTGCAAATGGTTCACCAGGGCGGCAATGATGGCCCGCACTTCCACCTGCGCCGGATAGCTGGCCATTTCGGCTGATTTTTTATCGGCCAGATCGCGCAGGTATTCACCCCATTGGCGAATGCGGGCTTCTAGTTCGGTATGGGCTCGCTGCTCGGTACGCACTACCCAGTCAGAAACGGCCGTGTTAAACGTTTGCACCGCCGCATCCAGTTGGGATTGCTGCTCGCTGGTCAGCAGCGCCCGCAAAGCCGTCAGGCGATGCTGGCGCAGCCAATAGCCGCCCAGGGTCAGCATGGGCATGTCGCTGTAGCCCATCGGCCAAAACAAGGTTTCGCTGCGCACATAGTCGTCCATTTGGTCGGCCATCACCTGCAAAATCTCTAAATCTTGGGCTAACTTTTCTTCACTGCTTGTCATATTCAGGCTCCTCTAATCGGTTATTTTCCTCACCCTCTTGTCTGGGAAATGCACAAATTGGCAGCCGCATTTTTCGCAATGTACGCACCAGCGAGGGCTACGGTATAATAGGTCACTCAGACTAATCAAGCAACGCTGGCCAGCCCGCAGTTTGGCCGGTCCAGGAATGAGGAAAAACTTATGGCAGCAATACGACGCGCCGCCATCCTAAAACTGGCTTCGGCCGCTTATGAAATGAAGTTGGACGTGATGAATGGCCAGGTCCATCAGTCGGAAGACGGCCGTTGGCACATCGGTGGCCATGATCTCACCAGCTTCCTAGAGCGGCACCAGGGCGAAGAATTGGTCATCGTGCTGGGCTCAATGGAAGACGATCGACCCGTTGAAACCCGTACCTGCCGCACGTGCGGCCGAGATTACACCGACTTGGAATGTCCCTATTGCCGGGCTAATCGCATCCGGCTGCGCGGCCATGCCTGAGACACAAAAGGATTCTCATGAAACGAACGCTTTTTTACCTGCTCCTGCTTTTCTTCTTGCCTACCTCGCTGGTTCAGGCACAAACGGCCGTTACCCTCGAATCGCTCGACGTAGAGCTGTGGCCCGATTTTGACCGCGAAGCTGTGCTGGTGCTGCTCACCGGCACCTTGCCCAGCGGCACAGCCCTGCCCGTCACCCTCACCATTCCTCTGCCCGAAGGGGCCGATTTCAACGTTGCCGCCCGCATCAATGCGGCCAATGAGATGAGCGATCAGGGCATGAATCCGACGGTAAGCGCCGATGCCGTCACCTTTGATCTGTCAGAACAGCGCTTCCGCGTGGAGTATTACCAACCGTACACAACCGCCGATAGCCAGCACAGCTTTACCTTCTCCTGGCAATCCAACATGGCAGTGAATGGGCTAAGCGTTACCGTCCAGCAACCGCTGGCCGCAACCAGCATGACGGTCGTTCCCAGCAACGCTACAGTGAGCGAAGGGCAAGATGGCCTGACATACCATTTTTTGGCGGCGCAGTCGGTTCCCGCTGGCGAAACTTACACCGTGCAAATTAGCTACCCGATGAGTTCACCCACGCAGCTCACCGAAAGCTTCCAGCAAACCGAAAGCACCGACCTGCCATTTTTGGATGCACAGCCGGTTACCGACGAAGGTTTCGACTGGCAACTTCTCCTGTTGGTGCTCGGCGGATTAATTTTGGTAGCAACGGCCGTTTGGTACTTAACCAGTATGCGCGGTGCCGCTCAATCTCGTCGCCCATCTAAACCGCGCCCACAGCGCGCCGCAAAACCAGCTTCTGCCCCAGCCAGCCCGCCTAAGGGCAAAGTGAATTTTTGTCACCAATGCGGCCAACCTCTACAACCAGACGATAAATTTTGCCGCAACTGCGGAACGGCCGTAAAAAACAAATAGTCTCTCATCAGGAGGCAATGATGCGACCAAACAAAGTCACACTGCTGCTTATTGGATTGGTCATTATGATTGGGTTGGGAACGGCCGTAGCCCTCACCACCCGCCGCGCCGCCGCCAACCCCGACGGGGGTGACGATCTCTACCTGCCCATGGTCACCAAACCAGGCACCCCGCCGCCCCAAATCGCCGGGTGCGACATCTTCCCCGGCGATCACATCTGGAACACCCCCATCGACGATCTGCCCGTTCATCCCAACTCCGCCAACTACATCAACACCATCGGTGCCGGCAAGGGCCTACATGCCGATTTTGGCTCTGGCGTCTGGCCCCCCGGCTCCACCAGCCCTATCGGCATTCCCTACATAGACGTACCTAGCAGTCAGCCGCTCGTCCCCATCACCTTCATCTGGTGGCCAGAAGAAAGCGATGACGGCCCTTACCCCATTCCGTCCAACGCCCCCATCGAAGGCGGTCCCGATGGCGATGGCGACCGCCATGTCATCGTCCTGGATCGCGACAACTGCATGTTGTATGAAATGTACAGCGCCTTCCCCCAAAGCAACGGCAGCTGGGAAGCCGGCAATGGTGCCGTCTACGACCTTAATTCCTACGCTCTCCGCCCCGATGGCTGGACCTCAGCTGACGCCGCCGGGCTGCCAATCTTGCCGGGACTGGTACGCTACGATGAGGTGGCTTCCGGCGAAATCCGCCACGCCATTCGCTTTACCGTGCCGCAAACTCAGGCCAGCCATCTCTGGCCCGCTCGCCACGATGCTTCTAATCTTACCGGGGCCAACTACCCACCCATGGGTCTGCGCCTTCGCCTCCGCGCCAACTATGACATCTCGGGCTTTCCGGCCGAAATCCAGGTCATCCTGCAAGCCTTCAAAACCTATGGCCTTATCCTGGCCGACAACGGCTCCGCCTGGTACATCTCCGGCGTCCCTGATTCACGTTGGGACAATGATATGCTGCATACAATGGATGTCATCACTGGAGCAGCCTTTGAGGTTGTAGATGTTTCATCCCTAATGGTCAATCCCAGTTCGGGTCAGGCAGCCCAGCCGTAAAGCCCATCCCTGCGAGATTGATTCTTGAGCAAATGCCCCCAATTAAAGAAAATTTTGAGGGCAAATCATTCTAAGCACAATTTTCACCGCAAAGGCCAAGAAAATCACAGAACCTTCTCCAAAATCCCTCTGTGAATCTCCGTGTCTCCTCTGCGCAACTCCGTGTCCCTTGTCTTTAAATATCACTTTCTGCACAGGTGAAACAAACAAAAAACGGGCAGCGCCTCTTGTTTAAGAAGCGCTGCCCGCAGCATAATGTTCTTTTGCGTTATTTAACTATTGACCAACCAAGTAGGCCAGAAGGTCAACCATATCCTGGGGATTTGAAGACATACGGAAAGCCAGGTCTTGAACCATTGCACTGGGCGGGCCAATACACGGACCAGTCGCACAGTCTGGAGCAATATAATCATTCGGGTACAAAATTGAATGATACACGTATTGCAGAGCAGTCTGCCCCTCAACGCGTGTAGCCCCAACCTCTGCGATCTCACCCAACCAGGGACCAATTTGGTTTGAACCAGGTTCGTCGATGTTTCCATGGCAGCTGTTACAAGCGTAGCTGGTATACACAGCCGCACCATTCTCCGGGTCACCAGGAGCAGCCACAAAATCATCGGTGGACAAGGCCAAGAAGTCATCTACAGAATCGGGCCAGTCAAAACTAATGGGCTCTTCGGCGCAAAATTCGTCGTTGGCAAAATTCAAGACGAACGCAGCCACATTCATCACCTGATCATCACGCATCGGGCCGCCATAACGTTCCGACCAGGCCGGCATTACCGTGCCCGATCGCCCGGCGGCAATAGTACGTTGAATAAACTGTGTTTTGGTTCCTTCAAAACGGGTTTGCTCCAAACGGGCCGGTGCATCACCACAAACCAGGAAGTAGTTATTTAAAGCCAAACCTTGGCAGGCAATAGAATTCCCTGCCGAATCGTAACATTCTTCGGCCTTGCCTTCTACACCGTGACAGGTAGCACAGTTATCAAAATACAACTTGGCCCCCGTCTCAACCATACGACCTTCCCGAGCATTCGTAAAGTGCTCTAAGCGGTCAGGCTCACGCAAGGCAGCATAGCCCAAGATAATCATTGTCAGCATAAATGCGATCGTTCCAATCACAACTTTTACTTGCATAAGTGTATCCTCAAATTGCTCTTACTAATGTCAGGGCTTCTCGTCAAATCATGTAAGGGCCTGTTTCTTCATTCTTGCAAGAAGAGAAACAGGCCACAGCATCAAGTTAACAATCTTTGTTTAAGAAGCGACATTCCTCTTCATAGAAGGAGCCCTCATGGCGGAAGGCGTAGATGGAATCACCAGACTGCACCAGGTATTCACCAGGATTGTCCGGATCGGGCACTTCAAACATAAGCGTCAACCGAACCATGTTGTCCTGTTCCTGAGTAATACGCAAAGCGGCAAACGGATCGGGCATGGCATTATCACCAAAATCATTGCCGTAACGGCCGCCTTCCAATACACGGCAATCATCCCAAACACCATCACGTGGCATGTCTGGGTTGCCATTCAAAACACAGCTGTGGTTTTGCATAGCTGCTTCAAACTCTTCAAGGGCGCGCGTCAGGTAAGGATTATCGGGAATTTCCTCGCCAGGCAGGTAAATGCCGGTTTCCAGGTATTCATAGGGAACACCTAGCAGAACATTAGGGCCTTCCTGCGGCATAATCTCCTGAGCCACTTCCAGTTCAGGGGAGCTTTCTACACGGAATTCCGGCGAACCCATCCAGTTAGAGACAAGCATAGCGGTAAAGAACAAGCTGGCGACCGTCAAACCAACACGACGGTCAGCGTAGCGACGGCTCTTACCAACTTCTACATAAGGCATCAGAACAAACATCACGATCAGCAGCGGAATGAAGCCAATAACGATGGTTTTATCAGCTAGCTTCAGCCAGCCCTGCGACCAGGACAGATACCACGGCGCAACCACATGCAGCGGCGTCACAATCGGGTCGGCATGATGCTCCAGCGGTGCATCCCAGAACCAGAGAGACCCGGCGACCAAGAAAAGCGTCGTCAACGCGGTCCACATCAATTCACTTGTTAAAATGTCGGGTGTAAAGTAAGTACGCTCATCTTTCGGTACACGCTTGGCTGTATCTTCACCAATTTCTTCGCGGCCAGGCGGTAAGGAAATACCGTACAGCACCACTTTGTAGTAATGGACAAAGAAGAAGATTGCCGTCAGCAGTGGCAGCAGCAGTACATGGAACAGATACCAACGCAGCAAACCACCAGCACCCAAAGACGGGGCACCTTGCAGAATCAGGAGGATGTTAGCATTGAGTTCAGCTGGAGCCGGTGCAGCTTCCGCACCAGAGAGGAATACCGTTAGAGCCCAGTAAGACAGCTGATCCCAGGGCAATAAATAGCCAGAGAAGCTCAGCAAAGCCGTGAAGGTGAGCAAAATAACACCGGTAGCCCAGGTAAACTGGCGCGGCTTTTTATAACTGCCCGTTATAAACGTCCTAAGCATGTGCAGGGCCACCACCAAGACCATCACTTCAGCACCCAAACGATGCATGTTACGCATAAGTTGGCCGAGCGGCACATTACCCAAAATATTCCACATGTTGTCGTAAGCGACCAGGGGGCTGGGGGTGTAGAACACCATCAAGATGATACCGGTGATGGTTTCCCAGACAAACATGAAGGTGGAAAGCCAACCTAAACGGAAGGTGGGGTAAATGTGGGTGACCTCAGTGTGATAAAAGCTGGGCCGAATATGGAACCAGAAGCTATCGGCGTGAGGGCGTAAACGAGGATTGGGGCGACGCGGTTCGTCTCCACGGAGGGCGCTGCGAATGTCACTGATGTTCATACCAGCGGTGAGACGTTCCACCACCTCATCAGCTTTTGTGATGACGGCTTGCTTGACCCCCATTTCGCTAACTTGTTCAAAAAAGGTAGCCATACTCTAACTCCTTATTCCTCTTTTTCTTTTACGGGCATTCGTTCGAAAAACTACACAGCAATGGCTCAGACCAACCCATTTTACGGTCACCAGTATCGACACTGATGAACGCAGCATTGTCTGGCAAGGGGACTGGTACATAGAAATTGTCAACCAGTTCTGACTCTGTTCCGGGAATCGGGTTTTTATCCGCATCCAAGAACTGCATGCGGAAGCGATCCAACATACGGGGTGCAGGAGATTCGATGCGACGGCCGTCTAAACGGTACTTTGAGCCATGACAGGGGCACTCAAACCGGTTGTTTGCTGCGGTCCAGGCATAAATACAGCCCAAATGCGTACAAACCTTATAAATAGCCGCAACCCCAATGATATCTTCCGTCTCATCAGGGGCCTTTTTCATCAATTCATTGGGTTGAGTTGTATCCAGGTTTACCAGCCAAAAACGACCGGATGGCACATTGGTTGGTTCCGCATTTACCGCAGGCAGTTCATCAATGGAAACAACAAACAAACCGCCAAATTCACCCTCACGGAAGCGGGGCAACAGGAACCAAATCAACAAACCGGAAAATTGAGCAGCATACAGGGCAATAGATGCTCCCCAAATGTAATAAAGAAATTCACGTCTTGAGATGCCGCCGCTTTTCGCTTCGGCACTTACGGCTGCATTCGCCATGGGGCTATTCTCCTCTAATAAAAATGCTTGTGAACTTGATTATTTTGCGAATAAATGCTTCAGTGACCCATTTTACCTGAAATGCAAAAAGGACAACTGTGTGCTTTTTATCACAATCGCGATTATAGCAAAAGACAGATGGATAACAAGGGGGGAAATGGGCGCTGAGGGACTCGAACCCCCGACCCCTTCGGTGTAAACGAAGTGCTCTAACCAACTGAGCTAAGCGCCCTCACGAATCAGAGAAGACCCGAATTATAGCGGCTGTTGTTCAACGTGCAAACATCGCTAAATTCGCGGCAGCACAATGCTCTGCTGCTTCTGATACTTCCCCTTGCGATCTGCATAAGACGTCTCGCAGATTTCATCTGATTGAAAGAACAACACCTGCGCAATGCCCTCATTGGCGTACACGCGGGCGGGCAGTGGCGTGGTGTTGGAAATTTCCAGGGTAACATACCCTTCCCACTCTGGTTCAAAGGGGGTTACATTCACAATAAGACCACAGCGGGCATAAGTAGATTTTCCCAGACAAACGGTGAGCACATCCCGCGGAATACGGAAATACTCAACTGTTTGGGCCAGCACAAATGAATTAGGCGGGATGACGCACACATCACCTGTAAAATCCACAAAAGATTTGGGATCAAAATGCTTGGGATCCACAATGGCCGAATGTACATTCGTAAAAATCTTGAACTCGTTGGTTACCCGAATGTCGTACCCGTAAGATGAAAGCCCATAAGAAATAACGCCTTCGCGTACCTGCCCATCCACAAAGGGCTCAATCATCTTATGTTCCTGTGCCATACGGCGAATCCAACTGTCTGATTTAATGGCCATTGTTTTTCCTTTACTTGATTATCAATAAAAACTATAAGTTTACATAACTTCTGGGGCGCTCATTCCCATGAGATCGAGCACGTGGGCAAAAAGACGCTTGGCAGACCGGTAAAAATGCAAGCGAGCGTGGCGCAGCGGTTCAGGCACATCGTCGTTGAGAACGCGGCAGTTTTCATAGGCAGGATGAAACGCAGCCGCCAGATCGTAAGCGTAAAAAGCGATGTGGTGCGGTTCTGAGGTAATTGTCATTTGTTCGATGACGGCCGAAAGCTCCATTGCCTTGCGCATAAAGGCCAGCTCGTTTTCATGGGTGAGCAGACTGAGATCCGCATTCGCATCGGCATCGGGTGCACCGCCAGCCTCGGCCCATTTGCGGAAGATACCTGCACAGCGCACATGCGCATTTTGAATGTAGTACACTGGGTTTTTATCTGACTGTTCCAGCGCCAAATCGAGATCAAAGTCGATGGGGCTGTTGCCAGAACGGGAAATCATGAAGTAGCGAATGGGATCGGGGCCAACCTCATCCACAATATCATCCAGGGCGACAAACGTCCCGGCACGGGTGCTCATTTTTACTTCTTGACCATCTTTTATGATGGTAATGATCTGGTGCAGAACGGTGCGCACAAAGCTTGTGGGATAACCAAGCGCCTGGACGCCCATCAACACTTGCGGCGCAAGGGCGTGATGATCCGGGCCAAAAATATCAATGACCAGATCGAAGCCGCGCTGGGCTTTGTCCCAGTGATAGGCAATGTCGGGCATCCGATAAGCAGGTTCCCCTGTCGATTTGATGACAACACGATCGGCATCGTCGCCAAATTCAGTGGTTTTCAGCCATTGGGCGCCATCTTTTTTGTAGACGTACCCTTTGTCTTGCAGGGTCTCTAAGGCTTCCCACAGTCGCCCGGTTTCATAGAGGCTTTGCTCGTTGTAGTAGACATCGAAGACGATATTGATGCGGCGCAAAGTCTCTTTTTGGCTTTGAGAGATTTTGTCTTTGGCATAGCTGCCGAAATATTCGGTGGGCTCGTTTTGCAGGGTGTCACCGTGCGCCTCATAGAGCTGCCGGGCAATGTCGATGATGTAATCGCCTTTATAAAGGTCGGGGCCTAATTCGGCATCCTGGCCCAGGAGTTGGAGGTAGCGAATTTTGGTGGATTCGCCCAGCAAGGTAATCTGGCGACCTGCGTCGTTGTAGTAATACTCAAGGACAACTTCGTATCCAGCCAGGCGCATGGCGCGGGCAAGCGTATCGCCCATCACGCCACCACGGGTACGGCCGATATGAATAGGCCCAGTTGGATTGGCGCTAACGCACTCAATTTGTACCTTTTGGCCATCACCGAGGTGGATACGGCCGTATTCATCTCCTTCTGCCAAAATGTTGGCCACCACCTGCTGGAGGCGTGCTTCCGTCAACCGGATGTTAATGAAGCCGGGCGGCGCAACGGTGGCCTCAGCAATGTAATCAGTAGCTGGCAGATGATCAACCATCGCCTGGGCAATTTTGAGGGGGGCCATGCGGGCCTCGCGAGCCAGCTTGAGGGCTGTTGGGGTAGCATAATCGCCAAAAGACGTTTCACGCGGTCGTTCGATAACCACTTCAGGCAAAGCAAAGGCAGGCAGCGCTCCATCTGCCTGGGCTGCCTGAATCGCTTCTTGAAAAACGGCCGCTAATTGATGATGAATACTCATAAAAATTCCACTCTTCCTGGGAAGCACTGTGCTTCAAAATTCGGCGGATTTTACATGCCCTACAGAGCGTTCGCAACCCGAGCCGCAAAAAAGTCTTAATTGGTTTGGTCAGCTTATTGGGGCAAGCTATAGCGCGATGGGCGCAAATAGCATCTTGAACACAACGTTGAAGGAGATTTCTGGATGAAGCGTTTGATTTTAATTGTACTGATTCCCCTGTTTATGCTTGCCTGTGGCGCGGCAGATGACGCCGGTGGTAACCTAATCACCTACAGCAGTCCCAACTACCCAATTAGCCTCACGCTGCCCGAACAGTGGGCGATCAGCGACAACGAAGATTCGATTACGATTGCCTCTTCAGAGGCGCTGCTGCTCAGTGATTCGGTTGTGGATGGGGCACGGCTAAACATCACCGTGGCCCCCGGTGCCCTGCTTAACAATGCCCGGATGACGGACATGATTGTGACGGCCGTTCGCCAATTCCAGGAGCAGGACGGGGTGGAAATCATTCAGGACGTGACCCCAAAGACAATCAATGAGCAATCTGCCGTGGAAATTGTGCTGCGGGGACCCGATACGCAGGGCAACGAGGTGATTTTGCGCTACCTGGTGCTGCAAAATCTATCCACAAATCAAACGGCCGTTATCGCCGCCGTACACGATGCCAGCCAGAACGACCAATACGGCCAGCTCATGGCTGACATTGTGAACTCTATCCAACTTGGTGAGGAAACCCCGTAAACGGTAATCGGTGGTCGGTAATCGGTAAAAGGCACCGATTACGGTAACGGATTACCGATTACCACCCCCGACAGCCGCATCATAAACCAGCAACGTCTCAGTGGCCGTTTCTTCCCAGGAGAAAACGGCCGCTTGCTGGGCCGCCTTCTGTTTTAGCTCCGCCCGTAAATTATCCTGAATCACCGTAGAAATAATTGCGCCCGCCATGCCTCGGTCATCATCTGGATCGACGGCAAACCCGGCGTCGCCCAGCACTTCGGGCAGCGAGGAGGCGTTGGTGGTCACCACTGGCGTACCCGATGCCAGCGCTTCCAGCACACCCAGCCCAAACCCTTCCCGGCGGCTGGGAAAAACAAACGTTTCCGCATTGCGATACAGGACCGGCTTGTCCTCTTCTTCCACGTAACCAATCCAGCGCACGTACTCAGCAATACCTAGCTGCTGAATGTAGCTATCGTAGTCGGGGTAAATCTCATTGGTTTGCGCGGGCTTTTTGCCCGCCAAAATCAGCGGATAATCCTCGCCCAACGCCTGGCCCACGTAGGTCCAGGCCAACAGCAGCGTGGTGACGTTTTTGTGCAGCTCGTAGCCGCCCAAATACAACACGTAAAAGTCGGGCAGATCATATTTACGCAGGACGGCCATTTCCAGCAGGCCGCTATCTTGCGGGCTGAACTGGGCCGCAGCGGCCAGGTAAATACGCTCAATTTTGTCGGCCGGAATGTGCAAATGCTCGATGATGTCCTGCTTGCTGGCCTCGGAATCGGTGATGATGCGGGTAGCGCCCCTGGCAGAGGCAGAAACGAGGGCGTTGTAAAGACGGGTGCGAAACGGCCGTCTATATTCCGGCACCAGCATCGTTGTGAGATCATGCACGGTCACCACCAGCGGCACGGGCGATTGCAGCGGCCCACCCCAGTACGGCACATGAGCAACGGTTGCGCCCACTTCCTGGCACGCTTTGGGAAACAATCGCTGCTCAAACCACACCTTGCCCAAATTGCCAGCCCGCACCGGCACCAGCTTCACGTTCACGCTAGGCGGCACATCTTCTGGCTCGGGCTGCCCCGCCACCTGCGGATACACCAGCGTAATCGTTAGGTCAGATACCATGCGATTAAGATGATAAACAAGTTGGCGGGTGTACTGGCCGCTGCCCGTGTTTGGCTGGTTCCAAAAAGCGGCATTAATGGCTACATGCATAAACAAAATCCTTTTATGAGCCGCCAATTATAGCAGAAACGGCCGTCCAAAACTCCGCCCCGATCAGTTAGACAAAACAGTTTAGCGCGAGTACGATTTGCTCATGAGCAGCTACGATAAACAGTACCAACAAGAAAATTTATTTGGACGGCCGTATCCACAGTTTGTCACCTTCATGCGCGAGTGGGAACCAAAAGGCAGCGTGCTGGATGTAGGCTGTGGTCAGGGGCGTGATGTGCTCTTTCTGGCTGAGTTGGGTTACGACGTCACCGGGATCGACGCCTCTCAAGTTGGCATCAGCCAAATGTTAGCCACAGCCAAAGCACGTAACCTCAACCTCAACGGCATCGTTGCCAATTTCTATGACTACGATTTCCAGCACCCCTACGATGTCATTGTGCTGGACTCAATTTTACATTTTCACAAGAAAGATTTGGCAAAAGAGCTGGCGTTGCTGCAAACACTCACCAACCGTCTCAATCCCAATGGCCTGATCTGCCTGTTTGTGCATAAATCCAAAGCGAAGGAAAAGCACCTCAAAGATTTCTTCGCGCAAAACTACCCCACTTGGCCCATTTTGGCCGCCCAACACATCGACTACACTTACGAAGAACCAGACACAGGCTTCCGTTCAACCTCACAATTCTTCATGTTTTTTGCACAAAACAAAGGATAAACGAGCAGGTTCTACTCAAACCGCAGCGCATCAATCGGATTCAGCCCCGCCGCGCGTGAGGCGGGGTAGATACCAAAAAAGAGGCCCACGGCCACGGAGAAACCAACCGCCAGGGCAATCGAATCAAAAGTGACGGAGGTATCTAGTTCAGGTACGGCCGTTCGCACTGCAAACGCCCCAATTACCCCCAACACGATGCCCAACGTTCCCCCTAACACGGCCATGATCACCGCTTCCGTCAGGAATTGGCCCAAAATATCCAGCCGCTTGGCCCCCACCGCCTTACGCAGCCCAATCTCCCGCGTGCGCTCCGTCACGCTCACCAGCATGATGTTCATAATGCCAATGCCGCCCACCAGCAGCGAAATCGAGGCAATCGCGCCCAAAAACACGGTCAGCACGCTGGTCACCGAACCAAACGCATCCAGAAAATCCTGCTGCGTCAAAATCTGGAAATCATCGGCATCCCGAAAGTTAATGTCGTGCGACTGCCGCAACACTTCTGAGGCGTCAATAATCGCCCCGTCAATCGCCGCCTCGTCCACGGCTTTCATCAAGATGGCATCCACCAAAAATTCGCCGGTGCGCTGGCTGCGGTTGCTAAACAGCCGATCCTGCGCCGTGGTCAGCGGCACGATGGCCACATCGTCCCGGCTGCCGCCAAACATCCCGGCTCCCTGCGAAGCCAACACGCCCACCACGCGGAAGGTCAGCCCGTTGATTTTGATTTCCGCGCCAACCGGATCAACATTTTCGGGGAATAAATTGGTGACTGTTTCTGGTCCCAAAACGACGACGCGGGAACGGCCGTTATACTCCGCCTCCGTAAAAAATTCACCCAGCGCCACTTCCAGACCCCACGCTACCTGATAATCTGGCGTAGACGCCCGCAGCGACACGGTACGCACCTCGCCCCCGTAGCGCAGTTCCCCCTCGCGCAGCAGCGATGGCGCAACAGCTTCCGCACCTGGCACCAGCGCCGGGTCGGTCAGCAGCTCCACATCCCGCAGCGTCAACGACGATTCCACCAGCGGATCGCTGCCCGGACGTCCCGGCTCTTCCTGCACGGGAATGATAAACACTAGATTGCTGCCCAGCCCAGAAAACTGCTCCGCAATAAAGCGCGTCACGCCGTCGCCAATGGACAGCAGCGTAATCACCGCCGCCACGCCAATCATGATGCCCAGCATCGTCAGCGCCGCACGCAGCTTGTTGGCCCCCAGGCTATTCAAAGCAATCCGCAAATTCTCAACAACCATCGTTATCTACCACAGGTGCGACGCACTTTAAAAGTGCGTCGCACCTAAAGTTACTCGTATCTCAAAGCATCAATCGGGTTCAGCCGCGCCGCGCGCGTGGCCGGATACAGACCAAAAAAGAGACCCACCCCAGCCGAAAAGCCTATCGCCAGGGCGACGGAATTCCAGTCAACGGCCGTATCCAACAGCGGCGACAAATTGCCAATCACCGCCGCCCCAATCGCGCCCCAACACCAGGCCAATCAGCCCGCCGACGCTGGCAATCACCACCGCCTCGACTAAAAACTGCGTCAAAATATCGCGGTATTTGGCCCCCACCGCCTTGCGCAGCCCAATCTCCCGCGTCCGCTCCGTCACGCTGACGAGCATGATGTTCATGATGCCAATCCCACCCACCAGCAGCGAAATCCCGGCAATCACCCCCAGGAAAATCGTCAACACGCCGGTTATCTCGCCAAATGCGCCGAGCAGTTCCGACTGGCTCAAAATCGTAAAATCATCCTCATCGCGGAAGGTGATGTTGTGCTCTTCGCGCAGCACCGCCTCCATCTGGATGATCGCCGCGTCCTGTCGATCCTCGCTAATCACTTCGGCATAAATCACGTCCACCCGCAGCTTGCCATCGGCCCGCCGCGCCGGGAACAACCGCTGCTGCGCCGTGCTGATGGGCACTAGCACCAGATCATCCTGGTCGTTAAACCCAGAGCCGCCCTTTTCTTCCAGCAGGCCAATAATGCGGAAGTTCACGTTGTTGATGCGAATATCTTCGCCGATGGGATATTCTCCCGCCTCAAACAGCGCTTCGAACACCGATTGGCCAATGACAGCCACGCGACTGCCGCTGGCCACATCCTGCTCCGTGAAAAAATCGCCCAGCACCGGGAAAAAATTACGCACCAGGGGAAACTGCGTGTTTGTGCCAGAAATGGTTGTGCGCGTATCTTCGCCGCCGCGCGAGACGATGGCTGGGCGATCGTAGCTGGGCACCACACCCAGCAAATCCGGCACGCGAAACGGATCGGCCAGCGCTTCAGCATCGTCCAGCGTCAACCCTGCTCCACCGGACCTGGCCGGACGCGGATCGGTCGGGTCTTCATCGCCAGGAAAAACAAAGAGCAGGTTGTTGCCCAACCCCTGAAATTCGTCGATCACCACCGCTTCCACGCCGCGCCCCACGGAAATAAGCGTAATCACCGCTGCCACGCCGATGATGATTCCCAGCATGGTGAGGAAGGCGCGCAGTTTATTGGCGGTGAGGCCCACAAGAGCCAGGCGGATGCTTTCGAGTAAGTTCATGGTTTACGAATATTTTGTTGCAAGTAGCAGGTAGCAAGTTGCAAGAAATTTGGCCAAGTGAACCTGCAACCTGCCACCTGCAACCTCTCACTTTTTACTGGAGCAAGGCATCAGACGGCCGTTCCGTCTCCCCCGCCACCAACGGATCCTCAATCGTCTCATCCCGCACAATCAAGCCATCGGCCAGGGTGACAACCCGGTGCGTGTGGCGAGCGATCCACGGATCATGCGTCACAAACACCACCGTGATGCCCCGCTCCCGGTTCAGCTGCTGAAAAATCTGCATCACTTCCGTGCCCGATTTGCTATCCAGGTTACCCGTTGGCTCATCGGCCAGGATGATGGCCGGTTCATTCACCAGGGCACGAGCAATGGCCACCCGCTGCTGCTGCCCACCAGACAGCTCACTCGGTTTGTGGTCAATCCGCTCGCCCAGGCCAACCATTCGCAGCGCTTCCGTCGCTTTTTGCGCCCGCTGCCGCTTGCCCGCGTAAATTAGCGGCAATTCCACCTGCTGCAACGCCGAAGTGCGCGGCAGCAAATTGAAGCTCTGGAAAACAAAGCCAATCTTGCGGTTGCGCACATCGGCCAGTTCATCTTCGCTGAGGTTGCTCACGTCGGTGCCATCGAGCAGATAGGTGCCGCTGGTAGGTTTGTCTAGCGCCCCCAGCATGTTCATCATCGTCGATTTGCCCGAGCCAGACGGCCCCATGATCGACAAAAATTCGCCTTCATAAATAGAGAGCGTCACCCCGTTGAGCGCCCGCACCTGGTGCTCGCCCATCGTGTACACTTTGGTCATATCGGTAATGGTGATGACGGGTTTACGGCCGTTTTCGTTCATGTTTAACCTTGATTTGCCACAGAGGGCACAGAGGTTTTAGAGATTTTGTTGGTTTGTCATTCCTGCGCGGGAGTGACAGGGAACAAAGCAAGTAACTTAAAAACTATCTTTTCCTCTTTCCTCTGTGGCCAAAAACTATTCTCCCGACCCGAAGATATTGAACCCTTCGCGGTCGTTGGTCAGCACCACGGTGTCACCTGCGCTGAGGCCCGCCAGCACTTCGCTGAACTGCTCGTTGCGCAGACCTGTTTCCACCACAACTTCTTCGACGGTGCCGTCTGCCTGCAAAACATTCACAAACGCCTCGCCCGTCTCCCGGTTGAGGCGGATGGCCCAGTTGGGCACGGTCAGCACATCCGCTACCTCATCCACCACAATCGAGGCGCTGGCGCTCATTCCCGGCCGCAAATCAATCGCCTGTGCCGAGTCAATGTTGATCGTGACCAAATAAGTCACCACACCACCAGAGCTGGCCGAAGTGGGCGCAATTTCGGAGATCGTGCCAGAAACGGCCGTATCTGGCAGTGCATCCACACTCACCTCCACTTCCTGGCCCAAGGCAATCTGGTCAATATCAATCTCATCCACGCTCACCGTGATGTGGAAAGCCTCCTCATTCACCACGCTGATGGCCGGGGCACCGGGCGAAGCCAGCTCACCTTCGTGGATAAGCACATTGGCCACCGTGCCCGCAATCGGAGCCACAATTTGGGATTGTTCCAGCCGCAGTTGCGCCAGTTGCAGATTGGTCTGGGCGGCCGCGACCTGCGCCTCCAGCACGGCGAGTTCACTTTCACTCGGCGGCTCCAGCAAGCGATCATACGCTGCCTGCGCCCGCGCCAAATTGGCCTCGGCCGCCTGCACGTTCCCCTGCGCTGCCTGCACGCCCGCTTGAGCATTAGCAATGGCTGCATCAGCTAACTGAATGTCGGCGGGACGAGCGGCCGTTTGCACGTCCGTCAGCGATGCTTGCGCCGCCGCCAACGACGCGTTGGCATTAGCCAACGCTGCCCGGGCCGCTTCCTCCGGCGCGCCCAAGCCAGGGCACACTTCATCGCCAGCAGGCGTGGTAAAGCATTCAATCGTTTTGTTATACGCATCCTGGGCATTTTTTTGCGCTAGCTCAGCGGCGGCCAGATTGGCTTCTGCCTGCGCCACCTGCCCCGGTGTGGCTCCAGCCAGCAGTTGGGCTTTTTGAGCGTTGGCTTGCAAAACGGCCGCTTCCGCCGAGGCCAGATTCGCTTGAGCCACCGCCACATTCGCTTCCGCCGCGGCAATGTCCGCTTCAGAGCTGGCCAGCGTTGCCGCCGATGGCTCCGCCTCCTGGCGCTGCTGCAAGGTCAGCTGTTGAATGCGCAGGGCATCTTCCGCCTGCTGCACCGCCAATGCCAGTTCATCCGTGTTCAGCGCGGCCAGCACATCACCCACCGCCACCACCTGACCGCGCACCACGTTTACCTGCTGGATGGTACCGCCCAGGCCAAACGTCAACGAAACCAGCGATTCTGGCTCTATAGACCCGACGGCGCTGACCGTGGCAGTGACCTGCCCTCGTTCCACAACCGCTTCCCGCAAAATTTCGGGAACGGCCGTTGCTTCCGCCTCTTGCCGCTGGCGCACAACAAAATATCCCACAACCAGCAACAGAATAATTCCTACAACAATTCCAACTCTTCGCATGTCTCACTACTCGATTTTTTATAAATGGCCACAGCCAACGTCATGTTACTTTCTAAAATGGACTGCCACTGGATATCTGGGCAAAACCTTTGCAGTACCCAGTTGAATTATACGGAACTGTGAAAAAATACACATATCACGCCACAAAATCACAACGATTGTTAACCTTAAATTTAGGCGCAGTTGCTGCGCATTTTTTCTTATGTTAAAATTGTGAAAACTTACACGAATAAGTTTAGCAACCATTCTATCAGGCAGTTCTTCAATACTTATCTACAGAAAAAGCATCTGTAAATACTCGAGGACAATACGCTGTGACAAGTGACATACCAGATATTGTCATTGGCCGCCTACCCATCTACTTGCGTGAACTCACTCGTTTAGCCGAAGAAGAAGGCAGAATTAATACGTCTTCCCATGAGCTGGGCAAACGTTTAGGCATTAGCTCGGCTCAAATACGGAAAGATTTGTCTCACTTTGGCGAATTTGGCAAGCAGGGTACCGGCTACCACATCAATTATCTCATCGAAAAGCTGCGCGAAATATTGCATCTCACCAATGAATGGGATGTAGCGCTGGTCGGCGCTGGTTACCTGGGACACGCCCTGGCTCATTATCATGGCTTTGAGCACCGTGGCTTCCGCATCTCCTGGATTTTTGACAACGACCCCACCAAGATTGGTGAGCAGATGGATCAATTAATTGTTCTCGATGTCACCAAAATGGAGCAGGTCATTCAGGAACAGCATATAAAAGTAGCCGTCATCGCCGTGCCAGCCAATTATGCGCAAGAAATCACGGATCGCCTGGTGGCGGTGGGTGTGCGCTCTATCCTCAGCTACGCTCCCATTCACCTAAACGTGCCGCGCGGCGTAGAAATCAGCTACAGTGACCCAGTCATCCAACTGCAACGAATGACTTATTACCTGCCCTAATGAACCAAAATTCAGACATCAAAAAGCCCTGAGCAATGCCAGGGCTTTTTTTATTTCAGTGATCTGCTTCGAACTACAAATCAGGGATACTGCGCTGCAAAATCGGCAGTTCAGCCAGCGCTTTACCGGCCCCCAACGCTGTACAAGCAATGGGGTTATCGGCTACGTAGGCAGGCACGCCCGTTTCGCGGGTAAGCAGCGTATCAATTTCGCGCAGCAGCGCCGTACCACCAGCCAACGCCATCCCCCGGTCAATAATGTCAGAAGAAAGTTCCGGCGGAGTTTTGGCCAGTACGGCCCGCACCACGTTCACCACAGCCGCCAATGGTTCGGCCAGAGCCTCAACCACTTCGCTGGAGGTAATGGTGATGGTTTTAGGCAGCCCGGCCACCTGGTCACGCCCTTGAACCTGCATGTCTAGCTGGTCATCCAGGTCAACTGCCGATCCAATCTTGATTTTAATCGCTTCGGCCGTTGGCTCCCCAATCACCAGGTTGTACTTCTTGCGGATGTAGTTGATGATGGCTTCGTCAAGGTGAACCCCACCCACACGTACTGATTCAGCACATACGATGCCGTTCATGGACACAACGGCCGCTTCTGTCGAACCGCCGCCCATATCAATGATCATGTTGCCGGTGGGGGTGCCAATGGGCAGACCCGCGCCAATCGCGGCTGCCAATGGCTCAGGAATAAGGTGAACCGGATCGCGTGCCCCGGCAGCCAGGGCCGCTTCTTTTACGGCGCGTCGCTCCACACTGGTAACACCGTAAGGCACACTAATCATCACGACCGGTTTGCGCAGGCGCAGCCGCCCCGCCACCTTGCCAATGAAATATTCCAGCATCCCCTGGGTTACAAAGTAGTCAGCAATTACGCCATCGCGCAACGGCCGTATCACTTCGATTGATTCAGGGGTACGGCCGTACATCTCCTTGGCCGCGCGCCCCACTTCCACAATCGTCGTCTTGTTTTCGTCCTCCCGAATAGCCACAACCGAGGGTTCTTGGAGCACCACGCCCCGCCCCTGATCATGAACCAGGACATTCACCGTGCCCAAATCAATGGCCACATACGGCGTAAAAAGTGCCACAGTTAGCTTTCATCCTGGCGAGGTGAACTGGGTCCCGCCGCCATTTCCCGCCGCCGATGGCCGACATGTCGCCGCCCAACATCCAGACGAATCTGCGCCCGCATTAGGGAAGCCTGAATTTGAGCATAACGATCCGGATCTTCCTTCACGCCTTCTTGCATCGCTTGCAGGGCGCGATCACGGGCACGCGCAGCCCGTTCCAGATCGATCTCTTCCGCCTGCTCCGCAGAATCTGCCAGCACAACCACCTTGTTCGGCTGCACTTCGGCGTAGCCACCACCAATCGCAAAATGTTCTTCCTCACCATTGGGATGACGGACCCAAACGTCGCCAAAAGCCAGGGTCGTCAACAACGCCGAGTGGTTAGGCAAAATACCCATCCGCCCTTCCGTGCCCGGTAAAGAAACAGAGGCCACTTGCTGACTAAAAACCAACCGTTCCTGCGTCACAATATCACATTGAATAGTCATAAATTCA
The DNA here is from genome assembly GCA_020634435.1 of Ardenticatenaceae bacterium. GTDB lineage: Bacteria > Chloroflexota > Anaerolineae > Promineifilales > Promineifilaceae > Leptofilum. The sequence goes on along the minus strand of JACKBS010000013.1, from coordinate 114,680 downwards.
CCTAAGCTCGTCTGAAACAGTAATCAGTAGCCAGTAACCAGTAATGTTGGCTACCTGCTACTGATTACGCAATTTCTTCGCTTATTTGCCAAATGGTAGCGTTTAGACTGCGGCGCGCAGCTTTTCTGCTTTCTCCACAGCCTGGTCAATGGTGCCAACCATGTAGAACGCCTGCTCCGGCAGGTCATCGTGCTTGCCGTCCAGAATTTCACGGAAGCCACGCACCGTCTCGCGAATCGGCACATACTGTCCATTCAAACCGTGGAACTTCTCAGCCACGAACATTGGCTGACCTAAGAACCGCTCAATCTTACGGGCGCGGGCTACCAACAGTTTTTGGTCTTCGCTCAACTCATCAATACCCAGAATGGCGATAATGTCCTGCAAGTCATTGTAGGTTTGCAGCACCTGCTTCACCTCACGGGCCGTGCGGTAATGCTCTTCACCAACCACATCGGGCTGCAACGCACGGCTAGAAGACGACAGCGGATCCACAGCCGGGAAGATACCCTTGGCAAACACACCGCGATCCAGCGTGAGGCTGGCGTCAATGTGGGCAAAGGTCACGACAGGCGCCGGGTCGGAGTAGTCGTCGGCAGGTACGTAGATGGCCTGAAGAGAGGTAATGGAACCTTTCTTGGTAGAGGTGATGCGTTCTTGCAATGCACCCATTTCTGCGGCCAGGGTGGGCTGGTAACCCACAGCGCTAGGCATACGGCCGAGCAGTGCGGACATCTCAGAACCCGCCAACACGTAGCGGTAAATGTTGTCAATGAAGAGAAGCACGTCACGCCCTTCATCGCGGAAGTATTCGGCCATCGCCAGACCGGTCAGCGCCACACGCAGACGTACGCCAGGGGTTTCGTTCATCTGGCCAAAAACCATAGCCACAGAATCCTGCACGCCGTACTCCTGCATTTCGTAGTACAGGTCGGTGCCTTCACGGGTCCGTTCACCCACGCCTGCAAATACGGATACACCTTCGTGCTCACGCGCCACAGAACGAATCAATTCAGCGATGGTCACGGTTTTGCCCGTGCCAGCCCCGCCGTAGATACCCGTCTTACCACCCTTGATAAACGGCGCGATCAGGTCAATAACCTTCATACCCGTCTCAAAGGTTTCCACCACGGTGCTTTGATCCTGAAAATCTGGCGCATCGCGGTGAATGGGATAATAAACATCTGACTTCGGTGTGGGATGGCCGTCAATGGCGTTCCCTACCACATCAAAAATACGGCCGAGTGTCACCGGCCCTACCGGTACCCGAATTGGAGCACCTGTGGTTTCCACGGGCAAACCACGCGGCAAACCATCGGTAGAACCCATGGCTACGGTACGAACCATACCGCCGCCAATGTGCTGTTGAACTTCCAGCACCAAGTTACCGCTGTCGGTTGCCACATTTAACGCTTCATAAATTTCTGGAATTTCTTCCTCTGCAAATTCAACGTCTACCACCACACCGCGAATTGCAGAAATCTTGCCTGTAGCCATGTAATCCTCCAAATTATCCTTGGGCCAATGCCTCGGCACCACCCACGATATCCAAAATCTCGCTGGTAATACTGCTTTGCCGCGCTTTGTTGCGCTCTAGCGTCAATATCTCCACCAATTCACCCGCGTTGTCTGTAGCGTTGTTCATAGCCACGTACCGGGCGCTGTGCTCGCTGGCCTGCGATTCCAACACGGATTGGTACACTTGCAAGTCGGTAAACCGGGGCACAACCGTGTTGAGCAGGGCTTCGGGGCCGGGTTCATATTCATAAATGCGGTCCGACACGCCGGTGAGGTCCACGTTGGACACGTATTCGGCCACGGCCATGTCGCTGAAGTCGGTTGGCTTAAGGGGAAGCAGTTGTTTGATAGACGGCCGTCTCGCGATCAAATTAATGAAATCGGTATAGGCCACAAACACCAGGTCTACCTTGCCACTCAAAAAGTCATCCGTCACCAGCTGCGAAATCGGCGTTACGTCTAAAATTGAGGGAGCATCGGGGATGCTGTCAAATGAAGCCACCACGTTGTAACCGCGACGAATCATCAAGTCGCGTCCTTTGCGACCCACAGCAATAATCTCCGCTGGCACATCCCAGGCACGCAAAAAGCGCTCCGCGTAGCCCACCATGTTGCTGTTATACGCACCAGCCAAGCCACGATTCCCGGTCATCAAAATCAGGGAAATCTTCTTGATCTCAGCACGGGCCGTCAACAACGGATGGCCATTTTGGCCCACGCCTGGCTGAGAAGCCAGATTGTTCAAAATTTCAAACGCTTTACCGGCATATTCCCGCGTCGCTTCCACCTGCCGCTGAGCCTTGTTGGCTTTGGAGGCAGAAACGGCCGCTAACGCACTCGTTACCTGAGAGATATTCTTGATACTTTTAATACGCTTGCTTAACTCGCGTTCGGTAGCCACAAATCTCTCCTACTTATGAATTTGTCCAGTTCGCGTTAAAGTCCTCAATCGCCTGGCGCAAATTCGCTTCGATGGAATCATTCCACTGGCCGGTCTTCAGAGGGGCTTCCACTTCGGGGCGAGCGGTGTCGATGTAACGCACAAATTCACGTTCCCAACGAGAAATCTCGCGCACCGGCACCTTATCCAAATAACCGCGCGCACCAGCATAAATGAGCATAACCTGGTGCTCTAAAGGCCAAGGGCTGTACTGTGGCTGCTTCAAAAGCTCCATCAGACGTTCACCACGCGCCAGCTGACGCTGCGTTGCGGCATCCAAATCAGAACCAAACTGGGCGAAAGCGGCCAATTCGCGGTACTGCGAGAGGTCAGACTTCAAACCGCCAGACACCTTACTCATGGCACGCTTCTGAGCGGCGCTACCTACGCGGGAAACCGAAAGGCCAGTGTTGATAGCTGGACGTTGACCGGCATTAAACAGGTCGGTTTCCAAGAAGATCTGGCCGTCGGTGATGGAAATAACGTTGGTGGGGATATATGCAGATACGTCACCGAGCAGCGTCTCGATGATGGGCAGAGCGGTGAGAGAACCACCCGTGCCGGGCCGTTTGGCCACTTCGTATTTGTCCTCGCCCAATTCCTTGAGCGCTTTTTCGTAATGTTCTTCTTCCAGGTTGCCAAAGTACACTTCGCCATTCACACCTTGGGTTTCGGCGGTGACTTCGATGCCTTTTTCCACGATGATCCATTCATCACGCAGACGAACAGCGCGTTCCAGCAAGGTGCTGTGCAACGAGAAAATATCGCCAGGATACGCTTCACGGCCAGGTGGGCGGCGCAGAATCAGAGACATCTGGCGGTACGCCCAGGCATGTTTGGAAAGGTCATCGTAAATAACCAGCGCATCTTTACCATTGTCCATGAACTCTTCGCCGATGGTACAACCGGTGTAAGGCGCAAAATATTGCAGCGGGGCCGGGTCAGAAGCGCCAGCCACCACAACGGTGGTGTATTCCATCGCGCCGTAACGTTCCAGCGTATCCACCACCTGAGCTACCTGACCAACGCGCTGGCCAATGGCGACGTAAATACAGACCATATCGCCGCCCTTCTGGTTGATGATGGTGTCCAGGCAGATGGCGGTTTTACCGGTTTGGCGGTCACCAATGATGAGCTCACGCTGGCCACGCCCGATGGGGAACATGGCGTCGATGGCGATAATACCGGTTTGAACGGGAGTATCCACACCTTTACGCTCGATTACGCCAGGGGCTGTCCGCTGGATGGGACGGATTTTGCTGGTGTTGAGTGGCCCTTTGCCATCAACAGGGTTACCAAGTGGGTCAACCACGCGACCAATCAGGGCATCGCCAACGGGGATAGAAGCGATACGCCCGGTAGCGCGCACTTCATCACCGACTTCGATTTCGGCGTAGTCACCCATCACCACGATACCGACCAGCTTGTCCTGAAGGTCCAATGCCAGGCCGGCGATGCCGTTGCTAAACTCTACCAATTCGCTGGCTTTTACGTCAGCCAGACCATCGACCAGAGCCACACCATCGTAAACGGCCGTTACCGTTCCAACACTGCGCGCCTCAACTTTATGGTCGAAGTCCTGAATTTGCTGTAAGAGTGATTCTGTGATGTTCTTAAAATCTGGGGCAAGGGTTGCCATCCACCAACCTCCTATAAGAGTCCATGATGTGTACAATGGCATTGTACCGTGAGCGTTTGGGTAAAACCTTGAAACCCTGATTTTGCCTTCGCTCATTGCACAATGCTACAAAATTATGCAGGCCGTACACACCGATGCTGAAGATTTTTTATTTCTTGTTAATCGAAAGATTTTTGTCTTACCGTGTGGCCTTCCGTACCACAACAGCGAGGGACATTGCCACTGGGGGCAGGCAACACCTGCCAGTTACCCTGGAATGCGCCGAAAATATACCTTACCTACGGCCATTTGTCCAACGATTCACAATCGGGAACGGCCGTTTGTTATTGGATTTTGTTCGAGTGAATCGTGCGTTTGTGTTTTTTATCACAATCCGGCAGCGCCGTCAACGTGCAGATCAGCTGAGGTGTGGATAAACTTGCGCTATGTCTCGACGCAACAATGAGGGGAAACGGCCGTCTGTTCCTGCCCACCGCACCTATCGCTGGGGGTTGCTGCTGCTCATCCTGCTGGCTTTTGGCCTGCGGTTGCACAACGCTGAGCTGTTTAGCTTTTGGACAGATGAAGGGCTAACACCCCTACGTGCCAGCTACACCGTGCCCGAGATTTTGAGCAACCACGTTATTATTCAAGATGGCATAACTAACGACACGCACCCGCCGCTTTTCTTTTTGATTGTTCATTTTACGCGGCAGATTTGGGGCGAAACCGATTTTGCTTACCGCTATCCAGCACTGCTGGCGGGCGTGTTGCTGGTACCACTGCTGGCGGCACTCGCCCAGCGGATGAAGGATTGGCAGTTGGGTCTGGTGGTGGCAGCGCTTACGGCCGTAAATCCACTGCAAATCTGGTATGCCAACGAGGCTCGTATGTACACGCTGGCCGTGCTGCTGGTAACGGCCGCTTCCTATATCTTGTGGCGCGCTATCGCCGAACCCGCTGCTCAAAAATTGGTGCGGCAGCTGTTTCTGTACATCTTATTGGCTGGACTGGCGTTTTACACGCACTATACCGCTGCGTTTCTCATCGCGGCTCAAGCGCTTTTTTGGGTGCTAATTTTGTGGCGGCAGGGGTATAGGCGATTGTTGGGCGGAACGGCCATACTAGCCCTACTAATTGCAGCGCCTCTTATCCCCTACACGGTGCCGCGCTTTTTCCACGGCTACGAAGCCAACTTTTATCACGTGTCGCCCTGGATCATGCTGCAAGACGTGGTGCGCTTTTTTGCTTTGGGGCGCAGCGTTAATTTTGAATCCACTGGCATTATTTTGCTAAACAGTGGCGCCTTTTTACTGCTGCTGGTTGGGCTTTGGGGAGCTAGAGGGGAATGGAAACGGCCGTTTCTCCTCGTCTGGCTGCTGGCAATTGTGCTGGGGCTGATGGCTGGATCGCTTATCAAGCCCATGTATCAGGGCGTGCGCCATATCATGCTGGGCAGCCCGGCCTTTTTGCTGCTGCTGGGCTACGGCATCGTTACATTGGCACAGGGAGCATACCGGGGAAAAAGTCGCTTGCGTCCGGTTTGTGGTATCGGGCTGGCGCTTGGTGTGGCAGTAACGGCCGTTGGGTCGGTGCTGGCGCTGGACAATTATTACCACGGCCGTTTTGGCAAAGACGATTTTCGCCGCCTGATCGAGTATGTCGAAGCGCGGGCTGGCGACAATGATGTCTTTCTTTACAACAACGCCATCCTGCTGCCCCTGCACGATCATTACCAACAGCGTGCCGACGTCGCCGTGACTGCTTCGCCGGTTTACCCTTATCGGGCGGACACAAGCCCGCCGCAGTTGGCCGCCCTGGCCCAAACCTACGACCGCATCTGGCTGGTCACCGATCCACCCGCCGACGGTCGTGACGCCAACGGCGTAGTGCAGCAATGGCTGGATGACAATTTAATGCTGATAGAAAGCACCTATTTTGAGTCGCAAACGGTGGAAGTGCGCGTACGCGGCTACGACACGGGTCCCAAAGAGTTACTCGCTTTGCCAGAAAACGGCCGTCTCCTCAACCTACAATGGCCCGATTATCCCGAACTGGTTGGGGCAGCACTGCAAGTAGCTGAGCCTGTCGTGCCACCCGCCATCTGGCTGGATTTGTACTGGCAGGGCGATGCCCCAACACAGCTAGATGGGTTGCGCTTTCAGCTGCAAGGGCCAGACGGCCATCTCGGCTGGCAAATGGTAGAAACGGCCGTAAATTCCGCACAATCCTGGCAAACAGAGGCGATAAACCGGCGCAGTTATGCCCTTCCCCTGCCCAACGGCACGCCACCCGGCAGCTACACCATCCTCGTCCAGCCGCTGCTCCTCAGCGATGTGCCTCAAGTGCTGGGTGATCCGCAGGTTATTGGCGAGATTGCCATCGCGCCAGACACCAACACCCTGGCCGATTGGCCACGCCAGCCAGCAGCGGCCAGCTTTACCAACGGTGTGATCCTGCGTGATGTTACCCTGGCAGATACGGCCGTTCGCCCCGGCAACAATCTACCATTTACCCTTTTCTGGGAAATGGACAATGCCGCGCCGATCACCAACCTGCACTACGAGCTTTTGATCGTTGCTACAGATGGCACCGTTTTGCGCCGCCAGGAAGGAATACCAGGTGCAAACTGGCTCTCGGTGTGGCTGCCAGAACAGCGGCTGCGCGAACCCAACGGTCTCTACTTCCCACCAGAAACTGAGCCAGGCACCTATCGGTTGGAAATGCAGCTGTGGCAAGGCGACGATGCAGTGGCTGGACGGCCGTTCTGGTGGCCGTTTGCTCGTGAAACCGTTGTGGTTAGTGAGGTTGAAGTAACGCCCTGGCCGCTGGAAACGGCCGTACCCGCAGACACCACGCCGATAGCGGCCCAATTCGGCAGCCATATCCAACTGCACAGCTACGATTTGGCAGTTGATTCAGAGCATCTCGAACTAACTTTATATTGGCGTGCCGAATCCGTACCGGAAAATAACTGGTTTGTGTTTGTGCACCTGGTAAATAGCGCAGGCGACATTGTGGCCCAGCAAGACTTTTTTCCGGCTGGCGGCCTGCGCCCCACCATCGGCTGGCGGGCCAATGAAGTGATCACAGATGTGCACCAACTGGCCCTGCCTCCAGATTTGCCACCGGGGCCATATTTTCTGCGCGTGGGGTTGTTTGAACCAGATACGTTTGTACGGCCGTCGGTTACCATGAACAACCAGCCTCAACCCGACAACCAACTCATCCTGACGGAGCTAACCTTGCCGTGAAGCAACGTCTGCTGCCACTGATTTTGGCGGGTTATCTGCTGATCACCATGGCCTACGGCATGGTTAACCCACTGTTTGAGGCTCCAGATGAGCATTGGCATTTTTTTACGGCCGTTTACATCGCCGAAAACAAACAGCTGCCAATTGTTGAAGAAGAGTATGACCCCTGGCTGAGTCAGGAAGCAGCCCAGCCGCCGCTCTACTACCTGCTCAGCGCCACGCTAATTGCTCCCCTGGACACCAGCACTGCCCGAGATGATGTGTGGCTCAATCCTTTTGGCACCCAAGGGATTGGTAATGCCGCCGCGCTGGTGAACCGTAACCAGGTCATCCACACTACTGCCGAAGCATGGCCGTGGCGCGGCACCTTCCTGGCCGCCCACCTGCTGCGGCTATTTTCTACGCTGTTGGGATTGGGAACCCTGCTGGGCATCTACCACAGCGCCTGCCTACTCTGGCCACAGCGCAACGACCTTCCGCTTTTGGCTACGGCGCTGGTGGCTTTTTTGCCCCAATTCAACTTTCAGCATGCCGCTATTAGCAACGATCCGCTCATTATTTTTCTGAGTACGGCCGTTTTGTGGCAGTTGATCTGGCTCTGGCAGCATCCCGTTACCAGCCGACGGTTGCTTTTGCTGGGCGTTACCATTGGGCTGGCAGCGCTGAGCAAAAATGCAGGGGTGCTGCTGCTGCTGTTTACGGCTGGTTTTCTGGCGGTGCGCAGCCTGAAAGACGGTCTGGATGAGTGGCCACAGAAATTAGTAAAGTGGAGTTGGCAAACGGCCGTTTATCTCGTTCTCCCCGTCTTACTGATGGCAGGCTGGCTGTGGTGGCGCAACTGGCAACTTTACGGCGACTGGACCGCCACCAACCAGTTTATTCGCATTGCGGGCGGAGATCGGAGCTTTACCCTACCCCAGGTGCTGGCCGAAAGCGGCGGCCTGTGGCGCTCCCTTTTTGCCGTGTTTGGCTGGTTTAATCTGCTGGCTCCAGCCTGGGTGTATTGGATTTGGAATGGATTGGCCGTGGTGGGAATGGTGGGGCTTTTTAGAAATTTCGGAGATTGGAGATTGGAGATTCGCGCAGAAGAAAAATCTCCAATCTCCAATCTCCAGTCCCTACTTTCCCATTCTTTACCACTGCTGCTGTTCGGCTGGGTGCTGACCGTGTACGCCGGGCTGGTGCTTTTTATGCTGCGCACACCGGCCGCGCAGGGCCGGCTGCTGTTTCCCGCCATTTTGCCGTTGGCGCTGGGGCTGGCTTACGGACTGACCCGCTGGCACTGGCAGCCATTCCTATGGTTGCCCCCCGGCCTGGCGTTGCTTACCACCCTGTACAGCCTGCTGGGCGTCATCGCGCCCGCTTACCAGGTGCCACCCTCGGTGGCTGCACTGCCCGATGATGCGGTGCCACTTGACCAGGAAATGGGGGCTGGATTGACACTGGTGGGGGTAAAGATGGAGACGGCAACGGCCGTTCCTGGCGACACAATTTGGTTCACGCTCTACTGGCAGGCGGACAGCATCCCACAGGTACCACCAGAGTTGGTGGTCAACATTTTGGGCCGTTCGCTGACGTTGGTGGGTAACAGCCACAGCTTCCACGGGCGTGGGCTGTACCCGGCAACGGAGTGGTCCACGGGCGTCATCATCGCGGATCGGATGGGCGTGCGACTGGACCAAACCATCGAGACGCCCGTGCTGGCCCAGCTGTTTGTGCGGCTGGTCGATGACGTGTCGCTTGACCCGGACAGCGTGCCGGTGAGCAGCATCAAAATTGTGCCCAAGGAATGGCCTGAGCCAGCCGATACAGTTTTGGCCGAAATTGGTGGGGTAGTGCAGCTAACGGCCGTTTCCAACCTTCCCCCTCAAGCCAAACCCGGCGACACGATCACCATCGACGTGACCTGGCAAGTTACCGAGTCGCCACAAGCAGACTGGACCACGCTGCTGCACCTCGCCGAGGCCAACCAACCGCCAATGGTCACGGGTGACAGTCCCCCCCTGCAAGGCGATTATCCCACCCACGTCTGGGCCGCTGGCGAAGTGTTTACGGATCAATATACGCTGACCATTCCGGCTGATGTGCCAAACGGCCGTTATCCACTCTGGATTGGCATGTATCGCAGCGACACAACCGAGCGCCTGCCGCTGACGGTGAACGGGGAACCGCAGCCGAATTCCGTTTACCAGCTTGGCACGATCGAGATCATCTCTCCGTAACTAGGGCAAAACAGTGATTGTGTACAGCAAAACCCGGTCGCCGAGTTCGCTGCGGGGGCCGGTGACGGGTAAGCGCTGGCCCGTAGACAACAAATAGAGGCCCACCTGAAGCTGATAGTCACCCGGCGGCACGTCGGCCAACCAGGAACGGCCGTCCGCCACCATTTCTCCCTCTTCCCAAAATGAAGTGGGGTACAAGCCTTGCCGCGGTTGGCCATCCTGCCCAGCGGCAAATTCTCCGTCTGGCGTCAGCAGGTGCACAAACACCGTGTAATCCTCAGCGATGGGGCCAACAGCTTGCCAGTACAACGTCATGTCTAACGGCTCGTCTTGAACCACCGTATCGGGCACATCGGCATAGCTCAGCACGATCCCCTCGCCAAATTGGGTGCCGATAGATTGCGCATGAGAAGGAACGGCCGTTTCTGGCGGGGGCTGCTTCAAGCGAGCAATGACCACGGTTGCTTCTCCCCGCTGGTCTACAAGAGGCAGCCACGCTTCACTATCCGAGCGCAGTAAGGAAAGCTGCACTGAGTAGCCTGCCGGAGCCTCATCCGGCAAAGACAGTGTGTATTCATCACGCACCAACTGCCCGGCCGCCCAGTTGGACGTTACGGTATAGCCAGGATTCGGATTGAGCACCGTTTGGCGCGGCACGCCCTGTGCGTCCAAAAGGGTCAGCGACACACGGTAAGCTTCGGTTGGCAGTTGGAGTGCCTGCCAGTACAGCGTCAGTCGGTTGGGCAGCTCTGTTTGTACCCCCACCAGTTGAATTTCGTTATTAAAATTGCCTGCGGGGGGAGCTGGAATGCCCGGAATACGGCCGTCTGCCACATGCACCACCAGCAGCGAATTGGCCTGATCCAGCCAGAAAACTTTGCCCAGCAGCAACAAAATTGCTAGCCCCGCAACCAAAATGAATGGGGAGATTGGAGATTGAGATTAGAGATTGGAAATGCTTTCTCATCTCCAATCTCTAATCTGCGGCCTTGTGCTACTAGCCACAAGCCAACCAGTAAACCAACCACCGACAAGCCATCAGCCAGCCAGCGCACAGGCGTGCCGCTAAAGAAGATGGACAGCGTGTGATTGCCGGCCGGAACCGTGACCTGGAGACGGCCGTTTACATCTGCCGCCACGGGCAAAGGCTCGTCGTCTAGTTTTGCTTGCCAACCGGGAAAAATATGGCTGGCAAAAGTGAGCGTGGTTGGCTGGGCCAAGTTGGTTTGCCAGACGGCCGTCCACGGGTTGCTTTTTTGCACAGTCAGGCTAGCCTCAGGAACGGCCGTCACCAACTTTTCGGCCAGCAAAGCACCTGACGGTAAGACGGGACCCGTTGGCCATTCGATCACCCGTGCATCGCTGTACTCCCCCCAGGCAGTGAGCCCCAAAATACCGTAGTGCTGCTGTACCGCTGTGACATCGACCAAAGACGGCCGTTGCGGCAACCCATCCCAACGCGGCGGATACAAATACGGCACGAGATTGACATAACCACCCACAATAATGCCAATCAGAAGAATATTTAACCACAGAGGACGCAGAGCGCGCCAAGGGAGATAAGAACCTTCACGTTCTTTGCGTTGAAAATCCAGCAAAACCAAGCGTAGGCCAGCAAGCGGCAAAAAGAAAGCCGGGACATCGAGCAGACGCCAGGGAAACTGCAAGCCGCGCAGCGGCCCGGCTAACCGCCAAATCAAATCGGAAGCGGGCAGCGTGAGAAACAAGGTGCCCCAGCCCAAAATTCCAGCGGTCAAAAAAACAGTATCTTTGGTAAACAATTTGCCGCTGCGCCACAGCGACCAGGCAGATACGGCCGTTCCGCCTCCACCTAACAGCAAAGCCATCAACCCGACCGTTTTGGGCAGATAAGCGCCACGCAGACCAGCAACGGCCGTTCCTGGCCAATCCCACAGCACGGTGAAGTAATCGCCATACCACACCTTGCTCGCCTCGGCGGCGTAGCGTGTAAACTGAATTTCGGTGAGGGCGGGCAGCCAGGCAAACGCCGAGAGCGCCAGCCCCAGGCCAAACAGACCAGCCAGCGCCAGCCAATGCCGCTTTGTGGTATGTGAGCGCGCCGCCATAACCACCATGCCCCACACCAACAGCGGCCCCAGCAGCAGCAAGCTGGCTGCCGTATGTGCCAACATCAGCGCAGCGATGCCCACTGCCCCAAGCGCAATTCGTCTCGACGACGGCCGTTCTGCCACCCGCCAGATAAACCAGGCCACCACCGGCACCAAGCCCAAGGCCAAACTGTTAGAAATGCTGCCCCGGCTGTAGATTTGCGCGGCAATGTGTGGAGAAAGGGTATAAACGGCCGTTGCCAACAGCCCCCCCATTTCACCCGCCAATGCCCGACCCAGGCCAAACATGCCCACTGCACCTAGCAGCAAGCAAAGAGCAAAAAGCAAATTAATAGCCACAGACGCTTGCTGGCCGACCAGCCAATAAAGCGCCGTGAGCAAAAAAGCACTCAGCGGTGGGTAAAAATTGAAAAGCGGCGAGCCGTAACCGTAAATGAGGTCTGGCTGCCAGCGGGCCAGTGGCTGGCCAGCCGCCCATTGAGCATTCACCACCGGAATGCGGAAATAGTGCAGCAGCAAATCGTCACCCTGCGGCGGCAGCCCCCACAACGGCTGGGCCGCCAGCGCAGTGATGAGCAGCACTGCCAGCCACGGCCAGAATCGTCTTATGCGGTCTGAGGTAAACACGGCCGTAATCTTAGAGGGGAGCGTAAGAAAAACCAACACGAATTGCTCGAAGGAACAAATAGCGTTACCCAAATCTGCCGCTCTGCGCTAAACTTAAACGTGGGAGTGATTGTGTCCCGGTGGGCGCCCCAGTCTTCAAAATTGGTGGCCGGCTGCGCCGAGCAGGCGGCGGTGGGTTCGACTCCCATTCACTCCCGCCTAAAATCGGAGATTGAAGATTGGGCAATCTCTAATCTCCGATCTCCAATCTCTTTTTTACGAGTAAAATCCCCTCATGCTCTCACTCGACAGGCAAAATGAATGGCGCGAACGATATCGCGCAAGCCACCCCGGTTGGCAACCGGCTACGGAGCTGTATGCCGATTTGGTGCGGCAGCAGCTCACGCCGCAGGCACGCGTGCTGGACATTGGCTGTGGGCGCGGTGGGCTGGTGGAGCAGTTGGGTCATCCGCTGGCACAGGTGGTAGGCGTTGATCCAGACTGGCTTTCTTTACACGAGCACCGGCTGGTGCTGCCGCGTGTGGTGGGCTTCAGCGACGATTTACCCTTTGCTCCAGAAACGTTTGACGTGGCCTTTGCCAGCTGGGTGTTAGAGCATCTGGCACGGCCGTTTCTCACCTTCCAGTCTATTTCTCGCGTCTTAAAACCAGGCGGCGCATTTGTCTTCATTACGCCCAACGGCCGTCATCCGCTGGCGCTGCTCAACAAAACGATGGGCCAATTCGGGACATGGCAGGGAAAGCTGGTGGCAAGGCTGTACGGCCGTTCCGCCAACGACACCTTTGCCACCCACTACCGCGCCAACAGCCAACGTGACCTGGCTCAACTGGCCCAGCAAACCGGCCTGCATCTGGCGGCTCTGCACACTGTGCCGGACCCCACCTACCTGGCTTTTAATCCGCTGCTGTTCACGCTCATGAGCCGTTTTGAGGATGCGCTGCCGGAGGGCAGGAAAATTCATTTGGTGGGGATTTTAGTAAAAAGTGAAAAGTAAAAAGTGATTAGTGGACTTTTACTTTTCACTTATCACTTTTCACTTCCCCCCTTTCAACCGTAAAATAGCGGCATGGAAAACCTACCAGCTCTCAAACATCTTTATTACCAATACATCGGCCGTTTGTACGCATTTGCTTATTTTAGCCAGCGGCGCACCTTTCTGGGCGCGGCGCGCAGCGGCTGGCTGCGCTTTTTTGTGCTGGCGTTGTTAATCGCATCCATCATTTTGCGCTGGAGCTGGATCATTATCATTTTGGCCTTTTTGCTGTGGGTCTATGTGGGATTTATCTATCGGCGGGCCAAGAAAGAGGGATATAACAAGTTTGTGGTGGATGAAACGGCCGTACCGCCCCCCGACATCACCCAAACGCTCGAAGCAAACGAAAAAGTGCCGGTACGCGCTTCCGGGCGCTATGCCATCACCACACAGTCAGAAACCGTGCTGCTGATCAAACCAGCCCACTACTGGCATGTGCCGCTAGGCGACCACATCGTCATGGTAGAGCATCGCCCAAAGCAGTTTCTTTACCAGTTTTTTAATGCCGCCACGCTGCAAAAAGTAGAGGCAGGCTGGATTTTGTTTGGCAAGGAACCACTCCCCACTCTGGCAATCACCTTTTTGGAAAATTGGGGGCCAGACCACAGCAACAACGCCCTGATGTACTACGTTGGCGGCGGGGCCAATGAAGACCTCAGCCGCCTCAAACCCCGTACAATTTACTTTTCCTTCGACAATCTTGACACCCAGGCCCAGCTGTGGGCCACCCTGATCAAAGACGCCCGCGACGTGCGGGCATCTCAGACCTGACAGGTTTCTATCAAAGGGATGACCTGTCAAATACACCTGGCAAACCTGTCAGGTCTTAACAAAATTAACCTTGCAGCAAATCGGTGACAGTACGGCCGAGTATCGACCCTTCGCCGGAGGATTTGCCACCACCGCCGCTGCCCACCTTGGCATTTTGCAGCACGCGGTCAGCCAGACGGCTAAACGGCAATGATTGCAGCCAGACGCGTCCCGTACCTTGCAGCGTCGCCAGGAACAGCCCTTCACCGCCAAAAACCATGGACTTCAAGTTGCCAGCCCGCTGGATGTCGTAGTTGATCGTAGATTCAAAAGCGACAATACAGCCGGTATCCACCATAATCTTTTCGCCATTGAGCCGCTTTTCCACGATGGTGCCGCCCGCATGGATGAAGACGTTGCCATCGCCCCGCAGCCGTTGCAAGATGAACCCTTCACCGCCAAACAGGCCCGCGCCCAGCTTCTTGTTGAAGGCAATGCTCACCTCGGTGCCCAGCGCCGCGCAGAGGAAGGAATCTTTCTGGCAAATCAATTCGCCATTGGCTTCGTCGAGATCGATGGCAATAATTTTGCCGGGGTATGGCGCACCAAAGGCAACGTGTTTTTTGCCCTGGCCATTGTTGGTGAAGTGGGTCATGAAGATCGACTCACCGGTGAAGGCACGCTTGGCCACGCTGCCCAAAGCGCCCAAAAAGCCCTGGTCTGGTTTGGAACCATCGCCCATTTTGGTTTCAAAGCCAATGCCATCTTCCATGTACATCATCGCGCCCGCTTCGGCAATGACGGTTTCGCTGGGGTCCAGTTCAATCTCCACGAACTGCAAATCATCGCCAAACACTTGATAATCTACTTCGTGACTTTTCATTTAAAAATGCTCCTTTTGGGTAAAAACGAGTGATAAGTGAAAAGTAAAAAGTGCAAAGTTCTTTCTTCTTACTTTTTACTGAGTGACCTGTACGCAACGGCCGTTTCCTCCGTTGCAGTCGCTATCATACCATACGCACCCTGAGATCGCGTGTTAAATTGATTGCAATTGTAGGGGCAGGCCCCCGTGCCTGCCCTCGCCCCGTGCATACCCTTGGGTTGGCACGGGGGCCAACCCGTACGCACAGGGGCCGACGCGTACACACGGGGCCAACCCGGACACATCACGTGCCCTCTACCATTCGCGGTTGAATTGATTGGTTGGGGCGTCGGGATGCAATTGATCGACAGGCCAGTTGGCGGGATTGTTGTGAATGTAATTCTGAATTGCTTGATGGGCGCGTTCGTTGCGGATGATGTGTTCGTAGTAGTTGCGCTGCCAGAACCGTTTTTCATAGGGCGGCCATTTACCATCCTGGACGCCGTGACGGTATTTAGTAGTGGTGATCGATTTGTACCACTGAATCACGTCAAATAACGAAACATCCCCGCCAAAATGATGATGAAATGAATATGGTTGGGCATACAAACAAAGGCATCCAAGATGACGCTGGGATATTTGATCGTGATTTCTTCCCAAAATGCGGTGACCATTTTGCCCGCATCATTTAAAACCATTTCGCCGTCCACGACCTCGCCCAGCAGGGAAATGCCGCCCTGTACGCAGATGGTGACAAAATAGGCACTGGCCTGGCTGTAATCGTATCCCTTCAGGCGAATGGACCGGCGGTGGTGTTTGTGTGGATCGTATTTCATCATTCATTCTCTTTGGGGTGGCACGGGGGCCACCCCCTACATTTGGGGCGGTACGGGGGCCACCCCCTACAATTGCATATTGCCAACTATGACCGGTAGGGGCAGGCCCCCGTGCCTGCCCTTTCCCGTGCCCGCATTGGGGTTGGCACGGGGACCAACCCGTACATTCGGAGGCCAACCCGTGCATTTGACGATATTTTCCAGGTAGGGGCAGGCCCCCGTGCCTGCCCTTTTCCCATGTCCACGTGGGGTTGGCACGGGGCCAACCCCTACAGATTGGTTTGGTCGAAGGTGCGGAGGAGGGTGGCTTTTTGGCGTTGCCTTCGGGGTGGGCGGGAAGACGAGGGGGAAGGTGGCCAGGATGTGGGCAAATTCGTCGTGGGTGAGGCCGTAGAGGTGGGCGACGAGGGCGTCCAGTTCGTCGCGGAGGCGCTGGCGGGTGGCGGGGTCGGTGGCGGCGTGGGTGGAGGACCAGGGGGTGCCCATGACGGTTTGCCAGAGCGGGGCGAAGGCGGGGCTGGTGCAGCTGAGCCGCGCCGCGCGGGGGACGATGGCGTCAAAATACGGATTCCCCGCCGTCAGTCGCGGGACGGGCAGTTGGTACATGTAGAACATGTTCAACGTCGTGGCGATTTTGTAGCGAATCACGTAATCCAGGATGAACGAATTCAAAACTGTACAAACAAACAATTTTGTGGATTCATTTTCATCGTTTTCAACCAACACAACTGTTGCATTATTTTCGCAGGCACTGTTTGGCGGGACAATTGTAGAGATCAGTGTGCGTTCATTGGTACTTGAAGCAATGCGCCGATGAACAACACGAAATGTTTTTATTTGCGCTTTTTTGTCATCTGGCAAACCAGAAAGTTTATCATTGCTAATCCAGAAATTGGGTTCTGCAAAGTATGGATCAAATTGATGAATCATCTTGCCTTCGTAAAAAGGCACACCTTTTCCGTCTTGATTCAACAATGCACGATCATTTGAGAAATCAAATTCACGATTGAATTTTAATTTCCACTGATTCGAAACATCATCACCGAGCAAGGGAAATGGATCATAAATCTTTGCAGTTACTTCATAATCTCGTTGTGTCTGGAACTCCATAACGCTAAGACTTGTTGGACTAAAACGAGACAAAGAAGCCTCTCGAATAAAAATCAGATTTTCAGGGTCTGATAAAAACGAAAGAAGTTCTTCTGGTGCAACTGCGACACGAGGATTAAAGCGGAAAGTTGCCCAAAAACCATCACTTTGTACGCCATGACATGCCCCCAACATTGTAAATTTGAAGCGATGATCCACACCGGGGAAGAAATAGCGTTCGTTGCTGAAATTGTAGAGGTACTCAATTTGGCCTTCTTCCAGGAGCATCTGTCGCAGTTCCATTGTGCCCAAATCGGTGTAAATGCCGGAGGGGATGACAAAGGCGAGCCGACCGCCGTTTTGCAGCAGGTCGTAGCCGCGCTCCAGGAATAGTTTGTGGGTGGCGGTGTCGCCGCGCCCCTGGCGCGTGTAGTCGGGGGCGGCTTTGTAGTAGGCGGCGGCGGCTTCTATGCGGGCTTTTTGGGCTTCCCAGCCTTCGGCCAGCGCCGGGTCGCCTGCGGCCAGGGCGGCAATGCGGGCTTCGGCCTTCTGCCGGGTCAGCTTGCTCTCGATGTCGGGGTCGAACTGGGCGTAATATTCGCGCAGGTCGGGCTTCACAATCTCCCAAGGCGGATTGCCCAGCACCACGTCAAAACCCCCGCCGTTTTCAAACACTTCGGGAAATTCAACGGCCCAGTTGAAGGGGCGCACGGCTTCGTCCAGCCCACCCGCGCCGTCGGGAAAATGGTCAATCAGGTCGGCGTTGAGCGCGTCGTTGACCGGCTGGCTGAGGGCGGCAATTTGCTGCTGGAGGGCGGCGTGGTTTTGACCGCCGGTTACCACCTCGCGGCGCAGGCGGGCCAGTTCGGCCAGCGCTTCTGCGTGTGCACTCAGCCGCGCATCATTGGGCGGGGCACCGACGAGGCCGTTGCCCACCTTGATATTCTGGTTGAGGATGAGCGGCAGCCGCTTGTCGCTGCGCCGCTGGTCGGCCATGGCCCGCATGATCAGGTTGACGGTGGCAATTTCGGCCGCCTGCGGGTCCAGGTCTACGCCGTAGAGGTGGTTTTCCAAAATGAAGCGGGGGTATTGCTGGAGCCGCTCGATTTCGTGGGTGTAGGGGGTGAGCTGGAGCTGCAAATCGAAGGGAGTTGTAACGCCCTCGGCGACCAGTTCGTCGTAGCGGTTTTGGCGTTCCGCTTCCAGGCGAGCCATCTCGCCCCGGTAAAAGTTGGCCAGCAGCTCGTAGGCGTAAATGAGGAAGCCGCCGGAGCCGCAGGCGGGGTCTATGACGCGCAAGTTTTGAATTTCAACGGCCGTTGGGGGCCGCTCTTGCCCCTCGCCACGTAAAATTTTGCCCAGCGAGTTGTCTACCAGATAGCGCACGATGACCTGGGGGGTGTAGTAGCTGCCCTGCTTTTTGCGCGTTTCTAAATTGTCGCTGGTTTGTATTTCGCTATCGCGTAATACAAGCGCTTTGCCCAAATATTGCTCGTAGGTGTTGCCCATGATGTCGGCGGTCATGGCGCGGTAGCGGGCTTCGTACAGCTTTTCGATGAGGCCATCGAGGACGGGGTCGCTAAAGACGGCCTGGTCGGCCAGCCCGGCGGCAAAGAGGGCGGAGTTGTGGTCCTGGTCGAAGCGGCGGAAGAGCTGCTGCAAAAATTGGGTGAGGCTGAAGCTGTACGGGTTGGTGCGGCGCATTTCGGCCATGCCCCAGAGGGTGCCGGGGGGCACGATGAGGTGGTCTTCGGCAAAGCGGACGACGACGAGGCGGTCGAGGACTCTTTGCACCACAGCGCGGAGTTCGGGGAGTTGGATACGGCCGTCTTCATCCAGCACCCACCAGTTATCTTTGCGGTTGTTCAAAATGTCCTGGGCGAGGCGTTCACGCCAGGTGTTGATGAAGTTGAGGTAGTCGGTGTCTACGTCTTCGCGGTGGCGCTGGTTGGAGAGTTGGTCAAGACGGCCGTTGATGATGCTGTCGTAGGAGAGCTGCCAGAGCTGGTCGAATTCGTCCAGGTAGGCGGATGGCTCTTCAAACGAGAGCACGAGCCAGTCACGCCGGGCGTTGAACAGGCGGAGGCGCTCAAAATTGGTCAAAATCGCCCAGGTGCCGCCGTTGCTGAAGGCGTAGTTGATCGCTTGCTGCTCCTCGCTGGTGCGGTCGGCAGCCATGCCGGGCAGGGAAAGCTGGCCGGGGGTGACGATGCCTTCGAGCCGGTTTTTGGATTGGGCCAGCTTGTCGATGATGCCAAACCGTTTGGCCTCGACGTAGATGTTGCCGCCAGCTTCGGGCAGCAGCACCACGTCGGGGCGGCCGACCTGGGTGTTGAGTTCGTATTTGCAGCGGTGGGGGTCGGTCATGGGCCAGCCGAGGGCTTCTAGCAGGGGTTTGATGAACTGGTGCAGGACGTTGGCTTCGGTGAGATTCGGCCGTTCGGCGGCGGGGATCGCCTTGTATTTTTGGATGAGCGCTTCGATTTGCTGGCGGGCTTGTTGTCTTGAAATCACTTTTACCTCCTGGGGATGAATCCCCAGGCTAGAAAAAATATAGCTATACAGACCCTAAGGGTTTTTGCTCGACTCATTTGTCCCCGGAAGTTGCAAACCCTTAGGGTCTCACCTGCCAACCTGAATAATGACAAGGTTATTAGGGTTGGCGGGGGTATTTTATCAATTTTGGGATGTTTTTGTAGGGGTTGGCCCGTATGCGCGTGTAGGGGTTGGTCTCCGTGCCAACCCAAAGGAGGGCAGGCACGGGGGCATAAAAAGGGCAGGCACGGGGGCCTGCCCCTACCGGGGGTTGTTTTTTTGTGGGCAAATCTGGATTCTATTGTTGGTTTGGGGGTAACGTTGAGGCAACGGAAAGATGCCAGCCATCGGCGGTGTCTTCCACCTCAAAGTTGACAATGGTGCGGTTTACATCAGGGTACAGTGCTTGTTTGCGCTGCATCATTTCGTGAATCATTTTGTATAGCATATCAATATCTTCTGGTTTAGAACCCATTGTCTCCACGAGCGTCTGTATCTGCTCTTTTTGCTCATGGGGCGGCATGAGCGTAATGTTCCAGGCCATTGCGCCTATGCCGACCAAATTTTTCATGGCCACAATGGTATCGGCATCATCGGCGAAGGGGGCAATGATTTCTTCGAGAGCGTCTGACATTTTTATTTGGCCGGGTGCATTGTGTATGATGCCGCCAAAGGATGAACCCATGTTGCGCTTAATGTTTTGTTCTAATTTTTTGAAGGCCCGTTTGGAATTGGCTTTTTGTTTTTTAGGTTTGATTCGTTTTTTCATTTCGTTTATTTTGGGGCAAGCACGGGAAAAAGGGCAGGCACGGGGAAAGGGCAGGCACGGGGGCCTGCCCCTACCGACCGTGGGTTATTTGCCGTGCCAGGTGGCGGGGCGTTTGTTGATGAAGGCATCCATGCCTTCTTTTTGGTCTTCGGTGCTGAAGAGCATGTAGAAGAGGCGGCGTTCGTGGGCGAGGCCAGCTTGCAGCGAGGTTTCGTAGACGGCATTGACCGCTTCTTTGGCCAGGCGCAAGGCGACGGGGGCGCGGGCAGCAATCTCGGCGGCAAATTTGATCGCTTCTTCCAGGTACAATTCCACGGGCACGATGCGGTTGATGAGGCCGTGCTGTTGAGCTTCTGTGGCAGAGAGGAAACGGCCGTTCAAACAAATCTCCATTGCCAATGCCTTGCCTACCGCGTAGGTCATGCGCTGGGTGCCGCCCGCGCCGGGGATGATGCCCAGGTTGATTTCTGGCTGGCCAAATGTGGCGCTCTCGCTGGCGATGATCATGTCGCAGGCCATGGCCAGTTCACAGCCACCGCCGAGAGCAAAACCAGAAACGGCCGCAATCACCGGCTTGCCAATCTTGCGCAGCCGATCCCAGTAGTCGATGAACGGGTTGTCCAGCATGGTGACGGGCGTGGCCGTGGCCATCTCTTTGATATCTGCTCCGGCGGCAAACGCTTTTTCGTTACCGGTGATCACCATGCAGCCAATGCCGTCGTCGGCATCAAATGCTTCTAGAGCGGTCATGAGTTCGCTCATCAGGCCACGGTTCAGGGCATTGAGCGCCTTGGGGCGATTAAACTGCACAATGCCCACACGGCCGTCGGTTCGCGTGAGAATAAATTCGTAGGACATGGGATTCTCCTTGTTTGTATCTCGTTCCCACGCTCCGCGTGGGAATGTTGTTGGCGGCGCTCCGCGCCGCGTTTGGGACGCTGGAGCGTCCCGGTCTGCATTCCACGCGGAGCATGGAACGAGCAAGGCAGTTATTGAAGAATTTGAGCTAAAGCACGGCCGTTTCCACCCGCAACTTCATCCTGTAACTGAACAAACAGGGCGGGCAGTTGCGGCAGGTTGTTGGCTTTTTTGGCCCGGAGAAGATAAGCCTGCGCTTCAAAGTCGTCGAGGAGCGCAGCCAGGCAGTGGGCAGCGGCCAGGTGGATGGCTATGGGTTGCTGGTCAGCGGAAAGTTGGGCCAGATCGGCAGCCAGCAGGGACGGTATCAACTGCTCCGCTACCGAAGCCACTACCCAGCCAGGATCTTCATCAAACGGCCAGGGCGGCGATTCGCCAACGGCTTTGGGCGGCGGCAGCAGCAGCGCCAATGCGTTGTCCGCAGTAGCCACGACGGGGGAGAGCGCCGGAAACACCAGGTTGGGCATGAGGGTAACGGCCGTATCCGCCACATCACCCAGCTGTCCCAATGCAGCCAGCAAATCCCCCTTGCTAAAGATTTGGGCCAGGGCAGCTTGGGCTTCTTGCCAGACGGCCGTATGCTGCGCCCAAAACAGCGTCACAATAGACGTTTCGCGGGCAAAATCGGCCAATGCGTGCGCCCAATCTTTGATTTTTAGCACGTTGGGCAATTCCGACGTAGGCGCAAAGTCGGGCCAGGTGCAGCGCAGCGCCGCACTAAACAGATCAGCCAAATCCACGCCGTTGAGCAACGCCTCGTTGGCCCCGCTAACGGCGGGATGGCTGACAAATGGCTGCACAAACTGGCGCACTTGCTTGGCCTGCGGATGCACCGCATGGGTCAGCCGCGCCTGCTCCTCAGCGGGCCAATTGCTGGCGGCCAGAACGGCCGTTACCAGCCGCAATCTTTCATCAATCGTAATGTTTAGTGTAGACATAATATTTCTGGTAATCGGTAGACCGTTATCAATAATCGGCGAACGGTTATCGGATTACCGTTCACGGCTTACCGATTACCGGTCAAATACGGTAGTCTGCCTCTTCCTTCGGCCAGAGCCGCCAAATGACCACCGCATACACCAACCCGGTGAGCAGATATACCGTTGGCAGGCGGTCGGCGGCTGTGAGCACAGGAGGAGGTCCCAAAGCAACCCACACCGTAAAGCTATGCAGTGTCTGAATTAGCATGGTTCCCAAGAAGCTGCCGGTACGCAGGCGAATGAGGCCATAAAAAATGCCCCACACCATGAAGTAAATCAGGCTCGGCAGGTCACTACTGAACGCTTCCTGGAACAGCACAAATGCAACCGCGCCAAATGCAATGCCACTGCCCACCGCGGCGGTTAGACCGCCACGCCATTCGGCAAGCGTGCGGAACAGCAGGCCAAAGGCCCACAGCTGCGCGGCAAACGCTTCAAACAGCAGCAGATAGATGAAACTGCGGCCCGAATCGGTGGCATTGAGATTGAAGTAAATGAAGCTAGAGCGGAACAGCAAGAGCGCCAGCCAGCCTAACGTAGCAAACCCAATTCCCGCAAATAACGGCCGTCCGCCGCGCAGCCCCATCCCCGGCAAACCAAGCCAAAACAAGCCCATGAACCAGCTAATCACCCCCAGTGCTCCCAAAATCGGCGCGTTGCTGCCTTCGCTGCCACCGAGGATGAGCGTGAGGGCAAAAGGCAGCAGCAAAATCAGGACAAGGCGCACGGTGACGGGCAATGTGGTTTTGGCCGCCAGGGGCGACGGCTGCTTCTGAACGTGTTGATTCGATTTTTTCGCCATATGACTGGATTGTAACACTGATTTCAGGCGGCGGCATGGCGAAGGAATGTAATCAAGTAATTGAGTAATTGGGTCATTTGCCCGCTCAATAACCCAATTACTCAATTGCCCAATGACCTCTAAAGTTTGTTGCCCCGCCCCATTTTCCGCTACACTTTCGCTCGTGACCGACCCGAAACCGACCCGACTTTATTGGCAACTGGCGCTGATCTCGCTGGCACGGCTGTGCCTGAACACCGGCCTGCGCATGGTGTACCCATTTGCCCCGGCGTTTGCCCGCCAGCTGGATGTGCCGGTAACGGCCGTTTACCGGCTCGTCACCATTCGTAATCTGTCTGGATTTATCAGCCCGCTGTTTGGCCCGTTGTCGGAGCGGTTTGGCCGCAAAAGCGTGCTGTTTGGCGCGATGATGTTCTTTAGCGCAGGCTGCTTGTTGGTCTGGTTATGGCCCAGCTATTGGCTGCTCGGCGTGGCGCTCATCTTTGTAGCTCTGGCCAAAGTCGTTTACGACCCGGCGATGCAGGCGTACGTGGGTGAGACGGTGCCGTACCGGCAGCGCGGCAAAGCTCTGGCCGTCACCGAACTATCTTGGGCCGTGGCGCTTCTGGCGGGCGGGCCGCTGATAGGAATTGCCATCGAGCGGCAGGGCTGGTCGGCAGCGTTTTTTTGGTTGGGGCTGTTTGGGGTGATTACGGCCGTATTTCTGGTCCGCTTCTTGCCGAAGACAAAACAAACTACGCCGGGCCGAGGGGCCAGCCTGGCCGATGCCTGGCGTGTGGTGCGCCAGCATCCCGTCATTTGGGCGGCGATGATTTACAACGTGCTCAACATGGGCAGCAACGAAACTATCTTTCTGGTATTTGGCGATTGGATGGAGCTGAGTTTTGGCCTCAGCCTGCTGGCATTAGGCGCATCGGCCAGCGTGATTGGCGGGGCTGAAATTATGGGCGAGCTGTTTGCCGGTTGGTCGGTGGACCATTTTGGCAAGCGGCCCGTCATCATCACCACAGGCCTGCTCAACGCGCTCATCTGCCTGCTCATCCCGCTGACAGCGGGCAATCTCACGGCGGCCCTGGCCGCCTACTTTGGCCTGTTCCTCATGTTTGAAATTACCGTGGTGGGCGGTGTGCCCCTCATGACCGAGATTGTGCCGTCGGCACGCAGCGTGGTGATGTCTAGCATCATTGCCGCCGGTGCTTTGGGGCGAGCGATCGGGTCGTGGCTGGGTCCGTTTTTGTTTACCCGCTACGGTTTTTCCAGCAATGGCGTGGTCTCTGCTATCATTACGGCCGTTGCTACGCTCATTTTGGCACTATGGATTCGGGAGGGGCAGGAAGCGTAATGGTAAGCGGTCATCGCTAAACGGTGATCGGTTGGAGAAAAAGCGAGGTATTTTATGGACACAATTTTGAATATGGAAACGGCCGAATTAACCCGGCTAGCAGTGATTGCCGTCGTTTTGCTGGTCGGTCTCTTTTTTGCCCGGATGGCCTTCAAACTTACCGCATCGCTGATGCGCATCGGCTGCCTGGCCATCTTCCTCATCGTCGCCGCCATTGCCCTGATGCAAATGTTTGGCGGTTCCTGAAAACGGCCGTCGGCCCCGTCCATTGGGCAAATAAAACAAAGTAATCTTCTCAATTTTGTTGAGAAACTGGCCAAAATGACTAACGGCCGTTTCCGCGCACCGGGCCGCATTCGTCCAAATTGGCTATTTCACCAAGCCATGTCATAATTGAGACTCCCAAAAGACGCCGCCAGCTTTGTCTGGCAAACTAATTTATTTCCGAAAGGAAGGAGAGAAATCCACATGAAAAATCAACGTTTACTTTGGTTAATTGGTTTGATCCTGCTTGCGATGATGGTCGTAGCCTGTGGCGGCGGAGGCGATGAGCCAGCTGCCGACGACGCTGCCAGCGACACAACCGATGACGCCACTACGGAAGATGCCGCCATGGACGAAGAAACCATGGACGAAGAAGCCAGCGGTTTACCCGACCTGGAAGGCCGTGAAGTCACCATCGCCGTAGAAAATGCTTACCTGCCCTTCAACTACATCGACCCCATCAGCGGCGAACCGTCTGGCTGGGACTACGAAGTATGGAACGAGATTTGCAGCACCATTAACTGCACCCCGGTCTACGTAGAGGCTGGTTGGGAAGGCATGATCCAGGCTGTGGCCGATGGTCAGTACGACGCCGCCGCCGACGGTATCACCATCACCGATGACCGCGCCGAGATTGTTGACTTCTCCACTGGCTACATCAACATCGAGCAACGTCTGCTGGTGCGTAAAGATGAAGACCGCATCACCAGCATCGACGACATCGTCAACAACCCTGAACTGGTTCTGGGCACCCAAACGGGTACGACCAATTACGAAACCGCACTGCAATATCTGCCCGAAGATCGCATCCAGGCGTTTGAGCAGTTCCCCTTTGCCGTGCAGGCACTCATCGCGGGCGATATCGACGCCGTGATCATTGATGAAATTTCGGGCCAGGGCTACATGGGTGAAAATGCCGACGTACTGACGCTGGTTGGTCCATCCATGTCCAGCGATCAGCTGGGCTTCATCTATCCCAAGGGCAGTGACCTGGTTGAGCCAGTAAATATTGCCTTGGGCGAGATGGCGAAAAGCGGCTTCCTGGAAGAGGTCAATGTGAAATATTTTGGCCCCAGCTTCACCATTACATACGACGATTTGTTCCCTGAAGAGTAACGGCCGTTTAACTTCAAAAAGATTCGTTTGTAATCAGCCACAACCGAGTTAAGATTAGAAGCGTCAGTTATTCATTTAGCTGGCGCTTCTTTGCTTTTGATCGACTTCAAAACAGCAAGGGCGGCTGTCGGGAAACGGCCGTTTCATTTACAGGAGAGAAAAACATGGCTGGACCCGAAATCCCCCCTTCCCTCGTAACCGACTCGCGCACCCGCAACGAATCTGTTGTCGCCTGGCGCGATTTCCCCTGGTGGCTGGTCGCCATCTTCCTCTTTCTCGGAGTCATGACCTACCTCATCATCACCGATGAAGAGGTCAATCAAGCGTTTGTCTTCATTTTCCCTGGCATCACTACCACACTTTATCTCACCCTGGGCGGATTTGGCCTGGCACTGGTGTTTGGCTTGCTGGCCGGATTGGGCCGCATCAGCCAGAACGGGCTCATTCGCAACATCGCCATTACCTACGTGGAATTTATTCGCGGCGTCCCCACCCTGGTGCTCATCCTTACCCTCGCTTTTGTCATTGTGCCCGCCGTTAGTGCCAGCATCGGCATCGACAACCGCGATGTCTCCATCGAGCTGCGCGCCATCCTGGCTCTGGCCATCATTTACGGTGCCTTCCTCGCCGAAATTTTCCGCGCCGGCATCGAATCCATCTCTAAAGGGCAAATGGAAGCCGCCCGCTCCTTGGGCATGACAGCCCGGCAGTCCATGCAGTACATCATCCTGCCCCAGGCCATCCGCAACATCTCCCCGGCCCTGGGCAACGACTTCATCGCCATGCTCAAAGATTCCTCGCTGGCCTCGGTGCTGGCCGTCCGCGAACTAACGCAGCGCTCTCGGCTGCACGCGGGTAGCACCTTCCGCTTCCCTGAAGCGTATCTGGTCATCGTCTTTCTCTACCTGGCCATGACTATCACCCTTAGCCTCTTACTGCGCTGGTATGAACGGCGTCTGCGTGTTGGAGAACGGTAAACCATGAACGATATGATTGTCATCCAAAATCTACACAAATATTTTGGCCACGTCGAAGCGGTAAAAGGCGTTGATTTGACCATCCGCCAGGGCGAGGTTGTGATCATCATTGGCCCCAGCGGCTCTGGCAAAAGCACCGTCCTGCGCTGCATCAACCACCTGGAAACGCCCACCAGTGGCAGCATTTTCATCGAAGGGCTGCACCTGGAAGATAAAAAGACCAACATCAACGAAGTGCGGGCCGAAGTGGGCATGGTGTTCCAGCAGTTCAACCTTTTTCCCCACCTCACCGCTCTGGAAAATGTAACCATCGCCCAGCGGCTGGTGCGCAAACGCGACAAAGCGGAAGCCGAGCGCATTGGCATGGAGCAGTTGGCCCGCGTGGGCATCCCAGAAAAGGCCAACGCCTACCCGCGCCAGCTTTCTGGCGGGCAGCAGCAGCGGGTGGCCATTGCCCGTTCGCTGGCCATGAATCCCAAAATCATGCTGTTTGACGAGCCCACCAGCGCCCTGGACCCGGAAATGATCAAGGAAGTGCTGGATGTCATGCTGGACCTGGCTAAAGAGGGCATGACGATGGTCGTGGTAACGCATGAAATGGGTTTTGCCCGCGCTGCTGCCGACCGGATGGTATTTATGGACAGCGGCCAGGTGGTGGAAATTGCTTCGCCGGAAGAACTGTACAACAATCCACAGCACCAGCGCACCAAGCTGTTCCTGAGCAAAATTTTGACGCACTGATTTCGATAATCCGTGAACCTTTTGTCAGCGTTCGGTCAAAAGGGTGAGATTAGTTTTGGTGTAAAAGGAAGGGGGCGAGGAAAATAGGGGGCATGACGGAAAAAACCGACCCCCAACAAGATGTACCCAATGAATTAGCCCGCAAGTTGAGCCAATGGCATCAGGCCAACCCCAAAGCAACCCTGACCGAGATCGAGGAGGCGGTCGAGGCTGAACTGGCTATGGTGCGCAGGCAACTGGTAGAAGAACTGGCTCAAGAAAAGATAGGTGAACAAAAAGTGCCAGACTGTCCCCAGTGTGGCCAACAAATGGTCAAAAATGGGCAGCGCAAGCGGAAGCTCAAGAGCAAAGAGGGACAAACCATCCAACTCAACCGGCAGCAATGGCGTTGTCTCAACTGTGGGGCAACGTTTTTTCCCCCTGGATGAAGTGCTGGGCTTGCTGCCAGGCAGATACACGCCGCAGGTGCAGGAAGCCATCACACGACTGGGCAGCCGCCTTAGTTATGGCGAAGCACAAGAGGAGTTGGTGCTTCTATGGAAAGTCGCAGTGAGCGAAAGCGGCACACGGCAGGTGACGCTGCGGCATGGGCAAGTAGCCAACACGCTCATTGAGGAAAAAGTAGCGCAGTTAGAAACAGATGGCATGACGGCTACGGCACAGCCTGAGCAAATAGTGATATGTACTGATGGGGCAATGGTGCAGTTGACCAACGGCGAGTGGCGCGAGGTGAAGACAGTGGCCTTTGGCGAATTCGATTCTCGTTGGGATGCCAAACAGAAGAAAGTAATAACCCAAACGGCACAGATTAGCTATTTTTCTCGGGTAGCCACAGCGGAAGCGTTTAGCCGAGAGGCGCTGGTGGAATGGGACCGTCGTGGTGGTGACAAGGCCCGCACGGTTGTGGCTGTCCAGGATGGGGCAATCTGGATTCAGTCATTTCTTGATTATCATTGTCCACGGGCCATTCGCGTGATTGACTTTGCCCATGCCCAAGCGTATGTGGCCACCGTGGGCCGGACGATTTATGGGTCAGACACAGACACTTTCAGCCAATGGTATGCTCGGATGTCGCGGCAGTTAGGCCACCAACCACCCCAGCGCACCCTGGCTGAGTTGCGATTTTGCAACGGCAGCACCTTGACCATCCCGAGGCGGAGAGCATTGAACTGGCTATTCGCTATCTGGAGAAACGATTGCCGATGATTGATTACCCTCATTTTCGTCGCCAGCAGATTCCCATTGGGTCCGGGATTGTGGAAAGCGGACACAAAGTGGTAATGCAGAAACGGATGAAACAGGCGGGGATGCGTTGGGCCGAAGCCAATCTCAATCCGATGTTGGCGCTGCGTATGGCCTTGTGTAACCGGCGGTGGCAAACCAGTTGGCGGGAGATTCAGGCCCGTGTGTGCCAGGAAACATATCCCAAACAAGCTAAGCAGAATCCGAAGACGGCGACGGCATCCCAGCCAGAGGTCTTCACAGAAGCAGACTGTCAACGTCTCACTGCCTTAGCTGAACAGCTGGCTAAACGGAAAAAGCAGCCCTGGCAAAATAACCGCTGGGTTTTTCCACATAGGGGGCCACTCTTACACCAAAACTAATTGCACCCCGGTCAAAATAACTGCTTGACATCTAGCCTAAGCTTTGTATGATGCAGGCATCCACGCCAAGTGCACCAATGAAAGAAAGAGAGCAATTGCATGTCTGAATATCGCCACATTTACCAAGTCATCGAAGAAGCTTTTGACCTGGAGGGTATCCGTACCCTCTGTATGGAGCTGAAGTTTGAGTCGGGGGTCGATTTGCAGTATGAAAACCTTGCCGGAGACACGATCCGGCGCAAGGCGCAAGAGCTTCAAGAGTTTGCCCGGCGCAACGCCATCACGCAGGAACTGCTACAGGTTGTACACAATTTGAGACCACGCTTTGACCTGACGCAGTTTGGTGGGCCAGCCGCTGATTTAACAAAGCCTGATCGGCCTGCCGAAAAAGAGGTCGGGGGCAACGGTGCCAAACAAGAGCAACCGGCTAGGCCCGAACCTCCCAAAACGGTTTACGATGATTTTGATATTACGATACGGCCGTCTGGCACCTCAAACACCTACCGCATCGAAGCCAAATCCCCCAATGGGGAAGCTTCAGCCGCAGCCCCGCAGCTTTTCCCGTTTGAAGATGATGAATACCAATATCTGGCCCGATCACTACGTGATGTGCAGATTTCTGAGCCGCAGTTTGCCAACGACATGGGCGAAATCTTGCGCAAGTTTTTATTCCCGGCCCCAATCCAAGAGTTGTTCACGACAACCTTGAACGTGTCTCGCGCCAAGGGCCGGGATGGCATTCGGGTGCGAATCAACATCAACGAAGAATCGAATGAACTTTATCAGGTTCCCTGGGAATATTGCCGGGACGACAAATCATTTTTGTCGCTGAATGCCGATACACCGCTGGTGCGCTACATGCCCACCAACCGGGCACCCTCCCCCATTTCTGTGCCGTCCCCGGTGAAGATTTTGCTGGCCTGGGCAAATCCAGAGAGTTTAGACAAGCTAGACGTACAGAGCGAGATTGATGCGGTAAAAGACGCATTGGCACAGTTTGTAGAGTCTGGCAAGGTCGTGATTGATGAATTAGAGAACGCCACGCCGAACACATTGGTTTCTAAAGTGCGACAAAACCCACCCCATATTTTTCACTTTATTGGACATGGGGCGCTGCTGCCTGCTGGTGGTGGAGCGTTGGCGCTGGACAACGGCCGTAAAGCCCACGTCCTGCTAGATGGTGACCGGATGCTGCGACTGTTCCAGGGAGACGACACCAAGCTCATCATCCTCAGCGCCTGCCAATCGGGGGCCACCTCGGATAAATCGGAGAAGTCCAGCTCATCCCAGGCGTTTATGGGGCTGGCACCCAAACTCGTTTGGGGCGGGCTGCCTGCCGTTGTAGCCATGCAATACGATCTGCCCAACCAAGCGGCACGGCCGTTTATGCAAACCCTGTATGAATTCCTGGCACTGGGCAAACCGCTGGATACGGCCGTTACCGAAGCACGTATTGGCCTCGACTTCAACATCCTGGAAAGTCCGTACTGGGGCATCCCCGTGCTGTTCATGCGCGCGCCAGACGGCAACATCTGGGCCTAAAAAGTAATTGAGCAATTAGGCAATTGAAAACACCCAATTACTCAGTTGCTCAATTACCCAATGACATCTATGGACAATCGCCTCAGCCTAAGCCAGTACAAGCTGGCCAACTTCCTGGCCTGCCAGCACCGTTTCCAGCTGCGCTACCTGCGCCGCTTGCCCTGGCCCACCAGCCCGCTGCCCGAACGCACTGAGCAGATTTTGCAGTATGGGCAGGAATTTCATCAGCTGGTGGAGCGCCACTTTCTGGGAATGAAAATCATCCCTTCGACCATTCCTGATGAACGCGTACGGCAATGGTGGCAGGCATTTACGACCCACTCGCCCATCCAAGAACTGCCCACCGATGCTCGGTTTTTGCCCGAAACCGGCCTGACGGTGCCCTTGGGGAACCATCTGCTGTACGGCCGTTTCGACCTCCTCGTGTTAGGCAATGATGAACAGGAACGGCCGTTTGCCCATGTATTCGACTGGAAAACAGGCCACCTCGCTGACGCTGACGAGCTAAAAAGTCGCTGGCAAACCCGCCTGTACCTGGCCCTGCTGGCCGAGGGCGGCAGCGCCTTCTGGCCCCAAGTCGGGCCGCTGGCCGCCGAGCAAATCAGCCTGACGTACTGGTACGTGCAGGAGCCAACCGCACCCGTCACAATTGGCTGCAGCGCCACCGAACATCAGGCGAATTGGGCCGAACTACAGCAAATCGCGGCGCAATTAGACCAAGCCATCGCCGCCAACGTCTGGCCGCTCACCGACGACTGGAGTGCGTGTCGCGAATGTGCTTACCAGATTTATTGTGGGCGACAGGGAGCCGGAACGGCCGTTCCCGAGCTCGATGAAACCGAAGAGCCAGACACCCCCAACGAACAGTTGTTAACCCCGGAACTTCCCTAATCCAAAAATCAGACCGGTTTTTATCAACAGATTACGCAGATGAGACAGATTTTTTGATTCGTTAAATCTGCGTAATCTTTGCTTTTGTTTTCTTGTTTTCTCATATGCGGTGAACTGATAAGATAGCCTCTATGACTTTAGATGACCTCGCATTTTTGCTTTCGGCTAGCGGCCAGCGTTGGCTGGCGGACGTTGGCCAGATGGAAATCACGCCCCAAACCCACCTGCAAATTGCCACCTGGCTGCGCCAAAAACTGCCCCAGACCCAGGCCCAAGCGGTGCTGGAAACCATTGTGCTGCGCCAGCATGCCACGACCAAATTTAGCCGCGCCAGCCAGATGTATTTTGTGCGCGCCGCGCTGGAGCAGGCGTCGGCAGAAATGGTGGCGCAGCATCGCGCTCGCCGCTTTGCCGAATTGGGCTGCCAACTCATTGCCGATCTGGGCTGTGGCATTGGCGGCGATGCCCTGGCGCTGGCCGCCCAGGCCGAAGTTACCGGCGTAGAGTGGGACCCGGTGCGGCTGGCGATGGCTCAGGAAAACGTGCGCGTTTATGGTCACGGCGACCGCTTCCACCCGCTGCAAGCCGATTTGCACAGCCTGTCGCCGCTTGTCCAGATGGACGCCCTCTTTTTTGACCCCGCACGACGCGACGAACACGGCCGTCGCTTTTTTTCGCTAGCCCAGTACCAGCCACCGCTCAGTTTGGTAGATCAGTGGCGAGCGGTCGTGCCGGAAACGGCCGTTAAAATTAGCCCCGGTGTGGATTATGCCGAACTCCCCGCCGACGCGGAGGTGGAGTTTGTCTCGCTGGATGGCGAGATGAAGGAAGCGGTGCTGTGGTACGGCCGTTTGCATTCCGGTGTGGCGCGACGGGCCACCTTGCTACCCGCAAGCCACACGCTCACCACGGCCGATTTGCCCAGCGAGGCCATTCCCAGCACCGAACCCCAGGCATATCTATACGAACCAGACAGCGCGATCATTCGGGCTCATTTAGTGCAGGCATTGGCGGCACAGTTAGGTGCCAACCAGATTGATGATGAGATCGCCTATCTGACCGCGGAAACGGCCGTATCCACCCCCTTTGCCCGCTGTTTTGCCTTGGAAGCCGCCTTCCCCTTCCAGCTTAAACAGTTACGTCATTACCTGCGCGAGCAGCGCGTGGGCAGCGTAACGATCAAAAAGCGCGGCTCGCCGCTAGAGCCAGAAAAGCTCCAGCGCCAGTTGCGCCTGAGCGGCTATAAAGATGAGCATCGTTTTTTATTTTTGACGCACGTTTTGGGTGAACCGTCGGTGGTTGTAGCGACAGCAGAGGTGAGCTAAACAGCAACCTCCCGCAAGCTAAATGCTGCCTGCGGGAGGAATGTGTTTAAACGTATGCGAAGGGGGACGGTGAAAGGTTAGATGGAAACGGCCGTTAAGCCACCCCATTGTTCAAATACGTCCGCAGCACTTCGCGCAGCTTGCGGATATCCAGAGGCTTAGGCAAATAGTCGTCGCAGCCCGCTTCCAAGCAGCGCTCCCGATCACCTACCAGCACCTGCGCCGTGGTTGCGATTAGCGGCACAGGAGCCAGGCGGTCGTCTGTTTTAAACTCCCGCGCCAAATCCAGGCCACTTTTCCCCGGCAGGTTGATATCCAACAAGATAATGTCGGGCACCACTGTTGACAAGATGGCTTCGGCCGATGAGGCATCTGCTGCTTTGATCAGCTCATGCCCCTCCGCTTCCACAATGCGCGACACCAGCAGCATGTTGACTGGATTATCTTCTACACACAGAACTTTTTTATCTGTTTTTGCCATAATAACTTACCTTCATACTTCACTTCTAGTAGCTATCATACTCTGTTTTTTAACAAAGTGGCGTAATGCTACCGTTAAATTTAATCAGCGCTGGCCATAGCTTCTACGGGCTGCGTCTTAGGTTTGGGTGGATTGTAAGGAATTGTAAACAAGAAAGTACTACCTTGCCCGTAAACGCTTTCAATCCATATTTCGCCGCCATGCAACTCTACCAGCTTTTTCGTAATTGGCATCCCAAGACCGGTACCACCCGCCGCACGATTCAAACCACCGTCAATCTGGCGGAATTGTTCAAACACAACGGCCGCATGTTCTTCCTTGATACCAATACCGGTATCCCGAATTGAACAAAGGATGTGATTCGGCTGGCTTTGCACCGAAACAGTGATGCTACCCTTTTCAGTAAACTTGATAGCATTACCCACAATGTTCCACAAAATCTGGCGCAAACGAGTGCGGTCGGCCTGTACTGGCTTCACTTCTTCCTCAATGTCCAGGTGGAGGAATAGCCGTTTTTCCTGGGCCAATGGTGCGGCGGTGGCCATCACATCGTTGGCCAGTTGAGCGATGTCGATTTCTTCGTAGCGCAGGTCCATACGTCCGGCTTCAATCTTGGACATATCCAGAATATCGCCGATAAGGCCGCGCAGGTGGTCACCACTTTCGCGAATCAGGCGAACATCTTCTTCCATGCGGTCATTCAAATCGCCATCCAGCCCTTCTAGCAACACATCGGCAAAACCAATGATGGAGTTGAGCGGCGTCCGCAGTTCGTGGCTCATGCTGGCCAGGAATTCAGACTTCAGTTGGTCAACTTCACGCAGCTTGGTAGATGTTTGCACCTGGGCTGCGTACTGATTAGCGTTTTCTACCGCGACAGCAATCTGAGCAGCCAGGGTTGTTTGTACATTCAGGTCTTCTTCTGTGAAGAAGTCTTCCTGGTCAGATTGCAGGTCCAAGACACCAATGAGCTTACCACCAACAACCATGGGCAGGGCCATCTCTGACCGTGTTTCCGGCAACAGAGGATGGGGCAAAAAGTCCATGATGCGGCGGACGTTGTTTTCCATGACACCTTTGCGGATACGGGCAGCTCGGGCGACAATGGATTCGTCGTCGATGCTAATTTCGCGCCCTTCCAGGCTCATGAGGCGGCCAATGTTCCCCGCCCCCGCTTTAAGCAACAGCATCTTACCAGTTTCGTTGGCTAAGTAGATGTGAGCATGGTAAAGCTCAAAGCTGCTCTTGGAAAGGTCTACCACCGATTGAAGCAGTTCATCTACTTCCAAAATGGTGGAAGCAGCCGTACTTACCTTGGCCACTGTTTCGAGTTCTGCGGCCAACCGTTCTTGTTCGGCCAGAGCAATCTGGGTTTCTTCAAACAGGCGGGCGGCTTCTAGCGCTTCAGCCAGGTCCTCAGCGACGGCGTTGATAATGTTGCGTTCTTCGTCGCTTAACGGCCGTTCTGGATCTTCTTCCACACCAAACAAACCAATCGTCTCACCACGGATGGTAAGGGGTTGGCTCAACTGCGGCTGGGGCAGCGCCAGGGGACCGGTACCGTTTTTCTTGGGGAATACGGCCGTTTCCGGCTGGTCAGTTAACATCTGCAAGCCAGATAAATCGAAGCGATATCCTAATTTGTTTTGCCGAACGCGCTGATATTTCTGCCAACCTTCACGACTCATCTGCCGCTGCAAAAGGCTTAGCTCACGCAGCCGACCTTCCATTTCCTGGCGCAGCTCCGTACTTTCAATAGCGATAGCGATTTGCCCACACAAGCCTTCCAACAGCAGTTGGTCATTGGTTGTGATGCCATCAAGATGATCACTCTGCACGTCCAAAACGCCCAAAACCTTGTCGCGCAGCTTAATCGGCACCGCCATTTCACTGCGGGTATCAGGCAATAAGGGATTCGATTGCCAGTCAGGGTCGCCCGCGACCGTACCTCTCAGCACAGACTCCTTCAACTTAGCGGCCTGCCCAATAAGACCAACGCCCATCGGCATCGAGTGGTTCATCGCCAGCATCTTTTTACCAATGTCGCCATAACCGACAACCAGACCCAGCACATCCATGCTGTCATCGTAGCGCAGCAGCTGGGTGTAGTAGTAACCAAACTGTTCCTGAACCTGCGTCACGACACGATCGTACAGGTCATGCAAATTGGCCGCAGCGGCAATTTCCTGAGCTACCTGAGTAGTCAGATGAACTTCTCGTTCACGCCGGGCCAGGCTGGTCACCGCTTCTTCGTTGAGCATAGCGGCGCGTAGAGCTAAAGCACCCTGTTCAGCCACATCGCTGTATACCTCAATCTTGTCCTCAGTGAAGTACCCTTTTTCAGCACTGGCAAAGAGGAGCATGCCCAGCCAATCACCGCCCGCTTGAAGCGGCAGCACCGCCAAGCTAACCGCACCAAATTTACTGGCCAAAGCGCGAGCCCCGGCTACGGTGCGTTCATCGTTCATCATGTCGTCGGTGACAAAAGGCTTGTCTGACTTGAAGGTGTTGGGCAGATGTTCACGAGGAATTTGCGTCCCCAAGGGCATACGGGTGAGGCCGCTTTGCGCGGGATCGGTCTTTTTCAGTTCAAGAACGGCCGAATTTCCCACCTTGTTTAACACAAACAAAGAAATAGCCGCTTCGGGGTAGTAGTTTGCCTTCTCAACGATGACATCATACACCTCGGCCTGTGTCCGAGTGAGAATCAACGACTGCCGCACCTCTAACCGCTGCTCGGTTTGCGCCTCGTGTTTGGCAATGTTTACCAACCGCTGGGCATTAACCAGGGCCAAGCCAATCGTCCGGCCAATGGAGAGCAGCGTTTTCTTCTCGTCTGGCGAGTAGGTTCGCTTTTCCGCGTACACCAGATTGATGACGCCCATCACATCATTCTGGAACAGCAGCGGGAAGGAGACGACATTTTGTAGGCCCTGTTCCACCAGCGCTTTGCGTACAGACGGTTCCAGGCGTTCATCATTCACAATATCTTCGCTGACGACAACGTTCTTTTCCGCAATGGTAAGACCAGACAGGCTGCCTTTAATGGGTAATGTAGAGCCTACTCCCAACGTGCTGCTGGAAAATCCATGAGACGATACCAACTCCAGGTGATCTTGATTCAGAACAAAAAAGGCCACAGAAGGTGCCTGCGTGTACTGAACAATGGCATCGGTTGCCCGCTCGATAAACGCGTCGTAGTTGGGCGAACGATGCACAGAATCGGCAATGCTGTTGATGGTCGAGAGAGAATCCAATCTAGCTCTTAGATCAACTTCTCTGGCGCTCAGCGCTTCTTCGGCCTTTTTACGCTCGGTTACATCTTGCCCGATAGAAATAAAATGCGTGATGTTGCCATCGGCATCTTTGATCGGCGTGATGACCTTATCTTCGTAGTAATATGAGCCGTCTTTTCTTCTGTTTACCGTGGTGCCGCGGAAGGCCTCTCCGGCCAGCATGGTCTGCCACATTTCTTTGTAAAAGGCGCGATTGTGGGTGCCCGACTTCAGAATGCGGGGTGTTTTGCCCAAGACTTCTTCCTTGGTGTACCCGGTTAACCGCTCAAAGGCAGGATTCACGTAAAGAATAGTGCCCTCGGTGTCGGTTACAAGAACATGATCGGCCGTTTGATCGACCAAAGCCTGGTAAAGCGCAGTATCTAGGCTCATAAGGCTACTCCATTTTCTTCTGCGGCGGCTATCAGCTGCTCGTCACTCAACTTGATAAAGGCGCGACGTCCTAAAGTACGGCCGATTTCCGTAACGGCCGTTCGCATGATTGAATCAACATCGGTAGAACTGCGGACTTTGGCCGCAATGGCGCGGAGCATCTGCTCACGGCGGGCTCGTGCCTGTTCTTGCCGGAAGAGGATAGTTGTTTGCAGTACAACCGAGGCCTGGCTGACCAAACTGCTGGCCTGCCGACGCTGCACCTCGTTCATGTACAACGGCTGTGCCGACTGGCCAGACACCATGCCCAACCATTGTGAACCAACGACCATGGGGAAGAGCACAAAGCTAATCATGCCATAACCTTCCAAAATTTGTCGCGTGGAATCATCTATGCGTGGGTCTTGGCGTATGTCTTCGACAACCATTGAGGCTTCAGAGTTAATCATAGACATGAACGGCACCTGCTGCACCGTAAACTTGGTGCCCACATCTACCGTATGGGGTACACCTTCGTGCTCCCAAACGGCAACGGCCGTTACATCCCGCGCCACGTTATCTTCTACCGGCTCATCAAACAAGAAGATGTTTGCCCGGTCTAGATGCCGCAGCTGCGTGGAGTAGATGAGCGACTCCAGAACATCTGCTTCGGTGGAGCTAAGAACGATGCGCTCACTACCAGTGTACAGCGCTTCCGTTTGGGCCAGTGATGTTTGCACCTGTTCCGTCAAGCGCAGGTTCTCGATGTGCGCCGAAAGCTGCTGCATGACCGAGTTGAACACCTCTTCAAGTTCGGGGTCTTCTTCTTCGGGCACCAGGGCCATCTTACCAATTTTTACGCCGCGCACCTCAATCGGCCGTTCCAGGAGTTCGTCTGGTGTTTCTTGCAGTGAGGAAACAACGGCCGTATCCTGAGCTTCGTGAACGGAGGTTCCGTCAAACAAGAACCGCAGCGTTTCTTGAGCTTCCTTGTCAAAGTATTCATCCCACCCTTCACGGGTTAGACGACGGGTAAGGGCGTTCATTTCAGCAACGGCCGTTTGCGCTTGTTCAAAGGAACGCGCATTCTCTAGCGCAATACTCACCTGAGCAGCCAACGTCGTTTGAATTTGCACATCCAGGTCGGTAAAACGATTGATACTGGCGGCCTGCACATCGAGCACACCCACCACGCGATCACCCACAATCAGGGGCACAACCATTTCCCCCTGCGTCTCTGGCAGCAATTTGTTCGGCAACCAGTCTGGGTTGGCACGCACGTCATTTACCACAACGGCCTGACCAGACCGAGCGGCCTGCGCCACCAGTGATTGCGGAGCATTCAAGGCAATGTGGTGCTTTTGAGCAACCAATTGACGACCCACGTCACCCGCACCAAACACCAACGTCAATCTGTCTTGCTGGGCATTGAGCAGATAAATCTGGGCATGATAAAAATCGAACCGCTCTTTGGTAAGGTCCACCACTTCTTGGAGCAATTTTTCCTGCTCAAGCGTGGTCGCCAATGTTGTGGAAAGTTCCGCAACAATTTGCAGTTCCTGCGCCTGTTTGGCTACGGCCTGTTCAATGAGCTTACGGTCAGTAATATCCTGGTTTGCCCCATAGAAACGGACAATGTTCCCCTGCTCATCTCGCTCTACGTTCACATTAACTGAGATGTAACCGATACCGCCATCGGCATACAAGATGCGGTGTTCCAACAAGCGGGTGTAGTGTCGATCGGTCGAGCTTAGGGCTTTACCAATTTCGCCACCGACCATAGCCATATCATCTGGGTACACAAAGGTTTGCGCGTAGTAGCCAGAGGAAAGTTGATAACCACCGTGCGCTTCAGCCGTCGTGTGGAAGAGGGAATAGAACTGATCATTGAAGGTGAACAGATCATTCGCTACGTCATATTCCCAGTAGCCCAGCTTCGCGATCTCAAGTGCCTGGGACAGGTCGGCTTCACTGCGGCGCAGAGACGCTTCTGCCGCTTTTTGCTCGGTAATATCCTGGTTCGCTCCAAGGGTCTTGATGGTGTTGCCCTGTGCGTCTTTTACCACGCGGAAGCGAACGCGAACGGGAATGGTTTTGCCATCCGTGGTCAGGTTTATCGACTCAAAGTTTCGGCTGAAGTTCGGATCATCCGTGGCCAATGCTTTGCCCACTTCGTTAGCAACGATAGCGGCCTCGTCTGGGGGAACAAATTTGGTGGCATAATCCTGTGCCAAAATCTGCAAGCCACCATTTTCTTCGACCGATGTCCCCAGTAATTCATAATATTCGGGTGTGAAGGTAAACATCTGTGTCGCTACGTCGAATTCCCAGGGATAAAGCTTACTAACACGGTTGGCTTCTGCCAGACGTTCCTGATTCTCTTGCAGCTTCAATTCGGCTGCCTTTCGCACCGTAATATCCTGGTTCGCGCCGTAGAAGCGGATGATGTTTCCTTGTTCATCTCGTTCCAGATTGACGTTGACTGAGATGTGACCAATTCCGCCATCAGCAAACAGAATGCGATGCTCTAATAAGCGTGTGTAGTATTGGTCTGTTGAGCTGAGTGCTACGCCGATTTCGCTGCCAACCATGGCCATGTCATCGGGATGAACAAAGTTTTGCGCGTAGTAGCTTGAAGAGAGTTGATAGCCGCCGTGCGCTTCTGCCGTCGTGTGGAAGAGTGCATAGAACTGATCGTTGAAGGTAAACAGGTCCTGCTCGACATCATATTCCCAGTAGCCCAGCTTGGCGATCTCAAGTGCCTGCGAAAGCTCTGCCTGGCTTTGTTCAACATTTCTGAAGGCCGTTTGCACCTGCTCGAAGAGGCGCGCATTTTGTACGGCCGTTGCTGCCTGGTACACCGTCGTTTCTGCCAATTCCAGCTGGTCTGGGGTTAGCGGGCTGTTGCCTTCCATGATATTTACGGAAACGGTACCAATCAAATCACGCCCCACAATCATCGGAATGACATACATCGAGCGGGTTCCGGTGCTAAGAATCACTTCTGTGGTCTCAGCATCAAGATTGAAATTGGCAACGTCTTCGACAATAACCGTCTGCCGAGTTTGTATGGCCCGGCCCATGATCGGGTCCCCAGCAACAGGGAAAACAGACCCAACCGGCGATGGAACTTCGTCAGGATGAAGAGCCGCTACCAGCTCTAAAATCGTCCCCGCACTATCAACCAGGCCGACAACCACCGAAGGCGTTTGGAGGATTCCGCCCAATTCTTTGGCCAGGAATTGCAAGCCGGTTCTGGTATCCAAGGTATTAATCTCGGTCACGATGCGGTTAACAAAGGCCAATTCTTTGGCGCGTTCTTCTGATTGGGTAAAGAGACGAGCGTTTTGTAGCGCAACGGCCGTTTGCGCGGCCAACGCGGTGAAAACACTGATGTCTTCTTGAGCAAAGTCCTTCACCTGGTCATACTGAACGTCGAGCACACCCAGCACCTGTTCACCAGCAACAAGCGGCACCGCCATTTCTGCACGTGTGTCTGGCAGCAAAGGATGTGGCAAAAAGCCCGGCTCATCCTTAACATCTTTAATGACAACACCCTGGCGTAAACGGGCCGCGCGCGCTACAAGCGACTGTTCCTGTAACAGCGGAATCTGCCGTCCTTCAGTCACCATCTGCTGGCCAACTTCACCTGCGCCTCTGGTTAAAACGAGCATTTCTGTTTCTTCATCAAGCAGATAGATGTGAGCATGATACAGATCAAAGCTCTTTTTAGTCAGGTCAACGACCGCTTGCAACATTACATTCGCGTCCAAAATAGTGGCCGTTGTTGTACTTACTTCAGCAACAGCCCCTAGTTCAGCCGCACGTTTAGCAATAACTTCCTGTGCTTCCTTACTGCTCGTAATGTCGTGCACAAAGCCCACCAGGCCATTAACATCACCTTCAGCATCACGCAGCGGCACTTTAACCGTGTGCAGCACGCGGGCTTCCCCATCAATAACGGCTGGTTCTTCGTCAATAATTTTGCGCTCGCCGCTGGCCATAATCTCATTGTCGTCGGCCCAGAAGCCGCGGATACCCTTTTTAGGATTACCCTTCACAATTTCTTCGGGGAAGCCAATATCCAGGTCATTTTTGCCAATAAATTCTTCTGGCGCTATGTGCATGGAGTCGGCATAACCCTGATTGACCAACCGGTAGCGATGGTCGCGGTCTTTTACAAAGATCCAGTCCGGTGTTGAATCAATGATGGTGCGGAGCAAGGCTTCACGTTCACGGGTCATCCTTTCTGATTGGATACGTTCCGTAATATCGTGCACAAACCCCACAACGGCCGTTGCATTACCTTCTTCATCTTTCAACGGCGACTTGATGGTGCTGAGGAACACCTCTTGGCCATCAACTTCACCCGGTTCAACGTCAATAACCTTCGTTTCGCCGCGGGCCATCACCTCATCATCATCTGGCCAGAACCCGACGATACCCTTCTCAGGATTCCCCTTCACAATCTCTTCCGGGAAACCGATTTCCAGATCATTCTTGCCAATGAAGGCTTCGGGTTCCAGGCCAAAGGAATTGGCATACCCTTGATTCACCAACTGGTAACGATGGTCACGGTCTTTCACAAAAATCCAGTCCGGCGTTGAATCAATGATGGTCCGCATCAAGGTTTCATTGGCCCGAACTTTCTCTTCAGCCGCTTTACGATCAGTGATGTCAATCAAGCTGGTCATAATGGCGGGTTCACCTTCAAACTCGATGAGCCGCGCCGTCAGCAGAGCCCAGAACAGCTCACCATCTGTCCGCCACAACTGGAGCTGGTAGTTATTAAGGCTGCCTTCTGCCCGGATTTGGGTGATAACGGCCGTTCTGTCCTCGTTGTGCACATAGAAATTAGGCGTCGCATTACCAACCAACTTATTAAGCGGCAGGCGAACCATTTCAGCCAAATGTTCATTGGCATACCGGATCTCGCCACTCTTAACCTGTGAAATCAGAATCGGCACCGTGATAGATTGCAGAATGGCTTCTGTGTATTCATTAGCCGCCTGCAACGCTTCCTCTGCTGTTTTTTGTTCAGTAATGTCTTGTGCCAGAGCCACGAAGTAGAGGAAGTTGCCTTCTTCATCCAAAGCGGCGGACCCGTTGGCCCGGAACCAACGCCAGGAGCCGTCTTGGTGACGGATTCGGTAGGTAAGACCGCGCTGGCTTTCACCGGTGGTGACAATGCGGTTCATAAAGTCAAAGGCTTCACCTACATCCTCTGGATGGACAAACTCTGTAATAGATTTGTTTTCGCCTTCTTCGACTGTAAAACCAAGCACATCGGTCCAGGCCGGTGACAGATAAGTGAGCACACCTTCACCATTGACGGTAAAGATGATTTCGTTAGCGCTGTCCAGAATGTTGCGGGAGCGGGATTCACTTTCGCGCAGGGCCGCTTCCGTTGCTTTTTGCTTGGTAATATCGTGGACAAAGCCCACCAGACCGTTGACTTCGCCATCGGCATCGTGCAAAGGCACTTTAATCGTGTGCAATACCCGTTCTTCGCCATCAACAACAGCAGGTTCTTCGTCGATAACCTTGCGCTCACCGCTGTCCATAATCTCATTGTCGTCGGCCCAGAAGCCACGAATGCCTTTTTCTGGATCGCCTTTGACGATTTCTTCAGGGAAGCCAATATCCAGGTCATTCTTACCGATGAACTCTTCTGGTGCGATCTGCATCGAGTCGGCGTAACCTTGATTTACCAACTGATAGCGATGGTCACGGTCTTTTACAAAAATCCAGTCTGGTGTTGAATCAATAATTGTGCGTAACAGAGTTTCACGCTCACGAATGTTTGCCTCTGTTTGCATACGCTCGGTAATATCTCGGGCAAAAGCCAGCACGCCCCATGCCTGTCCATCGGTATCCTTCAATGGGGTCTTGATCGTATGGAAGGTATGTACTTCCCCATCAATGGTAGCCGGGTCATCGGGGTAGACTTGCATCTCACCGCTGTTCATCACCAGGCGATCATCAGCCCAGAATCCCCGAATGCCTTTTTCCGGATCGCCTTTAACCAATTCTTCCGGGAAACCTAGCTCTAAATCATCTTTACCAATGAACTCATCAGGCGCTATGTGCAAAGCATTCGCATACCCTCGATTGACCAACTGGTAACGATGCTCTTTATCCTTGATGAAAATCCAGTCTGGTGTTGAATCAATGATGGTGCGCAGCAGGGTCTCGCGCTCGCGAACCCGCTCGTCAATGCGACGACGGGCAATTAAGTTCGCCACCGTCGTCGCATAAGCAAATAAGAGCTCAGATTGATACGGTTTTAGCGGTTGTCCGGTTATAAGGTTATCTGCAAAAATCGCCCCAATTGGTGATTCTTCTGCCCACATGGCAGCCCCAAGATGCCAACCATGCCCAACTACGTCGCTACCTTGTACCAAATCAATATCTTCTTCCACCGTTAGGCGTGTTCGATTGTGAATATATGTGTCGATTGTCCTTTGATCGGTAATGATATGCTCTGCGGCTTGCTC
The DNA here is from genome assembly GCA_020634435.1 of Ardenticatenaceae bacterium. Lineage (GTDB taxonomy): Bacteria > Chloroflexota > Anaerolineae > Promineifilales > Promineifilaceae > Leptofilum. The sequence continues at coordinate 71,410 of JACKBS010000013.1, read as the reverse complement.
ACTGCGTACGTTACCTGCGGTATCGACGCCATAAGTGCCCAAGAGAGTATCCTGGCTTTCATTTAGCAAGTACATGCCAATGCGTTCAAAACCCAGTCGGGTGTGAGCCAACTCAATCGCGCGCTGGTACATCTCATCCAGATCATTTGTCTGCAACAAATCGGTGTTTATTTCATGCAAAACACGCTGCATATCCAAATATTCCTGGACAATCGCTTGTGATTGTTCTACCTCGACTAGAGCGACCTGCGTTTGTTTTAGCAAGTTGGCATTCTGGATGGCAATACCCACCTGCTGACCAACTGCCTGCAAAAAGATCGTGTTGGCTTCCTCAGAACTGAGCATGTGTGTGCTAAAGAGGCAAATGGTGCCAAACACACCGCCTTTAGCCGCAATTGGAACACCTTGATAAGACTGGAAACCCAGTTTAACAAGACCGCTAACGTCTACAGGCGTGTCGCCGGTTAAATCAACAACAACAATCGACTCCTGTCGGCGGTAAACCAAGTCACACAACGAATTATCCAGCCCACTTTTTTCTATAGCCTGAAAAAACGGCGTCGGCAAACGATGGCTGAATAGTTCTAGCTTATGCGTTTCTGGATTTTCCAGACTAATTAGCCCAGCTTCAAATTGGGTAGCGGCCAATACTTTGTCGAGCACGCTTTCCAGAATGGTTTGCAATTCAAGGGTGCGGCTGGATTCTTTGGTGATGTCCAGTAAGGCTTCTGTTTCGGCCAGAGACGTCCGTGCGGCTTCAAAAGAGCGGGCGTTTTCCAAAGCCACCGCAATCTGGGAAGCCAGGGTCGTTTTGATCAGAACATCTTGTTGGGTAAACCAGCCCACCTGATCCGCCTGCGTGTCCAAAACACCAATTACCCGGTCGCCAATGAGCACGGGAACGGCCATTTCTGCTTTGGTGTCTGGCAGTAAAGGATGAGACAAAAATGCAGGATTGTTTAGTACGTCGTTTTCAATAACGCCGCGATGGGTACGAGCCGCCTGAGCAACCAAGGATTGTTCCTGGTTCAAGGGAATGCTGCGCTTTTCAGCCACCATCTTCCGGCCAACTTCACCCGCACCTGCGGCCAAAACCAGCGTGTCACCGGCTTTGTTGAGCAGGTAAATGTGGGCGTGGTAAAGGCCAAAGCGTTCCTTGGTGAGGTCAACAACCTCTTGCAGCAATTTATCGGTTTCCAGGATGCTGGCGGTGGATGCGCTAACACGGGCCACCGTTTCCAATTCGGCCGCGCGTTTTACCTGGGTTTCTTCTGCCAGTTTCCGATCGGTGATGTCAACGAGGGTGGTGATGATGGCTTGCTGATCATCATATTCGGTGAGCCGGTTGGATATCAGTGCCCAACGAACCTCACCTTTGCGCAAGATGGGCAGCTCCATATTGTCGATACCGCCATGTGCCAATGCTCCCTGGATGACTTTGGCCCGGTCTTCTAGATTGTGGTAGAAGTTTGGCGTCCGGTTGCCAATCATTTCTTCTGCGGCCATGCCCATCATGTCCATGGCTCGGTCGTTGGCGTAAAGCACAGTGCCGTCATCTAGCCGAGAAATGATCAGGGGCAGGGTGACCGATTCGAGAATGGCGCGGGAGCGTTCCCGAGAATCTTCTAATTGTTGCAACGTTTGTTTGCGTTCGGTGATCTCCAGGAAAGTGGCGATGAGCGCTGGGTCACCCTGGTAGTTAAAGGGTTTAATGGATAGCAGCACCCAGATAAGCTCGCCGTTACTCCTTTTTATTTGGAGTTCGTAGTTTGTCAGGATGCCCTGGGCCTGAAGTTTGGTCAGGAGGGTTTTCCGGTCATCGGCGTTGGCATAAAAGTCTGGGGTAATGTTGCCCATGAGCTGCTTAGCGGTTGAACCAATCATGTCGGCCAGCATGTCGTTGGCGTAGAGGATGAGCCCGTCGCTAATGCGGGAGATAAGCAGCGGCGTGGTGATCGATTCCAAGATTGCCCGAGATTGTCCCCGAGCAATTGGGGGCGCTTCTTGGGCTAAGCAAGCGTTGGCAGCGGTAGCCAGTTTGTCTTGCAACGGCCGTATCGCCTCCAGCATCTTCTCGTCAAGTGGCGCCTCATCTTTGATTAGCAGCAAGACACCAAAACCAGGCAAGTCCAGCAGATGATAATAATCATCTGCCGCACCCTGGTCAACCAGAGGCAGTGTCGCCACAAATTGGGCCATTTGCTGCTCATCCGCCGTGGTTGGCAGGTGGGCCAGCGCCATTTGCGCGGTCTCTGCTTTGTCTGCTGTGGGTTTGTTTGAGCCCACAGCTTCAAACTGGCAGTCAGTTTGGCTTGTTTGGCAGCGGTAAACGGTGCTAACCGCGCAGCCTAACTTTTCAGCAAAGGCTTCCATGCTCGCATTTAGCATCTGCTGTAAATCCAGACTGGTGCCGATGGAGAGAGCCAGTTCGTATAAAACCTGAATGGTTTGCGTTTGATTGTTTGCTTGCTTCATAAGTCAACCCAGAATTTTGATTGTTTTGGGGCCAAGACAACGGCCGTTTCTACAAAATATCCAATGTTTCACAGGCTCATCAGGCCGGTTCTGCCGAGCGTGATGGGAGTTCCTGTTGGTGTCCATTTTCTTCTTCGGCGAGAGACAGCTCGACTACTGCCGTTTTCAGCTTAAGCGCCTGGCTGAGTTCAGCAACGGCCGTTTGCAGAGCAAACTGTACCGTCGGCGCAGACTGAATCTTCTTGTTGATGTTGTTAATAAGCGCCTCACGGTCAGCACGACGGCGAGTCTGCTCTAACAGCTGTAACGATTGAATTGAGACGGCCGCCTGGCTAACCAACACATTAAGACGTCTCAGTTGTTCATCGGTGAAAGATTTCGGTCGCCCATAATAACCGTTGATATAACCTACACGCCGGTTACCAATTGTCAGAGGCACATAAACGGCCGCTTTCACATTCATCATCTTCAATAGAACCTCGCGGAATTCATCGCTGATCCGTTCATCTGTGGCCACGTCAGAGTGAACCAGCATTTCATCAGAATTGATCAGATCGAGGAAACCTGGGATGGTATCCACTCTAAACCGGGCGGGCTGAACAGCTTCCGCCTCACCCCAGTTGGCCAACAAGAACACTTCTTCAGGAATCTGATCTTTATCCCAGGGCCGGTCAAAGAAGTTGATCGTCACGCTGTGTGAGCCCTGGCCCAAAGCTGTGTGTTGGCGTAAGGCGGTCAGAACCTGGTCATAAGTTTGTGCGGTATTGATGTCGGCGCTGGCCTGGTAGAGAGCTGCCGTTTCCGACAGCGCTTCTTCTGTCTGGTTAAACAGCAGCCGGTTGTACACTACGGAAGAAGCCTGCTGAGCAATAGCACCATACAACCGTTCGTCTACACTGGTGAAGGTCTGCCGGTTATGCCAGCGAATCACAATTTGCCCCAAACGCAGATTAACCACCGACAGATACATGATGGCTACGGCTTGAATGCCCGCCTTCAAGAACATCTGCTTATCTTGCGCGTTCAGCCGCTTGTCTTCCGAAACATCCCCTACCAGCAAAACATTTTTGCCATCTGCTGGCCAGAAGCGTGCAAACGGCTGTTCATCGAGGGCGAATTTTTGACCCAGAGGAACGATGTTGCGGGGCGAACAGGCCAAAAACTGACCTTGCCGCGCCTGGCCAATTGTGTCCTGGTCGTACACAAACAGGAGCGCATCAGTCGCCCCCGCCTGGAAACCAGGCGCAGCAGCCGAATCCAGAACCGCATCCAGATTGGTAGCTGTATTCAGCTGAGAACTATGAGCGTACAACAATTCTGTTTCTGCCAACGCGGCCTGCGTTTGCTCAAAGAGGCGAGCGTTCTGAATGGCGGTAGCTGTCTGGTAAACGATTGTTTGCGCTAGCTGTAAGCTTGCCCGCCGTACCGGCCGCTTATCCAAAATATCCAAACCGATGGTGCCCAGCACCTCGTCATTTACCACCAGCGGCATCAAGATGACGGTTTCAATGCCCTGGGCCGCAAATAAGTCATGAACCGGAGCCGTCTCGGGCGCGTTTTGCGCATCTTCAATCACGACCATCTCACGGGTTTTTATGACGGTTTGGGTCAGTTCGTTTCCTTCAATAGGAATGACCATCCCCACGGCCGAAGGCGCTCTGGTGCTATCGTAATGTTCGGCAATAACAACCAGTTCGTTTCTTTCTTTTTCCAGCAGGGCAATGCGAACCTGGTCTACGTTCACCGCCACCGCCAGCTCGTCCACAATAATTTGCAGGGAGTGCTGCAAATCCAGTGAGGAGGAAATCTGGGTAACCAACTGGTTGATTAAGGCGATTTCTTCACTACGCTTTTCAGCTGCCGCCCGGTCTTTTTCTGACTGTTCGGCCAGTCGTAAGTTTTCCAGGTGGGCACTGAGACGTTCGGCCACGGCAGCAATGATGTCGGCCGTTTCTTCATCCTCGCGAGAAAGGCCAGTTACGGCCAGCTCGCCAATGGGCTGCCCTTGAATTTGCAGGGGTTTGGCCAACAAAAGTGCGGGAGAATCGGCAACGGCCGTTTCGGCAGCACCATGACCATTAAGCAGCGGTTTGGCCGCTTGCAGGTCGTAGTTGTAGGCCAGCTCTGGCTGCTCAGTCAGATAATCTTCCCACCCTTCACGCGTCAGGCGGCGAGACAATACTTGCAAATCCTTAAACGCTTCCTCAGACCGGGCGTAAGAACGTGCATTTTGCAGCGCCACAGCTACCTGAGCGGCCAACGAAGTCACCGTTTGCAGGTCGGATTCGCCAAAGTAGTTCAGCTTGTCTGACCGAACATCCAAAACGCCGAGCACCTGACCACCTACGGCAATGGGCACCGCCATTTCTGAACGGGTGTCTTCCAGCAGCGGATGGGGCATAAAACCTTCGCCCGCCCCTTCGTAATTACGAATAGCACCTTTCAAGGTCCGGGCCACCGTGGCCACCAGGGACCCAGCGGCCACCAGAGGAATGCGCCGTCCTTCGGCCACCATTTGGCGACCAACCTCACCGGCACCAGCGGTCAACACCAGTGTCTCACCACTTTCATCCAACAAATGGATGTGCGCGTGATACAGCTGGAAGCTCGACTTGGTTAAGTCTGTCACCTGCTGGAGCATTTCTTGGGGCTCCAGAATGGTTGCAGCTACCGTACTTACCTGGGCCACAATTTCCAACTCGCTTGCATTTTTAGCGAGGCGCGCTTCGGCTTCTTTACGGTTGTCAATGTCCAACACGGAGGCCAGAATGGCCGGTTCACCTTCATAAACAATAATGCCCGCAGAAAGCAACGCCCAGAAATGTTCCCCATTGCCACGCTTCAAGACCGCTTCAAAATCGCTGACGCGACCTTCAGTCTGTAATTTGGTTAAAATGGCCATACGGGCGGCCGGGTCGGCATAAAAATCTGGCGTTACCTGCCCCACCACCTCTTCGCGAGATAGCATGGCTGCCTGTGAAAACGAGTTATTGATGTAGGTAACCAAACCATCCGAAACTCGGGAAATGATGATGGGCAATGAGAGCGAGTCCAGGATACCCTGAACCTGCGCTTTTTCTTCCTGAACCTGTTCAAACAGATGGGCATTTTGCAGGCCAATAGCTACCTGCCAGGCCACCGATTGCAGCAGTTCTACGTCGTCTGCACCCAATGAGCCAGGCTCCCGGTTTTGCACGTCCAACACACCCAGCACTTCACCTTCTAGCGTGATGGGTACAGCCACTTCTGCACGCGTGTCGGGGAGCAAGGGATTGGGCAACCAGTTGGCATCTAAAGTAACATCTGGCACCAGGGACGGCGCATTGTTGGCCGCCGTGCGCCCTACCAAACCTTTGCCAGCCGCAATTTTGTGGCCGCTGGACAGCAACGCTTCACCGGCCACGCCTGTACCACCCACCATCACCAGGTTCTCACGGGCGTCATCAAACAGGTAGATGTGGGCATGATAGTAGTTAAACTGAACTTTTAGCAGCTCCACAACGGCCGTTGTCAATTCTTCCACATTCAAGATGGTAGAAAGACGGTGGCTAACCTCGGCGCTGGTCTCAATGGCTTGCGAGTGCTGCTCTAGATCCGCCACCGCGTTCTTCATTTGCTCAGCCATCCCATTAAACGCGTGCATCAGGTGGCCAATTTCATCGTTGGCTTCAACCGTCAGGCGGGTGTCATATTCACCTGCGCCAAGTTTTTCGGCCGCAGCATTTAGCTGAAACAGAGGCCGAACAACAGCACGGGCGATGAGCAAACCAAGCAGAATAAAAATGACCTGCCCAAAAATACCCGCTGCCCACATGCCTGTATCCGTTTGGCGCACCAATAATTGGGCATCTTCTTGCACCAGGTCCAGCAGGTCGCTTCTCGCTTGCTCAGCCTGCCCTTCTAGCGTTTCCAGATTTTCCAGAAGTTCCAGGGTGTCCGTATGATTGGTAACAATCTGTTCAGACAGGCTCATGAGCTCTACCAGCACGTCTAATGCTGGCTGTACGTTAAAGGATTGGTCTAAAGTCGTATCGGCCAAATTGGCGCGCACCGAGGCCAAAACAACCAGCAGTTCAGCACGCGTCCCCTGTAAATCCTCTAAAGTGCTCTCTTCACCCGTCAGGGTATATTCCAACGTTTCTGTATGCAGCCGTTCCGCCAAAACAACGACCTGATTCAGGGCAATAATCTCGGCGCGGAGGTCAAGATTGGCTAACAGGCTCTCGCGGTCAATACCCGCAAGCACAGTTTCTTTTTGTGCTTCTATGTCTTCAAGCGTATCTAGCAAGTCTAGCGTTTCGCTGTGCGAATCAATAACGGCCTGACTACCTGCCACAATCGCTTTACCGACGCTATTCGCGGCAACCAGGGCATCTTCCTCGCCCTCGTCATCGCCCAAGGTGGTCAGCTCATCAGCTACCGACGACAACTCAGCAGACGTGGTTTCAAATTGCTGGAGGGTTTCATCGCTTCCCAAAGCAACATACTCTAGAGCTTCGGCCTGCACATCTCGCACCAGGTGACCAAACTGGCTCACCACGGCCTGGGTCGGCAACACGTCCTCAGCAAATTGTTTAACAATAAACTGCCTGAGCGTGAAGAGGCCCGCCACACTCAAAAGGGCAAGCAGCACAAACACAAAGAGGAGTTTGTATCGTAAGCTAATATCTCGAATGACTTTCATGCCAAATCTCCGGTTAATCAGCGGCAACTGCTTCTGGCTGATGGTTGTCTTGCCTGGTGGCGGCGGTGGTTAGCTTAACCTGGGCGGTCGTTTGCAGCGCCTGGCCCAGTTCTTTAACGGCCGTTTGCAAAGCACTTTCCACGGTCACGGTTCCCTGAATACGCTGGTTGATAATGTTGATGATGCGCTCCTTGTCTGCCTGGGACTTCGTTTTGGCAAACAAACGCTGACTTTGCACCGTGGGCGCAGTCATGTTGATGAGGGCGTTGAAAATTTCTCTTTCTTGCCGGGTAAAAGGATGTACCGTAGACCAACTGCACGTCATAATGCCCACCCATTGCTGGGCTACCGTAAGCGGAACCACGGCGATGGCTCGAATACCGGCCTGCGTCATCACGTTACGCGTAAATTCATCCACACGCTCATCAACCAGCACGTCGCCGAGCAGCTGGGGTGAACTGGGGTCGCGGAGGAACAGGCCCGCAAAGGGGAACTGCTTCACCGGGAAACGGATGCCCACCGGGTAAGACGGGCGACCTTCATGCTGCCAATCGGCCAGCAGTTCCAGCGCCTCTGGCTCGTTCTTTTTGTCCAATTCCACAAACATCAACGTGGCTTCAGATACCCCTGTAGCCATGACAGGCCGCAAAGCCGCCAACAAAACCTCTTCTACATTAGCCGCCGTGTTCAAGTCATGACCAATGTGGTAAAGAACGTCGGTTTGGGCCAGCGCAGTTTCGGTTTGTCGGGCCAGACGCAAATTTTCGATGTGGGCGCTGAGCTGTTCAGAAACGGCCGCTAGCAGCCCATCGTCCACTTTTCCAGCTCCAGCAATGATCATTTCGCCAATGACTTCGCTTTGCACTTGCAGCGGCTGCCAGAGTACATCCGACTCGGGCAAAGCGGCGATGGCTTCTGAGGACAAGGGCTGAATTTCGTTCTGATCGTACATGAAGCCTCGCCCAGATTCGCCCCGATCTTCAACAAAATCACGCCATGCTTCACCGCTGAGGCGGCGAGCAAACTGTTCGGCTTCGTTACGGTACTGGTATGTTTCAGCCAGGAGGCGGAGGTTTTCTGCTTGCTGCCCCACTTGCCGGGCAACGGCCGTTACCATTTCTTTCTCTTCGTCAGTCCAGACATGGCCGGGTTCTGCCTCTAGCTGGATGGTACCGATTGTCTCGCTAGCAATGACGATGGGAATATTCAGATGACTGCCACCCATGACAGTGGCTGGGGTAGGTTGTATCAGGCGTTGCAGCGTGTCCTCTTCAAAAGAGAAACCCAGCAGTTCCGGCTGCGTGATGCCATCTTGATAATTGTCCCAACCTTCACGAACCACCACACCCACATACTCTTCCACCTGAGCCCGGGCTTCTTGCGTTTCGGTAAAGAGGTTGGCGTTTTCAATGGCCACTGCCAGCTGACCGGCTAACGTTTCAAAAGCGTCTGCGTTTTGGGCCGTCAACCCTCTCACCACATCGCTTTGCAGGTTGAGCACACCCAGCACTTCGTCGCCCAGCATCAGCGGCACAGACATTTCTGAGCGCGTGAAGGGCAGCAGTGAGTTAGGCTTAAACATGGGGGAAGCGGCCGTATCTGGCACCACAACCGTGCGTTTTTCAGTAACGGCCGTACCGTTGATAGACCCGGTACCGATAGTTAGCACGTGACCGCGCCGCACCAGCTGGCGGCCCACAATGCCAGTACCCGCCTGCAACGACAATGTTTTTTGCCGCCGGTCGGTGAGGTAAATTTGGGCATAATACAATCCAAATCGTTCCTGAATCGTGTTTACCGCATCTTGCAGCAGCTCATCCAACTGCCGAATCTGCGATACGCTTCGCCCAATATCGGCCGCCAACGCCAGAGCACGAGTACGTTCAGCAACGGTTTGTTCCAAACTGTCACGAACAGCCAGCAAATCTTCATTACTTTGGCGCATCCGGTTAGAGAAGTTTGTCAGGTCGCGTAAGGTTAATGTCAGGGTGATGGCCAGCACCACAATATTGGCGCCTACCGCCAAAATGTCAGACAAGGATGTAGCCGAAGACACGATCTGACCGATTGCTTCTAGATGAGCCAGAATAGCACTGATAACAATGGTAATGCCGGCCAACACATTGGCCTGCGTTCGACCAAGGAGCAGACCCGTGGCCACAATCATCACCAGGAACGAGGAGAGAATACTCAGGCTAAGCCCAGAAAGATAAAATCCAGAACCGACGATAGCCAGGTAAAACATTACAATGGTAACCCAGCTGGCCGCTTTTACCTGCCCTCTTTTTAATAAAGCAAGGGGCAAAAAGTTAGCGGCCACGACCAGGACATAGCTGACAATCGCCTGAGTTGCGTCCTGAAGAAAGAGGGAAACCACCGTGAGGACAACAAAAACCGAGATGAACAGCCACAGCAGCGTGTTGAGCAGGGTGGCAATTCGCGTCTTTTCATCGTCTTCCGGGAACCGGGGTGGCGCTACGAATTTTTTGATCTTTTCTAACATCAGTTCTTCTCCTGGAAACGGCCGTCGTCTGCCCGACGCGATAATTGCACCGTTGCCCGTCGAACATTTAGCGTGCTGCCTAAACCTTGGGCTGCCACTTGCAGGACGCGCTCCATGGTGGGAGCAGCCATCACTTGCTGGCTAATCTGGTTCAACATACCTTCATGCCGGGCGCTTTGTTGGGCTTGCTCATAGAGACGGCCGTTTTGCAAAGAAAGGGCCGCAGCCGTCGCTACAGATTGCATCAAAGCCACATCTTCCTCAGCAAACGCCTCTTTGTGGTTGTCTTGCACATCCAAAACGCCAAAAACCATATCACCAACCGAGACAGGCACTGCCAGTTCCGACTGCGTATTGGGCAGCAGCGGGTTAGCAACCCAGGTCTCCATTTGCGAAACATCCTCTACCAACACGGGTGAATTGGTAGCGGCCGCTTGACCTACCAAACCTTTCCCTACGGCCAGCGCATGGCCTCGGGCAAACAGTTCTTGCCCCGCTTGCCCTGTACCAGCTGCCAGCGTCAGTTTGTCACCAGCTTCATCAAGCAGATAAAACTGAACATAGTTGTAGTTGAACAGCGATTGAATCTGACCAATCGTCTCACTCACCAGTTTTTGGCGGTCCAAAATCGTTGCCAGCTGGCGGCTAATGCTAACGCTTGCATCCAGCGACTTGGTGAGCTTAGACAACTCATCTACCTGTTCAGTCAGCTGCTGCTGGGTACTTTGCAGGTCGGCGGCCATGCGGTTGAAAACTTGTCCTACCCGGCTGGCTTCATCTTCGCCCTTAACATTCACGCGAACATTCAAATCGCCCGCGCCTAATTTCTGGGCGGCTACCGTTAACGCTTGCAGCGGACGACTAATACTGCGGAACTGGATGAAACCAATAATCAGGGCCGCAATAATCACGGTTGCGGCAATGGCGAGAGCGTTGATCAGGCGGCTTCCATAAAAATCAATGCGGTTATTAACGCCCAATTCCAATGCTTGCGAAGTGCCCTCGTAATATTTAGCCAGCTGCTCATTCACCGCTCCGCTCATATCCATGAGATCAGGTTGAATGATCATTCTTGAACTGGTTTCAATGATCTGTTCGTTAATAAGGCTGTTGTAAGCCTGCACCTGGGCGGTTAGCTCTTGCAAAGGCGCTTCCGTTAACGGGCGCATTTGGCCAGTTGGATCATTTTCCCAGCTGGTTGCCATACCGCTTTGCAGCTTAGTCAAAATGGTTTGTATCTGGCTATCCAGGGCAATGAGCTGCAAGCGGTCGCTTGCGGACAGCTCATTTTCTAGATGAGCCACCATAATAATTTGGGCGGTTTGGTTCAATAAATTTTGGAGCTCGGGCAGCTTCAGCAAAGAAGCATCCATCATGTAGTAGGTGTCCAGGTCGGGGTCCAAAATAAGGAACGAGGTGTCACCCACGCGGTTAATGAGCTGCAAAAGTTGGGTATTGAGAAGCGTGTAACTTTCTTGCATTGCTTCTGGCTGGCCTTGCGCAACGGCCGTTTGCATATCCTGCCACGTCGCTTCAATCGTTACCAGTTCATCGCCCAGCCGTAATGAGTCTGCGTATTGCTCATGCCAATCGTTGGCTTCTGCCAGGCTGGCATCTATGGCCGCGACTTTCTGTTCCCGGCGGCTGTTGGCCGCTGGCCCGCTGTCCGCTTCCATGCCCAGTAGATAGTACTCATTCACATCGGCCAAAAGCTGCTGCAACGGCCGTAAATACAGCGTCCCTTCCAGCTCTTTCACACCATATTGTTCACGGCGCAGCAGCTGATCCCGAGACATGGGATAGAAGCCCGTCAGTGCCAAAGCAAAGAGCAAGCCAATAGCCACAAACTTTTGTGAATAACTGCGCCGATTAATCCAAGAAAAAAGGTTTAAAGGTTTCATATTTTAGAAATCCTTCTTAGCGTCACCCAGGAAACCTACAAAATCATCCATTCTGTAAAAATTTGGCCAGCCATTGGTTAATGCTGGCACGTTCATTCATTAACGTCGCCGACGTTGCCCACCATTGGCTGCGGCCTTCGCCACCACCGGCCCGTTATCAGAGCCCAAATCCTGCTTAAAGTGGATAATGGTCTGCGAGGCGTTTAAGGCACGGCCGATTTCTCGCACCGCAACCTGCAACGCTTCGTCCACGTCGGTAGTTTTCAAAATCTTCTGGTTAATATCGTTGAGCATCATTTCACGAGAGGCTTGATATTGAGCAGCCTCGTACAGGTTGGCATTGCGTAAACCCACAGCTATCTGGCTGGCAATGTTTTCCAACAAATCCACATCCGCCTCGGTTAAGCCATCCGTCTTGTTCTGCTGCACGTCGAGCACACCCATGACCTGACCACCGATGATGATCGGTACGGCCGCTTCTGACTTCGTTTCTGGCAGCAGCGGGTTCGGCAACCAGGTCTCGTCTTGAACGGTGTTAGACACCAACACAGACTGCCCACTTTGGCCAGCACGACCCACCAAACCACGGCCAGCGGGGATTTGATGGTGATTGGCCAACATTTGCTGACCAGCCTCGCCTGTACCACCCACCATGACCAGGTTTTCGCCCTGCTCATCAAACAGATAAATGTGGGCGTGGTAATATTCAAACGCTTCTTTTACCAACTCCACAACGGCCGTTACCAATTCTTGCCGATCCAGGATGTTGGAAAGCTGGCGGCTTACGCTACCACTAATTTCCAAAGCGCGGGTACGGGCGGCCACACGTTGTTCCAATGAACCAATGAGTTCCTTGAGCTGGCTAGTCATATCATTAAAAGCATCAGCTAACTGCACAATTTCGATATTGCCTTCAACCTTAGCCTGCAAATCAAGGTTACCATCCGCAACCTGAGAGGCTGTTTCGGTAAGCGACAAAATAGGGGCAGCCAACCGGCCAGCACTTGTATAGCCAGCATACCCACCAACCAATACCGCAACTACAACGATGATAAGTGACGAAATGATAATGTTTAAAGTTAGCGCCCGGAAAGCTTCTTCGTTAGGAATCTCTGTCACAACTGCCCAGTCGGGTGAGCCTAGTTGGGCAAATGTTTGCACACTATCTCCGCCCTCAATGCCAGCGCCAATAGACGCGCCATGATTTTCTTCATTCTCACCACTCATGAAAGCAGCCACTTCGGGCAGCCCGCTAACATTTTCTTGCCGTAACACCCGGGCTGTATCGGAATAGGCCAACAAGTTGCCTTCGCGGTCTACCACATAGGCATAACCTGTTTCACCTACATTTAGCTGGTCCACCAGGTTCCACATAAACTTCAAATTGAGCTCGGCGGCCAAGACACCTTGAAAATCACCAAACACATCTTCAATGGGGACTGCCAGCGTGATGAGTGGCTCAAAACTTTCCGTATCAATCACGATGGGGCTGATATAACGGTCACCTTCAGCTATATCACCGAGGATATTTTGTGTGCCCGTCAAAAATTGCTGCGAGCGCTCGGCTACCAGGCGGGTGCTGTGCACCAGCAGCTGCCCATCGGCATCAAATAACGCCAACTGCCGGAATGCCGGTTGAAACCCCAACGCGTTACCAAGAATGCGCTCTTGATCTTCGGGTGAAACAGCAGCGACATTTTCTAGGGAAACGGCCGTTTCCAGCACATTAAATTTGTCTTCAATGAAGTTACTCACCTCAGAGGCGGCATCTTGGGCAATCAATTGCTGCTGTGCAAATACAATTTCCCGCTGATTTTGGTAGTTGTATGCAATCTGGAAAGTACCAGCAATAGCGAGAACGATGGCGCTAACGATAAAAAACCCCCACGCCAAAGACGCTCTCAATTTCATTCTTGCTTGTAGTTTATTAATCAGCTCATTCATAATGTCACACGCTGGATCAACTTCAACAAAATACGTAGTGTCTATCTAAAATAGACTACTTTCTTTGAGAGGTGGGGTGTCTCAGTAACATAAGACATCCCACCTCACTTATCTTCTACCGATAAATCTCATCTGCTTTGGCTAACAAAGATTCAGGTACGTCCAAACCCAGCCCTTGAATAACGGCATAGTCGATTTGGATATACGGTTCAGACGATACCACCGGGATGGTTCCTGCGGTGGTACCTTGCAAAATCTTATCGGCCAACGGGGCAGCCAATTCGCCTGATTCCTTCACATTGACATTGACTCCAAACATGAACCCATAACCATCCGTCTCAACGTAATTACCGCCCATCGGAATTTGATTGGGTTCCGCAAAACTAACCATTGCGGCCACCGCATCGGGTAAAGTAGTTAACGGTTCCGCTAACACCAAGATTGCGCTAATTTCACTTACTTCTTCTTCGGAAAGGTTATTGAAATATTCGGTTAATTCGGCCGCATTGTTTGCTGGCACTTCAACAATTTCGACACCATCTGCTTCAGCGGCCGGATACAAAACGTCTAGCTGCGTTTGTACAATCGGGTAACCAGCCTGGTAAGGAACCAGAATTTTTTGCAGATTGGGCACAATATCGCGCATCACTTCATAACGAATGACGGCAATATCTGGGCCAGGATACCGCACCCCCGTAATGTTGCCGCCAGGCGTCTGAACGCTGTCTACGATGCCCATGCCTTCAATCAGCGCAAACGTAAAAACAACCGGCGTACCGGCGTCGGCCGCAATATGTTTTGCTTCGATTGAGGCTTCAGTGGGGAAGGTCACAATAAGATCAACATCATCTTCTACAAAGCCTTGAAGAATGCTTTGGTATGAAGCAATATCAAATTCCGTGACTTGTTCGTCGTAAATAATGTTTTCGCCTTCTACATAGCCCAGATCGGCCATTCCCTCTTTAAAGCCATTTGAAATGTCTTCAAGAAAGGAGATACCGACCAAAATGCCAACGCGATAAGTTTTGGTTTCTTCTGCGCCACAGCTGCTAATCAACAGTGCCATCAGGACAATTAAGAGCAGTAAGCTGATACTTCTGCTTAAATTCGTACGCCCTTGCTTAAACTTTGCCATTATAAATTTACTCCTTGACGTTTTTGGTGGTGTAGAGCCATTGTGCGGCTGTATTCTGATGACTGTTTGGTGCTTGGAATACATTTTGATTTGAATGGCTTGCACACATACTTCTAAAATGGCGGGTCCAGTGTCCCGGGGTGTTAAGAACTATTCGGAACTGGTTTGCAATAATATTTGAATTTGGACAACCACACTTCTGGATTTTACAGAATCAAATCACAACAAATCTGGCTGTTTGATTTTTAACCTGTTGGTGAGTTGCCCGATTGGCAATTTATATACCAGCGCTCTTCTCAACTCCGAACTTTGTTCAGGAGCATGAGAATTATCATAGCATAAAAAAAACATATTCCGGCGTGAAGGAGGCGTTATGACCTCCTGTAATTCGTGGGAAAATAGTACCGCGCGAACACATATCCGCAGTTAACTACGGACGCGGGAAAATAAAAATAGCCTATTAAGGCTATTTTCATTTTTAATGATTTTTTTGGGGGTTGGGTTGAGCTTACTTTTTGTTTGCCAAAGCGGCGTCTAGCAGTTGGTTTACCAGCGCGGGATTGGCTTTGCCCTGGGTTTGGCGCATTACCTGACCCACAAAAAAGCCGCGCAGCTTTTCCTGGCCATCAAGATAGCGGGCTAATTGTTCGGGGTTATCGTCGAGGATTTGGTTGATAACGGCCGTAATTGCCGCATCATCAGAAATTTGGGCCAGACCTTTGCTTTCCACAATGTTGGCCGAGGCCGTGCCTGTGGCAAACATCTCGGCCAGCACCTCTTTGGCGGTATTGTTGTTGATGGTTTGCTTTTCGACCAGGCTAATCAGTTCCACCAGAGCAGCGGGCGTCACCTGAATGGCGTCGATGCTCAGTTTGGCCTCGTTCATCAGGCGGAACAGTTCGTTGATCATCCAGTTGGCAATGGATTTGGGGGTGGTGCCGTGGGAAACGGCCACCTCGGCAAGCTCAGTGCAGGCCGTATCAAACCATTCCGCCACCGCCCGTTCCTCACTCAAAACCCGCGAGTCGTACTCAGACAGCTCATACTTGGCCATGTAGCGAGCAATTTTGGCATCGGGCAGTTCGGGTAGACTGGCGCGGACTTCTTCCACCCAGGCGTCATCAAGATGCAGCGGCGGTAGGTCTGGCTCCGGGAAATAGCGATAATCTTCGGCTTCTTCCTTGGTGCGCTGGCTAAACGTTTCGCGACGGCCTTCGTGCCAGCCGCGTGTTTCTTGCACCACTTTGCCACCTGATTGGAGAACGGCCGTTTGTCGGGCAATTTCAAACGCCGTGCCATCCGCCAGCACGCGGAAGCTGTTCAGGTTCTTGAGCTCGGTGCGCGTGCCAAATTCCGTGCTGCCCACCGGGCGAATACTGATGTTTGGCTCCACGCGCAGGACGCCTTTTTCCATGTCGCCAGAGTTGACGCCCAGGTAGCGCAAAATCTGGCGCACCTTCATGGCGTACGCCCGCGCCTCCTCGCCGGAGCGAATGTCCGGCTCGGTGACGATTTCCAGCAGGGGCACACCCGCCCGGTTGTAATCCACCAGCGAGGTGCCGTCGTCCTGGTGGGTGAGCTTGCCGGTGTCCTCTTCCATGTGCACCCGGCGAATACCGATGCGTTTCGTCTCGCCCGATTCCAGCTCCACATCCAGCCAGCCGTTCACGCCCAGCGGCTGCTCGTACTGGCTGATCTGGTACCCTTTGGGCAGGTCGGGGTAAAAATAATTTTTGCGGGCGAAGATGTTGTGGTGGTTAATCTCGCAGTTGAGCGCCAGGGCCACGCGGGTGGCGTATTCCACCGCTTTTTCGTTAATCACCGGCAGCGTGCCCGGCATACCAAGACAGAGGGGGGAAACGGCCGTGTTCGGTGCCGCTTCCACACTATCCACCACTTTGGCTTTAGAAAACATCTTCGATTCAGTCATCAATTCGGCGTGCATTTCCAGGCCGATGACGGGTTCGTATTGTGTCATAGTGTGTCCATTCGTAAATTCAAGGACAACAACGAATTGGAGTAAACAACAAATTTTTCAGCCGCAGCATTCATTCGTTAATTACTAAAATTCGTTGTAGTCATTTTTCAATTTCACACATCATAAGCTCGGCCAGATTCGGCGAAAGCGGCCAAAATTTCGCGGCGCTCTTCGTTTAGCTTTTGGTAATAAGACAGGGTAAGCATCTCAAACTCAGCCGCAGCATAGGAATCGGCGCAAAAAATCTGCCGCCCTGTCATCACAATTTCTTTTTGAAAGACGGTGGAAACTTGGCGCAGATTTACCAAATCAACTTCCTTACCTAGCAACTCAGCCAGAGCCAGGTGCAATTCACCCAAAAGCAAGCTGCCCTCGGCTTTAGCCTGTTCAGGGGGCAATAGGAGGGCAAGGTCTACGTCACTAGACGGCCGTTCATCCTCTGTGCCATACGAGCCAAACATATACACAGCCTGCACCTGTGGAGTGTGGGTCAAAATGGTTTGGACAATCTGCTCGTTTACGCTCATAACTTACAGTGTAACAAATTTTGGGCTACCAGTTGAAATTCGGCCGTTTTTGCCGCAGAAGGTTTATGAGTTCGGGGATACGGCCGTTTCGCTCCAACTTCAATAATAATTCCCGCTGCTTCCCTTCAAGCCCTTCACCAGATAAATTGTCGTGATTTATATTTAATTCGAGGCAAAGAGTTCTAAATTCATCGGCATTAAAATGTCGATTGAGTATACGGAGAAGATCAGATAAGTCTACATACCCTTGTTGTTGAACTGCCGCACCGACATCGTCAAGAAGCTGCCGAATCTGCACGCTCTCAAAAGGTGGCACATCACACTCAATCACTGTTTTGCCATGCTCCAGCCGTGTCTTCAAAACGTCTAACCGGTAAAAATTGGGGTCCTCAGCATCACGGCAAATTGAACAGTTACATGGAATGAGCTTGTCAAACTTGAGGCGATGAAACGGCCGATGCAGTTCATCTAATTGATAACTGGCAATCGCTAGCAGGTCCCGCATGTTTTTCCCCGTGACCCTAATGCGGATCTCTCGACGATGATAAAACTCGACTACCTCAGCCCGTGCCCCATCCTTTTCCAACACTACGCCTGTACGCCATACTAACTGTTTTTCATTATTAGTATCAATAGCAATGTGAGAATGCATTGTTACAATAAAATGCGTCAACAGACCTTTAGGCATAAACGCCTCATACTTATATCTCAGATATAAACTTTTTACGCTTTCAGAAATCGGGGCGATCAGATCATAGTCGGGCGGTTGTTCACTTAAGAGTTGCGGCGCAATGTATTGACTTTTTTGATTAGGAATAGCATAACAAAGCTGAAACTTCATCATGAGAGCCAGCAATTCGTCATGCAGCAAGGCATATTTATCTTCGTACCAAATTTTATTTAAATCCTCTCTATTAAAGAAGCCTAAATTAGCTTTTACTCGCTCATTATCCAGTACACGATAGACAGCGTCGGTACCCCATTCCGGTTTTAGAATGACGGTGCGCTTCAGTAATGGCTCATCTTGGAAATGAAGAAT
Source organism: Ardenticatenaceae bacterium (assembly GCA_020634435.1). Classification (GTDB taxonomy): domain Bacteria; phylum Chloroflexota; class Anaerolineae; order Promineifilales; family Promineifilaceae; genus Leptofilum. Next base: position 53,224 of record JACKBS010000013.1, on the reverse strand, counting down.
AACACCTAAATCATGCAAATAGCCGCTGAGCTGCAAAGCATCATCAGGACGGTTAAAACCATTTTCTTCACAAAGTTTTAGGAATTCCTGTTGCGAGACAGTGGCGCGAGTGTCATTCTCTAACGCCCGACGCACATTGACCCAAGTACGAGGCAACATATCACCAACATGAGGAAGTTGGACAATATACTCTTGAATTTTTCGGCGAAGATAGGCTAGACCTGCTTCATCATCGGCTAGATTGAAAGCAAACGGTTTTTGGAAGGTATCAGGGAAATGATCCTGAAGCTGCTGCTCATTAATTGCCCAGTGACGATTTTGAAAAGCATTGTTGAAGATAAGCACTGGGCTACGATTGCTAAGATGTTCAATTAGGTCAAGCCAGTGAAAAAAGTCCGTTTTTTGTTCGCGGGCATCAGCCACAACGACGTAAAGGGAACGTCGAGTTAGGAAAAACTGATGAGTAGCATGGTAAATCTCTTGCCCTCCAAAGTCCCAGATATTCACCCGAAAAGTAGAATTCCCACTTAAAGATTTACGAGTACTAACCCATTGTTTAACAACACCAACTAAATGATTTCCTATTCCTAAATGTTTATTAGATTCTGTTGACTGCACTTCATCATTAAAGATAGGAAACTTCCAGGTATGTACATTTATCCCTTCTGTACTTTCTTCCTTAGCAGAAATGGGCACGGCAGGATTAAGAAGTTTATGCGTAAGAGTAGTTTTACCTGCACCTGGCTCGCCAACGATCAGTAATTTGGCCTCATAGATTACCTCCTCCCCAACTTCAGCTTGCTGGCGAAAATATGATTGCAAGGCATTCAAATCAATAGGGTCACTCCCATTTACTTTCAATATTTCCGGGGGGGGGCAATTCAATAGGATTATCGTGCAAATATAACTTTTCCAGACTTGGCAGATTGGCAAGCCAGAGAGGCACAACTGTCAGACGGTTGTGACTCAAGTTTAATAATTTTAAATTGGGCAACTCATTGAGTAAACTTGGTACAGTTGTTAGATGGTTGCCACTCAAAATAACCGTGTTTAGCATAGTAAGATTTGCGACTTTTTCTGGAACTTTTGTCAACTTCTCACTCCTGCCGTGGCCATTTAAATCAAGCCACGTTGAGGCTTTCTTTTCCACATAACTAATCTGATCTAATGCCCATTGGGGTATATAATCAATTTTTGATTGCATCATGCTAATATCACGGAGTCCTCAATTAACTAATTCAGCAGTTACTGTTATTACATTTATCCATGCCGGCGCATAAAACGCTCCAGCCGGTTGAGGGCTTCTTCGATTTTTTCGTAGGCGGTGGCGTAGCTGGCGCGGACGAAGCCTGCACCGCTGGCCCCAAACGCGTCGCCTGGAACCATTGCCACCTCTTCTTCATCCAGCAGGCGCATGGCGAAGTCGTCGCTGCTCATGCCGGTTTTGGCAATGGAGGGGAAGGCGTAAAACGCGCCACGCGGCTCAAAGCAGTCCATCCCCAGCGTGTTAAAGCCATCCACAATCAACCTGCGGCGGCGGTCGTACTCTTGGCGCATTTCCTCGACGTAGCGATCACCAACGGGCGTGAGCGCGGCCAGGGCAGCCGCTTGGCCAGTGGTGGGCGCAGACATGATGGTGTATTGGTGCACCTTGCGCATGGCGGCCAAAATGTCAGCGGGGGCTCAGGCGTAGCCGATGCGCCAACCGGTCATCGCGTAATCTTTGCTAAAGCCGCCCAGCAGCACGGTGCGCTCGCGCATCCCCGGCAGGGCGGGTACACAGACGTGCTCGATGCCGTACACCAACCGGTCGTAAATTTCGTCGGAGATAATGAGGAGATCGTGCTGTTCGGCAACGGCCGTTACTTCCAACATCACCTCTCGTGTCATCACCGCACCTGTGGGATTGTTCGGATAGCCCAGCAAAATTGCCTTCGTTTTGGGCGTGATGGCCGCTTCGATCGTTTCGGCCGTCACCTGGAAATTGTCCTTCACGTAGGTGGGCACGGCCACGGGCACGCCCCCGGCAAAGCTCACCTCTGGCGCGTAGGAGACAAAGCTGGGTTCGGGAATGATCACTTCGTCGCCGGGATTGAGAACGGCCGTCATCACCAAATACAGCGCCTCACTCACCCCCACCGTCACGATAATCTCGTCAGCGGGGTCATACTGCACCTTGTACAGCTTGTTCAGGTGCTGGCTAAGCGCCGTGCGCAGTTCGGCCGTACCGCTGTTGGACGTGTAGGCCGTCTCGCCCCGCTGCAAACTGTCGATACCCGCCTGCAAGATCGGCTGCGGCGTCACAAAATCCGGCTCGCCAATGCCCAACGAAATCACGTCCTTCATGGTGGCGGCAATATCAAAAAATTTACGAATCCCCGACGGCGGCGTGGCCGCGACCCGGTCCGAAATAAAGTTACGCATGGTGATCTCCTTCAATTTTGGACGCAGAGATAAGGGAGAAAGAAGCGAGATCGCAGAGAATAAAGAGGTTTTCTTCGTTTTCTCAGCGGTCTCTAGGGCCTTAGGCCATCCCTCTCACTGCTCTCTGCGTCCGCTCTACTAACCAACTTCTACATTGGAATTATCGCCAATAAACATCGCCTTGGGCTGGCCAACGATGCGAGCATTTTCGCCAATGAGCGCACCATCCAGCACGCAGTTCTCGATATACGCACCCGCGTCGATGATGCTGTTGCGAATGACGCTATTTTTCACCGTTGCGCCTGCCTCGATGCTCACAAACGGGCCGATGACGCATTGATCGATGACGGCCGTTTCATGCAAAAACACCGGTGGCAACGCCGTAAAATCCTCGGCATAGCTGCGGTCGATGGCATCGTCGGTGCCGTAACCCAGCGCCAGAAGCTTTTGGTTTGTGCTTAACATAAAGTCTGGCTTGCCTGCATCCAGCCAGAAAATGGTCGGCTTGGCCTTGATCACCGCGCCCTGCTCCAGCATCACGTGATACGCATCCACCAGATAATATTCGCCCTTGGTCTGGCGCTCTTCTTCGATGATAGTTTGGATGGCGTCGCGGAGAATACGGCCGTTCTTAAACCAGTAAATCCCCGCCAGCACTTGCTTGTGTTCCATCGTGCTCGGCTTCTCGATAAAATCGTGCACCACGTCATTTTCATCCGTCACCACCACGCCAAAGGTGCGCGGATCTTCCATCTCCTGCACCAAAATCACGCCGTCCACACCCGGTTCGGCAATTTCTGTGTACTTCGCATCCACGATGCCATCGCCAAAGGCTACCAGCACTTCGCCGTCATCCAGGAAGTCGCGGCACATCCAGATGGCGTGCGCTTGCCCCAGCGCCTCTTCCTGCACCACAAAATGAGCGTTCAGATGCGGATAATGCTCACGAATCCACGCTTCAATCTCGTCACCTTTGTAGCCCACCACAAAAATCACCTCTTCCGTAGTGATTTCCGCCATCAAATTGAGTAAATGGCCAATGATCGTGTTGCCCGCCACATTCAGCAGCGGCTTGGCGCGGCTCCAGGTGTGGGGCCGCATCCGGGTGCCAAAACCAGCGAGGGGGATGATGACTTTCATAGTGTGCTCCGTGTTTCGGTGTTCGGTAATCCGTTATCCGTAATCGGTAAGCAGTTAACCACCGTTCACCGATTACCGTTCACCGATTACCGGTAACTGTTCATGCCAGTTGGTTGCCTGCTCATAAGCATAAGCAGCATTCAAAATGGTGGCTTCTTGCAGGGCGTTGCCGATGAGCTGGAGGCCGATGGGCAACCCTTTGCTGTCGAAGCCGCAGGGGACGGAGAGGCCGCAGCTGGCGCTGAGGTTGACGGACAGGGTGAAGATGTCTTGCAGGTACATCGCCAGCGGATCGTCCACATTTTCGCCAATTTTGAAGGCGGTGGTGGGTGAAGTGGGCGTGGCAATCACGTCCACCTGCTCGAAGGCGTTGAGAAAATCTTGCTTGAGCAGCGTGCGCACTTTGAGGGCACGGCCGTAATATTCATCGTAGTAACCCGCGCTCAGGGCGTAGGTGCCCAGCATGATGCGCCGCTTGACCTCCGGGCCAAACGGGCGCGGGTCTTTTTGACGCTGTCAATCATGTCGCTGCCCGTCACGCGGGGGCCAAAGCGGATGCCGTCGTAGCGGGCCAGGTTGGCGCTGGCTTCGGCGGGGGCGATGAGGTAATAGACGGGCAGAGCGTAGCTGGTGTGCGGCAGACTGATTTCCACAATTTCCGCACCCAGTTCTGCCAGTTTGGCGATGGCGCTGCGTACGGCCGTTTCCACCTCCGCATCAATTCCTTCAATAAAATATTCCTTGGGCACGCCCACACGCAGCCCTTTGATGTCGCCCGTCAGCGCCGCCTCAAAATTGGGCACGGGAACATCGAGCGAGGTGCTGTCGTTGGGGTCGTGCCCAGCGATCGCCTGGAAGAGGGCTGTCGTGTCAGCGACGGTACGGCCGAATGTCCCCACCTGGTCCAGCGTCGAGGCAAAGGCCACCACACCCCAGCGGGAGATACGGCCGTATGTCGGCCTTAGCCCCGCTATGCCACAAAACGAAGCTGGCTGGCGCACGCTGCCGCCTGTGTCGGTACCCAGCGCGGCGTAAGCCAGCCCTGCGGCGACGGCGGCGGCGCTGCCGCCACTGCTGCCACCCGGCACCCGCTCGTGGTCCCACGGATTGCGTGTGGTGAAGTAGGCGGAGTTTTCCGTGGAGGAGCCCATGGCAAACTCATCGGTGTTCGTTTTGCCCAGAATGACGGCCCCAGCCGCTTTGAGCTGCTGCACCACAAACGCATCGTACGGCGGCACAAACCCTTCCAGGATTTTGCTGCCTGCCGTCGTCGGCACGCCTTCGGTGCAGATGATGTCCTTGACCGCCACCGGCACGCCCAGCAGCGGCGTGCGTTCGCCGTTGGCCAGCCGCGCATCGGCCGCCTGGGCCTGCTCCAGCGCCAGCTCATCGGTAATCGTGAGATAGCTTTGCAGGTCGTTGTCCACGTCCACGATCCGATCCAGCATCGCTTCAGTCGCCGCGACGCTGCTAATGTCGCCACGCCGCAGCGCAGCCCGTAATTCAACGAGGGAAAGTTTTGAAATATCCATTGGTGTTTTGGTGAGGTAATTGGGTAATTAAACGCATCAATTACCTAATTACTCAATTACTCTCCTCCATCATCAAGCACCGCCTGAACCACAAACTGGTTCTCTTTTTGCTGCGGGGCGTTGAAGAGGAGGTCGTCCATTGGTAAAGACGGTTCGGCCACGTCGGGCCGCATGATATTTTGTTGGGCAATCGCGTGGGAAGTGGGGGGAACGTCGCTCAGGTCCAGCTCATTGAGCCGCTCGGCGTAGTGCAAAATGGCGGAAAGCTGCTCCAGGTACTGCTGTTTCTCAGCCTCAGTCAGCTCCAAACGGGCCAGGTGGGCAATTTTTTCAACATCGGCGAGGGTTAGGGACATGGCACATCCTTGTGTTTGTCACTCCCGCGTAGGCTGGAGTCCATGATGGGTGGATTCCCGCCTGCGCGGGAATGACAGTTAATTATTCGTTGGGTTTGGAAGCGGCCGTTTCTTCTACATCTTCTTCACTATCTTCAGCTTCCGCCTCGGCCTGCCGCATTTCGTAATACTCCTCGTCGGTCCAGAAGTTCTCGCGGTCAGTCAACTTATCAATGTAGAGTACGCCGTTCAGATGGTCAATTTCATGCTGGAAGATGCGAGCCGTCCAGCCTCGCAGGCGCAGCTTAACCGGCTTACCCCGGCGATCTTGGGCACGAACGCGCACAGCATAGGCGCGCTCCACCTCGCCCACATACCCTGGAATCGAGAGACAGCCTTCGATGCCGTCAATCACTTCGCGGGATTCCCAGACTATGCGCGGGTTGGCAATTACAAACAGTTCCCGACTGCCGGGAATATCGTTGCCTTCTTCATCTGATTTGGGCAGCGTTTCAATGACAGCCAGCTGGATCGATTGGCCAATTTGGGGCGCAGCCAGCCCCACGCCGTTGGCGACGCGCATCGTTTCAATCATATCGTCAATGAGGGTTTGCAGTGCGTCGTCGAACTTGGTAACGGGACGCGCTTTGATGCGCAGCACCTCATCGGGTAGGGTTACAATTTTCAGTTCACTCATAACTTTGTATTATCTGCGGAATAGGGGAGTGGGCAAGGGGAAGTGGCCGGTGAAAAGTAAAAAGTGAAAAGTGGCAAGTGAAGTGGGAGTGACCCGTCCTAAATATAGTTGACAGATATAATCACCATTTAGGATGGGCAACCTTATGAAAAAAGAAACCGTCAGACGTTACAGCCTGGCCTTCAAACAACAAGTCGTGCGTGAGTACGAAGCCGGGGCCAGCATCTACAGCTTGCTTAACAAGTACGGCATTGGCGCACACACAACGGTGCAACGATGGATTGAGCAATACGGCCGTTCCGGCTACCGTGCCGAACTGGTGGTCATTCAAACAGCTGAAGACCAGCAGGGCATCAAAGCACTCAAACGACGGGTCGCGGAACTGGAATCCGCGCTAGCGCAAAGCACCTTGGACAACCGGATGTTGGCAGCCACGCTCACGGTGGCCAGTGACGCCTTGGGCGTTGACCTTAAAAAAAATTTCGGCAAGAAATCATAGACCATATCCGGCAAGCGGGCCAAGTGCCCACTCAGGCCGCCGTGACCTGGTTTGGCATCAGCCGCCAAGCCTACTTTCAAGCCAAGCAGCGGCAACAGCAGCAGGAAGCTGAAAATCAGCTCATCCTGAACTTGGTCAAAGAAAAACGGCGGCTGCATCCCCAGATGGGCGGGCGCAAGCTGTACCATGAGCTGCGACCCTGCTGGGAAAACCTGGAGATTACTCGTGGTCGGGATGCTTTTTTTGACCTGCTACGCGCCCACAATTTGTTGATTGTGCCCAAGCGTAATCGACGGCGAACCACCTTAGCTGGCTCCTGGCGTTGTCCCAATCGTCTAGTTGGTTTGACGTTGGCGACCACTCATCAGGCGTGGGTTGGTGACATCACCTTCATCACGACGGAAACAGGCTTTGTCTATCTGGCGCTGCTCACAGATGCGTTTTCGCGCTTTATCGTCGGTTATGATATTTCGGCCTCTTTGGCCACGGAAGGTTGCCTGCGGGCCTTGCAGCTGGCCATCAACCAGGCGCATTGTCCGGTGACCGGATTGATTCACCATTCTGACCATGGGGTGCAATACACCTCGTGGTCGTATCGAGACTGTCTCCAAGAGCACCGCTTGCTACCCAGCATGGGTGAGGTGGGCAATTGCTATGACAACGCGTTGGCAGAACGCATGAACGGTATTTTAAAGAACGAATATGGTCTGGATGACCTGTTTGTCAATTTGGCGCACGCGCAGCAAGCGGTGGCTGAAGCAGTTTGGCTGTACAACTATGATCGCCCACATCTGTCGTTGGGCTATGCTAAACCTGCTGAAATTCATTTTGATAACTGATGTGAAGTAGTCACTATTTTGTGTCAACTTATTTTAGGACTTGACAGAGGCGGCGTACCTGCAACTTGCAACCTGTCACCTCTTTGCTTACAGTGGCGGCACATCGCCGGGCGTGCGGTCGGGGATGCGGTCTTGCTCCATGGTTTGCTTGTACACGTCCAGCAGCAGCGCATACTCTTTGTGGCGCGTACCGCGCTGGCGACGATTTTGCTGTTCCAACATATTTTCCAGCTGGGCAAAAATATCGCTTTGGATCACGCTGGGATAGGGAATGTTTTCAAAAACCAGGTTGCTTTCAGCGCCCGCCGTTTCAATTTCCACATTGCCATAGTTAAAAATGGTGTGGACGAGCCCCGGTGTGTAGGCGTTGACGTTTTGGATGTTGCTCAGCAAAGCCTGTTTACGACTTTCACCAAAGCCAAACGGCCGTCTATCAATATCCACAATCAGCCGGTCGGTTAGCTGGAACATATCGTTGCGCCAATCCTCCACGCGCCAGACCAGCCAAAAAATGTCAATGGCATAGCCAAAAATCAAAAAGGGCAGCAGCTGGCGGAAGGTAAACTGGAAGTAGTAAATCAACACAAAAGTCAGCAAAAGACCCAGTAGCGCCAGCCCAATCGGAATGGCCGATTCGATGATCAGCACAATAAAATGCTTGCGGTAAATGATGGCGTTTTCGGTTTCCACGCGCCAGTAGTAGCGCTGGCGCAGGCGATACCAGAAACTATCTTCGTAGGCAGGCCGGATGGGCGGCAGCGGGGCCGCTTTTTCACCGACAGGTTCGTACTGCGGCCGTACCGCAAAATGCTCACCAAACGTTTGCCGCAACAGCGTCTGCTCACGGCTGGCATCCAGCGTTTTCACCATCTTGCTCTGGCGATCCAGCGTATCTTTTACACGGATCGGATTGTCGATATTGTCAAAAAAGATGGTGCCAAAAGCCGACGCAGTGGTAATGCGGGCCGTACCAAAGTTAAGCAGGTTAGACACAAACGTGGGCTTTAAGATTTCCACACTTTGCACCTGATCAATCCGCGCCGTTTTTATGTCAACTCGAAAAGTGCGCAGGTCAAACTCACGATGCACCACCCGCTTGTTAGTCACGACAAAATAATCGTTGGACCAATCCAAAACCTGGAACAGCAACACGCCAAACAACACAATGAACAAAATACCGGGCACCCAAAACCGCAGCCGGTACAGGAAAGCATCGGAGGGTTGTGTACCAAAAAAGTACAGAAGGCCACCGGGAATGACAATCATCAGGAAGAGCGGAAGAAAGATTTGTACCAGCAGGTACCAGCGGCTGCGCCGAGCGCTGTACTGCACCAGCTCATCGGGCAAAATGCTGATGACGGAGCGGCGACGTTTGGCTTTGGCAAACAGCTTTTGCGCTTCGGCAAATGCCTCATCGGTTAACCCACCGACAACGCGCTCTTCCTCATCCACCATTTCAACTTCAGGGGCAAGGTTAGGCAGCGCTTGCGGATACTGGTTAAGAAAGCGGACAAAGTTGGTGCCAGTGATGATGAGCAAGATCGCCGGGTTGCCCTGGCGCGAATCGGCTTTGACGTTGGCGGGGTGTACGTTGGGCACAAACAACCAATCTTCGCCAAAGTAGTCGCCCGTCAGGTAATTTTTACTGCTTACCACGTAGGAGTCGTTTTCGATGTCGTTTTTGCGGGCTTCGGCATACAAACGGCCGCTTTTCACAATGTACAGCGAGTCAGCCACGTCACCCTGGTAGGCGACCATCGCCCCATTTTCGTAGCGCACTTCATCTGTAATTTGGGCCAGCGCCTCAATTTCCTCTTCAGTCAGCTCTTTGAAGAGGGGATGCTGCTCTAGAAATTCCGCCTTTGTTGCCATACTACTTTCCCTGAGAAATATACATAACGTCGGGAATCATTTTAACATAATCAGAGAGGCAGGGGAAGCAGGCCATTTTGGCCGTTGTTTACAACCAGATTCTTGGCCCCACATCGGCCAAAACGCCAGGGAAACGCAGGATAACGGCCGTATCCGGCACCGCCATTTCCCCATCGCGCACCAGAACGGCCGTATCGCTTAGCAAATCCACATACTCCCCGTCCGGCAGCGGTGTCGGCTGCACATCTACCACGCCCGAGACATTGAAGACGCCGTACAACCCTTCATTTTCTGCCTGCCACAAGGCGGTGATGGCCGGTTCAGGAGTGAGCAGGGTGAAACGGCCGTCTACCAGCACCGGGTCCTTTTTTAGCTGGCACAATTTGGTCAGGTAAGATTGCAATTCGTACATCCCCCAGCGCACCTTGTCGATGTCAAACAAGCTGGGCGTGTGTGTTTCTTCGGCTTCTTGCCCGCCGTAGAGCAAAAACGCGCCGTCGTTAAACGCCTGGAACGCGGTCCAGGCCAGCGCCTGCGCCCGGCTGGGGGCCTTGGCCATAATGCGCGGCTGGTCGTGATTTTCTACACAGCGCATTTTGATGGTGTGCGCCGGGTAGATTCCTTTTTGGTACCATAGGGCCGTGAGATAGGCGGAAACGGCCGTTGGCTCCTCCACCGCTTTGTCCCACAATGGCCAAACATCGTAGTCGTACGACAAATCAAACGCTTCATGAATTTCACCATCGGAGTGGCCGCTGAGGCCGCGCGCCCGCCGATCGATGATGAAGCCGGTGTGGGTGCTTTCTGCCAGCCAAAGCACGTCTGGCTTGACGGCGGCCACTTCACGCCGCGCCCGCTGCCAAAACGCCAGCGGCACAATCGAGGCCACGTCGCAGCGGAAGCCATCCACGCCCAGCCCCACCCACAGCTTCAGCGCGTCGATCAGATAATCCCACAATGCCGGGTCCTGATAATGCAAATCAATGACGTCGCTCCACTCAGGGACCGTGGTGATGGGACTGCCGTTTTCATCACAGTGATACCATTCTGGATTTGTCTGCACGGTGACGGCATCGTGGGCCGTGTGGTTGTACACCACATCGATCATCACTTTCAGGCCAAGCGCATGGGCATATTGCACCATCAGCTCAAATTCTTTTTTGGTGCCATATTCTGGATTCACCTCAAAGTAATTCTGAATCGAATACGGGCAGCCCAGGCCACCTTTTTTGTTTAGCTGGCCAATGGGATGAATGGGCATAAACCAGACGTAATCTACGCCCATTTCGCGGATGCGCGGCAAATCTTTGGTCACATCGGCAAAGGTGCCGTTCGGGCCATGATTGCGCACGTAAATTTCATACAAAACCAGGTTGCGTACGTTCTTGGGGGTATCTACAGCCATCTTGTTTTACCTTTTTGGAACACGAATTGGACGAATGAAACGAATAAGCCTAACGAAAAAAGATCGCGCAAAGACGCAAAGTCTCTGATTAATGTCAGGGCTAAATCTGCGTCATCTGTGAAATCTGTGGATTAAAAGCTCACAAAACAATTCATCCCATTCGTCGATTCGTTTCATTCGTGTTTTTACGTTATGTTAATTCAATGGGCAGCGAGAAAGTGCCATCCGGGTTCGGTGGAAAATCGACAAAACCGGTGACAGCGTCCAGGTTGAGCGGGCCGTAAATGTGAGGAAATTGGTGACCGCTTTCGTAACAATCTTCGTAGACCAGTTCCGCTGTCAGTTTAGCCGGGTCGATGAGCAGCAAAATCAGGTTGGTCTGCCCGGCAAACATGGCGTTGGCGGGCATCAGCACCTGCGCAGGTGTGGAGCAGTGAATAAACCCCTCGCTGGCCAGCGAATCCGCCCGATATTCCCCGGCAGCAACGGCCGTTTCCCATTCTTTCATGTTGGTGATATGCAAAATTTGTGTCATGCGCTCCATTATCCCCAACGGCGGCTCAATCTTCAACGGCCGTTTGCCACTGCGCCGGATCAATTTGCCAGCCAAGAATACGGCCGTCCGTACTCATGTCCAGCCAATTTGTGTGCCCCCACTCTGCCGGATTGCCATCCAGCGCAAACGGCGTGATCGCCACCACCCGCGCATCATCTAACCAGGGCGTCCAACCAGTTTCCGGGAATTGTGGGTAACGGCCGTTGTTCCCCCGCAGTGCCAAATCCAAATAATCGGCCGCCAGATCGGCCGCTGGGTAGGCAGGGTTGCTGTGTCGCCAACCTGTTTCGGTAATAAACACCGGCAGTTCGGGCGCACCAAGCTGATCTAGCAGCCACAGCTCCCACTCATAGCCATTCACGCCCCGATTGAACAGCCTCTCCGGCGGTGTATAACGCAGCGGGGGTGCATCGTTCAGCAAATCCACCTGGAAGGTTTGTTCCCAAGGCGGCGCGGCAAATGGCCCCAGCGGGTACGCATGGCTAGCCCAGCCATCGAGAAGCGTTAGCAGCCCCGGCTGAGCATCCACCATCTCCACCAAAAAAGTGCTGGAATCCATGTACCACAGCCCATCCACAAACGGCTGACTGCCGGTATTCGGCGCATAAGGGTCTAGCCCGGCGTTGAGGACAAACGCATGCTTATCTACTTCTTTGAGCGCAACGGCCGTATCCAGCAAAAATCGAGCATAAGCCGCCGGATCGGGACGGCCGCTCCACTCATCGCCATGATTGGGCTCATTGCCCACAACTAAAAAGTGGTTCTCGCCCGGCCAATTGAGAGCCGCAATAAAGCGGGCATAATCCCTGGCAACGATTTTGTAGGAGTGGCCGTCGTCATCCAGCGTTGGGGCCAGCCACCAGCCAGCATCGGTGTCATACGTTGTGGCCAGGCGCAAAATGGGTGTTAGCTCTTGCGCGGCGCATAAATCCATGAACTGCTGCCACTTGGCCACATCCAGATCGTCCAGCCGGACCAGCTCCGTGACGTAGCCGCCAGCCCCCACCGCCTGCCGTGCGTACGCCAGATGCGCTTCCCATTCAGCGACGGGCCATTGGAAACGGCCGTCGTCCAACAACAGATGCACCCCAAGCTTATTTGGTCCTAACTGTGGCGCAGGTGGCACATCAACACAGGCTGACAACAGAATAGCCAGAAGCAGCATCGCGGCCAGCCCCATTTTGACGCTTGCATTTTTCACGGCATAAGAAAGATACATTGACAAACCGTACCCTTTATTTTTATACTCCGCCATCTTTGCGTACCAAGCGCACAAGCACCTCGCCTAGGAGGCAATTATGGACGCCAACCAAACGGCCGCTCGCCTGGTAATAGAACAAGGCCCCGAACCCGGACAAACCTTTACCCTGAGTTCCGCGCCGCAAACAATCGGCCGTTCCGCCAACAACGCCATCGTCATCAACGACGCCGAAATCTCCCGCCGCCACGCCCAGCTCACGCCGCAGGGCAGCAGCTACGTCATCGAGGATTTAGGCAGCACCAACGGCACTTTTGTGAATGGCATCCGCCTCAACCGCCCAGCAACGCTCAAGCATGGCGATTCGGTGGAGTTTGGCGACACGGTGCGCCTGCGCTTTTGGGCCGAAGGCGTGGCCACCGGCGTCATACACAGCGCCACCGACGATGTACCTACGCCCTCCCTACCGCCAGAACCAGCCCCGGCCTACACCCAATCACCGGCAAACTACCCGGAACAAATCCCCGCGCCACCGCCCACCTTTGACGATTTTGCTGCGCCAGATACGGCCGTTTCGCCCAATCGGAACCGGATTCTCATTGGCTGCGGCTGCTTGCTGGTGCTGGCTTGCGTGGTATGTGTCGGCACGGTTTTGTTCTTGGACAGCTACAACCAGGGACAACTGCTGTATTGCGGTGGATTACGGCCGTTTTGGGAAACCGTCCTCGGCCCACTAGGCTTTAACCCAGTCTGTCCTTAAACCATCCAATTTGTGACCAATTTTCCCAACCGGCGTCAGAGCCATCATACGCTATGAAGAGGTGTGTGATGGAAGACCTGGTTAACTTTGTGTCTGAAAAAAGCAATCTGCCCCGGCAACTGGCCAAAGCCGCCACCGATGCCGCCCTGGACTATCTACTTCAGCCCGATAGCCCTCGACTCCTCAAAACCTACATCGAGGTCACATTACGCTATCCCGACCTCAGCCAGGGCGAAAAAGATTTCCTCTTTGCTTCCCAAATTTTGTTCCCGGACGACACCGCACCCAATCAAGATCAATTTCCGCTAAACGATTAAACGATCCTGTAAAAACAAAGGATGCGTGAGGCGCAGCTACTCTCTCCACACCTCACGCACCCTCAATACGATCTGTCAGTTGCTCGGCAACTCCTACTAATTGCCCAATTCTGGGATTTTTAGCACCTGCCCTACGCGAATCAGCGAAGGGTTATCGCCAATCGTCTCTTTGTTGGCTTCGTAGATGGCCATCCAGTTTTCGCGGCTGCCAGAGCCATAATATTTGGTGGCCAGGCCGCTGAGCGTGTCACCGCTTACCACGGTGTGCTCTGTTTTGATGGCGGGGCCAGCCGGTTCACTTTCTTTGGCTGCCTCGGCTTCCAGGCGGGCTTTCTGGGCGGCGGCGCGCTGTACGGCCCGCTCCAGATGGCTCGTTTGGGCTTCTTCGTGAGCCGCTTCACTTTTCTTGACGCCGCCACCTTGCTGACGGTCAAATGCTTCTTTATCGCTCATTAAACTGCTCCTTTTGCTTGGGGCGGCCATGCAGCCTTTTGTAGTTCAAAAAATAATCAGGCACATGATCTTGTCATGCTGAGAGCCTGTGCTGAGGCTGCCGAAGCATCCTCCAAAGCATCCCGCCCGCTTGATACCCAAGGAACGCTTGGTTTGGCGAAAGCACTTGACCTGTGCGCCTTGTGGGATTCTCCGCTTCGCTCAGAATGACAAGTTCGTTACTCGAAGTAATTTTTTAATCTACAACTGGCTGCACAGCCGCAGCTAAATAAACATCTAAAACCCGCTCATTACCGCGGCGGCAAGTTGATCACCTGGCCGGGGTAAATCAGGTTGGGATTAGCAATTTGGGGATTTACCCCGATCAAATCCGCGTAGGGAATGCCCAGACGGTTGGCAATTTTAGTCAACCATTCGCAAACGCCCACCACGTACGTATCGCCCTGGTCAATGCCTGGGGCGGCATCTTTGCAGAAATCGGCGGGCAGCGGGGCAACGGCCGTTTCCGGCTCATCCGTACTGCTTTCTTCAGCGGCAGTAGCGGCAGCATCCGCCAGGGTCAGCGAGACAGGCTCGATGGTTACGGCCGTTCCCGATCCATCCACCGCTTGTAAAGTCAGTTCATACTCGCCCGCAGACAGCGTGGTGGGGAAGCTCCAGGTGCCATCCTCACCAACAACGGCCGTGCCGACCACCTCGCCATTCACCAAAACCGCAACCTCCGCGCCGGGCGTGCCCGTACCCGACAGCGTAATGTCGCCGCCCATCAGCCCACCTTCGGGCAAATCCAGCGTCGGCGGCACAAATTCGGCCGTGGCGGCAGCTTCACTTTCTTCGGCGGCAACCGTGGCGCTAACGCCAGCAGTTTCATCCAACAGGGTGCCGTCTGTCGCCAGCATCCGCAGGCTAAGATCGTAGTCACCCGCTTCCAGCGTGGCCGGAATTGTCCAGGTGCCATCAGCGGCGACAACGGCCGTTCCTACCACCGCACCATTGGCGACCAACTCCACCGTACTGCCCGGCGTACCCACGCCCGAAAAGTCCACCACGCCAGGGGCCGCTTCATAGCTGGCCTCGTCAAAAGCAGGTGGGGTCACTTCCGCCAGCGCCAGGCCAAACCCTTCGGATTCATTGGCCACGTTGCCCGCCGCATCAAGCGCCTGCACGTGTATGCCATGATTTCCAGCCGACAGCTCGGTGTCAAACAGCCACATGCCATCCTCGCCAACAGTGGTGGTGCCCACAACTTCATCGTCTACCACAATGGCCACCTCACTGCCCGGTGTGCCCGTACCGCTCAGCGTCACGGGTCCAGCAAAGGAACCAGCTGCGGGCAAATTGAGCGTGGGTACATCCAGCCGCACGTCAAAGGCAGATGTCGCACTGCTGTTGGCCACCGCCCCCACATCATCCAGCGCTTCCAGAGTAAGTTCGTGGCTGCCTGCTGCCAGCTCTACATCTAGCGACCAACGGCCGTCTTCTGCCACAACTGCTTCACCAACCGGCTGGCCATCGATCACCACGCGCACGGTGGAGCCGGGCGTACCGCTGCCGCTCAGGGCGGTGCTGCCCGCCATGACCCCATTGGCCAGGGCTGGCGCATCGAGCGTGGGAACATCAAGGGGGGGAACGGCCGTTTCTTCAACGGCCTCTGTGGCTATCTCTTGCTCAGCTTCGTCAGCGGCGTCGGTGGTTGCGGTGTCTGTTTCGGTAGGAGTGGTGGTATCGGTAACGGCCGTTTCCCCTGCACCCTCATCTGGTCCCTGCACAAACGCCGGGGGCGACAACCAAAACCAGAGCAGCAGGGCAATCAGAATAAGCAGAACAATCAACTTAAAGATATCAAAGCGCCTGATGACGCTTTTTTCTCGGTGGTGAATCATCCGCTTTACCCCTCACCTTGGCTGCTCTTGGCCGTCTCGGCAAACTGCCGCGCTTCGGCAATCCACTGCTCCGGCTCAATCGCCTGCCACTCTTCGGGATTGATGATTTCGCGCGCCCGCTCTGGGGTCAGCGCCGCCAGTTGGGCAAAGGTGTATACCCCGGCTTCGTTGAAGCGACGGGTAAACACATCGCCAATGCCGTGGATTTTTTGCAGCCGATCCCGGTCGAGCATCACCTCTTTCACAACTTCTTGCACAATTACCTGAGGTTCCCGATTAAGGGCTTCCTGCAAACGAGCCGCCAAAGACTCTTTTTCGGCTTCCAGGGCAGCTAATTTGCCCTGAAGTTCCAGATCGACTGTGCGGCTGGCCGCTGCCGGAACGGTGGCTGCCTCTTCTTCTCGTCGCCAAAAGAGCCAGTCGATTACCCATTCAATAGCCCAACCCAAAATCAAACCAATAATTAAACCAACCCAAAAATTCATCCCGTCCTCCTAAAAAATGATTGGTTGAAAAATGTGGCGTACGATGCAATTTTGTGGTGCAGATGAGTGGAATTGCTCGCTCATCCTGGTTCATCTGTGAAATCCGCAAGGCGCCAAAGTAATGCTAAAAAGACGCGCCGCATAGGAAATTGGTCACATATTGTGGGTTGGGGCAAAAACGGGGAGCGATGTTTGTGACCTGTGGAAATTGTTGGGGTCAATGCCTGATAGTGATTTTACCAACTTTGCCAGCGGCAGGCATGACAAATTTTTGTCACGGGGCTGGCAGGCAAACGGCCGTCTTTTCATACCATACGTTTCAGCGACAGGTGATCTATTGCCCGGCATTCATCCGCACAGCTGTACCCTAAACCGTCGTTTGCTGACCAACTGCGCCAGCGGTCTATCGGCTGGCGTGCAGAAGCACCCGCCGCCTGCGGGCCTCTGCGGTGAGGGGTCTTTTTACCGGCATGGGGCAACACGCTCTAACAGAACTGTCCGACACAGCGCTCATCGAACTTTGTCACCAACGAGGGACCAGGGACGAACGGCCGTTTCAGGAATTGATGGCCCGCTACCAGCCGATGGTCTGGCGCTTGTGCTACAGCTACCTGCGCAACGCACAAGACGCCGAAGACCTGACGCAGGAAGTTTTTTTCAAGGTGTACCGCAGCCTGCCGCAATTCGAAGGACGTTCCGCCTTCAAAACCTGGCTGCATCGCGTGGCGGTGAACACCTGCCAGAACGAACTTCGTCGCCGCAGCCGACGGCCACAAGAAGCCGCCGCCGAGTTGGAAACGATTGCCGAAATCACGGTCGGGAGCCAATCAACCGAACGTGCCTACCACGAAAAATATACCCGGGAGCTGCTGGCCACGGCGCTGGCCCAGTTGGACCCCGATGTAAGCGAGATTTTATACATGAAGGATTACGAAGAACGGCCGTATCACGAAATTGCGGAACGGTTCGATATTGGCCTTAGCGCCGCCAAGATGCGCGTGCAGCGTGCCCGCCTCGCTTTGCAGGTGCAGGTGCGGCAACTGGCAGGTGATTTATGACCGACCAGGCAACACTTTCCGATGAGCTTTTGCAGCAATTTGTCGCCGGGGAGCTGGACGAGGCCCAAACGGAAGCCGTTTTAGCCCGCCTGGCCGAAGATGAAGCCAGCCTGGAAAAGGTGGATGCGCTGTGGCAAGAAGAGTCGCTGGCAACGGCCGTTTTCACCATTCCCCCGCTAGAACCAGAACGCGCCCGACGGCTGCGCCAACGCCTGGTGCGCCAGATTCACCGGTCGAACCTGAGCGCCAACGTCATCAGAATGGGCACCCAGGGGTTTGGCAGCGTAGCCATGAGTTTGTTACGGCCGTTGCTCGATGCCCCCAATCGCGAACAACGCCACAGAAGGAGAAGCCGAAACAATGATTGATTTTGAAATCATCCAAAACGCCTTCAACAACATGGTAGCCAACGCCATCGACTACGTGCCGCGTCTGGTCACCGCGCTCATCATCCTGTTGGCCGGTTGGCTGCTGGCCAAGATTGTCGCCACCATCGTGCAGCGCCTGGCGGCCAAAGTACGCCTGGAAGAGCTGCTGGCCCGCACCGGCATCAAAGCCGGGCTAGAAAAAGCACAAATCAACCGCACCGGCACCCAAATTTTGGGCATGCTGCTCTACTGGATCATCTTCCTCAACTTCATCCTGCTGGCTTTGGAAAGTTTAGGGCTGGATGCGGCCGTTACGCCCCTACGCAGTCTCATCGCCTTTTTGCCCCGGCTGCTGGCCGCCCTGGCCACGCTTACCGCCGGGGTGCTGCTGGCCCAGTTCCTGGGCAAAGCTGCCCAGGCCGCTATGAGCAGCATGGGGGTAGAGTTTCACCAAGAAGTGGGTCAGGGGGTCAACGTGCTGCTCATCATCATGATTGTGATTGTGGTGCTGGAGCAGCTGGGCATCAACGCCAGCATCATGACCAACATATTCACCAACGTGATCACGCTGGCTGTGGCTGGATTAGCTCTGGCTTTTGGCCTGGGCGGGCGCGATGTGGCCCGCAGCGTGTTGGCCGGGTATTACGCCCGCGAGCAGTTTGCCCTCGGCGATCGCGTCATCATCAACGATGAGGAGGGTATTTTGGAAGCGATTGGCCCGCTGAATGCGGAAATCCGCCTCGGCGGGGAACGGCTGGTGGTGCCCAATACGGTGCTGACAGAAACGGCCGTAAAAATCAAAGACACCGGCCTCGACCAACCCATCCTGGAACTAGACGAATAACCAATCAGCAGATCATGCCAAGGCGCAAAGGATAAATTAAATCCTTTGCGCCTTGGCGTGAAACAAATTGACCATCTGTTCATGGCCTGCATACGGCCGTTACCCCACTTTTTTCCTCTATATTTGCCCAACATCCAATAAAATCGCCCATTATTCGGCACATTTTCACACCCTTTCCAGTGTATTTTTCCTGTTTGTGGCTATACTCCAATCAGTGACCCTTATTGAATGGACCAGGAAAAACCTCTATAATTTTCGAGTTCTCACCCTTTCGTAAATTTAGCTTGTAAAGACAGGTCCATGAATCATGGCAAAAAAAGTGGCAAATTCCCCCAAGAGTGAAACTATGACCGAGAAAAAGCAGTCCCCTGCCAGCGGCGAGCTGGAAAACCTCCGCGAAATCCTTTTTGGCAACCAGGCCCGTGCTACCGATGATCGCCTGACTATCCTGGAAGAAGCGCTGCAAAAGCAGCATCGTGACCTTACTGACGCGCTCAACAAGCAGGCTGCCGCCCAGCGCGAAGCCACCGACGCCGCCGAAAGATCGCTCAAAAACCAGCTTACCAATCAGGCCAACACCACCCAGGCCAACCACCAGGCACTTGAAGAAAGCCTCAACCAGCTGCGCACCGACCACAAGCGCCTGATGGACGAAATGCAGGCTTCCTTCACCCAGGAGCTGGAAATTTTACGCAGCAGCTTGTCCGACCAGATTCGCCGGATGCAAAATGAGTCGCGCCAGCGTGATGATGATTTGCGCCAGGAGCTGCTCACCGTGAGCAACTGGCTGGACAACAAGCTCACCCCGCGCCTGAATTTGGGCCAGATGCTCATTGAGATTGGCCAGCAGCTGCAAAGCGACAACGGGGACGCCAGTTCCCCTGAAGAAGAATAAACCCGCCGCGCCATGAGTGATCCTTTCGAGGCGACAAACGCGGCTGCCTCTACTCCGCAACCGGACGACGATCCGCAGTTGGACGCCCTGCGCACTATTTTGCTGGATGAAGAACGCCAGCGCATTCACCAGCTGGAACAAGAAACGGCCGCTCTCCGTGCCCAAGACCAGCAGCAGGCAGACGCGTTAGCCGCTGAGGTGCGGGCGCTGCAAGCCGAAATCGCGTCGCTGCGCCAGACCAACCAGCAGCAGGAAGAATATGCGGCCGTTCTGCGTACCGAACTCACCCGCCTCCAGGAACAAATGCACAGCGAATCCCGCAGCCTGGTGCCCAAGCTCATCCAGCAAATGGGCTTCATCATCGCCAACACCATTCGCGACAAGCGGGACGAACTGGCCGAAGCGCTCGGCCCGATCATGAGCGACGCCATCCGCGTGCAAATCCGCGATTCGCGCAAAGAGATGGTTGAGGCGCTCTACCCCATCATTTTAGAAACGGTGATGAAAGCGGTACGCGAATTTTTGCGCGAATTCCAGCGCAACATTGACGCCCGGCTCAAGTCTGCCTTTAGCTTTCGCGGGCTGATCAACCGCACCAGCGCCCAAATGCGCGGCGTCTCTGCCTCTGAGCTCACGCTGCGCGAATCGTTTGCCTTTTCGCTGGAAGAACTGTTCCTCATCCAGCATGAATCCGGCCTGCTGCTGGCCCATCACAGCGCCACCCAGCAGGCTAACGACGATTCCGACCTGATCAGCGGCATGTTGACCGCCATCCGTGATTTTGCCCGCGACTCGTTTGGCGACGGTGACGACAGCCAGGAGCTGCGCGAGATCGAATTTGGCGACGAGCGCATCATCATCCAAAGTGGGCAGTACGTTTATGCCGCAGCAGTGATCAAGGGGATTGAATCCACCGGCTTCCATGCCCGCCTGCAAGAACTGGTGTCTGAGCTGCACATCCAGCACAAACCACAGCTGCGCGACTATCGTGGCGATCCGGCCACGCTGCCCGCTCTGGCCCCCCAGCTGGAAACATTTGCCCAAAGCGCCGTCACGCCTGAAGCGGCCGTTCCCCCAGAAATGAGCAGTGGCCAGCGTTGGTTACTGGTGGGTGGCGCTGGGATTATTTTGCTGCTAACGGCCGTTGCCTGCTTCTACCTGCAATTTACCATCGCGCTCTGGCCGGTGGCCTTTGGCCCCACGCCCACAGCTACCCCCACGGTGCTGCCGACAGCCACCGCGACCCTGGAACCGACCAGCACGCTGGCCCCCACGGCCACACCTACCTTTACGCTCACGCCGACACCGACGGCCACGGCGACCAGCACACCAACCCATACCAGCACCCCTACGCCCACGGCTACGACTGAACCGACCAACACACCGTCGCCCATTCCCTCGCCCGTGACGGTTAGCGGCGTCTGGCTGCGCGATGTGCCGGATTTAGACGCTCCTACAGGCGTGGCCCTGCCGGAAGGAACGGCCGTTACCATCCTCACTCAAGCAGGAGATTGGGTTGAAGTGGCCTGGGAAGATGCCAACGGCGAGGTTCATCAGGGCTGGCTGGGCATTCGCTGGCTGGCCATCAACGGTGTTCCGCTCTCGAACGAAGGAGAGTAAGTTTAGAAACATGCACACGGTACAGAAAAAGGTCTGCCTGTTGGGCGATTTTGCAGTCGGTAAAACAAGCCTCATCCGCCGCTTTGTGGAAGGCCGCTTCGACGATAAATACCTCAGCACCATCGGCGTAAAAATTTCGCGCAAGACGCTGGAACGCGAGGACCACCGGCTAAACCTGCTCATTTGGGATTTGGCGGGCGGCGATGATTTCAGCAAGGCCAGCGCCAACTATCTGCGCGGCGCAGCCGGGGCGCTGCTGGTGTGCGACCTCACCCGCGCCGAAACGCTCATCACGCTAACCGACTATGCGCAACAGCTTAGGGCGATGGATGAAACGGCCGTACTGATCCTCGTCGGGAACAAAGCCGACCTGCTGGATGAACGGCAAATCAGCGATGAAGCGCTGGCTACCGTGGCTGAGACGTTTGCCGCCCCTTATTTGCTTACCAGCGCCCTCACGGGCCACCACGTGGAAGATGCTTTTTACCACCTGGCTGAAGCCATCGAGACGCTACCATGACCAACAGCCAGGACACCACCATCCGACTGGCCGCCTGTGCCGCCAAAACGTACCACGCCCACCAGCGCATGGCGTACGCTCAGCTCAGCCCGGACCTCACCATCCAGCAAATCTCCGACAACTTTGCTGCTATGGCCTTAGCCACACCCCAGCCTGAATCAGACATTGTGCCGCAGCCGCTCACCGACGTTTTGTGGGAGTTTGTTGGCGCGGATGAGGCGCTGCACGATGTTTGGACCGGCCAGGCACCGTTTTTCCGGCTGGCGCACGTGAACCGCGAACAGGCGGACGGCACCATGCAGTACCTGACCTTCACCGTCTACCGGCTGGAAGAAGAGGACAATCTGGATGGGTTATTGCTGCTGGTGGAAGATGATACGGAATACGGCCGTCTTCATCACCAACTGGTGCAGGACCGCAACGAACTGCGCCTGGTACAAGGCAAATTAGCTGCGGCCAACCAGGAGCTCACCCGCATCGACCGGATGAAATCACTCTTCCTTTCCATGGCCGCCCACGACCTGCGCACGCCGCTCAGCGCCATCCAGGGTTATGCCGAAATGCTCCTGCTGCGCATTGTTGAACCCGGCTCAGCCAAATCGTTCCAATACCTCGACATTGTGCAGCAGCAGTCCGCCCGCCTCAACCAGCTCATCGACGATATCGTAGACCTGGACCTGATTGAGCAGGGCAAACTGGCCCTCAACTTGACCCCCTGCGACCTCAACCAGCTGCTTCAGGAGGCTGTTGGCACCTTCAAATTCCAGCTCGAACGGCGCAACATCACCATTCAGTATGATCTTGCTCCCGAGCCAGTCATCGTGCTGGCGGACAGCGAAAAAATGCTGCGCGTTTTCTTCAACTTGATTGGCAACGCCATTAAGTACATGGTTGGCCAGGGGGAAATCACCCTGCGCAGCCAGCAGCAAGACGGGCACGCCTTCATCGCCGTGGCCGACACCGGGCCAGGCATGACGGCCGAACAGCTCGACAAATTATTCATTCTTTACTATCGTTCCGCCGAAGCCGAAAACAGCCCGGTGAAGGGTTCCGGGCTGGGGCTATTTATCGTTAAAACGATGGTGGAGGCACACCAGGGTCGCGTTCAGGCGACCAGCCAGCACGGCAAAGGCAGCACGTTTACGATTCAGCTGCCACTCTATTCGGCCGAATCTGGCAACCAGGCGGAAAGATGATTGGCGGAAAGAAGATTCTCGTCATTGATGATGACGTGTTTGTGCGGGAGATCGTGTCTGAAACGATGCACCACGAAGGGGCGCAGGTGTTTACGGCCGAAAATGGCCCCGAAGGGCTGCGCCAGTTTTATGCCACCCAACCAGACCTGGTGGTGCTGGATGTGATGATGCCTCACATGACTGGCTGGGAAATCGGCCGTCAAATTCGCCAGCTTTCTAACGTGCCCATCATTATGCTCACCTCGCTCAGCAAAGATGAAGACATTGTGCGTGGCCTGGATTACGGCGCGGTGGATTACGTCACCAAGCCATTTTCGCCCAAGGTGCTGGCGGCCCGCATTCGCGCCGCCCTACGCCAAAGCGATACAGAATCCACGCCAAAAACCGAGAAAACGGCCGCTTTTCACGACGGCTACCTGACCATTAATCTGGATGGTCATCTGGTCACCCTCAACAATACACCCATTAAGCTGACCAAAACGGAATACCGCGTGCTGGCCTACCTGGTGCAAAATGCCGGACTGGTGCTCACCTTTGAGCAGATTCTAGAAAACGTCTGGGGCTGGGATTATCAGGACAGCATCCAGTACGTCCACGTTTATGTCTCGCGGCTCCGCCAGAAAATCGAACCCGACCCGCAAAATCCGCAGTACCTCCTCACCGAATACGGCACTGGCTACCGGTTTAAGAAGACGGCTTGATTCGGCCGTTTCTTCTTGATAGCCCCTAACAGATCATTGAGCACTTGTCTTGGGTTGTCTCTCTGAACGAAGCGAAGTGCCCGTAATGCTTTCTTTTTAACCATCCCCCTCGCTTGCTACGACAAATTTGTCCCTTCGTCACAGATTTTTAGAACTTTTTTAGAACCTGTTTAGCAGGTATTGAGTCCGCCTGGGTAACCTACAGTCAATGATGATTTGACAGTGCGATGAAGTCTTGTCAGGCGCTCCCAAAGAGGGAACGCCTGCGCGGCTGCGTCGCCTTTTTTTGGCGAATGCGTTGTATTGCGGAAAGACAGAGCGAGGGGTAAACCAGAATGGACCACAGTAGTGACACCACATTAACCGACCTGCCAGACGAAGAGCTGGTGGCTTTGTGCCAGGCACAGGGCAGCTATGATGATCGACCCATTCAAGAGTTGTTACGCCGCTACCAAAATATTGTGTGGCGCGTTTGTTACAGCTATATGCGTAACCCCCAAGATGCCGAAGATTTGACCCAAGAAGTTTTCCTGCGTGTGTATCGCAGCCTGCCGCAGTTTGAAGGGCGCTCTTCACTCAAAACATGGATTTACCGTATTGCCCTGAACACGTGCAAAAATGAAATCCGCCACCGCAGCCGCCGCCCACAAACGGCCGAATCCGATGTGCAAACCCTGGCCGATGTCCTGCCCTCTACCAGCACCACCGAGAGCGAATGGCAAAAGATTAACACCCGTCGCCAGCTGGCGGTGGCCTTTTCTCGATTGCGCCCGGAAGAGTATGACATTTTAACTTTGCGCGATGTAGAGGAACGGCCGTATACCGAAATCGCCGAATTGTTGTCCATCAACCTGAGCGCGGCCAAAATGCGCGCCAAACGTGCCCGCGAGTCGCTAAAGCTGAATCTGTACCAGGTGGCGGGCAGCGAATTTGCCGTTTAGTAGAAAGAAGAAGAAAGAATGTGGAGAGAATTGAGGCGTGAGGGTGATTATCCTCACGCCTTGCTGTGTTTATTCCAGCCACTCTGCAAAAAAGTCGGCCAGGGAGCGGCCAACGGCCGTTTCCATCACCGCGCGGAACTCATCATCGCTGGCGGTGCCATCCCCATAAGTGGCAAAATAGGTTTTCAGGCCACTAAAAAACGCCTCATCGCCCATCTCCTGCCGCAGTTCGTGTACAAAAACAGCCCCGCCAAAGTAGGTGTTAAAGCTGAACAGCTTCGCTGGCGGCGGATTGCCCAGGGGAAAATCCTCGCCGTTCTCTTCCACGGCCGAGCGAACTGCTTCCATCGCCAATTCAAAATTTTCCGGGTCGTCACGATTTTCCCACATCAGCTGCACGTAGGTGGCAAATCCTTCATTGCGCCACATCTGCTGCCATGAATCCAGGCTGACCCAATCGCCAAACCACATGTGCGCCAGCTCATGAATGGTGGTGCGCTGCCCAATCATGTTGTTGGCCAGCAGCACCATCGTCTGCGTTTCCAGGGAGACGCCGGAAACGTCGGCGGTGACGTAGCCGAACGCTTCGTAAGGATAGGGGCCAAAGAGATCGCTCATCCAATCCACCGCTTCGCCGAGGTCGGCAATGGCTCGATCAAATTCTTCCCTGGCCCCATCATTTACGTAATGGCGCAGCAGTACACCATCCGGCGAGACGCTTTCCAATCGCTCAAAATCGCCCACCACCACCGTGGCCAGGTAAGAAGCCATCAGATGATTGTGCTCCCAAATGAACGTACTGCTGGTTTCATCATTAATCTGCTCGATGAGACGGCCGTTGGCCACGGCCGTTAGACCTCGTGGCACGGTAATCTCAAAGCGGTAGGTGGCCTTGTCGCGCGGATGGTCATTGTTTGGGAACCAAAAACGCGAACCGTCCGGCTCGGACAGCACGTAGATGCTTTGGCCGTTCACAAAACGCATCCCCAGAGACGCCGCAAACCCGACGTAGGGCGACGGCCGTTCCACTGGATTACCCGCATAACTGATCGACAGCGCAAAGGGGCTGTTTTGCGGCAGCGGCTGAGCGGGGAAGAGAATCAGCTTGTCGTCTTTGTGGGTAAAGGTGACGGGCTGGCCGTCCAGCAGCGTCTCGGCAATTGTAAAGCCAACAAAATCCAGGGAGAGCGTGGCCAGCTCTGGGGCCGTCACCACGCCACGAATTTCCACCGTGGCGTCGATATTTTCCACGGCGGGGTCCAGCGACAGGCTGAGGGTGTAGTGCGTCACGTCGTAGCCGGCGTTGCCCAGCTCTGGCGCATACGGATCGCCAATGGACAGGCCGTCCAGCTGTGGCGTGGCGGTGGGCGGTGGTGGCTGGGTAGCAACGGCCGTTGGCGAAGCAATCAACGTCGGCGTGGGTTCCATCTGACTGACCGGGGTGTTGGGTAGGGGTGTGGCGGTGGGAACGGCCGTCTGGCCACATCCAACGAGCAAAATCCCCCAAATCAAAAAAATCTGTGCCATCTTTGTAATAGTTCGACTTCGCTCACCACAAGTCTGTGGATTCTTTTTCTTAACCTTGTCTTTGAACGCTTGCTTTTTCATTGCCATTTCCCCATACTTTTCTCGCAGTGGCTAACTTGTGGCTTAAAAATTAGCTCGGGTAATAAAGTTGTCATGCTGAGGTCCTCCGAAGCATCCCGCCCGCTTGATAACCAGCGAAACTTTAATGTAGGTAAGGTTCTTGACATGAGGTCCTTGCGGGATTCTTCACTTCGTTCAGAATGACGACTATCGGATCGTTTTCTGAAAGCGCAACATGCCGCTCAAAACCACAAAACCAGGAGCAATCTTTTGGACGAAAAACCGCGCCTGCGCCTACTTGATTTTCAACCAGTGTATCACCAGGGCGAACAAATGTGGTACCTGCGCGACCCGCAAGAACTTTCCAGCGACCAGCTCATCATGCCCCCTGACCTGGCGCAGCTGCTCCTATTTTGCGACGGCAGCCGCACCCCGGCACAAATTCATGCCGACTTTTGCGATCACATCGGCCAACAGCTCGATTTTGCCATCACCCAGCAGGCGTTGGCCCAGCTAGATGCCGCCTGCCTGTTCGATAACGAACGTGCTCGCCAGGCGCTCGAACAGCAAAAGAGCGAATTCCGCAGCCGACCCTATCGCCCGCCTGCCCTGGCCAACCTGAGCTATCCCGGCAATCCGCGCCAGCTCACCATGATGCTGGATGATTACGGCAAGGACGATAATTTGAACGGCTGGCAGCCGTGGCGTGGTCGGGCCATCATCTCGCCGCACATTGATTATCCACGCGGCGGTAAGGTGTACTCCAAAGTGTGGCAGCGGGCCAAAACGGCCGTTCTCGAAGCCGACCTCGTTATCATTTTAGGCACCGACCACAACGGCGGGCTGGGCACGTTTACCCTCACCCGCCAGCCGTACGCCACGCCCTACGGCGTCTTGCCCACGGACACCGAGTTGGTCGATGAACTGGCCACCGCCATCGGCGAAGAGGCCGCCTTTGCCGAGGAGTTGCACCATCGCAAAGAACATTCGATTGAGCTTTCGGCCGTCTGGCTGCATTACCTTTACCAGCAAGCAGGCATCGAGCCCAAGCCGATGGTGCCGATTTTGTGCGGCTCGTTCCATCATTTTGTCATGAATGGCCACCACCCGGCAGAAGATGATTTGTTGGGAACGGCCGTTACCACCCTGCAACGCGCCACCGCCGACAAAAAAGTGCTCATCGTCGCCTCGGTGGACTTTGCCCACGTTGGTCCTGCCTTTGGCGACGACTACATCATGGACGACACGCGCCGCGCCGCCCTGCGCCAGACCGATCACAACCTGGTTCAGGCGATCATTCGCGGCGACGACGCCAGCTTTTACAACCAAATCGCCGCCGTGGAAGACCGCAACAAGGTGTGCGGCTTCTCCTCCATTTACCTCATGCTGCGTTACCTGCAAGGCACGGAAGGCGTCCAGGTGGCCTATGATCATTGCCGCGCCGACGATGAAGATCACTCCCTCGTCTCCATCGCGGGCATTTTGCTGGAATAGGTGACAACGTGATACCGACGCTTGAGACAGAACGGTTGCGATTACGGCCGTTTACCCCCGAAGACACCGCCTCTATGCACCACATCCTCAACGGCCCGGACGTGCTTAAATATTTCCCCGGCCCGCAAACGGTGACCGAAGCGCAGGTGGAACGCATGATTAATCGCATTTTGGCACATTGGCAGGAGCATGGCTACGGCCTATGGGCTGTCGAGCAGCGCACAACCGGCGCATTGCTGGGGCGCTGCGGCTTGCAGCGCATCACCGAAACCAATGAAGTGGAGATTGATTTCATTCTGGACCCTGGCTACTGGGGACAAGGTTTTGCCACCGAAGCGGGGTTGGCTAGCTTAAAATTTGGCTTTGCGCAGCTAAACCTGGCCGAGGTCGTAGGCATCGTCCATCCAGAAAATCTGGCCTCGCAGCGCGTTTTGCAAAAGCTGGGGATGCAGTTCACTGAAACCACCGAATATTTCGGCATGGCCGTCCACCGCTACGTCAAATTTCAACCAGATCCCAATCAGTAGGGGCAGACCCCCGTGTCTGCCCCCGTTGGGCGCACACGGGGGTGCGCCCCTACAAGCAGAATCGTCCCTTAAATTCCCAAAAAATCTGTGCTAATCTGCGAAATCTGCGGATAAATCACTCAACAAGTCGTGCCCGGACGTCGAGGGCGAGGGCAGCGGTGGGCAGGACGCGCAGGGGGTTGATTTCGATTTCGGCGAGTTGGGGGCAGTCGGCGGCAAGTTGGCCGAGGCGGAGGATGGTGTTTAACACGGCCGTTTCATCCCCAGCTACCACATTCCGATAACCCGCCAATTTACGCCCCGCCCAGGTGTTGTTTAGCAGCGATTTTGCTTCCGCCAGCGTCAGCGGGGCCAGGGCAAAAGCGACATCCTTCAAGCCTTCCACCTCCACCCCGCCAGAACCAAACATGAGCACCGGCCCAAACTGCGGGTCGCGCACCACGCCCACAATAACTTCCTGCCCGTCGGGAATCATTGGCTGGATGAGAACGCCATCGAGTTTAGCCTGCGGCACGGCCGTTTTTACATCCGTCATCATTTTGGTGAAAGCGTCAGCAACGGCCGTTTCCTCCCCCACATTTAGCACCACCCCACCCACATCCGACTTGTGCGGCACGTCTGCCGAGGCAATTTTGAGCGCGACGGGCAGCCCAACTCGCCGGGCAATCGTCACCGCTTCGTCGGCCGTCGTGGCCAGGCCGCTGCCGGGGACAGGGATGCCGTACGCGGTGAGGAGATTTTGGCAAACGGCCGTTGGCAAAAACGCGCCCGGTTTGGTGTCATCGTCGGCCAGGATTTGTTGAGCTTTGCTGGTGGCGGTGGGAGACGGCCGTTCCGGTTCCAATCGAGCCGTTTGCAAAAATTCGGCACGACGGGACAAAATCGCCAACGCCGCGGCCGCCCGTTCGGGGAAGCGATATTCCGGCACCTTGGCCGCGCGAAAATGCTCCACCGCTTCCTGAATCATCTTTTCGCCCATCAGGGCCACCACCACCGGCTTGCCCGTGGCGTAAATGATGGGCAGCATCGCCTTGGCCACGCCCCCGGCGGAGTGCATCGGCGGCGGCGGCAGGATGACCATCACGCTGTCCACGCCCGCATCCTCCAGCAAAATGCGCAGGCAGACGGCGTACTGCTCCGGCGACGCCCCGGCCAGCATGTCCACCGGATTGTGCAGACTGGCCGCCTCCGGCAAAATTTGGCGCAGCGCCGCTTCGGTTTCGGCGGACAGGGTGGCCAACTGCAAATTGTTGGCCTCCAGCGCGTCGGCGGCGGTGACGCCGGGACCGCCCGCGTTGGTCAGCACCGCCACCCGCCGACCCTGCGGCAGCGGGCACCAGGCCAGCGCCCGCGCCCAGTCGAACAACTCCTCGCTGGTGTCGGCGCGCATCACGCCCGCGCGGGCAAACGCCGCATCGAAGGCCGACTCCTGCCCCGCCAACGCCCCGGTGTGCGAGGCGACGGCCCGCTGCCCGCTGGCAAATCGGCCCACCTTCAGCGCCAGCACCGGCTTTTGGCGCGACACCTGCTCGGCCACCTGCACAAAGCGACGGCCGTCTGACACCCTTCCAAATATAAGGTGACAACGCGTGTTAGGGATCGGCGGCAACGGCCGTTAACACATCCGTCTCGGTCACGTCCAGCTGGTTGCCCAGGCTGACCAGCCGCGACAGGCCAAAGCCCTGCCCCCGTGCCCAATCAATGACGGCCGCACAAATCGCGCCGGAGTGGGAGATGAAGGCGACAGCTCCGGGCGTAGGGCCAGGCGGTGGCAAAAAAGTGGTGTCCAGCGGCAGGTGGGTGTCCAGCAGGCCAATGCAGTTTGGCCCGATGAGACGGATGCCAAACTGCTGCGCCACGCGCAAACATTCCTGCTCTAGCGCCGCGCCCGCCGCGCCGGTTTCACGGAAGCCCCCAGCTGCCAGGATGGCAGCACGAATGCCGCGCTCGCCGCACTCGGCGATGGCCTGGGGCATGGCGGGGGCGGGCACCAGGAGGACGGCCAGGTCTACGGGGTTGGGGACGTGGGCGATGTGGGGGTGTAACGGCCGTTCCAGCAGCATCCCCCCACCCGGATTCACAAAATGGATGGCCCCCGTGTAACCGCTCTGCACCAAATTGCGCGCCAGGCCAAAGCCCAGCTTCATCGGGTTCCGCGACGCACCAACCAAAACAATGCCCTGCGGCTCAAAAAAGGGAAGGAGTGAGGAGTTAGCCAATAAACTCATGTTGATTGCTCCAAAATTTGCAGTAATTGACTGGTGTGATCTTGCTCATGCCAGAGCAAACGGCGCACTATTTTTCGTGCCGACCAAGTTTCACCGCTTTTTTCGAGGATGCGATTATCGGCAATTAGCTGAACCAATTGTGCTTGAGCATTGGACCGCACGGTTGCTAACAATTCCCAGGGATCGTCGGGTAATTGCTCCTGATCTAAGCCAACGTCTAATCGGCTCAAATACCAATTTTCAGCATTCGCGATATGCCGTAAAATGTCTGATGCGGCAGCAATCGTATCTTTCCCAAGAGGGGCAGCGCGCTGGACATCAGACTGAAGAGCTAGCAAATCGTTACGCGTCCAGGTCATTAAGCGCAGCGCATTTTCCACATCCCAAACGCCAAGTGGGCGGCGATCATCTTCAAAAAAGGCGTTGATGATGTAATCAGGATCGTCTTCGTCTGGATGGGTGTAAGAAGCAAACTGCTCAGCAACGGACGTTTCAACAGACAGCAAATCTATTTCTAGCCCAACCTCATGCGTCGCCAGCCAGCCAAAATGACGCTTAATAGCTTGCGGCGCTCGAGAAAAGACATTTTCTAAACTTGCACCGGAACTAAAGCAGCCGGGCAGGTCAAGCACATAGCCAACCCAATGGCCCGGTTCAATGTCTTCAACGGCTAATCGAAAAGGCACGTTCATTTTGATACCTACTACTACGCCACAGAGGTTCGCGTAAGGTTAGTTACTTCGGCGCAATACTTAAACAGTCCAACATATCATTTCATGAATTACTGCCGACTGCAGGCGATAAATCCCAAAATGAACTGAAAAGTCCAGCTTTTTGGAAGATAACCTCTACCTGTTTTTGTGATCTCCCGGCAAAATCGGGTGAAAGGCGGTCAGGATACCATTGCTGGGAAAGTTGCCAAACTTGCTCAAGCGAGAGAATTTGGCCCAGCGGCATTTGCTGCTGCTGGCACCACGCTTCAATGTTCTCTTCCGACCGGAAGAGGAGCATGGTGGCTCAGGTTAAAATCAAATCGTCGTACCACTGACACACGGGCAGGGGAAAGTGAATCACGCCGCCGCTGTGCTGTAGCTGGCCGTTGGTAATGGTGAGTACGGCCGTTCCGCCCCCATCTTCATACTCTGCCTCAATCACCGCATCCTGGTGCAGCGCGGCGGGGATGCCCAACATGTCCCAGGCACAGTTGGCCCAGTAAGCGACGTGCCCCACCTGCACCCTGAATTTTGTCGGCAGCGCCGAAAATGGATTGGCCATGCGAATGTCCAGCGTGCCCGGTTCCAGAAAGAAAAAGTGGTTGTCGTGCAGGCGCTGGTAGCTGCTTTTGATCTCGTTAGGGAGTAAGTTGAAGTGAACGGCCGTTTCCGCCACGGTCGGCGGGCGGGCAGTCTGCACAAATTGCTGGTAAACAAACGTGCGCACCGCTAAATCATGGTCAGAAATTTTGTTGGGGTCGCTCATGTTATGGCAAATCCTTTGGCGCTGACAGCCATTTTCGCACGTATGGTAAAACAAAAAGCTGCATCTTCAAAACGGCCGTTTCCCTCATAAAAATCCCCACTTTACCCCAACCCACTCTCGCACTATAATCTCCTAAAGACGCAATGCGTCATAAAAGCCAGTGATCGGTAATAAGTGATAGAGCAAAAAGTGAAAAGCAAACCACTTTTCACTTATCACTTTTAACTTTTTACTTTTCACTCGCTCACCCGCAAACTCATCCAAAAAGGGGCAACCACATGCGCTTAGGCAAAGATTTAGTCGGCAAACAGATCATTAGCGTCACAGACGGCCGTTCCCTCGGCAATGCCAAAGATATTTACATCAGCAGCGACCTCACCACCATCACCGGCATCTACCTCGGCTCCGAAGGGCTTATCAAGCGGAAACATTTTCTCATCACCCGCTCCGATGTGGTGGTGTTTGGCATTGACGCCATTTTGGTGCGCACCAGCGAGGTCATCGCCGAAGAGAACAATCTGCCCGAATCGGTCGCCTGGGTGCGCCTGAGCAAGCTCAGCAAACGCGAAGTGGACACCCCCGGCGGCACTAAAGTCGCCACCATCGGCGATATCATCCTGGGCGAACAGGGCAATATCACCGGCTTTGCCCTCTCCCGCGTTTATGTTGAAGGCCCCATCGAGAAAAACGGCACCATTCCGCGAACGGCCGTCATCGACACCGGCGACGAAGATGGCGTGATGACGATCGACCTCACCCGCGCCGAAAATCCCGACGCCGTGCAGGAGGCCCCCAGCGAACCACCCATTGCTGCACTGCCAGAAGAAACGGCCGTACCGCCCCAACCGACCACCGAACCAGAACCCACCGAAACCGTGCCCCTCGTCACAGACGAGGAAGAAGCAGCCTAAGAAATATAAAATCTGCGCAATCTGCGTCACGCAATTTGCGTATCTGTGGATAAAAATCAAAAAGGAGCTAAACCATGAGCAGCACAGTCAACTTTGCCCTCAACGACGAACAAAAAATGATTCAGCAGCTGGCCCGCGATTTCGCCCGCAACGAAATGGCCCCCGTTGCCGAACATTACGACCAATCCCATGAATACCCCTGGCCCGTCATCAAAAAAGCCCAGGAACTTGGCTTCACCACCCTCAACATCCCTGAGGAATATGGCGGACTCGGCCTCAGCCTGTTGGAAGAATGCATGGTTTCTGAGGAATTGGCCTGGGGTTGCTCCGGCATGAGCACGGCGATGGGTGTTAACGGCCTGGCCATCCTGCCTATCCTGATTGGCGGGAACGAGGAGCAGAAGAAAGAGTATTGCGGCCGTTTGGTCGATGGGCAGATGGCCAGCTACGGCCTCACCGAGCCGGAAGCCGGTTCCGACGTGGCCGGGATCAAAACCACCGCCCGCAAAGAAGGCGATCACTACATCCTGAACGGCTCCAAAACATTCATCACCGGCGCGACTGTCTCTAACTTTTTTACCGTCTTTGCCTACACCGACATCGCGCAGCGCTACAACGGCATGAGCTGTTTTGTTGTGGAGCGCGACTGGGAAGGCGTCAGCGTGGGTCAGCCGTTCAACAAAATGGGCCAACACGCCTCCGATACGGCCGAACTTATCTTTGATAACGTCAAAGTGCCCGCCACCCACCTGCTGGGCGAAGAAGGCAAAGGGTTCCTCATCGCCATGAAGGTGTTCGACCGCAGCCGCCCGCCCACCTCGGCCGGGGCTGTAGGTGTGGCCCAAAGAGCCCTGGATGAAGCCATCCGCTATGCCAAAGAGCGTGTGGTGAAAGGCCAGCCGATCTGGAAACACCAGGTCATCGGCCACATGATCGCCGACATGGCGATGGAGGTGGAAGCCGCCCGCCTGCTCGTCTGGAAATCGGCCTGGGCTGTGGACAACGGTCTAAGCAACACGCTCTACTCCGCCTTTGGCAAGGCGTACGCCGCCGACAAGGCGATGAAGATTGCCACCGACGCGGTGCAGGTCTTTGGTGGCTATGGCTACATGTCTGAATACCCCGTCGAAAAGCTGATGCGCGATGCCAAGATTTACCAGATTTACGAAGGCACCAGCCAGATTCAACGGGAAATCATCGTCCGCGAGCTTTTCCGAAAGTAACCGGTGGTCGGTAATCAGTGAACGGTAATCGGCAAGCGCTACCGATTACCGAATAACCGCTTACCGTTTTCCTAGACCCATTGTCCCATTTACCGGGTAGTGGCGATCCGTATAATACAAAGCACGCAAGGACACACAACTTTTTCTCCTTTTATCAAGAGCTCCGGGACCCCCTCCCCCGGAGCTCTCCTCTTTTTAAGCCCTTTTTGGCTAATTTACTCGTCAGCGAAACCCAGTTGGTAAGCCAGAACTGGTTCAGTTAGGGGGGCTCTCGTATAATTCCGCGTTTGCTTAACTCAAAAACTACACTCAGAGAGAAAGATATGCAGAAAACGACAATTGAGGAAACGGCCGTTTCCGCTAAAAAACAACGCACCGTTCCCGAATATTTGGGCATTGTCGCCCGCGGCGTCTGCATGGGCGCTTCCGACATTGTGCCCGGCGTTTCCGGCGGCACCATGGCCTTCATCCTGGGCATCTACGAAGAGTTGATTGACTCCATTCGCACCCTGGGCCGCCCCCACTTTCTGGAAGCCATTTTCAAATTTCGCATCAAAGAGATCTTCAAAATTCTGAACTGGGAATTTTTGCTGGCCGTTCTAACCGGCATTTTTATTGCCGTCGTTACCCTATCTCATGCTTTGGAAACCCTGCTGATCGACCATCCCGTCTACCTGTGGAGCTTTTTCTTTGGCCTGGTGCTGGCCTCGGTGCTGGTGGTGAGCAAGCGCGTCAAGCGCTGGTCACCGTCATTGGTCATCGTTCTGCTGATTGGCGCAGTGGGCGCTTATTTGATGGTAGGCTTGGTGCCCGTGCAAACGCCCAACGACTGGTGGTTCCTCATCATCAGCGGCGCGGTGGCCAGCTGCGCACTCATCTTGCCCGGCATCTCCGGCGCATTTTTGCTGGTTTTGCTGGGCAAATACCAGTATGTGTTGGGTTCGGTGAATGATTTGCGGGCGGGTATAAAGATAGGCGATTTGAGTGCGGCCGTTCCGCTCATTCTGGTGGCAATTGGGGCCGTGATCGGCCTGGTGACCTTTGCCCAAATTCTGGGCTGGCTGTTCAAGCAGCACCACGATCTTACCGTCTCGCTGCTCATTGGGCTGATGGTAGGCAGCCTGCGCAAAATCTGGCCGTGGAAGCTAGACCTGGAGTGGCTGCGGGATGCCGCAGGCCAGTTTGTGCTGGACAGCGAAGGCCAGCGATTAGCCATCAAGCAGGCCAACGTCTTACCAGATTTAAGCAGCAGTGAAGCCCTTGTGCAGTTTGGCATTGCGGCCGTTTTGATGCTGGCTGGCATTGGTGCTATTCTTCTTCTGGAGCGTGTGGCCGCAAACCTGGAAACAACCGATTAATCTGGCGGCCACGCAGTAATAAAAGTTATGGATTTTCTAAAAAGTGCTGTTGATTTATTTCTTCATCTTGATGAATATTTGAGCGTCGCCATTCAAAACTATGGCATCTGGACCTATGCCCTGCTCTTTGTGGTGATTTTTATTGAGACCGGGCTGGTGGTCACGCCATTTTTACCGGGTGATTCGCTTTTGTTTGCCGCTGGTACATTTGCCGCGCTGGGCTCGTTAAACATTTATTTACTGTGGGGCTTACTGGTCGTAGCGGCTATTTTAGGCGATACCGCCAATTACTGGATTGGTCACAAGCTGGGGCTGGCTATTTTCGACACGCAAAACCGTTTGTTAAAAAAGGTTTTGAAGAAAGAGTATCTGGAAAAAACGGAAGCGTTTTATGCCAAGCACGGCGGCAAAACGATTGTGCTGGCCCGCTTTGTGCCCATCGTGCGCACCTTTGCCCCGTTTGTAGCCGGTGTGGGGACGATGGAATACGGCCGTTTCATTTCTTACAACGTCGTCGGTGGTTTTTTGTGGGTCACCCTTTTCCTGTTTATGGGCAACTTCTTTGGCAACATTCCCTTCGTCAAAGCCAACTTCGAGTTTGTCATCATCGCCATCATTCTGATTTCGGTGGTGCCCATGTTTGTGGAATATTTCAAAGCGCGGCGCGAAAAGAAAGCAGAAAACGTCGGCCCCACTGTCTAGCATTCTAACTGAAGGGAAAAATGGCTCGGATTCGTGCGGTTCTGTTTGATATGGATGACACCCTGATCGATTGGTCGGGTGCGCAAGGTGATGTCACCACCATTGAAATCCGCCATCTGAAAAACGTCTACGACCACCTCACCAGGCAAAACCACAAGCTGCCGCCTTTCCAGGATTTTTTTGAGCAGTTCCGGGCCACCATGATTGCCGTCTGGACCGAAGCCAAGAAAGATTGGAGCGGCGTCTCCTTTGCCGGGCTGCTGCAAACTTTGTTTGCCAACTGCGGCCTGGATGTGGCCCAAATC
This sequence comes from Ardenticatenaceae bacterium, assembly GCA_020634435.1. Classification (GTDB taxonomy): domain Bacteria; phylum Chloroflexota; class Anaerolineae; order Promineifilales; family Promineifilaceae; genus Leptofilum. The sequence continues at coordinate 16,872 of JACKBS010000013.1, read as the reverse complement.
GACATGGAAGCTGTGCTGTGCGCTTATGATTGGGGCGTGATCCCCGGTGTCGCCCCCTTCGAGGACACGCTCACCGTTTTGGCCCAGCTTAAAAATGAAGGCTACAAAACAGGCCTCATCACCAACTCCATGCAGCCCATCTGGATGCGCGAAATTGAGCTAAGCGCCTTTGGCATTCTGGACTACCTGGATGCCCGACTAACATCTGGCGATGTCGGCTACATGAAGCCCCATCCCGTCATCTACCAACGGGCATTGGAACTGCTGGATGTGGCAGCGGAAGCGGCCGTTTTTGTGGGCGATCGGCCAGAAAATGATATTGCCGGGGCGAACCAGGCTGGCCTGACCAGCGTGCTGATTTCCCCGCCCCATCTCAACCGTGATCTCAACGGGGTCGAACCCCATTTTACAATCTCCAAATTAGAGGAACTGCTGCCCATTCTGGCACAGTTAGAAGGTGAATCATGAGCAAACCAGGACGCAACGACCTCTGCTACTGCGGCAGCGGCCTCAAATACAAAAAATGCCACATGCAGGCAGATCAGGAGCAGGAAAAAGAACGCAGCCTCATGGATCGCGCAGGCAATTTCATCCGGCGCGACCTGCTCAAGTTCGCCCGCGACGAGCGTTTTGCCGAAGAATTTGCCAAAACCCTGCCCCTATACTGGGACGGTTACTACGATCATTCCAACGCCGAGCAGATGAGCCAGCCCGAAGCCCTGCGCTTCTTCGACTGGTTTACCTTTGACCATGAACTGCCCAGCGGCAAGCGCCTCATCGAGCTGTACGCCGAGGAAAATATGGACAATTTATCGGCTCAGCAGCAGAAACTTGCGTCCGATTGGACCGGGGTTGGCGCGGTCAGCCTGTACGAACTGACCGCTTACGAAGGCCAAACATTGCAGCTGCGCGACTACTTCACTGGTGAAGATTTTGAGGTGTTTGAAGCTGGCGGGCGCGGCAACGTAGAGCTGGGCGAACTCATCATCACCCGGCTGGTGCCCGTGTTTGACCATACCGAACTCAGCACCACCGCCGCCTACCTACCCGCCGATGAAATCACCGACGTGAAGGCCAAAATTGAAGCCGCCAAAGAAGCGTACCTGGCCGAACATCCCGACGCCAGCCACGTGCAGTTTATGCGCAAGCACAGCCATTTGCTGGTGCACCATGCGCTGCTAGAAGCCAAAAACCAGGGTCGGCCACCGGTTGTCCGCATGGACCCCAATCGACCTGACACCAAAACGCAAAAAATAGCCCGCGGCATGGCCCGCTTTAAACGATGAGTAGGCAGCTGCTGGTTCGCCCCCAAAAGACGCCGCTGCAAGGCGTCGTTTCCGTCCCTGGCGACAAGTCTATCAGCCACCGGGCGGTGATGTTGGCTTCGCTGGCCGAGGGCACCAGCCACGTGCGGCGCTGGCTGCCCGCCGGGGATACGATGGCCACGCTGGCCATCGTGCAAAGTTTGGGCGTCCACATTGACATTGACAAACGATCAGACACGGCCTGGGATTTAACGATTGAAGGCGTTGGCCTGCACGGCTGGCAGGCTCCGACGCAGCCGCTGGACTGCCGCAACGCGGGCACAGGGATGCGCCTGCTGGCCGGGCTCTTGGCTGGGCAACGTTTTCCCAGCGTGCTGGATGGCAGCGACCAGCTGCGCAAACGGCCGATGCGCCGCATCACCGAGCCGTTGGGTGAGATGGGGGCCACTATTATGGCGGAAAACGGCCGTGCGCCCCTCACCATCTCCCCCAGCCCCCTGCATGGCCTTGAATACCGCATGAACGTGGCCAGCGCTCAGGTGAAGAGCGCCATTTTACTGGCCGGGCTCTATGCTTCTGGCGAAACACGTGTCTACCAGCCGGGTCCGGCCCGCGACCACACCGAGCGGATGCTGCAAGCCATGGGCGTGCCGATTCGCGTGGAAGGGGATTGGGTTATTTTGCCAGAAGCGCCGGATGGCGGGTGGGTTTTACGGCCGTTAGACCTCACTGTTCCTGCCGATCCATCTTCTGCTGCTTTTCCGCTGGTGGCCGCCGCCATCGTGCCACACTCACAAATTACCATTGCCGGGGTGGGTCTCAACGAAACCCGCACGGGCATCTTGGACATGCTGCAAGCGATGGGTGCTGAATTGAAAATACACAACGACCACCTCAGCGGCGGCGAGCGGCTGGGCGACCTCACCGTCTCGTTTAGCGAACTGCACAGCACCAAGGTGAGCGGCGATACCGTGGTGCGCGGCATTGACGAGCTGCCCATTTGGGCTGTAGCTACCACCCAGGCGGCGGGCGTCAGCCAGGTCAGCGATGCCGCTGAGCTGCGCGTGAAGGAAGTGGATCGTATTTCTGTGCTGGCTGGCGAGCTGCGCAAGCTGGGCGTGGAGATGATGGAAAGCGCTGATGGCTTCGCGGTGGGCGGCCCGCTGCGGCTGTACGGCGGCGAAGTGGACAGCCACGATGACCACCGACTGGGCATGTCGCTGGCGGTGGCCGGGCTGGTGACACACGGGAATACGCTGGTACACGATGCAGGCTGCATTGCCGACAGTTTCCCTGGTTTTGTGGAAATGATGCAGGCGCTTGGCGCAAATATGGAATGGCTCCATTAACCTGGGGCTTAAGCCCCAGGCTATGAATCATGAACCCTATCAACGGCAAAACACAACTGATTGGTCTCATCGGCTGGCCTGTAGCGCACAGCTTTAGCCCGGCGATGCACAATGCGGCCGCGCAGGCGCTGGGGCTGAACTGGGCCTACGTGCCCCTGCCCGTGAAGCCGGAGAATGTGGCAACGGCCGTTTCTGCTCTCTCTGCTCTGGGAATTCGGGGGGTGAACGTGACCGTGCCGCACAAGCAAGCCGTCATGCCCCTGCTGGACGAAATCGAGCCGGGGGCACAGGTCATTGGCGCAGTCAATACGATTGTGGTGGGGGAAAACGGCCGTCTCTCTGGGCACAACACCGACTGGTCCGGCTTTTTGGCCGACTTGGAAGCGCACGACATTGCCATCGCCAATCGGGACTGCCTGCTGCTAGGCGCGGGTGGATCGGCCCGGGCCGTGGCCTATGGCCTGGCCAAATCGGGGGCGCGGGTGCATGTGCTGGCCCGGCGCATCGCCCAGGCCGAGGCACTGCTGGCTGATTTGCGGGCGCAGCTGCCTGCCGCGCAACTGACCAGCCATCCCCTCGCTGAACTGCGCCAGGTGGCAGGCCAACGCCACGCGCCGCTTATCATCAACAGTACGCCACTGGGCATGACGCCCAACGAAGAGAGTTCTCCCTGGCCCAACAATCTGCCCATCCCCGTAGACGCCACCGTGTACGACCTGGTGTACAATCCGGGCCATACCAGATTGATGCAGCAGGCAGAGGCGGCGGGCTGCCGTGCTTACAACGGCCTGGGGATGCTGGTGCAGCAAGGTGCCCAGGCGTTTGCTCTGTGGACCGGCCAGCAGCCCGATACGGCCGTAATGGCCACCGCCCTCCAGCAGCTCAACGCATAAAGCAAAACAACTCAATTCACGTAAAGGAAAAGCCCATGCCGATCAAACGTGTTTGGATAGTAACGGCCGTTTTAACCGCCACCCTGTTCAGCCTCATTAACTTGCTCAATCCCCTGCGAACCGTTTACTCAGCGGCACAGGCCAACACCACCCTACTCTACGACAGCAGCCTGGGCACCACGCCCGACCAACAAAACTTCAGCTATGTGGCTTTAAATCCACAGCCGCCTTTCACCGTGCTGGCCAGCCAGACCTACAGCGCCCCGGTGACCGTGCTAAACACCCACAACCAACTGGCAGATTATGCAGGCAACACCGTGACCTCATCGGCAATGCCTACGCTGACCCGCACGGCTGGATTCCAGCTCAGCCTGGATTTGCGGTTGGTGACGGAGACGCACAACAACAATGACCGGGCCGGGTTTAACGTGCTTTTGCTCACCGAGGATTTGTACGGTGTGGAGTTGGCCTTTTGGGCTGATGAAATTTGGGTACAAGAAGGCAACGGCGCGCAGCTGTTTACCCATGCGGAAGGCGCGGCTTACGACACAACCGCAGCTATGACTCGCTACGAACTTATTATGATTGGCGATACCTACCTGCTAACCGCCGACGGCATGCCGCTGCTAACCGGGCCACTACGCCAGTACACCGATTGGATTCCGACCCTTCCAGTTGATCCCTATGAAGTGCCCAGCCAGCTCTTTTTGGGCGATAACACCTCACAAGCAGGGGCGGAAGTGTGGGTGGGAGATGTGAGCATTACCACAGATATTGCCCCGACGGTGAGCGTAGCCGAAACGGCCGTTACTCTTCCTGAAACCGTTACACAAACCACCTTTACCGTCAATCTCAACATGACCTCCCCACTCACCACAACCGTGCAGTACAACCTCAGCAATGGAACGGCCGTTGCCGGAGAAGATTTTATTGCCAGCAGCGGCACACTCACGTTTACGCCCGGTAGCCTGAGCCAGACAATCAACCTGACACTGCTGCCCGATGTTCTGCCAGAGCCAGATGAAACGTTTAGTTTGCAGTTAGCTAATGTGGAAAATGGGCTTTTGGGCGAGAGTACGGCCGTCTTCACCATTCAAGATGACGACGTGGCTAACTTTACAATCTTTCTACCCTTCGTCACCAGATGATCTCTGGCTAAGGGACGGTGCGCAGGTGCCACTGGCCACGCGTGGCCAAAGCAACATCCCGCGCAAAGGAGAGTACCGTATCGTACCGATTGTGGGGGTCTTTGGCCATAGCCCGACCAATGATCTCATCCCACATGGCGGGCAATTCGGGGATGACGCTGCGCACGCTGGGGATGGGCGCATGTACGTGCGCCGACGCCGTGCGCGACGCTGTGGCCTGGCGGAAGGGGTGCCGTCCGGTGAGAATAAGATACAAAATCACCCCGAGCGAATAGACATCGGAACGGCCGTCTACCTGCAAACGTTGGGCCTGCTCCGGGCTCATGTACTCTGGGGTTCCAACAAGCAGCGTCCCGGTCATGCCCGTCTTGCGGCTGGTAAACTTGGCCAGCCCAAAATCCGTCAGGAAGGCATCGTACGACTGGTTAAACATGATGTTCGACGGCTTGACATCCCGATGCACAATCCCCAGAGAATGCGCTTCGTCCAACCCTTCCGCCACACGGCCCATCAGATCACACAGCTCCTGGCGGTTGAGGCCGCGCCGCTTCAGGCGGTGTTCTAGTGAGCCATTGGGCATGTAGCGCATAACAATGTACGGCTGAATGCCGTGCAGGCCAAAATCGTAAATGGGCACGATGGTGGGATGTTCTAGAGAGGCAATTGCTTCGGCTTCCTGGTAGAAAAAGTTGAGGAAAAGGGAATCTTGCGTCAGCTCGTAGGCCAGCACTTTAATGGCAACTTCCCGCTTGATAAACGGATCACGCGCTAAATAGACGGATGCCATTTCGCCATTGCCTAACTCCTCAAGAATTTCATACCGGCCTATTTTTGCCATTCTTGTCCTTCTAACCGAACCAACAATTGCATCCTATCAAATCCGGCGCGGGCAGTGGTATAGGATATATTTCCGCGCCAGGGCATATGCCCGTGAACTGGCAGTGAATTTGCTACGCTTTGGCTGGTAAGAGCGATCCGTTCTCTATGATGCAAGTTGTACGAGCGAGTTATTTTGCCTGTCAAACGATGTTGTCCACAACCAGATATATCCTACCATACCGCGCAAGCCCAAGGGCACAAATTAGGGTTTCACAACAGTTCAACGACAATCTTTCTGTTGCATAGTACAATAAGCTAAGCGCACGGCCTTTTTTTCTTTGTTACAATTAGGAACGTTGTGGCAATTTTTACGCTTTTTTTCGTGTGCCCGGAGCCCTAAACAAAACGGCTAAAGTTAAGAGATGATTCGGCCGTTTTTCAGGCGAAGCAAACGCGAGCCGTTATTGTAACGTATGCTTGTACTCTAAAACAGTTTTGTCGCTTGCATGATTGATTCCTCACCAGACCTTTTACCCGCGCAGATTGGTCGTTATCAGATCAAAGCCTTGTTAGGCCGTGGCGGCATGGCGGTTGTTTACCTTGCCTTCGATCCATACATGGATCGTCGCGTGGCGGTAAAAGCGCTGCTAAAAGATCGCCAGTACGACGAAGGGTTGCGCTCCCGCTTTAAGCGCGAGAGCCGCATGGTCGCTTCGCTGAACCACCCGGCCATTGTGCCGGTTTATGACTTTGGCGAAGAGGACGAGCAGCCGTACCTGGTGATGCGTTACATGGAAGGTGGCTCGCTGCGCGAACGGCTGCGCCACGCTCCGCTGAGCCTGACCGAAGTAGCCACCATCCTCAACCGGATTGCACCGGCGCTGGATACCACCCACGCCCACAACATTATTCACCGCGATCTCAAGCCATCCAATATTTTGTTCGACGATACGGGCAAGGCGTATCTGGCTGATTTTGGCCTGGCCAAGTTTGCCGAGGGCACTTACACTACCCTGACCCGCAACGAGGGCATGGTGGGAACGCCTGCCTACATGAGCCCGGAGCAAATTCGGGGACAGGAACATTTAGACGGCCGTACCGACATTTACGCGCTGGGAGTCATCCTCTTTGAAATGCTGGCCGGGCGGCTGCCATTCGCCGCAGACGGCCGTTTGCCTATCGCCCTCATGCACCTGTCTGATCCGGTGCCCGAGCTCTACCTCTACAACCCCAGCCTGCCCAAAACAATTACCCAAATTGTGATTAAGGCGCTGGCCAAAAGCCGCGAAGATCGTTATGCCACGGCCACCGCACTCACCGAACCGTTCATCCAAGCGGCGCAAATTGACTCCTTGCCCCCGCCGGAATTTACCAACGCGCCGCCAATCATTCTGGAACCGGATTCAGACAGCGGCAGCGGTGTCGTGAGCAGCATCGGCACCGAAACAGATGAGCCAGATGCCGACGCTTTGCCCGACTGGCTGCGCGCCTGGCTGTCTGGCTGCGGCACCAAACAAGACATTGGCCGGTCGCGCCTGCGAGGCACGCTGGAAGATCGCCTGCGCGTAGGCTATGTACGGACCGGCGGCGGATTACCGCTGCTGCTGGCAATCGTCTCCGATGGTGGTAGCAGCGAACAACACGGCCATCTCGCCGCCGAAATGACCATCAACGAGCTGTTCAACCGCATTGAGCTCGCCCCAACGGCCGTTCCTGACGAGATTCCGGCGATGCTGCAAAAGGTACTGCAACAAACCAATCGCACGCTTTTTGCCGTGTCGCGGCAGCAGCGCACGCCGCTGGTAATGCAGTCAATGGTGGCCGTCGTAGCCATTCATGAAAATCGCTTGTATGTGGCTCAGGTGGGCAACGGCCGTATCTACCTGCTGCGGCATAATCGGCTGCATCAGCTGACGCGCAGCACCCCGCTCCCCGCGACCCCCGCAGAATATGCCACGCCAAACGGCCCCAGCCAATCCGGTACCCCCAGCAGCGCCGTTGGCTTGCAGCCGGAGCTGCATGTGGACCTGGGCTTGCATCTCAGCGGCCGTGAAGAAGAAACGGCCGCTCGCCAAAATCAGGGGCTGCTGCTGCAAACAAATGACCGGCTACTGCTGTGCACCGATGGCTTGCTGGCCCCCAATGCCGGTGGCTGGCAGCAGCGCCGCCTGCGCCGTGTCTTGTCGGAAAATCCACCGGGTGAGGCGGCCAAAATTTTGGTGCAAGATGCACTGAACCGCAGCGTGCCAGACAACGTAACGGCCGTTGTGCTGCAAGCGCCCGGCACCGTTCCCCACGTACCGCTGCATAAAACACGGCCGTTCCGAGTGGTTACCGGCTCCTTTTTTGCCGTCTTTATCGTTTTTGTGCTGCTTATGATTGGCAGTCGCCCAAGACCGCAAGGCGTGCTGGTTGAGCCCGGCATGGCTACCGAGATTGCCCAAATTATTGATGGCCTTACAGCAACGGCCGTTTTTGTGGCCAATAATCCAGAGTTGGGTCTACCGACGGCCGTACCGCCGCTCATTGCTCCAGATGAAGTCCCGCAGCCTGGTTTTGCCGTCATTTTTGCCGCTGGTGAGGGTGCACTGTTTCGCTCCAGCGGGCAGACAGATTGGCAAATGGCCCGCGCCGGTGATCTGGTAGAGATTGGTGCCAACGCCGCCATCCAATCTGGCAGCGACCGCATGGGTGTGGTGCTGTCCGACGGGGCCGAGCTGTACCTGGCGGCCAACGTGGAGCTGCGGCTTAGCAGCGTCAATCAACTTGGCCAAGACGATGAATTGACGCAGGTCGAACTGGTTAACGGCCGTTTGCTCGTCCATTACAACAATGCCGATATGCACGAATTTGAGCTGACAGCTCCCACGCAGGCCAAAGTGCTGCTAACGACCGATACCAATGTGGTGGGGGTGATTTACGAACCAGAAACGGCCGTTTTAGAGATGGACTGTTTTGTAGGCACGTGTCGCCTGCGGAATGACCTGAACCGGCAATTGCGATTGGAAGCCGATCAATACGGGTCGGTTACGGGGAGCAGCATCGCCACCAGCAGCGTCGTGCGCCCCACACTTTACTGCGACCTGGCCCCCACGTTGGTCATCTGCCCCACGCCTACGCCAGAACCCATCCAAACGCTCTCTCCGCTGGTAGAGACGGTCTTTGCGGCCACGGCCACCACCGTGGCCCAAACCGCTACATCGGTACCCAGCCTGACGCCATCCAACACACCTTTCCCCTCACCGTCGCCATCGGTGACGCCTCTGCCCACCATCACCCCGCAGCCTAATGCCACGGCGACAGCAACCGCCAGACCAAGCAACACGCCGGTACCGCCAACGGCCGTTCCCACAGCCACGCCCATCAAAACCGCCACACCTCTGCCGCCTACGGCCACATCTCGCCCCCCAACGGCCACCTACACCCCACTCCCCACCAATACATTACCGCCTTTCACGGTCACACCGTTACCAACCTTCACGCCAACTCCGAACCCCAATACATAGTGATGGGAATCTCCCCATAAAGTAACCTTGTTAATTTTTGCACGATCGCCCAAAATACGGGGAGCTTTTTTGTAAAGTGAGTCACTTAGTCAAGAGTAGGTATTGTGAATAGAGAAGTTCCCAAGCAACATGCAGCGTTTGCCTTGATTGCCATTGGCCAGGACCCCTTGCGTCAGTACTTGTTGCAATGGAACCAGCGTTGGGCCGCTTTTAATCTTATTGGCGGTAAACCAGACCCCAATTGCGAAACCGATACCAACGCCTTGTCGCGCACCATCCAACGTGAATTGGAAGAAGAAATGGGGCTGTGTGCCTCAACCGATTTTCAAATCATGCAGCAGCTGGGGATCGTCACAATGACTCAATACTCGCGGCGCGATCAGCGGGTAAAAGAATACACCTTCGCCATTTTTGACGTACGCATCTTCCCCACTTTCCCCATCACCTTCCGCAAAAACTCGGCGATTCGCTGGCTGTCTACAGGCTACGAGAACGTTTTTGTCTCGGCAAATGAAATCAATAACCTGATAACTCAAGACGGCCGCCCCATCTCCACCACCACCAAGTACATTCTGCAAGCAGTCGGGGAACTACCCACGATTGCGCCACCGATTTCGGCCGTTCCGCCCCAGCACCCGCTGGAAACCTGACTACACTCACCTGGTTTTAAGCCATCGTTCCATCGTTAAACCGCGCCGGAAATCGGGTGCTTCATCTAAACTTCCAACACTGTGCCCGCCAGCGCATTTGCCCTGATGTGGAAATTATCTACCCTGGCTTCAACTTACCGCTATAATTCCCAACCTGTTACCACCAACAGGCGATTCTTCAACGTACCGTTCAGGAGAAAAAGATGCTGGACAAACCAATCCTCACTGGCGAACGTGTTATTTTGCGCCCCATTACCGTTGACGATGCGGAGGCGATGTTTGCCAGCCTGTCTGATGCCGAAAGCATGCGGCTGACGGGCACGCAGCAAACCTTCACCTTTGAGCAGGTGCAGCAGCATTGCCAGCGCATAAGCCAGGCAGACGATCGTGCGGATTACGCCATTACCCGCAAGGAGGATGGCGCTTACGTTGGTGAAGTGGTTCTCAATGGCATTGACTCACTTAACCGCTCGGCCGGTTTTCGCATTGCCTTGGCCAGCGAAAAATCGTTTGGCCAAGGGTACGGCACCGAAGCCACCCGGCTCATCCTTGATTTTGGCTTCCGCACGCTCAACCTGCACCGCATCGATCTGGAAGTGTATGATTTTAATCCCAGGGCGCAGCATGTGTATGAAAAAGTGGGTTTTGTACGCGAAGGGATTTTGCGAGATGCGCTTTTGTGGAACGGCCGTTACCACAACGCCATCCTCATGAGCATCCTGGAAGATGAATATGCGGTCCAAAGCAGGTAAAAAATGAAACTTAATTTCAAAACCATGACGATTGGCTCAATGATCTGGGGTGTGTTGCTGCTTGTTGGCTGTGGGCAACCAGAAACCATTGCGGTGGCAACGGCCGTACCACCCACCGCAGCGCCAACAGTTACAACCACAAATACGCCTGAACCAACCGCATTGCCGCCCACAGAAACGGCCGTTCCCCCCACAAATACACCCACGATGATTCCTTTAGTAACGGCCGTTTACCAGGACGACGGCACCGTTACGCTGGATGGCACCGTCATTTTGGACATTGAAGCCGAAGGCATTCCCTGCTTTCCAGACATCCCGGCGGAGATCATCTACTCGCCCACGCTGGAACACTTTTTGGTTGTCCCTTCATGCTTCGAGGGGGATAACTTTCTCTACCTTTTTCAGGCAGATGGCACGGGTAAGCAGCTCATTAATGCCGCCTGGGATTTTCTAAACTTCAACAACGTCACCTGGGCCGAGGACGGACAATCCTTCACCTACCAGCGCATCAACTCCTGCTGCCTCACACCGCCAGAGGATGCACCGCCAGCTGGGCTGGTTCAATACGATCTGGCAACCGGCACAAAAACGCTAATCGCGACTCCCACACCGCAGCCCTAATTGGCAAATTTTAAGAAGGCGCGCTAAATCGTTCCCGAAAATCAGGCACCTCGTCCACGTCCGGCAGGTTGGCAATGACTTCCTGGCACTTTTCCAGCCAGCTCACGTACGCCTGCTCCAGGGCCACGCCAAAATCTAGCGTCAGATGCTGCAACGCCAGCCAGCGATCATCTGGTCGGCTTTCGGCAGGTGGAATGGGAATCTGGCCAAAGACCGCCAGCTGCGCCTGATGCGCCGCCAGTTGATGCGCCACCACGCGAAGTAAATCGGCGCGCGGCACTTCTTGCCCCAAAAAGAGCTGCACCAGCAGCGGATCGCGCAGCGTAGGCACCGCCTGGTCCAATTTGAGCCATTCAGTTAACGCCACCTGCCCCGATTCGGTAATGGCATACACCTTGCGATCTGGCCGTTCATCTTGAGCTTCAATTGTCACCGTCACCAGCTCATCTTCCGCAAGTTGGGTCAGCGTGCGGTAAATTTGGCTCTGGTCAGCGGGCCAAAAGTGGCGCACCGTAGCGTCAAATGCCTGGTGTTTCAAATCGTAGCCCGTCATGGGCATCACGTTCAACAATCCCAAAATTGCAAATTTAAGTGACATAGCTTGCCTGCCTCTGTGCTTTGGTGCGAATTATAACGGCCGTTACGATAACAGCCATGCTCAGTACCGGGGCCAGCAGCTCGCCAGACATGGGCGCAGCGGTGCCCAGATTAAACAAGGCGTGCCACAGCATCACCGCCAAAATGCTGCCGCCAGTTCCCCGGTAAATCCAGGCCAGCAAGACCGACCCAGCCATCAGCCCCAGCACCCAACCAATCAGGCCAACAAACCCCAGGGCGATGAAATTTTCCTGGTAAAAGAAAAAGGGCAGATGCCAGGCCGCCCAGATGAGGCCCACAATCAGGGGATTGTTGCGGCTTGGCCGCTGTTGGTCCAGATGATGCAGCAAAAAACCGCGCCAGCCAGTTTCTTCACCCAGCCCAAAGGTGAACAGCCAGAAAACGGCCGTTCCCACCACTCCCAAATTGCCCACACCATCCACTTCACCCAGACCGACCAGATTGAGCCCGCTGCCAGTGACTAGCCAAACGCCACCATCAACCAACAGCAGCACAATCAGTGGGGAAAGGGCCGCCGCCCACCAGATGGGTGCAAAGCGCACCCGCACCAGGCGAGCCAGCAGTTCCTTCAGGCCAGGCCAACCCGCTGTCCAGGCAGTGACGGTAAAGGCTCCAACCAATGGTCCGAAAGCCGCCGCATAATGCAGCCAACCGGGCACGCTGCCCCAGCCCAACCGGGCTGAGATGTTAAAGGCGGCCACAAACCAGGTAAACCCATAAGCGATAATCACATAGGCCAAAATTTGGTGCTGGGCAATCCAACGCGACTCATTTTTCATGACAGCCTCTCCAATTTAGGCTCAAAATTGAGCAGTTCCAACCCATACCAAAGGTAGGCAACGGCAAACATCAGGCGCTGCAACAAGCCATCCCAATCGGGTAAGAAGCTCATGGCCAGGGGAATAAAAATTGATGCGCCCACCGCCACCAAATCCGCTACGCGCATCCTGGCTTGCCAGGGGCGCTGCCACCAACGCCAGCCCACGCCCAACGCAAAGGCAAAGCCCATCCCGGTCGCGGCAAACGAGTGCAGCCAATCTTCCACCGGATCAAAGGGCATTTCTGGCAGCCAGGGCCGAGCCGAAAAAGCAGCAACGGCCGTCATACACACGCCAAACGCACCGAGAAAAATTCGGGGCGGCAGCGACCATTGTTTACGCAAGACGGCCGTTTCCGCCAAAACCGCCAGCCCAAACAGCAGAAACCCCAATCGCGCCAGCCACGCCCCGGCAATGCCCTGCGCCCCCGATTCGCTAGTGGTGTGCCGCAGCCAATCATAACTAGGCGGCATCTGCGTGGGGGCCAGCAGCAGCGCCAAAAACGAAGCCAGCAGCAAACCAACGACAATCAGCCGATTTGTTCTAAACATCATCAACTCCTCTGAAAATAATTTAACCGCAGAGAACGCGGAGGACGCAGAGAAAAATCTGTGTAATCTGCGAAATCTGTGGATCTCCATTGCCGATAATCAACGATTGGCGGCATCGACACCTGCCCGCAGCCGCAGCGATTCGCGCCCGCCTACGTCGAGGCCGGTGGAAAGCTTGAGCGCATCCTTGGCGCAGGCCGTGACGCATGTCTGGCACAGCGTGCATTCCGTGGAAAGCACCCGCTGGTTGGCGTGCACGTAATCGGTGATCTGGATGTCCATTGGGCACACTTTTTCGCACGCGCCGCAGTCGTTGCAGTTGGCCGCGGTAGTGCCAATTTTTAGCAGCGAGAAGCGGCTGGTGAGCTTCAGCGGCACGGCCACCGGGCAGAGATATTTGCAGAAGGCGCGATTGTCTTTGAGGGCCACCGCCAGACCAATGCCCACGGCGTAGTACAGCCCGTTGCCCGCCAAAAACCAGCCAATCGCCGCGCCAGAATTGGTGCCAATCTGGATGCCCAACAAACGCCACACCACCAAAGCGATCACCAAACTAAGGGCAACATGCCCGTAGCGCAGCCAATCCCAGCGTCCTGGCAGTCGCCCGGCGGAGCGCTTGTACGGCAGCAAATCAAACACCATGACCGACCAACAGGCCCAACCGCACCAGAGCCGCCCAAACAGCAGCGGCCCCACAATTTTGGCGACCAGGTAATGCCAAACGGCCGCATAATACGTGCCGTTGATCAAGCTCCACCACACGCCTTCCATTTGGATGTTTTCTCGCCCCATCAGCCCTACAAAGGCAAACAGGTACAGCCCGATGAGCAGCAGCGACACCCGCCGCCCGATGGGCTTCTGCCGCTTGGGCAGGATGGCATACAAACTTAGCCCCAGCCCCAGCGCCGTGCCCAGGTAGCCAAAGTTGATCAGGGCAAAAATCTGGCCGCTAAGCGTGTAGGAGACGATCGCCAGGGTCCAAAAAGCGCCAGCCGTCATAGCCGGAACCAGCAGTTTTTTCCAACTAAAGTTTTTGTCGATTTTGATGGGCAATGCCGCACGTGTCATTCTATTCCTCATAACTTATATAAGACATATCCAATATTACTTGATATAGGATAAGTCCAATATTCAATGGGACATAGTGATGAATGTCATGTCGGGGAATGTGGTTTGTCATGGGGGCCGATCGTGAGCGTACGGCCGTATCCCCACCACCCATGCTATACTTGGCCACCATGACTAAACTCGACCGACATTACACCGACCCGCGCCTGGTGGACCTATACGACATCGAAAACCCACACGGCCCAGACTTTGACTTTTACCTGGCGCTGGCCGACGCGCTAAAAGCGCAGCGAATTCTGGACCTGGGCTGCGGCACCGGCTTGCTCACCCGCCAACTGGCGGTGGGCGAACGAGAAGTGACGGGCATTGACCCCGCGGCGGCGATGCTGGCCCATGCGCAACGCCAGCCCAACGCGGCGCGCGTCACCTGGATCGAGGGTGATTCCAGCGCCCTGGGCACACCCGCCGCCGATCTGGTGCTGATGACCAGCAACGTGGCGCAAGTCTTCCTGGACGATGACGCGTGGGCGACAACGTTGCGCCACATCCATGCGGCGCTGCGCCCTGGCGGCCATCTGGCCTTCGAGAGCCGCAATCCAGCAGATCGCGGTTGGGAGCAGTGGAATCCAGAAACGACATTGGCCCAGCTAGAAACGCCGCATGGGCCGGTTGAGACATGGTTAGAGGTGGCGCGGGAGGAAAACGGCCGTGTTTACTTTATCGGTCACAATCTCTTCAAAAATACAGGGGAAGATGTGGTAGCCACCAGCACGCTGCGCTATCGCAGCCACGACGAAATCAGCGCCTCTTTGCGCGAGGCGGGGTTCGCCATTGAGCAAGTTTACGGCGATTGGCAGCGGGAGCCATTCAACAACACCAGCCGGATGATGATTTTTATCGCGCGACGCGGATAGACTCTCTTGGTCCTAAGGGATGAAGAAGACAATTTTGACACTACCACTTTCAATTCAAACGTTGACGAAGAAATTTTTGCAGGCGATGGATACGGCCGTTCCCGGCTTGATTCAAGCGCTCTATCTGGTGGGTTCGGTTGCCCTGGACGATTTCCCCCCGGAAAGCAGCGATGTTGACTTTGTAGCCGTGCTGGCAGAACGAGCCGATACAGCGAGCTTGCAGGCGTTGGGCGAGAAACGGCCGTTTGCTGGAACCTGACCACATATGCCGGGCTACAAAACCATCACCTGGCTTGTGTTCACAAACGGCCGTTTCTATCAGCACCTTCTACCTAAACGCCTAGCTCAAACCGGGCAAACCGACTCACGGTTATCGCGCTATCCAGCCCATTGCCCGTTCGCTCCAGCAAAGACGCCACAGTGCCTGAATCTGCCAAAAGGTAAGGCTGACGCAATAAACAGGTGGCCTGCAACCACTTGCCCAACCGCCCCTGCACCATTTTGGCCTTGAGTTCGTCAGGTTTGTTTAACTGGGCAACCTCCTCCCACAAGGTTTGCTCCATTTGCTGCCAGACTGGTGCCGGAATATCTGCTTGCGAAACATACTGTGGCGCATCGCCAGCAATGTGCAGCGCCAGATTGTGTGCCAGCTGCTGAATTTGGGGATGGGTCGCAACGGCCGTATCCACCGCCAATTCCAGCAGCACCCCCACTCGACCTTCTGTTGGCTCATATCCGGCAATCGCGCCAGCATGAACATACCCCGTCAAGATATACCCCGCTTGCCCGGCAAACCGGGCCGCCCGCCGCAGCACGATATTTTCGCCAAACTGGCTCACCAGTTCATGGATGCGCGCTTGCACCGTTTTGCCAGAGGAGTTGGGCAAGACCGCCAGCAACAGGGCCGCTGCGTCTTGCACGGCAGGCACAGCCAGCATGTGGTCAGCTAACTGCTGGGCAAAGGTTTTGAATATTTCATTGCGGGCCACAAAGTCGGTTTCACAGGCTAGCTCAATGGCAACTGCGGCAGAAACGGCCGTTTTCACCACAACAATCCCTTCTGCTGTCTCGCGCTCCATTTTTTCAGCCGCCTTGTTTAGCCCTTTTTCCCGCAAAAAAGCCATTGCCTGCTCCACATCATGGCCATAAGTCGCCACTGCTTTTTTACAGTCCAAGAAGCTGGCACCTGTCTCTTGCCTTAACAATTTAACCATTTGCACATCGTTCATCATCTTTACCTCCAGGGTATAAAATAAAAAAGCGCGAACCGGTGGGTTCGCGCTCGTAAAAACAAAGTTATTTGCTACATATCTGCTTCATTCAAACACGAAACCACACCTCTTTTTCAGGCTAGAATCTATGCGGTCATCACAATTGGCAGTCAGCAACAGCACCATCACCATGGCGCTATGGAAAAATTTGTCGTTGAGCTGGCTGCCAAGCCAGGGATAAGTCGTCTCGTCTTGCCGCATTATGATTTTGTTACCAAATAAAAAGCGCGAACTGGTCAGTTCGCGCTTTGGTCATTCTGTGAAATTTTGAGGCTTAATGCTTTCACACAGGGTCCAACACGAACTGCCACCGTAGCAACTGTGCCAAGGCGTCAAAGCAATCATAAGAATCGTGTTGGTTTGTTTGAACCTGCATAAACTTTAACATCTGTTTTTCACTAACTTGTTTTGTTGCCAGCAAGAAATATCACAGGCGGGGTAATGTGTCAAGCAATTGTGGAATAAACGGCCGTTGCTTCAGCCACCTTCATGCCGCTACTTCCACACTGGCTTTTAGCGACGGTTTGTGCCAAAACCAGGCCAACCACTGCCCGTAGGCCACGCCCTGCTGCTTGTAGGTGGCCCAAATGCCCGCATCAAGCTGGTGACGCTCCCAAAAGCGGCGGCGC
>JACKBS010000012.1 GCA_020634435.1 Ardenticatenaceae bacterium | reverse complement strand
GATGCCCCCGGACCCTTACGATGTCCTAGCGATGGTAGTCATGACTGACGGCAACGAAAATCAGTCTCCTACTATTGATGATGTGGCAGCTTCCATTTCAGCGAACACCTTTGCCGTCGGTCTCGGCACAGCCGGTAACGTCAGTGAAGTTGCTCTGGAGAAAATCGCTAAGAATAATAATGGCGATCTGCTGATCACGGGCGATATGAGCAGCCAGGTGCAGGAGTTCTTCCTTACTAAGCTGTTTATCCAAGTGTTAGCTGGCATTACCAATCAAGACATCATTCTTGATCCGCAAGGCCATCTGGTTCTAGGCACTACACATCATATTCCTTTCTTTGTAACGGAAGCGGATGTCGATGTCGATATTATTGTGTTGAGTCGCTTTCCAGGCCTATTAGATTTCTGTCTGGAAACCCCTGACGGGACAATTATTCGTCGTAATGACGCAACAATGTTGTCCAACATTACTTATGTCGAAGATCGCAGAACTAGCTTCTATAAGATTAATTTGCCGGCACTACCCACCAACGTGAATGGCAGCCATGTAGGATGTTGGCATGTGCTTATGAAATTCGATCAGCAGCGACTTGAAGAATTACTACGCAAGGAAAGACAAGAAGTCATCGAATTCCTTAAATCGAAGCGTCGCCATATCTTCTATAATCTGATTGTTCAGACGCGTTCAAACCTAAATATGAAAGTGAGTGTGCAGCAAAGCAATCACGAACCGGGGGCGAAGCTCGATTATTATGCTCGACTGACTGAATACAATCAGCCCGTAGAGCGCCGTGCGAGGGTAACGGCCGATCTGACTCGTCCGGATGGGAGCATCAAGACGCTTTCATTTACGGAATATGAACCAGGACGTTACCGAGCATCCACCGTGGCGAGTGTTGCGGGTGTCTATTCGGCTCGTGTTCAAGCGACAGGTCGAACACGTTTCGGCAAACCGTTTACCCGAGAACAAGTGCTATCAGCAGCTGTTCATTTGGGAGCTGACTCGACTCCCGTTTTCCCCGGCGATGTGTCAGGCGATGATCTTCATGGTATTAGTAAACAATTATGTCGCCTATTGGAGTGTATCATGAATAGAAACGTAATCGAACCTGAGCTTGAGAGACGACTCAAGGAATTTGGCATTAATGTTGATGCTGTGCGTCATTGCTTGAAATCATTCTGTGAAACCAAACGGCCAGCATCTACCCAAACGATCCGTGAACCAGACGTTTCTTCCGAGGCCGCTACGGAAGCACATCCCCCGCAACTGTCGGCAGCGGACTTGTCTATATTACAGGGTTTTACTGAATTGCAAGAAATGATTGCTGAATTGGGTATCAACCGTGAAATGGAAACACCGAAGGTAATCGCAGTACGATCAAAGGAGAAGAAGGTCGAAATCGAGCGTCTTGCTGATGAGAATATAGAGTTTATTCCTGATGAAGGCTTCTATACGAAGCAATTAGCTAAGAAAGGGAAAAATATCTCAAGCAAAAAGTCCAAGTAAGCAGAGGCCTGACCTAACAAAAAGTGGCAACCGACGTAATCGGTTGCCACTTTTTGTTTTTCTGTGACAAAACCAAAAAAGATGGCTTTATTAAAGTATACGGCCGTTCGCGAATAGCTATTTATGCTTAGAAAAACTGGATGTTTTTGCCATTAAAAGGAGACAAAAATGCGTACTTTTCGCGTCAAAGATTTAACCGTTGGCATTGGCGGTCAAGGAACTGTTGCTCAAACGCCCCAATTCTGTACGATCGGTACCACTGCCATTAACACAACCCCATTTTGTTGTTATCCATATAGCTGCTTACCGCGGTCGGGTTGTGACTTCCCAACCCGTTTTCCAAGGACCTGTTGGCCAATAACTTGGTTTGATACCTGCACTGCTTTCTCGCCCATTGTGAACATTGGGGATCCGCTATCGCCTATTGTCCAACCCGCACTTCAGGACTTGGACAACATTAACGTCATGCGCGATCAACTAAAGCAGCTGCTGCAACAGGTTGAGGAGCGTGGTGTACAGCTTGAGCAAGCGATGCAGCCACAATCGCTGGCTGAAGCCGAGCAGCTTGAAGAACAACTCAACGCGGCACTCGAAGAAATTCGTTCGATGAAGAAAAATTTGAAATAAGCACTACCCCTTTAGGTGCTGCTGGAAGTCGGCCATCCGGTTGGCCTCCAGCAGCATTGAGAAAGAGCTATGTCCACTACTCACTTACAACCGTTGCTCGACTATCAATTTTGCGCAAACGATGCGTATCGTCTTATTTCGTTTGAGCGTCTGGCTCCAGAGCTACAGGCGCAGTGGCGTGAGTTGGCAGCCAACGAAACGTTTTATGGCGTGCTATGGGCGAAAGATGAGCGTAACAGCAACGTAAAGGCGGTGGATGAAGAAACAGCCCTGCTTTTTCTTACATTAAAACAGCCAGGCGCTATTCCCTACTATCTACAGCGCAAGCTGGGGCAGGAGTGTACGCAGGCGGTAGCGGAGCTGGTGCTAGACGGTGTGCTGGCGGTATCAGGGGAAAACGGCCGTTTTATATCCGGCGCGGCCGCTCATTCTATTCTGTACCAGCCAAACAGCACGCCGCAGCAACAACCGTCACACCCATTGCTCATTCTCTCCTACGATGCGTTGCAATACGGCCAAAAGCTACTGGAACAAGACGCCACGCGGCTCGCCTATAGTCTCTACAGCTACAACATCTTGCCGTTGACCCCGGCCTGGCGTAAAAGACTAGCAGACAGGAGCGACGTGTATGCTTGGCTTCGGTTAGTTGACCCCACAAGTGCCAGCAGCCGCGCGCTGCGGCGAGCTTGGGCAGCGCAGCAACCCAAAGCAGACAGCAGCTGGATCAGTTGGCAACGAAAAACAAGTAAAGGTGCCCAGACGGCTCCGTACAAACTATATGTCAGCCCACGTCCAGAAATCTTACCTGACATCCTGCCCAAAATCGTTGAAGCACTGTCGCAAAGCCCAGCAGCTGCCTTCAAATTGGGCGCAGACGCCGCAGGTCTGCTGCGACCCGACAAATTTGTCGTTTACTTGCCTAATTTCGAAGCGCTGTCGGAAACGGCAGCTTTATTGGAAAACGCTCTTAAAGATACCCCAGTACACGGTGTTCCTTTTACCGCCCCCATCGACAGCGCTGGGCTGCTCTCTTGGGGAATGGATCCACCGCCGGGAACGCTTCCATTCGCCCGCCATGAGCTGATCAGTTGGCGCTCGTGGCTGTGTGACCAACTTGCCCAACATTTGCTGCGCGCTGAGGAAACAGCAGACGTCGAACCATGGCGCTATGCGCTTGACCGGCTGGCGCTTGAGGGTATTGATATTGAGACATGGGTTCCTAACCAATCAATGTGGCAACCTAAGCAATTGGCTCGGTGAATTGCTGGGTGTGGAGGATAACGATGACCAACATGACAAACACACTTTTTTTACCCGGCGATGTACAGTTGATTCCAGTTGAACAACTGCCCCAAGAGACACGCGGTCGTTTCCAATACGAGCCAAAAGATGTGGCGTTGACTCGTCAACAGTCGCGCCTACCCACCAAAATTATTAGCGAAGAATCAGCTGCGCTGCTGGAACAGTTTCGCACAGGGAAAACAGTGGTTGAGGCAATTTTGCGCTACTGTGTACCGCGCTCGCTTAATCCGCAAAAGCTTCTACAGGAAGTGTATCCATTTATCCAACAAATGGTGCAAACGAAGCTGCTTGTTTCCAACGATACAGCCGCTGACAAGCTCCCTGTATTGCATCGCGGGGATCAGGTGGATGAGTTTACCGTGATACGGCCGTTGCACCAGCTACAGGACACCGAACTGTATCAGGCCAAAACAAATGATGGCACATTTGTCGTACTCAAGTTGGTCCGTCCAGATGTCAGCCCGGCAGTGCATAGCGCGTTGACCAACGAAAAACGCATCTTGCAGCAGCTTAACGGCAAGATTGCACCAGCGTTGCTTGGCAGTGGCATTCATCAAGAACGCCCTTATTTGGCAATGGCATGGTGCCCGGGAGTCAATGCGGCGGCAGCAGCGGAATCTGCTCGTGCCAATTCCGATACCGCTGTCCGCCGCAGACTGCTCCAGCTTGGCGGTGCCATCTTGCAGGTGTATGCTGATTTGCACGCCCAACAGTTGCTGCATGGGGATGTGCATCCCGGCAATTTATTGATCGATGCGGCAGGTGTAGCTCATCTAATTGACTTTGGGTTGACTGTTGCACCGCAGCAAACGTCCGTTTTTCGCGGGGGTGTTCCCTTTTATTACGAACCAGAGTTTGCCACGGCCGCTCTGGATAGGGAAGAATCGCCACCTTTGACTGCGATCGGTGAGCAGTATGCAGTTGCAGTGCTCCTTTACCAAATGTTGACTGGGCATCACTACCTTGATTTTTCGCTGGAAAAAGAAGCAATGATGGCACAGATTGCTGAAGATCCGCCGCTACCGTTTGCACACCATGGCTGCCCGCCGTGGCCAGAGGTGGAACAACTGCTGGCGCAGGCGCTGTCCAAGCATCCAGAGGCTCGGTTTGAAAGTATGGCAGCGTTTGCCGATGCTTGGAACAGTATAGAGATGAAGGAAACAACAGTCTCACCGCTATTAAAGTTGCCTGCAACCATCAATTTTAGTCAACGTTGGCTTGAGCGAGTCGGCTGGAAGGGCGACTTATTTAAAGAAGGGCTGCCGTGTCCCCCGTATGCTTCGATTAACTTTGGCGCGGCGGGTATTGCCGAAGCGTTGCTTAGAATTGCGAGCGCCAAGGCAGAACCACACCTCTTAGCGTTGGCTAATCTATGGTTGTTACGTGCCGAAACGGCCGTTGGGAAAGCGGATGCCTTTTACAACTCACAGCTAGAGATTACTCCTGAAACCGTTGGCACAATTTCTATTTTGCACACCGAACTCGGTGTGCATCTGGCTCGTATGCGGTTGGCGCAGGCGATGGGGGATTTGAGAGGCGAATACGATGGGCTAAGGCGATATGTCCAAGCCGCTAATCAGCCAAGTACTATTTACGATGTCTCGACTGGAATCGCTGGCGTGTTGCTACACTGCGCATTCCTGGTAGAGAGCACCACGGTCAGAGAGTGGATGGAAGACACGGGTCTGCTGGTTTTAGGCGAAACGACGTTTGACAATTTGTGGCGATATCTGGAGACACTGAACCCTATCGGACCCCTGTGTGAATTAACTAATCTGGGCGCAGCACATGGCTGGGCCGGAATGCTGTATTCCATTCTACGCTGGTGCACAGCGACCCAGCGGACAGTTCCACAAAATTTCGAGACCCGGCTTCATGAACTTGCTGAATGGGCTGAACCAAATGGGCGGGGAGTGCAATGGCCATGGGACTTACAGCATGAACAGGCGGCAATGCCAGGCTGGTGCAATGGGAGTGCAGGGCATATATATTTATGGACTGCTGCCTATCAAATTTTCCAGCAACAACGATACCTTGAGCTAGCCGTTCATACAGGTTGGCACTGTTGGGAGAGTCCGGCACGAGTAGCAAGTTTGTGCTGTGGTTTAGTTGGCCGAAGCTACGCTTTATTGCATCTGTCGCAGCAGACACGAGAAGCGACTTGGAAAAAGCGTGCCTATCACCTAGCTGACCTTGCAGTTCAGGAAATTGGTAGAAAGGAGGAAGCGACGCTAAGGGAATTCAAAGAAGGTCTATTTCGAGGTGAATCTGGTCTTGCTGCTCTTTTGGCGGAGCTTGAATATGAAGAACCGGCAGGATTTCCTTTCTTTGCTTAAATAACTTGTGCCAGCAAGATCTGTATAGAGTAAGATGAACCCCAAAAACTAGACCACAGGCTAAGGTTCAATACACTATAGCTTGTGGAGGTTTTCGAGTGACGAAAAAACGGAAAAACTATAGCCAGCAATTCAAGTTCAAAGTGGCGCTGGAAGCCGTCAAAGAACTCAAGACGATCAACGAAATCGCCAGCGCTCACGACGTCCATCCCACTCAGATAAAGAGCTGGAAAAAACAACTGTTGGCCGAAGGACCGACCGTCTTTGGCCAGAAGGTGGCCCAGCAACTGCGTGAGCAAGAAGCTCGCGAAACCGAACTGTATGAACAAATCGGCCGCCTCAAGATGGAATTGGAGTGGCTGAAAAAAAAAGCTGCCCAATTCGATTGAGGTCAAGCGTATGATGATTGAAACAGGCCAGCCGGCCCTCAGTATCCGCCGTCAGTGTGAGCTGGTTGGTCTTAACCGGGCCACCTACTACTGGCAGCCAGCGAATCACCGCTGAACCTGGAACAGATGCAGCTGATCGACCAGGAGTAAACGCGCGCACCTTTCTATGGATATCGCAAGATGACGGCTCGCCTGAACAAGCAACATAGTTTCGCGGTCAATCACAAACGAATTGCACGGTTAATGGGGAAAATGGGACTACAAGCTATCTATCCTCGTCCCCGAACCTCCATTCCAGACCAGCAACATAAGAAATATCCTTATCTGCTGCGCGGTCTGAACATCAAACGGCCGAATCAGGTGTGGGCGGCTGATATTACCTACCTGCCTATGCCGCACGGCTTTATGTACCTGGTGGCCCTCCTGGATAGGATTTGGTCATACTCGAGCCCATAAGAATCAACCTCAGTAGACTGAACTTGGCCATTCGCGGTTCGCAGCACCGATGCCAGATATCACATCATTATCTTCGTTTCTGCCCGGTTTCATTGCCCATGTAAGTAAGGCCATATCATAATGTTTTCTTCGGCAGGTTATTCGTAATGTACCAGTTGTTTTGTAGCCGACCCTGAAAAAGGTCCGGCCATTAATTAAGGAAGGCAAAATAATGGCTCATACATTTGTAGCATTACCAAAAGATGGAGAAGCCGTGTTGCTCGTTGATCAAAACGGGAAAAATTTTCGCCAAGTATTGTGGGGCGACTGGTTGTTGCTCGATGATGACCAAGCCAACATTCCACTTGGCAATGGTTGGCGACGCATAATATGGGCTCCAGAATCAGATAATCCGCGCACGCTTTATATTGAGACCCGATTCACCAGCGAGAAACGCCCCTTGGAGATTATCTTCTTGGATGTCGGTCAGGGCGACGGTGCAGTGTTGATTACACCAGAAGGCCTTGCAGATGAGCGTGTTATAGTCATCGATGCAGGTGAGCGCCAAGATATGCACGAATTTCTGAAAATTCGCTTCTCTAACTATCGCGACCTCAATTTTGAGGCAGCCATTATTACTCATCCCGACGAAGACCATTACTATGGCTTTAGACCGATATTTGAGGATCCCAAGATTGGCTTCAAGACGGTCTACCACAACGGTCTGGTAGAACGGGCA
This sequence comes from Ardenticatenaceae bacterium, assembly GCA_020634435.1. Lineage (GTDB taxonomy): Bacteria > Chloroflexota > Anaerolineae > Promineifilales > Promineifilaceae > Leptofilum. Next base: position 304,836 of record JACKBS010000012.1, on the reverse strand, counting down.
GACGGTGACGGGTTTGAAAGAATTGGGGGTTTGACCACGGACCCCATTTTAAATGAGGAGTATCTGGAAAATCTGGCTATCGACACAGATGATATAGAAGCACTCTTTGGCCCCCAAGTAGACATTGGAAGAAAAAAGTTTGCCAGCGTCATGCGTGCCGCTTTGGAAAACCAGAAAATCAATAGTCTCCAGATTTTATCTCCGTTTCACGGAAAGGAAGAAGCCGGACGGATATTCATGCCTGAGTTCGCACCCTCAGATAACAAGCCCTACTCCATTGAAGTATTGGGCCCCTTAGTTGAGAAAACCCTTACCGGAAAGCCGAGATTGCGCAAGATCGGCGATTACGGCGAGACCAAAAACGGACACTCGGTCATCTTGAGATTGCAGTATTCTAAAATTAAGGTGCTTTTCGGCGGTGACCTCAATGAAGATGCCGAGAAATTCCTGCTAACTCAATACGCCGGATTAAATTCTTTCCCAGCAAAAGGCAGTGATGAATACGAAGCCATGAAGCAGGCAGTCAGCGTTTGGTTCGCCGCAGACGTTATGAAGGTCTGCCACCATGGCTCAGAAAAGGTCACTGACGCTTTTATGGAAACAGTACATCCAACGGCCTTTGTGATCTCATCTGGCGACAAGGAAGGTTACGTCCATCCCCGCCCAGATCTATTAGGACGGCTTGGCCGCATCGGGCGAGGTGAGGCTCCAGTGCTTCTGTCAACCGAGTTACAGCGTTCGACCCGTGAAAAAGAGGATGAGAAATTAGTAGCCCGCTTAAAACGCGAGATCAATAAACTGCCGAATAATAATACTCCAGAACGTCGGAAACATATTGACGAAATGATTGGGGAACTTGCCAAAACTAATATCGATGTCTATGGTTCTATCTATGTCAAGACCGATGGCGAGAGACTGATCGCGGCATTTAAAAAGGAATCCGCTTCCGAAACTGAAAAATGGTTCTATTTTGAATATATGCTGGATAACAACGGTATCCTGACCCTGATCAGTCGGTAAACAAAGGTCCAGTTACCATGAGGACAGTTTAATAACCTTTGGTGCTAGTTCATAAACTGAACTCAGCAATTGACAAATGAACAAATCCATCATCGGCAGGCTGTAAACCATGCCACTGGACCAAAATATTGAACAAGGCCATCGTGTACCCTACCCGGCTTTTGAAATAGTCCCAGACACGATGCCCCACTTTCTTGAAATGGCACACAACCGTCAACATCGACAAGACCGATTCAATCATCATGCGGTCATTCCAGGTGCCCTTGGCACATATTTTCAAATTAGGCGGATGCCAGCCCGATTTGGCAAAATGGGGTCGGCAAAGACCAACATGTCTTTAGCGACTGCCTCGACCAGGTGCTGAAAAGCACTGCCGTCGTAAACATTGGCTGTGTCCACATCCCAACCAACAACCAAGCCGAGATGATTCAACAACAAACACAGCTTCCCACCGACGATCCACCACTGGTTAGAGAGGCCTTTCTTGCCAATCTGCTTCGGGCTACGTCCTTCGCGGCGAGGATGAATCAGCTCGATACCGTAACTATCAATGACACCAATCAAGCTGGGGCCAGCCATGAAGTGCTCCACCCAGGATCGATGGGTGTTAAACAAACGAAACAGGCGGGTCCGATGCGGCAGCTGAGGAAAGAAATGCAGCCAGTTGTTTATCAACCAGCGATAAAAGGCTCGATGGCCACGCCCTTTAAGAGCAAAGAGCAAGGCAAGGGTGACTACTTCACTGGGAAAAAGCGTTGCTTGGGAATGTTTGGTCGCATTAAGCATTTTGTCATCCACTTGGCAGAACAATTCAATGATAAAATCTTCGGTAGGCATTGGATTCTCCTTTCTGGTTTAGGTTTGTCACCCTCAGAATAGGAGAATCCGGTGCTCAGCTCAAACTAGCACCATTGGTTGATATAGATTACTTAGAATGACTGCTATTGATGTTTAGAACCGTGCAGTAAGTGAATATTCGAAAGGTTTTATAACTTTTTGAAAAGTTGAGCCAAGCTTCTGAAAAACCTTCAGGAGGCCAAGCTCATGCTTTATGCAATGTATCCTTGATCTGCTGCACCACACAGCATCAGAAGCTTTTGCGAAAAAACGCCAGAGAGATGGTCCCTAAATTCATTAAAGTTTCTTACCGAGTAAAAAGGGATCAGTCGGGAGGCGATGAGGGTAATGCACTATGACACGAAATCCACTATTTAAATTGCCCGCTTGCGGCAGGACGCCAAGGCGAGCATGTAATCCTTCTTTTGTGGACCTGTGGTTAGAAAAAAATGAGCCACCCCGCACCACATGAAAGTGAGAATTTTTTTTGCTTTCTGTCCATTCAATAACATTTCCATACATATCAACGCAGCCATGCTGGCTGTCCCCTTGTGGTGAAAACTGTCCTACGGGGGTAGTCCCTTTACTCGCAACATTGCAGTAGTTATCATGCCAATCGTTTCCCCAAGGGTATTTTTTACCATCAGTCCCCCGCGCCGCTTTTTCCCACTGGTGTTCTGTGGGCAGCTCTCCACCCATCCATTCTGCATAAGCTCTAGCATCTTCCAGGCTTACGATTACTACAGGGTGATCTGCCTTGCCTTCTTTATATGAGCGAGTCCGTTTATTCCAATTATTATTTTCAAATCCGAGCAGCCAAAACAAGTTGCTCACTATGCTTCGAGGTGCTCTATGATCAGGACGGGCATTAAGAAAACGATTGTATTCAGCGTTGGTGACTGGTGTTTTATCAATCCAGAATTCATCCAAGTACAACTTTTCATTATTTTTGCCAAACAAATATTCTCCTGCGGGAATTCGCACCATAACTTTGTTTGTTATTGGATGAACAAAAGAGTCCACAGGAAAACGTTTGCTGGGCCTGTCGCTGTTTAATCGATTATTAAGTTGATAGAAATCACTTTCATAATCACCACGAAATGAGACGAATTGGAATTGCTTCCATAATAGGGGGGTAGCACAATCTGCAACATCTAGAGGAACGAAGCGAAGCAATCCCTTCTGCTCTATTTCAATTGCCCCACTGGCTTCTAACTTAACCCAACGTGATAAAACTGCATGCGGCGTCATCAATAGTAAGAAAATACCGCTTTCGTCTAAGCCACGTTCGATCGCTTCGGCCCACTTCTCGCCCGCATGAATGTCGTCTGGGGATATCCATGTATCATACCCGTATGCTTTTAAATCAAGCGCCAGCCGGTGCGCTAGAGCGGTGTCTTGGTGCGCATGGCTAATGAAAATCTGGTTCGGGTTACGAGGTTTAGGTAACGACAATTCGGTTGCAAGAGAGAATGCTGTGTTTAGCATCTCTCTTCCAATTGCGTAGTCGTTCGGCTGAAAAAAGGGACGCTCCCGCTGCAAAGAAGCCAACAGGTCGTTCATTTTGTCGTGTTTGTGGCAATATTCTAACAGCATCTGTATCTGCTGTTGTTTGGGCATAGTCGAAGTCACATCCTCAAAAACTGGATGGAAATAATCAAACAGTAGCGTTCTCAGATCCTCGGCACTGAAATATTCCTGGATAAATTGACGCAAACTAACAGTATCGAAATTCATTTTATTTTCAGCGATTGGGTAATTGTTCTAAGTATACGCAATAAAGCCGGGAATTCCATTGACACGCCCCAATGTTTGTACCAGTGACTATGTTAGTCGAAACTGCGCTTCATGTACAGGCTGCTGAACAATAACCGCAGGCGCATTTGGGCGATTTTTAACCGTTTTACCTCTGGTAAACTTGTGAATTTTTGGTTTTGTTCGAGTATAACTTCACAAGTTTCATTCTATCCGAATGCGGGTGGTTTCAAACAATTTTGAAAACGGATACTTGCTTTATTTATTTTCTTGACGAACTCCACAAAGTCTAGTACTTTAGTGTCAGTTCGAAATCGTGAAGAGAAGCTGGGAAAATTCCCTCAGCACTTTACTCAATCCTCATTGTTCCCAAATTCTCTCAGAATACTCGTCCAGAGCATCCACTAACGAATTCATCATTTAAACACGCACTGGTTTTTGAACAGCATCTCACAATCGTTATACATACGGCTTGAAAAGCATGCTTTTGGCGTGAAAGCCACCAACCCGCCGTATCTAAATTTAGTCAATTTACTGTGACCTTGTTTTTGAAGCGTTAGCTTGGTGTACAGATGAAGTGAACACTGTTCCCTGCTACCTCACTACTGCCTTTCACAACACTGCTACATCTTCCTCAGCTTTTGGTAAATCAGACAGGTTTTGTAATTCGCTTAGCTATATTCTTAGCCAATTTTTGTTTGTTTAAAATCAGTGAGGTGCTTTATGTTATTGGACGATTATTTCCAGCAGCTGCTCGACTTGCTTAAAGAATTTCGTGATTTATTGCAAGATGACACCGTGGGTGCAATCGCTGGAGCTATTGGCGAGGTTGCCAAGATATTGCCAGCCGCAGCAGGTCTATTCAGTGCGCTGAGAGAAATTTTAGAAGCGGTAAAATCATCTATCTCAGAGCTAGATGTCAACAACCTGACCTTCGAAGGCATTGAAGCAGAACAATTTTTCTCCATTGTAAAGAAGATTGAGCTCCTGATTCAAAAAACCTCTCCCTTGCTGCCCGCCTCAGTAGCCGGGACCGCCAACGATGCCCAAAATGTAGCAGGCACCATAGCTGCATTACCTGAACTCACCACTGAATTGCGCGATGAAATATTAGCTGTCATTCAGGATATTCTGGATTTGCTGCCCAGTTAACGACAGGGATAGGTGCCATGCTATCGAATATCGACTTTACCAATTCCGGTGTTTTGCTAAGCTCGGATAATGCTTATTTATCCTTATCTGATGATTCTCCCTGCCTGGTCTATCAGGCAGAAGAGTCAGATATTAACCGCATCCTGACATCTCTGGTAGGAGATCTGGCTGATAAAGGGAAAAAGCGCAGCAGCAAACTCACCCTACAAACTGCACTTAAGCACCCTCTTGAAGAAATTCGGCTGGATTGGGAAGTCGATAGCGAACGCACCTGGTCTCTGCCTGGTTTAATTAATGTTGTTTTACCCGCGATGAGCCGTGTAACGCTTGCGCTGCAGCTTAACGAGCGTGGTCAACCGGCTTCTTTTTTACTTGCCTTAACCATTGCTGAACAGGCTATCATCCAGATACAGACTAACTTCGCCTGGGGGCGTGACAACTACCGTGAGCTGCAAAACAATCGTGACAAAAAAACGTCTGAACCGCCACCCCCTTTTGCAACACTAAAATTAACGGCATTAAAGGCAACTTCGCTTCTACTGCTCGAGATGCGCCTGGATCAAAATGAGTCACCCAAGCTTCTGCGACAATATAATGGGGGTTCCATTTTGCCTCTAGATCCAAAGGCACCAGATTCGCTCTGTCGGCCAATCATATCCGGCGCCTTTGTTGGTTTACACAGGGATAACTGGGAAGTTGAACTGCTCTTTGCCAAAGATGAATACACGCTTCCCTTTCTAAATAGTGATGACCAGGCGTTTCCCTACTCTGTTAAGCTTAAGATTCAGGAAGGCGTCCACTTTGATCTTGCAAACGAGAAACTTACAGTTAATGCCAAGTTTAACATTAAAATAGGGACGATTGAGCTGGAGTTGGATGTTGATCTAGAATTTAACTGGGAAACAATGGCCTTCCAGATAGATCATGGCAAAGGAATTGACCTTTACTATGCCGAAGCCACAAAAAGCTTTTCCTCGTTTCTAGGACTTGGCTGGACCCTGGTTGGAGAAAAGAAAGCGGCCGATCGATATCACTTTTTCACTCTAGAAACCAAAAACAACAATTATGGAATTGTTCTAGCTCAAGGTGCCTATCTGGATTTAAGTTACTCCGGTATCAGCGAAGAACCCATTGTTTTCCGTACCAGTCGCTTTAAACTTTCGCCAGATGGCCTGTCGCTGGAGACGAAAGTATTAGAAGGTGCCGTCTCTTTATTTGGATTGAACACAAAATTCACGTTTAAAGATTCGGGTCTCTCTATTGAACGAAACAAAATCCAGGGATTTACCCTAAAAGGGAGTGGCCCTTTGCCTCCAGATTTGGTGGGGGAGGCGATGGCTGAAATATCTCTGGAATTTGCGCGTCGAAATGATGGCAATTTAACGTTGGTTGCGGGCAAGGCTGAACTAACCGTAGACAAACCCTTGGAGTGTAGAAACACACGATTCCAATTCTCAGTAAATGAATTGGGCCTCAAGTTTGTAGAAGACGGCAAATTCCATCTCTACTTTACAATTACCGGTAAAGCGCGATTTGTGCTGGCACCGGGTGACAACTTAGATGGCCCGCTTTCCCTCCTTCCTAATATTGAAATTGAGCTGGTGGAGTGTCCGTTGACAGGAGACATGTCCGTGATTGGCCAACATGTCAATTTCCTCGTTGCCTTTCCCAAGCCGGTTTCATTTAATTTTCTTGGCGCCTTTGAATTGGAGCTGCGAGCAATTGGATTTTTCCCCCAGGCGGCCGTATTTAACGGTGATGCAGCCATGCAGCTTACTGGTCAGCTCAAGTTTGCTCAGGGTATAGGGGATGTGGCCAGTTCAGAGCCGGACTATCACAAGCTATTTATTGGCCTACCGGCGGAAGGAGATATCTTCCCCCGAATATACTTTGCTTCGCTGGCCGTTGACATCAAAATGGGGGATGCCTTCCATTTAAGGGGAATGGTCAATTTTAAAAATTCGGAAACGGAGGAAGGATTTACTGGCGAGGGGACAGTACAAATTCAAGGCTTACCCATTATCGAAGCCTCTTTCGGATTTTTGCGGGTGCGTCATGACGAGCAATCGTCCTGGAAACGCGCCTGGTTTATCTATGCCCAGATAGGCGAACTGGCACTGATGATTCCTGTTATTCAAATTTATATTCGGGAAATCGGTTTGGGGTTCGGCTATCGATATACTCTGGTCAGTATCAAGGCTGCTGATGAAGCCAATGATGTTAAAGATCTAATCAAACAGCTGGCTGAACTCTCTAAATCTCAGGGCGATTTGGCTAAACAGGATCGCTGGGCAGTTGATTTAGAAAAACCAGGCGAAGACGTTCGCTGGACAATTGTGTTCCGCGCATTAATTGCTCAAAATGCCGCAGGTTATCCCTACTCAGCCGCCGCGGAGAAAACGCTGCCCTCCATGTTTCTTTTTGATGTTGTAGCAGCCTTTCGTAGTGATTTCACCTTTTTTATGGTCGGCAGAGGGTGGATTAACACAAATTATTATGATTTCCGGGCAACGCCAGCCATTCGCACTAAACCGTTTGTGAGTGGATTCTTACTTTTGTCACCCCGTCAAAAGCGATTTTTGGTTCATGTGCGCTCCAACCCAGATGGCCATCTGGGTTCCCACCCAGAACTACCCGAATTTGTTAAAGTTGCTTTGGGCAGCGTTAAATTTTCGGCCACGCTCCTGATTGAACCCAATTTGCTCCACTACGAACTGGGTTGGCCCAATATGCTTCGGTGGGATGCAAAGCTCGGTCCTCTGCGTGTCAGTATTGTCGGTGGCTTTATTTTCCGGTTGAGTACAGCGGAGTTTGCTGTTGGCACTAATTTCCGGGCAGAAGGGGAGCTGGAAATAGATGCCGGCTTCAGCGCTGGTGCATTTGGCGTCAATATCTATGCTTACGCGCGGGTTGCCTACGGAGCCCGTTACATCGGCGTGATTGACTTTGTAGATGCCTCAGATTCCGTTTTTTATGGTGGCATTGGGCTTGAATTACAGTTTAAAGTTCAGATCCGTTTTTGGATTGAAGCACTCCTTGCCAAAATCAACTTTCGATTCAGTGCAGAAATTTATATCAGCGCCGCGCTAGAGGTTGCTATTTCCGGTCGCCACGGGCCAGGATTAATGGGAAGGGCGCAGATTCGCTTATCAGCCATGGGGCACGGGATTGATTTCACCGTTTCTCTTGAAGCCGGAAAAGACGCCCTGGATCATGCAAAAAAGCGAACGGCTCGTATATTGGCTATGGGACTGGAAGCAACAGATGTCGAAGCGCTGCCTGGTTTAGCCGAAGTTGTGGATGGAGCCGAAGCTGCACCGGCGGCTATGGGATTGTCGGAAAGTAGAGACAGGTCACTGTCGGGCTCAAAATCTATAACCGTTGGGCACCAACCCCAAAAACTTGATACCTTTACCGTAACCCGTCTGGGCTCACCCATAACAGACAATTCGCTGCCTCAACCTCACTATACTACTTTTGTAATGCGGGAACAGACAGATGGTTTCTGCTATTTTGTTTTGTTGCCCCAATCAGAATTGGACAGCGGTGAACCAGGCTTTTTACCGGCACCTCCCCCTGAAAATTTGGCCGCAGATGAAGTTGCAGCAGATTTCAAGCTCCAGTTTGTGGGTCGAGAATCATTTGAATTACAGCAATTTTTGCCCGGCTCAGACGCCGATGCGGCCGATTGGCACTCAATCTCTATCTCTCCAGAAAGTGCAGAGATCACCTGGAAAGCCAATTGGGATGCTAATGTTTTGGAGGTCATTGACACAAAAACAAACACCTCCGAGGCGCAACCCTACCCTCTGCGCCAATATTTGGCCAACGCTTTTATCCAAAAGGGCGGGCAGGGAAACCGCAGGTTCTTACATCCTTACTCACCCATATTCGATCGCTCACCGCTTCGAGACGAACGCGTTCAGAATCCAACAGAAAATGCGTATGAAGCAGCCGTTATTGGCGCCGTAGAGCAGTTCCGCGGCTCGCCTCACTTTAAACAGGATCCCAATCTTACCTACGATAGCTGCCTGAAAGAAGCTTTCGACAATACCACAAGCATTTACGGTGATGATATTCAGGATAAAAATTCCGAGGCGCGAAAAAGCCAGATTGCCAACCAGGTGCGCGGCCTGGTTCTCCAGGATTTAATAGCCGATTTGCAGGATTACCTCGGGGAGAGTGATGAGACAACGCGGTCTCGATTCGCTCAGCAATCGATCGCGTTCCAGATGGGGCTGGTATTCCGCGTACCCACAGAGCAACGGCCATCCTGGCTGGATCAGGTTGACCAATCAGACGCGGACAATCCGCGTATCTTCCAGCGCTTGGGCCATGATAGGAATGACGTTTCGCTTCAAGAGGCTGTCCGTTATGTACGGCCGTTTAATATCGTCGGTACAGATTTCTACACCAATCCTCCTCAGTTTGAAAACATTCAGATCCTAACCGATTCTTACACGGTTGCTATTAACTGGGATTTGACCTGGCCCACCCGGCCCGCCGCTGGCTGCACGGGCTGCCAGGCCGATCCTGATCACCATTTAATGCACTATCGTGTCACCCGGCGAGCGCTGAATTCCCTGGAACCGGAAAAAGTATTTACCGTTAAATCCGGCTATGTCCTCCATCGCGGCAAAGATGAACAAGACCAACCTATATTTAACAGACTCCTACCCCGATTCCAGATTGTGGATCACTTCGCCGAGGAGACGCTTGAAGAGCGGACGAACTTACCAGCAACGGGGCGCAGCTATGCTTACACCATAACCCCCGTGGATTTTAGTCAATCAATAGGTCGTTCCTTGACGGTTGTGGGCACACGCTATCCCGATGCGCCTCCTTTAGTGCCGGTTGATGGTGAATTGGTTGTTACCTATCGTCTGTCCCAGGAGCAAACGGCTCAGCCCGTTGAAGAAACCATTGAACTGCCACCCTTGCTCTCGCCGCATCACATTCGAGCAAATTGGACTGAACCGACCGAAGTGAGTAATCAACCAGAGGTTCCTATTGCCACCTATCGGCTCATTTTCCGCCAGGAAAGCATCTTGCCTGTTGGCAGTTATGGTTTAGATGGGGCTGTACAAGGCAGTCGCACCAAAACGTTGCCCTCAACCAATGCTCGACCGCGACCCACCGATATCAAGGTGCGGCTTAACGCCCAGGGATCTCATCGCAGTCGGTATGCCGATATACCACTCTCAACCCTTCAGGAAGCAGGCGTTTTCCCATCAGGAGATGCACCTCCCTGGCAGCCCAGAGCATGGCGCGTTTACCTGCAGTCCATCTCCACTGGTGACGTACCTTCGGCTCTGGCGCCAGTCACGCTTATTCTGCGCATCGAAAATGAAGCAGGCCTAACCAACACACAAGGCATGGTTGTGAAAGAACGAGAGGAACGGCAACCAGCCGAACTTGAGTGGCTGCCAAAACCAATAAACTTGCCACCTTTACCTCCAGAGGACGGAACTTTGGAGGTAGGCAAGGCCCACTTCCCCATGCCGTCGGTGGCGGCCCCCCAATTTTTGACCGAGGACTCAGGCCAGCCAGTTTCAATCGAATATCAGCCTCATCCACTGGGTATTCGAGCCGTTAGACTGCGTTGGAATCAGGGTCCCAGTCGCTATCCGGCCTTTCCCCTGGGCCTCAATGCTGGCTACCATCTGTGGGAACTGGATATTGATGCGCACACAACCGAAACTTTTCGCGATCCCCAAAAGCTGCACCAAGCTCTGCGTCATCTGCAAGAAGTCCAGATGGTTCCAGACGAGGATTTATGGCTTATCCCTGGTGACACTTTAAATCCAGTCCAATGGCAGGCCTGGTATCCCAGCACGGTAGCACGCCAACGACGTGGTGAGGCATCGCCCATGGCTGGCGCCGATAATCCGCTAACACCCTGGAATTCTTGGCGCGAGTCTCTGTTGGTATGGCCCAAGCGCGAGACGTCCTATATGGCAACGGATTTAGAAGTCATAAAACAAGACGCTCAGAGGGAAAACTTCTGGCATAAGCCCTACTTTATGACCAACGATCACGTGCATGCCTACCTGGTGCGACTGGTTCAAATACTGGAAACTACAGGCAGCCCAGCCCTCTATGTGGACCTACAGGCTCAGCCACCATTTACAATGGGTAACCTGGCTGAGTTCTGGCAGGCAACCTCTCCTGAAGTCGATCGGTATGGATGGAAAGCCCTACAGTTAATGGGCTTAAGCCTGACATTTTCATTACGGCAGGCAGACACATCCCGGCTGCTCACTGGTGATGAAATGATCAGCCGAATTCGGCTGGCCTTACACCAATTGGTGACGGAAGCGCCGTCTTCATTTATCAGTAATAAAGTTGCCTGGCCTTCTTTGGTGAATCATCTCCATGTTGAATTATTGGTGAAAGGCAGCGAGGCCACCCGTCTCTCGCCAACCCAGCTTCCATCCCACAACGCTTTGTTGGCGCTTGTTCAAATTAGTCTTCGACCCATTCCTAACCAGCGGCTGATTTACAACAAACTTACCATTCGTGGTTCGTCCGAGGCACCGCTGCGCTTAGCGCTCAAAGATACTAAGCCATTAACGCTTATTGACCTCACTTATCCGGCTAAAGGAGAAATCCAAATTGCGGCTAATGAGCAGAGCTACTATGCCATCACCTTGTCACCCACAGGCGATACAACGCTGCTCATTCGTCAATTTGCCGGAACAAATTTCAAGCCAGTGGTTGAGTACCTCTTATCGGGACGTGATCCTAAAGATATTGAGAAAGCGAAAACGACATTAGCGTCCCATAAAAACACTTTTGTTTTTGCCGAGAATCCGCCACGTATTCGGCTCATCCAGCCTCCGCGTTTGCTTAAAGACAAACTAGAGGATCTTAGGAAAGCGCTGCCCACCTTTTCTACTTTGTTCGATATTGATTATGAACAGCAATCATTTACCCCGGCTGACCCCTGGTCGCTGTATTTTTCAGTACCGGCTCAGCAAACTGTGGGCATGCAGACCGAAGCTGCCACATACACCGAACTAGATGAAGACTACTTTAGTGAATGGGAAAACCTGCAGAAATATTTTAAAGACACGCTCTACCGTTACCGGACCGATGAGAAGATTGAACTACGCATTTTACCCAATTTGCAGGAGGGTGAAACGTTGGTAGCAACGTCAGGACCGGTTCGCGCCTTTTCAGATTTTATCCAGTGGAGCCAGCGCTTTTTTGATCATGGGCCACTAGTAATAAATTCTTCATTAGACGAAGACTCTGTTAACACTGGCCCCTGGTTAGCCACAGCCTATGCCAAACAGTCAACCCCAACCTACGTAACGCCCGATAAAGCCGGGCGGCTCACCTACCACCATCTGCTTAGTGATCGGTGGGGACATCTCTATCGCTACTATATAGATCCCTACTCAAGATATGATCGCCTGTGGCAGGCAATGCACAAATCACCCACTCTCTTCCCTGAATCGCCTCTACAAGGCGAGATACTGGCTCCTCAGCCGGATGTGTTGTCTGGCGGCCTAGACCTTGTTGTGCCGCGATCCGCTCCGATTGATCCCCCCTTTATTTTACGTTCCGGCCGGCTGGATGCACGCGCGGTACCGGGCAATCCCGCTAAACCAGGTAAGTGGTGGGAAGTTATTTTGGCCCAACATTCAGAACAAGCGCTGTCAGAACAAAATCAGACTTTGGCCCGTCAACTGGCTTTTCGGCAGCAGATATTCTCTCTCCTGAGACAGTTTGCCTATGCTGATTGGATTTGTAAATTTAATGAATTCCTCAAGCCATTGGAGATATCCTTGCCCCAACAGGCCCCGCCTGTTCAACAGAGCCAGGATATTCCGGACAGTTACCCTCAAACACCGACTCACCTCGTGCCTCAGGCAGACGGATGGGACGAAGAAACCCTCAATGCACTGGACATCCCCTTTCGGCTGGATCAATTTCAGCAGCGAGCTGTATTGCTGCAGTGGGAAGCTTTGCCCTTTTATTACCAGCATCGTCTGCTCGTGGCGGCCCAGGCGGACACGGTTGTTTCTCCGATCAAAGAAATCATTCAGCAAGAATTTACCTATATAGCCCCTACTCCTGAGGCAACGTTGAGCGGTGGTTCGGGAAAGGTTACTGTTCCCGTTAACCAAGAGGAGGTGACCATCACGGTGTTAGGCCACCAGATACAGCTGCCTCTCCGACAGTTATGGGACAGTTTACCGCCCGAAGCACAGCATCGCTGGCAGGACGAAGCACCGACGGTTATTCTCCTGGCCGATCATATAAATCCAGGAGCCGTTCCAGACCTGGGCATCGTGTATCAAATCGTAGATTTTTCCTACGGCAACGTCGAAGTACAGGCCGAACTCTATTTTGACATGGATAGCAATCAGTTTGCCATACGCCAATTGAGTCAACAAGTGCTGTTAGCCGGAGAGGTTGGGGTTGTCGAACCGACCTTTGCCAATCCTAATGAACGGATTGTGCTGCAGATGTTTGCCGCTCGTCGCCAGGAAATGACGCTATCGCGCGACTACTCTCTCAGCGGCGTTGCAACAGGCCACATTCTAACAGAAGGCAATCGTTTGATTGTGCAGGGCGTGTTAACACAGGAAGACAAAGAAGCCATCGTGCCCCAACTTGAATCGGGTGACAAAGAGCCCTTTGCCCGATTCTACCAAAGTTGGGATCGCGCGCAGCCAATCTCAGCGTCACTTGTGCCAGTTCCAGATTCTTTGAACAAAACCGTTCGCTTTATTACTGCTCCCAAGGCAACCTTTTTCTGGAATGGCTCCCTATCAGAAAAAGATATCGCGGATTTGCGGGCACTTACAGGCGACCAAGCATATCTCGAGGCCATAGAAACGTTGATCAAACAGGTACAAGCTGGTGACCACACCGGGGTAACGGTCGTTCGCGGACCTGAGCAGCCGCCATTGACACTCCCAGCCGGTTGGCAATTTGATAATAGCCAATGGCCCATGCAGCTGATTTGGCAAACAACCATGCCCCCTAATCTTTCTACCCCAGCTCGCCTACAGTTGGTTGGAGATGGCCAGAGGTATACGGCTCTGGATTGGCGGGGTGTCATGTTTGCCAAACAATTGGCCGAACTTGCCGATGCATTACGTGAATGGGGAGCTGTTGTTGAGCTTGCTGGAGCAATTGCTTCGTTAGTAACTGCCTTTGAAAATATTAAGCTCGTAGAGTCATTCAACCGTAGGCGTACCGAGGCAGAGCTTGAAATGCTGATGGGCGGCCCTAAGCTATCTCTAAACAAAGACAGACTCATCTGGTCGAGCCCCACTGCGCCCACGCCCGCCGATTTGACTTTACTCAATGATCTTCCCGGCGATGAAGGGTTTCAGGAAGCTGCGAGTCAATTAGCCACGCAGCTTAATCTGCCGATTACAATTTCTGTAGGACCTGGCGTAACTTTGCCGGCTGATTTGAATGAAGTGTTAATCGATCAACTTAAGCTCCAACCAGGCGCAGATCCCAATATGCAGGATTTGGTTTGGCTCCCTCCAACACCTTCACAAACGCAAACCGATGCCATGAAGGCATTAAGCCCAGGAATTTCTCCCCCTGTTATTAATCAATTACTGAATGCGGTGAAAGAGGCAAAAGAGGTGGAACTGGAAAGTGTGAACCAGCCAACCAACGATCAAATCCCATCCCCTCTTCGCCCCAATCTGCAGATTGAGGGGGAACAGATTTCCTGGACAGGTTTGATTGATGATGGGTCGCAACTCATTCAGCTGCAACAATTTGCCAATAAAACTTACGAAGCCTCCTTTTCTGAGGCGATTTTGGCTATTTATCAGAAGCTGGTGGACATGCAGCTAACCTATGCTCTGGATTTCCCTATTCGTCTGGCTCCTGATCAGTGGGATGTTTCGATCCAATCTCGATTAACACTTGCGTATTACACTCTCTTATATCATGGCATCATGTCTCATGAGGATGGGCAGTTGCTGTTAACCTCTTATTCTCATATCAATGACAAGTTAGCGATACAGCGCCTGTATCTTGAATCACAGACAGCCGGATCAACTGGACACCAGCTGCAAATACGTGCCCTGCGGGGAAGTGCCTCCCCCAGCGCACGAATATCCATTAAGCCCCACCCCCTGCTGGAAGGAGGGAACAATGAATAGGCTAAGTTTTAATCAACGCGTTGAAATCCAGGGACCCTTTTGGCGAGCTTCAGTGCGCATCGTTCAGATCGAAGATCCAACCCAACATTGGGGACTACGCACAATTTTTGTTGACCAAACGCCAAGAACTGCCTTTAATCAAGCCAACCTTTTGCTACCAGGGACACTTCTGATAGTGGCCCGTGTTAATAATGTGGTCATCGAACCTGCCGCCAATGTGCGATTTGGCTGGCAAAAAGGAGAGGTTGATCAGCCAGCCACCAATTTGTCCCGAGACGAGGTGCTAGAAGGATTGGCCCAAGGTCATCTGACGCTACTTTTGGTCAATGCCGATCCCTCTCAGTGGAATAGTCAAACGGAAGCGTCTCCACTACCTATCTTCAACTGTTTAGGCGGCCTTATCCGGCTAGACGTCCTAACACCCAAACGGACCGAGGGTTTGGAGACGGACGAAACACTTTTTTATCGAGCGTTAGGCTTGACAAAAGCTGTCCGGCAAGAGAGCACACCTTACTATCTACATGCCTCCGGTATTACCCTGTATGGCCAGCGCATTTTCCCCTGGGAAACCAGTCCATTTGCCGCACCGTTCCGTTTGCTGCGCGAATTTGCGGAGGGAAATCCTTTACCTCGCTATCGTTTAGATGTTGACGAGCCGCTGCTAACTTCCACGGAGCAGACTATATTAATCAAAAGCTGGCAGGCATTTCACCAATTGCTAAATCCTGGTTTTCCCTCAGAGAAGGAACCTGTTGCTGACGGGAATCACCCCGTTTGGACTTCGCTTGAGATAGTCAATCCGCTCGATATCCCACGCCTTTACTGGCCCATTACCAACTGGAAGGCGGGGCGACCCTCGGGCGAAATTCGCTTTCATCCGGAGGCATTTAATCTACTATTAAGTGACGCCAATCCATACGATCCGGCTCTGCCGCCATCCACAACGTCCCGTATCATTCTGGACGAGATGAATTTGGAAAAGAGTGACGATCACCTCTTGCTTCAGGTGTCTTCGGCTTCATCGAATGACGCTACGCCAGGGGTCTGGCAATACACGGCCCAAAAGACAGCAGATAGCTGGTCAGAGGCAGTAGAAATTAAAGACATTCAATTGTCCTATCCGACAACTCAGGTCGCTGCCCGTATTCGCAGCACACTAGACATCCCAACCCCTGAGTGGACGGCAGGAATGTCGCCACTGTCTCCAACGGTATTATGGGGCAATATGGCTATTGAAGGCGGTTGGTTCCAATTTCCATTCCTCAATTTGACCCAGCAGATATATGTGGAAGCAGAGGTGGTCCAATTTCAACCACCGGACAAGAAATCAGGGACCAACGTGATGCGCGGCGCTCTGGCTCTTAGCAATCGCCAGGCACGCAAGTTCCACCAAGCAGAAAGGGAGCAGCCCTGGGATGTTGTCTTAAGTAATTACGCCCAGCTAAAAGGGGTGTGGACAATCAATTTATTAGAGAAAACGCTGACAAGCATTGAGATAACCCTTACCTCGCCTCGTCTGGATCTCAATGGCTTTATTTGGCTAAGCTACCAGGCACCCACCTTGGCGGATGGACTGCCCACCCTATCGGATTGGCCCCGAGCCTTACAGTCGCTGTCACTCAGCAATCTGGCAATAGAAAAGCAGACATTTCCTGCCTCAGTCAACCTGGAACTGCCGCGCCTGACATTGAGCCGGCAGCAAGGAGAATACATAGAACAAATAACGCCGCCGGAGGAAGAAGAGGCGGCGGATCCGGAAGATAGTGGTGATCAAGATGGTACGCCCGCGACCGGAAGTGACTCAACAGCATCAATGTTGGACGTTTCGAATAATGAGACGGCGCAAAACAACAGCATATTAAAACGAATCTTTTTCTGGGCTAAGTTAGGCACATGGACACTAGAAATCCAGACAGAGACACCTGTGTTTAGCCAGTTTGTCGCTGCCGGTCTCTTGTCGGCGGATGCTTATGCACAGTTTGGCCCGCTTCTCTGGTTGTCACATCCTACTCTGCCTGTGATTCAGGCACTATCACTTACTGAAAACAGGCTGTCGCCTCACGACCCCAGCCCGAATCGGGCGCTGATGCCTTTCCAGCCAGTAACCAATGGTGCCTGGCTGTTTGGTAGTTCAAATGAAGAGGGTGCGGCACATTGGCCAAAGTTTTTGAGCGAAATTGAAGTAGCCAACGAATGGGCGGCCGTTCCTGATTTACCCATAGTCTACCTTTCTCTACCGGGAATTGTGGCGACCCCCACTGATAAGCCCTTGTTGCGCGATCCTTTAACAGGATTGGCTCTTTCGTGGCGACATGATATTCCGCTGACGGACCAGATCTATGCCTTAGCCAAACTATCCCAAGACTCTGCGCTGCAAGCGGCCGTTTTAGGGAACAGTCCGGAAACCCTAGAAACTCCGCGCCAACCTTTGCAACGAGAAACGTTTGCCGACTACTGGCAAGAATTGTCCGTGAAGACTAGTCTGGCCAGAGTGGACCAGGATGAGGAGCCACTGCTGCTCGATGATGCAGCATTACGCTTTGTCATAGAACCTTACACCTGGCCGGTGACTATTGAAGTAGACACTTCCCAATATCCAGGGCGGCTCAACCTTGGGAACCGACCGACTACTGAGCTTCCTTCTCTGTCGCTCGCCGACCTCTCTCTCCTGCGTGGATTAAGCGGGGCATTTGGGCTGATCGACGGTCAGCTGCAATATATGGGAGAAAACGGGGCAAATAATAGCCACTTTCAGTTGACGGCAGGCAGCATGGCCGCTTATGCGGAAAACGGCCGTTACCGAGACCAGCGTGGCTGGTGGCGCAGTGCAACCCAAACTCAACCAAATCTTTTGATGACAAACGTATCCTTGGACGGACTTCCCGAAAACTGGCAACTGACCACAACCCGCCAGCCGATTCAGCTAGAGACAGGGGGTGGTGTTTCATGGACATTTTGGTTTAAAGATCTGCCTATATTGATTGAAACATTTGATCGCAGGCAAGTAAAGACACCACTAAATGAGGATAATAACGATCCAGAAGCACTTTCCCGCCGCTACAATATGCTGAACGGGTATGAATGGCGATTGGGCCAGATGGGGCTCCCGGCCGAAAATTTATCGCTTTTTGGCTGTCGTTTCTTTCCCTTAACGTTAGAGTCTGTGCAGCTCGACGAGGGTCAATTGCAGAACTGTCTGATTAAGGGAAGGCTCCAGCTGCCCTTGGCAACTTATCAGGATGAGTTGGAAACCGGTCAAACAACCGTGTTGCTGGAGTTTGCTCGCCAGGGAGAAGAAAACAACCTACAGCTAACCCAAATTCAGCCGTTAACTGAACAAATCGCCTGGCCACTCAGTGTTGAGGCGGGCGAACCAACCAACGCCCCATTCCTTCTCTGGGAATCTGCTGTTCTGGACACAGAGGAATCAGGTCGCGTACTGGTCCTTCAAGGGGGTTCGCTGCAAGTCTATCTCTTTGATTATCTATGGCAAATTCCGCTGGTTGCCGACTTACGGCTGCCGGCAACACCGACCACAATCATATATCAAGGCGAAATTCCGACACCCACCGTTGCAACACCTCTACAGGCGAAAGAGCTAACGCTGCATCTGGATATGGGAACTTTTGTCCACCAATGTCATTTAACGCTGGGCTTGGTGGTTGGTGGCGTTGGGAAAAACAGTTTGGACTTGTTAGTCGCTTATGATTTGCTTGCTCTAAAGCATTTGCCTAATGAAGCCCCTTCTTCACTTTTAGATTGTCGCCTATTTGAAGATTTGGCCCCTATCCAACCTAATATCACCGGCAATGAGCAAATATGGGAAATTACTTGGCAGCAAGCCGCCAACGTGGACAACACGGCCGTGTCGCTCCTACCGGGCATGACTATTAATCCGGTCAAGGCCCCTGGTTTTGCTACGTTTACTTTTTTGACCGACCCGAAGCAGGCGCTAGTAGCGGGCAGAACCGCTATACCGCTGCTACGCTTAACAGCTGGTTTTCTGGAAGTGCTTTTAAGCTGTCAATGGGGCACCTTTTTACAGCAGGTAGAGGGTTCATCTGTGTCACTCGACGCTGTGTTTGGCTCCTCTGCGGGTGAGTTGATGTTAGGCTACACCGCCAGCTGGGTCCTAGAATCCACATGGACTGAAACGTATTTGTTAAACGGCATGGTAGAGATATGCAACCTTATTTCTTGGCCACTGGAGCCAATGCTTAATGCTGAGCAAACCACCTTGACAATACCGGCCTGGCAACCAGGCCAATCGCTGGATCACATGCGCCATACTATCCGTATCTTGTTTAACCAGCATGTCATTCCCCTGGACGCAATCAATACGGATGCCGGCGGCACTATTCTAGAGCTCACTTCCGAGAAAACATGGCAGTTTCTAGCGGTTGTGGAGCATCAGCTTATCGATGTTCATGTTCCGCCTGATTTAGCAAATATTGTCACAAGCAATGATCGTCGTTTTACAACCCTACAAGAGATTCGAGTTCTTTCCGCTGATACCTTTTTACAAAATCTCACACGCCCAGGTCGAATTTTGGGTGATGACGGCCGTTTTTACCAACTATCCGAAGGGTATGGCTACTACCAGGAAGGATTTCAAGCCACTCTCCGGGCACAGGTGCAAGCAACTATGGCCTTAGAGAATGGGGCTTTCTTGTTTGTCGAAGCAAGCGCACCACACTGGATTCGCCAAACCTCGCTAGAAGCCGATCGCCAGACAAACCGCTCGCTGAAACCCTCAACACCCCTGCAATATCTCCCTTCCGGTAGCCAGCTGGCATTTCTCAATCAGCGAGAAGATTTCGTCGGTACTGTGGCTCACAGCGATCCTGATTGGCTTCTCATTATCATGCCGTTTTTAGGGCGCCTCCGGTCTGATTCTGACGACAGTGGGCTCACTGGCAATGGTTCATATCTCACCCCTGTCCAAAAAGATCCGCTGCTTTATTTAAGCGAGGCAGGCAGCTTTGAGAACTCAGCCGCGCAGCTGGCAGCCCATTTTTCCTCTCGAGCAATATCGAGTTCTTTTGATGTGCCGATTTCACTTCTGGATCTAGCCGCGCTGCGCTCAGTTGCCCGACTAGATATCGCTACGCTGGAGGAAAATTGGTTTCGCCTGCACCATCCATGTCGCGAAACTGTAGCCACAACAATTCAAAGCGCTATGGCATCCCTACCTGACACGCCAGCCAGGCTGAGTCGCTCAACAGCCCTGCGCCAACTCTTTGATTCTCTGCGAACTGCCTATCCTCCTCAAATGGCCTCTGCACTATTGCCCATCGACTTCACCGGGTCGCAAATGTTATGGCGCCAAGGGCAGCTGCTGATTTTTTCGGGAAGTGATAGTGGCGAAAAACCTTTTGCCTGGCACCTGACTGGCGCCCTTCTCCATTCCAGTGAAAGCTTGCGACCAGGTCAAACTGTCGATACACAGCGGTTCCCGGCCGCCACCTTGTTGCCAATAGAATCAAAGCGGGATCAGCAGCAGAACCCAGTGCCGTTCAGCTTTGTGGTAAGCCCCTACGCCGGGTTGGGGTTTTTACCCGCCCCAGCAGCCACGCAACTCCAGCTGCATCTTGTCTCCATTGAACTGCTTTGTTTGGATCCCCAGAACCAGCTTAAACCGGTCACCAGCCTGTTGCGGGAAATTAGCACGGACGGCACACAACCGCTCCGCCTGGAAACCTATGAACAATTTGCCCAAAGCTGGGGACGCGAAATGCATAAACGACTGAGTCCAGAAGCGCCAGTCGCGGCGCTGCGTCTACGCAAAATTTTGCGCAACGTAGGGGTAGGGGAGGGCCAGGCAACGCCAACGTCGCAGGCTGAAGCTGTGCTAGTGACTGACTACGCATTTTATATCCTTTCAGATATTGAACGATTTGCTCTGCTGCCAAAACGTGCCCACAAGCTGCGCGTTCCGGTAGACAACTTAACCTTTCAAGAAGGCCATTATGGGAGCAGCCACCCTCCTCTAGAAGCAGCTCTTTTTGAGCTAGCACCACCACAAACAACAGGAATTCAGCCCATTCATCTAGAAACCCGACCTGATCCTTCCCTTACCTGGCCTTGGGGTTACCGAGCATTGCAGGTAACCAACCAGACCACTGCGGATAGTAAAGGAGTTACCGGGTCGCCTTCTGGTGATGAAGGACCGTTAACCCTTTGGTGGCAGGCTCCTCAGTATCGGGTACAGTACCGTTCAGCCATGAACACCAATTTGCCAGCGGTGGGATTACCACCGCTTTTTCGAGCGCGCGCCGTCAGCACGTTTTTGCCTTCGTTGTCTACACCACCAATGCCTCAGGTAAAGCGAACCGAGCTTCAGGATTGGCAACCCGTTTTGCCTGGCAGTCTTAACTACCTTCTGAAAGGCAATCGGGCGGGTGCTTTCCTCGCGATTCGCAACCAGTTGATTCGGCAGCAGCTAGTGGATGAAGAATCAAACGGCCCAGTTGAACCCCCGCTGGTATCCGGCAGTATTCCAGTGCAACATCGGATGCCGCGTCCCGTTTCGCTGCCACCAAATGTAGTGGGGCAGGAAGACTCTGCGTTGCAAACCTGGGCCAGTCATTTTGAACCGACCCAAACAGTGGGCGACGCTCCGGGCCCAGCCGACGAAGCATTTTGGATTCGTTGTGGTGAGTTACCAGACATGCGCTTGCAACTGACTTTGCAAACGCCTCCTCGTGGAGAAATTCCTGAAGATTGGGAGGGAAAATTAATTCTCGACTGGATAGCCACTGTGTCATTAGAAATAGAGGATTGGGATGTCAGCCAATGGGCCTTTGCGGTGCGGCTTTCGCGTTTTCCAGAGGCAAAATGGCAAGTGGAGATTCAAGCCAACGAGGCTACGGCGGTGCCTCCAGAGGAAAATGAATTTGTTTCCCATGCGGCACAATCCGGAACGATAACCCTTTCCCTTGTCCAGGAACCCCTAGATACCAGCAATCTCAACGCACCCCGGGATGTAGGTCCTTCAGATATTGTCAAAGCCCTTGGCTCCGGTGATCTCACCCTCCAGATTGACATTTTACCACTCATGGTACCTGGTAAACCTTTTGAACAAACGACTTATTTCCCGCTTAAATTAGGCGCCGAAAGGGGGGTGGATTTACCGGTGACTCCTCGATTCATCTATTTTGAAGATCCCGAATACAATCGCTTGCTTGCTTCTCTAGTGGGTAAATCTTTACTCAATGTACAAGAGGTTAACTTCGGCGACAAAAAGCCAGGCGATGATTCAAATCCCAGTGAAAAAATAGGTGAAGTTGTGAACTATAATGTTACCTTTGCCACTGATAGGCGAGAATACACCCCTGATGGTCGAATAGCCTTTCGCTACGATTGGGATGATGGGAGTGCGGTGATACCTGGCGTCGAAGGGAAACAGCGCACAGCCTATTTAGAAATTTATATACTCGATCCTGAAACAGGGGATGAGAAGCCCCTCTATGTCGTTAACGAACCGCAAAAACAAAATTTATTAATTCCAGGAACCTTGTATTTTCTAGCGTTAAATCAGTTAACGGATGTAGAAGAAAATGCGAAAACTAGGCCAATTGTTGTATTTGGTGAAGGCGAGAAGTTACGGCTGCGGCTGATGCTTTTCGTGAATGGGTCAGATGATGTTGCCCTTACCCACACCGTTGATATTGTTTCCAAATCGATTACGCCATCGCCAGAGGCTGGTTATGCCTTGCTAAGGAAGAGTAGTGGAGCAATAGAGAACGCTTCCGTGACCTGCGCCCAATTTGCCTGGAGTCCTCGCCCCTCTCGAATTGAACTTGTTTGTGCCGATGACTTGCGTCATGATGTAGTTCGACGTCGGGCTGTGTTCCAATGGGTGGATATAGCGCGTAGCGGTGTTGAGAACAGCTATGCAATTCAAAAAATTGCTAAGAATGGCTCAACACACTTTCCTTTTACGACGTCAACTTCAATGTGAATCATCCCACCGCCGTTCCTGTCTATGGGACCAATGTAGGACCAATACAAGACAAAGGACGAGACACTCCGACATCAGAATCCAAGAAAGAATTTGAGCTTTTTCCGATTTACTAAAGAAGGTCACATGAGATCAGCATCCTTGTAAAAAACAACCAAAGTAAATTTATCAAATAGCCGACCACATTTATTGTCTTTGTACGCCTTCGGTCAAATGGGCCTTTCAAAAGGTATAAGCAACGATTTAGGCTTTTAAACAAACTACGTGCAAAATGTACTACCATTACCTCCACAAGCTATAGTTTATTGGACCTTAGCCTGTGGTCTAGTTTTTGGGGTTCATCATACATTGTAGTTGCGTTTATTTACACACTGATCGCAAATAAACCAATACTTTATACCCTTTCGGTACCGTTTGCTTTCTAGGAGCTTTACTGTGGACCAAAAATTAGATGATACAGTCCTCATTGGTCTTGCGGAGATATTGTCAAGCCAACATTGCGATATTGATGAAATCTACAATCGTTTAAATCTAAAAAGATCCGATGATAATAATATAGTTGACAATCAGATCTATATGTTATTGAAAAAAGTTAAGGAAAGTGAAAGGGTTCAAGATCTAATTGAAGTTCTTCCGAATTGCATTCTTGGATTGCCATACAAGGTATCTATATTATCTGATATAGAGAAAATTGTTTATGAATTACCCAAGAAGATGGAAAAGGTATTGACAATTGAGGATTTTACAGAAATTTATAAGTCTTATGGTTTACCTCACGTGTCCGTGCAGTGGAGGACCAAAGAACGGATAGTTAGTGCACTCTTGACCGACGCGCTAGAAAATTATCGAATCTTAGCCCTACTAGAATCCATAAAAAAAACTCGGCCTAATTTTTATTCAGTTGAAGATAGGAATAGGTATTGGAATCAGTATTTGCCGATAGAAGAACGACCAAAAATTTTGCGGCAGGAAAAATTATCTTCCTTTGCCATTTATAGAGAAACTTTCAGACTTTTATCAAAGAATTTTCTCCCATTGATTCTCCTGAATTTGCCTTTGATATTACTTTCCTTAGCTTACACTTGGTTGTTTATGCCTGATACCATGATGGCTTCTACAGATTATTTCTTTGATCACACTCGAAGCACTTTTGGGGCAATTGTTTTCGGGATTACTGCTTTCTTTTTAATACTTTACCTTTTTTCTTTAGGGTTACTAGCCACAAATATCGCCACAATGATTGGCAGTTCAGATTGGATTTTGGGTAGGCACACGACAATTTGGAGTATTTATCGTCGCGTCCTTAATCATTATTTTATTAGGAGCCACTTTGATCTGGTTAAATATGGATTTTTCAGACTCCTGGGGGTAATGATCGTTGCCCTTGTACTAGGTTGGATTTCTCCTATCTTGGCTTTCTTGTTTCAAAGTGGATTTTTAATATGGATGTTCTTTGGTTTTTTCCTACAACGCTTTTTATTTGGAGTAGTAATTGCTGTTGAAAAATCAAAATTTCTGAGAGCCTATGATAGAAGCCAGCATTTAACATTTGGATATTTACCGCAAATGTTTGTAACGATTGGAATAGTTTCCATATTTATGGAACTGCTAACAATTTTGGCATTTGATATCGGTTTTTGGGGCGATATATCTATAAACTGGTGGCTCCTAGGCGTTATCCTCTTATTCAGCACACCGGTTCTCAACCTGATGACTGCTGTTATTTACTACGAATTAAGAAAGGTTAAGGAAGGATATAACGAAGAAATGTTGGCTGTGGACTTAGGTTATGCACCAATTGTTGAACATTTTAACCTTTAGGCAATCAGAAATTCTCCAATCCTATCCGCTCTGCTAGATAATGAGCGTCATGCATTTCTGACAAACTCAGAGTGTCAATGATTTGCAAAGCTTCTCTCAGTGAGGCCCGAGCCAAAGATAGTTGTTTCTGTTGAAAATACAAAACAGCGAGTTTATATAGTGGTTTGACTAACGATGTCTGAATTCCTAATTTACGAAAGAGAGTAATACTATCCTGATAACATTGAGAGGCCAGCTCAAGCTGTTGCTGAGTATAACTTGGATCTATAGTCTCTTGAGCAACCCTATGATGAATAATGCCTATATTTACTTTAGTTGAGGCTATACCAAATAGATCCCCTTGTTGTTGCTTCATTGACAAGCTTTTCTGATAAGCTCTATTAGCTTCATTCCAATTTTCTTCTCGAGAATAAACATTCCCAAGATTATTATACATTATGGCTAATTCTGAATAATGTCTGCTTTTCTCTAATAAAACAATCCCCTTATTCAAATATTTCTTTGCTTTTTTTAAGTCGCCATCACGAAAATAGGCGTTCCCTAGGCACCCGTTCAATAAAGCCTCATACCAAATATTATTAGAAATTTGCCAGATTTGCAGGCTTTCTTGGAGCAAATCAACTGCTATATCGCATTGGCCAAGTTCTGTGTAAAGTGTGCCCAATCGTGCCAAAGCCCACCCCCGCAACTCTAATGGTGTGTCTTTCTCAACAAACGGACTAATTACATCAATAGACAACTCTATATGATGAGGGACGAAAGCGGGCAACGGTTCATAATAGTCCAATCGTAACCAATCACGCATACCTAATAATATTGAGGAAGCCTGCCAACCAAAAGACTCTAATAATGTTGGGTCTCCATCCAATAGTAATTGATAGCCCTTAATGAATAGAGTATCAAATAATTCAAAACCTTTCGCAGGATTGATAACCAATAAGTGATATAGTTGTTCTCTTAACCAATCACCTTCCACACTTGAAAGCGATGATATAGTCAGCTTGTCTTTGATCATCAGTGGAGAACCAGTCGAATAGTGTTGATAGGCTCGCCGATGAAAATCCAAAAAAAGTTCATTATCCAGTGTGCGCATTTCAGCAATCAAGACTTCCCTAACACCTGGACGATAGACATATTGTGATGGTTGCTGTTTAGAAACCATGGATAATTGTTTAAGTTTGTCAAATACCAGTAATGCTTCCCCTGATTGGATTCGTAACAACGTTGCTAATATGTCCTCATTGAACCGACGTGGAATAGACAATACAGCTGATGCAACAGCTACCTTTGGTTCTTGTTGGTCCAGAATAGAGTGAATCTCTTTGGCCAACGGGTTTTTTCTACGATCGAGATTCGATTGTAATTGCTCAAGGAAGGATAAATCGTACTGAGTCATTCGTTCACCTTATGAGACGAATTTAGAATAAAAAGTTAAAGTCAATAAGCAAACAATTAATATCAATAAAAAAGCAATGAGAGTATTCCGTACTCTAATTTGAGATTGTAATTTATTGCTCATTTCTTGTTGCTCTAAGACACGTTGTTTTTCAGAATCCGCCAAGGCACGAGCTTGAGTAAGCTCCCATTCTCGGCCAGCATTAAGTTCACGCTCCTGCTCAAGTAAATTTTCTTTTAACGTCAATTCTCTCTGTAGAGCATCTTCCCTCATACGCTTCTCAGCATCAAGGGTAAATTGACTGACTTCCAGGAATTCACGTTCGAGAGCATTTAGATTTTTTTCATGTCTTGAGGCCCAATCCTGAGCGTCCGCTAGCAAACGCCCTCGATATAAAGCAGCCTCATCTTTATCTAGTGAAAACCAAATATTAGCAGCGTCAGCTAATTTACGGTGCAGGCGTAAATCGTCTCGATTTTCTTCCAACCACTGTAATAACCTGGGCCATTCGCGAATTAGAGCTTCATGCGCTATTTCTAATGATTCGCGAGCAGTTGTGATGAGACGGGCTTGTGACAAAATTTGTATTACCTCCATAACTTTCCGCTCTGAGAGTGAGTCTGGTACAAGTTCGTTAAACGTAGCTCGACGACGAGTATACTGAATATCTTCTCCATATTCGGTTAATCGGAGGAACATATTGCGGGAAATAATTTGTTGTTCATAGGATAAGTGCTGAAAAGTAGATTCAGCTGTTTTGGCAATTGCACCCCGGACACCACCAGCACTCATATACCCAGCCAATGTCAATTGTTTACCTTCACGACGTGTCCAAGTTACTAATAGTGCATGACTAATCAATGGTAAGCCACCAGGCTCTCCTCCAACATCTCGTAAAATTAAATCTACCAAGCCCGCTTCAAACTCATAGCCTTCACGCTCTGCCGGCTCTTCGATAGCGGCTCTCAGGTCGGCAGGCTCCATAGCGCCAATATATATTTGGTTCTCGGCGACAGCATCGCGTAAAAGCGGGTAATTGGCGCAATAATGATAAAAGTCGGCCCGTAGGGTCAAGATGAGCCGAGTGCGACCGGCCGTTTCCGGAGCTGTAGCGACTATCAAATTGTCTATAAAAGCGCTGCGCTCGCCTTCATCGTTGCACAGCGTAAACAACTCTTCAAACTGGTCGATGACTAAGACTGATTGCTCTTTTCCTTTCTCTTTTAGTAGCCGCGACACATATAAGTCCAGAGAACGGCTATCTTGCGTCATGTCGTCCATTAGTGTTGTTATGGCCCTCACGGAATCACTACCTTGGGCAAGGGCTGTGGCCAGCTCCTTAATCGGATGGACATCCGGGCGAATTAGGCAATGTAGCCAATCCTGACTACCGGTAGGTGGCTGGCAGTCATGTGGCCAGCGGCGATTACCTTTCAAGATGGGAGTAACACCGGCTTGTACCAGTGAAGATTTGCCACTGCCCGAGGCACCAACCACTGCGAGAAATTTCGTTGTGGATAAACGATTAACAATGTTGGTAATCCAAACGTCCCGCCCGAAGAAAAGATGGCTATCATCCTCTGTGAAATTTTCTAAACCCTTAAAAGGCGAAGCCGCATCCTTGTCATCAAAGGCTGGGATAAGGGTGGCCCATTCAATATGCGGCCTTTCATTTTCTATAGCCGAGATTAGGGCAGTAATACGATGGCGGCGATTGAGTTGGCCAACCAATTCTTGTATGCGCCTGCTTAAGGTATCACCAGGCAAATTGTCGTAATTTACGCTGAGGTTAAAGCATAGAGAATGAAGTTCCTCATCATTAAAGGACGATTCCATTGTTTTACTTAATTTAACTAGATACTTCGTGGGGAATTGCTCGTTTTGCAAGGCTAGTACCTTTCTGCTTTCAAGAAATCGCCAACACAAATTTGATGATAAGTGGCATTTTATAAAAAACGATTTGATCTTTGGCGATTTAATTGGTTATCGAATGTCGGCTTAAGTTTGAGGTAAACAACCATTAAACGTACCACATAAGGTTAGGGACACATCCTAATTATGAACGCAAATTTACTAACTGATGTTACGCAACGGGGGCATCAACCAGAGAAACAGGTTGGAGCTGCCTCAATTCATGAAAAGGCTGTTGCAAAGCAGATAAATACAACTGACTCTTCAACTGATAATGGTTTTTCTTGGTTCGCACTTTTAACAACTCAATTTTGACAAATGACCACAACGCCGCCAAAAAATGATTGGTTTGCGTCGTTTCGGTTCGCGTGGGTGATTTGGTTAGGGCCACATTCTGCTTGAGCGACCGATGATACTCTTCCACTTTCCACCGTCTTTGGTAGATTGTGATAAGTTGGTCGGCATTCAAGGTTAAGTCACTGGTAACCAGATAACGCACGCCGATAAAACCATCTTCGTTTGTGAAGACTTGGCGAATGAGCTGTATGGGGAAGGAAACACCTTCCAGATAGATGATGAGGGTCGTGCCTTCTGGTCGGTCCAGTTGGTCAATCCGTTGATACCGTCCGTCAGCCTTATCTGCCTCGGACAAGGCAACTTTGCGATTGCATTTGAGACCCATGATGAACTCTTTTTTCAGGTCTAGCTTGACAACGCGCATGTTCTCTGCCGAGGCAAACCAGAGGTCATTCAACACATAGCGGAAAGGTATCTGATTGTCACAAACGGCTTGGAGCATCCGACGATATCGTTCATTCTTGGTCTCAAGGCTTCTACGTTTTTCCTTACCTGTCTTGGGGTCAAGGTAGGTTTCTGTTTTGGCAACCAGTTCAAAAGCGACAGGCAAAGTAACGCCCTGGGCTTCGTACAGAGCGCTCATGAAGTTGATGCCTTTAACCGTCACGCCTTTGGCATGGTCATAGTGCCAACAGATGATCTCATTTTCATCAGTGAAGGGTTTCTCGGCAATGGAATCGTCGATACCTACGACACCATCTTCCTGCTGAATCTGACGCACCTGCGGTTTGATCATTTTCCACCATGTTTTGGAGGTCAGTTTTTCACTGGCAAGCATCCGTGTTATCTGGTCATGGCTGATTTCACCATCAACCAACTTAGCTAAACCAGTGGCTGTCGTTTGGCCAAATGAGCTTAACAAGTAGTCTGAATTAAGGTCGAGGATTTGGTAGTTCATCATATTCTCCGAGACCTGAGTCTTACAATTATGTTAACCCTCGCGCTAACTCAGCGCGTAACATGAGTTACTAAATCATCACAAACTTCTCATTTGCCTACTAACCACAACCAAAGCCTTGACCAAAAAGTATTATGATCAAAAATGGCAATTAAGGGACACTTGGATGGACTAGAAGATTAGAGCAAGTTTGTCAATATTCTTATCCAGGGAAAATAAGGGCCCATTCCAGCCAAGTAAATTTTCGCGGTGCATGCTCACACTCTATCCTATTTAGATCTTCTAGTCGTGTTGAATACATTTGTAAGTCATTATAAAAAGGTTCTTATTACAGTGTAACTCAAAGAATTCATAATCTGTTGTACGTTCCGGCCAAACTGGGTTGATGAAAAAGCAACATATCCAACTCAATGAATCAGAACGGACACAACTTGAAAAATTGTTAAAGCAGCGCAGTTTACCTGTCCGCAAATTCAAACGAGTTTTAGCCATCCTTGAGCTAGACCGTAGTGGCACCTTTACAGCGGTGGCCCAAACCGTTGCCGCAACGTTACAAAGCGTCTCTACCTGGGCCAGTAAATATCGCGAATTGAGTCTTACTGGCTTGGATGACAAAGCCATACCAGGTCGGCCCGTTACCATAACTGGGGCAGAACGGGCCAAGATTACCGCGTTAGCGAGCAGTGATGCACCAGAAGGGCGTAGTCAGTGGTCATTGCGTTTGTTGGCTGAGAAAGCAGTTGAATTGGAGTTGATAGAAGAGGTTTCCCACACCCAAGTCAATCGCATCCTCAAAAAAACGAACTCAAGCCTCACCTGAAACGCTGTTGGTGCCTGGGCAAGATAACCAGTCGCTTTCTGGATCACATGGAGCAGATTCTGTGGTTATATGCCCTGCCCTATGACCCGGATTACCCTGTTGTCTGTCTAGATGAACGCCCAAGCTTTCTCATTGGCGACATTGTCGAGTCCATTGCCATGCAAACAGGTCAAGTTCGCAAAGAACATTATGCCTACGAAAAGCTGGGGGCCTGCGCTCTGTTTGCCGCCATTGAGCTCTTAACCGGTGAGCGTATTGCTCAAATTCACAAGCGGCGGCGGAAGAAAGAGTTTGCCTTGTTTTGTCAGCCGATAGCGGCACATTATCTAAAGGCAGTCAAGATTTGTTTGGTGTTGGATAACTTGAATACCCACAACACCAGTGCATTTTATGATAACCTGCCTGCCGATGAGACGTTTGCGCTGGCACAGCGGTTTGAGTTTTTCTATACACCCAAGTCGGCTAGTTGGCTTAATATGATTGAGATTGAGTTTTCGGCCTTGGCACGTTTATGCTTGAATCGTCGGATACCAACGATCGAGCAAGTGGAGTCAGAATTAATGACCCTTATCGCTCTAAGAGCAGCCAAACGAATCAAAATCAATTGGCAGTTTTCCATTGCGACCGCGCGTGAAAAGCTAAATTCTCGTTATTCAGTTGTTAATGGTGCGAACCTCAAATTCAAGAAAGTTGAACTTGTTTAAGTTACAGAGTACTTAAGCCATTACAGGTAGAAATGAGAATTTTACTTTCTCACTGCGCCAGCCTGCTCCAGTGACGAGGAGCTATCGCCCCCTAATGTGAATAAGAAGTCTCCGCTATTCACATTCCAAAGCTTTGCTGTACCATTAAGACCACTTGTAAGAATGAGTCGCTCGTTCCCGTTCCATTTAGAATGCAGTGCTATTTAGGTTGGAGTGTTCATGGGCACAAAATAAGCTTAATAGATTGGCGACTAAAAATCAACACTTAGTCCATATAGGGGTGCAATTAGTTTTGGTGTAAGAGTGGCCCCCTATGTGGAAAAACCCAGCGGTTATTTTGCCAGGGCTGCTTTTTCCGTTTAGCCAGCTGTTCAGCTAAGGCAGTGAGACGTTGACAGTCTGCTTCTGTGAAGACCTCTGGCTGGGATGCCGTCGCCGTCTTCGGATTCTGCTTAGCTTGTTTGGGATATGTTTCCTGGCACACACGGGCCTGAATCTCCCGCCAACTGGTTTGCCACCGCCGGTTACACAAGGCCATACGCAGCGCCAACATCGGATTGAGATTGGCTTCGGCCCAACGCATCCCCGCCTGTTTCATCCGTTTCTGCATTACCACTTTGTGTCCGCTTTCCACAATCCCGGACCCAATGGGAATCTGCTGGCGACGAAAATGAGGGTAATCAATCATCGGCAATCGTTTCTCCAGATAGCGAATAGCCAGTTCAATGCTCTCCGCCTCGGGATGGTCAAGGTGCTGCCGTTGCAAAAATCGCAACTCAGCCAGGGTGCGCTGGGGTGGTTGGTGGCCTAACTGCCGCGACATCCGAGCATACCATTGGCTGAAAGTGTCTGTGTCTGACCCATAAATCGTCCGGCCCACGGTGGCCACATACGCTTGGGCATGGGCAAAGTCAATCACGCGAATGGCCCGTGGACAATGATAATCAAGAAATGACTGAATCCAGATTGCCCCATCCTGGACAGCCACAACCGTGCGGGCCTTGTCACCACCACGACGGTCCCATTCCACCAGCGCCTCTCGGCTAAACGCTTCCGCTGTGGCTACCCGAGAAAAATAGCTAATCTGTGCCGTTTGGGTTATTACTTTCTTCTGTTTGGCATCCCAACGAGAATCGAATTCGCCAAAGGCCACTGTCTTCACCTCGCGCCACTCGCCGTTGGTCAACTGCACCATTGCCCCATCAGTACATATCACTATTTGCTCAGGCTGTGCCGTAGCCGTCATGCCATCTGTTTCTAACTGCGCTACTTTTTCCTCAATGAGCGTGTTGGCTACTTGCCCATGCCGCAGCGTTACCTGCCGTGTGCCGCTTTCGCTCACTGCGACTTTCCATAGAAGCACCAATTCCTCTTGTGCTTCGCCATAACTAAGGCGGCTGCCCAGTCGTGTGATGGCTTCCTGCACCTGCGGCGTGTATCTGCCTGGCAGCAAGCCCAGCACTTCATCCAGGGGGAAAAAACGTTGCCCCACAGTTGAGACAACGCCATTGCTGCCGGTTGAGTTGGATGGTTTGTCCCTCTTTGCTCTTGAGCTTCCGCTTGCGCTGCCCATTTTTGACCATTTGTTGGCCACACTGGGGACAGTCTGGCACTTTTTGTTCACCTATCTTTTCTTGAGCCAGTTCTTCTACCAGTTGCCTGCGCACCATAGCCAGTTCAGCCTCGACCGCCTCCTCGATCTCGGTCAGGGTTGCTTTGGGGTTGGCCTGATGCCATTGGCTCAACTTGCGGGCTAATTCATTGGGTACATCTTGTTGGGGGTCGGTTTTTTCCGTCATGCCCCCTATTTTCCTCGCCCCCTTCCTTTTACACCAAAACTAATCTCACCCTCCATATAGCCCACGGCTTTTCAGTAAAAACTTGAGGAAAAGAGAATGCACCTAACCTTGGTATGATTTCGGTGACTAAACCAACCAAACCAGGAAAGGTGCAGGATGAAGGATATCATACTTGAGGCCCAAGATATTGAAGGTGTCGTTTTTGACCTGGGGGCGTTGTCGAAACGGCTAAACCAGTTAACGGATCGGCGCGACAATCGAGGAAAAGTGTACTCTTTAGGAAGCCAGTTGAGCATGATTCTGCTAGCACGACTGGCAGGAGCCGATAAACCACAGGAAATATTTGAGTGGATACGGTATCGGCGGGCTGACTTCGTTCAGATGTTTCAGCTCAAAAGAGGCAATACTCCATGCGTCAACACGATATACACCATCTTGGGGATGTCCTGTTGCAGGAAGAGTTGGAGGCAACCCTACGGCAATATTTGCATGAACAATACGGTGGCCAATCGAGTGTGCTGGTGGCGGTCGATGGCAAGACAATGCGCGGAACCATTCCGAAGGGCATGACGCAGGGAGTCCATTTACTCACGGCCTACCTAGTGGAAGAAGGTATTGTTCTCAAACAAGTTGAAGTGTTGCCAGAGCAGAATGAGATAAGCACCGCCCCGGCTTTGCTAGCTGGACTCTATCTGAAGGATAAAGTCGTGATCGCTGACGCGCTCCAGACACAACGGTCATTTTGTATGGCCGTGTTGCGCCAAGGGGGCCAATATGTCTTGTGGGCCAAGGAAAATCAATCCACCTTGCTGGCTGATATCCAACAGTTTTTCGAGCCGCCCCCTACGTGCCAGGCTGGCATCAGGATGACTGGCTCCAAACCAGCGCGTCTTTCTGCAGCAAAAGCCATGGGCGACTGGAGAAACGAACGCTGTCGCTCATAGCTGACCTTGGGTCATTCATCAGTTGGCCAGGTATCCAACAAATCTTCAAATTAGAACGCTTGTCTCGGGAGACGGATACAGGACGCGAGTCCAGGCAGACCGTTTATGGCTTGACGAGCTGTTCGTCAGTGCAAGCGGATGCCCACCAACTCCTGGACTGGACGCAACGCTACTGGGCCATTGAAAATGGCCTGCATTACCGTCGTGATGTCACACTTCATGAAGATGCGACGCGAACGACTCGCACCAGCGTAGCGAAAGCCTTGTCCATTCTCAATAATTTCTTGATCGGTCTAATGCACAAACTTGGCTTCAATAATCTCGCATCGGCACGGCGTTTCTTCGATGCGCGGATTGCTAAACAGTTGTTTTCTGATTTTTACTGAAATGCCGTGCCATATAGCCATATAGCCATATAGGAAATAATTAGAGAGTTGACGGTAGTTAGGCGAAGTTAGATAATGAGGGCATGAATGCCCCCCTGTCACTGCGCGACGGCCTACATTTTTTTATCACCATCCACATGCCCGCCCGGACACGAGAGGAGTACAATCGCGACTTAAACGACTGCATTAGCTTCCTGGAGCGCAAGGACGTGCACCAGGTAGACCAGGTGTCACTAACACACCTAGTTGGCTTTATGGCTGAGCTAGACAGGCGAGGCTTGAAACCCAGTACCCGCAAGCGTAAGTCGTTTTCTATCAAGACATTTTTCACCTTCTTAGAAGAGCATGGCCATATTGAACAGAATCCGGCCGTCAAGCTGGTTCCCCCAGAACTCCCTAAAACCGAACCCCGATTTTTGAGCGACGAAGAATACCATACGCTACTGGCCCAGGTGATCAATGTTAGGGATCGGGCAATTGTCATGCTATTTTTGCAGACTGGTATGAGATTGTCTGAGCTGGTTGGTCTGAACCTAGAACATGTGGAGCTGCCGCGCCGGGTAACCAAAGGCCCAGCCGACGTGGGTATCATCAGAATCACCCGCAAGCGGAGCAAGGTTAAAACGCTACCAGTGAACTGGAAGACTTGTGAGTCCCTGAAAATCTGGATTTCGGCGCGTGAGCGACTCTCTGAGCGAAAAAAGGGTTCAACAACGGTCGTTTTTGTTACAAAATTTGGGGAGCGAATGTCTCAGCGCTCAATTCAGCAGATGCTGCACAAGTATCTGAAGCAGGCCGGGATACATGGGACATCGGTGCACTCACTACGTGGCCACCCACTATTTGGCCAAGGGCGGCGATATTAAATCGGTGCAGGAGATGCTGGCCACGCCAGTTTAGAAACCACCCAGCTCTATGTCAGCTTGGCTATAAAGGTACAGCGCAAGATGGTGCAGTAGCTGGCTTTGTAAGTTTGTTATTTTATGCAAAATATCCCAGAGCTAGAATTATCTTAGCGTATATTTATACGGAGATATATTGCTAATGCAAAACTTGAAACGCCATAGACCACACAGCTAACAACCTTGCCTAAAGTAGGGTGACGCCTTCATGGAAACTATTGAAAAGGGTGATAATAACCTTGATGTGCTGCGCTTGATGATTATTAATCACTTCACCATCAGTGAGTTGAAAGATTTATGTTTTACTTTGGGCATCAATTACGAAAGCTTGCCTGGCGAAAACACAATCAATGATAAAGCGCGTGAGCTGATTACTTTTTCTAGACGACACGGCCGCCTAGATGATCTAGTTGAAAGCCTTAGCGAATATCGACCTAGAGTTACTTGGTCATCCTTTGATTCACCCAATCAGCCTACGAGTCAGATTGAATTGGATACTCTAAGCCCTAATGTTACAAATCATGACTACAAGCCAAAGCTAGAAAAGACAATAAAATGGAGACTTCTAATCTTGTGCATTGTGCTGTTGCCAGCCTGTGGATGGCTAGGAAGGTCGCAGTTATTATCACAATGTTTACCGGATTTTCGCAATTGTGGCGATTTTCAACGATTATTATGGTTTGGTGTTAACTTGGCCGATGCAGATTTGAGAGAGGCTGATTTAGGAAGTGCGGTTTTAATATACGCGAACTTACAAAACGCGGACTTAAGCGGAGCTGAACTACATCACGCTAATTTACGCCATGCAAATTTACAAAACGCGGACTTAAGCGGAGCTATTCTAGATTCCGCAGACTTGCGTTATGCTGACTTGCGAGGTGCAAATTTAACAAATGCGCGACTTGACTGGATCGATCTAAGACAAGCAGTGATTGATGATACCACTTTTATTGATGATAAAACGCGATTAGCCTGGGAAATAGTTAACTATGGAACCGAGCAGAACTTAAGCTTTGTTGACCTCAGTCTACTACACTTGCATGGAGCTCAATTACACAATGCAAACTTAAGCGGGGCGAATTTAGGTGCTTCCGAATTAAATGAAGCCGATCTGACAGGGGCCAACTTAAGCGGAGCTTTCTTGGGCAATACCTCATTTAGAAATGCCGATCTTCGGGGAACGGATTTCACAGACGCAGACTTTGGGACGGAGCTCAGTGGAAGACCCCTGTTGGAGGGTGCACTTATTGATGCTCTCTTTGATAGCACCACAATTTGGCCAAGTGATATCAACCCTCTTTTGTCTGGCGCTGTTCAGGATTGAGACCTGTAATGGGTCGATTCAGTGACAATTCATAGGATGCTACTAACGCATCCAATTGTGCAGTTGCTATTTCACTGGGTGATTCTTCTTTAGTGTTTTTGGCCGGTTGCGCCATCAGCGTGTGATGCGTATCAACTTGTGGGACTTGCTCTGTTGGGGGCTTGTTCTCTGTCATCCGTCTGATCTCCTGTGAAGTGGAACTCAACTGGTTGCCCGGTTTGAATGTCGCCACTTTACAAATACTTTACTGAACCTTTTATTAAATGGTCATTTACAGTTAATCAGATTCTACTCAGGGAAACAAGTCCCAGATTGTCCATTACAAAAAACTACAAACGGCCGCTTATGTTTTAAGCCATGATTGGCTCACCATGCCGTAGAAACCTTTTGCGCTTAATCAATTCACAACGCGATTACTTGACATAATTGCACGTTTTTTGCTATATTATAGATACCGATAAGTAAACCTTATTAGTATTTATGACACTTGGAGAGAAAATTGATGTCCACAAACAAAGGCCTTGAAAAGAGTGAGCCGCAGCCACGGAGAGAAAGCAGCATTGTGCATCATGCGGGCCAGGCAGCAAATCAGGCAGCCGCCGTTTATCTGTTTGCCGATTATCGCCAACGCCGCGCAGCCAGGACTATACGAACACAACTGGCCGCATTGCAGCTATGGGTGCAGTATCTCAGTGAATTAGGCATTACTGACAATCTGCTAAAAGATGCAGAAGCGTGGGCGTCTGGATTCTTCAAGAAAAAGATGCTGAAACAAATGGCAACGCAGGCAGACGCGCAAGGAACGTCTCTTCCTATTATATATGGTGCCCATTACTGTCAGTACCAGCCAGTTGCCTGGTTGGGGACCACCTGGGGCTTGGTCGAAGGCTTTGTCCGCTGGCTACTCAAAGCAGGCTACAGTGTGGCGAGTATCAATAACCGGTTGTCAGCGATCAAGGTGTATGCCCGTCTGGCAGCTAAGGCGGGCATGATCCCCCCAGAAGAACACGCCCTCATTCGCGAAGTACGCGGATACGGCCGTACTGAAGGTAAGCGTGTCAACACAGCCCGCGATAAACAACGAATTGGATACAAAAAGGAAGAAGCCGTCATCCTCACGGCTAAACAAGCGCGACGCCTCAAAACTGAGCACCCCCCCACCCCCCAGGGCATCCGTGACCGCCTGATGATCTGCCTGCTGCTCGATCTGGGTCTGCGGGCTAGCGAAGTGGCCGCCCTTAAGGTGGAGGACCTGGCAGAAGTGGGCTACGCCATCGTCTACCGGCAAAAAACGGATACCACCGACCGCATGGAGCTGACAACCGATATTGAAGCAGCGTTGCGTGACTACGCGAGGTATATGCGAAAATCAGGCACTCTTCTTCGCGGCAGCCGTAAGAACAATAAGCTGACCGACCAGGTGATGTCGGTCCGGGCCATTGGCGCACGGGTCAAGATTCTAGGCCGCGACATTTTGGGTATTTGGGAGCTTAGCCCCCACGATTTACGCCATACGTGGGCCACGCGGGCGGCCAAAGACAGCAGCCCATTTGTGCTGCGGGATGCCGGGGGATGGACCAATATGCAAACCCCCAGCCGCTACGTGGAGCGGGCCAAAGTGGTGAATGAGGGGATCAAGCTTGATTATTAGTGTCTATGATATTTCGCGACAAAATAATGCACCCATGGGCTCGTTTTAAAAAGAGTTCCAGCACACACAGATTGTGGATCATGTAGGAGGGGCAGGTCACAGACTTAATCCAAATTGACCTCGGTTAAGAGGCTATTCTCTCCTGACAATTTTTTCGACGGGCTGATCTAAATGTGGTGTAGGATGAGTTTTCTTTCCAAAAAGTGTTTTTTCAACGGCGTTCAGATTTCCATTGTATAGGCTTTATGCATTTTGTTGACAAAAAAAGGAAAGATCACGGCCAGTTTTTGAGCAACTTTGGTTAATTAAGTTTTGGTGGCTCCAGCAGCAAAACACTAGGTATATCTTTCGGATAAGCGATGCGAAGCAAACCGTACCCAATACCAGCCAGTCCAGACATAAGCCCAGGTTCTTCAACGTTAAGAGCATTTCCGCAGAGCCAGCCATATTCTGTGAAACTTTGTACAATTTGCATAACCAACCCTTCAAGGTCAGACTCCCACGAGGAACTAAGTTTGGACCGTGCCTGGAGGAGAAGTTCTATGTTTCCCAGATCACCATGGCAAAGACAGTGGCCATGACCAAAACCGTCTCGAATGGTGGTGTGAATTGCAGCATTAATGTCTTGACGTACCCTATCGTTATCAAAAATGCGCAAAGTATCCAATCGCGCGAGTCCAATACCCGATGCGCCGTGGCACCAAAAAGAAGCACTTCGGGGAATGTCTGTACTGACTTCGTCAGGTGTCGGTAGCATGCTTAGGTCAAGCCAATTCTGCAGTTCTTGGGAATAAAATGCGCGCTCATATTCAAGGCTTTTCTGCGCTACATCAGCGTATTGATTGTCCCCGGTTGCATCAGTTAATTTGAAAAGCGACCAAGCAATGCCTGCCACTCCATGAGAAAATCCTGTCAGGGGTACCTTTATTTCTTTCGCTGTAGAATGCGGCATCCAAGCCAGTCCATGTTCGGTTTCTGTGACATTTGCCAAAAGGTGATTTCCACATAGTTGAGCTACCCTTAGAACCGAAGTTTCCGATGTCACGGAGTACAGGGAAAGGAGGGCCCCGATGCAGCCTGCAGAACCTGAGATAACATCAAAATTTTTATCTTTTGCGATTACACTTGGCAATAATTTAGCGATACGTAGGGCATCGGCTAATAAGTCCGGCTCATTCCAAAGTATGCTTAAGTGCGTAAAGACATAGACGATGCCCCCCCAGCCATCAAAGGTACCTAGAGAAAGGGGAAATGTTTCATCATTTTCAAGCGATGCTTGTAGGATGTCTTTTAACTGACGCGTAAGTTGTTTTGCCAAATTTGTAAAAACGTCATTTTCAGAATATTTACCTAGATAAGCAAAGAACAAAGCTATGCCGGGTAAACCGTTGTAAAAGCTATTGTCAATCGGGTTGACAGTTAAAAAATTTCCGGCTATGTCGAAGTTTATACCAAACCATGACGGCTCATTCTCAAGATTAAGGGCGAGTGTTCGAATGCGTTCACCCGCATTACTAGCGTAAGCTAGCAGTTGATCTGGTGTAATAGTTTTAGAATTTGCTATTGTCCTCCCAGAGAAGTAGCGTTTTGTTGGTTTATGTGTTGTTCGACTTACAGTTGCTAGAGAGGCGCGGATCAACCATAGTTGCTGTTCCATATCTGCAAGGCTTAGCTTGAGTAGACGCTTGGTGACGCGTTCTATACCCGACTCATCAAAATAATCTTGGAGACAATACCCATTGGTCGTCCGTAAATCGTTTGAGCCAGGAGTGGTAGTGAACAATGGTATATCCCCCGCCCACAAATCTTCTTGTTCATGTTGAATGAGGCGACGTACAGACCTGTTTGTTACGGCTCCTATCCACAACTTGTCAAAAAATTGATCCCTGAGTAATGCGTCTCGCATCAGGTCTGGATGAACGCTGTCATTGAGCATGAGCCCATAGGTGCGTGTTGGCCTTGCTACGTAACGAATACGATCCTCGTTGAAGCATTGGATAAAGTCCAGCAATTCAAGTCGATGATTCATAATTAAACGGTAAAGTTCCATAAATCCATCACAAATTTCATCGACATATGCAATCAACGGAACTGGATTTTCTTTTAGTAATGGCTGGTGAGATTTGCCCATGATGCGCATGCGTTCTCGAGCAAAGTGCATGCCATCTGTTTTCGCTTGTTTCCACACGGGTACCTCGTGTGGTGAGAGTTGCCCCTCCTGCATACCCATCCCGCTTAAATCAACGCCTTCCCCGTTCGCATCTACCCAAATTCGCCGGGGCAACATGCCCACGTCGAAAACTGATTCGGATAACACCCGTGCCCCTGTAGATAATGGCGTTGCGCTAAATGACGGAGCAGGACAGAATAATGTCTCCAAATCAACCAACACCGGATTTTCTCCAGCCGCGATTAAATTTTCGTAGTGAAAATCGTTGGCGCAAAGTGCATAAAGGAGAGCCAGAAAAGCCCCTTGTCTTCTATAGAAGTTCTTGATTTGCTCTTCCCTTTCACACGAATGTGTGGAAACAAATTCTACCCAGCCATGATCAATGCCATCTAAGAGGTTTAAAATTCTGAAAGGGACTGAAATATTCTTTTCATTAAACCAAGATAGTAATTCCTGAAAGTGAACGTCCACTCCTAATGATCGGGGTTTGTAAACTAACTGTGACCCTGATGAAAACTGAACAACACAAACAGTCCGTCCGCGATGGTGTTGATCACCAGCGCCCATATTGATGCTTGTCAATTCACCAAGTTCACCGAACCTAGTAAGTAACTTGGGCCAGTCCTGGCAGAGATGTCTCAAAAAAATTTTAAAATTGGTTACCCACTGCATTGTTAGAACAGTGATGATGCGGGCTAATACTGGATATTCCTCTAAGAACTTTGCCAGGTGAGCAGGCCGCTTCAAACTATCGAGAAAGTCATTAAATCGTAATTCACCTGTTTCTCCACAAAGTTGGTTTTGAAGACGAGCAACGTTGAGCTCAAGAACGGCCGTTCGGCTGAGGGTATAAATTAATTGTGGGGGAACATTTCTTAAAAATTCTTGTTGTATGATGTTTTTACTCAAAGGCACCTTGTTGTACGTTTTTCGCAAGGTGGCTATTTCTGTCCATAAAGTATCACATGCGTATTGT
This sequence comes from Ardenticatenaceae bacterium, assembly GCA_020634435.1. GTDB lineage: Bacteria > Chloroflexota > Anaerolineae > Promineifilales > Promineifilaceae > Leptofilum. The sequence continues at coordinate 263,905 of JACKBS010000012.1, read as the reverse complement.
AAAAAAGGTTGGAATGACTCTAAGAAGCGCGCTTCTGGAAAATGTTCAAGAAGTTTGTGAGGTAACTGAATAGCCTGATTATCTTGACTATATTTATGCCAAATTGTTTCCAGGTTTGTTTGCCAAACTGGCGTTTCTTCACCTAAATTGGGCTGAGATATGCCTAGATGCCACTCAAACTGTTTTTCCGAAAGTCCAACCGAAGCCAATCGATCAGAAAACAATCCTGTTTCAGTAAAGGGAGGGTGCGTTTTCCAACGTGCTAAACGTTTTTGGCCAACATGCTGATCATATTCTTGTGGAGAGTTAATAATTTGATGATCAAACTGTATGGTACGTTCAGCCAGGTTTACCGCTTTATTAAAAGGGGAATTTGATAGGAAGTTTTCGGCCATCAGGATAATTCTTTCTTCAGAAAATGAGATTAGTCCAGTCTGAAAACCGGACTAATCTCTATTCATTTGTTACAGTGAAGGGTATGGATCTAGTGCCATAAATGACAGCTGCTGGTACATGTGTAGTGGTAGCTCCAGCTGCTACCACCAGCAATATCACTGAGCTCGTCATCGGATAGCTGGATTATGCCGGCTGGGTGCTCTGGAATGGAAGCAAGTTCCGCCTCGTTCAAGTTGTTGCGGAATTCAGGGTCTTTCCAGGCACGAATGATAGTTTCCTTGTTTTGACTGTTACTCATGTTTTATCTCCTTTAAAAACTTAGATTGAGAATTTTGTCAAGAAGCCTGCCGCGGTTCAGGCGCCTATCCAATTGGAGGCAACGTAATTTTTGGTGACGGGGTGGTAATCAAGCTGGCATACAATCCATTTTGCAATAATAGTTGTTTGTGTGTCCCCCGTTCGACGATCCTGCCTTTGTCAAGAACCAGGATCAGATCTGCATCTTGAATTGTGCTTGGTCTGTGCGCAATGACAATGCGCGTGTTTGCCAGCTTGTTAAGATTTTGATTTATTCTGTTTTCGGTAGCCGTATCCAAATGACTGGTGGCTTCATCTAAGAGTAAGATATGTGGTTTGGGAGCAAGAGCCCGCGCCAGAGCCAAACGTTGGCGCTGCCCACCTGACAATGCACTACCGCCTTCGCCAACTGGAGTTTCAAACGCCATTGGCATTCGCATAATTTCCTGATCAATAGCTGCTAGGTAAGCGGCCTCCCTTATTTCGGCTAACGACAAAGCTGAGTTATTAAAGGAGATGTTTTGCCGAATGGATCCGCTAAAGAGAAAGGGTTCCTGCAATACAACGCCAAACTGCTGTCGCATGTGATGGATGTCCAATGTTGATAATGGCACTCCATCATAATAGATGTCACCTAGCTCTGGTCGATATAACCCCAATAGAAGCATTGCTAAGGTGCTCTTGCCAGACCCTGTTTGACCTACCAGAGCGACTTTTTGCCCAGCTTGAATGCTGAGTGACACATTCTGTAGAATATAGGGAGAATTAGCATCGTAGCGAAAGCTAAGATCTTTTACCTCAATTTCCCCTTTGAAAGTATGTGCTATGGTTTTCTGCTCATCATTAAATTCCGGTTTTGCTTGAAGAACGTCCGCAATCCGGTCTAAATACGCGGTGACCATTTGCAATGATTGGCCAGTTGAAACCAAAGAGGACAAAAGAGTTAGAAAGGCGACAGCTAATGCATTGAGTGCAAGCATCGTACCAAGACTCATCATTCCGTTGAGAACAAATAATGCGCCTAACCAAAGCAAAATGAGAGGGGAAAAGGTCCGGATAGCGAACATAGCCGTCTCAATTTTCGCTGATAACTGGTTACGTTTTAGTGTAATATTTAGCTCTTTGTGGAAAAGGTTGGTCCAATGACTCATTATCTGACGTTCAACACCAGAGGATTTCAGGGTAATAATTCCCTTCAGAGCTTCCGCTTCATAATCAAATGATTCAGCCTGAGCGGGTAAGCTTTGTTGTAATAGGCGATTAACAGGTCGAGTAGTGGCGAGTAAGATGCCTACCTGAATTGAACCAATCGCGAGAACTGCTACTCCAAACGGAAGTGACCACACAAGAATAATGATTAAGTATCCCACTACCAACAAACCGTCGAGTATTGCGGAGATGGTCCGGCCCGTTAATAATTCTCGTACCGTGAGGTTGCTGCCTAAGCGCATTAGCAGATCGCCACTAGAGCGTTGCTGAAAAAAAGTGAAAGGCAGAGATAGCAAATGTTCGAAGAATCCGTGCATCAATTGTGTGTCTAGCCGCCCTTGAAAATAAACCAGCAAGGTACCGCGCAGATATCCGGTAGTCAGTTGGGTTAGAAACAGTGCCGATATGCCTAAGCACATCATGACCATTACATGGTTGAGACTGTTTGGTAAGATTAGATCAACAAGGATTTTGGTAAAAAATGGTAAGCTGAGTCCTAATAACTGGAGTATTAAGGAGACAACAAAAATTTGCAGAAGCAAAGCACGAATACCTGGGGCAATCATCATCTGCTGAATAAAATCTAGCCAGATTGTGCTGGGTTTTTCATTGATTGCCTCTTCTTCTTTTTTGAAGTGAATGCTTGGTTCTAGGGTTAAGACTACACCAGTAAAGCCTGATTCAAATTCCTTATGGGATAAATTGCGTCGGCCAAATGCGGGATCTACGATGGCGACGTTTTGAGGCGACCATTTCTCAATAACGACAAAGTGGCGAAAATCCCAATGAACGATAGATGGCAATGGCAAGTCAGACAATAAATTTAGGTCTTGGACCGAGTAAGCTTTTACACGCAGGCCGAAGCTACGGGCTGTATGAGCCAGAGTCTCGGCCGTTACGCCAGCGCGACCAACGCCAGTCTTTTTCCGGCATTCAGCTAAAGATGTTGCTCGACCATAATAACTTAAGATCATAGCCAAACAAGCCGCACCACATTCAATAGGAGTTAGTTGCAGGATAACGGGTACGCGTCGGCGAAAAAGTTTTTGCCAAGCATTGTTGAGAATCTGTTTTTTTTCAAACCAAAGGGTCGTGTTTGTCATAAACAGTCGCTTTTGAAATCAATGGCTAAAAGACGGGGATTTTCAAAACCAATTCCATGTAAAGGCTAATCCCAATGACTAGAGCAATCAGGAACAAAATTAATAGCAATAGCCATAGGTAAAAGAGATAGCCTGGTAATTTCAGATGCGGCCAAACGTCATTTTGCTTACTCTCGCCATATTGCTCCAAAGCCTCTCGACGGAATATGTTCTTTGGGTTAGCTAATGCTTCTTTCCTATTTGAATTACTCATTGTTTCAGAGAGGCGAAAATGTGTTCAGGATATGATTGATTAGACTTTATTCGCAAGATATATCTGATACGGCAAGGGAACATAGTAAGCAAGGGCAAGTTTCGCTACACTTGATTCGGGACGAAGTATAATAATTCGCGAATGTCATTTCAGCCCTCAAAGTGGATCAATTTGGATCAAAAGGAGCTCATGGATACATTTGCCAACCTATTACGATACTATTTAGCAGAAGCAGGCTGGAGCGAACGACAATTGGCCATGCGCTCTTCGCTGGCACGTGGGACAATCCGCAACTGGCTTGCAGGCGTAGTAAATAAACCCCGCAACTGGCGTGACCTGGTGCGTGTGGCCGCTGTACTGCGTCTGGATGCCGATAAAACAAACGAGTTATTGAAAATAACTCAGCATCCCCCTCTGAATGAGTTGTGGAATAACGCAAAGAATGACGCCGATCAAGTCCTGTTTTCTTTCTGGAAAGATGGGCTGTCTAGCAATGGCGTTCCCTCCCCCTTTCAAGTTATACCTGATTTGCCTTATTTTGTAGGACGCGAAGCAGAAATCACAGTTCTACAAGATTGGTTGTGTAGGAGTTCCCATAGTTCTGTTTATACGCTTTATGGTATGGCAGGTGTTGGTAAAACAACACTTGCGGCTCATCTCGCTTACCGATTGTCTTCACACTTCAACGATGGTGTTTTATGGGCCCGGGTAGATACATCTGATACGATGTCCATCCTTATGCTCTTTGCAAATGCGTATGGACAAGATGTGAGTGCTTTCACAACTGTAACTGACCGCAGCCAAGCTGTTAGAGGTTTGCTGGCACATAAGCGTGCATTAATAGTTTTGGATAACGTCGAGAATAGTACGCAAATTGAGTCACTCCTTCCCCCAAATGGTCCTTGTGCGGTGATGATTACGACGCGACACAAAGATCTAAAAATAACTCGTGGTGCCCCCCAACTCCTTCTTCGACCCTTTGATCGAGATGCTGATGACGCCATAGCACTATTTGGAAGAATATTGGGTCCTGAAGTAACAACAAACGAACAGGAGTCATTAACAGAGATAGCGCACCAGCTAGGTCAGTTGCCGTTGGCCTTGGCAATTATTGCCGGGCGTATTGCTGCCGAGTCAACGCTCACGGCAAAAACATTATTGTCTCAGTTGAAAATACACAATACACGCTTAGATACTGTGCAGGAGGAAGGGCAGTCCATCCGCGCACTTTTTGACATGAGTTGCGAATCACTCTCTGTTGATATGTATTTATTTTTTATCGGGCTGGGCGTGTTTGCTGGTGAGGATTTCACATTGGAAGCAGCCGCCGCAGTTAACAACGTTTCATATACGACGGCCGTACAAATCGTCGGCGCGCTTAGTTGCCGCTCTCTCGTTCACTCCAGCCGTGATGGTCGTTATCAGCTCCATCCATTATTGCACGACTATGCGCGTGAAAAGCTAACTGATGAGAGCGTCCTCCGACGTATGGCACTCTACTTCTTCGACTTTGCTAGAAAAAACAAAGAGACCCCCGCTGCCCTTGAAACAGAGATAAACAATATTCTAATTGCCTTGGAAACGGCTTTTAGCATTAGACTGGAGCAATTGTTCATTCAGGGCGTTTTAACTGTCTTTGACTTTTTAGAAACACATGGCCTGAACGAAATAGCTTGGAAACATTTATCTCGTGCTGCTGAGGTGACCCGCGCAGCAGATGACATCCCGAATTTAATAACCGTTCTGAACTACTTGGGAAAAATTGCTGAAAATAGGGGCAATTATGGCGAAGCAGAACGCTGTATGAATGAGGGGTTGATCCTTGCCCGGCGGCAGAAAAACAAGCAACAACAGAGCCAGATGTTACTATCTCTAGGTCAGCTTATGGTCAAAGCAGGCGATTATGACCGTGCAGACAACTGTTTTCAGGAAGGTTTAAATATTATATCTCCTGCATATCACTTAAAATTGTATAGTAGCTTATTACGCCAATTGGGGATTTTAGCTGTGAAGCGGGGAGATTATGATCGGGCTGAAACTTATTACCAAAAAGGTTTATCGCTAGCCCGAGAAGCCAACAACCTCAAACTAATCGTTTCAATGTTGCAGAGTCTGGGTTCCGTTGCTCTTAGACGTGACGCTTATGATCAGGCAGCACGGTATTACCAGGAAGGATTATTTCTTGCTAGAGATATAAACTATCAAGCGCGTATCATTAGTCTGTCAAGTAATATGGGTGTTGTGGCTTTCAAACAAGGTCATTATGAGGAATCTGAGAATTATTATCAGGAGGCCTTGAATTTGGCGCGAACTCTAGGATATCGCGATCTTGCTGGTGGTTTACTCCAGAACTTGGGGGAAGGAGCTGCCAGACGCGGCCACTATGGGCAAGCTGAGGCATATTTTAAAGATGCTTTGGTTGAAGCGCGAGCGATTGGCTACCAGGAGTTGATCATCACGTTATTAGATAGTTTGGCAAGTCTAGCCGTTAAGCACGATGCAAACGATGAGGACGCGGTAGCATACCTTGAAGAAGCATTAACATTAGCTCACAATATGGAAAATCGTTGGTTGGTTGGCCATTGCTTATACTCATATGGACAGCTAAAAATCAAAAATGCTCAGTGGCTCGAAGCTCAGACTGCTTTTGAACAAGTGTTAGAAATTGGTATTGAAGTTGGGGTTAAAGAACTAGAAGCCAAATCCCGTTTTGGACTGGCAAGAGTAGCTCTTGCTCAAAAAAATATAACTAAAGCATTTCAGGAGGGACAACAGAGCCTAAATGCCTTTGATTCAATTAATCACTTTCAAGCCGCTGAAGTGGCAAATTGGTTGCAAGAAGCAGCAGACGCGGCAAAATGAAAAGAACAGAAATCGTCCACTTGTGGCGCGTTTACGACTGTATCATGTGTATGAGAGGTAACTCCATTTAGAACGGTGTTTAGAATGCCCTAGATTTGGCCTGTTAAAGTCTGGAGACCTGCCGCCCAAGCAATAAGATAGGAAGATGGAGAACCCCAGAGGCTAGGCTTGTTGGAGAAGACGTCGAGAAACGGCCGTACCGATGCTAAACGCTGCTGCCGCAATAAAATGTGGGCCATTAGCTCCGCAAAGGTTTGCAAAAGCATCTTCACCCCCAGCAGAAAAGCAACCCATCCATTTGCCTCTTGCCGGAGCGCAACGAAGACCAGCAAGAGCAAGACAGGCAAGCTCAACCACAGCTTCAGATGGAAAGTTGCCAGCATCTGCAGTCGTGCGGCCCAGAGTAACAGCAATAACGTGGCATTACACCCGCCCAATTCAGCACCCAGCTTGAGCAAAGTGACCGGCCCCTCCAACATGATCAACAATCTGTGTAAGGAGAAGGGTTAAAGGGGAAAGTCAAATGAGTTAAAACGGAAATACTCACCAGAGCAGAGCATCAACAAACTCCGCGAAGCAGAAGTGTTACTTGTCCGCGGGAAAACGGGTATATCGAATCTTTCAATGGTAAGTTGCGGGATGGATGTTTTAATGGAGAGATTTTTTATTCATTGAAGGAAGCACAAGTCATCATTGAAATGTGGCGTAAGCAATACAACATTGTTCGGCCACATAGTGAGTTGGGCTACAAGACCACCAGCGCCTGCGGTTGTTGTTCAGCAGCCTGTACATGAAGCGCAGTTTCGACTAACATATAAATATTGAGGCGCGCCAGGTTTTGGTGCATCTGAACGTATACTTTCAATCCGCCCACTCCTCAAGCAAATTCTAGATAGCTCCAACGCTCATTGACATTATTACATATCAAAGCACAAACCAGTTCCACTTTTAAATGTGGAAAAGGAACAAGCTTAAAATGAAAGGGGACAATTTCACAAGAATGCTGGTAATTATTACTGTGATTTTTGTCGGGACTCTTTGGGTGAGTGCTACTTATGAGCATGTTGTTACTGCCCAAATGGTCGTTGGCGGACCGATAACTCAGGATACCACCTGGCAGGGTGACGTTTTAGTTACCGACAGCGTAGTAGTCATACCGAATGTTACGCTGACCATACTACCGGGTACACGCGTCAAGTTTCAATACTATCGTGGCTATCGTGAACCAGAACGACGATTACGAATGGATGTTCAGGGATCGATTGTCGCCATCGGTACCGCGGCCGAGCCTATCTACTTCACTTCGGACGCGCCCGATCCGCAAAACGGCGACTGGTCGATGCTCCATCTAGATGCGCCGACCGGGCCAGCACGCTTCCACTATGTTGTTTTTGAGTTTGCCCAACATGGGCTGAATGTTTGGCAAGCATCGCCGGAGATAGCCTCTAGTGTCTTCCGCTGGAACAATTGGGAAGGGGTCTATTTTGAGTCATACAGCCAACCCACCTTTAGTTATTGCCAGATATATGAGAATGGTTACAACGGTCTGGCTGCCGAACAGTCCAACACCGTTATTATGGATTACTGTGAAATCTGGCGTAATGGCACAAATGGGATCCACATTGACAATTCAACTGGTGAAGTCCTGCGATCCCGAATACACAACAATCTGGCGAATGGCTTATCCGTAGATAATAATGGTACCCTGAGAGCTTTTGGGGATGAAATTTACAGTAACCAAAGCTGTGGCATCGGCGTCGGCGAGGGAAGCAATATCGTAGAGGTCAGCAATCTAAACATTTATAACAACACGGCTGAAATCTGTGGTAGCTATACCACCATTGCTTCAGCTTATACACCCCCACCCTCCATAGATATTGGTTTTGTGCCGGAGCAATCCTATGCATTAGGTTATATCCCTGGAGACCAAGCACTTGATGGATACATGTATGTTTATCCTGACGATGAAACGCGGCGTATCGTGAGCAAGATAGGTTTAGGGTTGGGGCTTACCTGGTCACTGGCTTGGGATGGTCAATATATTTGGACTAGCACTTTATGGGGACATATCTACAAATTACATCCCCAAACGGGACAGGTGTTGGATGATTTTATCTTACCTGGGTCACCAACATGGGGCACCCCCTCACAGCCTTGGGGAATGACTTTCGACGATGAAGGGTACATGTGGTTAGTGGATTTTGCTGAGCGCAAAGTATTTAAGATTGACCTAACGACTCAGACAATTATTTACAGCTTTGACACCCCTAATCCCGCAGAAGGTGGTAGTAAAGGGATCGCCTGGGATGGGACATATTTGAATGTGATGGGGTGGGTTTCTCCTACCATTTATCAGATGAGCAAAACCGGGGATATCGTTAATACCATCACGCTAGATAATGGTGGCGGTGGCGGTTTAGCCTGGGATGGGGAACATTTCTGGGTGCCTTCGGGTGGGGGGAGAATTCTAAAGTATGATCAAAGTGGACATCAGGTGGGCTGGATTTACCCGGCATCTGAAGGAACATGGGACATGACTTGGGATGGTGAATATTTATGGGCATCTCAGCGAACAAATGAAAATTGGCCTGACGAAAAAATTTATCAATTGGAGGTACTTGAAGATCACAACCACTCTAGCTATCTACCACTAATAGTAAAGGCGCCGTAACAAATAATGTGCTTTCTAGACGCTGGCTATGTCCGAACTGTTGGCGTGTTCGCTAGTATCGTATCCCTACGTGATTTGTAACTCTCAAATATATTAACCTGCCAATGCACCTGCCCGTCACTATGTGACTAATCACTTTTTTGAAAATACGCCTTCGTGCGGAGCATTGTCCAAAGCGATATGCGCCATCAACTTTTACACACTAGCCTTAGGCCTTTTTCTTTATCACCTATTTTTTTAATCTTATGCCACAGGCTACTTCGCATATCCATCAAGACAACACACCCCCATATCTACCCAAATAACAACAATTAAGAATTTATCCCTAAAATGGGTGCAGAAAATTTCCGTGTCGAAACATAAAAAAACTTACCCGCCAAGCTGCTGCCACACGCTAAAATGGCCGTTTCCCGTCTTATGGCGCTGCCAATACAGCTCGCGCTCCGGATAACGACCATATACTTTGATTGCCAACTTTCCATTAGGAAAATACAATTTTTCGACTTGGCGCGACTTACGCGTTGTCTCGCTGTTCCCCGGCATCCCTTGCATAACCAGGTCTTTGAGTTCGCGATTAATCCGCTTTTGCCGGCCCCGTGGTCGGTGCCGGTGCTGCCCGCGGTAACTGTTGGGCAGCTGCCAGGCCAGATAGGTCTTTCCCTTCTTACCCTGCTGGCCAAGATAGTCCTTCAGTTCAAATAACGCCCGGCCTTGCTGCCAGGCCCGTTTTTCCCGTTTCTCCTTTGTGGTCACCTCACCCACGGCAAAATTCGCCTGAACGGCGATACCCACCATATCTTCATACATCCGCTGACTGGACCGCCCCACCCCGCTCAGGTGGGTCATGGTATCCCGGGCGATGGGCATGGCCCGATGACCATCAGGGGATTCTTTTAAACGGCCGCTGTGAAACGCAGCATAAAGGTGAGCGCGGAAGGTTCCCATCCCGTCCAGAAGCGCCGAGACAGGCAGGGCCACCGGGCGACCGGTCAGCTGTTCTACCTGCAAGGCGGCGGCGACCTTGGCGGCCGAACGCAGCCAGACGCCGGTCTTGTCCCGCGTCCAGAACACATCCTGGCCTGCTTTCAACAGGTTGCGCAGCTGTCGCCGACCGCACAGACGCAGGCTGGAAGTTTTGGTGGTTAATTGAGCCTGTAGATTGTCTATGCGAAGAAACCCCCGCCCCGTTGTATCCAGGTAGCGCAGCATCAACCAGAGACGCCCAGGGGCAGCCAGCTCTTGCCGCAGCATAGCCAGACCAATGTCCGGATATAACTTCACCCAATCGACAGGAGGCGGTTCGGCGGCCACAGGTGCCTCAGCCGTCACAATAACTTGCGCAACGGCAGTTTGCCCCGCTCTCGCCTTCCAACTGGCCAGAGCGGCAGCTGGCGAATCATCAGCAGCTAGCTGCTCACCACGGCGTAAAACGGCCATAAGCGCCGCACTGCCCCACCCCAGATGCGCCGGTAAGGTCGCCAAGATGGCCGTAGGGGTAGCAGGCTGCACCACGGCCGGCAACCAGGGCAGCGTAGTGTCGTCCCGATCCAAGTTGTTCGGACCGGAGGCCACAATGGTTGCACTGCCAGACTGACGTGCTGCCTGAAGCTGGGCGCGTCGCGCCAACAGCCGCTCGTTGGCAGCCGCTAGTTGGGGGGATAGTGTGGACGTCGAGGGGTCCATGCTGGACCACAGACTGTAGGCAGCATCAATTAGCCATGACCGGGCGGATAACTTTTACCCAAGCATAGAACATTGACACAGGGTTCAGCCTGTGATATTCTCCTCACTAGGTTAAGCCGCATAGGAGGTCATGAGATACACCTCCCCCCTCCCCAATGAAGGGGCTTCAAAATGAGAGGCCAGGGTGCTACCAACACCCTACCCTCTGAAGTATGCGAAAAGCGAATAAAACGTGTTCAGCAAAAGCCGGTGCGCCAACACTGGCTTTTTTGCTTTTCTGGGCCAGACAATACAAACTTACCTGACTGGTCCCCAGCGTATGGCTACCAACCACAAAGGGCTGACAGGCATAGGCAGACGACCATCAAACGTCGGGCGCGAGATATGTAAAGAACTACATGAGGGATGGAGGCAGGGTAAATAAAGGCACTTGACGAGGCAACCTAAATTATGGTAGCCTATCTACACGAAAACAACTGGTGAAGTGCACGTACTTATCACCACCCTCGTATCTGATTCGCGGTCATATACGGGGGTTGTTTTTTATCCATCGCCTAACGGGAACCATTGTTTCAGATCCGCATAGACATCCTCCAAATTTAGTAAACGGCAGCTATGACTGCGCCAATTCTTCCGGGCCTCACCATCGGCCGTGATGGCCGCGGCCAACTCCTTGGCCCCATCGGTCCAGCCCTGCAGAGAGAAACCCACAAAATCTACGGTCCATTCCCCTCGTTTCGGCGTTACGTTATCGGCACTTTTCATGAGGGTACGTAAAGCTTCAACCCCCACCGGTGCCGAGGTCCAGTGGCAGCTGCCTAAAAACAGGCGTCGGGCGCGCTGGCTGATTCCCACCACGTCAACAAAATATTTTGTCGTCCAGGCAGCGCCTACTCTATCTAGCGAAACACCTAAAAGCCCATGATTGCTAGCTTCCAGAAGCCACTGTTGGCACAGCTCCCGCCAGGTGTATTGTTCAATAAAGGCGGGCATCTCCTGGCCAATTTCGTCCAGCGTCTGCTGGGAGCGGCCCATGGCCACATGGCTTTGGGTGGTCATAAAGCGATAATAAAAGCGAAAGTAGGGATCAGTAATGTTATAGTGGCCGCGCCGGGACTTTTCCGTCTCGGTGGCCGGCACACGCCGCTCGACAAAACCGGTATCCCGTAAAACGCTGAGATATTTAGAAATATGCCCCTGGCTGAGCCCGGTGTGATTAGAAATTTCAAGCTGGGTTTGAGCACCTTGGGCTATGGCTTTTAAAATACTGACATAATTGTGGGCGTCGCTGATAAAATCCTGCAGCAGCAGTCGCGGCTCTTCGCGCATCAGCGTATTGGGGGTGAGAAGCTGCTGCTGAATATTGTCCATAATGGACAAATTGGGGTCCAGACGCTCCAGATAGGCAGGAACGCCACCCATCATGGTATAAACCTGCACCTTTTCCCGCAGACTATAGTTCGGGAAAAATTCGCAGACAACGGGGAAAGACAACGGGGGCAGATCCAGCAGAGCATTGGCCCGGCCATACAACGGCTCCTGTGGGGCGAACATTTTTTCAATGACGCCGCGCTGCGAACCAGCCAGGGCCAGCTTAATTTGAGTTGGCTTGAGCACATGATCCCACAGCTTCTGCAGTTTCCCCACAATGGTAGGATCCACGTCTATCAAGTAGGTAATTTCGTCGATAAACAGGGCCAGGCGCTCGTTTTGGGCCAGGCGGGCCACCTCTGCAAATGCCTGATCCCAGCTGGCGTAGGTGAAATCCTGTGGCGCAGGTGTACTCGGATGGCTAAAATTGTAAATTGCCTGGGAGAAAGAGCGGAGCTGGTGTAAGGCAGATGAAGGTTCTGCCACCCAGTAAATCCCCCGCTCGGGGTGTTTACCGAGCCAATGGATTAGCAACCGTGTTTTGCCCACGCGTCGGCGCCCATAAAGGATCAGCAGCGTGGCGCTGGGGTTATTCCACAGGTCATCCAGTAGCTTTAATTCTTCAACACGTCCTCGGAAGTCGGTATTATTCATAATATACGCTCAAGTATCATACTTTCAAGTATCATATAGTCATTATAGTATATCATAATACTATGAAGTATGATACTTCACAGAATATAACTGATCTGCATCCCATTTGTCAAGTTTTGTTGTATTACTGCATCACTGCCTTTCACCCAATCTAAAACCGGTCAACTCACAACCCTGCCAGGCGCCTGGTCAAGCAGATTGATGGCCATTCCAGCTCACAAAAAAGGGGGTACCAGCCACAAGTACAATGGCCTCACCGAGCCGCAGCAGCGCCAGGTTTTCTTCCAACTGCACATCGTCGGCCAGGAAACGCTTTTTCAGAGCAACCAGGCCCTGAGCATGGCTTTCCGTCAAAATTATGGTGGCGTCCGGCAAAAGCGGCCCGTTGCTCACCACAATTTGCGGCATATTCCCAAGGGACAACGTTGACAGCACCTTCCCCGATAAGCCATGGACAATGAGCCGCACGTCTGGTCGCTGCAGGGCCGCCAGCAACGCCGCCCGCAGCAGCTGCTGCCGCTCCCAGCTTGTTCCTTTACAGGCAAAAAATAGGGCACCAGCGGGCAAAATGTCAAAACGATTTACCGGCCACTCCAGCCATTCGCGCAGGCTGCGGTTAGCCGTCAGCCGGTTCAGGGCCAAGCCCAGACTGGAAACAGCCGTCGTCTGACCCTGGCGTTCCACCTGCTTCAACCATTTACGCAAGGAAGGAATATCCCCCACCCCAGCCGCCTGTGCCTGGACCAACAATTGCACACCCTGGGGATGCACGTTCATCCCGCCAAACCAGTGCTGCCAGCGCTGCAGCAAAGCCGCCCCGGTTTCTCCCGGCACGGCCGCCAGCGGATTAAATCCATTGGCCAGCGATGTACCGTCTATATCGAGGTAAGCCAGCTGCTCACCCAACAGCCGGGTCACGGACGCCTTGCGCTTCAGGCGCGGCACCAGGTCGCCAGCGCCATCCAGCACCATGAGGTTGGCATGATCCAGGGCCACCATCTGCGTGACCTGATGTACCAACCAATCGGCCACTGCGTCCTGACGGCCGTAAATGTTGACCCGACCAGCCACATGAAGTGGGGTCCCGGTCCGCGACCGCCCCAGGAGCCACCGCCCCGAGTCCGGCTCAGTGACAGTCAGATGCGCCAGTGGTTGATGAGCCTGCCAGTTTGGTCGCGCCGTCAGTCCCGGTATCGGGTCAGCCGGCAACTGCCAGGTACTGACCGCTTCTTTGGCGGTTTTAACTGATGACTGGGGCAGGTAGCGGCCATTCTTTTTCAGAGGCCCGCCAACGGTCAGGCTGACAAAAAGAACCTCATTGACGACATGGGCCATAAATGGCACCAGAAACGGCCGTTCCCAGGGTAGTTCGGATACGGCCGTGAGGCGCTGTGCCGCGGGCACAGCCACTTCGGGCAGCTTAGGCTTTAAGGAAAAGTGGAAATCAGCCGCCATGCGCTGCAGCAGTCGGACGTGCATCTCTGGAACACCCAGATAAAGTGCCGACACCACTTCATCCGGCCGGAAATAGAGGGCAACGCGGCCGCACGCTTGCGGGCGCGACAACAGCCGGATGCACCTTGTCGGCCCGTCTGGCGTCAAGTAGCGCAGGCGAAACCAGATCAGCCCGGCCTCCCACTGCTCGCGGGCCGCTCGTTTACCCGACCACGCATTAACCAACCTCTTCATGAACATGAATTCCTCTTATTAGCCAATCTCTTGCCAGAAGTTATCCAGCTCGCCATCCCCATCCACGGGCAGGTCACTGGCAACCAGTTTTTGTTCCTGCTCCTGAATCATTAAGGTGATCATCACCAGCGACCAGCGGTTGAACTTCACCGATAAGGCAATGTTGTCCGCTTCCTGTTGGCGAAATTGGTCCAGTAGTTTGTTGCTCATCTCACTCCTCTAGCTCCCAATCAGGTATTCCGCCTCAATCGGCCGTAGTTGAAAATAAACCATGTCTGCTTTGCCATTGGCCCGCACCACGGCCATCCCCTTGCCATGCCGGTCATCGCTGCCCATCCGGGCCAGGAATTCGGCGTGCGAAGGCAGGATTTCGTCTTTGTAATGGTCGGCCAGCCGGTAGGCGGCGTCCCGCTTCATGCCGAAGGCCACGGTCCAGCTGACGTTGTTGATGATGAACTGCCCGGCCGTCACGTTGGTACCAGTGGCCATCGATTCCGCCTGCGCCCCGTCCACGCCGATAAACGCTTCCAGGTCCTGGTCAATCATCACCACCGCCGCGCCAAAGGTACGCACCGTCTTGACCATATTGGCCAGGAAGGTCATCAGGCTGGCCTCCTGGTTCATGTAATGGACCTCATCGACGATGATCGCCCGCTTGCGCGGCTTGCGCCGTACCTGGTGATTGATGCCCGCCAGGGTGGCGTAATAGAACAACGGCCGTCGCCGCTCCGGCACCTGGCTGAAATCAAAGAGCACAATGCGTTCTTTGAGCCGCAGGTCCAGGTTTGTGGGCACATTAAACGTACCGGCATAATCGCCATAGACGTAGAGACTTTCAATTTCCTCAGCCAGATCAGCCGCTGCTTCAGCGACCTGACCACCTAAGACCGGTATGGGCAGCCCGCGGCTGCCATTCCCCGCCGGCGCCAGAAGCGCTAGCGGAGCTTGCGCCCCCGGCGCCGCTTGCTCAGCCACTTGAACCAACTTGTGACAGAACGTCTCCAGCGTCGGCGTCAGCCCGTGATCCACCATCAGCTCGCCTTCCCAATCGTAGCGAGCGTAGGTCAGCTGCAGGGCGCGGCGCACGGCAGCGACTTCGGCATTGCTGAAGCGGCGCGGATTGTTGCCCAGCGGATCCAGCAGCAGGCCCAGCAGGGTAATGACGTGGTCGTACTGGTCGGTGGGGTTCTCATACACGACATCGAGGATATTCAGCTTGGTGGTGGCATAGGAGAGCTGGCTGTAGGAGACGTTCTTGCCCCCGGCCAGCTGGAGCAGGCGGCGGCTGTGCCCCTGCGGCTCCAGCAGCACAACCTGTACATCCTGCTCGGCCAATCGCCAGGCCAACGCCTGCGCACCCACCGTCTTCCCTTTCCCGGTACGGCCTAAAATGATGCCGTGAAACGGATCGTTGCCCTGCCAATCCAGGTAGTAGACGTGGGGTGCCACCTCATCCACAGAGATGCCGACGTAATAGCCGCCAGCAGCCTGCTCCCGACCTACGCCCCACATGCCGGCGAAGACGGCTGGAGCTCTGCTAAGGGTATTAAAATGACCGGCAGGCATCCCTGGTGGTTTGGCCACCGGGCCAAACATACGCGCTGCCGCCGCCTGATACCCCAACATCCGATCAACCTTCATATATTGGGTGCTGGTTTTTCGCAGGCTCTCCAGCCGCTCCCGCAGACCGGCGGCGCTCTTGTCCAGCAGCATAAACAGCACCCGCACATGGTGGACGGCTTCATCCCGTACCGTCAGAGCGGCTTCCGCTTCTTCGCTGGCGATTATAGCATTGCGATCTTGGCCGTTGAGAATCATGCCCTGCCAGAATTCGGCCGAGCCCGTGACCCGCTCTGGATGCACCTTGCGTACATCAATACAGATGATCAAGGGGCCGTCAGCGGCCGTAATCGTTTGGGCTAGCGGGTGGCGCCAATCCCAGGTGCGGGTGAGCTGGTAGGAGGCCAGAACGGCGTACCGGTAACGGCTGTTATCGACCTGGAGACGGCCGTTTTTCTTCCGCAGCACCGGCGCCATATGGTCGTGATACTCGGCATAATCACCGGGAATTGGCAGCTGCGGATACCCCTCCTCGCTCACCACGCGCCAATGGGCCAGGTCATTGCTGGTCAAGGCGTCGTTGAAATCCACCAGGAAGTGACGCGTGCGGCGCATCTCGCCCCGGCTGGCCCACTCCCCGATCATCCGCACCTCTTCCATCAGGCCACGTCGGGCCCAATCGTCGCTGATGCCCATTGCCAGGCGACGACGCTCCCGCTCCAGCCGCTCCAGGCTGGCAGGCATAACAAAGGTGATAAAACGGCACTGCTCTACCGGTCCGGCAAAGAGGGAAACCATCTGACCAATGACCGCCGATTGGTCGTGGCTATCAATCTGGTAGAAGTGGGGTAAGGTCACTTGAAATACTCGCATAATTTTCTCTGCCTGTTACAAGTTGCCGGTGGCAAGTAGCAAGACTTACCTGTCAGTGGCAACATACGACTGGCCCCCTTATCCCTCCACAATCACAGTGGCGGCAAAGGCACCGCCAATCTGCTGGCGCTCGGCGCGGACGCGTACACTGTCCCACTCGGCCTGGACATTGACAATCTGCGGGGCACTGACCAGGTGACGGAGCCAGACCATCAGGTAAGCCATTAGCCGCTTTAAAACGATCTCGCCGTTGTGGGTGTAGCCAGCAGCATACCCGGCGATGATAAAGAGCGGTGCTAGCCAAAAGGGCGCGTTAAATACCCCCACACCAATGGCGGTGAGGACAATGACCAACATAAACTGGGTCATCGTCACTTTACGGATAATAGTCGCCTGGTTTTGCTTGATAAATTCAGAACGAAAATGAGTGACGCTGAACATATTGTCTCCTTCGTTGACAGTTGGCGGTGGCAAGTGGCAGGTGGCAAGTTCTTACCGGCCACCTGCCACTCGTTTAGCCTAAACCGCAGAGGGTATACATGCTTTCGATACTGAAGCCGGTCAAAATCTGGTTGCCAATGTCAGTGGAAAAAGCCAGCAGAATCAGGCCAAGCCCAACGGAACCAGCGACCGCACCCACTTGTGCCCCTTGAGAAGGCAGGATAGCCGTCAGATTTTTACGGAAGCCGAGTAAAGCCAATCCCAATAACACCGACGCACCGCCCATGAGCTGCGTCGTGAACAGCGCCCGGTTATAGGTATCACAGATGGCCGCCGGAGGAGCTTCGCCTGGGGCACACGCTGATAAAAACGCCACTAACAAGGCAAGCGGCAGCAAACGCAGCCAGTGGCGTCCAGCAATTTGGATGGGTAATAATTTGAAACCTGTTGTTTTAAATTTGCGTTGCAGATGCAACATTTGATTTATCTCCTTATAATTTAAGCCAGTCAGGGGATGGCGGCCGCAGACCGGAAATCTAGATACCGCCATGCTTTGGCAGCTGGCCTGTGGGAGAGCGATCCTCCCTCGTTAAGGCGCTGGGATGTCCGCCACTTCCCACAGGTCAGTCCCAATTTGTAATCGCACAGATGCAGCTTGAGGGAAAAACGACACTGTTATCCCCGCCGTTTCTCCCGGGTTAATCAAAATGGGCAAGTGGGGAGTGACTTGCCAGCTTTCCTCATAGACATCACCTCCTTCAGAGGACGCTTCAGTCCATTCAGCTATTTGGATAAATTCGGGGCTAAGATAAACGGCCCCTTCCCCGGCGTTAAGGATGGAAAGTTCGATCACGGCTTGTTCTCGTTCCGCATCCCACCACGCCTTGGTGATCTCGGTCTCTAACTGCTCGATTAAACGCGGCACTTCTCCCAACCGGACAACGGCCAGATTGCCACCGGGCAAAGCGCGAAACTCGGCGAACAACCCCTGCGCTGATACAGCATCCGGCAAGGTGAACTCTGTCTGCCAGGCACCATCCTCAGCCCATTCCAGGGGCACGGCCGTTGTTTGCTCATCAGTGGCGGCCAGGGAAAGCACGACAGATTGGCTGGTATTCAGGTCATTGGTACTGCCTTCAATAACTATGCGAATACGACCATCTACCGTATTGTCAAACTGTACGGCCGTCACTTGCAGCTCTCCGCCGCTGCGGAAGGCAACGCTATCGCCAATTTCGTAAACGACCTGCCCCTGCCCTTCCTCACTGGCTACGTCGTAATTGGCGAAGGCATAGGCCACATCCCCTTCGGCCACGGCCGGCAACGCAAAGAGCGTCAGCCCCAGGCGATTTTGGGACAACAGCCGCCCGGCATCATAGTTGGCCCCCTGCCCCGTTTCAGCCACGATGAAGTGCAGCGCGGCACCGGTATCGGTGCTGAGGGTAATGCGGTCGCCGGGTTCCAGGTTGCGCACCAGGCTGTCAGGGATACCCAGGGCGTAGTTCAACACCGTGCCAAAGAGCCAGACGGCGACGGGATTGTCGGACAGCATCGTGGCTTCGTTGAAGCGCATCTCCCCTTTGGGCGTCGGTTTGCTGGGGTCAATGGCCAGGGCGATGGTCTCCTCGGACCGGCCGTAGCGGATTTCTATCGCGCTGGGGCGGCCAATGGTGAGGGCGCCGCCCAGGCTGCCAATGGTTTGCAGGGAATCGTCTACACCAGTGATTTCCGGCAGCGGCGGCGTGGGCGTGACGGTACCGGCGGATGCCAGGGCCTCAGCGACCGGCGTCCCGGCGTCAACGGTTTCCGAATCACCCGAACGCTGCGCCCGGCCGCGCAAAGCAAAGACAAGGAGGAGTAAGGCCACCCCAGCAAAGACCATGAGTTTAATCAGGGTGCGCCGCCGTTCGGCCGTGTTGTCTGGCTCTCCCAGACTGCTCTGGGCCAACTGCGGCAGCGCCTGCTCGTACATCGTCTCCGGGTTGAGGGCAACCAATCCGGGACGGCCGTCTGGCCGGATAAAGCCACCCCGCTGGAAATCATCACGGCGGCTGCGCAGATAGGTCAGAATGTCGGTATCGGTCCGGTTTTGTTCCGTCTCCGCCAATTCACGCTCAATGGCCTGGCGAAACGCATCCTGGTATTCAGGCGGAATTTCGGATAATTCCTGCTCAATGTCGAGTTCTAAATCGGTGTCAAACATGGTTTACTCCTCGCCGCCAGTCTGGTTCTGCACCGGCAGGAACACCGGCAAACGGACCGCCGGCAGTCCCAGCACAATGTCGTTATTGATTTCTCCGGCACGCACACGGGCCGACCAGCCGGGCACAAAGGGGACAATGACGCGGGCGATGGTTTCGCTGGTCAGGTTGAAAATGGCCTCTCCCTGCGCGTTGGTGAAAACCCGGGCCAGACGCTGCCCCTGGCCATCAACGGCCAGCACGCTGACATTGGCAATCCCTTCTCCCGGTCCGGGCTGCCGGTCATTGTTGGCGTCGTAATAGACCAGCAGGCGAACATGGGTTGTGGGCGTCGTTGTTTGGGGTTGCACCTGCCCCAGGTGTCGCACCGTCAACGAAATTTGCCCGGTGGTTGTGATCTCCGCAGTCGTAGTCAACGTTGCGGTAGGTACAAGCAGATTGCTGGTCGGAGCCGGGGACAACGAAAGCGGCGCAGGCGACGGCGGGGCTGCCTGTTGGCATACAAATTCGTACGGACCAAAGCTGCCGCCACGCGCTTCGACCCGGATAACGGCCGTTTGCTCCACATCCGCCGTCCAGGCATAGCTGGAATCCACCCGCCCCACCCCCCGGTCGTCGTTGGCGCCGATGCCCACCACCGTCAGCAGCGTATCCACCTGATCCGTCACCGTTTCACACATGTAGCGGTTGCCCGCTTTGGCAATAAAGGTGAAAAAATCGACGTCACCCGCGCCCACGGTATAGGTGTCGCGCAGGCCAGGCGTCACGGGTCGGGCCGTTTCCGGGCTGTTGTTGGGTTCGGCCAGGTCAGGCAAGATGACGGGCGTCGGTGATGGTGTGGGTGTCAAAGTAGGTGTCGGCGTCAATGTAGGGACGCCCGTGGGCGTGGCCGTCGGTTCGGCCAGAGCCACTTCCAGGTCGTAAGTGCCGTCATAAACAGTTGCTTTCTCTACCAGGGCCACATACCAGCCGTCAGCCGGAGCCGTAAACGTCACTAGCGAGCCGACATCAGTTGGGGAACGATCATCATTTTCAGCCAGCAGCTGCCCGCCCCAATACAGCTGCAAACGGGTATCCAACCCACCATAGACAGTGGTGCTCACGCGGATCATCTGGCCGGCCTTGAGATAACCGGTGAAATAGTCCACATCGTCGCCGGTGAGGGTCAGGCCCGGTTCATTTTGCAGACCCACGGCCGTTGCGGTCTGGGCATCATTGTTCGGCTCAAAGCGGTCTGGCGGCAGTGCGCCTTCCTCTATAGGCACGGCCGTTGGCCCGCCGCCAGGCGTCAGCGTGATCACAATGGGCGTGGGATTCTGCCCGCCGTCTTGCGCCTGCGTGGTGCCGGTCACCGCCATGACGGCCAACAAAATGACAAAGCTGAACGGGTTCAGCAGATGCTGGTGTTTCTTGATCATAAAATGCTCCTATTCTTCCTCAGGTTGTGGCGCGGAAACGGCCGTCGCTCCAGCACCATCTGCAGCTGATGAAATCGCAGCGGCGGTCGTCTTGACTGCCGCCGACTGCGGCACGACCATCGCGCCCGGCAAGGCGGCCATATCGCTGACAAAATATCGCACCATCTCTGGCCGGTAGCCACGATCGGCCAGTTCCGCCTGCGCCACGTCGCGCAGGCCGTCCTGTATCATTTCCGCCAAGCGGATCAGGTCTGCCGGGGAAAGGTTCATGGCCTGCGCGCCAGCCATCACGCCGCGCACGTTACCGGTTTGCCCACCAAAACCTATGGGCATGCCTAGCGCCTGAATGATGGACTGCTCATCCCCAGCGCCCGCCGCCGCTTCCCGGCCGATGACGCCAACCAGTTCGGTGCGTGTCAGGCGGCGCTGCGGCAGCAGCACCATATCGGCGACGGCCGATAGCTGCGCATCGGTCAGCGGTGTGGGGCTGTGCTGAGCCGCCGTAGCCTCGCGAATCGCCACCGCTGCCTCTCCACTTTGGAAAGCAGCCAGCACGGCCGCATCATCAATGCCCTGTGTGCGGTATTGAGTGACAAGATTGGCGGTGGCCGCCGCAGCTTCCTGCACGGGCGTTGCTGTGTGTTGACTAACGGCTCCCTGAATCACCCTGGCGTTGTTTTCGCCGGTGTAATACACCAGCGTGCGCTGCGCCGCCTGCCCGGCCAGCGAATGCGGGTCGGCCAGATGGGCCAGGGCGTCGCTGATCACCTGCCCCCGCGACACTTCAACCGGTTCCAGGCGAATCGTGCCGTCAGAGGGAGCATCCGTCGTTTCGTGTTTATCCTCACGCCTGCGCTGAGCGGAGTCGAAGTGGCCGTCGCGATCCAGGGCTTGTCCTGAGCGGCTCAACAAAGTTGAGCTTGCCGAAGGGTCTGGCGCGGCGCTGACCATATTGACGTTCTGCACCGCATCTGTACCTGCCTCATCATCACTGAAAAGCCTCGTGTTCCGAACGGCAAAGTTGGGCGACGGCGGTTTATTCGTTTCTCGCAACCAATCCGGAACAGCCCCATTGATAGACGCATCGGCTGGCTCATCGTCCCGCCCGTGTACGATACGGCCGTTTCTCGCTGGGTTAGCCAGGGCTTCAGTGAGGCTGGTCAACGCATGTTCCAGGCTGGCAAACCGGTTGGCTAAGGTATCGTTGGGCGATAGCGTCTGACCGCGCGACGATTGCCCGTTAGCGTCCATTTCTGCTCGTGAGCTTTCAGTTTGCCGGGCCTGACCGATCAGGTCTCTGGCCTGGCCTCGGGTAAGCTCGGTTTCCGGTTCAATGCCCAGCTGCCGCAAATAGGCTAACTGTCGCGGTGTGGCCGGTTCTTCACGCCAGAGGGTGTTAATGTCGTTATCCGCAGGTGCTGAATTGGCGCCAATACGCGCAGAACGGCCGTTAAGCCCTCCCGCTTCCGGCACACCCGGCAGATCCACCGGCTCGCCATCGCCATCAAACGCCGCATCCCGCGCCCCGTTGACAGAGCGGCGGCCGCCAATCTCATCGTACGCGGCACGCAGCGACGGCGAAAAGCGCATAGCCAGCCAGGGACTGGAGCCAAAGCCAGACATGGAAGAACCGGCGCGCAGGTAATCCAGCATGTCTGGGTCATGCGGCTGCACGTCGCCATCGCGGAAATTCCGCACCAGGGTACGGGCTTCGTGCGAGCCTTCAATCAGGCTGCGGGTAGTCTCGGAACGACCCAGGGCGTAACCGGCAATCGTCTTCAACTGCCGGACCCGACCATCGGTTTTGCTGGGATCCGTGCCCAGATACGCACCCTCATTACGGCCGTCGGCCTGGAGCGCTGCGGCTGTGGCCAGAACGGCACCACCGGCCGCTACCGTGGCCCCACCCGTTAGCGCTGCACCAGCCAGCATGGCTGTACTGGTCACGGCCTGGCGACCCATACGGGCGACTTCCATGCCACCGATGCCACCGGTGATGACGCTGCCGCCGAAGAGGTCAAAGGCGGCGGCGGCCAGTTTCAGGGCGCTCTTGATGCGCCACAGCAGCACAATGAGGGTGATGATGCTGGCCCCGATGTAGAGGCCAATCCCCTGCTGAGCCGCGGCCGCCAGCAGGCCAATCAGGATGGCCACGATGATGACGCTCATCAGCGTTTCGATCAGCAGGTTGATAAACTGCCGCAGATACGCCCCCAGAAACGCCTGGGTGTAAATGAAAAAAGCAAACAGCATGGCAAACGGCACGCCGGCATACAGGAACATGGCCACGCCGGTCAGCGCCAGGCGCAGGAAATGTTCGGCGATAGCTGTGGGCACGGCGACCAATGCAAAGAACAGTCGTTCAATGCCATCGCTGGCCAAAGCTTTGGCCAGCTCCTGGTCGGCCTCGTCGCTGAGATCAATGCCGGAAGGATCGCCAAAGGGATAGTAAGTAGCTTCAAAATCGACGGGGAATTCGCTGCTATCCAGCTCATCCATGTTGGCTACCAGCATGAAAGCCGAAACAAGATCGAAGCTGCCCACCGCCCCATCGCTGTTTACATCGGGGATCGCGCTTGGCAACCCAACGTCAGTGCCATCCATACTGGTAGCAAAAATGTCACCGGCGGCCCCGTCGATCAGGGCCGTATCAATGCCAGCGTTGAGCGCTGTGCGCACATCTTCCATCATGTCGATGACTACAATCGGGGAAGAAAAGAAAAAGAAGGCGATCAGGCCGTAGGTGAACAGCTTGGACGGATCGACCCAGCGGTTGGTGGGCACGATGTTGTTCAGGGCATACCAGAAACCCAGGGCGGTCAGGGCCAGGATGAACATGCCGCCCAGCGGCGCTGATAAGGCATTAACCAGCAGCTCCACAAAGTAGCCAACGTTGTCCGTCACCCAGCTGTTGATGCTCTCGGCAATAACGGCAATGGAGAGGGTCGCCCGATTAATCGCCCATAATATCTGGGCCAGGGTGTATTGCAGGAAGTAGATCGCTTCTGCGAAGTAACGGCCGGGATCAAGCATCATTAGCCTCCTTGCCGCTGCGCCGAGTTGTCTTACTGACTGGCTTATTTCGCTTACGCGACCAAAGGTGCAGGCCACCACCAATACAGAGGCCACCCCCGATAAAAAGGAGGAGCTGCGAGCTGCTGTCAGATATAGCGGTGTCAGCAGCTTTCTCTGGGGCAGCCAACCGTGGCGAAGGTGTTGCCGTCATGACAATACCTTCTGTCGGTATGGGCGATGATACGACTGTTGCCTCGACTCCTCCGTGAAGCAGCTCGCCAGCTGGAATTATGGGGGATGGTATAGCCGCTTCGGGAACGGCATCGAAGTAGACACGGCCGTCGCTGTGAAAGGTGAAGTGGTAGGTAATGGGGCTATCCCCAACGGTTACGCCAAAGCCGCGTAAGCCGCCTTCAGCCACTGCCAGGGACGAGATGTCATCGAGCGGCTGTTCAAATAACACCTGGTATAGGCCACGGCCAACGGTCCATGAACAGCTCCCGCTACCATTTGTCACGCAGTTTTGTGGAATTGGCGCTTCTTCAGGCAGCCTCTCCAATATGATTGGTTCGCCTACAACGGCCGTCCCGTCACTATGGCGCAGCTGGATCGTCAGCGAAACCGATTCGGAGGCCTGGGCAGACGCTGATTGGACCGCAGTGACCCAGCTCAGGCAACAGCACAGTAGGACCCAATAGCGGAACAGGGTGCGCCAGTTGGGCCAGTGAATTCTGAAGTAGTGTCCTTTTAGTCTCATCAATACAGCTCCTGATCCCGCCAGCGAGGCTGGCCGTTCATGTTGCGCGCCACGCGCCGGATGAAACGCGGGCGGCGGGGATAAAAGAGGATGCCCAGGATGATCAGTAAACAAATGGCCAACAGCGCTTCTAACATGCCCCCTCCCCTACCAGCGCCTGGTGCCAGGCAATCAGCTCAGGTAAACCGCCGCCTGTTTCCTCGCTGAAGGAATACCAACCACGGCCGTCGGCCGTGATTAACAGTCCGCCATACCCCAGGATGCGAATATCCCCGTTCCGTTCCACCTGCTCCACGCCACCCAAAAAGTGACGAGCGTAAAGCAGGCAGTTGACTGGCGGCGGCAGATAATGAACAAGCTGTTTAGGCGGCGTGATCTTCTTTCGCTGCGCTGGCTTCGGCCGTTGGTCAAAGCCGCGCGAAAAGGCCACAAGCCGCTGATACTGTTCTGCGCTCAAGTAGGGGATATCTGTATAAGTCGCCTGACCGCGAAAGCGATAACGGTGGCCCAACGGGTGACGGCTGCCTGCAGTGACTACCTGCCGTCCAGTGCCCAGGGTTTCGATAAACTTGAACAGCCGCTTACGGCCGTTTCCCGGCGGACTTGCTTCGCCATACTTGCCAGCCAGCGTGCCGCCGGGATACGCTTCTTCGGTGTAAAAGTAGATGTGATACCCTCGCCCGGTGGTGACAATGACCAGCGGTTCAGCCACTAGGGGAGCGGCCCACCTCACCCAGTCAGGCAAGATACGGTTGGCTTCTTCATCAAAATCGAAGACTAGAAGAGCCCACTCCGTCTGCTGCCAACCGCAGCGAATGCCCACATTATTTCGGGCCGGCCAACGCGCCACATCGGCCGGTGTGTAGATGGCCGTTTGCCACCCTTTCAACAACGGTCGTTTCAGGTTATCGCCGTCGCTGCCCAACAGGACAGGATGCAGGCCAAGTTCAATCAGTTGCAGTGCTTTCTTGTTTGCCATCATGCCTCCTGCTCAGGGATTCGGTCCCGGTCCAGCCCACTGCGCCGGGTCTACCAGGTTGCCGTTCTGATACACAATCCAATGCAAATGACTGCCCGTGCTGCAGCCCGTGGATCCCATCTCGGCCACGTTTTGCCCGGCGCTGACGGGGCCGGATGTCACCAGAAAGTTGCTCAGGTGGCCGAAATAGTGAAGAGTTCCCCCACCGCTCACACGCTGGTAATTGCCAAGCCCTTCATGGGGCGGCTGCGAGCCGGGAATGTCGGAACAGTCCGGGCCGGTGCTGTTGGGACCGGCAAAAACCATGGCGCCGTCCACCGGCGACCAGATCAGCGTGCCCTGGGCGTTGGCGATGTCCACTCCGTTGTGGAACCACTGGCGCTCAGGCGGGCAGCCGAAGCCGGTGCCATCGATGCCGGTGTACAGTTCGTGGCAGCCAAAGCCGCGGGTGATGATGCCGGTCGTCGGCCACAGGCCATCACCACTGCCCGGCTCGCCGCCACCGGATTGGGTGCCGCCATCATCGAGCACAATAGGCGTCGGCGGCGGCGGCTGAAAAGCATCGTTAAATGGCCCTAATGGGTCGTTCTCCAGGTAAAACCAGATAGGCAGCCCGCCTTCCACCGGTCGATTCCAGTCGGTGATCAGGCCCAGCTCAGGCACGTCGCCGTTGGGAACCACGAAGCCAAGCACAAATTCTCGCTGGCCGTCGGGCGGTATGGGCGCTAGCTGCTGCGTCTCATACGCAGGCAGGCTGCGGGCAATAAGGGGTTCATTTTGCGGCACCCAACGTCCCGTCAGCAGCACGCCATCCTGCTGCACGCGGCGGATGAAGAAGACATCGGAGACGGGCACAACGCGCTCCTCGCTGGTGAAATTGGTCACGCGGATGGTGATGAAATGGTAGGTTGCGGCGTCGTTATTGGGGCTGGGCTGCGTCTCGTGGCCGGTGATGCGAAAAACCAGGCCATTGGGTCCACCCACATACACGTCGCTGTTCATATAAAAGGTGCCGATGCGGTAATAGGGTGTCTCCAGTGGTTCCGCCGTGGTGTAGCCAATCATGGGCAGACCGGGTGTTGTGGTAACCGGTGGCCGTGGTGTCTCTGTCATGTAGATAGGCGTTGTCGTCACCCAGTATGGCGTGGATGTACTCAGGAAGACCGGTGTCACCGTCGTCCACTCCGGCGTGGTGGTGATCAGGTTGGGCACGGGCGTGTCGGCATAGACAGGCGTCGAGGTGCCCAGAAAGACGGTGACGGTGGGCACGGCCGTGCCGGTCTCGGCCGCCCAGTATGCCGGGCCGGTAAGCGCCGCCGGGTTCTCGATGAAGCCGATGACGCCACAGCCCAGCGTGGCCACCAGAAACAGACTGCCCAACAGTGTGCGACGCAGCCAAACGCGGTTGCTCATGACGATACTCTCACTCGCTCCCGCCAATGGCCAGCGGCAGATAAGTTTGCCAGCGCACGTAGAGGTAATGGGTGGACCAAGCCGTAGCCAGCGCGGTATCTGGGGAATTGCTGGTAACAACGGCAGTGCTGGCTATCGTCTCCGGCACTGGCGCATTGACCACCGCCTCATAGCTGAAGGTGTGGCTGTAGTCGTTGTCGTTGCCAAACAGCACCGGCCGCAGATGCAGCGTCGTCCCGGCCGCTGGTGGATAGCCCTGTGGCGACCGGTCATCGCCGCAGCAGGGCGCATAGGCATAGGTTACGCCGCGAGCGCCCAGCTTATCGGCAATGCCAATGGTGTAGCCTTGCGCTACCATCTGGGCCGGATTGGCAATGTTGTCGTAGATAAAAAATACGTGGCCAACCTGGCTGCCATCGCCGTTGAGCAGCAGGGCAATGGCGTGACGGGCGGTAAGGTCAGGATCACCTGACTGGGGCGCGTCGTGCCATTGAGCATAAAAGACGTCATGCCCTTCGATCAGACCGCTGATAATGGCCGCGTGGAAACGGCCGTTTGGCCCTGCATCACCGCCACCCATATCGACATCGCGCCAAAGGCCAGCCAGGACGAAGCCCGGCGTGGCTGCATCCGGCAGCCATTGATTATGGGCATAGGGGTCGGATACGGCCGTTTCAGGAGCAAGAATCAGGCCGTTCGAAGAGACCGTTAGCTGGCTCAGCACTTCGCCGTATAAATTAGTGGTGTAGCCATTGACGCCAAGATTGAAGGTCACGGTGACATCGGCACAGGATTCACCGTTAGCGATAAATTCATCGCATAAGTTGGCTGCACCGAACGCGGCAAGATCCAGATACGGCAGCGCCGGGCTGTGCGCCTCGATGACATAGTCCAAATTGCCGGGTGCGAGTTCACCCTGCCAGCTCAGGGTGCGGTCGCTGGCATCGTAGGCCAGGCCATTAGCCTGCACTGAGCCTATCGAAGTGGCGGAATCCGGGACATAGGACAAACCGGACGGCAATGTATCCATCAAGTGATAGGTGTGGGTAACGCTTTCGTAGTTGTTTAGGGTGATTTCATACCGCACTATGCCGCCGGGCTGCATGAAGGTAGGGCCGGTTTTGCGAATAACGGCATACGGGTTGTTGGGGTCGCTCCCCCCACCCCAGGTTAATGGTGAAGTCTGAATGGTGACTTGTGAATGATTAACTGGGTCATCACTTGGCAGCGCTATCGGTTGATAACCGAGGGCATGGATGTCAATGACGGGAATGGTTTCGGTATACCGTTGGCCGAGGCCGACGATGGTTAAGCCATCTAGATTGGGCGGCTCCTGGGCCTGTGCAACCAGGGCGACGGCCAACAGCGGCAGCAGGAAAATGATAAGATGGCGAATGAGTGTCTCTTTTTTCATGAAGCAGTTCCTTAGCGCAGCACGGCGTAGGTGGCGTAAACGTCTTTGTTCACGTAGTCGGTTTGCAGAGAATCCCAGACCAGCACGGCGCGATCCGGATTGAAGGGATCTGGCGCGGCCAGCAGACGGGTGCTGGGCCGCACGACGCTGCGCTCCAGCAGCGGAGCGCCGGGTGTTAGGGTGCAGTTGGTGGTGCCCAACTCGCATTGGGTCTGATACGGCCGTCCAAAGCGAAGAAAGGTCGTATCCGGCGGCGGATCGCCGGTTTCATAGATATAGAAGAAGCTGACCGAGGGCGGCTCCGTGGCGGTGGCGATAATGGGCGTCACGTCTGACCGGATGGCTCCGGTGGTGCTGCCGGTGGCGTCAATGTTGACCGTCATAACGGCCGGGCCGGTCCAGTCGATCCCGCCGTCTTCTGACCAGGAGGCGTAGACGGTGTAGGTATCACGGCCGTTTGTGGAAGCATAACCGCTATCTTGATACCAGGCCGACCAGCCTTCGGGCACGGTCAGGGAATCCTGGATGATGAAGGAGCCTTCAAAATCCAGGTTCATGCCGGTGCCATTGAGGATAGAAACCGTGTCCCATACGGCCGTACCCACTACATCATTACTATTGAGTGTCCCGTGCAGAAAAATGGTAGCTGTGTTTCCTTGCGCCGGGGCGCTGACGCTAAACTGGGTGAAGTTGCTGGGGCCCTCGGCCGACGACCAGACCACTGAGGGGTTATCTGGATTGGTGCCACCAGTAGGATCTAGCCCCAGGCGCAGACTCATCTCGGTAGGAACGGCCGTTTCCACCAACCCGCGAGCGCTAACAATAATGGTGCCGGTCGTGTCGCTGATGACTATAGTTTGTCGTAAACCGGCATCAAAAGGAGTGGTTTGGCTGTCCCAGCGCACCGCGTTTAGCCCCTGGAAAATCTGATGCGGATTGGCTAGTTGGTCAGGTGCAAGTGGATTGACGGCGGCAAAGGTGGGCTGCTGGTATATGGGAATAGCTGGTATGGTAGATGCCCGTTCGCTCACCCAAGCGGCATACAGCCAAAGCTGCCCCTCGATTTCCGTGGCGTCAAGACGTACATCCCCGGCAACCGCCTCCGGCACGGGAATGGTGGCTACTGACAGCCAGCCTGTCAGCATAAAGGGAGTAATGCCGTATAGCCGCACGTTTACTTCGTTGCTAGAGAGGTAAACCAGGGCAAAGTCGCGCCGGCCAAATTCGGGGACACCCAATCGCTGCGAACCGGTGATAAGAAACGGCCGTTCACCAGAGCCAACGAGTTCGGTGTCCCAGTAAAACTCGTACTGGTGGGCGGCATGCCAGATATTTCCATTGGATTCATAAACAATGTGGGCCCATTGGCGGGCATCGATGGCAATTTGCGGATTGTGGCCAGGACCGGGGCTGGTGATGAAAGTGGTATCGGCCGGATGAATGCCCTGATCGGCTGCCCGGTAAAACACTTGCCCCATGCGGTCATAAACAACATGCAGCCGGTTGGCCTCGCTAAAAGCCATCGAGACAGAACTGCCGAAATCTACCCGACGTATTTGAAAATGGTTGCCGCCGCGTGACAGGGCAACGTACACGTCACCGTTGGTGATCCAAGCAACGGCCAACATATCGTCACCTATGGCAACAGCCGCTAAATCCTGGTTCTCGATATCCAGTGATAGGTTGGCGACTTCTGTTGTTACAAACCGTTCTGGAATTTGAGCAAGAGGTGTCGTAAGCGGAGCAGGCGTAGGACAATATGCATCATTATTCCCACCGCTAGATAGCGCTGGCGGGTTGAACAGGTTTGGGTCCGATTGCCGGGTGGCTGTGGGAATGATGGCTATGCCAATATTGCAATCCAATGCGTTGGACTCGCCTGAACTATTACAGGCGATTAGAAAGAGCAAAAGAATTGTGGTTAGGAGAAGCATATAAATTGATCTGAAGTACTGCATAAGCCACCGCACTATAATGTTTTATTCCCAGCAGGCAGCAGCGAATAAGCAGCAAGCAGCTGCCTGCCAGGAATGGCAATAACATAAAAGAAGCTATGATTTAGAATCTGGGAAATGGTTAGAGAAGCTGATCGACAGTTCTTTTTACTGCCGTTATTTAGATGCCTTATTCATCGCTGCAGCCACATAGCCAAACGAGTGGCCTAGATAAAACAGCACTGAACTCACCACATCTTTCTCTATTTGATGGTTTCCATTTTACAGAGCGAGAGCATGAGTTCAAGTGTAAATATCTACCGATATGAGACAAAAATATACCGATTATTGACAGTTTAATATGCAACGATGGTTGGCAGCATGAGATGACAGTCGATAGCTGAAATTACTTTGTCGGAGAATTTCGTCCGCAACGCAAATCTTTGTATGTCGTTACAAAAATGCTCCAGTTAAAATGGAGACTATGTTGATAGAAATGTGATTTAGGTAGATAACGGATTTACACGAGAAGAGGATATACAATCAAAAAGCGATTCAAGAGTTAGCTCGCTTGGTTACTCTACCGTTTACTGACCTATTGGCAGCGGCGCTGCAGAAGAACACAAGCTGTAGTTTAGAGACATGCGGCGATCATGGCTGATTAATTGCCAGTGGTCTCATTAACAATATATCTTAACCACTCCCAAACGTAAGCATTCAATCAATGCTCCGCTTAAGCTTGACGTTGCTAACGTGCGGGATATAGCGCTTAAATTGTTGCGCAGTGTGGATTCGGCAATACCAAGCAATTCTGCTATTTGAGTCACCGTTAAGTGTGGGTTATCGGCAATTGTTTGCATCATCTTAATGCGCCGCTTAGTAAGCCTCGGCATCACTTCAACCTCTGGTTCGTACAGAAACAGCTTATCTTGGAGCGCCAAACTCAAGGGCAAACTCTTTTTCCGGGCCAGGTTTTCAATTGCCTGTGCTAACACATCACTGGAATTTAGCGCCTCATCTTTAAGCATAAAGCCACCTGCTCCAGCCTGAAGCACAGAATGGAGCAATCCCCTTTGTTCTAGCCGCGATAAGACCAGGACGTTCGTTCGTTCGACTTTCACCAGATGATCAATTGTATCCATGACAGCCAGGTTCCTAGCGGGCAACGCGGAATTATGAGGTGTATTCAATCCTAATAGCACCACATCTGGCTTATGCAAGTTGGTGAGATAAATCGCATCATCTTCTGTCGCCCCCGCGGCAATGATTTCCATACGATCGCCTGTTTCAAGAGCGGCTTTGACTCCAATGCGTATTACTTCTTGACCATCAATAACCACAACTCGGATTTTTCGACTCTTTTCCATCTTTAGTGTCACTCCTCCAGCTATAAGACATCATATGCGGCGGCAAAGGGACGTCAGACGTCGTAGTGCTGTTAGACAGCCGAAATTTCAGTTCACCAGGTCATTTAGCTCCGGTAAACTGGGCTTTAACTTTGAGAATTAAGGGAAGTCCACTAGTCAGTGGACGCTATATAAAGTTGCTTAAAAGCGTGATCACCACTACTCGGCCAATGACTATCTTGAATTAAGCCAATTGTATCCAGACGCGGAAAGGCCTGCATGAAATAGTCAACCTGTTTGTGGAGGGGATGAGCGTACTGTAGTCAATTTAAAGGCAGTACTAGCGTACTACCTGCAGCGCAATTCTAATAACTCCCCAGGCTACCCTGCTCCTGGGCGCGATGTAGCCCCCAACGGAAAACGGCTATCCCCAAAGCCAGAAACACCGCAGATTGTAGCCCGAGTCCCGGCAGGGCCCCGTTAACCCATAATTGTGACCAGCCTGCACCACTAATCAACGTCTGGCGCAACAGATCAATGCCCCAGGTCATCGGCAGCAGCAGCTTCAAAAACGTAAACACAGCGCCCAGGCTATTCAAAGGAACCAACGCACCCGTGAAAAGGACAGCCAGGAGCGATACAACGGCGACGACACTGTCTACGCTTTTATATACTAACGCTAAGCCTCCAAGCGCCAGCCCCACACCGCACACACCCAACAGCGTCAGCAACGCCACGAACAATGACAACCCATTGGGCATTATGAACAGCCTGAGCAGGAACATCAGGCCAAAACCTAGTAGCAGTGTTTCCGATGCCTCTCGTGTAGTTACGGCCGTTAGACGCAATGAGAAGGTGAGTACAGGCGATACGGGCGCCAGGATGACGCTCTCTAACGTTCCCTGCTGTGCTTCGGTGGTCACCGATTCGGTGGTCGCCGCAAGAACAGTGGAGCATAGTTCCCATACCAAAAAACCAATCAGAGAAGCAAGTTGGCGCTCGGCACTATAACCAGTAGCTATACCATCAAAGGTTGCTATCATGAAGGGAAATGCCACCAGCCACAGCACCAAAGAACTAAACGCCTGTACCCGGTAGGACCACCAGGCGTGCACATCGCGGCGTAGTTCAGCCCAAAAAAGATAAAATACAGGCAACATTGAGACCTCAATAATGTGCTAGCGAGCCATCGCGGCGAGCCAGTCGCTGTCCCCACTCCAATACCTGCCAACCTAGCAGACCGTAGACCGCTGTATTTACCAACAGCCAATAAAAATCCGGCTGTTGTCGCAACTGACTCCAAATAATCTCACCTGTGGCCAACTGCCGGCACAGCGCAATGCCCAGCGTCAGCGGCAGCGCACGGCTGAGTGTTATGAGAACCGGTGCCCCATCTACAGGAGCTAACGCACCGGACAAAAAGAGTAGCGCAGTGGATACAGCCAGAGTCAGTGCAGCCACATTCTTGTACGCAAGGTGCAGTCCAGCAATCACATACGATAAGCCAAAAGCACCGACTTGGGTCAGTAGGAATATAAGTAATCCTGCACCTATCGTCCCCATCGCCGTGCCAGGTGGAAAAGCAGGTGTGATTTGCAGCAGTAGCATAATGACGACTACCAACAACAGCCCTCGCATACAGTGATACAGCAGAATGGCCGCACTGCGAGCCAGGAGAACCAACTGAGGCGAAACGCCGCTCAGCCATATCTGTTCCAACGTACCAGCCTGAGCATCGTCGCTGAGGCCATCTACCGTGCGCAGTATGCAGCCGTCGGCTACGCGCCAGATGACAAAGCCGACTAGGGAAGCAAGCCGCGCCAGATTACCATACTCTCCTTCGGTCACCAGATAAAAGAGTCCAGATAGCAGCAAAAAGCCAACGGTAAACAGCACCTGATCCGCTACGACTTCCAGCCAGTAGGCGCGCGCCCGCAGCAATTCTCGGCGCACTTCTGCTATTACAATGCGAATCACATTAAACATCCGCACGCTCCGATCCTGTCAAAGATAAAAAGATTTCTTCCAAACGCGCCCTACGGCGACCTACTTCCTGAATTGTTATGCCCTCAGCATCTAACTGCTGTAATAACCGCAGCAACTGCGCTTGGTCGAGTGCTGGCAGTAGCAGCCGGGTCGATCCGTTCTCATCTGAAAAGACTACACCTGGAACTGTCCGCTGCACCTGCATCTCAAACGCCTGTGTCATTACACCAACGATGTGAATTTCTACCATGTCTCGCTGCGCACTGTAGCGGTGCAGCAAAGAGCGTGTTTCCTCGGAGACAACTTCTCGTCCTTGGTATATGACGATGATACGCTTGGCCAGCTTTTCCGCTACGTCCATCATATGGGTAGTGAGTAAGATTGCTTTGCCCTGCTCCTGGGCCAACTGAGTAATGATCTCTTCCAACTGCCGGGCGGCTTTCACATCTAACCCCAGTGTTGGTTCGTCCAACAGCAGTAAATCGGGATCGTGAATCAGTGCGGCCGCAATAGCTAGTTTTTGTTGCATCCCGCGGCTGAAATGGCGCACTTCCTGATGGCGCTGCGCTTCCAGGTCAAACAGGACAAGCAGTTCATCGATGCGCCGCGACAGCTCCCGTCGCGGCGTCAACCGCAGTGTCCCAAAATAGCGCAAATTTTCTTCAGCTGATAGCCGCCAATACAAATTGCGCGCGCCTTCCAGAACTGCTCCGATGTGGCGTACACCGACAGTGCGCGCCTGTACAATATCGTGTTCCATGACACAAACATGGCCAGTGGTCGGAAGCACCAGACCGGCGATCATCTTAACAGCCGTTGTTTTGCCCGCGCCATTGGGACCCAGCAAAGCCACAACTTCCCCGGAATGCAGTGTCAGATTAAGATCCGAAACAGCCGCTTTGGACGCTCCTGGATAAATTTTGGTGAGCGACTTTGCTTCAAATACCATTTGCAAGTCTTTCATAGCTATTTCTCTCCACCACAAACTATAGTTCGCTACAGCCAATTTCTGGCCCCGCCGCTTCTCTCAAAATTGCTAGAAGATGCCCTTTGCAAGCATGTGTTGCGTTAGTTTATGCTAAGGGGTCGCGCGACGTAAATGGGATATGTAGGATTACGACTGTGCCCATACGCTCGCGCCTAGCAATATGCAGCGCCCCGCCTGCCAATTTGGCCCATTCGTGCATACCCACAATACCAAAATGACCCGCCCTTACCAAGGATGATAAAGACCGGGTAGCCATGTCCACGTGGCTGCCGTTGTCTGTCACTACTAAAGATAGGCACTCTTCCTCACAACTGAGGCTAACCCAAACGGCCGTTGCCCGCGCATGTTTAAATACGTTGTTTAGCGCTTCGTTAAGAATGTAATAGATTGCCACCGTCGCCGCCTGCGGAATATGTACCTGAGGACCCACCGCTACGTTCAGATTTACATCCCATCGCGTCTTGTCCCGAAATTGGTATACCACTTCTTTCACCGCCCACTGTGCCCCCTGTTTGAGCAGCGGAGGATGCAATCCGGCACAAATATCGCGTAGTTGGCGGCTGGTATACTGCATCTCATGACTGAGATCAGACAATTCAGCTGCAAGTAGTTGGACCGCTGTTGTTGATGCTGTTGCTGCGACCTGTTCGGCTAGTTGGTTCAATCGTCCGGCAGCAAGGGAAATGGTTTGCAGCGGCCCGTCATGAATTTGAGCAGCCAGCTGCATTCGCTCCACGTCCTGCACCCGAAGCAGTTCACGGGACATGGCCCGTGAAGCGTCAAACAGACGCATGGCCTCAGCGGCTACGGCCATTACATCAGCCACTTGGCCAACGTAGGCTATTTGCCTCGCATTAAAAAAACCATCCGGTACTGGGGGGCCAAAGCAAAGTACGCCGATTATCGTGTCGCTTAGGGATAGTGGAGCTACGGCAGCTACCCAATCGTGCCGGGCTAACAAGGGATGGGATTCTTCTTGACCTATCCAGCGGCGTGTTGTCACGTCCAAACCAAAAGAATCCAGTGCTGCTGTCGGCAGCACAGCAACAGGTTCGTCAAGACGCGCTTGATCAATGCAGACCAAGCGATCGGACGGCTCAGCAAGCAGAAGAGCCATCTGGCGCACCTGAAGCTGCGTGGCTACATCCCGCATGACTTTTCCAAGGGTAGCTGGATGGGGATCGGCAGCCAGCGCAGCGGTAATAGCTTGGAGATGACCAAAAGAAGATGTGGGAGGTGCACCATATACAACTGCTTCGAGCGCATTGCGAATGCGCGCCGCGCTGCCCGGCACAGCCATGAGCACCGGCAGCAATAATAGTGCTCCCGGCAGTGGCTCCAGCGCCACCAACGTCGGTTGCTGCCGCAGCAAATAGGTGATGGAGGTGTGCGCGGTCAGAAGCAATAAAGCCACCAGGAGATAAGTCAAAGAACGGGTGGCAAAAACATCTAACCCGAGATAGTTACGGCGATAAATGACAAAGGCGTAACCAGCTGGTATCAAGGTAAGCAGAGCAATGGAAAAGTCCCAAGGCAGCAGCGGCGCATCTAGCAGCAAACGGGGAATGATGGTCAAAAAGACGCCGGGCAGCAAAGCTACAGCTGTAAAGGTAAGCACAATAGCCAGCTGGCGGCGCTGGTAACCTGGGGACATGCGCCAAAAACGCCAACCTAAAATTGTCAAGTGGGTAACGCCACCAACCGTAAGACATACATAGAGCAGCTCGTATAACGAGACGCCTGTCAGCTTGCTCAGGCTAAAGTCGCGCGGATTCCAGACAACCAACTCTATCACAGCAAAAACGCCCAAAAGTAGCGCGCCGATATAAAGAATATGGA
The DNA here is from genome assembly GCA_020634435.1 of Ardenticatenaceae bacterium. Taxonomy (GTDB): domain Bacteria; phylum Chloroflexota; class Anaerolineae; order Promineifilales; family Promineifilaceae; genus Leptofilum. The sequence continues at coordinate 227,553 of JACKBS010000012.1, read as the reverse complement.
ATGGTCGTTCAGCCCGAAGTGAACGTGCCCCACGCCGCGGCAGCAATGCAAGGTGCGCCAGGGAAACCGCAACTAGCGGTAGAAAGGGAAACGAACTGAGCCAAGCACCGGGCACGCCATACAGCGCCGCTTCGGAGGCAGCCAGAACGACAGCCACGCCCAACGTCGTCAACCCCAAAAGCCAGGCATCTTCATTTTGCGGCGTAGCGAGGAGCAGTACTACTGCAGCTACCAGCCACACTAAGAAGGCTACTAAACCACTGGTAAGCCGTTCCACAACCAGCGGGAAGCTAATGGGAACCACGGGAATGACATAGCTCAAGAACTCTGCGTTACGCTGTACAGTGTAACGATAAGATGTCTGCCGCGGCGTGTATAGTGGTTGCCAAATTGTCCAGGTAACGGATTGGCTGTCGATGGCCTGTAGAATATCGCCAGTCTGCAAAGCGGACGCAGCTGGCGAATCAGCGGGGACGAAAGTGACGACAAGGGCATTATCATCCAATCGCCAGCCGAAGTCTACATCCCCCATCGGCACAAAGGCGACGAGATAGATAGTGTGGTAAAGGATAAGGCCCAAAGTGACCAGCACTAGCGGCAATCGCATCTGCTGTTTTAGCCACTGGGACAGTGCTAAAGATCGCTTAGGAAGAAAGAAATCCGGCAACATAGGTGGATAAGTGAGCAGTCTTTTCCTGAGGAAACGCGGCAAGAGCGGCCAACGCTTTTTGTTGATAAGCGTACGCCAGAGCAAGCGTATGATTCACAGCGCCCATTTCTTCGAGTATCTGGTTAACCGCCGCTACGTCTGGCACTAACTGCACTAGCAGTGCTTGCAGCGTGCTGTAATAAGGAGAATCCGTCTGTGCTAATCCATAAAGAACCGGCAGCGAGTAAATGCCAGCGCTGATATCACTTACCAAGTGCGTTGCTTGTATATCTCGGCAGTCGTCTTTCAATTGAATCAGCATGCCCAACGCCATGCCAAAACCTTGCATCTGACCCAAAGCACGTTCATCAGCGGTGGCAAGCCGCGCCCCAGCGCGGGCAACCGCTGCATAAACGAGGCCGGATTTGGCTGCCGTCTGCCGGAAGTAATCCTCCAACGAACGGACGGCATGTGAATGAGCTTGACCGCGTGCAGCCAGGGCAAAAGTTTGGCTCCACGAGAGCGCAATATCACCTTGAACGTCAGGCCGTGCGGCGAGTTGAGCCTGACAATTTTGCGCTACTGCCAAGACGCCCAGCCCTACGTTAATGGCGCGGGCTGGTGCCCAATGATTCCATGGCCAATCTTTACCGTCCTGATCTTGCAAATCGTCGAAGATGTCGGAGGCTAGATCGTACAGCGTCCATGATGCTGCTAGGGGGACAGCCGTTTCGGACATTCCACCCAGCACCATACAAGTTAGAATAGGCAGAATGTTGGCGTACATCGGACGTTTTGCAGCAAACGCTTCGCGGCGAGCCGCAACTGCGATCTGCATATCCGGCCAGCCCCATTTTATAAGCGCCTTTTCCTCAATGAACTGATACACCTGCTCAAAGAGTACGGAAATCTCATCCACAATCATAGAGGTCCCTATGACACTTTATGTAGTCCGCGTCGTGCGATCTCGGTTGAATACCTTCATGGGGGCAATACTCTGCGGTACGGTCACCAGCTCACGCAGCTGCTGCAAAAAACCCAATTTCTCAGGCACTTCCAAGAGAACTATCTGCGGCGTTTGCCCTGCGAGTCTGAAAAAGTCCGACATTATCAGCGCCTCCTGTACAGCTTCTTCCAACGCTTGAACAGGAAAGGTTTCTTCACAGGCATTGTTTTTCATTCGTTCGCTAGTTAGTTCCATCGTTGTCCTCCAAAAGTATGTTTTAATTTTTTGTTTGAACGTCCAGTTAGCATATCAAATCGCAGGCAGATGTACCGCTCCTGTCAAGCCAAATAGCATAAATATGTAGGTACTATCTACTCTAGCGGTTCTTCTGGGCCGTCTTGCTCTCGTTCATCAAGGATTATCAGGCGCAGACGTGCAGCCTTGACAATCGCTGCTGTCAAATTACTTACCGCCAGCCTGGCAAAAACTTGGCGCAGGTGGTGAGAAATTGTGTGTTCTGAAATACCTAGAGTGTCGGCGTGTTGCGCGTGCGTTTGCTCTGGCGCTGCAGCAATGGCTTGTAATACTTCCCGCTGCCGTCTTGTGAGTTGTCTCTCGCCCCGGTCATCCGGCGCAACTAACCGCCGGGTGACTCCTTCCGAAAAGTAGCACTCACCACGCATCACTGCATGGATAGCATCGGCGAGATAGCGCGAAAAGATGTCGTCCTTCAATAAGTAGCCGTATACGCCCAGCTCAATGGCGCTTTCAATCAATACCGGGGACGCATATTGGGAAACGATAATGACCCGTACGGTAGGATGTCGCTGCTGCAGCCGGGCTAATGCCGGCAGCAGGCGAAAAGTATTTTCACTTGGGCTAGATGGTTCAGTCGCTGATTGGGGCATGCCTACATCCAGCAGCAGCACATCTGGCTGATGCTGCGTTAGCAGTGGCTCTAGCTGCTCGCCGGCCCATCCTTCTCCAACCAGTTCGAGTGTGGAATCTTCATCTAACAACCGTCGAATGCCTTCGCGAACCAAGTGATGATCATCTAAAGTGACAACGGTGATCGGCTTCATCGAGGGTAACTTGTTTCCCGAATGGTCGCATCATCAAGCGAGATAATACCCAACTGATGGCAGCGAATCATGCAGGCAGTCAGGTTGTTTACGCCCATTTTTTTGAAGATTTTGTCCAATTGGTTTCTAAGTGACGATTGCTGGATGTTCAATTTAGCAGCGTGCTGCGCGTAACTATCATTGGGCGCGGTAGCTATGATAGCCAGTATCTCTATTTGACGGGGCGTCAGCAGAGGCGGCTCGATAGCGCCAGCCTTACCAAACAACTCGTGCTCCACCCCTTGAGAAAAGAAGATACCGCCATGGCTAACAATATCAATAGTTTCTGGAAGGCTGAGCGAAAGGTCGTCGCTTTTGAGGATATACCCCCGAACCCCACTGATCATCGCTTCATGTACCAGAACTGGTGCCAGGTGCTCGGAAAGGATAATAACGGACGTTTGCGGATAAGCACGCCGCAACCTCAGCAGTTCAGGCAATGCCTGAAATCGATGGGATGTTGCATTCCCTTCCTTATGGTGGGGCATATTCAAATCCAGGATAACTACGTTTGGCTGGTGTTCGCTTACCAACGCAAACAGGTGTTCACCCGAATCGCCTTCCCCTACGAGGTGCAAATCATGCCGCGCTGTCACCAAGCTGCGAATGGCGTGGCGAATGAGTGCGTGGTCATCAATGGCCACAATCGTTATAGGTGATTTCATTGTGATATCCAGTTATGGGAGGCTCCCCTTTTGTCACAGAACTCGGGTGATGCCCAAAAACTATGACCGGCTCCCCTAAAAATTTAGTGTCGTGTAGCAGAGAAACACTGACCAACCCTGTGGGTCAGTAGCTTATATTTCCGTGCAACCAATTTCCAAGTATAGATAGATAGTATTAAGATCTTAGTTACACACCGCGTTGCGCAAGGCAAAAGCCATTGGCCGCTCTGGGTCAGAAGAAAACTGTCATCTTTAGGTTTATTCACGGGCTATTCACGCGAACTTATCAATTGCGTGGTATATTCTCGCACCCTCGGGCGTGGAACATGCGTTCTTTTTATCATTTATAATTGGGCAATTGCTGCCCCTATTTTTGGTTAGAGAACTGTATGTCCACACCACAATTCCTCGAAGATTTCCTCAAGCGCTTTGGTTATCTCCATCGCCAAAGCTGGATCGATGTCGATCCTGATCTTGTACCCCTTATTGTTAACATTGCCGCACGGGAAGGCTTAACACCTGGCGAAACGGTCAATCAGCTGCTCAGCATTGCCCTGGGCGAACAACACATGATAGACGAAAATCTGGCGCTCTGGGAAAGCCTTACCGATCGCGAAAAAGAAGCCGCCGCGCTTACCTGCATCGGCTACACCAATCACGAAATCGCCCACAAGATGGTCATCTCACCCAACACCGTCAAAACCCATCTGCGCAATGTGCTGCAAAAGTTCAACGTTAACAGCAAGGCCGAACTGCAAGTGCTGCTAGCCAACTGGGACTTCCATGCCTGGGACAAGCCAGATATGGACTCAGCGCTGCACTTCTACCCAGGTAAGCGGTAAGGTTAACACGCTCACCCCATGGGGTGACACCCCCTTTTTCACCCGTATCTCCCCTGTTCAGTGGATTGCCCTGTCTCTCCCCAACCGGTATGGTGGCGGCATGTCCTTGCCCATGCAGATACCCACTGCCCTGACCACAGCCACAACCGTGGCCAGTGGCGAACTTGGCCTGGTGCTTGGCCCGCGTGCGGAGCGGCTGCACATGTTGGAACTGTCGGCAGTGATGGCTCAGCGTGGTGCTGTGCGCGTACTGGATGGTGGCAACAGCTACAACGCCCTGTACGTGGCCCACTACATTCGGCGGTACACGGTACAGCTGGAAGCAGCACTTAACCGCATCACCATCGCCCGCGCCTTTACTTGCCACCAGATGGTGACGCTTCTGCAAGAAACGGCCGTTTCCCACACCCCGACCCTTGTTCTGGATTTATTGTCCACCTTCGGTGATGAAAGCATTGACCTGGGCGAAAGCGTGCGACTCCTGCGCCTGGCGCTGGTACAGCTGCAGCGCTTATGCCGTCTGGCTCCGGTGATCGTATCGCTTCAACCCCTCCGCCAACCCGACCGGGCCGTGCTGATGGAGCTAGTGCTCAATGCCGCTACACATCACTTCATCCGAGAGCCGCTAGAAACGGCCGTTGCCCAACCATCTCTGTTTTCATTGGAACAGAAAACCGAACAGTGATTCACCGGGCTTCCTACGCAAAAGAAATCATGGCTCGGGGTAAGTAGTTTGTACCAGCAACTATCCCCGAGCCCTTAACAACCAGGAGCACTTATGGGCCGTACGCTGCCAACCACCAACCAACTCATCCAGCAAGAGCAAACGGCCTTTGCCAACTTCCGCCGCACCCTGCGCCGGGAAGACCAGCGCCACTTTGATGCCCTCTTTGCGGCCGCCCGCCTGCATACGGCGGCTATCTCCCAGGCCAACCATGCCCTGCCCTTTGAAGCGGTGCTTCTGGCGATGCTGGTGGAACAGCAGAAGAAAATCGACGACTTACAGCGCCGGATCAATGGCTGACCTGCGCGGCTGGCTGCTGGACCTATATGCGGACGAAGCAGATAGCTTGGTCCTCTGGCTGCTGGCCGAAGACGGCCGTCGCCTCCGCCTTACGCAACCCTTCCCCCTCACCTTCTATGCGCATGGGCCGTTTCCCCGACTGCGTGCACTTTGGCGCTTCTTGCAACAGCAGCCAGTTGGTATCCAGCTAGCGCGAACAGTGCGCCAGGATTTGTTTGCCGGGCCGCTGGATGTGCTGGCGGTGACGGTGAGCAATCCAGCCTGGCAACCCCGTCTGTTCCGCCAAATTACGCGCTGTTTCCCCGATCTCACCTATTACGACGCCGACATCCCGCTGGGACTGCGTTATGCGGCCGTTTTCGATGTTTTCCCGCTCTGTTACTGTGCGGTTGAAGTGGATGACAGCGGCCGTATCCAGCACATTACACCGCTGGAATCCAGGTGGGACGTCAGCCCCAGCCAGCCGCCGCTGCGCCTGCTGACCATTGAGCCAAATGAAGAGCCAGCCCACCGCGAGCCATCGTTTTTGTGGCTCGACGACGGCCGTTCTCGTCGCCAGGTGCCACTCCAGCCGCTTCCTTTACTGCTGGCCAGCCTCCACGCCACCGTCAGACGGGTTGACCCGGACGTGATTCTGACCCGCTTTGGTGACACCTGGCTGATGCCGCTGCTGCTCAAATCGGCGCAGGAGTTGGGCGCCGAGTGGTTTAACCTCAACCGCGATGAAGGTAAGGCTGTCATTCACCGGCAGGAGAACAGCTACTTCACCTACGGTCAGGTGGTTTACCGGGGCCAGCAGGTGCATCTTTACGGCCGTTACCACATTGACCAGCACAATGCGATGATGTACGGCGAGTACGGTCTGCATGGTGCCTTCGAGCAAGCACGGGTAACGGGACTGCCAGTGCAGGAAATTGCCCGCAAGTCACCCGGCTCCGGGGTGACGGCACTGCAAATGCAGGAGGCTCTGCGGCGCGGCATCCTGGTGCCCTACCAGAAACAGCAGGCTGAGGGGTTTAAAACGGCCGCACAGCTGATTCACGCTGACCGAGGTGGCCTGGTCTACCAGCCGACGCTGGGGCTGCATGAGGACGTGGTGGAGATTGATTTTGTCTCGATGTACCCCAGTATTATGGTGCGCTTCAACGTTTCGCCAGAGACGGTGGGCATCGAAAATGAAACGAGCGAGCACATTCCTGAGCTGGACGTGCCGGTAGATTTGTCGCGGGTGGGACTGGTGCCGCGCACGCTGCGGCCGCTGCTGGTGAAGCGAATTGCCATCAAGGAGCAGCTGGCCGGGCTGACGGCACTGGACTGCCGCACCCCGGCCCTCAAGGCGCGGGCAGCGGCGCTGAAGTGGCTGCTGGTCGTTTGTTTTGGCTACCTGGGCTACAAAAATGCCCGCTTTGGTCGGATTGAGTCGCACGAGGCGGTGACTGCCTACGGCCGTGACTGCCTGCTGCGGGCCAAGGAAGCGGCCGAAGATCTGGGCTACGAAGTGCTGCATATGTACGTCGATGGGCTGTGGGTGAAGAAGGCGGGGGTAAACAAAAATGAGCAGGCACGCCCCCTCCTGGACGAAATTACCCAGCGCACTGGTCTACCGATTGCCCTGGAGGGCATCTACAAGTGGGTGGCCTTCCTGCCGTCACGATTGGATGCGCGAGTGCCGGTGGCCAATCGCTACTTTGGCGTTTTTCAGAGTGGGGAAATTAAGACGCGGGGCATTGAGACCCGGCGGCATGATACGCCACCCTGGATTGCCCAGGTGCAGCTGGCGATGATTCAGCGGTTGGCCAAGGTTCCCACTGGCCGTCCTCTGGCCAGCGCTGTGCCTGATCTGATTGTTTTCCTGCGCCAACAGATAGATGAGTTAAGAAACGGCCGTATCCCCCTGCCCCACTTGCTCGTCTCGCAGCGGTTAAGCCGAGAGATTGGCGCTTACCGCGTGCCATCACCCACCTGCCGGGCCGCTATGCAGCTGGATGCTGTCGGCAAGCCACGCCGACCTGGGCAGCGGATTCGCTTTTGGTTTGTGCGGGGCAAGGCTGGAGTGCATGCCTGGGATTTGCCTGTGGTGGTTGAAACCGCCGCTCTCGACACCGAGCGTTACACTACCCTGCTTCTCCGTGCCGCCAGCGCTATCCTCCAGCCGTTGGGCATAGAAGAGACAGAGGTCAGGCAGGCCGTCCTGGCCCGGGCCTGGCAGATGCCAATTCCTATGAGTCATGACCATCTAGTTACTTGGGCTTCTACTTGAGATCCGGCCTCTAAAAACAAAACGAGGCAAGGCAGCGGGCGCTCATCTTGCCTCGTTTTACTGTTTACCTGTGACCAACGGTGAACAGTGTAATCCAGTCGCGTTTCTCTCGTGCCAGTTTGGGGGGAGGGATGGTCACGTAATTATAATAGCGCAGCTTTATTAGATTGTCTATAAGAGAAGCGATGGAATTTTCCTCGCATAACTTTAGTGTCAGTTGTTAGATCAAATTGTTAAACCTCACTGCCAGAGTTTCAACCATTCAATGGAATCAACACCTATCCCGCGTAATTCTTGGAATTGTCTATGCCGCGCTGATTTTGTCAAAATCTCTCTCAGTAAACACGGCCGTTCTGACAAGCAATGGGTATTGGGCTGTGGCTTTGCGCTAACAGTCTAAATCCCTCTTAGGTAAACACGGCCGTTCTGACTTTTTTTAGGCGTCTTTAGTGGTTGTCCACTGTATTGTCTAAATCCCTCTTAGGTAAACACGGCCGTTCTGACAGGTTCCTATATGTTCGGTGCTTCCCAGCTTACGTGTCTAAATCCCTCTTAGGTAAACACGGCCGTTCTGACGCGGGCATCGAGTGTGGTGAAGGGGTTGAAAGTGTTGTCTAAATCCCTCTTAGGTAAACACGGCCGTTCTGACGAAGCTGTAATTGAAGCATATTCTAAGAAACCCAAAGTGTCTAAATCCCTCTTAGGTAAACACGGCCGTTCTGACGTTTGCTTGCCGATCAATGGCGAGTACGAGTGCTTCGTCTAAATCCCTCTTAGGTAAACACGGCCGTTCTGACCCGACGAAGTGGCCGACGACGACAACGGCAACAGGTCTAAATCCCTCTTAGGTAAACACGGCCGTTCTGACCCGTGACTGGGAAGCGACCGTTACTCGTGCCTCTGAGTCTAAATCCCTCTTAGGTAAACACGGCCGTTCTGACATTGCAAGAAACCACTGTGAATTCGACCGATAACTTGTCTAAATCCCTCTTAGGTAAACACGGCCGTTCTGACGATGACAACTCTGGCGCTCCCTTGCCGACTGGTCTGGTCTAAATCCCTCTTAGGTAAACACGGCCGTTCTGACCTTCCCCAACATTTGGCACTTGCGATGAAGTACAACTGTCTAAATCCCTCTTAGGTAAACACGGCCGTTCTGACTCTTCGTTACCTTTCACAGGTCAATGAAGATGAAGTCTAAATCCCTCTTAGGTAAACACGGCCGTTCTGACAATGGCTTGCAGTACTGCAACCTAATGGGCCCCGTTTGTCTAAATCCCTCTTAGGTAAACACGGCCGTTCTGACCGGAGCTACTATTGCTTTGGCAGTGGCGCTGGCACGTCTAAATCCCTCTTAGGTAAACACGGCCGTTCTGACTTTTCCTTGTTCCAAGATGGCTTGGACAAGGGTTTTGTCTAAATCCCTCTTAGGTAAACACGGCCGTTCTGACGATGGCAATGTTGTCGTTCGTCATCCCAATGGCGAGTCTAAATCCCTCTTAGGTAAACACGGCCGTTCTGACAAAGGCAAGGGGTTTACTGAGAGGCCGGGGAGATAGAGTCTAAATCCCTCTTAGGTAAACACGGCCGTTCTGACGTAACCCAATTTTTGCAAAAGGAGCAAATAAAGAAAGTCTAAATCCCTCTTAGGTAAACACGGCCGTTCTGACTATGGGGGTGTTCCTCAAGCAGATCTTCAAAATTTTGTCTAAATCCCTCTTAGGTAAACACGGCCGTTCTGACTAGGAACTTTAGTAGGCTTTGGGATAGGTATCCCCTGTCTAAATCCCTCTTAGGTAAACACGGCCGTTCTGACTTTTGTTAATGCTGTTTGGAGCTGCGGCTACCATTGGTCTAAATCCCTCTTAGGTAAACACGGCCGTTCTGACTTGTTGTAATCCTTATGGCCTTGGGCCTAATTCTAGTCTAAATCCCTCTTAGGTAAACACGGCCGTTCTGACCTAACGCTATTCCCTCGGGATACTTAGAGAACGTAAGTCTAAATCCCTCTTAGGTAAACACGGCCGTTCTGACGTCGATCTTCCCCCTTTTGGGGGGGCTGATGTTTTGTCTAAATCCCTCTTAGGTAAACACGGCCGTTCTGACTCTTTTTTAATGACTCAGGTACCGTTGCCTCAATTGGTCTAAATCCCTCTTAGGTAAACACGGCCGTTCTGACTAGCGCTATCCCGCAAGGGACGGCCGTGCTGGTGGAGTCTAAATCCCTCTTAGGTAAACACGGCCGTTCTGACCGTATGCTAAGGCTCTTGACAAGGAGGCCAAACATTTGTCTAAATCCCTCTTAGGTAAACACGGCCGTTCTGACAAGGAGTGGCTCATCATGACGATTGAGCAATTATGTCTAAATCCCTCTTAGGTAAACACGGCCGTTCTGACTACCAGCAACAGCACAGACAGCGACACCGGCAACAGGTCTAAATCCCTCTTAGGTAAACACGGCCGTTCTGACGATATTCTGGTGTGTGGTGTGACAACTAACGATTTTGTCTAAATCCCTCTTAGGTAAACACGGCCGTTCTGACATCGTGACAGGATTCCTACTGGCAGTGTTGGTTTAGGTCTAAATCCCTCTTAGGTAAACACGGCCGTTCTGACCGTAAAAATTGACCTCCCCCTCGATGAGGTGGAGGCGTCTAAATCCCTCTTAGGTAAACACGGCCGTTCTGACCGTTTGACCAAGCGCAGTTTGATGCTCAGCCAACCTGTCTAAATCCCTCTTAGGTAAACACGGCCGTTCTGACAAAGGGTTTACGAATGCTTATAAGCGGATGAAAGAGTTGTCTAAATCCCTCTTAGGTAAACACGGCCGTTCTGACCCAGCTAACGCATAAATGTGTTAGGCAGTGGTATGGTCTAAATCCCTCTTAGGTAAACACGGCCGTTCTGACAGGCAGTTTTTTCAATGCTTTATAGCTTAGCAGTTAGTCTAAATCCCTCTTAGGTAAACACGGCCGTTCTGACTTTCCGCAATAAAAGAAAGAAAAAAATACACACAGCGTCTAAATCCCTCTTAGGTAAACACGGCCGTTCTGACGCGGCTAATCTCGCCAGAGATTAACCGCCCCCCTGTGTCTAAATCCCTCTTAGGTAAACACGGCCGTTCTGACCGTCATCTTCAAGGGTGGCCCGACAAGGGCCATCATGTCTAAATCCCTCTTAGGTAAACACGGCCGTTCTGACCCGGACATGGAACGCGGATTTCAGTATCCGCAGTTGTCTAAATCCCTCTTAGGTAAACACGGCCGTTCTGACGATGGATGTCGTTCGTAGTTGGCATTGCAGGTATCTTGTCTAAATCCCTCTTAGGTAAACACGGCCGTTCTGACACAAGCAAATCGTGTGGTAAAGATGGTGGTGGAATTGTCTAAATCCCTCTTAGGTAAACACGGCCGTTCTGACCCCAGGAAATCATTGACGCGTCGAAGGGTGCAATCATGTCTAAATCCCTCTTAGGTAAACACGGCCGTTCTGACTTCTTGGACTCCCACCCGGAAGTCTCCGGAGGAACACGTCTAAATCCCTCTTAGGTAAACACGGCCGTTCTGACGGAGATATACATACTGAGCTCGACAGACCCTCGTTTCGTCTAAATCCCTCTTAGGTAAACACGGCCGTTCTGACTCCCGGTAACGCCACAACGCCCGCATCGGCCCCGGGTCTAAATCCCTCTTAGGTAAACACGGCCGTTCTGACCGCGTCATTCGACTACCTGGCCGACCTTCCTACTTTATCGTCTAAATCCCTCTTAGGTAAACACGGCCGTTCTGACCTTGGCTGTTTGGTGGGTTGACTGTTTTGCTGATTGTCTAAATCCCTCTTAGGTAAACACGGCCGTTCTGACTTGGGTAATACCATACCAGAGCCCCACCTCCACGCAGTCTAAATCCCTCTTAGGTAAACACGGCCGTTCTGACCTTTTCGTTACCCTCTACCGAGTAGTTGATCCGATTCGTCTAAATCCCTCTTAGGTAAACACGGCCGTTCTGACCCACTGCAGGCATCCCCACCCCCACAGCACTGCCTCGTCTAAATCCCTCTTAGGTAAACACGGCCGTTCTGACTGAGTGGGAAACCCAAGCCCCCAACTTCATGGTCACGTCTAAATCCCTCTTAGGTAAACACGGCCGTTCTGACAGCAGTTATCCACAGTGGGAAACTATCATCAATAGTCTAGCATATTTTGTTTCTTTGTGGGCAAACCACACCACTTTTCCATCATATTTCCTTGTAAACATATATTCTCGTCCCACCACTCTCTTCTTTCCGAGGGTCTCGCAAACCTATGGCAAAAAACGCTGTTTCTTATCTCCCACTAATGTTTGATCCACCTTCCAGATCGCGCCATATCGCTACCGATCGTGCTCAATCGCATTCAATCACGTTTTCCGAGGGTCTTACATACTATTCAATCGCTAACACCTATTCTTTTAGGCAAATATTCACGATTTCCCCTATTATCTCTCATCAGTTGCCTAAGCCTGCGGTAACCTGATTAACTCTTTACTAAGAGCATTTCCAATCGGATCGTCTTTGGATATTTAGCCAAAAACCTTCCATTATTATATCCTAAAGACAACTCAAACTGACCGCCCCACCAAACATTTATTCAATCTCCCTCATTAAATTCACTAAGTCCATCTCAGATTTGTCATGGAATGACAAGCCTGACAGCAAACTCAACTGCTGGTTGCATTATCACAAAGATTCGGGAGGCGGTGCGGCTTCATTTACCTGGGTGACCGTAACGGTCACCCAGGTAATAGGCACAAACTTTTTCGGGCCAGCCATCAGACGCAGATCGTCAGTTCCATCGGCTCACCACTTGTGGCATCTGAACGCTTAAAACGTTTCTCCCGTCAGGTTCTGATACCATTCGCTGAGCCAGGCCATACACGCTTCAAACTTGGCCACCGGCAGCATTTTATAGCCCGTAATATCATAACGTCGATACATTTCGCCATAAACACCGCCAAACTCATTTCGACCGGTCTGTTTGCCCAAAGCGATAGCCACGGCTTTCACCGCCTGGCTGATACGGCTGGCCTGCTCTTCGGTGACAACAGCTCCTGGCGCCAACCGCTCTTCCAGCGTTTTGACACGTTTGGTTAAATCCCCATAGACAACTGCCGCCTGCTCCAGGCGTGTCTCTGTGGTGGTCAACCGGCGCTCAAACTCCATCTGTTCTTCCGCCATACGCACAATGGCCAGCCCCATCTCGCGCACCTGAGCCAGCGCCGACATCGTGGGAGATTCTTCCGCCGCCGAGTTTCCCGTATACGCCTGGGCCAATACCTGATAACATTCCCGTTGGTAACGCAGCAAGCGATCCTTGACCGCCGGCTTCACCCGCGTGGCGTTGATACCAAAAAGCCAGCCGTTCAGGAAATCAATGGGCAAACAAAGCATCTGACCACGCTGACCAGCCTCCGTGACCGTAACGGTCACAGAGGTAGCAACTTCGGCTAAAATCGGGTCACGGTCTACCCGTCGCAGCTGCGGCGACCAGGTAACCCCTAAAAAGTCACAAATGGGGCGCAGGGGCACATATGCCTGTTGTTTATCACCCTCTTGAACAACAACCAGCTTTATCTCATCGTCATAAAAATGAACGGTTTTTTCCTCAATGGGAACCAATGCGTTTTCAGCTGCCATAGTGCTATCAACCTCAAAAATTATTCCATTGTTTTGTCAGGATCCAAGCCACCCTATTGACGCGTATCAGATCGGTCAAACGGAGTCACAAGCCTTTCAATCTGATAACCCTCCAGCAAAAAATCGCTGCTGCAATCTTCACAAACCACCAAATACTGGCCTGTGGGGCTGACCAAACGAACCATATCGCGGACATTAAAGGCAAAGTGACATTCCGCGCACGGCAAATGGGTGACATTGGCCTTTTCGCCCGACCAATCTTTCGCAGCGTACTCCATTAAATATTTATCCAAAGCAGCATCACCAGTTTGCCAATAATAGGTGACCAACGCCTGGAGCAGCTCACGATATTTCTGTTCTTTTGCCATAACAAACCCCTCCTCATCAAGTGCCTAATGGCTTTAGCGACTGGTAAGGGATTGTATCAAAGGGCGGCTGGATAAGCAGATATTCAGGTGGAAAACCGAACGAAGCGTGTTCGCCATTAAGTAGCAGAACGGCATTTTAGAAAAAAGACATCAGGTCCGGCCCCATCTTAAGCTCGCAAAATGCGGCCAGCGGCTAGAAACCTCGTCCCCAGCCTTTTGCCAAATCGGGCAACCACGCTACCATACCGTTCTGGAGCTTAGCCGCTGGAGGAAGCAGCCAGTTGGCTTTGACGCCTGCCCCAGCACAGCCCTAAAAACAGATTGGGCTGGAGCCGCTCTGTGTGCCGCTCAATAGGGAGCTGTGGCACCGCAACTTCATCAAATAAATGGCTCCATGGCTGGACAGCTTCACGTGTCTGTCCAGTTGGGTACCATAATAAGATAGGCCAAGACTCCTGTCGTACCCGGTCAAACGTCTTCACGGACGCAGCCAATGCAACCGTCTGTGATACGGCCGCATAGTAGTTAAACCCAGATAACGGCCGTTTCCCGCAGCGAATAGAGGAGACCTTGAAAGTATTTACCTATGACCACATCACCTTGCCTTTGCCCACCGGGCACCGCTTTCCGGTAGAAAAATACAACCTTCTGCGCCAGCGTATGACGGCCGAAAGTGGCCTGATGGGCATCGATATCCATCGTCCGTCACCGACCACCATCCCCCACTTGCACAAAGCGCACGCGCCAGATTACGTGGATCGGGTGCTCAATGGCCGTCTTTCCCGTGAAGAAATCCGCCGCATCGGCCTGCCCTGGTCGCCAGAGCTGGTCGAACGGGTGCGCTGTTCGGTAGGCGCCACAACGGCCGTTTGCCGTATGGCTTTACAGGAAGGCATTGCTGTTTCCCTTGGGGGTGGTACCCATCACGCCTGCCGGGCGGAAGGGCAAGGCTTTTGTGTGTTTAACGACATCATGGTGGCCTTGCGCGTGATGCAGGCCGAAGGGCGTATTCACCGGGCATTGGTGGTGGACTGTGATGTTCATCAAGGCAATGGCACGGCCGAAATCGCCACCGGCGACCCGTCTATTTTTACCTTCTCCATCCATGCCGATAAAAACTTCCCCTATCGCAAAATTCCCAGCGATCTGGACATTGGGCTGCCGGATAAAACGGGCGATGAAGATTATCTGGCTGCACTGCGCATCGGGCTAGAAAGCGCCCTGGCCCGGTCAAGGCCAGAATTGGTTGTCTACCTGGCCGGGGCCGACGTGTATGAGCGGGATCGCCTGGGACGGCTCTCTCTGACCAAGACGGGCATTGGCGCACGCGATCAGCTGGTGTTCACCCGCTGCCGCCAGGCCAACGTTCCCGTGGCTGTGACCATGGCTGGTGGGTATGGGATAGACATTCACGAAACCGTCGATATCCAGTTCCAAACGGTGCGGATTGCGCTCAAGGCATTTCTGGGCTAAAAGGTCCCCACCATCTCCTGCGCTTAAGCTGTACGCCACTTGCTCTGCGGTGGCCATCCCCTAGCACTCTGTATCCACGTACAATATCCTAGCCAAAAGCCCGCTACCCCATCTCAAAATGCTGCCTGTCCCCTCTTGCCCTCTACTTTCTAGACAGACAACTTTTTACGCTTCTTTCATTCCCCTAAATCCCGGAATTTGAATCTAGCCTTCGTTCATCCTACTAGCAGCAACCCGGCAAAGCGGCACTCCTTGCGTCCTCAGCCCATGCCCTTGCTGGATTTGCCATCCATCCCTTTAACCATTTAGGAGGTTACGATGAAACAGCCTACCCAGATCAATTCTTTACCGGAGCTGCAGCGCCTGATGCCCCGCCTGTTAAAGGACGCAGCCGACCAGCCATCCCTGCTGTTGGCCGCCGCCGCTAACCCGCTGCTGGCAATGGCCCGGATGGGGTACGAAGTCGCTCCAGAAGCTGCCCGAACCATTGAATACCGGGCCCGCTTTGGCGAAGCCGGCGGTGCCGCCTTTGAGCAGCTACAAGCTGAGCTTTTCCAAACAGCGGGGCAAACCTTCGACCCTGCCGACGGCCGTATCCTACGCCGGGTGCTGGCCGAACTGCTGCCGACTGAGGCAACACAAAAGGGCCAGAAGGGCCAGAATGTCGAGCGGAAACAGCGGACCGCACTGCTGGATGCGGCCGAAAGTCGCCCTATCGGTGTGCCTGGCCAGCAGCCCTTGCGCGACCCGCTGGCTGACTATGCTGACCTGCACCCCATCATTCCCCTGCTGGTGGAGTGGCGCCGCCAGAATCTGCAGTCGCCTCGCTTTGCCTCTGAGGAAGTTTTTGACCGGATTTTGGCCGGGGAACAGAAGCTGCCCATCACTGAAGTGACCTTCACTTTGCAGCCCCGGTCCCGACGTAAAGCAGGCACTGCCTGAACCGCTGCCCGGTCGATCATACGCCAGCCCGACACCGCTTCACTAATTTGTATTGATTAACTCACTCGATTTGTACAAGGAAAAAGTTGTCCTGGAGGATCCCATGATTAACACTCAAGGTTTTCAAGTTGTTGCCGAAGTTAAAGAGGCCATCCTGCTGGATATTCTGCGCCAGGCGTGGAAATCCGGCGGCGATGGCAGCGGCCCCGGCGTCATCCCAGAGTATTTGGAGCTGCCAGCGGGCACGCCCGTTGGTCCGTACCAGCTACAGGATGGTACCGTACAAGTACTGCAGGAAGAGGCCCAGCTGGCACTGAATCCAGCCATTAACGGCGTGGACCTGACGCTGGGCACCATTATTCATCTAGAGATTGCCAATCCGCCGGTTGAGTCGGCGACCTTCTTCGACTTAACCGCCGACATTCATGTAGCGATGCCCATCGGTAACCCCGATACCACCCGTAACCTGGCGCTGCTGTTTACCGGCCTGCCAGCGGGCGCGATTAGCGCCACGCTAACCAGCGGCGATCCCATTGCGCCGATACTGGATACGGCCGTTCAGGAATATGTACACCAGCTGTTCCGCAACAACGGCGCCACCTTCCCCCACCTCATCGAAGACATTCCTGTCAACCTGCCGCCGTTTAGCATGAAAGCTTCCATCCAGTTTTTCGACGATGAGAGCAACCCCGCCCGGCAGATTACGGTTGCCCATCCCACCCCGGCTCAGGTGCAGCTCAACGTGCCGTGCCAGATCCGGTTTTATGAGATCACAGGCAGCTTCAGCGGTTTTGGTCTGGCTTCTCCCATGGCCGTTGACGGCACCATGCAAATCACAGCCGCCTATAGCCAGACGCCAGGGCATATCGGGGTGACCTTTCACACCGCCTCGGTCGAACCGGTCAACGTGATGCCTGCGGCGGGCAGCGAAGGGATCAACTATACGGCCAACGCGGCCCTGGTCGATCTGGCTCGCACCTTCGACCCCACCATTCCCCGTCTGGAAGACGCCATTAAAACTGGCTTTGCGCTGGCAGCCACCCCCATGGTACAGGCCATGCCCGACGTAGACGTGGACTATCCCACCGTAGCGCAAATCGAAGCGCAAATTGCCACCCTGGTACGCCAGGAACTAGAGGCACGCCAATTCCTCATGCTGTGGCAACCGGAGACTGAAGATAGCGACTTTGATGTCGATGACGTAACCGCTAAGGTACTGGCCGAAGTGCTGGCCATTGCCCTGAATGGCGGTGGTGGGGCCAATGCCAATGCGCTGGCCAACTTTGTGCCCAACGATGCCGACTTCGCGACCATTATCGACGGCGAACTCCTCAAGGCGGCCTTCAACGCCCAGCTGGCCGACAAGTTCCCCGATGGCTTCCCAGTACGCCTCGACCCCAAAGACACGGACGGCCGTAAAGTAGACCTCAACTCCTTGAACATCACCCTGGTGGATGGGGCCATTCGGGTGACCGGCAGCGTCACGATTGTGGACGCCATTCTGGGCAGTATCGACGTGGGTGCCAGCTTCCGCGCCGACTTTGGCCTGCGCTGGAAAGACGGCGACGATGGCGGGCAGACGATTGAACCGTTCCTGTTAGGAGACCCGGACGTCAATGTAGATCTCTCCTTCCTGGGCTGGCTGCTGGCCATCCTGGTGGGTTTCCTCACCGGCGGCTTTATCGGCGTCATCATCGCCATTGTGGTGGTGCTGGTCGCCGAAACAATTGCCAGCAACCTGGGCGGCGGCCTATTCCGCGATGCTATCAGCAACCAGGTGACGGGTATTGGCGCCTGGCCCAACCTGCTGGAAAACATCGGTGAGATTAACGCCCGCTTCCACGACCCAATTGACATCTTTCACAACGGCATTCGGGTGCGTGGTTCGATGGTGGTCACCAGCACCTTTGCCCTGACAACCATTGACTTTGCTCGGTCCCACGGCCCGTACGTGCAGCTGGCAAGTCAGCCAGTGCTGCTCAACGGCGGGGCCGCCCTGGCCGAAAGCGCGCCTTTCTGGCTGACGGGCGACGGCACCAGCAGCACGCTGCGTTCGTTGTCTCATCGCTACGGCGACAGCGGACTTTACATTGCCAAGCTGCGGGTGCAGGTGAACCAACCCGGCGGGGCCACCACCCGCCACTTTGCCGCCGTGCGGCTGGCCAACGTGCCGCCAACGGTCACCCTGGGGCCGACCATCACGGTGAAAGAGGGTGAGGAGTTTGAGATTGTCGGCTCCTTTACTGATCCAGAATGGCTGGATACCCATACTGGCCGCTTTGATTTCGGCGACAACAACAAGCCCCAAACGGCCGTTATCAACGAAACCAACCTGGAACCCGAAGCCAGGGGCACGGCTCGCGCCAAACACGCCTACTGCGACAATGGTGTCTACACCGTCCGGCTGACCATTGAAGACGATGATGGCGGGATTGGTGAAGCCACCATGACCGTCATTGTGGAAAACGTGCCGCCGACCGTAGAGCTGCCAGAACAGCTGTGTGTCCTGGTGGGCCAGCCCATCATTTTGCGCGGCACCTTCACCGACCCTGGCTGGTGTGACAGCCATACGGCCACCTGGTACTTTGGCGACTGCCAGGACGGTAGCGGCATCGTTACAGAAGAACACAAACCACCCATGGGTCGTGGTCAAGTGGAAGCGTGCCACGTGTACGAGCGGTGCGGCACTTACCAGGTACGTCTCCGCGTCACCGATGACGACGGTGGTGTTGGCGAAGCCACCATGATTGTGCGGGCCGTGGCCGTGGGCAATCCGCACCTGGAGGATGGCTTCCACATCCTGCCCGGCGGTGGTGAGCGGCGTGAGGCGATTGTGGCCAACGAATGGCTGCCGTATGCCGTCGCCTTCCCCACTCTGGACCCCAAGGCACTGGACATGCCGCGTGACGCGCAGTTCCGCCCCGATGAGTTTGTCGTCAGGGATGGCCAGCGCGCCCAGCGCATCGACTTCCGCGGCGCCATGCAGGCTGGCATTTTGCAGCAGATATGTGCCAATCCGGGGTGGGATTACGAGCTGAGCGGCCGGTATCATCTGCCGGGCCAAGTCGGTGGCCAGGCACGGCTGGGCATCGACCCCACCGGCGGCACCGATCCGACGGCGGCTACAGTAGTCTGGGTGGAAGCGCCCGCCAACACCGTCTGGCAGCCGCTGGCTGGGCGCACCACCGCCCGGGCCAAACAAATCACGCTCTTCCTGGGTGGGGTAGACCGACACGGTGGTGCCAACACGCTGTATTGGGACAGGGTCCATCTGTGCCAGATCCAGCCCACCTGCCTGCCCAAACCGGAAGAACCGACCTGCCGTGAGGTATGCGTCGATTTCACCGGCCTGCCGGAGCAGCTGCAAACGAGCGATCCGTTTGAGGTTGGCCCGCTGCGGGTAACGCCGCTGGACCGGGTGTGGACGTCGTTTATTGGCGACCCGGCCGGGCAGCAAAAGCTGGCCTTTGCGCCTAAAGGCGTCCGCTTTGACCTGCCAGCCGCAGTAGATGAGGTATCGGTCACCGTGAACAACTACGCGGGGCGGGTGTTGAACTTCACGGTGCTGGTGGGCGAAACGGCCGTGCAGCAGCTGCCCATACTGGTCTACAATGAGATGAAAACGGTGACGCTGACCCAGCCTGGCCTGACTGGCTTTATCGTTAGCGGTGGTGACAATGAATCCTCCATCGTGGAGATTTGTTTCTGCCAACCTGTTAACGACGCGCCACCTGCCGTGGATTAAGTCACTATCGTTACCCACTACCGGGTAAGACACCCCTACGCCCAACGGCTAGGACGGCCGTTGGGCGTAGGCGGCCACTCATAGGGCACCGGCCTTTTGTGGGGCCATCGGCAACCGCCTTTATCCATTATCTAGATCGCGCGCAGCGCCCCCACTTCTCCCGGCTCAGCACCCGCCCTTTGCCTACCCACCCTCAGTTTCTCTAACGTGTCCTAAAAGGAATTGCTGCTGAAGCCAGGCCGCCACCTTCCCGCAGGACCAAAAGCGGCGAAGCGTCCGCTCCCTGACCCAAAGCGTCACTTCCTCGGTGGGTGAATGGTTAAACGGCCGTTTGTGATTCCCGACTCCCCTACCCATCTGGACAGGCTGTTTTGCATCTGCGCTTTCTTCAATGAGGCTTTTGTTGTGCGGCAAACTTAAACTTGAGTTCACTTTTTGTATCTGCTGACGTCCCGCTAAGCAGTGTCCCCCCTTTGTAGGGATGGTTAGCCGGTAAACGGTCGTACAGAAGTTGGTATCTCCGGCTCACTAACTGCGGCGAAAGAACCAGCACTATGCGAAGGCAGCTAGGTGATGGTGAATTGGGCTACCCAAGCGAATTGGAGGAGCGGCTGTGTGCGGTTGGGAAACGGCCGTTTTGCCACGTCTGCCTATCCCCCACCCTACCCTACCTGGCTTGATACGCCGCAAACCGGCTCACTACCCCCGACACTCACCCAAGAAGCTGGCCATCGGGGAAAGTCTTGCTTCCCCTTGCCACCCTCAAGACGACAGCGCTGTTCATTCACAAACTTCATACCAAATTCATGCTTTTCCACACTGGCAGATGTTCCCTTAAACCCCTATCGTCATCCTTGCGTTTGCCACCTTATGCCTTTAGGTATTTTTATATCTAGTTTGTATGTGTGTGCTGTTAGGACCGATCATCAAATATTCCGGAGGGAAATCCATGACGCCCAAACCATATCTCAAGCTTCTGCTGGCAGCTTTTTTAATCCTGGGGACCGCTCTAGCCACCGGTCTTCCGGCCAAAGCCAACCCTGAACAAAAAGAGCAACTGCCAGATCGGTTAAATACGCTGCCAACCGCTGCTTATTCGACCCTAAAGGCCCCGACCTCAGAAGAAGATAAACTCCAACCACAGCTGTGGCTGGAGCCTTGGAGCAGCATCGTGTATCAAACCTTCAGGCATCAAAACTGGGAAATATATTATGCGGCGAACGATAGTTCCAACCCGATCCGCTTGACCAATCATCTGGGGCAAGATATCCAGCCCAGCCTGAACCGGGGCAGCACCCGTATTGTCTTTTCTTCTAATCGAGATGGCGATTATGAAATTTTTGTAATGAATACGGACGGGTCTGGTCTGGTTCAGCTAACCCACAATACAAAGGATGACGTCTATCCCCGGTGGTCACCAGATGGCTCTAAAATTGCCTTCGAAACGTATCGCGATGGTCAGGCAGAAGTCTATGTGATGAACGCCGATGGCTCCGGGCAAACCCGGGTTACCAATCATCCAGACTTTGATGCTTTTCCCTCCTGGTCACCGGATGGAACAAAGATAGCCTTTACCTCTCGACGCACAGGGGGATACCGGATATATACCGTCAAGCTTGACGGCACGGGACTGACCCAAGTGTCAAGCCAACCGTACAGCCTCCACCCCATCTGGTCCCCCAACGGGCAGCAGATTGCCTTTGATGCCGATGGTGACGGAGATGGCTGGCAAGATTTATGGCTGGTAAACAGCGATGGCTCAAATCCGCACCTGCTGCATAATCCATCAGGTCAAACTGACGCATGGGCCAACAGCTGGTCGCCGGAAAGCGAATACATCGGTTTTACAGAGGTCTCTTTTATTCAATCTCAGGGGAATTGGTATTGGACAAATTCGTTTCTGCTGAAAGCGAATAGGCACAGCGGCGGGTGGTCCTTCATAGATTACAACAGTTTACTGGACTGGAACCCTTATCTTCAGGCAACCGATGGCCAAAAACCAGATTCGGCCATTTACTGGCTGCCAGAATATTCGCCTGTTAATGAATTTCAGGTCCAATGGGCGGGGACAGATTTTGGTAAGTCAGGCCTCCGGGCCTACGATGTACAGTATCGCCTGGGCAATTCAGTGAGCTGGGTCAACTGGCTTCCCCAGACAACCAGTACCTCACAGGAATTTCCCGCGACGGCCGGAACCTCGGCCCAATTTCAGGTGCGCGCCTATGATTACGTTTACAACTATGAAGCGTGGCCGCTTTCGCCTGATGCGTCTACTAAATTTTATACCTGGTATCTTGCCGGTACCGTAACTGACAATCGTCAAACGCCGCTTGAAGGCGTCGCCGTAACTGTCAATCCCATGCCATGGGCATCGGCCGTTACCGATGGGGGCGGTGAATATGAAGCCTGGCTTATTGCCAACGGCAGCCATACGCTCACGGCTGCCCAAACCGGCTATGCCGCCACTGTTTCGACAGCGTTAAACCATCAATCGCTAGATACCTTGTATTTACCGCCCACGGATAACATCATACAGAACGGCACGTTTGAGAGCGCCCCCTCGCTCACCGGGTGGGCCATAACGGGCTCCCCCGCCGTGTCCGCTCCGCTGCGTCACTCCGGCAGTTATGGTGTCACCTTCGGCAGCAGCTGCACCGCGCCCTGCCTGGGAGATTCTGAACCATTCCCCTGGGCGGACAGGGCCAACATCCATTTAATTCCGGACAAAAGCGGTAATCTGCACATGCTGTGGGACGGGTCTCTGATTAACGAAGCAGAAAAAAGCTACTACTCTTTCCGTACGGTGGACGGGCAGTGGGTGGCACCAATACTGCTTTGGTCGGACTTTTCTGCCACCACACCCGTTGGCGCCCTGGACGCCAACAAAACGCTTCACGTACTCTGGTCCACAGGCACTGGCGATCTCTATTATAAAACGCGGTCAGCCTCGGGTGTGTGGTCGGCAGCCACAAAACTCATGACTGTCGCCAACGCCACAGTAACTGACGTGGTGATAGATAAAGTGGGCACCATCCATGCGCTTGTCCAGTACAATTCAGGTTTTGGGTATCTAGAAAAGTCACTGACGGGAAGCTGGCACTATCAAATTGTGGCCTCCACCGGGTTAGGCAGCGCCGCCATGGCCCTGGGACCAGACGACCGTCTTCACTTTGTGTGGTCGGTCGATCTCCTTTCTTCCTTCCATCGTTTCCCCATCTATCACATCATTCGCTACCCAGACGGCAACTGGACGGCACCAGAATCGTTATTTGCCGACATCGATTATTTTGTCCCCAGACCCAGCGGGTTAATGGTGTCGTCAAACAACACAGTTCACGTTTTCTGGCACACCAACAACAGTATTCATCACGCCTTTCTCCCGCCAAATGGGAGCTGGTCTACGCCCATGCAGCTGCCCAACGCGCATGGGGAAATTTTCGATGTGGCCCTAGACAGCCGCGACGAGCTTCATTTAATTAACCTGGATCGTAGCACGGCTAACAGCGGTATTTACTACCGGCAATGGACCAACGGGGGTGGCTGGCAGACGACCACCCTGCTCAATCCAGAGTATCCACATAACACCCCGGCCGTCGCCGTCGATGGGCAAGATACCGTGCACCTGATGTGGTCAGCCGGTTTTTTGGAGGGGGTTTATTACCAATCAAATGCCTCGGCCACAGGGGCCAGCGCCAGCAGTGTGAGCCAGACCTTGACCATTCCGGTCGGCATGGCCAACCCTACGCTGGCGTTTATGGCCCGCCAATTTAGAAATCTCCCCGGCGACAGCTCAGGGCTCCAGCTGCAAATTAGCAATGGCACCGTGACCAGTACACTGCCAGTGCCTCACAACACGGCCGCCTGGTCGCAAAGCTGGATCGATATGTCTGCCTGGCAAGGGCAGACAGTCACCGTCACCTTCCAGTTTGAGCAGCAGCCTGGCGATTTGCTTACCCAGGCTGCCATTGATGATGTTTCACTGGGTTCGGCTTATCCAGATACCTGGGTAAATCTCGATGCAGCGGCTCATTACGGGGTGCCGGGTGATTCGCTACCTTTAACTGTTTTATACGGGAACCAAAGCAATATTGACGTGGCCGACGGCGTGTTGACTTTAACCCTGCCTGCCCATCTGAGCTTTGTTTCGGCCAACATCCCCCCGACGTCCCTGACGCCATTAACCTGGGCTGTTGGCGATATCCCGGCGGAAACGATGGGCCAACCCCTAGTAGTGACGGTGAGCATCAAACCCGGTGCGCCATTTTTTACGACGCTGTCACCGCGCGTTTCGCTTAACACAAGCGCCACCGAACTGCAAACGGGGAATAATGAAGCCCAGGCAGATATTGTCATTAATAGATTCCAATATTTGCCAATCGTTATACGGAATTGACCGCCTAGAGAAGGGCCAGCATTTTCAGGCCTAGCACTGGATTGACAGCGGCTCCGGCGACGCATTGTTTGAAATGGATTTCCCCAAATACATACGGGTTGGGGAAAATTCATCCATCTTCTGTTGTCTAACGCTGTTTATCGTACACCGTCATAGCTCGAGCGGGTGGCGCGTACCGGATCGCTCCGTCGCGCCATCCCGCCGTCCACTTATTTGGCAATGGTCGCCGCGTGGTTGTCAGGCAGCCGTCATGTCACATGAGGATCAGAACCCGCAGTTGGGAAAAACGGCCGTTTGTGACGCTGAGAGCTTGCCTTGCGCCACCCTTAACCCTAGGGTTCTTGCCTAATCTACCCGCCAGCGACGCCCAGACACCGCACCTTACCTCCCCCTCAGCATCGGCCGACCAATAGAATCAAGGGCGACCACATTCACCATGGCGAGAAGAAGGCAAGAGGCAATGCCCATCACCGTTATTTCACAACCAGCGGCAAATAGACAGGCGGGGAGCCGCCAGCCGTAGCGCAAATCGAGAACTCCGAGGTGTTGCCACTGGGGTCGGTGGCGGTGGTGGTGATGAAATCACCCGCCGCATAGCCGCCTACAGCGACGGTAAACTGCTGGCTGCCAGTGGCCCCGGTAGTCACCGAGCCGTTGCCCAGATAAACTTGGCCCTCCCCATACCCGGCGGGATCACAGGTATCGTTGGCATAAAAGTCCAGCCGGTACACGGTGTTGGGCACGCCTTCCATCGTGCCGGAAATATCCCCGGTTGTTGGATTGGCCGAACGCATCAGCGGCGCATTTTGCAGGTTGTTGGCCCCGGTATCGGCATCGTTTACGCCATCATGGGCCGTCACCCCATCGTCATTCAGGTCAATACCCAGGCCGCCGTTGGCCCAGATACTGTTTGCATACACGGTGTTCTGGGTCGAGCTGGCCACAATGGCCACACCGGCGGCGTTGTTATGGGCAATGGTGTTATCGACCACCAGGGTGAGGGCAACATTGGCGTCCAAGAAGAGGCCATGGCTGCCGTTGCCCAACGCGTCGCCATTGAGGTTCAGGCCAATCGTGTTGTACTGGACAAGATTGTTCGCGGCCGCATCATGGATACGCACGCCGTTGAGGCTGTTCCCGGCAATCAGGTTGCCTTTCTCGGCCGCATCTCCACCCACTTCGTTGCTGTTAGCGTTACGCACATAGATGCCGGTCTGGTTAGGAACGGCCGTTGTGCCCGTGCGGTCGGTGCCAATGCGGTTACCCCATACCTGGTTGCCGTCGGACAGGCTGCGCAGCTGGATGCCATACAATCCGTTGCCGGAAACGACATTGCGCGCCGTACCCACGCTGCCGCCAATACGGTTCCCCGTGGCTTCGTTCAGACGAATCCCAGCTTCCGTATTGCCCAGCGCGGCATCGCCAGCGGCATTAAGACCAATATAGTTGCCCTGCACCTTATTTTCGGTGGCGCCACTGCTGAGTAAGATGCCGCTGACATCATTGCCTGAAATGACATTCCGTACGCTGCTGGAAAGCCCGCCAATCCGGTTGCTGGCGCCGCTGACACGAATACCGTTTAAGGCGTTGCCAAAATCGGCCGTACCGGCGGCATTCACCCCAATGTGGTTGCAGGTGATGGCGTTGTTGTCGCTGTTCACCACAAGACCCTGTTCGGAAAAGCCGCCAATCACCAATCCGCTAATTTCACTGCCGTCGCTGCCGGCCGCCAGGGTCAAGCCGCTGCCGCTAAACACACCGGTCATGCCGCTGCCGTCCAAAACAATGAGCAGATTGGCCGGGGTGCTGCCATCGGGGCACGCGGCCCCAGGCTGGGAAGTGCCATCAATCGTGACCGGTTTGGTGATGGCATCAAACGCATTCAACGGGGCGATCACGTGTGGCCCGGCGCCAGGGATGTTAAATTCAATGCGGAATGGCCCGTTGCTGGCCAGGCCGTTAATCTCCATGATGGCGGCCCTGAGGGTGCATTCCGTCGGTACGCCCGGTACATCACAAAGGCCATCACCGGGATTACCATCAGCCACCGTGCCAATAGAATCAACGACAAAGGTGGCCTCGCTCACCTGCGCGCAGTTACTAAACTCTGAGGTGTTTTCGTTGCTGATGTCGATGGCCGTGGCCACGATATATTGGCCCGCATTCAGGGGCGAACTGAGGAAAAAGTCAAATACTAGCACACCACCACCCGGAATGGTCACGTCTACCGCCTGACGGAACTGGGCCCCTTCGCCATAACCGGAATCATCACAGCGGCTATTGGTATAAAAGAAGAGCGAAATGTCGTTGCCGGGCGCCCCAGCCAGGGTGCCCTGGATACGGCCGTTGACCTCGGCCGAATTGAGGATGGGGTAATTTTGCAAGCCGTTGGCGCCGGTGTCGTTGTCCGAGTTGGTGTCGTTAAGGGTCACTTCACCAAGCGCTTCACCCGGTCCTTGCAGGTCAATCCCCAGCAGCCCGTTATCCCGAATAATATTCACCCGCAGCGCATTTTCTTCAGCGTCCTCGCCCACCCGAATGCCGTTCCAGCTGTTATGGGCAATCAGGTTGGGAGCGCTGGAATTACCAACCGTTGTACCGGTGCCCTCCCTCAGCCAAACCCCATTGTTATGGTTGCCCAGCGGGTCGCCGTTTTTATCCACACCAATGTAGTTGTTAATGATGAGGTTGTCCGTCGGCACCCCACCTTGATCGCTGACCCAGATGCCATCGGCCACGTTGTCCGCAATCACATTCCGTTCACTGGTTGTCAGGCCGCCAATGGTGTTGTTGCTCCCGTAAATACCTACCCCACGCAGGCTGTTGCCCTGGGGTGAAACGCCATCGGCCTCTGTACCAATGTAGTTACCGGCCACTACGTTAAACGCCCCCTCAGAGTTGAGAAGAACCCCCGCCGTACCGTTGTCGCTGATGACATTCCGGTCATCCGGTGAACTTCCCCCTACCCTGTTGTTATCCCCATTAATAGTGATGCCGCTGGCACCGTTACCTAAGCCGATATTGCCGCTGGCATCAATGCCGATATGGTTACAGCGAATGATGTTGTTGTCGCTGCCGGGCTCAACCACCACCCCAAATTGCTGGAAAAGAATGATGGCCAGCCCCTTGATGGTGCTGCCGCTGCTGCCTTCTCCCAGCCGCAAACCGCTCACGTTGCCCGCAGCAAAACCGCTCAACGTCACTTCGATATCCGCCGGTCCAGTCAATGTCGGACAATGGCCGCTGCTGAACGCAATGGCATCAATAATGACGGGGTCCGTGATGATGGGCAGCGCCGAGGTGGGCAAAATGGCCACGGGACCGGTAAAGTCAAACAGAATCGTGTCCGAACCGGCGTGACTGTTGGCCGCATTGATTGCCTCACGCAGGCTACAGTGGGTGCTGTTGCAGCTGCCGTCATCGGTGTCGTCGTTGCTGTTCACGGTGTAGGTCGCTGCGGGGGCTGCGGCATTGACGCTTGGTTGGCTAAGGCCATCTTGAGCGTAAGCCCTTTGACTTAAAAGCCAAACCGCCAACGTCATACCAAGGATTACCGTTACAATTCTTATACGCTTTTTCATTTGATTTCCTTTTTACAAACTGTTTTTACGGCTTCAGTAATACAAAACAGCCAGGCTTAGCCGCCGGAAACAAAGGGACATACCGGCTGTTTACTGACAAACAACAAGGCCCTACCGGGGAAATATCGGCCCGGTAAAAGGCGGGGCGGCAACGGAAACGTCACCCTGAGACTTTTCAATGGGGGCATGTTGCGGGCGGGAATGTTTAAGGGAACGATGGATTGATTGGAACTTGCTCAACAAAACGCGTCGCGTTTGTTGGCCAACATGTGGGGTTGTGTAGTATGGACGTTAGTGAACATTGGCCGTCCTCCGACCGCCGGAGCATCAAACGGCCGTTTCTCGGTGGGTGGCTTGCGGGGCGTCGTTTGTTTTACTTTCTTGGGCCAATGATGGGGAGCAGGGATTTATTTCATACGCTATTCTCCTGATGGCTCCGGTTGGGCACCGGTCAGCCAGACAAATTTAAGCCTTCGGACACGGTTTCAGCATAGGCGTTTTATCTGGCCAATTCATCGGGAACGCCTCCCTATTTTGCAAACCAGATTCCCTATTTTGGGTAATTCCGGGACATAACAGCCGATTTCTTTGGCCGTAGCCTCATGGCGCTTTTGCCGGGAGCACCGCCTCACGGAGCGCCAGGAGAAGGGCAGCACGCCCACGCGCTGACGAAGCCAAACCGGGCGGCAAGCCGGGCTGGTGCTCAACCCGGTCTACGACCCGTCTGGCTGCCGCACCTACCGTACCGCAGCTTGTTTCAGGCACACAGCCGATGGGCTCTCTTACGACCCAGAACCTTGGCCACCACCCACCGCCCAAGCCACAACCGCCTAGCCTGGTTTTCGGGCTGGAAAGCAGGGGCGTCACGCCGTCAATCGGCTGTTTTATCCCCCGTGCACCCTCTATCCCCTGTGTAAAACAACCGGCACAGCTTGCTAAATGGGTTACCTATTCCCACCGCCCGCACTTATCTGCCGGTTGGCTGTCTATTGGGTTAACCCGTTCGGCTGGTGTGCCGCGGCTGCGGCTGCGCCCTTAAGGGCATCGTTTTGTTAGCAGACGGCCGTTTCGCCGACTTTCTGGCGTTGAAGCCACCCGCCCATTCGTACCATCCGGCTGCCTCGTTATTTCTTCCAGCAGATTTAGCGAACTAGTTGGCCTCAGCAACCGGCCAAGCGCGACCCGGTTGGCCAGATTTACCGGCGTGTGTCGGGAGGCGCACCTTTTCGCCACCCCTGGCATAAGGAGCTTTTCCAGATGGAGACAGTTGTAGACAACGAATTTGTTACGGTGTGGGTATACCCGGATAAAAAGATTAGACCTCTTGCATAAGTAGAAAATTAGGCATAATTGCTGTATGAAATATGCCGACATTCAAAACTTATCCGATGCGAAATTTAAACGTTTAACGGGTGTGCCACACCCAATCTTTAAGCAAATGGTGGCTATTTTAGAAAAAACAATGCCCACCTTTGGTAGACCACCTAAATTGTCACGGGCAGACCAACTCTTGTTGACCCTGATGTACTGGCGAGAGTATCGTACCCAGTTTCATATCGGCCAGGCCTACGGAATTAGCGAGTCGGCCGTTTGCCGGACAATTCAGCAAGTTGAAAATACGCTGGTTGAGTCAGGCCAATTCACCTTACCTGGCAAGAAAAAGTTGCAAGCCAGCGATACGCTCATCGAAGTTGTCATTGTTGATGCCACCGAACAACCGATAGAACGACCCAAAAACACAAAGAGGCACTTTAGTGGCAAGAGAAAGTGCCATACGCAAAAAGCGCAGGTCATCGTCAACTTAACAACCCTTGAGATTGTGACCACCGCCTTTAGCGAAGGCAAGAAACATGATTTCAAGCTGTTCAAAGAGAGTGGCCAAGGGATGATACAAACCATCACTTGCTTGGCTGATTCAGGATATCAAGGCATCGTTAAGATTCACAAGAATAGCCAAACGCCCCAAAAGAAATCTAAGCATCATCCTCTCACCAAAGAGGAAAAAGCAGTGAATCGGGCATTGGCGAAAGCCAGAATCTATGGTGAGCATGTGATAGGCAAGCTCAAGATATTTCGTATTTTGAAAGAGCGATATCGCAATCGGCGCAAACGGTTTGGTTTGCGATTTAATTTGATTGCTTCGATTTACAATTTGTCACTTGGAATAAAGTGACTTTTGCAAGAGGTCTATTGTCCGGCACCAGTTTCATAAATTTATTTTCGGCGAAAAATTTCGCGATGGCTTGATGAGCGGCGCGGCGGCCTTTGAAAAACATCATTGTGTCAAATGGCTGTCAGATGATCGCAATAATTCGGCCCTCCTACCAGATGATATGGAATGGGCTCAAACTCAGTGGGAACCGCGTATCCTAAAGGCGGGCTGGAAATATTGGGCCTTACTCTTGCCCGAAAAAGTGGTTGGCCAGATGAGCATGAATCGCGTCATCAAACGCTCCAGTGAGTTAGGCATCAAAGTCCAGGTTTTTAGCGATACGACGGAGGCACTGCGCTGGCTGGAACAACAATAAAGACGCTTCGTCGGTAAGCAAAAAAGAGCAATCGGGCAGCGCCGTTGCCTGCCAGTGCATTGAGAAGGCGGCCCCCCTGTTGCCAGGCAGCGACCGCCCGGCCGACACATCATCTGGCTCTTCCTGATGCCTTCGCCTCCCGCACCATCCTTCCTGCCCACGCCCTGCACATCTTTCCGCCCCTGGCTGACCCGCAGCTCTAGCCTGTCTGGCTGCGATACAGGACCGTTTGCACCTTGCCAGGCAGGGGATGTTTTGCCCGCGGGTTAACCCACGCCAGCAGGGCATCGGCCGCCCGCAAATCGGGTCCCCGCACCAGCACCTCACTTAAGCGACCATAATACCGGAAAAAATCGGCCCGCTTACGCCAGCCATACCGGGCCAGGAAACCGGCTTCCTCGCGCTCGGCCCGCTGCTGGAGATGTACCAGGGTGGCCCGCAGATCTTCGTTTGTCAATGACATTGTTTCGAGGCCAATGAGCAGGACATTGCCGCCATGGGGCAGCAGCTGGCTCAGCTTGCTGCAGACCGCATCGGCCAGCCGTTCGTCAACCAATGGCTCAGCAGTTGCTGGATTGGGTGTGGTTAGCGGCGGTCCGGCCTGCAAGCGGGTCACTTCCAGCATGAAGGTCAGGCTGGTGGTATAGGTCACGGCAAAATCGGGACAGCGCGCCTGGCTACACTGGGGCTCGTAGGCCACACTCAGCCGCTGTTGACCAGCAGCCGCCAGGCCGTCTCCAGTTCGAGCCGTACGTCCAACAAACTGGCTTCATCGGCTGTCGTGCGCAGCTTTTAGCGGATTTTGTCCCGGTAGGTTGAAACAAATGAGACAAATGGCCGCGACGAAGCGAGCCAATCGGCCACCGGGTCCGCCAGTAGATGAGGTTGGCCGTCAAAAATATAGGTCAGCAATGTCGCGTTGATTTTGGGAATTTGCTTATTCATCCGTCACCTGCTGTCTGCCATTGGCTGTAGTATACAGTCGTTAGCCTCAGATTGGCGGGGGCCGGATAACGCTCTCTTGCTGCCTGACATGCCTATGTGGGCGAGAATGGCCGCCCCGTGGTTCCCCCGCAATCGGCGTCAAGGGACGACGGCGTAATGGGGGTCTGCGCATGAGTGGTGGGCAAACGGCCGTTTATGGTGACCGACGTCCCGCCCTTCCCGCTTGTTTCCGGCCCGCTGAGCCGTGGGGACCGGCACCTGTACGCTCAGGAACTGTACAGGTGGTTCACGTGGGCATTGGGCACACCGTCTTAGTATGACGCCTTGTTACAAATCAGAGGGTGGCGAAACGGCCGTACCCCCCTACCCCACTGCCAGCCCGGTAATTTTTGGTTTAGACCCGCGCGGTGTTGATGGGGTTGGTGGCCTGGACATTCATCATGCGTCGATCCATCCAGCAGAATGATGTGTCGGGCTTCGGCGGGTGATGCGGGGGGGGATGAACGGCCGTCGGTGCCCGGCGCTGCTGTTAATGGCGATAATAGCTCTATGCGCGTTCGCTTTGGCATGTTGGCAGGCAGGGATGCGCTTGTGTATGTGGATGATGAAAGGTGTATGTGGGGGGAGGAACGGCCGTTTTGTCATCCATTTTCTTAACGGACCAAAAGTAAAGGATTTGGGTCAATAAGGACAGGTCTACAGGCTGATAACTCTAAACAAGATTCCCCAAATGTATGAAGCTGCCCTCCAAATTATACGTATACGTTGGTATATGATAGTATACGTAGCGCAGTGGTCCAATTTGTGATACAGTTCCGACATGGCAAGAATATTATCTATCTCCCTGTCCAAAGGCGGTGTTGGAAAAACAACTACTGCCGTAAATTTATCGGCTGCGCTGTCTATTTCCGGGCGGCGCGTATTGTTAATTGATACCGATACCCAGGCCCAGGCGGGTAAAGCACTGGGAGTTCGGCCTGAAGTAGGTCTCGCGGATTTTATATTGGGTAATGCCAAATTTGAGCAGGCGCTTGTTGAGGCAAGGCCCAATCTCCATCTGCTATCTGGAGGGCATCGATTGGCCGCAGTGAAGCAGGTCATTGCCGAAGCAGATATGCGCCAGGAAGAAACCCTGGCCCATGCCTTGTCACCCTATGCCCAGTATTACGATTACGTCATTCTGGATACGTCACCAGGGTGGGACAATCTGCAAATTAATGTCATGTTTTTTGCTCAGGAGATATTGACCCCGGTTAACCTGGAAGCGCTGAGCCTGGATGGTTTGATTGAGTTTACCCACCGAATTAAAGAGGTGAGCCGGTACCATCCGGTTGAATTGAGATACGTGCTGCCCACAGCGTTGGACCGGCGTGTAAAACAGACTGAAGAGATATTACCTCAGCTAGATGGATATTTTGGGGATGCAGTCTGCCAACCAATACGCTACAACGTGCGTCTAAGTGAGGCTCCCGCCTACGGACAACATATCTTTGAGTATGATCCCAGCAGTAACGGTGCAAGAGACTATATGGAATTAACGCGAAGGATAGTGCATGATGAGTAAACGTAAGGAAATGCCCTCGGATCTCATGAGAGAGCTGCAAGGATTGCCCTCGAAGGCTGAACAAGATAGACCGGTTCTTCAACCAGAGGATATACCCCAAAGAGTACAATCTCCGGCGCCATCCCCTGCAAAGCCGCCCACATCTGCTTCCGGCCGTAAAAAACGCGTGACATCCCAAAAACGGCTGATGAATCGCGTGACATATGAAATCGGGGCCGAGTTGAAAGGGGTCATTCACGAAGAAGCCATTCGACTGGGGGTTCCTGATTCTCAATTGGCCAAGTACCTGCTGCTTTTTGCCTGGGATTATTATCTCAATGAAACGATACCGGAACCCGCGTTAGTTGAAAGCAATTCCCCCAAGTATCGCAATGGGATTGACTTTAGTTGAGTATACCAACGTATACGTATAAGCGCGGGACTCCAGAGTTCGTATACCAACGTATACTCTGAAATACGTTGGTATACGTAGAATTGTATTTGGCGCTGTGCCTGCGTCATTCTAAGCCTTTTTAAGTGGGAAGTTCATTTTCACAATACATTCTGCCCCTACTTCATCGTCTTTGCTGCTTTTTACCAAATTTCTTGAATCGGGATGGACAGATTCTGCCAGTAGCCAAAAATTTGGCCTAAAAGACCTAAATTTCAATCCCTACGCTATTTTTGGGTAAGATGAGTAATGTTGTTCATCCGAAGTGCTTTGCGAATTTAAGGCGAAATTTTTGTTGGGGCAAAATGAGAGCTTTTGTTCCTAGCAAAGTAAAACGCAGAAATTCTTAATTACCCCCCTCCCCCACCCCACCCTTTTGCCCTTTAAATGAATTCAATTTTTCGTATACAAAGGTATACGTTGGTATACGCTGACAAATGCCTGCGTATACCAACGTATACGCATTAAACCTGAAAAGCTTTGTTTAAATAAGCAAGTGGGGTGGGGGAGGGGAAAGTAAATTTAGCGCGCTTTGTTTGTTGGGTCCACGACATAATCAACATACCCATTCGGGTACAACACAGGGTAAGGACCAGATCGCTCGATACCTTGTAACTGAATCACATAGCCAAAGGAATTTGCCAAAGCCAGTATCTCATTGACTTTAGCCCGAATTTGAACGGATAGGCGATTGAGATTGGGATCGGTAAACCACTCAGACTTTCGTCTAGCTCGAAAATCGTTTAGGTGATTATGAAGCATCTTTTCGAATAACCTGGCTTGTTCCAAGTTAATGCAGGGCAGCAGCTGAATATAAAAGGGAATTTGAGGGATAGCGCTAGTCACTTGAGCGATACGCTCAGACGGATTTATGCTTTGGCCTATCTTGCAGTGAACCTGCTTGGCGACAACAACCCAGACAAAGTAAACCCAAGCCTTGGGCTGGATACGTTGATTACCCAACCTAGTAAGGCCAAACACCAGTGCCTGGCTGACTGTTTGATGATTTTGGTGATTCATGTCTACTCCTTGTTCGGATCAATAGTTGCTAAAAACAATTGCTGGCTTGCCGTCGCAAGGCCTTGGGGGCAACCGGTGAAAGAAAAATCCTTAATGAAGGCAAAAGAGATTAGTTGCCAGGGTCATTGGTAGCGTATTAATCTTCGCACTTTTCTGCGAAGTATTACGTATACCAAGATATACGTTGATATACATTATGGATTCAACGAAGATCAGCCTTTTGGGCGCCTCATAAGCATCCTCGGTTCTTATCCTCGAATATTAAGGGTTTTCAGTAGGGCAGGGAGAACGGCCGTTTTCAAGATTGTTCCTCACAACAGGAAAAGCAGAAAGACGGCTGATTGTATACCTTGTGCCTCTAGTGCGTCCTGTAGGGACGAAGCACAGAACCTAAAGGCTTAGTTGATTTCGCATAGTATTCTATTTCTTGATGTTATGTGGAAGGTCCTGACGCTAAGTCCTTATTCAGGCATTTCATGAACACGCCGATGATAAGGCAAACTAGGCATTGCTTTTTGTTCAAACGGGATTTCATCAGATAAAAAGCGCTAGCGCATATTGGTGTGAATTTAGCTTTGCGGCTTATCATCCAAGGCATTCTCCACGGTTGCGACCATGCCAAATTCCAACAACTTCACTAAACACCAAGCAATGTACTTTTCGGAAACCGTATTCGGCTCCCGCCCAGGATGTTCATCAAGAAGCTCTGTACAGGCCTGCACAATTTCCGCAAAACGCATGCCTTCCTCCTGACGCAAAACTTCTCCTACCAGCCAGCCGTAGTCGGCCCAAAATTGGTAGGCCTCGGTAGGGTAGGGGCGGAAACGGCCGTTTTCATGGGTGGCTCGAATAAATGTGACTTGGTACATATGCTGCACCTCCTGAATGGTAAGAATTCACGAGATGCGTCCCGTTAGGGACAAATGCTGCGATTTCGCATAGTATTCACTTGGCGATACTGGTTTACAACAAATGAAAGCCCAATTACAATTTTTGAACCAAACCCAAATAAAGGCTTTCTCAATGTGGTCCGATATCTTTCAATTGATTCCGCAAAACTTAAAGCAAAAAGCGCTTGATACGCTAGTTGATGTTGTTTCTGACCAAGCAAAAAAATATGTGGGGGAAGGAGTATCGGGGAAGGTCAAAAAGCTGCGCTCAGACGCTGCCTTTCATGAAGCATTTGAAGCAGGGTTAAGCCGGGCCATACAGCGGTTTATTGAAGAATATCAAGTTGAAGACGAAGATTTGGTGCTGGCCATTAGCAAAGAGCGAGATTTTTTCCAAAACAAAGAAATCCAAACGGCGTTGATTGCGATGTTGAAGCAACCGGGGGCTTCTCTAATTGAAGAACGGGAAGAGATTTTGCAAACTTTTTCTACAGTATTACCAGAGCGGATAAATCGGAAGAGAGTAGATCGGGCTGTATCTTATTTGCTCAAATGTTTGGCCCAAGAGCTTTGGCATCTACCTGAGTTAATGCCGATTTATAGTCTCCAGTTCCATCGTATTGCGGCCGAAGCAGCACGAGAACAGGTCAATTTACAAAAAGCACAACTTCAGACTTTAACAAGCTTGAATGTCGGAATAAGAGATGCTCTATTAACGCTAACAGATGCTATTGTCGAGCAAAAACTATTATCTGCTGGTGGAACAACTGATTCTCCTTCTTATCCAAAAGTTTTGCATAACCTCCCACAACCAGATTTTGAAGAATTTATAGGCCGCGAGAAGGAGCAAACCCAGATTCATGAATTGCTTCAACCATATCCTCATTCGCGTCATTATCTTATTGTTATCGACGGTATTGGAGGAATTGGCAAGAGCGCTTTGGCGTTAGAAATTGCCCACCAGTATCTACGAAACTATAACAACCTACCGCCCGAAGGTAGATTTGAGGCTATCATCTGGATCAGCGCAAAAAGCAATCTTTTAACCGCTGATGGTATCGTGTCACGGCGCCAAATAATGCGTTCACTTGATGATATTTACACGGCAATTGCCATAGCTTTACAAAGGGAAGACATCACACGTGCCCGGCAAGAAGAGCAAAATGAAATCGTACGCCAAGCCCTAACCCAACAAAGAACGCTTTTAGTGATTGATAATTTTGAAACAATAGATGATGAAAATGTTCTTTCTTTCCTTCGAGAATTGCCCGACCCAACCAAAGCGATTGTAACGACAAGGCATCGTATTGACATAGCGTATCCTATAAGATTAGTAGGCATGCCTTTAGAAGAGGGAATAGAGCTTATTGCTCATGAGTGTTCAAGAAAAAGTGTTTCATTAACTGAAGAAGAAGAACGACTCTTGTACAGACGCACAGGGGGCGTGCCGTTAGCTTTGGTGTGGAGCATTGCCCAAATGGGTTTTGGTCATACAACAGAAACAGTGTTAAACAGATTAGGACAACCTTCAAGCGATATAGCCCTATTTTGTTTCAAGACAGCAGCAGAATACATACGTGGAACAAACGCACACCTCCTGCTCTTGGCTCTATCGATATTTTCCAGTAGTGCTAGTCGGGAAGTTTTGGGGTACATGACGCAACTCCCTGAGATCGACCGAGATGAAGGGCTAGTGATCCTGGAAAAGCTATCATTAATAAACAAACTTGGGCACCGTTTCCAAATGTTGCCCTTAACTCTAACGTACGCAAATTCAGAATTAGCCGCACAGTCTGAATTAGAAGCTTCTTTTAGAGAACGATGGATAGATTTTTTACTCCAATACATTACGGATCAAAGACTTACGGGTTATCAGCTGTTAGAAAAATACCAGCTTGAAGCCCCTAATATTGCTGATGTTATTGATTGGTGTTGGCAAGCAGGCAGATTAAACCATTTAATAACCTTCATAGACGAATTTGATGGTTTCTTATGGCGCAGCGGAGATTGGAATGTCTTAATTCAGTATTACGAATTAGGGCTTCAAGCTGCGACACTACTGGAAGATGAAATTCAACAAGCAAAGTTTCTCCGAATGCAGGCAAATATTCGAGATTTTCAAGGAGATTTAGTTAAGGCAGAACAACTCCTAGCCGATTGTCTAAATATTGCGAAACAATATGAAGATGAATATGAAATCGTTCAGGCGGTGTTTAGACTCACATCCATTCAGACTAAACAAAACAAATTTGATCTTGCCCGATCTAATGCCTATGAAGCGCTAGAGATAGCACAAAGATTAGATTACATACCTCACATCATCCGCATGAAAGCTAGATTAGGAATGATCGATATCAAAGATAACAATCTTGATTCCGCGAAAAAGCACTTTCAAGAAGCTTTAGAACTGAGAGTCAAGATGAAAAAGTACCATCCACCCGAATCTAATGTTGATGCATGGCTGTTTTCCTGGATTTTCCGTTGGTTAGGTTGGTTGGAATTAAAAGAGGAAAATTTCCAATTAGCCGATGAATATATTCAGCAAGCTTTGGAGACAGCGTATCTAGCCCAAAGCCCACAGGATGTAGCTGAAACGAAAAGGCATCTTGCACAATTACAGTTAGCAACAGGGCTTTTAGAGATGGCCCAACAAACAGCTTCTGAAGCAATTGAACTTTTTACCAAGCTAGGAATGAAGCAACAACTTCAAGAAACCCTTATTATAGTTGAGGTAGTCCAAAATAAGTTGAATTAGTGTGAGGGACAAAACTACCTCTAGCGGAGGATTGGGCAGAAACTGATTGGCAAACTAAAGCAACAAAAGCACAGAAAAATTGTGATTATCCCTTTCTTAGTTGTGGTTTCACAGAAGATATGACATTTACTGATGGCCATATGTATGTAGCACACAGAATTGTAAGCCTTGCGATTAGTCAGGGCAATATCTCTATTCATCCAGGTGAGAAAACGAAGATCATCTTGGCTAAAAAACATCGTTGCAAAACCGCCTGAACTCACAGTCTACACAACGGCCGTATTTCTTTGTTGGCATAGGCATTTGCTGATTCTTGATAATGATGTGCAATTGGGACATCGCCTGGTTGAGTTTGCGCTGAAGGGTAGGGGTAAAGCGAACTTCAACCGCCTGGCGTTGGGGAATGAGGTATAGAAACCCACGCTGAATCGTTTTTTGTTGGGGATTGGCGAGGATGTCTAGCAAACGGCCGTAAGCTAATAGCTGCATCCTAAAATGGTCTCCTTCTCGTTTAGATTGCTTAAAATCTACTGGAATCAGCTCTGTGGCCGTCTCAATAAGCATATCCAGCTCGCCGGAGAGATGCAGGTCAGGGCCGTAAAGTGAAACGTTGAAGCGCCGTTCACCCTGCTGCAAACCGTAAGTGCGCAGGCTGCGCCGCTTTTCCAGCCGTTCTGTTTGGGTGTGGGCGGCAATACCTGCTGCCATTTTGTAAGTTAACGGCCGTACCTGCGGCAGCACCGTGTGGTAATACAAAATTCGGGGGCAGTAAACATACTGCTTCAAATCAATCACGCGAAATACAAAAGGATCTTCAGTTGTCATGGGAACCCTATGCCTCTTTAGTTTCACCTTCACAAATATGGCTGAACCGATTGGCCCAATCTTTGCCACAAATGGGCAGCAACTGAATATTGCCCGCTTCGTCGCCCAACAAATCGGTCAGTTGCATAAAAAGCTCTTCCTGCAAGTTACGGGAAATAGCCCCCCCAAACGCGCTAAACTGCACCCGGTCCAGCCCGTAATCCAGGCATTTATCCGAAATTTTGGTGCGAATACGGTCATTGGGAATGTCGTAAATGAGTAGGCAGCGCATGTTTCCGTATCACCATCTGGCCAAAAATGGATCGTAATACTCTCGTTCGCCACGCACATAAGCGGCCAGGCGGCGGGCCTGCATTTGGATAATGGCCCGCAGCGGATGGCGCTTCTTTTCATACTTTTCCTGGCTCTCTAGGCGAGCCAATATTTTCTCAGCCAAAAAGCGTCGCGTTTTTTCTACCAGCCGTCCTTGTTCATCCTGCTCGATGGCCACACCTTTATTTACTAAGCCCAAAAGTGTGCGATCCACCACAGGGGCACGGAACTCTTCGATTAAATCCAGCACCAAACTGGGCTTACCGGGGCGATCTACATGGATGAATCCAGCGTATGGATCCAGGCCAGCCAGAATAATAGCTCGCTCAACTTGGCCATAGAGAATGCCATAGCCATAGTTAAGGGCGCTATTGAATGGGTCATGGGCACCACGGCCTTGACGGCCCGGCCAGTTGAGCGCCTCTGGCAGCAGTAGTTTGAACCCCTGCCAATACTTTTTCGCTGCGCGTCCCTCAATTGAAAGCAAGTGGCTGCGGATGTCATCCAAATAATAATGTTCGCGTGGAGCCATGAAGTCGAGCGTACAAACCTCTTCCATATGGTCCACCGTTTCCCCGGCCAGCCAGTGCAGCTCTTTGTACAGTGCTGGCTCTTTTTCTTTGCGGTATTTGGCGGTGTATTTCAGCAGCGTTGCCTGGTTTTGAATTTTGCCCCCGGCAAAGCCTAGGGCGAGATGGACGCCACGCATATCGTTGTAGGCCGACATTTGTGCCCGCCGGGTAAGGACGGTGCCCATAAGGCCAGCGCTGTAGAGGCCCGCGTACGGGTTGCCCCGGCTGCTGAGGAAATGCACGGGGATGCCGCGTTCGGTGCAGGCTTCGATGGCGTCGGCGGAGATGCTGACGCCACGGCTGGCGATGGTAACAGTTTCCAGGTGGAGCAGGGGGGCCTGAGCCAGAACCTCTTTGGCTTTGGTCACTTTGAGCCGACCCTGGTATTTGCCGATGTGGCTGCCGAACTCGTCGGCGATAAGGTGTTGGACAATAGGCATAGATAACTCCTAATTGTGATGGGTGAACGATTAACTGTGAATCAGGGTAGCAGACGGCCGTTCAAAAAATGGAAACTTACCAAATCAAAAATTAGTTTTTGATTGTTTCCGTACTGGAATCAAGCGGATGGCAACCTCCAGGTAAATCAAATTCTGGAGGTGTTCCGGTGTTCGGAAACAAAAACAACAAAAAAGAGCGATTAACTTCAATTGTCAAACTGGTTCGTCAGGCAAGGAATGGGATTTCATCTGCGGAGCTGGCGAAGTCACTCAGAGTTTCGCGAGGGACCATTACCAAAGATATGGGCATTGTGGAGCGGGAAACAGGCAAACGTTTTTGGGAAGACGACAACGGCAGTTTCCATTGGAGTGAGGACAATGATTGATTCACTCATCTTCACAAAACACGCCTTAAAACGAATGGCACAGCGTAACGTGTCAACAACAGAAATTTCTTTTATACTTGCACATGGTACAGAAATAAACTGTGCGGGTGCCAGGCTCGTGCATCTGAAATGTAAGGATATTCCAAAATCAGTTTGTCATGACGATCAGTTTGCCAGGCTTCAGGGATCAACTGTGGTATTAAGCAAAGAATCGCCCGTTGTTATGACTGTTTGGCGTAATCGCCAAAGCGGGCTGCGTCACATCTCTCGTAAACCACGCCATACCTTTTAGCCAACTGCCAGGTGCCGAATTCTGCAACAAATGAAGTTAAAAATTCGGCAGAGATGTTTCCATTTTTCACAATCTCATTGTGTACACTGTTGGCGAACAAATTCTTGGAGGCCACTATGAGCAAAGGGTTGAATCGGGCCGAGCGGTTACGATTACTAGAGAAGAAATACCTGTATGGGGCTTACACCGACGAGGAAATGGCAGAGCAGGTAGGTGTAGACAGCCGGGCAACTATTTATAAAGACCGGCAACTGCTGAAAGATACAGGCATTCCTTTTATAGAAACAGAAAGAGGACGCTGGAAAATTGACCGCCAAAATTATATGTCGGAACTGCGCGTTAACGTTTATGAAGCTGCTATGCTTTATTTGATGGGACGAAGAACTTCTCGCCAAACTCGTTCACCCAACCCTTACGTGTTAAGTGCATTGCGTACTGTTGCTTTGAAACTTCATCAATCGTTGATTGATCGGCTGATAGCGTCCACAAATTTCATTCCAGAGGCAGAGGGGGGTGGGGAGGAAACGGCCGTCCTACAAAAAATCATCAACTGCTGGATTGATCAGCGCAAAATTCGTATTCGCTATCGAGGGCTGCAATCGCGCCAATCCACGCTGCACCTGGTGAGCCCTTATCTTTTAGAGCCATCATTATGGGATGAGAGCATTTACCTGGTTGGTTTTAGCGAAACGATGAACAAGATCATTCCTTTCAAGCTAAATCGCATCGAAAAAGCGGCAGATACCACCCAATCGATCATTCCCCCAGAATCCTTTGACGAAGAAACATTTATTCGCAATGTATGGAATATTTGGAGTGGGGAAGGTGAGTTGGTGACGGTTAAGCTGCGGTTTCGGGGAGAAACGGCCGTACGCCGGGTGCAAGAAAGCGTGTGGCACCCCAACCAGGCAGAGCCTGAACTGTTACCCAACGGCGACCTCATCTGGACAACCCAAGTGGCGGAATGGCGAGAGATGATCCCTTGGATTCGCGGCTGGGGCGTGGATGTGGAGGTGCTAGAGCCAATTGAATTACGCGAAACATTGATCGGGGAAGCCAAAGCAATAGCTGAACAATACGGTTGGTTTGTATCCAGGCAGGATATAAACCAACCTCAATCTGCCGCTAGTGATTTTTTTGGATAAAAAGATGAATCTGTACTCATATCAAAAACGCCTCCGAGAATTAATATTAGCAGGTAAATCTGTCATTTTGCAGGCTCCTACTGGAGCTGGTAAAACGCGTGCATCGTTGACTCCCTTTTTGGATACCTTTTGGGATGCACCTATATCGTTATTCCCTAAAAAATGTGTCTACATTGTGCCAATGCGGGTCCTGGCAAACCAGTTCACAGAAGAGATGAGGGAGAGAGCAGGAAGTTACGGCCGTATATTCAAGCGAGACATTACTATAGGTCGGCAAACAGGTGAGTATCGTGAAGACCCAGAGTTTCATCGGGATTTGACCTTTGCCACAATTGATCAGGTACTCAGCAGTTGGCTGTTACGGCCGTACAGCCAATCCAAGCGCAAATGGAACCTGAATGCTGGGGCGTTTGTGGGCAGCTATCTCATCTTCGACGAATTCCACCTTTTTGACCCCGATTCAACATTGCCCACGACCTTGCAAATGCTTAAAACCCTCAAAGGTATCAGTCCCTTTGTTTTGATGACCGCGACATTCTCTAAAGAAATGCTGCAAGCATTAGCCAATGAACTGAATGCAGAAGCAATCTTATTGGACGCAAGCGATCTAGCAGATATTCCCGCCCAAAAGAAAACTCGCATCTTTCATACTGTATCACAACCACTTGTGGCTGAAGACGCCATTTATGTAGAAAAGATTGTTGAGACACATTTGGCCCAAAACGGCCGTCAACGCTCTCTCGTCGTTTGTAATCAAGTGGAACGAGCACAACTTGTTTACCAAACGTTGCGTGATCATCCCCAATTGGCAAATGTTCACATTCGTCTTGTGCACAGTCGCTTTTTGCAAAAAGATCGACAGGGGAGCGAAAATGAAATTCGCATTGAATTTCATAAAGATCATGCTCTGCACACGCAAGAAAGCATGATCGTCGTCGGCACACAGGTAGTAGAAGTGGGTTTGGATATGAGCTGTCGGGCGCTGCATACAGAACTGGCTCCGGGAGCGGCCATTTTGCAAAGAGCCGGTCGCTGCGCCCGTTACCAAGGGGAAGTAGGCGATGTCTATGTTTATTACCTCGAACCAGACAAACGTGCTCCTTACAATGGCAAAGAAGCCAAACAGCAGTGCGAATTAACGTGGCATTTACTACAAGAGCATGAGGGCGAACATCTGGATTTCAGCAAAGAGCAAGACCTGATCAACTTTGCCCATACCCCCACAGACAGACGCATTTTAGCCGGGCTGCAAGGCACAGAGTTCGGCTGGCGCAATGAGATTTATGATCTATGGCAAAACGATAGTTCCAGAGGGGAAGCCTCTCGTCTCATTCGGGACATTCAAGCCGTCTCTGTGGTTATTCATGCTGATCCTGACCAATTAGCCCACGCTCCATTTAAGGCTGACAGCTTTTCTTTGCATCCCGGTACCTTGCAAGGCAAGTATCAGCAATGGAAGAACGAAAACGAGTCCAAAGACCCAGATTGGGATGACGGCCGTTTACCCTGGCTGGCTAAAAGGCTGGAAGAAATTGAGGAGGAAGCAGACATCCAAGGAAATTACCCGATCAGATATCAATTCCCGGATGTGCGCGGTGCCTTTGATTTATACGCCCCGTTGGTGGTACTCAATCCTGCGCTCGTTTCTTACACAACCGAATTGGGTCTGGTGTTGTCCCCTGAGAAGTTTGACCTACTGCCCGAAGTGGAGCCATATCAATCTGCCGTTCCTGAGTTTTCAGAAAC
Organism: Ardenticatenaceae bacterium; assembly: GCA_020634435.1. Classification (GTDB taxonomy): domain Bacteria; phylum Chloroflexota; class Anaerolineae; order Promineifilales; family Promineifilaceae; genus Leptofilum. The sequence goes on along the minus strand of JACKBS010000012.1, from coordinate 184,021 downwards.
GCAGGAACGAGCGCAGTATGGCTACAAATTGGAAAGCTATGAAGAACATATCAGGCTGGTCCATCAAGCCTTCGCCCAAAATTGGCAAGGTTGGATAGATGCCCAGGGATATGAAAGTTGGCTGGATTGGGTAACGGCCGTTGGCGCACGCATCGAACATAAATATAACTGGCAAGCCGGGATTGTGGCGCAAATGGCACAGCTTGTGGTTTGCCTGCATGACCTGGGTAAACTGAGCCAGGGCTGGCAAGGTTGGGCACGGGAATGGCAGGCACAGGTGGGCCATCCGTTAGCACCAGGAGAAACGGCCGCCCACACCGACTACGATCCTACCAACAAAACCCACAAAACACTCAACCGCAAGCTGGGTGGTAAACGTCCAACCCATGCCGTAGAAAGTGCCTATGCCGCTTATCCACTGATGTATGCCCTGTTGCCAGACAATAATCACCTGCCGCTGTTCCGAGCCGCCTTTACGGCCGTTGCCCGGCACCACGGCCCCTTTTCTGCACAACCAGGCAGTTATGCGTTGATTGATGGGTATGCGGAACATGTGGGGGAAACGGCCGTTTTCTTACCATTCCCCTTGAACCGAGACAAAGTAAAAGCAAACCTGGCTTACGATTTCAAAGCACAACGCAATATTGACCGCAATTTTTTAATTCAACCAGATCAGGATCAAGGAGATATGGTTTGCTACACGGTTTTTGTCCGCGCTTTGCGTCATGCAGACCAGGAAGGGACAAAAAGGGGAAGTAAATAAAATCACACCCTCTAAACGGGTCTCGAAAGGTAATCCTATGAAATTTGAAATGAACCTTTTTTACATTGACAAAACAACAGGCACATTTGCCGATGAATTGCTAGCGTCAGGGTTTGTTCAACTGTTACAGCAATTGTTTGCCCAGCAAGGCATTCTGTCACCCAATATCGTGCAGACAGACAACGGCTATGCCTATGAAATTGTATGTGACACACCTTTGGACTTAAATGCGGTCGCAGAGGCAAAACGGCCGTATTACCCCGCCGTCATCATCCAAACCAACAAAAACAAAGACAAACTCCCCGCAGAGCTGCCTTCCCACGCCCTCATTCATTACGAAACTGAACGAGACCAGCGCAAGCAATTTTTTGAAGCCCGCAACGCCTTGAAAAAGACAACGGAAAAAGCAGAAACAACCAGTGAAGAAAATGGCAATCTAACAGCATTACCACCAGCACCCCATCCAGATTGGGACATCTTTCGCATGATTAACCCCGCCGCCCTCATTGGTTATAACAGTCTGATGGAGCAATGGTTCGCCGTCATCTCCGCCGGATTGCAAGGGCAAGTTTACACAGGATTGTGCCAACTTTTTAGCCAATCTCCCAATGACGTCGAAACAATACGCCAAGAATGGCAAACCCTGGCCAAAGAACAGAATTGGAAATTGGTCGATGCCACCGCCAGCCAATTTTACAATCCATCACAAGGGAAGGGGATTAACAAAGCCCAACCAGATGGGGTTGGCTTGGGCAACCTGAAAAGTTTCTGGTTACTGGAGTGGCTCAAAGCGGTGGGCTTTTATGAAATAGCCTTTACCCGCACAATGCAGGGCGTGAGCGACCGCAAAACGTATGTTCCGATTTACGGCCGTATGGCACCAAAATTTGCCAAAGAAGTTTATCAAGATTTTAAGAGCCGCATGTTCAGCGAAACGGCCGTTCGCTCCGACATCCTCGTTGTGCTGCGCTATCTCCAAGCCTTCCTCGAAAAAAGCAAGCTAGCTCAAGCAGAAGGCGAAGAAGAACGCGAAAGAAGAGAGATGTTCGGCGAAGAATATACCCCCGCCGACTTCATGCACGGCTTCCAGGTTGCTTTTTACAAAGATTTAGGCAACGCCGTCACTACCATGAACCTCTCTTTTCTCAACTTGCCCAGTTGGGTTCAAATCCATCAGGAAGATGATGTGCAAACCTATCGGGAAATTTTGCAAGAACACGAAACAATCGTGCGTCAATTTGCCGAAAACAAAGGGGACGAACTTTCATTATTGACACAGTACCGCGACTTCATCGTCGCCGATAATCTCGACCCATTTTATGAATTCACCACTGCCTACGGCAGTTGGTTAATCAGCCAGGGGGAAAAGCCCGGTTTTCCACCCCGCAAATTCTCAACCCACAATTTAAGGAGGTTGCTTGTGAGCACACAACCACAGCTCAGTAAAATTTTAGAGTCGCCCGGCTTCATCAACATCGCCTACGCCATCCGCCAAAGCACTGTCGTTGCCCAATACCGCAAAAAAGAGGGTGACCGTCGGTATGATGTGCGCTACGGCCTTGGCCGTGATTTAGTGCGCCAATCCCAATATCCAGATGAATTCATTGCTGCCCTCAGTGATTTTCTACACAAATACAACGCCGAAAACGCTCAGGTCATGGAAACACGCTCTGGCCCTTACCGTCGCAGCGTGCAAACTGGCGACATTCAAGACATCTTGCAGCTCATTGACAAACACGGTTCTGACCTGATTGCCAAGCTGCTGGTTGCCTATGGCTACGCCCGCGAACCTCGTAAAGAAGAAAACGATCAAGAAACCAATTCATAAAAGGAGAATTTCCCGTGTCAATTTACTCGCTTTCACTTTCTGCTCAACTCACCTTGGACATGCACAGCCTAAATAATGAAGGCGGCGAAGGCAACCAGATTCAAACCCGCATGGTCAACATCGTAGATGGCAACGGCAATCTGAAAAACGTCAACGCCATCTCTGGTGACATGATCAAGCACATTTTGGCCGAGCACCTCCACCGCATTGCTACCGCCAACGGCTTGCCCCTGTGCGTTGGCTGCCATACCTTCAATGCCAACCGCATCAGCGCCGACGATGGCTTTATGACGGATATCGCCGATAAAAATGACGCCGATTCGCTGACACAAATGCTGCAAACTTGTGCGATGGATGACATGTTGGGCAACCTTATCACCGCTGGTTCCAAATCATTGCCCCGCAAATCCGTTATCGAATTTGGCTGGGTTATTGGTATTCCTGAAACGACCCGCTCCGACAGCTACTTTCATGTGAAGTATGCCAGCGAACGCGGTGATGCCAAGCGTCAATCAGACAGCGAAGAAGGTACGCGCAAAGCCAATTTAGGGCAAAACATCTTTCATCGCCCCGCCAACAGTGGCCAATATGCGTTGGTAGCGACCATAGAAGCCGCCCGCATTGGCTTCAACGACATCACCCATGAATACGTCATCAGCGAAGCGGAGCGGCAAGCTCGTTTTAAGGCATTGTGTGAAGCCTTGCTGTACACACTCGTAGAGCCAGCGGGGGCAATGCGCGGCACACAAGCGCCTCACATTGTGGATGTTGCCGGTGTGGTCACCGTTAGCCGCAGTGTGATTCCCGCCCCAACGCTCAGTCCCATAAAAGATGGCTACGCAGAGCAGTTAACGGAATTGTGCCATACACTCAATGGCATTCGTCCTGAGGCGCTTTCGGTTCACACGTTTGATTCTTTGCCAGCTTACGCCAAAGAAATGAGCCAGTTGTTACAAGATGCTCCTTTTACCATGAAATACACAGGATAAAGCTGATGGTATGGCTCAAAGCAAGTTATCAACCAACCACTCTGTTTAGTTTACGGCCGTCTTGGGCCACATCTTCAGGGGGGAAAAGCTTACTCGTACCATCCCCCTACGCGCTCAAGCTGGCCTTGTTGGATGTGGCCTTACGCACCAGCGGCCATGCACCAGGCAAAAAAGCCTGGCCTTGGATTCGGGATTTGCAAATCGGCATTCAACTGCCTGAGCAAATTGTCGTTACCAATTTATTTGCCAAAATTCTAAAATTGCGCCGTAATCCGGCCGATCCAGGTTCGGCAGACGCTGGGCCTTTTCAAAAAACAATAGGCTACCGGGAATATGTGTATCACCCAGAGCCTGTAGATTTGATCTTTGGTGTCGTGGAAAAGAACCAGCCACAGTTGCAAGACTGGCTGGTCCAAGTCAATTATTGGGGCAAACGGGGTGGCTTTGTGCAATTATTGGCGAAACCAGAGGTTACAGAAGGTACGGCCGAATTCATCATGCTCACAGCAGAAGCCAATCAATTCCCTAAAATGGGGCTGGTGCAGCAGTTAGATGATTGTGATCCTAAGATGAAGTTTGAGCAAGTAGATATTTACAACAAGAAACGGCCGTTACGCATCACTCGTCACATCATCCTACCCTACCGCCTAACCAAATCCAGCCGCGCCTACTCTCTGTACGAACGGGTAGCAAATTCGTAATTTACCAATAGATCCGCCAGAGGAAACAAATGACCAACCTACAGCTCACCCACCTCCGCTTCGACTGCACCGCCACCACGCCCATCAAACTGGGCGGCCATTACGCAGGCAACAACCTGCGCAACGCCCTGGCCAACGTCATGCGTCGGGCAGTTTGCCCGGAAGCCAATCGCAGTGATGGCAAACCACCCAGTGACGCCCACGCCGCTACCTGCCCAGCCTGCTGGCTGCTCACCGCCAATCTGGACCCCGGCACCGTCGTCCGCGCCTACACCCTCATGCCCCCCATCCCCGCCCGCTGGGACGTGCAGCCCGGCGAAACCTTCTCCTTTGGCCTCACCCTGCTCGGCGAAGGCTTCCGCTATCTACCCTACTTTGTCCTGGCCATTTCTGAGATGGGGCAGGGGGAAGGCATTGGCCCTGGACGACGTGAAGGCAACGGCCGTTTCCACCTCCACACCATCAGCGCCATCGATCCGCTGCGGGGCGACATCCAGCAGCTGCTAGCCCCCGGCGACAGCCTAGTCACCATCCCAACCCTGCATGTGGACCACACGGCCGTCCTACAAATCAGCCAATACCATCGCCACAATATGCCCGCCAACAACGAACTCACTATCCAGTTCCTCACCCCACTGCGCCTGGAAGAAAAACAACAACCATTCAAAACCCCAGACTTTACCGTCCTCTTCCAGCGCACCCTTTACCGAGTGGATGAGCTAAGCCGCCAGTTTGCCAACGGCCAGCGACGCGATCCGGCCGAAGTTGCCCACCTGCACGCTATGGCCCAAAAGGTACGACTGATAGAAACCGACACCCACTGGCACGAGCTGTGGACGAACTCCAGCCGCAAAGGGAGCAAAACACCTCTCAGCGGCCTGACGGGAACGGCAGTTTACCGCACCGACGATTGGGAACCACTGCTCCCCTGGCTCATTTGGGGTCAGGCCACCCAAACTGGCAAATCCACCACCAAAGGCAACGGCATCTACCAGCTCGCTGGCGGCAATTGGCCGCTTTACTGGGATTGGATGCAGTCCAACAAGCTGGTAATCGAATGAATAATATCTTTCGCAAATCCCCCCACTTTTTCAACAAAAAATTATTTGCGAAAAAAGGCACCTTAACAACCGAAAAAATTCTCTATTCGCTCAACATTGGCCGTCGAGAATACGTTGTAACGAGCGTAATACAGTTGAATCATCAAAATTTGCCTGCTAAAATAAAGAAACTTAATCGGTTGCTCACTCCAAGATTCAATAGAGAATACTGAAACAAGAGGTCCGTACAATGGGCCAGGGATTCGAGAACGGTTGCTCACTCCAAGATTCAATAGAGAATACTGAAACGTTTCTTGCTCTTGTCCACACGGACACTCTACGCCATGTTGCTCACTCCAAGATTCAATAGAGAATACTGAAACAGTCTGTTTCCTGCATACTGCTGGAAATGCCACTCTGTTGCTCACTCCAAGATTCAATAGAGAATACTGAAACAGGACGCCTTCTGCACTGAAGACGGCCCCAACAGCAGTTGCTCACTCCAAGATTCAATAGAGAATACTGAAACAGGCTTTTGGCCTGAACACCAATCGCACCTTCTGTTTGTTGCTCACTCCAAGATTCAATAGAGAATACTGAAACTGGTTGGTAGCCAGGGCCAGAAGCGGACGGTTCCACGGTTGCTCACTCCAAGATTCAATAGAGAATACTGAAACTGAGCATCCTGCTGGCAGCGCGTGGTCAGCGTAGCCAGTTGCTCACTCCAAGATTCAATAGAGAATACTGAAACATAACGGCCGTTGCGTTGCTTAAAACATGCATCTAAGTTGCTCACTCCAAGATTCAATAGAGAATACTGAAACGTCACTAAAACGTAGCGCGGGGTTGCTGTTGACCGGTTGCTCACTCCAAGATTCAATAGAGAATACTGAAACAGGTAAGCGAGTCTAAATATTCTTTAACTGGATGATGTTGCTCACTCCAAGATTCAATAGAGAATACTGAAACGTGCCGTCCTCGTTGACTGTGCCAATCATTGACGCGTTGCTCACTCCAAGATTCAATAGAGAATACTGAAACACTTTATATCGGCGGCTGTTGGTTTGATTTTCTTTGTTGCTCACTCCAAGATTCAATAGAGAATACTGAAACATTTGATGATCTGACGGCGCAGCGAAAACGCCAAAAGTTGCTCACTCCAAGATTCAATAGAGAATACTGAAACAGGTCAATGATTAGCGGCATGATGTAGGAACGCCAGTTGCTCACTCCAAGATTCAATAGAGAATACTGAAACGTTGGGTGATGGTCGTAAGCTGGTAGACATGGGGCCGTTGCTCACTCCAAGATTCAATAGAGAATACTGAAACTTGACGATCTTCCACTCGTTACCGTCGTGCATATTCTGTTGCTCACTCCAAGATTCAATAGAGAATACTGAAACAATAGTATTTACTGGTGTAAATTCCCCTCTTTACCGTTGCTCACTCCAAGATTCAATAGAGAATACTGAAACGTTCTACTTGCTGACACCAGAACGGGCGCTGTGCGGGGTTGCTCACTCCAAGATTCAATAGAGAATACTGAAACATTGTCTAGCAAATATTCAACCAGCTTATTCTTCTTGTTGCTCACTCCAAGATTCAATAGAGAATACTGAAACGCCATTTATCCGGGTTCTGCTGCTGCGTTAGGTGAGTTGCTCACTCCAAGATTCAATAGAGAATACTGAAACAGCGCAACGGCCGTGATCTGACGATGTGCCAGGAGTGTTGCTCACTCCAAGATTCAATAGAGAATACTGAAACACGCTGTTGGTATTACCTGCCACGGGTCCGTCTTGGGTTGCTCACTCCAAGATTCAATAGAGAATACTGAAACAATTGTTCGTATCCGTCCAGTCAGGCACGGTGATAAGTTGCTCACTCCAAGATTCAATAGAGAATACTGAAACGTTTGCAATTGGAGCATATGCAAAGCACGGCACAGGGGTTGCTCACTCCAAGATTCAATAGAGAATACTGAAACACACCTTCGGCCAGAATATCATGGCGCTCCATGCGGGTTGCTCACTCCAAGATTCAATAGAGAATACTGAAACACCGACATGGCCCCCATCGGCCGTCAGTTGCTTACCGGTTGCTCACTCCAAGATTCAATAGAGAATACTGAAACAATGCAGCTCCGCGCCGCCTTCTGGGTCATTGATGGTTGCTCACTCCAAGATTCAATAGAGAATACTGAAACTGACGTTATTGGGTACCATTTCCAGCGTGTTGGATGTTGCTCACTCCAAGATTCAATAGAGAATACTGAAACAGGCGCTTATCTGGCAGCCAAAGGTGGTGTATTAGTGTTGCTCACTCCAAGATTCAATAGAGAATACTGAAACACCCAGCCGGGTGGCCGTCTGAGCTGGCGTCTCGGGTTGCTCACTCCAAGATTCAATAGAGAATACTGAAACTTGGTGAAGCGCTGGGCCAGCGCATCGCTGCGCAGGTTGCTCACTCCAAGATTCAATAGAGAATACTGAAACAGGTGTACCCGCTGGGGAGGTGGACCGGTCGGGATGTTGCTCACTCCAAGATTCAATAGAGAATACTGAAACAGCTAGCTTGGAGGTGGTGAGTTGGGTAACGGCCGTGTTGCTCACTCCAAGATTCAATAGAGAATACTGAAACAGCTTGTCGCTGCGTAGGCGGATGGTGTATCGGCTGGTTGCTCACTCCAAGATTCAATAGAGAATACTGAAACATTTCAATCTCCTTTGGTTCGCGTGCGAACCTAACTGTTGCTCACTCCAAGATTCAATAGAGAATACTGAAACACGACCGGCTGGACATTGCCACCCGTGCCGCCTTGGTTGCTCACTCCAAGATTCAATAGAGAATACTGAAACAAAACGCAGAGCAGCAGCAGCTTTTTGCTCAACTCAAAGTTGCTCACTCCAAGATTCAATAGAGAATACTGAAACATCATGTAGGGTAGCAGGTCAACCGTTGCGCCCGTTGGTTGCTCACTCCAAGATTCAATAGAGAATACTGAAACGATGATGGATACCAGTAAGCAGTAAATAGCAAGCAAGTTGCTCACTCCAAGATTCAATAGAGAATACTGAAACTTAGAACGCCAAGCCGTTTTAGACCGTCCGTGATGGTTGCTCACTCCAAGATTCAATAGAGAATACTGAAACATCAACTGACAGCAGGAAGCTGGACGGGTTTACGAGGTTGCTCACTCCAAGATTCAATAGAGAATACTGAAACAAAGGCCAGCGCCTCCGGCGCTGGGGCCAGTGGGCAAGTTGCTCACTCCAAGATTCAATAGAGAATACTGAAACAGCGTGGCCTTGTGCCAAAAGTATCGCCTGGTACGAGGTTGCTCACTCCAAGATTCAATAGAGAATACTGAAACATTTTGATGACACCGGGCGCGTAACGGCCGTGTATAGTTGCTCACTCCAAGATTCAATAGAGAATACTGAAACGTATTCAGCTAGACGGGATGACCAATTATACCGACGTTGCTCACTCCAAGATTCAATAGAGAATACTGAAACTAATCCGCCTCCTGTGGTGATGACGCTGCCACAGGGGTTGCTCACTCCAAGATTCAATAGAGAATACTGAAACGACACGATGGCTAGGCCGTCACTCCATCCGCCGCGATGTTGCTCACTCCAAGATTCAATAGAGAATACTGAAACACGCGCAATTGGTTGCTTGTGTAATCGTAATCCATGTTGCTCACTCCAAGATTCAATAGAGAATACTGAAACACGGTATCGCCGGGCTTGATGTAGCCATTGGCCAGGTTGCTCACTCCAAGATTCAATAGAGAATACTGAAACAAGCATGACCCACCCCGACGCTATTAGATACGAGGGTTGCTCACTCCAAGATTCAATAGAGAATACTGAAACGCCGTGACCCGCAGCCCGTAGCGCAGCTTAAAATCGTTGCTCACTCCAAGATTCAATAGAGAATACTGAAACAATTATCAATTATTGGCAAGAAGGGGGGCCGTCAACGTTGCTCACTCCAAGATTCAATAGAGAATACTGAAACTCGACAATCTTTAATATCACTACTGCGATGAATGCGGGTTGCTCACTCCAAGATTCAATAGAGAATACTGAAACGTTGGCCGAATACGGCCGTCGCAACGAGGCGGGCGAGTTGCTCACTCCAAGATTCAATAGAGAATACTGAAACAGAAAATTGGAGAACTAAAATAACATCATGGCAAACAGTTGCTCACTCCAAGATTCAATAGAGAATACTGAAACATCTGGTTAGCGTTATCTAAAGACCCACCAACATTGGTGTTGCTCACTCCAAGATTCAATAGAGAATACTGAAACATCGTGGCAAGCATCGGATCGCCGTACCCAACCACGGTTGCTCACTCCAAGATTCAATAGAGAATACTGAAACCGCTTTTGGCGGTAGGTGGAAACGGCCGTCGTGTAGGTTGCTCACTCCAAGATTCAATAGAGAATACTGAAACTCGACAATCTTTAGTATCACTACTGCGATGAATGCTGGTTGCTCACTCCAAGATTCAATAGAGAATACTGAAACCGCGCTGATAAATGGCTCTATCACCATGTCAATGCCGTTGCTCACTCCAAGATTCAATAGAGAATACTGAAACATAGCGCGGCAGATGTTGTCAACGAGTGGGAAACTCGTTGCTCACTCCAAGATTCAATAGAGAATACTGAAACACTCGTAGCGATTGCCGGAATGGTGAAGGCTAGGCGGTTGCTCACTCCAAGATTCAATAGAGAATACTGAAACTGGTGATTTTATCGGCAATGTGCCTATCCTGGTTATGTTGCTCACTCCAAGATTCAATAGAGAATACTGAAACATGTTGCCATGACGCTATGGGCAGACTTGGAAGAAGGTTGCTCACTCCAAGATTCAATAGAGAATACTGAAACCGCTTCACCATTTTGTAACGCGCCGAGGTAGCGCCAGTTGCTCACTCCAAGATTCAATAGAGAATACTGAAACGTCCGATACGCCGCTTGCAATGGCGAGTTCACGGAGTTGCTCACTCCAAGATTCAATAGAGAATACTGAAACTGCAAGAAATCGACTTTAGAGAAGCTGTTTAGCGGGTTGCTCACTCCAAGATTCAATAGAGAATACTGAAACATTGTTAGTTACCTCGTCTTTGGCCGCTACGGCCTTGTTGCTCACTCCAAGATTCAATAGAGAATACTGAAACGTTGCCGCTTGTACAGCTTGACCACGTGCCCTACATCGTTGCTCACTCCAAGATTCAATAGAGAATACTGAAACAAACGGACCAAGCCACGGCGCAGCAACGGCCGTCATGTTGCTCACTCCAAGATTCAATAGAGAATACTGAAACGCAAATTGCCATTATTACGGGTATTGACGGCTATCGTGTTGCTCACTCCAAGATTCAATAGAGAATACTGAAACTACGCTGTAGCCAAAATCTTTGGCGATTTGGCGCATGGTTGCTCACTCCAAGATTCAATAGAGAATACTGAAACCTGTGCATCATGAAGGATTGGCAAGTCAAGAGCAAGGTTGCTCACTCCAAGATTCAATAGAGAATACTGAAACAAAGTTACCGGTCCGGCAAAGTAGCTGTTTCCTGCGTTGCTCACTCCAAGATTCAATAGAGAATACTGAAACACTCGCCGCTTACGAAAAGACTGTTTACGTTGATTGGTTGCTCACTCCAAGATTCAATAGAGAATACTGAAACAAACAGTACGGCCGCATCAGCCGCGTTTTGCCTACGTGTTGCTCACTCCAAGATTCAATAGAGAATACTGAAACCCTAAAATAGCGCCAACTGCACCGCAACGGCCGTTTGTTGCTCACTCCAAGATTCAATAGAGAATACTGAAACGGCTTTAACAGCGTAGGTTTTGACGTTCCGGGGATAGGTTGCTCACTCCAAGATTCAATAGAGAATACTGAAACAGCTATTGTCAGTGAAGCGGGCGCAGTAACCGCCGGGTTGCTCACTCCAAGATTCAATAGAGAATACTGAAACAAAACGACATGGGGCAGTATTGAATATCCAGGCCTTAAGTTGCTCACTCCAAGATTCAATAGAGAATACTGAAACAAGCCCGGTATCGGCACTAATACCACTTACAAGCGGTTGCTCACTCCAAGATTCAATAGAGAATACTGAAACAGACAACAGCGATAGAAACAAAGATAGCTATAACGAGGTTGCTCACTCCAAGATTCAATAGAGAATACTGAAACGAAACTGTGGCTGTAGAAACACTTATCTTTATTGGGTTGCTCACTCCAAGATTCAATAGAGAATACTGAAACAGCGACGCGAACGAGCCGAAAGAGAACGGCGTAAATAGTTGCTCACTCCAAGATTCAATAGAGAATACTGAAACAGCTCGCCGCACTGTCTTGAGGATAGCAACAGCGACGTTGCTCACTCCAAGATTCAATAGAGAATACTGAAACGTACACTTTCAAGTAGGCATCAGCGGTCAAGTCTGGTTGCTCACTCCAAGATTCAATAGAGAATACTGAAACCCTATCTTTACAAATGGGTACCTAGTCTCCAGGAGGTTGCTCACTCCAAGATTCAATAGAGAATACTGAAACGCGTCTGGTGCGCTGTAAGTCGCTAAATTGCAGATGTTGCTCACTCCAAGATTCAATAGAGAATACTGAAACCAAATAGTGAGGAGACCGTAACTATGGCAGACAAAATGTTGCTCACTCCAAGATTCAATAGAGAATACTGAAACAATAAATGACGCGTGCGCGGGTAAACCGTCATTGTGTTGCTCACTCCAAGATTCAATAGAGAATACTGAAACCGTGTTGATGTCAAAGCCAGCGAAAATGATTTCAACGTTGCTCACTCCAAGATTCAATAGAGAATACTGAAACACTACAGAAACCAGCTCGGACTGGCTGCAAATGTTGTTGCTCACTCCAAGATTCAATAGAGAATACTGAAACAGCGGCGTGGGGGGGAGGTGGGTCAACTCCGGCACCGTTGCTCACTCCAAGATTCAATAGAGAATACTGAAACTTTATCCACCAGGTCATACTCAACCCGGTTGCCTTGTTGCTCACTCCAAGATTCAATAGAGAATACTGAAACATTTTGAACAGTTGCCAGATTAACCTAGGAGGTATAGGTTGCTCACTCCAAGATTAAATAGAGAATACTGAAACAAAGTGGGGTTTTGGTGGCCTGAGCCAACGCCGTTTGTTGCTCACTCCAAGATTCAATAGAGAATACTGAAACAAGGAAACCGTATCGCAAGAGGTGAAAGCCGACGAAGTTGCTCACTCCAAGATTCAATAGAGAATACTGAAACAAGTGCAAACTCGATGTGGTGGTTATTGCCCCAATGTTGCTCACTCCAAGATTCAATAGAGAATACTGAAACAACGGCGCGTACAACGGTTGTTTCCTCGTTGGTCTGTGTTGCTCACTCCAAGATTCAATAGAGAATACTGAAACATCGGCCGTCAGTTGCTTACCGACCCCGACATTTGGGTTGCTCACTCCAAGATTCAATAGAGAATACTGAAACAGCTTATTTATAGCGACCTGGTAATCGTTTTCCTGTGGTTGCTCACTCCAAGATTCAATAGAGAATACTTAAACACCGGTTGACCAGCGAAACGGCCGTTTCACGCCCGGTAATCTATTGCCACACAAAACTGTGTTTGGTATATTTTGGCTGTTCTGTCGTTTGGCAACCTCCTGTTTTGGGGCACGAGAACCTGATTGGTTTGAAAGAAACGCAACCTTTCCTAGTTAGGGCGCAAAAACAGAAACGACACTATGCTTTATGGCAGAATCGGGCAAGGGCTTTCCCTCCAAACTGGAGTCCTTGCCCGTCCTCATTTTAAGACCCCTTGATGATTCATTAAATAGACCCTCACCCTGGCTCACTACCTGAAAGGGAATTAGGTGAGACACATTAGTAGCAGCGTTGGGAAACCTGAGCGCCGGTATTATCGAATAGGTAGCCGCAGTCACCGCCATTGTTCCAAATTGCCTGGCCGCTGCCAAAGGAGAAGCCGCAGGTGTCGGGGTGGTATTCGTTGGTGTAGACGCGGCAGCTTTGGCCAGGCTGAAGGTCAAAACCAGGGAAGGTAAAGTCCTGGCCGGGATTGCCTGCGTTTAAGCGCCAGCCGCCAATGTTGACGGGGGAGCCGCCGTTTTGGGTGATGACGGCGTATTCATCGCTTTCGACCTGGGAGACGAGACCATCATAAAAGATGAAGGTAAGTTGTACATCACCTGGTGCCGCTGCTGGCGGCGGGGGTTCGGTGGGAGGCGGTGACGGCTCGGTAGGTGGGAGCTGCGTGGCGGTCGGGGCCGGTGGGGCCGTCGGCTGGATATCCTGGGTGACGGTTGGTTGGGGCGCTATGGTGTTGGTCGGTTGAGGTATGGGCGTGGTCGTCGGTGGGCTGACGGTGTTGGTAGGGACGACGGCCACTTCGCTGGCAGCGGCGGCCCAAAGACCTACGGCGTTACTCTGGGCCTGGTTTTGGAGTTGGGCAAATTCTTCGGTGTGGGCAACATCGGGCGGGTAGGTGGCCGCCAGAGCGTAGCCAGTGCTGACGAGTTCAGCGTTGACAAAGGTGCCGTCGTCGAGATAGACGTAGCGGAGGAGTCGGCCAAAGCGGTCGGTTTCAGAGACGTCTTTGACGAGGGTGACGGTCTGGTCCGCGACGAGCTGGCGGTTGGCTTCGGTTGATTCGGTGTAGAAATCATCACCACGTTCAGGGGTGTCAATGCCGATGTAGCGCAGGCGGTAGACGGTGCCGTTGATCTCAACGTCGATAGTATCGCCGTCAATGATGTCTACGACAACGGCCGTTGTTTCGTTGGGCAGTTCAGTGTTCTCGGGTTCGGCAGTGGGTTCTGTTGTGCTTGTTGGTTTGGGGGTGGGGGACGGCCGTAAGGTGCTGGTGGCGGCAGGTTCGTCCTCGATGGGGATTTCTACAGCACGACCTTGCAAGGCAACGACCGTGGGTTCGGGATCGGCCGTATCGTCGAACATCATGACCAGGCTGGTGAGGCCGCAGCAGGTGATGAAGATGCCTGCGGTGACTAGGGCGAGGATCTTACGCAGGGTCCATTTTTTATTTTTGGGTGGGGTGTCGGTATTCATTTGTTTCTCCACGAGTAACAGGAACGGACTGTTAGGAACGATGAGATTGATCGTAGGGTGTGGAGGTTAAGGTTTTGCTTACAGGGAGAATGGAGCGCAGACGCAACTTGCCTGGGAAGCGATGATAGAGCTTGCGGCTGTTAAGCAGTAATTAATTCAGCAGATGCGGTTGACATCAAAATACGCTGGCACTGGTGGAGAGCTTTCAGCTTTACTCATGTTCTAGGCTTATTTCGCTATACTCATTCCAGTTGCTGGTTTAGTACCATTCCTTTTACAAAAATGGGTAGATTAGTTCCCTGCACTCTGTTAAAATGAAAACCGTTGTGTCAGCAATCCTTTCAGGCAACGATCAAGACAAAGAGAATACTATGATCACCGACAGTGCCGCCTACCTAGCAAAATTACGTCAACTGCCCACCCAATATTTGAATCGAGCTGAAATTTCTACATTGCGCCTCCAATCAAATAGGGAGCATGAAAGTGTGGCGGGCAGAAAAATCGTCTCGAACTCGGGAATTGTTGGTGGACTTGTGAAGGGGCGGCAGTTTAATCGACCTCTTCGCCCTAGTCAAAATAACGCCTACATGTTGCCTAGTAGCCAATACCGTTGGATTTTGAACTGATTGAATCAAATGATTATAGGCGCGACCGTGACAAAGAACCTACACTTTTTTATGGCGGACTTTATGTTACACATTAAGCCAACCCTTCACTACTATCTATCTGATAAAACAACGCCAGCTCCATGGATAATGCAAATACTGGCACCTGTAGAGATTTTGCGCAGCATCTGAAAACAACAAACAATCAAGGAGCAATCAAATAGTGCATCGCTACAAGGCAATTCTTATCGCCATACTGTACTCTTTTATCGGTTTGATTTGTATATTTAACGCAGCGTATAGTCAGGATCCCTTACCGACGACAATTATCACACAACCCGAACCGGCCATTGTCGGTGAAAAAATATTTATACAAGGCCGAAATCTTCCTGACGATATTACCGTGTTTCTAGAGGTAGATCAGGAAATAATCCCCCTTGATGTGATTCTAGAATCTGATGAAAACGGATATGCTCAACTGCCAACAGCAGAGGAGGTTCCGGCCGGAACCTATACGCTTACGATTTGTGCTGGCCTTTGTACATCATATCAATTTGTACTCCTTGAGCCATATATACCTCAAGCCGCTTCCTTGGAACCGCAATCCATTTACAACACTATTACTAACACAATTGTTGTGACCCTTAACCAGGCAATTCCAACGGGCGAGTTGATAAATAGTGCTATTTTTACGGATGGAAATAGGGCTTTTGATTTTGAAATAACATCTAATGCAGTTAATTTAGCCAGGGACATTATCTCGTTTACAGTTCGGCCAGGGTTCGTGAATCCTGGAGATTATTACATCGAATTAGTCACGGGAAACAATAGAAGGTCTTCGTCGAGCGTTGTTGTTGAAGTCTTAGGGCCGATAAACCCGCAAATTCGAGACGTAGCACCCAATCATTTTTCAAGGTTTGTTGAATCCTCCCAAACTATTGTGCTCAGCGGAGAAAACCTTGCTAAACCGACAGAAGTCGTTTTTGAATTTGGAAATTCAACAATTTCCTGTCCTGGATTTCAATGCGACTTGATTTCTGATACCAATCAGATCACCGTAGACATTAGACCGTACAGTTTTTACGTCGATGAACTTATCGAAGTACCCTTTCGGGTTAATTTCCCAGACGGCACCTCTATTCAAAGTGAGGATATCGGACAAACGCTGACTATCATTGATAGTATCTGGCCGTGGAATACAAGCACTTTTATCTACCTGGGTATTTCTGTCTTTATCGTTGCAGTCGTAGTGTTACTGACCTACTTCATTTTCATAGGACTTGATGAAGCAATCCATATCAAAAACAAAACCACAGTAGTGCAGGGTGATTATTTAACATTCTTAGCTATTGCTTTGCTTGTTAGCATTTTTCTCACTGCGATTTTTTCGCTTTTCACAGACTGGGCCTGGACATTCTTGGCAGTAAGTACATTAGTTGCCTTCAATACCAATTTGTCCTTTGCAATTGGACGCTTGAGTCATATATTTCAGAAAATCTTGTCTGACGCTTGGCGTTATTTATTACTATTATTTCTCGTAAGTTTAACCTGGAGTATTCCCATCCTGACGACAATTCTATCATTACCTCAGTGGGCTTTACCCCTTGAAGTCTTCCTATTGCTAATTACAACGCTGCTAGGATTGTACTTTCTGGCTGAGGCCAATAATCGGTTAAAGATTGAAAGATCACACATGAGTGATGAGGAAATCCGCTCAAAAATTGAAGAATTAATCTGGGTAAAAGGAACAATATCTATAGCTGAGGACTTTGAAGATGTTGCTGTAGATCGCGTCAACAAGCAATTAATTGCTTTCTTTAAACGTCATCGAAAATCATTTAGTCTAGACCAGTCAACTACAAATGGAACCCTAGAGTTTACAAGAAAGAACAGCATTCTAGAGCTAAATAAAGCATTCGAGAGCTTAAAAGGGAAATTGCAGCTAAAAACAATTACCGTAGACGATGTGGCACAATTTGCCAACATCGTCGGAGAAAGAATAGGACTTACGCCTGCTCCATTACAAAAACATGATGCAGAAACGACTCTTATTGAACCGCCGTTTTACGTATTTGGGCGGCGAGAGGAAGCTCTGGAATCGTTCCTTCCAAATCATTTCCCTCTTTTCATTTACGCCGCGAGTAATGAAATTTCCACAGACGATCTCAGAAAACTCACAAACATTCTTAACCAGATTCGACCACAACAACGTTTTGCGATTTTTTTGCCGTTGACCAATGCAAAAACTACAGCCCAGACCATTAATCAGCTTATAAAGAAGCAATCACAGATGGGAGAAAATCTGGTTATCTTAGATCATCAAGCTATTTTGGAAATTGTAGCTACAGCTAAGGATACAGTACATGAAGGGTTGATGGAATCGGTCCACACTCAAGTAGCATTAACCATTTTCTCGCCCTATGTAGATGGGGACATAACTCCTCCTGATATGTTTTTTGGGCGGACTGGTGAACTTAGTTCATTATATTCTGCTGTTATCGACAATGGACGCAGCGTAATTATTCTTGGCACACGCCGTCAGGGTAAATCAACTTTACTACATGCTGTCCGACGCCAGCTGTATCGGATGGAATGGCTCCCCCTCTATCTCGATTGTAATTCTATTGGTAAAGAAGAAAAAAGCTTGGAAGCCAAGCCGCCACAAAGTGACCCGTACCAGAAATTCTATCGTCTAGCCATTAACGAATGGAAAAACTCTACAGAATGGCATCAAGGGATTAATCTCGATTACACCAAGTATAAAACGCCAGACGACTTCCAAATAATGGTTCAGGAAATACAAAATTTATATCCTAAGCGGAAAATCGTTTTTCTGTTTGATGAGGTTGATGGCCTCTTAGAATATGATATGGGTCGATCAGAAAAATTCTTCAAGGTGCTGCGAACCATGTCCAATCATGGAAACTGCCAGTTTATTTTTACAGGCGAGCGAACATTGCAGGAGGCAACACATCAAGCAGAATCACGGTTCTGGAATTTTGCAGAAAAGCTAAAACTACAGCTCTTTGATGAAGAAACAACGCGCAAGCTAATCGTCAACCCGATGGAGTTAATCGGTATTAAAATCGAGAATGTAAATGAGGTTGTTGTTACAATTTATGAAGCGACAGATGGTCATCCATACCTTATGCAATTTGTGTGCAAACTTATGCTTCAAATGGTCTCCGCTTCAGGCCAAAGAATACTCACCAACCGTATGGTTAATGAGGCCGTCCAGATTCTTCAAAATGAGGTTGAGCAAAACCAATCATATGTCAATATTTTTTTGGCCCAAGCTGATACATTTGAACAAGCGGTCGCCGTATTCATCGCTGAGCATGGACCTATTACTTATGATGACCTTGAACAGGGTCTGGCGGCTAATGGATTTAAGGTAACGCAATCTAGATTAAATCGCGGGCTGGCTTATTTGCAGCTTGGTCATGTCGTTAAATGGTCGGATTCGAAATATGCAATCAAGCTTGGAAGATTTAGCGATTATTTATTTAACCGTAGCCCTTTTGAAAGGCGTATAGAGTCACTGCGCATTCAATTCGAAGAAGAGCAAGCTAGGAGTGACATATGAAACCCGGTTTAAAGTTTCAGCCAGGTAGTGCGCTGGCCTATGGTGATTCGACCTATATTAAACGTCGATTCCAGTTTTTTGGTTCTATGGAAGATTATTCGCTCAGAGCTATGGATCAAGATGGGCGCGACATTGTCATTTGCGGACCGCGCCAGGTGGGTAAATCAAGTCTACTGGCTTGGTTGTCCGCCATCTTGAAAAATGATCGAGGATACGCAACGGCTACCGTAGATATGATGGGCCTAAGCGATTCCAATTTAAATGAAACACAATGGTTAGATCGTTTCTGGAGTATCCTCATCCAACAATTGGGTGACGATGTGGAGCGGGATATGAACGTCCCGGCCCCTACATTGATTGTGGATTTAAGCGACCATTTGCGCCAGTTGACACGATTTGTTCGGTCTAATCGTATTTCGATCTTTTTTGATGAAGCTGATGTGCTTCCATCACATATCTTAGCCCCTTTTTATAAACAAATTCGTACAATTGTTAATCAGCGCATGATTTCTGGTGATGCGGCATTAGCCAAGTATCGATTTGCTTATGCTGGTGTTTTTGAACCAGAGTCCCTCTTAGAAAGACAAGCAACATCGCCATTTAATGTGGCTATAACTATTTGGGTAGACGACTTCTCCTTTGAAGAGACACACAGTCTTATTACGCTGTTGGCACAAAAGCATGGCATTGTTTTTCGCGAAGAAATTGCACCTGATATTTATGCATGGACAGATGGGCATCCCTTTCTTGTTCAATGTGTCGCTTCCATATTTGATGATGCGCTAGAGAGCGGACACAAACCAGAAGATATTCAAACTGAATTTGTAGACCAAGTTATTGCTTTCATTGTAAATCATAATGGTAAAAATCTTTTAAATCCGATCCGAAATGAAGTAGTGGGCTGGGCGACAAATAATCATCGACGGAAATTGCTCGCCGATCTTATCAAGGGAGAAGAACGATTAGGTCCAGGTACGCACCTTAGTAAATTGAGACTCCTAGGTGCTATTAAACAAAAGAATGGACACTGGCAAATTCGCAACCGTCTTGTTTCACAAATGCTAGCACATGAATTTGTAGAAGATTGGCCAAATGATCCATTAAAGATAAATCAAGAGCTTCACGCCTTGATGTTACAATTTTTCAATGCAGAAGATGTTAGAACCTTGTGCTTTAAACTTGACGTGAGTTATGATGCAATACTTGGTGAGGCTCTTGATGGAAAAATAAGAGAGCTGATTCTTTATCTTCAAAGGAAAAATCGATTGCCTGAATTAATAGAATCTCTAAAAATTGAGCGACCACTTGTAAATTGGCCATCCGTCAAAAGCGAATAATATTTGCCATACATTGGAAGTAGTTTGACTTCACCCCATTCCATCCACGACACAAAATCTAGAATTTTGTGGCATTGTCTTTCTGTCAACACAAAGGTCATTAGTTTGCCATCCTGCTCACAACGCACATGAAACTTGGTCGAGAAGCTGACTCTGAAATAGCCTGATGCCTCCTTTTTTTCAGCCGCAGCCTACAGGCACGAGTTCTATCTACAAAGTGGAATTCCCACCGTTTATTGCTTTGTAGATGAGCTTTAACTGGCAAGCGGTTGAAGAGCTTCTGCCACATAGTGCATTGGGTTATCGCCTACCAACGCCGGCAGTCGTTGTTCGGGTGTGATAAAAAGTTGTGTAACGAACTGGAATTAGACAACCTCTCCAGAGAAAGCCTCTCAGGCGTTCCCCAAAAATAATCACACCCCGTTGTTCAGTAGCCTGTACATGAAGCGCCGCTTCGACTAATAGAACCACTGGCACAAACATTGGGGACATGTCACGATGGTGGCCTATCCTGAATGAGATATGGACCATTGTTAATCCTAATGTGGATGCCACTCACAGCAGAATTCACTTCAATCGGATTGCTCTGACGCACGGAGATCTTATCCAGATTCTGGACGGGACGACACGGTTATTCAAACTATTGGAGATGATGAATTCTTGAGTGACTTCTGGTCGGAAGATATTCCAGGAAGAATTGTAAAAGTGAAATTGACCAGTGACGGCTCCTATATTGAATGGGGTTTTCGTGTGGACGAAATTTGGCCAAGTACCAATGAACCGATTCCCGAAGCCTTCATTAGTGGCGTCTACATCACTCTATTGAATCCCGGCACAGTCTTCCTTGACAATACTGAGATGTTTTAGGCCGACATGGCTGGAGATTACAAAGTTTTGTTGCCTGGGTTCGGAGAACATACTATTCGCATCGAATATCTGAATTACACGCAGTCTATAACGTTTACTATTCGCGAAGATGGCGGAGTAGAGATTGTCTAATTGCCATTAGTTGTCAAATGACAAAATCGCAGTCAGTATCAGGCAAGGCTAACTACCATGCAAGGCAAGCACAACGAAACACCTCCTCGGAGGGACCTAGGGGTCCATTTGGTGCGTTCAGACTGCAATGCTCCTAAAAAGCGCAGTCAGAGACCAACGGTATTCAGTACGTGAGTGACGTTACCGCCGGGTTCTCCCTGGGCGCCAGACAAGCCTCAACCTTTGTCGAAACCATTCTGCAGCAGAAAATTGTTATTAGAGGAGCTGAGACTGCCGTTAACGGAGGCGCTTCTAAGCGATATCGGCGATACAGGCAGCATTATTGTTTATTAACGGAATCGCTTAAGTGAGCTGGCTGAAGCGTTTCCTGAATATGCGCCTCGTTTGCTGAATGATAGACCGGCTGGGGATCAACTCGACATCTTCAAAAAATATTTTCGCGACTATCGTTTTGGCGGTTCTAACTTGCTGAAATCGGTGCCACCGATAATGGTGCCTGACCTTAGCTACAAGTTGTTAGATGTGCCAAATGGTATGCAAGCGCAGGTAGTTTGGGGGGAGATGATAGGGGAGGGGATACGGCCGTTAAGCAACAAATGATTCGGCAGCTCCGCGACTATTGTCATCCGGACGCATTGGCGATGGTAGAGATCCATCGAGCGCTGCTTCAAGTATAGATTTTTGGTAACCTCTTTGCTAAACTAGGTTCCGTTGACATTTCAACGAAGCCAAATAAAAGCACCCACCAGGTGCAAGAAAGCCATGTATCGTCGGGCTAGTTTTTCATATCGAGTGAATACCCGACGATACCACTTGATTTTGTTAATAAAACACTCGACCAAATGCCGCTCTTTGTAGACATGCTTGTCATAGGCTCGCTCTTCTGTCCGATTGGCCTTGGGCGGGAAAATCGCTTCGGCTCCTTTTTCGGCAATAAAGGCCAATAGGTCGTCAGCATCATAACCTTTGTCAGCAATGGCGCGGTCAAACGCATACGGTTCTAGCAAGGCTCGGGCTTGCGTCATATCATGTCGCTGGCCACCAGTAAGGATAAACTTTAGGGGATTGCCTAAAGCATCAACAACGATATGGATTTTTGTGCTGAAACCGCCACGACTACGACCGAGTGCTTGTGCTGCTTGACCACCGTTTTTTTTGACCCACCCACTGCACTCATGTGAGCACGAATCACGGTGCTATCGATAATCGCGCTTTCCATATCAAGCTCTTGGGCAAATTGGCTGTGCAAAGCAGCCCAAATGCCTTGCTCTTCCCAGCGGGAAAAGCGTTTGTAGACGCTATTCCAGTTGCCATACCGCTCTGGCAGTTCACGCCATTGCACACCGGTACGCATGAGCCAATGAACGCCTTCAACAAAACGACGTGTGGCCGCCTGGTTGTTGGCATAGGTCCTGGGATGTGCTTTTAAAAACTCGTAGATTTTTCGCCATTGGTCATCGGCGATTTTTATAGTTGACATTGTATCATTATCGAGGATTTAGCTTATCTCTTCAAATGTCAACAGAACCTAAATCATCTACCAGCGTTTTGTCAGGAAAAGAGGACTCTTGTGACCGACAGTGCTACCTACTTATCCCAATTACACCAGCTACTAAACCAACATTTTAATCTTGCCGAAATTCGGATACTCTGCCTCGACTTGAATATAGATTATGAGAGTGTCGCAGGTGAGGAAAAGCCGTCGCGGATTCGGGAATTGTTGTTGGGGTTGGGGAGGAACGGCCGTTTACCCGATCTCATCACCTTAGCTCAACAGCTACGCCCAAACGTAAATTGGCTGCCAATACCGGATGATTTTGAGCTGTCGGAGTCGCTGGCGGATGATAAAACAGCCGTATCCCCTAACCAATACCATATCTATGGCGATAACGTACAGGGCGATAAAGTCACCGGCGACAAAGTCGGTCGGGATAAAAATGTCGTTGGCGATATCTCCGGACAGGCACTGGTAGCTGTTGGTGAGCGGGCGCAGGCCACTATCCACCAATATGGCGACATCATTATCCGCGCCGATAACTTTGAAGACCTGCCGCCTGCGCCGGGTGAACCGCCTTACAAAGGTCTGGCTTACTTTTCCACAAAAGACAAACACATCTTCTTTGGCCGCGAAAAATTGAGCGATCAGTTGGCCGATAGGCTGCAAACTGCCCGTTTTCTCGCCATCATAGGCGCGTCGGGCAGCGGCAAGTCGTCGCTGCTGCGGGCAGGCATCATTCCCCGCTTGGAAGAGCGCAATTGGCGCATCCACATCATTAAGCCGGGCATTTGCCCGCTGGCTGCATTGTCAGCCAGCCTCACGCAAGATAAGCGGGAGCCTGCGGCTGCCGACGTTATCGGCAAGGCCCTGGCAACCAATCCCAATACGCTGCACAAGACAGCCGAAAAACTGGTCGCCCGCACCCATGCCGAGCGGCTGCTGCTGGCCGTAGACCAATTTGAAGAGCTATTTACGCAGTGCCGAGACCCTCAGGAACAGCAGGCGTTTGTGGATAATATCGTCAGTGCGGCGCAAACGCAGGGGGCAGTGACCGTATTGCTCAGCATACGGGCGGATTTTTACGGCCATGTCAGCCAATTCAGCAATTTAACCGACCTCATATCCCAACAGCAAGTCTATATCAAGCCAATGGTCGAGGAAGATTTGGTGCGGGTCATTGCCGAACCGGCAAAACGGAGCGGCTGGCAATTTGTGGAAGGTTTGGTCGAGCAGTTTGTGGCCGATGTGGGCAACGAGCCAGGGCGATTGCCCCTGCTATCCCACGCGCTGTTGGAGACATGGGAACGACGGCACGGCGTGGTGATGACATTGGGCGGCTACCGTGAAGCGGGTCGCGTGAAAAGCGCCATCGCCAAATCGGCCGAAGCGACCTATGCTGCCTTAACCGCACCGGAACAAGCCATCGCCAAACGCATCTTCCTGCGCCTGACTGAGCTGGGGAATGGGACTGAGGATACCCGCCGTCGCGTGCATCAGGTGGAATTGGGGGAAGATACGGCCGTGCAAGCCGTCACCCAACAGCTGACTACCGCCCGACTCATAACAGCTACCGAAGACGGCATAGATGTCGCCCACGAAGCGTTGATTCGGGAATGGCCGCGCCTGCGAAAATGGCTGGATGCGGATCGGGAAGGTTTAATCATTCACCGTCGGTTGACAGACGCCGAGCGTGAGTGGCGCAATAATGAGCAGGATTCCAGCTTGCTATACAGTGGCTTTCGGCTTAACGAAGCTGAACAGTGGGTAAAAAATAATCCAGATCTGCTAAATGATTTGGAACAATCTTTCTTAAGGGCCTGTATTACTGAACGACAAAGGCTAGAAAGAGAGATAGATGCTCAACGACGTAGAACTATTATAGTCTTGGCAACAGCTTTTAGCATTGCGTTTGTTTTTGCGGTAGCTGCTTACTTCTCCTTCTTAAATTCAGAAGCCAGTGCCGAAACAGCTAACAAGAACCTGGCGACAGCTACAGCCGCTCTAATCTCGGCAGAAACAGCAAATACAGAGGCTATATTTCAACGCAATGCAGCTTTAGAAGCTAGCACAGCTGAAGCTCATGCATTGGCAACATCTAGAGCAGAATCAACTCGTGCATTTCATAGTGAATCAGATGCCATTGCGAATGCAGATCTTGCCAATCGAGAAAGTACGCGGGCTTTTGAAAACGAGGGAACGGCTGTTGCTAACGCCAATATTGCTTTAACAGAAGTAGCTATAAGAAGCACCGCTGAGGCCAGTGCATTGATTGCGCAACAAGAAGCGGAAGAACAACTGCTATATTCACAAGCTCGTGAGTTGTCAGCAGAAGCAAATAACAAGTTGATTTTTGACCCAGAGTTAAGTGGCTTATTGGCACTTTATGCATCATGGCTAACTTACGAGCACAACGGCGAAATAACACAGCAAGCAGAGCGTGCCCTCTACGAAGTAGCCCATGTGCTTCCAGATCAGCAAGTTTTATCTGGGCACACTGACGAAATTCATGGAGTTGCCTTTAGTCTAGATGGAACAAAATTAGCTACAGCTAGCTTTGATGGCAGTATAAAAATATGGGAGTTGCCCACCAATAGATTACTCATGACTCTTGTCGGGCATACTGAACGGGTCGGCAGTGTTGCTTTTAGTCCCCAAGGGGATCGTATAGCCTCTGCCGGTTATGATTATACTATTCGGGTTTGGGATATAGATACTGGTAAGGAGACCTTAAGACTCCCTACTACTTCAACCTATTCTTTTTCAGCAATTACTAGGATTACTTTCAGCCATGATGGTAATCGAATTGCAGCAACAGGGCGCAATATGCCTCCAAAGGTATGGAATTCCTATTCGGGGGAACTTTTATTAGATATCTCATCCAATAGTAGGGACATTGCCTTTAGCCCTGATAATTCCCAATTGGCAATATCAGGTTTTATGCTAGATGCTGCATCTGGAGAAATATTATTTGACTTTAACGGAGCAAGTGTCGCATTTAGTCCGGATGGGTTCTTACTAGCAACTGGAAATTCTACAGGCTATATCAATATTTTTAATGCAAATACTGGAGAAGAAGTTGGTAATATACACGGACACATAGATGATATAGTGAAGTTGGCATTTACACACAATGGGCAGTATCTTGCAACCGCGAGCTGGGATGGCACGGTCAAATTATGGGATATAGCGTCCAAGCAACTGATTACAATATACCACAATGGGGATAATGAGATAACCGATCCTATTTCTGCTCATGGTTCCGATCAAATCAATGATATAGCCATTCATCCAGATGACAACCAAATTGCAATTGGGGCAAATCGCATACAACTCTGGAATTTTAGTGCCGAACCGTTAATTCCTGTGTATTCTGGACATGACGAACGGATACAAAAAATTGTAATAAGTCCAGAAGGCGATCGATTTTACACATTAGGCACAAGTAGTGGTCTACTATACGCATGGGATATGGCCTCTGGCGATGTATTATACACTTTGGCAGGCGGTAGAAATTTTTCGTTGAGTCCCGATGGGACGTTATTAGCTATTTCATACATCAATGAAACTTGTGAGATACGAGAAGCATTTTCGGGAGAGAAGCTCACGGAGTTTAGTATAGCTTATAAAGACCCGACCGAAGTATTAACTGTTCGTAACGAATCAGAAACAGATGAATATCCCTACAAACCCATCTTGTCAAAACCACAATTAGGCGGTGCACCCAGAGAAATATTTTTTAGTAGTGACAGCACAAAAATAATCTCCCTAGCAGGTGGACAAGTAGCAACTGTATTTGATATTAATTCCGGTGACGCAATTTTAACATTTCCCAAAAACTCAGGAACCTTATTAAAGGCAGCTTATAGCTTAGATGGATCTCGTTTGGTTACTGCGCAAAATAATACTTTTTCAGTTTGGGATCCTGCTCTTGGCAAAGAATTACTGTCAATGCCATTATCGGAAAACTTGTCACCTGTGATAATGAGCCCACGTGGGTCCCTTATATTGATGAAGGGAGAAGAAAATTATGTTGAGGTGTGGGATACTGAAACAGGACAAAAAATATCCTCTATAACCGCAAACGTTGATTACTATTATACAGGTGCTAATTATGCAGCATTCAGCTACGATGATGCTCTTCTAATTATTAAAGATTTAAATGGAGAAACTAAAATTTGGGATGTTGCCACTGGTGAAGAATTACACACACTCCTCAGTTATTCAGGTAGCTACGAAGGCATAAGCTTTTCCCCCAGCGGTAAAAGAATGATTTCTATTCACTCTGATGGTCAGATACGTATGCACGTCGTAAAGCTTGAAGAGTTATTTACCTTAGTCGAGGGCCGATTAACGCGTCAACTCACTGATCAGGAATGCTCCGATTATCTACATGCTGAAAACTGTGAGATACCAACTTTCAGTACCTTAAGCGACCATGATGGTTAATACTTATCAAACAGTTAAAAGAGGAACTGCAACTTAACATCCAGACTGTAATTATTGGGCTTTCTCAAAGGCATAAGCGTTTTATCAGGATAAGGGCTCTTGTGACCGACAGTGCTACTTACTTATCACAATTACATCAGCTACTGAATCAACATTTTAATCTTGCCGAAATTCGGACGCTTGTCCTTGATTTGAGTATAGATTATGAGAGCGTTGCTGGTGAAGAAAAGCCGTCGCGGATTCGAGAGTTGTTGCTGGAGCTGGCCAGAAACGGCCGTTTACCTGAACTCGTCACCTTAGCCCAAGAGCAGCGCCCCCATGTTGAGTGGCCGACAGTACCAGATGATTTTGAATTGCCCAAATCGTTGGAAATGGCCGCATCTGCCAACAAATATTATATTTCTGGTGACGTCGTGTATGGGGATAAAGTTTTAGGTGATAAGGTAATGGGTGACAAGCACGAACACCACCATTATCCGCCAGAAAAAGATACACCCTCACCGCCACGTATGGCACTGAAACCACCTGATGATTTTGTCCAACGCCCCCAGGAATACGAACAACTAATTACCCACCTTTTGGGCGAAGATAAGCAAACAGTCGCCATCACCGCCACATTGCAAGGAGCGGGCGGCTTTGGCAAAACGACCCTCGCGCAAGCAATATGCCATGATGAGCGCATCCTCGATGCGTATCCAGATGGCATTTTGTGGACAACCGTTGGCGAGGATAGAACTAAGATCATACCGGGTTTGCAAAAGCTGTACAAGGCCCTGACTGGGGAAGAAGCACAGTTTATAGACGAACATGATGCGACGGTACAGTTGAGCGCAGAATTGGATGAGCGGCGTTGCTTGCTGGTGATTGACGATGTATGGAATGGAGGCCATTTGCGACCCTTTTTACAAGGGGGCAAACAATGTGCACGTCTAATAACAACCCGTATTACCAGCGTAGTACCAAAAGAAGCCAAGCTAGTTACCTTAGACGCGATGCGACAATCTGAGGCAGTTGACTTGCTGGGCACCGGGTTGGGCGTTTCAGCCCCCTGCCAGCTTTTAGCTCTAGCAGGGCGATTAGGTGAATGGCCGTTGTTGTTAAAGTTGGTTAACGGCCGCCTTTATGAAGATATCAAACGCCATGGCCTTTCTGTGTCACAAGCAATAACTGCTGTCAATGAAGAGTTGGATGAATTCGGGCTAATCTCGTTTGATGCGGCCAATGCTGAGGAACGGTACCAGGCTGTTGCTGCCAGCATGAGCGTTAGTTTGCGGCAGTTGCAACCAGATGCAATGTATGGCCGCACTCATGTTGATGAAGCCGCCCGTTTTCACGAGTTAGCAGTTTTCCCGGAAGATGCTGTCATTCCTGTAAGTGTCGTTGGCTTACTTTGGGGAGAAACAGACCAACTCTCAATCAAAGCAACCGAAAGGCTTTGCCGACGCTTGGCCAATTTATCCCTACTGCTGAACTATGATCAGCAAACCCAAACGATACAACTGCATGATGTCACACGACATTATCTGATTGAGCACACTGCAAATGAGCAGTACCAATCATGGCAGGAACATTTGCTAAACGGTTATGAAAGGAAATGCGGTGGGGAATGGCAATGTTTGCCGGATGACGGCTACACATATCACTATTTGTTATGGCATATGGGCGAAGCGGGGCAGCAAAATAAACTAGAACAAGTGCTGTTTAATTTTGATTGGTTGGATGCCAAATTGCAGGCTAATAATATCCTAAATCTAATTAACGATTTCGATTTGCGGCAGAAAACCGAGGGACAATCACAGCTGGATTTATTGCGCCATGCTCTACAGTTGTCAGCTGGTGTGCTGGCAGTAGATAAGAACCAATTGGCTAGCCAGCTTTATGGAAGATTGTCAGGACTCGGAAAACCATGGGAGCCATTTGTCGGTGCAACTCAACAACAAAAACTTTCGCTTCGGTTACAAACACAATCCCCTAGCTTGACGCCTCCGGGCGGTAGTCTTATCTATACATTGATAGGTCACTCAGAAGGTGTTGACAATCTGCTTTTGATTGGAGACAGCTGTCTAATTACCTCCTGTAGTGGCCACGAAAGCCGTGACAACACGGTGAGGGTGTGGGACATTAACACGGGGGCGCTGTTACGCAGCCTTACGGGCCATACCGCCGGTGTATCCAATCTGCTGCTCATCGACGATAATCATCTCCTCTCCTCTTGTGGCTGGGGAAACGACCATACGATGAAGGTATGGGATATTGAGACGGGGAGGTTGTTGCATAGCCTGGAGGGCCACACCGCTGGGGTTGACAATATGATCATTACTGACACTGGTCGTCTTATCTCCTCTTGCCACGCTACCACCCTAGGCGACAATACAGTGAAGATTTGGGATATTGAGACGGGGACGATGTTATTTAGTTTGGAAGGTCACCCTGAAGGGGTTGATAACATGCTCCTTGCCGACCACAGTTATCTTCTCACCTCTAGTTGCGGCACAATCGCCAGTGATCATTTGGTGAAAGTGTGGGACATTGAGACGGGTATGCTGTTGCATCGTCTAAAAGGGCATATTGCCCCAGTTTGCAATTTACTCCTCACCGGTGACGGTCGTCTCCTCACGTCTTGTCGGGGCAAAGATCACACAGTGAAGGTGTGGGACATCGAGACGGGAACATTGTTACACAGCCTTGAAGGCCACACATCGTCAATTTCCAACCTACTTCTCACCAGCAATGGTCGTCTTATTTCCTCTTCTGGCAGCAGCAAAAGCAACGACCATACGGTGAAGGTGTGGAACATTGAGACGGGGACGCTGTTGCATAGCCTGGAGGGCCACACATCGCCAGTTACCAACCTACTCCTAACCAGCAATGGTTATCTTCTTTCCTGTTCCGGTGGCAGCAAAAGCAACGACCACACGGTGAAGGTGTGGAACATTGAGACGGGAACCCTGTTGCACACTCTCAATGGTCATGCCGTTGGAGTTAATAATATGCTCCTAATCGACGACGGTCACCTTGTAACCTCTTGTGGCGGCCATCACAGCAAAGACTACACGGCTAAGATTTGGGATATTAATACAGGGATACTGTTGCATACTCTAAGGGGTCATTCCGCTGGTATTGACAAATTAGTTCCCATCAAGGAAAACCGTCTTCTCTCATCTTGTGGTACTAGTAACGACTCTACCGTTAAGGTGTGGAACATTGAAACAGGTGCCCTGTTGGGCAACCTAGAGGGGCATGTCTCTGGAGTTGACAATCTACTCCTGACTGATGGTGGTCATCTTGTTTCCTCTTGTGGTGGCAGGCATAGTAACGACCATACAGTGAAGGTGTGGGATATTAAAGCAAGGTCACTTTTGCATAGTTTAGAGGAACACAACTCGCCAGTACGCAAATTGCTCCTGACTGGTGACGGGCGTCTTATCTCATCTTGCTGGGGCAAAGACCAAGTGGTCAAAATATGGGACATAAAGACGGCAACATTACTGCAAACTCTGACGGATCATACTGCAGGAGTTGAAAACTTGCTCCTCACGAGCAACAAATACCTTTTCTTTTCTTGCAGCAACAATAATGATCATGCTATAAAGATTAGGGATATTAAAACAGGAACGCTGTTGCATAGCTTGGAGGGTCACACAGCATTAGTTTCCAACCTACTTCTCACCAATGACGAGCGTCTACTTTCCTGTTGTGGTGGCAGGACTAGTGATGATCATACGGTGAAAGTATGGGATACCCAAACAGGGTTAATGTTGCAGAATTTAGATGGCCATACTGCAGGGGTTTCCAACCTGCTCCTTACCAACAATGGGAGCCTGATCTCCTCGGCAAGCAATCAAATAAAAGTATGGGACATCGAGACGGGAGAACTTTTGCGCACCTTAGAAGGCCATACAGCTAGGATTAACAATCTACTTCTCACAGACAACGGTTGTCTTATCTCGTCAGCCGACATTAACATAAAAGTTTGGCATATTGAGACAGGAGTTTTGTTACACAATCTAGAAGGTCACACCGATCAAATCGAAAATCTTCTTCTGACTGGTGACGGCCGTCTCATATCTTCTTGTGGTGCCACTGACGATCGTACAATAAAAGTGTGGAACGTTGAGACGGGAACTTTGTTACATAGTCTAGAAGGTCACACGCATTGGGTAGACAATCTGCTCCTCACCAACGATGGGCGTCTCAGTTCCTCTTGCCGTAGTGATGACCATACAGTGAAGGTGTGGGATATTGAGCAAGGTTCTTTATTACGATCGCTTGATGGGCATATCTCTGGTGTACGGTTTATGATGCGCTTTTCTAGGTTAGATTATTTAATGACGGTCGAGGGACCACGACTGATTATCTGGCAAATAGATGAGGGGGAGCAACTAGCAAGCTTTACAGCTGATGGGCCGATCGAATCTTATGCTATAACCCCTGATGATAGAATTGTCTTAGGCGATGGGCTTGGGCGAGTTCATTTTTTGAAGCTGGTTTAATCCAACACGTAAAAGCAACCTTCGTCATTTAACTGCTAGTCTGACATCTTTATCCACCCTTCCAGAATGTACCGCTACCCTTCCTCGGTTAAAATGATGCCATCCAGTAACCCCATCTGATATAGTACTTCAATTTATTGAGCTATCTAAGAATGTCCAACGCTTGTTTCCGCCTGATCTAAATCATTTGTTCCCGTAGCCAGACACACCACTGTCTCCACCCTGCCTGCCTCCTTTCAAACACGCTAACAATGCCTCCAACAAAATCGCCCGCGCCGCTCAGGCGGGAAGCGCGCCAGATTATCATCCGTTGCGGCTCTGGCTCGCTCCAGGACATTAGCGTGTTGTCTCTTTTTGCCCATGCGTAAAGTCGCCCATGTGCATATCTAACGTCAATCCGGTGTCTTTCAGAAACCTTGCGATCGTCATGACCCTAACTGCCATTGATCTAGCACCCGGTAGGGGCATCCAGGACAACCGTATAAACCATTGGTGATCAAAACCGCCAGGGTCAGTAGCATATAAACGTGCCTTGGCTGATTTCCTCTGCAAAAGTCTAAAGACCTACAGTCTAATTTCCTAGCTCTCAAAATGCCATTTCCGCCAATAGCTAAATGAGTTTTGTTGATACCTCTTACCAAAAAAACAGAGCTGGTTTAAACCCATTCTAGTGAGAGTCTGGTTTGAACCTGTTCTTCCCACCAGCCTCCATCTTTGTTTCGCTGACTACAATTTGCGAACAAGGTGACTTTTATCACCAGAATAAGTGCTCTAAGAGACTTTATTTTGGAATTGAGAAAGTTTAGGTTTGGCAACAATAAGATTCTCTCTGCGTTTTTAATAGTTGCATATCCCTGCATTTTGTTTTTTAGTGTCTAGGAGGGGAAGGTATGGCTGATGAGCAAAATCAACCATTCTATGTAATGGCTGAAATTCGCCAATTAATAATGAATTCCTTCAACGATGACGAATTCACAAGCTTTTGTTTTGATTTCTTCCGACCTGTTTATGAGGATTTTGCTGGAGGACAAAATTTTACCCAACGGGTGATGTTACTTTTAGATTACTGCCTTCGACGTCTACTCATACCTGAATTACTAGCCCGAATCAAAGAAGTTAATCCAGCCCAATACAATAGGTTCATCTCAGTACTTTCCCATAGTGCAATCGGGATTGATCAGGCAGCGATCCCGCAAGCAGACATGCCATTTTCGGTATTGCAACGGGAGTTTACCCAAAGACAAAAGGAGATTCCTGCCGTTAGTGTGGGGCAAGATGAGGGTTTTCACGATTTTCAGTTTCAAAATCGTGACGATCTCAGGGAAAAAATCCTGAATGGAAACGCTAATCACATTGAGCTATATGGTCCAAGCGGAGCTGGAAAAACATATCTCTTAAGGCATTTAAATAAAAATCATCCCGAAGTATTCCTTTGTTATATAAATTTGGCACGCGGGATAACCATTGAAAAACTTCAAGAAAAAATTCTTTCACAGTTAGATACAGATTCTAGCAATCTGGCTGTCTCTATTCTCAATCTTCACAATAGCAATCCTGGATTTAGTCACTTTATTTTTCTTTTTGACTCAGCTAACAAAGAGCATGAACAAATCATAAACTGGCTGATTAGTGAAACCGGTTTAATCAATCAACGCAAATTTCTAGATTCTCTTAAAGCTCTGGGAATTAGGCGTGATGACGTCAAATTTCAGGTTGTCATTGCCACAAGGCAACCTGTTGTGAAAATTGAAAGTTACCATCCGAATCTCCACTTTGAGAGTATGGCTATTGACCGCCTCAAGCCTACACCGGCACCGGACGATGATCCTATTCAGAATATGCTTCGTGAATTGGCAACTCACAAAAATTTCCCCATTGCCCAATCCGCCTGCAGCCAAATCGGTCGAGAAATCTACTATCTAACGGGTGGACATCCAAAGTGTGTCAAATTACTGCTGCTTGCCGTTGCTGATGCTGATTTTGTCCCTACTAATCACCAGTGGAATAACTTTTTTCTCAATCGCGTCCTTCCTGTTGTCAAGGAAGAAATGTTAAGCAATATATCTGAGTTGGATTTGTTGCCAGTTCTTTGGGTATTAAGCGTTTTCCGTCGCTTTGATTCCACCTTGCTTAGGGCTTTACTGGAAAAAAACATCCTGCTCAGCCCATCAAGCGATGTAGATGTGTCACGTCGCGTCCGTCAACTACGTAATCAGCTTGTGGCCACCTATTTAGTAAGTAAGCCCACTCTTGATGAAAGATTGTGCAAGATTGATTTCACCCTTCGACGGGCGCTATCTGTCAGTATGCAGCACCAGTCAGCTGAACGATATCGTGCCCTAAACAGTGCGGCTGTTGAGATTTTTGGTGATTGGCTATATTCACTAAAAACCACTTCCGAAAAAGGCATTATCAGCCTGCTGGAGCTTATGTACCATTGGTTGAAATTGCTTGAGGAAGATTCATCAGTTGATAGAGCAGATATCTGTGATCGGCTTCAGAAGGCGTTAAACCAGTATTTGCCCCTGCTCCTTCCAATCTTTGACCGAGAAGATACCATGCTCCGGCAAGAGCTTCTGGATTTTTTCCTTGTAAGCTGGGAAGCCGATGAAGAATTTAAAGAACATTTAGAACGAGCAACTGGTAATTCCGCTTGCCACAAAAGCTTAACTAACACGGTAAATGCGTTTGTTGCCCAGTACAGGGACGAAGTATAAACCGCAATGAGGAGAGTGTGATGAGTATCAAATTTCCAGAATTTGTGGGTCGGCAGGAACAACTAGGAAAGATCACCAGAGAAATCAAACGACACAACCAGACTGTTGTCGTCAATATTGCAGGCGCTGGCGGGGTCGGAAAAACGGCCTTACTTCGGCAGGTGCAGAAGAGCTTTACTGGTACCGGGAATTTTTTGGTGACTCAAATAATCGATTTTTCACTTACAGTTCATCGCGTTGAGTCCTGGATATTATCCCAAATAGTGTTGGTAGATCCGGGCGCTTTTCAGGCTTACCGTCGCGAAGCCCATGAACTTGAGACTCTGGAACCATTGCCCAGACTCTATCGCGAACAAGAAGTACAGCAGACCTTTATAAAGGAATACAACCAACTTGCTCAAAACAATCGCATCATTCTGCTTTTTGACACAATGGAACTTGTTCAAGGAACACCAATTTTAGATTATGTTATTACGCTCATCAGCCAACTTAAAAACACGGTTTTGGTTCTGGCCGGTCGTGAGAATGATGCCGTGCCATTACTTGATCGTCTGAGTAAGCTTTACGGAGAGCAAAACATTGAGTCGTTCCGCTTAGAAGGGTTTTCTAGAGCAGAAGCAAGGCTATATTTTGAACAGGCAAACACCCCTCATCTCAAAGCTTTTAGTGACAGCCTGTTAGAAAATATTTATCTTCTTAGCGGCGGTAATGCTATCAAAATCGCTCTTGCCTTGGATTGGCTAGATAAGGGTATTCCACTTATGACGGAGGTAACTCGCCTTCGCCCAGAAGAGCTCAGCCAGAAATCCCTGCCCGAACTCGCAAAGCTACAGGAAAAGTTTGAATATGCGCTCATGGATGGCATTCGACAACTGGAGTCACCAACAGACGAAGCAATCCTTTTTATGGCGCACCTTCATAAGCGGTTTAACCGGAAAATGTTGTGCTACTTTTTTCCTGACAGGTCCGAGTCAGAAATAGATTCCTTAATTACACTGCTAAAACAACTACCCTTTGTGAAATTTACGAGCGATGACTATTTTGTCCTTCATGATGAGATGGCCCGTTTAGTGCAACTTCACGTCTGGGACAAAGTGGAGGATATCGAAGAACGACACCAGATTAGCCGACAGGCTTGCCAGTATTATGAACAAGAGATTGAGGGATTAGCTCATTCACCAGAAAATCGTTCTGAAGAAGAAAGAATCTTGTATTGGTCATATCGAGTTGAGCAAGTTTTTTACAAGCTTGATGTTGACTTCCAGACCGGATTTTATGAATTTGAGAAGTTATTTGAGGAGTTAGATAATGATCGCCGTGCAGGTTTGGCCGGCCTAGCAAACAAATTTCTTCGTGAATTTGAAAAAGAAATAAATGCATCAAAGCTTCTTCCCTGTTTCTTAGATGGCTATTACGATGGAGGCGTGCTGCTCATTCAGCAGCAGTTCAGCCAAGCCGAAGAAAAGCTGGTCGCTGGTCTAGCTAATCTTAAGTCCACACTTGACCATACCGACCTGCAGTTAGTTAATGCATTAGACCGTCATCTAAGCCAGCAGCTTTACAAAGTGCATCACCAACTGGGATTTTGCTATCGTTCGATGGGGAGATGGGAAGAATCTATTGAACAATACGCTGAATCCCTTAACCTGGCACTCGAACAAGCTGACGAGATTGATCGTCATCCCACACCGAATACCCAGCTCAAACAACAATTAATGGCCCAGATTGCAGAAACTTTAAATAGCTCAGCGAACGTCCATCGTCTGGTGGGTGAATTTCAAGAGGCCCGATTGCTTTGTCAAACAAGTGCCTATATGCGCCAACGTTGGGACAAAGGCCAGGTGGCCAAAAGCCAATATGTTATGGCTATGATTCTTTGGGAAATGGGGGCTACGGCTGAAGCTATGCGCTATTTGCGTCAAGCTGAGGTGTCGTGTCCCCCTGGGGATGAGAGTACAAGAGCCCTAATCGCTAAGCACCGCGCTTATATCTTCTATCGAGCTGGTCTACCCGAGGAAGCCCTATCTCTACTTGCGATGGTGGAACCGATTTTTCGTCAACGCGGCCTATTTTCGGAACTGGCTGATACACTCAATAATTTTTCCCGTATTTACCGTCGTTATGCCCGACAAGGAAAAGATGAAGAAATCGGCAAAGATTCTATGGCTCTAGCTGAAAGGTATGCCAATGAAGCCTTTGATATTGCAAAAAGAATTGGTGATGAATTTCGCCAATCTGAATGTCACCTTACCAGAGCACTAAACTATTACGAACGATCTCTGGAGGAGCAGGAAAGATACACTTATTTTCGAGACAAAGCTTTAGAAGAATATGATCAGGGCTGGCAAATTGCTTTTAATCGTTACTATCGTTTACTCAGTGTCTACAGTGAGTTGCGGGGCAATTTAGCTTTTGAGCAACCAGATTATGCTCTCGCCTTTGAACAATATGCTCAACAATGTACGCTGGCAACTCATTTTAAACGCGCGGTATACGAAAGGGCAATTGATACCGTAGGTGAGCGGTTACGCTTGCTGGGCAGTGGGGATAGTCTCCTGGCTCTACAATATGCCAATCAGTTATTAGACTACTGGCGGGATGAAGCCAAGCTAGCAGAACAATATCCAGATTTAGTTAACGAAGTTAATCAGATCATGGAGACCATTCGAGAAAAAGAAATTTGGGACAAACTCACTAGAAGATATCACCAGGCCTTTCTTAAGGGAAGGTGGGTAGAGGCAATTGAATATTGTGACCAAATCTTAAACGTCTCTGGACTCTATAAAGATTTAAATCGAGCCAACGTCCTGTTAGACAAAATTCGGGCGACACATCGGTCTGGCAAATTGTCGGAGGCTCGACGTTTGGCTAAGGTAGTTCTACAAATTGGCACAGAGTTGAACAATGCACATTTGAGAGGCAGCGCAAATTTATGGCTCGCAAGGATATTGTGGGACGCAACAAACACAGCGGAATCGGCCATTTATCTTGAAGAAGCCAACCGAATTTTTAACGAAGCATGTGATGACATAGGTATTGCCAGAACTCGACAACTGCAAAGCTATATCCTTCATCGTACGGGATTTTTTCAGGAGCCAATGGATACCCTAGCCAAGGCCGTCCAAGTATTTCGCGCAAATGGTATGGATTCGGAACTCGCCCATTCCTGGAATGTTATGAGTCGCATTGCCCGTACGAATCCAGATCCTGGGAAGCGGAATTCGGAACAAGCTGAAGAATACGCTGATAAAGCGTTGGAATGCGCGTTGGCTTCAGGTGACTCTTACCGTATAGCGGAATGTTACTTAAGTTTGGCAATCACAGCTCTTCGTGAAAATAATTACCAAAAAACCCTCGGATACTGTCGAGACGGTATGGCGTATTTAAGCCCGGAGACGCATTTGTTACACAGTGTTTATCAAGGTGTACGCGGCAGCGCCTTCCTCGAAGGAGGATTTTTAACATCAGACCTTGATGCTCGTACCAAATATTGGGATGAAGCTTTTTCTGCCTTTGTAGTAGAGCTAATTGAGGCTAAAGAATCTAAGCCAGCTCGCCTTGTAAGAGCAATTGACTTGATTTATGAGGCACTGTTACGAATGCCTGCTGACGCCTTACGAGAATACACACAACAAATAGTTAAAGCTTGGGAGCAAGAAGGTTTTAATAGAGATTTTCCTATCGTAGTGAAAATGTGCGAAGAAGCGCTCCGCTACCGCCCATTTGTTCAATTCTCACCTGAGAGCTAAGGAAAGAAAAATGCCTGAAATCAATGAATTGCCTCCATCTGAAAGTAGTTTCCCAAATAATGACAATCCTCCATCACGAGGACCAATGCTCTCATTTGCCGATTTGATTGTCGAAAATTCGCTTTTGCCAGTAAATGTACGGATTGTACAAAAAGATGCGACTGCGAAAGAGTTTCTGATTAACGAACTACTGACGGCACTTCAATGTGAGGTTTAATCATGTCCCAGTTGATAGCTTTGCCGACCCAAAACACAACTCTACCCCAACATCTTCAGCCTCCATTTCCAACTGTGTACACGCTGGAAATCACCCAACGATGTCATCACAATTGTTTGGGATGTGGGAACGTTTTTCAGCATACAGGGCAAGAAATGTCTGTTAAGGAATGGCAAATAATTCTTGAAAAACTGAAGCCACAAGTTCAGGCACTCCGGGTGACGGGGGGCGAACCCACCTTACACAAGCAATTCGATAAAATCATTTACCTAATAGATTCATTGGGAATTCCTTTTGTCCTTTTTACAAATGGTAATTGGACAAACCCTGCCAAAGTTATCCAAGTTCTTAAAACATGTGCTAATTTACAAGGATTATTAATTTCTCTCCATGGTGCAGACACCCAAAATTACACCAAGTTTGTTCAAAAAGATGCCTTTGCTTCCGTGGTGAAAAATATTCAATTAGCAACTCAGGCCGGTCTACGTGTTGCCACAAACACATTATTATTAACCTCAACCTATAAGCACATAGAATCAATTGTAAAGTTGGCCATTTCTCTAGGGGTTTCCACGGTTTCTTTTGGTCGATATTATGGTGCAGACCTTCCAGAACTCTCTTTGTCGAATGAACAGCTGAGGCAAAGCCTTATTCAAATTGCAGCCTTACGTGAAAAGGATCCTCGTATTACCGTAAGCAATTGCATTCCTGTTTGTTTTATGCCCGAATCAAATTTTGGTGGACGCGGCTGCACGTCAGGATTCACCCACTGCACAATTGGCCCTTTTGGAGCAGTTCGCCCCTGTACACATTCACATTTAGAATTGGGTAGTATCCAGGATGAGGATATTGAGGTTCTATGGCAGGGACAACAGCTAGAGCAATGGCGCAAATTAGTTCCTGCCCCTTGTTTGTCGTGCGCTGTTTTAAGTCAATGCAGAGGAGGTTGCCGGGCCACAGCTCAAGAACTTCAGTTGGCCGCAGACCCTCTGATAAAAGTTCCTCTATTAGAAACTGTTTACGAACCTACCATTAAGTTAAATGGGGAAGAACACCCTCTTCTCAACTGCCAGCTAAAGAAAACACAATTTGGATTTACTCTCACTGGCGCGGGTCAGTATGTCACGCTTTCCTTACTGGCTGGACCAATGCTAGAGGCATTGAATGGCCAACAGTCAATTGCTGAGCTTCAAGATGAATATGGTGAAGGCTGCTTACAATTAATTGGAAGTCTCTTTCATAAGAGGCTACTTACAATGATAGAGTTAGCTGATGGGTGAGACATAACTGACTAACTTCGATGAGTATGTTTATCTTGGTGTCACATCCTTTGATATGAAGGCTGATGGGAGCCTACGGCCGTTCTGACCAGTAGTAATAACCTTTGTAGCCAGTTGTAGATTCCGTCCAAATCCCTCTTGGATACCCACTGCCATTCTGATTGGCCCACATTTTCGCCGTAGACGGGAAACTCATTGTCTAAATCCCTCTTGGATACCCACGGCCGTTCTGACGCCCGGCAATAAGCGATTCGAGCAAAAGCCTTGCTGGTCTAAATCCCTCTTGGATACCCACGGCCGTTCTGACGAAATCCTGAGAGTGGTAGCTGGCAAGGCTCAAGCAGTCTAAATCCCTCTTGGATACCCACGGCCGTTCTGACTGCCCGTGGCATTGGTCATTGGCCATGCGGTCTCTGTCTAAATCCCTCTTGGATACCCACGGCCGTTCTGACGTATCGAACAGAGCATCGTTACGAGTTAGCGCTCGTAAGTCTAAATCCCTCTTGGATACCCACGGCCGTTCTGACCGGTTGGATGGCCGTTTGCCCATCGAAGGCGAATGGTCTAAATCCCTCTTGGATACCCACGGCCGTTCTGACTCCCGTGAACTATACCGGCGCAGAAGGAGAATTGCGTCTAAGTCCCTCTTGGATACCCACGGCCGTTCTGACCAAGGATATCCCCGCAGCAACTGGGTGGCAGTAACGTCTAAATCCCTCTTGGATACCCACGGCCGTTCTGACGATGAAGGCTTAGTGCGCAGCATTAAGGATTATTTGTCTAAATCCCTCTTGGATACCCACGGCCGTTCTGACCCTTGGACTTCTAGTTGTATCTGTAATCCTCGGAGTGTCTAAATCCCTCTTGGATACCCACGGCCGTTCTGACCGGCAGTGGTTGGTACGTAGCCTACGGTTACGATTCGTCTAAATCCCTCTTGGATACCCACGGCCGTTCTGACAAATATTCTGATATTGCTGGCAATATCAGAATCATTGTCTAAATCCCTCTTGGATACCCACGGCCGTTCTGACGTGATGAAATGGCGGCCCTGATGGGTTCCAATAATGTCTAAATCCCTCTTGGATACCCACGGCCGTTCTGACTACGATGAACCTCTGGCTGACTTCCTCTGTAGTAAAGAGTCTAAATCCCTCTTGGATACCCACGGCCGTTCTGACAAGCCTTGGGACAATAAACAATGTTGGATTATTTTGGTCTAAATCCCTCTTGGATACCCACGGCCGTTCTGACATGTCCACTGGGAAAACGCTAATCAGGCCTACGCTGTCTAAATCCCTCTTGGATACCCACGGCCGTTCTGACAGGAACACCTGGTCTTGGGACAGACTTACTCAATGCCGTCTAAATCCCTCTTGGATACCCACGGCCGTTCTGACACGACCACCGACTCCGTCACGGTTACCAACCCTGTGTCTAAATCCCTCTTGGATACCCACGGCCGTTCTGACCAAAGATGCAGATGACGCAAAAGAGCTGATCGGAAGGTCTAAATCCCTCTTGGATACCCACGGCCGTTCTGACTCCTGTGACAATGACAACTGAGGACGTGGGTAAAGGTCTAAATCCCTCTTGGATACCCACGGCCGTTCTGACAATACTAAATCGTAATCAAGGGATATACCACTCTTGTCTAAATCCCTCTTGGATACCCACGGCCGTTCTGACAGTACACCCGATGCACTTGCTACCCCTGCTGTAACGGTCTAAATCCCTCTTGGATACCCACGGCCGTTCTGACCTGGTGTGATATATGCCAGGAGTTCCACGTGGTGCTGTCTAAATCCCTCTTGGATACCCACGGCCGTTCTGACGCAGGGTGGGTTGATCACGCCAGCTCAGGCTATCCAGTCTAAATCCCTCTTGGATACCCACGGCCGTTCTGACAATGAAGACATTGCATCAGAGATCTTTGTCGATGAGTCTAAATCCCTCTTGGATACCCACGGCCGTTCTGACATGATGGGTGTTTTGGTAGCCTGGGGAGGCCACAAAGTCTAAATCCCTCTTGGATACCCACGGCCGTTCTGACATCCGCCAGCGCGACCCCAGAATTACCAACAGCCACTCGTCTAAATCCCTCTTGGATACCCACGGCCGTTCTGACGGTTATGGCGAAACCGCGACGGAAACGGTGACATTGGTCTAAATCCCTCTTGGATACCCACGGCCGTTCTGACGGGGCTTCTAAAGAGAAGCCATCACTAGGAATAATGTCTAAATCCCTCTTGGATACCCACGGCCGTTCTGACTGGAAGCTGAAGGAGACACCTGCGAACCACTGCTGGTCTAAATCCCTCTTGGATACCCACGGCCGTTCTGACCGTTAAATTTAATTGCGACCGTGGCGACTGAAATTGTCTAAATCCCTCTTGGATACCCACGGCCGTTCTGACGCCCCACAAAGGAGTAGCCATAATGGCAGTCACTTGTCTAAATCCCTCTTGGATACCCACGGCCGTTCTGACCATCAGCCTGTTCCCTGGACAGGAAAAAGAACTTGGTCTAAATCCCTCTTGGATACCCACGGCCGTTCTGACCAACAAGAAACATCACCGCTTACTTAGACCGGGTAGTAGTCTAAATCCCTCTTGGATACCCACGGCCGTTCTGACGATTACCAGGATGATGTTCACGAGGGTTGCAACGGGTCTAAATCCCTCTTGGATACCCACGGCCGTTCTGACAGGGTATCGGGTGGCACCATAACCTTTTTTACTTTAGTCTAAATCCCTCTTGGATACCCACGGCCGTTCTGACAAAATTTTCGCGAGGAGTTCAAAAAGTGTATATAAAGTCTAAATCCCTCTTGGATACCCACGGCCGTTCTGACAAAATTTTCGCGAGGAGTTCAAAAAATGTATATAAAGTCTAAATCCCTCTTGGATACCCACGGCCGTTCTGACCAGTGGCCTGGCTCCCGCGATCCTTGCGTGGGTGTTTGTCTAAATCCCTCTTGGATACCCACGGCCGTTCTGACGCCAGGTGTGGTTCAATCAAGATATCGTGACGGTAAGTCTAAATCCCTCTTGGATACCCACGGCCGTTCTGACGACGTCGCAGTACACGGTCGTTGCTGGCGATAGTTTGTCTAAATCCCTCTTGGATACCCACGGCCGTTCTGACGCGACTGCGAAGATGAGACCGAAGAACCGGCCGATGGTCTAAATCCCTCTTGGATACCCACGGCCGTTCTGACCCAGCCGCTCCGATGGAGCAATCAGGTGGATCAATCGTCTAAATCCCTCTTGGATACCCACGGCCGTTCTGACGCAACCAACCAGCCAACGGCCGAGCCAGGTGGTTGGTCTAAATCCCTCTTGGATACCCACGGCCGTTCTGACAAAGTTGTCATGAGCGAAGGGATCACCTGGAATACCGTCTAAATCCCTCTTGGATACCCACGGCCGTTCTGACAAATGCATGGAGGTTACAATCATGCGTACTCACAAGTGTCTAAATCCCTCTTGGATACCCACGGCCGTTCTGACGACCTCAGCAGTGACTACTTGGATGATGCCCACTAGTCTAAATCCCTCTTGGATACCCACGGCCGTTCTGACGTTTTTGGTCTCCTGTTTGTCTTCGGTGCCAATTGGTCTAAATCCCTCTTGGATACCCACGGCCGTTCTGACCCCCCAGAGGGGACCAAACAAAGGCAAGTACGCTTTGTCTAAATCCCTCTTGGATACCCACGGCCGTTCTGACCGTGGCCATGTCCATCCAGACTGCTGCCCGTGATTGGTCTAAATCCCTCTTGGATACCCACGGCCGTTCTGACGAACAGAAGGGCTGCCAGGGATCAGGTGTGGTTTGGTCTAAATCCCTCTTGGATACCCACGGCCGTTCTGACGACCGAATTTTGGCCCTTATGAGTACCCGACTTTTTGTCTAAATCCCTCTTGGATACCCACGGCCGTTCTGACTGTTGATCATGTTGAACGAAATTTTGGAAACTATGGTCTAAATCCCTCTTGGATACCCACGGCCGTTCTGACTTGGATTTTTTTCAAGGGCTAGGCCCGAGGAGATGTGTCTAAATCCCTCTTGGATACCCACGGCCGTTCTGACCCAGTTCCACCTTGGCAAAATGCCAGGTGGAAGGAGTGTCTAAATCCCTCTTGGATACCCACGGCCGTTCTGACTTCCACCTTGGCAAAATGCCAGGTGGAAGGAGTAGAGTCTAAATCCCTCTTGGATACCCACGGCCGTTCTGACCAACGATGAAGAGCCTGAAGAATTTGAACCCCAGGCGTCTAAATCCCTCTTGGATACCCACGGCCGTTCTGACCAAAGTGTGCGGCTGCAGATGTTTTATAAACTGATAGTCTAAATCCCTCTTGGATACCCACGGCCGTTCTGACCGATATCATCGAGCTTTGCAAAGTAGCCAAGATTTGTCTA
Source organism: Ardenticatenaceae bacterium (assembly GCA_020634435.1). Lineage (GTDB taxonomy): Bacteria > Chloroflexota > Anaerolineae > Promineifilales > Promineifilaceae > Leptofilum. Next base: position 140,218 of record JACKBS010000012.1, on the reverse strand, counting down.
AATCCCTCTTGGATACCCACGGCCGTTCTGACCAGCTGGTAGGCAGTATTGATGACTGGGATTCTCATGTCTAAATCCCTCTTGGATACCCACGGCCGTTCTGACCAAGAAGGTCAACGGCTTGTCGCAGACATGTGGCAAGTCTAAATCCCTCTTGGATACCCACGGCCGTTCTGACTTGCTGGCTATCTTGATTTGCGGCGGTGGATACACCGTCTAAATCCCTCTTGGATACCCACGGCCGTTCTGACGCCCTCAAGTTGAGACGACTAACCGTTACCGTCTTGGTCTAAATCCCTCTTGGATACCCACGGCCGTTCTGACAACAACCATGAAACTCTTCACACGGACCAAAATCATGTCTAAATCCCTCTTGGATACCCACGGCCGTTCTGACTTGGATGAAGAGACTGGCACCGTCCGCCGCCCCCTCGTCTAAATCCCTCTTGGATACCCACGGCCGTTCTGACGGACAGCTCTGTTTCTGATTGTAGGTGTAGCACTGGTCTAAATCCCTCTTGGATACCCACGGCCGTTCTGACACAGACTGGTCACCAAACACCAAACACTAGATTCAGTCTAAATCCCTCTTGGATACCCACGGCCGTTCTGACAGCAGTTATCCACAGTGGGATAACGCTTCAAATACTCTACCATATTTTGTCTGTTTGTGGGTAATTCGCACCACTTTTGACATCATAATGCCCTATTTATACCTTTATTCGTTCCACCCTCATGCTCTTTCCGAGGGTCTTGCCAACCTATGGCCAAAACGGCCATTTCTTATCTCCCATTAATGTTTGATCCACCACCCTGATCGCCCCAGATCGCTACCGATCGCGCTCAATCACGCTCAATCGCGTTTTCCGAGGGTCTCACTACCAATTTCTCCGCAATATTACGCATTCTCTCCTGCCATTGATGGTAGAAACTCTCTTGAAATGGCTCAATCGTTAAACGACTCGTTGTAAACGTACATGAAGCTAGTTACCTGATTACCCTATTATATCATAAGCAACCCTGGCTTAGAGATGCTGGATCGAATTATCTCAAAAAAAATTACCCCAAAAAGGATCGTTGAATCACAATATATGTTACTTTCGCAACCATTATAGATGCAAAATGAAAGCAGACGCGGGCACATATCAATCACAATCAGGAAGAGTGTGCCCGCCTGACCATCCAAACAAGATGAAACGGGGATCAGTATCAAGCCCATCCTGCCTAAGCTAAACAACTGCAATAATGCCTAAGGAGCGCGCCTGATCATTACCCATCACCTGAATTAGCTTTACAGCGTCAGCCGGCAGTGGATAAAAGCGAACGCTGTCCATTTCGAGGGACTTAACATACGGTCGCAGCGCCTGTTTCATTTCCGCCAACTGCTTCTTGCTTAGATCGCACTCGAACACGCTGTACTGTACCCGATAGCCATACCCTTCCATAATCTCGGCAACCTTGCGCCGCCGCTTGTCATCACTGATATCATAACTCACCACAACCCGCATAGGTTTGCTCCTGCTCCACAGATGTGTCTATTGCAAATATCTGCGGACAGCTCTTAATTTCCCAAAACTAACTCCACCAGGAACGTTTACTTGCGCTAACCGCCGTGGCTTTCGGGCGCATGGCTACCGTTCGTCCTAACAGCGCCTCTGTGGCCAACGCATCGGCCAGATGATTTTCTTCGCGGGGTACATGGCGAAAGGTCACTTTGCGAAATTGTGCTGAAGAAGCGCAGGTTTCCTGATGAAGCTGGCGCAAGCGCTGACTTAACACTCGGCTCTGTCCTTGCATTTGCCGCACGACGACTTCGGAATCTGACACTATTTCGACAACAGAGGTTCCCAGCTGACGGGCCAGGAGCAACCCCAGCAGCGCCGCCTGATACTCGGCCTCATTATTGGTCATCGCCGGAAACTGTCGGCTTAGCCAACCCAGAAAAAAACCATCTGCGGAGCGGGCTACCGCTGCCGCACCAGCAAACTGCGTTCCAGAAACGGCGCCATCAACATGAATTGAAATCATAACTATCTCACTTAACCGACTGCAACAATTATTTTTGCGCAGAACTAGACATTCCAAAAATCTTCCTGAAAACTTTCATCGCCATTGGCCGATACCCGTGTTCGCCGTGCCCGGGTAGGCTGTCGGGCAGGGCGGTTGGTTGGTGTACCATGCAGCAGGCGGTCGGCCGCTACCGAACTGGAGCCAATTAATAAAATGCGCGTCAGCCAGACTAGCAGTGCGACAAAAATAGGCGCATAAAAGAGCATGTCTCCATGCGAAACAACCGTAGCCCCCACATTTCGGGGCGCAATCGTGAGGGAAACCGCGTACCAGGTCATCACGGCATTCATGCTGGCACCCAACAACCAGGCACCCATCAACAGCCAGACTTCTTTAGGCTCCTTCTGTAAGCTCTGTTCGGGGGTAAACATACGCACCAGTCCGGCAAAATCGATACTGCAAAAAGCAAAAGCCAGGATGGCAGCCCACTCTAAACCGATAAAACGATGGCCACCCATTAAATCCATGAGCGCAAAACGGGTGGTATCAAAATTAAAGACCTCAAACCCAATGAGCGCGGCCGTTAAAATAGCGGCTACGGCCAGACCGCGTCCACCGGTTAACCGCCACTTGTCCAAGGCAAAACCAGCCATGATACTTCTCCTTCCGACCCTATTCTGAGACGTCAGCTATGCGTTCAACTTTTCTGGTGCCTCATACCAACTCACTCCAACATCAGGGCCGCGTGCCAGTCAGCGAGCTTCATGGCGGTGATAACGACATGGCCGCTGTCCAGTAATGCTACCGTTTGCCGCCGCTGTCCCCCAGTGAGTACAATGATGGACGCGGCAGGGGTTGCCTGAAGCAGTCGCCGCATAGGTGCTGTATTTACAGAACTCACGCCAACGATCCGGCTTTGCTGAATATAGCCAGCTACGCCTACTGCAATCCAGCCATTAAGGGAACGATTCATCGGGCTTCTATTAGCCCCGTTGTGTTGCCAATCCATGATTCTCTCCTATTTAGCCCGTATCCCTTCATAGGTGGGGGCTTGCCCTTTAACCACGCGGGCCATCAGCCGGGCCTGCAGAACAATGGCTTGTTGCAAGGTTGTTTCCCCGCCAGGACCGGCCAGCGCATGGTAAATTCGACTGCCCAGGCGGCTGCCATATGCTTCCAGCACCCGACTGACTCCTTCCTCACCTAGCTCTACCGGACGGCGTGGATTGTTGGTTTGCACAAAACGGTCGGGGAGAAGGCTGCCCCGGTTAATCAGCTCAAGGCATAAGGCATCGGCTACCAGGGGACGCCACTCCTCCATCAAATCCAGGGCGAGAGACGGTCGTCCGGGGTCAGGCACATGGAAAAATCCAATGTATACATCCAACCCCACCAGCTGCACCGCTGCCCGCACATCCTTGAGCAGCAAGCTGTAGACAAAGCTCAAAAGGGCATTAAAAGGATCTGGCGCGGGATAATAATCCCGCTTGGCAAAACCCCAGGCACGATCCAGCAAGCTACGAATCGCTTCAAAATAGAAGGCTGCTGCTTTTCCCTCATAGCCACGCAGTGAGTCCAGACTATCCGCCTGCTGGGCCTGGCGCTGCATTTGCAGCATCCCTTGTAACGAGCGGTCAAACAGCCCTTGGTCGCGGGGAAATACGGCCCCGCCAGAACGACCACCTTCAGCCAGGCGACGCGCCTGCCGCTGCAGGACTACCCGCTGGTTATTAATTTTGGCATCTACAATGGACCTGGCCACCGGTAAAGCAATGGCCCCGGTATCCTTCTGCCGCAGCTGCTGTTGACGTAAATCGACATGGCCGGAGGTGTCTGCTTCCAGGCGCAACCGAAATTTGCCGTAACTGGAGAGAAAAGCCACGTCTACCTGGCGCTGTACCAGGGCTACCATTGTTTGGGTGGTTATCTGAACATTGCCCATGAGGACAACCTGGGAAACCTGATTCATGGGAAATTCTTCAATCGTTTCTCCCTGTTTGCTGACAACCAGGCGCTCACCGCGCTTGCGCACCATGGCACCCTGTTCTTTGACATAGACTGATGTCATTGTTCAACCTCCATCTCTCAAGGTTCGGGAAGATATCGAGGCATAATTTCAGAGCCATTCCCGTCCGGCGGGCGACATCTCCGTTTTATGAATAGTTACCGCAGCTGGTACATTTCATCCCCGACAAAAAACCAGCCGACAAATTGAAAGCCTTCGCTGAAATTGGTAATGCGCGTCTTTTGCGGGTGCATATTCAACCCCACCCGACGAAGGTTTGCCGCCGCCCACGTTTGGGCCCAGCGCACGGCGGCTTTATGCTGACCCAAAATGACAAAATCATCGGCATAACGGACCAGGGTGATGCCCCGCTGCTGCATCGCTTTATCAAAAGAGTGCAGATAAAGGTTACACAGCAGCGGCGAGAGAGCGCTGCCCTGTGAAGTCCCAGCCTCAACCTGATCGGCGCGCCAGGCATTGCCAATTTTTGTCTTGAGCCAGCGTTGCACCAGTTCCCGCACTGGACTGGGCACCCGCCAGTAACTGAGCTGTTTCAGGACAATGCCGTTGCGCATTCGCCCAAAACAATCTTCAATATCGGCATCCAGCACCCAATGGGCACCCCGCTTGTGGGTTTCAAAAATCGCCTCGGCGGCATCCTGGGTCGAGCGACCGGCACGAAAGCCAAAGCTACATGGCAAAAACTGGCGATCAAATACGGGTTCCAGATAGTTGTACGTCGCCCGCTGCGCCACCCTGTCCCGGATGGTCCAGAGCGTGAGCGGTCGCCAGTTGGTACTGGCTTTAGGCACCAGAATCTGTTTCACGGGCTGGGGCTGGTAACGCCCGTTGACCAATTCCTGATGCAGTCGTTCCAAATTGCTTTCCAGCTCCGCCTCAAACTGGCTAATCGTCTGCCCATCCGATCCGCTACCGCCTTTGTTAGCCCGAACGGGCTGCCACGCCCGGCGCAACGCATCCACCGAATAGGCCGACTGCCAGGGGCCATAAGGGGAATGTAGCTCGGAAATAATCGCCGGAAAACGCGCGGTCGATTTATTCTTCTTGTTGGGTAGTTTCGGCTTCATCAATCTCTATTACCTCAATAATTTCTTCAACTGCCGCAAGTGGTTTTGCGCGCCCCCGACTTAACCGCTGCCAGACGGGTGGTTTGGCTGGTTTTATGCCTTCTGGTAAACGACGACGTGGCCACCAGGAGCGTGACAGATCAACCTGTTCGGCCAGGGTCATTGTGGCTCCAGATTCGTAGTAGCGAATGGCCGCCTCACCGAAGACCACGGTCATACCACCGCTGAGCAGACCGGCTACCGCCCAGCCAACAAAGGGAATCATTTTTACCAAGGCCAGAGCCCCATACCGCACCCCCAATGTGCTAATCACTGTGCCAACGACTTCGCGCGACATGCTGCCGGTTGGAACGTAGCCGTAGGCGGCCCCGACACGCATCACCACGCCTACCTGGATCATCACCTGAAAAGGTAAGTCCAGCAGCGGCACGGGTTGCACCCCCGCTACGCCAGACAGCAGCGCAGCCTGGCGGATCACTCGTCGAGCCGCTTGCTGCCGCAAAGCGGAAAGCTCTCGCCCCAGAGGAACAGCTAAACGGGGTACGCGGTCCAGCATAGCGGGCAGCAGCCCGTCATTTACCTGCCAGCCGGTGTGGGCAGAAATGGGAACCACGGGCATCCCTAATTTGGCGGCGGCTTCCATTACCGCATCTGTGGGGTTAGCCAGCAAATCACATTTGTTGAGCACGGCTAACACGGGCCGTCCGGCCGCTCGTAGAGCCGCTACCCACCGATAATCTGCCGCCGAAACTCCTTTCTCGCCATCAAGTAGATATACCACCAGAGCCGGATCACCCAACGTGGGCAGTAGCTCCTGGCTGACCCAGATGGCGGGCGGCTGCTCGGGTAAATCGGCCAGAACAAATACGCCTAATAACTCGACCTGAACACCTTCATGAAACTCATAAGCATCCGACAGATAACCTGGCGACTCGCCCGATATCGTCCAGCCACGCAGTCGGTTAAATAGAAGGCTTTTACCTGCACCTATCAGGCCCACAATGGCGACCCTGGCCTGGCTTTCCTGGCCAATTTCGGCCGCCAGATCGTTCCAATGCCACAGCTGGCGCAGTGTCTCAAACCAGCTGCTGCCGCCGGCCTGCTCCCAATCAAAACCGCCCCCGCGACCTGGGTTGGCGCTACCCGGTAGCGGCTCAAAATCCTCAAAATCGTTCGGCTCATAATTGTTCATAAGGTTGCACTGTCTCCATCATTTCAACGGCCTCCAGATTTTTTTGTGCCTGACCGATGTGCAGTCGTATCAACCAAAGGTGTTGTGTCCATCCTGTGGGTAAGGGAAAAACTGTTTCGGCCGCGTCGGGCAGTTGGTTCGTCAGTTGGAGCACCCCCGCACCACATAAAACGGTAAATGTCTGCTGGCTCAGGCGCTGCGCCTCATCCAAACTGGCGGCATCTACCCGCCATAGTGGCGCAGCGGCCACCCAGCCGCGCTTGAGCGACGCATTATCAGGACTGGTGTCTTCAGTCTGAATCTGAAGAAGTTCAGCGGCGCTGAGCTGAGCCAAACCTGCCAGTTGTGAACGGCCGAAAGCGCGCAGTGGTTCTAATATTGCATCGTCTAGCTGGCGAATCTGGCCGCCCAACCCACCAATGGCTGTCGCAGCCGCGACGGCTGACTCACGAGGGTCGAGAATAAGTTGGGTATAGATTGACTCGGGAACCGATAACGTGGAGACCAGGAACGAAGAATCCGACTCGCCTTCTTCAGGTGCGGACAGCTCCATTTGTGACCGAAGCAGAAATTGCAGCATCTCACCAATTTCTGCCACCTGGTCGCCCAAATGGCGGGCTATCTGTATCAGTTCAATCACTGCCTGATACGCCGTATGCTGCTGGATAACCTGCCGCCGCAAGCTGGCCTGCTTCTCCAGAAGTTGGCAAAGCTGCTGACCTCTTTGTTGCAGCTGCCAATAGCGCAGCAGCAGCCGGGGCCAGCGCCAAGGGCGAAATGCCTGGGGCCACCATTGTCCAGGCGTTCGCGGGTAATCTTCAAGATACGTGCGCAACGCCGCTTCCAACTCACCCCGCGTCACGGCTAAAGCGCTGGCCGTTTCATTGAGAGCATCTTGATTATCCACGACAGTGGTTAGCTGCTGCTCAAGGGCGGTGATAATGGCGGCAACCCAGGCTACCGTTTGGGCGACGCCAGCCTCAGGCTGGGCATTTAGCTGACGGCGAGCTGCCTCATAGAGCGCTTCGCGCCCTTTATGGAGGGGGTCAAACAGACGCAGCTGCGCCTGCTTGGCATAGGCCCGGGTTGCCTCCTCATCAATACTATTTTCAAAGCGGGTTGTTTCGACCAAAGTGGGAATATGCCAGGGCCAGGGCATACGCCAGGCCGCGTGAGGCAGCTGGGGTAATGCCGCTTCTCGCTCCCGCAGCGCATATGTGGCAAATTGTTTAGGCGTGAGCTGCTGCTCCTGTAGCCAGGCAAAGGCGTTAACCAATTTGCCTTCATCTACTTCGTTTGCCAGCCACTGCTGCAGAACGTCTTGCAGCCAGCGTTGCTCAAATCGGGCTGACGCCTGAGATGGATTCCAGGTCCATACATGAATACCCGCTGTTAGCAGCGGTGCATCGTCCAATCTCGACATGTGTTCCTGGCGCTGCTCCAGAAGCGATAACAAGGGTGTTGTGATTAAGCACCACAGAAGCTCACCGACCACCGCTTGCAGGCTATCTTCATCAGGCAGCCGCAGGCCATCGTGGTTGCACAGGCTTAGGACAAGATTGCCCAACGGCAGTGGGATACTCCCTTCCAGATGGCTGACAAACCGAGCGTCCTCGGTTTCCCCTATTAACCAAAGTGGGAGAATAAAGGGATCGATGCCCAGATGCTGATATACCTGGCCAGCGACCATCTGGATGTGTTCAGAGATTGTGTTCCCTGTTTCCGGTTCTGTGGCAATCAAGAAGATTAACCGCACGCTGCTTGTCTCCTCTAGCTGCCAGCCCGTTTGGATCAATCTGGCGGCCAGGTCTGGTGGCGAGATGCGCGTGAGGGCTGCGGTGAGAACGCGGCTCAGGTCGTCGAGGTCATCGCTGAAAAAGGGCACAACGGCCGTTGCCAAAGTCGGCCCTTGCCGCTGTTGCATCATCCCCTCAAACAAGGTCCCAGATTGTGTGGCCAGTGTGCCGATGGTAACGATTAGAGTACGTTGAACGCGCCCCAAATACGGGTTGTTTTTCATGGTTTATCCCCTCCCGTTTTCATGAATGCCTGCAGTAAAGGCATCAATGCGCCGCAAGCTGTCCACATAGTTGCGGACCAGCCGCTTCAACTCACGCAGTTGTTCATCCAGGGCCGTATTCCCATTGGGGCTAATTGCGTAATAATCGGTCAGAATCGCAATGGCTTCGCGCAGTCCCAGCCGGGCAATCTGTCCTTCAACCCGCTCGCTGACCTCATTCACCAGCGTTTCCTGTTCACTAAACACGTGAATCGCGTTGCCCAATCCGTTGGCCAGCTTGACGGCACTCTCCAGCGGATCGGCCGGTTGGTAATAAAAGAACGTGCCCTGGCTGTAGATAATCCCGAAGATGGAACCTAGGGCAAAGAACAGACGCCCCTGATCGGCCGTCACCAGGAAATCGGGCAGGACGTGCAGGGGACGACGGCCGCCCAACTGTTCCTGCGCGTCTTTATATTGGTCGTACTGCTGCAGCGCCGACGGCGGTGCTCCAGCAGCAACAACCAGCGCGGTGAGTCGGTAAGGATCATGGGTAGAAACCAGCATGCTTTCCCCTTCAAAAAGCGACCGGCTGGCGTTGGGCACACCTAACACTTCCAGCTGCACCAGGTTAGCCCCACCTTCTGGTAGGCGGGCCCGGTCCAGATTCCAGGAGGGCGTCGCCAGCTGGAACAACTGCTGCCGTCGGGCGCGGGGCGACAGCTCTTCCCGCCGATCCTGGATGACATCTTCAACCGTCAGCTCGCGGACGAACTTAAACAATGGCCCCACGGCGGTACGTAACGCCGCCACCAGGGCAGCCCCCTGCAAATTCAACAAATGCGCCGGATTTTCGACAAGCTCTTTAAGCGCAACCTGTTCTGGCTGCCACTGCCGATACAATTTTTGCATATAGGGGCCATCGGCCAGGCTCAATGTCCCAACGCCGCCCTGCGCCAATAGCTGCAGCCGCTGGCGGCTGTCGGCTTCCAGTTGCAGCGCGCTGTTTTCCAGCCTTTCGATGAACGTTTGTAGCCGGTCGCGCTGCTGGCGCAGCCACTGCTGTCGGTCTTGCCAGATGGCGAGTTGGGTCCGCAGGGTTTGCAACCCGATTTCTGTTTCATATAACTCCTGGGCCGTACGGAACAGATAGCTTAACGCCTCCCGGATACGGCCGTTCCGCCCCAGCGGAAAGCTGCTGGCAGCCTTGGTCAGGCCGTTTTCTGCCTGAGCCAGGGTAGTGCTGAGCCGTGACTGCCGCTTTTCTATTTCTGCCAGTTGTAGCTGTCCCCCCTTTACCAGAGCCACCAGCTCTTGGTGAAGCTGGGAAACGGCGGCTTCGGTGGTGCGCAAAGATTCCCCTGGCTGAAACAGCATGTTATCAAACCACTGCTGCCACTGCTGACCCAATTGAGCCGACAGTCGCTGCCCATTTTTACCGATTTGCGGCAGGAACGTTTCGATGAGCCGCGCCTGTTCATATTCTTTCAAATAACGCATGGCCTCGGCCGCCACTTCGCCAGCGGCTTTCCGCTGTAGCCAACCAGGCTGGCTTAAATCCAGGTAAAGCGGTGCCGCCGTCTCGGGGTCTACCTGGAGAGTCAGGCGAAGGTTGTCGGCTTTAACTGTTTCCAACATGGCCATGTGCTGCCGGACCGTCTCCAACGCAGCTGCTTGCAGCCAGTGGGATTGAATGAGCCTTTGCAACAGCCAATCTGTGAACAGATGGGCCACGCGGGGGGCATCAAAACGCAGTTCCCCTTTGCCAAAACTGGCCAGGAAAGTTCCTTCGCCGCCCATCGTGCGCCCGGTCAAGATTTCGTCCAGATTGTCAAAGGCGTTTTCTCCCTTACGTCCGAGCTGTGTCCCCATTTGCAAAAAGATACCCTGAGCGGCCATCGCGGCCACCGCCTGGATATCGGTCCAGGTACGGCCGCTCTGGTCCACACCGTCCAAGACATGAAAGATGTCAAAGGGGGATTCACGCGTTTGCAGGACACGGCCGTCCGGGTAGCGCGCCTGGAAACTGCCTTTTATCATGAGATGGTTCAGCTCTTCTAAGCTAGCAGCGGCATTGGGCAGCAGATTTGGCCCGCGAATGCCATAAAACGCCTGGGGTAGGAACCCTATTCCGGTAATGTGGCAAAATTCAGCCTGGGACCCCAGGTCTTTAAAGGTGTCACGAATTAAGTAGGCCATGTCTAAAAAGCCCCCAGAGCCCGTACCGCCTACCAGGCTGCAGCAAATAAACACGTTGATGCCTTGCTGCTGCGTGACCTGTTCCAACGTCTGGTTGCGACCTGCCAGCATCCACAATGCCTGACGCAGCTGGCCGACAACAGTAGGGTGGTTCCAAAGCATGGCCATCAGGCCAAAGGGGCGCAGCTGCTTGGAACCGCTGCGCAACACACCCACCGGCAGTTTGGCCAAAACTGGCCCCAGCCGTTCTTTAATGGCGGCCTGGCTGTCAATATTGCGCACAATGCTGTTAACCGGCACATTACCAATGTCAAAAAATTCGGCATCGGCTTCAAGCGTGACCAGGCCATTTTCGCCCTGCATTTGAAACGTCTCTTCGGTGGTATCAAATGCCAGCAGGCGAACGCGCCGCCGCCAGCTATCATCAAAGCTGGCTTGCAGCAAGGATTTCAGATTGGCCAGAATGAGCTGCCCGCTGCCGCCGATCCCTACAATTAAGGTTGGGCGCATTTGCAACAGCTGCTGCTGCCGGACGGCCGTTGTGCTGCTGGTCATTTCAAACTGCCCGCCGGTCAGGCCAGCGATGGGGGTGTCTGCTTGATGGTTTTCCATTTTGTCTGTCATGAGTCTCTCCAATTTGGCCTAGGCCAACTTATGATGAATACGGCGATTGCGCCAAAAGTTGGGACTGTTCACGCTGCGCCCGGCGCAGGCGCAAATTTTCGTAACGAACCTGGATACCGCCTAAATCCAGAATGGCTGTATCTTCCAGGCGTCTTTCCTGCTGGAGCACAACACCGTCTAGAAACAGGGTGCCGATGCCGGGACGAACCCGTACCTCTTCAGTCTCTCCCATGGGTTTTCCGGCAATGAGCAAGACTTGGGCCTGCGCACCGGGTAGCAATATGTCTGCTGGAGAACAACCCAGGTGCACGCTTGATTTGTTTAAATCCTCTAGTTCCACCACGGTATGTCCCTGCTGAGTTTGGGCACCATGCAAAAGCCGCAGCGTCCCAGTCAGCCGTGGCGGCTGACCCGCCTGATGAATGAGCAGCATGCTGGTCACTGATACCAGCAGCAGGCCACCAACCCCGACTATCCAGAGCCAGCGAAAAGATGGTGCGTCATCGGTTGGAGCCCCTCCGGCTGGTGTCACCAGGACGGTTGGCAATGGAGTTTGCGTTGGGCGTGGAGCCAGGGTTGCCGTACCGGGCAAGGGCGTGGTACCGACAGTAGCCACAATCACGGGTGCAGCACTGGGGGAGGCAGTGGCTGCGGTAGTGGCCAACAGCGTGGCGATGGTCAAAGGGATGGCTTTGCTGTCTTGCCAGATGGTGACTTCGCCCGCGCCCTCAATGTGAACGGTCCATTCACCCGCCACCGGTTCCTCAATGACCCAAACCTCTTCCCGCGTGACGCCTTTACCCCCCGCGTGGCGAACTGTGCCAACAGCGACCTCAATGGGTTGGCCATCGACAGTGCTGACAGAAACGGTCTGTGCCGGGTTTTCTTTACTAATAACCAGGGTGAGCTGGGCCAGATTGGCCGGAATGGTAAGGATGGTGCTGGTGCCAGAAACGGGTACGGCCGTTTCAAATACGATCCCTTCTGTGGTGTTGCCCGCCAGCAAGGCAGCAATGTCATGATAGATGCCGGGCAGGTCGGCAGCCTCACGAGCCACAAAATAAGCGCCTGAAGGCGTAGCCGCGCTCATGGTCTGCCACAGTGGCTGCCATACCGCCGCAATGCTGGGATCACTGTCGGTTGCCCCGTTAGCCAGGAGGATAATAAACAGGGGTGTTTGGGTAGCGGCAAGCACTTCGCTGCGCGTTTTCAAGGCGGACTGATAGGCGGCCAACTCTGCGTCCGTAGGTGTACTGCTCCATTCCGGTTTGCCATCGGTCAGCAGAATAACGGCGCTGCGCTGATCGGTGGGCAGCGCATTGAGCTGGCTTTGGGCCAGGTCCAGAGCCAGTAGATGATCTGTCCAGCCCTGCCGCGCCGGTGCGGCAATTTGAGCAAACAGGGTTGCCCGCTGAGTTTCGTCTGTCAGCGGGGTGAGGGGAACGGCCGTCACGGCGTCGCTGCCAAAAAAGATGACACCTGCTTGATGCGGGGCTGTGCCGTTATCTACCCCCAGGTAGCTGAGAAAAAGCCGGGCCGCGTCCAGGCGGAGCAGATCGGGGTCTGAACCAACCCCTTCTTTATCAAACATGGAGTTGGAGTTGTCAATCAGGAGCCAGACGGTCAACGGCCGTTCTTCGTCGGCGGCCTGGGCGGTACGTGGGTAAATTAGCAAAGCCAACAGGCCACAAATAGCCAGGAAGAAGATGAAAATAATGAATAAACAGCCTAAACGTAAGCGCCGACAGCCCTTGAGGCCAGAAGAATAAGCAGCCATTTTTGCCTGAGAATGATTTTGTTGCATACACGTCCTCCTTGCATCGGAAAATAGTTAGCCTCATCTGTTATAATTAGCTTACAGAGCATGGGGATCTGGTTACAGAGGACAATCCTTGAATTTATTCAAGATTTTCTTGAGTTGTTACTTCAAAAGGGTGGTCAGCCTGGGGTAATATGAATGAATTCGGTGAGCTTTTAAAAAGTTGTCGGGCAAAGTGCCATGATCGGGAGAGAAATCGCCCCCTCACACAGGAACGGTTGGCGGAGCGCCTGAGTATTGAGTCCGGTGTTGAAACTTATACCGGCAGCACGGTCAGCAACTGGGAACGTGGCCTGAACAAAATTCGCCGGGATGACCGGCATGTTTTGGTTGGTTTGATTAAGGTACTGCATGAGGGTGGGGGAATTAAGACGCCAGAGGCAGCAAATCTACTTCTCCTGGCCGGTAATTACCGCCCACTTGATGACGGCGAGTTAAGAGACGTAAACCCCGTCTGGAAACAATTCCAGCCAATACTGTCTGCTGCCGATGTGCCTTCAGCAGTTGAACAGGAAGCGTTATTACCAACACCCTCATATTCCCGCCTCTTTGGCGTTGACGACTTGATCCAGGATGTTGTTGAACAATTAATATCGTCCCATTCGCGCATGATTGTGTTGACGGGAATCAGTGGTGTGGGGAAAACGGCCGTTGCCGACGCCGTTGCTCGTCATGCTATTCGGCACAACTTGTTTGCCCAGGTCGTTTGGATATCAGCTGACGTGGACAACAGCGAGGTGTTGCCGGAGACGGATGCCCACATTGTAATTAATAAGCTGTGCCAGCGGCTGCTAACAGAAGATGATCATAAATCGCATCTCTCCCAGCAGTTGATGCGTCTGCGTTACAAATTGCAGGCTCAACCTCATTTGATTGTCATTGATGATCTGGGCCATTTTGCCGAGATGTTGCCCTTGCTAGATCGCCTGCTAGGTATCATCGGTACGGGGAAGTATTTATTAACCGCTTATCAGCAACCGCCTTTTGAGATTGAGGCGACAACAATTGCTATTCCCGAACTTTCGTTTGATGATGCCAGAGCATTGCTTCATCACCAGGCAGAAATAACCCACACCCCCACATTTCAAGGGGCAGAAGAAAAAGATATCAGAGATCTGTATAGCGTTGTGGGCGGCCATCCACTGGCTCTGCGCCTTATCCCCCGTCTGGCACGTATGTATTCACTGCCAGAGATATTAGAGGGATGGCAAACGGCACAGACAGGGCGAATTGCAAACGTCTACCAATCTGTCTACGACGATCTATGGCGTGTGCTTCTACCGGCGGAAGAACAGCTGATACGTGTTATGTCACTCGTATCGCAATCAGGTGCGACTTTAGCCTACTTACAGGCGGTCAGTAACCTTCCCCAGAAAAAGCTCAGGCCAAGTTTAACCCGGTTAATGGAATGTTGTTTGGTCGAACCACAGGGTAATTTATACCAGCGGCGTTACGGTACACATCGCTTGACCGCCCAGTATATTTTCAGTCGTCCAAGCACTGCGGAAGTCGGTGGTTTTCCTTTTACGGCCTTAATTGAGAATGCGCTTGTTTATTGGCAGCAATATTTTGCCCAGCTTTCTGAAAAAGAATGGCATTTGTTTGATCAGGAACAGAATAACTTAGCCTTGGTTTTGCAAAAGAGCCAGCAGGTGACGGATGCTGATATTACATTGCTAATGCGCACGGCATGGCAAGAGATATTTGCTTATCTCTTCCGCTATATTGAGCAGAGAGGATATGCCGCTAAATGGTTGCCCTTATTAAAAGATTTATCTGAAAAATTTTCAGATCAGCCTTCTGAGCAATGCCGTTTGCTGAATAGGCTGGGTACTTTACATCGCTTAAATTACCAGCTGTCGGAAGCAATAGAAATCCATCAGCACATGCTCAAACTCGCACAGCAAGTCGAGGAAAGCGTAGAAATCGCCCAGGCGAATTTAAGCCTCGGCAACGATTTCTTGCTAAATAGGCAGTACGACAAAGCAATAAGGCATGGCACCACAGCTTTAGAACAATATGACAACTTGGGTTTAGTGGGGAGAGAACGAGCTGCAACCCTTAACTTGCTGGGTATAGCATTGCGCAGACAAGATTTTTTGGAGCAGTCTGGCCGTTATTTAGAGGAAGCTGCCACCGTATGGCGAAACATAAATCTATGGCCGGAATTGGCTCGAACATTGCATAACCTGGCATTGGTTTTACAAGCACAAGGTGACATAGATAGCGCAGAAAAATGTCTCTCCGAAGCCAACCTCGTTTTAACAAAAACCGCGAGTCAACTAGACCGTACCCTCATTTATCTGGCTGAAGGGTCCATTCACTTTCAGCAAAAACAGTTTCAACGGGCAGAAGCAGTTTTCAGGCAAATTGATTTGGACTACCTGAAAGAATCGGGGCATATTTATTATCTGGCCTCTGCCCTGAATAATATGGGGAACGCTGCCTATATGAGAGGGGGATATGCGGAAGCAGAGCAAATGCTTCGGCAAAGTATTCAACATTGGCAGCAGCTAGCGGAACCCTTAGAGATGGCTAATTCATTGGGGCGACTCGGTGATGTATTAATTGCCCAAGCCCGGTCTAAAGAAGGTGATCTCGTTTTTAAGGAAGCAGTCACGTTGCTAGAAAAATATGATACTGATGAACGAATGGTCCATCTCAAAGAGGAATTGGAAACTGCTTTAAGAAAACTAGAGGAAGAAAAAGAAGGCTAACCAGAATGGCTGGTTAGCCTTCTCATAGGAAAGAACTACAGATTAGTCGAGGTGTTGCAAATGCCATCCGGCACTGTACATCCGCCGGTGGCAATCGTCTTGTCAGGGTGGGCAAAGCTGACTACGACGATAACCGCAATGAGTATACAGCCAGCCTTACAGCCATCCACCAGCAACTGTAAAAATCGAAGAAATGTTTTCATGTTTAAGTCTCCTTCATTTGTCTTATGAAATTGGTAAGGACGCTTGAAGGAGTGGCCACTCAGTTCTTGCGTTATGTGACCAGAATAGAGGAGACCAAACTTCTTGTATTTACAGAAGCGCTTAAATACTCTTTCATTTTCTGAAAGTCGATTTCAAGATTTCTAAAATTTTTAAGCTGGTGTTGGCTTTTATTTGGCTCTTAGGGATATTCAAGAAAACCACAAAAAGTTCGTTAAAACCCAAGACCGATTTTCCAGTGGTTTGCTCAAGTAAGAGCGGGCGAAATGGCTTTGGTTTATTTAAAGGGCCTTCCTGATTTTACATAACAAGTCTGAACGGCAGCTTTTGTAAAAGCTATTTGGGGCACAGGTAGAGGAACAAATGAATTATAGAGATTGTTTTTGATGGACGCGGTGGAGAGCTGCTTGATTTGCGGCAGCGTCTGGTAGGTTATGCAGTTGATCCAAGGCAACTACCTGATTCAGGAGCTGTTCTGCCTGAGCAAATTGTTCGGTTAGTTCGTAAAGAATGGCCAGGTTGAATCTTTGCCGGTTGGTTTGTTTGAGATCACCCATTGTTTCACTCATGCTGATTGCCTGCTGAAAGAGACTTTCGGCTATTCCTAAATCACCTTCGGCGTAAGTGATCATCGCCAATAAGCTAATGGTGACCGGCAGTGTGGATTGGAAGCCGATTTGTTGCTTCATGTCGATACTTTGGGTGCAAAGATGGCGGGCTGTAATAAGGTCGTTTCGATCTAGGGCAAGCTGGGCCAGCGTGTGAAGAATCCCAGCCACATTTCTTTTGTCATTGTGCTCGGTGAAAACCTTCAAGGCTTCTTGCCAATGTTTTTCTGCCTGATCCGGGTAGTCTGTTTCATACAAGACGTTGCCGATGTTTCGCTTATTGATGGCAACATTGATGGGATGAGGGATCGACAGGTTCATGGCCAGGCTTTGGTTATAGTATGCCAGTGCTTCTGACACATTCCCCTGATCATTGGCCAAGTTACCCAGCTCCAACAGGTTGTTGGCTATCCCACCCGTATCTTCCCATCGCTGTGCCAGGGCTAAAGCTTTTTCCAGGTAGAAGTTTGCCTGAGAAAACTGAGCGCGTGTGCGGGAGATGATGCCAAGGTGATGACAAATTCGGGAGATTGCCAGGTCGATTGTTTGTTCAGATGGAACCGATCTTATTGCCTCTAATGCAGATATGTACAGCTGCTCGGCACGAGTCAATTGTCCTCGCCAGTACAATATAGTCGCTAAATCAACGAGGAAACCGGCCGCGATAATCGGTTCTTGCAGTTGCTCGCTGGCTGAAACAGCCGTTTCCATGAGGTCGTTTAATTCCTTCCAATAACCATAGGTGCTAAATAGCCGCCGTATGGACGTCCAACAGCCCAGGTAAACCGCTGTATGCATTCCCAAGCATTGCCCTCAGACGCTGTTTCCATGGCCAGAAAAAGGTTATGGCGATCAGCGTCAAGCCGTTGATAATGGTGTGTCTCTGCTTCGCTACACGTTTCAGCCCAATCGAGAAAATATTGAAAGTGGGACGCTTGCGCCTCGGTAAAATAGCTTTGCCAGTTAATTTGGACTTTTTCCACCAGAAGCTTCCTCTAACTCTCGTCGAAGAACCTGCAACGCCTGTTTATCCTTCTCAACATCTTTAAGCTGCGCTGTTTCACCAATATGGATAGCTCGTTGAAGAACGTTGACTGCATCAGATAGCTGTCCCACCTGACGATAGAGTCGGGCTAAGTTAAACATAGCGTCGTAAGCGGATAATTGATCGCCCAACTTTTCTGCGGCCTCAACCAATTCTTGAAATAAAGAAATCGCGTTAGACACCTTTCCAATTCGACCGGTTAAATTTGCCCGCTGCGCCAGTAAGCGGAGCAAGTTTTGTTGATCCCCTATTGCCGATAAGCTTTCATGAGCCTGTTGATAATGATTGTCTGCTTTGACTAAATCGCCTAAACGATAATAGATATTCCCGATCCCCCACCGGGCTAAAGCAGCGCCATAATGGTTACCAAGGTTCTCTTCCAACTGCAATTCCGCTTGATGATACGTGAGGGCTTGTTCCCAATCGCGCGTGGCCTCCGCCAGCTGGCCGAGTTGGTTAAGGGTGATAGCGATATTCTTTTCGTCGTTTAGCTGCTGAAAAATTTCCAAGATGGTAAAAAGCTCCGCTTTTGCCTGTTCGAGGTTCCCTTGGTGCCGGGCCATCGTTGCCAATAAACCCCGTGTTTCGGCAACCTGTGTTGGATCACCTTGCTGTTGGATGATGGTAAGCGCCTTACGGCAGCGCATTTGAGCTTCTGCCATTTGACCGCGCCTCATTTGAAAAAGGGCCAGGTTCTGTTGTAGTACAGCCCAATCATTCCAGAGGCCAAGCGATTCAGCGGCATGAATAGCCCGAGGTAAGTGGGTTTCAACTTCGAGCCAGTAGCCACGCAGACCCAAATAACCTCGCTGAGGACGGCAAAGTAAGGAAGCAAAATCAATCATTATTTCCCACTGTTGTTCTTCAAAAGCACGGTCCATGCTCAAAATCAGGTTGCCATGCTCTTCCGCCAGCGTGTCGTATGATTCTACATAGGTCTCGGCCCAATCTAGAAAGTAGGTTGTGTGCGATTGCGTCGCTTCGTGCCAAAACGCGGACCAAAATAGCTTGTCTTCTATACTATCAATAACCATTGCCCACAAGCTTCCTGCTCATATGTAAAAACCAAAAAGAGTTTGAACAAGTACGAGCGCAAACCTGGTTTTTTATTGGAGCAAATCCCAGAAGAAGCGCCTGGCGGTTTTCAAATTGCTTTCTGTGATTTGCTTAATTACCCCCATTTTTTGACAATGTCGGACAAAACAAAGTAGTGGGTGAGTTGATGAATTGTGTATCTCTTTTCTTGCAAGTTTTGTGAAGGATCAACAAGCGACATAAAGATGAGAAGCTTTAACGCTGGCGTGAATTCTGGCGCATCGACCCGACTTACCTGAAGAATTGATGTCCCGGTGCCGCCGTCCTCTACGGCAAAGGCCGACATGGATACCAGGACTTTCTGCGCGTTCAAGGATAGTAATTCCCAAGAGTGCTTGAAAACGAAGCGGTAAAAATCGCGATCTTGTTCCTCAAATTTGGCGTCGGCCAGTATGCGCAAAACATCGTCCATGGGCAGCCAATACATTTGCCCGATGACCAGTTTCATGGCCAATGGGGCACCACCTGTTGCGTCGTGAATTCGCTTTAGCGTTCTTTCTCCGGCCTGGGTTACTGCATCTATGCCTTTTAGCTTGCTTTCGGCGCGTAAAAAACGGATGCCCTGGTCTTGCGAAAAGCCACCTAAACGAATCTGAGTGACCAGGGGATGGTCTATAAAATGACGACTGGTAATGAGCAGCTGGCTTTTGCCACGAATGTCGAGGATATCGTCTAGCAACTGGCGGGCCTGTTCAACTGTTTCCAGGTTGTCCAACACTATCAGGATATGGGTTTGTGAAAGCAGATATTTGACAGCGTCCCGCTTTTCTTCGGGGGATAGAGGCAAAATTTCTAATCGGTTGCATTGTCGGCCAATATCATTAAGAAGTTGGTCAAAACTGTAGCTGGACCTTTCGATCTTTTCGATCCCTTCGTCGATAAATCTTTCCGTTTTGGCGCTTGTCCACACAACCGTTTCAAACAAATCGGCCCTAAGTGCCTGCTCCACGGCTTCTCTGGCGAGGGCCGATTTACCAATCCCCCCTAAACCGACAATAAATGCGGCTGGCATTTTTTTCTCAAACCCGTCAAACAACTGTTGGAGTTCAGCTTTTCGCCCAATGAGATCTTGATAGGTTTTGGCGGGTAAATTGAGGGTGTGTGTGTCTGGTGAGATAGTGGGTGTTTCCTGGGTTTCATTTAACCACTGGGAGTTGATCTGGCTAGTTTCTGGTACGTTTAGGGCTCTGTAGTGGCCCGCTTCTAAAAGTTCGTTAGCCGCCTCTAACGAAGTGATGCCCTGATGCTCGTACAAAATTTCAATAAGGGCGATTAACAAGTCACGCTCATCTTGACGAATCTGAGAGACATCGCGCTCCCAGTTGCTGATGGTTACATGGGAGTATTCGATGTTGATCTTACCTTTTAATCGATCAGCTATTTCCTGCTGGGTTAAGGGTTTTTGTGTTTGGGGATGACGGGTTTTCCCACGCAATGTTCTTAACTTTTCACCAAAGTGCGCCATCTTTTTCCTCTCTTGAGTTATACTCGCAAAGGGCATAATCTGACATTTTTACCAGAGGTAACGCAATTAAAAAGTGCTCGCCGCGAGTATAGATAAAGTGATTATTCTAAAGGCTAAAGTTGAGGCAGGGTGCTATGGAGAGAAATCCTCTTTCTCTATACTATCTCTTTAATGCGGTCGAGGCGAAAGGTTAGATTCATCTCGGCACGGAAACAGTAGGCGTAAAGATAATAGAGATTGCCGCGCTGTTCCAGACGCAGCGGTTGAACCTGCCGCAAGGAAGCCTTTGATTCGCTCATTGCCTGGTAGGTGAGGTTGATTGTTTGCTCTTTGATGATGGCGGAGCGGATGGTTTGAATGATGGTGGGGGAGGGTGGTTGTTTGGCAGGCAGAAAGGCGTCGCGACCGGAAATGGCTTCCCGTATTTTTTGTAGGAAGGTCGTAGCTATGGCTTCCAGCTCTGTTTTTTGGGCAGAATCGAGCTGATTTTCTAGCTGTGCTAACAAGCTGTGAGGGGCCGGACAGGGTAGGGGAACAATCTGGCCAAGACCAATCATGATGCGAGCTGCCAGCCAGGCGGAATTTGCTTCCAGTTCTTCGGGTTTGATTGATTCTGGTTGATTGGGGCTGTAGGCGAGTGAGTAGTCCTGTTTGGCCAGATATTTTTCCAGTTGGGGCACAATGTCATGGGAGACAATGGCGTGGCGGGGCGCAATCTGTTCGATAACTGCGCTGCGAAAATGCTTTCGGCGCATCAGGGTGGCTAGCTGTTCGTCTTGGGCGGTTGTGAGCAGGTGCACCGTGCGAAGTCGGTAAGCGTGGGCTCGGCGGTGCCATTGATGGAGTTGGGTTTCTTTGGCTTCTGGCAATGGTTGTTGAGTGGCTGTTTCCAGGAGCCATTGAATCGTTTCTGGGCCATAGCCTCGTTGTATGGCCGTTGCAATGCTGGTGGGGGTACAGGTGAGCTGGAAATCTGTATTCCAGTGACCCAGCTGCCGTAAATCAAACTGTAACCAAAGGAGCTGGGTTGGGGGAATGTTGAGCTGCCAGATTTCTGGGCTCTTTGATTTTTGCCAGGAAGCTGGTTGGGTGGTTTCCTTTATAATAGAAATGGCCTGAAGCTGGCGTGTTAGTGATTGGTATACGTAGAGCGTGTAATCTTCGGTGATGATATCTTGTAGATTAAGCGTTGAAAGGGTTTGGTTCCATGGCTCTGCCGCTTTGATTATGTGTATGAGTTTCTCTAGTTGAGCCTGTGAATCAGCATGAAGCCAATTGGCCACAGTCGGTAATAATATAAGCTGGCTACCTGAATTGGGGAGATAGTTTGCGGCATAGAGCAAAGCCAGATGGGTTGCCAGTGGTTTATGCTGACGAATTGTTCGAATTTGACTGTCGGGCTTGTCTACTAATTGGGCTAATTGGCGCAGATGATTGGCCGCCATCATGCGGCTATCTGGCAGGCGTTTTGGGGTATAATAATGGAGGTAAGCCATTACCTGCATGAGAGAAAATGGCGTGACAACGCAAGGTGGTAATTCGAGTTCGGTGAGCGAACTGCTGGGTTTTGTGATTTCGATTAGCATAGGCTTTCATACCAGAAGTTCATGATCGTAGTCAAAAAAAGCATGAATTTCGCTGAAAATGTAGCAGAGATAATTGTGAGAATCAAAATCTGGTAAAGGAGAAAAAGGGGTCAAGAACCTCGGAAACCGTGATTGAGTGCGATCGAGCACGATCGGCGGCGATATAACGAGATCTGAGAGGCGGATCAAACATTAATGGGAGATAAGAAATGGCTGTTTTGGCCATAGGTTGGCAAGACCCTCGGAAAGAGGAAGGCAGTGGAACAAAAAAATGTATTTACAGAGCGATATGATGCGAAAGTGGTGCGGTTTGCCCACAAAGAGACAAAATATGTTAGACTATTGATGGTGGTTTCCCACTGTGGATAACTGCTGTCGGAACGGCCGTATTTACCTGAGAGGGATTTAGACCGCCTTCCTCAAGTGCCTTTACGGCGTCTTCAAGAAAGGTCGGAACGGCCGTATTTACCTGAGAGGGATTTAGACCGAACAGCAGCGATGTCGCCGCTGAAGTACCAACCTGTCGGAACGGCCGTATTTACCTGAGAGGGATTTAGACTTTTGGTTCGCTGTGTAGTGCAAAAGACTTTCAAAAGGTCGGAACGGCCGTATTTACCTGAGAGGGATTTAGACTGTCCACCAGGCTTCAGCAAATAACACGAACACGATTGTCGGAACGGCCGTATTTACCTGAGAGGGATTTAGACACGAAGCCACCAGCTGGAGAACCTGAGTAATGTTGGTCGGAACGGCCGTATTTACCTGAGAGGGATTTAGACGCGGCCAGAACGGACTCCAGGCTGTGGTGAACCCGCGTCGGAACGGCCGTATTTACCTGAGAGGGATTTAGACCAAACCCGCTAATGTAAAAAACCCATATAGCAGATGTCGGAACGGCCGTATTTACCTGAGAGGGATTTAGACAAACCAACGGTGACGAACATTACCTTCAAGACACTGGTCGGAACGGCCGTATTTACCTGAGAGGGATTTAGACTCGATGTAACGCTGGTTTTCTTCGACGGTCCCCGCGTCGGAACGGCCGTATTTACCTGAGAGGGATTTAGACATTCAACTTTCGAACCTCCTTCGACGAATGTCCCGCGTCGGAACGGCCGTATTTACCTGAGAGGGATTTAGACACACATCTTGTGCATTTGACATGTTTCCTCCTTCGAGTCGGAACGGCCGTATTTACCTGAGAGGGATTTAGACTGATGTCTTGACACAATGCCATAACATCAACAAAGGTCGGAACGGCCGTATTTACCTGAGAGGGATTTAGACAAAACAGATACCTAAATCCAGCCGTAATGCTCTCTGGTCGGAACGGCCGTATTTACCTGAGAGGGATTTAGACGGAGTTACGGTGGATACATTTTGGAAAAGTGAGATGGTCGGAACGGCCGTATTTACCTGAGAGGGATTTAGACGATTTGCTTCCCACTGCGCAAGCTTGGTTTTCAGAGGTCGGAACGGCCGTATTTACCTGAGAGGGATTTAGACGCCACCCCCCGGAGCCCGCGAGGAAGATGAGCCAAAGTCGGAACGGCCGTATTTACCTGAGAGGGATTTAGACGAACTGGGGCACTCCCCGTGATTGGGGGTGCCAATTTGTCGGAACGGCCGTATTTACCTGAGAGGGATTTAGACCATATCAACCCGCTCCCGCAAGGAAACGAGTTGAAAGGTCGGAACGGCCGTATTTACCTGAGAGGGATTTAGACACTGGTAGGAGGGTGATGCACCCAGCCTACGCATTGTCGGAACGGCCGTATTTACCTGAGAGGGATTTAGACAGTAATACCTTCTGAGGTACCGGCAACCTTAAAGTCCGTCGGAACGGCCGTATTTACCTGAGAGGGATTTAGACAATAGAAATCCCTTGTCCAAACCATATCGGGACAAGTCGGAACGGCCGTATTTACCTGAGAGGGATTTAGACCAGAGCTGTGCAAACTCAACAACAAGCTGCACTTTGTCGGAACGGCCGTATTTACCTGAGAGGGATTTAGACGAATATACCGCCGAACATACCGTACCCAAAGGGCAATGTCGGAACGGCCGTATTTACCTGAGAGGGATTTAGACATGAATCCGATGGGGTGCTCTTGTTCCGGTTCGGTTGTCGGAACGGCCGTATTTACCTGAGAGGGATTTAGACAAAATATCCTCAAGGCAATGCAGAGGCATGGCAGACGTCGGAACGGCCGTATTTACCTGAGAGGGATTTAGACGCTTGGGTCAGGTTCGTTTGACCTTCCATAGCGTCGGTCGGAACGGCCGTATTTACCTGAGAGGGATTTAGACCTATCACTAGTGATACCCCAAACACGGTGGGTAAGTCGGAACGGCCGTATTTACCTGAGAGGGATTTAGACGGTGTCGCCACTGCCCTCGCCACCAAGCTGGACCGGTCGGAACGGCCGTATTTACCTGAGAGGGATTTAGACCAAAGACCGGGCGGCCGTTCTGCTCTCCTATCTGTGGTCGGAACGGCCGTATTTACCTGAGAGGGATTTAGACCCCAGGCAATGAACCCAAGGAAGGTGAAGATGGAAGGTCGGAACGGCCGTATTTACCTGAGAGGGATTTAGACTTTGGCCATCCCAGACTGGAGCTAGGCCGTAGCCTTGTCGGAACGGCCGTATTTACCTGAGAGGGATTTAGACGGTTTCTTGATCATCTTCGGGCAGCTCGACTAAGTGTCGGAACGGCCGTATTTACCTGAGAGGGATTTAGACATCATGAGTCTATTCCTCCAAAGGATTTTTGTGCTGTCGGAACGGCCGTATTTACCTGAGAGGGATTTAGACTCATTGTACGCCAGGGCGAAGTCGCCGGGGTCGTAGTCGGAACGGCCGTATTTACCTGAGAGGGATTTAGACGACGCGAGCCAAACCAGTCCAGGTATCCACGTTAAGTCGGAACGGCCGTATTTACCTGAGAGGGATTTAGACGAGACACATATTCGCAGTGGATATCGAGAAAACATGGTCGGAACGGCCGTATTTACCTGAGAGGGATTTAGACACAGTTACGCCATCTAAAGCTGGACGGCCGATGTGGTCGGAACGGCCGTATTTACCTGAGAGGGATTTAGACGAATATACCGCCGAACATACCGTACCCAAAGGGCAATGTCGGAACGGCCGTATTTACCTGAGAGGGATTTAGACAGGTATTTGAGGATAAATCCCAAACAAATACCTCTGTCGGAACGGCCGTATTTACCTGAGAGGGATTTAGACTGAAGGATGTCAAAAGCTTGCAGGGCAACTCCAAAGGTCGGAACGGCCGTATTTACCTGAGAGGGATTTAGACGGGTGTGGGAGGGGCGAGGAAGTTGTTGAATTCCTGAGTCGGAACGGCCGTATTTACCTGAGAGGGATTTAGACTAATGCCCCTTGCATGCTCCGTGTTTCAGCACCTTTGTCGGAACGGCCGTATTTACCTGAGAGGGATTTAGACAACTCAGCCCCCTCTGGAGAGGGGTTCCGGGTCAAGGTCGGAACGGCCGTATTTACCTGAGAGGGATTTAGACTTACTATCTTTTCTAGCCGGCACTCACCTGAGTCCTTGTCGGAACGGCCGTATTTACCTGAGAGGGATTTAGACGAAATCCCGAGACGAGGTTCGAGTGGATTTTCCAGTGTCGGAACGGCCGTATTTACCTGAGAGGGATTTAGACACTTTTCTTGCAACGAAGCGTCATCCACGTTAACCTGTCGGAACGGCCGTATTTACCTGAGAGGGATTTAGACTAAAGGCGCGATCGGGATCCTTCTGTAGCTCAGAAAGTCGGAACGGCCGTATTTACCTGAGAGGGATTTAGACGTTGATCAAAACAAAAACCGCGATTGCGGCCAACAGGTCGGAACGGCCGTATTTACCTGAGAGGGATTTAGACCGTTAGCTCAGGGTCACCTGAGCATCAGAGATGTCGTCGGAACGGCCGTATTTACCTGAGAGGGATTTAGACTCAATGGCGTTGCTGCCAAAGGACAATACAAGGACACGTCGGAACGGCCGTATTTACCTGAGAGGGATTTAGACGCCGAAGAACCGACCGATGAATCCGATGTCAGTTGCCGGTCGGAACGGCCGTATTTACCTGAGAGGGATTTAGACCAAACAGCAGCACCAACAACAACGCTAATATACAAAGTCGGAACGGCCGTATTTACCTGAGAGGGATTTAGACGCTTTCGGCATAGTGTTCAACACATTCGATCCCTCGTCGGAACGGCCGTATTTACCTGAGAGGGATTTAGACAATTGGGGCGATGGCGTCTAGCACATCAAGCGGTGTCGGAACGGCCGTATTTACCTGAGAGGGATTTAGACCAATAATGGTTACGCTTTCGCCTTCAAAGGAAACCCGTCGGAACGGCCGTATTTACCTGAGAGGGATTTAGACCACGTGTCATCCAATAGACCATGTTGCCAACGAAGCGTCGGAACGGCCGTATTTACCTGAGAGGGATTTAGACTTACCAGCCAGCATCATAAGACGCTGGCCTATGCGGTCGGAACGGCCGTATTTACCTGAGAGGGATTTAGACTATTTACGGTTGAAGTGAAACATGAGGTTCTCCTTGTGTCGGAACGGCCGTATTTACCTGAGAGGGATTTAGACTTGTGCATCAGATATCCCAGCAGCCCCAGTCCAACCGTCGGAACGGCCGTATTTACCTGAGAGGGATTTAGACTTAAATATCTTAATTTTAAAATGTTTAATATTTAGGTCGGAACGGCCGTATTTACCTGAGAGGGATTTAGACCAAATCACAACGAAGATTTCGTCACCAGCGTAAAAAGTCGGAACGGCCGTATTTACCTGAGAGGGATTTAGACAGATTCGAGCCAACCGCCAAACAGGGTATACGAGAGTCGGAACGGCCGTATTTACCTGAGAGGGATTTAGACCATTAACGGCATGTCAAAAGTTGTGCTCGAGCACTTGTCGGAACGGCCGTATTTACCTGAGAGGGATTTAGACACAACAAGGTCGGGTTGGATGTTACGCTGTGAAAAAGTCGGAACGGCCGTATTTACCTGAGAGGGATTTAGACCATTACATGCTCCTCCCAAAACCGCTGCGCCATTGGCAGTCGGAACGGCCGTATTTACCTGAGAGGGATTTAGACCCTACCATATTCTTTGCCTTCAAAGGTCCAGTAGACAGGTCAGTCGGAACGGCCGTATTTACCTGAGAGGGATTTAGACCAGTGGTCGCCAAACCGCAAATCACCAAGCGCAATTGTCGGAACGGCCGTATTTACCTGAGAGGGATTTAGACCATGATACATGAGAGCTCCTTTGCTAATGAGAGAGTGGTCGGAACGGCCGTATTTACCTGAGAGGGATTTAGACGCGAAGCATGTCGGCATGCACTCGCTCGGTCACCTGTCGGAACGGCCGTATTTACCTGAGAGGGATTTAGACATTTCTGCATTCCTGAATAAGTTGAAAATGTCGTTTGTCGGAACGGCCGTATTTACCTGAGAGGGATTTAGACTCCAGATACCCACAAGGGTCCGGGCCCCAAGTTCCTCCGTCGGAACGGCCGTATTTACCTGAGAGGGATTTAGACTTCAAATCCAGCTATGTTGACGATTAAGTCACCACTGTCGGAACGGCCGTATTTACCTGAGAGGGATTTAGACGTGTTGTCCCACGGGGTAGTCAAACGGAGGGATGATGTCGGAACGGCCGTATTTACCTGAGAGGGATTTAGACTCAGGTTCAGGCGGGTGTCATCAATGGCGATTTCGTCGGAACGGCCGTATTTACCTGAGAGGGATTTAGACACTAGCAGCATCACCTTCTGCACGGACCATTGCTGCGTCGGAACGGCCGTATTTACCTGAGAGGGATTTAGACTTTTATTACACTTCCTTTGCCAATTCAAAGAAAGCCGTCGGAACGGCCGTATTTACCTGAGAGGGATTTAGACTAAAGGCTTTCCATCGAACATCTCTAACAAATGGCGTCGGAACGGCCGTATTTACCTGAGAGGGATTTAGACATGGGGCCACTAAAGCCCTGTATTGAAAAACCGGTTGTCGGAACGGCCGTATTTACCTGAGAGGGATTTAGACATAAGCCTATCATCATAGTGGTCAACCAGATTTTTGGTCGGAACGGCCGTATTTACCTGAGAGGGATTTAGACCGGGGTGGGGGTTAAGGTCACGATGGCTCTGCTAATGGTCGGAACGGCCGTATTTACCTGAGAGGGATTTAGACTAAATAAAACTAGTCTGATCTGGGTCTGCTGTCGGTGTCGGAACGGCCGTATTTACCTGAGAGGGATTTAGACACGTCTTCGCCGTCTTCACCTTCCACGGTAACCATGTCGGAACGGCCGTATTTACCTGAGAGGGATTTAGACTGTCGCACTGCTTCTGCAGCTTCCTTTGTTTCAAAGTCGGAACGGCCGTATTTACCTGAGAGGGATTTAGACGAAAGATGATCGGAAAATAAAACTTGTGTTTCATAGTCGGAACGGCCGTATTTACCTGAGAGGGATTTAGACAAATCTCGGCACCTGCAGGCGTTGGCTCTGTGGTAGGTCGGAACGGCCGTATTTACCTGAGAGGGATTTAGACCAGCCACTTCACAAGACACCTCCTTGTTGTGACTCGGTCGGAACGGCCGTATTTACCTGAGAGGGATTTAGACACGCTGTTGAATTAGGATCGCCACTGTGGCGATCGTCGGAACGGCCGTATTTACCTGAGAGGGATTTAGACTCTATGGGCATATCAACGGTCGTGTCGGTGCTGGTATGTCGGAACGGCCGTATTTACCTGAGAGGGATTTAGACTTCACCTCTAGCTCCACTACTTTCCCATTGTGTTCGTCGGAACGGCCGTATTTACCTGAGAGGGATTTAGACACGATATCATCGTCTAACGTGCTGGGAGTTTGGGCAGTCGGAACGGCCGTATTTACCTGAGAGGGATTTAGACGGTCTCCCGGCCTTTGGCCTGTAGGTGAAGCATTTCGTCGGAACGGCCGTATTTACCTGAGAGGGATTTAGACCAATGCCCATTGCCAAAACGGATAACAGAGTCAAGTCGGAACGGCCGTATTTACCTGAGAGGGATTTAGACAGTAGTCAGTGCGACTAGCAATATTGTCCTGCCAGCCGTCGGAACGGCCGTATTTACCTGAGAGGGATTTAGACAAGGTCATGGTGATACCACCCGGCTGGTGGCTTATCGTCGGAACGGCCGTATTTACCTGAGAGGGATTTAGACACATGAGTATTGACACGTGCCGAACTTAATCCCGTTGTCGGAACGGCCGTATTTACCTGAGAGGGATTTAGACGTAGCATTACTACTCTCCAGGGATTGACATCACAAAAGTCGGAACGGCCGTATTTACCTGAGAGGGATTTAGACTTGATGGCTTCAATTTGATCGGGGATGTCCAAATCCTGTCGGAACGGCCGTATTTACCTGAGAGGGATTTAGACACAATTCGCGTGACGACAATCTGATTAATTTCCGCGTCGGAACGGCCGTATTTACCTGAGAGGGATTTAGACTTTTGCTCCCGCCCTGTAACGACATGAATGCCTCAGGTCGGAACGGCCGTATTTACCTGAGAGGGATTTAGACGAATTAGCCATGCTTCGAAGGCAGCGGACAGTAATGGTCGGAACGGCCGTATTTACCTGAGAGGGATTTAGACTAATGCTGCCAAAATGAAAACCAATTGGCTGATACCGTCGGAACGGCCGTATTTACCTGAGAGGGATTTAGACGCGAGGGTCGGGGTGGCGGCTGAGGCGGCCGCCGGGGTCGGAACGGCCGTATTTACCTGAGAGGGATTTAGACCAAAAAGCGATTACGAACACGATCAGAAGATTTAACGTCGGAACGGCCGTATTTACCTGAGAGGGATTTAGACTACTGGATCCCGAAGTAAATCAGCATGAGCATGCCGTCGGAACGGCCGTATTTACCTGAGAGGGATTTAGACTCTTCGCCACTTTCGGTAACTAACACGAGGGAAGCGTCGGAACGGCCGTATTTACCTGAGAGGGATTTAGACCATTCTTGGCCAAGCGGTGTTTTGAAAAACTCACCATGTCGGAACGGCCGTATTTACCTGAGAGGGATTTAGACTGGGGGTGATCGCGTCCTCAGTGGCGGTTCCCACACCGTCGGAACGGCCGTATTTACCTGAGAGGGATTTAGACAAGTGCCCCCGTTGGGTTTGTTGGTTGTCCTACTTTAGTCGGAACGGCCGTATTTACCTGAGAGGGATTTAGACTATTCCCCGGAGAATCCGGACTGGCAGGAAATTGGCGTCGGAACGGCCGTATTTACCTGAGAGGGATTTAGACCTGAGGTCGACTGTAGTTCAATGGATGCACGTCGATGTCGGAACGGCCGTATTTACCTGAGAGGGATTTAGACAAAAGTTGGCCACAAAATCCAGCCAACGATCATACCGTCGGAACGGCCGTATTTACCTGAGAGGGATTTAGACCACAAGGCCCACCGCGCCCAAGATGATGCCACCTAGTCGGAACGGCCGTATTTACCTGAGAGGGATTTAGACGGGTTAGCGGGGTACTCTTCCTTCTCGAAGGCATCCGTCGGAACGGCCGTATTTACCTGAGCGGGATTTAGACACGATGGTGCAAAAATCGGGCTCGGCCGCAGACCGTCGGAACGGCCGTATTTACCTGAGAGGGATTTAGACATAACCTCCTTTGGTTTTGCCCCGCTATTACTAACGTCGGAACGGGCGTATTTACCTGAGAGGGATTTAGACAGGTGACCAGCTTTCTGGAAAAGGCTTTTCCCGGGTCGTCGGAACGGCCGTATTTACCTGAGAGGGATTTAGACAGTTTGTAAGAGATCCATATTCCTGGCGGATCTCTGGTCGGAACGGCCGTATTTACCTGAGAGGGATTTAGACGCAACTCACAACTTCGTAGGACACACCATCACAAGGGGTCGGAACGGCCGTATTTACCTGAGAGGGATTTAGACGTAACTCCAGCAGGAACCAAATTTGTACTCGACGAACGTCGGAACGGCCGTATTTACCTGAGAGGGATTTAGACGGGGGCAGCCCCGGCTCCACCAACACCTTCTGCGTAGGTCGGAACGGCCGTATTTACCTGAGAGGGATTTAGACTATATTGGCAACGTAGTAAGCGACAATTCTGATGCCGGAACGACGGCAGTTCTTTCATTCAGCTAGGCTGAATGTAAAATTTCAAAAAGTGCCCTATAATAATGATCAAGTCTAGCGTGGTTAAGTGTTGAGGAACCCCTCCACTCCCCCCAAACTGGCACGAGAAACACGATTGGAACAAACACACTAGATGAAGGCAATGCTCCCCTCCTCAGCACCCGCCTTGCCTGACACAACGTGGTGAACAACTTCAAAAAATGCCCTGGCCAATTTGGTTAGGGCATTTTCTTTATCTGCCATTCAAGACCTTGTCTCTTCGATTATGTGCCCCTGACTATCAACGGGGGAATGGCCTCCTCTTCATAAGATTCAGAAGAAAATTCGGAATATTTTCAGCGGAATTCCCAAGCTTCAACCTCCTAAAAACTGTACCCTGAAGGAGCATGCAGAAAAGTATTGTTTCCAGGCTCTTGTGGACTTCATGAAGAGGGACAACCCTGGGCGCGCCTGACACACGAGCCTCCAACCTGATGGAGGTATCGGATGTCGTTAAAAATTCAGCAAAAATTGGTATATATAGCCGTTGGTCTGGGGTTGCTGCTTACTTTC
This sequence comes from Ardenticatenaceae bacterium, assembly GCA_020634435.1. GTDB lineage: Bacteria > Chloroflexota > Anaerolineae > Promineifilales > Promineifilaceae > Leptofilum. The sequence continues at coordinate 108,768 of JACKBS010000012.1, read as the reverse complement.
TTGACCCCAGTGGCACCCCCCGCGATTATGGGGGATTGCTCCCACCAAACCTCTACCTGTACTGGGTAGAATTTGGGCAAGATGTATTGTTTTTGCTTAACTGCTTTGTAAAGCGGATTCGGCAATAGCAATACATCTCGCTCTGGCAGACTTAAACTGCGCAGCAAGTTTATTTCCCCATGGATCACCAGGATAGAAATCAAGCAGTTCGATGGCTTGGGTATAACTGTGAGCTGCCAGAGCCCATTCTGCTTGTTCTTCGAAAACTTCGCCTAAGGTACCTACACTGTTGGCCCTTTCCAGGGTGTCGTTGGCCTGCTGCCACAGGCGAATACTTTTTTCTAAATATCCTCTTGCCTCAGTCAACTGCCCTAGTGCCAGTAGCGTGTTCCCTAAATTATGCGTCAATGAACCGTGCAAATGGTACATTCCTTGTAATTCCCCAGCGTCCATCACCCCCTGGCGCAAGGTTACTACAGCCGATGAAAAGTCCCCTGTCATGTAATGTAATGTTCCCAACTCGTTTAACGCCTTTAACTTATCTACCACATTATCCGAATTGCTGAGAGCCGTAGTAGCTTGTTGGTGGAAGGCTTTGGCTTTTTCCCAGCGTGCCTGTTTTTGATAAACAATGCTGAGATTTAAACAAGAGCGTGCCAACTGGGTCGGCTCATTGACTTTGGCCCAAAGGGACAGTGCTTGCAGAAAACAGGCTTCACTTTCGGGAAGTGCGTCCATATTCAGTTCAATTATTCCCAAGGAGTTATAAATTGAGGCCCTTACTTCCAATTGATTGGCGGAGAGCAAATCGAGTGCTTTTCGAGCATGCTCCCTTGCACTGGAATAATCCTTCTCCCCCAAATAGGCATTGGTAAAGCGGTAATGAACCATCGCCTCCAGAGTCAGCAGTTGGTGCCGACGGATCAGCAGCAAGGTGGCGTTTAAAAGCGCTACTGCATCGCTAAAATTTCGATTGAGATTATAGAGACGCGCCTGAACCAAGCGCACGCGTATCTGTAGATCAGGTATCATTTCAAGCGATATTGCTGTATCAAACAGAGGCATCCAGTCTGACCACGCCCCCCAACGCTCTATCGTACGAAGCAGCCCAACCATCAATTCCGCCGCATCAGCCTGGGTTGAGATATAGCGAAGCCCTTCTTCCACCGCCTGCCAAATGGCCTGATGCCGCATGCGCCAATCATCGGCGGTGTCAGCTTCTACCAGCAAACGTCGCTGCCAGAGGCGTAAATTTGCCGTAACGGCTTTGAGAAAGTGGTTTTTTAAATCAAATGTCGTCATCGTCAAGCAACGATCGGATAAATAGCTCTGTCAGGCGATGAATGCCATAAAACCTATCCCAAATGTTGCTGGTTTTTACTTCGAGCAACGAGCGACCGATTAGTTCGTTGATGGCTGGCCACAGATGTTCTTGTGGCAGTCCACTTAGCTCCAGAATTTGCTCTGGATCCATTCCCCCTTCTGCTGCCAGCGGCATGATGGCCAACACCGCCTTGGCCTCATCACTGAGAGTAAGCCATGTTTCTTTGAGGATATGTCGATAAATTTCTTCACCGTCACCCAAGGGGTGTTTTTTTAACGACGCCAGGAGGCCAGGCAGTGGTCGAAATTTTGCCAGATTGACCAGTTGTTTTAGAGCAAAAGGATTCCCCCCAACTAATTGATAAATTGGAAGTAGTTCTTCTTGATTGGCTGCGGCTGCTTCTGTAAATCCAATTTCTCCTGCATAATGGCGAATTAAGGCAATGCTGTCTGCCTCGCTTAGCTCAGGCAAATAGATCGTGAGTGAACCGGCGTGGTCAGCTGGTGGGATGCGCGATGTCAGCAAAAATCGGCTCGGCTGCGCCATGGCCACCAATTCCGCCAGCAGAAAAGTGGTGTCAGCTCTCAGCTCAAGATTATCGATAACAATCAAGAAACTTTGGTTTTTTAACAACTGCTGTAGCTGTTGAACACGATCTTCCCAGGCTAAATCACCCGGTAAAGCTGGCAGCAAACGTTTACTCAAGTTATTAATAATTTGGTGGAATGTGTGCTCAGGCCTCGCTAAGGGGGGCGCACTCTTTTTGCCCTGATTGGCAATCTTGAGCCAGATTACTTCTTCATAGTTTAAACAGCGAATTGACTGACGCACGGTATGGTTAGCCAGAGACGTTTTTCCAATACCGCCAATGCCCGACAAGGTTATTACCCAGGGTGATTGTGCAGCAGATAACAAGGTCAATAACTTTTCAGACAAACCATCAACACCAAACAGCTTGGTATAGCTCCTGGCCTCCAACTGACTTTCCTGGCTGGTAATGAAAACTTCTCTGACTTTCACCTCCTGAGCATAGAGAATATTTGCCAGTTGCAAAAGGGCATCACGCTGGTGGTGTTTCACCTGATCTACAGTGAGATGAAGTTGTTGACTTACCTTCAAGATATTTTTCTGATCAAGAAAACGCTTTTGGAGAATGGCAGCCGCCTGTGGATGTTGATTCTCTAGTTGTTCCAGACCTTCTAATAGAACCTTGTTTGTTGCCAAACGTAAAGCCGACGGAGTTGGTGGACCTAAGCTGCGTCGTTTATTTTGTACCAGCAACAGGTTAGACAACAGGTGCTTGGACTTGTCGTCCACAGAATGCCAGTGCTTCAGTGCTGCGTGAACATCAGATTTTAGCTGGGGCAGGGAAAGATTATTTAACGGTACCATAGAAATATATCGTCTAAAAAAGCCGCAAGAACCAGTTTGCGACAACCTCCGTAGCAATTACCCGCTCATTGTGCCTGATCTTGCCCTTTTTCGCACTTTTTTGCCTGATTCGGTGCCTTTTGCTCAAACTCGCCGTTCCCGACTCGTTCTATATGTTACCTTAGTCTTGTGACAGTATGGAGGGGCCGGAGGGGAGAAGTTTCCTTCTCCCCTCCGGAAATTGGGTAAACAAGGTAGTGAAATTGGAAGTAAATTGTTATTTGTTATGCGCGATGGGTTTCGCCGAAGAAAGTGCCTGGCACGCCAGGACACGGTTACAGGCAATCGGCATAAAGACACCTATCATAGGGCTAAAGACAGGAACACTTATAGGGTCTGCCAGGACATCTGCGCCCGTTGAACTGTTGATCTCCTTATTCATTGGTGAAGAGGGCGATCGCCCCCTACCTGATGGCCTGTTGTTAGCAGGCGGTCAGGCCTGTGGGAATCAACTATTGGCTGATCCTCGCGTCCATCGCTTAATTGAAAAAATGGCCGCTGCAGAACGACCAACCGGTTTTTTGCAACCCATTTTTTTTCCGCTTATCGAACTATTAAACCAAAAGGGAATTAACCAGCCGTTTTGGTTACAAGAGAGGCAAGATACAGCCGATTTTATGAACATTTTTATTCAGCAGCTTTCCCGGGTGAAGAGAGCGTCACAGCAAGTGAAACCCACGTGACCTACCTAATTGGTAATTCAACAGGAATTAACTGTCCTACTAGAAGGTCAGGGTTGTTGCTGAAAACAACGACAGCGGCATGGAGCGGCGGTTGATAAACCGCTAGCCAAGCTTGTGTTGAGACTAGCTGCCGGCAGACAGCGACCAACAGCCAATGCGGAATCCGGCCACTCAGGATGACGCCTTTTCTTTCTGGTATTAAGGGTAGTGGAATCCGCTCCGGTTCATCAATATCCAGATATTGAGAACCCGTGTTCATTTCCAATAGAAGATTGTTTTGATAAGGGCGAAGCGTCGTTTGCCAATCATCCGCGCCCGGTTCATGTTCTCTGCGTGGCAGGGTCGGTGGCGTGATCCACCCCAGTTTGGCATCAAACATGGTAAACGGGTGGCCTGTAGTGGCAAGAGCCAGCGCAGCATATACCCAATTGGCAGAACGGCCGTAGACAGCAATGGGTTGGTTGGTTGGGACATGTTCTAAAAGCGAAGTCAATTCGTCGGGCTGCCAATAACGATCTTGATCCCCTAACTTGCTGGCTAAGAAAGGCAAGTCAATAAAGAAAATCTGTGGGGAAAGTTGAGATTTATAGATAGCCGCTTGACGTCTTTCAGGGAAAGACATGCTTATTGCGAGTTGGTCAACAATTGATTCAAAAACCGGACCGTGAACATCAGACCCGCGGTGCAAGGCCGAAAGCGTTTTTAAATCTTCGCGCTGGTCTTGAGCCAACAGACGTTCTTTTTCATGTAAATCTGATTTAATCACCGCAATAACCGGGACATGATTCCGGTCCATCATATCTTGCCACAAGGTTAAATCGCGACTGAACGCACCAGGATCGTTTTCTCTTTCGCCAATGAGTAGTATGGCCCCGGTGCAATGACTAAAAATTTGTTCTTGCTCAGAAGTTGGTTTGCCACCAACATCTACGAGCAAAGGCAGAGGACGTTTTTTCAAAAAATCGACTACGTGCTTGGTAAATTTAGGCGTAAAAGAACCTTTAATGCGGATGGTGTCTACTTTGTCTTGGGCTATCTGATAAACCCAATCGCCTTCACCATCAGGGCAAGCTCGCAAGACATAATGGCTGACACGCTCTTCACGCAATGCTCTGGTGAGGCTGTAAATAAGTACCGATTTCCCCGAGTGTGGTGGCCCACCAATCAGTATGGCCGGGAACTCATGATTCATAGTTGACACGTCCTTAAATAAAGTAATACACTGATGCTGTCCTTGTGGTGGCGGCCAGTTATTTACGCAAACAAGACAGAATCATCATATCATGGATTTCATACGAAACACAACTTTGATAGCCACCCTCGGCGGACAGCCGCAGGTAGTGACGTTTACGTTAGATGCACTGTTGGCACGTGGTATCCCCATTACACAACTCGTGTTGATCCATTTTGCTCCTAATGACCCCCGATTGCAAAGAGCCATTCAAAAGGTAGTTGATGAATTTGATGGGCATCGGTATAAGAATCAGCCGATGCAACTTACACGTGTGCCAGTTGATGGCCGGGCCGGATCACTAGGTGACATTCGTGATGAGGCGGATGCCCACGCTGCCTGGGAAGCTATTAACCAGTTGATCATTAATCTAAAGGAAGCCCACCATACGCTACATGTATGTATCACTGGTGGGCGAAGAATGTTGTGTTTAATGACAATGTCAGTTGCTATGCTGCACTTTGGTCATCAGGATGCGCTGTGGCATATGTATACACCTGATGAATGGATTGAACGCAGCCGGGAAGGGGCACGGATGCATTTACCTTTGGGTGAAGATACTGGTTTCAGACTCATCCAGGTTCCCATGATGCCATGGGGAAGTTACTTTCCTGTTTTGCGTCAGTTGACACGACCCGTCACTGGTGAACACGATCCAATGGCGACGCCACGACGGGTTTTAGATTACGGTGAAGAAGCGCGGCGAAAAGCCGTGTGGCAGAAATTGACCCGGCGACAAAGGGATGTATTGCTGGCGTTTGCCGAAGGTCTGGGGCCGCAGGAGGTTGCTGAAAAGCTGTCTATCTCGGTAAAGACGGTAGACAGTCATAAAACGGTCATTTTGGCAGAATGCCGAAATGCCTGGTCATTACCGGAAGAGGCCTGGTTAGATTACCGATTTTTAGTTGATAAGTTTAGCGGCTCTCCAACCGTAAAAAGTTGGGAAACTTAGGTTAAGGAGCATCCTAACCCATTTTCAAAGGCTCTGATTGTTTAAACGGATATTGTATTGCCGCAACTGAGAAATCGGAAAAGCTCCTAAAAATATCAGAACTGGTTCTGATCAATCCCAGTTTTGAACGCTGTAACTTATTCTAGATCGACGGGCAAAAGAAGGATTGTGAATATGACCAAATGCGATTATCTCTTTCTATTAGTGGGACGAAATCCTTTACCCAATTATGTAGTTACCCATCATTTGATGGGGGAGGGCGAAGCGGGGCAAGTGGTTTTGTTATATTCCGGCCACACTCAGCCACTAGGCGAGTTACTACAAAAAAGACTGATTGAAGATTTCAAAGTCAAAACCGAGATTCGAGAAATCCCTGCTGTCGGCTCCGGTGCTATTAAAAAGCGGATCACTGATATCGTTAGAAGCTTGGCGATCCCCAAAGACGCAATTGTGAATTTGAATTACACAGGCGGCACAAAACCGATGGCCGTCCATGTTTACCGAGCTCTTGAATCAGCCTTCGACAATCAAATAACCTTTTCATATTTAAATGCCCAGGATTTGTACCTTTATACGGATAACGGCCCTGATGAGGGAAGTCAGTTTACTAACAACACAAGTAACGCCACATGTTTGCATTTGTCGTTAGCGAAGCTAGCGGCACTGCATGGTTATGATGTTATCGTTGATGGGAATGCCAGGAAAGAACCGACAAATTTGGATTTGGCAACGGCCGTTTGCCATATTAACCAAAACGAAACGGGTCAGGCCGCCTGGCTGAAATGGCGACAGGAAGAGTTTCTTCAAGACAAGTTGCCTGACCCTAATATCTATCAGCCCCTTCGCGAATTTACAAATACGTTGGAGAAACTATGTGAGGGGTCGCCAACGCCTGAAAAAGTAGCGCAGTTGTTGGGCCACAAGCAATTGAACCAGTGTGGCAAGTGGTTCAATAGTGATTGGCTGGAAGATGTGGTTTTGGCTACCGTTCAGAGCTTGAAATCACGAATTAACTTTACAGATGATCAGATCATGGCTGGTTTAAAGCTGAAACCCCAGGCAGATCTCAAGCTCAAAGATTCGCGTGATTTTGAATCAGATGTACTCATCGTCAAGGGATTTCAGGTCTTCCTGATTTCTTGCATCGCTAACAGCAATCAAAAACCTCAAGAAACCAAGAAGCATTTGTTTGAAGCGTATGTGCGTGCCCGCCAGTTAGGCGGCGATGAGGCCAGAACGGCCGTCGTCTGTCTGCTAAACAATTCGGACGCAGTCGAAATGGAAATAAAACGCGACTGGCTGCCAGTTGGCGGTATTCGTGTTTTTGGCCGAGACCACCTGGACAAACTGGCGACTCACTTAAATAGATGGATTGCGCAAGCGTAAACAGGAACCAAATTTGGTGACCCTTATTCGATAAGGAGAGTGTGATGACAGAACGAGTATTGACGCTGCTGGAAGTGACAGGAATTCAATCCTACATCTTTGGCAGCAACCAACTGGCACAAAACATTGGTGCCTCTGAGCTGGTTGACCGAGCGACAACAAGGGAAATTATTGACACAATAAAAGCTATGGGCCAGCAAACCAATGCGTATTGGGAAACCCATAATGAAGGCCATGGACCGGGTATTCAGTATAAAGATCGTCCTTTCAAGGATATTTTTACGGAAGTGGTTTATGCAGGAGGCGGTAATGCGATGCTGCTCTTTCATAACCTGAAAGATGCAGTTGATTTTACCAAGTCGATAACCCGAAAATTGCTGAAAGAGGCACCTGGTCTCAAACTGGTTGTGGCACATAAGCTATACGATCATGATTCTATGGTTTTGGCTGACGAGCACCATGCTTTACGGGGAGAGTTAGCCCACCGCAAGCGGGATCATGCCATTTCTGCACCGCTATTGGGGCAAAGCGTGACCGCCGAATGCACCTATACGGGCTTGCCCGCAATTGGTTATGACGATGAAGCAGCAACAGTTGGCCAGAATGCTTTTGAGAAAGTCCAGGAGTTTCCTGGTGTTTATCAACATCGTCCCATTTCAGCTGAAGTTGCCGCCAAAATTAAGGCAGAGCGCGAAGGCAAGAAGCGGCTGGATCAGGTGCTGCCACAGGTAAAAAATGAAATGGGCTTCGACTTCATTTATGATTTCAGCGAATTGGGTGATCCGGATGAGTCTAGCTACATCGCGGTGGTGCATGCCGATGGTAACCAGATGGGCAAACGGTTTGAGGCGATACGCAGCAAACACAACACGGCCGGCAAGAATGACGCATATATTGTTGCTCTGAGAGAGTTTTCATTGTCTGTCCGCCGCCGGGCGAAGCGAGCGCTGTCAAAAACGGTTGATTACCTCTATGCCGGTTCAGATACGGGAGAGAAGGGCGGTCGTTTCGGGGGCGTTGTCAGTACACCCACGAACCGAAAAGGCAAGCCAGTTCTGCCGTTTCGGCCAATTGTTTTTGGCGGCGACGACATCACGTTTGTGTGCGATGGCCGCTTAGGTTTGGATTTAGCCGCTTATTATCTCAATCAATTCTGTGAAGAAGACCATGAAGGGGAGTCACTCGAAGGTGGTAAGGTGTTTGCCCGGGCTGGGGTGGCTGTGGTCAAAACCCATTACCCCTTCTCCCGTGCTTACGATTTAGCTGAGGCATTGGCGGCACAGGCCAAAAAGTCCATTGTTGATCTGAAAGTTACTGGACAGCAAAGTGCTACTGTCATGGATTGGCACTTTGCCACCACCGGCATGATGTACGAGATTAAAGGAATCCGGAAGCGCGAATATAGGAGTAACAACCGCCGTTCCATGCTCATGCGCCCGGTAACATTGGAAGAAAATGCGGCTACCTGGCGTACCTGGAAAAACTTCTCGAAAATCGCTAATAATTTCCAAAACCACAAAGATTGGAAAGGGATGCGCAATAAAGTATTGGCTTTACGGGATGCGCTGCGGCAGGGCGAAACAGCCGTGGAGCTATTCATCGCTACGCATGACAAAGTGAAAAAATTACCCCAAATTTCTGGAAAAGAAGAAATGGCGTCTCGTGGTTGGCAAGAGAACGAATGTGGCTACTTCGACGCTATCGAAGCCATTGACTTTTTCGTTTCTCTTAAGCCGTAAAAGGAGTCTGCACAATGACAAGCTACTGGTTAGAAATAAAATTGGAAAGCGATACCGCACCTGGCCGAGGGGATGGCGTCGCCGGTCTCGTCAATGCCGAAGTGCAGCATGAACCATCTGGCCTGCCTTTTTTGGGTGGCAAAACCCTGAAGGGGTTGCTCACGGCTACCTGCGGTGAAATTCTTTACGCCTTGGACCAAAGCCAGGCATTAGGCAGTTGGGACAAAGTGGCCAAAAACATTTTTGGTCAACCAGGCAGCAAACGTTCCGCACGAGGTAAGCTCCATGTGGGCGGCGCTTTCTTGCCGGACGATTTACGCCAGGCTGTTGCCGAAGATATTGCCAACAAACAGGTAACCCGCGAAGAAATACTGGAATCTATCACCGTGATGCGGCGTCAAACGGCGATGGACGCGGAAAGAGGGACGCCGCTTGATCAAAGCCTGCGGACTATTCGCGTGGTTTTGCGAGAAACTATTTTCACTGCCCGGCTCGATTTCCTGACTGAACCGACAAACGAGGAGCTGGCGCTTCTGTCCGCCTGTATCAAGGGGTTGCGACGCATTGGCACCAACCGGAATCGAGGCATGGGGCGAGTCTCTTGCACACTCTTTGCCGATGAGGTCAAAAAAATGCCTGTGGCTATTTCCCTGGCAGACCATTTCAAAAACCAGGAGGTGTCCGCATGAAAGCGATAACCTTTGTCCTGACGTTGGAAGAACCATTTTTGGCAACGCAGGTAAATAACAATGAGCCCAACAGCGGCATTAGCTATCCGTTTGTGCCGGGCAGTATGATTCGTGGCGCGCTGATTCGTAAGTATTTAAGCGGCCGTCCTGCTCACGACCTGGCTGCGGATGATAATGGCCGGGCCCTCTTCCTCAATGGCACCGTTCGCTATCTCAATGCGTATCTCTACGATGCGACACGGAAACAGCGATTGTTACCCAAGCCCTTGTCATGGTTTGTTGAGAAAAGCAAGCTTGATGATGAAGATATGGCCATCGCTGATTTTGCTGTCAAACTTAATCGGGATCGTGGTAAGGAAGCTCTAGACAATCCAAAAGCGCCAGGTGGTGGCACGTTTGTTGAGATGATAAGTGCTGAGCCACTGCTGGCTGAACCGGTCTATCATGTCACGGTTCACAATACGACCGATGAGCCTGGCAAAAAGAAAGAAGGGGTCAGCCAGATGTATCGGTATGAAGCATTGGCACCTGGTCAACAATTTCAAGGGGTCATCTTGGCTGACGATGTGGTCAATTTAACCGATATTCACCATTGGCTGAAGGATGCTTCTTTGGCGTTGGGAGGGTCCTCAACAGGCGGCTATGGCCTGGTTACTGTGAGCGATGTTTCAGAGCCGGATGCCAATTGGCAGGAGTACGAGGCTGAATCGGCCATAGATGAGGTGCATATCCTGACCTGCCTGAGCGACGTGATTGTACGAGGGGACGGTGGTCAGGTAACTGCGGCAATGGCTGACGCACTGGGCATTGATCCGGAACACCTTAAGGGTTTTCAAGAAGTACGGGTTGTGGGTGGCTTTAACCAGAAGTGGGGGCTGCCGCTGTGCCAAAGTTGGGCCATTAAGGCGGGTAGCGTTTTCCGCATTAAAAAGAGCGCCATTAGCGAGTCTGTGCTTAAAACCATGGTTGCAACTGGGGTGGGGGAGCGCATAGCCGAAGGGTTTGGCCGGATTGCCTTAAACTGGCATACAAAATCAGAGCGGCCACGATATAAGGGTGACCTGGAAGTGGAGCCAGATTTGGCCAAAGATATAACGGGTTACGGACTTGAGTTGGCACAACTGATGGCAAACCGCCGCCTGCGTCAACTTTTAGAGACGAAACTCGCCAAGTTTGTTAGCCAAAAAGGGCACAAATTCAAAGGATTGCCCTCCGCCACCCAGCTCTCGCGTGTGCGGCTGGCGGCACGCCATGCACTGGCGCAGCAAAATCTGGAAATTATTAAAGCCCATATGGACAGCTTGAAGGGGTCGCGCAGCCAATGGCAAGGTGCCAAAGTAGATAATGGTGATCTTTTTGAATGGATAAAAACCCAAAGCAACTTTAACGAAGAACAGTTCCAAACATTGTTTGGAATCAAAGGTAGCTTGCCAGAAGTAGCCAGAGTCGAGGCGACGTTGCCCAAAGAGCTTGTTGTTGAATTTCGGGCCCGCCTGATTGACGGCGTCATGAAATTGGCTGTTGAGCAAAAGAAAGCAGAAAATGGAACCGGTAGCCGGGAGGGTGGACGATGACCCAGAACGAGAAAACAAAATGGAAACAAAGCCGCCAGGTGCGAGAGCGCATTTTTATCAGCGGCAAGCTGGTGTTGCAGAGCCCTACCCATTTGGGCAATGGCGATACCAGTGGCGTAACCGACATTGGGCTACTGCGTGATGAAGTATCGGGGGCACCGTTGCTCACCGGTACCTCGATCACCGGCGCGCTACGCAACTACATGCGTGAGGTGGAATTGGGCTATGGCGTGGGCGAACAGGCTAAAGGCGGCCACATGGTTGAGAAGCTGTTTGGTTACGTAGGCGAAGATGTTGCCGATGTCGGGAAGCAAAATCCATCCATTGCCAGTATTGAGAGCTGGCTAATGGTTGATGATGCCTTGGGTGATCTGCCAAAGACGAATCCTATCGAGATACGAGATGGTGTTGCTCTGGACGCCGACACGCGCACAGCTAAAGATGGAGCAAAATACGATATTGAACTGTTGGCAGCAGGCACGATTTTCCCGCTGCATTTTGAGTTGTGGCTAACTGAAGAAAATCGCGAGATGCTGCCATGGCTGGCCATAGCCTTGCAAGGGCTGGAGAATGAGCATATCCATTTGGGGATGAGAAAACGGCGCGGTTACGGCCGTTGCAAAGTAACAGGTTGGCAAGTCAATCGATTTGCTATGAATGATGTAGCACAAGTTGTTGCCTGGCTCAATTACCAGATGCCTGATGCAAAAAAGGCCGACGGGTTCCAGTCTAATATTGCCAGCCTGCTTAATGTGAGCTTGCCAGACTCAGATGCGCGTGAATTTTTCCAGATGAAGGTAACTTTTAAACTGGTTAGCTCGCTTCTCATCCGCGCTGACTCTGGCAAAGCAGATGATCCAGACATGGTACATCTGAAAAATGCCGTCGGAAAGTCTGTGCTTCCCGGTACCAGTCTGGCGGGCAGCATTCGTGCCCGTGCGGGCCGCATTGCCCGCACGCTAAAGGGGGGTGATGTTGGGGACGAACTGGTCAAGGGTATGTTTGGCTGGCATGATGAGGACGACTCTGACAACGCCAGCGGCAGCCGCGTATTGGTGCAAGAGTCCATTGTGGAAAATCCCATAGCAAACCTGGTGCAAAATCGGGTGAAGTTAGATCGCTTCACGGGCGGTGCTTATCCAGGCGCGCTCTTTAGCCAGCAGCCACTTTTTGCCCGCACTGAAGCGCCAACGACTGTGGAGCTGAAACTGTTATTGCGGAAATTGGCAACGATGGATGATGACTGGTTTAGAGCGGAGGTGGGCTTGTTGTTGCTGGTGTTGAAAGATTTATGGACCGGGGATTTGCCCTTGGGCGGTGAACGCAGTGTGGGACGAGGGCGATTGGAAGGTCTGTCGGCTGATTTATGCTTAAACGGCCGTTCCATCACCATTAGCACCACCAAGGATGGAACCTTAAGCTTCCCTGACGGGGGCGCGCAAGAGCTTGAAGGTTTTGTGACTGCGCTGAATTCTTTGGAGGTATCGGCATGAGTGAGTTGTATGAAAAGATAACATCGGTGGCGCTGCCAGATGGGTCAGATTTGGCCGTTTGGGGCCAATGGCTTAATCAGGCAGCGGCAAACAATACAATCCAGTCACCCAAAATGACGCTCTTGATCCATGCCGATGATGGCGTCATTTGGGGACATCTGGTAGGGAGCACGCTGACGCTATCAAGTGAAGCGTTTTCTGAGGTAGAGGTGTCCTTACGAGCAAAAACCGTACAGCAGCTGCGCCTCTTTGGTGAAGCAGGGGAACTGCTGGTTTGGCGCACAGGCACTGCGTTTGAGGGCAGGGTGGTGACTGCGGCGGTGGATACGGCCGTTGGCACAGAAAACTGCCACGAAGAAGCGTATCTGCTGTGGGGCGAAAATATAAAAGAACAGGATGGATTTACGTTGCTTCAGGAAGGGGCACGAGGCTTGCTCCATGCACCGCCAGGAAGTGGGCAATCTGCATTTATCAACGTCCGGCATTACATTGAGTATGATCCGGCTGGCCAGGCTTATGTGGCACTGAGCCGCATAGTGAGCCTGAACTGGGCGAATAGGCCATCAGAAAACACGGAGGTACAGAATGAGACTTCGGCATGATAATCCGCAAAAGCCGCGAATTTACCAGAAAAAGAGAGGGAGCCGACCTGTTGGTCCTGAGTACGAGGTAGAATCTGTAGCACCTTATAATTTTGTGCCGCTTCCAGAAAAAATCGTTTGGGCTAATCCACCTATTCCGCATAATGTATACGCTGAAGAAGCACACACTGGCACCATACACTGTGAGCTCACGACCATGTCTCCCGTATACATTCGGGGAATGTTAGAAGTTGACCAGTTCATTGAACAAAGCAATAAAAAACCGAAAGATGTAACAGCTAAGGAAAAAGAGCAAAACGCGCATTTCTTTAGCACCGACCCTAACCATAAGGTACCACTTATACCTGGAAGCTCTCTGCGCGGTATGTTGCGACAAATCGTTGAAATTGCTGGATTTGGACGTGTACGTCATGTAGCAGATCAACCAACGTTTACATTTCGAGCTGTGGCGGTGCAGGGAGAAGACCCTCTTAATCAGCCATATGAAGATGCGCTAGGTAAGTACGGGCGCAAGGTGCAAGCAGGGTATTTAAAATTGTCTGGCGAATCGTGGTCAGTAGAACCCGCCCAAACGCCAAAACAAGTCGGGTGGAGCAACGAGAGTTGGGCAAAATGGATCAAAATTGCTGACGAAGATATTAAATTAGCGAATTTCAACCATTTTAATGATGATGGCTATAAGCCTCAAATTATACCGATCAGTTTTAGGCGGGGCGATTGGGTTCCAAAAAGTAACTGGCAGAAAGGAAACGAGAATCGGCTTAGCATTATTGTTGCGGCCCCAGGTGAGGAGGAATTCGAAGGTATCTTGGTCACTGCTGGTAGCATGGCGGAAACTGGTGGAAGTAGTCCTCGTAAAAACCATACTATTGTATTGCCTCGCGACAAGAAGAGAGAAACGATTCCAGTGCCTGAAAGTGTCATTGATGGCTACCGAAAAGGAATGACGCCGTATCAGGAAGAAAATTTGGATGCCTGGGCAGGTAGTGAGTGGGGTATATTTGCCGATGGTAAGCCAGTATTTTTCGTGGAAGAAAATAATGTTGTCACCTATATCGGTCACAATCCAAACTTTAGAGTCCCAGCCAAACTATCGGGTACGGAGCGCGCAGCAACACCGCTAGATTTTGTGCCAGGAAGGTTGCTAAAGGAAAAAGAACGTCGGCCAGACCTGGGAGATGTGATTTTTGGGTGGATTGAAGAAGAAAATAGCCCAATTATTATCGAATCAGATGGCTCGGAAAAGCGTGAAATAAAGTCCTTTGCGGGCAGGGTTTTTATCTCAGACGCAAGATATCAAGAGGCAAAAAATGGCCTTTGGTATAGTGAAAAGGCTATCATTCCACAAATTCTCGCTGGGCCTAAACCGACTACGTTTCAGCACTATCTTGTTCAGAACAAAGATGAGGGTCATGACCCTGATAATAAAATGGCGCTGGCACATTACGGCACTGCTCCAAAAGAAACCCAGATCCGAGGTTACAAAAATTACTGGCACAAAGGCAAAAAACCGCCAATTGATGCCAAAGATTTGAAATGGGATAAGGAAAAAGGTAGCTATGCCAATGAATCTCAGTTAACAAGGATAAGACCGTTACAATCAGATGTCCAATTCTCATTTGACATTCGGTTTGAAAATTTACGTCCAGAAGAATTGGGGGCTTTACTGTGGGCTCTGCAACTTCCAGGGAAAGATGGAGGACCCTATTACCATAAATTAGGTATGGGCAAGCCACTAGGAATGGGAGCAGTTTGCATCAAGCCAAAACTGAGTTTTTCACAGCGTATGACCTTACCTTCTGGGCCTGATAATTCAGAAGAGCGAAAAGGGCGTTATGGCAAATTGTTTGCCAACAATATGCAAACTTGGCATATACCAGAATACAAAGATGTGGAATCAAAGTTTTTTCTGGATGCATTTATCAATCATGTTATGGGTCAATTAAGAATTGAGGGTGATTCAGTTTCTTTTTACGATCTTGAACAGATTCAAGCCCTTTTGGAAATGTTGCGCTGGCGTGAAGGGACCCCTGACTGGTTAAAGCAAACTAGGTACATGGAAATAGAGCATGAAGTTCCCCGAAATACGACAATCAACGAATATGTTGAGCGTCCTGTTTTGCCGGAGTCGTTATCAGTGGTGGGCAAAAAACGAAAGGCTGTATCTTTTTCTACCTCAGCAGAATCTATATCTGAAAGTGAAGCTAACCGTCAAACCGGTACGGTTAAGTCCTTCTCAGATTCGAACAGATATGGTTTTATCATTCCGGTAAAAGGTGGTAAAGATATCTTTGTTCATCGTGACCAACTAGCTCCAGGTTTGTCAAGTCTTAATCAAGGACAGAGGGTCACATTTTTAGTTGAACAAGACGAAAAGGGACGCTTACAAGCTTTGGATGTGAGACTTGTAGAAAGGTGAATTTTATAGTTGATGACATGACAAAAAAGGATGTTGATTTGGATTCGAACTCTAACTTGATTATTGCGCAGCAGGCGATGAATCTGTTGCACAACGGTGGTTTTGAACAGCCTGCTGATGTGGATATGAAGCGGGTATTGGCAGGTGAGGAGGTGCAGGTACGGCCGTTACACACCACAACCACGGCCGTTTCCTACCTCATCACCGCCAGACCAGACGAGGTAAAAGCCGAACAGGCCGTGGTGCGCGCCCTGCGCGAGACCGTGCTGGATACGTTTAATGAGGCAGAGCTGCAAGAGATGTGCTTTGAATTAGGCGTTCCCTTTGAGAACCTGGCCGGAGATGAGTTTGCAACCAAAGTTCAGGAATTAGTGACCTATTTGCAACGGCGCGGGCAGTTGGCCAGCCTGGTGGCCTACGGCCGTAAACACCGCCCCCACGCCAATTGGCCAGATATTGCCGCGCCAACGGCCGTTCCATCACGCGATGATATTGCCGTGGTGGTTAGCCTGGCCCAGCCAGCGCTGCCGACAGCCGCCGCTTACCTGGATGATCAGGGTGTTCCTGCCCATTTTTTACTGCTAACCAATGTACCAGCTTACGATAAAACCGAATTTCTGGATGTAGATAGCGACTGGGAAGCAATTGGCCAGCTCTTCTTCCAAACAATGCAAACGGTGCGCCTGGAATTTTCCAAAGCCCGGCTGCACCTTTTTTTAGCCGCGCCCGTTGCGCTGGGGTTTTTGCTTGGCTGCACCTGGGGCACCGTTTACCAGGGAGATTGCTTATACCACCTTCACCGCGACGAGGACGGCCGTTCTCACTACGTCCAGGTTGCCACAATTACCCGCAAACTGCGCGAGTAATTCATGGGAAAACCGATGAAACGCTTTTTCTTACCCTTTTTAGAACATCGCCCTTCTCTTCCTCTATATCTGTTAGGGGGAGCAGTAAGTCCCCTCATCATTCAATTCTTGCTAGATTGGAGCAATAATCCAGGTGTCTGGCAGGGAAGCTACACGTTAACCCTCATTGTCCTTCTCCTGACACTTTTGGCTGGCACCATTTGGAGTTGGCAAAATCGCCCCCAGTCACTTTTTATTCTCGATGAGCAAAAACCACGTCCTCGTCGCGGACTCATCCTTTTGGTTAGCAAACACAAGGGATCTGCGCCAGCCGCCATCCAGCACCATTTGCCAGGCTTAACCGACTGCTGGTTAATTTCCTCTTCAGAATCAGCCACGGTTGCCGCTGAATTGGCTCAGCAATTTTCATCAGATACCACCACGTTCCATTATGGCTCGTCGTTTGAGATCAATAGTGATGAGGCTGCCTCCACGTATCGAGTGGCCAGACAAATATTTAACAGCGCAGCACCTGCCCAAGGCCTAAGTTCCACGGAAATCATTGCCGACATTACCGGTGGTTCAAAGCCAATGACGGCTGGACTGGTTTTAGCCGCGGTTAGCGAAAGACGGCCCATTCAATATGTGCTGGCAAAAAAGGATGAAAAAGGCCAGGTCATACTTGATGCCTGGGGAGAGCCAATCAAAATTAATACAGAATACGGTTTACTTCAAGGGACAGATATGCTGACACTTGAGATTAGAGAGTAACGCACGTGGATTACATTGCTGTTAGTTTTCAAGGAGTAGATGGCCCACTGGACGGCCCTCAAATTTTTGCCAGAGGCTATCATGGGTTGCTTTTTACTGTTCTCAAGCAGGCCAACCCTTCTGCCGCTACCCGGCTGCATAAACACACGTCCCCCAAACCGTTTTCCACATTGCCATATTATTCCGGCGAGGGTTATTTAGCAGGGTTGCGTTATTCATTATTAACCGAAGAGGCGACCACAGTGATGTATTCCGCCTGGCTTCAAGCAGTCAATAGTGGCCAGGTTTTTGAGCTTGGGTATCAAAAACTGCGGATATCGCATGTGGAATTAGTTCCTGGCACAAGTTTTCAGCAGTTGTCTGAGTCCCGGCCGGATGACACGGTTCGCCTTGAATTTCTATCCCCGACAGCCTTCAGGCAAGGGGCCGGGCATTTGCCTCTGCCACTGCCGAGAAATGTCTTTGAATGGCCTCTACGCGTATGGCAGGCTTATGCACCGCCCTCCTTGCGTTTGCAAATGCCCGACTCATGGTTAGAGTGGTGTGCCCGCAACGTGTTTGTGACTGAGCACAGTATAGAAACCGTCACTGTAGCCATTACCTATCACGAACAGTTTACTGGTTTTATTGGCACGGTTTCCTTTTTTGCCGAAAAGGGAAAGACTGACCAGATGCGCATTTGGCAAGCGTTTGCCCGATTGGCTGCATTTAGCGGTGTAGGCCACAAAACAACAATGGGAGCTGGTGCTGCCCGTTTTATTGCCAACAAATCTTCTTTTGAGTAATCCCCGCTTGAAACAAAACGTGCTTGAGGTAATCCAGCATCTCTACGCCGGGGCTGCTTATGATATAATAGAGTAATTCGGGAAGCAGTTTCATTTACGTTTACAACGAGTCGTTTAACGATTAAGTCATTTCAAGAGAGTTTCTACCATTTTTGGCAGCAGAGATTGCATAATTTTGCGGGGGAATTGGTAGTGAGACCCTCGGAAAACGCGATTGAGCGTGATTGAGCGCGATCGGTAGCGATCTGAGGCGATCAGGGAGGCGGATCAAACATTAATGGGAGATAAGAAATGGCCATTTTGGCCATAGGTTGGCAAGACCCTCGGAAAGAGTAAGAAGGTGGGACGAACAAAGGTATAAATAGGGCGAAGTGATGATGAAAGTGGTGCAAATTACCCACAAAAAGACAGAATATGGTAGAGTATTTGAAGCGTTATCCCACTGTGGATAACTGCTGCGAAGTCAGAACGGCCGTGAGCTTCCAAGAGGGATTTTTTTTCTAAAAAACTCAGTTCCCGTTGTGCGCGCTTGCGAAGTCAGAACGGCCGTGAGCTTCCAAGAGGGATTTAGACGGGATGGCTTCCCGTAGTCGGGGTCGGTGGTGAAGGGTCAGAACGGCCGTGAGCTTCCAAGAGGGATTTAGACAGAAAACAGAACATCTGTACCGAATTCCACTTTCAGTCAGAACGGCCGTGAGCTTCCAAGAGGGATTTAGACCCATCGTCCCTGATTTCGTATAAACCACGCAACTCGCGTCAGAACGGCCGTGAGCTTCCAAGAGGGATTTAGACAAGATGCCCGCAGTACGTTGGATACCTGGCAGCTTCGTCAGAACGGCCGTGAGCTTCCAAGAGGGATTTAGACCTGGTGTGGTTGATGCTACGGTAGTTGCTTCAGCAGTGTCAGAACGGCCGTGAGCTTCCAAGAGGGATTTAGACAATTAAGGTGTTATCGCTCGGATTTTCATCCGTCCAGTCAGAACGGCCGTGAGCTTCCAAGAGGGATTTAGACATTCATCCGTCCAGTTGTCGAAATCATCTGTCCAATCGTCAGAACGGCCGTGAGCTTCCAAGAGGGATTTAGACCAGACGACGAGTGTTCATAGAACACCTCCAAATGATGTCAGAACGGCCGTGAGCTTCCAAGAGGGATTTAGACTTACGTAATTTCATTTGAGTTCTCTAGAAGGGCCTTGTCAGAACGGCCGTGAGCTTCCAAGAGGGATTTAGACGAGATACCCGGACAAATTCATTAATCCGTAGTAGGCGTCAGAACGGCCGTGAGCTTCCAAGAGGGATTTAGACTAGTAGTAGACCCAGCGATAGTTCGCGTAGATCTCGTCAGAACGGCCGTGAGCTTCCAAGAGGGATTTAGACCAAGTTGATCCACTCTGATGCCCAGTGAGCAAACATGTCAGAACGGCCGTGAGCTTCCAAGAGGGATTTAGACAATATGCTGCCCAGGATGCTTAGTGCAATGATTGATAGTCAGAACGGCCGTGAGCTTCCAAGAGGGATTTAGACCTGGTAGTTACCTTCGGTTTGCGTCGATGGCGATTGTCAGAACGGCCGTGAGCTTCCAAGAGGGATTTAGACGAGGAGGGTTTCCATGAGTGGAGGCAGGGGGGCCCAGTCAGAACGGCCGTGAGCTTCCAAGAGGGATTTAGACCCAACAGCACCGGTTACCCTCACCAGGGTCGTCATCGTCAGAACGGCCGTGAGCTTCCAAGAGGGATTTAGACCGCAACAACATCGCGAACATCTACCGCCGCTTCGTGTCAGAACGGCCGTGAGCTTCCAAGAGGGATTTAGACGTACCACGTCTCAACGACAGCAGTTGATGTGACATAGTCAGAACGGCCGTGAGCTTCCAAGAGGGATTTAGACGTATGATATTCCTCATACCGGTTGTACTGGAGGTAAGTCAGAACGGCCGTGAGCTTCCAAGAGGGATTTAGACAAAACTATATCGTTTCATAAAAAGCCTCCTTTTACGGTCAGAACGGCCGTGAGCTTCCAAGAGGGATTTAGACTTGATCCCCAACATATTGAATTTCCCAGCTGTCGTGTCAGAACGGCCGTGAGCTTCCAAGAGGGATTTAGACACCTGTACATAAAGCCCACTTGATGGAATATAACCGTCAGAACGGCCGTGAGCTTCCAAGAGGGATTTAGACGATTGAGCTTGCTCTTCAGCTCTTCCTCAAAACCTGTCAGAACGGCCGTGAGCTTCCAAGAGGGATTTAGACTATCAGCATCGGAAGGACCTGCCGCCTTTGTATGACGTCAGAACGGCCGTGAGCTTCCAAGAGGGATTTAGACTAGCATAAGCTTTCTCCTTGCTAGTTCTGTCAAAATGTCAGAACGGCCGTGAGCTTCCAAGAGGGATTTAGACTGTAGGATCGAACCCGCCAGAGCTAGCATCTGCACTCGTCAGAACGGCCGTGAGCTTCCAAGAGGGATTTAGACTACAATGTTGTCCACTCAAATGTTACGATGCCATCGGGTCAGAACGGCCGTGAGCTTCCAAGAGGGATTTAGACCGCTGCCCTGTGCCATTGGGATCACGATTTTCCACGTCAGAACGGCCGTGAGCTTCCAAGAGGGATTTAGACCTCTCGGGTACTTCAATGCTAACAGTGTGCGCTGCGTCAGAACGGCCGTGAGCTTCCAAGAGGGATTTAGACGTGAGCACCACCAGGGTTGGAAAAACTTTCCTGGTGGGTCAGAACGGCCGTGAGCTTCCAAGAGGGATTTAGACTTCAAATACTCGGTCGAAATCTAATACAACTTGGTTGTCAGAACGGCCGTGAGCTTCCAAGAGGGATTTAGACCATTATCACCGGCCAGCTCATTGCGAACGATAAAGCGTCAGAACGGCCGTGAGCTTCCAAGAGGGATTTAGACAACAACCAATGCACTTTTCTGAAGCTGTATAAGTGGGTCAGAACGGCCGTGAGCTTCCAAGAGGGATTTAGACGAGTTGTTGCCTTTCGACAACGAATGTGTCGGTAAGTCAGAACGGCCGTGAGCTTCCAAGAGGGATTTAGACAAACTCCGGCCCAACGTGTGCGACGTGTCCCCCAAAGGTCAGAACGGCCGTGAGCTTCCAAGAGGGATTTAGACAAACTGCTGATAGCTCATTGGCGCAGCTTGTGCTGTGTCAGAACGGCCGTGAGCTTCCAAGAGGGATTTAGACGTTTGGCCCTGGTATGTTGCGAATACAATACTTTCCGTCAGAACGGCCGTGAGCTTCCAAGAGGGATTTAGACTATTAGTTTTATCTTCTCGAACGACAGCCACAAAAATCGTCAGAACGGCCGTGAGCTTCCAAGAGGGATTTAGACAAAATAGCTACTCTTCGAGACCGTAGCGCCAGCAACGTCAGAACGGCCGTGAGCTTCCAAGAGGGATTTAGACAGATTGGGGGCCCCCTATTTGGGGAAACCACCGATCGTCAGAACGGCCGTGAGCTTCCAAGAGGGATTTAGACAATCTCACGACGCTCGACAATGATACGAATCAACTGGTCAGAACGGCCGTGTGTTTCCAAGAGGGATTTAGACTCTTGTCGTTCAATCAAATGAAACCGTTAAACAGCGTCAGAACGGCCGTGTGTTTCCAAGAGGAGGGTTTTGCTATTAAAAATGAGGCATAATGGCGACCACGTTTCTCATTTTCTCTCTGGAAAATGGCCCTCCCCCATTGAAACTGGCTCTAATGTAAAACGGGGATTTTTGCTACAAAATCAGTCGTGCGGTAGACAAGCAATTAGGAAGTGAAACTAACAGCAGAACAGCAGCAGCTTTAGTCAGTCCGGGCCGCCGGTCGCTGTATTGCCTGCAGATTGATGAGGATTTAGATCATGATGTTCTGGTTGGCCCTCACGAGCTGGTCGTGTAGCTACGGCCGTTCAATGTCGAGGGCCACTGCGGATAATAAAATATAGTGAACATGTGATCTTTTTTGAAAAATTTTCGAGAAGGTTTCCTCAAAAGGCGACTTAACAGTAGTAGAAATGCATATCTGGCGTGCATTCCCGCTCTTGTTAAAACGTGACGGGCAAAAAAAGCTAACGGCGAAAAACGTGGTTGGGGTTACGTTTCAAAAATTTCAGGTCACGAAAAACGTGGCCGGAGTTTTAACCCTACTACGTTTTTCACCTCCTGTGCTACACTAAACGTGGTCGGTGTTACGTTTTTCGTGGTCGCCATTATTAGGTGCAAAACCCTCCAAGAGGGATTTAGACCGAACACCAAGAACCACAGTCTGCTTCTCGTTCAGGTCAGAACGGCCGTGTGTTTCCAAGAGGGATTTAGACTAGTCCTCTTCGTAGTACCCATCCCCATTCTCCAAGTCAGAACGGCCGTGTGTTTCCAAGAGGGATTTAGACTCACACTGGAGTCTACGCTATGTGCCTCAGCAAACGGTCAGAACGGCCGTGTGTTTCCAAGAGGGATTTAGACCTCCCTGTCAGATCAACAGCAGAACCCCATGCGGTACGTCAGAACGACCGTTGGCTCCCATGAGGGATTCACCGCAAGATTGCTTCAACTATGCGTGTATCCCTTATTAGCTTCCTTTCATCTTCCTTGTCTTTCCATATAGGATCCCAATCTTTTGGAGTACATCGAGTGCTTTCGGTAATCTGGCACCAGCTAAGCACGGTGGGATTTACGTCTTCCACAATACGTGATTGTCATCCACTTTATTGGCCCAGATTAGATATTCCTGCAAGGTAATCTTGTAAGCGTTTTAGCACCACGGTTGGCCAAACGTGCCCAAAATAGGCAAAGGCTTCATCCCATTCGTCCCCCTCACCCCAACCAGAATGGGTTAACACAACTCTAGATCGCGCGCCCGGTAATGGAAAAAAACGAACCGCCACAACGGTTTGCTGGGCACGTATTTGAGTCAAATGGGGTGGTGCATTCCACGTAAACGTGAGCAGCTTTTCATGTTCAACAGCTAAAAGCTTCATGCCCTCGCTGCCCTGTTGACCTTTTGGGGCTTCAAGGTCAAAGTACAGTTCGTAGACTCCGCCTACACGCAGGTCAATGTGACTGGCCGGGGCAAAAAATTTGGAAATGCCTTTTTCGGTCGTCCAGGCATCCCAGACTGTGTGAACATCTGTGTCCACATCAATTGAGGTGCGAATTATCCGTTCCTCCATCGTGTCGTACGGCGTTCCGTTTTCAGCTTCGACCATGCGCTTTATCCAGTCGGCCACCAGCTGATTAAACAAACCAGCCTGCTCCAGGTTCAGGCCGTGCCCGGCTCGATCCAGTACGGCCAGCGTGCCTCTAGGATATTGGGTGATAAGTTGGGTTGGCCACCAATAGCCTACTCCTGAATCTTGTCGCCCCGCAATGATAAGCACTGGTTTGGCAAAAGAGTCTGGCAATTTGTCGGGATCAAAAGTGAAGGCATAGCGCTGGCGCAACGTTTCTAAAAACGGCCGATCAGCGCCAAAAAAGCCCGGTGCAAATTCAGTGGGCAGCCGGTTGAAAACACGGCCATCCTGCACCACCATTGTGCCTTCCAGCTGCGGCCGAAACGGCAACGGCACCGCGGAAATCACGGACTCATCCCGCACCAAAACCCCATGGCTCGGACGATAGTCATCCGGTTCGGTCGGGGCGACCACAGGGGCAAACAGCAATAATCCGTCTACCTGGCTAAAACGACGTTGCAGCAGCCCACGCGCTATATAAGCGCCGTAAGACAGGCCAGCAATGGCAAAAGAACGATCGCCCAGCACCTGTTCGACAAAGGCATCCACTACGTCCAGCATGACATCGCTGCTGTTAACCCACTCTGGACCAGGCGTCTGGCCCATGCCAGGCATGTCAAAGTAAATGCGTTGCCAGCCGGGGTGGCTGGCAAAAATTGGTTCCATTGCACCCATCATCACCTGATGATCCAGGTAATACCCATGAATCATCAATATCGGCCGACCGCTACCCCGCACTTCGTAAAAAAGGGCAATATCTTTCACCTGGCATTTCATGTGGCTGTTCCTTTCGTAGGGTTAGTATATATTTTTAAAGTAACTGATATTATAATTATATTAGTTACTACAATCAATGGTAATTTATAATTAAATCAACTATACTAAGGTTATGGGAACAAGAAGCTATCATCAAGTATGTCCATTGGCGTATGCCCTGGATATTGTCGGGGAGCGGTGGACACTACTCATGGTTCGAGAAATGGCCCATGGCCCGCGCCGCTTTAGTGATTTGCAGCGCAGCTTGCCAGGGATGGGGGCAAATTTGCTCACGGACCGTCTGCGCAAGCTGGAAGAGTTTGGACTCATTCACCAACGGCTACTGCCACCACCGGCAGCATCTACTGTGTATGAGTTAACGGAGAAGGGGGACTTGCTGCGTCCTATCCTGGGCGCCTTGTCCCAGTTTGGCCTACAGTTTATGCCGCTTCCACCACCAGATGCCGACAGCATAACGCCCAATTCCCTGGTTGGTATTTTGCGCTTTCGCTTTAATCCGGTCGCTTCCGGTGCTCAAGCACATCGTGTTGAACTCCATCTGGACAGTGATGTTGTTTTTGCCATCATCGAACAAGGCCGTATAAGGACCGGCTATAGCTCTGTAGATGAAGCAACATTGGTGCTTGAAGGGGATCCCCGAAAACTATTCCAGCTTTTTTTGCATGAAATTACGCCAGCAGCGGCTGTTACCAGTGAAAATGTCACTATCAAGCAAGGGGAACTGGCCGAACTCGAAGCCTTTTGGAACTGCTTCCGCAGCATTGAGTGAAGCAAAAGCGGGCACCATTGTGGTCGATTCACCTGCATTTGCCGATGTTTTACAACGGTATGTGCGACGCTCTGCTTACAGCGCCGGGCAATTGTCGCGCCTGTCTGGAATTCCAAAAACCACCATCGTCAGCTGGCTGAACGGTCAGGTGAAAAAGCCCCATACGGCTAAGGGAGTCCTCCAACTAGCCAAAATTCTGCACCTCAGCCATACGGAAGCCGAATCGCTGCTCGTGGCCGCTGGATATTTGCCAGATTTTTTAGTTAAGTCCATGGCGATGGTCAATGGAGCGGCCCCCTTCCAAGCTGTACCCAAACTTTCTTATTTTTGCGGTCGGCAGCAGCTAATGGCGGACATTGAAGCCACTGTCCTGGCCGAAGGTGAGCGAAACATCGTTTGTTTACAGGGCATGGGGGGTGTAGGCAAAACGGTGTTGGCCGCCCAACTGGCGTATCAACTACGGCCATCTTTTCCCGATGGTGTATTGTGGATCGAAGCGGCTCGTACCGGGACGCTGGCGGCGCTGGCGACGATGGCGCATGGGTATGGCCTGGACGTCTCGCCCTTTCAGGATGTGGCCAGCCGGGCCAGAGTGGTTAGGCAGCTGCTGGCCGATAAACGCTTTTTGTTGGTGCTTGATGATGTGCAGACCAGTGTGGAAATCCGCGACATTTTACCTTCTGCGCCGGGCTGTGGGGTACTCATAACCACCCGTCGGCGGGACCTAGTGGTCGCAGTTGGCGGGCAGCCGTTTGAGATCCGTCCTTTTTCGGCAACAGATGAGGAAGCGCTCACCCTTTTTCGCTCCCTTTTACCGCGAGAATTTACTGCCAGTGAAAAAGAAGCCCTGAGGCAGATTGCCGAGCTATTGGGCCAGCTGCCGCTCGCTTTGGCTATTGCCGCCAGCCGCCTGATCTACGAGCCTGGCTGGCACATCCACGATTTTTTAACGCGTTTACGGCAAACAGATGACCTTCTCAATCTCCTCACCTATGAAGAACTCAGCGTACAACGCTCCCTTGCGTTAAGCTATCAGCAACTACCGGATAGGTTGCAGCAATTTTTGGTGGGGCTGCGAATATTTGGCCGAGATTCGTTTTTAGAGACGGCCGTTGCGGCCATCTACAATCTACCGCTGGCTGATACCCAGGACAGATTGCGCACGCTGCACAATCTGTCTTTAGTTGAATCACATGGCGGGCAGACAGAGGTACGCTATCAGCTTCACCCACTGGTTTATTTCTGCCTGCAAAAGCTCCCCCTAGACAGTCAGGCTGCGGCTGAACAAAACTATATTCATTATTATCTCACCCTCGAACAGGCAGGTTTTTCAGCCGTTCAAGAGATAGCCCATCTTTGGTCAGCACTGCGGTTAGCTGCGCAGCAGAAAATGTGGTCCCAGCTATTTTCCGGACTGGTTGATGCTTACCCCTATCTGCAATCTTCCGTTCCTCTGGCGGAACTGGACACACTTTTGCAAACGGCCGAATTTGCGGCCCGGCAACTGGGGCAAAACAAGAAATTTGTCTGGTGTCAGCTGCGGCGGGTGGCTTTGGCCCGTCGCCAGGCGGTCACTGTGGGAAGCGCCGAAACGCTCCATTCGCTTACCATATTGACAACAGAGGCGGGTTTGGCCCGGCATCGTCCGGCAGTCTGCTTGGAAAGGGGAAAAACGGCCGTGGCCAACGGAAACTGGCTGGCGGCCAGCCAACAGTATGAAGAAGGTGTCCATCTGGCTCAAAAAAGGAAAGAACAAGCACCAGTTTTAATCGAATTGTGGCTGGCACAGGGTAATCTCGCCCGATGGCGTGGTCAACCGCAGGCGGCTACCACCCTCTACCACCAGGCGCTTGCGCTGGCGGAGCGCAAAGAGGATTGGTTTCAACAAGCTACCCTGCGAGATCATCTGGCCTGGCTGGCCATTGAGCGACAAGATTATGATGCGGCCGATACAGCCTGTGTGCAGGGAATTGCCGTCGCTAAAAAAATAAGCCACCAGGAACGCCTGGCCATTTTGTTTAATACCCTGGCCGTCGTGCGTCACCATCAAGAGAATTGGGGCGAGAGCCGCCGTTACCAACAGGCAGCTTTCGATGTTGCCCGTTTGCTGCGTCTCAAGGCGCGTGCCGCTGCGATTGCGGCCAGCCGGGGCGGACTGGCCTGGCAAAACGGCCGTTTCAAGCAGGCGGAGTCATTCTGGGAAGAAAGTGATCGGTTGGCAAGACAATCTCAGGATGTCAATATGCTGGTTAATGTGCGTCTGCATCGGGCCGAACATTATTTGATGACCAAAGCATATACAAAATCGTTGGTGCAATATCAGGCGGTATTGTCAGCCTTGCCGCCACAGGCCAGTCGCACCAGCTGTGGATTTGGGAAGGGCAGCCTGGGTATAGCACAGTCACTGTTAGGCCTGGAGCAGCAAAATGCCGCCAGACCGTATTTGATTGCCAGTCTGACGGCATTTGCCCGAGTGGATGTACCTACAGTGGCTGAGCTACACCGCCTGGCTTTATCCCTCCAGGTCGATCTCGAAGATATTCCACAGTTCTGAATTTTCAGTTGGATCTACGCCAAAGTTGACTACCCCCGTGCGGGCGGCAGCTACTTTGAGCCGCAGGAAAATAGGCATGATGGGCAGCTCCTGGGAGAAGATACGCTGGGCTTCTTTGTGGCCTTCTTCATATTCAGGTGTGCCGGGTAAGTTGCTTAACGCCTGGGTGCAGGCGGCATCAAACGCCTCGTTGGACCAGCCAGTATTGTTTACATTGCCCCATCCCCCAAATCCTTCCTCAATGGGACCGGTAATGTTTGATGTGCGGAACAAATCGCAGCTGGGATCGACCCCAGTAAGCCAGGCGAATAAGCCTAGATCGAAGTGACGACCAAAAAGAGGACCATCAGGGCCATCGGCAAAATATTCTCCGGCCGGGAGATAATTTAGCACAATTTTTATGCCACAGTCAGCCATGTTGGCCTGGAAGATTTGCATTATTTGTTCACGCATATCGTTTGCAACGGTGGTCATGGCCGGAACGCTGAAGGGTTCACCATCCCAGCTGGCATCCCCACCGGCAGTACCAGCGGCATAATACTCACGCAGGCCATCTCCGTCACTGTCGATAAAACCAACTTCATCCAGCAGGGCATTGGCAGCACCAACGTCGTACGGCCATTCGGTCATGCCCTCATCCGGGTAAAGGGGGTGGATAGTGGGCACATAGCCATGAATGACTTCGGTACGGCCGTACAATATTGAATCCACCATGCTTTGTCGGTCTGTACACATTAACATCGCCTGGCGCACCCGTACATCTTCAAACCAGTCGGGGCGAGAATTGGCATAGTCCCCATATGGATCGATGCCAAAATCGATATGCTCAAACGCAGTGCCGGTCTGGAAATAGGGAATCAGCAGGCCATTTTCTTCCGCCTCAATGAGGAAAGGTGATTGGCTCTCGTTGATGCCGTCCTGGGTGCCAATGTCGCATTGCCCGGATAGCAATTGAGCCAATAGCTGATTTGTATCGGGTATAAATTTATAGGTCACGCTGTCCAGATAAGGCAAACCTTCATCTGCACGATAATAATACTCATTTCGTTCAACGCGGATACTGTCTCCGGCAATCCATTCCACCAATTTAAATGGCCCATCACCCACCGGCAGGCGAGTAGATTCTTCCGCGGTAATGAGTTCTGCGGGTGTGAGATGTCCCCATAGATGCTCTGGCAACGGTGCCCAGAAATTAGTGAAATAGAGTGAATCCATAAAGCCGGGCACACCTGTCCACCGTGTGCTGCGCTCGCCCGTAGCCTCATAGGCAGCTGTCCGTTCGATGGTAAACTTGCCCGTCTGTGTATCAGGGGAACCATCTACCATAAAGCTCCAAAGGGAATCCGCTGCCGTTACTGGTGTGCCGTCCGCCCAGACACGGGGCTTCATGGTAAAATCGACCACCAACTGGTTCATGGTCAGCGGGGTGCCCTCAAAGGTAACCTCACGGCCATCGCTTAATTGCACCACTTCGCCAGTGGTCAGTTCCACCACATCCCCACTGACATTCACAACCCGGTCTCCCTCTTGTACGGCAACCTCATTTAAGACAGCGCCCCCATTCGACAGGCTGGGCAGGCTTTCCAAGCCATGAGCCTGGTAGCCATAGGATAGATTGGTGTAATCAATTTCAAACAGAGCATGTTGGATAGTGCTGGAAGCTAACAGACTAGAGCCATAGGTGTAAAGTGTGTCCGGTTCCTGCCCCATACAGACGATTAAATCTTTGCTTACTGGTGGTTCAGGTACGGCTGTTGCGGCTTCTATTATCGTTTCAGTCACAATCCGGGTCACTTCTACGGGTTCCCCTTCCAGCGTGACGGTTTCTGTAACAACCCTGGTTACCTCAACTGGCACAGCTTCGGTTTGCGGAGTGCAGGCACCCAAGATGATAGCAACAACCGCTGCCAGAAAAACGACGGATAACGTTTTTCGCTTAAACATGGAATCCTCCAATTTGGTATGTTTTTGTGTTATTGGGTGATCAACTTGGGGTTTGGCTCGAGGGTATTTTCAGTAGAACAGAACCTGCTTCCTTCAGGCTGTCTGACTTAGTTTATTGCCGCATCTCTTCGCCTCCTTGGTAAGGCCCTGACTCTAAAAACTCTTCTACACAGGTAGCCAGGAGCTCTAAATTTGCTAGACAAAACCGGCGTGCTAAAGCTATGGGCCGCGGTTCCCGCAGCTCTAGCACAAACCCGTTTTAGAGGTCGTTGCTGCCAGTCACCCATTTTGAGCTTCTGGCCCAACACACTCAGATGTTTGAAGGATAGATGGGATTGGCACATTGTTCCCGTCCAAATTGGACGAAGATCGTATCAATTTTGATTCAATTGTGGAAAAAGGGCGTCAATCAATAACCAGATGGTGGATATTTAACCGTGAAATGCAGCTGACCCAGCTCCCAAATTAAGACAGGTCATCTTATCGTTGCGAATTTCTGAGGCAGCAAGAAACGTGGATGGACAAATGTGAGGCGATGGGAACCCAAAATATTGAACGGGGAATGGTGTCCTTGCCGGCCCGATAGCCATCATAAACATACCTCATGACGTGATATTCGGTTAAAGTGGCAAGAAGGATTTCCGTGCCAAATTCATCACCCGATTCTTGAAACAGCTCATGCAAAAGTTCTGTTGAAAAGACATATAGGAGCCGTGTGATTGCACCGGCACCTGCCAAACATAGTTCGCAGAATCGCTGTCGGCGCTGCGCCGCGCCCACTGGCCACCCAGCTCGCCCCACAGGGTATAGGTGCGCAGATTGTATTCAGGGTGGACAATGCCCACGCTGGGATCGAGGTCTGAGCCAACGACACCAGCCACGTCTACATCTCCGGCCTGCGGCAGAGACTAATCGGAGTCAAGGATGCGCTGGATGCGTTTATACGGCCGTTTACCGCATGGTAAAGAGCAATGAGGTTGTGGGTTCTACCACCGCCGAATGAGGTTTTCAGGCGGATGATTGGGTTGTTGGCCGACATCTGCCCGGTGAGAAGGCCCAATACCTCGCGCAGCAGGGTGCGCAGGCCCGCAGTGGGGTAGGTGTTATTGAAGAATTGATCCGGGTCACTGTAGACAGGACCGGCCGTGCCTTCCATGACATCTTTGAGACGAGCAGCGAACAGTTCTTCGCTCAATTCGCCCTTTAATATTCATCGCGTGGTTTGGTGAGATCAAAGATTGTTTTCATGATGCTCCTGGCACAAGCAGAAAATCTTTCGGATAGATCGTGGCAATTGTATCAAATTATATTCACTCGCGTTGCAATTGATGGCTGAGTACTATGGCCACCATTTAGAGACAGTTTGGACAGCCTGCCATGTGTCGCGAACGGCCGTTTTTCCGCCAAGACGGTAAATAATTGGCATCAGAGCTTTGATATCAAAAAGAAGATTCGACCGTGTGCGACGGCTCAGGATAGGCAAATTCTTCTCCCAAACTTCAAAAAGATTGATTATAGACAAATTTAGGAGATGGTCGCTTAAATTGATAAAAGCAGCCGCTCGATCCTGATCATCACGTATTCCCCAAGTTGCTGCAAAAATTTCTTCTCGTAAAGCGATTCGCATGCTTTCAGGAAGATTTTCTAATAGTAACAATGGGTCGCTCTTTATGAATATTTTTCTTGCGATCGATAGTGCTTTTTGTGGTTGAAATAGAGCAATTGTCTCCAATGCTGCTATTAGGATCTCCAAATAAAGTTTCCCATTTCGCCATCGATCCGATTGATGAACCGTATCTTCCGAGGTATATCCATTTAGGTTAAGGATAGCTATGACTTTGTATTCCACGGCTGTTATCGCTCTCTGCGCTTCCTCCTCTTGCATATGTGGAATAGTTGCAGCTAAAACTCCCAACTCAAACCATTCATCATACATATTATTTAATACCAATGAAAAGATTCTATCTGGAAAGAACGGCGCAACCGCAATCATCGCTTCCATTTTGAACTTCTCATCGCCTAAATTCTCGATGATAACCAATACTTCTATTATTATGTCATTACGCATTACCTCCGGGAGAAAGGGCATAATGGTTGCGAATACTTCCACTCGAGTTTTCTCGTTATTTATATTTTTCCCTATAGCTATTACTTCCTTTATTACGTTTATACGCACTACCTCTGGTAAATGAGGAATTAATGTTGCTAATACCTCCACTCGAGTCTTCTCCTCACCAATCCTATTAGCTATAACTAATGCTTCTTCTAATACACTTACATGCATCGATTCTGGAAGGTGAAAAACGACGGCCATCAACACTTTCGTCTTGAAGAAACCATTTTCCATCTCCCGTGCAAAGGCCAATACAGCTTGCGGCGCAAATGGTGCGGCGGCTATTAGCACTTTCACTTCCGCAGAGGTTTCCTGAATGGACAGCTTGCGCATGGCTATTAATGCCTCTTCTGGCCAATATGGCGCGACTACAATCAATACTTTTCCTCGATTCATGTTGTCGCCTATCACCTGGGTTGCTGCTAAAGTATTTTCCAAGATTTCTATGCATAACTCTTCAGATAAATATGGAGCAACGGCCTTTATTACATTCAACCGGCTATTTATAGAGCGAATTTCATATACAGCTGTGTTTGCGACCTCTAATAAGATTATTTGAATTGCTTTTTCTAAATGTGGTGCGACGGCTGCAAGTATTCTGGCTTTATTCAAGTTGCTATATATCGCATTAGTTGCCGATTCTACACTTGAGAGGTAAGGGGCAACTGCCACTAATATATCTGTCCGTATATCCTCGTCGTGAAACTTCTCGGATGCTGCTAAAATTTCTTTTGGGAGATAAGGGGCCAATGCTATCAGAACTCCTGCCGATGCTTCATTATACATCTCCCCATTCAAAACCACCCTTAATAACTTCCGTTTCGATTCTAAATGCTGCTCTTGGAAGTCTATCGGCATCTGCCTTTTCGATTTCAAATCAAATATCTCGCGTGTAGCTGCCAATGCTATTTCTAACACGGTCTTCCGAAAGGATACTGGCAAATGAGGAGTGAGATTAAATAATGTTGTAGCTTTGATTAAATTATCGTGTATTTTCCTATTTGCTGATGCTGCTTCTGGAAGGTAAGGTGCAGCAGCTATCAGAAAGGCCACTCTTGTCCATTCAGTCAATACACCCTCTGCGCGAACTAAGATTTCCTCTGAGCAATAAGGGGCTACTGCCATTAACACTTGCAATAGTGCCTCTTCTTCACGAATCCCTAACACTACGTCCAAGATTTCTTCAGGAAAAAAGGGGGCGATTGCTATAAGTGCTTTTGTTCGTTCCGATTCAGTGCTTATCTTCAAAGCGACCTCAAGGGAATCCTCTAATACAGCTTTGCGCGTTGTTTCTGGGAGATATGGTGCGAAGGTTGTCAATACTTCCACCTTTGTGCTTCCAAACAGTGTTTCCCGTACTGCTGTCAAGGTTTCTTCCAATATGGTCGCACGCTTTTCTTCTGGCAAATGCGGAACAATCGCTGTTATTACATCTGCACGCTTGCTCTTAGATGCTAACATTTGCGTTGCTGTTAAAATTGCTTCTGGAAGATGTGGAGCAATTGCTTTCAAAACTGAAGATCGTTTCCAGTCATCTTGAATCCTCTGTACGGCCATTAACATTTCTTGCCAAACTAATATCCTCGTTTCTATTGTTAAGTATTCTGAAACTATAGCAAACGCATTACTCTGTCTTTCTGTGTTATGGTGCTGTCGTATATATGTGATCGCTTGATCTTCTGTCCATAACTTGTATTGGAGCAATAAAGCCATCAATTCATCTGGGATATTATCCGTCAAACTAGTTACGCTGGCATGGCATAAAGCACAGAGTACCTCCTGTCCAATGAAAGGTGCGTTTTGTTTTTGCTCAATAGCCGTTGTGTTCGCCTCATGTAGTCTTGCCCATACCAGGTCCACATCCTGTAAAAAGCCAGCATATGCACCTGTTTTTTCAAGCCAGACCTGAATCCATTCCCAACTCACTAATTGCAAAAGTGTTTCCACATCTACATCTGCTTCCTTCAAGTGACTGCCATAGTACAACATCAAGTACCTGGGCACATCT
Source organism: Ardenticatenaceae bacterium (assembly GCA_020634435.1). GTDB lineage: Bacteria > Chloroflexota > Anaerolineae > Promineifilales > Promineifilaceae > Leptofilum. The sequence goes on along the minus strand of JACKBS010000012.1, from coordinate 75,446 downwards.
TGCGGTAACAACTGGTTGGCGCGTAAATCAGCTAACGTCCTCTCACCCCATGATAAGTACCTAGTCCGCCATTTCACTTGCTCATCCGCAAACATTTCATCACGGAAATGTTCCCCCAACTTCGGATGGGCAAAAGCAAATCCTTGCGTCTTTCCATCTCCGATTAAAAATCGGTTCAATGGACGCACAGCACGTTTTAAATCGCGGCTACGTATTTGTCCAGGCAATAGTTGGCGCAGATCGCTAATCAATAATGGTCCTCGTGCCATTGTCATCACATCCAGTACATCATTCACCAACACTTTTTCCAATGGGTCATCTCGCCCCCATAGCCGTTCCTGATCATTCCACCATTTCTCAAAGTAACCTTTATAGCTAGGTTCAATGCTTTGTAAATCTTCAGGCTCAAGTCGTATCACAGCTTCGCCTTGTCGCCATAGATCACTAACATATAGTTCAACTAAAAGTGGGTCGCCCTCACTTAATCGATATAGTTCGGCCAATATATCTACATTGCTTCCCATCTCATCCAACGGACAGCCCATATTCGTCAACACATCCCTGACACCTTTCTGGGTCAGCACCTCCAACTGTAGCGTGGTAGACATCTGTGAAAAGCGGTCCCAACCCAACTGCCGCAACCATGGGTCGGGACCAACTTCTTTACCGCCCCAGTAACGAGCCGAGACGACCAAGCGCACCTTCTCCGGAAGTTGCAATGGAAACATATCAGGGCCAGATTTCCATGCTGCTTCATCTAGACCATCAATTATTAGAAGCAGGGTACGGCCATCCGGTAGTGGCTCTCGCAAATATTCGGCCACCAGCCTGCGCCAGGCAGAGGCAGGAAAGTTACCCCAATTAGCAGGTATCTCCTTGCCATACAGATGTGCCAGCCGGGTAGCGAGCAAAGAAAATGTATCATTTTCCTGGTTAGTATTAAAGCGAATAGAAATGGGAATAAAGACAACGGCGACATTCGGCTGAGCTTGCAGATAGGCACTCCAACGCACCAGCAGAGCAGACTTGCCCCGACCAGCAGGGGCCGTGAGCAGCAATCGAGGCGGAGCATCTGCCTGCATGCGCCACTGCTCTAATTGGGCTAAAGCCTCGTCCCGCCCACCAAAGGGGATGGGGTTCGCCTCATCACCAAGGTAGTTATACAGGAAGTTTTTAACTGCCGTTGTGAAGTCAGGGAAATAAGACCTTGCGTCCTCAATATAATAGTTGATGTCACCGGTGTAGACGCTGCCATACACGTCGCCTTCAACGTAGATACCGCGAGGGCCAACCGCTACCGCCCCTTCACCTTGCGCGGAAACAATAACCTGTGATCCAGGTGAAGATAAAGATTCAGTATGAGATAAAATATCTGCTTCCAATTCGGCTAAAGTAGGCCAATTGATGTGTGGTCGGGTCTGGGAAACGGCTGTATGTAAGTTAGCCAAACGACTGTTCTGCGTCATCAGTTGAATCAAATCCCGGATTTTGGGCGTTAGTCCCGGATTGGGTAGTTCTTCATATTTGACGTGAAGGTCAAAGCAGAGTGTTTGTATTTCTTCCAGACTGAAATAAGCTGCCATCTGCTGGCGCAATTGTGTCAAAGGGGATGGTTTTTCTTGATTAGGCTGCTGGCTTTCAGTCATAGGTTATCTTTTTCGCTGAAATTTGGTTATGCCTCTGATTATAGGGGATTCATTGTCGTATGAGAACTATGATAAAACAATGGGGTGTGATGTAAGTTGTGTAACGAGTCAGGAGCCAAGACTTGAGTCCAGCGTAAGCTTCTCTAGCGTTACACAAAAACTAATCACACCCAAAACAATGCATTCTCATTCCACGACCTTCAGCCCATTTGGATAGACTACCAACCCTTCCTTCGTCACCAGGATGTCATCCAATAACCCAGTCTTTCGCAGCGCCTCGATAGTGTGATGCGCGATACTGGTTTGTAATTGAGTCAAGTCATTTTTGCCTTTTCCCAACCACACGGCCGTGTCCGCCCCACCATCCTCCTTCCCATACACGTTGGCCAATGCGCCCAACAAAATCGCCCCTTGGCGCTCTGGAGGGAAGTGAGCCAGATAATCTTCTGCTGCCACTTTTGCTCTTCCCAATACACTGGCATGTTGACCTTTGCCCATCCGTAAGGTGGCAGCGTACACTTTGTTCAAACCTGCGCCTAGCGGCACAGCCTCCGGCTCAGCCAAAGCCGCGTCCAGCACCGCCTGTGGTGGCCGCGCCTGGTTAACAAGATCATCGCGCTTTTCTTCTATCGCCTGGATGTGCTCTTTCACCCCGGCTTCCAGCCTATCCAGCCAATGCATTTCAGCCTCAGCCAGATTACTGGGGCGGGGCGGGGGAGGACGGGTTTCCTTGTCGGACCAGTCCACGCTCAGCCGCTGATGCAGCAGCGCCGGAATGGGGATTTTGCTTTCCAGAATCTCGCGCGAGTTCGCATAGTTCCACGATACAACCTGACTCAAGTCTGCCCCCGTTTTCACGGCGCTGTCGATGATATCTTCCAATGGGGCAGGGGGGTCAGTCGGTAAACGACCGTACAGTGCCTTGTTGAGCATCAGCGAATTGCAATACATGCCCAACGCGCCCTGGTTGGCAATCGCCTGGGCAACGGCCGTTTCCATTACGTCTACACTGTAGGCCACGCCTGCCCCCAAATTCCCGGCAGGATCTGGGTCTACCAAACCCAGATACGCTGTTTCGACAAAATCCACGCGCGGCGGCAGCTTGCGGCTGTCGGCAGGCGGATAAACGGCCGTTTCCCGCTCACCTGTATCATCCCGGCCCGTCGTCCAGGGCAGTACGTGGGAATCGGCCGTCGGCTTGAGAATCACGTATTCCCCAACCTGGTTGGGGCTGCGCCAGGCCAGCACCTTACGCTCCCCGTCATGGTCGGTAAACGGGTGCAGCCAGAGGGCGTCGTCGTTATCAGCCCCGCCTAAAATCCCGGCGATGCCCTCGCTTGGCGACCCCGATCGCTTAGGTGAATCCGGCAGCGCCAGCCAGTCGGCGTCATTGACCCAGGCCGTCCCGCGCCTGACATCAATGTGAATGTGGCCTCTAGGCACGTCCAACCCCTTGATACCCGCCCGTTGGCCTACGGCCGCCGGCATGACGTAATGACGGCCACCGGGAATGGGCAGCCGCATTTTCGCCAACGTGGAATGGTTCAGCCGCTTGAGGTGCTGGTTCATCAGGCCCTTAACGTGGCTGCGGAACCACATCGGGTGGCCGCCGCTGGCGAAATATTCCCGCAGTGGCCACACCTGCACCTCATCGAGCGTGGTATGGCGATCAATCCTACCCATCACCTCGGCCACCTGGCCCGTCTCCACCGCCTGCACGAACAGATTCCCTTCGTCTTTTAACCAATCCAGCAGCTGCTCTTCCTTAAAGAAAGGGTACAGGTTGATCAAACTCTGGATGTCCAGGCGCATATCGTTGTGGCCGTGGACAAAACTCAGCCCGACAAAGATACGGTCATTCTCCAGCCGCACTTCTTTTTTGGTATCTTCAGGCAGGAGAAAATCGACGGGACGGCCGTTCTCGTCTCGCAAATCATCAGCCACGATGGCATGCCCCTTGTCCTGCCCTTTTGACGTCATCACGGTGAACTCCACCCGCTGTGCATGGCGCAGCTCCGTTTCCAGTCGTTCCCGCTTAGCTGACGTAAGGTCCTCGCTGAGCATCATCTGCCGCAGCATGCGGCGGGAAATCAGGCCTGCGCCGTCCCATACTTTAGCTTCCGCCGGGGATTGCGCCATGTAGGCCACGTGCACATCCTCAGGGGCAAAGAAGCCGCTGACAAAATGGGGGCGCATAAGGCGCGAGATCCGTTTGGACAACACAAAACCGCCCTTGTGCATATCCAGCCGCAACCCGGTGGCTTTCAGAAACTGAGCCGTCGTCATCCCGTCCACATACAGGTCGTTGACCTGGCTGCCATTAACCCAGCGCAAAGTGGGGGCATCCAACCCGAACGTATGCGCGGCATGGGGTTCGGCCGTTTCGTCCACTGGCCGGGTGAGAATGCGCCAGGCGCGCTGGTTCTGCTCCAGAAAGGGGAACGTCGCCCCGCCGCGATCATCATCAAAACTGGTAACGTTGTAGGGCAGGTCGGCCAGGATAGGTTCCAGCGAAACGGGCATCCCCCCGCTCGCTGCACCGCGTCCGCCCATTATCCACCTCCTTGGCGAGGCCAATCCCGCCGCGCCGCCCGGATGTTGGTCCAGCGCGTTGGATAAGTGACAACTTCTGCCAGATCGTGACAGACTGCGGGCAAACGGCCGTAACTGAGCACTTCTTGCGGCTCCAGCCGACGCACCATTTCCGTAAACCCGTCCACAAACAGCCGGTAATCAAGGGGATTGTCGAGAGTAACGCCCACCGCCGACACGGCCACCACGCTGCGCCGGGGCACACCCAAAAAACAGAAGTCATAGGAAACGGCCGTACTCCAGCTCACCGTAGGGATGACGGTGAAGCCTTCCTCCTGCCAGAAACGGCCGCACCAACGGTTCCGGTACACGTTCCACAACTGCAGCGTTAGCGGCCAGTCCCGATAGAGTGAAAAGTCCGGTGTCAGCAGCATCCGGTAAGAAGCCAGCGCTTCCAATGCTTTAAACGGCCGGTTCCAGACCGTTTCGAAGCGGTAATCGTCGAGGAAAAAATGGACACAGCCATCATCCAGTGGTTCACTGGCCCGGATGCGCTGGCGGTATGGAACCAGCCAGCCGGGCGCCTGATTCACAGGTATATGGCGTAGGGCGGGGATACCATACGCATTATCTGCCTGGAAGCGGTGTCCAGCGTGTAGGGCATCGAAGTTGCCTGGTTTGTTTTGCCAGCGATGGGAGGTGCGAGTCATCGGCTTGGCCTCTAAAAATGATCGGCGCTGGCCAGCGAATCGGTGTCGTCCGGCTGCGGCTTTTCGTCGGCGGCGGCACGGATGTATTTCGCCCAGTCGGTATATTCGCGCGGTCCAGATTGGAACTGGGGCACTTCCGGCGGTGGAGCCAGATGGGGAAAGAGGGGAATCGGGTTCAACCGCTCGCCGAAGAACCGGTACTGTCGCTCTTTCTGGGTCAGGACCATGACCTGATCTTTGGGCAGGCTCATGATTTCCCCTGGCTCCAGCACCTGGCGCAGTTCCCACCCCTGACCCTGGCGCATGTCAATGTAATTTTGCTGGCCGTTGTTCTGCTGGCCATTCTGGTAATAGCGGCGGGAGGAGCCCTGGGTATGGGTGGGTTTATAACCCGTGCCGTACAGCTCGGCCATCACTTTGGCCGTCTCGATGTCGGCCGGCGGATACCAAATCTGGTGCACACAGTTGGCCAGAATAGATTGGGTCCCCTCCGAACCATACAGCTCCCGCAGCTGGGAGATGGCCTGGACGTAGAGCAGCATAGAAACACCGGACCCACCCACGGTGGCCAGGTAATCAGTAACGTTGTGCAAACCGACGGCAGGCAGCTCGTCAATGGCAAACAGGGCACGCTCTTTCTGGGGTTGGCGCAGCTGATACCGCATGAAAGCGGCAATGATGGCGGCCACCACACCGCCCACGCCGCGCAAATCGCTGAGGCTGTACGTGATGTAAATGGTTGCCCCTTGAGCGGCCCAGTTGCGGGGAATGACCGTCGGCCCGTTGTGACGTGGAGCAATGGTATCAATGTGCTTCTGATACCCGTTGAGCATCGTGGTGAAGGTGCCATAGGCGGAGGTGGCAAAACGATTGTCGTAATATTTGGTGGGGGGCAGCCCGTCAGTGAAGATGCGCACGTACCTTCTGGCGCCCGGGACGGTTTCCAGAGCGGTTAATACCAGCACGGGATCACAGTCGGCCATATCCAACAGGACGCGCACCGGATTGAGTCCAGTTGCCCTGGCAAATTCGGCGGCGGCCGAAAATAGCGCCCGCGACTTATCGGCGAAGATGCGTTCCCGGCTTTGCCACGGCCGTAGCAGATGGTGGTGCAGTTCAAACAGGCTGTCCCGGTCCAACAGATTGTCATAGTAATACGAAAGATGCACCTGACTGCCGGGCAGGCAGTAGACAGGACTGCCAAACCGCTTTTGCCTTTCTCCAGCGGTGCGCTGGAACTGCTCACCCTTGGGATCCACAATGATGGCCGCGCCTGGCCAGGTCAATAATGTCTGGGTCAAATGTAAACCCTTCCCAGAGCGGGTTGGCCCAACGGCCAGAACGTGCCCCTCACCAGTTGCGTAGTCTAGACCAACCGTTACGGCTTCTCTTTTTTCAGCAGGCAACTGGGCCGCCGACACGCCAGCCTCTATTTGCAGATTTTTCTCAATCTCGGCTTGGGGCAGCCGCCCCTGGGCTTTTTCGGTTGCCGTTTGCTTGCGCTGCTGCAACACCTGCTGGTTGGGTTCACCGGTCACAATCTTGCCCACCAGCCAGAGTGCACCCATGTTTAGCCCTGCTAGAAGGAGCCAAAAAAGGTTAGGTTCCTGGGTGGTTTCGACAATCAGGCCGGTCCATTTAAGAAAGCCCCACAGCAGGCCAAAGGGACCCATCAACAAAGCGGTCAAAATCCGGGCACCGGTACCCAGCCGCATGATGCCGGCAACATCGGTATAAGCCATGATGGTGCCTGCCAGCCAAAGAATGGCAAGCAGCGCCAGAAAGACACGCCATTTGCGCCGGGTGGCTGGGGCGCTTGCCTGCCATAACTGTTTGAAATAATCGTAGTTTGTTTGGGCAGTTTGGTTTGCGATATTCATTATCATCTCCTTGAATCTTTTTTGTGTTTAGGAAAATGGATGCTGGTAAGCCAACTTAGGCGGCTTGTTCGGCTAACCCAACTCCGGTCCGTACCTGAATGAGATGGCGTCCAGCTGTTCGGCAGCGTCTGCCAGGCCCAGTTCTGGTTCAGTCAACCGTTTTTCTTCCAGCGTCAGCAGCGCCTGCTGCACCTGGGCCTGCCATTGTTCAAACTCGGCACGGGGCAGACGGCGATCGCGAAAGAACAGGACATGGGCGTGGCTGTACGCTGTATCGTTGTGCACCACCATGCGCCACTCGGCTGTCTGCCCGGCCGCTTCCAGAGCGCGGACGTAATCCTGCCCAGTCAGGCGAGCCTTGGGCACCGACAGCAGCGCCTGGAAGGTTTGCTCATGCTGTCGCGCCTGGCCGTCTACCCAGCCCATGACGTCCTCGTGCGCATGTGACTCACCGCCCGGTCCCAGCCAGTCGCCTCGCTGCTGGTTGGCATTCCGACCAAACGCAAAATAGATGGCTGCTTTACGCGCCGGTGTGCTGGTACGCTTGCCGGTGGGGGTGCGGTTGCGTTTATGCTCCAGACGCACCACGGGCAACGGGCTGGCTTTAGGCATCCCCTTCCTCCACAGCGTCTGTCTCAATTTGGGTGATCAGTTGTTCTTCTGGAGGGAGTTGACGCTTGAGCCGTTTAAGCGAGGCGGCCTGGGCGTTGTGTCTCATCTCCTCACGCAGTTTCCGAATCTGCACGGCCGTCTGGTTTTGCGGATCGCTGCTGACAATCATGTTGGTTATAAACCGAGCGGGGTCGGCAACCGCTTCCTGGCGAATCAGGTTGAGGAGCATGGTATCCATCTTGTTGTTGGCTTCCTCAGCGGAGAGAGCGGCGAGAGACAGCAGCTTGGCAAAGCGGTTAAACTGCTGCGCCAGCAGCCGTTCCATGAGGCCGCGAATTAAGAGGGGCAGCAGTTCGGCCGTTTCCTGCCCCAATCCCATTAACGCCAACGACTCCATAGCCGCGCTGAAGCTCACCCCTTGTTGATCAGCCCATGCCTGAATCTGGTCATAAGCCATGTGGGTCATGCTGACGTGGGTGCGGCGGGTAACGCCGTAACGATCTTTGCGGGAGGCGGTGGAAGCGGTGTTATCGGGCATGGCTGCCCCGTTGAAAATAGGGAAACGCAGGCAAAGGTGAACGCTGGCTGTGTTTAGTGGTGACGCCCATGCACTGCTTGCGCCGGGTAGGACGGGGTGAGATCGTGGGCCTGGCTTGCCCGGCAAAGATGGTGGGACTTCCTTGTTGTCTTAATTTAGACCGACAAAATGAGCGATCCCACAATCTCTGTTTAGCCCCTCTTATTGCCCCCTGTGCGCCCGCGACAAAACCCATCGTCGGAAAGCCACAGGAACCCACATGGTTAACGGAATGACAGCCGAAAACTTTATCTATGGTTCGATGCGTTTGTTGCGCCGGGGGATCAAATAGGGCTAAAGATTGTTGCGGAATTGAGGTGCCGCCAAAAATTTTTTGGCCGCTTTCGTTTTGTGAAAACAAAAAAGCCCGCACTGTTGCGTGCCGGGTTTTGTTAGTGATGGGGAATTGTTCTGAAGTTTGTTTTTTTGGGTTCACAGATACATCTCACTCGATGCATCTGTGCGATTACGCCGATATTTTATGGAGGGGATGTTGTTTTGTCAAACGCAAATCCAGGCTCAATGCCGTGGGCTATCACGTGACATACGGCCGTTTCCCATGATCATTTTTACGTCCGCCTATCATTTACTGCTCTATGTTCTTAACCAGATGTGAACGTCTCCCCAAACCCACAACTACAGTCACACAGACGTAATATTGGAGAGTAGTGGCAAAAGCGCACGCAACGAAGGGTGGGGTGGGTACGGTGCCTGATGGCTCTGTCCATCAGGTTGAAGTCCCTGGACTTCAAACGGGTGGGCGGGTGGGAATACGCGCGGCAGGCAGATAGGTTAAAACAGCAAAAGAGCAGACGCTGCGGGAGTTTACGAGGGTAACACGTAAGCGCCGGATGAACTGCCCACCAGCCCACCCGACGCCAAAATAGCGGCTAATAGCCGCGGCCGTCTTGCCAATACGACTTTTTGCTCAACGGCTGCTGGCGTTTCACGCTAGGGGCCGACCATGGGTTTAGCCACCAGAGAAGCCCCAGTAGCAAAAGCAGAATGAGCGCACCTTCAACCATGCTGTTTCTCCAAGAAAAAAAAGAGCAGATGCCCTGAGGGCATCTGCTCTTCTCGGTTGTTAGAAGCTACCAATCGCCGCCTAGAAAGGAATGTCGTCTTCTTCGTATTCAGGCTGCGTGACATTAGCCGTGTGGCCATTGGACCCGTTGCCATTCCCATTGCTGCCGCCCAGGAACTGCACCCGGTCTGCCACAACCTCAAATGAAGCGCCTACCGAACCGTCATTGCGCTCCCACAAACGCGGTCCGCCTGTAGTTGGGTCTGGACGCAACCGTCCTTCGATCAGGACCTGGCGACCTTTGTTCAGATATTGGTGGGCAGCCTCGGCCTGACGCCCCCACACCGACACCCGGAACCAGGTTACTTCTTCCTGCGGCTGGCCAGTGTTACGGTCAGTCCAGCGTCGATTACAGGCCAGAGAAAAGTTGGTAACGGCTTGCCCATCGGGCATATAGCGCATCTCCGGGTCAGTGCCCAAATTGCCAACGAGGGTTAATTGTTGATACATGATAGATTCTCCTTAACTGTGAACTGGGATGGATAAAAAGTCACACCATAGGGCGTGTTAACGCTGGTGTGAACCTGTGAGAAAAACGCCACTGCCCTTCAACCCCTTCACGCAGCGACATCGGTCAGCCCGGCCCTTCAGGTTGAGTTACGCTGCCGCAACTGCACCCTTCGCCGATTTATCCCTTCTGGGAAGCAAGCCGAGACGGATGTCTCGACACGAAACCAGCCACACCGGTTTCATCAGGGGTCCTGACCTTAAAAATTTTCATCCCATTCGGCGCGATAGCGCCTGCATCCAACCCCGTCAGTCGGTACCTTTCAGCGAGGTGGCCGCACCGTCAGGAAAAAGAAAAGACGGCAGCCAGCCAAGTAGGCCAGCTACCGTCCTGGTACTGAATGAACGAAAAATCTACAGAGCAGGTTCCAATACCGCCAACACATTGCCATCAATGGCATGCGCCCAGGCGATACGCCACTGATCGTAACGAATGGCGGCCAGTTCGTGGTCCTTCTGCATGTAGCCAAACAGGATGCCCTGCGGCGTGCGGGTAACCACCCGGTCATGGTCCGTTACTTCGGTCGTGAGCAGCAGACCCCGGAAAGCATCCTGCACGTAGTCGGCGATGCGCGCCTTAGCCTGAGTGCGTTGCGTGGGAGGGACATCTGCCATGCGGGCATACGGCCGTTCCATCGTAGCATTGAGCATATTCAGCCAAACCCCGTTGAGGCGCACCGGCACCCCGGCTGCATGCCGCTGGGGTTCGTCCGCGTAATGAAGCACTGCACCGACGGTCGTCCAGACCGGTTCACCGATTAGGCCAATCTGGCGCAGCGCCTGAAGCATTAGCTGAGCCAACCCTGGCTCGCGACCGCTTTCGGTCCCGTCCCGTTCTGCCCCCAACTGCCAGATGAGGGCATCGCGCACGGGTTCACCGCGCTGCGGACCCTGGGCATACAGGTAAGAGGCCGCCCCCAACAGCACCAACGGCTGTTTTTCAACAGGCCATTGGTTGAGATACCTTTCGCTAGCCAGCCGAGCGGCAGCATAGGAAGCCGGCAGCACCAGCGGCTCAGCCATTTCGGCTGCTTCAACTTCACTATGCAATGCCTGGCGCATCACCTGGCTGTACGCTCGGCGCAGTTCCTTGCCCACGTGCAGCCAGCTGCCGCCCTGCTCGAACAGAGTCACAGGCGGGCACGCTTCAGTCGCCAGGGCCTCAACATCGGCCCAGTATTGCGCCTTGTGTGTTTCCAGCGCCTCCGCCAGCGTATCAAGCCAATGGGTCTGGGTGCTGGTAGTTGTGGCCGCCGCAGCATCCTCCCGCAGCCAGCCAGGCAGCCGATCGAGCAGCACGGCAGGCATGGCGCGGTTGATATTTGTCTGGCCATGCTGAACCATCCGGGAAACCGCCATCTGGTTCCACTGGCGCACGGGTGTCAGGTCTAGTCCGGTTTTCACCGAACCGTCAATGACCGCTTCCAAAGTCGCCGGGAGCTGCTGGGGTAAACGGCCGTAAATTGCTTTGCACAGCATGGCCACGTTGCAGAAGCCTCCTAATACACCCTGGTTGGCCGCCGCCTGCTGAATGGTTGACGCCATGGCGGTAACCGAGTATGATACATTTGTTCTATGGCAGTCGCTTGCTTCCGTTAATTCGCCGTACTGATAGCTGGCACTATCAATCCGGTTCGGGAGCAGGCGGCTTTGCATTTTGGGGTAGGAGAGCTGGCGGTCGCCGGGTACGTCCCAGACAATCATGTGGCTGACATCCGTTGGCTGCAACACCATGTATTCGCCCAACTGATTGGGGCTGCGCCAGACGAGTAGCTTCTGCTTGCCCGCGTCAGACTGGTCACTGAAGGGGAACACCCAGACGGCATCATCGCCGTCACAGCCACCCAGCACATCCACGATGGTGGTGAGCCAATCTTGGTCGTTCACCCAGGCGGTGGCGCAGGCAGGGTCCAACTCGATGTGACCTTCTGGCACCTGCCGGTTGCCGATAGCCGCCGGAAAGATGTAATAACGGCCACCGGGTGCGGGACAGCGCAGCTTGCTGGCGCGACTACCCAACCGTTTGAGATGCTGCCGGGCCACCGCTTTCACCATCCCGGCAAACCACATCAAGCTGCCGCCGCTGGCAATATACTCACCTACGTGCCAGTTGGTCAGGGTGTCGAGGTCAGACACGGAATCTGCATCGTACAAACGATTGAGGACGCTGGCTAAACGGCCGTTCCGAATCCGTTCCAGAAACAGCGCGCTGTCCATCCCCGCCCAGGCCAGCAGATGTTCCGGCTGGAAGAACGGGTGCAGGTTGATGAGGCTTTGGATGTCCAGGCAGAACTGGTCTTCGCTGTGGATGGGTTGCAAGCCGATGAAGATACGGCCGTCTACCAAGGCCAGCTCCTGTTTAGCACTATTGGCCGGGAACATGAAATCTACTGCTAAATCATCCACCACCAGCACATGCCCCTTGTCCTGCCCACCAGCGTGCAGCGTCGTCACCTCGAACCGGTTGGTGTGCAGCAGTTCGTGGCGGTGGCGTTCGTCCAGTTCCAAACTGTCAGCCAGGCGCTGGATGAAGCCGCGGCTGACCTGACCACTGCCGTCCCACAACTTCGCGTCGAGCAGTTCGTTGTAGTCGATGGTGATCTCAGCCTCATCGAAGAAGCACCAGTACCGAAACGGCCGCATCACGCGGGAGAGTCGTTTAGACAGCACGTAGCCGCCTTTGTGCATCGAGAGCCGCAGGCCCGCGCGGGCCAGAAAGGTTTCGGTATCCATCTCTGGCACCAGCAGGTCCAGAACCTTGTCGTCTTTGACCCAGCGTAAAGTTGGTTCGGTTGCCTGGAATATTTTGTTGAGTTCTGCCTCGTTGGTGAAAGAACGGGAAACAATTTGCCATTGCCGTATTTCGGGCAGGAAGGGATAGGTCAAGCCACCACGGTTGTCATCAAAACGTAAGACGGTCATTTTATGCTCCTTATTTGGATAGGTGAGGGGAGTAAACAAAAAGAGGGGCAGTCCCACAGACTGTCCCTCGAAATATAGAAGGTGAAAAACTTCGATCAATTGCTTCGTATAGTAGTATCGAAAAGCGGCCGTTGCCACACCATCTCAAAGCCCGCGGGGCGCACCTGTTCTTCGCCACGACAGGCCCGATAGCCTAATTGGAAGGTGTATTGTTGCCAACGGCCGTTATTGCGCCAGGGTAGGGAGAGACGGATGCCTAGATACACATCTGAGTGATCCAATACAAAGACATCGTTGCTTTCCAGGGAGAACGGGCCAAGCCTGGCGGAGACGGTTTCTTCCCAGGCGTTGCTCTGTTCTTCGTGACTGTGGGTCCAGCGGCCGTGCATCAGGCCGGTATGCAGGGTGAATAAACGTTGGGTAAACATCGGTTATGCTCCTTTATGGGGGAATGAAGGGTGATTAAGATGGGTCAACGCTCACTGCGCTAGCCCTCACCAAGCCCACGGCCGTAGGCCGTTTTGAGGAGGAAAAGAGGGGGTGCTGCTCTTTATCGTGCCAGTTTCAAGAGAGGAGAGAGGTAACAAAAACGGCCGTTCCTCGCGTGAGAAACGGCCGTTTCAAATAAAGTTTAATTGCGTCGATTACAACGACAGTTCTACTGTATGACCTGGCGCGTTCAATGTCACGATATACTGGTTGAGCAAATCCCGCCCCACAATGATTTCGTCCTGGTGTTCGGTACCAACGACATCCAGGTAATGGGTCTGCTGCTCACCAACCTGCACGGCTAACGTGTATAGATCAACTTCATAACGGCCACCCGCCGTGCCCGATAGCCATTTTGTCTGCCCTTTCCGAGCTTGCAACTGACGCAAAAATCGGAGTGGAATCAACGTAGCATCAGCGCCAGAATCCACGATTGCTGTGAGCGTTATCGCGGGCTGATTAGCGCGGCGCCGTATCTGAATTTCGATGACTGGCATAGCTGGGTCGTAGCTGGAATCGTACTCATGAGAATGCACAATCATGCTTCATCCTCAACAAATCGGGGCGAACGAAAGTTGAGCGTGTCGATCGGTTCATCTTCTACCCGGGTCAACCACACAAAACGATCTGGAAAACGGTCGTCAATCCGTTCAAAAAGGGCGCCATAATCTGTATCATGATCCACCAGTTGACCACCGTGTATCGCCACATACTGACCGGCATATTGTGCTTTTAACTGGGGATAAAGGTGCAGGTATGCAGCCTTTTCCTCAGCCACATCGGGGTCTACTGTCGCAGGGGGCACACCCAAGCCGCCTTCATCCGGCAGATTCTGAGCCAGAAATTCAGCAATGGCGTCGCCCATATCCTGATCACGCTTTTCAGCCCATCGCTTAATGCGCCGATAGGATTGATCAGAAAGGGATACTACAATATTTTGTGACATACTTGCCTTCCTTTGCCAGCCTGGCTGACACTACTATTTTACCAAAAGTTTCATTGCCTGTGTTTAGCGACTTCAGAACGGATCTAAATGCAAAAAGGCAGCTCTGCTTCATGAGAAACGGCCGTTGCGGGCCGGAAGGATTTGGGGATGAACAATGCTAAAACGGCAAATCCAGCATCATGGCATTGACATGCTGCGGATTGACGCCGGCCGGATACGTCGTCGCTGTCATGCAGGCGATCAGGGCGTCTTCACCGCCGCATAATCGTTCTGCCAGATGCACCCCCGTCAGCCCGCCGAAGAGAGAATCTAGGTCCGTGCGCAGCGCGCCATCTGCGCTTTCTTCCTGATAGAAGTAGCCCAGGGCGTGGTCATATCCATATGAAACGGTTATGTCGCCGTTTGCCGTTTGTTTCTGAAACCAATATCGGGACATCAAACACTCCTTTTTTGATTGGGAAAATCATCGTGATCCATAACGCAAAACGGCCGTACCCTGTGTCGAGTACGGCCGTTTCCAGACGATTTGTTGATTGATAAATTAAACGGATTGGCGCTGCACCCACGCAGCGGCCGCTTTCACCACGTCGCCGTGGCAGGGGCCGGGCTTACACCAGCACACAAGCACCGATGACGGGTCAATAGCCCGCAGCGCAGTCAACACAGCTTCGTCGCCGGCCTGAATGCGCCCCCACAACCAGCGGCGATAATGGGGCAGGGTCTGCCCCCGGCCGCCGAAGTCGCAGACCTTAAACGGATTTGCCAGTGGGGACTGTGGTTGATTGGCTGTGCGGTTGGCGCGCCCGATGTAGATCCACCGGTCGCCAAAAGCCTGATTCAATGCCGCGGCAGAACCGTATTGTTTGAAGTTGATCACATTGCACATGGGGCACATATGATTCACGCCACCAACTGCCGTGCCGCTGCTTGGGCTAACACGTCACACCGCTCATTCGTGACTACTCTCCCCACTAAAGTGGCGAGCTTCTTGCAACACCCCGGCCAACGCCAGGGTTAGGTCGCAAACACTCAGTCCGAGCGTTAAGATATTTCGGGCTGCATTCACATCCCGGTCAAGTTCTAACCCACATGCAGCGCACTGGTGCACCCGCACGTTCAGGCTTTTAGCCACCATCGTTCCGCACTCGCTGCACAGTTGGCTGGTGTACTGGGGAGGAACCAGGGCCACCTGCTTACCAGCTTCTTCCGCTTTGTAAGCAAGCAGGCTCCTGAACTCCCCCAGCCCAGCGTCGTGAGCCGAGAGTGCCAGATGGCGGTTGGCTGTCATAAAGCCCAGTGTCAGATTCTCAATGCAAATGAGGTCGTACTGGTTTACCAACTGCCGGGTCGTCTTGTGCCAGAAGTCCCGTCGCTGGTTGGCTATCTTGCCATGCAATCGGGCTAACCGGGCAGCTGTCTGGCGCCAGTTGGTGCTGCCTTTCTTCTGTCTGGCCAACTTGCGATTCAGCACCCGCAGTCGTTTCAGACTGTTACGCAGCCAGCGCGGGTTGTCAACCAGGGTGCCATCCGACAAGGCCAGCAAAGATTTCAGGCCGACATCGATGCCGACCCCTTCTCCCGTGAGCGGCGGATAGGGTAGCGATTCAAATTCGACCATCAGAGTAACATACCAGTTGCCCAGACTGCGTTTGATGACCACGTGCTTGATTCTACTGTCGGCAGGCAGGTCGCGATGGTATTTGACTTTCACATGCCCCACATTCTGGATGCGCAGGCGCACCTGTCCCCTATCGTTTTGGTACAGCTTCACGCCATCGCCATGCTTGAATTCCATGCTGTGGAAACGATTGCGGCCTTTGAAGCGAGGATAGCCGGGTGTTTCACCCGCCTTCAGGCGGCGGAAGAAGGCGCGATACGCCTTGTCCACGCGGCGCAGGAGCTGCTGCAGGCTGGTGGCATTCACCATACCGAAGGTGTCGGGATTGGCGTTGCGCACATCGCGAAAGTGCGCCCACTGCTCAACATAGCTGACCCCTTTCCCGGTTGCTTCGTATACCGTCTTGCGCTGCTCTAGGGCCGCGTTGTAGAGGATGCGCTGCTGCCAGAGGATGAAGTCGAGTGCTTCCCTCTGGCGTTTGTTGGTGAAAAGGCGGTACTTGTAGGTGCGAATCATCATCTGTATTGTAGCACATAAGTTCTGTATACCGGAACGGTTTTTTGACCAACATCGCGCCGATTCCCCATCCCCACTCAAGTGGGGAGTACCCTCAGCGCGGGTTCTATGGCATGGCCGCTATGCCCGGCGACAAGCTGCACGCGCAGGTGATGTCCGGCGGCCAATGCACGCACCTGCTGCACCAGGTCACGATTGGCTCTGGCTTTACCGCCGTTCAGAATGGTGGCCACATACTGGCTGTCTGTGACCACTGTCACCTGGCAGCGGCGTTTGAGGGCGGTCAAACCGGCAATGACCGCTTGCAGCTCCATACGATTATTGGTGGCATGTGCCTCGCTGCCCGTGAGCGTCTTTTCATGGGCGCCGCTTTGTAAAATAGCCGCATATCCACCGGGACCGGGATTCCCTTTGCAGGACCCATCTGTGTACAGAAAAACTTGATTCATATTGAGCAAACCTCCTTTGCTTGAATATGGGTAAACAAAAAGGCCGGTTGCAGACGCACTGTCTACAACCGGCCTTTTAAGCCTTATAAAGCCCTTCACAAAGCCCATGGCCGCAGGCCATTATGGGTAGCAAAAAGAGGGTGCTGCTCTATTTCCTGCCAGTTTGCCCGTGATCAACGCTTCGGTGTTGTCGATACTACCAGCTTCCCCTGCGTGGTCGTTACAACCACACAGGGCTCAGACGAAATTATCAGATGGAAACCATCTTTCAATCCTTCTCATCATCTTCATCTGACTGCTCGTCCGGCTCATCCAGAGGCAGGCTTTCCTGTGCCTCAGGCTGCTTCAAGAAGTTGCGGCTGGATAATACAGGCGCCCCTGTCTGCAGCTCAAAGTCTCGTCGCGCATCTCCCGCCAACTCCCCGCCTTCTTCTGCCGCTTTCTCGTTTTGGTCAAAACCCTGCGCATCATCACGCCGCGCGATTCGGGTCGTGGCCAGCTCGCCCAGCATCGTAAAGACCAGCTCCTCGTTGGTCATATGATCGCGCAGGTTTTGCTGTTTCAGCCCCTTCAGATCCTTGTGTTCACGCGGCGATACGCCGAACGTGCCTCTGCTGATAACGGCCGTTAACACCGCAAACTCGGCGTCCTTTTCAACGCCGCGCTGTTTCCACTCTTCAGTCAGCTCATTGCGCACGGAGATGCTGCGCAGGCGGCTGTCTATCCAGCGGTCCGAATATCCTTTTTGCCGGTACAGGGCGCGCAATCGCTCCACGGCCGCCGCCGGATCAAGAAATGCTGCCGACAGCACTTGATAACATTCCCGTTGATAGGTGATCAGTCGGTCACGCAATTCAGGTTTTACCCGGTTGGCGTTGATCCCAAAGAGAAATCCGTTGATGTAATCCAGCGGCAGACAAAGCATCACCTGCGTGCCACCTTCTTCGGGTGTTCGTGTAACACGAACACCCTGCACGATTTCCGATAGAACGGCATCCCGCTTGATTCGCTCCCACTGTCCTGACCACGAGAGACCCAGATACTCTACCAGAGGCCGCACAGGGACATAAACCACCTGCCGACCATCTTCATCAATGACCACCAGCGCAGTCGGTATCTCGTCGCCGTAAAAATCAACCGTTACCTCTCGAACTGGCTCTAATGACTGCTCATTCATGCGTTTACCTCACTATAACCTTGAACCATTCATTATTTTCTGGATTGCAGCAGGGTCGCGTTCGTCGGGGCGTAATCTTTGGTGCCGACCACTCTAAATAACGAACGAATGTTCTTGATTGATTGTATCTATTTGTTCTTTACGGGCAACCGGGATCACGGCATTAGCTTTCCCGGTTTGGCTTTGAAGTTAATTTCTCTAGCATCTCATCAAACGCTATCGAAGCAACAATTGGGCTCAAACAGCCGTCGACAATTTGTCGACAGGCCAGATCGATGGTTGGGGAACTCCTCGCATACATCCGACTCTATCGGATTTTACCCGCACAATGTTTGCTACCCTGCATTGCCGTAAAGGCAATACAGGGTGGGGAGCCGTTAAATAACAGACATTTAGCCAGTATGAAAAAACATTGGATCCCCAGAGCATCTGTTTCAGGCATGCGTGTGGTACATAAACCCAATTTCAGTGGTCTATCGGGCCGCTTACTCACAAATCATTGTCTGCAAATTGCAGACAGTTCAATACGAAACGAGCCGAAGCAGCACATCGTTACCCCGCAACCATCTGCGCACGCTGCCGGTAAAAATCCAGGAGCGCCGTTTTGGACGCCGGTGCAGATTGTTTCTCGGCCAGATACTGTTGATACGTCTGCACCTCCGTCATATTTTTCTCATCAACCACTGTCCCATTGCCATATTGCTGCGGTTGTTTAACCGCCGTGCTACCATTGGTCGGGCTGGCGGCTTTGCCGATGGCTTGACCGTTGCTTTTGCTCGTCAAGGGACGGCCGTTCGCCACTACAGTCTTCTGCAAATCTATCCCATTATTCTGAGTGGGCCTGGTCTCAGGTTTAGCAGTTCCGTTGGACACACCGTTCTGTTCGCTCGCCGTCGCGACTAATAAATAGGGAGCAGGCTGGCCAACAAATTGTTTGTGCATCATCATGCGCAGCACATCCCAGGCGTGGAGATAGGCTAAAACGGCCGTTGCCAGCCGCCGTGCTTCGTACAACTTGAACGTGATGTTGACTGCCACTTTTGCTGGTCCGTTCGGCGCGATCGCCCCTGTGGGCGTCACTTTACCCGGCCCGCTTTTCAGTTCCACGTACACATTCTCACCTTTGACCGCAACGGCCAGTATCCGGCTGACAGCGTCCTGATTGTTTTGCGGTGGTGTGCCTTTGAATTCCCTATAGCTAAAGCTTTGCTCGCCGCACGCCAGGGCACCCAAAATGACCCGGGCATCATCCATATCAACAAAAGCATGGGCATGGGTCTCCATGCCCTGACCTTTGCGGTAATTACCGGCAAAGAGCCGCAGCTTGCCGATGGCCAGCGCATCTTCAACATGCAAGAAGCGGGATTGGGTAACATGACTGTAAATGCGAACCCGAGTGGGGGAGGGAGGGGTAATGTTCATTAAAACATCTCCTTGGTAAACAGGTTTTTTCTTGGATTGTGATTGGTGAGTAAGTGCGCCACACGGTGCAGGCTGGGTGATAGCCACGGTTCATTATCAAACTGGCTAAGACTTGTCCTGCGTGATAGCGAAGGATATTCGCGCAGCCGTTCCTTTAAAGGGTTCATGGTATGTGCTTCGCATAGTTCCAGGAATGAAGCAGATAGTCACGGTATCTCCCACCAATCCTCCAATCGTGCGCGCAATCACAGGGAAGAGCCGATAGGTTAGCCACTCCCAGGCATATTCGTTGCGCACCACAACGACCCAAAAGGTTGGTGTGCTAGGGGCTGCCAGGATGTAGCTATCCACCAGCCAGGCGTTGAAGGTGACTTTTGTCATCTGCTGGCGCAGCTCAGCCAAAGCCAATCGCCACAATTTTTCTGGGTAGTAAGTCGATAGGGGAAGCGCAGGTTGTTGGCGAAGTCTCGTCATATAATGAAACCTTCTTCGAGCAATTCTCAGATTACAATCAATGCAAATAGAAGCGAATTCGATTCATCTCCACATATTTCACTCAGGTTGCTGCCAACGGTAGGCATTTTTTTGCAACGAATTTCCGCGAATCAAATCTGTAATTTGCGGAAATTTGGGCTAATTCGCAGCCAAAAATTGATAAGTAGCAACATGGGCTATTTAGAGGACCTCTTGCAGTTTGCAAGAAGTAGGGTGGCGCTTTCTTGGGCGTGTCACTCTAGTCGCAGGTTTTGGCGAAGGCTTCGTAAAACGGCCGTTTGCCAGCGGTTCTGCTGTTCCATTGCCTTTGCCACAGATACTGTTGTTACTGGTTCATCACCGGGTACGGCCGTCCACGCTATTTTGTTATATGGTACAGGCAGCGTTGCGCCGCCGGGCAACCGCACCAGATAACAGCCAGGATAAGTTTCGGCCAGCCATACCACCCAACCGGCCCTGGCTTTCGGAATGGATGCCGGTGGCTGCGTGAGACATACTTTGTCGATACGCAAAACCAGACGTAGACCTGGAAACTGTTGCTGCTCGACTGGGGTTAACGGCCGTAAGCCATAGCGGTCACTCATTGCGGACTCAGGCAGAGGATAGGGCCAATGAGGCTTCGCAATTGCAAGTGGAGATGGCCGCCGCAAGGTATCGACCAAATGCTGAAACATCTGTATTGGCATCGATAACGCCTCCCAAACAAAAAAGTGACTTCACCAGATGGTGCAGCCTGCTTAGACAAAGCACTTTACCACAAATTAAAGAAGGAGTGGGTGAGCGTGTTCAACGCGGAACAACCATTGAACGTCATTTACTATTGGGCAAATTATTGCAATCTACAGTTATATTTTCGGTAGACTGTTTTTCGGCTATGCGTCTTGCAGATCGCGACGCTCTGGTAAGCGCAAGGTGTCCACATCCGCTAACGCCCCGTCTCGTTCCCGATATTTCTGCAATTCCTCCCTTACTTTGGCTTCCATATCTTCACGTGACACTTTGCCTTTGTGTTGGAGGACCGCACGACGATTGAAACGGAAAAAGTCATCCAGTTGCTGGATCCACTGGCTCATGTACATAGGACGCTTTTCCAGCGCTTGTAACTCGGCATAGCTCAGGAATTGCTCAACTAACAATTCCAGCCGCTTTAACTCAATTTCCTGCAAATAATTCTTGGCGATTTTGGCATCTCTGGCAGTAACGATTTTGCCTGACCAATTTGTTAGACCCATAGCAGGCGCAGCACTGTCCACGCGGCCGGCAATTAGTTCGGCTGCCGTTTGGCCATGCACGGCAAAGTGAAATTTATTTTGGCAAGTGGAAAAGAATTCCTGTGCCTGGGCAGATTGGGGATCATAGTCAATGCTGCTGGCAAAAATATCCAGAACTTTACGATAGAATTGTTTTTCGAAGTGCGAATACGGCGTACCCGTTCGACCAGTTCATCAAAGTAGTTTTGCTCTGTTCCTTCCAAACGTTCATCGTTGATCACAAAACCTTTCACCAGAAATTCTCGCAACGTATTCGTCGCCCAAATGCGAAATTGCGTACCGCGATGTGACCTAACCCGGTAAACAACGGAAATGACAACATCCAAATTGTAATACTCAACGTCTCTGGTAATCGTTCGCTGACCTTCTTGCTGAACTGTTGCAAAATTTGCAACAGTTGCCTCTCGCGCCAATTCGCCTTCCTTGAACACATTGTTGATATGCCTGGATATGACGGATTTATCGCGCTGGAACAATTCGACCAACTGCTTTTGCGAAAGCCACACGGTTTCAGCCTGCATTATGACCTGGATGCGCGTTTCGCCATCTTCTGTTTGATTGATAGAGAATAAGTTGGTTTTCCGATTGACCGTCCATGATTCCTCTTTTTTTAGTTTAACTTTTGCACCCGTGAACGCGAACTTAAAAAATATGGCCACTTCTATCAACAAAGCACCGCTTGAGTCGAGGTCTGATTTTAGCACAAAGGTTCAGTTTTAATCGCTGCTTTCTGGTCGCCTGAAACTGTATTCCGCCACATCTGTTGCCCACAGTACCAACGTGCAGCACGTCTTCCAGGATGGTCATCATAAACAAAGAAGTAGACCTTCACCGGCTCCGTCTAGCCAATGCGCCAGGAGCAGCGGCTGGCTTACAGGATGATGTAAACAGCGTAATCTGTCGCCCTCAAGGCGATGAGGGGAAAGTCGAGGCGTTCGATTCCTGTTTCTCCTTAACGTGGGCGAATCCATCAACCACATTAACAAGGGGCTTCACCCTCACTGTGGTTTCGCTCTATTTAGCATCCCTCCCTAGCCACTAATAGTTTCCTTACCCGGTTACGCTTGGCGACATTAAACATGTCCGCTCTTTGGCACTACAGAAGGGGATTATGCGCGACGATGATCACCACCGCCACGGTACACTAAATCAAAAATCAAGTGGCGCGTAAGGTCGTGTCCAATTGCTCCAAAGAGACAAGCATGGCCCCCGTCTCGGCGGCCTCTTGCTCCAATGCGTCCGTAAATCCTTCACGGGCAAACAGAGCATATTGCGTTGTCCAGCCATTGGCCACCTGTGGCATCCGTTGACTACGCTGCACAAGATCCGGCAGCAAACGACGGCTCAGCGTGTCACGGCCCCATTTGGCTTCGCCAATCAACAGCCATTTTTCGCGTGGGGCGGCAGCCACCACATCAAGCTGTACAGCCTCGCCCCGATACGTACGCCAGTACGACCCGACAACCTCTGGCACAAAATCCAGCAGCCCCGCCATTGCTGCTGCCCAGACCCACTCCCGGCATAATTCTTCAAAGACATATGTTCCTAGAAACGGCCGTAACTCCGCATACACTTTTTGGGCTGCCGCTTCATGGTAACCACGCTCGATAGGTCCGATCTGAGGCACCACAAAGCGGTAGTAGAAACGCAGGAAATGATCATGTACATAATAACGGCCGCTTTTACTCTTCGGCTTGGCCAACACCGGTTCACGCCGCTCAATAAATTCAAGCTCCTGCAACACCTTCAGATAGTGGCCCAGGGCCGTGTCAGATAGACCGGCCATTTTGGCAATATCAGACCATTGGTGAAAGCCAGACGCGACCGCTGATAACACCGATTCATACGTCTGGGGCTCCTGTAGTTGTTCATACAGAATGATGGCTGGATCGGACATCATCATGCTGCCAGGGACCAGGCAGTGATCACGCAGTGCGCCGACAAAATCGTCGGTACGGGTAAAGATTTCCAGATAGGCAGGCACACCACCGGTGACCCCGTAGATGGCCACCCGTTCATCAGCCCGCCGCTGCGGAAACAACTCCTGCACCGCCGAGAAGGGCAGGGGGCGCAGGCGAATTTGGGCGGTAGCTCGTCCATAGAGGGGTGCCTGATAAGCGAAGACTTCTCGCGCCATCATGCCAATCAGGGAACCAGTCAAAATGAGCTTGAGTTGGGGTAGCTGCGACAGACGATGGTCCCACACTTTCTGAAAGATACTGCTGATCGCTGGCTCATTTCGCAGTAGGTAGGTAAATTCGTCAAGCACCACTAGCTGTGGCTTTGCGCTCAGAGCAACCACCTCAGCCAGATGGTGCAGAGCTTGCTCCCAACCGGAAAAGCTGAACTGTTCAGTAGGTGGGCCAGACAGGCGTGGGTCATGGTGCATAATGGCCTGGGAAAAATCGCGCAGCTGATACGCTTCATTGTGTGTTGTCGCCACCCAATAAAAAGTCGGCATCTCCTGATGCTGTTCCAGAAAGTGAGTGATGAGGCGGGTCTTACCAATGCGGCGACGGCCGTAAAGAATAAGTAACCCGGCGTTAGCCGACTGGTAAAAATTTCCCAGCGTTTGTATCTCGCGTTTTCGGCCAACAAATTCCATAACATGCTCCAATCGCTAAATTATAATTGTGCAGATTATAATAAAATATATAATTATAATCAACAGATTCAGCCAACGAACAGCCGCGGTCGCGGCACGGGCGGCGGCGTGGGGTTATTAAGGATCGCAGGCTTATTCGCCTGATTATCCCAGTCTGGTTTTGGGTGCTTGCCGTTCAGATGTGGGCCACTACTCGCAGTACCATTAGACTTTGCTTGTTCACGATTATCGGTGAAAAGCGATGCCTGCTGGGGAAAACGACCGTTGTCGCCGTTGGTAACAATTAAACGATCTGGTGCCAATAACGGCCGTTGGGCATTCCCGTTTACATGCCCATCACCATTCAGGGGACCAGCACCACGCGGGTGCCCATTGCCGCCCGCGACAACAGCCATTACCTCTTCCGGCTCTTCTTCCACCATTTGATAGTCGCCAATGATAGTATTGGCCTGGCGCAGGCTGGCATTGGCTTCGGCAAAGGCCTTCTGCAGGCTGTGGGCCTCAATCTGGACATCGCCGGTGATGATTTTGGCCAGCGTCGCCACCAGGTCGCCAGAGGTGAGGTCATCCAATTCCGCGAGGCTATCGTCACCAACGGTGTCCCCGTTGACGCGCAGGGCAGCGGCTACTTTGGCGGCCACCAGGCGCAGCGCGTCTTCCTGGATGGTCTCCTCGTAAGCGAAGAAGTAGACCTTTACCGGCTTCGTCTGGCCAATGCGCCAGGAGCGGCGGCTGGCCTGTAGGACTGTATAGACAGAGTAATCTATCGCCATCCAGACGATGGTGGGGAAGTCGAGCAGGTCAATCCCTGTTTCGACCTTGCGTGGGTGAGTGATAATCACATCCACGCCCGCATTGACCTGCTTTTCCACCCATTCTTCCCGCTTATTGGGCGCGGCGCGCAGGATGGCAGCCTTGAGTCCGGCTGCCTCCAGCATTGTTTTCCACTCCGGCTGGATGTCCAGGGTGTCTGTCTGCTGGCACAGCAGCAGGACACGCCGCCCCTGGGCTCTTTCCTTCAAGCAAAGCTCGATGATTTCTTCTTCTTTAGGGCCGACAAAATACTCTGGCAGGGCGGGTACGGAGGCCACCACCTCACCGGTGCGGGGGCACGCAACCACCTTGGCCCGGCGCGGCGAGTCGGGCCAGAAGAGCAGGGCGTAGAGGTACCCGGCCAGCAGCGACTTATCGCCGCGAATGAGCCGTTCCTTGAGTTCTTCCTTCAGTTGCTCTTTGAGGGATTCGTAACGCAGCGCCTGCTCCGGGGCCATGGGCACGGAAACCGGAATTTCGGTGTATTCGGGCAGGGGGAAACCCATATCGCCCAGCGACAGGAAGACCGACCGGTTGAGCAGCCAGGGCAGCATGGCCGGGCTGCCGCCGGGCAGTTCTTTGAAGCGTACATTGGAGCGGCTGTTGGCCGTCTGGCGGCCGTCTTCGTCGAGGGTAATGGTTTCAATCCGCTGCAGAATGCCGTAGGCTGAAACCCAATCCCGGCTGCGCAGGCGGCGTTGGCCGGTGGCTTCCTGGTCTACGTATGAATGGCCCATCTCCGGTGCCAGGCGGAAGAGCAGATAGAAGAGGCTGGATGCTTTGCCGCCGTAGATGGTGCCGGTGAGGGCGACGACTTTCTCGGCTGCCTGGGCCAGGTGGTGCATGGCGTACCCCTGGTCGCTGTCGAACCCTTTATATTGGTGCACCTCGTCCACGAGCACCAGGTCCAGCTTCCCTTTGCCCCGTTTCTTGATGTAGCCAGCCAGAGGCGTCTTGCCATAGCCGAAGGTGTCGCGGACGGCCGTACCATGCCATTTCTCTAGCTCATGCAAAGGAATGGGCTGCCCTTTGTCGGTGTAGCTGCGGATGAGGCGCTCCCGTTCAGCATACAGCTTGAAGCTGCCGCGCACCTGGGATTCAGATCGGCGGCGGGTGAACTGGTAAAGCGGTGAGCGACACTGCTCATTACTGCACG
The DNA here is from genome assembly GCA_020634435.1 of Ardenticatenaceae bacterium. GTDB lineage: Bacteria > Chloroflexota > Anaerolineae > Promineifilales > Promineifilaceae > Leptofilum. The sequence goes on along the minus strand of JACKBS010000012.1, from coordinate 50,019 downwards.
TCCACGTGGCAGCCTTGAGTTCGTTGACGGTTAACGGCCGTCCGCTGCGGAACTGGGTTTCGCCGCACACGGGGCAGCGAATGCCGCGCTGTTGGAGGGTGAGGATTTGGCGATCGCTCAACCTTCTGGTTGACAACGGGCGTTCTTCGACGGGCAGGTCCATCAATTTTCGGGCAGATATTACATTACCCCACGGCCGTTCGATATCGCTGTACCCCTTGCTGCCATAGTTGTGGCTGGCCGGGCCACCGTAGTCATAAGCATGTTCCCAGCCAGAAGCGCTGCGGGCGCTGGTCTGCTTGAGGACGCCGACCAGCGGCGCATCATCGGGCTGCTGGCCAAAGAATTGATCGACGTCGCTAATCGTTTGTAGAGACATCGTGCGCACGCAGGGCCAAACGGCTTTGAATTCCCGCTGCCACTTGTCCACCAGGTGGGGCGGACAGAGAACGATGGTGCGCCGGGCGTGGCGACCAGCGGCGATGGCAGCCCCAATTGTCGATTTTCCTGATCCCATTTCGCCCACGATGACTGCGTCCGATTTGGTTTCCAGCCGAGTGAGTGCAGCTGCCGCCGCATGTTTTTGGGCAGGAAGAAGCCCTGACTTGCCATTCATTCCGGGGATTTTTCGCTTTTTGCTCAGACTGTTCAGCAAACGGCCGTATCCATTCAAATCAAATTGGTACACCGGCGGATACTCCTGGGCCACAATGCCCGTCAGGTGCGCAATCCACTTTTGCAGGAACTGTTCCAGGTCACCCCCTTTGTAGCTGGCGACCTGACCGTTGGCATCCACGGTGGTGATGTCGGTGACGACGCTTTCCGTCTCCAGGTGCGTCACCCGGGTACGGCCGTCCGGCAGCGGTTCTTCATACTCTTCGGCACGGGTCACTTTGTAGTTGCGGCCTTTGATCAGCAGTCGCTCGTCGTCATCGGCCAATACCTGGTTATTGAGATGGCCGGCGGCAATGACGCTGTTCATATGCCCAATTTTGAGAGGCGTGAGGGGGCGTAACGGGACGTTGGCGCAGTTCGGGTCGAGGTGCTCCCGCCAGGCAGCTTTACTGCTGACGCCCAGCTGCCGGGCCTCGGCCAGAGCGTCGGCGGGGTCTACGAACTGGGAGCGGAACTTGAATGCGCTGTGGTTGACAATCAGCGGGGGCAGCGTGTAGGTGGGTTCGGAAACGGCTGTTAAGGGCAACAGCATCTCTTTGCCGACCGCCAACTGGGCTATCCTTTCCACCATCTCACTGTCGGGCGCAGTAGCTTTCGGCCGCAGGACGCCGAAGAGGACAATTTGTTTGAACCGATCGTAAGTGTCATCGGGGAAGCGGTAAATCTGCACCTGATCATACCAGGAGAGTATGTAGAAGGTGGCTTTACGGAAGCGGAGCATGTGTTGAGGCACCACCCAGACGAGCAAGCCGCCAGGCTGCAGCCAGGGGCGAGTGTGGACGAGCCATTGGTACTCTAATCTTCCGTCCTCATCATCATGATCATACGGCGGGTTGAGGTAAAGCAAATTGTAGCCACCGCGTGAAGTCACCAGATTACGGTAACTATCGTGGAGGATGCGAGTAGAAAAGGCACCTGCGCTATTCTGTGCTACCAACTGGCTAACTGCATCACGCGCTGCTTGCGCCCGACCTTCATGCAACTCTACGCCGAAGGGATCCAAACCTAGTTTTTCGGCCAGGGTAATTAGGGCAGTCCCTTCGCCAGCAACCGGATCCAGAATGCGGCCACCATGCGGGGCAGTTATTGTGGGGATTATCAAATCGGTAACAGAAGGGGGCAACGGATAGAAACCCGCAGCTTCCGTATTGGCTAATCTGGTCATTTTTTCACCTTTGAGGGTTTAATAGGGAGAAAAGGGGTAAAAATTGGGCTTTTTCTGGGAAGGGTAGACAACAAAAAAGGCCATCTTCTAATTAACAGAGAAGATGGCCTTTAGCTACCTAAAGAACAGGTTTCAAAACATTGTATCAAATGCTATTAACGCAAAATTGTTGGTAGGTAAATCTTATAAAAAGTATCAGCTTGATTCTCTAGCACAATAGTTTCGTCAATAGAGCCATCGCCACCATGATCTATTTGTAGTAATGCGTCTTCTTCATCCGAAAATGTAAGGTAATGTTTATCACTTGCTAATAACGTCAAATTAGCATGAGCAAAAGCACTCAATGTTTGCGTTGAAATGCGATCAAAATAAACATCATAATTTGTCGAGATACTATTACTTGTCAATCGTAGTTCGGAATCTAAAGCATCTACATTTAAATTGCCACCAGCGAGCAAGTTGACATTATCTATTGTATAGACCTGACTGTCATCTGTGTCAGGGATAGACATTTGCAATGTGACAGATTGCCCTTGAGCGTCACTTGTAGATAAAACAGCACTGTGCAGATCGGCATCAAAGGAAATGAGATCGGGATTGGTTGTTGATAACAAATTATTGGTTAAGGGCGTAGTCTGCCCGTCAGCTTGTAATTCAAGTGTGCCAGATGACGACCAAACGGTGAACGTATATCCACCGCCAGAACTGCTTAATGTGGTTGTGTACATATCAGGGGGCGCGAGAAAAGAGGTTACAGTGGATGTGATGCCCGGTGCAAACCAAGGGAAGACAGGCATGGCATCGGTGATGGTAACTGTCAATTCTCCATTGTTATATCCAAGCATCTCCCCAGTAGAATTAGTTAACAATGGTTCTACATTACCACCAGTGCTGACATGTAATTGCGTTCCTGGTATCTTCGCATCAAAACTGGTAAATGCATTAATGGGTACAGCAACTAGTACACCACAAGATGTAAGAGATGCAGAATCCCATTGCGAATAACTGAAACGGTGGATTGGAGTAGAAAAATCGAACTGGATAAATTTGTCAGCATTGCCAGGATTGAAATTTTCATAAACATAGACTTTTGGATGCACTGGATCTGTGGCATCTAGGCGATAGGGTACAACTGTGTGACCTTCCTTGCCACAGTTCTCACGCGGGAATAAATCCAAAACCAACGGGTTATTATTTCCTGATGAAAGGGATGCCTTGATTTGATTATAAACATCGTCCACCCGTTGAGAAATGACCGCAGAATCATCCGTCCAACTCTTCCAAGAAGGTACAACTATATCCAATACAGCTTTACTGTGTTGGCGACCATGATAAGTAGCTATATTAGCTTGTGCTTGAGCAACATCTAACTCAAAAATTGTACCAGGTTGTGGATGTGGTTCGGCACCTGTATAATATAATAGAGAGCTGACTGCCATCCCTGTGCAAATTCCAGTGCTAAACGTACTCCGATAATCCTTAAAAAGTGCCTGATATTCTTGTTGTGGCTGATTGTTTGTACATTGAATACTTAAGCCACTATAGCTTCTCTGAAAATCAGAACACGTTGGTTGCATATATCCTGGATTGACAAACTGATATCCATCAGGGTTTGGGCGAAACAGTAAATCTGGGGCATTTGCAGCTGCTGCACCGGGACTATTAGACAGTGCAGAAAGATTGTCTGGTTCATATTCAACACGGATGGCAAAGTAGTATGTTTGTGCCGGAGTCAGATTTGTAACTGTCATATTCTGAACTGTTCCTGCATCTGCTGGAACAGGAACATCCATCACGGCCATTGCTGATGTCCAGCCTAGCTCACTTGCAATTGGCGAACTAGCATAACGAATCTGATAATTCATATTTGAGTTAATGTTTTGTGGGGCAGTCCATACAAGTTCTATCTGGCCTTGTCCCGATCCAGTACTTGCTTGTAAGTCAGTGATTGGCGCTGGTAATAAAATTCCTTCTCGGTCATGTAGAAAAACATCATACGAACCGTTAGTATCATTGGGAACTAGATTACTTGCCTCTGAGTCAAATGCAATATAGTGGCCATCGGCTGAAATAGACCCTCCAATGGTACGACCATTTCCTTCTAGACCGCCAGAAGCAATAGAAATGCGAATTGTTTCCCCCGTTTGCTGGTCGTGAACGAAAGTGTCCCAGACACCGTTTGTATCATCCGGTATCAAATTACTGGCAAGAGAATCGAAGACTATGTAACGACCGTCAGAGGAAGCAGCGGCCAACGAAGAACTGTTATTTCCCTCTGCCCCATCGGAAGCTACAGAAACACGGCTAGTATTCCCCGTTTGTCGATCATGGACGAAGATATCCTGTTGATTATTTGTATCTCCATTGACCATATTAGTGGCGCTGGAGCCAAATACTACATAACGACCATCGGCAGAAAGGGAGTGAGAAGAAGATCCTTGATCACCTTGTACCCCACCAGGCCCGACCGATACACGATTTGTTTCTCCCGTTTGCCGATCATGGATAAAGACATCTACATTCCCATTTGTATCACCGCTTACAAGATTTGTAGCTTCTGAGTCAAATGTTATGTAGCGACCATCAGAGGAAACTATGGCCCTATCAGAGCGGCCATTTCCTTCTGTACCATCAGAAGCAACTGAAATACGAGTGGTTGTTCCCGTTTGCCTATCGTGGACAAAAATATCTGGTTGATTATTCGTATCTCCAGAAACAAACAGCGCAGAAAACGAACCAAAAGCAACATAACGGCCGTCTGCCGAAATGGAGGCTGTATAAGCCCAACTATCTCCTTGAGTACCATCGGAAGCTACTGAGACACGCGTGGTCTGTCCAGTTTGTTGGTCATGAACAAAGATATCGCGCTGACCATTGGTGTCGCCAGTGACTAAATTACTAGCCTCAGATTCAAAGGCTATATATCGTCCGTCTCCCGAAATGGCAGGAGAATAGGAATGACCATTCCCTTGAGCACCATTAGAAGCCACTGAAACTCGTGTTGTTTGTCCTGTTTGCCAACTATAGACAAAAATATCCGAGCTACTATTGGAATCCCCACTTACCAAGTTATTAGCGTCAGAATAGAAGGCAATATACTGACCATTAGAAGAGATAGTGGATCCCCAAGATTTGTTGTTCGCTTGTGTACCGTCCGAAGCCACTGAGACTCGAATTGTGGTTGCAGCTGTTGCTTGTAAAAGCCGTGGGGAATCCAGATTATCTGCGATAGAAGTTTTAGCAGTCACCGTTCCAATCAATAACATGGAGGAAATCAACATAATAAAAACAGAAAAACAACGTGGTTTCATTGGTCTTGCTCCCTTTTTAATTGAAAACACATCTGAGATTTTGGCACAAATCAATTGATTCAGAACGCTGAATAAAGTATATTCAATAAAACGAATCAGCCATATGGTACTTGGAGGATATATTGAAGCACACAATTTTCTAAAAGCGAAGCTGCTCTCTGCTTAAGCCCTTTTCCACAACGCTTTGCCATTCTTTGGGTGACGGCAATACCCGCCAAGCAGCATAGCCTTGTCCTTTACCCTCATCAAGCAGGGTGATTAGCTGATGCGCACGGCCGTTTTACCACAAATACCCCGCCCATTCCGGCAATAATGGCAGCGCCAGGCATTTGTTCAACATCGGGTAAAACAGGGGTGGAATCGGCTGCGCGCCATCATCCAGCAGGTAGAAAAGCTTTTCCGGATTCATCTCCTTCTGGCTAGTCTGCTTGAGAGTGAAGTTGTGGTTGGCTCAGCCATAGTGCGGCGTGGCCTACCTGAGTGTCGCGCAAAAAGACATCCCTAGCCCCATTAGTATCCTCGCTAACCAAGTTGCTAGCATCTGAATAAAACGCCACGTAGCGCCCATCGGCCGAGATAGTGGGATACCCAGACAAACCATTCCCCTGCGTGCCTTCGATATCCACTGAAACGCGGATGGTCTCTCCCGTTTCGGTGTTGTGCAGAAAGATATCGGAGCCTCCATTAGTATCCCCACTGACCAAGTTATTGGCATCTGATTCAAACACTACAAAGCGCCCGTCGGCCGAAACAGCAGGTCTTTTCCATGAGTGATCATTTCCCTGCATGCCGTTGCTACCTACCGAGACGCGGATGGTTTCTCCATTTTCAGTGTCGTGCAGAAAGATATCATTCACTCCATTGGTATCATCGTTGACCAGATTACTGGCATCTGAATCAAACGCCACGTAGCGTCCATCCGCAGAAATAGCGGGAGATACTTGGTTTCCATTTGCCTCCGTTCCGTTGCTGTCCACCGAAATGCGTACGGTCTCTCCCGTCTGAGTATCGTGCAGGAAGATATCGGGGTTTCCATTGGTATCTCCGCTAACCAGGTTGCTAGCATATGAACGAAACGCTACGTAGCGCCCGTCGGCCGAGATGACAGGATACATTGAGCCACCATCCGCCTGTGTCCCGTCACTAGCTATCGAGACGCGTATAGTCGCTCCCGTCTGCGTGTCGTGCAGGAAAATATCCCTATATCCATTAGTATCCCCGTTAACCAAGTTGCTGGCCCAAGATTCAAACGCCACGTAGCGTCCATCGGCTGAGATGGCAGGATACCATGATTCAGCATTCGCCTGAATACCGTTGCTGGTCACCGAGACGCGAGTGGTCGCCTCCGTCACAGTATCGTGCAGGAAGATATCACGATCACCGTTGGTATCCTCGCTGACCAAGTTGCTATCCAAAGATTCAAACGCCACGTAGCGTCCCTCAGCTGAGATGACGGGGTAAGAAGCGCCAGCACTCACCTGTGTTCCGTTGCTGTCCACCGAAACGCGAATGGTCTCCCCCGTCTGAATATCGTGCACAAAGATATCGGGGTCTCCATTGGTATCTTCGCTAACCAGGTTGCTGGCGGATGACTGAAACGCCACGTAGCGCCCGTTCGCCGAAATAACAGAGTAATTTGAGCCTCCATTCCCCTGCGTCCCGTTGCTGTCAACTGAGACGCGAGCTGTAGGGTCGTTATTAGCAGCCCATGCGGTGGTAAAGTCCCATATTGGTCCAGCCGTTACCTCGCCGTGCTCATCCTCGGCCACAACTTGCCAGTAATATTGTGTGTTTTCCACCAACGCTCCGGGGTCAAACGACGTGGCGCTCTGGTCGGTTGCTACTATCACGTCTGGTGTAGCATCGTTTGCTTCAAAGTACACGTCGTAGGTCACCGCGTCGCCATCTGGGTCGCCGCCACCCCAAGCCAAATCGATGGTGATACTTTGGTCAAACGCACCGTCGCCTGGTGTTGGATATGCGGGTAAATGTGGCGGTTCGTTAATCATCGCACCGGTGGTAAAGTCCCAAATCGGTCCTTCTGTCACCTCGCCCTGTTCATCTTCGGCCACAATCTGCCAGTAATAATGAGTGTTCGCAGCCAGTGTGCCAGGGTCAAAAGTCGTCCCACTCTGATCATCAGATACCAACATGTCTGGTGTAATGTCATCTGCTTCAAGATATACGTCATAGGTAACACTGTCCCCATCTGAGTCGCCGCCCGTCCAGCCGAGATCTGCATTGATGCTTTGGTCAATCGCTTCATCCGGCGGTAATGGGTTTGAAGGCGTATTCGGTGGCTGGCTGGTAGCTGCCTGGGCGAGTAAAATTTCGTAACCAACAACGACTTCTGTATGTTCGCCTAATGAATGTCCCAGTACCTCAACCTTTAACCCCACAGTTGCTTCTATGCCAGCAAATAGTTCCCACCAGGGGTCGGCAAATATATCGGCTTCCAGTTTCAGGTACGGATTAACACCAGCAAAGGGGCCGGTAACGCCATAAAGTAACAAACTCAAGGGGGGATCAATATACCCTTTCAAATCTACTCCGGCAGAAAGAGTGGGTGGTTCCCAACCAAAGTCATTGTTCAGGCTAGAGATAGGCGACCAATTACCTTGTTCATAGCGCAGTCCAGCTGAGAGATTGGCTTCTTGCATAACCGAGGTGGTAACACCCACGCTGACTTCACCATCGGCACGTAGGTAAATGGGCATTTCAATGACAAAAACCACGGGAACCGGTCCTACAAATACCGTAATCGTGCCCAATTGCAGCTGTGCCAGTTCATGACGTAGTAGTTCGGCACTGAGCAAATCTACTTCCGCCTGAAACTCTAGTTCGGTAATTTCCTCGACATTAAAGATAAATTCCAATTCTTGCAGCGTCCAATCTTCAATACGCCAATCGAAGCTGAAATCGGGCGCTAACTCCAAGCTGCCATTGACTTTTAGCTGGTCATAGGTGGTACCAAGGTTGCCATCCTCGTCATACAGCGCCACGTCATTAATTTCAAAGAAGAAGCTGTCGTCAATGTTGGCTGCTGCAGAGCGCATTAATTGCATACCAGGTTGTGCCGTCATCCCTTCAATATCAGCAGGGGTCAGCCGCTTGGAATAGCTGAATTCTCCCTGCTGAATGGCGTCCTCTAACGTAGCGGCCTCTGTGGTCACGACCACTTCCCCACCGATCATAGTTACGTCAGCTACTTCGCGCAAAAAGCCATAGGGAGCGGCGTCGCTGACATCACTGACCATTACATCGCCATCGTCCAACGCTGCCAGTTCGGGCGTCATTTGGGAGAAGGTGAAGGTTGCGCCGTCCTGAGAGACGGAAACCAGGTGCTGGGTGGTGTCATCGGTGAGTACCTCGGTTGTTTCCGGAATAATGGGAGGCAAAGCGTTCCTGACCATAGGCAAAAATATATCGTTGTCTGCGGTCGGTTCATCTGGGGCTGCATTGGTAGATGAGGAGCCGATAGATAGAGGAATGATGAGTATTAGCAAGGCAAAAAGTAGAATCAAGGAAATGAAGCGTTGTACATGGGTTTGACGTTTCATAGTTATTCCTCCGTTTTTGGCTAATTGAGAGTAGGACTGGCGATAGTTTACTCTAGAGAACGCATGGGAAACAGTATATCATGAAACGGACAGTTGTTGAGCCTGAGTCGTGAAGAATGGCACAAATTAGAAGCTAATCCGCCCCACCGCCAGCCCCGTCTGCACCACTGCCTGCCACTCCTCAGGCGGCGGCAACACCCGCCAAGCCGCATAGCCCTGCCCTTCACCCTCATCAAGCAGGGTGATAAGCTCTTGCGCACGACCGTTTTCCCACAAATACCCCGCCCATTCCGGCAGCAGCGGCAGCGCCAGGCACTTGTTCAGCATCGGGTAAAACAGCGGCGGTATCGGCTGCGTGCCATCATCTAGCAGGTAAAAGGGCTGCTCCGGATTCATCTCTTTCAGACTGGCCTGCTTGTGAATCAGGATGTGGTTGGCCCAGCCGCAGGGCAGCGTGGCCTGGATTTTTACGTGCTCTTTCATCCCGTCCAGCCGTATCCGCTTGCGGCCCAACCAGTGCACCTTGCCCCCGCCCACCAGCGCCGCCCAGTTGGCCTTCACCGACTGCTTGGCCCCCACCATCTCCAGGTAAACCAGCGTCTCGTCCACGTCGTCAATGGTCAGCGCGGGCGTCAATACGGCCAATCCCTGAGCCAATGACAGCTTGCGGGTAGGGTCGTTTTTGACGCGCACCTCTTTGAGAATCACGCGCTGAGCCTCATGGCCGTCACGTTTGGGCTGGAAATGGTATGGCTGGCACCAGGTCAACTCCGTCTGATACCCCACCTTTCGCAGCGCCTGGCTGACACGGCCGTCGGCCACCAGCTGCTCCGCCTGCCACTCACTGATGGACGCCACGCCAAGCGCGTCCACCACATCCCGCAGCAGCAAGGCCTGCCCCAATTCCGTCATCACTGGCGAAAGAGCCGCCAGTTTCTCCTGAAGGTTTGTTTCTGCGGCCGCCGCCAGCATCACCGGTAGCGGCCGGTATTCACCGTCCTGTGGGGTGGGGCGGTAGCCGTGGGCTTGCAGCGTTTCGTTGACAATGGTTTGCAGCGATGGAGCCAGCTCGTTGCTGTAAAAACCACGGCCGTATGCGCCCAACTGCGCCTGGTAAATCACGCTGCTTACCAGTACGGGACGGCCGTTTTCGCGGCGCAGCAAATCATCCAGTCGGCTGCGGGCGATCGCTGCATCAACGGACAGCGGCTTGGTGTAGCTGCCGGTGGCCGTGCTATTATCTTTCTCCCAACCAGCCTGTTCGGCAATGGCGTCCACCTGGGTTTGAATCAGGCTCTGTTCGGCGGCTGTCATCTTGCTCCAGTGACGGCCGTACACCGCCAGCCCCGCCTTGTTCCACAGAATTGTGCAGGCGCTCTCCTGCCGGGGGAAACTGCTGCCGGTTCCGGCCAGGGCCAGCTCATCCCGCACCAGTTGGGCATCGACCGGCGGATATTGGCGGCGATACACGCCGCGCCGGGCAAAGGCAACGGCCGGCGGCCCCAGCTCCACTTCGCCCCCATAGCCGAGATGGGCGCACGCCTTTTCCGTCACCTGGCGCACCGTCTGGTAGGCGGCTTCGGTCTGAATGCCGTCGGGATACAGGACGGCCGCTACCACCTGCAAACTCTCGTTGCTGGGCAGATAAACATCCTCGCCAACGGTCATCGTCTCGATGGCGTTCAGGCCATCCAGGATTGCCTGCCGTTTGCCTTCTTTGTCGTTGCTATAAGTGCGCGGTTCGCCGTTGAGAGACAGCGTGATCATGTTCCCGTCGGAGGCACGGGTGACAGAGTTAATCATGAGGCTTTGCTCCAAAATGGGGGTTGTTAGTCGAAGCCGAGGGCCCTTTCTTTAAGCGACACGAAGGTACGGCCGATGATGATGTGGTCCAAACATTCGATATCGAGCAGCTTCCCGGCCTGCACGATTTGCCGGGTCACATTAATGTCCTCAGGACTGGGCGAGGGGTCGAGCGACGGGTGATTATGCGCGATAATGACCGCTGCCGCCGCCGCTTCAATTGCCGGGCGGAAGATTTCGCCGGTACGCACCACGCTGGTGTTGAGGCTGCCTTTGTAGATTTCGGTCATCTTCAGCACCCGGTTGCGCGTGTCCAGCAGGATCACCCACAAGGCTTCCTGTTCCAAATGAGCCATGCGCGGCGTCAGCAGCGCCGCGGCATCGGCCGGACTGGTGACGCGCGGCCGTTCGTCGGCCGGCGGCGCCTGCAAGCGGCGGCTCAATTCCAGCACAGCCACCAGGCGGCCGGCCTGCGTCTCGCCAATGCCGCGAATGCGCATCAGCTGCTCTTTACTGGTTCGCGCCAGTTGATGCAGCGAGCCGCAGCGGGTCAGGAGTTCATCGGCGATGCCCGGCGCTTCGGCCGTGCCCAGGACGAGGGCCAGCAGCTCCGCTGTGGCCAGGGCGTCGCTGCCATGACGGTGCAGGCGGTACAACGGCCGTTCCTCCAGCGGCAGGTCACACACCCGGCGCCGGGTCGGGGAGGGCCGGTGATAGGCGAAAGCCAGTTGGGTAGTCACGGCGTCCCCCAATTAGCCCGGGTCAATCGCGCTTGCAGCCCCTGGGCGATGAAATCATGCTCGACATAGAGCGTCTCTTCGCGCGTCGGCGGCGTTGTCAGGGCCTGATGCAAACTCTGCCCCAGCGCCGCTTGCAGTGCCAGCAAGGTCAGCAGGATGAGCTGATTGCGGGGATTGGTCGCCTGCTGCTGCACGTCGGCGATGGCCTGATACAGCGCGTTGGCCAGCAGATTGAAGGCTGAGCCTTCGAGCAGGCCAGGAATAAATTCGAGGCGCAGGTCAATAAACCGGTTCAAGGCCAGGACCGGCTGCACCGTCGCCAGCGCTTCCGGCTCAAATTCGGCCGCAAACGTCAGGTTTTTGCCTGTGTCTACAGCCAGGACGTTGGGGCGTTCAGGGTGGGGAATGGCTACATACCATTCCCCCGCTGGCGTCAATTGCACAAGTTGTGCCTGTTTATAGATAGATTCAGTCATGGTCGAACTCCTCGTTGACGGGCACCAGAACAGCCCAGAGCCTGTCCTGAGCTTGCCGAAGGATGCGTGGGCTGTCAATCCAGATTTGGGCATCGGGAATGTGGGTCAGCAGCCGCTTAGCCCGCCACTTGGGCCGTAACTTGCGGGCTATCACGCGGAAAAGGCCGGTGTGGGGATCGCCGACCAGATCGCCCGATTGGGCGTTGTCCCAGGCCAGAACAGGCACTTCGCCATTGGGATAGCCTTCAGATTCCAGGACGTGCAGCATGGCGTTCCGCGCCTCGCTGGTGGCGGTCATGATCTGGCGGGTATCAGCCTGTCCCAAAACGGCATCCAGCTGCCGGTAGGCGGCGGCTAACCGATGGTGCGGCCGAACAGCTCTGGGCTGGTATGATTGGAAGCCGATGCTCTCGACGACGAACATGTTGCCCTGCTCATCGGCCAGCATGTCACCCACCGAGGTGCTGCGCACGTGCAGCAGCACGTCGTCGTTATCCCACCACGGCCGTGCAACATGCTGCGTTTGCCGGAAAGCGATTTCCAATGCCTGCTCGGCCGACACCTCTGCAGGTATCTGCACCGTCGCCACCGGGCGGACCGGGGGCGCAATGTCACTGTGGCGGCCACGATATTCAAGAAAATGTGGTTGTGATACACCTTGATCTGGGGCCTGAAGTTACCTTCTCCGAAAAAGATTAAAAGTCATGCCAATCGGCCCGTTAGGGCTATTTGCGTTTCCCCATCAATACACTCCGATTCCGACTAACTCTCTGGTAAAATACAATCCAAATGTTTCAGCACATAAAAATTTTGCTGCTCTGCTTGTCGCATTTTCAACACTCAAGCAAGCATCACCTGAGAGAATAATGACTGGAATAATCGACACCAACCTCCCAGAAAACCATCATGAAATTATCTATTGGCAACAGTGCCTGGAATGCGAATACAGCCTAAATGAGTTAAAAGGACTATGCTGGCGGCTGAATATTGATCCAGAAGACTTGGCTCATGCTACAAAACCCGAATTATCCAGAGAATTGGTTGGATATTTACAACGACATGGTCGTCTTGATGACCTCAAAAAGGCGCACAAAACATATTATGCCAATAGACAAAGCACATTAGCAGCTTACCGCACTTGGGTATTAAGCGAAACGAAATATGTTGAGCTAAAAGGCATTCCCCTCCCTCGTGGACGCGACGGTCGTGTCCGCGATCCGTTTGTCCCACTAGATAAGGTCTATATTCAGCTACAAGCAATAAGAGAACAGAACAAACAAAGAGAAGAAGCATCCGAAACGGAAGCCTTAGAAGCAAAAGCCAAAGAAGCACATAAAGGTAAAACTGGCCCTTCTGATATTATGGCTGGCCTAAGAGTCTTAGGTGAGTATCTTTATCGCCAGGGACAGGTGTATCAATCTACAGAAAGGCCAAAGCCCAATGATCCACAGGAAGTGCTAGATAAGTCCAACAGATTCGTCATCCTCGGTCCGCCTGGCTCAGGCAAGAGTACACTACTACGTATTCTTGCCCGCCGTTTTGCTGAAAATGAGCAAGGGCTAATCCCTATCCAAGTATCGTTGAGAAATTTTGCCGTTAACTTAGCCCAAGATCGTTCTTTAAATTTAAGAGAGTTTGCATTGGCCCAAGTTGCAGCGGGCAATACAGAACTGATGCTAGCATTAGAAGCTGCGATTGAGCAAAGCCGCGTGCTATGGTTGCTGGATGCCTTAGATGAAACACAACATCTAGCAGACGAAATCACCCAAAAAGCCAACCGCTTGCCAGGGTCCTTGATTCTAACGTCCCGTCCAATCAATTACAACGGTGGAGCCTTACGTTCACTCCCCCACTACGAAATACTCCCATTAACGCCAGAAAAAGTTGGACAGTTCATCCACGACTGGATGGCTATTTTCTCTGAAGAACATGGGGAGCCTCATGATACAGAAATACTTGTGGAGCACTTGCAAGCTCAGTTTAACAATCAGCCTCACTTAAAAGCCCTGACGCGTAATCCACTACTTTTAACCTTCATAGTGGTTTTATCTAATCAAACTAATATTACTAATTTGCCTCGCCAACGGGCACAACTTTATGCTCGCTATATAGATGAATTACGAAACTGGGAAATCCAACGTCAATCCCAAATCCATAATAATCTTGGGTTCGAGTTCCGGTTAGGAACATTAACCGGAGAAAAAGCATTACAAATTGCCAGTGACGCATTGAATTACATAGGATGGATATTACATTTACATTACTACGGCGGTTGGGTTACAAAGTCTCCTGATAGTGAAACAATAAAGAAACATCTAATAGGCTACCTGACCCAAGATGGCTATGGCAATGAGGAAAATATAGCTGAAGCCGCCTTAGAATTTTGGCAAGTAGCGGGAATGCTAGATGAATGGCAACTTGACAACCATCATTATCTAGCCTTTCGACACTTAACTTTTCAAGAATATGCTGCTGCTTGGGGGTTACAACTTGCCTGGAAACGGAGACGGTCAACTACTTGGCATTTTCTCAAACATCGCTTGCACAGTACAGCTTGGCGAGAAACCATATTATTATGGAGCAGCATGATACCAGTAGCCGACCTCAACCACCTAATAAGACGATTATACAGAGGGGTAAGCCCCGATGAACGCATCTTGTACCGTGATTTACGTCTTGCTGCAAAGATATTAGGGGAATGTCAGACAGGTGTGACGGATGAGAAACTGATCAGAAAAGTAATTGAACGCCTTACATGGTTGGGAACCAATCATGAAAATACACAACTGTTCTGTATTGGGCTAATCTACGTTACGGTCCTAATTGTTCTATGGTTTCTGCACCCGCTTATGCATTTAGCGTTAACAGGCATTATTTGGAGTATCGCTTTTGGAGGAAGTTTTCTTTTACCCATATTCCCCCGAATCCAGGCCATTTTGGGTATTCCCTTGCGCGTGAGGGGATTAATCTGCACCCCGTTAGAGTCCGCGTCACAATCTATAATGAACTATCCTACCGCAAACAGCGGGGTATTAAACTCAACAGGAATAATGCACGTGGGTCATCCATCGCAGAGAGTGACTACCTTGGTTAATTTACTTCAGTATGGGAATGAATCGTACGACCGCTCCGAAGCCGCTAAAGCACTTGGCAACATAAGAGATGCCGACGCTGTGCCTCACCTCATTACCGCATTGCAAGACGAGGAATATACGGTACGCTCTGAAGCCGCTAAAGCACTTGGCAACATAGGAGATATCGCACCTGTGCCACACCTCGTTACCGCACTGCAAGACGAGGAATATACGGTACGCTCTGAAGCTGCTAAAGCACTTGGCAACATAAGAGATACTGCAGCTGTGCCTCACCTCATTACCGCACTGCAAGACGAGGAATATACGGTACGCTCTGAAGCCGCTAAAGCACTTGGCAACATAGGAGATGCCACTGCTGTGCCTCACCTAATCAACAGGTTGCAATATGGAAAGCAGTCTGCCAAAGTTGACGTAGTTAGCGCTGTTAAGGCATTGGGGCAAATTGGGGATACTACAGCGGTACCTCACCTTATCACTGCTCTAGGATATTTAGGAATATCTCGTTACGTAGCTTCTGTGCTCGGTCAAATGGGGGATATTAGAGCCGTACCATACTTAGAAGACCGTTCCCGCCGGGGAACATACATTCAAATTAATTACTTTACAGTACAAGATATTTATATTGTAGAAGCAGAATTAGCTCTGAAAGCTATAAGAAAAGTTCTTACCGTACCATACCTCATAAATTTTTTGTGCGATGAGAACCCAAAAGTAAGTTCCGCTGCTGCCAAGGAGTTAGGTCGCTTACGAGATCCTACCGCTGTGCCCTCTCTCATATCTGTATTAGAGGATAACGACTGTCATTTTCGACACGTAGCAGCCAAGGCGTTAGGGGAAATAGGAGATACCACGGCTGTCCCTCATTTAATAAATGCCTTAAAAGCAAAAAATATCCCCGATTTACCCTCTGCAGCAGCCAAGGCATTAGGACAAATAGGAGATGTTACTGCTATACCAGACCTTATTACTGCCTTAGATTACGAATTTTCACGAAAAGAAGCCGCTGAGGCACTAGGATTGCTTAAGGCTACTGCTGCCGTTCCCCACCTTATCGCCAGGTTGGAGGGTAAAAGATTCATCAAGAGTTGGCATGCTGTGGAATTTGGATCTGCGGCAGCAGTGTCATTGGGCCGGATAGGGGACACCGCCGCAACTCTCTGTCTCATCAACCTTTTACACCCTTCAAACAGCAATAGGGTGCAAGTAGCAGCAGCTGAAGCATTGGGCGAAATAGGAGATCCCACTGCTTTGCCCCATCTCATAACAGCTTTAGAAGACAAGGGTGGTGGGGTGCGAGTAGCAGCAGCTGAGGCATTAGGCAAAATAGGAGATCCCACTGCTTTGCCCCATCTGATAAAAGCTTTAGGAGACAAAGATTATGAGGTTTGCAAACAAGCACAACATGCATTTAGTGTTATGGGGGATCACGCAACTCCTTATCTTCTCAATGCATTGAAGGATAAAGACAAGAATGTGCGGTATGCTGCCATTAACACGATAAGCGATCAGATAACAAAAATAAACGATCTGTCAGAATTAAGAAGGATTCAGAAAATACTTAAGCAACGAGTAACTGATTGCTTTATAGAAGTAGAAGAAACTTCGTTAAATAGGGATCTTGCCTGCTACGCTCAGTCGGTTTTGGAAAAGGTCGCTGAGCGTGGTATAGAACTCTCTATATACCAAAATCCACTTTCCGACCCGCTTAATATAACCCCGCATCCAATACACCAGTGGGGACACTATGGACTATTGTTGGTTGCTGTGAGCATAGCGGCTATTTTAATTGAAACGGTTGCAAGTATATTGGCTAATGAGTTAGACACTCGCCTCCCAACCGGATTGATTACAGTGTTGGTTCTTTTTATTGCTTTAGTCTTTTTTATTGGTCTTAGCCGTAAGTTAGATAATTGATTTGTGACATAAAATTTAACATAACAAGATTGACCGCTCAATTATTTGGAATCAGCGGCGTAAACAGCATGGCCATCAAGTCATTTTGCTGGCTGATCAGCCAGTCGTCGATCTCTTCCAGGATTTCTTCCCGGCTCACTGCGCAGATGGAAACGCCACGCTGGTAGATATCCAGCGCGCCAAAAGTGGCCTGTGACAGCCATTGAATCCGCTGCTGATCCTCAATGGTATGCAGCTCATGATACGCCCGCTGCCGGATGGCCAGCAAGTCAGCAACCAGGCCGGGATAATTGCGGAAATAATCCCGCACCGGCCGGATGAAATACCGCCCGGATTGGGAATGCCGCCAATGGCCGTAGCGGGTATGCAGCAGAGTTGCGCCTAACAATTTCGGTTCGTTCATCATCCTTCCTAATGCCCGCAGCGGGCGTAAAGTCCCTTGATCGTCTCCAGCCAGTAGCTGTCTTCCGCGCCGCTGACCTGCACGCCGGTCATCTTCAACGCCCGGCGCAGATAACGCCAATCGACCAGCCTTTCGCCCACACCCTCACGCATGAAGGTTTCCGACTTCGCGATTTCGGTGTTCACCTTTTCCAGGTCAATCTTGCGACACCATTCATTGGGATCAGGTGGCATTGACGTTCTGCCGAACGTTTGGCGATTGGATTGAATGCCGGTCAACGGCAGGCTGACCTGGTGCCCGCTGGCCATCAAAACCTCGATGAGCAGCAGGAGTAAGGCCAGAATCAGGACCGGGATCGTCCACTTGTGACGGGTTTGTAATTGCTCCACAGCATACCTCCGTTTAGAACATTTGTGCAGAATTCACCCCATCCAGCCTGTTAAGGCCTGAGGCCACCGCATCCCATCACCAGGGCGGGTAATAAAAACGCCGGTCGCTATGACCGGCGCGGCTGTTGGTATGGATTCAATGTGGTAGGGGTAATGAGGCGGCTCCTGGCCGTAGGCGGATCGAGAGTGAACACAGTACCGAGATGCAACACCTGCCGCTGCAGGACAAAAACGGCCGTATATTGCGCGGCAATCGTGGCCGCCATGCGGTTGACCATCAAGCTCTGAGTCTCGGCCAATGCCATTTCAGCACAGGATGGAGCCTGATCATTTGGCTCCGGCTTCAATAACTCCGGCTCCTGCAGATTGGGGGAGGGGAGGCCGCTGTACAGACCGAGATGATCCGTCCGAATTTTCCGCCCGTTGGCCAGGTTGCCGATTAGCACTTGCCCGCTGTTTTGCTCGTTACCGCAGTCAATGGCCTAGAGACGGCCGACGAATCAATTCAGCGGTCTCATGCAAGTAAAAATGCAGTTTGTATCGGGGTATGGGTAGGGACTGTAGCTACAGGGCAAGGATTCATCGACGAATTTGTGGATACCGCTTTAACGCTTGCCGTTGTTGCCGTTCACGGCGAGATAGGGGTGGGGGCAGGCCATCCAACATTCGTTGAATAGCTAGACCGAGATGATGGGAAGGAACGGCCGTTACGTGAGCATGGATATAGTCTTCCGTCACCCACGGGCAATTAGCCAACTGCGCCGTTGCCTTGTTCCAATCTATGCCCACCGCATACAATGTCTGCCGGATATGCTGCACGTGCGCGTCGGAAGCAGTAAATGCAAGTTGCCGTTCCCAGTTATTGAGAATAGAGATGAGCTCCGCCAACGTCACCTTCTCCTCCGTCTCTACGTTGTAGGCGCAGGGAACTGGCGTCCAATACTCACTGCAAGTAAGACCGTCAAAAGCGAGTTCCAAATAGCTGTCTCAGTGTTATTTGTTCTTCTTCCATCTGTTTTCTCCTCACAAACAAAAAACGCCGACCTTTTGGCCGACGTTTGAAAGTGCTTATTCAGTTAAAATTAATTTGTGAAACAACTATCTTTGTTTAAGCCACCGTGCAAAAGATGCTGCGCTTTCAGTAGATTGTTTTCCCAGTAGTAATCCATCGACCCCAATATCTTCATCCAAATCAGGCCAATAAATACCGCGACCACCACCACTTAGCTGATAGTTCTGACGCTCCACTGGTGTGCCATGAGCTAGACGTGGATACCAACCAATGGGAACAGAAATTGTACGCCCATCTTCCAAGTCAACGAGCAAAGTATCATCAGTAACAGAAACTTCAATCGCCTTTGGTGGGGTCATCATCATTGTAACAGAAAGCATCCCATTCATTTCTTAATTCCTCCACATTTTGCCTGATGATGCGCTCAATGTCGCGTAATTCTTTACGGCGAAAACCATAATTTGCCGCTAACAATACATCAGGATCAAGCCAAAACTTTGCACTTTTCGCTTCACGATCAACATGCATATGTCGTGGTTCATCACAATCATACGAGTAAAAGTAAAAGCGATAGGGGCCAATTCGTAAAGCTGTTGGCATTATCTATTACCTTCCTTGTGCATATCATACCATAACTTTCAATGCGCTGTTGTTAATGATTGGATTTACTCGGCTTCGTTTTCCTCAGCCTGCAATTCTTTCCGCTGTTCCAAATAAGAATGAGAGCTGATGACTTTACGGCCGTGTTCTTCTTCAAAGACGCGACGAGCTACTCCAGCGGCACGACCGCCTTTTTTGGCAGCGTCATAATTCTCATCATACCCTTGTGCATCCTTTGTCTGGACGTTGGCAATAGTGGCCTGTTCAGCAACGTAAACGAAAGCAAGTTCCAGCCCAGTCATGTGATCCCGTACTTCACCCTTTCCTACTTTTCTACGCCTTTTAACTGCCGGTGTTCAGAAGGCTTCATACCAAAGGCACCCTCGTGGATAACGGCCGTTAAAATCCCATACTGCTTACCTTGTACGCCCCGGCTTTTCCATTCATCTGTCAATTGATTCCGCGTCCCAATTGTGATTTGCCACTGCTTGATCCAGGCTTCGTCATAACCCTGACGCAGATATTTCTGGCGCATGGCCTCCATTGCCGATTCAGCGTCACCCGTAAAGACAGCATCCAAGAAAAGGTGTGCTTCTCACTGCCATTGGATAATGCGTTCTCTTAATTCTTTGCACACGCGATTCGCATTTACCCCAAACAAGAATCCAGATAAAAATTGCTTTGGCAAGCACAAGTAGCTTTTTGCACCTTCTCCACGTTGGTGCATTTCCGTTGCCGTTATGGCAACGGAAATCATTTTTATTTCTTCACTGAGTACCGGGTCTCGGCCAATGCGGCGATATTGAGCCGACCAATCAAGACCAAGCGCCTCGACAATCGGGCGCAAAGCAACGTAAATCTCGCCATCTTCGCCAAGTTGGACAATAAGATTATCTTCGTAATATGTGCAAAATCAAAGGCTACAGTCATCATAAATACGGCCGTAATGCGGTTTGTGTAATGAGGCTGCTCCTGGCCGTTGGCGGGTCGAGCGCAAACACGGTGCTGAGATGCAGCACCTGGCGCTGCAGGACAAAAACGGCCGTACCCTGCGCGGCAATCGTCGCCGCTATGCGGTTAACCATCAAGCTCTGGATCTCGGCCAACGCCATTTCAGCGCAGGACGGAGCCTGATCATTTGGATCCGGCGTCAATAAGTCCGGCTCCTGCAGGTAGGGGGAGGGGAGGCCGCTGCACAGGCCCAGGCGGTCCGTCCGGATTTTCCGCCCGTCGGCCAGGTTGCCAATCGGCATTTGGCCGCTGTTTTGCTCGTTGCCGCAGTCGATAGCCTAGAGACGGCCGTCGAACAGTTCCACCGTCCGCGCCATCTCGCGCCGCGCCAGGTGGTTGTCCACGCAGCCAGCACCCACAACCATGATGCGGAAGCGGTTGACGTCCCCCAACACCACCCGGTACGTGGGTTCGATGGTCAGGGTGTCCATTAGATGTGACGGCCGTTGACGGGACGAGCAGAAGCGGCCGGCATCGCGGGCACAACAAAGCCATGGCCGTTGGCCGATTCCTTGCTGCTTCCCGTCAGATCTTCAACGGTAATTGCCGGCAGCCCGAAGAAACCACCACTGCCACCCTTTCCCTGAGCGCGGGAAATCTCGTCTTCGACGTTGGCCCACAGGCTCTGCCACATGCGGTCCAGCGCCATGTGCAGCTCGCCGGGGCTATGGGCGACGTAGCGCACGTCATGCCAATCGGTGTAGCCAAGCGTGATGCTGTTATAGTCGCCCAGGTTCACCTTGTAGGTGAGACTGACACTAACGGTGCGCACAAAGATGGGATCGGGAGAGCCTGCCCCCGTGAAGACGGTGGGGCCACTCAGCGGCGGCTGCAAGCCGAGGAAAACCACTTCCGGATTGCCCTGCAGCCGCAGCAGCTGCGCCCGCACGTTCTCCCGCGCCATGCGCCGTACCCGTTCTTTGGCGTGGTGCAGATCAAACGCTTCCCCTTCCGGCACGATGCTCTTCACCCAGATAGTGATTGCCGGATTCAGCGACTCGAAATTGCCGGTATTAAATTTGCGGTCATAGGTGACAGAAAATCCCTTGACCGCGATTGGCTCTTCCAGCTCGTAAGTGAAGCCAGTGTAATCGTCGTTGGCCGCACGGCCGTTGTTATGACCGTTGTTTGTCATCTTTTTTCTCCTGGTGTAAATCTTTGAAGGGCCGTTGTTGGTAAAAACGGCCGTTAGCGGCAGCGCCAGCCAGTAGCCATACACACCCACGCGCAGTCGCATCTCTGGTCCGCTGTCCACCCTGCCGATCACGGCATATAGGCGAGCGCCCTGCTCATCGGCATTGTCGGTCTGGCTGAAAAAGGCACGCATGTTGCCGTGGGAATGCAAATCACAAATGATACGGTCGGCGTCAGCAACGGCCGTTGTCACGCTGGTGGCCACACTTGTGGGTGTGGTTTGCTGGGACGGTTTCTTGACCTCGACGGCACGGCCTTGGTGGTGAAACTGGTATAACACCTCGGAGAGCCCATGATCGAGTCGCCGGGCACGTCGAGCGTCGGCCAGGACGGCATCCAGCAGGCGCGCCGGGATGCGCGGCACCAACCGCTGGAATTGGGGACGCAGCGGCGGCAGGCCGCGCACAGTGCAGGCCGTTACCGGCAGCAGCGCCGTAAAGAAGCGCGTCTCGGCGCGCACAAAAACGCCGTTCCCGGCCAGGACATACTGGTAAGCCAGTGCGTCATTGGCCGGTAGGGGATGCCGCTTGTGGATGTGGTAGGTGACCAGATTGTCAAACATGGATGACTCCAAATAAAAAAGCCACCGTCAATCACATTGACGATGGCTTTAAATTTTTGGCTTGTACAGTTAGCGCTTCTCAGTTATCGACTAATTCCTCAAGCGCACGCTCCAAAAGATCGGCAACACAGAGTTCCAGCGCCCACTGTCTTAGATACTCAAGGTTAAGCGTTACCTGTTGGGTCTTCAAAACACCCAGAATATCCCGCCATTGCCTTTCCGAGACTTCGCCACCTAAGCGAAACCAGTCCAGTTTGGCCAATACAACATCTTCCGGGGTTAAGACCCAGAGTTGGGCATCTGCATCAGGTCCAACGGGCTCGGCCATACGACGCTTGAGCTGCTGCTGATCAAACGCACGCTCTTTCGGCAGAAAAAGGTCTACTTTGAACATAGTCGTTAAATGGATGAGGTTGAAACTACTGCGGCGCTGTATGGCCTGGTGGATTGCTGTCTCGTCTGCATAAAAAGCATCTTGCAGCTTAGCTATAAACGGGGAAACGTGCTCTGGCTGCACGTCGGCCACAATATCCACATCCATCGTTGTGCGCAGCATGCCGTGAATAATGCTGGCCATCGAGCCACCGATCACATAGGGAATCCCCAGGTCGTCCAGTACGCTTGTCACCAGCAGCGTAACCTGAAGGGCTTCAGAGTTAGCCAAGTTGTCTCTCCTTTAGGTGGGGATTGGGCCATAAACATGACTGGCCAGGTCTTCACCCAACAAAATAGAAGCCAGTCGCCGCTGCAGTTCCTCTGGCGAAGCGCCCGGGAACCGCTGCCGCAGCCCCATCAATGCCAGTTGGCGTGCCCCCTGATTCAGGCTATCCATCATTTCCAGCTTGCGCCACGCCGGTGTTTCGCGCCATAGCTTGAACAGCACGGCTTCCGCCTCTGGCGAGGTGTCCCAATTCATCTCTCGCCAGGTTGGCAAGCGAGGTCTAAGGGCGCTTTTCTGGATTGTTTCGGGCAAGACAGGCTCAAATGACATACGTGGACTCCTATCAACTGTTTCTCAGGAAAGATCCGAAGTTAACTCAGCTTCAATCTCATTACCAGAATAGTTCATGATTGACACATGGTAACGACCACACGTCTCAAAAAATTCAACGCGGGAGATGCCGGCCAACTGTGCTGCCTTTCCTGAAGACAGTTTGCCTAATTCGAACATTTTGAGAGCCGCCATCAGGCGAACTTCTGCGGCAAATTCTTGTTTGGTCATCGAAACGGCCGTTTCCAGCCCTTCCGGGTAATCAATCGTCAGTGCCGTCACCTGGGCATCCTTTTTACTATTCGCACTGAAGGCATTCTCGCTGTGTGTGGTTCAGTCGCGTCTGCTCGTTCCACAAAAAAAAGGAACCTCACCGAATTGAGCATAGACTTGTTCAGTTAACATGTGTCTGTCTGGTCCATGCGCCACCACTTCCCCTTGATAAATGGCAACATACTGACTGCCATAGCTCCGGCTTAATTCCGCTTGCATGCGCTCAAATGAGGCGATTTCGTGCTCAATCATAACGGTGGTTAATCAGCAGCAACAGGCATTTCTGTTTGAACAGTCACGGCTTTCATCATTCGCTCGACGGCTCCATCAAGCAAACGCTGGTGGGTTTCAATTTCCTGCTGTAAATCAGCCGGAGTCGCCAGTCCGATAGCTTCAGGCATCAGGCGAACATCCAGATATTCGGGACCATGGCCCCGAAAGACGTTCCGTGCTGTTTGCACTTGAATAACTGAGAGATGATTTTGGATATCGTAATGAGTTTCCAGCACGACACCGTACCAGTTGTGTATTTTGACAATATCACCCTTCGTTATTGTTGCATTTGATACCATACCACGATTATGTCCTCTGCCAGCCGCATTCCTTCATCGTGCCGTGCGTGCGAAAACCATGTTTGTTTAAACGGGCCATCAATATCCAATGATCCCCGCTACGAGAATTTGTATCAAGTGCTCGATCCAGGTGAGCCTGAATATCCCAAATATCTGCATCAGTGAGTTTAGCAACAGTTTGTTTATCAACGGCCATTTGCGCTCCAGTATAACATGATTTCAAAGGAATTTCGGGTAAAAATAATTGATCCGCCCTATAGCTCTTTTTCACTATGCCATGGCCGTTTCTGGACCGTCACAAATTGCAAACTGTGTCCGTTGACGGGCAGACTAAATTGGCGCTTCCGCGCGCGCTGCCATTTGCCATGCGCCCAGACGAAGATCGTGAACAGCTGCACATCGCTCAAATCGCCACCTTGGGGTTCAAACTGCTCCTTGAACCAGCTGCCATAATTTTCATTGGCGTCCTTCGGCCAACCGGTGAGGAACTCAAACACATTGCGGTCAATGTTATGACGGTTGGTCTCTTTCACCAGATGCAGTATCTGCGCTTTTAACCAATCGCGGAGCACCCCCGGCGGCTCCGGATGGGCCGGAATCAGGTCATGGCATGGCTGGCTGGGCGCAAACTGTCGGCAGACGGATACCAGTAAAGGGCCATTCGCGCCAACCGGTGCAGCGTGCCAAAGTTGGCCAGCAGCTCTTGGGCAAGTCCCGGCGCGTCAGCCGAACCTAAGAGCAGCGCCAGCAGTTCGGTTGTGGAAAGGGCATCGCTGCCGTGGTGGTGCAGGCGGTAAAGCGGCCGTTCTTCCGTGGGCAGATCACACAGGCGCAGGCGGGGCGCTGTCGTGGGATCCGTTTTTGGTAAATAATGAGCGGAAGTTTGTGTGACACGGGGTGCCTCCTGATTGCCCTTCACCCCCATGCGGCGCGTTTAGCGCCCTGGTGACGTCACTTAGATCGGGAGATGTGTTGCTGATGACGATAGTAGACCAACATTTTTTGGCGCTGCAATTCGGCAGCGCGTTTATCCCACTGCGCTAATTTTTGCAGTTCTTGTTCTACACGGTCCGGAATCGGGTTGTCCAGTTTCTGCTTCAGCTTCTGACAGATGCGGCAGATGCGTACCTGTGGCGGCAGGTTTTCCAGCAGCTCCCACCGTCCATCCAAGGATTCATCCCCATCGGCCGGTTTTGGTGTGGGGGAACAGAGAGCCCCCGTCAACCCATTAATCGTATGAACATGGTGCACAATCGGGTGCACTTTGCCTCGGCGCAGGCGGACAAGATACTCCATGCACTCATTTTAATAGATTTGAGGACGTTTGGGGCTAAATAAGTAAAGCAGGGTCTCAGAAAAAATTAAGACGGCCGTTGATTCTCTTTCCAAAGTGAGCGCCATACACCCAACACACCCAGTTGGGCCGCCGCAATATCTATCCTGACCTGATCCAGCTTTTTGCCCTGGAGACGAACAATCAAGGCGATATCATCCAGGTGGCGCGTTGATTCGCTATTTTCATAAGCACGCAGCTTGGCTACGATGATCGAGGTGGGCGTAATGTAGGCCGCCCGGCGTATTTCATCAAAGGGTAGCTTGACCCGAACGGCCAGCATACTCAGCAGTTCCGGCTCCGCAGGCACGTAAAAATCCGTTTTAATGTGATACCTCAAGTGAATGACTTTAAAAAAGCCACCATTCATGGCCCGATTGACGGCAATCTCATCAACGCGGTAGTGTGTTTCTTGCAACCGTCGCACGAATAACGATACAGAAAACTGTTTAGGGCTTAGCAAAATATCCATATCTTGCGTAAAACGGGGTTCACCGTAAGCAATAACAGCCAGTCCACCCCAAATGGCGTAGGTCGCCCCAATTGCTTCCAACACATCAATGACCCGCCAAAAGCTTGACCTTGTTCATAGAGGGCGCTCATTCCAACACCCCTGTTTGACCAAACACCAAGCCACGGGCCGCTCGTTCTACTACTGTGTCAGACCAGTCTGGCTGCTCTTCAGCCAACAGCATCTTTTTCTGCCGCAGGGCAAAATCCGCAGCGGCAAAGGCACGCCGATTCTTTTCGGCGACCGTCAGTGCCTCAATCGCTTCGATGAGTTCCCAGCTAATCGACTCGTATTGTGACGAAGACGGCCGTTCCACCGGTGGATGTTGCAAATAGTAGCCAGCAACTTCCGGACGGCGGGAATACGCAATGCGAATACCACCCTGCCGCAACGCTGCCAAATCCCGTGCCAAAGCTTCCTGCGGTACCTTACCCCAACAATCGGCATCGAGCTGGGCCGCGATCGTTTCCCAGATTTCTTCGCGCGGGTGAGGGCGGCCGTCGGCGAGGAGATCGATGAGGGCGGCGCGACGGGCGGCAATCTTGTCGATCTGCATATGTCCAGCCATAGCGGCAAGGCGCAGCTCGTTTTTGCCTGGTTGCTTCGTTTTTTGCGCCTCTAGATGCCACTGCGTGGCTGGATGTGTTGGGTTACCGTCCATCGGGAGTATTGTAGATAAACATGTGTTAAAACACAATTTTACTTTCGACCTGTTTGCCAGCGTCTCACTTGCAGGAAGTATGCCAACAAAGCAGCCTACGTAAAACCTTTAGGGTGACCCAATCGGCCAGATTCCCAAGCAACCCTCTAGCCATTGGAGGGGCTGTTCGACTATACTGAAACCATCTTTAGGTGCAGCTCTTTGTTTGGGAGAGCTAATTTGTAGAGGGGTATTCACATTACAAAACAGACAACGTCTCGATTAATTCCGCTTTTGGGAGCCATTTTCCTGTTGGCTTTGCTGCTTCACCTGATGCAGTCAAACGCTTTGGCGGCTGCGCCCCAGGCGGTGGTTATCAACGAAATAGCCTGGATGGGCACAACGACATCGTTTAATGATGAATGGATCGAGCTGTACAACACGACAGATGCGCCCATTGACCTAACTGGCTGGACGCTAATTGCCAATGATGGTACCCCGACAATTGCCTTGAGTGGTTCCATCCCTGCTGACGGTACCTTTCTCCTCGAACGCACCGACGACACCACCGTACCCGGCGTGACGGCCGATCTCATCTACAGCGGCAGCCTGGGCAACGATGGCGAATATTTGATCCTGAAAGACGGAGCGTCCGTTGTTATTGACGCCGTAGACAGCAGCGGGGGCTGGTTTTCTGGTCATAATGAGGGCCGGGTGCCCATGGTGCGGCTGGATACGGCCGTTTCCGGCAGCATCCCCAGCAACTGGACCTATAACCCCCGCTGTGGTTCGGCCACCAACAGCGCGGGCATCAGCCATACCTGTGTTCTGACAGAGACGGCCGTGGGCACTGGGCTGGATTACCAGGTTTACTTCAACGAGTTAGCTCCCACAGCTGGAGTGATTACCACCACGCCAACCAACATGGAAACCGCCTTGCTGGCGCTAATTAACAACGCCAATACCAGTTTGGACATGGCCATCTACGGTCTCAACCGCCAAAGTATCATTGATGGCCTGATCGCTGCGCACACGCGTGGCGTCACGGTCAGGGTGGTGGGCGATGACGAAGCCGCCACAGCATCGTATCAACCGTATTACCAGATGCTCACCGATGCGGGAATCCCCATCGTTACAGATGCCAGCCTCTCGATTATCCAACACAACAAATTTTTGGTAATTGATGGACAAACGGTCTGGACCGGCTCGACCAACTGGACCGACACTGGCTTCACGTTGAATGCTAATAATTCCATGGTCATCACTGATACGATCTTGGCCGCTATTTACACCACCGAGTTTGAAGAAATGTGGGGCGGTAACTTCCAGGGTGCCAAAACAGATAACACGGCTCACCTGTTTAACTTCAACGGGCTGCGGCTGGAGAGCTATTTTTCGCCCACCGATTTAGTAGCTTTTGAAGTCTGGGACGAGCTGGCCCAAGCGGATGAGACGATCCATTTTGCAATGTTTTTCTGGACGGATGCACTGTTAACTAATCGGGTGATTGAACGATTAGAGGCAGGTGTGTCCGTGCAAGGAATGTTTGATCAGCTCGGTGAGGCCAACGGCAGTTCAGGTGATGAAGCAATGTGTGCCGCCGGTGCCCAGATTGGCATTGAAAGCTCAGCCGGTAAGCTGCATGATAAGTTTGCCATCATTGACGTGAACGGCTCAGACCCCACCGTGATTCTAGGCTCCTACAACTGGACAGAATCCGGAGCCTATAGCAATGATGAAAACACCTTAATCATCCATGATGCCACCCTGGCGCAGATGTATTATGCCGAGTGGCAGCGACAGTGGGCTGAAATTGAGCTGGCTAACATCTGTAATCCAGACACGCTCTATCTACCGGTTATTATCCGCGGTGATTAATCTGCCCATCAGGTCTGGGACCTTCGTGCTCTAAGTAAATAGAGAGAGAATCCCACCCCCGCTTCACGTGCCCACGTTTTTGCCGTATACTGTCAACAAGCCGCCAAGACCCATACTGGCGGGATATCAAGTTTGCAGGGCCTTGAACCGACCTTCATGCAGAGGGGAACGCGTTCAAAAGAGCCGAACCTTTCACAGGGTTCGGCTCTTGCTTTTTTACTTCAAAGCCACCGTTTAGACAGATCTGGCACGCTGGAGAGCACAAGGACCGCCCACGTTTTGGCTCCGTCAAGCCAGATGGTGCCGTTTGGCAGATCTGCCAGCATCTGCCTGGCCCGCCACTTCGGCCGCAGCTTGCGAGCAATGATGCGAAAATGGCCCAGTGCCGGGCTGCCAACGAGATCGCCAACCTGGGCATTTTCCCAGTCAACCGGCAGCTCTTGGGCCGAGTATCCCTCAGCCGCCAGGGCATGCTGGATAGCGACCAGGCTGGCCTGCACCGCTTGCTGATGTAGACCGAGCTCTCTTTGAGCAGCGGCTTTTTCCAGCAAACACACCGCGCCCACGAGTTGCTGAACCGGATATGTCTCTGTCGGCACATACGGCTTAAACCCCATTGGTTCAATAACATAGAACGTACCCTCTGCTGTCGCCAACAAATCGCACACCGAACTGCTGCGCAGATGGGGGATCACCTCCGGGTCGTGGAACCAGCTGGCGTAACGATTGCCATGCTGGGTGCAGGCGTAGGCGAAGTCCAGCCCTTCATTTAGGGACACCGCTTCCGGCAGCTTGACGCTGGCGGTTGGCTGGCGCGGTCGCACTATTTGACTATGATCGCCGCGGTAATCTAAAAATTGAGGGTAAGATGTTCATCATTCTTCCTCCTGATAGCGATCAAATGCCGCCGAGATTAACTCGTGGGTAATCTGTTGTGAGGTCATAGTAGGGGGGTCGAGCGTAACGGCCGTTGACATACTGGTAATCTCCTCATGAAGCACCCATTGATAACAGTAGTTAGCCGCAATGGCCGCCATCACCGTGTTAATCATTAGCGATTGTTCTTCACGGAGGGTTAAATCGGCACAAGATAGTGAGGACGCTGCGGGTGGGTCTGGCAAGCATAGCGCCGGATTTTGCACGGCCGGACTGGGCAATCCACTGCACAATCGTAATACGTCATCTGCTTGCCATTGCTTCGCATAGATGTGATTGCCAATAAAGACATTGCCATTGTGATAGGCATTACCGACATCGAGCCACCAGAGATGACCATTGCCAACTTCAACTGCCTTGGCCAACTCTTGACGAGGCAGGAAATGATCGACACAGCCAATGACCAGTTTTTTGGTTGTCGAAGCGCTGTACCTCCCAATAACCATGTCCAACGCAAATGGTTTGGGTATCGCTCGGATATCTAACCCAAAAGCAGCGTTCAGACGCAGTGCCAGTGAACTGGATTTCGGCCAGCCCACTTCTGCCTGACAAAATCGCTGCCGACCAATGTTCTTTTCTTCAACGACGTCGGGATCTATCATCGTGAGGTTGACAACTTTTCCCTTCTGGCGGGCGTGGTAAAGAATACGTGCCAACGCATCAGCCAAGGCTGAACCGGTGCCACCGGTCCCCACAAGGTAAAGTTCCATTTTCTCAGTTTCGCCCAACAGGGCGCGGTAGGTGGGAGTAAAATCCACTGCAATCGTGTCCCCATTGTTCAGTTGCATTGCCAACTCCTTTAGGGGCATCAGGCAAAGAGAGCATCCTGACTTATCTCCACCCAATAGCCATAAATCCCCAGGCGAAACAGCCAGCGAGGGTTTGTGTTTACATTGCCGAGAACGGCGTAGAAGCGCAGCCTTGTTTCATCCAAGTTATCAGTGGAGCTAAAGTAGGGGGAAGCGGCCCCGTGTGAATGCATATCCATCACCACGGTCTCTCCCAGCTCTACGATTTTGCTCACCACGGAGGTAGGGCTGGCTTGTTGGTCATTGGGACTGATTAACTGGTAACGGTCGTTGCGCCAAACCACGTAACTAAGCGTTTCATCAAGACGACTCATACTCGCACCTGCCTGGGCATCAGCCAGCGCAGCATCGAGCAACGTCAAGGAAATCTTGGGCAGCTTAAGCCGCACCCAACCGGCGAGCGGTTGCAGCCCACGAATGATTGTGGCCAGCCCTTTAAAGCTGGCAACTTTGACACAGGCATCAACAAATTCGTTTTCAGCACGGACAAACACGCCGTTTTGGGCCATCACGTACTGGTAATAGATCGCGTCACTCTCTGGCAAAACAGGTGATTGATGAACATGATAGGTCACAAGATTTTTCATAGGGTTGAAATTAGTTATAAAATATGTAGTAATTCATGTATTTATATAGTATATTATGCGCTATGAAACTAAGCGACTATGCCCGACAAATCGGCGTCACCTACAAAACTGCCTACCTCATGTTCAAGCGCGGCGAACTGGACGCCTACCAGCTGCCCACCGGCACTATCATCGTTAATGAGCCCGCCGCGCCAGACGTCGGTCAGGGTGTGGCCCTCTATGCCCGTGTCTCCAGCCACGACCAGAAAGCCGATGCCCAGCGCCAGCTGGAACGGCTGCGAGACTATGCCGCCGCCAGGGGTTACAAAGTCAGCACCGAAGTGGTGGAGATTGCCTCCGGCCTCAACGACCAGCGGCCCAAGTTCGGCCGCCTCCTGACCGACACCGACATTCAGATGATTCTGGTGGAACATAAAGACCGGGCTACTCGCTTTGGGTTTGCCTATATCGCCCTCTTGCTCCAGGCGCAGGGACGGCAGATAGAAGTCATCAATGAAACCGACACTCAGGACGAGCTGGTGGACGACTTTGTCTCCCTGATCACCTCCATGGCGGCGCGCATTTACGGCCGTCGCTCCTCCCGGCAGCGGTCCGAGCGTATCCGGGCCTGTGTGGAGCAGGTGTACCAGGTCGAGGGGTAAGATCATGCTGGTGCAGCGTGCCTACAAGACAGAGCTGAAGCTCAACAACCGGGAGCGGACCCTACTGGCCGGCTGTGCTGGCGCAGCCCGGTTTGCTTACAATTGGGGCTTGCGCCAGAAAATCGATGCCTACGCCGCCACAGGGAAGAGCCCATCCTACTATGAGCTGCATCGGCAGCTGAACCAGTTGAAAAAGAGCGAGCTGGCCTGGCTGTATGGCTATTCCAAGACCATCCCCCAGGAAGCGCTGCGGGATTTGGACAGAGCGTTCCAGAACTTCTTTCGCCGAGTAAAACAGGGCGAGACACCGGGCTTTCCCCGCTTCAAGAGCCGGAAACGGGGCCTGGGCAGCTTTCGTCTCTGGGGCAGTGTCCACGTTGCGGCCAGGCGGATTAAGCTGCCCCGGATTGGCTGGCTGCGTCTCAAAGAGCGCAACTATCTGCCCACTGGCGGCGTGAAGGTTCTATCGGCGACGGTGTCTGAGAGGGCAGGTCGCTGGTATGTCTCACTTCAGGTGGAAGAAGAAATAACCGAACGACAGGCAACCGGCGCACCGGTGGGGGTTGACCTGGGCCTCCATGCTCTGGCGGTTTGCTCCAATGGCCAGACTTATGCCAACCCACGGGCTCTCAACCGGGCGACCAAAAAGGTGGCGCGCTGCCAGCGCGAGCTGAGCCGCCGCCAGCGGGGCAGCCGGAATCGGGCTCGTACAAAAGCGAAGCTGGCCCGATTGCATCAGCGCGTGGCCCATTTACGACAGAATGCCATTCACCAGGCGACGGCCAGCATCGTGGCGAAAACCAAGCCCGATGACAAACGGCCGTCGGTGGTGATGCTGGAAGAGCTGAACGTGGTGGGCATGATGCAGAATCACAAGCTGGCGCGAGCGATTGGGGATGCGGGGCTGGGCGAGTTTAGCCGCCAGATGCGCTACAAGAGTGCCTGGTACGGGATTACCGTGCAGCGGGCCGACCGTTGGTATCCATCGAGTAAGCGGTGCAGCGGCTGTGGGGAAGTCAAAGCGAGTCTGCTGTTGTCCGAGCGGGTGTATCGCTGTGAGACCTGTGGACTGGTGATGGACCGGGACCTGAATGCGGCGCGGAACTTAGTGCAGTTAAGTGAACAAACTACCGCTCGTTCAGCGGGAAGTGAAGCCTGTGGAGAGGCTGCGTTGGCAGCTCGGTGAAGCAGGAAGAAAATACCAGATAGGTTCCTATTTGGGTAAATTTTTTAGAACGGTGGTTCCTTTAACTGGCAGCGCGAAAGCCTCGATGAGGCATATCATCAAGAAGTAGCTGCGGTTTATTTGTTTTAACGTTGGGGAGGTTAGGCCAGCAGTTGTTTTATTTGCTTGCGGGCGGGCACCAGCTCGTCGAGGGGAAATGTCTTATGTTTCTCAAGTTTATCCCACAGAGCCAGGGTGTTTTCGGGAAAGGAAACACAGCGCTGACGGCTGTTATCATGATTAAATTGACTGCCTTCCATAAAGAGCTTCAACGCCTGATAAATCGTACTTCGCCCGGCGGTTGGAAACGGCGCCTGTCCTAAACAGATTTGACCGTGGTCATCTACATTGGGCACTGGCAGATGGTACAGCACAGCTTCCGGTTTCTTAGGCTTTTGCTTAACGGCAAAAACAGCATACGCTCGCTTTGTTCCCATAAACACCATGCCCGGCATAGGCAAATGATACTGTCGCTCGTAAGCAATGGGCCGCCAACAGCGTGGGGGCACATAAATGGCAATCAGCTCTTCTCCCCCTACCTGCCGCCAAAACAAGGTATTATGAGGTAGCAGTCCGGTAGAAAGCGGTATCTGGTTTAGCTGCGCGGCCAAATCCGCTGGTGAAACGGGATGGCTCACGCGCGATCCATCGTCCAGTACTTTTTCCAGAATGGTCGCTTCGGGATAGAGGGTGAGAATAATGTGGTCTATCTTCATGGTAAACTCCCTTCATCGTTTGCATATAGGCTAAATAGATGGCACTGCGGACAGCGGTCAGACGAGTAGGCAGCTCCTCATGAACCCAGTGGACGAATGCCATCTCTTGCGCCACCAACGCTTTTGCCCCTTCCCATTCTTCCTTTAAATAGGCGACGTTCTCGACATTCCATTCTGGCAGCATGAAATAGCCCTGAGCCAGATCGCCGTAAGACCAATCTAGCCAGGGATTGTCGGTGTTGTGGGTAACGAGCTTAATCATGACCGGCAGATGGTCACGAATGGGTTGTGGCAAGGGCATTGCGGCAATTATTTCATCCAGGCCATGAAGTGAGATATCTGGCAGGTCTTCCACAGGGTCATCGCTGGCCAGAGACAGCAGAGTGCGCAACGGTTCCTGGTAATCATCCAAATCACTGACAAAATCGGCATCTAACTCATAACCTTGAGGCTCTATGTAAATCTGTTCTAAAAGCCAGGCCAGATGGTCCACATCCTCAATCCAAACATCATCCTGAACCGGAAAGTAGTCGCGGTTTATCGCGGCAAGAAAGTTAGCCACCGACTGGCTCAAACAATCTTCATTCAACAAGGTGAGTTCAGCCAGCCAGGTGATGTCGTCGGGGAAATAGTTAGCGTAATGCTCGCCCAGGGTTAGATAGACTTGAAAGCAATCTAACTGGTGGGGATTCAGGGCCAAATTTATGGGGTCATCGGTCAAGTTATATGTTTGTAGGGAATGAATCAGGTTGGTCACTTCGGCATATCGTGTGTCTTCCAACCAAATGGGGTAACGGGTCTCCCATACCTGTGCCAATAGACGGGTAATCACGACGGCCGTAGCCTGTGTATCTAGCGTAACCGGACATGCGGGAAAGGGCTCATTAAACAGCTCCTGCCACAACCCAATTGCCCGCAACATTTGCTGAGCGTGTTCCAGGTCAGCCAGGCGATAACTCTTACAGGTAACAAAAGGGGTGGGCATTGGCTGGCCGACGCAGTGTTTGGGGGAAGTTAGTGAGGTATTCATTGGCATACAAGATTTGAATAAGGGCTAAAATTGCCTTCATACGACCCTCTTCCTCAAGCGCCACCCACGCCTCAACTGCCGCCATTTGCGACTCCATCTCTTCTGCCTGGTCATGCAGTTGCTTTAATGCCTGAATGTTTTGGGTTGTCCACTCCAGGGGAGACTCATCGTAAATAGATTCATAATATTGATCGATGTCAATGTCCAACCAGAGGTTGCCTGTACGATTGGCAATATAGTCAGCTATCAGCGCTAAATGAGATAAGGGTTCTGGTAAGTTGGCCTGACGAATAAGCATGGCAGTTTGCGCCATTGACCAGTTATGCGGCAAGAAAAAAGGCAGATGGTATTCTGGCAGGCAACTTAGATCCTCAACTTCAGGAGCAAACATCTCGTGGACAATCCCCCAGACAAAGAAGTCATACGGCGGTTTGAAGGTATCGGGGTGGTGGAAATCAGGATCTTCCAGAACATCTATCCCACGGGGTGCGATGGGAATATGATCCAGCTCACGAACATTAAAATTGTGGCGCACATCGATCTGTTGCAGCCATTCCAGCGAAAAAGCCAGCGGAAAAAGGTGATCGGCAAAACGCAGGCAAAGGGTGCTGAGGGCATGGCGGACCCCACAATTGGTCGGCGCATACATTTCCGACTGCCAAGCAGGTTTATCGGGAAAGGCAACCTGGTAAATAAACCCAACTCTCGCCAAAATTTGCAGGCAATCCAGGTAGCCAACGCCGGGCTAGGCTGGCTGTGTTGGCTGCCCCAACCTTAAAAGCCGACGGGGACAACGGCGGCGCTCACTGGCGGGAGGCAGGCACATGCGTTTATGATCTCCTGGGGGACCTGAATTTGCTCCTGAATGAACGCGGCAGCGGCCTGAATCTCATCAGCATGTTCTGCGAGCAAGTTGATGGAAAAGGGGCCTCGCCCAATCTTCTGATACAAGTTTACGGCCGTATGATCTATCTCTGGCAACGCAGCAACCATCTCCATAAAAAGCGTGTTTAAATTCCCTTTGCTGGTGACCTGTTTGTGAAAGGTGATTGTCAGTACGCCGCTCTCAACTTTTTCGGTATGGGTTGCATTGCCCAACTCAGGGAAATAAACGGCCAAATGTTTTTTGACATCGGCAATAGTCAACTCGGCGGGAACGTTGGGAATCTCCTTGCCATCGTACATAAATCGTCTGGTTTGATATGCTTGGGTGGGAGCTATCTGAGTCATTGGGTTTTCTCCGCGAAACGTTAGAAAAGAAGGGATAAATCTGGCTGCGGCTCAGTTTTCGTGTTGGGAGAAACGGCCGTTTCTGTTGGTGCAGCCAGCGGGTCTTCTGCCCGCATGTCACTTTGGTTCGGTGCCATTTGCGCCTGGCGGCCAAAGGCCAGCCATGCCTGATCAAGCAAGGTGGGGATTTGCGCCAATGTGCCTTGCATTGTTACCGGCGGTTGGCCCGTGATGCCGACACTTAACAAAGCTGGTCGTTCGCTGTGGGCTTGTTTTCCTACCGGCAGCGTAATGAGAATGGTTACTTCCTCATCGGCCAACGGATCTTCGACAGTTAGGGTTCTGTTCATGGGTTCTCCTGTTGTTATAAAGCTTCCGTGGTTAAGGGCCAAGCCGCTTCACGATAGTTGGCAAACTGGACGCCATGCCCGTTTGTCGGCAGCACAAATTCATTACGGTGGGTGCGCTGCCATTCGCTGTGCGCCCAAATAAAGAGGGTAAACAGTTGAGCCGCACTCAGCTCGCCGCTTTGCGACGCCATTTGTTGTTGGAACCAATCGCTATAAGCTTCGTTTTGGGTCATCGGTCGGCCGGCGAGGAACTCAAAGGCATTGCGACTGCTGCCGTGTTGATTAGCCGCTTTGACCAGGTGCAAAATCTGGGCCTTGAACCAATCACGCGGCAGTTCTGGCGGACTGGGATGGGCAGGAATAATTTCGCGCCAGGCCTGGTTGGGGGCAAATTGGCGACAAACGGGTATTGGGGACAGCTTTTTGTCATCTGGGGATAGTAGCTTAAAAGAAACCGTGCGCAGACGCCCAGCCCAGGCACAATGGGGCACTGTCTCGTCCTTTGTTGGACTGTTATCCAGGTGATGGCGGCAGCGGCCACAAGAAGTGGCAAAGGGATGATTAACATCGTGTTGCTCATGATGCTTCATAAAACGAGCAATTTGGGCCCGTTGTTTCACGACAGGCGACTTCTGTTGTTCAACGACTTTACCCGATGGCGGGGTGGGGGAGGCAACATCATTTGCTGGCTGGCTACTGATGGTAGACGGCCGTTGGCCCGCGTCTTCTGACAAAGCGTTCTTGCTTGCCGGTTGTTCATCGTTAGCCGATGCGACCTCGGCCAGATCTTCAGACTGCTCTTTAGCAGCTTGCGCCTGCCAGGCGGTCGAGAGGTCTTCATACCGCTTAACACGGTACTCACCTGCTTCATTCACCACGCCTGGATGCTCACTCCATTCCCACGGAACCCGTACGTCAAACAGATCATTGGCGGCCAGGCCGTGCAGGCAGCGCTGGACTTCTTCACCGGCGCGACAAGGCATGCCGAGTACACCACCACGCCCCTGAAACAGGTCTGTTCTCAGCTGCTGGGGCGGCAGTTGGGCAATGGGGCATTGCTTGCAGGAAATGTCTGGAATGAGGTATTCAACAATGGCGTTCCAGTTGATGCCTCCTGAACGATTACCAGAATCGCCGTTTGTATAATACGTGTCACCACCCAGCGCCTGAAACCAAAGACTCAGCTTGTCCTGAGTCGCCCACGGTTCCTCGTGTCCATTGCGGTAGATAATCATGGCGACTGCGGCATATGCATCTTCAGGATAGGCTTCCACTACTTGCCCCCACAGCCGTACCAAGGCGCGGGCAATATTACGCTGCGACTGGTGTTTGACCATCATGGGTAGCTGCAGACCCGGCCACTTCTTAAGCGTCATTGCGCATTCCTTAATGGCTTTGGCGGTCAGTTTATCTGTCTCATTGGCCAGAATGAAGATAGAGAGGCCGGTGCGTTTGGGTTCGGGCACCTCGGCCACGATTGTGGCCACGCTCATAGGGAGTTCACCAGCGGCGATACGCTGCGCCAGTTCGGGTGGAATTTCGGTCAGTGCCAGGTGATTACGCACGAACTGCACGGGTTGACCAACGTTACGGGCAATCTCTTCCGGCGTCGCCCCCGCCGCTACTGCCTGACGGAAGCTATGAGCCACGCCTAGCATGTCTGGCTGTTCACTGCCGTAGTTAGCAGCCTGAAGCGCGAGTATCTGTGCCTTCTGGCTGCCCTCAAAGGTAACAAAAGTGATTTCTTCGTCACCATGTTTGGTGAGCAGGGAAGCAACAACCTGTTCCAGCGAGCCGAGGGAGTCCACCAGCGTGTGAATCATTGTCCGTACCACTTCAACGGTAATCTCGGTGTCTAGATGGGCCTGCGCCCATTCCCGCAAGGCAAACGCAAAGAGTTGCGCCATATGTCGGCGGTGACCACTGACGATGTGATACCCTTCGCCATTGGGTGTGGCAGCAATGGGCTGCCATTGATCCAGGCCACGCTCGTACACTTGCAGTGTCAGGGTGGCCAGCTTCTCCAGGTCATAGGTAGTGCGCATTTGGGCCGGGTGGACTTTCAATTGTTTGAGGGTAACGATAGGCATTTTGGTTTCTCCGGATTAGGATGAAATAGCAAACGGCTGTAACGAACCAATGGCTGTTACGGCCGTTTTAACTGCAATTTGTATGGGGTGGTTTTTCGACTGGATGGGCTAGAGCGAGTCAACGACTTGGGGAATCAAGGTCAAAAAGGTCGAAGAATACCAAGCGTTAGCGCCTGATTATCAGGTTTGTTTTGTTGCAACTTTGAATAGCTTGCTTACTGGAGGGCTTAAGACTCAAGGGTATCTAACCGCAGAAGGATTTCTTGGGCAAACTGGGGGAAAGCATGAAGACCTTTATGAAAACTGTCGGCAACTGAAGCGGGATCGATTTCCTGGTATATATGCACAAGAACGTTGCGGCAGCCCCCGCAATCCTTTGATCTGGTCGAATAAGGCTGAGGAGATAACACCTTTGTCACATAAGGCCAATAGACTCTCTTCATAGCTATTGGCATAAAAACCGAAATGACCAACAAGGATATGATCAGCGATGTCCAGAATCAGGGAAGCAACTGCGATGAGGCCACGTTCCACAATCCACCGCTGGCTAATTGTGGCGCGAAGCGTTTCCGGTTGAATGTCCTGATACTTTTTAAGTTCACTCAGAACAGTATCCAGCTCTTTAAGTCGGTCTAAGATACTGCTGTGCTTGATGGCCCCGTTGCCATTCTCCTTCTGAGGCCTTTTTCCTGCTTTTGGCGTAAATAAGCGGTGTCATGGTATTTACGTACGACACCTAACTCGAATTGCAACTGCACCTCTTCAACAGCTGCATAAAGAATCTGACCGGATCGGATAATTTCGAAGCAAAAAGCGGGGGAAGCACGCTTTAAATCTACAATGTCCAGCCGCTCCGTTCCCAAGAAAGTAATTAACTCGTCGCGAAAAGAGTAAGGGGGAGTGTTTTTTGTTAAAATGGCGAGATCAACATCATTGCCCAGCGTGTTTTCTGCCAGTGATCCAAAGAGGTACATAAGCAACACGTCGGTCGCGCTTAAAAGCTCAGGCAAGCGCTTTAGAGACGATTGAATGGTCGGTGATAGTGAAACAAAACCTTTCCATTTTTCTTTACGGCCCATGATTACTCCTCAAAAGTGACCACAGCTCCAAAGCTCATTTTGGTTTCTTACAAATGCATTGCACCATTTTTTGAGTGTGATCAATATTCGGATGGCAAGAGAACGGTAGTGGCCGACCTGTCGGCTTCGGTGATAATCCAGATCCGTTCTGTCTCATCACCGGCGGGAACGGTATAGGCGGACAGGATGCGATATCCTTCTTTGACGGCCGTATCATTTTGCCGTTCATCAAAGCTGTCTAAATCATCGCCCCAGTCACCTTGGGCGTGCCGGGCCAGATAGGGAGCAAAATCTATGCCCAACTCAGCGGCCCCTGGCGTCATGACCACGTGGCCCAGCGCAAATAAGGCCTTACGATCACCCTCGTCAACCAGACGTATATATAGGAAAGGAGCGCCGCTGTTATCCTGCTGGATGCAGGCGATGAAGCGCCAGTATCGTTGCTGACCCACCCCATGAATAATGACGGTGAACATCCGTTCGGTGACGCTGATGTTTTGGCCGCTAGCCACGCACATCCCTAGAATGTCGTGCCAGATCCCCTTATAATCATTGGGCCAATTTGAATTGACTGCCCGGTGCATCAGGTCAATGACAGCATCGGAGGCGGTGACCGGGATTTTGAAATGCTGCCGGGTAACCTCCTCTAGCCCTA
This sequence comes from Ardenticatenaceae bacterium, assembly GCA_020634435.1. Lineage (GTDB taxonomy): Bacteria > Chloroflexota > Anaerolineae > Promineifilales > Promineifilaceae > Leptofilum. Next base: position 10,563 of record JACKBS010000012.1, on the reverse strand, counting down.
GCTGACTAAGGCGGGCATCAAGCAAGCGGCCATCCTGGAGCATTTCAATGCGATCTGGCCCGGCGTGAATCAGGACAGGGTCAGCTTTCGTGGCGTGCTGGGGAACGCCTACATTGCGCGGAGCCTCAACTGTGGTCCAGTATAAGCCTATTTCTGAAAGTGGCACGGTTGGCGGTGCCAGCTTGACGACTGAAGCGTAACCCAACGCTCGGCAAATGGTATCGGCGGTTTCCAGGACGCGCTGATAGCTGGCGGCATCCATTTGATCGGTGGAGTGGGTGGGGGTTCCTTGTGGAAATAAAAAAGCGGCCACCATATTGGTAACCGCCTGGTAGGAAAGATAGGTTTCGCCGTTCACCTGTAGGGTTGGCAGCGCAGCTATCTGCTTCTTTAATGTTTTCATGGGTTATTATCTCAAACAGAACGATTTCTTGAGTACTTTTACACCTATTGATCAAAAGAGAGCGTAGGTAAGCTTGAAAATCACCTTATTGGCGCGGTTACGCGCCTAAAAAAGAGCAAAGAGTTTCGTGGCAAGGAATATTTTTACTAAAGTGTTTCACATCGCTATACTAGGGAAACCAGACTACAGGAGTAGGGTAGTGTCCTCAACTCATCAATCTATTTCGGCGCTGGCAAAACGCTGCCAACAAGAAACCAGCAAATATCGTGCTCACCAACCTTATACTATGCGTTACTGCATGGCGTTGTTTAAGCTTGCTTTTGAGCGAAAAAGCGAAGACGCATTCACCGCTTTATATCGTTTATATGGTACACTCGTGCGCTCGTGGGTTATGCGGCACCCAATATTTCCTAGCCTTAATCTTCCAGCTGAATATTTCGTCGCCGATAGTATGAGCGAATTTTTCCTCGCAATGTCGCAAACGTCGCTTGACAGATTTGACTCAATTGGTGCAATCTTCGCCTATTGGCGCAAGTGCGTTCATTCTGTGTTAACTCAGGCCCGCCGTAAACAACAAAAGCAGATTGTGGATCAATCAATTGATGATTTATCCTTGCAGTCAAAAGGCGACAGGACAGATGCACAACTAGATGCCGCTATGTTGTGGGAACGGATTGAGAAGCTGTTGGAAGTTGACGATTTACTATTGGCTCGTTATGCGCTTATTCAAAATCTAAAACCACGTCAAATCGTAGAACTTTCCGAAAACAAATGGACCACTACGAATGAAGTGCGCGTAGCCCTTCAGCGCGTTAAACGCCAATTACAACGAGACCCACAGCTTAGGTTACTTCTCGGAATAGAAGATTAATATTGGCTGTGACAAATCTAGCTATGTGTTCTTTATTATTTGTAAGTCATTTATTGACGATTGGAGAGAGCCATGGACAAGCCGCCCGAAAATAATAACGGCGAGGAAGAAATTGATCAATTCAGCCAGCGTTTGCAAGCTCGCCTTTACAGATGGGATTGTCCAACTCCTGATGAATTGGGCAACTATGAACTTGGCTACCTGAATAAAAATGATAACTTGCGGATTGCCTTACATTTGGAGACTTGTCTGCTATGTCGTGAAGAGATAAACGTATTGCAAAAGTTTTCACAAGAAACAGATATACCCACAGATGTGGAGTCAAAAAAGCAGCCGATTATTTTTTATCCTTCTTACGTTCGTAAGAGTAACGCCTTTCTACAAAGAGGCAGTGTACGTGGCGACACTGAAGGGCCACAACGATTTACTTTCGCCACTGAAGATAGCAGACAAGAAATCATACTTTTTTTAGGCTTACACAAAACGGCTACTGGCTATGTTCTCAATGGTCAGTTTGAAATGAACGAATCGAACGAGTCCCTATTAGTAACGGCGCTCGTAGAGATTTGGCAAGAAGATCATCTGTCGGCGACGGCCATAGTTGATGAATTTGGTACATTTGCCTGTGCTTTGACACAAAACCAACCGTTTACGCTGCGGTTGCAGCTGCCGAACGATGGCCAGATGTTTGGTAAGATTGACCTTTCGTAAACAGATTCATCGGGAAGAGAGATGCAGTTTGATACGCTTGTTACGCGCCTACACGACGGCACGGATAATTTTGCGATGCTGCTCATCGATAACACCCAACGCACCCAATTTATCAGCGAATTAAAAGCGCAAATTTATCTGAGCTGGCCAAATAATGCGGAGCACGCATTAGAGTTGGCGCAACTCTTATACCAACTGGAAGAACCTGATCAACGTTCGGGAGAAATAACTATTCCTGTTGAGGTTGCCGCAGCAATCGCCGTGCAGCTTGTTGATCCCACACTGGAACCAAATTCACAGCTCTATGAAACAGAATTAGCAAACGCCGTCGTTGGTCAGCTCAAACAAATGGTTGACAAGTTACAGTGGCGCGATAAAGAGCAGGCGATTGCTCACGCCGAGGCGATCATTCGTTTGGGGGAATTCTGCCAAAATCCACGACATATGGCACTGGGTGAGATGGTGCTGGGAGATTGTATTGCCCAGCTTGGCAATCGCCTGCAAGAGGCGTGGGAGTGGAACGGTCGTGCCGCTAACCGTTATTTGCAAGATGGCGATCTGGTCGGCTGGGCACGCACCTGTATTGGGAAAATTGGTGTCTGTATCGAACTGGATCGTATCGGTGAAACAGAAAAAACTGCTGTTCTTGCCCACCGAGTACTGCAGCAGTTTAACGAATATGATCTGATGATTCGCTTAGCGATCAACCTAATGAAGCTGCAAAGTGATCTAGGTCGGTATGATCAAACGATCGCTATTTTTGAAGAGACGCTGCCATTGGTAACAAAGATAGGGATAATGGGAGAAATACACCTTGGTTATCTCTACAACAATGTTGGGATTGCTTATTTATATCAAAGCGAGTTTCATCAAGCGAAGCATTATTACGAACTAGCTGAAGCTGTCTGGACACAGCAAAACAAGCTTGTGGCACGGGATGTCGTTTACCAAAGCCTGGCCTATATCGATCGTATGCACGGCAATTATCGAGAGGCGTTAAAACGGCTACACGGCATTTTGCGGCGGATGACAGAGCAGCAATCGATTTACAAAGTTCATGTGCAAATGCACATCGTTGAATGCTATTTTTTCCTCAATCGTATTGAGGAAGCGTATACGATGGCTATTGAAATGATGCGGGGATTGGCACAACTTCATGATGCGTTTCCCAATGATTTGGCACAGGCTTTGCGCTATTTGGGAATGGCTCAGGGGCGACTAGGTCTTTATGAGCGAGCAGAACAACGATTTGAGCAGGCGATTGATATTTTTACATCTTTACAGGCGGAAGCCTGGCGACAGTTTACACGATTGCTCAGAGGGGAGTTGGCTCTTTTACAAGATCAGTTTCTGCTGGCACAGACATTGGGCAAAGAAACGGCCGTGTTTTTTGCGGAAACGGGTCAGCGTGAAAGGCAAACACGCGCGTTGATGCTCCAAGCACAGGCCGCGTTTGGATTACAAGAATGGCGTAGCAGTGCAGGAATGGGGCGCGCTGTTTGGCAACACGCCAAGATGTTAAATAATCCGATTCTACTTTATCGGGCGCATTTGTTGCTGGGAAAAATCAGCCGAGAAAACGGCCGTTATCATCAGGCCAAGCGACACTTCCTCGCCGCTAATTTGGCAATTTGGCGCTTGCGAGGTCAATTAACAATCTCTTTGCGCGGCGACTTTATGGCCGACAAGTCAGAAGCCCTACACGCTCATCTACAATTGTTGTTCCAGCAAAATCAAACTGTGGATGCTTATGAGATTGTTGAACGAGGTAAGTCTCAACTATTGCGTCAATATTTGAATAATCGGCAGCGGCTATTATGGCAACCAAACAGGCCAGCCATAGAAGCGTTGCTTGCTGAATTAAACCGTGCAAAAGAGGCGCATCATCGCCTGTATCGTCAGGTGCATGAACATGAGTTGCTAAAAGACAATGAACCAAAATTGTCAAGTGAGACCGCCCAAGAGCAGCTTGCGATCTGTGAACGACAAATACGGTCGTTGATAGAGCAACTCGATTTGTCCCATTCAGATAATCAACCGGAACTTGGTTTTTACTCTAATGTCTTGGCGCGAGTACAGCAGCAAATACCTGATGGGGCATTTGTAGCTGAATTTTATACAGATGGCGACAAAGTCTCGGTGTTTGTTGTGGAGCATGAAGCGATAACGGCCGTTACCCTACCCATAGCACATGCTAAGCTTTCTGAGCATATTGAAAGGCTGCTGTTTAATATTCGTTGTGCCTTATATGCAGGTGATGGGGCTGCAAATTTACTTCGGGTGACTAAGCTGAGAGGACAAAAGCTGTATGATGGCTTATTTGCACCGCTACAGCCGTGGTTAGAACGGTATCGGCAGGTCATTCTCGTTCCATACGGCATATTGCACTATTTACCGTTTAATATCTTACACAACGGCAATCGCTATTTTGTTGAAACCCATGAGTTGGTGACGCTGCCGGCTGCGACGCTCCTCTTACGCAGCGGACCAAAGGCTGCAAAGGGAGCGTTGCTGTTAGGCTATTCGGACAATGGCCGTTTGCCACACATTAATACAGAAGTGACCTTGTTGGGTCAGCAGCTAGAAACGGCCGTTTGCATAGAGGAAGCGTGTACAAAAGCACAGCTCAACCGCCCGCCTAAACAAATCTTGCACATTGCTGCGCACGGCAAGCATCGCCTTGACCAGCCGGACCTCTCCTTTATCGATTTGGCAGACGGCAAGCTGTTTATTGATGATTTGCTGCAACAAGATTTGGGGTATGAACTGGTGGTGTTGAGTGCCTGTGAGACAGGTCTTGCGACCGTCAAACCGGGCGAGGAACTAATAGGATTTGGGCGCAGTGTTCTGCTGGCTGGCGCAGGTGCTTTGGTGGCTAGCCTGTGGCAGGTGGATGATCAACTTACGGCAAAGCAGATGGGGTTATTCTATCAGGCGTTGCAGCGTGGCGAATCAAAAACGGCCGCTTTGCAAGCCGCGCAAGTTCAGCTTCTGCAGCAGCAGCCCGATTTGCACCCTGCCTTCTGGGGGGCATTCCAACTGGTCGGCAACCCTGACCGACTTTCTGTGACAAATCTAGTAAAAGGCAAAACGCATCATTCAAATGTTATTGATAAGCAAGCTTGAATCAACATTGCTTTAATTAAAACGTGATTTCACTATTGGTGAAGCCAAAAAATTTGGAGGGACAAATGGAAAATATGGAAAATAATGTGGAAAAACCTAGAAGGTATTTTACGCACGGAGAATTGATTGTATCGGTTCGGCATCAACAGCGTATGGATAGTGATGAAATCTTTAGACGATTTTTGTCGCATGATGTGTGGAAAAATTCGTTTAATGGGGAAGGGATTGAGGTTCAAATCGAACAATTGGATATTGACGACGTATTTAAAAAAGAGGCATTTGGCATCATTGAGCAGATAAAAGAAAGTGGTGATAATCTTTTTAACTCAGAAAATATTACTTCTCAACAGGGTAGCGATAAAGGATTTGTAACAAGCCAGCTTGCCTTGGAATTGCAAGGGCTACGGCATGTAGAACCGGGTATAGTGGAAGATGACAAAATTATTTTGTTGCTTGCTGCAGAAGTGACACTCCAAGCGATGCGGCAAGACAAGGACTCGTGGCATGATTATTTGGAACGGAATTATTTAAACCGGCATCGACCAAATCTGCTCAATTTACCGCAGCAACTCGGTAATGACCTTCAGATCATCGGTGCCTCACCCAATTGGTACTTTCCGCCAGCACAAGGAGGCAGTGTCATTACTGGAGGCCCTGGGACAAAGCCCGTACCACCAGATTCCCCTGAAACTGTTACTATAGGTGACGCTCAAGTTTTTATTCAAGTGCCGCCAGCCATTGCTGCTAAGGCTGGTATTTCTGTCAGACCACTGCCAGCTAACCCAAAAAAGAGTGTGGATGTGCTTGCCCGTATAGAGAAACTTGCCCACGTCATTGTTCTGGATACCATCCCCCCTATTTTCCCGCATGACGAAGAGAGAAGTGAAGAATTGAAGTCGTTCCGCTATAAGGAGCGGGCACGGGTGCTTGAAGATTATAAGGATAATGAGCTTCTTATGGCTCTGATAGATAAGTTAGATGGTCATACATATTATTATCCATTTTTTGATAAACGCGAATCATTAAAACTTGTTATTAATAAAAAAACGAAAAAGGTAATAGCTTGCAATGACAAAAAGAAAGACGCACTTGATGGACATGACTACGATATGTCTGATCATGGGCTGTTTATTTCAGGGCTAATCCATCAAACGCAACCCTACACCAAAATCGATTTGATTCAAGTCCTCAATAATTGCGGTGTTGGCACACTGAACTCACTCCTGTGGGGTTTGGATAAAGTACGCGCTTTGGGCCCAGATCGATCTCGCGCCATTCTGAACTGTAGCCTAACGATAGGATTTGAGGAATCTAAACTAAGGGAAGAATGTGAGGAACTAGTTGAGAAACTAGTCGAACTTGTACAAAAACGATTAATGAGTTTGGATGAATTGGAAAAAACAGAATCGTATCTTGCAGAGATCGCTTTTGTAGCAGGAAGGAAACTGCCCCATGTCGCACCATTCCTTTGTATGTTTTGGCCAGGTTTGCTGAAGGCCTTAACCCTTTTCATCATGGAGTATGCTTTTACACAGACACAAAGAGATGTGTCTGTGATTGTGGGGGCGGCTGGCAATGACGGTACCCTAACCCCAACACGGTATCCGGCTGCTTTTGCTTCCGTCATTGGCATTGGGGCACTTGACAGTAATGATGCTCAAGCCCCATACAGCAATACCGCCGATGAGATACCGGGTGGTGGGTTTTGGACATTTGGTGGGGATGCAAACAATAGTAACTCTGAATATGCAGATAGCGTAACCGGTTTGCTGGGCGTATATACTGCACCTGGTTATCCTGACATCAATACGCCAAATAAAACTGGTTGGGCACGATGGGCGGGGACTTCGTTTGCAACTGCCGTTATTTCCGGTAGCTTTGCGCTTTTGCATAGCCAAGATAAAACAGGAAATGTCGCCAAAGGCCATCTCAGAAACTCTGTTGCCGAGGTGTCCATCAATAAGAAAGAGACGGTGAAGGTCAGGCAAGGCCGATAAACGCTCAGCGTTTGCTCCCTATAACAGCAAATAGTCGCAAAAAGCGTATCAGTGTATCTGGTGCGCTTTTTTCTTGCCAATGCTTGTGACAAATTTAATTTTGCTGCCTTTATTGTTTGTAGATAGTCGTTTGTTACCCATGCTTATGGGCAGCTTTCTCGAAATCAACAGACAAAAAGGAGCAAAACAATGTTTAAGAAAGTAAGTCATATCGAGGGTCTAATTGAAGAAGATGAAATTCTGTTCTCCACAGCATTCGATTACTTCTTCCCAGATGCGGCGCGGTCAAAACCGTGCTTGTTGCCCGTGGCTGAGGCGACGCTAGAGGGTTTGCGCAAGCTGGCAGACTTTATGGCCGACACGGGTTCACCGGTCGTTCCGCAAGTTGCCTTTAACTCGCAAATTCCGTCAATCTTTACCTATTTCGGCCAGTTTATCGACCACGACATCACCGCCCGCACCGACCGCGATGGAGTAGTGACGGCGATTGGTCGCGGTGAAGCAATTGAGCCACTTGCACCCGATTATTTGGTTAAGATGCTGAGAAACGGCCGTCGACCAGCTTTGGATCTCGATAGTGTCTTTGGCGATGGCCCCGCACTCGTTAATGCCGCAACAACCCAATCAGATATCTTGTATGACGATTTTCGATTACGCATTGTTGAGGAAATAGATGGTACTGGCAATCAGATTTTTGACCTGCCGCGGACAAAGCGTGTGGATTTGAAAGGTGATATTTCTTACCCAGCAACGATTGCCGATATGCGGAATGACGAAAACGTAATCATCAGCCAACTGCATACTGCGTTCCTCAAATTTTACAACGCCATCTTTACTGCCCAAGCCGTCGGATCAAACAAACAAAAGTATATTCGCGCTCGGCAGTTGGCGTGTTGGGCGTACCAATACGTCGTCATTAATGACTACCTCAAAACGGTTTGCCAAGAAGAGATTGTGGATGACACGCTCGCCAACGGCCCCCGCTTTATCGGTATTTCCGCCGGGCGAGCCGGGTCGTTTATGCCGCTGGAATTTTCAGTGGCGGCGTTTCGTTTTGGGCATTCGATGATACGGCCGTTTTACACCCTAAACGCGCTTTCACCCGATGTGAACATTCTCGACCTGCTTAACACAAACAGCACAGCTAACAATTTTGGTGGCTTTGATCCCGCTAGCCCTGACGCAAAGAACCTCGTCGCAGAGCGGATCGTCGATTGGACAAACTTTGTCACCGCTGCAGCTACCAACAAAGCGCGTCTTATCGATCCCAAAATTGCCGAAGGGTTGTCCACGCTACCTTTTGAAGGACGCAAGGTGGATCCAATCTTGAGGCATCTTGTACGCAGCAATCTGTTCCGCGGCTACAACCTTTCGATCCCCATTGGGCAAGCGATGTGCGATGCGTTTGGAATTGAGCCACTCAAAGGGGATGCATTGCGGGTTGGACTTGATGCCGATTTAGACGAACTGCTTCGAGAAACCTATTTCGACCACCGCACCCCGCTTTGGTACTACCTCTTGCGCGAGGCTCAATTGCAGCAAAACGGTCAGCGACTGGGCGAATTGGGCAGCCGGATTGTGTGCGAGACCATCATCAATCTGATTAAGCAAGACTCAAATACCTATCTCAACAATGTGCATGACAGTGCCGTTGTCACAAATGCCAGCGGCAGAATCACGGGAATCAACGTTGGCGACGGCAACATCATTCGTGACCTAGAAGATATTTTACAGGTAGCAGGCGTACTGGCTGCTGAATAAGTAATAGGTAGACCTAAATAATCAAGCCAAAGGAGAAAAAGCATGAACTGTAGAAAGAATATAAAAAATTTAAGCACGGGCGAGAAAACAGAGCTTGTCCAAGCTTTTCTTGATCTGAAGAATCCCGCTAAAGCTCCGAGTCAAATTCCCGCCGCACAAGCTCGTGGCGCGAACAGTCGCTATGATGATTATGTCTGGTTGCACACTGTCATTAATACTGGAGCCCATCGGAGGCCGGGTTTTCTCGCGTGGCATCGCAAGTTTCTTGACTTACTGGAAAAAGATTTGCAAGATGTAGCAGTTAATCCAAATCTTACATTACCTTATTGGGACTGGACAGACCTTTCTGGTAGCAATCCATTCACCAGCGACTTTCTAGGTGGAGAGGGCGATGGCCCCAACAACAGAGTCACCACAGGTGCATTTGCATATGCTACAGGCAATTGGAATCTCAACATACCCCCAGAAAGCAGTCTCAGCATTGACCCTTGGCTTACGCGAAAATCACCACTCAGCAATGAGACCTTTGCCACGTTGCCGACTGCGGCCGAAGTGCTAACGATGCTCAATGTCACGCCGCTGGACGCTTCGCCGTGGAATGATACATCGTCAAATGACGGTTTTCGCAACCGCATCGAGGGGTGGTTTGGAGCGCCACCAGTCCGCTTTCACAACGCGGGTCATGTCTACGTTGGCGGTTCTATGAATCCCGACAGTTCGCCAAACGATCCGGTGTTTTTTCTTCATCATGCTAATGTGGATAGATTGTGGGCGATTTGGCAACAGAAGCATCCAACTGAACCATATGTACCTGGCAGCGGCGAATCCGCCACTCTTGCAGGACACCGACTTGGTGACAACATGGCATTATTCGGTGCTCATTTCGGTACGGATTACACGATTGATAGCGTGTTGGATCATAAGGCAGGAGGCTATATGTATGACACGGATATTCCGTCTGTTACACTCGATACGCCGAGTATAGATTTCGGAAACGTGCCGGTGGGTATGACTACCTACCACGCTATCCGTTTTCGTGTCGAATCTGCTCGCCAAGTCCGTTTTCGCATTACAGCAGGTCCATCAGGTAACTTTTCGCAGACCCCGGTTTCGGTTTTTACAGCCGTTCCAGAATGTGGTGAACCATTCGTGTACGGCTATGTGTTCGTCGCATATACATCACCAAACACAATTACCCCAACAGAGAACAGTAGCGTGACAGTAGAAGCATACTTTACTGATGTCGAAGGTTTTTACACAACGAACCCAGGAGATGACTATTCACTCTTGACCGAGACAATTGATCTGCTTGCAACACCTGTTCCTATACAGAAAACCGCTGTTGCACTTGTGTTAGATCGTTCCGGTAGCATGGGAAGCACCGCAACTACTAGTTCAACAGGCGTGCCGATTACCAAGGCCGAATTGCTCAAAAATGCGATTTCTGTATTCTCCGCCTTAATGCGTCCTGAAGACGGTATTGGCGTAGTCACCTACGACGACATTGTTGATCGTCTACTGAACGTCACCGAGATGGGACCCTACTCGCCGATTGCTGCAGGTTCCGGCCGCGACGGCATCAATGCTATTTTATCTGGAGCCGGTCTTGACCCACGTGGTCTCACCGGAATTGGTGCCGCTATCCAAGAGGGCAAGACAACGCTTGCCGATGGTCAGGCTGCTGCCAATGCACT
>JACKBS010000011.1 GCA_020634435.1 Ardenticatenaceae bacterium | reverse complement strand
CCACCTCTTCACTTACAACTTTTCACTTCTTACTCTGGTTATAAATTGTCAAATAACTCCGGCAAACCGGGCTTTTCCTTGGCACATTCGGGGCAGCCCACCTGCGGCTTGGCCACGTCAATTAAATGTTTGCTGCAAAACGCCTTCACCACCACCCGGCGGTTAAATCCAAGAAGCCCCTTCTCGATACTGGCTTCCAGCACCAGATTGGGGTTGCTGTTGGCCTGCAAAATATCGGGGACAGGGCAGCTGCCGCAATCGTTGGGTCGCCAATCTTCGGAACGGGGATTGGCCATGATGAGGCGGCATTCCTGTTCAGAATGGCCGCGATGAAAATTTTGGTAATAAAAACGGCACTCTTTGCCGGCGGGTGTCTTCATAAAGGGTTCCAGTTAGGTAAAAAATAATCGCTTTTATTATCGTTGTTTCGCCATTTTGTTCAACCATTCATCACCAACAATCATAACTACCTCATGGATGCGCAAAATCACGTGCCAACGCGCTGCGGATAGATTACCATTATCATAGCACTACCAACCACAATGGCAGGAACAAATGAACAAACCAACCAGTTTTTACGACGCCTACATTTTTGACCTCGACGGCACGGTTTACCTGGGCGAGTCGCTGCTGCCTACGGCTGGCGAAACCATCACTCGACTGCGCGAGATGGGCAAACGAACTGTCTTTCTATCCAATAACCCCACCCGTACACGAGAGGATTATGCCCACAAGCTCACCCGATTGGGCCTGCCCACACCCGCCAGCGATGTGATCAACTCCTCCTATGTGATGGTGGATTTTTTGCAGCGGCGTCTGCCGGGAGCCAATCTGTTTGTGGTGGGGGAACAGTCCTTGTGTGAGGAACTCACGGCCGCAGGCTTCACCCTCACAGAAGATGCCAACAAGGTGGACGCCGTGATTGCCAGCTTTGATCGCACCTTTGTCTACCGCAAGCTGCAAATCGCCTTTGATGCTATTCGCTACGGGGCGCGCTTTTTTGCCACCAATGCGGACCGCTACTGCCCCGTCCCCGGCGGCGGCGAGCCAGACGCCGCAGCGATCATTGCCGCTATCGAAGCGTGCACCGACACAAAAATTGAGGCGGTGGTGGGCAAGCCATCAGCTTACATGGCCGAGGCAATTCTAGGGCTGCTGGACGTACCTGCCGAACGCTGCCTCATGACCGGCGACCGGCTGGAGACCGACGTGCTCATGGGACTAAATGCAGGCATGGCCGGGGCGCTTACTTTGACCGGGGCGACGAGTTGGGAGACGGCCGTTCACTCCCACATCATCCCCACCTACATCATTCAAAACCTAGGCGAGCTGCTGCCACAAACATAAATCCTTGGCGACGATGTGCGCCTGCTGCTCAACTTCACCGACACGCCCCAAACCGTGACTGTGGGTATAACCAGCCACACCCTCCCGCCCCGCGACCTGCTTTTTTACCGCTGAGTTCGCGGAGAGCGCGGAGTTTGACACTAAATTTTAGTAAGGTAAGGAAAGTGACACGATTGCACGGCCGCCACTTATGAGAAATTCGTTGGCCTTAATGCTTGAATATATCTTACTGCGCCAACAAGGAAAAAGATGCTAAAGCAAGGAAATGCTATCCAGGAGCCGCTAACATTCTTCCAATCAATGAACAATGAGCCTAATGCGAACCCAAGTAGAAGACTATTCAATGTCAAGCGAATATATTCTACCCAAACAACGTTGGTTTCCAGCTTTTGTTTTTGTTTAAAGGCTAACTGAAACACCAAACCAACTTTATAAAAGTTGTATGCTCCTATAATGGTGGCAATAATGATAATGGCTAGTTGTATATTCGTGATCTTCCTCCTAGTTTATTTACTGTTTTGAAAAAATCTCAACGTCCTCTGTGGTGAATCGTTAAATTTCCTGGCGCTCGAAGAGGGCAACGGCCGTTACCAAAAACACCAAAATCAACACCCCATTCGCCGCCAAAGACCCACCGCTAAACGGCACGTCGCCGGGCAGGCCGAGCTGCGCCGCCCAGCTCACCAGAGCACCGGGGAAGAACTGGGCCACCTGGGGAATACCGCCCAAAATGAGCAGCAGCACCGCCCCCAGCAAGGCCAACCCCGCCCCACCGCCAATGCTTTTGGCCATCGTGCTGCCCAGGAGGGTAACGGCCGTATACACCAACGTCCACAGCCAGAGCAAAAAGCCGCCAAACAAAAACGGCCCCAGCGCCAGCGGCTCAAACAGCACCAGCGTGTAGTAGTAAGTTGCCAGCGTGCCCAGCAGCAGCGCCACAAAGTAGACCACGCCCTGGGCGGCAAACTTGCTCAGCAAAAACGCCCAGCGCGGCAGCGGCTTGCTCAAAATGATTGCCGCCGTGCCCTTGTCCTTCTCGCCCGCCACGGCCCCCATCCCCAGCAAAATGACCAAAATAAAGCCAAACTGAGTCAGATTTTTGATGTATTGGGCCACCGCGTCCGCCGCCGTCGGTTCAGGGATGAGCCCGGCAAACTGCTCTGCGCCGGGCACGCTTTTGAGCAGCTCCGGCGTGAATTTGGCCAACATCGGCGAGGCCAAACCGAAGAGCACAAACACCGCCACCATCACCAAGGCGCGACGGGTGCGCCATTGCAGTTTAAGCTCATGACGAACGGCCGTTCCCCAAAGCCGCACCTCAGCCCGCCAACCCAAACCAGCCTGCATCTTGGTGACCGTCGGCCAACTGCGCCACAGCCAGATGGCACCGGGCAGGGCAATCGCCAGCAGCAGCAGTTCTACCCAAATGGCATCCAAAAATTGTATGGCGTAAACGGCCGTTCCATCCAAAAGCGCATGATAAGCCACCGCCAACAGCACCGGCCACACCTGCCGCGTCTTAAACGCGCGCCACACCAGCACCGACAGCGTGACGTGCAGCGTGATGGCGATCAGCCGCTCAAAGACGGCCAAAAAGATGAGCCAGGGGGTTTCTTGAAGGGCGGCGAGTTGGCTGGAAACGGCCGTCATCTGCGCTGCCGTCATGCCCAACGTGCTTAAATCCACGTCCCGAATCGCCCACAGCGAGCTAATCGAGCCAGCAGTAAACACGCCACCAATGATCATCGCCTCGATGCCGCCGTGCCCCAGACCGACCAGCACGCCATCCTCAAACCGGTCGGCCAACTTGCGCCGGAAGAGGAACCAGTAGCCCAGCACGCGAGCAATTGTTTCGCTCAGACCAGCAGAGAGACCAAGAATTACGGCCGTTCGCAGCAAATTCGGTGCATCCGGCCCAATCTCGCCAATCACGCCCAAATCGGTCAGCCAATTATTGAGCGGAATGTGGTAAGTCTGCGAGCCAATGAAGGTGAGGATGCCCAGGCAAAACAGCACCCACGGCACGTCAAACCGCCGCCGCAGCCAAATTGCCAGCCCCAGCGGGAGGAGAATCATGAGTAGAACTGCAAGTGTGGAAAATAAGAGTGTCATTGTTTGTTATCCGTTACCGGTAGTCGTTGAATTTAACAGGGACAATTTTTTGGTATGGGCAGACCCCCGTGTCTGCCCATCCTGGGCGACCACGGGGGGTCGCCCCTACCGTCATCATTTACTTGTCACTGATCGAGAGGAAGATTTCTTCCAAAGACGGCCGTATCCATTCAAACTTGTTGAGCTGCACCTGGTTTTCCGCGATGAGCGGCAGGATGGCCTGTTGGGCCGCGCTCACATCGCTTACATGCAGGTGGAGACGGCCGTTTTCCTGGTCGATTTGCTGTACCCACGGTTGGGTTTGCAGGATGGACAGTAGGGTGGAAACGGCCGTAGGCGACCCCGCCGCCACCTCCAGCAAAATGGAGTCCGTGGCGTACTGTTCCATTAGCTCGTCGCGGCCCGCCACCAGCACCAGTTCCCCCTCGCGGATGATGCCAATCGTGTCGCAGATGCGCTCCACATCCGCCAAAATGTGGCTGGAGAGGAAGATGGTCACCTGCCCGCGCAGGCTGGCCAGCAGCGCCAGCAGCTCATGCCGCCCGGCCGGGTCCAGCGCGCTCGTCGGCTCGTCTAGAAAGAGGACTGGCGGCTCATGCAGCAGCGCCTGGGCGATGCCTAACCGCTGCATCATCCCGCCAGAAAAGCCGCGAATCGGCCGTTTGGCCGCGTCCGTCAGCTTCACCAGCGTCAACATCTCGTCGCTGCGACGCTGGAGCGTGGGCTTGTCCATCTGGCACAGCTGGCCCACGTAATCCAGGTACTCGGTGGCCGTCATCCAGCCGTAAAAAGCCGGTTCCTGCGGCAGATAGCCAAAGCTGGCGCGGGCGGCGCTGTCGGCAGTCGTGGTTTCCACACCGGCTACCCAGGCGCGCCCGCTGCTGGGCACGGCCAGCCCGGTCAGCAAGCGGATGGTGGTCGTTTTGCCCGCGCCGTTACGCCCCAAAAAGCCGAAAATCGAGCCTTGCAGCACGGTTAAATCAAGCGGCTGGAGGGCTTGCACATCGCCGTACTGCTTACTCAATCCCTCACAGCGAATCGCAAAGGTGTCCATTTACGCCTCGTCCCGCCCCAGCAAAAAGTAGACGATGGGGCCAATCATGTTGACAAACAAAATTACCAATACCCAGACCCATTTTGGTCCGCGCGTGTTCTCCCGCTTGGCCAAATCCAGCAAGGCAAACACAATCAGCGCCAGCTGAATGAGAAAGATGGGGATGAGCAGGGGCAGGTTGTTGCTTATGAATTCCATTTTGGTTACTCCATTTTTTGTAAAAAGTGAGAAGTGAGAAGTGAGAAGTGGGCCACAATGACCCGTCCTAAATATAGTTGACAGATATAATCACCATTTAGGATGGGCAACCTTATGAAAAAAGAAACCGTCAGACGTTACAGCCTGGCCTTCAAACAACAAGTCGTGCGTGAGTACGAAGCCGGGGCCAGCATCTACAGCTTGCTTAACAAGTACGGCATTGGCGCACACACAACGGTGCAACGATGGATTGAGCAATACGGCCGTTCCGGCTACCGTGCCGAACTGGTGGTCATTCAAACAGCTGAAGACCAGCAGGGCATCAAAGCACTCAAACGACGGGTCGCGGAACTGGAATCCGCGCTAGCGCAAAGCACCTTGGACAACCGGATGTTGGCAGCCACGCTCACGGTGGCCAGTGACGCCTTGGGCGTTGACCTTAAAAAAAATTTCGGCAAGAAATCATAGACCATATCCGGCAAGCGGGCCAAGTGCCCACTCAGGCCGCCGTGACCTGGTTTGGCATCAGCCGCCAAGCCTACTTTCAAGCCAAGCAGCGGCAACAGCAGCAGGAAGCTGAAAATCAGCTCATCCTGAACTTGGTCAAAGAAAAACGGCGGCTGCATCCCCAGATGGGCGGGCGCAAGCTGTACCATGAGCTGCGACCCTGCTGGGAAAACCTGGAGATTACTCGTGGTCGGGATGCTTTTTTTGACCTGCTACGCGCCCACAATTTGTTGATTGTGCCCAAGCGTAATCGACGGCGAACCACCTTAGCTGGCTCCTGGCGTTGTCCCAATCGTCTAGTTGGTTTGACGTTGGCGACCACTCATCAGGCGTGGGTTGGTGACATCACCTTCATCACGACGGAAACAGGCTTTGTCTATCTGGCGCTGCTCACAGATGCGTTTTCGCGCTTTATCGTCGGTTATGATATTTCGGCCTCTTTGGCCACGGAAGGTTGCCTGCGGGCCTTGCAGCTGGCCATCAACCAGGCGCATTGTCCGGTGACCGGATTGATTCACCATTCTGACCATGGGGTGCAATACACCTCGTGGTCGTATCGAGACTGTCTCCAAGAGCACCGCTTGCTACCCAGCATGGGTGAGGTGGGCAATTGCTATGACAACGCGTTGGCAGAACGCATGAACGGTATTTTAAAGAACGAATATGGTCTGGATGACCTGTTTGTCAATTTGGCGCACGCGCAGCAAGCGGTGGCTGAAGCAGTTTGGCTGTACAACTATGATCGCCCACATCTGTCGTTGGGCTATGCTAAACCTGCTGAAATTCATTTTGATAACTGATGTGAAGTAGTCACTATTTTGTGTCAACTTATTTTAGGACTTGACACAACTTTTCACTTTTTACTTATCACTTTCACTCCCTTCCGGCAGTGGTTGGGAAACAATCGCCAGTTTGCGGCGGGAACGGCCGTTGCCCGGCACATTCCCTAGCAGCTTCATAACGGCCGTATTCAAAGCCGCCTGAAATTCGTCTAATTCAGACTTGGTCGCATAAAAAGTGACCTCGTTGTAGCCCACCCGATCCGCCAGCATATCAATCGGGGCGCTTTTGCTGACATACTCAGAAAAATCCTGCACCAGCGTCAGCGCGTACGTGGTAAAAAAGCGGATGTGGTCGTCTACCGACAAATCCTTCATCTCGTCGGCGGTTAGCCGGGCGGGCTGGTCCAGGCGATATGTCTTTTCTTGAATGCCGTTGACTAAACGGGCATCGGCCACATAAAGCAAATTGTGCTCTAGCAGCAGCTTCAGATGCCGGTAAATAGACGATTTTGGCGTGTCGGGAATGCGGTCAGCAATTTCCTGAGTGGTCAAGGCTTCCGTGCCGATGGCGCGCAAGATTTGAAAACGAACCGGGTGAATCACAAGCTCTATTTTTCGCAAAACAGACTCCATTATTAAATTTGATAATGTTGCCAAATATGATAATTGCAAAAACGGCAGTTGTCAAGAAAATTCGGTCAAACCTGCCAATTGAACGATGCACCAGAAACTGCTAAACTTGCTGTGAACGCTCACGGAGGAGATAAGCTAAGTGAAAAGAGCCACAATCGAAGATGTCGCTGCCCTGGCCGGTGTCTCTCGCCAAACCGTTTCCCGAGCCATCAATGACAAAGGCGAAATCAGCCCGGTAACTAAAGAAAAAGTAATGGCGGCTGTTCAACAATTAGGCTATCAACCAAACCGCCAGGCGCAAAGTATGGTGACACAGCGCACCCAAACCGTTGGCCTCGTCATTCCCGACATTTCCAACCTCTTTTTCCCCGAAGTGGCGCGCGGCGTGCAAGACACTGCCCAACAGCACAACTACAACGTCCTTCTGTGCAACACCGATGATGACCCCGACGAGGAAATTCGAGTGCTCAACTCACTCCAGGCCCAAGGCGTCGATGGCATCATCATCATTGGCAATGCCGCTGAAAAAACCGCCATGCAAACTTTTGCCGACGGCTACGCGCCAATCGTGATGGTCAACCGCTTTATTGACCACCCCAACATCAACGTCATTAACGTGGACAATGAACACGGCGCATTTTTAGCCGTGGAGCATCTCATCCAGCAGGGTCATCGGAAAATTGGCATGCTGGCCAACAAAAACTTCTCGCGCAGCCAGGTACGGCGGGTACGTGGCTACGAAAAAGCGCTCACGGAAAACGGCATCCCTTATGATGAGGCGCTGATTGTGGGTGCTTCCCCCACCCTGGAAGGCGGCTACAATGCGTTGCAACAGCTGCTGGGCGAACATCCAGAGATCACGGCCGTTTTCACCTACAACGATCTGATGGGCATCGGCGCCATCCGGGCGGCCCACGATCTGGCCAAACAAGTGCCCCAAGACCTCGCCGTCGTCGGCTTCGACAACATTGGCCTCAGCAATATCTTTATTCCTTCCCTCAGCAGCGTGGACGTAGACAAATACGAAATTGGCCAACACGCCATGAATCGTATTCTCGACATGCTTGATTCTCCTGAACAATCCTTCGCCCCCATCGAACTCCCCGTCACCCTCGTCCCGCGCGAATCCTCCACCTAGCCAACAATTTAGCGCCAGAAGAAACTCTTTCTTGACAAAAGCTGGCTAATTTTGTATATTTTCCGTGAACGTTCACGGGAACGCTCACAAAGCGCACGACGGAGGAGAAAAATGACCGCATCCCCTGCTTCCCGCTCGAATTCATACACCCCGCCCCCATTGTGGAAACGTTTATTTAATCAGGAAACCCTTTTGGCCTGGCTTTTTCTGCTGCCCAGCCTAATCGGCTTCATCACGTTTTATGCCGTGCCCGGCGTGCGGGGCTTGTACATCAGCCTCACCGATTGGGACATGCTATCCAGTCCAAAATTCATTGGTTTTGAAAATTACATCGACCTGTTTCAGGACAAGCAATTTTGGCGCTCTTTACAGGTAACCTTTTACTACGTCATCCTCAACATTCCGCTGCAAACCATTTTGGCTATCGGCCTGGCCGTCATGATGGATCGGGTTACAAAATCAAACATTATCCGGGGCATTTTTATCATGCCCTGGCTGCTGCCCCCCGTAATTGTGGCTCTTATCTGGCTTTGGATGCTGGACCCAACATTAGGGTTTATCAACAATCTTTTCCAATTCTTGGGTATTAGCCGCCAGCCATTCTTGGGATCACCAGACCAGGCTATGCCGTCCATTGCGCTTATCAACATTTGGCAATATACGGGCTACACCGCCCTGCTCTTTTTTGCCGGGCTGCAAACCATCCCCAAATCGCTTTACGAAGCGGCGGCAATTGATGGGGCCAGCGAGCGGCGCATTTTTTGGTCGATTACACTGCCGCTTTTGCGCCCGGTACTGGTGTTTGTTCTGGTCACCACCATCATTGGCTCCTTCCAAATTTTCGACACGATTGCGGTGACAACTGGCGGCGGCCCTATCGACGCGACTCGGGTAATCACCTGGTACATCTTTGAGTTTGCCTTCCAACGGTTCCAGATGGGGTATGCTACGGCCGTTTCCGTCGTGCTTTTCCTCATCCTAATCATTGCCACCATCCTGCAAATGCGCATCCTGCGGGCCGATGAGTCCGATCTGGCCTAGCCAAAAGGAGAGATGTAAATGAACAGCTCAACCACAGCTCCCCAACAACCGTATGCCCGGACACGCAGAATCAAATGGGGCAAAATTCTTTCCTGGGCAATCATCATCTTCGCGATCATCATCATCCTGTTTCCGTTTTGGTGGGTCATTCGCACCTCGCTTTCAACCCAGCGAGAAATGCTGGCGGATCCCAAGTCATTAGCGCCAGTGGGCTTCACGACGATCAATTACGCGCGGGTTTTGGGCCAGGTGGATACAGAAACGGCCGTTGCCGCGGGCGGTTCTGGTCAACAAATCAACTTTTGGCTCTTTTTACGCAACTCCGTCATCGTCACAGTGCTCGTTGTGGTAGGGCAAACATTCTTTAGCGCGCTGGCCGCTTACTCATTTGCCCGTCTGAAGTTTCCTTTTAGAGACAAGCTGTTTTTTGTTTACCTCACCGGTTTGATGGTCCCGGCCATCGTAACCCTCATTCCCAACTACCTCCTGATCCGAGACCTGGAATGGGACAACACCTACATGGGCATCATTGCCCCCACGTTTTTAATGTCGCCATTTGCCATCTTCTTCTTGCGCCAATTTTTTCTAGGCATCAATAAGGAACTTGAGGAAGCGGCCAGCCTGGATGGTGCCAGCAAATTCGGCATTTTTTGGCGCATCATCATTCCCATAAGTGGTCCCCCACTTGCAACCTTAGCCATCCTCACATTTGTGACCACCTGGAATACCTATCTGTGGCCGTTCCTGGTTGGCAAAGATGAAAGCGTTCGAGTTTTAACCGTGGCCCTGGCCATTTTCCGTTCACAAACACCACAAGGCGCGCCCGACTGGACGGGTCTTATGGCGGCCACCATCATCAGCATGATTCCCACGTTAATCCTGTTCCTGTTATTAGGGCGGCGCGTGGTCAATAACATTCAATTCTCCGGCTTTAAATAGATTTTCTAAATGAAAATCTCGAAGGAGGTGCCTTACTTTTTGCTGCCAAATTAGAAAGGTAGCAGGTTGATTGTTTAACCAATTCCAGACTGTTCCAGACCAAAACAGTCGAGCAGACCCACTGCTCCAGCCTAGTGCAAGGTCTTAAAACGTTAAACCCAGCAGATTTAACTTGGAGGAGATATCAAATGAA
Source organism: Ardenticatenaceae bacterium (assembly GCA_020634435.1). Classification (GTDB taxonomy): domain Bacteria; phylum Chloroflexota; class Anaerolineae; order Promineifilales; family Promineifilaceae; genus Leptofilum. The sequence continues at coordinate 358,310 of JACKBS010000011.1, read as the reverse complement.
AAAAAATCTATTATTGACTATCCTGTTGCTTCTATTTGCCATGCTTATCGTAGCTTGTGGTGGCAGTGACAGTGATACTGAAGAAGCAGCCGAAACTGATTCCGCAACCGGTTCAGATACCGCGTCTGATGCCGGTTCATCTGAAGAAGCAAGTGGCGAAGCTGTAACCATTCGCTACGCTCTTTGGGACTCTGCCCAACAGCCCGCTTATGAACAATGTGCCACAGCCTTCACCGCTGCCAACCCCGCCATCATAGTGCTCGTTGAGCAAGCAGGTTGGGATGATTATTGGAACACCATCCAAACCGGCTTCGTTAGCGGCGATGCACCCGACGTATTTACCGATCATCTGGCCAAATTCCCGGAATTTGCCGTAAAAGAACAAATTGTTGACATTCAGCCACTTGTGGAACGCGATGGCGTTGATACTGGTATGTACATTGAAGGTTTAGCCGACCTGTGGGTTCGCCAGGGCAAACGGTACGGCCTACCCAAAGATTGGGACACCATTGCCGTTGTTTACAATGCTGACATGTTTGCAGCCGCTGGCATTGATCCCGCTATCACCGATACCTGGACCTGGAACCCACAAGATGGCGGCACCTTTGAAGAAGTTGTGGCCCAGCTGACGCTGGATGCGAACGGCAACAACGGCCTTAGCCCAGACTTCGATAAAGAAAACGTCGTGCAGTACGGCTTTATTCACCAAGGTGCTGGCGGTTTCTCTGGCCAAACGCAATGGAGCCACTTCGCAGCCAGCAATGGCTTTATATTCACCGATGGCCCCTGGACCACACATTATTACTATGACGATCCGAAATTGGCAGAAACATTGGATTGGTACGTGGGGCTGATCGAGAAAGGCTTTGCCCCGCCGTTGGCCGATGTAACCAGCCTCGGCTCCCAGCAGTTGGTTATTTCTGGCGTTGGGGCCATGACCACGGACGGCTCGTGGCAAATTGGCAACTATGTTGACAACTCTTCTTTTGAGGTAGGCTTTGGTTTACTACCGATTGGACCAGACGGCCGTAAAAGCATGTTCAACGGTCTGGCCGACTCCATCTACATTGGCAGCGAACACGTAGAAGAAGCATGGCAGTGGGTGAAGTTTGCCGCCTCGCCTGAGTGCGCCAACATCGTAGGCGACACGGGCGTTGTCTTCCCGGCCATCCCCTCTGGTGTAGAGCGGACTTTGGCCGTGCGTGAAGCCGCCGGTGTGGACGTAAGCGCCTTCACTGAAGAAGCACTTGATCCCAACGGCACCTTCCTCTTCCCCATCACCGACAATGGGGCTGAAATTTCAGCCATCATGGATCCCACCATGGACAGCATTGTGTTGGGTGAAGCAGATGCCGCCACGGCGTTGCAAGAAGCCAACGAGCAGGTAAACGCTCTGTTTGACGAATAACGTCCTCCTAGCGATAGGTGCGACGCACTTTCAAAAGTGCGTCGCACCTTCATTACGTTACGCTAATCGAGCATCGTGTCTGTTTGTTTGCGTGCAAATCATTGGCACGATGCTCGTTCTTTATGTAAGTCGGATTGACAATCCGACCAACGATTTTTGCTTGTTCAGTGGGATTCAGTTTTCGAGGCAGGTATGAAACAGACTGTCTATGCCCCGCCCAAGTTAATACGAAAGACGCATAAGTGGCCAAGCTGGCGGATCATGCTGGGCACAGCTGTTGTTGTGAGCATCTTGCTTGGTGTTCTGTGGCCGACGGTCATTGCGCCCGCCAGAAGGAGCGCACAGCTGACCGAGCTGCTAGTCCAAGCAGGGGCCACGTTACCCGTGCGTTTGCCCTCTGCCTCAGCGGCGAAAGTGGCGTTGGGTGAAGCCCTTTATTGGGACCCGCTGCTGGGCGGCAACAAAGATACGGCTTGTGTCACCTGTCATCATCCTTTGGTGGGTACGGGGGATGGGCTGTCTTTGTCGATTGGTGTTGGCGGGCAAGGATTAGCCCCAGAACGAGCGTTTGTGAGTGAGCGACAGGTGTTGGTGCCGCGCAATGCGCCGCCTGTGTTTAACTTGGGCTTAGCGGGGATGGATACGATGTTTTGGGACGGCCGTATTCAACAAACAGCCCCCAACGAATTCCTCAATCCCGCCGATGAGTATCTGCCCGCTGGTCTGGAAAATGCCATTGCCGTCCAGGCCATGTTCCCGGTCACCTCGCGTGATGAAATGCGCGGACAACATGGCGATTACGCGGTTGAAGGTACGCACAATGTGCTGGCCAACATAGGCGATCATGATATGCCGCTGATGTGGGACACGCTGATGCAGCAACTGTTGGCTGTGCCAGCGTACCAACAGCTTTTCCTGGCTGCCTATCCCGATATCCCTCTTAGTGAACTGGGTTTTGAAGATGCCGCCAACGCAATTGCTGCCTATGAAATGGAGACGTTTACCTTTTTGGACAGCCCCTGGGATCGGTATTTACAAGGGGATAAAACAGCTCTCTCCACTGAAGCGCTGGATGGGGCCGCCTTGTTTTATGGCGAAGCAGGCTGTGCCCAATGCCACAGTGGGCCTTTGCTAACGGATATGCAATTTCACAACATCGGCGTGCCACAGATAGGACCAGGGAAAGGAAATGAAGCGCCGTTTGATTACGGCCGTTCCCGTGAAACGGACAACGAAAGCGATTTGTTTGCCTTCCGCACCCCACCCCTACGAAATGTCTCTATCACCGGCCCCTGGATGCACAACGGCGTTTATCTCACGCTGGAAGATGCAGTTCGCCACCACCTAAATCCAGTGCAAATGGTTGGCAATTATGATTTTGGGCAGCTCTCAACGTTGATGCAGGAGGAGTATTTGGGAGTTACGGCCGTTCGCACCGCCGCTCTTTCTGCTCCGTCCTTTGCTATGCCCCAAATGAACCTCTCCGATGCAGACGTTGCCGCCATTTTGGCCTTTTTGGAATCGCTAACCTCGCCAACCGCCCGCGATCTGTCCTTCACAATTCCTGATGCAGTCCCCAGCGGTTTGCCAGTTGGTGGTGCAATCTACGCTGAGGCTGCACAAATTGCCGTCACCGAGGAGCATACTGCCGCACCACAAACGATCATCCCTACTAGCGAAGATTTCCTCCCTGTATCTGTGGGCGGTGCCCCCTTTTCTGCTGCGCCAACCTGCAACGGAGAATTTGTCACCCATTGGCTGGATCATGTCACCGATGTGCAGGGCGAAGTGGTGCGCATGTTTGAAACCAACGGGGCAGGCGTGGCCATCAACGATTTGGACCAGGACGGCTGGGTGGATATCGTCTTTGCCAACCTCAACGGCCCCGCCACCATCTTTTGGAATCGCGGCGACCTAGCCTTTGAAAAAGAAATCTTGCCCGATCTCAACACGCGCGCGGTTAATGTTGTTGACGTGACGGGCGATGGTCGGCTGGACATTGTATTTACGCACATCACCAGTTCGCTTACCTATTGGGAAAATGCGGGTGTGGGAGGGAACGGCCGTTCCACCTTCACCCGTCTTCCCCTGCCCGGCGTGCGTGCCCTGGCCCACTCAATGGCCTGGGGTGACCTCAACGGCGACAGCTCGCTCGATCTGGTTACCGGCTCGTACGATGCCGAACTTAACCTGACGCTCGGCAACGCGTTTCTTTTTAGCAACGGCGAAGGTGTGTATCAATACACACAAAATTCAGGCGCGTTCACAGCCACCCGCCTGGCCGATGACTCGCAGGCATTGGTGATTGCCCTGTTTGATGTGAATCAAGATGGTCAGCGCGATATTTTGGTCGGCAACGATTTCAACCTTCCAGACATGGCCTGGCTGTGGCAAAACGGCACGTGGCAAGCGGCATCCCCCTTCGCCACTACCTCCCAACACACGATGAACTTCGACTGGGGAGACATCAACAACGATGGCATTTTTGAACTATTCGCCACTGACATGGCTCCTTACGAAACAGACGAAATCGGGATGGCGCCCTGGATGATCATGATGGAAACGATGGCTCCAGAACCAATGGCGGCGGGCGATCCGCAAATCACCAGCAATGTGCTGCTGATGCAAAACGAAGATGGCACGTACCAAAACCGGGCAGTAATGAGCGGCGTCCATGCATCTGGTTGGGCCTGGTCAGGCAAATTCGGCGACTTAAATCAAGATGGCCTCCTCGATTTGTACGTGGTCAACGGCATGATTGACGCCGAAATGTTTGACTACCTGCCGGGCAATGAACTGGTCGAAGAAAATCAAGCATATCAAAACGTTAGTGGAAACTTTTTTGAACTGGCCCTTGATTGGCATTTAGACTCCAATGAAAGCGGGCGCGGCATGAGCATGGCCGATCTGGACAATGACGGTGACCTGGACATCGTAGTGAACAATTTACGCTCCCAGGCCCAATTATTTGAAAACCAACTTTGCAGTGGCGCCAGCCTGGAAGTTGATTTACGCTGGCCTGAAAGTCAAAATCCATTTGCCATTGGCGCAAAGTTGATTCTCTATACTTCAACGGGAAGCTACACACGTGATGTCCGGGCCAACAGCGGCTATCTCTCTGGGGATGCAACCCGCATACATTTTGGCTTTCCGACCGGGTCGCAGCTCGCTGCTTTGGAAATTATCTGGCCCGATGGCCTTTTAACCATCATTAACGATCTTTCGGCGAATACACTTTTAGAGGTGGAACGGCCGTAAACATTTTTTGAGCGTAGATTGTCAGTTTATCCATACGCTCCAACAGAAAAAGGAAATTGCACCATGCCCAAAATTACATTTATTGGCGCGGGCAGCACCGTTTTTGCCAAAAACCTGATGGGAGACATCCTCAGATTTCCAGAATTGAGTAATTCGACGTTAGTTTTGCACGACATTGACCCCGAACGTCTGCGCACCTCAGAAATTGTGGCCGGAAAAGTAGCCGACACGCTTGGTGTTAAACCAACCATCCACGCAACGCTGAATCGACGGGAGGCGTTAGACGGTGCTGACTACGCCATCAGCATGATTCAGGTCGGTGGCTACAAACCAGCCACCGTCACTGATTTTGAGATTCCCAAAAAATACGGATTGCGCCAGACCATTGCCGACACACTGGGCATCGGCGGCATCATGCGTGGTCTGCGCACCATTCCGGTGCTGCTCGATATGTGCCGCGACATGGAAGAATTGTGCCCCGATGTGCAGTTCCTCAACTATGTCAACCCGATGGTAATCAACTGCTGGGCCATTGACCGCGCCACCTCAATCAAAACGGTGGGGCTTTGCCACAGCGTGCCACACACCGCCCACGACCTAGCCGACGACATGGGCATCCCGCGTGATGAACTTAACTATCTGGTCGCTGGTATCAATCATGTGGCGTTCTTCCTCAAGCTGGAACATGAGGGGAAAGACGTGTACCCACGCCTGCGCAGAACGATGGCTGAATTCGAGCGCTCGGGCAATTGGCCCAAGCGATTTGTGCGCATGACCGACCATGTGCGCTACGAAATGTTCAAACATCTCGGCTACTTTGTCACGGAATCCAGCGAGCATTTCAGCGAATATACCCCCTGGTTTATCAAGCGTGACAGACCTGATCTGCTAGAGGAGTTCGATATTCCGCTTGACGAATATATTTTCCGCTGCGAAGCCCAGATTATGGAATGGGAATATCTGCGGCGCGAATTAGAAGATGCTGACAAGCCAATTACCGTAAAGCCAAGCGTCGAATTTGGTGCCAATATCATCCACGCCATCGAAACAGGCAAACCAACTCGCATCTATGGCAACATGCCCAATCATGGCATTATTGACAACTTGCCCACAGGCGTGCCGGTAGAGGTCCCTTGCCTGGTAGACAAAAATGGCATTCAGCCCGTGAAAATTGGCGCTTTACCGCCGCAACTGGCCGCCGTCATGCAAACGAATATCAATGTGCAATCCCTGACGGTTGAAGCGGCGTTGACGCAAAAGCGTGAGCATATTTACCATGCCGCCATGCTAGACCCGCACACGGCGGCCGAGTTGGATTTAACGCAAATTCACGCCATGGTTGATGAACTCATTGAGGCTCATGGCGATTGGTTGCCCGACTACCAATAAGCAAACTTCGATGGGAGGTTTCACTGCAATAGCGTAAACTAGGGGCATGTCGAATCGCTTGCAATTTGCCATCGTTGGCATTCCCCTCAGCCGCCCTGAAATTGTTGAATTTTTGGTTCCGCCACAGCCGCAAAGCCGTGGCCGCATGGTCACGATTGTGGGGCAACGGCCGTCTGCCACCGCCGAAGCAAAATGGATAGCACAGTTACGAGAAACGGCCGTTCCCACCATCAACGACCTGCTGCACATTGACAATCCACACGGCCACCTGGTCCTACGAGCCACTGACCGGCTGGTGCCTGTTGAACTGCTGGCTGAGGCCGATTTTCTCACCCGTCCGTTGGGCGGCTGGATTGCCAACTATTTTGGCGTCATTGGTTACGAGCCGCCGCTGGCCAACGGCGATCCGCTGCTAGACCGTGCCGAAATTTTGCACGATTTTGGCAACCAGATTCGCTTTTTTGGGGCCGATCCGCAGCAGGTGGCCAGCCGTTTGGAAGCCGAAACTGGCCTGACAGTCGCCGAAGCCGCCGACGCGTTTTGCCGCCTACACACCATCCGCGAGGCCCAGCTGGGCGAAAATACCGGACTGCCCACCCGCATGGCTTACATCGACCAGCTCTACGCCACGATTGCCAACAAGCGCGGTTTTGCTACTAGCAACCAGCCACCACTCCCAGCCACGTTTCTCATTGATGAGTTGATGGGGCAGATGGTGGAACTGGAGCTGCAAAGGCGAACGGCCGTTGCCAACCATAATCATGCCATCGGTGAACAAATCGCCACCTGGCAGGCAGCGCACCAACAGGCCAGCGGCCTCCACCTGCTGCTCAAGGGTGAGTACATCGTCGGGCGGCACCGGCGCAGCACCATCCTGATTGCCCCGGAGCTAGGGTTGGTCATCAAGCAGCCCGCACCCGAACCGTTTCACGAGATTGAACTTGGCGCAAAGATGGTAAACGGCCGTCCCGAAAATTGGCCCACCATGACTGGCACCGGCGAACTGGTCACCGCGCGTGGACGGCTGCGGCTCATTTTGGAAGAAGATTTGGTACCGCGCATCAGCCGGGCGTTTGGTTACAACACCCAATTTTCATCGCTGCTGGGGCTGACGCTGGAACCGTTTGTACGCGGTGACACGGTGATGGAAACTGCCTGGCGCGATACGGCCGTTCTGACCCCCGCGCTGTACGAGGAAATTCTGCTGCACCAGCTCGTTTGCGAGCAGCTCGGCATCGAAAATGGCGATTGGCATGCCGCCAACTTCATCATTCGCCAGCCAGACCAGGAAATTGTGCATGTGGATTGGGGTGCAGCCCGCCCCCTCCGCAACGACGAAATGACGCCCGAAGACCAACAAACCCGACTGCATCAGGTGCGCAACATCGCCTTCTCTTTCAAACACGCTCCACTGGTCGCGCGCGTCCAGCAGCTGCACGATGAATTGACCGGGGATGCGGACCGCATGGCAATTTTGCAAGCCAGGGCGCGGGGTTTGAGTGAAAAGTAAAAAGTGAAAAGTAGGGGCGAGGCGATTGGGAGACATTCTAAAAAGCACAGACCGTTTCCTCACCAATCGCCTCGCCCTCTTGAAAAGCGAAAAGTGAACCATGAAAAGCGAATTTGACCCGACCGAACATCCGCACCGGCGGTTTAATCCCCTGATTGATGAATGGGTGCAAGTTTCCCCCCACCGCATGAAACGGCCGTGGCAAGGCCAGGTGGAAAAAGCGCCGCCAGACAATCGGCCTGCCTACGACCCAAACTGCTACCTATGCCCTGGAAACGGCCGTGCCAGCGGCGACACCAATCCTGAATACACGAGCACCTACGTCTTCCCCAACGACTTTGCCGCCCTGCTCAGCGACGTGCCGTCCGCGGGCGAACCGGCGCATCCGCTGCTGCAATCGCAGGCGGTGGAAGGCGTCTGCCGCGTGATGTGCTTCTCGCCGCGCCACGACCTGACGTTGCCGGAGATGAGCCTGCCGGAAATCCGCGGCGTGGTGGACACCTGGGCGGCTCAGGCGGCCGAACTCGGCCAAACCTACCGCTGGGTGCAAATCTTTGAGAACAAAGGGGCCATCATGGGCTGCTCCAATCCCCATCCGCACGGCCAGATTTGGGCACTGAATGCCCTGCCCAACGAACCAGCAGCAGAGGAGAAAGCACAAAAACGATATTGGGAGGAAAACGGCCGTCCGCTCCTGATAGATTATGTCAATCTAGAACTGGAACAAAAAGAACGCATCGTGGTGCAAAACGAGCATTGGCTGGCGGTGGTGCCCTACTGGGCCGTCTGGCCATTTGAACTGCTGCTGCTGCCTCGCCGCCACATCCTCCGCCTGCCCGATTTGACCAATGATGAACGGGACGCCCTGTCTGACATCCTCAAAAAGATGCTCACCAGGTACGACAACCTGTTTGAAACCTCATTCCCTTACTCAATGGGCTGGCACGGTGCGCCTTTTGACACAGAGACCTGTCAGGTTTCACAAACTGATCCTGCCAGAGCAAATAGCGACAATAAACCTGACAGGTCTTTTAACCACTGGCAATTACACGCCCACTTCTACCCGCCGCTGCTGCGCTCCGCCACGGTGAAGAAATTCCTGGTGGGCTACGAAATGCTTGGCGAAGCTCAGCGCGATCTCACGGCTGAACAAGCCGCCGACCGCCTGCGCACCCTGCCGGATGTGCATTACAAGATGACAAATACAGCAAACAAAAGCAGTTGAGTAATAGAAGAATCTTCGCCTCCGATTGATACGAAACTGACACGCTTTTGCACCAGACACCCAAAGTGCCTTTTGTTTAACTTGGGTTCAAATTTATTAACGACTAAGTGCCACTCAACACCGACGAGGTTTCTACCGTAAACATCATTCTCAAAGATAAAGGCTGGCCAGGCAACGCCAACCGCTTACGCTTACAAAACTCTTGATTTTGAGAGGCTCATTGTGTCTTGGTGCAACCCCGCATAGAAAATCCCGTAAATTTTTATTGAGTGTCAGTTTTGTTATATGTGTCCCATACCAAAAGGAGTACTTGATGAATGAGCAAAGATTTCCCCTATCCAGATTATTTCTATTAACCCTACCGCTTAGCCTCTTCTTGCTCTTAACAATGAGCAGCTGTGGCAAAAACGAAGAAAACACCTCAGCTTCCCCCGAACCAGCTTACGTAGTCCCCATAAATGACAACGATAATGATGGCTTCCCTGATGGTTTGACACATCAGGGACCGCTAAATTTGCGGGAAGTTTACGAAGTAAGCGTAGACTCAACGACAGGCTATGGCGATGAAACTAGCATCTTCATGCAAACCGACCAAGAAATAGAGGAAGGCGGCTATGTTTATATCGGGGATGAGTTGCCCAATATTAATCAGTACAAGGGCTCTCGTTTACAGTTTTCCGCATTTATCAAAACAGAAAATGTAAGTGATAGGGCCGGTATCATGTTGCGTATCGACGGCATTGGTCGGGGTAATGAGCTAGCCATTGATGATTTGCATGGGCGAGCACCTTCTGGCAGTACAGAATGGCAGCAGTACACCATTGTGCTTGACGTCCCGGAAGACGTAGCGGTGAGCCATATTTATTATGGAATGTATTTAGGTGGTTCTGGCAAAGTATGGCTGGACGATATGCAATTTAACATTGTCGGTGACGATGTTCCGGTTACTGACCAATTACCAGAGGTTTTGGTTACCAGGGAAGCACTTGCCGCAGCGGCACCACCCATTACCCAACAAACCATCTTCGACGAGCTGTGGCTGGCCGTAAACGACAATTATGTCTCCACCGACTTCAACGACGTGGATTGGGCCGCTATTAAAGACAGCTACCAGGCGCAGATCCTCCAGGAAAGCGCACCCGATGATGACTTTTATGCGCTCATGGCCACAATGATCGGCGAACTGAACGACGACCATTCCATCTTTCTTAGCCCGGAAGAAGCCACCGAAGAAGATTTGCTCTTCTCTGGTGATTCAGCCTTCGAGGGCGTAGGTATGTTTATTGCCACCATTCCAGAAGCCAAAGGGCTAGTTGTATCATTTACTTTCCCCGACGGCGGTGCGGCGGCAGCGGGCATTCAGTCGCACGACATCATTTTAGCAGTAGATGGGCAGCCCACTTGCTGCGATGAAAACGGGGCGCCTTTCCCCTACGAAGTGCGTGGGCCAGCAGGCACCACGGTGCTGCTGACAGTGCAAACACCGGGCGAGGAGCCGCGCGACGTTGAGGTGATGCGCGGGCCGGTCGCTGGCCATGCCCCGGTAACGAGTGACGTGATAAACGGCCGTATCGGCTACATTTTTGTCCCCACCATGCAAGATCTAACGATAGGTGAGCAGGTCGAAACCGCCTGGCAAACGCTCAACGCCGATGGCTCATTGACCGGGCTTGTTCTAGACATGCGCGTCAACGATGGTGGACAGCAGTCAGTGTTGCAAGAACTTTTGGAACTGTTCACAGATGGAACCGTTGGCGAATTTAGCAGCCAAACGGAAACCAAGCCGTTTACCATTTCGGGGCGCGATGTGGCCAATTCCCAAAATATTCCCCTCATCATTCTTATTAGCGAACAATCCAACAGCTATGCGGAAGTTTTTTCGGGCATTTTGCAGGCAAACGGCCGTGCCACCCTCATTGGCCAAACCAGCCGGGGCAACGTCGAAACCACCCACCGCCATGATTTTTCTGATGGCTCACGCGCCCACATCGCCGATGAAACCTTCATTCCCGCCGACGCACCGGATGCCAATTGGGAAGAAACTGGTATCATCCCCGATATTGAAATTCTCCAGACGTGGTATGAATTTGCCACACCTGAAGATGACCTGGCATTACTTGCCGCCATCGAACAATTAGAATAGCAATCACGGGGAAAAAATGAGTTTACAAGAGCACGTTACGGCCGTTTTCACTGAAAAATATGGCACCACACCGTCGCTGGTTGTCCAGGCACCGGGCCGGGTCAACCTCATCGGCGAGCACACGGATTACAACGATGGTTTTGTCCTGCCGATGGCCATTGATCGGGGCATTTGGCTAGCGCTGCGACCACGCGATGATGATCAGGTATCGGTGCACTCGCTGGACTTTGGCGTAACGGCCGTTTTCCATCTCAACGATCTGCAACACACAAAATCTGGCTGGGGCGAGTACATCAAGGGCGTAGCCTGGGCCCTACAAGAAGCTGGCTACACCCTACACGGCTGGGAAGGCGTGATGGCCGGTAACGTGCCCAAAGGCGCGGGGCTTTCCTCCTCGGCAGCACTAGAGTTGGCCACAGCGCGGGCATTCCAGCAGGTGTCTAGATTTGCCTGGGATGCAGCCCAGATGGCCAAATTGAGCCAGAAAGCCGAAAACAAATGGGTCGGCGTGAACTGCGGCATCATGGACCAGATGATTTCGGCGGCGGGCGAAGCGGACCATGCCCTGCTCATTGATTGCCGCAGCCTGGAAACGCAGTTGGTGCCGCTGCCACCCGCGCTGGATGGGTCAGGAACGGCCGTTGTCATTCTAGACACCACCACCCGGCGCGGCCTGGTCGATTCCGCCTACAATGAGCGGCGGCAGCAGTGTGAAGCCGCCGCCGCCCACTTTGGCGTCCCGGCCCTGCGCGATGTGTCGATTAGCGAGTTCCTGGCCGAAGCCGACAATTTGGACCCGGTGACCCGCCGTCGCGCCAAACATGTAATTACCGAAAATTTGCGCACGCTTAATGCCGCCAAAGCGATGCAAAATGCCGATGCAGATTTACTCGGTCAGCTGATGAACGAAAGCCACATCAGCATGCGCGACGATTTTGAGATCACTAACAACGAATTAAACATCATGGTGGCCGTTGCCCAGACGCAGCGCGGCTGCTTTGGGGCGCGGATGACCGGCGGCGGTTTTGGCGGCTGCGCCGTGGCGTTGGTGCATGAGGGTGTGGTGGACGGGTTTGTAACGGCCGTTGCCCAGCAATACCAGCAGCAAACCGGCCTCTCCCCCAAGATTTACGTCTGCCAACCCAGCGCCGGCGCAGCCGTGGTTGCCCATAATTGAGAGCGGTTCTGCAAGGTTGACCGTGTACAAACGGTGAACCGTGAACGGTAATCCGTCATCGGTAAACCGTACCGAATACTGATTACCGTTTACCGAATACCAAATACCGACCAACCGAAACCAAGGAGATTGACTACATGAAAATTCTAGTAACCGGCGGTGCAGGCTACATTGGCAGCATCACCGTGGAGCGCCTCATTAAATCCGGCGCGGAAGTGGTTGTTTTTGACAATTTATACCAGGGCCACCGGGATGCGGTTCACCCCGATGCCGTGTTTGTCCAGGGCGATCTGGCCGATAAGGCCGCAGTAGAAGCGGCGATTGCCACCCACAAACCAGATGGCATCATGCATTTTGCCTCCTACACGCTGGTGGGCGAATCGGTCGAAAAGCCGTTCATGTACCTGCGCGACAACATCGTCAACGGGCTAAATTTGATTGAAACGGCCGTTACCCACGGCGTCAAAGGGTTTATCCTTTCCTCGACGGCTAACCTGTTCGACGACCCCGAACGGATGCCCATTGACGAAGACGAACGCATTGTGCCCGGCAGCCCATACGGCGAATCTAAATTTATTTTGGAACGATACCTTTACTGGATGGACCGGCTGTACGACATGCGCTACTGCTGCCTGCGCTACTTCAACGCCTGCGGCGCCACCGAAACGCGCGGTGAAGACCACACTCCAGAAACGCATCTAATTCCCCTGGTGCTGCAAGTAGCGCTGGGCCAGCGCGAAAAAATCACCATCTTTGGCGACGACTACGACACGCCCGATGGCACTTGCGTCCGCGACTACATCCACGTGGTAGACCTGGCCGAAGCGCACATTTTGGCTATGAAAGAAATTCTGAGCGGGGGTGAAAGCCGCAAATACAATCTGGGAAACGGCCGTGGCTTTAGCGTCAAGCAAGTCATCGACACCGCCCGCGAAGTGACCGGGCATCCCATCCCCGCCGCAATTGGCCCCCGCCGCGCGGGCGACCCTGATATTTTGATTGCCAGCAGCGAAACCATCAACCACGACCTGGGCTGGCGTCCCATTTACCCCAACCTGCGCCAGATCATCGAGATGGCCTGGCAGTGGCATGTGGCCAATCCGCACGGTTACGAAAAGTAGTTTTTTGAGTAAAAAGTAAAAAGTGAAAAGTGAGGAAGTCTCCACTTTTCACTTTTTACTTTTCACTTATCCCCCCTCCCGCTTGAAATCCCCTCCAAACACAGTATGATCCTGGGCAAAAGGAGTTTTTGCATATGTCCAGAAGTAAAAAATGGCTTATTAAAGCGGGTCTGATCGGTTCCGCTTTCATTTTGCATCAACAGCAGCTCAGTAAAATTGCCCGCAAAACCGACAGGCTCACCGCCCAAGCGGTCGATGAACTTAACGCAGCTCATCCCGGCTTAAATGCCGCCTGCCGCTTCATCGACACGGGCGAGGTGATTTTGCACACATTCATCGCCGGACCAGAAGATGGCCCGTTGGCAGTTTTGCTGCATGGCTTTCCCGAACATTGGGTCTCGTGGTGCAAGCAGATTCCGGTGCTGGTGGAGGCTGGTTACCGCGTCGTGGTGCCAGATCAGCGGGGGTACAATCGCAGCAGCAAGCCGTGGGGGATACGGCCGTATCGCCTCGACGCGCTCACCAAGGATGTGGCTAACTTAATTGAGAAGGTGGGGCGGGAAACGGCCGTTATCATTGCCCACGATTGGGGTGGCGGGGTTGGCTGGCAATTTGCCGCCGACTACCCACAAATGACCGACAAGCTCATCATCCTGAATGCACCCCACCCCAAAGCAATGGGCCGGGAACTGCGCAAAGGCTGGGAGCAGCGCCGCCGATCATGGTACATGCTCTTTTTCCAGCTGCCACTGCTGCCGGAGCTGTTCTTTACCCTGAACCCGTATCAGACAGCCCGCCAATCATTCCAACAAATGACCAGCCAACCCAGGGCCTTCAACGATGATGAGGTGGAAATGATGGCTGTCGCCATGAGCCAGCCCCGCGCCATGTCCAGCATGATTAACTGGTATCGTGCCTTGCGTTATCCGCCGAGCAACAATCCCAACCTCATCACCGCCCCCACACTGCTCATCTGGGGCGAACAAGATTTCGCCCTCGGCCGCGCCCTCACCGAGGATTTGGAAAAGTGGGTGCCCAGCATCCAGCGGCACTACGTACCAACCAGCAACCACTGGGTACAAAACGAAGCGCCAGAAGAAGTCAACGCGGCGATGCTGACCTTTCTGCAAAATATTTGACGCAAAGGTGCAAAGAGGCAAAGAGGCAAAGGAGTTGACTTTTCCTAGACTCCTTTGCCTCTTTAAGATCTTTGCGTTCTTCGCGTCAGAAAAATCTAGCCCTTCAACGCCCCCGCCATTAAACCACGCAAGAAGTAGCGGCCCAAGAAGATGTAAACAAGCAGGGTAGGAACCGCAGCCAGGAATGCCCCAGCCATCTGCACGTTCCACTCGATAATCTGGCTGCCGGCCATGTTGTTCAGCGCCACGGTGATGGGCCAGTTGCTGGGGCTGGTCAGCACCACCGCAAAGAGGAAATCGTTCCAAGCGGCCGTAAACTGCCAGATCAACACCACCACAAAGCTGGGAATAGAGAGCGGTAGCAAAATATACCAATACGTTTCCAGCAGACCAGCTCCGTCGATGCGCGACGATTCAATAAGTTCTTTGGGCACCGTGGCATAGTAGTTGCGGAAGGTCAGCGTGGTAATTGGGATACCGTAAATAACATGCGTCAGCACCAGCCCCGGCACGCCACCGTACAAATTGATGTCCCGCATAAACTCTACCAGCGGAATCAAGATGCTCTGGTAGGGAATAAACATGCCAAACAGCAAAAACGGAAAGATGAAATCCGCGCCGCGGAACTTCCAGCGGGCCAGCACAAACCCATTCACCGAGCCCAAAATAGACGAGATGAATGCGGCCGGAATCACCAACCGGATGCTGTTCCACAAGGCAGGAGCGAGCTGTTCAAAAGCGGCCGTAAAATTGTCAAAGTGCAGTCCAGATGGCAGCTGCCACATCCGCTGCAAATCCACTTCAGCAAAACTTTTGAATCCTGTGCTCAACATTAAATACAGCGGAATAAGGTAAAAAACGGCCGCAAGCAGCAACGGTATGTACAGCAACATACGACCTGTAAATGGCTTGTTTGAACGAGAAGGTGTAATCGTTGTCATACCTCAGCCTCCGTGCGCAAGGTGTACCAGAGGTACGGAATCACCAACACCGCCACGCTAAGCAGCAGCATCATGCCAATGGCCGCGCCGCGGTTGTAAAAATTGCCGTCAAAAGTTGTTGTCCACATGTAAATGGCGGGCACATCCAGGGCCACCTGCTTACCAGCCACGGCAACAATCAAGTCAAACACTTTCAGCGAGATGTGACCCAAAATAATCATGGCGCTGAGCGTGATGGGACGCAGCAGCGGCAAAATTTGGTAACGGTAAATTTGCAATTCAGTCGCACCATCTACCCGCGCCGCCTCACGCAAGGAATCAGGAATCGCCCGTAAGCCACCCAGGTACAGCGCCATCGTATACCCCGACATCTGCCAGATGGCCGGAATGGCAATAAAAGCAATGCCCCACTGCGGCGTGGTGTGCCATTTGTTCACCAAAAAGTCCAACCCCATCTGGTCAAACAACAAATTGAGACCACTAATTCGGCTGCCCTGTGCCGGATTCATCAGCCAGCGCCAGACCACACCAGTCACGATGAAGGAAATAGCCATTGGAAACAGGAACAAGCTGCGGAAAAACGCCTCACCGCGCAATCCCTGATCTAACAAAATGGCTAAACCCAATCCCAAAAGCAGCGATCCGCCAACAAACAGCACAGTAAAAACAATGGTGTTGCGAATATCAATCTGAAAGCGGGGGTCTTTTAACAGGTTGGCATAGTTGGTAAAACCAGCCCAATCGTAATTTGGCAGCAAGCCCACCCATTTACTCAACGAAACCCGCCCCGACCAGGCAATAAAACCATAGACAAAGATGAAAACAGCCAAAATGGAGGGGGATACCAGGGCAACGGCGAGCACTCGGTCTTTGTTGTAGCGCATCGCGACTCCTTACATTTTCTTCTTTAACCTGTAGCTGCGGTTTCTTGTAGCGCATTCTTCGCGGTAAGAAACCGCAGCTACTGCCTGACAAGTTTCGCGATTTTACTTCTTCCCAGGTAACTCTCAAACCTGTCAGGCGACACGAACCGAGGATGTCTACTCCTCAATTTTTAATTCAACAAAAAGGGGTAGGCACAATGGTTGTACCTACCCCTAGCACAAATCAGTTTAGCTTATTGGCAAGGGCCAGAGCTAGCGCAAGCGGCCACCAGTGCCGATTGGAACCCTTCAACATTGCCGTCGGCCAGGAAGAGGCCTAGAGCGGTGTCAATTTCGGACTTGAAGGCATCGTTAGCCACCACACCGTGGGTTAAGCTACCAACTACGCGGTCGTTGGCCCAATCGTCCATAGCGGAGAGCAGGTACTCACCGTACAGGCTGCGGTCAGCATCGCTGCGGGCCGGGATGGAACCTTTCACCGGATTGAAGGCGTCTTGCCCTTCGATGGAGCCAGCAACGGTCAGCCAAGCGATGGCGGCGTCGCGGTGCGGTGCGCCCTTGGGCAGCACGAAGCTGTCGGACAAGAACTGGAAGTTACCACCGGTGCCAGGTACTGCGGCCCAGCCGTAGCCTGTGTTTGGCTCAAAGCCGATTTCCCGGAAGTACCCTTCGGCCCAGTCACCCATCACGTTGAAGGCAGCGTCGCCGTTGACAACGAGCTGGGAAGCATCTTGCCAAGTCAAGGCAGAGGCATCGCTGTTGACGTAGGTCAGCACTTTGGCGTAATCATTGAGAGCGGCCGTTACCTCGGCACTGCCCCAATCACCAGAGCCATCCCATAGGGCTTCGTAGCCGTCCGGGCCGAGGGAGGCCAGTATAACGGTCTCGAAAAGGTGCATAGCGGTCCACTGCTCGCCCATAGCCAGCGGGGCATCCATGCCAGCGGCCTGCAAAGCATCCATAGCGGTAAACCACTCTTCCAGGCTAGTGGGGACATCAATGCCATTGTCAGCCAGAACGGTGGGGTTGTACCACAACACATTGGCGCGATGGATGTTCACCGGTACGGAGTAAATATTGCCGTCTTGAGAGATCAGGGGGATGAGCGTTTCGGGCATCACATCCAGCCAGCCGTTTTCTTCGAAGAGGAAGTTGACGGGTTCGAGTTGGTCAGCAGCAACGTAAGTGCCGATGAGTTCCTGGCCAGCGTGACCTTGCCAGCTGTCGGGGGCATCGCCCGCTTGCAAGCGAGTCGCCAACACGGCACGAGCGTTGGTGCCAGCTCCACCAGCAACGGCCGCATTTACAAATTCGATGTCGGGGTATTTTTCGGCAAACACGCCAATCATCGCTTCCAGGCCAGCGGCTTCACCACCACCGGTCCACCAGGAAAAGACCTCAACCTCATTGGTCATATCGCCATCGGCCATATCTTCTTCCATGGTGTCTTCGCTTGTGGTGGTATCGGCAGTTGTGTCCGTGGTGTCAGTTTCTTCGGCTTCGGGTTCGTCGGCAGTGCCACCGCAGGCGGCCAAGAGCATAGCGAACATGAGCAAGAAGATAAAGGGGGTAAGTTTACGTGACATATTCTCTCCTCAATTTGTGCAAAAGCGGGGTTTGGTATTTGCAAACTGCAAAACCGGGGCTTTTGCATGTGGGTAAATAATGAATCGTTGCGGCGTTGGGCATGGGAAGCAAGGTGCCCAAGTGCATGAAGTTCAGGGACTATAACAATTTTGGTCTGGGGGATTCAAGGAAATTTAGGCCATATATATGACATAGATGTGACATTTTTTAGGCAGATTGTCCAAAAATAGACTCATTTGCAGCGAAATTTTCAATTAGATGTCCAATGGGCTGGCCTCCACAGCCTGCCGTATCAAAACTTACCTACTTCTGAAAGCCAAATCCAATAATACGGCCGTTTCTGCTTTACTTCCCACCCTAATCCAACTAAGATATGAATACGTGTTGTTTACCCTGCTGGGTTTTAGGAGAGGAGCAACCGTATGAAGATTAAAGCGTTGGCACAGGATGAAGTGCTGCACGTCACCCTCCTGGGCGAATTTCGATTAGCGTGGGGCAAAACGGCCGTTTCCGGCATCATCAACCCCACTCACCAATCCCTTTTTGCCTATCTCATTCTCAACCGTGATCAAATACACACGCGCCGGCATCTTGCCTACCAATTCTGGCCGGACTCCACCGAAGCCCAGGCACGTACCAATCTGCGCAAAGCCATTTACCATTTGCGCCAACAGTTGCCCCATGTTGCAGAGCTTTTACGATTGGAACGGCATCAGATGCAGTGGCGACCTGATGCGCCAGTGTTTGTGGATGTGGTGGCATTTTCTTCGGCCGCGTCCTGTGCCGACAAAGCAACAACGCCCGCACAACGCAAAGAACACCTGATTCAAGCCATTAACTGTTATCAGGGTGATCTCCTGATCGGCCATTACGACGAATGGGTATTGACGACTCGTGAACAGCTGCGCCAACAATATTTTGGCTGCCTGGAAGCCCTGATTCAGCTTTTGGAAGAGGAACAGGCATACGCCGCCGCCATCACCTATGCCCGACAACTGCTGTCGGCAGACCCCCTGTATGAAGCAGCTTATCGTCGTCTGATGCGGTTGCAGGCGGAAAACGACCGTATTCCCGCCGCCTTACGAACTTACCACACATGCAACACTACCTTGCAAAACGAATTAGGCGTTTTCCCCAGTCCGGCAACCCAGGCATTGTACGAACAACTGCTAAACACCAATGTGCCCAAAATCACACCTACTCCAGCGCGAACGCCCCTGGTTGCCCGCGAAGATGCCTGGATCACCCTCCAAACTGCCTGGCAGCAAGCTCAACAAGGTCCACAGCTTGCCCTGATTTCCGGAGAAGCAGGTATTGGCAAGACGCGCCTGGCTGAAGAACTGCTGCACTGGACGGCCCGACAGGGCGTACCAACCATTACCAGTGCCTGTTACGCAGCGCAAGGACAACTCCCTTACGCACCTATCACCGCCTGGCTGCGCACAGACGAAATGCAAAGGCGGATAAGGCGTCTGGATGATAAATGGCTGAGGGAACTGTCACGTCTGCTGCCGGAACTATTGGCGGAACGGCCTGATTTACCCCCACCCGGTCCGTTGACAGAAGGCTGGCAGCGTCAACATTTCTTCACGGCGCTGGTACAGGCCGTGCAGCAGCTCAGGCCGCCGCTGCTGCTGTACATCGATGATTTGCAATGGTGTGACAGCGACACGCTGGATTGGCTGCATTTTTTGCTGCGGTTTGACGGGCAAGCCCACTTTTTGCTGATGGGCACGGTACGCAGCGAAGAAGTGGATGCCAATCAACCATTAAAACATTGGCAGCAGCACGTGGGTCATGATCATAACCTGTTTAAAATCCAGCTGAACCGGTTTGATCAGGCAGCAACTTGTGTGCTGGCCGAACAGATTGTGCAGCGTGAGTTGGCCACCTCCGAGGCAGAATGGCTGTATGCTGAAACTGAAGGCAATCCCTTGTTTGTGGTCGAAATGGCGCGAACCGGCTTGCAACGTAGGGAAAGCGAGTCGTCTGCTGCCATCACCTCGCTGCCAGACAAAGTGCGGCTGGTATTAGAAATGCGTCTGGCGCAGCTTTCCTCCACGGCACGGGAATTGTGTGAATTGGCAGCTACCATTGGCCGGTCTTTTACCTTTGATTTGCTGGCGGCAGCGTGTAATCAAGACGAGGAGTCATTAGTTACCGGCTTGGATGAGCTATGGCAGCGGCGCATTGTGCGTGAGCGTGGGACGGATGAATACGATTTCAGCCACGACAAATTACGCCAGGCTACCTATGCCGCTTTGGGAATGGCGCGGCGGCGTTTGCTGCACGGCCGTATTATCAAAGCATTGGAAACCCTGCACGCGCACGATCTGGATAGCGTTAGCGGCAAGATTGCTGTTCATTGTGAAGCAATTGGCCAGTTCACGCGGGCCATAAGTTATTTTAAGCGTGCCGCAAAAGTCTCCCAAAAAATTTATGCGAATCAGGAAACATTGCAATACCTGAATTGTGCTATTGCCCTTCTGCCGCAGGGTGATATTGATGAATCTAGCCGGTTTCAGCTTTATGAGCAGTTGGGTGATGTTTTGGAAACGATTGGTCAGAAGGATGAGGCGAAAGGAGCGTATGAAACGGCCATTAACCTCACAACCAACAATCTGCAAAAATCCTGCCTGCACCGCAAACTGTCGCGATTGTGGCTCTTACAAAAAGAATATGAAAGAGTCGCTGAGGAACTACACAAGGCAGAAATTGCCTTAGGGGATTCGCCTGGCGGGACTGAACTGGTTTGGAGGCAAGAGTGGCTGCACATCCAACTTGATTTTCTGTGGACATATTATTGGATGAATCGAGAGGAAGAATTAGATCATTTGGTGCAGCGTATCAGACCGTGGATCGAAACGCATGGCACGCCAATGCAAAGAGGTTTGTATTTTCAGCGCCTGGTCATGCTCTCTCTCCGTCGGGATCGGTACGTCTTGCCACAAGAAACGGTGACATACGCCCAGGCGTCTCTTTCCGCCATTGAAGAATCAGGTGACGCCCAACAGATTGCTTTTGCCTTGTTTGCCTTGGCCTTTTCACATCTATTGCATGGATGGGGTGGTGATCTTGATTCCGCTGAGACCTTTATGCGAGCAGCATTGACGAAAGCTGAACAAATAGGTGATATTGTGGTGCAATGTCGCTGCCTGGGCTACTTGTGTGTAATTTACCGAAAACAGGGATGCGTTGGTAAAGTGAGGAAACTCGCACCGCAGGCACTGGCAATTGCCGAACAAAGTCAGATGCTGGAATATATTGCCAGTGCTAGAGGAAGTTTGGCCTGGATTGCCTGGCGAGAGAATAAACTGGTTGAGGCTCAGCAGCACGGGGATGCGGCATTAACTGCTGCGCGACAGTTGCAATTGGGATTGCCCCTCAAATGGATCTTTCTTTGGCCGTTGGTGGGCACAGCGCTGGCACAAAATGAAACGGCCGTTGCCGTTCGTTATATCAAAATGCTGCTTACACCAGATCAACAGCGGCTGCCGGATGAGGTAACGGCCGTTCTCCGACAAGCCGTCACTGCCTGGGAAAACAACCACCCGAATGCCACTCAAACCCATCTCCACCAAGCGCTCCAACTTGCCCAAACATACCGTTACCTGTAGCTCTGGAACGCTTTTGGAACGCTAACCTCTGTACACTTACTCCAATATTCGCTGAAACAAAGTTTGATCAAATGTCTGAACCTGGGCCATATGCCCATGTCGGCAAATGAGGAGGTTATGATGAAAAGGATTGTTCATGTCCGACTGTTGATAGGAATCACTTTGTTCCTGATATTGTCCACGTTAAGTGTGCAAACAGTTGTCTTGGCAGAGGGTGCAGTTACACCTTTTAAGGTCAATTGTGTGACGTATCCGGAAGTTGATGTGATTCCTGGGTATCTAGTTGTAACAATACCAGCGGAGTGTGGTGGTACTCATTTGGGAAACAGCGAATGGTATGCTAATTCCATGGTAGATATCACAACTTTCCCAGCCCTCCAGACCGGAGACATGGTCTTTACAGCAGCAGACGGCTCCCAATTGTTCGGTTCCTTCAACGGTTACGCCGTACCCAATGATATTGGTGGCTTTGACTACTGGGGAGACTACGGAATTACTGAGGGAACTGGCAGGTTCAGTGGTGCAACTGGCAGCGGCACCTATTATGGTGGGGCTGATGGCACAACCGGAGTGCTCACATTTGAAGGGACGCTGATCGATCCCTAGGGAACGTTCGGAAACAACTTTGGAGTTTGCAGATTGGTCCAATCTTGAAGATTGGACCAATTTTACCAAGATAAAAATGAACGAACCCCTAGAGTTTTGGAGGTATGAAATGATACTTGTTGTGGGTGCGACCGGTTTGTTGGGAGGCATGATTACGCAGCAGCTGCTGCAGCAAGGAAACAGTGTGCGCATTTTAGTGCGGCACAATTCACCGGCGACGGAAATGGCCAAACAAGGGCTGGGCACACCGGCGCAGACGTTGATTGATGCCGGAGCGCAGCCCGTTTATGGTGACTTAAAGGATCGTGCTTCGCTAGATGCAGCGTGTGCGGGTATTGAAACCGTGATTACCACTGCGAATTCGATCCTTCGCGGCGGTGAAGACACGATTGAGAGTGTCGATTTGCAAGGCACGCAAAACTTGATTGATGCGGCCAAAACGGCCGGCGTTCGCCATCTCATTTATACATCGGCGGACGGGGTAGATATCAACCATCCTAATCCGTTTTACCAAGCTAAGGCCGCTTGCGAGGCGCATCTGGCTGCCAGCGGACTGGATTATACGATTCTCAAGCCGGGCGTTTTTATGGAGGTTTGGATTGGGGCGGTGGTGGGCATTCCGTTACAGGCGGGACAGCCGGTAACATTGGTTGGCAAGGGAAATCACCAACACGCTTTTGTGTCAGTGGGGGATGTCGCGAAATATGCGGTTACTGCCGTTAGCCACGCCGCCGCCCGCAACAAAGCGATCCGGATTGCCGGTCCCGTTTCCTACACCTGGACGGAGATTGTGGAAACCACCGGACAGGTTTTGGGACAATCGTTACCCATCAACTATATGCCGATGGGCGAAACCGTGCCGCTCATCCCCGAAATGATGTCGTCCATGTTAAGCGGGTTTGAAACGTATGAGAGCGGCATTGACATGAACGAAACAGCTTCAATCTATGGCATTCAACCGACGCCGTTGGCAGTTTTTGCCGAACGTTTCTTTAAAGGCTAATCGGCGCAGTCGGCAGGGGTGCTGCCGGTTGGAGAAGCGGACATGAACGAAAAAAGTGAGAGGGTTCACTCTCATATGTTTACGCTGCGGGTTTGGGTAGAGGATGTGGGAAACGGCCGTTTTGAATACCGCGGCACCCTCAAACATGTCCTCACCGGCGAAACCCACCACTTTCGCGGCTGGCCGCCCCTGATTCGGCAACTTGAAGATGTGTTCAAACTCAATCAACCACGTGGTAAGTCTCAAAAATAGCTTTGCAATAGAGAAGACTTAACCATCATGGTACCAGAGCAATGAACAGCACGGTGCTTACCTGGCACTGATACAAGCAACCCTTAACACCAAAGGGCACAAACTGTGTTCTCGCCGAATGAGCTGATGATGGTGAGTTGAGCGGCGGTGGGGCGGACATCACGTTGCGCTCTGCTACCGAATGAATAGCCCAATCGGTATTCCATAAATAACTGCCAGCACCACTCCCAATATAATGGCTAGCCACCACCTTACCCCCAGAGTCAGCCTGGCTGTTAGCGCCAACAGTCCAATGATCCACAATACGCCCACAAGCTGATAGGCATTGGCAAACCAAGCTCCCTCTCCTGCCAGCCAGCCCAAAATCTCAAGCGGTTGGAATACGCCTACGAGGACCAGTATGGCGATGACCAACTCTACGGCCATTGTGGTTAAGGCAAAGGGAACGGCCGTTGCCAAACGCACTCGCGCAAACACGACAGTAAAGCCTGCTGCCTGTCCCTTCATTTTGGCAAGCAGCACTAACAATCCCGTCAGTACCAGTGTTGCCACAATGAACAGAGGGCCCTGATACCAAACCTGGTAACGGTACAAATCTTCAACCGAGATCGGTAGGATTGAGGGGGCCATGGCAGGGTAATCATGCGTGATGAAAATGGACAGGATAAATGTGTAGGTACCAAGGACCAGGAGCAGCACCCACAAACCTTTCCGAGCTGCCCGGTCATCATTCTGAAGGTGCTGAAACGTATAAAGAGGCTTGATTATCATCCCGATGAATGTTTGCCAGACAGTCAATTGATTATTCACCTCAAATTCTTGTACAACTTTACCTCGTCACATTTCAAACCACATTCAGCTGGCGCAAGGCGGTTAAAATCTGGTCGCGGCTGACGGGTTTGGAGATGAAGTGGGACGCGCCGAGAGCGTAGGCCAGTTCCGGGTCGTTGAAGACGGAGCAGATGATGACGGGCGTTACGGCCGTTTCTACCCGCGTTCGTATTGTTTGCAGCACATCCCACCCACTCACATCTGGCATCATGGCATCCAAAATGATGGCATCGGGCGTCGTGCGGTTGAGCACCTCTAGCCCCTCTTTGCCGCTGTTGGCGGCGATGACGCGGCAGTTGTGCCCCGTCAGGTAGCGCTCCAGCAGCTCTACCAAACCCTGGTTGTCATCCACCACCAACACCACGGGACCGTGCAGCGGAATTTGCAGTTGCAGCTGGTAACGGCCGTTTTCCACCACACTCGTCGCAATCTCCCAACCCAATCGCTCTGCCAACGGGGCAATCACCTGGTCCTCCGCAAAATTGAGCGCCAGCGGCTGTGATGCCGGAAACGCCAGCGTCAGCTCGGCCATTTCCTCGCCCAGCGCCCCCTGGATGGTGATGGTTTGCTGCTGCGTCGCCTGGATGAGGCGGCTGAGCACACTGACCAGAAGCTGACGCGATACGGCCGTATCGACCGAAACAACCAATCTGGGCCACGGCTCTGGCAGTTGGAACGTTACCCCGCGCGTTTGCGCCAGCGGCGCCACCGCCTTTTGCGCCTCGTGCAGCAGCTGCGCCAGATCGGTAGGATGCAGTGTGGTTTCTAGCTGGGCAAACTCGGCCTGGACCGAAGAAAGCTGGGCGGCGGAGAGATCATTTTCGGGAACGGCCGTTGCTACCGACTGCACCCGCGCCCACAAAATCGTGGCTACACTTTCCTCCGCCTTACGCAAGGAACGGTGGGTTTGGCGCGTGGAAAGCCCCAACCGCTGCCCCACTTCCTGCACCGTCAAGCCCTCGACGTAATGCAGTTGTAGCAGATGATACTGGCGCGTGTCCGGCGTGTGGGCTGCGGCACCCGGCTCTGGACTCAGCGCTTCAATTGCTTCAATGAGTTCCCGCCGCAGCAAATGCCCCAACGTCTGGCTGGGTCGTTTGCTGCCATCCGCGTGCTGCGCCTGGCTCAGCAGCTGCGCCAACTCCAGCTTTTGCAAAAAGGCAAAGTCGTACAAATGCTCCAGGGCAACTTTTACATCGTCGATAAATTCGGCGGACGGCTGCGGCATCATAAGCTCAATCATGCCAACTTTTCCTGCGTTTGTCCATTGAGCGCCGCGTCCGCTAGCCAGTTGCCATAGCGCGGCTGAAGCGCCTTCACAATGGGTTGGATGCATTGCAACAGCTCAACCGGTTGGAACAGCTGCGACCGCTGTATGACAAGCTGACTCGTCTGCCCGGCAAACTGCTCGCTGATAAAATCAGTGGCGGTGAGCAGCACGACGGGTATCTGCGCCAGCGCCGCGTCTTGCTGCATAATGTCGAACACCTCACGGCCGTTTAACCCCGGCATGATCAAATCAAGCAGCAGCAAATCGGGTGGCTGCTGACGCATGGCACTCAGACCGCTTTCACCATCGTAGGCGACGCGCACGGCCAATGGTTCAGACCGCGCCGAAAGACCACGCTCGACCAATTGGCAAATACCGCTGTTGTCGTCTACCACCAGGAGGTTTTGCACGCCGCCGACCTCATCAATGATGCGGTTCAGCAGCTCAAAATTGATCGGCTTGTTGAGGCAGGCCAGCGCCCCAAAGGCGTCGGCCATCCAGGTGCGGCTGGGCAATGAGCAGCTAATCACCGGCACGGGCAGCGCCAGCGGCGGCACCGGAGCAGGCATCCCCGGCGCGACATTCCACACCACCGCCGCCGGATGCTGCTCCGACACCAGTTCCGCCAAATGGCCGCCATCGGTCATGGGCACAATTTCGTACTCGGGCAGGTGGCGCTGCACCAGGCTAATGACCGTCGGATCAGAATCGATCATGAAAACGAGCGGCAGTTTGCCACCGGGGGTCACGTCTTGCGCCCGGGTTCGGTACAGGTGTCCACCCGGCGATAGCTCCTCGATGGGCAGGCCGATGGTAAAGGTTGCCCCTTCGCCCAGGATGCTTTCGACCCAAATACGGCCGTTGTGCGCCTGCACAAACCGGTGGCAAATAGCCAACCCCAATCCCGCCCCGCCATGTTTGCGGCTAAGCGAATAATCTACCTGGTAAAACTCGGTAAAAATACGCGCCAGCTGTTCTTCGGGGATGCCAGGGCCGGTATCGGTAACCTGAATGCGCAGTTCGCCATCCTGCCGGAAGGCACGCAAGGTGACGGTGCCTTCTTCGGTAAAGCGGCAGGCGTTGTTGAGCAAATTCAGGAACACCTGGCGCATCCGGGTGCGATCCAGCTCCAGCAACGGCAAACTCGGCTCGATTTCTGCCACCAGGGTGACGGCATCGTTGCGGAATAAATCGGCCACCATGCTGAGTGACTCTTGCAGCAGCGGTTCCAGGTCCGTGGGCTCTTTGTTGAGTGTAAAGCCGGTCATCTCAAAATGGGACAGGTCTAAAATATCGTCGATCATGCTCATGAGGTGGCGACTGTTGCGGTAAATCTGGCTGACGTCGCGGTACAGCTTGGGCGGCATGGCGTGTGCGCCATACACCTCCGGCGACAGATACATCACTTCGCTAAAGCCCAAGATGATGCTCAGCGGCGTGCGGAACTCGTGGCTGATGTTGGCGGCAAACTGTTCCTTCATCCGCTGGCTTTCGCGGGCCTGCTTGTTGGCAATCAGCAGTTCCCGCTCAGCCTGAAGGCGCAGTTCATTGGTGATTTGCAGCGATTTAACGGCACTACGCAGCTCGGCCTGCTGGCTGCGGGTCACATCGAGCAGCTGCTCGGCACGGCGCTGGGTTTTGCTTAACCAGTCCAGCGCGGTGTACAGGGCACGAATCGTCAGCCAGGCAATGATGACCGCCAGGAGCAGATTCGTGAGGATGCCCGCCAGCGGGAAAGGGTAATTTTGCACGGTGGCCAGGTAAACGGCCGTTCCCGCCATCGCCGTCCCGGTAACAAATTCACTGCCCTGCACCAGCATCGCCTGACAGAAAATGAGCAAGATGCCCATAAACGGCAGCCAGGGCGTGGGCAAAAAATACATAGCGTAAAGCAGAACGGCCGTTAGTCCCCACACCAACAAATGGCGGGCTATGCGGGGTCTGCGGCTTGAAAGATAAAGAGCGCTGACGGCAACGGCCGTTAGCAGCAGCCAAAAACCAATGGCAGGCAGCGGAAACGGTTCATCCGATTCGTAAAACAGGATGAAAAACTGGGCCACGGTGAGAGCCAGAAACGCTAAACGCTGGGCCAGCCGCCCGCGTAAATCATCCATGTTGAGCTGCACCGTTTCATCTTGCAGCGGGGAAAATCGGTGAAGAAGGTTCAAATTTGCCATGATTTATTGTATTGCGGAATGGGTTTGGGGGAAAACGGAGATTGGGGAGTGGAGATTAGAGATTGGAAGCGACACAGTCTCCAATCTCTAATCTCTCATCTCCTCACGTACACGCCAACGTCGGTGCAGCAAGTACAGTACACCGGCCAGCAGCAGCCAGCCAAATGCCAAAAAGCCTAACTCGGTAACACCTGTGCCGTAGAAGATCACCGTGGAGTCGCCCGGCTGAGGCAATGTGCCAGCCAGTGCCCACTTCAGGCTAAATTCATACCAAAACCAGAGGAAAAACAGGCCAATGAAGAGGCAAAGAACGGCCGTTACCGGCAAGATCACACGTCGTAAAGAGGCAAACATGGGCGCATTATGGGCGGAAAAGTGTGTTTTCGTCAATGGTCATTCTGTCCATCCAATGTTATGATGAAGCTGTGACCCGACAAAACCTCACCCCATTTTTGCAAGCTTTGGCCGCCGCCGCCCTCTTTGGCATAAATGCACCGCTTTCCAAACTGTTCCTGGGCGAAGTGGAACCGATTGTATTAGCAGCATTCCTTTATCTGGGCAGTGGGCTGGGGTTACTGATGGTAAAAGGGATACAGCGGGTGTGGGGAACGGCCGTTGCCACGGAAACGCCCATCGGCAAAGAAGATATCCCCTGGCTGGCTGGCGCGATTCTAGCCGGGGGCATTGCCGCCCCGATTGTGCTACTGTTTAGTCTGCGCGAAACGGCCGCTGCCACCGCCTCACTGCTGCTCAACTTTGAAGGCGTCGCCACCACGCTCATCGCCGCACTGGCTTTTCGTGAGGCCATCACCCGACGCGCCTGGGCCGCCATCCTGGCCATCACTGGAGCGACGATTTTGCTTTCTTATGCACCAGGCAGCAATTGGGGCTTTTCGTTGGGGGCGTTAGGGATTTTGCTGGCCTGCATTTTGTGGGGTGTGGACAATAATTTCACCCGCAACATTTCTGCCAAAGATCCAATTGCCATTGTGATTGCCAAGGGCCTGGTGGCCGGGCTGTTTTCCATGCTGCTGGCCACGCTGTTGGGGAACAGGTTGCCAGACTGGCGCACGATCGCGGGGGCGCTGCTGTTGGGCAGCCTTAGTTACGGCCTCAGCATCACGCTTTTTATTCGCGCCATGCGTCATTTGGGCGCAGCCCGTACCAGCACCTTGTTCAGCACAGCACCAGTGGCCGGAGTGATTCTCTCTTTGCTGCTGTTCATTGAAACGCCTGGATTGCTTTTTGTGCTGGCCTTGCCCCTCATGCTGGGCGGTGCTTTTTTCCTGGTCAACGAAGACCATACACACTACCACGTGCACGAAGCCGTTTTCCACGACCATTGGCACAGCCACGATGACGAGCACCATACCCACACGCACGACGGCGCACTAACCACCGCCCACGCCCATCCGCACCAGCATGATGAAACCGCCCACGAACACCACCACCTACCCGATATCACCCATCGCCATACCCATGAAGAATAGTTAGCCACAGCGGACACAGAGATTTGAGAGCTTTTTCTCTTTTTCCTCTGTGATCTCTGTGGCAATAATCAGTTCGGCCGTTTGCCCACGTAGCGGGCGCGGGGGCGAATGAGTTGATTTTCTTTGTACTGCTCGATCGCCTGGCCCAGCCAGCCCGCCGTCCGCCCCAAGGCAAACAGTGCCAGCGGTGCACCAACGGGCAATTTGGCCACCACCGCCAGCGCCGCCAGACCCAAATCAATGGTGGGCAGTTGTCCAGTTGCCTCAGCCATCGTCTGAATGAATTCCTGGATGATGGGTACGGCCGTTTCCCCCATAAATTCGGCCACGATCAAATCTAGCAGCAGCTTGCCGCGCGGATCGCCGTTGGGATACAGCGGGTGACCAAAACCGGGAATCGTTTCACCACGCCGCAGCCGTGCGGCCACCACTGGACGCACTTCGGCTACCGAGCGCACCTCGCGCAGCAGGGCCACCACCCGCTCGGTATGGCCCCCGTGCAGCGCCCCTTGCAGCGCCGCCAGCCCGGCCTGCACCACCGCATACGGATTCGCCTGCGACGAAGCCACCACCCGCGCCGCAAACGCCGACACGTTGAGCTCGTGATCGGCACATAGCACCAGGGCCGTATTCAACAAAGGCTGGCAAGAGGGCTTGTCTGGCACCCATGCCTGCTGCAAAGCGGCAGCCAAGCCCCCTTGCAGCGGCTTGCCGGTAGCGGCCCAAGTGAGCAAATGAAGCAGCCGAGCACCGGTTTGGCAAACGGCCGTTTCCGCCAAATCATAAGCCGCCAGATCGTGCTCTGCCAGCAAGGGCAGCAGCACCTGGAATCGGTTGAACAACGGCAGCGACTGCAAGAGAGGCTGCACTTCGGCCAGCCGCAGCTGCAAGCTCAGGGGCAATCTCGGCGGGAAAAGATCGCTGCTGTTCAGCGAATCGCGCCATAGCAGGGACGCCACAGCCCCAAATTCGGCCGTTTGTGAAAGCAGCACTGCATCTTGCCCGCGATAGTAGAAACGGCCGTTTTCAATTAACGTCACCGCCGAGGCCAGAACCGGGCTGCCCCAATGCAGCGCCGACTCGGCCGCCTGGGCAGGATTTTGCCGCAGTGCTTTGCGCGTTTGCAGCGCCTCTACATCCACCCGCGAGTAGCGCCTGGCCCGGCTTTTGCCCGATCCCGGCTCCGAGCGAATCAACCCCCGGCTGACGTAGGCATACAGCGTCGGCAGCGAAATTTCTAAAGCCGCCGCGGCTTCTTTTGCATTCATGAACGTGTCGTTCGCCATCGTAAATACCAATTCCCTAATTACTCAATTACCGTGATCTAGTAATTGGGTAATTAAGCAACTATTTCGCGCAATAAATTCATGGCTAAATTACCGCCGGTCAAAATGCATACGGCCGTTTTGCCCCGCACATCTACTGCACCTGTGATCAGAGGCGCAACGGCCGTTGCGCCCGACGGTTCAATAATCAGCTGGTGTTCGGCCAACAGCGCCAGAATTGCCCGGCGAATATCCGTTTCGCTGACCAAAACAATTTCGGGGGGATGCGGCCGCAGCAGTTCAAACGGCTTCTCGCCAAAACCACCCGCCAGCCCGTCGGCAATGGTGGGTGCGTGATCGTATGGGTCGATGGCCTGGCCTTGAGCAAAGCTGAGCTGGGCGGCAGGGCTGGCCTCCGGCTGCACGCCCACGATGTGGCAAATAGGCTTGATGTGGCTAACGGCCGTTGCCACCCCGGCCAACAAGCCGCCCCCGCCCACCGGCACCATAATCTGCTCGCAGGCAGGCAGATTGGTCATGATTTCCACGCCCACCGTGCCCTGCCCTGTAATCACATCCAAATCGTCATACGCAGAAATCTCTAGCGCCCCGGTCTGGGCAGCAAACTCGGCTGCCGCCTGGTGCGCTGCTTCGTACGTTTGGCCAGCCAAATGCAAATTGATGGGGAAGCGGCGCAGCTTGTTGAGCTTGGCTTCGGGTGCTGTTTCGGGCACAAAAATGTCCACCTGCTTTAATCCCAGCGACGCCGCAGCATGGGCCACCCCTAGCGCATGATTGCCCGCCGATGCTGTGACAATCCCCTGAGCTTGTTCCGCATCGTTCAGCTGGCTGAGTTTGTTGAGCGCCCCCCGCACCTTAAAGGAGCCGGTTGGCTGCTGGTTTTCCAGCTTGAGCCAGACATCGCCCCCGGTCATTTCACTCAAAAAATCGCTGTGAACGAGCCGAGTGTAATGGATATACGGCCGTATCCGCCGCTGTGCCTGTAAAAAATCCGCCAGTTCAATCATAACAACCCCTTGCATTGATTTAATAATCAATATTGACACACATTGATCAACTATTAAAATGAAGCATACTGAATTTGGCTTTGGGAGTCAACTAACAGTGAAAAGTAAAAGGTGAAAAGTGAAAAGTAGCAAATTGCAAGTCGCAGGTGATAACTAGCAACTCGCCACTTACAACCAAATCAAGGAGTCAACATGTCAACACAAAACGGATATGCCCCTGGGCTGGAGGGGATTGTCGCTGCTGAAACCAAACTGAGCCACGTTGATGGTCTCAAGGGCGAGCTGATCATTGCTGGCTTTCCGCTGGCCCGGCTGGCGGCTAACGCCACTTTTGAAGAGACGGTATTTTTGCTGTGGAACGGCCGTCTCCCCACCCCAACCGAACTGGATACCCTCAAACAAGAGCTGGCCGAATTACAGCCGTTGCCCACCGCCACCCTCAACCTGCTGCGCGAGGCGGCCAACGCCCACACCACCCCAATGGACGCTCTGCGCATGGCCGCTGCCACGCTCGATTTGGGCAGCAGCAAAACCGACAATCTCACTACAGCCAAAACAATTGTGGCGCGTGTGGCCACGATTGTGGCCAGCTACCGCCGGCTGCGCCAGGGTAACGAACCCATTGCCCCGGATGCGGCTCTGAGCCATGCGGCCAACTTTTTGTACATGCTCACCGGCACGCCACCTAGCGACGCTCGCGTGCGCGGTCTGGAAACATACCTCAACACCGTCGTGGACCACGGGCTGAACGCTTCCACCTTTGCTGCGCGGGTCATCGTGGCCACGCAGTCAGACCTGGTTTCAGCCATCACCGGGGCAATTGGCGCGCTAAAGGGGCCACTGCACGGGGGCGCGCCTGGCCCCGCGCTGGATACTGTCTTCGAGATTGGCACTGCCGATCGGGCTGAAGCGGTGCTGCAAGCCAAGTTGGACGCTGGCGAGCGGCTGATGGGCTTTGGCCATCGCGTCTACAAAGTGCGCGACCCACGCGCCGAAGTGCTGGGCGCAGCCGCCGAGCAGATGTTCCGCACTGACGGCGACATGGCGCTGTATGAATTAGCCAAATCCGTAGAGGAAACGGCCGTTCGCCTGCTCGCCATCCACAAACCAGGGCGCAATCTGCAAACCAATGTGGAATTCTACACCGCCCTGCTGCTGCACGGCCTGGGGCTGGACACGGATATCTTCACCCCCACCTTTGCCATCGGCCGCACCGCGGGCTGGCTGGCCCACTGTTTTGAGCAGATCCAATACGGCCGTCTCATCCGTCCCCAATCACGCTACACCGGTGTAATGGATCGGGCCTGGGTTCCCCTGGCCGAACGCTAACCAGCAGCTTTATCCACACAGTTTCACCTCTCGCTCCCACTCACCAATCGTGGGAGCGAGACCGCCTCAAACGTTTCTCCATCACCAAGATTGGATTCACCCCGCAAAACGGCCCGCTTCCTCACGCGCATCACGGAATCTAAGCCAAACCCATCGCCTCACTTCTTGCTGCGGTTTACGGTACGTTTGGCACCTTGAGACAGGCACCTTTAGAACCTATAATAAGACCGTGGTAATTGCTTTCCCTCCTTTAAGCACAAAAGTTAATGCGCTTTATAAACACGTATTCAGGATGTTAAATTCATGAACAACCTGCCTCAAACGAATGATGAAGGTCTTCTCCAGGCTTTGTTTGATAAAGCCACCGAAGGCATGTTCATCGTGTCCCCAGCGGGCGCCATCCTGAAAGCGAATGCTGCCAGCTGCCAGCATACTGGCTACGGCAAAACCAGCCTCTTGCAGCTCTCATTGTTTGACTTATTCCCTGAAACCGCACCCACACCGAATATCCAATTCCAGAATTACACGTTGCGGCAGCAAGACGGCCGTTTGCACCCTGTCACCATTGAAACCCGTCCTTTGGTAAACGGCCGTTTCCTGCTCATCCTCCACCACCCCAGCGAGCAAACCGAAGCCAAACAAAAAATTGTGGAGCTCACAGAAACAGTCCAAACGATCAACGACCTGGCCATCAGACTCAACGGGCTGCTTGTTGCGCCCAAGCCGATTCAACAAATTGCCACCATCATCCAGGATATTCCGGGCGTTTTTGCTGTGACCGTTTCATCTTACCTGCCCGAAACTCGCGAGCTCCTGGTGGAACACGTGGCCCTCCCGGCCGCCGAACGCAAAATCTTGTCACGCATCAACAAAATCATTGGCCGCTCGTTGATTGGGATGCGCCTGCCCGTTAGCGATGAGATGCATCAACGGATGTTTAACGAATTGGTTGCGGCCGTCGGCACCCTGCATGAGGTCACTTTTGGCGAAATTCCTAAACCCGTGTCTGCCTTGTTTCACCGCACCTTCAGGGTAGACAAGCTGCACGGGCTGGCCCTCATTGAAAACAATGACCTGCTTGGCACCGTGGTCATTGCCATGAGGCGCGATGCGGAACCACTCACCCAGGAAGTGCGTGTGATGCTGAGCCGAGTTTGTGCCATTGCCCTACGCCGCGCCCACTATGACAATGAGCTAAAAACCAGCGTGGCAAAGTTCCGCTCGTACATTGAACATGCCCCAGTGGGCATTTTTGTGGTGGATAAAAACGGCCGTTATCTGGAAACCAACCAGGCGGCCGTTAAAATGCTCGGTTATTCCGAGGCGGAGCTTTTGCAACTCACCATTTCCGATATTGTCCATCCAGATTATTTGAGCACGGGGCTGGCGCACTTTCAAAGCGTCCTGCGCGAGGGTCATGCCAGCGGTGAATATTGCCTCCTCCCCAAAGATGGCTCAATGCTTTGGGCCACGGTTGAAGCTGCCAAGCTCAACGACGACGCCCTGATTGCTTTTGTCCTGGACATTACCGCCAGAAAAAAAGCCGAACGAAACAGCCAGCTCAAAGACGAACTGCTGCAACTAACGGGCGAGATGGCCAAGGTGGGTGGCTGGCAGTTCGATACGGCTACGGGCGAAGGCACCTGGACCCCAGAAATAGCCCACATCCACGAACTTGACCCCAATGACGCGGCCACGGTTTCTCTTGGCCTGAGCTTTTACCCTCCAGAAGCACGCCAACAAATAGAGCAAGCCATCGAGGCTGCCATCCACCACGGAACGCCCTATGATTTAGAGCTGCCGCTAGTCAGTGCCAAAGGTCGGCACAAATGGATTCGCACCATGGCTGTGCCCATCTGGAAAGATGGCAAGGTAGTTGAAGTCCGGGGCATTTTCCAAGATATCACCGAAAGCAAGAAGGCGGAGCAAGCGCTGCTAGAACAGGTCTCTTTGCAAAACCAGCTGGCTCAGGTGGCCGCGACCGTGCCCGGCATGATTTGCTCCTTCAAAATGGATTTGGAAGGCCACGTAACTATGCCATACACCGGCCCTTCCCTGGAAGACGTCTTTGGCCTCTCAGCCGAGGCATTGGCAGAAGATGCTTCAGGGCTATTAGCCAACGTCCACCCCGATGATCTGGCATACGTTAACCAAACAATTGTCGAGTCGGCTGAGATGATGAAGCCGTGGCGCGCCGAATACCGATACCGGCACCCGCAAAAAGGGGAGCGGTGGATAGGAGGCCATTCAATGCCACAAAAGCAAGCCGACGGCTCAATGTTGTGGCATGGCTTTGTCCAAGATATTACCGAGCGCAAGGAAGCTGAAAAAGAGCAAATTCAGCTCGAAACAAACCTGCGCCAGATGCAGAAAATGGACAGCATCGGTCGTTTGGCGGGCGGCGTGGCCCATGATTTCAACAATCTGCTGACCGTTATCCAGATGTATTCCGACCTGATGGCGGCACAAATGCGACCAGGCGATCCACTCCTGCCGAAGTTGGCTCAAATTCAGCGGGCCAGCGAACGCGCCAGCGAATTAACCCGGCAGTTGCTCGCTTTCAGCCGCAAACAAATTATGAATACGGCCGTTATCAGCCTAAACGAACTCATCATGCATCTGCAAAAAATGCTGGGCCGCCTCATTGGTGAAGATATTGATCTTTCCGTGTCCTTGCAGCCCGACCTGTGGAATATCATGGCAGACCCAGGCCAGATTGAGCAGGTGATCATGAACCTGGTCGTTAACGCCCGCGATGCCATGCCCACCGGCGGACTGCTCACCGTCGAGACGCGCAATGTGTTGCTAGACGAGAGCTTCCTCACGTCACAGCTCAAAACACCCACCGGGCCATGCGTCATGCTGGCCATTTCCGACACTGGCCACGGGATGGATGAAGCGACAAAACAGCGCATTTTTGAGCCATTTTTCACCACCAAGGAGGCAGGCACCGGCACCGGTCTGGGGCTAGCCACGGTGCACGGCGTGGTGCAGCAAAGCGGCGGTAGCATTTTTGTCTACAGCGAACCGAACAACGGCAGCACCTTCAAGGTTTACCTCCCCGCCAGCGAAGACACGATGCCAGAAGTGAGCCCAGAACCGGCTGAAGCCAAAGATCATTTCGGCACCGAGACCATTTTGGTAGTAGAAGATGAAACGGCCGTACGCGACCTCGTTTGCACCACCCTGGAAGAACGCGGCTACACCATCCTGACCGCCACAGACGGCCTGGACGCCCTCAGGCTGGTGGCTACCCGGCAACGGCCGGTCGATTTGCTCCTGACTGACGTGGTGATGCCCAAAATGAGCGGGCGCGAGCTGGCCGAAAAACTGGAAGAGCAATGGCCAGGTCTGAAAGTGCTGTTCATGTCTGGCTACATGGACGATGCCGTTGTGCGGCACGGCATTCTCACGGCTCAGGTTGCTTTTCTACCCAAACCATTTTCCAGCACCCTGTTGGCCAACAAAGTGCGCGAAGCGCTAGACGGTAAGTAACGCCGCGTTTTTTTACGGCCGTATCTCCCCACACCTAAACCACAAACTAATTGCAGGACAATTTTCGATTGTCTCCGCACATTGGCTCATATTGTCTCTTTGCAAAACAGGATTGTCTCTGTAAAGTTGGACCACCCTACCCGATTGGAGGCAACTATGAAAGGCCAATTTGCGCAGCGCATGTCGCGCACTAAAAAATCATTTATTCGCGAAATTTTGAAGGTGACCCAAAATCCGAACGTCATTTCTTTTGCGGGCGGGTTGCCGAACCCCAACTACTTCCCCATCGAGCCGCTGCGCACCGCCGCCGACCGCGTGTTTGCCGAGCAGGGCAAGCTGGCGCTGCAATATGCGCCCACGCTGGGCCACGAACCGCTGCGCGCCTTCATTGCCCAACGGTACGCCGAGCGCACCGGCATGGCCGTTGACCCCGACGAAATTTTGATCACCAATGGGTCACAGCAAGGTCTGGATTTGGTGGCCAAAATTCTCCTCGATCCGGGGGACCATGTGCTGGTGGAATCGCCCAGCTACTTGGGCGGCATTCAAGCCTTCACGATGTACGAGCCGGAATTTGTGCCGGTGCCGCTGCGCGAAGATGGGGTGGATACGGCCGTTCTCACCCAAGCCGCCGCCCATCCGCAAAGCAAACTGTTTTATGCCCTGCCCAATTTCCAAAATCCCAGCGGCATCACCTACTCGCGGGAAACGCGCCAGGCCGTCAGCCAAATCCTGGCCGACAACCAAATCTTCCTCATCGAAGACGATCCATACCGCGAGCTGCGCTTTTTGGGCGAAGATTTGCCAACCATTGCCAGCTTCAACCGGGAGCGTGCCTTTTTGCTGGGGTCATTCTCCAAAATTGTGGCTCCTGGCTTCCGCATGGGCTGGATTTGCGCCGCCGCGCCGCTGATGGACAAGCTCATCATCGCCAAACAGGGCACTGATTTGCACTCCAACTACGTCTCCCAGCTCATCATTCACCGCTACCTGCAAGACAACGATCTGGATGCCCACATCGCCACCATTCGCGCCGCCTACAAGGCCCAGCGCGAAATCATGGTGGCCATGATTGAAGAATGTTTCCCGTCGGAGGTCACGTTCACATTGCCCGAGGGCGGCATGTTCCTGTGGGTCACCCTGCCGCCGCAGCTCTCAGCGATGGATTTGTTTGAAACGGCCGCTCAAGAAAATGTCGTTTTTGTGCCCGGTGCCCCGTTCCACGTGGATGGCACCGGCAACAACACGCTCCGCCTGAACTTCTCTAACACGTCCGCTGAAAAAATTGAAGTGGGCATGACCCGGCTGGCCCAGGCGATTAAGCGGATGATGGTAGCCGCGTAATCAAGTAATTGGTAATTAGTAATTGAGTAATTTGATTACCTAATTACCAATTACTAAATTACATGAACCCAAAAATGCTAGACCTAACCGTTAACCGCAACAGCAAACCGCCCCTCTACCGCCAGATTGCGGAGCAGATTCGCACCCAAATCAGCAACGGCCGTTTACCAGCCAACAGCCGCCTGCCCACCGTACGGGGGTTGGCCCGCTCATTGGGGGTAACGCGCCTGACGGTGCAAAACGCCTACGCCGAGCTGCAAGCCGACGGCTGGATTGAAGCCACGGTGGGGCGGGGCACGTTTGTGAGTACGGCCGTTCAGCAAATGAGTCTGGAACCCACCGTCGGCCAATACCTCACGCCGGACAGCGCCATCAACGACATGCTGGCCATCAACCAGGTCATTGGCGTGCGCTCGATGGCCATGGCCCACGCCGACCCAACCCTCTTTCCCCTGGATGCCTTTTGGAGCCACATGGACCAACTACGGCCCGAAGCCAATCAACTGCTGAGCTATGGCCCCATCCAGGGCGACACGCCGCTGCGGGTGGAAATCTGCAAGATGCTGCGGGAAGATGGCATTCCCAGCTCCCCGGACGACATTTTGATCACCACCGGGGCGATGCAATCCATCTCGTTGGCGTTAACGGCCGTTGCCCAACCGGGCGATGGCATATTGGTCGAGCAGCCCACATTTTTGGCGGTGCTCAACATTTTGAAAGCGCAGGGATTACGGCCGTTGCACGTCGAAATGCTGCCCGATGGCCCC
This sequence comes from Ardenticatenaceae bacterium, assembly GCA_020634435.1. Taxonomy (GTDB): domain Bacteria; phylum Chloroflexota; class Anaerolineae; order Promineifilales; family Promineifilaceae; genus Leptofilum. Next base: position 320,054 of record JACKBS010000011.1, on the reverse strand, counting down.
GATCTGGCCCAGCTCGAACAGCGCATCATCGAACAGCGCCCGCGCTGCTACTACACCGTGGCCAATTACCACAATCCCACCGGCTACTGCCTCAGCCCGGCCAAGCGGCAAGCTATCTTGCAGCTGGCGCAGCGCTACAACTTCCTCATCATCGAGGACGATATTTACGGCAAGCTGGGGTTCGATGGCCCACCGCCCCGCTCCTTCAAACAGCAAGACCCGGACGATCGTGTTTTGTACGTCAGCAGCTTTTCCAAAATGCTGATGCCGGGACTGCGTGTAGGCTATTTGCTCATGCCGCCCGCCTGGCGCAGCCAGCTCCTCACCCTGCGCCGCGCCACCGATTTGTGCGGCACCAGCCTCATCCAACGCGCCCTGGCCCACTTTTTGCAAGACGGCGGCCTGAAAAAACATTTGCGGCGAGTCGTACCCATCTACCGGGAACGGCGGGATGCGCTGCTGAATAGTTTAGCCAGATGGATGCCAACGGCCGTTCGCTGGAGCGAGCCGCAAGGTGGCTTTAGCTGCTGGGTCACGCTGCCGCGCCGCCTGCCGCCGGGTCTGCTTTACCGGCAAGCGCTGGAAAACGGCTTCGCCTTCACCCCCGGCGAAGCGTACATGCTGGATGACGATGGCCGTGATTATCTGCGCCTTTGCTTCGGCAACCTCAGCGCCGAAGGCATCGAAGCAGGCGTCAAGCTGCTCAGTGCCCTCATCCAACAGCAGCTCACCAGCAGCCCCACCAGCGGCGATTGGCTGCCCTATGTTTAAACAAAAAAATTAACGCAAAGGCGCAAAGACGCAGAGAAAAAGAAAATCTGCGTTTATCCGCGTCCCATTTTGGAGAATTTGAAATGCAAACCATTGGCTTACTTGGCGGCATGAGTTGGGAAAGCACCGAACTGTACTACCGCTGGATCAACGAACTGGTAAAAGAAAAATTAGGCGGGCTGCATTCGGCAAAAATTGTGCTGGTCAGCGTCGATTTTCAGGAAATTGAGACGTTGCAGCACGAAGGTCGCTGGGATGAGGCAGGCGCAGCCCTGGCCCAAGCCGCCCAACAAATCGAAGCCGCCGGGGCCGATTTTCTGCTCATTTGCACCAACACGATGCACAAAGTGGCTCCACAAATTGAGGAGGCAATCCACATTCCGATTTTGCATCTGGCAGACGCAACGGCCGTTCGCATCCAACAAAAGGGTCTCAAAAAAGTTGGCCTTCTGGGCACCAACTTCACGATGGAGCAAGATTTTTACCGGGGACGATTGGAACAGCACGGCCTGGAAGTGATCGTGCCCTCCGCCGCTGACCGAGCCATCGTGCACGGCGTCATTTACAACGAATTATGCCTGGGCCAGGTGGAAGATGCCTCGCCAGGAATTCCTGCGCATCATCGACGACCTGCACGCGCAGGGAGCCGAGGGCATCATCGAAGGCTGCACCGAAATTGTGATGCTCGTCCAGCAGCAGCACACCGCCGTGCCCCTGTTCGACACAACCGCGATTCATGCGGAAGCGGCCGTTAACCGCGCTTTGGGAATTTTTTAGCCACAGAGGGCACAGAGCGCTTAGAGGGTTTTGAAAGAATGAATGAGCAGTTGAAGCAAGATCAACAAAATCAGGTGAGCTGTTGCAAACGGCCGTTCATGCCGCCAATGAATTTTTAGCCACGCTGCCAGACCGGAAAGCGGCCGTTTTCCCCCAAACCACACCCACGCACCCCGACTTGCCAGAAACGGGCCTCGGCGCAGCAATCGCGTTGCATCAGTTCCGCGAACGGTTTGAAGCTGGACTTTCTGGCAGCGCCGGGCCGCGCTACTTGGGCTTTGTCACCGGAGGCAGCACCCCCGCCGCCCTGCTTGGCGACTGGCTAGCTTCCACCTACGACCAAAACCCCACCGCCGATGAGGACTCCATTGCGCCGCACGTTGAGCAGGAAGCAATCCATTGGCTGCGCCAGCTGTTTGGCCTGCCGGATGAGTTTGCAGGCACCTTCGTTAGCGGGGCCACGATGAGCAATCTTGTGGGTCTGGCCCAGGCGCGGCAGTGGATTGGGCAGCAGCAAGGCATCAATGTGGCCGAAGATGGTTTGTGGGCGATACGGCCGTTTCCCATCCTCGCCGCCGCCCCATGCCAGCAGCCAAAAGGCGCTGGCCATGCTGGGCTTGGGCCGCCAGGCTATCACCCCTGTGCCCACCTTGCCCAACCGGGAAGCGATGGATGTGGCTGCCCTGGCCGAAATTTTGGCCACGCTGGACCAACCCGCCGTGGTCATCGCCAGCGGCGGCACCGTCAATACCGTGGATTTTGACGATTTGCAAGCGATTGCCGAATTAAAGCAAAAGCACAATTTTTGGCTGCATTTGGACGCAGCATTTGGCGGTTTTGCCGCCTGCTCACCCCAATTTGCCCATCTGCTGGCCGGGCAAACCGCCGCCGATTCGATCACCATCGACGCCCACAAATGGCTCAACGTGCCGTATGACTCGGCAATGACCTTTAGCCGCCATCCCGAGTTGCAGCTGGCCGTGTTCCAAAATGCGGCCGTTTATCTGGGCGACATGGGCGAACATCCCAGCCTGGTTCATTGGACACCGCAAAATTCGCGCCGTTTTCGCGCCCTGCCCGCCTGGATGAGCTTGTTGGCATACGGCCGTTCCGGCTATCAGGACATCGTCGAGCGCAACTGTGCCCAGGCGCGTTGGCTGGGCGAGCAAATTGCCCAATCGGACCAGTTTGAACTGCTGTTCCCGGTGCGGCTTAACTGCGTCTGTTTTGCTGTGGCTAAAGCCAACAGCCTAAAGGATATTCAGGCGTTTTTGGCCAAAGTACGTGACGATGGCCGCGTTTACCTGACGCAAACCGTGTATCAGGGCCAACCCGCCATTCGCGCCGCCTTTTCCAACTGGCAAACCGAGCAGCGGGATGTGGAAATTTGTTGGCAAGCGTTGGTGGAAATTGGAGATTAGAGGCTCATTCAATCTCTAGTCTCCAATCTCTCTACAAAATTATGTCAACTAAAGCAAGAACCATTTCACACCCCAAAACCGCCCTCTGGCAAGGCATCAAAGCCGAAATCCCCATCACCATCGGCGTGATTCCGTTTGGTATGATCTACGGCGTGCTGGGCTTGTCAGCTGGGTTAACACCGCTGCAAGCCCAGGCGATGTCTTCGATTGTGTTTGCCGGATCGGCCCAATTTTTGGGGGCGCAGCTCATTGGCGTGGGTACGCCGCTGCCCATTTGTGGCTCACCACCTTCATCGTGAATTTGCGCCACGTGCTGTATAGCACCGCCCTCGGCCCGGATGTGCAGCATCTGTCGCGCAAATGGCGCTGGCTGCTGGCTTATCTGCTCACCGATGAGGCGTATGCGGCAACGGCCGTTCATTACGGCAACAAACAAATTCCGCTGGTCAACAAGCATTATTTCTGGCTCGGCGCGGGCTTTACGCTGTGGGGTGTGTGGCAGGTGAGTACGGCCGTTGGCATCCTGCTGGGCACCCAAGTGCCGCCGGAATGGGGGCTCGATTTCACCCTGGCGCTCACCTTCATCGGCATCGTGGTGCCCAGCCTGAAAGACCGGCCCAACACGATGGCGGCACTGACGGCAGGGCTGGTCGCTGTGCTGACATTCAACCTGCCGTACAAACTTGGCCTCATGCTGGCCACACTTACCGGCATCGGCGTCGGCGTCTGGCTGGAGAATCGTAAAAAATGATCATCCGCAGATTTCGCTGATTTTTTTGTGAAGTTTTAAGGAAACAAACATGAACCTTTGGATCGCAATTATAGGCATGGGGCTCATCACGTACGCCATTCGGCTGGCGCCCATCTGGCTGCTGGAGCGGGCCACAATTAGCGCCGGTTGGCGGCAAGCACTCCGTTTTGTGCCTGCGGCCGTTCTTTCCGCTATCATTTTGCCGGAACTATTTATGCCTGGCGGCGAGCTAGACCTATCGCTGGGCAACGCCCGGCTGTTGGCTGGCCTGGTTGCCATTCTGGTGGCCTGGCGCACAAAAAATATTTTGTGGACGCTAGCGGTTGGGATGGTGTTGTTGTGGATTTTGGGATGAGAAGTTTTCAGGTGCTCAAGTTTTCAGGTTTACCTGAGCACTTGCACACTTTTGAGGTGAAGATGATTGAAGAATTTATAGAAGTTGGTGTGGTAAAAGAATTGTATCGCTTTCCGGTGAAGTCGATGCGCGGGGAAGCGATGACGGAAGCGTTTGGTTACTGGCATGGGTTTCAGGGCGATCGCCGTTATGCCTTTGTGCGCTCGGAAAATCGCTCCGGATTCCCCTGGCTAACCGGGCGCGAAATCCCGCAAATTTTACAGTTTACGCCCCGCTATACTGATCCCGGCGATATAGAAAATTCGCCGGTGGAAGTGGAATTGCCAGACGGCCGTATTCTCCCCATCGACTCGACCGAACTCAACCAGGAACTGGCGAACGCTTACGGGAAGCCCGTCAATCTCATCAAAATTGGGCGCGGCGCGTTTGACAGCCAGGTCATTTCAGTGATGAGCAACGCCACAGCTGCGGCTCTGAGCGACACCATTGCTACGGCCGTTACGCCCCTCCGCTTCCGCCAAAACATCATCATTGATCCCTTTGACGACCAGCCCTTTGTTGAAGAACGCTGGCTAGACAGCAGCCTCGTCTTTGGCAGCGAAGCAGACGGCCTGCGCATCCGGCTCAATCGCCGCATCCAACGCTGCGTCATGATCAACATCGATCCCGAAACTAGCGAGAAAGAAACGGCCGTACTCAAAACGGTTGCCCAGGCGCGCGACAATTGTGCGGGTGTACACAGCAGCACCGAACGCCCCGGCATGATTCGCATTGGGGATGTGGTGAAGCTGGTGAGGATATAAACTTGCGCAGAGGGCACAGAGGTAAAGAGAAAGTAATCTTTCTCTTAAATCTCTGTGCACTCTGTGGCCAAAAAGGAAAAAATGAGAACTTACCCTTTTATGCAAGTGGATGCGTTTACGGAACGGCCGTTAGCCGGGAACCCGTGCGCCATCATTTTTGAAGCCGACGACCTGACCGCCGAGCAAATGCTGGCGATCGCCAAAGAGATGAACCTGTCTGAAACCGCCTTTGTGCTCAAATCGGAAATTGCCGATGTGCGGGCGCGCTACTTCACCCCCGCCGAAGAAATTCCGCTGGCGGGCCATCCCACCATCGCCACCATCCATGCCCTTGTCGAACGCGGCGACATTGCGCTTCAAGGTGATTACACGAAAATTTCGCTCGAACTACAAGTGGGGCCAATTCCGATTGAGCTGTACAAAACAGAAACGGCCGTACGCGTCGTCATGAACCAAAAGAAGCCCCAATTCCTGGCCACCCTCACGCCCGATGAAGTGATGCCCCACTTTGGCCTGACTGCCGCTGACTGCCTGCCCGACGCCACGCCACAAATCGTCAGCACCGGCACGCCCCAGCTCATGGTACCTGTGCGCGATTTGGAGGCGCTGCGCCGCGCCCGCCTCAACACCGCCACCTACCCCGCCTTTCGCCAGTGCGCTGGCTTTTTCAGCCCACATCTGTTTTGCCTGCAAGGAGCGACCGACCAGGGCGATACGTTTGCCCGCCACTTCGGCGTGCCGCCGGACACGATGGAAGACCCGTTCACCGGCTCGGCCACGGGCGGCATGGCCGCCTACTTGTGGCATCACAAGCTGCTGTCTAAACCTACTTTCACTGCCGAGCAGGGCCATTGGATGAATCGTCCCGGCCAGGCCCAGGTGGAAGTTGTCGGCCCGCCAGATGACATTAAAACCGTGAAAGTGGGCGGAACGGCCGTTACCGTCATGCGCGGCGAATTAACCATATAAAACCCAGGTGCGACGCACTTCAAAAGTGCGTCGCACCTAAAATGGAGCGAAGATGAAAGAGTATACCCAACTAGCCAACACCGAAGTCCGCCGTGCCGACCGCGCCGTCACCGACGAGGCGTGGATTCGCACCCTGCTGCACCGCGCTCCGGTAGGCGTGCTGGCCTTCAACCAGGGCGACCAGCCGTTCCTCAACAGCAATCTGTACGTCTACGACGAAGCGGCCCACGCCATTTACATGCACACCGCCCGCGTCGGTCGCACCCCCGCCAACCTGGCCAGCGAAACCAAAATTTGCTTCACCATTTTTGAGATGGGCCGCCTGCTGCCCGCCAAAGAAGCGTTGGAATTCAGCGTGGAGTACAGTGGCGTGACCGTGTTCGGAACGGCCGTTACCGTCGAAGATCCGTCGAAGCCAAACACGGCCTGCAACTGCTGCTGGACAAATACGCCCCGCACCTCAAACCAGACCAGGATTATCGCGGCATTACCCCAGAAGAGATGAAGCGAACGGCCGTTTACCGCATCAACATCCACGAATGGAGCGGCAAGAAGAAGGAAGTGGCGGAGGATTTTCCGGGGGCGTTCTTCTATAAGCCGTAAACGGTAATCCGTGATCGGTAATCGGTTATCGGTATATTCTCTCACCGATTACCGCTCACCGATTACCGTTTACCGTTTACCGATTACCAAAAACCCAGTCGCCAGCCAGAAATGAACGCGCTATAGTACGGGCATGGAACATGCACACCCGCCGGGCATTCATCCCGAACACGACGTCAGCCATAAACGGCCGCTTGCCTACCACGAACTGCGCGACATCATCGACCTGAGCCTGTGGGCCGGGCAAATGCTGCTGCAACATGGTGCCACCAGCCAGCGCGTCGAAGAATCGGTGCACAAAATTGGCACTGGCCTCGGCTGCGATTGGCTGATATCCTCGTCTCGCCCAACGTCATCACCATTACCGCCTCCAGCGGCTCTGAATTCCGCACCAAACTGCGCCGCGTCGTGTCGCTGGGCGTCGATTTGGGCAAGGTCACCGCCCTCAACGATTTGAGCCGCCGCATCATCAATGGCGAGCTAGACCGCTTCCAGGCGCGCACAGAGCTGGAGCATATCGACCAGATGCCGCGCAGCTACAACCGCTGGCTGGTCGTGGTCATGGTGGGATTAGCCTGTGCTGCCTTCAGCCGCCTGTTTGGCGGCGACTGGATTATTTTTGGCATCACCTTTGGCGCGTCAAGCGTGTCCATGTTTTTGCGACAGGAGCTAAACCATCGCCACTTTAACCCGCTGCTGGTGGTCGTAGCCTGCGCTTTTGTGGCGGGCTGTCTGGCCAGCACCGCCGGGCTGCTTCACCTGAGTGACCAACCAGAGACGGCCCTGGCAGCGGCCGTTTTGCTGCTGGTTCCCGGCGTGCCGCTCATCAACGCCGCGCAGGACCTGATTCGCGGCCATCTGGTTACCGGCATTACCCGCGGCGTAACCGGGCTGCTCATCTCGCTGGCCATTGCCCTCGGCCTGCTACTCGCCCTCAGCCTGACGGGGGTGTCCCTGTGAGTTCATTCCTGGTGACCCTGCTGGGCGATGCTTTCTGGTCGGCGATTGCCGCCATCGGCTTTGCCATTCTGTTCAACGTGCCACGCCGGGCGCTGCTGGGCTGCACGGTAGCGGCGGCTACGGGCCATGCCCTGCGCACCTGGGTGATGCACCTTGGGCTGCCCATCGAACCAGCCACCTTACTAGCGGCCACAACCATCGGCTTCATGGGTGATTACCTGGCCCGCCGCTACGAATCACCCACGGCTATTTTTACCGTTCCGGCAGTCATTCCCATGGTGCCGGGCACCTTTGCCTTTCGCACCATGCTGGGCATTTTGGAAATCACCAACATGGGCGTATTTGGCAGCACGCCGGTACTGGTTGAAGCGAGCCTGAATGCCGTCAAAACGGGCCTCATTCTGGCCGCGCTGGCCGGGGGAATTATCGCACCAAGGCTTTTGTTCCGGCGGAATACGCCGGTTGTGTAAATGTCATTGGGTAATTAGGTAATTGAGTAATTACAGTGCAAATTACCTAATTACTCAATTACTTCCTCAAGGAGGATGCTCTACATGCCAATCACCATTCACCCCATGCAAGCGGCAGATTGGACGGCCGTTGCCCAAATTTATGCCGATGGGATTGCTACTGGCGAAGCCACCTTTGAAACTGAGGTGCCAAACTGGGATACGTGGAACGCGGCTCGACTGCCGCACAGCCGGTTTGTAGCCCGGTCTGAGGCAGGCGAAGTGGTGGGTTGGGCGGCACTTTCGGCCGTTTCCAACCGCTGCGTGTATGCGGGCGTGGCCGAAGTGAGCGTCTACGTTTCGCCCACCGCCTGGGGTCATGGCATCGGCAAGCAGCTGCTGCAAACGCTGATCGACAGCGCGGAAGCGACCGGATTTTGGACGCTCCAGGCGGGCATCTTCCCAGAAAACGTGGCCAGCGTGACGCTGCATGAGAAGTTGGGCTTTCGCGTGGTGGGCAGACGAGAGAAATTGGGGCAGCAATACGGCCGTTGGCGGGATGTCCTCTTCCTGGAGCGGCGCAGCAAAATTGTTGGGGCGCATGAGGAAGCCACCGAATGAATTCGGTGCCTGAGAAGAGAAGTCTGCTCAAGCAGACTATTGCCGCTTCACTGCTTCCAGTGTGCTTTAGCGTACTTCTCGTTTTAGCTGAGGAATTCATTCCTCGGCGAAAGTGGTGCCTGAAATCTACATTGTCCAACAAGAGTAAACGCTAATGCAGCTGTATGAAATTCGGCAGTGTGAAGCTGAGAGATGCCAGTTTCGCTTTCCGGTAGCGGCGGGCGATCCGGCAGGATCACGCTGCCCCCATTGCGGAACAAGCACGGTGTTGGTCGCCACGCCGCAAGCAGGCAGCGCACCATCGTTACAAACCACACCGCGCTTCACCCAGCTGGAGCTGCTGCTAGACAACATTCGCAGCCTGTACAACGTGGGGGCCATCATGCGCACGGCCGATGGCGCGGGCATCACGCACCTTCATTTGGGCGGCATCACCGCCCCACCCACGCACCCCAAACTGGCCAAAACAGCCCTCGGCGCGGAAAGCGCCCTGCCCTGGACGCAGCATCGCAACGGCGTCCAGGCCGTGAGGCAGCTCAAGTCGGCAGGCTATCTGATTTGGGTATTGGAGGAGGGAGAAACGGCCGTAAATCTCTTTACCACCACTCTGCCTGCCACAGCCAACCAACCCATTCTGCTCGTTATCGGCAATGAAAAAGTAGGGGTAGACCCTGCCATCCAGCAGCTGGCCGACTGCACCTTGGCCCTGCCCATGAGCGGCGTCAAAAACTCGCTCAATGTCGCCGTCGCTTTTGGCGCTGCCATCTACCAGATTCAATTTGGGGAAATGGCTTGAACTTAAACCCACATTAATCAAGAGGCAGTGGTTACCAATGGATCAAACAAAATATTGCTCGAAATTTAGGACTCGAATAGAAGAAGACCCTAATCCGCCGACTCAAAAGAAATTGAGTAACTAATCATCTCAGGTTGTCCTTCGGTTATCCGAGTAGTGATTGAGATTTGTCCAGGAATAACGCCCAGATAAGTTGATGCATCAGGCGAAACTGTCTCATTCGTCCGCATCAGGAAAGTCTCTCCAGTCGCCGTCTCTATTTCTATCTCTAAACTCCCGCCATAGGTGTAGGCCGAAAAACCGACCGAAAATTGTTGGTGGTCGCTAATAGTAGTCAGGTCAATCTCATGCGTGGATTCATTATTGCTGACGTCCAGGTAGCCTGAGCAATAAGAAACATCTGCAAATTCATCGACTTCATACGCATCGTATGTGCCCAGATAGCATTCAAAAATATCGCCAAGCTTCACAGTCTCAGGCGCGTCAAATTCATCCCCGTAGTATTCAAGCGGGTCTCCGGCAAAAAGTGTTGGAAGAGAGAAAGGCAAATATTGAATACGCATGGTGATTTCTTGCATTTTCATTTCGTAGTTTTGCCAAAGGTAAATGGAGCCCCAAATTCCGCCCGCCAAAAGCAGCGTCGTGATTAAGGGTATAGCCCACAGTTTTTTCAGGGAAGCCTGGTCTTCGTAACGGTTCTCCCCGGTGCTGGTCAAGACAGGCAAATAGCGAGGCGCGACAAGAAATCCCAATGCCAGCCCGGCGATAAAACCGCCAATGTGCGCCGCGTTGTTGATGGCAAAAACGGACAGGCCAATCACCAAGTTAATAAGGACAATACGCCAAATGTTCTTGCGCTGTTCTTGGCCATAGGTGCCAAGCTGGCGACGATGGAACAACAGCATACCCAGCTCCGCCCCAATCAAGCCAAAGATGGCCCCAGAAGCACCTGCCGAAAACTCGTACGGGCCACGTAAAGCAAAGCTCACAATATTGCCAAACAAACCTGAGGCCAGGTAGATGAGAAGGAAACGGCCGTATCCAAAATAACTCTCTACGTTTCGCCCAACACTGTACAGGGCAAAAGCATTGAAAAATAGGTGAACAATGCCAATGTGCAGAAACATGGCCATAAACAGACGCCAAATTTCGCCCTGCATGATGAGTTCACCAGAGGTAGAGCCTAATTTCAGCAGCACCCCATCATCCATGGAACCACCGAGTAGTTCCTGTGCTGCAAAAACAATCACGATTAGCGCCAGCAGCACATAGGTAATGACAGGTTTGGCTTGGGGGACGCTAAGCGGGTCAACATACACACCACTGGGATAATGGCGGCTGCTCAATTCATAGAGACAATCGGGGCAGCGATAACCAACGGTTGTATGCCGGGCACACTTCACACAAATGGCCTTGTTACAGCGGGCACACCGCAACGATGTTTCCCGGTCTGGATGGCGATAACAGAAATCTACATTAGCTTCTTCGCTAGGGGGCATGCCGTAGTTCCTCCAAATTCACAAACTGGTAAGCCGTATTGTAGCGAAGTGTATTTTCCGAACCAAACAATTTCCCTGAAGATGATCGATGCATTGCCCGTTTACGGGCAAAGTCACAAAAACGCCATTTGCTTTACACCTGAGCATCTTTGCGGGAGCCAATTGCTTCGCCTTCTACGCTATGAAAATGCAGCACGAAACAACGTGTTTATTTCATCGTTTTGCGCAGCAGAGTACAGAATGGGATCGAGAATATGGGAAAAGTTTAAGGAGTCGTGACGCAACGGAAGCCCACGTCGGGTACCAGGCGAAATTCGGGGGCGCGCTCACTGGCGCGGTTGGTGATGCGCAAATCTTCGGCCGGGCTGTCGTAGCCGCCGCCACGCAGCACCCGATCATCGGTCACATTGACCTCCGGGCCAGTGGGGTTTTCCACCGGGCTGCGATCGTAGTAGATGGGGTCGTAGCCATCGGCCACCCATTCCCAGACGTTGCCCGCCATGTGGTAAAGGCCAAACGGGCTAACGCCTTCGGGCAAGCTGTTGACCGGCTGCAAATTACTAAAGGTCCCGGCAAAAACGGCCGGAATGGTGCCATCTTCATCAATTGCTAACTCATTGCCCCAGGGGTAGAAACGGCCGTCGCCGCCCCCAGCCGCCAATTCCCACTCCGCCTCAGTCGGCAGTCGCCCACCCACCCATTGGCAGTACGCATTGGCCCCGTGCCAGCTAACGTTGTTGATGGGAAAATCCCCAAATCCGGCCACCGGCACGTATTCAATTGTGTTGTCGGTAAGATAGCTTTGCGTGGTTTCAAAATTGGTTGAGAGGCAGGTGAACCCGTTGCAGGCATTGACGTATTCGCCCAGCGTGTTGAGGAAGGCGGCATACTGGGCCACGCTCACCTCGTACAAGTCAATGGCAAAGGCATCAACCGTTACTTCGTGCCGCGACCGTTCATCGAGCCCAGCCAGTTCATCAGCGTCGGCAGCCCCCATCATAAAGGAGGTGGCCGGAATTAACACCTGGGGCATGTCGTCCTGCTCACGCGTCAGCACGATGAGCGGCGTAGGCGTGGGGATGCTCGTTGCAGTGGCGGTGGGCAGCGGCGTGGGTGTGTGGGTTGGGGAAGCTGTCGGGCTGGGTAAGGGTATGTTAGTTGGCGTGGCGGTTGGCACGGCCGTTTCCACCACGGCCACCATTGTTGCTAAAGGAACGGCCGTTTCCGTCGCGGTTGGCAGCATCGTTGGCGTTTCGGTGGGCCGGGCTGTGGCGGTCGCCGTCGGCGGCAGGCTGCCGTTTTGGGCCAAGTACGCCAAATCATCGGCTGAATGCCTTTCCCACACAAAAAACCAGACCGATGCTCCGGCCAAACCGACCACCAACAAAATAAACAGCAAAAAGAAGAGGCAGGAACGGCCGTTATTCGTCTTTACTTTCTCCGGCTTCGGCGTGGGCGTAACCGTGTGCTGCGCCTGCCCCATCACCGTGGCGGCGGGTGGCGGGGGCAAGGTACGCGGCGCATTGGAAATCGGCGGACCGGCTACGGCAGGTGGCGGCGGTGGCGCGGCCCGCTGGGGCATGATGGGCGCCACAGGAAGGTTGCCCGCGCTAGGTACCTGCAAATCAACATCATCTGGTTGGGCGATGGCTTGCTCAACGGCCGTTGCCAGCAAATTGCCGTTGGCGTACCGGTCGTCTGGCTCTTTGGCCAGCGCCTTGAGAAGAACCGCGGACAGCGCCGGGCTGAGATCGGGCCGGATTCCCTGCGGCGGCGGCGGCACTTCGCTCATCTGCTTCATGGCAATTTCCAGCGGTTCCGCGCCTTCAAACGGCCGTTGCCCGGTGAACATCTGGTACAGAATCACGCCCACCGCATACAAATCGCTCTGCGGCACCACGCGCGCCGACGACATGGCCTGCTCGGGAGCCACGTAGTGGGGCGAGCCAAAAATGTCGCCCTGAGTGTCGCCATCGGTAAGCATAGCCAGGCCAAAATCGGTGAGGTAGGAACGGCCGTCCTCATCCAGCACAATGTTCGATGGCTTCACGTCCCGGTGAATGATCCCCTTGCTGTGGGCATAATCAAGTGCGCTGCACAGCTCGCGAATGAGACGAGCCGCTTCCAGCGCCGGCAACCACTCGTCCCGCGCCCGCAAATCGTCCAGATAGCTGCGCAAATCCTGACCAGGAATGTACTGCATGGCCATGTAAAACAGCCCCGACACCTCGCCGTAGCGGTACAGGCTCACAATGTGCGGATGCTCCAGCTGGGCAATCGCCTGCGCTTCGCGCTCAAAGCGCGCCCGGTACGTCTCATCGGCGCGGTAGATGGCATCAATTACCTTGATGGCCACATCCCGCTTCAGGCGCACATCCCGCCCCCGGTACACACGCGCCATGCCACCCCGCCCCAGCAGAGCGACCAGTTCGTATTCATCTAGCTGCTGCCCGATGAGTGGGTCTTGGTTCAGGTTTGTCATAGGCGTGAATTAGGACGCAGAGAACGCAGAGAATGGGGAGATTCGGAGAGAAAGAGAGCTTTTCTCAAATTTCTCTCCGGTCTCTCTTCTCTCAGCGATCTCTGCGTCCTATCTTTTGATGAGTAAACCTCGCTTGTCGTAGGACGTGGTAGCAATGCGGTGCAGATCGCGCACAAACTGGTTTAGGCCCGTGGCAAAGGAATCCAACTGGTCAGCGATGATACGTACGGCTAGATCATGGCGGCCAACGGCCGTTAACATCTCCACATGCGGCCGAAAATCGCGCAAAGTGACGTGCATCATATCTTCATCGTCGGTAATGACCGCCCAGGCCAGCTCTTTTTTCTCGTTGTCGTCCTTGGCCGTCATGAAGCGCGTCAGGCTGCTGCCCGGCGACACGCGCCCGACGTTGGAAAACACCTCGCGCCCCTTGATGAGATCGTTGAGCACGTCAAACTGGTCAGGGATTTTGTCCAGCAGCCGCTGCAACGGCACAGGCAGATGGGCCAGCAGGCGAATCGTGTCCAGGCTAATGCTTTCCCCGGTGCTGGCACGCACTTTGGCCCGATTCAGCACCTCACCAAAACCGGCCAGCATCGTCAGATACGATTTTTGCAGCTTCTCAAACTGGTCGTAAAGATGCTGCCGATTGCGCATGGCTCGCTCGTAGTTGCGCAGTGCCGCCAGCGTGCGCTGATGATGGCCGATCAGGTCTAGATTATCCAGCGGCACCTCAAAAGTCATCGGGTAAACGCGGTCGCGCGGGTTGCGACGGCTGGCGTCTACCGGAATCAGAATGACGGGGTTGCTGCTTGGGCTTTGCAGCGCGGTCAGCGCGGATTTGGCGGCGGCTTGCGTACGGCCGTCTGCCAACAAAGCTTCTAGCTGCGTCACCAGTTCCGGTGCGGGACGGTACGCCAGAGCATGTACTGTGCGGTACAGCACCAGCAAATCGTTCACCGTCATGCGCAGCAAATCGTTGCGCTGCTTAAACAGCTCGCGCAGCTCCAAAATGGCGGGCAGATCAATGGCCGACGTCTCGGCACTGGCTTCCATCGCCACCTGCGGCGCAGCCTGGATGCGCTGTTGATCGGTGGCCCGCAGAGTGAGCGCAGGCGCATACGGCCGATTCTGTGGTGCGGTCACGGTCGGCAGGCTGTGCAGGTAAACCGCCCAGGACAGCGCTTCGTTAGTCAAAATTTCGGCGACGGCGGCACCCCAGATGCCATCAAAAAAGATGTGCGACAGGTCGAAAACAAAGGTTTCGCCCGTGTCGAAGATGGTCATCGGCTGGTCGCCAATGGCCCGCTCCGCCTGGCGCAGATTGGCCAGCGGCTGGTGGCGCGACTGCTGATCGGTATTGATCCAGATGGGGGCCAGACGTAAGCTGGTCAGCTCCTGGCGCAGTCCTTCGCTGGTGCCCGACAAAAATTCCGGGAAGGCCGATCGCTTCATCTGAGTCAGCTCGGCCAGATTGGCCGGCGCGGTCTGATCGGCGTGGTACATCAGGTTGGTGATGTAGCCGCGCATGGTCGCCACGTTGAGCGGACGGCCGTTTTTGTCAGCACAGGCAGGTATGAGGTAGTAGCGCCCCTGGTGAATAATGCCGATCTGCATCTGCTCCAACGGGATGGGTTTGCGATCTTCGCCGTAGAGTGAGGGTTCCAGGTAGGCACGGATGCTGAGCTGCTGCTGGTAAGCAGGCAGCGATTTTGCTTCAGCAGCAGCCACCCGTTTTTGCCATGTTTCTTGCACAGCGGGCGGCAGTTCCAACACCGCTTCAGTGAGAAAAGCATCAAATTTGCGGCGGCGGTAGGTGGGGTAATCTTCTTGAAGCTGCACATCGGTGCCCCGGCCGTACGGCCGTAATCGTTCCCAACGCGGATAAAGGGCGGCAAAACGGGCGTGGTTGGGCAAATCGGCGGTCAGTTCACGCAAGATGGTGGTGTAGACGCGCTCGCGCCATTCATTTTCTAGCAGGGCGTAATATTGGTGCAGGGTGTAAACGGCCGTCATCGCCAATGCCGTCACTCGATCCACGGGTGAAAGCTGCATCTGGTGCTGGCGCAGCGTGGTATCGAAGCCGTGGGTCTCGTAGGCATGGCGGGCGGTGTCGTCCCGCAGAGCATAATCGACGTAAAACTGCCAGATGCCCTCGGGGAATGAGGCGTCCACCTCCTTACCGGCCAGCTTGAGCAAATTTTGATACGCCCACAAAACGGCCGCTGGCCCGGCAAAAAAGGTGCCAAAGACAGCCTTGTCGATCAGCGCCTGCTCCACCCCTTTGAACAGCAGGTGAATATCGCGCCGTACCGTGGCCGCTGGAGGAATGCGGCTGGGCAGGCGCAGCAAGCCATTCAGAATGACGCTGGGAACATTTCCCGCAGGAGTATTTTTGGCGATAGCTGCAACGAGCTTATCAATTTCGGGCAAAGACAAAGACGACAACTCGTGTACCTTCCGTGTGTGGGCAATATTACGGAGAGTATGAAGGGTCGCCTGAGTGGCGTCAATGGCTCGTTTACTATCGTCCACAAGACGTTGCCTTTGCGTATGCTTTCAGGTAGGTACTACAAAAGGTGCGGGCTAATTATGCCGAATAAAGCAGATTGGTCCAATCTTTTACACAGCTACTGCCTCAGGGCTACGTCCGAAAGATTGGACCAATCTCCGTCTACTCCACGCGAATGGTCGCGAGGATACGATGATCGCTGCCGTCGCTCAGCAGCAGGCGCGCTCCGGTGATGGGATCGTACAGGCCAATTTCGATTTGGTACACGCCTGCCGGAGCCAGGGGGTCCAACGGGATGGCGTAGCTGTCGAGGATGATCTCATCGGTGCGCCAAGTGGTGGTGGGACGACGGCCGTTTTCCGGTTCGTTATCCTGCTGCCCCCACAAAAAGTTATTGCTGTTGATGTTGTACACCTCGCCCAACACATGGGTAAACACTTTGTAACGCTGGCTAATTTGCCCCGCGCCTTGCCAGTAAAGCGTCAGCGGGATGGCTTCGCCGGGGCTAAAAGTTGTCTCGCCCAAATCGTAGCCCAACAGGCGAATGCCCTGTTCAAACTGCGCGTCAACCCGATTCTGGATGGTCACATCGGCGGGGGTGAGGAAATTGGCTTCTTTTTGGCGGATGTTGATGCGGCCGAAAACGGCCGTTCCTTCCGCCGCCTGCATATAAATTTGGTAGGGTCCCGAAGTCAAATCAGCCGAAACGAGCAAATCCACCTGCTGCCGCATGGGTACGGTTCCGCCGGGCGGGGCAACAGCATCCAACAAAAACGGAGCGCCGCCCCCGGCTGGCACCACCCCAATCTCCACCGGCTCCGCCGGGCCACCACCTGCCCAGTACAAAAATAGGTGCATTGTTTCGCCGCTGTGAAAATCGTGCGTTTGCAAATCGTAGCCGGTGAGGGCGGGAACGGCCGTCTCCAACACAAAAGGTGGCTCAATCGCAATCAACGTTTCGGTTTGTGCAGCCCGATCCGGCGTGCGGGCAAAAAAGAGCAGCTGCTTATCGCCATACGGGTAAGAGACTTCACCCAAAGCACGTTCAGTCAGCCAATTCACCACGTGCTGCTCAGGATCGCCAATTGCGGCGTACTGGGTGCGCACCAGCCAGACGCCATCGTGCTGCTGCCAGATGGGCGCGAGGAAGTCGTTGGCCTGCTGCGGCGTCATCTGCCAGGCACCAGGGATGCCATACCAGAAATCGGCGTAGTGATAGGCAAAAATTGGCCAGTCGGTATCGGTGTAGAGCACCACGGCATCATCCGGCTGCTGGTACGCTTCAATTGTGGCCGTGAGCGAGGGAAAATCGTCGAACAAGACGCGGTTGCGATGGTAGCTGTTCAGGCCAAACAGCGCCGCGTAAACCGCCAGCCCTGCCGCCAAAAAGCCGAGGGGACGGGAACGGCCGTTGCTCAACATGGCAATCCCCCACCCCAGCAGCACCGCAAACGCCGCCAAAAAGATGATCAGATAGCGCGGAGCCAGCGGCGGCGAGTAGAAAAAGGCGGCTTTGGGCAGCGAAACGATGTACACCACCAGGGCGGGCAGCAGCAGCCCCACCAGCAGCAGCGCCAGCTTTTGCTGGTCCAACTTTTGGCGACGCGCCTGCCAACCAATCCGCGCCACACCAAGCAAAAAAATGAGCAGCACAGGGATGGTTAGCGGAGCGTATTGGTCTACATCCAGCGGAATGCCCACGGTGAGCACGGTCCAGTAAATTTTGAGGAAGCTCCACGGCTCGACGGGGTTGGCGCGAGACCAGGTAGGGATGCGGCCCAAGGCGTAAGTCAGCCAGGGAGCGTACAGCAGCAGCACCGCCGCTTGCGCCAGCGACCACTGCCAAAAGTTGCGCCACCGATTGTCGGCACGCGGCAAAACCATCAACAGCCAGACCAGATTGGCCGCTACCAAAACCATCACGGCGAGGTAGAGGTTGTATAGCCCCAAGACCATAAAAAGGATGTAGAGGAGCCAGTCGCGGGTACGGCCGTATTGCCAAACGCCCACGGCGGCCCACAACGCCCACGCCCCCAACAGCGCCGACAGGGCATACATGCGCATCTCTTGCGACCAGCCAATGTCGAAGCGGGAGATGGTGATGAATAACGCAGCGAGGAGGCCGGTGAAACGGCCGTGGATTCGTTTGCCAAGCAGGTAGGTAGCGGGAATCGTGAGCAGGCCAAAAACAGCGGAGAGGAGACGCAAACCAAATTCGGAGTCGCCGCTGACCAGCCGCCAAAAATGCAGCAGCCAAAAATAAAGCGGGGGATGCACATCGTTAGCGGTCCAGTTGGCAATAGCGGCCAGTGACTGTCGGGCAGCCCAGGCAGCCAGCCCTTCATCCCACCAGACGCTTTTGTCCCCCAAAGCCACCACCCGCAAGCCAAAGCCCAACAGCATCAGCCCCACCAGCAGCCAGCGGGTTCCCCTCTCAGAATCATATCGTCGCGCAAACATCGGGCGAATTAAACCTGAATTGGAAACGGCCGTCAATGTGGCGCGAGCAGAAATGTATTCACGCAAAGGCGCAAAGGAATAATTTTATCCTTTGCGCCTTTGCGTGAAATTTACTGAAAACAACTGGTTCAGATTAACGCTTGACGTTGCGCCATACGGCCGTTTCTCCCCAAGGATCGTAGGCAATGGATTCGGTGGTGGAAACGGCCGTTCCCACCTTCTTGCCCCCACCTTGGAGCAACTCAAAAACGGCCGCTCCCAACCAATCATCCTCATCTAGTGGTTCTGGCTGCCAGTTGGGCAGATGTTCTGGCAAATAGTTGGTGCTGGTGTGGCCACGGCGGAAAGTTGGCTCTTGCAGGATGGCCAGCAGGTAAGGAATGTTGGTTATTACGCCCAGCACGACGGTTTGCTCCAGCGCACGAATCATTTTGCCAATCGCTTCCTCGCGGCTGTGGCCCCAGGTGATGACTTTGGCCAGCATCGGATCGTAGTAGGGTGAAACGGCCGTTCCCGATTCAATGCCATCATCCACCCGCACGCCCGGACCAGACGGCCGTTCATACACCGCAATCTCGCCAATGGAGGGCAAAAAGTTGTGTGCTGGGTCTTCAGCATAAACGCGGCATTCAATGGCGTGGCCCCGCTGTTGGAGATCGTTCTGAGTGAACGGCAGCGCTTCACCCGCAGCAATGCAAATTTGCCAGACGGCGATATCGATCCCCGTTACCAGCTCGGTGATGGGATGCTCCACCTGGAGCCGCGTGTTCATCTCCAAAAAGTAGAAGCCGCCTTTTTCATCAACGATGAACTCCACCGTGCCTGCGCTGCTGTAACCAACCGCTTTAGCCAGAGAAACGGCCGCTTCGGCCATGCGCTGCCGCAACTCATCATTTTTTATCACCGGGGCGGGTGTTTCCTCAATGATTTTTTGGTGACGACGCTGAATACTGCATTCGCGCTCGAACAGGTGCAACACATTGCCGTGCTGGTCGCCCAAAACCTGAATTTCCACGTGGTGAATCTCGGTGAAATATTTTTCGACCAGCACGTGATCGTCGCCGAAGGAGTTTCTGGCCTCGCCGCGCGCCGCCTGCACCGCATCGGCAAATTCGGCGGCAGACCAGACCACGCGCATACCCTTACCGCCGCCACCCGCGCTAGCCTTGATGAGGATGGGAAAGTCGATGTGAGCAACGGCCGTTTGCAACTCAGCCGCACTCATGCCCGCCCCATCCACACCGGGCACAATGGGTACGCCCGCCTGTTCAGCCAGCTCACGCGATTTGGCCTTGCTGCCCATCAACTCCATCGCCTCTGGGCTGGGGCCAATGAAGACAACGCCGCGCTCCGCACAGGCAGTGGCAAAAGTGGCATTCTCACTCAAAAAGCCGTAGCCGGGGTGAATCGCTTCTGCTTTACACGCTTGGGCAATGTCCAAAACGGCCGGTTGGTTCAGGTAGGTGTCCGTAGCGCTGGTGCCGGGCAGATTGTATCGCTCGTCGGCCAACCGCACCCAGGGCGCGTCCGCATCGGCATCAGAGTAGATGGCAACGGCCGTAATCCCCAGCTCGTGGCAAGCCAAAATCAGCCGCCGCGCAATTTCCCCTCGATTAGCAATCAACACTTTCCGAAACATATTCGTTCCTCAGGTGCAACGCACTTTTAAGTGCGTCGCACCTTAATTGACAAACAAAAAATCCCGCAGGTCAGGTAGCTGCACAACTCTACCATAAACCTGCGGGAGCCAAAAAACACCGCTTACGGTTTACCGATTACCGAAACTAAGGCCAACCAACTTCCAGTGCGTGGCACATGCCGCGCGCGACCCAGCCATACTGCGTGCCGGGCGCTGGGTTCATGATGGCCATCTGCACCGGATCGACACTGCCACCAGGCAAGTAGAACACGTTGACGTAGACGGCATTGAAGGAAATCTCAATGGGTTGAATCCAGCCGCTGTCTTGCCATCCAGATTGTGCGGTCCAACTGGCCAGCAAACGGCCGTTCACTTCCCGGACTTCATAAGTGCCAGCCTGGGCCACATCGCCACTCACCTCAAAATTGATGCGCAGGCAGGCTAATTGGGGATCAGGAGCAACGGTAGGAATAGCGGTAGCCGCAGGAACGGCCGTTGCCGTAGCCACCGGTGTGGGGGTAGAAGTAACCGCCAGGGGAACGACCGGCAAAGTGCTGCCTTTGTCCGCCGCACCCTGGACATTGTGTTGGGGCAAAGCCAGGACCAGCAGCAAGGCAAGAAAAGTAAAAATTGGCAAAACGTATCTCATCTATAGACTCCTCAACGTCTCTGTAACGAGAAATTAAATGACGTTTTGCAATTTAGGGCTAAATTGTCACGATTCTTCTCGCCGCACCAACGGCCGTTTACCCACTCGCATGATTCCGCAGCCAATCAGTCGCAAAATCAACGGCCGTTTTTTGGTGAAACAGGCGGCATTCAGCCAGACCAACCGTGCCGATTGACACAGGATTCACCTGCTCAAAATCAGCGCCAATTTGTGGGAAAAGTTCGTCATCGTAGTCGATGCTTTCAAACCATTGCCAGACACGACGGCCGTTTAACCAGATTGGCGCGCCTTGCCGAATGATCTCGCCAGCACCAGCGCGTCCCTCGGCCAAATGAAACGAGGTGTTATTCCCATACCCCACACCCAACAGCAGTATATAGCCACCCAGATCATAAACACGGGCCAACGGCGACTGCTCCCCCATGCCAAATTCCAGCCCGTGATCGGCCGTTATGGCTGCCGCATGATGGCCCCAGGCAGCAAACGACACCTGCGGATGGTTGCTGCGAAACACGCCCGGCCAGGTGCGAAACAGCTCTGGAATCACGCCCATACTCCGCGTGGGCGTTAACTGGGGATCGAAGGCGGGCATGGTGTCGCGGATAGTTTGTTGCCACGCCTCAGGCACAGGTGGATTCTGCCAGGGTGCAGGATCAGAATAATCGCTCGTATGCGTGGGCATTACGAGCGTCCCCACCTCGGTAACTGCCTCTTGCAATGCCTGGATGACAGCGACGGCCCCACCCGGCACGTAACCAATTTGGCTCATGCTGGAGTGAACCAGCAGCAGCATACCCGGCTGCACGCCCAAAGCGACCAGATGCTCGATGAGCGTGGTTTTGGTGAAAGGATGAGGCGATTTTTGAATAACTCCGGTTTCTGTCATAAGTCACCTTTAATCAATAGATGATACAGATTGCACAGATTTTTTCTCTGCGCTCTCCGCGTGCTCCGCGATAAAATTATTCTTCCTGCCACCACGGCTTGCGCTTTTCCAGGAAGGAACTCATGCCCTCACGCCCTTCGTCGCTGTCGCGCAGCTTGGCAATCAGTTCTGAAGTGTAACCACGCATGGCGGCTTTAGGTTGATAGGCAACCTGACGAATGAGTTCCTTGGCGGCCGCCTGTGCCTCAGGAGCGGTTTGTAGCAGTTGGTGGAAGCGTTCGGCAACGGCCGTATCCAATCCATCTTCCGCTACTACATGATTTACCAACCCAATCTGCTGCGCCTTGGTCGCTCCAAACCGCTCGCCGGTTAGGAACAGCTCGCGCGCCTCGTTGGGGCCAATCTTGCCCAGCACAAACGGCGAGATGACGGCAGGCACAATGCCCAGCCGCGTCTCGCTAAAGCCAAACTGCGCCCGATCCACCGCCACCACAATGTCACAGCAGCTTACCAGCCCCACACCCCCACCAATCGCCGCACCATTGATCCGGCCAATCACCGGGCGTGGGCTTTGTTCGACCATCAGCATCAGGTCAAAAATCGCTTCGCCATCCTGTACATTTTCGGCAAAAGTATAATCAGCCGCCGCCCGCATAAAGCTCAAATCAGCCCCGGCACAGAAGGAACGGCCGTTGCCCGTCAGCACTACCACGCGCACATCAGCCGGGATTGTTTGGAAAACGGCCGTTAGCTCCGCAATCATCGTCGGCGTCAGCGCATTGTGCACCTCCGGCCGGTTCAAAGCCACCGTCAACACCGCCCCATCCTGCCGTACCACAATTTCACTCACCAGGACACTCTCCCCAAAACTTAACCATTAACCATTTACAATTAACCATTACCACACCGTCTTCATCGCGCCGCCATCTACAATGAGCGTTTCACCCGTGATGTAGCTGGCCGCATCCGACAGCAAAAATGCTCCAGCCCGGCCAAACTCCTCGATGGTGCCGTAGCGACCCCACGGGATTTGCCCCTCTTGCACTGCCTGCTGCTCCGCCACGCTGCGCCCTGCACTGTTGGCCCCAATCGCATCCAACGACTTTACCCGGTCGGTCAAAATCCGCCCTGGCACCAGATTGTTTACCCGAATCTGCTCCGGGGCCAGCTGCCGCGACAGGCTCTTGAGTAAGCTCACCACGCCGGAGCGCATCACGTTGGACAGCAGCAAAATGTCAATCGGCTCCTTCACGGAGGAAGAAGTCACGGCCAAAATCGAGCCGCCACCCCGTGCCCGCAGGTGGGGCAGCACCGCCCGAATCATGCGCACGCTGCTCATCATCGTCAGCTCAAACGCCGCTTGCCACGCGGCATCATCAAAATCGTCAAAGCCGCCCGTGGGTGGACCGCCCGCATTCACCACCAGGCCGTCTACACCGCCAAATCTGGCAACCGTGGTTTCCACCCAGCGGCTAATCGAAGCCGCATCACGTGCATCCAACACACTTCCCAGCGTTTCGGCTCCGGTTTCCTGCTGTAATGCCTCTGCCGCCGCCAAAATATCAGCCTCAGTGCGGCTGCCAATCGAAACACGCGCGCCTTCCTGCGCCACCGCCTGAGCAATGCCGTAGCCCAGCCCTTTGCTGGCGGCCGCCACCATAATCACTTTGTCTTTCAACCCTAAATCCATCTTAGATTCCTACTGCCAATGTCTCGCCATCGGCAGGAATGCGCAGTTGGTGGTCTGAAATGCCTTGCGCTGCCGCTGTCGCCCGCAAACTGGCACGGGTCACAGTGCCGTGATCCAGCGATTCAAGATGCACGGCTATCACAACAGAGTTTGGTGCGGCCTGGCAAACGGCCGTTGTCTGCACATCATCCATCACAATCGGCAAGCTGTCGCCAAACTTGGCCCCGCTGGAATGCGTCACGACGACATCCGGCTGCTCTTGGTCAATGACCTCCGCCACGGGCTCATACCAAATCGTGTCCCCCAACCAATATACTTTTGGTTCTCCTTCTGCTTCCCAAACAAAGCCAGAAACGTTGCCCATGCGCTCGGCTAATTCGCCATACCCGTGCCGCCCTGGCGTGCGGGTAAAGCGTATGCCTTGCCAGGAATGTTCGGTGGCAACGGCCGTTACATCCACAAATCCCTTCTCACGAATCGTCGTTTCATCCCCCGGCTGGCACAAAATAGGCAGCGTTTTCGGCAGCAGATTCATCGCCACCTCATCAAAATGGTCTGGATGCAGATGGGACACCAACACCATTTCCACGCCCTCAATCACCGCCTCCGGCGACATGGGCAAATCCACAACCGGATTCTGTGAAATCCCGGCAAAGGAGCGGATTGTTTCTTTCTCGGCTAAAAAGGGATCGACGAGGAATAAACGGCCGTTATACGTCACCCGCAACGTTGCATTCCGAATAAGCTGAATTTTCATCTTCTTCACTTTTTTGCCACAGAGGGCACAGAGATTTTAGAGGTTTTCTCTTTTTTCTCTGTGCCCTCTGTGGCCAACTTCTTAATGAATTTGCACCGGGTCCTTGATGGCCCCTCGGTCGAATAATGGCTTTTCATACCCTTCGTCCCAACCTTCGGGGGCGGTGGTGGCGTGGATGGTTACGGCCGTATTCTTGTAATCCGGTATCTTGGCCCGCTCATCCACCCGATCCAACGTCAGCAAATTCGCCGCCGCTTCCGCAAAGTGGAACGGAATGAAGATCGTGTTCACAGGCGACCGCTCCGTCACCAACAGGCGCGTCTTAATTGCCCCCCGCCGCGACCGTACTTCCACCCAATCTCCAGTTTCCAATCTCAAATTCTCCGCATCAGCCGGATTCATCTCACACACCGCCTCAGGGAACACCTCTTCCAGCTTCGAGTTCCCCGTCATCGTACTGCCGTGCCAGTGGTATAACACCCGCCCCGTGCTCAGGTTAAACGGATAGTCTGCATCCGGCTGCTCGGAGCGCGTGCCATAGGTCACTTCCCAGAACTTGCCCCGCCCGCGCGGAAATTCCTCAGCAAAAAGGTACGGCGTGCCCGGATGGTCCAGCGACGGACAGGGCCAATGCACACCACCTTCCCGCGCCAAACGCTCGTAGGTGATGCCGCCAAAATCAGGCGTCAGCGCCCGCATCTCTTCCCAGATTTCACCCGCGTCGGCAAAATCGAACCCGGCGGTCAGCTTGATGCCCAACCGCTGCTCCACGCGTCGGCCCAAATCACACAAAATGTCCCAATCCGGCCGCGATTGGCCCACAGGCGGCACCGCCCGCCGCACCCGCTGCACGCGGCGGTCGCTGTTGGTGAAGGTGCCATCTTTCTCGGCAAAGCTGGTCGCGGGCAAAATCACGTCGGCCATTTCGCCCGTCTCGTTGATGAAGATGTCCTGGCAGACCATGAAGTCCAGCTGCTCCAACGCGTGGCGCGTGTGGTTTTGGTTCGGCTCGCTAATCATCGGATTTTCGCCCACGATGTACATAGCACGAATATCGCCATGCGCCGCGCCAGTCACCATTTCCGTAGCCGTCAGCCCTGGCTCGCCACTCAATTCACGGCCCCAGAACTGCTCAAATTTCGCTTTGGTCGCCGCATCGTTCACCGGCTGGTATGCCGTGTACACGTTGGGTAGCCCGCCGCTGTCGGAGCAGCCTTGCACATTGTTCTGGCCACGCAATGGGTTCAGGCCGGTGCCCGCCTTACCAACATGACCACACATCAGCGCCAGGTTCACCAACGAGAGCGTGTTGTCTGTGCCGTGGGTGCTCTGGCTGATGCCCATGCCCCAGTAAATCGCGCCCCGTTCGGCACTGGCGTACAGCTGCGCCGCCGCGCGAATATCGTCGGCTGGCACGCCGCTGATTTGCTCGGCCCACTCCGGCGTGCACTCATCCAGCGATTCCAGATAGTCGCTAAATCCTTCCGTGCGCTGGGCGATAAATTCCTCATCGTACAGCTTTTCCTTGACGATGACGTGAGCCATCGCCTGGAACACGGCCACATCGGTGCCCGGATTTTGGCGCAGCCAGAGAGTGGCAAAATCAGTCATCTCCACGCGCCGGGGATCGATGGAAATGAGCTTGGCCCCATTTTTGCGCACCGCCCGCTTGAGGAAGTTAGAAATGACCGGGTGCGTTTCCGTCGTGTTGGAACCTGTTACGATGAACACGTCCAGGTTCTCCATCTCGGCGATGGAGTTGGACATGGCGCTGGAACCGATGGAAAGCTGCAAGCCAGTAACGGAACCGGCATGGCAGAGCCGGGCACAATGGTCCACGTTGTTGGTGCCAATCAGGGCGCGCATGAACTTTTGGAAGATGTAGGTATCTTCATTGGTGGCTTTGGCGCTGGCGTAGCTAGCGATGGCGTCCCCGCCGCTCTCTTTAGTGATGCGCACCAGGTTATCAGCCACGTAGTCGAGCGCTTCATCCCAGGAGGCCTCGCGCCACTGCGGCGGGGCGCTGCGCCCTTCAGCGCGGTTGGTGCGGATGAGCGGCGTCTTCACCCGGCGGGGGTGCTTTACATAATCCGTGCCAAACCGCCCCTTGACGCACAACATGCCGTAGTTGGGCGCGGCATCAAACGGCGCTTCAACCGCGTAGATGTAATCATCCTTGACCTGCAAGTTGAGCTGGCAGCCCACGCCGCAATACGGGCAGGTGGTTCTAACTGTTTTGTCGGGGTTAATCATAATGGGGCCTCCAAAAGCTCACAGAACTGTTCATGCGATGAGTGCAAATAATTCAGTTCGGTATAGAATAGCGCCTTAAACTGCGGTACTATCAAAAAAGGTGATGGCATGCTGGAATCGTACGCACTTTCATTTGGTCAGATAATCAAATTGCAAGACAACCTGGTAGAAGTGATTGTCGATGAAAATGTGGAATTCAACATGACGATGATTCATGAGTATCATTCCTGGTTATTGGCAAATCTGAAAGCGCCGTTTGCCATGCTTATTAACAAAATACATCCTTACACTTATACATTTGATGCCCAGATAAGTATTGGCAATTTACCTGAGATTAAAGCAATGGCTGTGCTTTCATATTCAAAAATCACGGAAGAATCCACCAACGTTTTAATCAGTATGCCCCGCAGCAACAAATGGAACATCCAGGTGTTTCAAACACGCGATGAAGCGCTCGATTGGTTAAAAGATGAGCTAGACAAAAATTAGCTACCGATACTCTGGATGGTTCGCAATGAACTTGTCCAGGCCCGCAACGGCCGTTACCCTCACTCTATTCTTCATCATCGGCGTCCAGCCTACCAGCGTCCCCGGTACACCCAACGCCATGCGCATCCAGCGGTAAAAATCAAACTGATCGGCATGGCGGATGATACGGCCGTCGCCAAAATCAAAGTTGGCGCTGATGCGATTGTGGACTTTGCGCCCCGTTGAAAAAGTGTAGACAGCTTCCCACTGCGCCTGGCCATTATTCTGCGTGGCCATCACATCACGAAAGCTGACCTGCAAATCTTTGCCGCGTTCACACAGCATATGCCACATGGCCATCGCCCGCTTGCCGTGCAAATCACCAAACGCCGGATCAGAAAAATGGATATCGGGATGGTAGCAGGCATTCATACCAGCATGATCCCGCTGCTGAAACGCAGTGTAAAAATTACGAATAAGCTGCTGATTCTCCTGCATCATTTTCCTCCGCCGGAGATTGCTCCGGCTCATCGACCATCCCTATCGACACGTCATCCGGCTGTGAGCGGCGCGTTTTCAGGTTTTGCACCGGGTCAACCTGTTCCAGTCGATGCTCGATGATTTGTTCCGGGGGCAAGAGGGCATAAGGCTGCAACACAGGCAATCCCCAGGCCAACCGCGCCTTGTCGCACTCTGGGCTGGGTAGACCATCTTCCCACGCCACCCGAAACTCACGACACGGCGACGGCCGTTCCTCGTAAATGGTGCAGTGTACGCAGGAGCCAATCTGCCCCTTCAGCGCCACACACCGGGGCGATTTGCCGTTTGTGCCTGCCATCACCCGCCGAAACTCGTTTAATTTTTCTGTTAACGAAAGGGGCACCGTTCCTGTAACCGCCGGATCGGCTTCTGCCCAATAAAATGAAACTCGATAATACGCACAACATGCACCGCAACGCAGACAGACATGCTCCGCACTCATAGATTTATACGCTTATAGACGACTCCTTTTCACACGTAAAACTTTTCACTTCTCACTTTTTACTTTTATTCTTCTTCCCCCGCCCGCCACGAGTCTGGCTAAAAATCGAGTCTGGATCAACGCCCTGCTCCAGCAGCGCCTGCCGCTTCGGCTTGAGCGCTCCAGTGGGGCAAACGCCCACGCATTGCCCGCAAAAAACGCAGGTGGTGTCCATCATCCCGTTGCCGTTGAAGGTGCCAATTTGCGTGTCGTACCCCCGACCATCGAAGCTGAGGGCAAAGGCAAACTGGGCATCCTGGGCACACACCTGCACGCAGCGCCAGCAGTTGATGCACTGATTGTAATCCCGAATGTAGAACGGATTGTCATCGTAAACCGGCGCGGTGCGCGGTTCGGTATCTTCAAAGCGCAGTGGATCTGCGTCGTAGCTGTCTAGCAGGTCTAAAATATGCGGCGCTTCGTCCAGATTCACCGTAGCGGCCAGCATTTCCAAAATGGTGCGCCGCCCGCGCTGCACGTTTTCCGAGTTGGTGACGATTTCCATGCCGTCGGCACAGGCCGTGACACAAGCCGCCAGCTGCACCCGCTGCCCGGCCTCCACCGAGCAAATACGGCACAGCCCGTTCGCCGTCAGGTGTGGATGGTAGCAAATCACCGGAATCTCAATCCCCGCCTGCGCAGCAGCATTCAAAATGGTTGTGCCCTTGGCCACGGTCACTTCCCGGCCATCAATTGTTAGCGTTACGGTGTCACTCATACTTTTCTCCGAAAATCTTCTTAAAACGCTCGTGTCAGGATTCTGATCAAAAGCAAAGTCGTCGTGGAAACCATCAAATAAACAAAAGCACCAACCACATAACCTAAACACCCTTTCGCTTGATATTCTTCACTAACCTTGAATCCTTCAAAACCAAATCGTCCCAGAATTTTTTTGGCAATCCAGCCAATCAAAAGCAAGATACCTAGGGGAATCCCTCCATAAACAAGGACTCCGAGGAAAGACATGAGGATTACGCTTGTAGAAGCATCTATACTGGGTTCAAAGAGCTCAGAAAAGGGTATCGATAAGTTACAAGCTGCAAAGGTCACAATACCACCCAGCACGCCTTTCACAAACGGCCGATTTATCCAGCGTTGTTTCGTCTCAGAATTTTCCATTGTTGAATCGTTTTGTTTTGCGCGGGGACCAGTTGGGGAACCAGCCCCCGCGTAAAGTTAAGGTGTTTGTTCTTGTGCGGCGCGTTTTTGCAACAGCTTGGCGCGCGGATTTTCAATGCGAACGGCCGTTACCTTATATTCAGGTATCTTGGCCACCGGATCAAGCGCAAAGTCCTGCGTCAGCATGTTGGCCGGTGCTTCGCGCCAGTGGAATGCCAGGAAAATCGTCCCCGGCGGCACATCCTTGCTAATTTGCGCCTTGGTGCGGACCTCGCCACGACGGCTCTTAATCACCACTGCCTGTCCATCTTCCAGCTGAATCGCCGCTGCATCCACCGCGTTGATTTCCACGTAGCCACGCGGTTCCACCCAATCCAGCGGGGCGCTGCGCCGTGTCTGCGTACCGGTGTGGTAATGATACAACACACGCCCGGTCGTCAAAATCAGTGGATATTCTTCGTCCGCCTGCTCGGCCGGGTCGCGGGCCTCAACCGGGTGGAACTTGCCCAACCCGCGCGAAAAGCCCTTGGTGTGCAAAATCGGCGTGCCCGGATGCTCTGGCGTGGGGCACGGCCATTGCAGGCCAAACTCTTCCAGCCGATCGTAATCCATACCCGCATAAATTGGAGTGACCTCGGTGAGTTCAGCGAAGATTTGAGCCGTATTTTTGTACCGCCAATAGTTCGGATCACCTCGGTCAATGCCCATCGCCGCATCAAAGTGGGCCGCGATTTCGGCCGTGATTTTCCAATCAGGCCACGCCTCGCCCGGCGATTTGAGGATGGGTTGCAGCAGCTGCACCCGCCGCTCCGTGTTGGTGAACGTGCCGTACTTTTCCAGCGAGGAAGCCGCCGGCAGCAGCAAGTGCGCCAGCTGCCCGGTCTCATTCAGGAAAATGTCTTGCACCACCAAAAAGTCCAGCATGCGAA
The DNA here is from genome assembly GCA_020634435.1 of Ardenticatenaceae bacterium. Taxonomy (GTDB): domain Bacteria; phylum Chloroflexota; class Anaerolineae; order Promineifilales; family Promineifilaceae; genus Leptofilum. Next base: position 290,393 of record JACKBS010000011.1, on the reverse strand, counting down.
TAGCCGCCTCCACGTGTGTGGTGTTCGGGTCAGACATCATCGGGTTTTCACCCATGACGTACATCGCATGCACTTTGCCATCATGCACGGCGCGCATCGCTTCCACGATGGTCAGCCCCACTTCGCCGGGAAGCGATTCGACACCCCACGCCTCGGCAATTTTGGCCCGCTTGGCGTCGTCGGTGACCGCCTGGTAGCCGGGATACACGTCTACCAAACAGCCCAGATCGCACGCGCCCTGTACGTTGGCCTGGCCGCGCAGCGGATTGACGCCGGTAGACGGTTTGCCCACCTGCCCACTCAGCATGGCCAGATTGGCCAGCGTTTCCACCATGTCGGTGCCGTTGCTGCGCTGGGTGATGCCCATCGCGTACAAAATGGTGCTGTGGCCGCGCGGTTCGTCGTAGATGGAACGGCCGTCTACACGTTCACCAGTCGCATAAATCCGGGCCGCTTCCTCAATTTGCTCGACGGGCACGCCCGATTTCAACGACGCCATCTCCGGCGTGTACGCCTTCACCACCTCGCGGAACTCGTCATACCCTTCCGTCCGGGCGGCGATAAACTGCTCATCGGCCCACCCTTCGCGAATGATGATGTGCATAATCGCCAGGAAAATGTAGATGTCCGAACCTGGCTTGATTTGCAGGAACAGCGTCGCGTTGTCCACCAGCGGCACGCGCCGCGGATCGACGATAATGACGTTCGCGCCCCGTTTAGCCGCCCGCACCACCTCGTAACTGATGACCGGGTGAGATTCGGCCGTATTTGAACCCGTAATAAAAATACAATCCGCATCGCGAATTTCGGCGATTGAATTGGTCATTGCTCCACTTCCGAAGGCCTTCACGAGGCCTGCAACGGTTGAGCTGTGTCAGAGACGGGCGCAATGGTCCAGGTTGTTGGTGCCTAGCGCCGCCCTCATGAATTTTTGGAAGATGTAATTGTCTTCGTTGGTGCACCGCGCCGAAGAGAGGCCCATGAAGGCATCCGGGCCATGTGCTTTGGCGGTTTCGGCAAACTTTTCACCGACCAGATTCAGCGCCGTGTCCCAATCAATCGGCACAAAGCTGTCATTAACATCTGGCTTGCGCACTGCCAACGGCGATTTGTCCGACAGCTCCCACGGCTCGTCGGTGATCCCCATTTCATACGCCAGGTCGCGGCGCAGCATCGGGCTGGTCAGCCGGTCTTTGTGCGAAGCAAAATCCCAGCCGAAGCGGCCTTTGGTACACAACGTCTCGCCATTCACCGATGGCCCAGGCGCACCTTCGGCGTACAAAATCTCGCCATTTTTCTGGGCGTAGCTCACCTGGCAGCCCACGCCACAGTAGCCGCAGGTTGTCTTGGTACGCTTAAGCTCCCATTCACGCCCCTTGCCCAGACGCGCAACCGGCAGCAAAGCGGCCGTTGGGCAAACCTGGACGCAGGTGCCGCAAAAAACGCAGGAGGAGTCAATCATCGGGCCGTCAAACGGGGTAGCCACATGGCTGGTAAAGCCGCGTCCCACCACCTCGATGGCGTTGGCCCCAATCACTTCCCGACAGACACGCTCGCAACGGCCGCATAAAATGCAGTACTGGTGGTCGCGAATAAAAATGGATTGTCGTCCTGGTACAGGGTGCGACCCAGTTCAAATTCGTGGCTGGTTTCGGTAACGCCGTGCTCGTAGGCATACTTTTGCAGTTGGCAGGAACCCGCCTTATCGCAAGTCACGCAGTCCAGCGGATGTTCGGCCACAAACAAGTCAATCACATCGCGGCGCAGATCAAACAGCGGCTCGCTTTTGGTGCGAACGGTCATGCCTTCTTCGCACAGCAGACCGCAGCTGGCCACCGGCGCGGGCCAATCGTTCACCTCCACCATGCACAGACGGCAGCCACCCGAGACCGTCAGTTCGGGATGGTAGCACAGGTGCGGCACGTCAATGCCGTGGGCGTGAGCCGCTTCGATGACAGTGGTGCCTTCAGACACCGAAATCGGTTTGCCATCAATGGTTAGCGTAATCATTTCTTGTCATTGCTCCCTGAAGAGTCCAGCAGGGACTCGTATTCATGTCGGAAATAGTTCATGGTGCTCAACACCGGGTTTGGCGCGGATTTACCCAGCCCGCACAGGCTGGCCGTTTTGACGGTCTGGCAGAGCTTTTCCAGCTGCACCAAATCGTCAGGCGTGCCTTTGCCCGCAATCATTTTGTCTAGCTTGTTGCGGATTTGCACGGTGCCCACACGGCAGGGCAAACATTTGCCGCAGCTTTCATCCACGCAAAAATCAATAAAGAAGCGGGCAAAATCGGGCATTTGGGTGCTGTCGTCAATAATCACCAGGCCACCGGAGCCCATGATCGAGCCGAGCTTGGTCAAATTCTCGTAATCGACGGGGCTGTCCAGATGGTCGGCGGGGATGCAGCCGCCACTGGGGCCGCCGGTTTGGGCTGCTTTGAAGGAACGGCCGTTGGCACGCCCTCCCCATCTCATACACAATCTCGCGCAGGCTGATGCCCATCGGCACCTCAATCAGGCCCGTGTTGCGCAGTTGCCCGGCCAGGGCAAACACCTTCGTGCCCTTGCTCTTTGCCGAGCCAATGCTGGCAAACCAGTCCGCCCCTTGCCAATGATCGAGGGATGTTGGCCATCGTTTCCACGTTATTGATCACCGTGGGCGCTTGCCACAGGCCCGCGGTAGACGGATATGGCGGGCGAATGCGCGGAATGCCGCGCTGCCCTTCCACCGAATGAATCAGCGCCGTCTCCTCACCGCAGACAAATGCGCCTGCACCGATGCGCACCTCGGGCACAAAGCTAAAATCGGTACCCAAAATGTTGTTGCCGATAATGCCGCGCCGCCGCGCCTTGGTGATGGCGTTGTTGATGCGCCGGATGGCAATCGGATATTCGCCGCGAATGTAAAGGTAGCCGCGCGACGCGCCCACGGCGTAGGCACAGATGATCATGCCCTCCAGTACACGGTGCGGATCGTCCTCCATCACCGTGCGGTCCATGTACGCGCCTGGTCGCCCTCATCGCCGTTGACGATGACAAATTTTGCTCAGCTTGCTCTTGGCGCACCAGATTCCACTTGAAGCCGGTGGGGAAACCAGCCCCACCACGCCCGCGCAAGCCGCTGTTCATGATTTCCTGGCAAACTTGCTCCGGTGTCATGTTGGCCAGCACGTGGGCCAGCGCCTCGTAGCCGCCGTGCGCCAGGTAATCTTCCAGCTTTTCCGGGTCGATTTGGCCTGTCTCGCTGAGCACAATTTTGACCTGCTTGGCAAAAAATGGATGGTCGAGCGAAATGCGGTTACGGTCCAAACCTTTGGGACGACGGGCGCGATAATGCGGAAAGTCATGCGGCGTGGTGGATTCGGCAGGCTGGCCATCGGCCAGATGTTCGGCCACGATTTGTTTGGCCACGTCAGCGGTCACATCGCCATAAAGCGCTGGCGTCTCCTCTTTCGTTTCCACGCGCACCATCGGGCCACGGCTACACAGCCCCATGCAGCCGGTGTTGACGAGTTCAGCCCCGTGCCCTGCCTGCTGGTGCATGGCACGGTCGAGCGCATCGTAGGTTACATCGGCCCCAGCGGAGAGGCAGGCGGTGCTGGTGCAGCAAAAGACGCGATGTTGGAACTGCTCCTGCCGTTCGCGCTCCTGTTGGCCAAGTTGCTTGAGCTTGTCGTTGTTCATGCCACACGCTCCTGTTGCTCGGTTAAATCTTTGGTACGGCCGACCATTTCGCGGACGTGGCGCACCATGCCGTCGGGCGTTTCTTTGGCGCGCACTTTGCCATCCAGCACGGCCACCGGGGCCAGGCCACAGCTGCCGAGGCAGCGGGCGGTGGTCAGGCTAAACAGGCCATCGGCGGTGGTTTGGCCCAACTCCACGCCCATCTCAGCACATACGCGTTCGATGATGGCGTTGGCCCCTTTGACGTGGCAGGCGGTGCCGGTGCAGACGATGGCGTTGTGTTCACCCAGCGGTTCAAAAGTGAACATGTGGTAGAACGTCGCCACGCCGTACACGCGTATTAGCGGCAATTTGAGCTGCTCGGCGATGTAGATGAGGAGGTCTTGGGAGAGATAGCCGAAGGTCTCCTGGGCGGTGTTGAGCACTTCAAGCAGGGCATCTTTTTCATACTTGAAGCGCTTCATGGTGCGGTCGATGGCGGCGTACCGCTCATCGCCGCTTGGATGAGAAGTCGCAGAAGAGGGGGTCATGTTTCTGAATCCTTTTGGTCCAAAATGCGTTCTGGATGGGTGTAAATGCGCATCCGATCCTGGCGCAGGTAGGCGACCAGGGTGATGTTCCAGGCGTCGGCCAGGGCCACGGAGAGGCTGGTGGGTGAAGTGCGAGAACAAACGATGGGCGTACCAAGTCGCCGTGCTTTATTGATCATTTCGCTGGAAATACGGCCGCTTGACAACAAAATCGTGCCTTCAGTTTCTAATCCGGTTAGCAACGCCGCGCCGCGCAATTTGTCCAGGCAGTTGTGGCGGCCAATGTCTTCTTTTTGCAGCAAAATTTGGGTGGGAGTGGCAAGTACGGCCGTATGAATCCCCCGTGCCTGCTGGTAAAGTTCTGCCCCCAAATGCATCTCACGCATCAGGCTGGCTAACTGCTCCGGCGTCGCCCGTAGATCGGCGGTTAGCGGTTCGTGCTGGCCAGACAAATCATCAAAGGTTACTCCACCGCCACAGCCCGCCGTGATGATAAATTTGCGCGGTTTTTCAAAGTTCATGTCGTGCAGCCAGACGTCGGCACAGGTGCCTTGTTTGGAGAGACGCAGGTGACGAATATCGGTGGCGCTGGTGATGATGCCTTCGTTGGCCAAAAAGCCAACGGCCAGCCGTTTGACGTCGTGCGGGGAAGCCATGAAGGTGGCCAGCTCGGAGCCGTTGACCGAAATGCAAATTTGCGCTTCTTCCACCACCCAACCCGCCACATCATGGGGTCCGCCAACGCCCACAGTGATGTATTGCACTGCTTGAACGCCAGCTACTTTTTCGATGATGAATTGGGTGTGGCCGTTGGTTGTCATCATATTTTCGTTATGCAAGTCAGGGCGAGGCGGTGGCGAGAGCAGGTCATTTGTCTCAATACCCATCATTCGCCACCGCCTCGCCCCTACGGTTCAATTAATTCAGGCCATTGTTCGATGGCGCTGATGATGGCGGAAGCGGCCGTTTGCCCCAGGCCACAGAGCGAAGTTTGGGTCATGGTAAAGCCAACATCGAGCAAAATCTGCTTGTCGCTCGCTTTGGGTCCGCCATTGTGTTGAATGCGGTCTAAAATTTCCAGCTGTCGCTGGGTGCCAATCTGGCAGGGGAAGCATTTGCCGCAGCTTTCGTGGGCGAAAAAATGGGCCAGTTCAAAGAGATGCTGACGAAGATCGGCCGTTTCATCAAACACCATGATCACGCCAGAGCCCAGCGGGATGTTGGCCGCACGGGCATCTTCATAGGTGAGCGGCGTGTCTAGCTGATCTGGCCCGATGAAGCGGCCGGCCGCCCCACCCATCAGCACCGCTTTCACTTTTCGGCCGTGGGGTACGCCACCTGCCAGCCCAATCATGTTGCGGATGGTGAGTCCGAAGGGCACCTCGTAAATGCCAGGATCGGCCACATCGCCACTGACGCAAAACAGTTTGGTGCCGGGCGACTTTTCTGAGCCAATCATGTTCCACGACGCTTCACCGATGTTGAGGGCGGCTAGCATCGCTACCAGGGTTTCGACGTTATTTACGGCCGTTGGCTGGCCAAATAGCCCGTGCGTGGTGGGGAACGGCGGCTTGATGCGCGGAAAACCCCGTTTACCCTCGATGGCTTCAAACAGCGCCGTCTCTTCGCCGCAAATGTACGCGCCCGCGCCCAAGCGAACGTTCACGGTGAAGTTAAACCCTGGCTTGCCCAAAATGTTCTGGCCCAGATAGCCCGCCTTCATTGCCTCGTCCACCGCATGGTGCAGTCGGGCATGGGCACGCGGATATTCGCCGCGTACAAAAATCCAGCCGTTTTCTGCACCAACACCATAAGCGGCAATGGTCATCGCCTCGATGATGGAAAACGGGTCCTCTTCCATGAGGCAGCGGTCTTTGAAAGTGCCCGGTTCGCTTTCATCGGCATTGACGACAATGTGTTTTTTGCGTGGATCATCGGCGGCGCCGCGCGTGAAAAACCATTTGCGCCCCAGGGGGAACATCGCCCCGCCACGTCCCAAAATATCAAAGCTGTCTACCGTGTCGATTAGCTCTTCGGGCGTCATGGCCAGCGCTTTGCGTAAGCCTTTGTAGCCAGAGTTGGCTTCGTAATCCGCCAAACTGGTGGGATCGATTCTGCCAATGCGGGCGAGTTTGATGAACGGGCCACCGCGCGGGCGGGCCATCGGTTCAGGCAGGTTGCCTGCCAAAAAGTCAGGAACATTTTCGGGAGTAAGGTTGCCCGCCGGGCGCTCTCCGTGCAAGGCGCAGGGGGCGTGTTCGCACATGCCGAGGCAGGGAACGGCTTCAAACGTCAACGTCCCGTCCTCGCTTGTTTCGCCGGGTTCCAGCCCTGTCTCTTCGCTAATGGCCCGAATCACGGCATGGCCACCTTCTTTGCTACAGGCCAAATCTTCACAGACGCGAATCACCTGGCGGGCGGTCGGTTCGTTGTAGAGCATGGTGTAAAACTCAACCACACCATGAATCTCGGCCAGCGGTACGCGCAGCGTTTTGCCGATGGCTTCTTGCACTTCGGGCGGTAGCCAACCGTAGATGTCTTGAGCTTGATGGAGAAAGGGGAGAAGTGCTTCGCGGGAACGGCCGTTGTACCGGGGCATTAACGGGTCGAGAAGCGTCAAATCAACTGGTTGTCCAGCAGTGATCACAGGTCACTCCTTCGGTGTCCTAACCGTCACTCTGGACCAGAAATTTGTGGGAAGCCCAGAGCAGGGCTACAACAAAAGATGATAATTCGCATCACCAGCCGGGGGTAGGTTCATGGGAAATGTGGGAACGGCATGAATCCAGGGCCAATGTGTGAATGGCCCCCATTGTAGCCAAGATACATCAGTTTACCAATGGCTGCGCAGTTAAGATGCCCGGCGCAAACTGCAAAAGGACGGCCCCATCTTGCCGGATCATCGGTTGTGGCAGATGGCCTTCGGGGTCAAAAGCAACGGCCGTTTTCAACCACACCCGTCTGCCGTCAACCTGCACGGAGTACGGCCGTTCCCAATTCGTCGTGCCGCGCATAAAGTTGTAGGCGTGTCGCGCCGACCAGCCAGTGTCCAGAGCAAAATCGCTGTCTTGCGGCCAGGGATCGCTGGTAAATCCAGGGGGTTGGATCTGACGCGGCAGCGTGCCAACAGCGGCTTTCTGCACAGCGTCAACCAGCAAATCGGCTCCGATTTGAGCCAGCTGGGTTTCTAGTTCTGCATGCGTGATGCCATCGGGGAGGGGAAACGGCCGTTGTAAAGCCACATCCCCCGTATCAAAATTCTCATCCATGAAGTGAACCGTCACGCCTGTTTCTGGTACGCCTGACCGCAGCGCCCAAAAGAGTGGCACGGGACCACGAAAGCGGGGCAGCAGCGAAGGATGCACGTTCAAGCAGCCCAATCGTGGCAAATTCAGAATGGCAGGCGGCAGTCGATGGGGAAAGCAGGAGACACAAATCAAATCTGGCTTCAAAGTGGCCAGCGTAGCAACTGTTTCAGCGGCAGCCAATTGGCGTACGGCAAAAGCAGGCACGCCGCGAACGGCAGCTTGTGCCAACGGCGAAGGCAATTGGTCCATTGCCAGCAAATTAAGCGCTGGCGGCTGGGGGCGGATGGGGGTGATGGATTGGTGGGAGGAACGGCCGTTGTCCACCAGCTCAAACGGCGGCACAATTTCGGCAGGCAGCACCAGGGCACACAGCTCCACATCCGCCGCCAGCAGTGCCGCCAGCGGCAGCCGAGTTAATGTGCCCAACATGCCAAAAAACAAAACGCGCAAAACAGTCACCTAAAAATTGACGATTTTCCATTGACGACTTACGATTAGACTAAATTTGCAAATCATCACTCAAAATTAAGGGGGCCTCATGGCTCGTTACGAAAGAACCATCACCGTTGTTCATTGTGCCAAGCTAAACCGCGAATTAGAGGCGCTGCCGCGACGGCCGTTTCCCGGCCCGCTCGGTGAACGCATCTACAACGAAGTTTCCCGGCAAGGGTGGGAAATGTGGCAAGAACAATCTACCATTCTGATCAACCATTACGGCCTCAACATGGCCGATCCCCGCGCCAGCGACTTTTTGATGGAGCAGATGGAAGAGTTCTTTTTCGGTGCTGGGGCCCAAATGCCAGAAGATTGGACCCCACCAGCGGCTGCGCCCAGCAAAAAGTAAGCGATATTCAGTAAATTACTGGGCGATCTGCTCATTATCAAAATGGTAAAGCTTACCTTTTTAGTTCGTGCCTCGTATCAGGAAGAAACCCCATATCGGTTGATAATAACGGCTGACAAAACTTATCGAAAAGAAGTTTACTTTTTCTGGGGTTTGCTTCTTGTTTTTGCTATGAGCCTATTTAGTGTCGGTATCTACGCAATTTTTCAGAACACTGATGCTTATTTGGGCTTATGGTGCGGCTTCATGCTTTTGTTTTTGACATTTATATTCGCCCTGACGGCGAAAACTAATGTTGAAATTATCGTTGATCCCCTAATTGAAACAATAAAAATTACTCAAAACAGAATCTTCCGACACGATCTTAATAGCAATACTCAGACATTTTCTTTGGCAAAACTACAAAAGCCACAAATAAAGAGTCGAGGTAATGAGATGCACCTTGTATTGATGGGTGCTGAATGGAAGGTGATGCTTCGCTTCAAAGACCACGGAGAAGCCCTAATAGCACACGCCTATTTTAGGTACCTTCACAGAAAAACCGCGACCACTTTAATGTCAAATTATCCCTTACCTTAAAATTAAAGGGATTTCTTCATCAATTTGGAATTCTAGATGGTGATGAGCTTCTCTCAGTGCATTTTCAACCTCACCGGAATTCGCACCAGAAGCAAAGATGAAACCAAGATAACTCTCACCTTCGGGTAGGGGCACAAGACGATTATTGAGGGGAGCCGTAATCGTTACTTCATCCACGCCAAGCACGGCACGAGCCTCATCAACTCCCGTAAAACCGCGCAAAATACCGCCGCGCGGAATGGGAATCATCATGACGCCGCTGGCCTGCTGCTCTCGCTGCAAATGGCTTACCGGCAACCCCGTCGCCTGTCGCAAGATTAACTCTTCAAGCGACATTCCCATGTCAAAACGCAAAGTTTGGGAGCAGAGACCGCCAATGGAACGGCCGTTTACCTCCACAATCCACGCGCCATCTTCATTCACCCGCAGTTCCGCATGTACCGACCCCAGCTGCAAGCCCAGTGCGGACGCCCCAGCAGCAGCCGTTGCCACAATTTGCTGCTGCACATCGTCTGGCAAGCGGGAAGGCGTCACGTAAATCGTCTCCTCAAAAAAAGGGCCTTCGAGTGGGTCTGGCTTGTCGAAAATGGCCAGGGGATGGAGACGGCCGTTTTCCAACACCGCCTCAATCGCTACCTCCACGCCAGGCAAGTAGCTTTCCACTAAAAAATAACCGTCATGCGGCAGCATCGCCCGCAAACGCGCAATAACCGCGGTTAGTTCAATCGCATCGTTGGCCCGCATCACGCCCCGGCTGCCGTTTAGATGCAGCGGCTTCACCACGCAAGGGTAACCAATCTCTGTGCGAACCTGGTTTGTCACTTCGGGCAGAGGAGCATTGAGGGCAAAGCGCTTAAATCGGGGTGAATTAACGCCAGCAGCAGCCAGCATCTGGCGCATCTGGAACTTATCGCGGGCGGCTTCGGCCGCAGCGACGTTATTGTGCGGCAGCCCCAGCGCCTGGCTAGCCTGCGCGGCCAGCACCGCCCCGGCATCATCTACGGGAATCACCGCAGCTAACGGCCGTTCCCTGGCAAAATCGCGAATGTGGGCAACGGCCGTATCTGGCTGGCTAAAGTCCAAACTCAACCGCACGCCCCACTGCTCGGCTAGCGCCTCTGGCAAATCCACCCCCAGAACACTATCAATTTCCAACTTTTTTGCCGCAGCCAAAAATGCTTCCGCACGATAACTTTGCGGTGTTGTGAGCAATAGTACGCTCGATTTTCTAGCCCTCATAAATAGTTAATCTCAATGATTACAATTCGGATATATCTGAAAAATGATAAAGAAGTTTTCTTTTTGCACTCCACGTGCCCAAACTATAAGCCAGTACTGTGGGAAGTATGGCTTTTACCTTCTCCTACTATTGATCATTTACCTGCGCGAAACGCATCTAAAATATCGTATAACGTCTCCCCGGTTAGGCTGCGGATGACGTGTCCCTCGTTGGGCACTACAGTCAGGCTAACCTGCCCGCCGAGCCGTTCCAGTTCGTCGGCGGTAGCCGTCATACGCTCGACCCAACTGGTATCATTTTCGCCCACAAACAGGGTAACGGGAATCTGGGTCAGCTTGGCCAGTTGCTCAAAATCGAACGGTTGCGGAAAACCGGGAACGGCCGTTAACGAGGCAAACTTCTCCGGCATCATAGTGGCTATCCGAAATGAGCTAATGCCCCCGTTGCTTATCCCCGCCAGATGGAATTGACCCCCTTCTAGCGGATAAAGCGCTTCGATTCGCTGCAAAAACTCCGGCATGTATTTCTCTGAGCCATCAAAAAACAAAACGCCGCCAGGCGCAACCGGGCTCACCACCACCCAGCCGCGTTCCTGCCCAACCTCAGCCCAATAATCCATGCCCGCATTCACCATGGCCCGGCTCTGCACACCTGGAGGGAAAGCCAATAGCACCGGATAGGTTTGCCCGTCGACAAAATCGTCGGGCAATACAACACCATATTCCAACAAAGTGCCATCGGCCATCATCATCTGAAAATAGGTAATCATGCCAACCTCTTGCAGCAGCTCTGGAGCGGGAAACGGTGTAGGCGTTGGCCCAGGTGTGCTTGTGGGCGTTGCCACCGCACTGGCGCACGCCACCAAAAAGAAAATGCTGAAACCAAGCCAAGATTTTTTCATAATGTTGAGATCATCTGTTGATATTCGTCGGCCACATCCAGGCGCAAATCGTCGGTGCCAACGCCGTCAAACGGATTTTCCAGATGATCCTGGATGTTGTCCAGGCTCACCAACACCAGACTGTAAATCATGGCTACCACATACCCGGCCAACGGATACTCTGGGTAAGCAATACTGGCAAAATAAGGGCCAAACAGCAGTGGGAACAGGTTCAAAAAGAGGCGACTGTACGCCCGCAGCGCCAACGGGGTGCGGTAGCTGGCAATGTTGTTCATCCGCTCAAACTCCAAAATGAGCTGACGCAGATACTGATTGGCACGGGAGATTTCGTTGGCAGGCACGCCCACTGCCCGCAGCTGCTCATGGGAGCGCGAAAAGTCGGAAAAGATGGCGTATATTTTCTGCCGGGTCTGGTCAGGATTACGGCCGTTGCTGGTGAAGTGGTGAGAAACGGCCGTTAATAACCCATGCAGCAAATCCCGCGCCCGCTCATCGTGACGGTTTTCGCCACCGGGCCAATCGCGATGAGCCAGCACCAACGCCACGCCGTGCGCCTTTAAGCTGGCAAAAGCGCTGAGCGCATCCTCGCGCCGCTTGTACGCGCTGTTAATCGAGAAAACAAGCGGGAACACAACGGCAATGCCAATGAGCGTCGTGGGTAAATCGGCTACAAAATCCAGGCGACGGCAGATGTACACGATCACCAACGCCAGCGCGGTAATGAACCAGGTGTGGTAATCGACAATTTTGCTGAATTGTTTGATGGTTTGCATGGTATTTAGCTGTTCTGATTGGGTGAGTTGGTTAAATTTTCTGGCCCAATCCTAAACAGTTTGGCCATATTTAGCAACCAGCGCGGCCAAGAGTAACTGGCATACCAGCAAAGACACTACAGAATTTTACTCGACAGAAAGAATATGCACTTTGGCGTGGGGAATGGTTTCAAACGGCCCAATGTGCATTTTTAGGGTGAACCCTTTGTGGAGTTCAGGAAAGGCGTCCGCCTGCTGCCGGGTAGCCGCCAAAGCAAACGACATCAGTTCCTGAAAACGGAGTGCGTTTTGCTGGGCTAATGCCTCAACGCTGGCGACATGCTCATACGGAATGGCCAGCCAATGAATCGCCCCCTCAGGATACAAACTTTCAATAATCGCCATGCGAGCGGCCTCATCTTTGTAAACAACCTTAGCTGGTTCTTCGCCCTGCAAAATGGCACAAAACAGACAATCGGGATCAGACATGAATACCTCCAGTTGAGAAAATCTACACCAATTTTCAAACGGCTGCCTGCCGCGAAACGGCCGTTTCCGACCCGAACGCAGCAGGCAGCCATTATTGATTCAACTTATCCTTTAGAAATAGCAGGCTTGGCCGGGCTGGTAGTCACCAGCTCCTTTTTGGAGCGGGTAATAGCCCACCACAGCACCACCAGAATGATGATAACGATGACGGCCGTTGCCAACGTCATCTGATCATACTGCACAATAATCGGGGCCAAAATCAGGCTCACCATGTTGACCACCTTGATCATCGGGTTCAGCGCCGGACCTGCCGTGTCTTTCAGCGGATCGCCGACCGTATCGCCCACCACGCTGGCGGTGTGCCGATCCGACCCCTTGCCTAAATTCCGCGCCGGATCGCGCACCTCATCCTCGATCTTTTTCTTGGCGTTGTCCCAAGCGCCGCCCGCGTTCGACATGAACACTGCCAGCAACTGCCCAGACAAGATAATGCCCGCCTGGAAGCCACCCAGCGCCTCCACCCGCAGCAGCAAGCCCACGGCCACCGGCACCAAAATGGCAATCAGCGCCAGGTTGATCAAATCCCGCTGGGCGGCCACGGTGGAAATCGTTACCGCCCGACGATAATCCGGCTTCACCGTACCTTCCAGAATGCCCGGCAGGCGGAACTGCCGCCGCACCTCGGCCACCATCAAACCCGCCGCCCGGCTCACTGATTTAATCGCCAGCGAGGAGAACAGCCAGGGCAGCGCCCCGCCCAGCAGTAAGCCGATAAACACCAGCGGTTCCGATACGCGAATGCCAGAGGCCAGTGCTTCAGGATCAATCCGGGTCACATCGGTAATGAAGGAGCCAAAGAGAGAAACGGCCGCAATCACTGCTGAACCAATCGCGATACCCTTCGTAATCGCCTTGGTCGTGTTGCCCACCGCATCCAGATCGGCCATAATTTGCCGTGCATCCTCATCCAAACCGGCCATTTCACCAATGCCGTTGGCGTTGTCCACAATCGGCCCAAAGGAGTCCATCGCCACATTGTTGCCCGTCAGCGTCAACATGCCAATGCCCGTCATCGCCACGCCGTACAGCACAAACGTTACCTGGATTACCCCCGCCGTAAACGGAGACCCAGCGGTCACGAATTGCGCTGCGGGCATGCCGCTGTAGATAAGAAGCGCGCCGCCGATCGTGATGGCAATCACCACAGCCGACCAGACGCTGGATTCATAGCCCACGCCCAACCCCGACAAAATAGTCGTGGCCGGACCGCTCTCCGTGCTCTTTTTAATTTCCTCAACTGGTTTGGCGTGTGACCCGGTAAAGTAATCCGTCAGCCGGTCGATGACAATGGCCAACAGGACGCCAGCGGTAGTGGAAAGGAACGGCCGCCACCAACCACCCGGCACCCCCTTCATGTAAAAGAAGGCCACCAAACCAAACATCACCACCGAAATCGCCGCCGAAGTGAGGAAGCCTTTGAAAATCGCCGCCATCGCATCGCCACGGCCGTCTGATTGCCCTTTCACCAGATACGTGCCCACAATGGAGGCCAGCACACCAATACCCCGCACCAGCAGCGGATACAAAATCCACTCGATGTGCCCGGTAATGGCCGTCAGGGCAATGCCCAAAATCAAGCCAGAAACAATCGTCACCTCGTACGATTCAAAGATGTCGGCGGCCATGCCTGCACAGTCGCCCACGTTATCACCAACCAGGTCGGCAATAACGGCCGCATTTCGCGGATCATCCTCGGCCATGCCTTGCTCTACTTTGCCCACCAAATCTGCGCCGACGTCAGCCGCTTTGGTGAAGATGCCACCACCGACCCGCATAAACAGGGCCAGCAGCGTGCCGCCAAAGCCGAAGCCCAACAGGGCATCCGGGGCGGCTTTACCAAAGTAGACAAACAAAATAGTGCCCCCAAACAATCCCAAGCCATCGGTCAGCATCCCGGTGATGGTTCCGGCACGATAGGCTATTTTCAACGCATTGCGGAAGCTGGTTCGGGCCGCAGCGGCTACCCGCACGTTTCCCTGCACCGCCATGCGCATCCCAATCTGCCCCACTGTCAGCGAAAAGCTCGCGCCAAAGATGAAACCAATCGCTCGGCCAAAGCCAACAATCAGGCGAATCGTTTCTTCGCTGCGGCCAGCAAAGCGCTCCATCGCCTCTGGCGTAGGCTCTACGATATAGACGCTCAAGAAGAGCAAGATTGTGAGTAATACAATGAATGGGAGAATGGTGCGCAGTTGACGCGATAGGTAAGCGTCTGCCCCTTGCCGTATGGCATCCCATACTTCTTGCATCTCCGCTGTACCTTTGTCTTCGCGTAATATTTGCCTTCGCAGAAAAACTGCATAAATCAAACCCAAAATCGCGATTCCTAATACCAACCAGACTGCAATCGTTTCAAACGTTGTCAAGCCCATCGTTTCCATAAAGCAAAACCTCCTTTATGCACTAAGTGCCTTGGTCTGATCCTTCCAATGTTGGTAAAGCGGGAAATGGAGAAGTATGTTTTTGTTAAGTAACTGGGGTGTGCCGATTTTCTGGGAAAGTCGGCCTGCGCTAGCAAGGTTTAAGCATTATGTCACACATCCCCAAGGGTCTAGAGTGACACAAGTCACGCCAAAAAATGACATCTGTCATTTGCTTTTTGGCACAGTTGAACTGGGTACGAAACGGCCGTTTACAACCCGACCAATCGCCTAAAACACAGGGGGTGGCGGCCCAGCCGGGCCAAACTCGGCCAGCTCTGCCAGCAAATTTTGCAGACTAAACCGGGGTTGGTAGCCTAGTTCCTGCACCGTTTGGGTAATATTTTTGGGCGACGGCCGTTTTGCCACTGGCAGCTCGTGTTTTTCCGCCAACGCCACAAACGCAGGATACTGGCTGGCAAACGACGAGCCAGGGCCAGCCGCGTCCCAGTTGGCCAACGCTGCGGGGCTGTAATCATACGCGCCATCTACCGTCAGGCAGAGGTAGTCCGTGGGCGGATTGTGCACCAGCCGATCCACCGCCAGCAGCGTCGCCTGGGCCACGTCGTCGATGTGTACCGCCCCACCCCAAAACCAGTTGGCCCACTCCAGATAATCTTTGTAGGTGTCCGTGTTCCAATGGGGAATAAACGCACGAGGTCGCAAAGTGATCAGGTTCACCCCGTGCCGGGCCACGTAGGTTTGGGCATTTTCCTCGCCCAGCACCTTGGTGTGGCCATAGATACCAAAACGATCGTCCACGCTGGTGCTGGAGATGTAGATGAATTTGCTGATGTGGGCGCGAACGGCCGTTTCCAGCACATTAAACGTCCCCGTTACGTTCACATCCCAAAAGTCAAACGCATCCCGCTGCCCTGTCACCTCATGGATGCCGTGCCAGGCAGCGATATGTACCACCAAGTCAATGCCCGGCATGATTTGCGCCAGCAGCGCCCGATCGGTAATCGACCCCTGCACAAATTCGCCCCGCTGCACCCGCGGCGGCCGCACATCCAGACAAACCGGCACATCCCCGCGCTGCGCCAGCTCCCGCGCCAGCAGCAATCCCAAATCACCTGATCCACCTGTTAGTAAAACCCGCATTGTTTTTTCCTTTTGGCCACAGAGGGCGGTAATCGGTTATCCGTAATCGGTAATCGGTACACAAATCCGTTCACCGACCACCCTCCACCGATTACCACTCATTGACGTGTCTAGAGGGCAAAAGTATACTCGCCCCATGCAAACATCCCAACGCCTTCAGCTTTTCAAAGAATCTGTCATTCGCGACATGACTCGCCTGGCGCTCAAGCATAACGCCATCAACCTGAGCCAGGGTTTCCCCGATTTTGATACGCCAGAGCCGGTGAAAGAAGCGGCCGTTCAGGCCATCCAAAACGGTCTCAACCAGTACGCCATCACCTGGGGCTACGCGCCGCTGCGCGAAAAATTGGCGGAGCTGTACACCGGGCGGCTTGGTTGGGACGTTCACCCAGACAAACACGTCACTGTCACCTGCGGCGTGAGTGAGGGGATTATTACGGCCGTTCAATCCATCCTCAACCCCGGCGACGAGATTCTCATCCTGGAACCGGCGCACGATAATTTTCGGCCGTCGGCGTTTATTGCCAATGCGGTGCCGGTCTCGGTAGCCCTGGACGCGCCAGATTACCGGCTGGAGAAGGCCAAGCTGCGTGCCGCCGTCACCCCCAAAACCAAAGCGATGCTGCTCAACACGCCGCACAACCCTACGGGGCGCGTTTTTGATGCCGAAGAAATTGCTGGCGTGATCGAGGTCGTATTGGAAAACGACCTGGTGCTGATTACCGATGAAATTTACGACCGCATTTTGTACGACGGCCGTATTCACCAATCTCCCGGCAGTTTAGAACCGCTCCGGGAGCGCACCATCACCATCGGCGGGTTGGGCAAAACATTTGCCATGACCGGTTGGCGGCTGGGCTACGTCATTGCGCCGGAACGATTTGCGCTGGGCATCCGCACGCTGCACGACTTCACGACGATTTGTGCGGCCACGCCGCTGCAAGTGGCGGCCACCGCCGCGCTCTCCCTGCCAGAAAGCTTCTTCGAGCAAACCACCCGCGACTATCACCAGCGCCGCGCCCTCATGATGGAAATCCTAAATAGCGTTGGTTTTCAGGCCAATGAACCCCAAGGCGCGTATTACATCATGGCCGATTACAGCCAGCTGCCCATTCCCCAGGCCAGCTTGACACCGACCGAATTTGCTTACTTCATGGCCTCGGACGTGGGCGTTGCCGTGGTGCCGGGGGATAGTTTTTACTCGCTGGAAGGCTACGGCCGTTCCGTCATCCGCTTTGCCTATCCCAAAAAGCTCACCACTCTGGAACAAGCCGGTGAACGTCTGCAAAAGCTTCAGCTTCGCAGTTAGCCCTGAATTGTCATGCTGAACATAGTGAAGCATCCCCCAAGGATCGCCGGCAAAGCCTTTGCCAGACCAAAGTATCGCCATTTTCCAGTGGATGGATGCTTCGGAGGACCTCAGCATGACAGATGTAAATAATTCACAAAATGACAGCAAATGCTTGTAGAAAATGCGGAAGCCATTAGTGGGGCTACTGGACCTCATCAAGCACGGGAAAGTCACATCGGTACTGTCGCACGTGCCGACAAAAACGAGCCAATGCGTATTCAAAACGCAAGAAAAACAGCGAAGGTTACCACACGCGTCGGGAATGGTTAGAAAAATTGTCTACCTATGATCATTGTCCGCGTTGTAAAAGAAAGTGGGAAGCTATTCCCTGTCGTCCTGACAGAAGATACAAATATGTCTGGACAAAAGACCATATCGTGCCTCTAAGTCAAGGTGGCTCAGACAGCATTGAAAACATCCAACCACTCTGCTATCAATGCAATTCCTCCAAAGGAAACAACCTCTGATGAATCATGCAGATCATGTGGCTTTAATTCGGGATGGTGTTCCAAAGGCGGGGGGCATTTGGGCAGATTTTGGTTCAGGCACTGGTGCTTTTACGCTGGCGTTGGCCGACTGTTTGGGACCCGGTGGGCAAATCACCTCGATTGACAAAAGCGACCACGCTTTACGCGAACAAGAACAGGTGATGAACGGCCGTTTTCCCCAAACGCATGTCACTTACCTTACCGCCGACTACACGCGCCCACTCGTTTTGCCACCGCTCGACGGCATCCTCATGGCCAACGCACTGCACTTTCAGCGGCGCAAAGATGGCATTGTGCAGCAGCTTTATGCGTATTTGCGCCCCGGTGGGCGACTCATTGTGGTGGAATACAACGTGGATCGCGGCAATATGTGGGTCCCTCACCCTTTTTCTTTTCCCAGCTGGCAAACTATCGCCAGCCGCAATGGTTTTGTCGAAACGCGGAAGCTAAACACTCGACCCAGCCGCTTATTGGGTGAAATTTATTCGGCCGTCAGCCACAAGACCACCTAGCGCAGCAGCTTTGCCTAACTCACATCTTTTGTGTAGATGAGAAACGGCCGTTTCCCATACCGCGCCTCAAATCGCTGCACCGGCACAAAGCCGTGCCGCTGCCACACCTTTTGCGCCCGCCGGTTAAACTCGGCGATGGTGACGCGCAAACGCGGCACATCAAAATGGGCCAGCGCAAAATCAATGGCCACACCGGCAAACATTGCCCCCAGGCCGCGCCCGGTATACTCAGGATGGACGCCCATGCCAATGTCCACGGCAGCGGCGCTGTAATCACCCCCGCTCACCTGACCATCCTCGCCAAAGCTGCAAAACCCGACCAATTGCCCTTCTGGCTGGCGAAACATGGCGCGAAAATGGTAATCAGGCTGCAAAAAATAATCAATTGCTTCGGCCAAAACGATGGCGTTGGGCGGCCCGCTGCTCATGTCGTACAGTTCGTAAGGCGTCTCGTAGCGCCAGGTCAGAATCTCCTCGACGTGTTCGGCCGTTAGCGTTTCCAGCGTCAGCCACCAGATTTCAGACATAGCCTTCCAGCCCACGGTTAAAGGCCGCTTCGTCGCCATGCTCTGCGCCATACAGCGCCTCAAGCAAAGCAAACGTGCCCTTGTAAAAATGGACGCGCGGCCAAAAATCGGCAATGGCCGGGTAATGCTTGACCATTTGCTGCACAAACGGCTCGCCGTAGGTCAACAAACCAGCCACGTCAAAGGCCGGATCGCCCAACACGGCAAAACCAAAGTCAATGACGCCGCTCATTTGCTGGGTGGCCGGATCGTGCAGCAGATTACCCGTGCCAAAATCCCCATGGCGCAGCACCGGGGGAAAGTTGTACTGGGTGGGATCATCCAGCACGCTTTCAAAATGTTGTGCCACCGTTTTGCAGGCATCCAGACGCATGTAGGGAAACAGTTGGGTTTGGATACGGCCGTATACCTCCAACCATTCCTCGCGTGTATCACTCACCGGCAACGGCTCATTTACCAGGGATTGGATGGGCACACCATGCAGCGCCTGCAAAAATTCGGCGAGCTGAGCAGCTAAGGTGGCTTTGTCTCCAATTTGGGCAAATGCGGCGGGGTAAAGCGGCTCGCCAGGAATCATCTCATAGCCCATAAATGCCTGCCCCACCGTAGCGTTGGCAAACTGCACAAAAGAGGGATTGGGCACCGGCAGCGGCAAGAAGGGCTGAACGGCCGTTAAAATTTTCGTCTCCAGGGCCAACTGCTCCACGCCGCCGGGATAACGGGGGAAGCGAAAAATCGCACGGCCGTTTACCAGCAGCACATCGTTGTATTGGCCATCTTCAAGAAAATGGGCCTTGTTGGCGATAAAATCGGGGTAGGTGGCCCGGATTGCCTGGATAAACGGGCGAGTTGTGTCCATGAGGACACAAGTTTGCCACGGCTTTGCAATTACGCAATGGCAAATCTCAGGTGGCGGTAAACGGCCGTAATCGTCCAGTCAGGTCACGCAGTTGGGTAAAGCTGATTGGCTTCATGAGGACAAAATCCACGTCGGCACGCAGACTTTCGGCCAGCCAGGCATCGGCCGTAGCCAGCATGACGATGGCCTTTTGCAGATGTTCAGTCTGCTGAATAAAGGCCAGCACTTCACCACCAGAGATGTCAGGCAGGTGCAAATCTAGGACGATTAAAACCGGGGTTTGGCTTTGCAGCAGCTCAAGGGCAATACGGCCGTTTTCTGCCACCACCGTCACAAAACCAGCCGCCTGCACCGCCGACGAAAAAATATCGGCCAGCTTGGCATCGTCTTCCACAATCACGGCCAACGGCTCGGTCATCCAACATACTCCGCGACAGGCTGCAACGGCAGCACAATGACAAACGTAGTGCCCTCGCCCACCTTGCTGTGCATGGCCACGCTGCCGCCCATCAAAGCCACCAGCTGCTTCACGATGGACAAACCCAGGCCAGACCCCAACTTTTTCTTCTCGCCGGGTACCTGCCAAAACGGCTCAAACACCCGATCCTGCAACCCTTCCAGGATACCCACGCCGCTGTCGGACACCTGGATAGCCCATTCCGTTGGGCCAGACGGGTAAATCTTCAGATCCACAAATCCCTTGTTGGTGAACTTGATGCCATTGCCCAGCAAATTGGTCAGAATCTGGCGCAGCCAGTACCGGTCGCCATAAATTTGGGTCGGCATTTCCGGGGCGATGGTGCTGTGCAGCTTTAACCCTTTCGCTTCGGCCAGCACCCGCACCAGCTCCTCGACCTCCTGCACCAGCTCCAGCAGCGGGAATGGCTTGGGATTTAGCTGCAATCGTCCAGCTTCGATGTGTGCCTGGTCCAGCAGGTTGTTAACAAAGTTCAGCAAATGGCCGGTACTGTCAATAATTTGGGACGTAGCCACCTGCTGCTGGTCAGAAAGGGTGCCGTAGACGCCAGCCTGCAACATTTCGGTGTAGCCCAGAATGGCGTTGAGCGGTGTGCGCAAATCGTGGCTGACATTGGCCAGCAGCTGCGACTTCATGCGCGACGCTTCCAACGCTTCATCGCGGGCATGGCGTAGGTCTTGCTCCTGGCGGCGGCGTTCGGAAATATCGCGCACGATGCCCTGGAGCACGCGCTCCCCACCCAACTCAAGCATCGTTACCGATACTTCGGCGGGCATCAGAAAACCATCTTTGGTCACAAAATCAATCTCAAATTGAGTTAGCCCGTTTTGCAGCAGTTGGTCCGTGCGCTGGTTCATTTGCTGGCTTGCATTTTCGGGATGCAGTTGGTCGATGGTCATCGTCAGGAGTTCATCCCGCTCATAGCCGAGCATTTGCTCAATGCGCAGGTTAGCATCACGAATACGGCCGTTCCAATCCAACAAAAAGATGCCATCCCCCGACTGCTGGAACAGGTTGCTGTATTTTTCCTCGCTCTCCCGCAAAATCTGCTCATTGCGCCGGATCGCCTCGTATTGGCCCTGCACAATGCGAAACGTCCGCTGGCCGATCAGCGTGAGAAAGCCAAACAGCAGCCCAAGCAGCAGCACCACCACACCCAGCCCCAGCCATTGCAGCTGATTGGTACGCACGACGAGCGGGGTCACATCATCGTACACCTCAAACACACCTACAATAGGGCCGGAACGGCCGTTGGCATAAATCGGCACGTAGCTAGAAAAAACGTCCCGATCCTCAATTTCCTGCTCAAAGGCGCTAAACGTTTCGCGGTGGGTCAGTTCACTGGCCACCAGCCCATCTCGCGCCGCCAGAAAACCAGCATTGTCCAGCTTACTTTCGCCGATTTGGGCCAATTCGGTGGAAAAAACGGTGATGCCTTCCAGGTTGTAAACTTTGATTTTTACCACGGAAAGATCGTCCAGCTGCGTCTGCACCAGCTGGTACAGCTCAGGAATGCGGGCATCTTGCTGAATGGCTTCCGGGGAAAGCGTTTGTGATTCTGCAACAAGGGGGGCAAAAGCGGGCCAAAGGAAATTGGAGAAGGCTTGCGTCAGCGCGACATTTTTGCTTTCGGCCGTTTCCATCAGGTTGGTCCGCACGGTCTGGCGCACGAAATAGCCCAACAGTAAAGCGATGACGATAAATGAAATGAGGCTGGAGATAAAAAAGTAACGCCGCAGCTTGATCATTCGGTTTCTCTGCTAACAGTGCGAGCCGTTTAATGAGGGCCATTGTATCAGAGAAAAAACGAATTTTAGATGTAGATTGTGTGAAAATCACCTATTGAACAAAGCGAAAGGCGCGACGTATAACACCGATACGTCGCGCCTTTCCAGGAGAAAAAACCAGCTTGTTGTACTTAACTCAACCTTTAAATCGCTAACTTTCGGCGAGCGGTTCGCTAGGTGTCGCAGCGGCCGTTTTGCGCCGTTTGCGCCAGGAGTCACCCAATTTGGTGAGGAGGGCAACGGCCGTAATCACCAAAGCCATTGGAATGAGCGTGCGGGCAAATTCAGACAGCCCAGACAGGTTAAATCCACCTGCCCCTTCATGCCCACGACCTTCAAAGCCACCTTCGCCACCAAAATCGGGCCGTGCCGGGCGTCCACTCTGGCCAAAGCCCGGCTGACCAAACTCACCCGCACCTTCGCCATCTTGCAGCTGAATCCGGTCACGATCGCCCCCGCCGCCACCAGCAAATTGTTGGGCAAACCAGCTCGTCTGCCCCAACGCGTAAGTGGCCCCAGCAACGGCCGTAATCGCCAACAAAATCGCTAAAATACGTCCAATCGTTTTCATTACTCGCCCTCCACCACAGCCGGTACCACGCGCCGCTTTTTGGTCAGCGGCTGCCAAATATATCGTTTGGTGTTGTTCACGATCCATTTCCAGTCCAGGGCAATGTGCAAAGCCACCAGCCAGATAGCCAGATCGGCCGTTTGCCCATGCAGTCTGCGCCAGAAAAAGTTATCACCAAAGCTCAAACCCAGCTGTCGCATGGCCACCTCAGAAATCCAAATGCCGGTTATGGTCAAAACAACCATATCCACAAACAAAATCAGGTCAATGAGGTAGCGCAGCCGCTGCCCGTTCGGCAGCTTGCGCACCAGTCGTTTGGTGAGCGAGACAATCCAGTTCCAGTGCAGCAGCAGATGGTAAATCAGCGCTACGCCAAAGCCCAAACCCAGCCATTCATGAATGGCCAACCCGGTAAAGCGGGTGTTCATGTCAATGACAAACGCCAAAAAGAGGGCAATGTCTAGCCAATAGTTTTTTACCGTCTCACTAAGACGTTTCTTTTTCCGTTCTGAAGGTATTGTTGTCGCAGCCATTTGTTCCTTTTTTCACAATAAGCATTTTTAAATCAGTATAGGAAAAAGGTGTTTAGAAAATGTGAAGATTCAATTGGGATTTTGTAGGAAATAGCTCAATCACCCAATTGAGGCAGCGGGGCAGGTTCTTCACCAGAAAGCCGCAAAAAGGCCACCGCCGCAACTACCAGGAAAATAACGGCCGTTGCCACAAACGTCATGCGCAGATCAAACCAGAAGGCAATCACCGAACCGACCAACGGCGCAGCAGCCCGCGCGGCGGCCACAATCGAATTGTCGATGCCGTAGACGCTGCCCTCTTCGCCCGGCTCGGTATAACGCGCTAGCAGGGCACTCAGGGCCGGCACGATGCCGCCCGCCGCCGCGCCGGTGAGCGCTTGCAGCAGTAGCAGTTGCCACGCACTGGTCACCAGGCTCTGCGGCAAAAACAGCAGCCCCGCCGCCAGAGCGCTCCACTTCAGCACCCGGCCATGCCCCACCTGATCACCCAGACGACCGAGGTAAACGGCCGTAATCGTCCCCGCCGCCGCCGACACCCCAATGACCAGCCCGGTGATGGTGTTTAGATGGCGGCTGTCTACCAGCAGCGTGGCAATGAAAAGCGGCGCAAAAGGAGTCAGCAGCACGCGACCTAAATTGGCTAAAAAACGCAGCGCGTAGGCCAAAATCACGCCATCAGCCTGGAAAACATGCCGCCAATCGGCCCAAAAGCTGCGCTTCGGCGCTGATGCTTCGGGCCGGGCGGCTTTGCTCTCTTCGACGCCCCAGTAAACCATGAGGCCACCCAGCAGCAGCGAGGCGGACGTGAGGACAAAGGTGAGGCGATACCCAAAGGCATCGGCCAGCACGCCGCCAATTAGCGGGCCGATGGCGACACCGGTGGTCTGACCCATGAGCAGCAGCCCCATGGCGTAACCGCTGCGCTGGCGCGGGGCCACAGACGCAACCAACGCATTCGCCGCGGCCACTGTGCCGGTGATCATGCCTTGCAGGGCGCGCAGCAGCACCAGTTCTTCACCAGAGCGCACAAAACCCATCAGCAGCATGATGACTGCGCCGCCAAACATCGCCCGCTCGACCATGAGTTTACGGCCGTATCGGTCGGCCACTGCGCCCCAAATCGGCGAGGCAACCATCATGGTGATTGCCTGGGCGGAAAACACGGCCCCGGCCAGAAACTCTACGCTCAGGCTGGTGCGGCTGCCCAAGTCGGTGACGTACAGGGACAAAAAGGGGAAGATAACGGAGAAGCCAACGGCCGTTAACAGCTGAGCCGCAAACATGATGTACAACGTGCGCTGCCACGGTTCGACATCGCGGAGTTTTTGGAGGAGACGTGAAGACATTGGAAGAAGGTAATTGGGTAATTGGTGAGCAAATTGCTCAATTACCCAATTACTTAATTACGCGTGTTTTTATGGGCTGATGGTTACGGGATTTTCGTAGTAGTGCGGCAGAATCTGGAACCAACTGTTGCCAATTTGCAGGGGAAGCGGGTTGCCCTCGGCGTCCACAAAGGTGAACATGTCGCTGCGGTTCTCGCGCAGCCAGGTAACAGGGTACTGCTTGCCGTCGCGCAAAATGATGGCACTGCCTTGCCCCCAAATCTGGATTTCAATCGGCCAGTCGGAACAAACGCCATTGCTGTGGGTCATACAGATCGAGTGGTCTTTTTCGTGGATAGCGGTCAGCAGAATCACGTTGGCAGCGCTGATTTGTTCACCATTGTTGGCATCAGTTGACGGCTCTCCATCGGCCCAGCGCCAGTAACGGCCGTTTGCCGGATCGTACACCCATTCCACCAGCGTGTAGGTATCGTAGGCCACCTGCACCCGCGTAGCTGGCTGGCCACCTTGTGGCGGCAGCGTGCTAAACGTCATCCAGGCAGTGAACTGCGGCGGGCGATTTTCACCGTGGGCGGTAAGCGCTTGCCACAACCCCGCCGGATCGGCGTGCAGCGTATGTTCCCACGGCTTGTCCTCGCCGGTGCGGTAAAAGCCCGTCTCGTGCGAGCGCAAAATCCGGTCGCCAATATCCGAAGCGTGCAGCCGCTGCGACACCACCGGATGCGCCCCAGACATCGCTAAAGCGGCATCGTACATGGCCGGCAGTTCCTTGTCGATAAGGCGCGCGCTGCGCACCGGGCCGATGTCCGGCGGCGTTTGGCTGTAGAAAATGGCGGTAAAGCGGGTAATGTCCGCCTCGGTGACGTGCTCAAACACCAAATCGGCCTGGCTGAGGCCGTTTTGCGGGCGGGCGTACTGCGGCGGACTGTTGGACACTTTGATGGCTAACGGCCGTCGCAATAAATTCGCCGGGTCAGCCACAATTTCACCGGTCAGCGGGTTGCGGTCGGTGCCAAAATCCTCGGGCGCGGCCAGCACAATGCCGGGCAGCGGCGTTGAGGTGGGAATGGCGGTGACGGTGGGGAATGGCGTGGCCGTCGGCACAACTGCCTCAACTTCGGCCGTGGGTTCCTGGGTAAACGTGGGGATGAGCGTCGGGGGTTCGGTGGCCGCGGTCACGGCGGCAATGGTGGGGACGACGGTGGGTAAAGGCTGATCTTCGGCGCGGTTGCAGGCAACGGCCGTATTCAACAAAACAAACAAACTGCCCAAACAAAGGAAAGTGAACCATTTTCTAGACATGCCGCTAATTGTACTGCCTTTGCCAAATTATGGATCACCACCAACGGGGCAAAATTAGGAAAGCTCCATATGCTTAAGTGGATCAAATCGGGTCTCGGCAAAGAGCAGCAGCCGATTCAACAGCAGCGCCAGCAGCCCGACAACCACCGCTCCGGCCACAATTTTGTCGTACCGATTTTGGGCAATGCCATCAAACAATAGCGTGCCCAGGCCACCAGCGCCAAACTTGGCCCCAATGGTGGCAATGGAAATCGCCACAATGGTCGCCAGCCGAATCCCAGCCAAAATCACGGGCAGGGCCAGCGGCAGCTGCACGCGATACCAGCGCTGCCAGCTGCTCATGCCCACGCCAGTCGCCGCTTCCAGTGTGGCGGGCGGCACGCTGCGCAGTCCGGCAATCATGTTGCGCACCAAAATAATCTGGGTGTAGATGATGAGGGCCACAATCACTGAATTCTGATTCAGACCAAAGAGGGGCAGCAGCAGGATGAGCAACGCGATGCTGGGAATGGTGTACAGCACGCCCAAGACACCCAACACGGCCGAAGCCACTCGTTCCGAGCGCAGCAGCACCATGCTTAGCGGCAAGGCAATGCCGATGGAAATGAGCAGGGCCGAAAGTGTCATGAACAAATGCTGCCCAATCAACTTCAGGATGATGTCTGGCCGACTGAGTATGTACTCCATGTTGGTTACTGGTAAGCCTGGATGTTGCCCAGAGTTAACACGCCCACGGGCCGGTCCTTGTCGGTGACGGTGAGCGCAGAGGCGTTGGTGTTGAGCAGCAGCGAGAGGGCGCGTCGCAAATTATCGTCACGGGCAATGGTGGGACGGCCGTTTTGCACAAAATCGGCGGGCAAGGGTTTCATCGCCAGGTCTACTCGCACCAACCCCAGCTGCCGGATGATGTCATCAGCCCCAACCAGATCATAGACAAACTGGTTGGCCGGATGGCTAAGAATGTTGAACGGGGTGTCGTACTGGATGATACGGCCGTCTTTCAAAATAATAATCTTGTCCGCCAGACGCAGCGCTTCTTCCACGTCATGGGTCACAAATAGAATGGTCTTTTTGAGCTTACGCTGGAGAGCGATGAGCTCATTCTGCAACCCCGTGCGGGTGATGGCATCAATCGCGCCAAACGGCTCATCCATCAAAATCACTTCGGGATCACCCGCCAGGGCGCGAGCCACGCCTACCCGCTGGCGCTGCCCACCAGACATTTGCGACGGGTAGCGGTCGCGGTACTCGTCGGGTGGCAAATCCACCAGCGCCAACAACTCATCCACCCGCTGGCGAATCCTCTCTGGCTCCCAGTTCAGCAGGTCCGGCACGATGCCCACATTTTGAGCCACGGTCATGTGCGGAAACAGGCCAATTTGCTGAATCACATAGCCAATTTGGCGGCGCAGGATGGTAGCATCCATCTCCCGAATGTCCTGCTGACCCAGATAAATCGTGCCGGAAGTTGGCTCGTACAGGCGGTTGACCATCTTGAGCAGCGTTGTCTTGCCGCAGCCCGACGGCCCCAACAGCACTACAAAGCTGCCCTCGTCAACGTCGCAGCTCACCTTGTCTACCGCTGGTCGAGCGGCATTGGCATACTGCTTGGTTACATTTTCAAAACGAATCGCCGTCATAATTTTTTAGTGGCCGGTGCGCCGCTGTTGTCGCGCACCAGCCACAAATTTCTTATTTTTTAACCGTCAATCAATCCTTGTTCAATCAGGAATTCGCGGGCAACCTCATCGGGTTCACGGCCGTTTCCCGACACCTCATTGTTCAAACGCTGCATGGTAGAGTCGGTGAGCAGCGGGGCCAGGCTGTTTAAGATTTCGGCAATGTCTTCATGCTCATCCAGCACTGCCTGGCGCACCACGGGGGCCACCTGGTACGGCGGATACAGCCCCTTGTCATCTTGCAGTGAGAGCAGATCGTAGGCTGCTAATTCACCATCGGTGCCAAAGGCAACCACCACGTCAGCTTCGCCATTCAGCAGCGCCTGGTAACGCAGGCCGGGGTCAACGGTGAGAATGTCTTTAAATTCAAAGTCGCCGTAGACGCGCTTCAGTCCGGGGATGCCATCTTCACGCTCCACAAATTCTGGCGGGCCAATCAGAACCAGTTCATCGGCATGGGCCACCATGTCTGAGAAAGTGGTGATGCCTAACTCCGCCGCGCGATCTTTGGTCATCGCCAGCGCCTGGGTGTTGTTCATCGGGGCCGGGTCCAGCCAAACGAGCGAGAATTGTTCCTGATAATCAGCCTTTACCGTGTCGTACACCGCTTGCGGATCGCTCATCACGCCCAACTTCAGCACGGTGAGCAGCCCGGTGCCGGTGTATTCGGGGTAAAGGTCAATTTCGCCGTCCAGCAGCGCTTGCTGGGTGACGGGCGTACCGCCCAAATTGAGCTTGCGCTCAACAGTGTAACCCGCGTTTTCCAACATGAGCGAATACATCTCGCCCAAAATAAACTGCTCGGTGAAATCCTTGGAGGCCACAGTGACGGTTTTATCACCACCGCCACCACAGCCACTGAGAACGGCCGTTGCCATCAAAACCGCTAGCAAAGCCAAAACAAGCTTCTTCATTATTTTCTCCTTGTGTGTTGCTGATTGATAGTTAATCAGCCTGAACCATTAAACAGCTCCCTCTGCCCGGCCAATTGGCGCATGGCGCACGCAGCCAAAGCAGAGCCCTGTAGTTGGATGGTTCCTAAAAGACAATTCTTACAAACATTTGTTCGAAAAACTCAGATTCCCTGAACCAATTTTTAATTCGGCCAGTGCAGCGTGTCGCTTCGGTGGGTCAGGCAGGTGGCTGGAGCTTGCGTTGGGCAGCTTCTAGGATGATTTCGGCGGAGAGGGCCAACAGGGCTACGGGCACAGCCCCAACCAACAAAATAGCAATGTCGTACAAGGCAAAGCCGCGCACTACAAAAACACCGAGGCCGCCAATGCCAATAAACGCGGCCAGCGTGGCGCTGGCAATTACTTCGGTAGCGGCGGTACGAATACCCGCCACGATGATCGGCAGCGCCAGCGGGGTTTCAACGCGCCACAAAATTTGCCCGGCAGTCATCCCCATCCCTTTGGCCGATTCACGAATGGCCGGATCGATGGTGCGGTAAGCAGCGTCTGTGTTCACCAAAACGGGCGGGAAGGCAAGCAAGGTCAGGGCAATGACGGCCGAAGTGAAGGAGAGACCCCACACAGGAATGGCTAAAAACAGCACGGCAATGCTGGGAATAACGCGCAGGGCGTTAAACGTGTTCAACACCACGGCCGAAACGGCTTTAGAACGCGCCGTCCAAATCCCCAGCGGAATACAGACAGCCATGCTAATGCTCAAGGCAATGAGCACCAGCAGGAGATGATCGCCTAAAGCGCCCCATAACTCAGCCAGATGACTTTGGGTGTATTGGATGACTTCTTGCAGTAGTTGCATGGCAACGGCCGTTTACCTTTTTTATTTAGGACTTACGCAGGCTGAGCTTGTCGAAGCCGATTTCGACAGGCTCAATCTCCGGCAGTTGTGAACTTTTGCGTAAATTTCCGATGTGCGTCCCGATCGTTATAGGGTTCAGGGGCGGACAGGTATTCGCTTTGAGGCAAAACTCGCTCAATGAACGTGTCATTCCGAGGTCCTCCGAGGAATCTCTCCGCTTTGTAAGTCGGAAGATTCCTCACTTCGTTCGGAATGACACCCAAGTTGCGCTTCATTTTGTAGCCTGTCCACCCTTAAACATTATAGGGAGTGAACGATTATTTACCAGCAAATGCGGCAGACTGTAATAGTTCGTCAGCCCGCATAGCCTTGATTGGCTTTAGAAATTTTGGGCAGTCTTTAGGGGATGATGAGCTGCTGGCCAGGGGTGATATTGTTGCTCGTTAGCCCATTGGCCGCTTTGACGGCGTCTACTGTAGAGCCGTAACGGCGGGCAATGGAAAACAGCGTGTCACCGCGCTGAACAATGTGGATGATCACTTGGGGCGTGGCCGTTGGCGTCGATGGTAAGAGCGATTGCAGTCCAGCTTCGGCCTCACCGCGGCCAGGAATGAGGGCAATGGCTTGCTCAAACTGTTCAGCCGCAGTGGTAAGGTCACCCAATTCGGCGAGACGGTAGCCATAGTTCACATGGGCGGCGTACAGCTTGTCTAGCATGTCTGGGTAGGTGGGGTCGGCCTGGCGAATGGTCTGCACCAGAGCGATCACCTCAGGCCAATCTTGGAAGCGCCAGGCAGCGTCGAGCTGGCTTAGCAACTCTGTGAGATCGGGAATGGATGGAACGGCCGTTGTCATTTCCGGCATGGGGGTCGCGGTTGGCTGCGGTGGCGCGGACGTACTGGTCGGAACGGCACCCGCGTACGGCGAGGTATACAGCCGCAAATCCAGCGAGAGGATGGCGGGCAAACCGTGTTCCCCCTGGCTGATACGCAAATTTTGCAACACGATGCTGGCAACGGCCGTTGCCTCGATGCTGCTAGCAAAGTCAGTCAATTGCTCAATCGGCCCTTCCACCACCAAATGGAACTGGCGCACATCATAAACCGGTTTTTGGCCGTCACTTGTTAAAGCCTGCGGCACCGACACGGCTTGCAAATCCACAATCGACACGCCAAAGCTGGCCGCGCTGCCAACCAAGCCATCCAAAAAGAGCGCCGCCTCCGCCTCGGTGAGGAACACATTCGCTTGCTGGTCAAAATCCAGCTCGGCCAGCTCAATTTGCTGTTGCGCCTGGGCTGCTTCGGCTGCCTGCACCTGAGTTTCGTCTTGATAAATCGCCTCGGCAGTAGCCAGCTGCGCCTCCAGCTCAGTGCGCTGCTGTCCGCGCGGCAGCAAGGAAACGGCCGTAAAAATCACGTAGGCAACCAGCAACATGACCAGCAGCAAAATCGCCCACTTGGGCCGAAGATAGCCGCGCGCGCTTTCCAAATACAGGTTCATTACGGCACCACCGGCGCGGGTTGCAGCGTAACCAGAATCACAAATTCAACGGTTTCATCTTGCCGGTAGGCAAATTTAGCGACAGAGAAGAAACGGCCGTTTTCCGCGGGAAAACTGCTGCTTACAGGTTCAATCTTTAGCGAAACGGGAATGGTCTGGCGACAAGAACCAGCCCAACCGAGGGTAAATTCGCCCTCGTAGACACCAGATTCCAGCCCGACAATGTTGGCCGTCAAACTAAGCGTAGACGGCGTCGTGCCGGTGATGACTACCGCGCTCAGCCAGGGCGTCTCAGTGCTAAACTGCCAAGCCAGCGGCTCAGTGCCTTCAATTTGCACTGTTTGCGCAGGCGGATTGCTGCCGCCCTCTGTGACCGCACCAAAATCAATCGTCTCTGGCTGCACGGTGAGGAAAGGCACCTCCCACGCCGAAACCACGTAAGTTTTGTTGCCGCCAAACTGCTGGCCCACGTTGGTGATAGTGGCAACGGCCGTTCCATCAGCCTGAGCCGGAAAACAAACCGACGAAGCCAGATTGCTGGAACCGGGCAGGTCATAATCGTCGTTTTGCCAGGTCTGGTCGTTGTAAGTGACGGTCAGGGCCGTATCCACTCCCACAGCCAGCTGAGAGGTAACGATTTGGTAGAAACGGCCGATTTTAACCAGCAGCCCCACTTTGTCTACATCGCCAGTGGGATAAAAATTGTGAATTTGCGCCTCGCCCACGGCAATTGGGTTGGGGTCCACATCATTTGGCTCAAAAATATCGCGCAGGTCGGCCGTGGGCGATGGCGTGAGCGTGGGTGGCGCGTGGGTAGGCGTCACCGTCGGGGTTGGCGTGGTGGGCACAATCTCCACCACCTGCAAATCGTACCATTTGTCTGGGCCATATACGCCGCGATTAGAGATTTGGACCGATACCTCGATGTCGCTGTCTGGCAGCGCTTGCAGCGTCACGCGGGAACTTAGTGTGCCTAGCTCCGCATCATCATTTGTCAGCGAAACGTCGCCATAGGTGACGGTAAGGAAGGTATCCACGCCTGCGGCCAGCAGATCGGTACTCACCTCATACGTGCGCCCCGCTTTGGCCAGGAAAAACACGCAGTCAATGTCAAAATTGGGGTAAAAGTTATGCGCTTGCGGGAAGGCACCCACAAAAATCGGATTGGCGTGATTGTCGTCCCACTCAAAGTCGTCGGTGAGTTTAGGCGTCGGTGTCCAGGTTGGTTTGGGCGTGACGGGAATCATGGTGGGAACGGCCGTTGGCGCAGGGGTGATGGTAACGGCCGTTGTCGGCGTAGCCGTTGGCGCAGGCGTCGGCGACATAAACGGCACGGCCACAGGCACGACGGACTGCACCTCAACGGCAGCGAATCGTCCAGACGCTTCCAGCATTTGCGTGTAGGCGGCCACAGCTTCATCGCTGGCAGCCTGGCCTCGGATCAGCAGCTGGCTGCCCGATTGTTCCAGGCCGGTCAACCGGATTTCGCTGCTGTTGCCATCGTTAATCACCGAAAGAGCAGCCAGCCAATCCACATTTTCAGCGGCGAGGGTCGGCACGAGGGCATCAATTTGGGCGCTTTGATTGTGAACGGCCGTCAGGGTCACGAGCAGCGGGGTATCTTCAAGGGGGAGATTTGGCGCAGCGGCAACGGCCGTTTGCTGCACAAACAGCTCAGTTTCCAGCTCAACCACGTCATCGGCCAATGATCTGGCGGTGAGATAAAGCGGAACAAACAGGATCACCAAAGCCAACACGCCCAACCACAAAAGCATCGGCACGACGGATTTGGGTTCAGCATTTACCGGCGAAAACAGTAATGGTTCCGCAAAATCATCTGGATCAACTGGGCTGTCTGTTTGCACGTCACCTGACCATTTGGCTGTTTGGCCATGAAATACGGCCGTAGCCAATCGCTTCATCATCTTAAGCAGCAAGCACAGCGCAAGGAAAGCCTGCTGCCAAATAGTCAACTATGGGCAAATTATGTCACAGGGAAGGGGGTGAGACCGTGAAAATAGCGCACTATCGCCGTGAAAAAACCGTTGGAGCGAAGGTATGGATCGGACTTGCCCGGAAACATCTGAGTTTCCGGGCAAATGGTTTGAAGATTATATTTTTGTTCCCAGCAGCCGTTGTGAAAACATGAGATAGGCAGCCCCCACCAGGAGAAGCAGCCCACCATACAGTGCCACATCCATACCGCTGGCGTAATAGTCGTTTGTAGCCAACTGGGTCAGAAGGGTAATGGGCGAACGGCCGATTAGCGTACTGCCACCTGCCACCAACACAATCGTCAGTGAGTAGATAAACTGGGCCCGCTCACGATCCTTGAGGAAGGTGGTGATACCGGCGGCCGCCACCGCATTGAGACCCGCCACCACGACAGACAAGAACAATACATTGAGGGTATTCTGCACTTCAATCTGGTTAAAATGCAGCAGCACCAGCCACAATGCAACTTGTATGAGGGCTAACACCATGGCGGCCAGAATTTTGGCGGCAAAAATCTGCCCCAGGCTGATGGGAGCCGACCAGAGCGTTTCCAGCGTATCGTGCTCTAACTCGCTGGCCACGGAATCGGCCACCATACTGCCGGCCACAAAGCCAGGGAAAAACATAAGAATCGGCAAAATAGTCGCATATAAAAATTCGTAGCTGGTAGACGGTTTGCCCTCCAAATCGGTGAAACGCACCTCAATGCCCCGCTCACGGCGCAAGTAATTTTCGTACTGTTCCAGCGGCTTACGCAGCAGCATCATGACCACCGTAGACTGGGTTTCGGCTTCCGGCAAGAAGAGCTGCATGTGGGTAATCTGGGTTGGGTCTTCCGGCGGCACGTACAACACGGTGTCGATAAGCCCCTGCGCCAACGCAGCATCGGCCTGGGCAGGATCGGCAAAATAGATGGGTCGCACGTTGTTTGCAAGCAGATAATTCAGCAGCGGACTTTCCTGGTCGCCCACAATGCCCGCCTGGATACGCGCCTGGCTGTTTTGGGCAATGGTGCTGGGATCATAAAACGACAGCAGCCCCACAAGAATAACCGATGAAAAAGAGGCGATGAACAGCTGAATGACGATGGCAATCATGATCGTTCGTTCGCGGGTAACAGAGCGCAGTTCGCGCTTGATGATGGCGAGGATGGGTTTGTAGTTCATAGAGCGGATCCCAGGACAAAGAGGTTGTAGGCAACGTGTAAAACACCAGCTGCCAGAATGGCAACTGGATAACGAACATGCCAACGGGCGTTCAACACACAGACAAAACTGGTAAAAGCAAAGTGAGCAATCAGCGGCACGATGAGCAGGCCGCCGCTAAAAATGGCTGTGGAAAGCGCCGCCTCAGACACTACACTGAGCGACAGGTAGAGCAGCAGCTTCTCGGCGACGAGGAAACCGACGGCCGAAACCAGTGCCAGGGTAAAAATGCGGCGATACGGCCGTTCCGCCTTACGCTGGTACAGCACCACAATCCCCACCGACTTGGCCACCTCTTCTACCAACACCGACGCCAGCAGCACGGCAATCAGCGCCACCTGCAACGGCAGATTAAGCGAAATGGCCAGCAGCACCAGCTGAATGAGGTACACAATCGGCACAAAACAGAGGGCGAGGAAGAAAATGGAGAGAAACGGCCGTTTCTGGTTCATCGCCAGGTAGACCGCCTGAGCCAGCTTGCGCGTTAGCGGGCGGAAGCCCAGCAAAAATTCCTCGTTTAGCACCCGCGTGCCAATGTACAGCGCAAACGAAAAAATGCTGATGATCGGCACCGTAGCAAACAGATACTGCTCCAGGGTGAACATCTCCCCCTGGTAAAGCTGCACCGCCAGAGTTAACGGCGAGAGATAGCTAAAATCATTCACGCCGCTAAACATGGCGGGAAACACCAGATAAGCGGTGATAATCGTCACTGCCAGCATCGAGATGAAAGTGGTGTCTTTAAACGTGCGGTAAAACAGCGGCACCATCAGATAAACGGCAAACATGAACAAGATAACCGGCACAAAAATCAGCAGCGCCGCACCCACATTGCCATGCAAAATGAGGGTCATCACTACCACAGAAATGAGCGAAAAGGTGAGGTACGGCAGCATTTTGCCGAGGATAATTTCGATGGGGCGGGCCGGGGTGGACAGCAGCACAGAGAGCCGCTTATCCAGCTTTTCCTGCATAAAACTGCTGGTGAAAAAGATGTTGATAAAGGCGATGGGCATCACATACAAAAAGGCGATGATGACTTGGGCAAACGGAATCGGCGGTTCCGAGAGCGAGGGAATGAGCACATCTTCGCCCGTCAGGTCAAACTCGGCCAGGCCCATATTGGCCAGACCCGCTTCCACCGCTGCCGCACTGTCGGCCTCGGCGTCGCCACTGCCCACATTATCGCGGACAACGGCCGTTACTGAATTCTCTTGCACGGTAATGCGCAGGGGAAACGCTTCCTCTGGCGCGTAATTATCCGAGAGGCGAATCAATTCCTGCTCGGCCAGGTACTGCTTCACGGCACCCAGCGCGTACTGCGAACGATCATCGTCTCGGGCTACCACGCGGTCGGCTTCCACGTACAAATCCTGCTGCCCTAAACGCAGCTGCTCAAAGCCGGAAATGGGGTCTAGCGTGGTGGTGATGAAACGGCCGTCCGCCAAAACAGGACCATTTGGGGAGACGCCAACGCGATAAACCCCCATTTGCACCGTTGCTCCCTTTTGCCAGGCAAGGTAGGATAAACTTGCAGCGGCCAGAAATACCACAATCAACATAGATCGAGCGCTGCCCTGAAAGCGAGACCGAACGCGAAACAGTTCCCGTCGGGCAATAGAAAATATCAATCTAAAATTAAGCATAGGTATAAGTCCATCATCCTGTTAATAATTTTGTAAAATCCTTCCCCAAAAGATGGAGAGACATGATTAAATTAAATGACGTAAGCAAACTTTATGAAAGACATGTTGCCGTACGAAACCTGAATCTGGAGGTTCATACCGGCGAAATTATGGGCATTATTGGTCACAACGGTGCCGGTAAAAGCAGCACTCTCAAAATGATTGCCGGGCTAATTGCTCCCTTTTCAGGTGTGGTCGAGGTCATGGGTCACGACATGAGCGAGAATCGGGGCACGCCAGCCGTCAAAAAGAAGATCGGCTTTTTGCCCGAGGAAAGCGCCCTGTACGCCAACATGACGGTGATGGAGTACCTCACCTTTTTTGGCGAACTGTACGAGCTGCCAAAAAAACAAACGCTGGCTCGCATTGAAGAGCTGCTCACCGGGCTGAATCTGCCCGAGCGGACCAAGCTTACTGGCGAACTTTCTAAGGGCATGAAGCGAAAAGTGGCGATTGCCCGTGTGCTGCTGCACGACCCGGACTTGCTCATTTTGGATGAGCCAAATTCGGGTCTGGATCCGCTGACCGCGTTTTTCATCCTCAATTATTTAAAAGAGCTGCGCAAGCAGGGCAAAACCATTTTGCTCAGCGCCCACAATTTGTTTCATGTGGAGTCGGTTTGCGACCGGGTGACGATATTGAAAGACGGCCGTTTGGTCATTTGTGACACCATGGACGCTATCCGCTCTACCCTTGGGCACCGGGAATATGAGGTGCTCTTCCACACCAGCCAGCCGCTGGATTATCCCCTGGTAGATGGCAACTATCGCGTCCGCACCAGTGACCTGAACGAACTTAGCGATCTTCTCCATCAAATCTCTTCTGAGCAGTGGCATTTGGTCAATTTGTCCGTGCATGAGTCTGCTCTGGAAGAGATTTATGTTAAGTTATCGACCCTTGCCTGATTTACTATAGCAAACCGTAAGGGTGCATGTTATAGGGCAATATTCCCTATTCGCTGATACCTGAAGGCTATTGTTTTCCAACCTGGCGCTGCCTATGATACGCAAAATAGGCGTCGTTATGGTTGGCAACACGTTTTACGCAGCAGCCAATCTAAAAGCACAGGGAAGTACCGAACCAAATGTCTGACCGGTCCGACATAACAGAATCACAACCCATGGATGAGCAGTTGCTGCAAGAAAGCAAGCTGTTACGCCGCAACAACTATTTGTTGGAAGAACGGGTTAAATCTGGCACCGCCGCGCTCAGGCAAACCAATGAACAGCTTGAGGTAGAGATTGTTGAACGCATCAAAATCGAGCGAAAGCTGCAAGACCGTATTGCCTTCGACCAGGTCTTAACCACCATTTCGACCCAATTCATTCATCTGGCAACTGACGAAATTGACGAGGGCATCAACCAGGCGCTGGCCAAAATTGCCAAGTTCACCCATTACGATCGTGGCTACATTTACTTGTTTGAAGAAAACGGCCGTGAACTAAAAAATACCCATTATTGGTGTGATCCCCAAATCTGCACCAGCCTGCTAGAATGCCGCTCGCTATCCGCTGACCTGTTTCAGAACTGGATGCCCCAACTGCTGCGCCAGGAAACCATCTACATCCAAAACATTAACGACGCCGAGGTAGAAACCAGCAGCGAGAACAAAATTCTTGCTCTGCAAGGTATACACTCGGCCCTGATTATTCCCCTTGTGTACAGCAAAGAGGTCATCGGTTTCTTTGGCCTGGACTCAAACCACCCCACCCTGCCTTACCAGGCCGAGCATATCGACCCGCTCAAGGTAATGGCCGACATTTTTGTGAATGCCATCGTCCGCAAGAGAACCGAATTGGCGCTGGTAAAACAGCAAAACTTTGGTCAGCAAATTATGGTCACTATGGGGCAAGGGGTCACCGTGGCCACCGTTGAAGGCGTTTTTGAGTATGTCAACCCGGCTTATGCCCGTATGCTGGGGCATTCAGCGGAAGAAATTATCGGCAAAACGGTGCTGGAATTCACCTTCCCAGAAGATCATGCCACGCTGGTGAAGGCTCAAATGCAGCGCCTGGAAGGCAAAGCCAGCTCCTATGAAACGCGCCTGCGCAAGGCCGATGGCTCGCCCGTTTATGTGCTCATAACCGGCGTCCCGCAGCACGATCATCAGGGCAACATTATCGGTTCTATCGCCACCATCACTGACCTGACCGAACGACGCGAAGCCGAAGCCCAAATTGAAGCCAACGCCGCCGAAGTTAAGGCAATCTATCAAGCAGCGGTCCAGCTGTTTAAACCGAGCAATGTGCGTGAGTTGGCCAAGCAAATTGCATCGACCGCCATTCACGAACTGGGTTTTGACGCCTGTGGCGTGCTGCTTTTACAAGAGCCAATCCAGCTGCCCGCAGATGAGTTTCCGGCCACAATGCCCAACAATCGGCTGATCTGGCTGGCGCGTGAGGGCCGGTACCGCAGTGAGCGCAGCCATGTAATGCCCTTATCAGAGAAAAATTTGGTGACAACGGCCGTTCGCCAGGGCGAGGTCATTTATGCACCCGACGTAGCCCAAGACCCACGCTATCGGCCAGACAATACCGCCACGCAATCCCAGCTGGTCATCCCGCTGCGCGCCTATGATCTCATCATTGGGGCCATCGACCTGCAAAGCACGCAAAAAGACGCTTTTGATGAACGTGCGCAGCGAATCATCACCGTATTTGCGGAACATGCAGGTCTGGCCATGGAAACTGTGCGACTATCTGACCAGCTGCGTGGTCACGCCCGCGAACTAGAAACACATATTTCTGAGCGCAAAAAAGTGGAACAAGCTTTGCGCAGCAGCGAGCGACGCTACAAGCAGTTGGTAGAAACCGCTACTGACCTCATCTACCGCACCGACAACAACGGTTATTTCACCTACGTCAATCCCGTCACCGTCCGTACGCTTGGCTTTCAATCCGAAACCGAATTGCTAGGTCGGCACTTTTCCGACTTTGTCCACCCCAGCTTCCGCAAGAAGCTCATTCGCGCATACACCGAGCAACAAGCACGCCCGGCTTCAAACAGCTACCACGAATTTATTGCCCTGGGCAAGGCCCACACAAAAATCTGGCTGGGGCAAAATGTGCAGCCCATCGTGGAAAATGGTCAGGTTGTGGGCTACCAGGCCTTGGCCCGAGACATTACCAAGCGGCGTGAAGTTGAAGATGCACTGGTGAAACGCAGCGAAGAGCTCAACACCACCAACGCCAAATTGGCCAGGGCGTTACGCGCCAAAGATGAATTTTTGGCCAACATGAGCCACGAACTACGCACGCCGCTCAATGCCATCCTGGGCCGGGCAGAAATCTTGCTGGACGGCATTCACGGCCCCGTTAACGAAAAACAGAGCACGTCGCTGCGGGTCATCGAAGAAAGCGGCCATCACCTGCTGGAGCTCATCAACGATATTTTGGACCTGGCAAAAATTGAAGCAGGCAAAATTACCCTGGATATTCAGCCCGTCGCGGTTGCCCATTTGTGCGAAAGCAGCCTTCAGTTTGTGCGGCAAATTGCGCACAAGAAGCAGATCCAACTCAATGCTGAAGTTGAACCAGCGCTAAAAACATGCCTGGCCGATGAGCGCCGTTTGAAGCAGGTATTGATCAACTTGTTAAGCAATGCAGCGAAATTTACGCCTGTGGGCGGTGAGGTTCGCCTGAAAGTATTCAGCGATGCGGAAGCAGAGACGGTCCATTTCCAGGTGATAGACACCGGCATTGGCATTTCGTCGAAAGATATGCAGCAACTGTTCAAACCGTTTGTACAGCTAGACAGCAGCCTGGCACGTACCCACGAAGGCACCGGACTGGGGCTGTCTTTGGTGTTCCGCCTGACGGAAATGCACGGAGGCAGCATCACCCTGGAAAGCGAAGTGGGTGTGGGCAGTTGCTTTACGGTGACTTTGCCGCAACGGCCGTTTACCACCCCCATCGAGTCCAAAGAGTTGGCCGAAAAAGACCAACTCTCGTACGGCCCCCTGCACAGCCATACGCCCAACAGCGCGTCTCACAATCACCGCATTCTGCTGGTCGAAGACAATGAGACCAACATTGAAATTTTTGTGGAATATTTGCAGGTGTGGGGGTACCAGGTCATTGTAGCCCGCAGCGGCCCCGAGGCCCTGGCCCGTGCCCAAGAAGAAACCCCCGACCTGATTTTGATGGATGTGCAGATTCCAGAAATGGATGGTCTGACGGCCATTTGCGAACTGCGCAAAACCACCGTTTTACAAGAAGTCCCCATCATCACGCTCACCGCCCTGGCAATGCAGGGGGATCGAGATCGCTGTCTGGCAGCTGGCGCTAACGTTTACCTGAGTAAACCGGTGCAGCTGCGTCAGCTGGTGCGCACCATTGACCAATTGCTGTCGGAACAAATTGCTGCGCCCAAGGAGCCACACCATGTATAAAGATACGGCCGTTCATCAACGCGCCACAAAAACGCACCAAAAACAGACTGTTTCATCGGGCCTGCTGCTCATCAACGAACAAGATGAGATTTTGTATGCCAACCGGCAAGCACGCCATTTTTTGGGTCTCTTCAGCGAAGAAGATTTGCCTCGCAAGCTAAAATTTATGACCCTCGTGCAATCTGCCTACCGCTGCTACCCAGCCGACGCCTGGATGAACTGGCCCACACGGCCGTCATCCACCATCACCCGCCGTCTCATCTACACGCCGCTTCACAGCAGCACCTATCTCCAGCTCAAAGTGGAGATTTTGGAACAGATCATTTTGGATGGTGCCCCGGTGTGGGCCGTCGCCATGATTGAAGAAGCGCAAGCAGAAACGGCCGTGTTTTCACCAACCGTCTGTTAACCAAGCAGCCTGACGCGAGCATACCCAGAGACCCAAACCATGAACCCACAAACACCGCATCCTGCTCCAAGCAACCACCAGCCACACATCTGCATTGTGGATGACAACGAAATGGCCCGCGAAGTCATTGCGGATTTGCTTTCTACCGAAGGCTACGACGTTTCGCTGGCCACCAGCGGCCCAGAAATCATAGAAAATATTGGGCATATCCAGCCCGATGTCATTTTGATGGACGTAATGATGCCCGGCATGAGTGGTTATGATGTGTGCCACATCCTCAAACAGGATGAGCAGTGGCAGCACATTCCCATCATTTTGGTTACAGCACTAAACGGCCGTGAAGATATGCTGCAAGGTCTCCAGGCCGGGGCCGACGAATTTTTATCAAAACCCGTCAATGGCTCAGAATTACGCGCCCGCGTGCGCACCATGCTGCGCATCAAAAACCAGTACGATGCCTTACAGTCCCTTTTGCAGCTGCGCGAGGATTTATCGCACATGCTCATCCACGACATGCGCACACCGCTCACCGTAGCCATGCTGTACAACGATTTTGTGCTGCGTCGCACCGAAGAAGACAGCAAAATCAAAGAGTATGCCACCACGGTACGCAGCAGTCTGCGCTCCCTGGACGGCTTCATGGATGAAGTGCTCACGGTGGCCAAGATGGAGCAAGGGTCATTAAAGCTGGAACCCATAGAAGTAGACATCAACGGTCTGGTAACCCAGGTCGTAGAAGCCAATCGCGAGGCGGCCCGCATACGGCAATTTGATCTGCATTTAGATTTGCCCGAGGGTGAACTGAAGGTTTGCCTGGACGTTTCGCTGTTCAAGCGCGTGATCGACAATTTACTTTCCAACGCGTTCAAGTTTGCACCAGAAGACAGCACGGTCACCGTGCGCTTACGTTATGGGCAAAATGGCCACCGCCCCACCTTCCGCCTGGAGGTGCTAGATGAAGGCCCAGGCATTGATCCTGAAGACCAGGAGCGCAT
Organism: Ardenticatenaceae bacterium; assembly: GCA_020634435.1. GTDB lineage: Bacteria > Chloroflexota > Anaerolineae > Promineifilales > Promineifilaceae > Leptofilum. Next base: position 249,098 of record JACKBS010000011.1, on the reverse strand, counting down.
TTTCAATAAGTACGAAATTGTCGCCGTCAAAAAGAAAAACGGCCGTCAGACCGGTCTGGGACTGGCCTTCTGCAAAATGGTCGTAGAAGCTCACGGCGGGCGCATTTTTGCTTCTGCCAACACACCCCAGGGAGCCATCCTAACGGTTGAGCTTTAAATTCGATGAGGCCTGATGGGCCTCGCCTACCTCCCACCATCACAACCAGTCATCCCAGACAACGCTGCCTGGTTATTTTCGTTTGCCGGGCAAGGTCAAATGACAACCTTCCTATTCAATTTAGACAGTCACTTTGTTAAATTATCACCTAGCAGCACATCGAATGGAGACAACAAGTAGTGCACCATTTGCTTGTCATGGGTAAAGGGAAAATGGCTTTACATCGTATCTTGCTAATTGACGATCACTATCAATTAATTCAAGGCATACAGAATAGTTTGAAAGATGACGGCTATGAGATTTTCACCGCAGCCAACGGGCTGGATGGTCTCAAAGCCGCCCGCCGCCATCGGCCAGACTTGATCATTTTGGACATCAACATGCCCTGGATGGATGGTCTGGAAGTTTGCCGTCGCCTTCGCGAAGACAACCAACTGTACAAGACTCCCCTCCTCTTCTTGACATCACGCAACTCAGTAGACGACCGTGTCAACGGTTTAGACTGCGGTGCCGACGACTATCTGGCAAAACCGTTTAATACGGCCGAATTAAAAGCTCGCGTTCGTGCCCTGCTGCGCCGTGTGCAAGAAACCGACACCCACGTACAGCCCACCAGCTCAGCCAGCATTACGGCCGGGTCGCTGACGCTGGACCTGAAAGCTGGCCGCGTCAAGGTGGATGACAATGAGATGATCCAGCTGACGCCAGCTGAGTTTGAGCTCCTTCAGTACCTAATGAGCCACCCCAACCAAACGTTTACGGGTGAAGAGCTGCTGGAAAAAGTGTGGGCCTACGAACCCGGCACGGCTGATCAGAGCCTGGCTCGTTGGCATATCCGCAATCTGCGCGCCAAAATCGAGCCTGATCCGGCGCATCCCATTTATATTCGTACTATCCCTCGCCACGGCTACATTCTAGACCACGAAGCCGACGCTTCATTTAGTTCATAAGAACGGCCGTATCACAATCGGCAAAAGGGAGATTTTGGTTGGATCGTTCCGGCCAAAGCCTCCCTTTTTTATTTTCTTTTTACGATTTGTAAGCGACGGCCGTATCGTCCCAACAACACTTCAAACAACCAAAAACACATCATTTAGCCACAAAGTTGGGCAGATTTTTCGTCCGCAAAAATCCAGGATTTACGCCTCATTTGGAGCCAATTATTGCAAGCCGTACTCTGGTAATACCACCAAAAATCCAAATTTGGGATGCGGGTCATAGTCCCCCAGTACGACTCTAACAGATACCCAACGCAATGCTCTCGCTAAGCACACACACAACCCCAAAAACTTGTTGTAGAGTATTGGCAGTACCGTAATGGTGAAAACAAAAACTAAAAACATGTATTTTGCAAAAGGAGCAAGTAAAAATGAAAAATTATTGGTCAAAGATGTTCAACAAACTGGTAAAAGAAGAAAAAGGTGTTAGCGCGTTGGAAACCGCAATTATCCTTATTGCTTTCGTGGTCGTAGCTGCCATTTTCGCTTTTACAATTCTGTCTGCCGGTACAACCTCTACCGAGCAGAGCAAGGAAGCTATCTACGCCGGTCTTTCCGAAGTACGTAGCTCGATGGAACTACGGGGTGCTGTTGTGGCCGAAACTGACGGAACTCAAGTTACTAACCTCATCTTCAGTGTTGCCAATGCGGCTGGTGGCGATGCCATCGACCTGACCGCCCCAACCAACAACACCGTCATTATCGACTACCGCGACCAGGCTCAACGGTCCGCCAACCTTACCTGGACACTGACCTGGGTTGTGCGCAACGACACTGATGACCTGTTGGAAGAAGGCGAACTGGCTGAAATCTCTGTGGACGTTTCCAGTCTGACCACCCCATTGGCCGAGAACACCGAATTCGCTATCGAAATCAAACCAGAACAAGGTGGTGTGATTGTTGTAGAACGTACGACCCCCGCTTACCTGGACACGATTATCGACCTCAAATAATCTGAACAACCGGGCCTGCTAGCAGGTCCACCGTTAAAAATCAGGTGGCACGTCCGGCATCAGCAAGGACGTGCCACTTATCCGATTATTCAAAATGGCAAAACTTTAGCGGCACTGAAGAGCATTGTGGGTTCTGGCTATATTGAGGGATGCGCTTTATTCCGCCCACGTCCACTTCTGGGAGGCGCACTGTGGCACTCGAAGACAGAGTTAGAGAGTTAGAAGAGGAGTTGAAGGTCCTGAAGAATGAAATCCAAACAACTTTGTTGGATATTCAAGAACAAATCCTTTCCCATTACTACCCTTCGCTTTACCCATCAGCAAATAAAGAAGCCAATCTGGCTCAGGTGAGCGTTGCCCGGCAAGCTGCCGAAACGGCCGTATATCCACCCACACCACCCACTCCTGCCGCTGTACCCAGCGCCCCAGCGCAAGCCGCCGCACCGGCTCCGGCAGTCGCCCCAGCACCCGTAGATACATCCGTCAATGGCGCCACACCTGTTCAGGTGGCCCAAGTGACGCCGGCTTACCACGGCAAATATAAGACACAAACCATCACCCTGGTTGAAGAGCCGGAAGACGACGAAGACGAAGAACCGGAACCCGAAAAGAAAGAAGAACCAGCGCCAATGCGCATGGCTGTGGTACCGAAAAATTCGCACAAGAAAAACGCGACCGCCAATAACCACACACCAGACAATTATCTGGAAGATGTGCTGCCCCAGATGCCGCAAGCACAAGAATTATCGCCTGAAGACGAGGATTTCTTGGACGCAATTGTGGCCAAAGAAAGAAATGCAGCAAAAGCAACGGCCGTTTCCTTCGATGAGTTCAAAGATTTGGTGCAGAAAAAGACGCACGACACCAACCTTGAAGAAAATCTATTTACCGACGAACTATTAAATGATCTGCTGAACGATTCATTCTCTGAACTTGGCGAAGCACAGCTCACGGTAGATGCCCTATTCGCCGACCCGGAACCAGGAGAATATGACGCTGACGACGGCGGAGGCATGAGCGCGGTCAACAAACAGGCCGTCAAGACCACCGTACGCAAGCTGCTAAATTGGGTCGATGAAAGCGTTTCGGTCATCGGCAAAGATCCAACGAAACAAGCCATTGCCATGTATGTACGTGCGGGCGACGTTTCTGGCGAAATGCGCGAAGCCCTGATGCGCCTGGTTGACTCCAGCCACGTTGAACCCGCCACAGAAAAAGCTGGCATTCGGCAAATTATCGACACGTTGGGCGAACTGAACGACATTCTAGACCACCACACACCTGAATACCTGAACAACGTCATGGGATTGATCACGGAGGTCAATTTTGGATAAGACTATCACCACCGCGTTTATGATCATCATAAGCATTGTGGCTTCCGTTATGGTGTTCAACTCTCTGTATCCTGCCATCCAGCAAAGCAGCGATGCAATGGTGAACATGAAATCTCGGCTGGATGATCGCATGAAAAGCCAGATCGAAGTGGTGCACGCCAGCGGTGAACTAAACAGTAGTGGTGCCTGGCAAGATGCAAATGGAGACGGCCGTTTCAACGTCTTCTTTTGGACCAAAAACATTGGCTCCAACCGCATCTCCGCCATGGACCACGTTGACGTATTCTTTGGCCCGGAAGGTGACTTCACCCGCATTCCCCACCAAAGCACCGCCGGAGGCAGCTTCCCCTACTGGACCTATACACTGGTCAACGACACCAACTGGAATCCAACCGCCACCTTGGAAATCACTATCCACTTTGGCGGCGTTTTGGCCTCTGGCCGCTACTACATAAAAGTTATTACGCCAAACGGCGCTGAAGATGAATATTTCATGGGCTTATAAAAAATGGAATCGTTAATTACCGTTATTCTCGTAGTTACCCTCATACTCTTCGCCGGGCTTAACATCTTTCAAGAAACCTTAGACGCCCAAAACGACCTGGCTACCACCTGGCAAGAAATGGAAGATTTGTCTGGAGAGCGGGCACGCACCCAGCTCACCCCCATTTCCTCGACCATCAAAAACGGTGGGGCAACCGTAGAAGTCATTCTTAAAAACGAAGGCTCAACCAAACTGGCCGATTTCGACCGTTGGGATATTTTCTTGCAGTATTACACCGATAACAGCAACAACTATGAAATTAGTTGGTATCCCTACGTCGGCACCATGCCGGGCAGCAACCAATGGACCAACGCAGGCATTTATGTCGATGCCGCTACCGCTCAGGCCGAGGCCTTTGAACCAGGCATCCTAAATCCTGGCGAAGAAATGGTAATCCAGGTTCAAGTCGCACCCTCGATTGGTATGACAACAACAAACATGCTCACCGTCAGCACAGAATACGGCATCCAAGCTTCCACCATCATCACCCGTTAGATAGGCAAAAATTATGGACGTATACAGAACCAAACCAGTTGTTTCAACAGGCAGTGATGAGCTGGATAACAAAGTAGGTGGTGGCATTCCCCTGGGTTCGCTGACTCTCATTGAGGGCGGCTCTCACTCCGGCAAATCGGTATTTTCGCAACAGCTCCTCTGGGGCTCTTTGCGTGATGGCTACCGCATCTCCCTTTTCACCAGCGAAAACACGGTCAAAAGCCTCATGCGGCAGATGGACAGCTTGAATCTCAACGTGCAAACCAACCTGCTGTTGGGCCATTTGCGCGTCTACCCGATGGAAGTTTCCAAATCGCAAGAAGAAGCCCTGGAATCGCTGCTATCAGCCATCAAATCAGAAGCCGCCAAAGAGCGTGACCTCATCTTTGTGGATGCGCTGACACCCTTTATTTCTGGCTCGCCCGCCGGCATGATCATCAGTTATTTTGAACAGTGCAAGCGACTCTGCTCCAACGGCACGACGGTGGTCACCATCATTCACTCGCACGCTGTAGACCAGGATTTGCTGGTACGCATTCAATCACTATGCGATGCTCACTTGCGGCTAAGAACCGAAAACGCAGGCAGCAAGCTCATCAAGATCATGGAAGTTGCCAAGATCCGTGGCGCTAGCAAAAACACCGGCAACATCATCAGTTTTGAAATTGAACCAGGCATTGGTATGCGCATCATTCCCATCAGTAAGGCACAAGGTTAAGAAATATGGCCGACGTATTATTACCTTTCCCAGAAGAAAAAATTGATTACCGCAAAATTAGTCGTAGTGATGATTTTCTACGCGGTTTCCCCCAGAATTTACGCGAAGCAGCCATGGAGAAGCCCTACCTGGCGGCTTATCTCGCCGCGCTGCCCGTGGATGAAATTGGCATCCCCGATTATTACCCTACCCCAGACCGTTCGTTGGGCAAGCTGGAACGGCGCAATCTCATCTACCCTATCCGTAAGGGGAATTTCGTCCACATTTACCCCGATGAGCAGAGCGAGCGCGACTATTACGTCGTCATCGAGCCGACGCTAGGCATTAACCTGAACGGCATCTCGCGTGAAATTGAGCTAAAGCTGCTAGACATGGCCGAAGAAATCGGCGAAACAGACGAAGAAGACCGGGAAAAGGTCTTCATGGAAAGCTTAGACAAGATTCTAACCGTCAAGTCCAGCAAAAATGGCAAGAGCAAAGACAAACGTCTACCGGTAACACCTCTGGAAATGGGAGCCATTCGTTATACCGTCATGCGTGACAAGATTGGCGTTGGCGCTTTGGACCCGCTTTTGAATGACGAGTTCATTGAGGATATTAGTTGCAGCGGCATTGGCCCTATCTTTTTGGAACACAAGCTGTTCAAAAGCCTCAAAACTTCTATTGTTTTCTCCAATCATGAACAGCTAGATGCTTTTGTGGTGTGGCTGGGTGAGCGGATCAAGCAACCCGTGACGCTGCGTAACCCAATTGTAGACTCGGTTTTGCCCGATGGCTCGCGTATCAATATTGTATACGGCCGTGACATCACCAAACGCGGCAGTAACTTTACCATTCGTAAATTTGCCGAAGAACCGCTAAACATCCTCAAGCTCATTGACTTTGGAGGTATTACCTCCACCATGGCCGCCTATCTTTGGCTGGCCATTGAAGACGATCTGAACTTGTTTGTCTCTGGCGAAACAGCGTCGGGGAAAACTACCCTGCTCAACGCCCTCACCACCTTCATCAAACCAGACGCCAAAATCGTAACCATCGAGGATACGCCGGAATTGCAGGTGCCGCAGGAAAACTGGCTGCGCGAAGTGGTGAAAAACATGGGCGCAGATGATCAAGGTGCATCGGTCACCATGTTCGACCTACTAAAAGCCGCCCTCCGGCAGCGCCCCAACCGCATTATGATTGGTGAAATTCGTGGTGAGGAAGGGAACATTGCCTTTGGTGCTATGCAAACAGGTCATGGTGTAATGGCCACTTTCCACGCCTCATCCGTAGAAAAGCTCATCCAACGTCTGACCGGTGCGCCGATTTTGGTACCCAAAACGTACGTACCCAACCTCGATTTGGTGGTGATCCAGATGGCTGTGCGCGGGCCCAAGGGCAACACGCTGCGGCGCATTTTGAGCATCAATGAAATCGTGGACTACGATCCATCTACCAACAGCTTTTCTTACATCACCGCCTTCCGCTGGCGGCCCGATGATGACACGTTTGAGTTTCCTGCCTACATGAACAGCTTCTTGCTGGAAGAAAAAGTGGCCCGAATGCGCGGCTACACGGAACAAAACAAGCGTAAGATTTACGATGATTTAAACAAACGAGCCCGCATTCTGGAAAAATTGGGCGCTCAAAAAATCAATGGGTTTAAAGAGCTGTTCAATATCATGACCGAAGCCAGACGACAGGGGCTTATTGAATAATTCCCAAGTGAGGGACATTTTCTATGGCAGCGATTAGCTCAACTAAGGCGCAACCAGCCGAAAAGAAGAAACCATTTAAGAAGACCAAGCTGAAGGAAGTTACCGGCTATGATCTCTTCTACCAGCTGATCTACATGTCGGCTATTGCGGCGGCCGGTATTGAGCGCCGCAAGATTTTCCAGATGGCATCTGAACTGCCCCGGAAAACGGCCGCTTACTTCCGCCGCATCCACCTTCTCTCGCAACGACTGGGATATGACTACTCTGAATCCTGCAAAATTGTGGGGGAAAAAGTCAGCTCCGAGGTTATGAAGAGCTTGCTTTTGCGTATGGCCGACGCCCTGAGCGCGGGCCAGCCAGAAGCCAGCTTCCTGTCTGAGGAAGCCGATATCCAAACGCTTGCTTATGAAAAAGAGTATGAACGTGACCTGGAATCCCTGAAAAAGTGGACCGACGGGTACGCCTCACTCATCATTGCCTCCGCGCTCATCATCATTGTGAACCTCATCTCGGTTCTCATTTACCCCATCGAGTCTACGATGGTCGGCACATTGGTACTGGTAGGTGTGTTAACCGCCGCTGGCGGTGCCTGGATTTTGTCCCGCTCGGCCCCGGCTGAAAAGCGGGCCTTGTTCGCCGAAGGGAAGGATGGACCAAAGCTCCAGCGCCTGGCCCGTACGTTGACCACATTTGGCGGTGCCGCTGCTGTGATTATTTGTATCCCCCTGGCCATGTTTGTCATAGACTTGGGTTATGCCCTTATTTTGGCCGGATTGTGCATGCTGCCAGCAGGCATCACCAGCCTTATGGCTGGTCGTGAAGCTGCCCGCAAAGATACTGAAATTGGTTCATTTTTGCGTTCGCTAGGAACTTATGCTACTTCAACCGGCACCACCATTGGGGAATCGCTAGACCGGTTGGACCTTAGCTCTTTCCCCACCATTAATCCAGACTTGAAGCGGCTGCGTGCCCGTATGCGCGCCTCCATCGACCCCACCCTTTGCTGGAAAAAGTTCTCTGAAGAAACTGGCAGCCGCTTAATTATGGAGACCACCGTTATTTTTAATGACGCTATTGGCCTGGGTGGTGCCGCTGATACGGTGGGACTTTTTGCGGCCCAATATGCAGCCTTGACCAACACATTGCGCGCCAAGCGATTGGTCGTTTCCTCAACCTTCACCTCCTTAACCATTGTGATGCATGGCGTGTTGGCGGTTATGATGATTGTGATTTTGGAAATCATTCGCAACTTTTCACAAATCATCGACGAATCAATGGCGGCCGCTTCTGAGGCGCTGGATGCCACTACCATGCCGCTGCCTACTTTTGGCTCGCCAGATATCAGTTTTTTGGAACCGGTAGCCATTGGCATGGTAATTGCTCTGGCGTTTATCAATGCCTATGCAGTGGCCGTCACAGACGGCGAACATTTGATTAAGTCTACGTTGTACTTGTCTGCTCTGTTGATTTTGTCTGGGGTGGCCATGGTTTTTGTGCCACCGGCTGTGGCCAACATGGTTGCCGTTTAAGGATTTACAATGCCCGAAACTGCTGGAAGTTCCATTACCGATATGCTCATTAACCAACCCGTGCTGGTTTGGAGTTTGGCTGGCGGTCTGGGAATCCTGGTGATTGCCGGATTGCTTAGCGTCTTTTTGGCTTTGCGCAGCCGTTTTCGCAAGGGGAAGGCAGCCAAGCAGGCGTTGCAGGAACAGCGAAAGAGTGAGGCCAAGGCCAATACGGCCGTTGCCGACAAAAACGCCGCCGCCGAAGCCAAGGCGTCCAAAAAAGCGTCTGCTCCTGACCCGAAATCTGCCACTGAAAAAACGACAAGCGGGGGCGAAACGGCCGTTGCCGATCAACCTATTGCTGATGATCAGAAAGGATTTTTGCTCATCGGCGAAAATACTGAATCGTTCGAACTGGAAGACGCCACGCTTGACGAATTCCCAGAAGTAGTTGAATCAGAAGCAACGGTTGAGGAGCAACCGCAAGAAGAAAATGGATTGGCCGCGCTCTTCTCTGCCGATACGATTGTAGACCCATACGTACAGGCTCTGCGGGACCATCTGCCCGCCATCACAATAGACGAGCTGCTGACAAACATTCGATCTGTTTCTCATGAACTACAAGAACAGATCAATGCTAATAGTTGATATGCCGCTTCTACTTGCTTCCTTTTTTGGCCTAGTCATGGGCTGGCTCATCTGCTGGCTAAGTGACTGGCTGCCTGCTCAGTTGGGCAGAAACCGAGATGACGCAAGCATCCTGGTAGCTGCCCCTGAGCAGGCCAAGCACCGCATTTCACCTTTATCGCTGGGGGTAATGTTGGGAACGGCCGTACTCTACGCCTATCTCTACCACCGACTCCAGTTTAGCGACAACTTCTTTTTCCTGGCTGGCCTTACCAGTTTTCTCATCCTCTTGGCAGTAATTGATGTTAAATATCGACTGATTTTGAATGTGCTCATCATTCCCGCCATTGCTGCCATCCTTCTTTACCAATTCTGGCCCATCACCCAGGCCAGCTGGTCGGCGTTGCTAGGCGGTGTTGTGATCTTTTTCATGTTTATGCTAGTAGCCATGCTGTCTAGCGGCGGCCTGGGCGGCGGCGACATTAAGCTGGCAACCTTTTTGGGAGTCATCTTTGGCCTACCCTATGTGTTTTGGGCATTGCTGGCGGGGGCATTGGCAGGGGGCGGAACGGCCGTTTTTCTGCTTTTTGTTCGTGGCTGGGAGCGCAAAACCCAAATGCCATACGGCCCCTTCCTCTGTCTTGGTGCCATTGTTGCCCTGTTGATAAACCCCATTCCCTGGCTGCTGTCCCTCCTCTCTTGAGCAGTTTATCCACCAACCCCACCAAAGCAAGAAACCAGTCATGTTGTCAGAAAGATATACATAATTAATTACCATTGGGCTACTTGGCAAACGAGTGACTGCATGATAGCATAACATAAAGTTCAATAAGCGCGTGAGCCATCATCAAAGCCCCTAAATCATCGTAGCTGAAGTTTCGGAGGCAAGGTTGTACTTAGAAGAAAACGAGTTTGAAGACCTGGAAGAAACCGAAGAAGTTGGTTCTTCTCGAAGGGGTTTAGTTCTCTGGCTCATCGTCATCGGGCTTGCAATTCTATTTGTCCCCCTCTTCCTGGTTTTTAATACTTTACGCACAGATGTTGCCCGTCTTCAAGGTGAGCTTGAACCACTCCAGGCCGAAATAGCCATACAGGGCACTCCCCCACCTGAAATACAGTTGTTAATGGAACAAGCCGCTGCCGCCAACGGCGAAGTAGATGCGATTGCGGCCGTTTACCCCACCCTTATTGCCAGCCACATTGATTGGCAGCCAGCCATGCAAACCCTGTCAAGCTACGATCAATCACAAATGCTGCTGACAAACATTACGCAGGAGGTACGTCGCCTGACCATTGTGGGCAAAGCGATGGACCAATCGCAGGTTGTGGCCTATGCGCGGGCTTTAGAAGAATCTGGCCTTTTCAACAGTGTAGAAATCCAGTCAATTACGCAAATTGAAGGCCCACTTTTTACCGCTACACCCACCATCTCTAGCACTGAAGTCATCAGCGGAACAACAACGCCTGACGGGAGTGATACGAGCAGCAGTGGTGGCTCGACCTCCGGCGGCAGCACAAGCAGCAGTTCTGGCAGCGGCACAGGAAGCACGAGTACCCCTAGCAGCTCTGGCAGTGGCACGGGTGGGACACCTACCGCCACGCAAACGCCAGACCCGCGCGATGAATACGAACCTGATAACAACACGCCCAACGCCATCTTTTTGGGTCAAATTCAGGATCATAATTTCTATCCTGACAATGATGTTGATTTAGTTGTTTTTCTGGCGAAGGCCAACCGTTATTACGAAATTACCACACAAAGTCTGGCACCCGGCGTTGACACCGTTATTGAGGTGACGGTTGGCGATACCACCATCATCAACGATGACGGCAAGCCGGGTACGCTGGGTTCGGCCGTTTCTTTTCAGTCCGGCGGCAGCGACATGGATGTGCGTGTTCTTATCCGCAATCGGGGCCAGTTTGGCAGCGAGATGAGCTACCAGGTGGTCGTGAATGAGTTGGTACCCACCAGCACAGGAACTCCGCAAAACACCGTAACACCCACGCCAACCAGCACACCAACGCTCACACCCACACCGAGCCAAACGCCCACCCCAACAAACACACCAACGCCAAGCAACACACCTACACGCACGCCAACAGCCACACCACAGCCAGGCGACCAGTACGAGCCCAACAATACAGCTCCCAGCTTAATTGGCGTGGGGGGTGTACAAACGCACACTTTTGATCCCGCCAATGATGTAGATAAAGTGACGTTCCCGGTGAAAAACGGCCGTCACTATCAAATCTTTAGTAGCAACTTGGCCCCTGGCGTCGATACGTTCCTCAGCGTGACGATGAACGGGCAGACGTGGGAAAATGACGATTATGCGCCGCCTGGATCGGGCAACCTGGCTTCGGCTATTTGTTTTGCTGCTCCCGTGGACGCCAATCCGGTAGCGACATTTACCAATATCGCCGGGCAGTACGGCCCCGACAAAACGTACAATATTGTGGTACGTGAAGTTCCTGAACTGACCATTAACACCGACACCTTGAATTTTGGACCCGTGGCTGCGGGCGGGGCAAATCCCCCCGCCCAAACATTGTCACTGAGCAGCACGGAGTTGGTTACCTGGACCACAAGCATTGAAGATAGCTGGATTAGCGTCAATCCGGTCACCAACACAACCCCGTCTACAGCGGCCGTTTCTGTGAACATTGCCGGGCTAACCCCAGGCTCCTACGAGGGGGGCGTGACGTTTGGCTGGGCCGATTTGTGCAGCCGCACCATCACCGTGACCCTGCAAGTAAATCCATCTTCTGGGCTTAATCCCAACCAGGGTGTGGCTTCGTTGAATGGATTGCAAGACGGCCGTTCCACTACCGCACAAACACACGCCAATGTGCCTGCCGCGAAACGGCCGTTATACCAAAACGAAGTAGCCTTTATCATTATTGTTGAGCTAAAAGAGAGCTTGCCACCAACACCATGAATGCCGTAACAGATTTAATCGAGAACCTGCGCAACAACATCGTCAACGCGCTGGCCATTTTTTTGATAGTGGTCATTATCATTGGCTACCTGGCCTTCTCCACGACCTCCATCATGCCTCAGTGGCAGCAGCGCAGTGAACTTATTCCCCAGGTTGCCGCCGCCGAATTGCAGGTGACGCAGGCAGCTTTGTCCAGCGATACCAGCATCGAAACCCTGCGCGCCCAAATCGAAAGCGCCCCCACCCGCATGGTGCAAACGGCCAGCAGCTTTATGGTCGCCGATGCAAAAGAGGCCCAGATTCTGGACAATATGTATCAGTATGCAGACGCCAATGACGTTACGGTGGCCGGGCTCCAGGTTCAATCCACACCTTCCACATCGGAAGATGAACTGTACAGCCTGCGCCAGTTCCGGGTTGAGGTTTCTGGCCCATTGCCGCAGCTGCTATCTTTTTTAGCAGATGTGCGTGAAACGCAGCTGCCGGGTTTTGTGCTAACCAACGTGACCATCAACCAACAAACCCCCACGGACATGCTGGTGATGGATGTGTATCTTTACACTTCATCCTACGTGGATGCCGCTTTAGCACCCACCCTACCTGCCTCTAGCGAGAGTGAAGCGGCTGTGCCTGCTGCGGCCACAGCAACGCCAGAAAGCGCCCCTGTAACGGCAGAAAACGGCCGTTACGAAGTCCGCCGTGGTGATACGCTGTTATCCGTCTCATTACAGCACAACGTCTCAATGGCAGCGCTAAAATCAGCCAATGGCTTGGCCGATAACACCATTTTCCCTGGCCAGGAGTTGGTAATTCCCTAAACCGTCACTATCACCCATAAACCAGATGATTGATCAAAAAAACGTGATGCCCTAAAAAAGCATCACGTTTTTCATTTCATGGGGGTGTTATGCCAGCAGCTTAATTACGGCAGCCAAACAAATGATTCGCAGCCACTCTGGCAGGTAATCACTCGCGGATTACCACTACCATTGGCCGCATGAATATAAATTTGGCCGTCGCCAGCAATGTAGGCTAGCTGCTGGCCATCAGGCGACCAGGTAAGCTGCCAACCGTTATCTGTGAGAGGAGTAACGGCCGTTTCGTCCACAGCTACCAGGGCAATCGACACCGCATTCACGGTAGCCTCTGTTGTGTACAGCAGGCCAACCTGTGCGCCCTGAGCATCCCACTGCGGCACAACCGCGTCCAATGGCGGCAGTTCGGCAGATAGCACCAAATCGTTTGTGCCGTCCACGTTTACCACACGGACATGCCAGGCGTTGTCAGCAAACAAAGCATAGACCAGGCGCTGCCCCGTTGGCGACCATTGGTGCAGGCTGGTCTGACCACTACCCACTGTCAGCTGGCGGGCTGCGCTGCCATCATTATTCATCACGTACAGCTGCAAGTTTTTGTCTGCGTCTGGGGAGACATAGGAGATGAGGCTGCCATCGGGAGACCAGCGTGGTTCACGGTACCAAGCAAAAGAATCAGCGCCATTGTTGGTGAGGTTCACGATGGCCTCGCTGCCATTGCTGGCCACGCGGCACAAATCGGTAGCCTGGGCGCCACAGGTGAAAAGCAGCTGCTGCCCATTGGGCGACCAGGCCACGCTGCCAGGAATATCAGCTAACTGCATCCCCGTTGCGACGCGATTTACCGCGCCACTGTCTGCCTGAACGACCACCAGGTCGCCATTATCGATCAGCGCAAACTCATCACCAGTGGGGGACCAAACAAGCCAGGAAGGAGTGGCAACGGCCGTAATTTCCACCGTTCCCGAACCATCCGTTCTGGCCACCAATAGCTGACCCTCTTGAACAAAAGCAATTCGCTGTCCATTGAAGGAAGCTGGCAACAGCCTATCCACACCTTGCAGAGCGTAATATTGAGTCTCAGTGGAGCCATCGGGACGAACCAAATACAAACCTTCGCCAGCGCTGTTGATGTAAGCCAACGCACCACGATTATCAATGATTTGGGGCGCGGGTGTGTCTGTGGGAATTGTTTCAGTAGCGGAAGGGGTGAATGTGGGCGGAACAGCCGTTTCTTCAGTTTGCGCGGTCGTGGTTACGGCCGTTGGCGTGGCAGTGGCATCTGGCAGCTGAATGACGGGGACTAAGGTGGGCAGGGGGTCCTGGTTCAACACCGAACAGGCAGTCAGCAACAAGAACAACACCCCCCAAGTGACGCTCAACACAACTCTTTTTCTCATTGTCTCTTCCCATCTGAGGTTGGAACCAACAGTTCCAAGGTTTTTACGGATTGAGCCGGCTTACCCCGCCTAAACAATCAAATTTATTCTTCCAAACGGGCAGCCAGTTCCTTTAGTTTACTCCACTTCAGGCGAATTACGTAAATCATGGCCAGAGACTTAAGCCAATACTCGTCACAATAAGGATTTTCGGCCAACTCTTCAAACACCGCCAGCGCTTCATCATCGGTGCGGTGCTGTTTAGCGTAGGTTGCTGCCAACTGACGCAAGTGAACGTCCCGCCGATCGCGGAGCTGGCCTGTTGCCGGACGAGAGCTGCGATTTTCACGCGACTCATTAACCCGAGTAATCACTTCCACAAGCTCTTCAGAAGTAAAAGGCTTTACCAGAAAGTGAAAAGCACCTGCCTTTTTCGCCCTGGCCAGAATCACTTCATCCCGCTCACTGGAAATCAGCAAACATTTAACATCTGGGCACAGCCGCCGAATCTCAGCCAACGCTGAAATTCCATCCATTTTTGGCATGTTGACGTCCATGATCAACAAGTCTGGACGGTGCTGCTTTACGAGCTGAATGGCCTCGACACCATTGGTACCTGTTCCTACCAGTTCCGTCTCGGGCAGCAAATTCAACATTAAGCTGGTGCTATGGCGAGTCGCCTGAATGTCATCGGCAATGACAACACGTAGTTGGGCAGTTCCGGCAGATTTGACCTGAACTTGTGACATAATTCACTCCTTGAAGCAGAAGCATTTTCGTAAAAGTTTGTTCTATTTTAGAGGATCAGCGGATGAAACTCTACGGGAAAGCATGGTTAACTTGTACTGGGCGAAATGGACTAAAAAACGAGCCCATTTATCGAGAGAAATGAGGCTTTTTACAGCAACTAACGACCAGCAACTAATGATGATAAGTTACGGCCGTTTACCGGCCATCAGCATCACAGTTCTACCGTAAAAACAGAGCCGCGCGGCGAGTTAGACACCACAAAAATACGGCCGTTGTGCGCCTCTACCACCATCTTGCAAAAAGCCAGGCCCAACCCCACCTGCTTCACATCGCGCCGCCCGCTGGCCACAATCTGGAACTTGTCAAAAATCGTCTCATGATGTTCCGGGGCAATACCTGGCCCTTCATCGATCACCTGCAAATGAAGATGCGGCCGGTTGCCATTGCTTACCGTCGATTGGCCAGGTTCGTAGCGCACACGCAAGGTCACGCGGCCACCCGTCGGGGAAAACTTAAGGGCGTTAGACAACAAATTATCCAACACGCGCCGCCATAGGTTGGCATCCAGCATCATCTGTGTGCCTTGCTCTGGCAAATCCAAATCTAGATTGATATCCTTGAGCTTGGCCATCGGTGCATAGCTATCCCGTACGGCCGTTGCCATTTCGTTTACATCCACCGGGGAATGACTGAGCATTAAACGGCCGTGTTCCATTTTGGCCATCATCAGCATATCGGTCAGGAACGAACTCAACCGATTGGCCTCACCACGAATCGTCTCCAGTGTGGGCACATGGCCACCCAGTTCACCTTCCAGCAAATCGCAATAGATCAAAATCGTTGAAAGTGGGCTGCGAATATCGTGGACAATCATGTTGGCCAGGTCTTGCCGCATTTGCAAAGCCGCTTGCAGCTCATCGTGGCGCAATTTAATGCGCAGCATTGAGCGCACCCGCGCGCGCAGTTCCAGCCCGTTGATGGGCTTATGCAAAAAGTCGTCAGCCCCGGCTTCCAGGCCACGCGCCAGGTCTTGCTTGCTATCCAGCGCCGTAACTAAAATGATCGGCACGTGATTCCACTTGGGGTTCCGCTTGATGCGCTGGCACAGCTCAAAGCCATCCATGTTCGGCATCATCACGTCAGACAAAATAACATCGGGGATTTCATCATCCAGTTGGGCCAGGGCTTCGTGAGCATCTTCGGCAAAAAACAGCTCATACGATTCCTTCAACAGCAGCATTTCAATAGTCTGCCGGGCGTATGGTTCATCATCTACGATTAATATCTGTGGTTTTTTGTTCATATGATTTCATTATACAGCAGCGGTTTTCTTCTGCTGTGTGCCATTTAAATGATTTTGTATGGTTTCTACCAGCCGACGCAAACTCACTGGCTTGCTCAGGTAGCCGTTTGCCCCTGCTTCCAAACACGCCTCTTTGTCACCGGGCATAGCTAGCGCGGTAACGGCAATGATGGGAACTTGGGCAACGGCCGTATCTTCATCTTCACGAATCTTGCGCATGGCATCCAGGCCGTTCATCTGCGGCATCTGGATGTCCATCAGGATCAGGTCTGGTTTATCTGCTTTTGCCCGCGCGACCGCCTCCAGGCCGTTTCGGGCCAGAATCAGGTCAAAGCCCTTGGCAATGAGGTAACTGGAAAAAGTATTGATGTTGGCTTCATGGTCTTCAGCAAGCAGAATGAGGGGGTTAGCAACGGCCGTTTCCGCCTCCACAAAACCATTCCGCTCTACGGTGATAGTTTGCAATGCCATGTTCATCTGCGCGCGCGTAAATGGTTTCTCAAGAATGTAATCAGCCCCCATCGCCCGCGCTTCTGCCTGAGCCTGCTCGTCAGCCAACATAGCCGCCATGATCGGCACCTGCCCCAGCAGTGAGCTAGCCCGCATCGCCCGTAAAAGCTCCAAACCGGATCGTTCACCTAGCGGCACGGACACGATAACTAAATCTGGCTCCTCGGCGGCCACTTCAATCATGGCATCTGGCCCCAGCGGCACAACAGCCACCGGAACGTCAATCTCCTCAAAATACGTCACCAGGTGTGATTGAGACAGCATGTCGTCTTCCACCACCACCACACGGTGCCACGGCGAGAGATAAGTGGATGGCTCTGGCAAATGTCGCTCAATGATCGGCTCCACTCGTTGGCCAACGCCCAACCAGGGGAAGGAAACCGTAAACCGGCTGCCCCGTCCCACCTGGCTGTCTACAGCCACGCTGCCGCCGTGCAATTCCATCATGCGCAGCACTAACGAAAGACCAAGCCCCGTTCCCGCATATTCCCGCGACAGACGGCTGTCTAGCTGCACAAACGGCCGAAACAGCTGCTGCAAATGTTCATCGGCAATGCCAATGCCCGTGTCCCAAACCGTAATCAGCACCGCATTGGCTTCTGTGTCACCCACAACTTCAATGCCAATATCGCCACCATCGGGCGTAAACTTCACGGCATTGCTCAGCAGATTCACCAAAATCTGCTTCACCCGCCGTTCATCAGCCATCAGAGTATTCACCTGGCTGTCGAACGATGAATGAACATGCAGATGCTTTTTGTGCGCGTTTTGCTTAATCATGCGCAGGCTAGACTGGCACACCAACTCCACGGGCATAGGCGCCAATTCTAGCTCCAGCTTACCCGCTTCCATCTTGGACAGATCCAAAATGTCGTTGATCAGTGCCAGCAGATGACGGCCGCTTTCTTCAATGCTGCGCAGCGAGCCAATCTGCTTTTCGTTCATCGGGCCAAACACTTCTTCTTGCAGCGCTTCTGAAATGCCCAAGATGGCGTTCAGAGGCGTGCGCAGCTCGTGGCTGACGCTGGCCAGAAATTCGTCCTTCATCCGAGCGGCGCGGGCCAGTTCCGCATTGGCCGTACGTAAATCGGCAGTACGCTCTTCCACGCGCCGCGCCAGCTGTGCTCGCTCCACTTCTAGCGCAGCTTCAGCTCGTTTACGGTCGGTGATCTCTTGCTGGGATTGCGAAAACAGCTGGGCATTTTCAATGGCCGTGGCCGCCGGAACAGCCAGGCGGGTTAACAGGCGCAAATCTTCCTCGTCGAAAGTGCCATTGAGCTTGTTAATCGCCTCAATTGCGCCGATGGGCTGACCCTTTACCAGTAAGGGCACACACAAAATAGATCGCGCCATGAAGCCGCTTTTAGCATCAAAATCGCCAAAATGGCGCGGGTCGGTGCGCGTGTCTGGCACCAACAGCGGTTCACCATACTCGGCAACCCAACCCAAAATACCCTGGCCCATTTCCAACCGTTTGCCCTGCACAAACTCTGAAGCCTGCCCAGATGCCGCCGCAAACCACAAATCACCAGCTTCCTTATCGTGCAGCACCACCGAAGCTGCATCCACTTGCAGCAGCTGGGTGGTATTTTCGGTAATGATGGTGAGCGTTTCGGTAAGGTCCAGCGTGGAAGTGATGGCCTGACTGATTCGGCTTAGTGTGGTTAGCTCGGCGAGGCGCTGTTGCAACTGCTGGTAGAGGTCTGCATTTTCAAAGGCGATGGCCGCCTGGATAGCAAAGTCTTTCAGCCGTGAGGCATTCTCGGGCTGGTAAAAACCGGGTTCGCTGTAGTTCAGCGCCAAGAAGGCAACCACAGTGCCCTCAACGATGATCGGCGCACCGGCCCAGGAGCGCACGTGCGGGGAAAGTTCAGCATCGACCCATAGCTCGCCCGCCTCGTAGGTGTCGGGGATGATGAGCGGTTCGGCCGTGTCGATCATGTACAGCAAACTGGGGCGCGATTCAACATGAAAGTGAAGAGGCTGACGCAGTTCTTTGCTGGGATCGTAGCCGCGCGTTACCACAATTTCAATTTCATCCTTGTGCACAAGCATAATATTGGCCGTGTCGTAACGCAGCACCGGGCCGATTTGATCCAACAAATTATCCAGGAGGCGGTCAAAATCCAGCGTCGAATTTAGCGCTAAACCTACCTGCCGCAGCGCTTCGGCCAGGTTACGTTGTTCTTGTTCGGCCGCTTCGGCCCGTTTACGATCGGCAATTTCTCGCTGGAGGGCTTCATTGGCACTGCGCTGGCTGGCGGCTACTTGTTCCGCCTCTTTGAAGATGGTGTACATGCTGGTGAGCAAACCGACCAGGACACACAAATAACCAACCAGTTTGAGGGCAACGGCCGTATCAAACAAAGCATCAAACGGTGTACGGGCAAAAAATACAAACAGCCCTTGCATGCCCACGTTCACGATCAGCGCAACAACCAGCCAATTTTCAAAGGTATCGTGGCGCCACTCGCGCTTGTGCAGGTAACCAATGAGCGCCAGCAAAGAAAACGTGGTGGTTAAAACAACCATCAAGCGGTTGACCAGATAGTTAGCTGACGCAATCGGCGGTTCAGGAATGAGAGAGAAGACCAGCAGGCTAACAATAGCGACTAAAGCCACAATGATATAATCTTGCCGAGGTCCATAACGCCGCTGATCACGCTGCCAGATCAGCCAGCTGCCCGCGATAAAGATGGCTAGAAAGGTTGAAGAGGGGTTCCACGGCCACACATCGAGGGGAACGGCCGTTGGCACCAACAATTGCCCCAACGACACGGTGCGCATGGCGTGGTAGGCGTCCAGCAGCCCAGCCCCGATAAACCCGCTGCCAATGTAAAGATAGGCGCTGCTTTTTTTGGTGTAATACCGCACCAGGGCCAACGCCCCCACAAAAAGGGCCAGGCTCGCTGCCGTAAATTCCATCAGCATGTGCAAATTAGCCGAACCCACCCAGGTGGATTGGCCCATCACCATACGCAGCACGACCAGCAGCAAAACAACGGCCGTATAAAATCCGAGTCGCATTTTGGTTGAGTTGGATAAACTGGAGTTCATCATCCTATTTTTGGCAAGAAAAAACCAGAACCCTAAACGGCAGCCAACAAGATTTTAGCAATCAAAACCAGACATTTGTGGGTTCAGAGCAGCAACTACAAGGACAGTCAAGTTAAACGTGTTAGTCACCGAAATTTGATTTTGGCCACAGATAGCAAAATCGCCCTAGCCAGCCAGTACCAGTGTAACGAAAATGCACCGTTCTCCCTATGGTACCATCGGACTGGGAACGTTTATGAAGGCATTATACAAGGTTTTTATGTTTACCATGAATCTGTTTTAGGCAACGGCCGTTTCTACCGCATCATTATACGACTTTTGCCCTCTTTTTTCGCAACGCAAGCCGCTCTAAACTCGCCAGATTTCAGGAACGGGCTAAGATTAGGGCATGGTGAAACGTTGGCCCTTGCTGCTCATTTTAATTAGCTACCTGCTGGTCGGTGGTCTGTACGCGGCCCAGGTGCCAGACTGGCAAGCGCCGGATGAGCCGGCACATTACAACTATGTGCGCCAATTGGCTGACGGCCGTTTCCCGATCATGGCCCCCGGTGATTATGACCAAGCCTACTTGGACGAAATTCGCGAAGCAAAATTTGCCCCACAATATGCTGTTGAAGCCATTGAATATGAAGATTGGCAGCCGCCGCTGTACTACCTGCTGCTGACACCCATTTACCTGCTCACCGATGGTTTGCTGCTGGCTCTGCGCCTGGTTTCGCTGCTGCTGGGGGCGGGCGTTATATTTTTAGCGTACCAGACGGCCCGGCTGCTGTTTCCGCAGGCGGAGTGGGTGGCGTGGTCAACGGCCGTATTTGTCGCCTTCATCCCCCAGCACGTCGCCATGCTTGCCTCCGTCAACAACGACAGCCTGTCTGAACTGCTCATTGCGCTGCTGCTGTACCTGACGCTGCGCTGGGTCACTCGCGACGGCATCCGCAAGCTAGGCGACGATCGGCGCTGGCTGATTGGACTGGGACTGGTATTGGGCTTAGGCTTTCTCACGAAGGCTACGGTCTATTTGATGGCTCCGGTGCTGGGTATCGTGCTGCTGTGGCAGTATTGGCGCACCTGGCAGCGGCTGTTTCAGGCAGGCGTGCTGCTGTTTGCCCCCGCTTTTATGCTGGGGGCCATCTGGTGGGTACGCAACATCGTCATCTACGGCGGATTAGACATTCTGGGCAAGGCAGCCCATGATTCGGTCGTGGTAGGGCAGCCCCGCACCATCGACTGGATTGCCCAATACGGGCTAAATGGCACACTGCAACGCTTCTTCCAAACCACGTTCAACAGCTTTTGGGGGCAGTTTGGCTGGATGGCCGTGCCGATGAACCAACCACGGGCCATCTACATTTTGCTGCTGGCGTTGGTGGTAGCGGCCGTTTTAGGGCTACTGCTTTACCGGTTCACCACCACGCAGGTGCCAGTTCAGTTCCGCTCGCGGCTGCCGGTGCTGATTTTGTGGCTGGTCTTTTTGCTTACGCTGACGATTCACGTGGGATACAACGTGACGTTTGTGCAGCACCAGGGGCGCTACCTTTTCCCGGCGCTCATTCCCATTGCTTTGGGTTTTTCGCTGGGATTGGGCACGTGGCTGCTGTTGGTGGAACGGCCGTTTCGGCGGGAACGGCCGTTGCTGGTGAATTTATTCCCGCTGGGTATGGGCGCCGCCCTCCTGCTGCTAGACCTCTTCGCCCTGTTCCGCCTCATCGTGCCAAACCTAAGCGTTTCGTAACTGGTCCACCAATCTCACTCGATCACCTTGTCATACCGTCACGCTTAACTGCGCCACACCTCAAACTTCTCCAGGATTGATCCGCCGATAAACTCACGCAAAATCGAATCGCTGGCAACCAGTTCCAGCCCTTCTTTGGGAATTGGATCAAACCATTGCAGAAAAGCCAGCAACCGATTTGCCTCAATGCGCTCAGGCGTGCCCGGCTCCACTTGCAGCAGCAGTGGTTCGGCCAGGCGCTTTAACGCAGAAAGCTCATAAACCAGTGCCGAATTGAAAAAGACATCGGCGTTGTTTTGGAACGGGAAAATGTGTCGCTTTTCACCACGGCGCACACTGGGCCAACGGGCAATTGTATCGGCCGCCGAATACCCCCGGTGGGCGGCATCCCGCACGATGCGGCGCAGCAGGCGCGTGTCGGTGGTGGGCACCCGGTTGTGCTTGTCCAGATTCAGCTGGGTGAATGCCGAAATGAAGATGCGGTACATCGCTTCTGGCGGAATGCCCTCAACCAGTCGGGGATTTAGCCCGTGAATACCCTCGATGAGCAGCACATGCTCCTGCCCAATTTGCAGGCTCGACCCTTTTTCGCGCATGCCGGTGTGGAAGTTGTAAAGCGGCTGCTCAATGGCCACCCCCTGCATGAGCTGCTTGAGGTGCTCACGGAAAAGGTTTAGATCAAGCGCCTCCAGCGCCTCAAAATCAAAATCACCATTTTCGTCACGCGGGGTAATGTCCCGGTTCACAAAATAGTTATCCATGCCAATGGTGACCGGGAAAATACCATGAGCCATCAGCTGAATGGCCAGGCGTTTGCTAAAGGTAGTTTTGCCCGCCGAGGTTGGCCCGGAGATAAGGACGATTTTGATTTTATCGCGGCGGTTGGCAATTTCGGTGGTGATTTGGGCCAGCTGCTGTTGGTGAAATGCTTCGGCCACGAGGATGGTTTGCTGCATACGGCCGTTTTCCAACGCACTGTTCAAAGAGGCCACGCTGGGCAAGCCAATGATGCGCAACCAATCGTCGTACTCCTGGAAGACACGCGCCAGGCGAGGTTCATCTTCGAATGGCTGCAACCGGTTTGGCTCATGCCGCCGGGGAAACTGCAAAATGAAGCCATCTTTATACGGCCGTAAATCAAAAAACTCCAGGTAACTGGTGCGGGGCACCATAAATCCGTGGAAATAATCCCGCACCCCGTTCAGCTCGTACATCGTCAGATAATCTTTGCGCCGCTTGGCAAACAGGTTGGCTTTTTCAAAGTCGCCGCTCTGGCGAAAGAGCTGTAGCGCCTCGTCCAGCGGCACGCGCACCTGGTGGATGGGCAGATCGGCGTCAACCAATGCCTGCATGCGCGCCTTAAGCTCAGGCAAATGATTCGCATCAAAACAGGTCACGTTGTCACATTCGCAATAGTAACCGCCAAAGGGCATGGAATGCTGAATGGTGATGGTGCGCTCCGGCCATATCTCGGCCGCAGCGGCAATCATCAAAAAGCTAAGGGAACGACGGTAAATTCGGCTGCCGTCTGAATCCGCCGCCGTGACGGGCACCAGCAGGGCATCTTCGGTGAGGGGGTGCGACAGTTCGCGGAGACGGCCGTTTTTGAGTGCCGCCACAATCAGCCCGTTTGTTTCTGGCTGAGCCGCCTTGATAAACGCCTCCAACGTGGTACCAATCAGAGCGTCAAAGGCCCGGCCATCAGGGAAGCGGGCCTGTACCGTATCGCGAACGGGAGAAAGAGTGGGAATGTAGTCCATTTTTAACTTGTCCTTCAAACAGGGATTTTCAGATAGTGGGTGATTAGCTCCAGGCTGGGCGTCACGGCCTGCTGCAAAATAGCCTGCACTTCGGCCACGGGAATCTTGTCGAACACTTGCGCCTTCATCCAGTCTGGGTCTTGCAAATTTGCCGCAAACGCCTCTGCCGACATGCCCAAACGTCCAGCATAAATTTCGATAGTTTTCACCGGCGCACTAGGGGCTAGCTGCTCAACCAGCATATGTTGCCATTCGCACAAAATATCGTCGGCAATAAATGGAGCCCAATGGTGGGGATGGGCAGCGGCTAAGGTAGATTCGGCCGTTTCTGGCAGCGCTTGCAGGGCAATGGTATCGAGGTAGGTCAGCAGAATGAAGTGAGTCAGCTCACGCTGTTGGCGATCGCCTAAATGTTTGGGCAGGTAGAAAAATGGATAGACGATTTGGCGCAACCAGACCAGGTCCAGCAGCAAATGGGCGCTGTACGCGGCGACAAACATGGCCTGTGCGGGGGGCATCTCCGCCACGTTGTTAAGCTGAGGATAGCGTGCCAGCATTGTTGGGTAGGCCATTTCTGTTTCAGCGGGGGGCATATGGTAGAAGTGCGTTTCCCGGCGCGGCAGCGGTGAAATGGCATTCACGTCGGGGGCCACACTGCCCAAGTAAAATGCGGGCCATTCCGCTGCTAAGGTTGCTTGCGTACGGCCGTTCCCATTGGATCCAGCCAGCGCGTAAATTTGTTCTGCTGTGTGCAGATGCATAAAAGGAGTAGGCATAATTCAAAAAGTCAGAAAAATAAAAAACGGCCGTTTACCACAGGGAACCGGCTCTTGAACAATAAAATAATTTCTGAGTGGCTTACCGAAAAGCCAAAGTAGTTAGCCAAATGGTAATGGGAATGAGCCAACCAGAAACGATGACGTTTGTCCTACTAAGGGAACATGGCGTGGCTCAGCGGTGCCAGGAGGGGCAGCTGGAAGGTGCAAACCAACGCGTGCTGGCAATACCGCGCAGACGACTCAAGCTGGGCAAACAAGCCAAAATAATGCGGGGGTTGCTGGTATCAATTTTCACATTATCCCCGGTCAAACGTGCCTGCAAATGCAGTTCAATTTCATTTCCGTCGCCAATATCTGTGCTGCCAGGGTCTGGGCTGGCCGGAACCACCAAGGCGACCGGTACCACATACCCGTCAATATAAAACGAACGGCCGAATTCATCCACGTAATCATAAACACGATGCCGCGCATATGTGTACAGCCCGGAGACAGGCTGCGAACCCAACACCAGCAGCGGCTCAGCCGGAACATATCCCTTGTTAATTTCCACGGCAATGGTCCACTGTGGGGCAATGTCTGGCGAAATTTCATTGCGAATGAGCACCGCTCGGGCGTAATTATCCAATACAGCTTCCGCGTACGCTTGAGGCACCAGGCTATTGGCATGTTCCCAACCACCGCTGTAAGCGCCCAAAGCGGAAGCCAAATCGCCACCCGCCTGCCGCACCACCTCGGCCAGAATGGCCACACCCCAGCGCAAATTTACCGACGGGTTCATCAATTCTTCCGTGGTGGGCCGCCATTCCAGGCCAGGGCCTTGGGGCATTACGCCCATCAAACCAACCGCCCCCACGGAGCTAATCCCATCCAAACGGCCGTTTGACTCTTCTTTTACCACCGCAGCAATAAAGTCGGGATCAAGCCCGTAGGTGCGTGCCAAAACGCCGATGTAGGTAGACCACTGGCGAATAGCGGGTCCCCACATGGGCGAAAGCAGCATCCCCTCAGGGCCATTGGTGGAGCGGTGCAGCCCTGGCCGACCAGCGGCCTGGGTGTGGGTGGGGCTCAGCAGCATCAGCACCAGAGCCAGCATAAACCCAACGGTTAAAAAACGGCCGTAGCGCTGTCCATCTTGCTTTACATTGCCGAACCAACCTGTTGAGATCATGGCAAAATTTTAGCATAAGTTCAGAAAAGGTGTCAATGCATTATGTCAACTTTTAACAATGGCTTGACTGATTAACAAGAGCAGTTTATGGTTACGGTAACGGCCGTTGCGGCAAACAACACGGCCAATTTTTAGAGGAATCAAAGGTTCATGCCGGTAATTCTCGTTGTCGATGACAATCCCCAAATGGTTAGCCTGATGCAGGAAATGGTGCAGTTGGCAGGCTATGAAACCGAGGTTGCTTACAGTGGCCTGGAAGGGCTGGATAAAGCCCGCGAAGGGATGCCCGACCTGATCCTGGTTGATTTGATGATGCCGGAAATCGACGGTTGGGAGCTTTACCACCGGCTGCGAGAATTCACCACGATCCCCATCATCTTTGTCACCGCCTACGACACGCCGCAAAACGAGGCCAAAGCCATCGCTCTTGGCGCAGAAGGGTTTATCGGCAAAGATTTAACGCCGGTTCAGCTGGTTCAACACATCAAATTTGTATTGGAATCAGGCAACCAACCAAATCGGAACGAACTTTTGCATTAACCTTCGGGAACGGGGCCGGTCTGGTCGCCAGGGGGTGCTGTTTCAATGGGAATTGGCGTGGCGGTTGGGGTAAATTCAAACGTCGTGGAGATAATCTCAAAACTGGTTTGACCGGGAAAGATTTCCAGCTCTCGTTCGTAAATATGCACGCCATCATTCATGTCGATCATGAGTTTGTAGCGTCCGGCAGGCAAATCCCCAATAACGAAGTTTTCTTGCCATATATCATCTGAGTTTACCACCAGGGAATAGGTGCGCTGTTTGCGTACGGCCGTATCCACATTCAGTGGTAGCAGCGTCATGGAAGCGCCAGAAATAAACTGGTTGTTTTTATCCACAAAACGACCGGCCAGCGTGCCCCACCCCTCAAATGGAGCCAGCCACAGCGCCGGGTTACGCGTATCGTTGTAATTATTGGTGCCTACACGAACTTCAAAATGAAGATGCGGCCCGCTTACCTCGCCAGAACTGCCCACTCCGGCAATCAGCTGTCCCTGCTCCACCTCGTCTCCTTCCTGCACAAACAATTCTAGAGTGTGCGCATACAGCGTGAAGACATCCTGGCCCAGCCATTGCCAATCGTGTTGAATGATGACGGTGTTGCCGTAGTAATTGACCCCGTTCAGCGGACTGGGCAGCGGCCCGGCATACACCACGGTGCCACTGCTGGCGGCCAATACCGGCGTGCCCGTCTCGTTTGGAAAGTCCAAACCATGATGAATTCGGTAAGACGGTTGGTCCGGTAAAAGCACATCATTCCCGTACGGGTACCATTCCAAATCATAGTTGCGGCTGCCAGAAGGTAGAGGGCGAGCTAGCCAATAATGATCATCGTAGTGAAAGGAGAGCGGCACGTCGTAAGGGGGCGGTCGCCACCCCTCGGGCGGTTCTGGCCCGGCATCTGGCACCCAAAGCTGCTGCGCCTCATCGGGCCGAATGCCAACACCGGCGGGTGTGGGCACGCTGCTGTCTGTGACACTGGTTCCAGCCGTGCGCCCACCAGGCGATAAACGGCTGGCAGCTTCAGATTCGGCCGTCACGGCAATTTCGGTTTGCTGCGCTGGCGGCAAGGAGAGGACAGGCACCAGCGTGGGCGGCGCAAAAGAATCGCTGTCGCAGCCAGCTAGCAGGCCACTCAACAATGCAAAAAGAAGTATGGGGGATTTACGGCCGTTCCAGGTAAGGCGCCAGTTCATCATCGGTGTAAAGCTGCCGCATGGCGGCTTCCCAGGTTAAACCGTCTCGTTTTTCATAATGCCAGAAGCGAATATCGGGGAAATACGTGCGCCAGCTGCTGTTGGATGGTGTCCAATACCAGCCATAATCGGCTGCCAGCGCCGTAAAGTCGATGTAGTAACCGCCAGGGATGCTCTCGCGCCATTTACCGCCTTGCTCATAATAGCTAGGGTCGTCACCGCTGCGCGCCTGCAAATCCCAGGTGACCGTGCGCAGGGGTTCACCCTGGCTGCCGTCTTGAACGGCCGTTTTCACATACACTCGCCAGTAAATTTCGCCTTGAATCTCAAGCTTCACCAACTCAACGCGGGGATCAAAGCCGAGCGCCTCCCGGAAATAAAAATCAAACGCGCGGCCCGCTTTATTCCACGATTGGGCGTCTTGACCAGGCAGCGGGCGACTGTCCAGGCTTTCAAACATGCCGTCTAGCTGGCCGAGGAAATCCCAACCGGCTTCAATAAGCACACGTTCGCGCAGCGCCTCAAAAGATTGATCCACCTCGTCACTCAGGTACGGCGAAGGGGCATTGACGGCCACCGGGTACAGCACAGCAGGTGGCTGATCGGCAACCGGTTCAGCCTTGGCCTCGACGTAAAGTGATTCATTTGAGGAAAGGCGGTCAATGTTTTGCAGGCGATTGTTGAGGTCAGGCGTCAGGCGTACGGCCGTCCATGAGGGATCATCAATACGGCCGCTGGTCACGTACATTTGCGGGGCCACATTCCATGCCTCTAAGCTGCCAGAGAGCAAAAAGCTGCGGCCACTTTGGTCGTACACATACAGCACTGAACGGCGGTCCGGCGACCAGGCGGGTGATCGCCCCTGCTGCCCGACACCATACGGTTCACCGGCTGGCTGATAACTATCGCTCAGCGGCAAAGCGTAAATTACGGGGAAACTGGCGCTGTATTCGGCATAAACCAGGGAACGGCCGTCTGACGAAAACGACGCTTCATCTTCCTCTAAATCAGGCGTTTGGGTGATATTTTGGGCATTGTCCGTAATGCCCGCATCCAGTGAGCGAATAAAAATGTCCCGGCTGCCGCTGCGCAGACTGGTGAAAGCAATCTGACGTCCACTGGGCGACCAAGCAGGCGCATAATCCGGCGCGGGAGCATCCGTTAGGCGGAAGGGCCCTTCGCTGCCATCGGATTTGATCAAGTAGATATCCAGATTGCCGCCCTGGTATGACTCATATGCCAGCCACTGGCCATCCGGCGACCAGGTGGGCGAGGCATCGTAGGCTATGTCATTGGTCACGCGCCGCAGGGTACGATTGGGAATGTTGTAGACGTACAATTCCCAATTGCCGTCACGCCGCGAAGTAAAAGCAATTTCTGTGCCGTCGGGTGACCAGGCGGGGTCTTCATCTTCCGCCGGATGGGTAGTCAGGCGAATCGCATCTGCCTGCCCGACGGGCAAAATGTAAATGTCGCTGTTGCCATCCACATGCTGCGTAAAAATTACCGCACCACCGCCTTCCAACGGATTAGGCGTGGCCCACGGGGTCAGCTTAACCGGAACAGTGGGGATAGGTGTTGGCGTGGGCGGCAGCGGCGTGGGAGTTAACACAATGGTGATTGGTGTGGGGAAACCAGACGGCCGATCATCAGCAACGGCCGTATTGGCCAACTGGGGATCACGCATACTCAACATGGCCACCAGGGCAATGAGCGCCACAGCCGCAATGGCCGTGGCCAGCCGGAAGGTGCGCATCACCCGCACATTTTCACGCGGAGCAGGCGGTGCAACCAAAGCGGCTGCTGGAACCTTTGGCCGCCGCCGACGCACCCGCCAGCGAGCCAAAAACAGCTGCCAGCGCGAAGCCCAGCGACGGCGGAGCAAAATGCGAGATGGCTCTGTGCGCTTGGCCAAAATCCCTAACAAACGCTGCACATACCGCCTAACCAGATGATAGACCCACAAAACGGCCGGTTTTAATACATCCAGCAAGAGCCAGCGTAACGGCCGTACCACCAAAAACAAAAATGACCGCCAGAGGTAGGCAGTCAGCAAATGGCGCAGGGCCAGACCCATGCGGCCAAGGAAGCGCCAGACGGGCGGGACAATTGCCACCAGCGTATCCCAAAAAATCCAGCGCAGCGGCAGCCAGATGGGCATGGTGAGGTAAAAAATTGGTTTCCA
The DNA here is from genome assembly GCA_020634435.1 of Ardenticatenaceae bacterium. Taxonomy (GTDB): domain Bacteria; phylum Chloroflexota; class Anaerolineae; order Promineifilales; family Promineifilaceae; genus Leptofilum. Next base: position 219,951 of record JACKBS010000011.1, on the reverse strand, counting down.
GATGATCCAGGTGAAGAGATTTCGGAATGCCAAACCGAGTCGGCTAAGGAAACGCCAACCTGGAGAAAGCACTGCTGAGAGGGACTGCCGGACACGCTGTGAGGTCCGCCGAAATCTTGCGCGCATGTTGGTGTCAGTGTAGCACGGCTTAAGACTATGTCAAGTTAAAGTCTGCCTATGTCAACTCACAATAGGAGGAATGTCTCTATTTTTCAGAGCTTTAGCAGAGTCGTAAGAAACGGCCGTTATTCTTCGAGATGTAGAGGGCCGAAACAAGATTACAGCCGAAGTTCTGGTCAGTTGGCTCCCTGGACGAAGAGCAATCTTGCGGTCAAAAGGGTCAAACCAATGCCAAGCTAAACGTAACAGACTGGCCCTCTACTAAAGCAATTATCCAACCACCAGCTAAAAACTGGTGGTTTTTTTGTTCCAAACTCAGCCACTACAGGCAAGAAAAGCCGATCATGCAGCGCGCACCAGCATAAGCAAATCCCATTGGTGCGGTTTGTTTACGTTTGTGAATGTTGTTACAATAATTCCTTGAAGTAAACAAGTACCCCATTCGGAGACCGAATGTCACTATCTGAAACAACGCCTAAATCTGTATCTGCGCCGGTAACGGCCGTTATGCCCACCTGGCGCAGCAAGCTTCAGCTCATCGTCGTTCTGTTCAAGCTGCGCATCGTCTTTTTGCTGCTGATGGCCGCCACCGGAGGCGCATTTTTGGCCGCAGGCGGCTGGCCTGGTCTAGGCAAATTGTTGCTGCTGTGGCTCACCGGAGGCATGGCGGCGGCTGGCGCTTCGGCATTGAACCAGTATTGGGAGCGAAACTCAGACGGCAACATGGGGCGAACCAAGCAACGACCGTTGGTCACTGGAGCAATTGCCAAACCAGCCTGGGTGCCTTACGTAGGCGTGAGTCTTGTCCTGGTGCCGTCGCTGGCTGTGCTACCCTCGAACCCGGCGCTCACCTTTTTCCTGCTTCTTGGGGCATTCATTTATGTAGGGATTTACACCATCTGGCTCAAGCCCCGCACCCTGCTCAACATTGTGATTGGCGGGGCAGCGGGAAGTGCGGCCGTTTTAAGCGGCAGTGCGGCCGTTGGTCACTGGAACGATCCAGGTGCACTGGTGCTCTCGCTGCTGCTCTTCCTATGGACACCCTTCCACTTTTGGAGCTTGGCTCTGCTGTACAGAGATGATTACGCTCGGTCAGACGTGCCCATGCTGCCAGTTCACACCTCGCCACGCCAGGCGGCCTGGTGGGTGATGAGCCACACGCTGCCCACCGGATTGGGTGGCCTGTTGCTCGTGGTGCTGCCTTCACTGGGCTGGGTGTATCTGGTGCCCGTTGCCTGGGTCACTGCCGATTTATTCTGGCGCAACTTCAAGCTGATCCAACAACCAACGCCCAAATATGCCCGTGGGCTGTTCATGTCTTCCAATATTTATCTGCTGGTGCTGCTGCTGGCAATTTGTGCTGGCACGGTTGCCTCTTCGCTGGCGGCTTAATGATCACCATCAAACTGTTTGGCAAACCAGACTGTGGTCTCTGTGATGATGTCAAAGCGGAGCTAGCGGCTTTGCAAGCCACCTTTCCCCACCGACTCAACCAAATCTATAACGAACCCTCAGGCAAAGGCATAATGCTCAGAGCTTGTAGAAGTTTATAGGCGGCCAAATTAAGAAAACACGGTCAATGATTCAAATTCAAAGGAGTGCAGGAAAAAATCAGAGAAATGAACTCCCCGCCGAAAGCGGACGGGGTATCCCTAGAGAATTTTATCTAATCGCTGCAAAGCGGCGGGTATTCGACCTACTAGGGAAAAAAATTGCCATCGCTTACAATGCTTACCCAAATTAGGTGAAACATCAGGAGAAGCAAATTTGTGAAGTATTTATGCCATATCGTCAGATCGAAGACATTCAGCATAGGTCATTAGTTGCTTGTTAGCCTAAGGGATTATTTCAGCCGGTCTAACTACAAACAATGGTATCGAAGCCGGGTCTCTAGTCCACCAACCTATGTGCATTTTCTTAATTCTAGGCCCCGTTTTGGTATCTTAACTTTCTCAATCTGAGATCTTAACTTTTGGAGCCACCTTAAGGAACAATCTAAATATGAAAAAGATTTGCATAACGGGCGGTGGCGGGTTTGTCGGTGCCAATTTAGTAAGGTTGCTGCTGCAAGAAGGGTATACAGTCCGCGTTTTGGACAACTTTACCACTGGTCAGCGCTGTTACCTGGACGGGCTAAACATTGAACTGATTGAAGGGGACATAATGGATGAGGTGGTGTCGGCAACTGCCGTTGCTGGCATGGACGGGGTGGTACATCTGGCGGCCCAAACCAGCGTGCCTGACTCAGTTGAAAATCCGTTTTACGACTGCCAGCTCAATGTGCTAGGCACGCTGAATCTGCTGGAAGCATGCCGCCAGGCCAACATTCCGCGCTTTGTTTTTGCCTCGTCAAATGCGCCGCTGGGGCGGCAGCTGCCGCCAGCCCACGAGGAGCAAGCGCCGCTGCCCATCTCGCCGTACGGTGCCAGCAAACTGGCCGGGGAAGGGTACTGCCTGGCTTACCACGGCACCTGGGGACTGGGCACGATTGTGCTGCGCTTTGCCAATTTGTATGGGCCATTCAGCGGGCACACAAAAGGCGTCGTGGCCCAGTTTTTGAAGAACGTTGCGACAGGACGGCCGTTAGAAGTTCACGGCGATGGGCAGCAAACGCGCGATTTTATTTACGTGGTCGATTTGTGTCGAGCCATTTTACTGGCACTGGAAAGCGAACTGTGCGGCGAGCTGTTCCAGATTGCTACCGGCACCGAAACCAGCATTCTGGAACTGACCGAGCAGCTTGCTGAGGTAACCCAGCAAGCGATCACACGCACGCACGGCAAACGGCGGCTGGGCGATATTGGGCAGAATTATTCGGCTGTCTCCAAAGCTGCCGAGCGGCTGCACTGGCAGCCCACCACCAGCCTGAAAGCCGGCTTAAATGAAACATGGGCCTGGTTTCAAAGTAAGGAGGATATAAGGAGGATGTAAGGTGGATATAGGGTAGATGATCGGGAAATCGGCTATGGTACGAGCAACAGCGCAAATGCCTGTTCTGGCAGCCAGTTTTGCAAACCGCAGACAGTTTTGTAAGTCCCGTTTGAAGAAAACTCAAAGCTATTTACGGTTTATGTTTATCAAAATTTTCCCATTGGGGGCATATCCCCATCATCGTACCAGGAGGTATTTCATAATGGCTCGTGTCCAATTAAATCCCGTTTTAGAACAAATTCAGGGTCAAGTAGGTGACCTGGTGTTTAAACGGTATGAAGATCAGGTTGTTCTGGCCCGAAAATCCAGCCCGAGTCGGCTGGCAGCGACGCCAGCGCAGTTGGCCACGCGTGAGCGATTCCGCGCTGCGGCACAATATGGCAAGGTGGCCACGGCTGACCCTACGCTAAAGGCACTATATGCTGCCGCGGCCAAGGCAAAAAAGAAGCCGATGTTTAGCGTGATGGTGGCTGATTGTTTGCATGCACCGAGCGTAACGGCCGTTATCCTGAATGGGTATAGCGGGGCGGCTGACGAAACAATCACGGTAAATGCTTATGATGATTTTGAGGTGACGGCAGTGACGGTGACGCTGGCAAACGAGGGCGGCGACGTGTTAGAGAGTGGGGCAGCGGTGGTGGTAAACGGCCGTTGGACCTACACCACGACAACAAATGTAGCGCCGGGCACGACGGTGACGGTAACAGCTATAGCCCTTGACCGGCCCGGGAACAGTGGTTCGGCCGAGGCGACGGTAGTGATTTCATAGCAGTGCAGAGCCCCAGGGTTTGAAATCATCCCGATCATTCCCAAAGGGGCAAACCTTTATGGGCTTGCCAGAGACAGAAAAAAGCGGGTGGCTTGAGCCACCCGCTTTTTTATTAGGCTAAGTTAAAATCAGATTGAACTGCGGAGCAAGCAGGACCAGAGCAGCAATCCCGGCGCCGGGCCGATATATTAATCACCAGGGGCGGCACACCAGGCAACCAAACCATGAGACCGATGCGAGCCCTCATCACTGCCATCACCAGCGTAGTTGATGGTAATGGGCAGCATGCTTTGACTGTAAGCACCCTGAAGATTATCGTACCAAAGGACTTGACCTGCCAGCTCTTCGTTGCCGTAATCATCACTTGTGGTGGAACCAAAGGGTGTATCCACCGTATGCTTCTCAGTCACCTGGAATTGGTTAAGAGCACCGGTCCACTCCCACCCCGTGTTCACGATAGCATAGCTTGCGGCCTCAGGACGATCAAACTGGAGCGAAACAGGTCGCATATCACGAATAACATGCACATTCCAGGAATCCTCAGCTATGGTTTCGTACCCAATATCTTCACAGGTCAGCGGCGTGTCGGTTGGAGGTGTAGGAGGTTCTTCGGGCTCAAAGCAGAGCACTGCCAAGCCAAAGTACGAATCACTTGGCTTATCATTCACATTATTGCCATACGCCAACTCCAATCGGGTGATGCCCTCACCTTCTACAACAAAGGTGTAGTTCCCTGGATTACCCGACTGTGTCGCTGCATCACCGGTGATAAACAAGTCACCTGCTGACCCTGTATGCGGATTAATCGTGGCATCGCTAGTGTAGGACAATACATCTTCATCCACGACGTTGCCATTGGTATCATACGCAACCAGTGTGACGTTGTGCTCTGTCGCCAGCTGCTCGTTCCGGTCGCCATAGTCTAGTATCTTTAGTGTGAAGTAGTTCACAGAGGTGTCAGCTGCAAAGCTGAAGCTGTAGTCGTGCTGTAAGGTCTGGTCATAAAAACCGTCAAACGGGTCTACCCCGAGATTCGGTATTGGTGTCCCCACATTTGGCGCCTGATAGGCAAATGGATTGCTGTTCTCACGTATCGATACTGCATTCCCTGTCGTGCTGATGTTTAGTGCAGGATGCACCATTCCCAACCCTTCGACCGAAGTGCCCGGGGCCAGGTCTGCAAAGTTCGCACAACTGACTCCTTGTGGTGGATTAACGGCCGTTTCCTCGGGTTCAAAGCAAAGTACCGCCAAACCAAAGTACGAATCACTTGGCTTATCATTCACATTATTGCCATACGCCAACTCCAATCGGGTGATGCCCTCACCTTCTACAACAAAGGTGTAGTTCCCTGGATTACCCGACTGTGTCGCTGCATCACCGGTGATAAACAAGTCACCTGCTGACCCTGTATGCGGATTAATCGTGGCATCGCTAGTGTAGGACAATACATCTTCATCCACGACGTTGCCATTGGTATCATACGCAACCAGTGTGACGTTGTGCTCTGTCGCCAGCTGCTCGTTCCGGTCGCCATAGTCTAGTATCTTTAGTGTGAAGTAGTTCACAGAGGTGTCAGCTGCAAAGCTGAAGCTGTAGTCGTGCTGTAAGGTCTGGTCATAAAAACCGTCAAACGGGTCTACCCCGAGATTCGGTATTGGTGTCCCCACATTTGGCGCCTGATAGGCAAATGGATTGCTGTTCTCACGTATCGATACTGCATTCCCTGTCGTGCTGATGTTTAGTGCAGGATGCACCATTCCCAACCCTTCGACCGAAGTGCCCGGGGCCAGGTCTGCAAAGTTCGCACAACTGACTCCTTGTGGTGGATTAACGGCCGTTTCCTCGGGTTCAAAGCAAAGTACCGCCAAACCAAAGTACGAATCACTTGGCTTATCATTCACATTATTGCCATACGCCAACTCCAATCGGGTGATGCCCTCACCTTCTACAACAAAGGTGTAGTTCCCTGGATTACCCGACTGTGTCGCTGCATCACCGGTGATAAACAAGTCACCTGCTGACCCTGTATGCGGATTAATCGTGGCATCGCTAGTGTAGGACAATACATCTTCATCCACGACGTTGCCATTGGTATCATACGCAACCAGTGTGACGTTGTGCTCTGTCGCCAGCTGCTCGTTCCGGTCGCCATAGTCTAGTATCTTTAGTGTGAAGTAGTTCACAGAGGTGTCAGCTGCAAAGCTGAAGCTGTAGTCGTGCTGTAAGGTCTGGTCATAAAAACCGTCAAACGGGTCTACCCCGAGATTCGGTATTGGTGTCCCCACATTTGGCGCCTGATAGGCAAATGGATTGCTGTTCTCACGTATCGATACTGCATTCCCTGTCGTGCTGATGTTTAGTGCAGGATGCACCATTCCCAACCCTTCGACCGAAGTGCCCGGGGCCAGGTCTGCAAAGTTCGCACATTGAGTACCTGAAGGCGGTGTTACTGAATCAGACTGAAAGCACAAGACGGCTAGGCCAAAATAGGAATCGCTGTGTGAGGGGGCAACATTATTGGAAAACTCTAACTCCAACCGAGTAATGCCACTGCCATTAACGACAAAATTAAAGTTGCCAGGGTTACCCGTTTGGGTTGCTGCATCGCCCGTGAAAAATAGGTCGCCAGCAGATCCTGTCCGGGGATTAATCGATGTGTCGCTTGTATATGCAAGAGTATCGATATCAACAACTGAATTGTTGGCATCATAGGCGATTAAGGAAACCTCATGCTCCGTAGCAAAGTACTCGTTCCGATCGCCATAGTCGAGCATCTTAATCGAAAAAAGATTAACTGAAACACCTGGGCTAAAGCTAAAGCTATACTGGTGTAATCGCTGTTCGTCAAAAAAACCACTGAATGGGGAAACGCCTAAGTTCGGGAAAGGAGCATCATTTGGCGCCTGATAAGCAAACGGTTCGCCGTTTTCGTTAATAGACACTGCATTCCCTGTTGAGCTGATATTCAAATCGGGATGAACAGTACCTAACCCTTCAACACTGCTCCCAGCTGCCAGTTGATTGAAATCAGCACATACTACCGATGAGGCTGCGGCACCAATTGTCTGAGGCGCTGCAGCAACAACAGGCTGAAAAGGCGGCAGTAGAATGCTCACTATTAAGAAAATTGCGGTAACATACCGATAAAACATACTGGACTTGAAATTCTTAGAAAACATTTCTACCCTTCCCTCTAAATTACTAAGTTATTACAAAATAACGTTAAGAATTACAGCTTATATAAAGCAGTTATTACAAAATTAGCAACTCAGTTTATGAAATTACAAAAAAATTTGTATCGAAGTTAACATATCAAAATGAGGTTAAGAAACTACTTAAGAGAACGGTAAACGAAAACATAGATGAACTTTCTAGATGAGACTTTGGTCAAACTTTATTGTGGTATCAGTAATCGAACTGAGTTTCAATCTTTGAATTTCTACATACGTTCGTCAAAAATCTCCTCAAACCTCAAATTTTGATTCCTGCGAATGCTCTAGTTTGTAAGTCACTCATTAACTGTCAACTGGACATTACTCGCTAAATAAGTTGGGTACTTTTTTGATGGTTTAAGCTAAGACACTCAGGCTAATCTTAACCAATACTTCAATAATTGTCACCTCAAAATAAACAGCGAAGAAACTCATTCGTTTGCTAGGCTTGATTTAGGAGCATGGAGGTTTAGTGTTTAAAAGCTTTTTTGTTGACAAAAAGAGGGTTAGACTGGAAAGAATAAAAGATTTACTACATTTAAACTTTCTACAATTCTTACCTTTCTTCTCATCAAATCTACCGCACAAAATCTTTGTCAATAGTATTCCTAAGGCGGGAACGAATTTACTAATCAAAACTCTCTACCGATTGCCTGATGTTCACGGTACAACGCTATCATTTCACAGTGAAATGTATGGAACGCCCTGGCAACCTTGGAGGCCGCTCAGACAGCGGATTTGGCAATGCTTCCCAAGTGAAAGGGCGAGTTATAATTTGGCACGGCAAGCAAAAATTGATGAGGGTACAGACAATCTACCGCCGGGTTTTGTTCCTATAGGCGGATTCCATAAGATTTTTCTCCCACAAAAAAGCTTGAGCACTTTATTGTCTCATGTTCGCCCCGGCTCTTTTTTTGACGGGCACATACCGTATTCAGCTACTTTTGAACATTTTCTTGCTAAAGAAAATTTCAAGTCGATCTTTATTGTGCGTGACCCTAGGGATGTTATGTTGTCTGAACTCCACTATTTTCTAAGAGAAAGCAGTTTGGCTTTACACCCTCTTTACAAGACAATGGGATTTGAAGAAGGTATGCTCTCAATCATAAGAGGTTTTCGGAATGAGCAAACTGATTACCCAGTGCAGCCTAGTATGAGAGAGATAATCCTTGAATACTTGCCCTGGATGGATAAATCTTATGTTCTTCTGACACGTTTTGAAGATTTAGTAGGTCCACACGGAGGTGGCAACCTAAATTCTCAGGTCGAAACTATCCTACTTATCGCAAACCATATAGGTGTTTCACTCGCACCGGAAGAAGCGAGAAAAATTGGGGCAACTTTGTTTGGCGGCACTCATACTTTTCGAAGAGGGAAAATAGGAGCCTGGAAGAAGGATTTTTCTGCAGAGTTAAAAAAGCAATGCAAACAATATATAGGCGACCTTTTGATTCAATTAGGGTATGAGAAAAACCTTGATTGGTAGCGTATTTCCTTAGCCATGGAGACCTCATCGTTGAAGCTTTTGACTGTTGTACTGCCTGCTTTTAATGCAGCAACGTTCATAAATGATGCTATTTCAAGTATTTTGAACCAAACATGTAAAGACATTGAAATTATTGTGATTGACGATGGCTCAACAGATACAACTGGTAAGGCCGTCGCTTCCCATGAAACTGTCAACTATATCCGTCAACCCAATTTAGGCGCGGCAGCGGCAAGAAATAGGGGAATTCGTGAAGCTTCTGGTCAATATATTGCGTTTATTGATGCTGATGATATTTGGTTGCCGGAAAAAACAGCCAAACAAATCAAGTATTTGCAAGAGACAGGCTTGAAATGGTGCTATTGTGATTCTTACTATTCGTGGTTTGGGAAGAGCGAAATCATTGGCAAACTAAGCCGTGCACAGGGCATATACCAGGGGGATATTCTCATTCCTTATATTTCTAACAAGTTTGAAATTCCTTTACCGTCAACGGTCATAGAGCGAAGTGTTTTTGAAAAAGTTGGTTTGTTCGATGAACTATTACAGACCGAAGAACACACAGATTTGTGGTCTCGTATTGCCATTCATTATCCGATAGGTTATGTAAATCAACCTTTGGTGCAAATTCGTAAGCGGCTTGACAGTCTTTCTCAAACCACATCTCCGAAAGTCACGGGCGAAAACAGACGGTACGTCTTAAAAAAGTTATTGGGGCTTGCGCCGGAAAAACTAAAACCCCCTTATTATGAATTGGTAGCCATTTCTTACCGATATCAGGGTACACACTACTTGCGTCGCGGTGAAATTTCAAATGCCCGAGCATGTTTTTGGCAAGCTATCCGAATGAAACCAAGTAAACTTCGGTACCTCCTTTACTGGCTCGCCTGTTTAGTTAAACCAATTCCGACAACTGTCTACAGAATTCGGTGGTACTTTTTGCAGAATCGAAAAGCTAACCTTAATTCAGGCTGGTGGGCTAAATAATCTAGAATCATTCTGGGCGAATGCAGGGTTTTTCCAAAGTCGAAAAAAGAATCTCAAATTGTTAAAGTGGTAGTGACCAAACAAACCACAACACAAAAGAGATTCTCATGCACAATATTACATTAGCCGGACTAGATAGTACATATCCATCATTTGACATCCAGGAACTCATGACACAGTTTGAAGCTGTGAACGACCAGCGAAAGGCACAAGGTATCCGATACAAACTACCCTGTCTGCTAGCTATGATACTCCTGGCAAAGTTAGCGGGAGAAACCAAGCCATCAAGCATAGCCGATTGGCTGAAGCTAAGAAAAGAGCAATTTGTGACCTTGTTTAACCTCAAACACGCCCAGGTGCCCTCACTCAACACCATCAGACGGACACTCTCTGAAACCATCATCGCCCAAGAATTGCAAAAGGTGGTGGGGCACTATCTGCATGATAGGTATGGCGGCGATGCCAGTGAGCAAATGGTGCTGGATGGGAAAACGATGCGCGGGACCATTGTCAAAGGAGAAAAAACAGGGGTCCATTTGCTCTCAGCCTATCTGCCAGAGGGAGGCGTCGTCCAAGACCAACTTGAAGTCGCATCCAAAGAGAATGAAATAACAGCGGCACCGCGCTTATTGGCAAAACTCAATCTAAAAGGAAAAGTTGTCTCTGGGGATGCGATGTTCACTCAACGAAAATTGTCTGTGCAAGTCACGGCACAAGGGGGTGACTACCTCTGGTTTGTCAAAGATAATCAGCCGACCCTTTTAGCGGATGTGCAGCAGTTTTTTCAACCACCGCGCAAAGCCAAAGGATGGCACATTCCCGCGCTTGAGTACCATGAAGCCACCTCGCTTGACAAAGGACATGGCCGCATTGAGCAAAGACGGATACGAGTTATCTACGACGAAACAGAGTTCTTGAATTGGCCCAATGCCAAGTTGGTGTTCAGGTTGGAGAGAAAAGTGACGCACATAGCAACTGGCCTTACGTCTCTAGAAACAGCTTATGGGATATCTAGTTTGGGGCCTGAGCCAACTGTGGCGCAGCAGTTGCTTGCTCTGGCCCGTGCTCATTGGTGCATAGAAAATGGGTTACATTATCGACGTGATGTGACTTTGCATGAAGATGCCACGAAAATGAAGAGTGCTACACAAGCTGAGGCGGTTGCAGTTTTAAACAATTTTATTGTCGGCTTGGCGCAAAAGCTGGGTTTTGCCAATTTGGCTTATGCCTTACGGCATTTTAATGCTCAATTGAACGCTCGCTTGGCTCAGCTTGCTTTGTCTTCCTGACTTTGGAAAAGCCCTGTGGGCGAATGTTGTTTGCTCGTAACCACCTACTCATGTATGATCTGATTGTTGGATTCAAGAAACTGGAGGGTTGATTGGAAGAGGAAATTGATTTACTACCGTATCTACAAGCGCTATTCAAACGAGCAAAGTGGATTGCAGCTTTTGCCTTACTCTGTGCTATTATCACGTTTATAGCGATTTTTTCATCAAATAGATCTTATGAGGCAACCGCTCTAGTATTTGTGGCAGAAAACAGTGCCATTTTTCAGTTTGATCCCCGCATTCAAGAAGTAACCAACAGAGAGCCCTTATCCGTCTTACCAGAGTTAGCAGTAAGCGATATTGTCTTGTCCCAACTAATCCAGCAAGAGGCACTGGATGAAGTCACTACGCTAGAGAAATTGCGCGCAATGGTTCAAGCACAATCTGGCAGCGACCGGTCGATCGTGCGTTTATCCGTAACGGCTGCGGAACCAGCTAAGGCAGCAGAAATCGCAAACCTCTGGGCAGATATTTTTGTAACCCAACTCAATACGATTTTGGGCATTCAAGATAGCGGGCAATATGCTTTTTTTGAAAACCAATTACTTCAAGCCGAAGAGAATTTACAAACAGCGGACAATAATCTCATCGCTTTTCAAGAGATCAACCGCACCAATACAATAAGCAACACCCTGACATTTTATAACCAAGAACAAACTTTATATCTGAGCGACAAACAAAATCTTACGCAGCTTATACAGGATGCCGAGCTGCTGCGGGAGCAGTTGATTGGTCAAAATAGCAACATTTCTTTTACTTTGGCAGATCAACTAGTTGGTCTTACGTTACAAATGGAAGGTTTTAATTCACAGACGGTTACACCACTATTTTTTCAGTTTGATTCTGACGTTTCATTGATTGGTAGCACCAAGAACGAACAGCTTGAATTTCTTGATCGGTTGATTGAGTTTCTTCAAATTAAACTTTCAACGGTTGAAAGCAGGCTTTCAGCGTTAGAACCTGAAATACTAAGCTTGCAACAAGAATGGCAGGAAGCGATTGTTACGCATGAGCGCTTGCTTGCTGATCGGCTTATTGCGAGTGAGACATATCTCTCGCTTGCCCGGAAGGTAGAAGAAGAAAAGATCACGACACAGGATGAAAATCGCGGCTTGCGCTTAATCAGTCAGGCAGTAGAGCCAAATGAGCCCCGAAGCCGAAACACGGTGCTCTTTACCCTGGCTGCAGGCGTTATTGGATTACTACTTGGTTTATCAATTGTGTTTGGTATCACTTGGTGGCAGCAAATGAAAGTGAACCTTACTTCATAGCAAGCGATCTCATGATTCAAGTAAAAGCATTATGTTGTAATCGTTCTGTGTTAGGACTCTAAACGTTAAAATACCCATTATTTGTTGAAACCACAACTTGGGTGATTGGACTTTTTGATGACAAAAGCATTTTGGTATGCTACGAATATCAAAATGCTTTTGTCTTTTTTGAGTCTCACTTTTGCAAAAAGTTTTCAAGTGATGACAAGTGTCTTTTATTGAAAACATGACAATACGTTGTCTCTGAAATTTTATTTATACCATATCCGGGAAATCCTTAATTTGTGTATGTTTCTGGATTTGTTTCAGGAGTAAATTGAATGAACTGGCAAGATAAAACCACCCTAATTACCGGCGGCACCGGCTCGTTTGGGAAAAAGTTTGTGGAAGTTATGCTAGCAGAGTATAAGCCAAAAAAATTAATCATCTTTAGCCGAGATGAATTAAAGCAACATGAAATGCGCACAGCTGGATTTAACCACGTCTCCCTACGGTATTTCATCGGCGATGTCCGTGATGAAGCTCGTCTGCGACGGGCGATGAATGGGGTAGATATTGTAGTTCACGCAGCCGCACTAAAGCAAGTACCAGCTTGTGAATATAATCCAATTGAAGCGATTATGACCAACGTTATGGGCGCCAAAAACGTGATTGAAGCGGCATTAGATTGTGGCGTGAGTCACGTATTGGCAATGAGCACTGATAAGGCAACGGCCCCCATCAACCTCTATGGTGCAACAAAATTAGTAGCGGAAAAACTTTTCGTGCAGGCAAATGCCTATCGGGGTAAAGAAGGGACACGATTTGCCTGTGTGCGTTATGGCAATGTTGTAGGCAGTCGTGGCAGCGTGATACCCTTATTCCGAAAGCAACGGCCAAGTGGTACCATAACGATTACCGATGAACGCATGACGCGGTTCTGGATTACGCTGGAACAAGGCGTAAAATTTGTTATATCCAGTATTGAGACAATGTACGGGGGCGAAGTGTTTATTCCCAAAATCCCCAGTATGAACATTATGGATCTGGCAAAGTTGATGGCCCCTGAGTGTGATATCCAAATGATTGGTATTCGACCAGGTGAAAAATTGCACGAGTCTATGATCTCGGTTGATGAGGCACGCCAGGCCGTGGAGCTAAATGACCGGTTTGTAATTAAACCTGCACATTCCTGGTGGGAGGCAGCAAATTGGGAAGGTGCCGAAACATTGCCCGATGGCTTTTCTTATAGCAGCGACACCAATGATCAATGGTTAACAACAGAAGAGTTGCAGAGGATGATAGATGAAGGGTAGATTGGCAATAGAGGGTGGAGAACCTGTCCGTCAGGCGCTACTGCCTTACGGCCGTCAATCCATTGATGACGAAGATATCTCAGCCGTCATTGACGTACTGCACTCTGATTGGTTAACGACAGGACCCACGATTGGCCAGTTTGAAGAAGCTTTTGCCCAACAAACCGGTGCTGCCGAAGCAGTTGCTGTGAGCAACGGTACGGCCGCTTTGCATGCTGCCATGTATGCGGCGGGGGTGGGGCCAGACGATGAAGTTATCGTGACCCCCATGACCTTTGCCGCCAGCGCCAATGCGGCCGTTTACTTGGGAGCCAAACCCATTTTTGCCGACGTAGAACCAGAGACGCTTTTGCTTGATCCCAACACGATTGAAGAAAAAATTACCACGCGCACCCGAGCTATTGTCGCAGTGGATTACGCAGGCCAGCCTTGTGACTATGACGCTATCAACGCTATTGCGCAAAAACACAATCTTGTCGTCATTGATGATGCTTGCCACGCTGTTGGCGGGAATTATAACGGCCGTTCCGTAGGCACGCTCGCCGGTTTGAACACCTTTAGTCTTCATCCGGTAAAGCATCTTACCACTGGCGAGGGCGGTGTGATCACAACCGATGACTCCAAATTGGCCGGAAAGATGCGTGTGTTTCGTAACCACGGCATCACCAGCGATCACCGTCAGCGTGCCGAGCAGGGCGGCTTTTTTTATGAGATGGTTGACCTCGGCTATAACTATCGTCTGACAGACTTTCAAGCCGCTTTGGGCATTAGCCAGCTGAAAAAGTTAGCTGGTTGGGTGGAAAAGCGGCAGGCAATTGCTCACATGTATGATGCCGCCCTCGCCCAGGTTGATGCCGTGGCCCCGCTGTCCGTACGATCCGGTGTGTCTCATGCCTACCACCTTTACATGGTGCAGCTTGATCTAGCAAGTTTAACCGTGGATCGAGCGGCCATTTTCCAGGCGTTACGCGCGGAAGGCATTGGTGTTAATGTCCACTACATTCCGGTGCATCTACATCCCTATTACCAACAAACATTTGGCACCGGACCAGGTAATTGCCCGGCAGCCGAGGCTGCTTATGAGCGTCTCTTGACCCTGCCGATTTTCCCACAGATGACCAATAGCGATGTGGAAGATGTGGTTACGGCCGTTCAAAAGGTGGTGGAGGCTTATCAAAGGTGAACATAGTCGCCATTATGCAAGCCCGTATGGGCAGCACCCGCTTGCCGGGCAAGGTCCTCTTGGATATTGCGGGGGATACTATGCTGGCCCGTGCCGTTAAACGGTTACAAAGAGCAAACAAGCTTAGCAAAATTGTTATTGCCACCACGACCGAAACGGTTGATGATCAGTTGGCGGCTTATTGTGCTCAAATGCGCTGGGCTTGCGTACGCGGTAGCGAAACTGACGTGCTTGATCGATACTACAAGGCTGCCACACAATATCAAGCTGACGTAGTTGTCAGAATTACGTCTGACTGCCCACTTATTGAGCCAGAAATAGTTGATAAAGTTATCACTCATTTTTTAGCGGCAGACCCAGCTTATGATTACACGGCAAACTTTCTACCTGCTCGCACATTCCCCCGAGGCTTAGACACTGAAGTTTTCACAATGGAAGCACTCAAGCGAGCCTGGCAAGAAGATCAAAACGCCAATACCAGAGAACATGTAACGCCGTATCTGTATCAGCAAACGAAGCTGTTTTCAGTCGGTGGTTTTACGAATCCATTTGATTACTCTCACCACCGCTGGACGGTCGATACACCAGAAGATTTAGAATTGATCCGCCGCATTTACCATCACTTTGGACACGATAAATTTAACTGGCACGATGTTTTGGCTTTGTTAAAAGACAATCCTGATTGGCTGCTCATAAACCAACACATTGAACAAAAGAAAGTTGATGCGTAGTGAGTATGAACTTATTAGTTCGAGCCGATGCAAGCACCCAGAGAGGCACTGGTCACGTGATGCGTTGTCTGGCGCTGGCTCAGGCATGGCAGCGTCAGGGAGGGCAGGTCACTTTCTTGTTGGCGGAGCGACTGACCGGGCTTGAAAAACGTTTGGCGGCAGAAGCTATTCGCCTCTGCTACTTAACGGACCAGATTGTAGTTGGCAGCGCGGCAGATGCGGCGGAAACGATTGCCCACGCCCAAAACCTAAATGCAACCTGGTTGGTCGTTGATGGCTATGACTTTGGGACAGACTATCAGCAAAAAGTCAATCAGGCTGGCTTGCCTCTCTTATTTGTCGATGATTTTGGGCATTGTAAGAATTACAGCGCCAACCTAATTTTAAACCAAAATGTATATGCCAATGAAAGCTTTTATCCACGGCGCAGCTCCCACACAAAGCTGCTGTTGGGCTGTGATTATGCCCTGCTAAGAGCTGAGTTTTTGCCTTGGGTTGGCTGGTATCGCGAGACAAAACCTGTGGCCCAAAAGCTTCTGGTCACATTAGGTGGTAGTGATGCCAATAATCAAACGTTGAAGGTGCTTCAAGCTCTGGCGTTTGTAGAAACGCCACTCGCGGTCACCGTGTTGATTGGCGCGGCGAATCAACACAGAAACATGCTGGAAGAAACGGCCGTTACCCTACAGCACAAGCACCATATTACTTTCTTACAAAACGCAACAGACATCCCTACCCTCATTGCCAATGCCGACATGGCCGTTTCGGCTGGAGGGACAACCAACTGGGAGCTGGCCTTCTTAGGTTTACCAACGCTCATTTTAATCATTGCCGAAAACCAGAAAGGCATCGCCCACACGCTGCAACAGCTTGGTGTGGCACATCAGCTGGGCTGGTATGAAAATGTTGACGCCGCTGGCATCGGCCAGGCATTACAAAAGCATCTTGCTGACCACTCGAATCGCCAGCAAATGGCGCAACGAGGACAAGAACTTGTAGATGGATTCGGAGCCGAGCGGGTGGTTGCCGCCATGATGCAAGCTGTGTTCATAGAAGATGAGCACCAATGGTCACTTCGTCCGGCCCTTCCCAAAGACAGCAGACTTTACTGGCATTGGGCTAACGACCATCAGGTGCGTAACAATGCTTTTCACTCTGAGCCAATCCCCTGGGACGATCATCAACGATGGTTTAAGAACAAACTAAAAAGCCAACAGGCACGTTTGTGGTTGTTGTATCGTGCGGGGGAACCAATTGGGCAAATCAGGTACGATCTAACGGAAAATGATGCAGCGGAAATAAGCTTTTCAGTCGCTTCTGAAGGGCGTGGCCAGGGTGCTGGAACTAAGCTGTTGCAGTATACTCGTCATCTTGCGTGCGCAGCACTAGGTGTTATGAAAGTCACAGGTTTTGTTTTACAAGAAAACAAAGCCTCTAGTCGCGCTTTTGAAAAAGCTGGGTTCACCTGTATCAAACAAGAAGTTGTTGTTCACGGAAAAAGTTGTAAACAGTTTGAGTGGATGGTTACTAGCGATGAAAACACACATTAAGATAAACGGCCGTCGTATCGGGCCAAATGAACCAACCTATGTCATAGCCGAGATGTCGGCAAATCATAACCATGATTTTGAACTGGCGGTAAAAATACTGGAAGCAGCAAAGGAATCTGGCGCCGATGCTGTAAAGTTACAAACTTATACCGCCGATACGCTAACCATTGATTGCGATAATCCCTATTTCCGCATCGAAGGCACCATCTGGGAGGGGAAAAACTTATACGACTTGTATGGGGAAGCCTACACACCTTGGGATTGGCAGCCAAAGTTAAAAGAGATTGCTAACAGTTTAGGGATGGATCTGTTTTCAACGCCGTTTGACGAAACGGCCGTAACGTTTCTGGAACAAATGGACGTGCCCGCTTACAAAGTTGCCTCGTTTGAAAACGTAGACTTACCTCTACTGCGCAGAATTGCTCAAACAGGGAAGCCCATTATCATGTCTAACGGCATGGCCACCTTAGCCGAATTGGATGAAGCGGTGCAAACATTGTACCAGGCAGGCGCGACAGAATTGGCCCTGCTCAAATGTGTCAGCTCATACCCTGCTCGACCAGAGGACATGAATTTGCGCACGATTCCCAACCTGGCTCAGACATTCGGCGTGCCGGTTGGCTTATCAGATCATTCAATGGACATTGCAGTGCCGGTAACGGCCGTTGCACTGGGTGCCTGTATTATCGAAAAGCATTTTACCCTTTCTCGCAACATGAAAGGACCTGACAGCGAGTTTTCTCTCGAGCCTGATGAGTTTAAGCAGATGGTTGCTGCGGTTCGTACCGCGGAACAAGCGCTAGGCAAAGTTCAATACGGCCCCACGCAAACCGAAACTAAAAGCAAAAACTTTCGCCGCTCACTCTTTGTTGTAGAAGACATAGCCTCCGGTGAACCGTTTACCACAAAAAATGTGCGCTCTATTCGTCCAGGACATGGGCTGCACACACGTTACTTACCAGATGTTTTGGGCAAGAAAGCTAGCAAATCCGTGAAACGCGGGACGCCTGTTACCTGGGATTTATTAAGTCATGGATAAAAAAGACAGTTCACAGTGCTGTTTCTAGTATTTATTTGGAACCAAACCCGGTGAATATAAATATATGGGAAGAATATCTAGATTGACCTCAACACGCCCCTCTCACGTCTGGTCCATGATGCGCAACATCGGGCAGAATCAGGTTGTGCTCTTTACTGCATCTCGTTACCTAGGCTACGCGATGCAGTTTGTACGCGGCATCCTCGTTGCCAAATTCCTCGGGCCTTATCTCTTCGGGATATGGGGCTTTTTAACATTGATGCAGCAATATTTGATGTACACAGGCTTTGGGTTTCAGCATGCCATCAATGTTGAATTGGCGGTAAATGCTCTGTCCGACAAAGAGCGGCAGGCAAAATACATCAATGCTTCCTTTACCATGACGCTTCTAATTGCGGCGTTTTTAGCAGTCGTCGGAGCTTACGTTCAGTTTCAGGAGATTCCTCTTTTTCCAAAGTACAACTTTTATCAATACACTTTTGCCATCAGCCTAATCGTTGGTTTGTCACATCTGAAAGAAGTATTTTCAAATATCTACCGCGTATACGGCAAATTAAACCGGATAATCGTTGGTGAGATTCTCATTGCTGCCCTCCCGCTTATTGTAGTTTTCTTCTTTCGCGACGAAGCGCTAATTTTGGCTGTGTTGGCCGCAACCGGTTTTTCAAGCTTAATTGCTGTCTTAGTTTTTATTTTTCGTCCGCCTTTTTCCTTAAAACTTGAGTTTGATTTCCCGATTGCCTGGCAAATGATGGCTATTGGTATACCGCTACTTGTCTATACGTTAAGTTATTCCCTTATCACCATTATGGGCAGAACGGTAGTTAGTATTTTTTACTCTGTAGAAGAACTGGGATATTTTTCTCTGGCCAATAGTGTCACTTATGCCACTCTATTGGGATTGCGGGCGGTTACCTGGGTCGTGTTTCCCTCGATTCTAACCAAAACTCGGGATGGCTTACCGGATGAGGAAGTAAGGAAGGTTGTTAACAAAGTTAATGATTTGTACAGTACGGCCGTATTCCTGGTCGTATTTGTTATGATCCTGCTTACGCCCCTGCTCAACATTTTTCTTCCCCAATATAAGCCAGTGGTTGGTATTTTGAGCGTCATGCTGGTAATGCAGGCTGTGCTTTCGGTGATCTTCGGCTACAACACAGTAGCCATCGCCAGGAATCAGCAGATGAAAGTAGCTGTTATTAGCATTGTTGCCGTTATCTTTATTACTGCATTAAGTGGCTTGATCGGCTTTTTGAACCTGGACGTATATTGGATAGCCGTTGCCATGTTGGGCGGAAGCATCATATTTGTTGTTTTGCAGGCACAGCTTGGCTCACGTTTAATACATGGGGGCAAATTGCAAAGGGGTTATTTAACAGATGTGCTGCCATTGGGCAGCATCATTGCTATGGCACTTTTTGTCGTAGGTAGCATCACAGAATTTTCAACACCTTTGGGAATCATTGGTTTAGCGGTTTTTGTGATATCCAGACGTCAATCCATTGAAAAGTTGACAGCTTTTGCCTGGGGTAGGTTTCGCACAGGTTAACAAAAGAAGCATTGCCGGAACGTTACCTACCTTTTCATAATGATCGAAATATTGAATTATTTTTTCAGCGCCATCAGAGAAACAAAACATGCGATATCTTTAGATGTTGCCGATCTCACTTATTTGTATTTACCGCACAATATTAAATACCAGGTAAATCTAAAATCCGGTGTCCCTAGAAAAGGTATAGGAGTGAGAATCGCTGCGTTTTTCTGGCATATGATTAAAAGCCTTTGGCAAAGTCCGCGCAAAGTTTCCGTTAATTCTCAACATCAACCATTTTTTTTTGCAGTGACCAATAATCAGGAAAGAGTTTTACGGCCGTTAGCCCAAAAATTTGACAAGAGTTATTTCTTCGGTATTAACGGCTTTGGCAATGAACAGCTGCCCCTTTTTTGGGTCTATTTGACCGCTTTACCCTTTTTCCCATTAGTATTCATAAAATTCTTAAAAGCACGAGGATTGGGAAAAAAAGCTTTCCATTATGTGTTTGACGCCTACTGGTTGTCGTACGGTCTTTTTATTTTCATGATCTGGTTGCTGAGAAAGATCCAGCCTTCAGTTGTCATCTTGTCGAACGACCATCTCGTGTGGACACGAACTCTTATGAAGGCAGCCAGGGAAGAAAAGATCAAGACGGTTTATCTTCAACACGCTTCGGTAACAGAAAGATTCCCCCCTCTGACTGTAGATTTTGCCTTGTTGGAAGGCGATAACGCCGCAGAAAAGTATGCCAGCCGTGGTGCATCTAAAACCAGCGTGTTTTTAATTGGCACGCCTCATTTTGACAAATATTTCACAAAGGTTAACAAGCGAAGTAAAGTTCAAAAGATAGGTATTTGCGTAGGTATGCTCGATGAATTGCAATCTGTCATCATACTTGGCAAGGCGCTCAACGATGCAATTTTTAACAAGAATATATTCCTTAGGTCACATCCAGGAGATGCAAGAGCAACTGAATGGCAACAAACAGCAGCGCAACTCGGCTGGGCTTATTCAGATGGCAAAACAGAGGATGCTTTTCAATTTTTAGCTAGTATGGATGTTATTTTGGCCGGGGATTCAAACATTTTGCTAGAGGCTGCCTTAATGAACGTGGTTCCCATCTACTACGATTTTATGAAAAATCATTTAGATTGGTACGGGTTCCTGAAAAATGGTCTGGTTGTTTACCACGCTGATCCTCTGTCCGTTGCAGAGTGCATAAAAGAAATTGACCGGGGCAGTCGCACCTACAACTTTAGAACTAAGGCCAAAACTTTTTGTGCAACTGTTGAGACAATATATGAAGGTCGCTCCAGCGAACTTGCGACCAATTTGATTTATCAGATTGCACAAGAAGCCATCGACTATCGTCTTTGGCTTTCCCAAAAATTGGCAAGTGGAATAATAGTTAACAGATTAAACTTGGCACTGCAAAACAGTAGTGGGTAGAAAAGGGCAGCATTGTTGAACAAATTTTTTAGTTTTTGGCAGATTTTTTGGGATGCGACAAAGTTAGATGTGACTAACTTTAGCTATATGTTTTTACCCCCCTATTTAAAAGTAACCAAGACAATAAAAGTCGGTTGTCCCAGACCTGGTGTAATTGTCAGGATTGGGTCATTTCTTTGGCGCATGGTTCAAACCTTCACCTCCTTACCCAAAAGCGCGCAAATGCCCCTAATCAATGAGGGGGACAAACTCTTTTTCGTGGTACACAGGAACGAATATTCTGCACTTCAACCGGTTTTAGAATATTGCTCAAACAGCAGATTGCTTGGTGTGTACGAAGTTGGCGAGAAGTTTCCTTTATTCTGGACCTATATATATGCCCTTTGCTTTTTGCCTCTCGTGATTTTTAACTATCTGCGTGAAAGCTCAGAAATGCGAGAAACCTACCGCTATGTACTCGACGACTACTTATTAGCATATGGTTTTTATATCTACACAAGACAATTCCTGGCTGACAAACAACCCGAAGTCTTGGTAATGGCAAACGATCATCTAATGTGGACCAGGGCGCTTCTTAATGCAGCCCGAGATGAGCAAATTCCGACAGTTTATATGCAACATGCATCAGTTACCACAAAATTCCCTCCTCTCGCATTTGATTATGCCTTACTTGATGGCATGGATGCCGCCGAAAAATATGCCATTTGTGGCGTATCAAGTACCAAGGTTTATCTAATTGGTATTCCAAAGTTCGACAAATACCAAAAATCAATCAACGCTTCCAATAAAGTTAGTTGCGTCGGGGTTTGCGTTAACCCATTAAACACGCTAGAAGATCTTTCTTCGTTAGCAGAGATGTTAAATCAACAAATTCCCCAATTGCAAATTGTGTTGAGGCCACATCCTGCGGACTCACGTTTCGCCTCCTGGAACACATTTGCTGAACGTCATGGCTGGCAGTTTTCAGACGGCCGTACAGAATCTGCCCTGGAATTTCTCAGCAGTACCGATGCAATCATAGCTGGCGATTCCAACATATTGCTTGAGGCTGCGTTAATGAACGTTGTCCCACTTTACTATGATTTTTCCGGCCAAAATATGGACTGGTATGGTTTTCAGAAACACGGTTTGGTTAACTGTTACCAGAGACCAAATGATGTGGTTCAAGAATTAAAAGATTTGTTAGATAAGAAACCTAACATACGTCACCGGGCCAAGCGATTTTGCGCTACAATAGACACTCTTTATGACGGCCGTTCTCAATATCTTGCAAGTCAGTTAATTGATAATATTGCTTCCCACACATCAATCACAGGAGAATGGCAAAAAGTAGAGAAGTTAAACAAGTTAGACGTATACCATCTGATTCATTCGACGTATACCATCTGATTCATGAAGAAGTAACTCAATGAAAACCTTGTTTGTGCCTGCAGGAATCATCGCAATAATATGCTATGCTATTTTTTCCCAGACGGTGAGTTTAAACGCTATACATAATATTAACGCGGTTACCTTTAATAGAGGTCTAGGTGATCCTCGCTTAGGGCTAGAAGAACGCCTTGCTATGTTAACTGCGTTAACCGATTCATCGATTGGCGCTACCCAAAAAGTCATAGCGGCACAGGAAGTAGCTGCATATCAAGAAGCTGTGACTCATTTACAGCAGAAAAATCTACATCTAGTGTATGAAGTTGGGACACAGTTACTGTACAATCCTGAGTTTAACCTTGGACTAAATAACTGGATTCAGCATAATTCAAGCTGGCAACTATCCTCCACAACCCAAGTGAGTGACAGTTTTGTCGCTGAACATTCACGTGGAGGAGAAGGTCACTCTTCGCTCAGTCAAACCTTGGCTTTAACCACTGGTAGATGTTATCTTTTTGTGACCCAGGCCGCCGTTACTCGTGCAGATTCTATACCTTCGTATTGGTTGTATTGGGAAACATATTCTCCCGATAACTCACCTATGGGTAACAGTCTACTTTCCAATATTGGAACTCAGCCCTGGACAACGTATGCGGACGTGTTTTGTCTACCGCAAGCAAACAACGAAAAGGAAAGAGTAACGGTGGCTCCTGTCAACCTTTATGGGAACGCAACTGCTTACGTTGGAAGTGTCCGTCTTTACCTCCTAAATTCGATAGAACAAGAGCGATGAACTCAACCTCAACACCCCAATTGGAATACGATCTCACCAACAAGTATTCAATTCCTCTCAAGCTTCCCTTTTCAAAAATAGAAGTAGGTTTCTGGTTAGTACTTTTCTTGGGCGCATTTATTGGTCATTTAAAGCGCTATTTGCCTATTCCAGACACTTTAATCACGGTAGTTTATGATTTTATGTGTTTCGGGCTACTAGGTAGCGTATTGTTTACAAGACTAGTTCGCTCTCATCGTCTACCATACTCAAAAGCAACACTCGCAATTGCCGTTTTTACCTCATTTGTTCTTTTAACAGTGTTTAACCCTTTGCTTGCTTCAATAGTACAGGGATTTTTAGGTTGGCGTTTTTTAGCCAGCGGAATACTGCTTCATTTTTTAGGGTTTTACGCCTTTAATAGCGTAGAACAGGTTTGGCGCCTGTTACGAGTGTTTTGGATCACCGCCTTCCTTATCTCTTTGTACGCACTGGTCCAGTTATTGCGCGGTTATACGGCCACTGAGCTAGCATGGATTCAACAGTTATCTGCAACAATGATGATTGCGGGAACTGGAAGATACCGACTTATGTCAACACTTGGGAGCGCTGTTGACTTTGGTTTTTATCTCACTCTAGCTATTTCTACACTTGCAACAGTGATGTTGTTTAGGCGTCTAAATAAATGGATGTACTTTGCAATCATCCTCATGATTGCGGCGCTACTTTTTACCTTTGTGCGAGCTGCCTGGTTTGCTACTTTTATTGCTATCTTTTTATCCACTCTGAAACTATTCTGGCACAAAAAACTTTTAAGATTGCTCTACCCTCTCGTTTTGTTGTCTATAATTACAAGCGCGTTATGGTTTCCTCGCCTGGTTGTTTCGATCTCTCCCTACTTAGAAAATCCAGCGTTAAACGAACGAGTAGCTTCGCTGGCAAATCCATTAGAAGATGCATCAATCTTAGATCGGGTTCGTACCTGGAGTGGTATTTGGACCGTTATTCAAGATAATCCTTACGGCGTTGGTGTAGGCATGAGCGGTGCGGCCAGCTTAAAGTATACTTCGTCACTTATAACAACAGACAATTCGTACCTAAAAGTGATAGTGGAAACCGGTTGGGTTGGTTTTTTACTATTTCTTTGGCTGCTGCTAACTATAATCTTGTATGGTCTAAAGCTTTCAACTTTGCTAAGTGGAGATTTAAAGATACTTGCGACAGTTTTTACAACCTCTATTGTAGCCTTTGCTGTGCTTCTATTTTTTGGAGAGTACATTGAGCTAAATCCTTGTCGAAATATTCTTTGGATTTTTTCGGGAGTACTTTTTAGCTTACCGAGGTTCAATTCACTACCTTTCAACCAAAACAGCTTATGACCATATTACTCATTAGCCATACAGCCAATATGGATGGAGCAGAACGCACACTGTTATCTTTGGCTACTTCCCTTCATGAACATGAACACTCTTGTATTGTAATGTGCCCAACTTATGGGCCATTAGTAAACGAATTAACGAAACGTTCAGTACCGGTTGTTATTAGGCTTCTACCCCGACCTCAAAGGAACTTGTTTTTCTTTATCCGGTTTGTTCTTCTATGGCCCTTCGTAGTTTTATATCTTGCCATATGGATTTCGAAAAACGATATAAACTTTGTAATTAATAATACCGTAGATGCACTGTACGGACCTTTCGCAGCAAAGTTGGCTGGCGCTCCTTGCTTATGGCATATTCATGAAATAAAGCCTAAGCACTCTGTAGTGCGGGCTTTTTTTTCCTGGATGTTTCAAGTTTTTTCCCAGAACACTGTGTTTAACTCCAAGGCTACTATGCTGGCATACAATTCTAAGATGCCAGCAAACTGGCATGTAATTTATAATGGAATAGATATTCCAAAACATAAGATTTCTAATGCCACTAAGAGAAATTGCATTGTAATAGGTTTTGCTGGGCAGTTAGTGCAACTTAAGCGCCCAGATCGATTTGTTTATGCGGTAGCAGCGGCCAAAAAAAAGGTAAGCAATCTGAGTGCGATTATTGCAGGAGAGGGAGAGCTGTTTGATCAAGTTAAGGATTTAATTGCAACATATTCACTAAGCGACTCTGTTAAAATGTTGGGTTATGTTGAGTTCATGCCAGATTTCTACAATCAGATTGACATTCTTGTCCTTACGTCCGATACTGAAGCATTTGGAAGAGTGCTGATCGAAGCAATGGCTGCCGGCTGCCCGGTTGTTGCGGCAAAAGTAGATGGGGTGCCAGAAGTAGTAGATGAAACTTGTGGTTACTTAGTCCCACCTGACGACATTAAAGCTTATGCCGAAAAGATAGTGTTGCTGTCACAAGATGCGGACTTACGCCACCGACTAGGCAATACGGGCAGGAAAAGGGCAATTGAACTCTTCTCCGAAAGTAAGTTCTTAGAACAAATGATTAATCTCATTAGCAATCACAATGTTGTCAACACACTTCCCAACTGAGCCCATTTCAACCATTTCTGCGAATAATCACCTTCCTATGGAGTCCAAGCAAGAGCTTACGAGTGTCATAGTATTAAACTATAATGGTATGGGGAATGACTATTTACCCAAGTGCATTCGGTCACTTTGCAAGCAAACATACCCCTATCTCGAAATCATCGTTGTTGATAATGCTTCTCAAGATGATTCATGCCAATACCTGCGGCAAAATTTCTCAGACGTCAAGCTGGTGCAACTTGAGAAAAATTTTGGGTTTTGCCAGGGTAATAACGAAGGTTATCGAGAGTCAACAGGTGAGTTTGTACTCTTTGCCAATAATGACACTGTTTTTGCGCCCAACAATATTGAGCTTTTAGTCAGAACACTGCATGATTTCCCTGAAGCAGGGATGGCCTCGGCGAAATTGTTACGGCCGCTTACCCAAGATTCACTTAAGGACAGGCGTATTGACTCCGCTGGATTGATGCTCCAAAAAAACTTGACCCTGCGCGATCGCGGTTATTTTATTTTGGACGAAGGTCAGTACGATGAAAAAGCCTATATTTTCGCCCCATGCGGGGCAGCCGCTTTTTATCGGCGCTCGGCCTTAGAAACAGTGTTAGAAAACGGAAAAGTCTGGGATGAAGACTTTTTTGCTTACTATGAAGACGGTGACCTGGGATGGCGGCTGCAAAATATGGGCTGGTCGTGTGTTTATGTGCCTACGGCCGTTGTTGAACATTATCGTGGGGGTAGCAGCCCGTCTGCCTTTTTTAAAAAACCGCTGACTTTTAAAGTACATACCATCAAAAATCGCTACTTAATGCTTTTTAAAAATGCCCCTTTTCCAATACTTTTTAAAAATCTCTGGTCGTTACTGATGCAAGAGACATTTATCTGGGGATATTTACTATTGCATCCAAAACTTTTATACACACTCGTTAGGTCTCTTACAAAAACTATTCCAAGAGCCTTAAAGAAGAGACAAAATTCTCGCTTTTCCAATAAAAGCACCGCTAAAGGCAACTCACAGTTCCTGTTTGAAGCTCATCCATTAACCCTGGATGTCAAAGAGCCTAAAAGCAATAAGCCTGTTTAACATACTATGAATGTAACTAGAAAGAAAATCCTCCATGTACTAGAAGCAATTGTCGGGGGAACCAGACGTCACTTACTCTCCCTTGCCGCAAACTTAAACAGCGAACAATTCCAGGTTGAAGTTGCCGCACCAAAAATCCGCCAGACCAGCATTGATGACACTAGTTTTGAACAAGAACTACGCAACCTGGGAATTACTCATCACTACGTGGATATGGCCCGAGAAATTCAACCATCATCTGATTTAAGAAATCTTTGGCAGTTAACTCATCTTATACATCAAAACAAATATGATTTAGTTCATGTTCACAGCTCAAAAGCGGGATTTCTTGGCCGTATCGCCGCAAAACTAAACCAGGTTCCAGTTGTCTATACTCCCAACGGATTCTACTTTTTAGATGCTAGCAGCCCTACAAAAGAAAATTTTTATTTATTCTTGGAACAAATAGCTGGCAAGTTCACAGATAGACTGATCGCCGTCTCGCATGGAGAGGGTGATCAAGCCGTGACTCGCAAAGTGATTTCCCCGCAAAAGCTAGCAGTCATTCCAAACGGAATCAATTTTAAGGACTTTACACCTAATCCCGCAGCCCAGCATGACACAAAAACCATGCTGGGCATCCCAAGCGATTCACCAATTGTTGGAACCGTTTCTCGCTACATCCCACAAAAAAACCCACTATGTCTCGTTCAAACGTTTGCTCATATCCATCAGGCAATATCGCAAGCTCACTTTATTTGGTGTGGTGAAGGCGAAATGCGAGCAAAGACAGAACAGCTAGCCAAGGAGCTAGGCGTATTTCAGGCGATTTCCTTTCTGGGTTACCAGGACAACATAAAAGACATCATGAATACGTTTGATGTTTTTGTCTTGGCCTCTGTTTTTGAAGGATTACCATATACACTCCTTGAAGCGATGGCTTTAGGGCTGCCTGTTGTCGCTACCGATGTAGTCGGCAGTAGAGATGTTGTCAAGCACGAGGAAACCGGTTTTCTAGTCACATCCTCACCAAATCAGGCTCATGATCTGGCTGATGCGGTTATTTTTCTATTGAGGAGTGAAGCAAATAGAACAAAATTAGGTGAACAGGGACAACATCGAGTAAGAGAGAAGTTTAGCATTGAGCAAATGGTTAAACAGACAGAAAATCTATATTTAACTCTTATCGAGTAAGCCCCAAACGTTTGGAAAAACGTTCTCCCCATTCCACTGTGTCGATTTTGCTGTCTGTGGATTTGTAAAAGCAGTTTTACAACCCGGTTTTTATTACTTACACCAAATTGCGCAGCAACAGTTTGACGTTATAATTCTGACTCTAAAGAAATGTTGTGTTCTCACGAGCATATAAATTTTGTGTGTCTCATCAACTAAACCACTGTTTCTTTGCTGTTTTCAGGTGGATGTTTGGTGTTTGCTAGATAGAAGAGGCCAGTAATGCTGCGGCGATTTAGTATTAATTATGCAATTTTCTCAATGGGTTCTGATGCTGTTTTGACGTTCTTAGCGCTAACACTTTCGGTTACCATACGGCCGTATCTGCCCCAATTCCCCTATCTTGTCCCAGTTAATGAAATTGTCCTTTCCCAGGCGCTTTACCTCATTATTCCCGCAGTTTGGGTCTTAACCTTTCTGCTTTCGTCTGTTTATGACCCCAAAAGAATTTACAAAATCACCGACGAAGTCCAAACAATCGTCATTGCCGAAGCCATTGCCTCGCTTGTTTGTGC
This sequence comes from Ardenticatenaceae bacterium, assembly GCA_020634435.1. Lineage (GTDB taxonomy): Bacteria > Chloroflexota > Anaerolineae > Promineifilales > Promineifilaceae > Leptofilum. The sequence continues at coordinate 191,633 of JACKBS010000011.1, read as the reverse complement.
CGGGATTCTTTACCTGGGCTACCGGGAATTCTCACGATGGTTATTTGCGACGTTTGTCGTAATTAATACCGTACTTATTCTCGGCTGGCGGGTTTTTCTGCGAGTCGGTTTTAATTTTTGGCGCAGCCCAGCCCGCGAACGACGTGTCTTGATCGTAGGCGCCGGTAAAACTGGCCTCAGTGTTGGACTTATGATGCAAAATTACCAGTGGACCGGCCTAAACCTGGTAGGTTACCTGGACGATGATCTGGCGAAAAAAGAAGATGGGTTGCGTATTCTGGGCAACGTCAACAGCACCCGTCAGGTCGTAGAAAAGTATAATATTCAAGACGTGGTAATTGCATTACCCCAACGTGCCTATGGCCAGATCAATGAGTTAACTATCACACTACACGATTTGCCCGTCCATGTGCGGGTAGTGCCGGATTATTTTAGTCTTGCCCTATATCGCGCCTCAGTTGATGACTTTGGTGGCATTCCCATGATCAACCTGCGGGATCCTGCTCTCAATGAAGTGCAGCGTCTGGTAAAGCGCATTTTTGATCTTGTGTTTGGCACTATTTCTGTTGCATTTTTGCTCCCCATAGTAATTGTGATCAGTCTGTTAATTAAGTTAGACTCGAAAGGCCCAGTCATTTTCCGCCAAGAGCGCGTGGGGGAAAACGGCCGTATCTTCAGAATGTTCAAGTTTCGCACGATGGTCCCCGATGCGGATACTCACCGTGAGATCATTACCGAGATCAATCCGCATAATGGCCAACTTCTATTTAAAAAGCGTCCAGATGATCCCCGCATCACCCATATTGGCCGTTTTTTACGCCGCACCAGCATGGATGAACTACCCCAATTGTTCAATGTGCTGCTAGGCGATATGAGCTTGGTTGGACCACGCCCTGAACTTCCCTGGTTAGTGGACCAGTATGAACCCTGGCAGCGCAAACGCTTTGCCGTACCCCAAGGTATGACTGGCTGGTGGCAGGTAAACGGCCGTTCCGACAAGCCGCTCCACCTCCACACCGAAGACGACATTTACTACGTGCAAAACTACTCTATTTGGATGGATATATACATTCTGGTCAAAACTCCTTGGGTCGTTCTGCGAGGCAAGGGTGCGTACTAAATGGCATTTTGCCATACAAAAACATAGTTGGCTACTTGAAGGATCTATTCTGGTTGCCGGCTTCCCCTTTTTATTATTTCCTAACCAATTTATTCTGGGCACAGTCCTGGCCCTGCTGGGTCTGATTTTTATCGAGACGATTCCCGTTCTTTTGCGGTGGCGATCCATTCAGCCCCCTTCCCCCGTTGATGTTCCTTTGCTGCTGTTTACTATCATCCTGACCGTTAGTATCCTTATCACGGCAGACCCAGACCTGGCATTAGACAAAGCAATGGGGCTGCTGCTCGGTGTTTTTCTTTGGCGTTATCTCAGCCGAACCGTACAAAGTCCAAAACAATGGCACCTTGCCCTGCTGGCATTCGGAGCCATTGGGCTGGGCTTTGTTTCCCTGGGCATCCTCAATGCGGGCTGGCTTAACAAGTTAGAATTCCTCACACCTATCATTAGCCGCCTGCCCAACCAAATTGCCCCCTTGCCAGGGCAGCCTGGTGAGGGTATCCATCCGAACCAGACAGCGGGAACCATACTATTCTATTTCCCGCTGCTCTGGTCTGTAACACTTGGAAGTTGGTGGCGGAAACAGCGACAACGTTGGGTGTGGTTGGGATTGGCTTTGATGGGTACGGCCGTTCTTCTTCTGACCCAATCTCGTTCTGGCTGGTTGGGGGGCGCAGCCGCCATTTATGCCCTGGTCGGTCTGTGGGCACTGAGCCAACCAGCAGGCAGTTTGGCTCGCCGCCGACTGCTTATGCTGCTGGGTGTCTTAACTTTGGTTGGAATGGCAGGACTGGCCGTGATTGGCCCAGAGCGATTGGTAGAACTATGGCAGGACCCGGCGCAAGAAACGGCCGTTGGCTCTCTCGCCTCCTTAAGTTTCCGGCAAGAAGTGTGGCGCTGGACCATTGTTGCCATTCAAGACTTCCCATTCACAGGCATCGGTCTGGGCAGCTTCCGTCGCGTTATCCGGCGACTATATCCGCTCAACGTCACCCCATCCTATGAAGTGCCTCACGCCCACAACGTGTTTTTCCATACGGCCGTTGACATCGGCATCCCTGGTCTCATTATCTATTTGGCCTTGGTGGGGCTGGTGCTGGCACTTGGCTGGCAAGCGGCCAAACACAATGCCCAACTACGGCCGTATGCGCTTGGCCTCATTGTCGGGCTTTTTGCCTTTCACATTTACGGTCTGGGGGATGTCCTGGCGCTGGGCTCAAAAACGGGCCTGGTATTCTGGTTCCTGATGGGCCTGGTTACCACGCTTTACCAGATAAGCGGTGCCGCTGAGCAAGCCAGAACACGTGCTATCGTGCCCAACGTAAACGCGCCCAGACAATTGGCAAATCAAAGATAGCTGTGCTATCTTTTACTGTCCAAGCAGCTATTTTTATTGAACCAAACGCATTCACACAACCGTCTGGAGGGAAACATGGGGATTCAATTTGGAACCGACGAATGGGTAAAAGCCGCCATGGCGGCCCTCAATGCCAGCCCAGGCTACGCCGAAGCCGCTAAAACCTGGGAAGGTGATTTTTATTTCATCGTCGAAGATGGGGCAGAAACCAGCTATCTCTACATGGACTTATGGCACGGACAATGCCGCGATGCTTTTAAAGTGGATGACAAAAGCCAGAAATCGCCGGTTTTTGAGCTAAGCGCCCCGGTCAAAATCTGGCACGGCGTGCTGGATAAGAAGATTGATCCGATTCAAGGCCTTGTCACGCGCCGCTTGAAGTTGAAAGGGCCGATGATGAAGGTGATGAAAGCGCCAAAAGCCGCCATTGAATTGGTAGAAGCATGCTCCACCATCGACACGGAGTGGCCCGAAGCATAATTTAGAAATGCCTGGAGACAGTCAAAAGTGACTTTCTCTCTTGGAAGGATACGGCCGTATACCATGTGGTTCTTCAAATGTCCTGAATTTTTCTTTGGCGAAGATGCCCTCAGCCAGCTAGAAATGCTGCCCGGCAAGCGCGCCTTCATCGTCACCGATGCCAACATTGCCCGATTGGGCTTTCCCGACCTGGTGCAAAAGACCCTGGCTAATGCCGACATTGCCAGCCAGGTCTTTGCCGAAGTAGAACCAGACCCCTCTCTGCAAACCGTGCAGCGCGGTGCGCAGGCCATGCTGGAATACGAACCAGATTGGATCATCGGGCTGGGCGGCGGCTCCAGCATGGACGCGGCCAAGGCGATGTGGATTTTGTATGAGCGCCCCGGCATCGAGCCAGAATCGATCAGCCCGATGGAAGATTTGGGGTTGCGGGCCAAAGCGCGGCTCATCTGCATCCCCACCACGGCGGGCACCGGGTCCGAGTCTAACTACGGCATTGTGCTCACCGATACGGCCGAAAAGCGCAAGCTTACCCTCGGCTCCCGTGAAGCCACACCCGACATTGCCATCGTGGACCCCATGTTTACGAAGAATCTGCCCGCGTTCATTACGGCAGACACGGGCATCGACGTGTTGAGCCACGCCATCGAGGCGTACAGCTGTAGCTGGGCCAATGACTTCACCGACGGCCTTTGCCTGCAAGCGGCGCGCATGGTGTTTACCTACCTGCCCCGCGCCGTTGCCGATGGCCCCAACGATGAAGAAGCCCGCGAAAAGATGGCCAATGCCGCCTCAATTGCCGGGATAACTTTGGGCAACAGCCAGGTCGCTCTGGCTCATGCTTTGGGGCATAGTGCGGGCGCGTTATTCAAGAAGATTCCCCACGGCCGTATTACCGCCATCTTCTTGCCCTACACCATCGAGTTTGTGGCCAATGGCGGCGTGGGTCGCTATGCTGACCTGGCGGCAATGGCGGATCTGGCTGTGACCGATGAAGCGGAAGCTGCACAAAAATTGGCCGACGCCACGCGCCGCCTGATGCGGCAGCTTAACCTGCCCACCTCTCTGCAAGAAGCAGGTGTTACCCCCGACGAATTGGAAGGGCACATGGAGACCCTGTGCGAACATGTCATCATCGACACCAACACCCTCATGTCCCGCCGCATTCCTGAAATGGACGAAGTTGAAAAGCTGTTTCAGTACGCCTTCGACGGCCGTTCCGTCGATTTTTAGTTGGTAGCCGGGGAGTTTTTTGATGCACAGCAAAAACGGCCGTATCCGAGTTGGCTTAGCCCTTAGCGGTGGCGTGGCCCGCGGCCCGGTCCATGTCGGCGTGCTGTCTGTGCTGGAACGGGAAGGCATCCCCATCGACTGCGTGGCCGGTGTTAGCGCGGGTTCTATTGTGGGGGCCGCTTACTGCGCTGGTCTGCCTATGAGAGAAATGCGCGACCTGGCGGCCCGTTGGGGCTGGCGGAATGTGGCCACGCCCACCTGGCCTCGCTACGGCCTGCTCAGCTTTGCCAAAATGGAACACCTCATTGTGGAATTGCTTGGGGAGCTGGACATTCGTGACCTGGCCATTCCCTACGCCACGGTAGTTACCGATCTGGACCGAGGCGAACAGGTGGTACTGCGCGAGGGTCGTTTGGCAACGGCCGTACGCGCCAGCTGCTCAGTGCCCGGTTTTGTTACCCCCGTGCGGATGGATGGTCACTGGTACTGCGATGGCGGCGTGGCAGACAATTTGCCCGTCGATGCGGTAAGGCAAATGGGGGCCGATTTTGTCATCGGTGTGGACCTGTTTGTGCCGCACTATTCGCGTCGCCTGGGGCCAGTTGGCGCTGGTTCAGCCGCCATTCAGACGCTGGTGCGGCAATCGGGCGGTGGCTTTAAAGAAGCCGACTGCCTCATCCAGCCGGATATTTCCGGGCACAGCTACCTGAATTTCTCCCGCAAAAAGAGCGAACAATACATCGCTCTCGGGGCCGCCGCGGCCCAAAAAGCAATTCCCGCTCTCAAAGCCATCCTGAATCGGTAAAATATTAGCGCTTAGCCAGCAGTTTAATCTCCCACGGGCTGCAAACGCGGGCGGTGGCGAATAAACCAGATGTTTTCGGCCGAGTAGATCAGCAGCGCCAACCAGATCAAGCTAAATCCAACCAGTCGATCCATTGTGAACGCTTCATGGTAGATAAGCACCCCAATCAAAAATTGCAGCGTGGGGGCAATGTATTGCAGAATACCAATCGTGGCCAGTTTGATGAGCCGCGCTCCGGCCGCAAAGAGCAGCAGCGGTACGGCCGTTGCCACCCCCGCAAAGCCCAGCAAAACCGTTGTGAGCGTATCAACATGCCCAAAAGCGGCCGTTCCTGTCGCTTCCAGGTACACAAGATAGCCTAATGCCGGGATGAACATCAGTGCCGTCTCCAGCGACAGCCCTTCCAGCGAGCCCAGCGGGGCCGTCTTGCGGATGAGGCCATACAAGGCAAACGAGGTCGCCAGCGTCAGCGCAATCCAGGGCAGCGCACCGTAGCGCACCGTCAGATAAATCACGCCCAATGCCGCCAGACCAATGGCCACCCACTGCCCGCGCCGCAGCTTCTCGCCTAGAAAAAAGACGCCCATCAGCACACTTACCAGCGGATTGATGAAATAGCCAAGGCTGGTTTCCACGATGTGGCCCGCATTGACGCCCCAGATGTAAACAAACCAATTGAGGGAAAGCAGTGCCGCCGACGCGGTGAAGAGCAACATCGTTTTGGGTTGGGAAACGGCCGTTTTCAACCAGCCCCACTGCCGCCGCATCACCAGCAAAATGAGCACAAACAGCAGCGACCAGGTCATGCGGTGGCTCAAAATTTCCAGGGCAGGCACGTGATGTAATGTTTTCCAATAAAGTGGGAACAAGCCCCACATGCCATAGGCAGCAATGGCGTATAACATACCTTTATTCATCAGCGGTTTCCTTCCAAAGTGGCAAAATTGTTGCAGGTAGCGAGTTGTAAGTTGCAAGTGGTTCTTCTCACTTGCAACTTTTTACTTTTCACTTATCCCTTGTCGCCTGTGGCTTACGGCCCCGGTGTTGGTGTCGGCGGGGGAATCACCTGGACAAGGGTGGTCGATTCGTTAAACGTGTCGTCCTCACCTGCCGAAACTGTGATTTGGGCCAGCCCTTCCACATCGAGTGGGATGGCGATCGATGTTTCCCAGTAGCCCCAATAGTCGGTCGTGAGGTTGGCCTGGCCCACCACACGGCCGTTTTCCATCAAAATAGATATGCTAACCGGCCCCTCACTTACGTTGAGCGCTGTGCCGTACAAAAATAATTCCTGCCCGGCAATTACAATGCTGTCTGGCGGGGGATTGCCAATCGTGACCCCACGCGCTTCCAGCTCTGTGGGGGCAAGCACGTTGATAGGCACGGAGGCTTCGCGCCAATTTTCGGCACCCGGATCGCCCGTGCTGGCCACAGCGCAGGCTGGCCCGACCAAATTTTGCGGCACGATCACAAATCCTTGCCAGTACACCGGCCGGTTGCTGGCTCCCAGCACAAAACTTTGCTGCGCCACACGTGTCTGGCAGTCATCGGCCCAAATGGAAACGGTGATGGTGCGGTTGACCGCCAGCAAAATCTCGCCATCAAAAAAGATGTTGAAGCCGCTCACGCCTTTCTCGTCCACTTTGGGGCGAAACATCTCCAGGTAGCGATCCAACCCTACTTTATTGAGCACCAACCAAACCGGCACTTCGTAAGACGAGAGGATCGCGCCGTCGGCATTGCGCAAATCGGCCCGCAGCACGGCGGCCCCGCTAACGTAGGGCGGCGGCACGATGTCGGCCTGCCAGCCAAAGTCGCTGGCGTCCACTACTTGCTCGGTAAGCAAACGGCCGTTGCTAGACACCAGCAACAAATGCACTTCCTCACCCGGATTGCGCTGTACCAGGCCACGGGCTGTAGTGGGGCTGCCCAACACGATCACCTCATTTTCGCTTGGCGAGCTGATATTGATCAGGGAATCAACGGCCGTTGGCGGAATCGTGGGTCTGGGTGTGGGTTTAACGGCCGTTCCTTCACCCACCGCGATAATAGGCGTCGCCACCCCGCTCACCGGGGGCCGCGTGCTAATGTCCATCGTTGCGGGCAGCGATGTGGGCGTGGCCGACGGCAGCACCATCTGCGAAGCCAAAGTGGGGAAAGGCTCATCCGGCGTGTTGCAGCCGATTAGCAAAAAGCCAAGCCAAAAGGCTAGCGGCAGCGCAACCCATCGACCGATCTTTGCCACATTACGGGCGGGGAATAATGAGAGAAAGTGCGATTTTTGATCCATGGTCCCATTTTAATCCCTCATGAGGCACTTTGCCAGCAATGGCCCCACAGGCTACAATCGCCGCCCTGTATGGAAATTTTCCTGCTACTCTTTTGGCTCTTGCTGCTAGGAGCCGCCGCCTGTGTGGCGCTGCTGCGATTTCGTCCGGCCTGGACATGGCCAACGGCCGTTGGCCTCCTCGGTCTGGTGCTGCTCATCTGGCTGGTTTTGCGCACCCAACTGCCCCTGGAAGCAACTTTTTTGAGCTGGTCATCCAGCGGCTTTTTGCCCAACTGGACCTGGCGCGTGGATCGTGCCGCCTGGGGCGTGACCACCTGGATGCTGCTGCTGGGAACGGCCGTCGCCCTGCGCGCCTTCCGGCAACCAGACAGCGCCAATCGCCCCACCACACCGGCCAGCTTGCTGCTGCTCATCGCCGCCTCACTGAGCGTGATCTGGTCCGACAGCTTCACCGGGCTTCTGGCCGGCATGACGCTGCTGCTGGCTAGTTGGCTGGCCACACTTTGGCTGGCCGGGGAGCGCGGCACCACGTTTTTGGTTAAAGGGGCCGCCTTGCTGGTGGGCATTTTGCTCAGCTGGCCGATTGGCTCCAGTCGCACAGCCCTGCTCGGCGCGGCGCTGCTGCTCAACGTCTGGCCGCTACCGCTGTGGCAGCCGAAAAATGTGTCGTCGGCAACGGCCGTTGCCACTCTGGCCCCCCTGCTCCCCCCGCTGGCTGGCGGCATGCTGCTCATCCGGCTGCTGCCGGTGGCCCAGCTTAGCCCGGCGATTAGTCTGCTGCTCACGGTTCTGGCCCTGGTGGGCTTTATGCACGGTTTGCAGCTAGCCTGGAACCGGCTGCATTTGCCCAGCTATGCCGTGACGGCCCTGCTGCTGGCCCAAGGCCACCTGCTGCTGCTGGCAGCCATTTGGGTGGGCGAACCGGGCGTAGCGGCTGAACTGCGCGTTTTATTGCTCGCGGGCGGTGCGCTTTACCTGCTAGTCAGCCAGCCATCTGGTAATCGGTGGCTGCGGCTGGTGGTGGGCGGAATTGCTCTGGCAGCGCTGGCGGGATTGCCGCTAACGGCGGGTTTTGCCAGCCGCGCCGGACTATATGCCATCTGGCTGGCCGACGGCCGGTGGGCACTGGTCATCGTGTTGGCCTTGCTGCATTTACCCCTGATGATGGCTGGCGTGTGGCTGCTAAGGGGAGAAACGGCCGTCGCTGAAACAACAACTACCCGCTCCTGGCAAGATTGGCTACGCGAAGGCTTACCCATTCTCCCAGCCCTCGGATTGTTGAGCGTGAGCAATATCATTTGGGGCAATGTTCCCCTGCTGGCCTGGGTGGCCATTTTGCTGGCGGCGATTGTTGGGGCGCTGCTGCCCCGCTTTGTGGGCGATGCGCAGCAAGTGCGCGTAACGCTGCGACAGGCTTTGGGCAACGAACGGCCGTTTGCCGCCAAACTACCCTCGCTCAAACAGTTGGGATTGGGAGTGCAAACGGCCGTTAACGACGCCGCCGACATTCTGGACGGCGACAGCGGGCTGCTGTGGCTGTTGCTGCTGGCGGTGATTATTATTTTGGCAGGATGACTGATAATCAGACCCGACAGGTTTCTACCGAAGCCATTGCTTGCCAGATGCGCCTTAAAAACCTGTCGGGTCTACAGTTTGAGGGTTTATGAGTTTTCCAACAATTTTTGACTGGCTAGAACGACTGCAAGGGCTGCGTAGCTTCACGGCAGCGTATGCAGTTTTGCTAACGGCCGTTCTGGTTGTCATCATCTGGGATTGGCGTTTGGCGCTGGCGGCACTGGCCGTCCAATACTTTTTTGCCGGGCTGCTCTTTGTCGATTTGCTCGACCCGCGCCTGGCGATGGTGAAGCTGCTGGCGGGCTGGTTTGCCTGCCTCATTCTCTACTTCACAGCCCGGCAAGTTAATTGGGGCGGCCGTCCTCAGGACGTTTCCGCCAACGAACTGGACAATGTGGCCCCGGAAAAAATGTTTCAAATTGGCCCGCTGCGCATCTCCGCCTCGCTGCCGCTGCGGCTGCTGCTGGTGCTCGTCATGCTGGGGCTCATCGCCAGCCTGTTCCAACGGCCCGATTTTGCCCTGCCGGCCATTGCCGACACCATGAGCTACCTCTCGCTGGCTATCCTGGCTCTGGTTGGCCTAGGCGCATTGGGACTGGCCCTGACCAGCGAACCGCTTAAAGCAGGCATGGGTGTGCTGATGTTCATGACCGGCTTTGAGCTTTTTTACAGCGCGTTGGACCAATCAGCGACCATGCTCATCATTTTGGCTGCGGTAAATCTGGGATTGGCGGTCATCGTGGCTTATTTGGTGCAGATGCGCCACGCTATCCCGGCATTGGTGGATTAAAAAGGGAGATTAGAGATTGGAGATAAGAGACTATCAATCTCCAATCTCCCTATCTCCAATTATCCACTCTTCGAAACCATGACAACTTTGCAGACACTCCTCTTCACCCCCCTCATTGCTGCCCTGGTGGCCCGGCTGCTGGTGCGCCAGCCGCAGTTAACGGCCGCTGTTGGCACGCTGACCGTGGGGGTGCTCTGGCTGTGGCTGCGTGGGCTGGAACCCTCGGGAACGGCCGTTGTCTTTTGGGGTCAACCAATGGCCCTCACCACCGAGAACCAGGCGCTGCTGTTGGTGGTGCTGACGGGGTTCTTCGTGCTTTTTGGTCTGGGGATCATCTTTCCGTCGGGGGATTGGTTTGTGGCGGGTGGATTGGCGGGTCTGACCTTTTTGACGGCGAGTTTGCTGGTACGGCCGTTTGCCATAGCTGTTGCTTTGCTGTTGCTGGCCAGCGGCGCGTTGAGCTTTACTTTGCAATCGGGCCATGCGGGTTCAGTGCGTGGGAGCTTTCGCTATTTGCTGGGGGTGGTGCTGGCCGTGCCGCTGCTGCTCATCGCCAACTGGCAGCTGGAGGCACAGCCCGTAACCTGGCTGTTGCCGCCCGGTGAACTGGTGGCGCTGGCCGCCCTGCTGCTGCTGGCAGGATTTCCCTTCCACATCTGGCTCCAGGCCGCCGTGAACGAGGCCGAGCCATTGCCGCTGGCCCTGGTAGTGGGCGTGGCCCCGCTGGTGCCCCTGGCGCTACTCTTTCAGCAGCTGGCCATCTACCCCAATCTGCTGGATGCGACGTTTCATCATCTTATTTGGCTCAGCGGTGGATTGACGCTGCTGGTGGGTGGCGGGTTGGCGCTAACGGCCGTTCACCTGCGGCGGGCCATTGGCAGTGTGCTGCTGCTGGACATGGCCCTAACTATTTTGTGCCTGACGCTGCCGGAACAAGTTGGTTGGGAAACGGCCGTTACGCTGCAAATTGGGCGATTTGGTGGCTTGCTGCTGCTAACAGGCGGCTGGTTGCTGCTCAAGCGGCATCAAGCTGAATGGCCGCTAGACCGCCTGCCTGCCGGGCTAGGCCGACGCTCGCCGCTAAGTTTGGCTTTGTTGGGTGTGGGGTTATTTTCTCTACTGGGGCTACCGCTTACCTTGGGCTTTGGCGGACATTGGCGGCTGTTAACGGCCGTTGCCGAGCTGGCCAATCGGAATGCGGTGCCTTGGTGGCTGCCCGCCATTGCTTTGTTGGGGTTGGGGTTAGGCGCAGCGGGGGTGCTGCGGCTATTGGCCGTTTTGCTAGCCCAACCGGAGCATGAAAATGTGGCAACGGCCGTTCCCGACCCGCTCTGGCTGCAAATTGTGGTGGGGGTGGTGCTAACGGCCGTTTTGTGGCTGGCGCTGTTCCTGCCTGCCCTGCCAACGCTCATTCTGCCGGGATAAACGCCTCGATCCAGGGGTGGTGTTCCTGGTAATGTTCGTATGTATCCGCTTTGATGTATGCAATAATCGGGCTACCACCGTCGCCAGTGAACGGCGGCACAAAGCGCTCGTACGGCAGCAACAGATCGGCATCACTGAGCGGAGCCATCGCCGCGACCATTGATTCGTGGGCATTCACCACCCAGCGGCGGGCTTCCTGCGGGGAAAGATGGCTGTGCTGCGTCATAATCACTGCATTGATCTTGTCAAAATCATGGCTCTCGCCGAGCTCTTCGGTGATGCCCATCGCGGTCCAGCGGTCTTCACGGCGCAGCAGGGCGGCAATGCCATCGGCCCAAGCGGCCAAATGGGTGAGATGGTCCCGCGCATTCCAGCCAACGTGGTCTTTTAACTCCAACAGCTGCGTATCCGAATATTGATCCAGGAAGGCTAAAAATTTGTGCAAGCCTTCGTTCATTTGGGCAATGAGTTCCTGCTTGGTCAGTTGTGCCATTGCTTCTAGCAATCCTTATTGGCCGCCACAAATGGACGGATAGATTTTTTGCGCATGGTAAAACAGGTCGGCAAGGGCCATCACCTTCCAGACGGGGCCTTTGGGTTTGACCTTTTTGCTGCCAACCGCTTTGGTCAGGCTAAGCTGGCCCATCAAAATCTGGTGCAGCGCCTCCCCGGTGACATCCACTTCCAGATCGGGCTTATGGTTGTTGGCACGGCCGTATTCTATTTGCAACGGCCGTTCTTTGGCATTGATCAGCAGCATAGCCGTTGGGTCGGTTACGTTAAAGCGAATGCTCAACTTCGCCTTCAGAAGCGAGTCCGTCGCTTGCGGAATGTCTGTTTCTACCTGGTTAAACAACTGTCCCAGGCAGCTGTACAGCTGTGTTTCATCGCGATAAGCCATCTATAATCACCTAACGCAATTACCCAATTACCTGATTACAGAGACGTAATTTAGTCATTGGGAATTGGGTAATTTATTCCTCGTCACTCTCACCTTTCAGCCGCTGCTTCAACTGGTCGGCCTGGAACTGTACCGAATAGTTGATCATGTACCAGATGCCTTTCCACGTTTCCGGGTCCATTAAATCTTCCCGTGTGGCGCCTTGCAGGCTGTCCATAATGCCCTTGGCCACATCCGGCGTAAAGCGGTCGATGTTGCTTTTGACGAAGTTGAGCATTGTATCGGGCTGGAGCGGCTTGGGCAGCTGCTCGTTCATCTTTTCACGCAGCTGGTTGGCCTGGAATTTGGCCGAATAGCTCAGCATGTAGCCCAGCCCTTTCCACGTTTCAATGTCCAGCATGTCCTCACGGGTCATGCCGCGAAAGTTCTCCAGAATGCCCATTTGCATTTCCGGGGTGAACTGGCTCAGATTTTGGCGCAGGTAGGTGAGCAGTTGAACCGGGTTGTAGGGTGAGGTGCCGGATTGGGGAACGGCCGTCTTCAAATCCGCCACTAATCCATCCAGCTCATCCAGAAGCGCTTTTTTGCGTGCCAACAGCTCTGCTTCTGCGGCGCTAGTAGCCGATTCGGGCGCGGCCTGGGCTACAGTTTGGTGCACGTGGCAGTAATCTGAACCTTCAACGGCGTAATTTTTGCACGGCTTGCCCGCCTTCGTCGTGGCAGCACAGCGGGTCGGGGCTTGTTCACTCATCATTTTTCTCCTGTGGGAAGTGGCAGTAAGCAGTGAAAAGTAAAAAGTGAAAAGTAGAAGTGTTCTTTTTACTTATCACTTTTCACTATAGTTTACTTTCGTCGCCAGAAAAACAGACCAGCAATGGCCGCCAAAACGGCCGCTCCAGCGCTGGCAGCAATGGTCGTGGTCCGATTACGGCCGCTTTTGGCCGGGCGGTAGGCACGCTTGACGGGCATGGCCGCCTGCGCCTGCCGCCGCACATCGGCCAGCTTGGCCGGATCGTTGCGCAGTTCGTCGGCCAGGGCGCGCTTTTTAGCCAGGTCTTCATCGGTTAAAAAGTGGTCGTGGCTGCGAATGCCAGACAGCTCCAGGCCATGCTTTTTGTAGAGCCGGTAAATCTCTTTCACCCGCTCAATTTCGATGTTGCGACCGAGGGTGTAATCTTCAAAACGGCCGTCCATGGCCAGCAGCGCGGTTTCCGCCAGACAGGCATAAGCCACCCCCGGCGGCAGGCCAATGTCCATACCAAAATCGGGCTTGCCCGGCAGTAATATTTCGCCCGATTCGATCACCAACACGTCCGGCCGCAAAGCCGCCTCTTCTTCGGTGATGTCCGGGGGACGGGCAATATCGCAAATGACTGCGCCAGGCTTGCACATCGTTATGTCAATAATCCGCGTGTTTAGCGCCGTGGTGGTGGTTACGATGAGATCACAATCGCTCACATAATCATCGGCCGTTGTGCTCAATGTCACGTTGGCGTTAGGCGTTTCGGCTTCGATGGTTTGCTTAAGGGAAATCAGCTTCTCGGGCCGCGGGGCAACCAGCACAATGTTGGGCACCGCCTGAGCCAACAGCCGCGAACAAACCGAACCAATCGAGCCCGTCGCGCCAATGACCATTACCTTGCCCTGATGGGCCTCGTCCAGATTGTTACCCATCTTGACCACGGCTTGCTTGGCGGTTTCTAGCGTAGCGGCCACGGTCAGACTATTGCCGGAGGTGATCGCGATGTCGGCTTTTTGGGCCACGGTAATGCCCGCGTCACCTACCACGGAGGTGAAGGCGCCCAGACCCATCAGGCGGGCACCGTACCGCTCGGCCATGCGCGAAGCGCGAATGAGCCGCCGGTAGACAAACGCCGGATCGCGCCGCATCAGCTCACGCGGCGTACCACCTATAAACATCAGGTACCCTTCTACTTTTTGCCCGGTGGTAGGGCTTTCGATGCCGGTGATGCGGCTGCCATACATGGGTGGCAGGTGAGCAGCAACGCGCTCGACTAATCGCTCTGGCAAATAGCGCGTCCAGCGAAATTTGGGATGGCTATAAATGAACCGGGGCGAAAGGGGATGAATGACAAAGGCAAACTTGTTGATACCTGCTTCATCGGGCTGCAAATATTTGATGCCTGGTTGCCAATCCATCCGGGCCATCAAGTTAAGGTAGGTGTTTTCGGTAAGAGAGGCCTTTTTATCTGGGCTGAGGGCAATGAGACACGCTTCAAAAACGGCCGCTCCCAAGTGCGCCAGTTCATGCCCCAGCGGCGGCATGGTGGTCACGACGGCCGAAACGCCTCGTTCACGCAAATCGTTGACATCTTCTTCCGTGGCTGATTCCACCACAATAACTTTGCGCTTGAGTTGCTTGGGCGCATAACGGCGAATGCCGCCCATATCCCCGGCCAGCACATCGGCCCACTCAAACAGCTTAGGGCTGCGCGGCCGGACCGATTCGCCAGCCTGGGGGAACAGCCGCCGAAACGGGTAAGCGCGGAGTTGGTTTAGGGTCGGTTCGGCCACGCGCGGCAGCGTCTCACCGGTGCCCACGCCCGGCACGGGCGGCAGAGCAAAATAGACGATGGGGTCGGCGTAGCGCAGTTCTTCGGTGTACTGCTCCAGCGCCTGAGCCAGCCCGCCGTGGTTCAAACCGGGGGCCATCAGCACCCGCTTGCGCGACCAGATGCCCGGCTGCGCCTCATCGGCCAGGCGCACCGCCCACCGTTCCATGGCGGCGCGGACCCCAGCCCCATCAACTACGGGCGTTTGCTGGGCAATGTTAAACAACGGTTCAGCGGCCGGGTGCGCCACTTTGGCTTTACCCAGGCGCAGGGTTTTGCTGACGCCGGTAAGGGCAACGGCCGTTACCTGACCATCCAGCGCGGCAATCTGTTCCGCCATTTTGTCGAGGTCCCCATCGCAGTCAATATGCTGAATCTGCACCGTGCTGCCCAACAGTTCAATGGTTTCTTCGGATTCGGCCGTACCTTCATAATGCAGCACGGCAACTTTCGGGTTCAAACCAGCTTGCTCCGCCAATGGGCACACTCCTTTTTTCTTTGTTTGTACCAGATCACACTGTTGTCAACTTTTCGATGAAATGGTCTGTTATTGTCGGCTATCAACGATTGGTGAAACTTGATTATACTCACTTTACTACAATTTTCCGATCCGGTTACTTCTCAAATCAGGCTTTTAACAAAGTGAGTGTAACGCACGCAAAGACGCCAAGCTTTTTGTTTACGCTTGGCGTCTTTGCCTGAGCCAATTGCTGTGGCTGACAAGGTATGCATATTCCTTGCTCAGCCAATTTCTTGCACCGGACTAAACGCTTTCCGGGGATATATTTTGGGAAGCCAGGTGGTTCTGGTAAGCCTTCCAACCGGGGCACCAGCGCGTATGCCAGCGCCACAGCCGAGCCTTGAAGGATTTTGGATTCGCTTCTGCGTTTTGCCGCAGCACACATTCTTCGCAGCCAAATTTGATCTCTTCTTGCGGATTCTGTTCAGTATTCATGGTTTCTCCTGATAATTTTTGTACTTCGTTCTGTTTTAGGTATGGGTTTATACGGTTCTTTTCTGGTATGGATAACGCGCCAATTGCCTCCGATTGGCTAAGGCAACAGCAGCAACGATGGTCCACAATACGGCCGTTAAACCCAAATCGTAAATGATGGCGTTTAACCCTGTGTCAAGGGGCTGAAAGATGAGCGTGCTGGCCGTCAGGCTCATGTGCATCAGCATGGCGATGAGCAAACTGCTCGTTCGATCGTACACCCACACCATCAGCACCCGATATGCGGGCAAGAAGGAAAACAAAAGAACCAGCAGGTAAAGCGTGGGAGACAGGGTGCCGGAGGAACGGCCGTTTCCCGAAAAGAGCGGATAGTGCCACGCGCCCCACAAAATCCCCATGATCAGGCCCGAAATCAGGATACCGTAGCGCTGCCGGAGCTGCGGCACCGCAAATCCTGTCCAACCCAGTTCCTCAAAGATGCCCGCGGCCAAACCGCCAGCGATCCCGGTCAACACAAAGGCTACGATGTTATCGGCGGTAGTGATACCGGGGAGAATTTCAGGATTTTGCCACCCGATCAGCAGCAGCGTGGTTGCCATGGCCAGTGGTGCAGTAAAAAGGGCCATCAAATACCAACGAATGCCGACACGCCATTTGAACAATCGAGTCCGAAGCGCCCGCAAACCAGATTTGCCTTGCGTAACGGCCGTTAGCAAAACACTCGCCACACTCGGCCCAACTAGCACCGCCAGATACACCAAAGGCATTTTCGCTTCAGGGATGTCCGCTCTGCCTATAAAGGCGGCAAAACCCACCACCGCCAGCAAGCACCCCCAAGAGAGGGCAAAAGCGAGGGCAAAACAAACCCAAAGCGGATACCGTTTCATAAAAGCTGCCAATTTTTTCATGATGTTCTCCTTTGATTTTCAAAAATTTTCTCTGAACGTGAGCCGCAACTCACTGAAAGTAGTTTCAGATTCAGATCGCGAATGCGCTCCAGCACCCCGTGCAGGGCTGCCTGGTCGGGCAATGGGCCAGTAAGCAATGTTTCATTCTCCGGTAGATGGGTCATCGCCAAACCAGAAAACCAATCTGCCCACAGCGGGTCCAAAAATCCTTGAATTCTGATCTCGTACTGTTCTGTCATGCGGCTCACCTCGTCTGTCTTTAGCGACACTTTACCGCGCAGCGAGAGAGTCCACATCTGCCAAATGGGATAATTGAGGGTTTATTTTGGGGGCTTAGGTTTGCTGGATTTTCTCTAGCAAGGGGAGCTACGGAAGCAGGCCTAATTCACGGGCCCGCGCCACGGCTTCGGTGCGGTTGGTTACATCCAGTTTGCGATAAATGCTGGCCGTGTGTGCTTTCACCGTCCCACGGGCAATGATCAACTGCGCCGCAATTTCTTTGTTGGTTTTACCCAGGGCCATAATCTGCAAAACGTCCAGCTCTCGTTCGCTGAGAGGTTCCACCAGATTGGTTGCCAGGAAATCCGCTGCTGACTCAGGCGAGACGGCTTCCACCGCAAATTGCCGCAGCAGATGAAGGGCCGCGTCATTCAAGGGATGCCCCGTATTTTGCGCCACCCAGCGGGACAGTAACTGCTGCATAGGCGCACCTTCTTCGAGGAAAATTCGCGCAAAGCCTTGTGGGGCGGCCAGGGCCAACGCCGCGGTCAGGTCGGACTCTGCTTTTGATGAATCGCCGTGTTGCAAATGCCATAAGCTGCGCAAAATATAAAGTTCTAAAGCGACACCGAAACGGCCGTTTGCCTCAGCAACTTCCAATGCCACTGCCAGATCAGCCAGCACGTCAGCAGAATCCGGGATGGCCACCCGCACGTGCCAGGCCGCCAGGGCTGCCGTTTGCCCCGTCTGGCCTTGATCATAGCCCGCCAACTGAACCGCTTTTTCGGCGCATCTGGCCGCTGCATCCAGTTCGCCCTGCCACAGCAGGAGCTTGGCTTTAAGGGCCATTATTTCAGAAAGCGCCAATGGAGACGGCCGTTCCCCTAAAGATTGTTCCGCTTCTTGAACGGCCGTTAACGCCCCCGCCAGATCGTTCCGTGCCAGCAGCAAGCGGGCCTGAGCAAATACTGCATTCCTGGCCGCATCCAAACGGCCGCTCCACCGCCCCAACGCATGGCCCTGAGCCAAATGGTATGCCGCTTCTTCCAGCTTGTTCTGCTCAACCAACAGCTCGCTCAATGCCAGGTGCAAAATACCCACCGCAGGCAATTGCGCGATGCCTTCAGCCTGCACAAAAGCCATAGCATGGCGGCAAGCATCTTCTGCTTCACGCAACCGACCCAGCACTCTTAATGCCCCGGCCAGACGATAAGTGATGCCCGTCACCCCGGCCACATTTCGGCTGACGCGGCTCCACGCAATGGTTTCTGTGTACGCGTTAACCGCCTTTTCCAAATCCCCGATACCAGCATAGGCGGCCGCCAGCGCCAGGAAAATCATAGAGCGCAGCTGTGATTCTTCGGTGACTGTCATCTGTGGCGGCAGTAAATCAAGTGCCTCGTGGCCCAGGGCAATCGCCACATCAAACTCATTTTGCATGCGAGCCACAAGCGCCCGCAAGGCAGCCAATTGTGCCGGTAATCCTACATTTGCTGGAGCTTCTTCGCTTTGCGCCAGCGCCTGCTCTGCCGCCAAAAGGTGAGGCTCAATGGCCTCAGTTTGCCCGGTAAACCATTGCATCCAGCCCATGGCCGTGCTAAGTGGGGCGCTCTTCTGAACCATTGTTTTGGGGAGCGCATTCAGCCAGTTGTAAACTGTCTCGATGGCTCCCTCACTGGAGGTGGCTCCCCAATGTCTGGCGATCATCTTCCCCGCTAGCGCAAAATTCTCACCTTTTAGCGCATAGCTAATCGCCTCGGATGGCTGTTCATTGCCTTCACACCAAACGGCCGCACGCGTGAAAAGCTGGGGCAATTGGTCAGAATATAACTGTTGCAGTCTGGCCTGAAGCAAGTCAGCAAAAAGGTGATGGTAACGGTACCATTTGCGCTCATCATCCAGAGACAAGACAAAAAGATTTTGCCTTTCCAGAGTTTCAAGCATGGCCTGGCTGTCTGTAGTTTGGGTAACCGCATTGCACAAGGGGGCGGTCAGTTGTTTCAAAAAAGCGGTCTGGAGCAGAAAAGTCTGCACGATCTCGGTCTGACGCGTTAACACTTCTTCCAGCAAATAATCCAGAATATGGTGATTGGTACCCGAAAAAGCATTCAGAAAGGCAGCGGTATCATCGCGACCCCGCATCGAGAGTGCCGCCATTTGTAAACCGGCAATCCAGCCTTCGGTCCGCGCCGCTAACTGCGCCACAGAATCACTATCCAGGTCTAGACTCATGATTTCGTTCAGGAAGTGGGCGGCTTCTGCTTCGGTAAAGCCAAGATCGGCGGCCCGCAGCTCAACCATCTGCCCACGGGCGCGAAGCCGGGCTAGCGGCAACGGCGGGTCTGAGCGGCTGGCAATCAGAAGATGAAACGAGTCTGGACAATGATCTAGCAGAAAATTTACGGCCGTATGCACAGCCGGGTTGTGGATGCAGTGGTAATCATCCAACACCAGGCAAAGCTGCTTTACCGAACCATCCAGGTCGTTGACAAGGCTGGTTACCACCAGTTCAACCGGCACCTGGGCCGAAGCGGTGAGCATTTGCATAGCTTCATGACCAACGGCTTGGTCCACTGTTTGTAATGCCGCCAACAGGTAATGGAGGAAACGGCCGTCTTGATTATCGCCATCATCCAGTGAAAGCCAGGCGACGGGCAAGCGGCTGAGGCCCACGGCAGAAGCAACCAACGTTGTTTTACCAAAGCCTGCCGGAGCTGTCACCAGCGTGAGCGGCAGGTGCAACCCCTGCTGTATTTGCTGCTGCAACCGCAGTCGTGGCACCAGCTGGGAGCGGGTAGGTGGACGACGCAGCTTTGTGCGGATGAGAGGAAAAGACATCGGCTAAATTAGGGTTCTTACCGGCAGAGCATTAAATTGATCTCCACCCAAGAAGTTAACAGAATCATAGAAATCTTAATTGAAGAATAGAGTGAGCACAAGCCGAACTCAGACCCAATTACACCTAATTTTTCTCTGCGCGGGCACTTTTCGGTTGGCGCGACACGCCTGTACTAATCAATTTGTAAAAGTAAGAACGAGCCGTCCTTTGCTTGCTTGACATTCATGACGCACTGTGTTATATTGCTTTATGATGCAACGCGTCATAAACGAAAAATAATTAAACTTACGAATCGGCAATCCCTACTTAACGGATTGCAGGAGGCACAAAATGGCAGAAAAAATCGAGTTCAATGAAACTGTAGAAGAAAACGTCAACATGCTGAAAGAAAACGGCCGTAAGGTTGTGCTCGCTGGCTTGGGCGTTTTCACCCTGGCCCAGGAAGAGCTGACCCACCTGTTCAACAACCTGGTAGAACGCGGCAGCACTACCGAAGAAAAAACCCGCAGCATGGTCAACAAACAGGTTGAGAATCGTCAGAAGGAAGCTAAGAAAGCAGCCAAGCGCGTTGAGAAAGAAGTTGAAAAGCGCTTTGAAGATGTTTTGCACCGCATGAACATTCCTTCCAAGAACGACATTGAAAAATTGAGCCGCAAGGTCACCACGCTCAACAAGAAAGTCAATGACCTGAGCAAAGCTGCATAACAAATGACGACGGTGAATGCACGATTGCAGCATTTACCGGGAGATAACCACCTCTTGGGGACGTGAGAAAATAGGTAGGGTGTGCGCGGGTAGGTGAGATCATCTACCCGCGTGCTGTCGGGGGCGGCAGCAAAATCTTTGAAAAACAACACGTTTAGTGAATCAGGTGAGGTAAATCATGGCTGAAAAAATTGAAATGGAAGAAGAAACAGTAGTCGAGACGGCAAATCCATTCGTAGAAGGCGTTCGCCGCGTTTTGTTGGCCGGGGTTGGCGCTGTATCATTGGCCCAAGACGAAGCGGAAAAGTTTGTTCACAAGCTGATTGAAAAGGGCGAAATTGCGGAAAAAGACGGCCGTTCCCTATTGAACGACCTGGCTGACAACCGTAAGCAGCGCGCCCAAGAAAGCGGTAAGCGCGTCAGCGATGAGCTGGAAAAGCGTATGGAAGGTCTGCTCAACCGCATGAACATTCCTACGAAGTCAGACATCGAGCAGTTGAGCCAAAAAGTTGCTGAGCTGACCAAGAAAATTGACACGCTGAAAGAACAAAAGTAAGCGTTTTCTGTTTTTCTACAATTGAACAAATAATATTTAGGGAGAGGAACGGCCGTCATCGGCCTATCCTCTCCCTTGTTGCATATCCCACAATCACGCCTATAATTTTGGATGACGCACTGAATCATTAAAGGAATACCCGAAGGAATTTGCCACTATGCCCGTTATCAAGCGTTATCCGAACCGCAAGCTGTACGACACAGAAGCCAAAAGGTATATCACCCTGGACGGCATCGCTGAGCTCATTCGCGAGGGCGAAGAAGTGCAGGTGGTAGACCACACCACCGATGAAGATTTAACGGCCGTTACCCTCACCCAAATCATCTTTGAACAAGAAAAACGCAACAGCGGCTTCCTGCCTAAATCGGTTCTAACCGGGTTGGTACGCGCGGGTGGCGACACGCTCAACGTCTTGCGCCGCAATCTCAACTCGCCGCTGGAACTACTAAAACACGTGGATGAGGAAATTGAAAAGCGGCTGCAAACCCTGGTAGAGCGCGGTGAAATGGCCAGAGAAGAAGCGATTGGCCTCAGCGAAAAATTGATGGCCGCAGGCCAGGAAAAAGGTAAAGAAATGATAGTCGGCCAGCAGCGGCTGGAGCGACTGCTAAGTATGCGGGGCGTGCCATCCCGCGAAGAAGTGGAATCGCTGACCAACCAGATTGAGTCGCTGTCAGCCAAGATCGATTCCCTGATAGACGAAAAAGATACAGACAACCCGCAAGATCAATAGCCCACGAACTCGCTGTATGATCAATCTCACTGGCTCCATCAAACGAGCATTCGTTTTTCCCGCTGTTCCCGAAATAGCGCTAACGTATTACAGCGACCTCAGCCGCGTCGCCACATTTTTGCCTTACATCACGCTGGTTCACAGCTACGCCCCCAATCAAATTCGCATGTTGTATGAAACGATGGAGCTAGGCACCTACACCATTCAAATCTATTCAGATTTGGAATCCACCGTGGATTGGGACGCAAAACAGCTGAAGGTTTATCCGGTCAAAATCGAAACGGCTGCTCCCATCGAGCCAGAAACCTCGGTGCGCCATACCACTGGCAACGGTCTGTTTGCCATCGACACGCAATTTTTTGATTTAGGCGCACAAACCCGCATCGAGTACACCATCAGGCTAAAAGCAGACCTGGAACGGCCGTTAGGTATGCGCCTCATGCCCAAACGTGTTGTCAGTCGGATTGCCCAAAGCATTACCGACGGCCGTGTGCGCGAAATTGCCGATGGCTTCATCAAAGAATCTATGGATGCATTTCCCGCATGGGAGGCGACTTACCAACCGGTGAGCAAGTAACATGCAGTTCCAGGGCACGATCAATTTTGCCGCAGGGCAAACGGCCGTCTGGCAAACCCTCACCGATCCACACGCGGTCAGCCGCTGCACGCCGAACCTCACCAACTGGACCGAGCTGCCATCAAACACCCAATTTCAGCTGCAATTTACCTGGGGCAACAGCAGCAGCCGGGTCAATATTCCCCTTCTGCTCACCTGGCAAACCATCACGCCGCCTTCTTTTTTGGAATGGCAAAGTGAAGCGTTAATTGGCAGCACCTGTTTGTTGATTAACGGCCGTTTCCATCTTAACCCCACCACACCAACCAGCACCCAGCTGGACTTCATCGCTGAGCTCGATCCCCCCAACAAAATGCTGCAACAAGTGATCCAATCCGCCGCCCCTCGCCTCCTAGATAACTTCTTTCGCTGCTTAAAAACAAGCGTTGAAGCCGTTTGACACCAGGGCATAGTTTAGGTAAAACTTGTATCAACCGATACCTGCAAACAGTAGTAAACCCAGGCATTACTTCATTCGTCACAAAATAAGCTTTTTATTGACGGCAAAACACATAAAGCAGAATACATTTCTCAACAATTAACAATCCTGCAGGAGAAGATCAAATGAAAATAGAAGGCAGCTATCCATTTGCGGCACCTCGTGATGTTCTTTGGCCGATGCTGCTAGACCCCAACACGCTGGCCAACGTCATGCCCGGTTGTGAAGAGCTGGAAACTGTTGGCGAGAACCAATTTCACGGCATCCTCAAAATCAAAGTTGGTCCCGTTCAGGGCAAATTTCAGGGAGAAGTCACCCTGGCAGATATTGAAAGCCCCCACAGCTACACATTCTCCCTGGATGGCAAAGGTGCACCCGGTTTTGTAAAAGGCACAGGTTCACTGCGCCTGGAAGAAGACGGCGACATGACGCTGCTGCACTACACGGGCGATGCCCAGGTCGGTGGCCGATTGGCCAGCGTGGGACAGCGACTGTTAGACACTTCGGCCAACGCCATCATTCGCCAAAGCCTGGAAGGGCTGGGGCAGCAGGTGCAGGCCCGCATGATGGCCGAAGCCAGCGGCGGGCTGGACATGGCTGAACGCCAACCAACCCCACCCCCGTCCCAAACGCAATTCGCCGCCGGAGTTGCCAAGAATTTGATAGACGAATATCTAGCCCCAGAAAATCGGGACAGCTTAATCAAGGGTGCGCTTGCTGTCTTAGGCATCCTGCTGCTCCTACAACTGCTGAGCAACTGGTGGGCCAATAAGATTGCCCGAAAAGTGGCCGCAGCGATGGAAAAAGGCAACTATAACGCATAAGGTCGTACAGCGGTTCAGACAAAGAAAATCTTGACGCTCTCGGCGTTTTCTGCTGTTATTTTTACTAAACTGGTTGGTGAACTACCAACCAGTTTTTTATTCCTGAGGCATTGGCACCGTGCCCGTAACGCAAAGCCGGGTAGACATTTCGGCCATTTGGCGAGGGGTGTACGGCATATCATTCATCAGCCACCAGGTGATGATGGCGTAGAGCGAGCCAGCAACATGCCGGGCCATAATTTCGATAGGCGCTTGTAATTCGGCCGTACCTAAACCAGCGCGGAGCTGTAGTTCGCTAAATTGCGCAATGTAATCGATCACACGGTTGATCACATACCCCAAGCCGTCTTCCCCCAACAGCACCCGATACAAATCTGCATGTTCGGCAACATGGGCAAAAACCAATTCGTCTGCTTCGGGATTTTCCCAGATGGGTTTATTCATCGTTTTGGTGCCAATTTGCTGGACCAACTCATCAAAATATGCTTCCAGGCTGTCGGCCAACAGCTCTTCTTTACTGCTGTAATGCAGGTAAAAAGTCGCCCGATTTAAGTCTGCTCTGTCGGTGATGTCTTGAATGGTGATTTGCTCAAACTTTTTCTCGCGCACCAGCTCCAGCAGGGCTTGCCCGAGCATGTTGCGGCTGCGTTTCTTTCGTCTGTCCATGACTAACCTTTCTTGTTGTTTATTCAACAACTGTCGATAAAACGACAGTCGGTTGCAGTTCGTGCTTGACAACCATTAAATCCGATCTATCATTTCGGCAACACTCTATCAATTAATCAACAACTTGTCAATTATCTCGAAATAATAACCAACCACGGTTACACAGTTAAAGGAGTAAACACCATGGCAGTCAAACGGCCGTCTGGCCCATCTGGCTCATTCATTTTAGGCAGTGCCAATCAATTCCGGGAAGATGAACCCAACTTTTTGCTGGAAAGTGTTAAGCAATATGGCGCTTTGGTCTATTTCCGGCTGGCAAATATGCACACCTACCTGCTTGGACATCCCGACCTGATTCGGGAAGTGCTGGTAACGCAAGGTGATAAATTTGAAAAAGCACCGCTGGACAAAACGATTCTGGGCAAGTTCCTGGGCAACGGACTGCTCACCAGCGATGGCGAATTCCACCGGCGACAGCGGCGGCTCGCCCAACCGGCCTTCCACACCAAGCGCATCCAAAATTATGCTGAAGTGATGGTTGATTATGCGAACCAGCTTATGGACAGCTGGCAAGATGAGGCAGTCGTAGACATCACGCAGGAAATGATGCAGCTGACGATGATGATTGTCTCCAAAACGCTGTTTGATGCGGACGCTATCACCGGAGCGGGCGATACGGCCGTTACCATCAGTAGCGCCATGCATGATTTCCAGGCCGTCTCCAACCGCGATTACCAGCGTGGCTTTTCGCTGCCCAACTGGATTCCCACAGCCGACAATCGTCTGCGCAACAAGGCATCTGCCCAGTTTAGCCAGGTGATGGACCAAATTATTGCCGGGCGGCGGCAAACGGCCGTTGGCGGTCAGGTAGAAGATACAGGGGATCTGCTCTCCATGCTCATGCTTTCCGTGGATGAAGACGGCGAATTTATGGACGACAAACAGCTGCGTGACGAAGTCGCCACCTTGTTCGCTGCTGGGCACGAAACCACCTCAAATGCCCTGAGCTGGACCTGGTTCTTGCTGGCGCACCATCCCGAAGTGGAAGCCAAACTACACGAGGAGTTGGACAGCGTCTTGGCGGGTCGCCAGCCAACCCTGGCCGATTTGCCCCACCTGTCCTACACCTTGCAAGTGATTAAAGAAGCGATGCGGATTTACCCACCCGCCTGGATTTTAAACGGCCGTCTTGCCCTGGAAGATGCCCAGATTGGCGGCTACACCATCCCCAAAGGCAGCACTGTCTTCGTTTCGCCCTATGTGATGCACCACCTGCCGCAATATTTCGACGAGCCAGAAGCGTTTAAGCCGGAGCGATTTACGGCGGAGTTTGAAAAATCGCTGCCCAAGTTTGCCTACATGCCGTTTGGCGGTGGCACGCGAGTGTGCATCGGCAACGCCTTTGCCATGATGGAAGCCCAACTGGCTCTGGCCGCCATTGCGCAAAAATATCGCCTGGCTCTGGCCCAAACCGAACTCGTGCACTACAAGGCCCAAATCACGCTGACCCCCGAGAACGGGATTCGGATGCGGGTGATGGAGAGAGAAACGGCCGTAACTCCTACCGCCGAACTCGCTTTTGCCTAGAATTAAGTAAACCGCACAAAGTATTTCAAAGAAAAAGCGCAATTTTTGTCCGGTTTACTCAAGTAATTGGCAGATTTGACGCCAATCTTTTTGAAAGACTTTCTGCCAATCACATATTTCCGCGCATGGATCAAAAAAGCGGTGCCTGCTTAGCAAGCACCGCTTTTTTGATTAACAAACTGAAGGAGGTTTAAGAATTTTTCGAATTAGCGTCGGCCACCATTGCCACCGCCGTTACCCTGGCTGCCGCGGCCACTGCCGCTGTTGCCTTGGCCATTATTTCCCTGGCTGCCGCCGTTGCCCTGGCTCTGGCCATTGCTGCCCTGGCCACTGCTGCCGTGCGACCCCTGGCTGTTGCCGTGACCAGAACTGTTGCCACCACTCAAGATAGCGGTTACATCAGCATCGCTGAGCAGTTGCGCCGTGTAGGCATTGCCCGTCGCGCTTTCATACGCATTGGCAAACCCATTCAGGTGGTTGCCCGAAGCGCTGAGCAAGCTCTGGTAGACCTGTTGAATAGCGGCCACATTCGTGCTTTCCAACTCATCGCGCAAATCGGCAATGTCTACTTCTTCAATGAGGCCACCAACCAGCAGAGCCGCTTCGTACGATTGGCTGCCCTGGCTTACCAGGTCATCATACAACGCTTGCAGATCGGGGTTGGTGAAGACACCCACCGCGTTACCGACGGCCGGATCTTCCAGACCATACTGGTTTAGCAGGGATAGAACCATGTCGGTGTGATTTTGCTCACTGCTGGCAATGTTGTTAAAGATTGGGGCTTCCCACATGTCGTAAAGGGTCACATAAACGTCGTGGGCCAGCTTTTCTTCTTCGCGCATATAAAGCAGCGATTCAATGTCGGCCGTCGTTAGGCCAGTGGCCGTTGTTTGGGCTGCGGCTGGCTTAACCAACATAACCAACCCACCGATGATAAACAGGGCGATGCCCAGCCCTAAAAAAGATTTCCAGCTCATCAGGCGCTTGCCTGTTGTTTTTGAATTTGTGTTTTCTAACATGATAAGTATTCTCCAATACGTTTTTTTTATTTGTTTAGTTAAGAATGAATCGCGTGCAGTGCATTTGATTCATTACGCTTTATCATAAGCAAAACTATGTGGATACTATAAAGATTTGATAGTTAAAACTTATGCCTGACATTGGGTTTGCCAATAAAATCGGCGATTTTACAAAAGGTTTACATGGTTGGGGCGAATCAATAACATTTGGCAGACATGATGGTAGATGTAACGGCCGTTACATTTCACCCATCTTTTTAATGTTAATCAGGAGAGACAAATGCGACACGTAAAAATCAGCTTGTTATTGGTATTGGGCAGTTTGCTTTTGGCAGCTTGCGGCGCGGGCCGGGTATCCATTGTGCGGGAGCGCGGCAGCGATGTATTCAACATCACCGTGGAACTCAATGAAGATGATGTGGCCCAACTGGTGGCCGATGCCCTGGCAGCCAGCGCTAACCCACTGCTGCGCGACCCGGTGGTAGATTTGCAAAATGGACAGATTGAGGTGACTGGCACGCACGAGCGACGAGATGGTGGTGGGCAGGTAAACGGCCGTATCATCCTTATCCCCTCCGTGCAGGACGATCATCTGGTGCTGACGGCGACGGAAATCAACATTGAAGGCGTGGATGTGTCTGACGAGCGCGTGGCCCAGTTCAACAGCAACCTGGCCGAGCGCATCAGCGGGCGGGCCGAGCAGCGCGACCGCAACATCACCCTCACCGGCGTCACCGTCTCCGATAACCTGATGGTGCTAACTCTGGACGCCACACGCAGCAATTAAAAAGATTGTTCTAATCTAAAATGAAAAAGAGGCTGCGAACGCGCAAAGGTTCGCAGCCTCTTTTGAATATAGGAAGAACTGATAACAGATTTTAGCCAGTCACCTCATCCACAAACTGGCTCAACACGGCGCTAAACGCCGCCGGAGCTTCAGTTTGTGGCGTGTGCCCGGCACCAGGAATGATCTGCACGGCACCATGCCACAGCGTCGGCATTTCCAACCCGCGAATGTACGCAACATTGACCAGCTGCTCATGCTCACCGTGGAGAATGGCTAACGGCCGTTGCAAATCCCGCACAATCTCTACTTCGTCTTGATACCCATTTGGAGCAATGCTGGCCGCCATTGTGGCCCGCGCCCGGCCATCGGTGCGAGCAATATCGGCAACATACGGGGCCAAATCATGTGGGCAATCTGGCGCGAGGCAGGCAGCAGCAAATCCGGCCATCTGATCTGGCGTCAAATCCTGGGCAAAGGCTGCGCCCATCGCTGGATTGGGCAAGAAAGCATTTTCCATGTCCGGCGGGAAGGCCAGCGGCGGCGTGCCAAAAATGACAAAACCAGCCGCATCGGGCAACAAATTGTGCGCTTCCAAAACAATGTGCCCACCCAGACTCCAGCCGACAAACACGCCATCGGTCATGCCCAACTTTTGCGCCACCTCGGCGACAACGGCCGCATAACCCGGCATGTGGTACGTTTTCCCCGGCTCGGCCGCCCGATCCGATTCGCCGTGGCCCGGTAAATCCATAGCCACCACCCGGTATTTCTGGCCAAATTCGCCCGTCAGCTGCGCCATAAACGTCTGTTTTGAGGCAGAATTGCCATGAATCAACATCACAGCGGGGCCAGAACCGCTGCTTTCAAAATAGGCAATTTGCTGCCCACCGGCTTCGACTTTTTTCACGTCCATCTGTTTTGATCCTCCGGTTGAAGAGTTGGATCCAATAAGAATCCAGGGGAAATAGCCAACTGCTCATAATCTATCACAAAATAGAGTGGCAGCATATAATGAAGCGGAAAGACGCAAACGGCCGTTTCCGCACGGTCCCTTTTGCTACGGAGTAATGGCAGCTGTCTAGCGCCAACCCACGAACCACCCACTTTTCTGGAGGCATTTCATGAAGTTCAAAACCATCATCGAACCGTTTCGCATCAAAATGGTGGAACCCATCCGCCAAACCACCCGCGAAGAGCGGGAGCGCTTGCTGGCTGAGGCCCACTACAACCTGTTTTTGCTCAAGGCCGAAGACGTACTCATCGACCTGCTGACCGACTCTGGCACGGGAGCGATGTCCTCTGGCCAATGGGCTGGCATGATGCTGGGCGATGAGTCGTACGCGGGAGCCAAGTCGTTTTACAAGTTTGAAACGGCCGTACGCACCATCACCGGCCTTAAACACGTCATCCCCACCCACCAGGGGCGCGCCGCCGAGCGCATCCTGTTCGGCTCTGTCCTCAAGCCGGGCGACATCGTGCCCAACAACACCCACTTCGACACGACCCGCGCCAACACCGAGTACCGGGGCGCAACCGCTCTCGACATTCCCATCCCCGAAGCACACGATCCGGCCATCATTTTGCCCTTCAAAGGCAACATCGACCTGGCAGCTTTGGAGCGCACCCTCGTGGAAAATCCCGGCAACGTGCCGCTAGCGATGATCACCGTCACCAACAACTCCGGCGGCGGGCAGCCGGTGAGCATGGCCAACATCCGCGCCGCCAGCGAGATTTGCCACCGCCATAACGTGCCCCTTTTCCTCGACTGCTGCCGCTTTGCTGAAAACGCCTGGTTTATCAAAACACGCGAAGAAGGCTACGCCGACAAAACGCCGCTGGAAATTGCCCAGGAGATGTTTAGCTACGTGGATGGGGCCACGATGAGCGCCAAAAAGGACGGCATGGGCAACATTGGTGGCTTCCTGGCCCTCAATGACGACGCCTGGGCGCAGGAGTGCAAAAATCTGCTCATCCTCACCGAGGGCTTCCCAACCTACGGCGGCCTGGCCGGGTACGATTTGGAAGCGCTGGCCGTGGGTCTGGAAGAAGTGCTGCACGAAGATTATTTGCAGTATCGCATCCGCTCCGTGGCTTACCTGGGCGACATCTTAACCTCAAACGGCATCCCGATTGTGCAGCCGCCCGGCGGCCATGCCATCTACATCGACGCCAAAGGGATGCTGCCGCACATCCCGCAAAGTGAGTATCCCGCCTGGGCACTGTCGCTGGCGCTCTACCTGGAAGGCGGCATTCGCTCCGTAGAAATTGGTTCGGTGATGTTTGGCCACCAGCCCGACGGCAGCGAAAAACCAGCGGCAATGGAGCTGGTGCGCCTGGCCTTCCCGCGCCGGGTCTACACTCAGAGCCACGTCGATTACCTGGCCGAAGTGCTGCTTTATGTCAACAGCATCAAAGAGAGCATTCGCGGCGTGCGCATTGTCGATGCGCCGCCCATGCTGCGCCATTTTTCAGCCAAGATGGCCTTGATTTAGGTGGTTCTGAAACCTGACAGGTCTACGACCCAACCTTTCTATCGAGGCGTTTTGTGATTCAAAATGCCTTATTGGCAATGTAGCTTAGAAGACCTGTCAGGTTTATTCCAGACGAATGTTACTTCTGTCCGTACGCTGCATCTAATAAAATTGAACCTGCACAACGAGAACTGGAGTAGCATTATGTCAAACGCACACCGCAATGTATCACACGGCCGTCGCGACGCTCGGCGGCAAAAAAAAGCCCGGCAAAACAATATGATCCTGGTCGCGGCACTCATTTTGATTCTGGGTGGCCTGGGAACAATTATCTGGATGAGCCTTAAAACGGCCGAACCGGAACCCACCACCAACAGCTACGGCGCACCGGCTCTGGCCCAAAAAGGCGGCACCGTCACCGATTTCAGCCTGGGGTCGCTGGACGGATCGCAAATTGCCCTGGCTGATTACGAAGGCGAGGTGATCATCATGAATTTCTGGGCCACCTGGTGCCCGCCCTGCCGCGCCGAGATGCCCGGCATCAACCGCTTCTATGAGGCGCATCAGGATGAAGGGTTGGTTGTTTTGGCCATTAATGCTCAGGAGGATGCGGCTACGGTACGGCCGTTTATCGAACAAAGCGGCTTTAGCTTCCCCGTACTGCTAGATTTGCAGGGTCGGGTTGCCGATCAGTACAGCACACGCAGCTTCCCCACCACCTTCATCATCGACCGCAATGGCGTGATCCAACATGTACAAACTGGCGAAATCAGCGAAAGCGAACTGGAAAACATCGTGCTGCCTTTGCTAAACTAATCAGCTGCAAAATAAATCGCGGCCCGCAAATCAGCAGCGTTTGCTGTTATTTGCTTAACAACTTCACAAGATATTTTTCCGATACAATCAGGCCGATCTTTCATGTTGTAAAGATGTTGGCCTGATTTTCTTTTCTCTCCCTCGCAAGCCAACACCTGTTTTTGTGATCGACAACTTAATAGCCAAACAGTTTCACTCATATTTCCTAATTTGGAGGATACATTCATGAGACGTATGCTGATTTTTATCTTTATTTTTGTCGCATCGTTGAGTGGTTTATTGGTGCTGATGGCAAAAACGGCCGTTGCCTCCCCCACGGCAACCATTATGGTGAACAGTGCTGGAGACGAACCTGATGCAACCGGGGGAACCGGCAGCTGTGCCACAGCTGGGGGTTTTTGCACGCTGCGAGCAGCTATCGAAACGGCCCAGATGCAGCCTGGCCTCGATGTTATTAATTTTAGCGGCAGCTTTACTATCAACCTGGGCAGCGCACTGCCCGTGCTGTCCGAAGCTGGACTCACCATTGATGGTGTGGGGCACACCATTCGCATCAATGGCGGCGGTAACAATCTTAATGTTTTCCGCATCAACGGCGAAGCGATTGTACTCAAAAATTTGCGCGTCTATGGATCTGGTATTGGCTATTCCAATATCTGGCTGCAAACCAATGCCGTGGAAGTAGAAATTACCAACAACATTATTGGCGATGACAACCCTGGCACGGGTGGCTGTGGCAACAGTAATTTGTCCTACGGAGGCATTTATATTTCTTCGGGCAATGTCGATGCGGCAAAAACAACCGCCTGGATTTATGGCAATACCATTAAATGCCAGGTCGGCGTACCTGGCGACGGGATTTCCATTTTTGGCAGCCAGTATGTCGTGGTGGGTGCCGATCCATTGGGCAACGCAACGGCCGTTCAGCAAAATATCATCGACGTAAACAATATAGGTATCGCCGTAACAAACAACGCCCAGAGAAACCAAATTCGCAACAACCAGATCCTCAATAACGTCATTGGGATTCAGGTTAACGGCAGTGGACGTACCAGCATTTGGGCCAACATCATCGAAGATAATACAAATTATGGTGTGGAGTTGGTGGGGGGAACGGCCGTAAACTACGTTGGCTGCAATGACTTTGAAGAAGATGACGCCTTAGCCCGCAACTACATTCGGGGCAACGGTTCAGCGGGTGTTTACGTAACCGGCGTATCAAGCGAATTGAAGTACATCTCGTGCAACTGGATTGGGACGGACAACAATGGCACCTCTGCCGACCCCAACAATTATGGCATCCATGTAACTGGCGACGCCCCATCGACCTGGATTGTCAACAATCTCCTGAGCGGCAATACCCTGGATGGACTGCGCATTCAAAACTCTGGCGGCAGCAATCTGGTCATGGACAACATCATTGGCCTGGATCATACGGGGATGTTGAGTTTGCCCAACGGGCAGCACGGCATTGGTATTTTTGACGACGCCGGGAATAACGTTATTGGCAGCACCTTTTCAACAGCAACGGGAAATGTCATCAGCGGCAATACCAATTACGGCATTCTTATCAGCAATTCCCCGGCAACAACGCTAGACCTCAACAAAATTGGCGTCGCGATTGACGGCGTTACGCCACGCGGCAATGGGTATGACGGCCTTCACGTCTCAAGTTCAATGGGTACTCAAATCGGCACACTAGACTTCCCTGGCACCCAAATCATTGCCCATAACGGCGAAAACGGAATCTATTTGGAAGACGTGCAGGAAACCATGATAGTAACCAACACACTTTTGCTCAATAATGAGAGTCACGGCCTCTACGTTTGGCAATCTCAAGGAAATCACTTCACCCCGCGAAAAGTACAGGGGAATGGGTCCGCAGGAGTACGTATCGCTGGCAACACGTCTATCAATAACGCTGTAATTCCTCAAGAAATTTACGGCAATGGCGGGTTACCTGTTGAGCTGGGTGCTGATGGCCTGGAACCAAATGACCCAGGCGACGCCGATACCGGCCCTAATGATTTGCTGAACTACCCCGAAGTGACAGAAACAAGCGGAACGATCGTCACGGGTACGGCATCCATAAACACTTTCGCTATTTCCATCTATGAAATCACAAAGGACCCAACTAAACCCGGCGGGGGTGGCATTTTTCGGGGAACGAAACTTGTTGGCGGCAGCGGTATCTGGTCAATTGACCTGGCCGACTACAACTTGCAGAACCGCCCCGTTGCGTTTGTAGCCCAACAGGGACCACTCACCACGTTTCTTTTAACCAGTTCACCGTTGAGCCCGGTCACGCAATTGGGCTACGAGCTATTTTTACCCGCCATCGTCAAAAATTAAACCGTCTTGTTGATCCTCATACTTTGACTTTGCCTCAACAGACGTGAGAGGGGGAAACGGCCGTTTCCCCCCGCTCACGTCTACCAATCCATTTTTTGTTAATCCTCCCCCTCTGCGTTAAAACTTGGCTTCATCTATCGCATCCCACTTTTTGGAGGTTCCCATGCAGCTAGACGGCAAAATTGCTCTTATCACTGGCGGTAGTTCTGGCATTGGCCGGGAAACGGCCGTTCTCTTCGCCCAACACGGTGCCAAACTGGCCATCGCCGACCTAAACCCGGACGGCGGCCAGGAAACCGTGCAGATGATCCGGGAGGCAGGCGGTACGGCCGTTTTCATCCAAACCGACGTCTCCCAGGCAGCGCAGGTGGAAAATTTGATCAATGAGGTGGTGAGGGAATACGGCCGTCTCGACATCGCCTTCAATAACGCGGGCATTGACGGCATTCCCGTGCGCACCGCCGACGGCAGCGAAGACGAATACGACCGCATCATGGCCGTCAACGCCAAGGGCGTCTGGCTCTGCCTCAAGTATGAAATCCAGCAAATGCTCCTGCAAGGGGGCGGTACGATTATCAACACCGCTTCCGTGGCGGGTCTGATAGGCGCACACAGCATGTCGGCCTACGCCGCCAGCAAACACGCCGTCGTTGGCCTCACCAAAACAGCGGCGGTTGAGTACGCTGGCAAAGGCATCCGCGTCAACGCCGTCTGCCCGGCCATTATTCGCACGGCAATGGTCGAACGCGCTTTCGCTCACCTGCCCCAACTGGAACAAGGCGCTATCCAAAACAACCCCAGCCACCGCATTGGCGACCCACGCGAAGTGGCCGAAGCCGTTCTCTGGCTCGCCTCCGACGCCTCCTCCTTCACCACTGGGGCCACGCTAACGGTGGACGGTGGCCTGACGGCCCAGTAGACGGTAATCGGTAATCAGTGAACGGTGAACGGTGAACGGTGACCCGAATACCGATAACCGATTACGGATTACGGATTACAGCAAGGACAACCCATGCAGATTGAATCCATCGACCAATTACAAGAGGCGCTGCGCAGCAAAAATTATGTAACAGATCGCGGGTTGGCAACGGCCGTTTACCTGGCGCTAAAACTGCAAAGACCCCTCTTCCTCGAAGGCGAACCCGGCGTGGGCAAGACAGAAATTGCCAAAGTAATTGCCGATCTGCTAGGCACCGAGCTGATTCGCCTGCAATGTTACGAAGGACTGGACGTGAACCAGGCGGTGTACGAATGGAACTACACCCGCCAGATGCTGCATATTCGCTTGCTGGAAGCGCGCGGCGAACGGGCCAACGAGGCAGAACTGTTTGGTAAGGAATTTTTGTTGGAACGGCCGTTGCTCCGGGCCATCCAGCACAGTAAAACCCAGCGCCCTGTCCTGCTCATCGACGAAATTGATCGCAGCGATGAAGAGTTTGAAGCGTTCCTGTTGGAAATCCTTTCCGACTTCCAAATCAGCATCCCAGAAATTGGCACGATCAAAGCCGCCCAGCCGCCGGTGGTAGTACTTACCTCCAACCGCACCCGCGAGGTCCACGATGCTCTCAAGCGCCGCTGTCTCTACACCTGGATCGATTACCCCAGCTTTGAAAAAGAATACGACATCGTGCGGGCCAAGCTGCCCCACGCCGCCGATCAGTTGGCCGAGCAAGTCACCTACTTCATCCAGGAACTGCGGCAGCAAGACCTCTACAAAATTCCCGGCGTGGCCGAAACGCTGGACTGGACCGCCGCGCTGGTCGCGCTAGATGCCCAGGCGCTCAGCGTGGAAATCGTAGAAAACACCTTGGGCGTCATCCTCAAATACCAGGACGATATCGAAAAAGTCAGCGGTGAAACCACCCGGCAGATTATTGAACGTGCGCGAGTGAATTCGTAACATTTGTTTGTCATTCCCGCGAAGGCTGCACTGTTGAAAAGATGGTAAGAACGGCGATAATGATGATATGGCTAAGAAAAATCGGCGTGAAAGCCAGTTTGTGACCTTTGCTCGCATGGCCCACAACCTGGCACAAAAAGAATTTGCTCCTTATTCCCATCCCAAAAGCCCGCGCAAGTATACGCAGCCGCAGTTGGTTACCTGCATTTTGTTGATGCATCGGCTGAGATTGAGTTATCGGGATATGGAAGAGTGGCTGCTGGCTAGTGATGCGGTGGTCAAGGAACTGGGACTCAAGGATGTGCCCACGTACTCGGCACTGGCGCGGGCAGCGGCTCGATTGTTGACGCTGGCCCAGATCGATCGCATGAATGTCAGCTTGTTGACAGAGTTGGGCATTGAGGAGGAAGCAGTCGCGATTGACGCGACTGGGTTTCAGCTGACTCAAGCCAGTGATTACTATATCAACCGACGCGGCTGGAAGATCACCCAATATTGGAAAGGATTCTATGGGGTTGGTCTGAACACCCTGTTCATTTTGGGACGGAGTCAATCGTATGGGCCGGGGCATGATGGTAGTAAATTGGAAACGATGCGGCGTGCGGTACGGCCGTTTATGCGTTCTGGTCAATGGGTTTTGTTGGCTGATGGTGGCTTTGATGTGAAGTCGGTACGACCTGATGACCTCATACCGCCCCGTCGCACGGGTCCGAAGCGGTCGATTGCCTCGCCCTTGCGCCAAGCACGCGCTGACTTGGTTGCCGTAGCCCGACTGGATGGACTCTTTGGGCAGCGCTGGAAGGTCGAAACCGTCATCTCGGTCATCAAACGCAAGTTTGGTGACGCCATTCGGGCACGCAAATACTATCTGCAACGGCGTGAGCCAGCGATTAAGATGTTGGTTTACAATCTGCATCATTAATTTTGCTTTAGATCAGTTAATCCCGTAAGCATCTTTTGCTTTGTTTTGGATGTTTTCAACAGAGCAGCGAAGGCGGGAATCCATGATTCTGGACTCCCGCCTTCGCGGGAGTGACAAGCCAGAAGGCTAGATGACCAACAATCACCTCCTCCACAACCTGATCTTATTCGGCCGTTTACTGCGTGCTTTGGGCATGGACGTGAATCCGGGCCGGATGATTGATCTGGTGCAGGCACTGGAGCACGTAAATCTGGCACGCAAGGCAGATTTTTACTACACAGCGCGCTGCCTGCTGGTTCATGATCAGGCAGATTTGCCGCTTTTTGAGCAAGCCTTTGCACTGTTCTGGCGCGCCCCGCGCGAGAAAATCCTATGGGAAGAATTGTTTGCCGTTGGCTCTGAAGAACTTGCCCCCCAGCCCATCATTGCCCCGCCGCCGCTGCAAGAGGACGAGCCAATCGGCAGCAACGAAGCGGATGAAACAGATGACGACGAGGTCCAGCAGATCATCGAAGTGACGCAGACGTATAGCACCCGCGAACTGCTGCGCCAAAAAGATTTTGGCGATCTGACGCAGGAAGAGCTGCGTGCCGTCAAGCAGTTCATGGCTAAGATGGTGTGGCAGCTGGGGTTGCGGCGCACCCGGCGGCAGCGTCCGGGGCAAGGGCGGCGGCTGGATTTGCGGCGCAGCCTGCGGCGCAACCTGCGTTACGGCGGCGAACTCATCGAGTGGCCCAGCCGCCAGCCAAAATTCAAGCCCCGCCCGCTCGTGGTCATTGCCGACATCAGCGGCTCGATGGAGCGATATGCCCGGCTGCTGCTGCACTTTATTTACAGCTTGGCGAAGGGACTGGAGCAAGAGGTCGAGGCGTTTGTGTTCAGCACGCATCTCACGCGCATCACGCGGCAGCTGCGCGGCCGGGAGATAGATCGCGCTCTGGCGGAAGTGTCCCGCGAGGTAACTGATTGGTCCGGCGGGACGCGCATCGGCGACTCGCTGAAGACGTTTAATTTTGCGTGGGGTCGCCGGGTGCTAGGGCGCGGCGCGGTGGTGCTGCTCATCAGCGACGGCTGGGACCGGGGCGATCCGGTGCTTCTGAAACAGGAAATCGGCCGTTTGCAACGCAGTTGCCACCGGCTGATCTGGCTGAACCCGCTGCTGGGCTTGGCCGAGTACGAGCCATTGACGCGGGGCATGCAGGCGGCGCTGCCCTACATTGATGACTTTTTGCCAGTGCATAATCTGGCCAGCCTGGAAGCGTTGGCGGCTCATTTGCAGAACTTGACGGTGGCGAAACGGCCGTCTCGCCAGCAGCAGCTCAAATTATCCGGGGCCGCCTTCATTAGGAAAATGGGACGCGGATAAAAAAATCTGCGCTCGTCCGCGTCCAAAAAAATTATGGAAAAAGAGAAGTTTGATATTGATTTGGTAATGGAGCGAGTTGAGGAAGCGGTACAGCCGTTTCCCAAAGCTGCCATGTTCGAACTGGCCGAAAAGGGACACGATAGCCCGTTTGAGCAGCTCGTCGGCTGCATCCTCTCCATCCGCACCTACGATGAAGTCTCCTTGCCCGTCTCGCTACAGCTGTTTGCCCGGGCCAACACGCCGCAGCAAATTGCGGAAATGGACATGGCCGAAATCGCCAAAATCATCCGCCGCAGCTCCTTTTCCGAGCGCAAGGCGGAGCAAATCAAAGCGATCGCGCAACAGCTGGTAGCCGAGCACGGCGGCGAGCTGCCCTGCGACTGCGAGCTGCTGCTCTCGTTCAATGGCGTGGGGCCGAAGTGTGCCAATCTGGCGCTGGGCATCGCCTGCGACCAGAAGGTGATCAGCGTAGACATTCACGTGCATCGCATCACCAACCGCTGGGGCTACGTGGCGGAAAAGACGCCCGAAAAAACAATGGAAGCCCTGCAAGCTACACTGCCAGAAAAATATTGGATCGAAATCAACAGGCTGCTGGTGCCGTTTGGCAAACATATCTGCACCGCCAGCCGCCCGCGCTGTACCACCTGCCCGATTCTGGCGATGTGCCAGCAGGTTGGCGTATCGAAAACCTGGGGATAAATCCCCAGGCTATGAAGGAAAATGCAGGAAGGCGCTAACAAGGCGATAGCAAATTAGCCTGGGGCTTCAGCCCCAGGAACCGAGATGCAAAATGAAAGAGGTAATCGAAGACATCAATCGTTGGCTAGAAGATAAGCAGTCGGTTGCATTGGCAACGGTCGTGCAAACGTGGGGCTCTGCGCCGCGCAAGGTGGGGGCGAAGATGGCGCTTACGGCAGACGGCCGTATCGCGGGTTCCGTCAGTGGGGGCTGTGTGGAAGGGGCGGTGTTTGAGGAGGGAACGGCCGTTCTCGCCACAAACCGTCCCAAGCTGCTGCACTTTGGCGTGGCCGACGAAACCGCCTGGGATGTGGGGCTGGCCTGTGGCGGTACGATTGAACTGTTTGTGGAGCGATTGGATACGGCCGTTACCCATTTCATCCGCACCCTCATCCAAAACGACGAGGCAGGCGCAGCCATCACCGTCATTCGCGGGCCGGAGGAACTGTTGGGGCGCAAGCTGGCCGTCAGCCGCGCAGGCGAGCGCATGGGTACATTGGGCAACGCCACGCTGGACGCGCAGGCGATTGCCGCTGAGGCGAAGGCGGTTCATCCCCAGCGTGTGCAGCTGACCGATGAAATAGAGGTGTTCATCGACACCGTGCGCCCTGCGCCGACGCTGATCATGGTTGGTGGCGTGCACATCGCCATTGCCCTCACCAGCTACGCCAAAACGCTGGGCTATCGCACCCTGGTCATCGACCCGCGTCGCGCGTTTGGCAGCGACGAGCGTTTCCCGCACGTGGATCAGCTCATCCAGGCGTGGCCAGATAAAGCGTTTACCGAGGTGAAGATTACAAGGGAAACGGCCGTTGCCCTACTCACCCACGACCCCAAGATTGACGATCCGGCGCTAAAAATCATCTTGCAAGCCAATCCATTTTACATCGGCGCGTTGGGCAGCAAAAAGACGCACGCCAGGCGTGTGGAACGGCTGCGCGGCTATGGCTTCAGCGATGCGGAGATCGGCCGAATTCACGGCCCCATTGGCCTGGACATCGGTGCGCAAACGCCAGAGGAAATTGCCCTCTCCATCATGGCCGAAATTGTGCAGGCGCGCAGCCATCCTCAAGCGGGTAAATAGTTATGGAATTTCTACAAGGTGGCCGCGAAAACAAGATTGCCCGCGTCGCCAATACAGTTCACCGGCCTGCTGGCCCGTGGACTGAGTCGGTGCATGCTTTGCTGCGACATGTGCGGGCGGTGGGTTTTACGGCCGTTCCCGAACCGCTCGGCTTTGATGACGCAGGCAATGAAATCGTGACCTTTCTGGCTGGGGAAGTGTGCAACTACCCGCTGAGCGCAGCCGCCGCCAGCGAGGAAGCGCTGGTTTCGGCGGCCCAGCTGCTCCGCGCTTACCACGAGGCAACGCGCTCCTTTCTTGCCCAGAACCAGGAAAGCCACACCTGGCAGCTGCCCAGCCAAACGCCCATCGAGGTCATCTGCCACGGGGATTATGCGCCGTACAACGTGGTGCTAAACTGCCGTCAGGCTGTGGGCATCATCGACTTTGACACGGCCCATCCCGGCCCCCGCATTTGGGACATCGCCTACGCGCTTTACCGCTGGGCGCCGTTTCATAACCAGCAAAACCCGGATCGATTGGGCGATCTTGAAACGCAAATCGGCCGGGCCCGCCTCTTTTGTGAAGCTTATGGCCTCTCGGTTGCACAGCGGCACAATCTGGTAGACATGATGATTTTGCGGCTGGAAACGTTGGTAAACCACATGCAAACCGAAGCGCAAAAGGGCAACGAAGCATTCATCGCCAATCTGGCCGATGGGCATCATTTGCTGTACCTGGCGGATATTGAATATTTGGGGGAGAAACGGCCGTTAATCCTGGCGGGGTTACAAGACTAAACCAACACGGCCGTTCCCCACCACCGCACCGAGTTAAACAAATAAATCCCCTCTGCCCGCGCTAAATCCGTAAGATACAACACCTTTTCGTGCAAAGGTAAACCCCAAGGGTTTTGGAAACCTTTGGGGTTTTTGAGCAAGTAGCTGCGAAAAGTGCCACCCAGTAAGCCAGATTCGATTGGCGGCGTCACCAGTTCGCCATTCAACAGCAGAGCGATATTGGAGCTGCTGGCTTCGGTTAGCTCGTCGCGTTCGTTGTACAAAATCACGTCATTGCAGTCCGGGCGAGAGGCGAGGGTCGTACTGTACAGGTCGCGGTGAGTGGTTTTGTGGTACAGCCAGACGGTTTGCGAATGGATCGGCTCTTTGGCCAGCCCAATACGCACGGGATCGGGGCGTGCGCCAACACTTAGCGGCACCGTTTGCAAAGTAAAACGGCCGTCTTGCTCCAACAATAAGCGCACTTTGACAGGCTCTGCCAGGGTTTGTGACAGGGCATCCAGTGCGGTGAGCACGGCCGTTTCCGCCCAGCCAATCCCAAAATATTCAGCCGAATCCCGCAGCCGCGCCATGTGCTCGTCCAGCAAAAAGAGACCGCTGTCGGGTTGCCACAACATCGTTTCGATCAGCTGGAAAGACGGCCGTTTCTCCGTCAGCACCTTGGATTTCACCTTGCACTCCTCGTATTCGTCCGCCGCTACCGAATCCCAAACGATGCCGCTGCCTACGCCATAGGTCGCTTGCCCCCGTTCACGATCCACCAGCACGGTACGGATAGCCACATTAAACTGCGCCGTCCCGTCGGGCGCGAGGAAGCCAATCGAGCCAGTGTAGATGCCACGGGGCTGCGGCTCCAATTCTTTGATGATTTGCGTGGTGCGGACTTTGGGCGCGCCGGTGATGGAGGCGCAAGGGAACATGTTAGCCAGAATTTGGCTGAGCGGGGCGTGGGTCTGGGCCTCAACGGTAGAGGTCATTTGCAACAGCGTGGGATACCGCTCCACCTCAAACAGCTGCGGCACGCGCACGCTGCCCACCTCAGCCACGCGCCCCATGTCGTTGCGGATCATGTCCACAATCATCACATTTTCGGCGCGATTTTTCTCCGATTGGGCCAGCCAGGCGATGTTGGCTTTATCTTGTGCCAGGGTGAGGCCGCGGACGGCCGTTCCCTTCATCGGTTTTGAGCGCAAGCGTGAGCCATCCAGCTCAAAAAACAGCTCTGGCGACGCCGAGCAAATGGCAAATCGGCCGATGTCCAGGTACGCCGCATAATTCGCTTGCTGCGCCGCCACCAGCTCCACAAAATAAGCCAGCGGCTCCCCGGCAACACTGGCGTGCTGGGGAAACGTGTAGTTCACCTGGTACGTCTCCCCCGCCGCGATGTGCGCCTCAATTTGCGCGATAGCTGCATCATACTCGGCGCGGTCAATCGCTGGCTGCCACGCACCCACGGCGGGAGATTGGAGACTGGAGATTAAGTCGCTCATCTCCAATCTCCAATCTCCAATCTCCTCATACGTCTCAAACAGCCCAAACCACAGCAGCGGCAGCCCGTCCAGCGGCACATGTACCGCCAGGTCAAACGCAGCGGCGGCTTCGTAAGCAATAAATCCAGCCGCGTAGAGGTTTTCGGCACGTACCGCCGTTTCCAATTCTTCCAACGCTGGCAAAACTTCTTGGGGGGAAACGGCCGTTACCACCCGCACCGGCTTGTGAAACTTGCGCCAGAAACGGCCGTGTTGCAGCAAAATTGTGGGAGACATGAGGGGTAATCGGTGAACGGTAAATGGTAATCGGTGAACGGTGAACGGTGAACCGATTACCGACCACCGTCAACTCTCCGGGTCATCCTCCGTCTTGCCCTTGCCCAGGGAGACGGAACGTTCATACGCGGCCCAAATACCGCGTGAGATGACGGTGCGCAGACCACCTTTTTCCATGTGGTACAGCGCTGCGGCCGTAGTGCCGCCTGGGGATGTGACCTGGTTGCGCAGTTCGGCGACGTGTTTGCCCGATTCCATCGCATAATTCACCGAGCCAATCATTGTCTGGAACACCAGCTGCTCGGCGATGCGCCGCGAAAAGCCCAGATGCACTCCGGCATCAATCATCGCCTCCATCATCATGAAGACGTAGCCTGGGCCAGACCCGCTAAGCGCGGTGGCCATGTCCAGGTAATCCTCTTCCTCGACGCGAATTTCCTGGCCCAGCGAGGCCAAAATCGCCTGCGCCTGCTGCTTTTGTATCTCGGTCACTTCTGGCGTGGCGGTCCACACGGTAATGCCCTGGCCGATCTGCGCCGGGGTATTAGGCATGGCCCGCACCACGGCCGCATGCGCCGTGCCATCGGCCAGCTTGCGGATGGGCACGCCAGCCAGAATCGACAGCAACAAATCCTGGCGGCGCAGATGGCCGCGAATCTCGGGCAGCACGTAGGGCAGCGTCTGGGGCTTGATGGACAGGACGATGATTTGTCCATTTTCGGCCGCCTCGCGGTTATCCTCGGTGACGTTGATGCCGTAGCGATCTTGCAGCTCTTCACGCCGCTGCGCCCACGGGTCGGCGGCGAGAATTTGGTTAGGCAGCACGTTTTTCTGCCCCAGCAGGCCGCGAATCATCGCTTCGCCCATAATGCCGCTGCCGATAAATGTGATGGTTTTGTCTTCAAACATGTTGACCTCGTATCTGCCCTGGGGATGAATCCCCAGGCTAGTAAATTCCTGGTATAGATTGGTCCAATCTTTGAGATTGGACCAATCTGTTACGCAAAACTTTCCTGGCGCAGGGTGACTTCTTTGAGCCGCGCCGTGTCTACTTCGATGCCTAGACCGGGACCGGTGGGCACGGTGATGGTGCTGTCCTCGACGTTGAGGAAGAAGGGCGTGGCGATGTCGTGTTCATAGTAGCGGGAGGTAGCCGAGATGTCACCGGGCAGGGTGAAGCCGGGCAGCGAGGCCAGAGCCAGCTGGGCGGCGCGGCCCACGCCAGTCTCCAACATACCACCAACCCACAAGCCCAGCCCGTGCGCCACACCTAAATCGTGAATTTTGCGCGCTTCGGTCCAGCCGCTCACGCGAGTCGGCTTCACGTTGATGATGTCACACGCCTGCAAAGCAATCGCCAACCTGGCATGATCGGCCGAATGAATGCTCTCATCCAGGCAAAGTGGGCTTTTGATTTGCGGCCGTAATTTGCTGTGGTCGTAGATGTCTTCATATCCTAACGGCTGCTCGATCATGAGCAGGTTTAGCTCGTCCATTGCCTGAAAAATAACGGCGTCGTCCAGCGTGTAGGCAGAGTTGGCATCAAGCATGATGGGTACGTCGGGGAATTCGTGGCGGGCCTGCCAGGCCAATTTCACATCCCAGCCCGGCTTAATTTTGAGCTTGATACGGCCGTATCCCTCCCCCAAATGTTTGGCTATCACGGCCATCGTCTGGGCAATGCTGGGCTGCGTGCCGATGCTCACGCCCACTTTTACTCGCTCACGCGGCCCTTCCGGGTACGGCTGGGCCAGCTTTTGCGCCACCGACAGACCATCGCGCTGGGCGGTAATGTCCCAGACGGCCTGGTCCAGCGCCGCCTTGGCCAGGGGATGCCCACGCACGCCGCTGAGCCAGCCGGGCAGCTGCTCCGGCTCGTCCAAT
Source organism: Ardenticatenaceae bacterium (assembly GCA_020634435.1). GTDB lineage: Bacteria > Chloroflexota > Anaerolineae > Promineifilales > Promineifilaceae > Leptofilum. Next base: position 148,153 of record JACKBS010000011.1, on the reverse strand, counting down.
TCCTTGCCCAACACGGCCGGGATGAGAAAGTCGGAGAGAATGTGCCAGGCGGTAACGGCCGTTTCGTAGCTATACCCCGGATCATTGGTGGCTACACACTCGCCCCACCCGGTCAGCCCCTCGGCGTGAAGCGCCAAAATCAGAGCGTCCCGCTGCTGCTGCACGCCAAAGCTGGTGCCAAACGGCGATACCAACGGCATGGAAATGTAATAAAGATCTATGCGTTCAAGTTTCATGGTTTTAGTTGATAGTTTTGGTGGTTAGTGGTTGGTTCACCAGCAACCAGCCACTAACCACTAGCCTCTGTTAAGAATTGTTGTGGGTAAGCAAGTAGAAGCTGCGCGAACGGCCGTCTTCGCCCGGCTGAAACACAAAATCGGTGACAGCAAAGTTAGCGGCAAAATAATGCTCAAACAGCTGCCGGGTGTGCTGCCGCCACTGCCGCGCCAGGGCCAGATCGGCCGCTTTGAGCGCCTGGATGTCTGCCGGAATTTCTACCAGCAGCAGATTCTTGTCGCTACGCGCAAAATCTAGCGGTGGAATGAGCAACCCATCGTCAAACGTGGCTTCGTTGACCACCACCGCTCCGGCACCACGCATGGCATCGAGGCTTAACGGCCGTCTTTGCTGCGCCACCCGTCCTTCTACCCGATTGCTGGTGACCCACCACTCTACCTCAAAGCGGTCGCTGGCCAGCCCGGCGTTGCGCCCGGCCATCGGCCCGTGGAATTCGCGGTAATACCGGTTGCAAATGGCCCCCAGCTTACCGATGTTGAGACGGCCGTTTCGGCTCTCTAGCGGATCGTAGGTCCAGGTAATCATGCGGATGCCCAGGCGCAGCGCCGCCTCGCGCTGAGCCAGCTTGAGCTGAGTGCCAATGCTCTGGCCCTGGTAAGCAGGCAAAATGCCCATGATGACCGAAAACAGCTTCAGCCGCGCCGCCGCTATCTGGTCGATGCGGCCCGGCGTCTCCACCGTGCCCAGCGTACCCAAACAGTAGCCGACCATCTGCTCACCATCGTATGCACCCAGCAAGATGCCGCCGTTGTGCTGAAAAGCGTGCATCGACAGCGGCGGGATGGTCTCCGAGGCGTCTACACCCCAGGCAGCCATGTGAATCTGCCGGGTTTGCTGGTAATCGTTGTGGTTGGCTAACGGCCGTATCGTGAATTGAGTCATAAGATTTTTGGCCACAGAGGGCACAGAGCAGAAAAGAGATAAAACTCTCTGCTCTCTGTGGGCACTGTGGCAATTTTTTAGTGACGGCCGTTCAAAGACCGTTTTTCGTGCCAGCTGCTGCTGTTTTGCCACGCCTGGGTAAAGCGGCGCGCCTGGGTGATCAGATCGGCCATCGTTTGCGTAGGACCGCTGAAAAGCGGTGCGCCCACCACCAAAGCCGCCGCGCCCGCCTGCCGGTAGCCGGGTACATCTTCGGGATGCAGCTCTGTTTCCACGATGATGCCCAAATCGGGCTGCACCTCGCCCAAAGTGCGAACATAGTCGGCCCCGGCAGGACCACCCGTGCGCAGGCGAATGCTAACGCACCCTTTCTCTTGCGCCGCCTGAGCCGCCCAAACGCTAATGACGCCGGGCAGATAGGCCAGACTGCGTTTGCGGCAGCCTGCCAGCAGCACATCATCCAGCCGCGAAGAGGAAATGTAGTCGATGGGGCTGTGCTGAAGGGAGTGAAGCTGAACGGCCGTTTCCACCCCACTCACGCCAATCAGCAGCTTATCCCCGGCCCGCTGGCGCAAATCGTGCAGCAGCTGAGGCAGCTCGTCGCTACCAAAGGCCACGTCCACCGCCAAAATCGGCGAGGCCAGCAGGGCATCGGCAATGGGCAAAATGGAGGACAAGGGCAAATCGCCCGGCAGGGCCACCACAATGCCCGCTTCTTTGAGTTTCTGGATAACTGTCACTTCCATAGTTTATCTTTTACCGCAAAGGACGCAGAGGATACAGAATTTTTCCCGGATTCTCTGTGTTCTCTGTGGCTCAATTCAGTCTAAAAATTGCTGGACGTACTGCGCGCCCCAGATGAGCATGACGATGCCGCCCAGGGCCAGGTATTGGCCGTACGGCAGGGCCGTGTCGCGAGTGACCCGGCGGCTGAGCAGCAACAGCAAGGAAAAGATGCCGCCCAGAAAAACGCCCAGGATCAGGGCAAAAAAGATGCGGTGGAAGCCCAACATGGCCCCCATGAGCATGGCCAGCTTCACGTCACCTGCGCCCAGTGCGCCACGACCGGGGCCGTAGATGAGCTGGGCCACCCAATAGAGCAAAAAGAAGATGGCATACCCGGCAATCGCGCCAATCACCGCCAGGCGAATGTTGTTTTCGTCCGGGGTGACCAACAGGCTGGTGAGCAGAGCAACGGCCGTTGCGGGCAAGGTCACCGCGTCAAAAATCAGTCGGTGCTCCAGGTCGGTCACAATGATGAGGATAAGGACGGCGATGTGAAAGCTGTTAACGGCCGTATTCACCACGCTGTCCAAAAAGAAGGGTAAGCTGCCCAAGACCAATGGGGTAAAGATGAACACGAGTAACGGCCGTTTGCGTTTTGACCAGCCCCAATTTTGCCACTGCGGCCACAGCGGCGTGTGAGACGACGGCAAATAGTCGGCCAACGTGTTGATGATAACGGCCGCAATGAGGCCAATGACAAAAAAGATGAGGTTCAGCATGGAGAAGATTATAGCGGTGAACAGTGGGAATTGGGAATGAAATTTGCACTCGGCACCGTTTTGCCGTCAGGCCCGCAGATTTAAGCAAAATTTAAGGCCATTTAGGCCAATCTTAACTCGGCTTGTGCTATCCTTCACAGACATTCGTGGCATATTTCACGAACGAGCCTAGAAAGGAGCAGTGAAATTCAATGATAAAGAAAATTGTAAAATGGGCGGTGATTATCGTCGTGGCTGGATTTGTTGTGATTCAGCTGGTGCCATACGGCCGTAACCACACCAATCCCCCCGTGCAAAGCGAGCCAAACTGGGACAGCCCAGAGACCCGCGCCCTGGCCGAGCGTGCCTGCTTCGACTGCCACAGCAACGAAACGGTCTGGCCGTGGTACAGCAATGTGGCCCCCATCTCCTGGCTGGTCCAGCACGACACCGACGAAGGGCGGCAAATTCTGAACTTTTCCGAATGGGATCAGGGTGGCAAACCCCGTGAGCTAGAGGAAATGTGGGAAGTATTGCAGCGCGGCAGCATGCCCCCGGCCGTTTTCCTGCCCACCCATCCAGAAGCCCGGCTCACCACCGACGAAATTGATGCGCTTATTACCGGTTTACAGAAAACCGTCCGCAATTAAAAACACCCCCACCCTAGCCCTCCCCCTGACAGGCTGAGGGGAGGACATGTTTGGGAGTTGGAAAAAGAATAGCTCATCGAGGACAATTCTGATGTCTTCTAAAACGTCAGAAGGAGTCCAAAATGAGCTATCCCGTACTTTATCAATGGATTCAAACAATTGCCAGCCATTTGCCTTGTCTCAATAGCTGGCAAGTTGAAAATGTCGGCTTGTTTACTATCGGCATCATGCGTGCAGAAAGTTGCCAACAGCAGCAGATTGCCCGCCAGGTAGCGACAGGCGAGAAAATTGAGAGTTGCGCCCGACGCTTGCGACGTTTTCTGGACAATGCACTGTTTCCGCTGCCCGCCTTTTTCGCGCAATGGACCGCCTGGATTGTCAGTCAGTTGCCGCCTGGGAAGCTCTACCTGCTGGTCGATGAAACGAAGCTGCAAGACCGCCTGGCAGTCATGGTTGTGGGCGTCGCTTGGGAGGGTCGGTGTATTCCCTTGGCGTGGCGTTGTTACCTGGCTAACAATCATGAGCAATATCCAGCCGAGGGGCAAGTGGGCCTGATCACAACCTTGTTGCAAGCGGTCCAGAAGGGTATCGCCACAAACAGAGAGGTGGTCGTGCTGGCCGACCGGGGCATTGGAACCTCGCCTGATTTGTGTCAGGCTGTGGCTAACCTGGGATGGTACTATCTGTTCCGCGTGACCAGCATGACAAAGGTATGTACCGATGAAGGCGATTTGGCCATTGCCCACATGGTGCAAGCTGGTGAACAGTGGTCGGTTGCTGGGCTTGTCTTCAAGCAGCGAGGTCGGTTGCCCGCAACGGCCCATGCTATTTGGCGTGCTGGCTATGACCAGCCGTGGGCGCTGGTAACCAACGACACCACGCTGACTGGTTTCGAGTATGCGAACCGAAATTGGCAGGAACAAAGCTTTCGCGACCTGAAAAGTGGTGGCTGGCAGTGGTCCGACAGTCGTATCAGTCATCCAGACCACATGGGTCGTCTGCTTGTTTTGCTGGTGGTTGCCTATGCTTGGTCGCTTGCTTTGGGCAGTGTTGCGGCGGCCCAGGAGCGTACGCAACCTATGCAACGCCATGAAGATGGCACCAAACGTCGCCATTGGAGCCTGTTCAAAGAGGGGATTCAATTCTTCTTTGAATTTGTGCTGAGACATAACCATTTTATCAATTTACAATTTCTACCCGACCCTAGAATTACCTGAAAGGTGTCCTCCCCTCAGCCCTGACAGGGGGAGGGATTCTGACACCCTCTCCCTTTGAGGGCTGAGGGGAGGACATGTTTGGGAGTTGGAAAAAGAATAGCTCATCAAGGACAATTCTGATGTCTTCCAAAACGTCAGAAGGAGTTCAAGATGAGCTATCCCGTACTTTATCAATGGATTCAAACAATCGCCACCCATTTGCCTTGTCTCAATAGCTGGCAAGTTGAAAATGTCGGCTTGTTTACTATCGGCATCATGCGTGCAGAAAGTTGCCAACAGCAGCAGATTGCCCGCCAGGTAGCGACAGGTGAGAAAATTGAGAGCTGCGCCCGACGCTTGCGGCGTTTTCTGGACAATGCGCTGTTTCCGCTGCACGCCTTCTTCGCGCAATGGACTGCCTGGATTGTTAGTCAATTGCCGCTGGGGAAGCTTTATCTGCTGGTCGATGAAACGAAGTTGCAAGACCGTCTGGCAGTCATGGTTGTGGGCGTCGCTTGGGAAGGTCGGTGTATCCCCTTGGCATGGCGCAGTTACCTGGCCAACAATCATGAGCAGTATCCAGCCGAGGGGCAAGTAGGCATAATCACAACCTTGTTGCAAGCGGTCCAGAAGGGTATCGCTACAAACAGAGAGGTGGTTGTGCTGGCCGACCGGGGCATTGGAACCTCGCCCGATTTGTGTCAGGCTGTGGCTAACCTGGGATGGTACTATCTGTTCCGCGTGACCAGCATGACAAAGGTATGTACCGATGAAGGCGATTTGGCCATTGCCCACATGGTGCAAGCTGGGGAACAGTGGTCGGCCGCTGGGCTTGTATTCAAGCAGCGGGGTCGGTTGCCAGCAACGGCCCATGCTATTTGGAGCGCTGGCTATGACCAACCGTGGGCCCTGGTGACCAACGACACGACGCTGACTGGATTCGAGTATGCAAACCGAAACTGGCAAGAACAAAGCTTCCGTGACCTGAAAAGCGGTGGCTGGCAGTGGGCCGACAGTCGCATCACGCATCCCGACCACATGGGTCGTCTGCTTGTTTTGCTGGTGGTTGCCTATGCTTGGTCGCTTGCTTTGGGCAGTGTTGCGGCAGCCCAAGGACGCACCCAACCTATGCAACGCCATGAAGATGGCTGCAAACGTCGCCATTGGAGCCTGTTCAAAGAGGGGATTCAATTCTTCTTTGAATTTGTGCTGAGACATAACCATTTTATCAATTTACAATTTCTACCCGACCCTAGAGTTACCTGAAAAGGTGTCCTCCCCTCAGCCCTAGTAGGGAGAGGGACGGGGTGAGGGTAAAAATTACTCTACAATCACAATGTCGCTGCTGCTGCGGCCAAACACGTCTGGAGAATACATCTCCTCCGCCTTGGTCGGCGGGGCGACAAACGTACCGGGCGTGGTGACGCGAGCTACATAGTCATAGGTGTACACGCCTTCCCACAACAGCGAACTAAACGCTTCTACCCGCTCATCGCGCATGTTTTGATGGTCATACCACTGCCACCACCACCACCAGGGCAGGCTGCCATTTAGCGCATCCGGGTCCTCCGGCACGCTTTGCGAAACGGCCAGTTCTGGATTGATGGGTTCCAGTCCAGCAGGCAGCGGATCGACAAGAGCCACGTTGTAGCGCCGGTTGTCGGCCACCAACGTCAGCCGCACGCGCACCCGCGCCCCCAGCTTGATATGCCAGACGCCATCGGCATCCTGGTAGACATCCTCAGGATCATCCACGCCTTCGTAGGTGCGCTGCACCACAAAACCACGGTTTAGCGCATCAAGCGTCAGGTCTGATGGGGCGTAGTTAAGGGAAAGGCGGTAATAGAGACGGCCGTCTCCGTCCACACTCACAATCACATCCCCCACCTCTTCGTCCGCCAGGTAGCTCATTGGGATTTCCGTCAGGTAGCGATCCGTGCTGCGCCCAACAAACTCTTGCGCCCCGGCATAGGTATTCCCCAACCACAGCTGCGCTACAAAGTCTGGCGTTTGCGCTTCAAAGGTGTTGAAGTAGCTATCCAGCGCCAGCAGGATGAACACGTTGTCCTGGCTGCTGCCCCAATGCCCCTGGGTGCGATGGGCCAGCAAACCGTTGACCACTTTGGGAATCAAGTCACTTTGCGGTTCCTGGTTAATCAGCGTTTGCAGGATCACGCCATCGGTGCGGCGATTGGAATGCAGCATCAGGTAAGCGTCGTCGCCGTAGGACGTGGTGAAGTTGGCCGCATCGGCCGTTTCCACCGCCCGGTTGTTGATGAACTGGCGAATTGCCGCCACATCTTCGGCCGAGGCCGGATCATCAGCCAGGATGTCCCACAGCCAGGCCAGCGATTCCATCGGCATATTTTCGATGCCCGCTTCATCCAGCAGGGCACGCGCTTTGGCAAAGTCGCTGTCGCCCGCCAGATGGCGCACATAGAGCGCGTAGGAGCTCAGCGCCCAGCGCACCCGCTGGCCATACCAGTACGGGTAGTAGTTTTCGATATTTTGCAGGTAGCTTTGCACGTTGGCCTGCATTTGGGCCGGGACGGCAAATCCTTTTCGGCTGGCTACCACCAGGGCATGGGCCACATGCACCGTGTGGAACGGGTATGAATCCCGGTTGCGCTCCCAAACCGGGAAGCCACCGTCCGGGTTTTGCAGCCCTTGCAGCGCTTCGATGTCGCGCACGACGGCCATCTCCATTTCACCGGGGGCAGGCAGCCCTTCGGCATCAAAGGCGGTCAGCACATCGCGCAGGGCGGCGATGGTGAGGATGCGTGAAGCATACTCATCAGACGAATCGTAGCGATGTTCAGTGAGGTAGATCACCGCATCCGTCAGCGCTTGCAGCGCCGTGGAGGAGGTGTTGATTTCCAGCCCACCGTAGCCCTGAATGACGCCATCGGGCATCACAAACGGCTGAGCCACCGCACCTTCGTCCAGCGTGCCGTAGGTAGCAAACGCTTCGGTGGTGGCGGGGGTGTAGACGGGCAGTTCACCGCTGGCGGCGTCGGCATACGCACCAGAGACAACAGCTACCTGGAAGCGAGCCGTGCCCGCACTGTTGGTAGTGGCCGGGAAGCGCACTTCGACGCGGTCGTTGGCGGGCACCAGCACGCGCTGGCCTGCACCCGCCGTCAGCGTCAGGTTGGTCACGTTGAGCACCACGTCCACTTCCATCGGCTCGTCGGTCTGGTTTTGCACGACGATGGGCAGCTCAAACTGGTCGCCATAATTCAGGAAGCGGGGCGCAGACGGCCGTACCATCAAGGGCAATCGTGCCGTCAGGTTGCTTTCGGCTGAACCAAACAAGTTGTCGCCAGCCACGGCCACCGCCATGATGCGGTAGCGCGTCAGATTGTCGGGCAGGGTGAAGTTGATTTGCGCCGTGCCGGAGGCATCGGTTTGGCTGGTGGGGGCAAAAACAGCCAGCGGATCAAAGTTGGTGCGCAGGTCAATGGGTGCCTGCGCCTGGGCACCGTCATCCGCGTTGGCCGTGGCAGGTGCTTCCGCGGGTACGGCAAAGGCCAGATCGATATCACCGGCACTCGCACTATCCTCCATCGCCATTTCAGCTTCTTCCACAACCATTTCGGTCACAACGCGAGTCACTTCGATAGATTGCGCTCTATCAGCATTTACTTCATCAGCCAGCGATTCAGGATTAACCAGAACGATGCTGGAACGGCCGTATCGACTATCGATCCAGTTCCACGGTGAGGTGTAAAAAACGTTGAGCGGGTTGCTCAGCTGGTAGTTGGTCAGCGCCAGAATCGCTTCATCCACCACCACCAGGGTCACTTCAGCGTTGGACACAGGCTGGCCATTGGCATCGGTGACGGTGAGGGAAACGGCCGTTTCTTCGCCCGGCTCCAAGCGATCCGACTGCGGAGCAATGGCAATATTCAACTCCCGGCTGTACGGCGGCACGCTCAGGCTGAGCGATCCGGTGGCAAAGGCCGGGCGCGGCGGCACACCGTCCAGCGGCTCGCCCGCGTCGTCGGTGCGCGGCGCGGAACCGGCCAGGTCCACTTGCACCGATAGGCTAGGGATATGGTCCTCAGTAATGGGGATTTGCAGCGTGGCTGTGCCATCGACCAGGGTAAACGGCTCGGTGGAGAGGAAACCGCCGTGGTTAAGCGTCAGCAGCCCTTCTGCGGGGCTAAACGGCGACTGCACCAGGATTTCGGCCACGTCGCCGGGCTGGTACTCTTGCTTGTCGGGGATGAGGGTGACCGTTTCCTGCGTCACGTTGCGCTGCACTGGCTGCTTGCCGCCGCTGACCCAGCGGGTAAACTGGCTTTGATTCTGGTTGCCCTGCGCATCGGTGACAACGGCCGTAATTTCATACTGCCCACCCGCGTTGGTCTCAAAGGTGCAGGTGGCGGGTTCGGTGGTGGTGGTGACGTTGCACTCCACCGTCTCTACGGATTCATACCCTGTGCCGTATTTCCATTCCATCCGAGATGCGGTGATAGAAACGGCCGTACCGGCCACCGCCGCGCCATCAATATCGGTAACGATGGCTTCAATTTCCAGCGGCTCGCCCTGCTGCACAAAGGTGCTGTCGCTGCGCAGACCCACATACAAATCGGCGGGATGCACCAGTAAACTGGTGTTGGCCGACCACGCCTGCCGGTTCACGTCCATCACCGTCGCTTCGGCGCTCACGGTAAACGGCCGATTGCCTTCTAAGGCTTCAAAGTCGATCTGCAAGAAATGCTCACCGCCTGCATCGGTCACGCCGCTAAACGTTTGCACTTCCTGGCCAGCCCCCCCCGTAAAGTCATAGCCAACGTAAGCATAGCCGAATCCGTCGTCAAAGCTGTAGCCGTAATCGAAGTACCACCACGGGGTCCAGGTGCCAAAGGTGAACTCCGGCCAACCGGGCGGCGAGTAGTAGGTGGGCGTAGACGTGACGTACCAGGTGGTGTCTGCATTGGGCAGCGGGCCGCCGGAATAGTAGCTGGCAGTCACGGCCACGGTGGCCGAGTCGCCCACCGTGTACGGCCCCACGCTCTCTTGCCGGGCGCTTACCTCAAATTCGGGGCGACGGAACTCTTGCACCTGAAAATCTTGGGAGGCATAGACGCCATCAATGCCCGGCAAGCTGCCTGAGGCCTGTAGCTGAATGTAGGCGTAGCCCAGGTTGCTATTTTCCGGCACGGTGAACGTCAGGTCGAAGCCACCAAATGCGTTGACAACGGCCGTTCCCGAAGCCATCTCGTTGCCCTGAGAATCATACGCATTGTAGCTAACAGTGTTGACCTGATCGCCTAGCAGCATTACCGTGCTGTCGGTAGTCACGCGGCGCAGCCAGCCTTTTACATGCACTTCCTCGCCAGGGCGGTACATGGCACGGTCGTCAAAGGTGTACCAGCGCAGTTCATCACTTCGTCCGCGCGACTGCCAGCCGTATTCGTCCCAGTAGGAAGTGCTGGCCGGCAAGATGGCCGTGTCGTCACCCTGGTTGGCCAAGAGGTACAGAATGCCGCTGCCAGACAGTTCAAACGTGGCCAGTCCATCACCATTGGCTTGTTGGGTTTGGCCATTGTTCGTGGTAAGGGTCACGCCATTGAGCGGGGCACCATCAGCCAGATCAGTTGTCCAGACCACCAGCTGCGATTGGTCGGCAAACGCATCCACGCCAATTTGGGTCACCTGCACCCAGGTTTTGATGATCTGGTGACGCCGCTGCCAAAAGTCGCGCGAGAGCGTGGGTGGCTGAATGACGGCAATGACATGCCCGGTTGTGCCATCAAGGGCGGGGGTGAGAGAAACGGCCGTTTCCGTCAACACATCCTCGACAGAATCAACGGGCATCGTTTCATCAACCACCAGTTCTCCAGGCGGGGTAGGAAAATCATCATCCTCATTCATCTGGTCAAAATCACGCAGATAGCGCAGGTAGGCGGGCCAATCTTCCGGCGTGACGGCGTACAGCTTCACGCGCAGCTCGTCATAGTTCATCACGTAAAGCGTCAGGCTGGGATCGCTGGTGGAAGGATCGGCCGTGATAAAGTTCTCTTGCGGGCCGCTAACAAACGGCGTGGCCGAATCAACCCGGAAGCGGACATCCTCATCTTCACCCAGCGTCTGGCCAAAAATGTCGGTTAAGCCCGCATCAATCGTCACCTCGTAAGTGGTGCGTCCTCGGGTCAACCCCTGGATGGTGAGGGAGTTGTAGCTCAACTGCACCGTGGCCCCTGGCAGCTCTGGCTCAATGCGGATCATCGTCTCGCTAAACGCTTCAGGGTCGAGGGGATTGTTAAATTCCAGGTGGAACGGGGTGAGCGGCGGGCAATCGCCATTGGACCAGCCGCAGGTGTCGCGCTCCAGGCGCAGCGGCGGGTAGGTGTAAAAGTTGAAGGATTGCGTGTTGGGATTCAGACGCGGCCCCTCGGCGGAGGGCAGGTTGGGGCCAATCGTCACGTCGATGCTGGCGTCGGCAGGCAGCGGCTGCTCTGGGCGCAGCGCCAGCCAGTACCCCTCGCGGGCCGATTCGGCCATGCGACTCACGCGCTCATCGGCTGCGATTTCGGCAGCGGTAGCCAGGCGAATGGCCTGGGTGTCGCCATCGGCCGTCAGACGAATCACAGACAAGACGGCATTCTGGTCAATGAGTTGGTCGAATCTAACAAAGATGATGGGCTCCAGCGGCTGAGGTTCATAGCTGTTGGGATAACTGTTCACCATCTGCACGGGCGGCGTGCTGAAAGTCCAGCGCACCGTTTCAGCCAGCTGGTTGCCGGTAGCCGAGGTAGTGCCAGCGGGAATTTCAGCCACAAAGTCGGTAGCCATCGGCAAGCGATCGACCGCATCGGCATCGGCCTCAAAGCGCAGCGTTTGCGTACTAATCCACTGCCAGGTGCCGGGGATGTCGGGGGTCAGGTTCACCGGCACTTCGGCCTCGGTGAGGCTGGTAAGGTCGGTCAAGGGCACCATCGGCTGGTTGAAGGTGACGTTGAGGAAGGGAGCCAGACCGATTTCGCCTTCGGGCGTGTAGCGCAGCACTTCCAGCGGACCATCGACGACCACCGGTGGTTCGGCTTCGGTGGGCGGCGGGGGAAAGGTCTGGTCGATGGTGGTGCCGGGGCGCGGTGGCGGCAAAATCTCGTCGGGCAGGTTAAAGTCCTGCTCGTCGGTTGGCTCGCCGGTTAGTTCAGGCAGGCGGGCCAGAATTTGGGCAATTTCCGCGTCGCTGAGCGGTTCGCCGGTCACCAGCGGATTGCTCTGAAATTCGTCGGGCGAGGCTTGACCTTCGCTAAGGCTGATGAGCAGGCTGGCGGTGGTGCTGTTGGCCCCACCAAATGCGGCGCTTTCCAAACCGACGGCGGTGTTGGTTACGGCCGTATCTGTGCGCAGCGTTGGCGTGGTAAACCCATCGCCATTGGGAGCGCGATCTTTAAACTGGAAATACCAGATGCCCACGCCTGTGGCTAGAACAATTAACAGGGCAGCAACCCCGCCAAAGATGAGGCGGCGCTGCTTTTTGTTACCTGATCCGGTTGTCTGAGACATACTTTTCCCGTCCTGTGTTGGCCCTCGGCCGGGTTTAGCGGCCAAGGAGAAATGCAAACAAGCCGATGCCAAGTGGCATCACTATTGTAAACGATGGCGGGACAAGAAAGGTTCCCGAGTTAACAAATTTGATTATCTGGGATTATCATAGAGGTAAAGTAGGCAGTGGTTAACCCTGGCTGACTTTCATCAACGGCTAACCGGCTAAGGCAAAAACGGTTTGCCGCAGCGATAGCAGCTTAGAAAACTCTGGTGTGGTCATGGGCTTTTTTTGTAAACGAAGTTAATTTTGGTGCTGCCAAAGCAGCATCAAAACAACTTTAGGGCTTGATCCTGAAGGAATCTACATCCTCTATAGAAGTGCGGATTTTATGCGTACGATAACGGCCGTTTCCCTATCCATTTTCATACTCTTTCTGCTAGCCGCCTGCCAGCAAAAGCCGGAGCCGGTTGACGGCGGCTTTGTCATCGGCGACTATGCCCTGGTGCCCCGCGAAAGCAGCCTGCACATTGTCAACATCGCCGACGCCAGCAAGCCGCGCTTTACCACCCTGGTCAAAATGCCTGGTTATGTTGATGATCTCGATATTTTTGGCGACCAGGCCTACGTGAACTACCTGATTGGCAGCCCCAGCAGCGGCTATTATCCGGGCGGGCTGCAAATCGTGGATGTGTCCGACCCCCGAGAGCCAGCCCTGCGGCAGGCACTTGAGCAAAATACGATGACGAACGATTTTCTGGTTACCGGCGATGAAGGGTTCCGGGCCGATTATTTGGGGATTAAGCAGCTAAACATGCAGAACCCGACCTCTGCCGACGCAATGTTTGGCACGCGTGCTGTAGCCTTAAGCCGTAAGGATGATGATTTGTTTGGCCTGTGGGGTGGCTGCGGCTTCCGCACCCCCATCTGCTACATGGAATTGACCCGCTACGATCTGAGCGATACGACAAACATAACGGCAACGGCCGTATTCACCAGTACCGTGATGCCGGGGTACGATGTGCTGACCATTGACCAATTTGCCATCATTGGCGGCTGGGGCGTGGGGGTCATCGACATGAGCCAAACGCCGCTGACGCTGAACAGCCACATCAGCTATGAAGACACGGGCAACCTTTACTTTGTCACCCAGCTGGCACACCAGGGAAACATCCTCTACGTCTTACAAGATCGCGTGCTACATTTGCTGGACACAAGCAACCTGCCCCAACTAACAGAGGTTAGCGCAGTTGAGATGGCGTACCCGTTCCCCCATCTAACGGTGCGCGGGGATTATGCCTATATTGCCGGGGAATATATATATGACAGCGCCCCAGCTGCCGGATTGTTCATCGTGGATGTGGCGGATGCGGAACGGCCGTTTGTGGCCAGCTATTACGATGCACTTACCCAACCGTAGCGGGACCGGGTGCCGCCTCACGCCGCAGCAGCAGCGACAATGTCACGGTGAGGTGCGCCAGGTAGTACGTCGGCAAAATTAGCCAGTTGAACGCCCGATAATCCAGAAATTCGTTAAACGAGATGGCCGTATCGGACAGCACAATCAGGGCAATGCCCACCACGTAGAGCCATTTCTGCTCCGCTGGCAACGTAATCCCTGCCGCCGCCGCCAACGCCAGGCAGGAGATAAGCAGATACAGCAGCACAGCACCCGACAGCACCGGGTCGCCAATCGCCGGATTGAGCGAGACAAAGTAATAGCTAAGATAACCAACCAGCAGTACACCCCAAACGAGGCGGTGGAGACGGCCGTTGCGCCACGCATACGCCAGATACCCCAGATGCGCCACAAAATACAGGCCAATCCCCAGCACAAAATACCACTCATTGCCGCCCTTGTTGGACAAGAAGTAATCCCCCACGGCCGAAAAGACAAAAGCCAACACTACAGCGGCCACATCCAGCCGATAAGCGGGCATTTCCTGGTAGGCCCACAGCAAAATGAGGGCACACAGGCTGGGCACGGCCATCTTGAAGGGGAGGTAGTCGGTTTGGTTGGCGGCGATAGCAACGGCCGTTGGCATCAGCAGCAGCCAGATGGCTTTGTCTTTCATGTTGGTTTCTCCTTCTATGTGCTTTAACAGCCCCGTTCATGGGGCTTTTTCTACCAGCCCGGTGATTCATCGCCGGGCGATTGGTGGCGACCAACCGGCTGCGCCCGCCATGATCGCGGCGGCATGAATGCCACCGCTAGTAGATGAAGCCTGCTGAAGCAGGCTGAGGCAGCGCCTCTTCAGATTGGACCAATCTTGAAGATTGGTCCAATCTAGATAATTTAACCACCATAAACCAGTGTCCGCAGATTCATGATTCAATCGTCTGGAGCATCACATCTAGCAGTGCCAACAGGCCTGATTCGTTTCCGGGCCTCACCTCAGCGCGCAATGTTTGCTGACCACGCTGAACCATCAAACCCCTGGCCGTCAGGCGGGCACGCAAGCTTTCCACAACGTCAGTGGGAAGGTCTGTATATTTGAAGTCACCCAGGTATAGATCAAAAATATTGGGAGGGAAGCAGTAGCCGAAAGATGCTAAACGGCCGTTCCCTTGCATCCGCATCGAGAAGCCTTTGGTGCCCCAACTAACCCTATGCCCAGCAGTCAACACGCGGCTGATGACCTCATTGTAAAATGCGGCCGTTTCCGGTAAGCAATTTTGTAGAAATGTCTCCGAGTTAATGATAGGGCCGCTCGATGATGTCTGCTTGGCCTGCCGGGTGGCTTCGGTAATGCCAATCACCCGTGGCACCATGGCCCGCTGCCCTTCGCCCAGGAACTGCTTGACTTCCACAGCCATCACTTCCACATCGTTCATTTTGGCATTGAGGAACTCAACCAAACGGCGCAGCTCTTTGGGAATGGCGTCCGCCACAAAGACCAGGCGGATTTTGCCCTGGCGCAGATTTGTCTCTACCTGCTGCCAAAACCACTCTACGCCCAGTTCCCCATCATCCAATAGTTCGGCAATGGCTTGGTCTAAGTCTCGACCCTGCTGTTGAGCTGTTTCTGTGGCCGATTGGCGCAGTTTTTCCATTGGCCAATACTCGGTGCCGTTGGCAGCGTAATCCAGCATTTGGGCCACCACTTCGCGGCGGCCACGAGTGTCTTGCGACCGCTTGCACTCGATAAAAGTGGGCACGCCATCCTGGTCCAGAAACAGATGATCCAGGCTCCATTGATTACCGCCTCCTATCTCGCCAGGAACACCAAGCTCACGCTTCACCAGCAGCCAACGGCGCGGATTGTCCGGGTTGATCTGGTCGCCGGGAATGAGGTCGGGATATTGCGCCAGAGCCTCTTGCAAAACCACTTCCTGATCGTAAGGCATTTCGGTCATGGGCAGCCAGGTCTGGCCGGATTTATCAACGAGAAAGATTTTTGATTGGTGCATTTTGTTTCCTTGGCTAGTGAAAGACTCCAAGGGTTTGAGCAAACCCCTAGGGTCTAGGACTGGAATCACGCTATTCAATATCCCCCAACCATTTTTGCAGTGGCGCTTCATTTGGTGCGTTCTGATGCGCTTCCTCAAAAAGCTTTACGTCACCATACCATTCCAGCACGGCCGTTTTACTCACCCGCGTTGGTTTGTCATGCAAAATGGCGTCGTACGATGAATAGGGCCAGTCGCGAAAATCCGCCATAATGCCGTGCTTTTGCGGATTGCGATGCACATAGGTAATCAGATTGAAAAAATAGGCGTCGGTTGTCACGGGAATACGGCCGAATGGATGCTCTAGCAGACTGCCCGTACGGCCGTATCGCTTGTTCACCGCCTTGGCATACGCATTGCACAAATTGCCAAACGCCTGGCTCGGCGTTGGCACGGCCTTCGAGACCCCAAGGGTTTTGGAAACCCTTGGGGTCTTTTCTGCCAACACCTCAACCTCCGCCCGAGATCGAATCCACACGACAAAATGAAAATGATTGGGCAGCAGGCAGTAAGCAAATGTTTCTGCCATGATGTAAAAATGTTGAAGGTATAGTTTCAAAAAATAAAGATAGTTTTCCTTGCTGCGAAAGATTGTTTCGCCGTTGTTGCCGCGATTATAGATATGGTAGTAGGTTTCGTATTGTAGAGGTTTTGGTTTCGACATCATCTCTCCGTGTGCCCAGAGACCCTAAGGGTTTGCCTCATAATAGCTGTGTCCTACGCTGACTAAACCCTTAGGGTCTTCCCTCCACGATGGCGATTTCGGTGGGGGTGAGGTTGTACAGTTTGTAGACGATCTGGTCGATGAGGTGGTCGGTGGTGGTGAGGCGCTGGTTGAGGGCGGTGACGCTGGGCGCGTGTTCACGGTACACCTGGACGAGCTTGCTGAGGCCGCTGACGGTGCCCACCAGCTCTTTAACCATGCCTTTGAAGGCGTCTTCGTTCCAGCCGAGGGTGGCGTCTAGGGTGATGGTGCTGCGGCTGGATTCGTCCACGTAGGGCCGTGTGGCGGGTACGTTTTTGTGCAGCGAGGCTTGATGTTTGCCTTTGTTGCGCAGGGTGTCGAAATCTTTGGCGTCGGTGACGCCTTCCAGGTCGAGCCAGAATGCTTCGAGGGCGGCTTGCTTTTGCTGGTTGAGGGCGATCATTTGCTCGGCGAGATGGGCGAGGAGATCGTGGATGGTGTCGTTGCGGTTGGCAGCGAGTTCGGCGGTGGCCCAGGCGAGGAGCGCGGCGGTGTTGCCCTGTTCGTAGTGGGTTTTGGCAGTGTTGACTAAGGCCGTTCGTTGGCTCTCAGGAGTTGTAAATTGAATAGTTCTAAATGGTAAACTCTTTACATTTTTAGGCTTTACTTGAGGGAAGACTCTTCCACCTTCTTGAACTATCGTGTCGTAAAATGCCCGCAACAAAGTCGAATTAATTAAAGCCAGCGTATATTTCAAGCTATGTCCATTTTCACTTTTTGGAGTGACACACAAAATGCTGTCTATGCAATATAAGTGATTTGGTTCATATGCAGCAATCAATAAAGTGACCCCCAAAGTCAAGACCACAGATCGAGAAAGTTAAGATACCAAACCGGGTCACAGAATGGGTACATTAACAGCAAAATGAACATCAGCCGGTGTGCAGTAGCCCAAGCTTTGGTGCGGCCGTTCGTAGTTATACAGGTCGAAGTAGTCACCCAAGCCAGTAAACAACTCAGGTACGGTGGTATACTCCTTGATGTAAATGTCTTCGTACTTGACGGTGCGCCAGAGACGCTCCACGAAGATGTTGTCAAAGACGCGACCACGGCCGTCCATGCTAATGCGAATGGATGCTGCTTCTAGTTCCTGGGTAAATGCCTGAGCCGTGAATTGCACACCTTGGTCTGTGTTGAAGATTTCCGGCTGACCATGCCGCAACGCCTGACGGAGAGCCTCCACACAGAAAGCGCCATCCAATGTGTTGGAGAGCTGCCAGGCCACAACGAAGCGACTGAACCAATCCAGGATGGCCACCAGGTACATGAAGCCATGCGGCATGGGTACATAGGTGATGTCAGCCGCCCACACTTGATTCGACCGTTTGATGTCCAGGCCGCGCAGCAGATAAGGATACTTTTTATGTTGCCGGTCTGGAATGGAGGTGCGGGGACGGGGATAGATGGCTTGCAGTCCCATTTTTCCCATTAACCGTGCAATTCGCTTGTGATTGACCGCGAAACCATGTTGCTTGTTCAGGCGGACCGTCATCTTGCGATAGCCATAGAAAGGCGCGCACGTGTACTCCTGGTCGATCAGCTGCATCAGTTCCAGGTTCAGCGGTGATTCGCTGGCTGGCTGCCAGTAGTAGGCGGCCCGATTAAGACCAACCAGCTCACACTGACGGCGGATACTGAGGGTCGGATGGCCTGTTTCAATCATCATGCGTTTAGCCTCAATCGAATTGGGCAGCTTTTTTTTTCAGCCACTCCAATTCCATCTTGAGGCGGCCGATTTGTTCATACAGTTCGGTTTCGCGAGCTTCTTGCTCACGCAGTTGCTGGGCCACCTTCTGGCCAAAGACGGTCGGTCCTTCGGCCAACAGTTGTTTTTTCCAGCTCTTTATCTGAGTGGGATGAACATCGTGAGCGCTGGCGATTTCGTTGATCGTCTTGAGTTCTTTGACGGCTTCCAGCGCCACTTTGAACTTGAATTGCTGGCTATAGTTTTTCCGTTTTTTTGTCACTCGAAAACCTCCACAAGCTATAGTTTATTGGACCTTAGCCTGTGGTCTAGTTTTTGGGGTTCATCATAAAATATCTTTCTAAGCGGACACACGTACCAGGATGGTTCTTTTCATCCCCGTCAATCACCACTAAATGGTATTCACCCCCGCAACGAATCGAGATATTTAACTTTTCAAGCGAATTAGTCTTTTGGGCCATAGCCCACATTTCAGCCGATAAAAGCTGAGGCCATTTTCTAAAAAGAGGAATATTTGAATTAGGTTGGGTGGGAACGGTATCAAGACCCAGCAGCGCATATTCCTCTACGGCCGTAGCAATGCTGTGTCCGAACATAATTACCACCAATAAGATAAGTTGTAGAAATATTTTAAGATTTTTCTGCTTACTCATGGATGCTTATCTCTAAGTGGTAAACTGATATGGACATGGCCGTTTCAACCATACGAGCTTTATATAAGGGTTGACTACTGTGTTAAAATAGCTGTAGAGATTTGGCAGCAATGCCTCATTCCGAACCGTCGCGGTGGCAGCCGCTGGCGGTTCTTTTTTTTGTATTTCCATCTGGTTCTTCCTCCAATTTTTCAGGATCAGGCCATGACAGAATCAAGTCATAGGCGCGGGATAAGAAGATGTTTACGGCCGTATGCTTCCGGCCTTTATCACTACTCAAATCATTTGGCGTCGTTGTTTTCTTCATTAGAATTTCCACCTTCCAAAATGTCTGGCTCTAACAGGCCCAACCGTTTCATTTCTTTCCGCAAAACATAGCGAGCTTGATCACGGGGATCACGGCATTCAAGAAATGCCCATTTGGCCAGGCTTTCTACTTCATCGTCATTAAGTATTAGTTGAATTCGTGCCATTTACATACCTCAACAAAAAAGCTCCTGAACATGAATGAACAGGAGCTTAAAGCGAAAAAAAAGAAGAAAAAAGAGTTTTCTACGTTTCCTTCTTTTCTCGTTGCCGGTAATCATGAACTTGTATTAATATGTTGTCGGGATCGTAAGTTTGAAGTGCTTCTAAGCGTCTTCTTGCATCTGCTAACTGAGCGAGGCCACTTGGCCCAACACCATAACGCCACTTAATTTTTGATGCACACTCTGCCCACGTTAAGTTTTCTTTGTCTCTTAATTCAATTGCCTCTTGGACTTTTGCAAGACGGTAAATCAGTTCCATTTTTGGCATTTGAGGCCGCCCGCCTTTCCTTCCATCAGGTGCCTGCAACATTTGAGGGCTTTCTTCTCTTGAGACGGCAACGGCCGTTTCTCCCTGCTCTTTATACCTTTTCAATGCCTTTTTTGCCCCTGGCCAGCTAATGGCAAGCCGTTCCAGTAACCAGTCAAAATAAGGCTTGATGGCGGGTTCATTGTATTCAACTTTTAGATCAATCCGTTTCTCGCCAGCATCCATCACCCACAACCGAATCACCCAATTGCCCGATTCAAAAACATACTCTTCAGGTTTGGGCGTAATAATTCTTGAACTTAGCTCCAATATTGGAAAAGGGTGATCAGTTGACCAGGGGCTGGTCAATGGCAAAACCATAATCTTTGCACCCTCGCCTATAGGGTACTGCTGAAAGCGATGTTCACCTGATACCTCCCCAACCCACCGCACAAATTTTGGAATCGTGCCCTTAATTCCTGGCAAGTTGATAGAGCGAGTTGACCTTGTGAATTGGTGTTTAATTTCCACTTCTGTGTATTCCATTTTTTCAGTAGAAACGGCCGTTTCCAAACTATCATTATGCATATCATCCAATTGCAAAAGCCGCTGCTCTTCCGCTTCGATTGCTTGCCAAAGTCCTTTTTCCTCCCTCCAAATGGGCTTGAATCGGTTCAAAAGGTCAACAGCATAGGGCACCATCGCATCATGGCGACAATACAAATTGAGAATAGTCTCTTTCCCCTTCTTTTGTAACTGAATGGCAACCAGTTCACTCGCTGAGAGTATCATTGGCTTGCTTGGATCTGATAACTTCGGTGTAATCGAAAGCACATCCAAAGCAAGATGAACCGTCCGGCTCGTAATCTGGTGAACATTGATCGCGCCAGCAAGAAACTCGCCACTCAAATCTAAATAAGTTTTTTGCTCGTTGATGTTCAGCAGAACATCCTTTACAGCCTCAACGCTATCTGGCACGATCACCATCGCCTCAACTTTTTTGAACCCACGAGAAATAGGGCCAGGAAAATTGCTTATTGGGGCCATGCCTGAACGCCTTAACGCCAGTCCAAGTTGCCAAAGATAATCGTATGTTGCGTCAGAATCTGGGCTGTTGGCTGCATGAAAAAAGTTGACATCCAAAAATTCATCAGCTCTTGGAAAAAGCTCAATAATGCCGAATGGTTCTGAGTGAGCTTCTTTTGAGGTGCTACGGCCGTCTACCTGCCACACTTCAATACCGTCAACATTTTTATCTTGAAGGCGGTCGAGCCAAAATCTAAACTTTGCTTCCCCAAAACGTTTACGAAAAAACAAATCATCATTGAGACGATTCAAAATATAACTCAAACTATCCCGTTCTGATTTCGGCCAACGGCCGTTTGCCAAAAGTGTCAAATCACGTGAAAAGTTCATAAATTACCAACAAATACCAACAAATTCCCTACAAATTCCTACAGGTAAGAACCAAAAACGGCCGTTTCACGCCAAAGCGCAAACGGCCGTTTTCACCACAAAATGGTATAATTCACACGTCAGCCGCTTGCACCGGTTGACCATTCGCCGGGGGTGTTTGCTGCACCGTCCGGCGATTTTATTTCAGGGTCATGGCTTCATGAAACTGCCCCCAATAACAAAAAAGCCGCTGGACCCATAAGGCACCAGCGGCTTTGAATTCACATTCTCGCAAAAGAGAAACCCAAAGGAAACGGCCGTTTCCCAACCATATCCATTTGTAGCTCTCTCACATACCAAATTTCTCAATTCCATGTTGGATGGCAAATATAGCACCCACGTTCTACAGCGTCAATTTGATATTCAAAAATCAAATTTTAGGTGTGCTTCGTGCAAACAGGTAGCCTAAAACTGCACCAACAAAAGTAAATAACAAACTGGTCAAAGGTAGCCAGTTAGATGACAATTCCACGCGCTTTTCGTGCGCTTGATTTTGCATAGAAACTCCTTCCCATTCATCGTTAAAGCGTTCATGGGACTTTTCTTGACCAAATAAAAAGTTTTCCAAAGGTATATGATAAAAAGTTGCCATGCTAATGGGATCACTTGGATCAAGTCCTTTTATCCTGGCTCGGTTAATATCTCCCAAAAGATTAAACCGGCCATCGTACTTCTTTCCATCCGGCATTATTGCATCCCTAAGGGCGTTGGCCTCCACAAGCTGGCTCGGCCGTAGTCTAGCATTTGTGAAATCCACCTCTGTGAGAACTGTGTTCGTCAGTTTTGCTTCTCGCAAATCACTACTTCGTAGATTGGCACGGCCAAAATCCACAAAAGATAAATCGGATTTGTGCAATATGGCTGCTTCAAGATTGGCACTCCACATTTCATTATTTTTCAACGAGCCATCATTTAGCCATCCCAGTCCCCTCAATTCCCCAACGGCTTTTAAGGCTGTACTGTTGTCATTACTCTTCATTTCTCTAATCAAACGTGATTTCATTAATTTGATTTCACGTCGTTCACTAAGCCTATCAATAATTAGTACCGTGACCGCAATGCTAACTAATTCAGAGCTTAAATTTGCATAAAAATCATTTGTAGCTTGGTAGCTTGAAAAACCTTTGGGGTAAAGAAAATCGAAACCGCGTATCCCAATGTACAAACCCAAAATAAGCAAAAGAAAACCTACATATTCAGGGGAGCTTGCAAGAAATGCCAACATTAACACAAGCAAAAAGAGTTGGAGTCCTATTACTAAGACGGGTGACAAGTCGATGTTAAGCGGCCGAAGAACATCGGTTGTCTCCAATCCAGCAGCAACAATGGAAATAAGAAACAATACTATGAGGATGCGGTTCTTGTGCGGCTCAATTGATTGAAGCCAGTTATCGAGACGCTTTATTAAGTTTTTCACGTTGAAATCAACCTTTGTGAACTTTTATTCGTAAACGGCCGTTTCCCCCCTACTCCCCATCTTCCCAAAAGTGCCGGGCGGCCAGCGTGTACAGATCGGCCGTTAGCTGGCAAAGCTGGCTGGCTGAATATTGGTTGAACATGGGCGGGTCATCATACAAAAACTTCATCAGGCTGGGAAACTCTTCCTCCAGGGCGGTGAGGTTGGGCAAATCTTCGGTTTCCAAATCTTCATCGAGCAGCTCATGCAGACGGGTGATGAGGCCGTGCTGTATGATGAACCCCAAAAACTAGACCACAGGCTAAGGTCCAATAAACTATAGCTTGTGGAGGTTTTCGAGTGACAAAAAAACGGAAAAACTATAGCCAGCAATTCAAGTTCAAAGTGGCGCTGGAAGCCGTCAAAGAACTCAAGACGATCAACGAAATCGCCAGCGCTCACGATGTTCATCCCACTCAGATAAAGAGCTGGAAAAAACAACTGTTGGCCGAAGGACCGACCGTCTTTGGCCAGAAGGTGGCCCAGCAACTGCGTGAGCAAGAAGCTCGCGAAACCGAACTGTATGAACAAATCGGCCGCCTCAAGATGGAATTGGAGTGGCTGAAAAAAAAAGCTGCCCAATTCGATTGAGGCTAAACGCATGATGATTGAAACAGGCCATCCGACCCTCAGTATCCGCCGTCAGTGTGAGCTGGTTGGTCTTAATCGGGCCGCCTACTACTGGCAGCCAGCCAGCGAATCACCGCTGAACCTGGAACTGATGCAGCTGATCGACCAGGAGTACACGTGCGCGCCTTTCTATGGCTATCGCAAGATGACGGTCCGCCTGAACAAGCAACATGGTTTCGCGGTCAATCACAAGCGAATTGCACGGTTAATGGGAAAAATGGGACTGCAAGCCATCTATCCCCGTCCCCGCACCTCCATTCCAGACCGGCAACATAAAAAGTATCCTTATCTGCTGCGCGGCCTGGACATCAAACGGTCGAATCAAGTGTGGGCGGCTGACATCACCTATGTACCCATGCCGCATGGCTTCATGTACCTGGTGGCCATCCTGGATTGGTTCAGTCGCTTCGTTGTGGCCTGGCAGCTCTCCAACACATTGGATGGCGCTTTCTGTGTGGAGGCTCTCCGTCAGGCGTTGCGGCATGGTCAGCCGGAAATCTTCAACACAGACCAAGGTGTGCAATTCACGGCTCAGGCATTTACCCAGGAACTAGAAGCAGCATCCATTCGCATTAGCATGGACGGCCGTGGTCGCGTCTTTGACAACATCTTCGTGGAGCGTCTCTGGCGCACCGTCAAGTACGAAGACATTTACATCAAGGAGTATACCACCGTACCTGAGTTGTTTACTGGCTTGGGTGACTACTTCGACCTGTATAACTACGAACGGCCGCACCAAAGCTTGGGCTACTGCACACCGGCTGATGTTCATTTTGCTGTTAATGTACCCATTCTGTGACCCGGTTTGGTATCTTAACTTTCTCGATCTGTGGTCTTGACTTTGGGGGTCACTTTACTGCGACTGCACCAGCAGCGTGGGCAGGTTGGGAAAAGCAGATAATAATTCTCGCATACTGTTGGCTCGCATGGATTCCTCTGTTGAACTGTTCTCTAGCAGATCTGAAAAGTGTGCAATTTGATGGCTAATCAAGTTCGGCATCTGAATGCGAAATCTTATGAGCTGTCGAAACAAAATAACTCTGAAGCAAAGGATGCATAAACATATAAGCGCCACCCGCCACTCGCATAACCTTCATTTGAATTGCTAAATCCAGAAGACCTTTTAGATTCTTCGGCAGATATTCTTCGCGGTATAAAATGAAGCGGAGCGTATAGATACGAATGATCGAAACTCCTCCAAAATTAAATAGCGAAAATAGGAAAACATAGACAGCTGCACTTGAACTTGTTGAAGTTGAAGTTGTATTTATATTCAGAAAGAAGAAAACTGCTCCACCCAGAAGGAGCGCATAAATGCTTGCCGTTCTGAGAGTAAGCTTTACGCCACGATTTGGAAAGTTCCTTTTACTAACCTCATTGAACCCTAAACTAAATGCAACCAGCCCGCTCAATGCGCCTACAAATACTAATTCATATAAACTATTTGATGAAGTCGCGAATACGGTTCCAACACTACTAAAAATAGTGAAATAGACTATATTGGTGAGCATACCACCCACAAATGAGGAAAATCGTTGGTCTTTTATGAAAAACCATTTACTAAACTGAAGTAAAAATGCAAAGATTAGTAATTCTATTAAGAAAAATCTTTCCGATAGATTGAAAAATTCAAAAAGGCTGTCGATTCCCCAAAACAAAATACCCAATAAAAAGCCCACGATAAAGCCAATTCGTGTTCCAGTCCAGGACCATATCGTTTTTTCAAAAAGGTTAATCCCTCTGTTGGCAAGACTTGAAACTCCTGTTATTAGGCATCCGCTAAAAAAACCTATAGCTCCTGTTCCAAATATCGTGATTAACAAATTAGATTTGATATCGTCTGTGAGTTGAAAAAGACCCCCTGTTCCTAATATGCTTAGAAATATTAGTAACCAACTCATTAAAGTAGAAGTTAACAACAGCAACCCTATACTAGCAAACCAGTATTTCGCTTTGTGTTTTTTGGAAGACAGAATTCTTGGCTGCAAATAATCTAAAAAGAGCATGGATTGTTGATTATTTTTCATCAATATGGCAAGCATAGTCATTTGACGAATGAATTCGCCCTTTGATATCTTTCTCTGTAATCGTTCAAAACCTAAATCAATATACTCCTTAATAACGTAGCCTCGCCTATCCTCGACCTCCTTAAACTGGCTTAGTTGTTGCTTTGTTGGTTGTGTGGTGACTGATGAAAGGCTTTGAAATGCCTGTAACAAAACCTTCAACATAAATGGAGTATTTGCAAATTCTTTTAATTCAGAATCATACTTTAGTGTGCCACGTACAGCTTTTTTGTCCCAAGAAGCCCCAATCAAATATTCCTCAACTTGATCCCGCGTTAAAGTTTGAACTTCAAACACTCGTGCAAAGCTAAAAAATCGGGAAACTTCCTGAAATTGTTGAAGACGCGTCGCAATAAATAATCCATTCCAATAACGGTTAGCGAAGTCTGCAACAGTATTAGCACACTCGTGCAATAACGAATAATCCACTTCATCTAAGCCATCAAGAAAAAACTGTATCTGATTCCCTTGAATAAGAGCCCGACTTATAGATTTAGGAATACCAAACGCAGTTTCCATCTCCTCAATAAGCCAATCGTCAAAAGTTTCAAAATCATTTTTCCAAGAATCCAATTTTAAGTAGATAGGAATCGGTAATTGTGTGTTCTGCCGTGCCGCTTGGATGTTTTTTGCGATTATTTGTAGAAGCAAGGTCGATTTTCCGGTGCCCGGCTCTCCAGCCAAAACATAGCTCTCGTTGAAGTTACTGGAGAAATCAACTAGGAAGTCTTCAGAGGATATTTCTCTATAGCTCTTACTGTCAGCAATAGCTATAGTTTTAGGTTCACTGAGGAGTGAAAGCTTTAAATTTATGAACGAGACTGTGTCTTGCTCCTCAAGCAAAAAATCTTTGATCCACATCCGTTCAACATTATCAAGGATTGATACTCTGTTCGCTAAATTTCTAGCCTTTAGTAAATCTATTGGTTCGTCACTTACAAATAAGGATAGGACAACAGAAATAGTTCCGCTTATTGCAGAATAAAGTGGCTCGTAGTCGAAATTAACAATCGCCCATCTTAATGAAAGAAACCAAGAAATAAACGTAAAAATCAGTAGAAGAAAGCGTCCAGACTTCAATGAATTCAAGCGGATTGGCGTCCTGCTTGCACGAAAAGAACTGGCAAATGCTATGAATGCCTCACACCCAGCAATTGCTGACTCGTATCCCCGATCACTAAAAATCCAGAATAAAGACAATGTTAAGAGAATGCCAGCCATTGCCTGAAGTAGGAATCGCCAAGTTAAAGCTTGTTTTAATCCCTGTCTTCTCATACAGTAAAAACCTTAAATTGCCCTTGCCAAATTTAATGCCAGCAAGCGTTCCAGAATTTGTTCATCGGTGAGATCGTCGGGCCAACCATAGGCAGCTAAAACGGCCGTATCCAACCTCCTATGCGCCAAATCCAGCCAGGTGGGACGCTGGTTGTACAGGTTGGTGAGCGTGCGCTTTTTCAACTCGGCTTCACTGGCACCGGGGGGATTTAGCCAGGCATCCCGCTTTTCTACCAGTTCGCGGGCGGCCGTGGCGATGGCTACCACGCGGGGATCGTCGCTGGGTTCCTGGCCGGGTGGCCAGGGGAATGGGAAGGTTTCAAAGCAACTTTGAGCATTGTAAGTCGGATCATTACCTACACCGTGCCATGATGCTGTTGCTATTGACCAAAGCTCATGAATCATTGAATGGAGAAGCCCAAAAAAGTAATCATCATCCCGCGCAATCACTACTAATCTACTGTCTGGAACTGTGTTCATTGATGCATATGCAAATAATCTGTGCTTTGCTACACGTGGGGTAACTACAAATTGTGTTAAACCTTCGATGGCATCTCTCATTGCAGGTCGAGGGCGGGCAAAAAGCCACCAGTTTTCCCGCAAATTTTCTTGTTTTGACTTTTCGCGTTGTGGTTTAACCTTTTGCTTCAAATGTTCAAATGGAGCTTCATACAGTGACGCCTCTTCAATTGGCGTATCTACACCAAAATCAATGATCCACATGTTTCTTGGCCGGCCTGTGATGTCGGAGCCGTTTGCCCACGGTTTTACAACTTCATTATTAGAGCGGTTATTAGGATTACCCATCAACTCAAGCATTACACTAGCTTTTTCTCCAGGAAGCTCAAAAGCACCTGTTTTCTGCACACCAATAAACGCCAAATTCTGATTTTCAGTTAACGAGACGGCTTTTGTAATATCTACTTTGCTCGTTAAATCTGTGTTGATTTCTTCGACTTCATTTCCATCCAAGTGTCTCTCCGATTCGGAGCCATCATCAAAGCCAACCATTGACACGCGAACAGCAGCGCCCTCAAGCATCCACGGGCGATCACTCCATGCCATAAAAATATCACCGGTATTTTTGATTCTTTCAAGCACTTGACGGTTGGCACCAAATCTAATGGAGTTAGTGGCTAATAAGCCAACTCTTTTTACCTTTTTTTCTTCTAGCTGTTCTCTGGCTCGTTCAAACCAGTACGTCACTAAGTCAGCACCACCAAGAATACTTTCATGGTAAAGGCTTCTGAGAGTTTCAACATAACTATCACCCAATTCTCTACGCATTCGTTTATCACCGACAAATGGTGGGTTGCCAACAATCACATCTGCCTCTGGCCAGGTCGGTTCCACGGGACGGCCGTTTTCATCAGTGGCCAGAATCGCATCCATGTGCTTGATGTTGTCCAGCGGCTTCAAAATCGGCTGCCCTGGGTGGCCAAAACCGTTCTCATGCAGCCATTGGATGTACCCAATCCACACCGTCGTTTGGGCCAGCTCATAGGCGTACTCGTTCAGCTCAATACCATACAGCTGCGCCGGGGAAACGGCCGGAATAAACCGACCCACGCCCAAATCCCCCGCCAGCGTGATCACCTCTTTTTCCAAATCGAGCAGCAGCCGCAACGCCACGTACAAAAAATTGGCGCTGCCACAGGCCGGGTCCAGCACCCGCACGGCGGCAATTTCAGCGGCAAAACCAGTGAGCAGAGTGGTAAGTTCTTTTTGTAGGTTGGCTTTTTTACGGCCGTTGGCCACATCTCGCTGCGCGGCTAATTCCCGCGCCTGGGCCTGCACTTCTGCCCAGCGCCGCCGCAAGGGAGCCATCAGCACCGGCTCTACAATCAGCAAAATATCTTCCTTGCTGGTGTAGTGAGCGCCCAACTGCGCCCGCAGCGCCGGGTCCAAACTGCGCTGGAACAACGTCCCCAAAATCGACGGCTCGATGCTGGACCAATCCAGCCCGCTTACCCGTGCCAGGATGTCCAGCCCGGTACTGTCCAGTTCGAGAACGGCCGCGCCGTCAAACAACGCCCCGTCAAACTGGGCAATTTCGGCCACGCCAAACCAGCCGCCGTTTTGCATGGCGTTAAACAACTGCTGAAGCTGGTGGGCAAAGTCCGGGGCACGGCCGCGCGTCCGGGCCACCAGCTGCGAAAACAGATTTTCCGGCAGCAGGCCAATGTCTTCAGCAAACAAACAAAACAGCAGGCGAATGAGAAAATGGGCAATCTTGTCCGGCGCTTCGCCCCATTTGCGCAGTTGTTCGGCCAGCCGGGCAAACTGCCGCGCCGCTTCCTCCGTGACGTGTTCTGTGGTTTGGGCGGCCCTGAACTGTTCCGGCTTGTAAAACAGCGCCCGCAGCCTATCCATCCCCTCCCGCGTCAGCAGATCGTCCAGGGTGATTTCATGCACCTGCTTCACCGTGTTGGTGAAGTTGGTATGAATCAAAATCCGCTCCATGTCCGAAACAATCATCAACGGCGGATTCTCCAGCGCTTCCCGGTACAGCAGCAGCAGCTGGTAAGCTTTGTCCAAATTGGCGTGTTTACCCTTGTATTCCCAGGCAAAACGGCCGCGATACCAGACATCAGCCCAACCCTCACCCCCGGTCTGCTTGTCGGCTCCCTTCTCAAAGGTAAACCGCTCGCCCGTTGGGTCATGCGCTGCCGGGGTCGGGTGGCTCACCAGGTGACATAGGTCAATGAAATGTTCTTGCGAGGCAGACCGCTCTTTCAGGGTCACGCCGCGCCATTTGTGGACAAATTGTTGGGGTGTCATCGTCGCTGGCATACAGGGTTGGAACCTCCTTGTAAGATTATCCAGCGAGTGATAAATTAGGCAAGTGCTATAGTTTCGGTCGTTATTGGAAAATTTGAGTCAGCTCCTTCAATGTATTGAATATTTTGGAGCAGTAGATAACGTGTAATGTTTGCATTCACGAGGAGGATATTCAAGTGAAAGCCCGTAAAGATTTGATTATCATTATTATCCTCACTGCGGTCGTGAGCAGTGTCGTTTCATGGGTGTTAATATCAGGTATTCCCTTTGCTTATGCACACGGAGGGGATGAAACCTTGATTCATTCATGTGTGAAAGATAGCAATGGAAGTATCCAAATCGTTTCACCAGATGATGAGTGTGGGAATAACGAATACCCACTTGATTGGAATTCTGCCGGGTCAAACAGTACCCCAAATCTTACATTCTATGTACAAACTGCAATTGAAGAACCTGGGGTAAACCCAAATACTAGCGTACCGGCTGGGGTTGCTACAGCTGCCTGCGAACCAGGGGATATTGCTACCGGCGGTGGTTTTAGTCGTGAGGCACCTTTAGGCGGGAATAGTCCCGAATACTCTTACCCTGTTGGCAATCCACCAACAGCATGGAGCGCATTCACGTACAAATATAACAGCGTGCGCCCATTTACAGTTTATGTTGTGTGTGCTGACCTAACACCATAAGGTGTTTGTTGACCAAACTATAGCTTCTTAACGGCCGTTGCCTGGAAAGTAACGGCCGTTAAACTTCTTTCGCCTCATAAACCAAAATATCCCCCGGCTGAACATTCAACAGCTCACAAATGTCATCCAGCAGCGGCAAGTTCACCGATGGCTTTTCTTCATCCATAAACCGGACCAACGACGTTCGGGAAAAATTCCCCCGCTTTTCTTCCAATAGTTCGATCAATCGAGCCTGGGTCATGTCCTTGTCCAGCAATACATGACGCAGCTTGTTTTTTATCATAAGCCACCATTCCTAAAGTTATTCAATACATCTTAGCATGTACACATAACTGTGTCAATCTATCCACAATTTAGTGTAAATTGGTACTTGGCATTGTACACAATATTGTGTACAATATAGGCAGTTGAGAGATAAAAAAAGCCACCTGACAAGCGTGAGAAACTGAACAGGTGGCAAAAACGAAGGAGTTTTCCACATGTTAGCAGAAACCACCCCCAAATTCAATCTGAACGAAGTTTTCGAGAACGGCCGTACCTACTGGCTGTTTGAAGCCCAATTTGGCCCCATCCCCTCAAACATCGCTGAAATCTACAACATCAGCGAAACCGACCAGATGAACGCCCAACTGGCCAACGATGAAGATTACGCCGACTTCCTGGTACAGTCCGCCACCGGCATCCCGATGTTCTAAAGTGGGTAAGGGGGCGCAAGCCCCCACCCCGTTTACCCATCAGGTGAAACCCATGACAACTTACGAATTTTGGACGTTAGACGGCCGTTTCCTGGTCACTATCACCACCGACAGCCCGGAAGCTTACTTTGGCGAATTATCCGTTCAATACGGCGTTCCCAACGATGAAATCGAATTCTTTGCAGTGGAGGCTTAACCCATGATCGACATAAACTACAACCGGCAAGAAAAGCAGTATGAATGGATTGAACCGGAAAGCGGCGAACGGTTCACCTTCCCCGCCAAACAAAAGCATGAAGCGTTTCGTTTTGCAGTTTCCATGTTAGACACTGATTTGTATGCAGCGGCTGAACGGATGATTGACGATCATCCCCAACTGGAGCGGGTAACGTGGCGAGCGGTGGAACTGGTTTGCGCCAATGCCATCGAAGTTTTCCCCGCCCCGCTGGGTAACGTTGTGGCAATGGTTGATAGTTCCGATGGATACGGCCGTTACGCCATCGAAGAGCATGAGTATGGGTTTAGCTGCCAATGTGAACATTTCACCAGCCTGGCCGCCCCCTTGACCCAAAACGGCGAACGGTACTGCAAACATCTAGCCGCTTACCGTCTGCACCTGCGGACCCACGAAACAAGATTTTAGTGAATCAACGGGGAACGGCTGGCAAACTGCCGTTTCCCCGAAACCTATCTTTCATTCATAAGGAGAATGACGACATGAGCAAGAAAAATGGCACCGAAACAACCGATGAAAAGGCATTGGCCGTGATCGACTTCAACCCGATCAACAATGTCCCTGACAAAGCCCCGGCCCCACAGATGGATTTAACCAATCCCAACCTGTCCTATGACGATGTGTTGCCCAGCAACTATTTCAGCATGGAAGAGCTGGAAATCTGGTTGGAAGAGCGCAATGCCGAAAGCCGTATTCTCACTGTCACCGGCTGTACAATGGAATACGTTTACGATCCCGAAAAAGGGGAAACAACCGGGGAATGGAAACCGTGCCTTTCCTTTGCCGAAACCGCCACGATGTTGGTCATCAACAAAACGCGGGGAATGCAGCTGAAAAAGCTCACCGGCTCCCCCTTCCTCAAAGATTGGATCAAGGTCGGTGCAATTGCCATCAAGCCCGGCATTGCCAACGGTAAGGCGCAAATCGTTATCACCGCCGCCGCCAAAACCTACACCGGGCAAGAGATAGACGATATGTTTAGCTATGGGTAAGGTATAGCATGGGAAACGGCCGTATCTGGCAAGGTTGTGAGATACGGCCGTTTTTGGAGCAAGTCATGAAGCAAATCACAGAAATCATAGATACCCGCCAAACCGCCCCACTTTTTCCGCTTGGAACCGTTGTGGCCACGCCCGGCGCTTTGGCCCTGGAGCTGGATTTTCGGCCGTATCTGGCCATGCACCAATGCGGCTTTTGGGGGGATGTGAACCCGGAAGATTGGCAGGAAAATGACCTATCGGTGAAAGAGGGTTTTCGTATCCTATCGGCCTATGTGGTGGCAAACGGCCGTTTCTTCATTATCACCGAACATGATCGCAGTATCACAACGGCACTATTACCAGAGGAATATTAGTCCAAAACAATGATGCATAACAACGCCTCAAATTGTGAAAAAAGCGTTGATTTGGTTAGTGACTTTTGTTTCGTAAGTTCAGTTGGCAGTATTTTCAATCATGCTTTGAAAATCGTAATCGGTTTGGAGGGACAACAATGGACTCAAGAGTCACGCAAGCCTATAAATTAGCCAAAGAGGGCGAGAAAACTAAAGCCCAAAAACTATTAGTTTCAGTTATAAAGGATAATGACAGAAATGAAGATGCATGGTATTTACTTGGCTTCCTAGTCGAGTCAGAACCAAAGAAAATAAGGTGTTTTCAAAAAGTTATCGAAATCAATCCTGATAACGAGAAAGCGCTGAAAGCATTATCTCGGCTAAAAAAAACAGATATGCCAAAAATCGAAAGTACAACTGCCTCTTCCTTGAGTGTCAATATCCATAAGGGATCAAATATTTTCGAAACCCCTGCACAAGTTGACCTACCCAGAAACCCACCCGAAGTAATTGCACCGTTAACCGATCAGCAACTTGTTGAGCAATATATTTCAATGATGAGCGCTCAAGGTTGGACTGTCGTTAGCCTGACTTCAAATTCAGTTCAACTAATAGACAAAATAAATTAAAGTGACACAATAAGCCACATGGCAAATAAACGTAAACAAATACTTACACCAGAAGCTGATAAGCAACTGGTTGTGGCCTTCACAACATGTAAAGACGGTGAAATGAGAACCCGCATCCAGGCTGTCAGACTGTATGGCAATGAGGTTCCCGTCAACGAGATCACCAACCTGACTGGATTGCCACGACGCACCATCCTCCGCTGGTATGGACGATACCGACAACAAGGTCTAGGGGGATTCGTTGACAACCGCCAAGGAGGTAATCATCAATATCTTACCGATGAGCAGATACAGGATTTAGCCGCCAAGCTGCACCAGTATCGACCAGTTGACTTGTTCGGTCAGAAAGAGGCCGCCACAGCTGATGGGCTGCATTGGTGTATCTCTGACTTGCGGCGAGCGATAAATCACTGGTATGGCATCGACTACAAAAGAAACGCTTCTTATCGACAACTGTTCCAGAAATGCGGTTTTAGTTGGCAGCGAACAGCCAAGGTGTTTCGCTCTCGTTCGGAGATGAAGGTAGCTGAGTTTGAAGAACAGTTAGAAAAAAAGTGATTGATTACGCCCAAACACATCCAGATGCCATCTATCTGAGTGAAGATGAAGCGAGTATGTATCTACAAGCTACCACCACATCAGTCTGGGCACCCGTCGGGCAAACCCCTGTAGTTAAAGCCTCCCCGGAGCGAGATAAGGTCAGCTTCTATGGCACACTCAACCTCGTTTCTGGCCAGGAAATTGTTACCCAAGCGGAAACGATGAATTCTGAGGCGACAGCTATTCATCTGAAACAGATTTTGGCTGCTTATCCGGCTAAACAAATTCTCTTGTTTTGGGATCGGGCCACATGGCATGGTGGTGCCGCGGTTCGACAAGTGTTAGCGGAAAATCCGCGACTGGAGTTGATGAAATATCCAGCGGGGTCACCGGATTTGAACCCACAGGAGCATGTGTGGAAGGCGGCTCGTACCCATGTCAGCCATAATCATGACCAGCCCAAATTGGCTGAGTTGGCTGACCGATTTGAACGCTTTCTCAAAACAAACAAGTTCAATTATTCATTTTTGGAAAAGTTCAGTATTGAAACTATTCGCGCCATGTCTAAATAGTTTCTCTATAAGAAAGCCGAAGACGTGGAACACGGGTCTAATAATATTGGGGGTATTATTAGGCTTTTTCGGTATAGGATTCATACTAATCGCCATCGCAGTTATTGACTATTTGTCAAAAAGCGACGAAACAAAATTTGTTACCGCAAATGAATTGAGACACCTTGGGAACGTAAACCAACAATCAATGAGCTTAAGTCAACCTTCTGATAAAGGTATGGCTCTAAAAGCAACAAATCATCTGTTTTTAATTCAACTTTTTTCTGGGTACTTGTAGCGGCATTTTCAATCTTTCTTTGTTATGTCCTCGGCATCCTTTTCATTGGTTCTTCAATTTGATTGCAGAAAATTAAGGTAAAAAATGTCGTTAAACTTTAGTGGTCAACGACCGATTCCAGTATAACACCTATAGTCAGCTCCAAAATCTTCTAATTTTAATTCTGAAAAATGAAACAGGAAAACCCTAACCGTAATCCCTCAAACCTGAAGCAGATGGGTTATAGGGCATTACTATTCATTATTAAACTTAACCCGAAAAGTAAAACTAGCGAGTTTGCGTGGTTTTTTTTGACTTGGTTCGTTGATGATCGCAAGAAGAAATTCCAATGCCTCGAATGTGTTTTGGCCCAAAATCCCGGAAATAGATTTGCTCAACGCGAAATAGAAAAGTTGAGAAATGCTGAATATGAGACGAACACTAACGAGACAAAATATAAGCTGTTAAACCAACCAGTTGTATTAGTTCTTTTATCTGTGATTGCTCTCATAGCGCTATGGTGTTTATGCTTCACTTCAGCGCTCGTGAGCAATAATTCAGTTACTCTTAACAGTACGCCAAAGGCACCTTCTCTTCCAACCTTACCCCCAACATACACACCCCGAAGCCCAATTTTTGTTTCAACACCTGTTAGACCACCTTCCAATGACCGAGTTGGATGCTGTAAAATCTGTACTACGGGAAAAGCTTGCGGCAACAGTTGCATCAGCCGGTCATATACTTGTCATCAACCTTCTGGATGTGCATGTAACGCGTCCTCTGGGGAACTTGACATTGCCTCTCTATTTAGAGACGAAATTTTCTCGACAAACTACACTGATATTTGTTCTTACAATCCCAACGCTTTGGCATATTCTTTACCTTAATTTATATCTGAAAAGCATTTTGTATATTAGACTTCTTGCATAAGTAGAAAATCGAG
The DNA here is from genome assembly GCA_020634435.1 of Ardenticatenaceae bacterium. GTDB lineage: Bacteria > Chloroflexota > Anaerolineae > Promineifilales > Promineifilaceae > Leptofilum. Next base: position 113,258 of record JACKBS010000011.1, on the reverse strand, counting down.
CATAATTGCTGTATGAAATATGCCGAGATTCAACACTTATCCGATGCGAAATTTAAACGTTTAACGGGTGTTCCACACCCCATCTTTCAGCAAATGGTGGCTATTTTAGAAGGAAGAATGCCAACCTTTGGTAGACCACCTAAATTGTCGCGAGCAGACCAACTCTTGTTGACCCTGATGTACTGGCGAGAATACCGTACCCAGTTTCATATTGGCCAAGCCCACGGGATTAGCGAGTCAGCCGTCTGCCGGACAATCCAGCAAGTTGAAAAGACGCTGATTGAGTCAGGGCAATTCACATTACCTGGCAAGAAAAAATTGCAAACCAGCGATACGCTCATTGAGGTTGTGATCATTGACGCCACCGAACAACCGATAGAACGGCCAAAAAACAAAAAAGGCACTTTAGTGGCAAGAAAAAGTGCCACACGCAAAAAGCGCAGCTCATTATCAACTTAACAACTCTGGAAATTGTGACCACGGCCTTTAGTGAAGGCAAGAAACATGATTTCAAGCTTTTCAAAGAGAGTGGCCAAGGGATCGTACAAACCATTACCTGCTTGGCTGATTCAGGGTATCAAGGCATGACTAAGATTCACAAGAATAGCCAAACGCCAAAAAAGAAGTCCAAACATCATCCTCTGACAAAAGAGGAAAAAGCTGCGAATCGGGCGTTGGCGAAAGCCAGAATCTATGGTGAGCATGTGATTGGCAAGCTCAAGATATTTCGGATTTTGAAAGAACGATATCGCAATCGGCGCAAACAGTTTGGTTTGCGATTCAACTTGATTGCTTCGATTTACAATTTGTCACTGGGATTGAAGTGACTTTTGCAAGAGGTCTATTCCAAAATGAAAACGACCGTTGTCTGATTAACAACGGCCGTTTCCCTCATCCCTATCCCATAACCAACGGTTCCATAACTTGGAACACAAAACTAAACATGATAGCATTGCGCTCGGAATTCGGTTTAATCAAGGAAGCAGAATTTTGATGTACGAACTCGCGGGTAATATGCATATGCATACCTTCTATAGCGATGGCGAAAAGTGGCACGCGGAAATCGCTGAGGACGCCATTGCCGCGGGGCTGGACTTCATCATCGTTACCGACCACAATGTGTGGGTGGATGGTGTAGAAGGGTACTACGAGAACGAAAACGGCCGTGTCCTTCTGCTCACCGGTGAAGAAATCCACAATGTGCGCCGACAACCCCAGGCCAGCCATCTGCTCGTCTACGGCGTTGAAGCCGAACTTGCCGAATGTGCCCCCTACCCTCAACAGCTTATCGACGCGGTGCGCGAACGCGGCGGCTACTGCTTTTTGGCCCACCCACACGAAAAAGATTGCCGCCTCTTCCCTTTCCCAAACCTGGGCTGGCACGACTGGCCTGTAGAAAACTTCACTGGCCTGGAAATCTGGAACTACATGTCCAGCTTCATCTCAGCTCTAGTTGATGCCCTGAAGCGGCTGCCCGTAGAAATTGAGCTGCTCGACAAGTTAACGGCCGTTCGACTCGCCTTCAACCCGCAAAAATTTGTTATCGGGCCAGAACCACGCACTTTGGCCTTGTGGGATGAACTGCTGGCGCAAGGTAAACGGATAACGGCCGTTGGCAACAGCGACGCCCACGGAACACCGATGAGCTTTGGCCCACTCAAGCGCATCATCTTTCCCTACGAATTTTTGTTTCGCGCCGTGAATACCCACATTTTGCTGGAACGGCCGTTAACCGGAGATGTCGCCCATGACAAGCAGCTCATCCTCAAAGCGATTGGCCAGGGTCACAGCTATATCGGCTACGATTTGCCCCATTCCACCAAAGGGTTTCGCTTTAGCGCCACCAGCAAGGGCAAAGGCATCATGGGGCAAGAAGTGCGGTTAAATGCCGGAGCAACGCTGCAAATCAGCACGCCCACCCGCTGCAACATTCGCCTTATTCGCCACGGCGAACTGGTTGCCAGCATCCAAAACGACACCCATCTGACGCATATTCCCACCGAACCCGGCGCGTATCGGGTAGAATGCACCATTCCCTACCTGGGACAAGAACGCGGCTGGATTTACAGCAATCCCATCTACCTCTTTTAAGCGGAGGTCTGCCTATGTCATTCATTCGTGGTTATTATCGCCTCTCCCTTTGCGCCCTTATTTTGACAATCTGTGCCATTTTTATTGTTCTCACATCTTATTTGCCCATCACCATTCGCAAAGTGCCGCTGCCGCTGCGCATTGCCCAGGGCATGGTGCGGCTGATTTTGTGGGTTTTGAACGTGCGCGTACAGTGTGACGAACCCGAAAAACTGCGTGGTTTTGATGGCTTTTTCTTCCCCAACCATGTCTCTTATCTGGAAGTGTTGGCGATTTTTGGCATCATGCCCACGCGCTTTTTGGCCAAGGCCGAGATTCGCGGCTGGCCCGTGGTGGGAGCCATTGCGGCTGCGATTGGCTGCGTTTTTGTGCAGCGCGGCGATAAAGAATCGCGCCGTGAAGCGCGCCTGGCGCTCACTGAAGTCGATACGTTTCCGCCCATCACCATCTTCCCGGAAGGCAAGCGCGGCCCCGGCAATGCGCTGCTGCCCTTCCGCTACGGCGCATTTGAGATTGTGACCCAAGGAAATTTTGCCTTCCTGCCTATCGCGGCCAGTTTCAACAACCTAGATGTGGCTATCTGGCACCGGGGTGAAAACATCATCAAGGCCCTGTGGCGATTGGCCAGCCAGCCTGAGCGCATCGTGGTGCAGATTGCCCCACAGGAAGTACAGCATCCAACGTCGGACGATGATCCCGTTACTTTGGCCGAAGCGGTACAGCAGGAATTAACGGCCGTTCTCTACCCATACTAGTGAAAAGTCAAAAGTGATAAGTGATAAGTGGCAACTTTTTACTTTTAACTTCTCACTTTTCACGCCCTATCCAGCAAAGGCAGCTTACATTAAATTCCATCCGCGGCATCTTCCGAATCATCACCTTTCTCATCATGCTCATCCTCACCACCGTGCTGGTTCTGGCCACCGCCTGGCTGCCCGTTCGCATTCGCGGCGTGCGCTTATCGGCCTGGCTGCTGATGCCCATCTGCCGCCTGCTACTGCCGCTGTTCAACGTGGAATTCACCGCGCTGGAAGCCGAGCGAATTCGGCAGCACAACGGCTTTATTTTTCCCAACCATCTATCATTTCTGGACATTATTTTGCTGGTATCTATCTTCCCGGTGCGTTTTTTGAGCAAGGCGGAGCTGGCCAACTGGCCGTTCATTGGCTGGATTGCCCGCGCGGTCGATACGGTGTTTGTTAACCGGGACGACAAAGAATCGCGCGAAAAGGCGCGGGATGCGCTGGCCCATATTCACACGTTTCCACCAGTGGCCCTTTTCCCCGAAGGCGGCATCTTCCAGCCACCCGACGAGCTAAAACCGTTCCGCTATGGCGCGTTTGAGATTGCCCAGACCGGTGGTGTGCCCTTCATTCCGGCTGTCTTTTTATATGATCCCCTCGACATTGTTTTCTGGCGCGATGAACATCTGTTAACGGCCGTTTGGCGTTTTGCCACCCATTCAAAGCCCATCAAGGCCCGACTGTTCCTGCTGCGCACCGTGCAACCCGGCCCAAACGACGACCCGCGTCAGCTGGCCCTGGAAACCCACGGCGCGATGGCGGCCGTCCTCTCCTCGAAAACGGTCCACATGCCGTCCCAAAGCCCCTAAAGGCATCTGGCACATAGTCACAATTCTCTCTGTTAGTAGTATTGGAAAGAATATTCGTAAGATTGTTCTCTCAGAATTTAACAAAATAGAACTTTCCTCAAACATCCGTGCCAGGGAGACAGTTAAATTATGAAGAGCCATAAAGCCGTTCTCATTGTAATCGGTATTGCCTTTATAATTCGGTTAAGTATCGCTCTTTATTCACCAGGAAATCCCCATGAAGATTTTGCAAGTTACTATAATCTAGCGGTGAATCTGACTGAAGGTTCTGGCTTTTCAGGTACATCTGGCCCAACTGCATTTCGGGCACCAGGTTACCCCCTTTTCCTTTCCCTCTTTTTCTACATTTTTGGCACTTCTTTATTCGTTGCAAGGATGGCAAATGTACTTCTTAGTACGATAGTTGTCTTAGGCACATATTTAGTTTCTCGCGAAGCGTTTTCTGAGAACATTGCTTTGATTTCTGCTACCATTGTGGCTTTTACTCCAAGTCTTATCCTCTACACCCCAATCCTTGCTTCTGAGAATTTAGCAACACCACTTCTTTTGATTTCAATCTGGCTAATAATTTTAGGCTGGGAGCGAACAAAACTAAGCTATTTTTTCCTCGCAGGCGTAAGCATGTCCATTGCTACACTTACAAGACCCGGCTTCTTGATGTTTCCATGCGTAATAGCTATCTATATGGCCTTTAGGAAGCTGCAATTAGCGCTGATTTTTCGTTATCTGTCAGCATTTGCCATTGGGTTGCTTCTGACCTTATCCCCGTGGGTAATTAGAAACTATCTCGTATTTGGGCAATTTATTCCCGTCGCTACCAATGGAGGCTTTAATTTGGCAATTGGATTTAATCAATATTCCACAGGAGAGTACATCGGGAATGTCACTGAGACTGTCTTAGGGAAAGAGTATGATTGGGCGGCTTATCGGTTGAAAGACAGTAACTTGACGGAACCAGATATTGATCAAGCCTTAAAAACAGCAGCTCTTGAGTTCATCAAAGAGAATCCAGTACGAGCAATCACTTTATCCTTGCCCAAGCTCTTATACTTTTATGGGGATGACGTTTCTGGGGTCTATCACAACATAGCCTTTCCTTCTCGCCCAACACCAAATTGGTTATGGAAAACATCTCGCTGGATTGCCCAACTTTACTACTTAATAGTGTTAGTACTGGCTTCGTCTACATTATTTCTCTATAAAAGGATAAATTTGTACCCCCATGCGGTATTTATACTAGCGGTAATCGCATACTGGACATTTCTACACATGGTTTTTTTCGGTGGCGATCGTTTTCATTTGCCTATTTTGCCTTTGCTATTTTCCTTCAGCAGTATCCCAATATGGGAACTTACCACTCGATGGAGAAAACGTAGTTAGTCACTTGTTTATTGTGTAGAACTCATAAACGAAACCATAGCAAGTCATTCATGCCAGTGCCTTATGTTTATTAATCTTCTCAAAGCGATGCGCCCAAAGCAGTGGGCTAAGAACATCTTTATTTTTGTACCATTGGTTTTTGATCGCAAGTTATTCAACGTGCCTTCACTACTGACAACGTTGGCAGGGATAGGTGTATTTTGCCTTCTCGCGAGTACCATCTACTTAATCAACGACCTTTCCGATCTAGAAGCCGATCGCCAACATCCTCGAAAACGCTATCGCCCGATTGCCTCAGGTGCACTCTCAACAAACTCGGCTCGTAACGCAGTGATTCTACTGCTCATCATTTGTCTTCCCGCCGCATACCTAATCGATTTTGGTTTCTTTATCACTTGCTTCATTTACATGGCCAGTAATTTTTTATACTCCAAATGGATAAAACATACGCCACTGCTTGATGTTCTTTTTCTGGCTGGATTTTATGTTATCCGTGTAAGTGCGGGTGTCACTCTTATTGAAGTGGAACGATTTTCTCCCTGGCTTTATATTTTTACTACATTCCTTGCTCTTTATCTTGGTATAGGCAAACGCCGTGCCGAGCTTTCTCAGTTATCTGGCGAGGCTTCTATTACACGCCGGGTTCTCGATGGATACACCATTAATTTTCTTGATAATCTCACGCTCCTTGTCTCTGGTATAGCAATCATCACCTATAGTCTCTATACTTTCACTGCGCCCAACCTTCCTGAAAATCACTCAATGATGCTCACTATACCGTTTGTTATTTATGCTATTTTCAGATACCTTTACCTAATTCAGGTGGTTAATATCGGCGATATTCCAGAAGACATTTTTTATACTGATCGACCTTTACAGGTTTGTATGTTGTTGTGGGGGGCTACCGTTTTCATCGTCTTCTATGTTCTCCCCATGCTTTAGATTGCTTGTATGAGTCAATAGAGAGCAAGAAGTTAATAGAGACTTAACCGAGCTTATCCAGATAGCTACTCGGCAATAAAGCAGAAGGTGCGGAACTACACTGCTGATTTTATTTAGTCCATCCTTCTACCTTGTTCACTTGCCTGCAAATGATACTAACGACTGATACGCTTGGTCTGCACTTTACGAAATTGAACACTGGTCCCAATATTCGGTTGGCAAGCATTTATGGCTTGACTAGAATTACCGAAGGTTGGTTTGGCCATTTTTTCTTGCAGCTTGAGTGGAGCCGCCACGTTTTTGGCCAAATTTTTCCGATCAATAACGGCGTGATTTTGCAATCTGATACTATCCGAAGTGCCTTCCGATTGATGGTATTGTGGAGGCAAACATGGCTAATGCTTTCCATATAACAAATCGGCCGCTTTTCAACTTGGTTAACTTTTATGTCGGGTTGTGAAATTGAAAGTTATAATTCGTTTGTCGTAAGGTAACTGTTATAACAAAAGTAACTGAAACTTTTCAAAGTGGCGGAATCGTGCATCATAGATAAAAACCCGACCAAAGGCGATATCTATGAGCACGATCCCTACCAGTATAACCAAAGAGCAGTTCGAGCAACACATTCGGCCATTTATCACGACCGCCCGGCGCGGCTACGAATGTCAGATTGATTTGTACAAAGTGTTTAACTACATTCTCTACCGTTATCACACTGGCTGTCAGTGGCAATCGCTACCGATTCAGCCTGATGCCCAAGACCCGTCTCGCAGAGAAATCAGCCCTGATGCGGTGGCTTACCACCATCGTAAATGGAGTCGAGATGGCAGTTACGAACGTATTTGGCAAGGTAGCATCAGGACGATTATCGATGACCTGGATTTATCGGTGCTCAACCAGGATGGCAGTCATGCAATCGCCAAGAAGGGAGGCGAATCGGTTGCCTACCAGCGGCGCAAGCGAGCTAATACGACCAACATCCTGCCCTTTACCGAGCGCAATGGTTACATTGTGGCCTCGACAGAGTTGGTAGCGGGCAACCATAATGACGCTTGGAATCTAAAAGAGCATTTGCAAACGGCTATCAAGCAAATGAAACAAATCGGGTTGAAGGTGGCTGGTGCGTATTTCAATGCTGACCCTGGATTTGACACTAAAGCTGCGCGCAAGACCTGCTTCAATCATGACATCGTTCCTAACATCAAGGAAACAAGCGCAATCGCAAGAAAACGAAGCGTGGTCCGAAACGATTGTTTGATGAAACCGTATACAAAGACCGCTTTGCCAGCGAACGCAGCTTTGCCTGGATTGATAAATTCCGAGGCTTGTTGTTAAGATTCGATAGAGAGGATGCCAATTTTCTGGGTGGTCACCACATAGCCTTCGCGATGATTAATCTGCGCCATGTGTTGGCACCGCTCTAATAAGTTTCATTTAGTTCACAGTTAAGTAAGGTAGAATTGCATGATCTTGAATACAGCATACCAACTCAATAGGAGACTTAGACTCAGGTTGTGCTAGCGAATATATAGAATTCCCTGCGTTAACTACGAGCCGACCAACAGCATCTGGTGCCTTTATGCCGCATTTTGTGAAACAATTCTACGAACGGATGAAATGGGATCGTTTGCCAAGCCTAGAGACGCAAGTACAACTATTGTTCATATCTGCCAAGCGTCCCTTTGAATAGTTCTAACTCCAACAGTATTCACTTGTTATTGACAAGATAAAAGGCGATAGTAAGAATATGACATCCACACCAACATCTCCCCCCACGCGCCCCCTGGAACCACAGCAGCGCGCCATCATCATTGGCGCATCGTCTGGCATTGGGGCGGCGCTGGTACGTGAACTTGCCCGCAGCGGCTACGTGGTTGCGGCCGTGGCCCGGCGCGAAGCCAAACTGCAAGAATTAAGCGACTCGGTGAATACGGCCGTTGCTCCCCACAGCGTCAAAACCTACAGCCACAACGTCACCAACTACGACGAAATCCCCACCCTATTCCAAACCATCGTGCAAGAATTGGGCGGGCTGGACCTCATCATCTACGTGGCTGGGGTACAGCCATCCGTCACCGTAGACGAGTACAACTTCGAGAAAGATCGCAAAATGGTCGAGGTGAATCTGCTGGGGGCCATTGCCTGGCTCAACCAGGCCGCGCTGCGCTTTGAGCGCGCCGGGCAGGGCCAGATTGTCGGCGTTGGGTCGATTGCCGGCGACCGGGGACGCGTTGGCTCGCCAGTGTACAATACCAGCAAGGCAGGCCTACACACCTACCTGGAATCACTGCGCAACCGCCTCACGCGTCACGGCGTGAATGTGCTCACCGTCAAGCCCGGCTACGTAGACACGGTGTTGCTGGCCGAAAATGCCAAAAATCCGTTCTGGGTCATTTCACCCCAGCAAGCAGCGGAACAAATTCACAAAGCCATGAAGCGCCGTAAGCAAACGGTGTACGTCCCGGCGCGCTGGGGGTTGGTCGGCCTTATCATCAAGCACATTCCATCGATCATTTTCCGACGGCTTAGCTTTTAGCAGGCAAAATTGGGCTGTACCCCACTGCCTGAATTCTTTTGGCAAAAATCATGATACAACAAGAACTTCAAACTGAAACAGAAAACAAAGTGCTGGTCCCGCTCCCCTCTGACCGATTGGAATCGGTAGCTGGTTGGGGCAGCGCCAACAACGGCATGGCATACGTGTATCGCCCCAGCACCGTGGCCCAACTGCGCGAGATTTTCAGCTGGGCTGAGAAGAATAATCGCACCATTGGTCTGCGCGGCGGCGGCAATAGCTATGGCGATGCCGCCATGAATGACGAAAGCATCGTGCTGGACTTTACCCGTATGAATCGCATTCTGGCCTGGGACCCGGAAAACGGCCGTCTCACCGTCGAACCAGGCGTGACGTTGCAGCGCGTTTGGGAATACGTCATCGAAGACGGCTGGTGGGTGCCCGTGGCCACCGGCACCGCCAACATCACCGTCGGTGGTGGCGCCGCCATGAACGTGCACGGCAAAAACGCGTGGAAGATGGGCACCTTTGGGGAGCACATCTACGAATTTGACCTCATGCTGCCCTCTGGCGAGGTTAAAACCTGCAACCGCCAGCAAAACAGCGACCTCTTTTTTGCGACAATCGGCGGCTTTGGCATGCTGGGTTGCTTCACCAGCCTAACCCTGCACCTCAAGCGCGTTTACTCCGGCCTCCTTGAGGTGGAAGCATTGACCAAACCGAATCTGCATACCACCATGCAGTGGTTTGAAGAACACCTGCACAACTCGGATTACCTGGTGGGCTGGCTGGATGCGTTTAGCAAGGGCAAGCAGTTGGGCCGCAGCGAACTGCATCGTGGCCTTTACCTGCGCCCTGGCGAAGACCCGAATCCCAGCCACACCCTGCGCCTGGAAACGCAGCGCATCAGCCCGGACATCATGGGCTTCTTCCCACGGTCGGCGCTGTGGCGTTTTCAACGGCCGTTCTGGAACAATTTCGGCCTGCGTTGGGTCAACATTGCCAAGTTCCGCGCCGCCAAACTGCGCGATGGCAAAAGTTACCGCGAACCACATGCCCACTTCCACTTTTTGCTGGACTCGCTCGACTGGCGCAAGCCGTTTGGTCCCGGCGGGCTCATTCAGTACCAGCCATTCATTCCCAAAGAGAATGCCGAAGACGCCTTCACCCAAATTTTGCAGCTATGCCAGCAGCGCGGCCTGCCTAACTTCCTCACGGTGATGAAGCGGCACCGGCCCGATCCGTTTTGGCTGACGCACGGCCTGGATGGCTACTCGCTGGCGATGGACTTCCGCATTACGCAGCGCAACCGGGCGCGCATCGTACAGCTGGCGCGTGAACTGGATGAGATTGTTTTGCTGGCCAACGGCCGTTTCTACCTGGCCAAAGACAGCACCTTGCGCCCCGAAGTCACCCGCGCTTATCTTGGCGCAGAAACCGTCGCCAAGTTTAAGGCGCTCAAGCAAGAAGTGGACCCGCAAACCCGACTGCAAACCAATATGTGGCGGCGCGTGTTCGGTCCGCTGTAAAATTACGCCCAACAGACAACCTGACATTTTCTGCCCAGAACGATGGCCTCAGCAAAAATCGTTCTGGGCCGCTACAAAACCTCGCGAAAGCAAAATCTATTTCCAGGAGTAGTCTCATGTCGCGTACCACCGTTTCTTTGCTCGCTTTACTGGTTCTCTTTCTGCTGATGGCCTTGCTCACCCCCATCGTTCGCGCCGAAATGTTGCCGCAGGCTAGCGAGGCTCCCACCGTAGCGCTGCAAGACGAGCCCGCCGACGAAGCAGCAACGTCTACCAGCACCCCGGTTGATTCTTTATTTGACGGTGTTGGCGCTATCCTGGCCACATTGGGCGTTTATGTGGTGACCATGTTCACCATGGCCATCGGCACTGAAATTATTGTAGATATTTTTAAGGGAATTTTGGGTAAGCCGCTGGGGCTAAAAAGCCAGCCCAATTCGCGCAAAACGCTGGCAGAATACCAGGCATTTTTGCCCGGCCAACTGGATGATTTAGGCGTCTCCGCCGAAGCTAAGCTAAAGTTGGAGAAGCAGACCGAACAGCTGAAAAAGCTGCTGGAACCCGCCTTCACCGCTGAGGCGGTTGTCACGCACTTGCGCCAACAGGAATTTACGGCCGCTCTCGCCGCCATTGGCCTGGAAAACATCGGCGATGACACGATCAATCAGGTTAAAGGCGTGGCTCAGGCCGAAGTAGAAAGTTTGGTAGCCCGGCTGAACACCACCACTTCGTTGGGCAAAGCGGTGCAGGTGGCCCTGGAGCGCAGCGATCTGGTGGAAAAGGTGAACAAAGCGATTGACCGACTGGCGGGAAAAGCAACGGCCGTTACACCCGACCAAATTTACCAGGCCACCGCCACCCTGGTCACCGGGGAAATCGCCGAGGGTGTTACCGCCTGGACCCGTGCCTACTTCATCAGCCTGCAAGAAGAGAGTTACGACACCGCCAAATCCATCTACGAGAACCAGCTCCGGCCACAAATCATCGGCTTTAGCCTGCCACCAAATGTTGAAAATCAAATCTTAGGTCAGTTTGATAAATACCTGGAAAATCTACACACCTACCGTGGCACCGATGTCTACCTGGAATCGCTCAACCGTTTGCTATACGAATTACAAGTTCAGCGCGACGAAGTGCGCAGCTGGATTGGCGAATTGTGGTCAAGCGTGGTGGATGGCATCAAACGGCTGCTCATTCGCGCCCCGCGTATGCAGCACCCCGCCCTGAAGCCAGAAATATACAACCCGTGCATTAAAGACAGCACCGAAGCAGCGGCCAAACTGCTGGACCTGGAACGGAAGGAGAAAGAGCTAGAAGACAAGCGTATTCGCCGCACGCGCTTCCTCTCGGTGCTGTTTGGCATCTTTATCGCCTACCTGCTGCAAATTGATTCCGCCGACTTACTGCGCGATTTGTTCCCACCCCAGGCCAATTTCCTCACGATGGCGCTGCTGCCCGCCAACTTCATCAACTGGGCACAAACCACTTTTGGCTTGCAAACCGTGTACAATCTGTCGGCGGGCGTCATCCTTACGGGGCTGGCAGCCAGCGCCGGGTCTGGCTTCTGGCATGACCAGCTATCACGCTTGCAAAACGTCAAAAAGGGCGTCGATCAGGTGCAGTCAGCCTTACAGCCGATCATCATCCAAACCCGTGCCGAAGCCACGGACCTCGACTAAAGCGGGCAGCATGATGCGAAAAACATTGGTCATTATCCCAATGTTTTTCGCATCACTGCAAAATCTCTGTTTAATTTTTTTCTTTGGGGAGTTTGTACCGGTTGTAGCGGGTAAAAAAGTCGTGTTCACCGACGAGGGTGGTCAAGCGCATGTGTAGGGGACGGCCGTCTTCCACTTCATAGGCCAGTGTCACCTGATTACCAATAATCTGGCGCACCAATACCCAATAAGGAATGGTCATCTCTTCTTTGGGGCGCATCTCGCCATCTTTGCTTTCCTGCCGCCCGGCTAGCAGTTCATCCAGCCGCACTAAATATTTATCGGCCGCGGGAATCAAATCTAAAATCTCCGCGCGAAAAATGGCGCGAACGTAATCACCATCAGGTAGCTTCCACACAAATTGAACCGGAAACCACTCCCCAACCGTTCGTTTTGCATCAGGCATAACGTTGTCTCGAAACCCTTCTTTCTTTTATTGCCGTTTTTATAAACAAAAAAGCCGTCTCCCATGTGTATGAGAGACGGCCGTATCCAATCAAAAATTCATTTACCGAATCGCTTCTTCCGTGTTCTTGTCGAACAGGTGCATGTTGGTCATATCCATCACCAGACCAATCTTGTTGCCGTAAGCGACGCTCATGCGGGTGTCTACCGTGGCGACCAGGCTGTTGCGGCCCGTGTTCACAAACAGATGCTGTTCGTGGCCAAGTAGTTCAACCACTTCCACCGTTCCTTCCATCGGCGCAGCCAGGATGTTCGGCGGAGCGTATTCGGGGGCATGGACATGCTCAGGACGAACGCCAAAGATGACCTCTTTGCCGACGTAGGCATTGAAAGCGCCCTTGTACTGATCAGGCACGCGCACGCGGAAGTCGCCCGTGTCGATGTATAGGTTGCCTTCTTCGCCCACAAGAGTGCTGTTGAAGAAGTTCATGCTGGGGCTACCAATGAACCCGGCCACAAAAACGTTGGCGGGCGTGTTGTACAGGTTACGCGGGGAGTCGATCTGCATCAACTTGCCATCGCTCAACACGGCGATACGGTCACCCATCGTCATGGCTTCCACCTGGTCGTGGGTTACGTAGATGAAGGTGGTACCCAAACGCTGGTGCAGTTTGCTGATTTCGGCACGCGCCGTCACGCGCAGCTTGGCATCCAGGTTAGAGAGCGGTTCGTCCATCAAGAACACGGCTGGTTCGCGGACGATGGCGCGGCCTACAGCCACACGCTGCCGCTGACCACCAGAAAGTGCCTTGGGCTTACGATCGAGCAGTTGAGCCAGACCCAAAATGTCGGCGGCTTCTTTTACACGCCGATCAATTTCTGCTTTCGGAGTCTTACGCAGCTTCAAGCCAAAGGCCATATTGTCGTAAACGGACATGTGGGGGTACAGTGCATAGCTCTGGAACACCATGGCGATGTCGCGATCTTTCGGGGGAACATCGTTGACCACGCGGTCACCGATAAGGATTTCGCCTTCGCTAATCTCTTCAAGACCAGCCAACATACGCAGGTTAGTGGATTTACCACAGCCGGAGGGGCCAACAAAAACCACAAACTCTTTGTCTGCGATTTCCATGTTTAGATCGGTGACAACAGTGACGTCGCCAAAGCGCTTATACACATGCCGATAACTTACACTTGCCATTTGTATCTCCTTATGTAGTGAAGTGAGGTGACGGGACTATAACGGCCGTTTCCCAACCTGTCAAAAAAAACCGCCGAAATGTCTAATTGCGTGGTGTTGACTTGCTCTACTCCTGGTCGAGGGCAAATACATCTTCGATATCGCCATCCAATGCCAGGAGTTCCAGAATGCTGGTGGGCAGATCGGGCGGCAGGTAGTTGGTATAGCTGTTGATCCAGTTAGCCACCGTCTGATGGTTCACCAACAGCAAACGGCCGATCAGCCGCAAACTGAGCCCTTCCAGATGCAGCACCAACGCCTGCTGACGCATTTCTTCATCATACCCTTGATCTTGCGGATTGGGCGTGTAGCGGCAGCCACACGCTTTGCAGCGGTAACGCTGGCTGCCAGCAGCAGTATACCCATCTTTGACCTGCTTTGTTTTAGCCAAACACTTGGGGCAGCTCACAGCATCTCCTAAATAATTGTCAAAATGACGGCTACCAAAAATAGCAGGAAGACTGCCAGCAAAGCCACCCAGTTGGCACGGATGGCCTCATCCAGACCCGGCGGGCTGGGCGCAGGCAGCCGGGTGCCGGGTCGCGGCTGCAAACCAAAAAAGACCTGACGAAATGCTTCCACGCTAGACGGCCGTTCATCCGGGTGCATCTCCATCGCCCACAATATCGCGTCGGAAACGTGCGGCGAGATGTCTGGATTGAGGCGGCGCGGTGCGGGCAGCGAGGCCGGATTCAAAAAGCGCGCCTTGGCATCCGGTGGCGGGAAATCAGTAAGCAAATGGTAGAAAGTGGCCCCTAATGCGTAAATATCCGAGCGCACATCTGTATGGCCACCATCACCACCGTACTGCTCCAGCGGCGTGTACAGCGCGGTGCCCCGCCCCTGCACCACGGTGATGGTGCGCTCATCATCGGTGGCCATTAGCTTCACCAGGCCAAAATCAACCAGCTTGATGCGATTGTCCAGCGTCAGCTTGATGTTGGCGGGTTTGATGTCTCGGTGTAAAACTGGCGGGGCTTGGCGATGCAAATAAGCCAGGGCATCCATGATTTGTTCAGCCCAGGACAAAATGGCTTCCTCAGACAGCGGCCCCTGATTTTCTTGCAGCAGCTGGCGTAAGTCATGGCCCGAGACAAAATCCATCACCAGGTAATCACGACCATCTACCGAAAAGAAGTCAGAAACTTTGGGCAAGCTCGGATGGTCAAGCTGCGCTAAAATACTGGCTTCTTGTAAAAATTGGCTTTGGGCCTGCTGCCGATATATTTCATTGGTGTTGGGGTCTGGCTGTACTTCTTTGATGGCGCACAGCCGCCCTGGCAGGCGTAAATCTTCCGCTCGATACACGCTGCCCATGCCACCCTGACCCACAATGTTGGTCAGCTTGTAACGTTCACGTAAAATAACACCACTTTCGAGCGTAACAATCATAGGTTTATTGTATACTGGACCTGTTCTGCCGAACAACTATTCTAAGTGTTGAAGAAGCCACAGTGAGGGACGTTAATCATGAATGAAAAACCAGTTTTAGTTGCCCGTGAAGGACAGTTGGCTGGCCAGCGCTGGACGATTGACAGCGAGGAGTTTTTGATTGGCCGTGGTTCTGACTGCAACATTGTCTTACCAGAGCGCCAGGTTTCACGCCACCACGTGAGGATTACCCAGGATAACGGCCGTTACATCCTCCACGATCTTGGCAGCCGCAACGGCACCCATCTCAACGGCAACGTATTTGAAGGCCAAATCCAGCTGCAAGACGGCGATGAAATCTCCATTGCCCTGGCCGTGAAGCTGGTGTTTGTCGGTACCGATGCCACAATTCCGCTCACTTTTGAGCCGCCAACGGCCGAAGGCAATCTGCAAATTGATGAAGCCCAACGCGCCGTCATTATTAATGGCAAGGAGCTGGACCCGCCGTTGTCACTGGCCCAATTCCGGCTGCTAGAGCTGCTGTACACTGGCGCGGGGGCCGTGTGCAGCCGTGATGACATCGTTGAGGTAGTCTGGCCCGGCACCGATGGGCTAGGCGTCTCGGAACAAGCCATTGATGCCCTGGTACGCCGCCTGCGCGACCGCCTGGCCGAGTTAGATGAGTACAACTATATTGTGACGGTTCGCGGACATGGTTTCCGTATCGACAACGAACCACATTGAGATATTTTTTCATTGCCGATTTAGGCTGTTTGTGATAAAAAACACAAGAAGCAGACGCTCGTTCAGAGTGCTGCCAGAAATCATTGGAGGCAAAACGTTATGCTGGTTAAGCGATTAGGTGTGGCAATTGTTTCGTTATTGATTGGCTTCGGTCTGACCATTCTGATCACCTTTCTGATTGGAACGACTTTGGAAGAGTACGGACCTATCTACACCTTCTTTACATCTTTTTCCATAGGCTGTGCCATCGCCATTTGGCTGGACAAATTTGCTGGCACCGAAATGCTGCCCAAGTAGTGGCCAGCGCCGGTTAAGCCGCAATGCAGTGATATTTTGATGAATTACAAGGTCTCCCTATCCCGGAGACCTTTTTGTTTTTCCACACTATTTCGTAAACGGCAGTTCCCCTTTAGCAAACGGCCGTTTACCCATCGAATGAAAAGGAAAGTTTAATGTCAGCAAAAGTCATCGACGGAACAAAAGTAGCGGCCCGTGTGCGAGATGAAATCGCAACGGCCGTTGCCGAAATGAAAGAAAAGTACAACTATACCCCCGGACTGGCCACCGTACTGGTCGGCGAAGACCCGGCCTCGGCCACCTACGTACGCAGCAAACAGCGCATGTGTGAACGACTGGGCATTCGCTCCATCGGGCACAAGCTGCCGGCCGACGCTACCCAGGAAGAAGTAGTCGCCCTGGTGGCCAAGCTCAATGCCGATCCCGAGGTCAACGGCATTTTGGTGCAGCTGCCCATGCCCAAACACATCAACGAAGAGGCAGTGCTCAATACCATCGACCTGGAAAAAGATGTGGATGGTTTCCATCCAGTGAATATCGGCCGTCTGGCCATGAAAGGGCGCAATCCGCTGTTTATCCCCTGTACTCCGGCAGGTTGCATGGAGCTGTTGGCCGATGCAGGCGTGGAAACCAAGGGTGCCGAAGCAGTCATCGTGGGCCGATCCAATATTGTAGGGCTGCCGATGGCCATGCTGCTGCAAAAAGCTGACGCCACCGTCACCATTTGCCACAGCCGCACCAAAGACCTCACTGCCCATCTCAAAAACGCCGACATCGTTGTGGCGGCCATTGGCTGGGCCGAAATGATCAAAGGCGACATGCTGAAACCGGGCTGCGCGGTGATTGATGTGGGTATCAACCGGGTTGATGATCCAACCAGAGAGCGCGGCTACCGGCTGACGGGCGATGTGGAGTACGACAGCGCGGCCGAGGTAGCTGGGGCCATTACCCCCGTACCCGGCGGCGTTGGCCCAATGACCATTGTCATGCTGATGAAAAACACGCTGCGCGCCGCTGAAATTGCCCTGGCAAAGCAGTAATCGGTAAACAGTGAACGGTAATCGGTGAACGGTGAAAAACCGCTTACCGATTACCGATAACGGATTACCGATTACCGACCACCCGCTTCTTCCAAATCCTCTGGCGAGTTGATGTTGGCAAAGGAACGGCCGTTCCTATCAAACCGCTCAATCTCGTCCCGCTCCACAAAACGCACGTCCACCTGCCCAAAAAAGCCCGTAATTTTTAGCTGCTGTGCTTTGAGCTTGGCCTCGATGGGTTCCAAACACGCCTTGCTGTAAATAGCGTGCAGTGGTTCGGGATATTTTTCCCAGCGCGGCACAATAATGTCTGCTGTTTCACGCAAGCCAACCATATATTCCAACAATGAGCGGTTAAGCCAGGGCATGTCGCAGGCCACGATAAGGGCATGAGGATGTGAAGCGGCGTGAACGGCCGTAAAAATCCCGCCAAGCGAACCATGATCCGGGTACACATCGCTAACCATCGGCAGGTTAAATTGTGCATACGCACCCGGCTTATTGGTGATGAGCAGCGTTTCGGCGCCTAGTCCAGCCACCGCTTCAATGACCACTTCAATCAGCGGACGGCCGTTAAACAGCACAAACGACTTGTCTGTGCCCATGCGACTGCTTTTGCCCCCAGCCATAATGGCTACGGATATCGGTTCGGTTTGGTTCATTTCTCTCCCATCAACTTTTATTTTGTGCACTTGGCGCCACTGTATAGCAACGGCCGTTCCGCGTCAAAACAGTTTCCTCATCCAACTAGCGACAACAAATAGCCCAACACCGCGCCACCGAGCACAATCCAGGCAGAATTCAGCTTAAAGCGCAGCGAAGCCACCAATGCCAAAATGGCAATCACAATCCCTTGCCAACCGGTAAACGTTTGCCGCCCCAAGTTGATCAGCACAGCCAGCATCAGACCAATGGCGGCCACGTTCACCGCATCCAAAAACGCCGACAGCCAAACCGACTGCCGCATCTTGGGAATGAGCGGGTTCAGCAGCAGCACAAACAGAAATGAGGGCAAAAAGATGCCAATCGTGGCCACAATGGCCCCCGGCACGCCAGCAATGAGATAGCCGACAAACGTCGCTGTGGTGAGCACCGGCCCCGGCGTAAACTGGCCAATGGCGATAGCATCCAGCAGTTGAGACTGCGTAAGCCAGCCAAGCTGGTCCACCAGACCACCTTCCAGGTAGGCCACCAGCACATAGCCGCTGCCATACAAAATTGCCCCAATTTTGAGGAAAAATGCACCCAGGCTCCAGAGAGAAACGGCCGTTCCGCCCTCCCCCTGCCACGCCAATCCACCTAACCGAACATTCACAAGCGGCAAAAGCAGCATAGCTGCTGAACTGATCACGGCCCGCAGCAGCACAGCCCCCAGCACACCACCGACTAGCAGCGCAACGACCTCATCCACACCAAGGAAAACGGCCGTTAACACCCCCAGCCCAATCAGTGCCAACTGCCAGTTTTTCACCGCTTTGTGGCCGAGCCGGTAAACGGCCGTAGCAATAATGCCAATCACCGCCGGTTTGATACCGACCAACAGCGGAGCCACCGCAGGCAGCGCTCCATACTGCATATACAGCCAGGCAAGCATTCCGGTTAAAACGGCCGCTGGCAAAATAAACAAACTTCCAGCCACCGCCAGGCCGCGCCAGCCCGCGCGCTCATAGCCAATGTGCATCGTCATTTCGGTGGAGTTGGGGCCAGGAATCAGGCTAGTAGCACCAACCAGATCCCAAAAGTGCTGACGGCTCAGCCACTGCCGCCGCATCACCACCTCATCCTCCATCATGCCGATGTGCGCAGCCGGGCCACCAAACGCCGTCACGCCCAACCGAAAAAATAAAACCGCCAATTCACGCAGACGTTCCTGCATCATCTTTCCCCCATGCGGTATTCGCACGCCCTCGCACAAACCAACCGAGACGCAGCACGTGGATGTGCTGCACCCCACAAATGCAGACAACAAAAAAGTGGCAGAGCCGCGAAGCCCTGCCACTTTTGGATTTATTTCACATCCACCAGCTCAACGTCAAAGATGAGGGTGGCGTTGGGGGGAATCACCCCACCCGCGCCCCGCGAGCCGTAGCCCAGGTCCGGCGGAATGATCAAGGTGGCTTTGCCGCCCACCTTCATCAGGCCAATGCCTTCATCCCAGCCAGCGATCACCTGACCTGTGCCGAGTAAAAACTCAATTGGCTGGCCACGCTTCACGGAGTTATCGAACTCCTTCCCATTTTCCAGGCGACCCACATAGTGTACCGCCACACGATCGCCGCGCTTGGGCGACTTGCCGGTTCCAGCTTCTGTTTCAATGTACTGCAAACCACTGTCTGTTTTCATTATTCAGTCTCCGCTTTTACAACATCCAGGATTTCAATTTCAAAAATGAGATTACCATCGGTGGGCGCATTGGCCGCCTGATCCCCGTAAGCCAACTCTGGCGTCAGAACAAACTGTGCCTTGCCGCTGGAGCTCATCATCAGAAGCACTTCATCCCAACCCGGTCCGGCCTGGCCACTGCCCGCCACAATCTGCACCGGCTGGCCAAAATCGTAAGAGTTTTCGAGCTGGTTGCCCTCCTCATCGAACATTTTGTAATGCAAGGTTACCAGGTCGCCAGCTTCGATCAGGTCGCCGCTGCCTTCGGTAATCATGAACAGTTTCAGACCCGTATCGGTGACAACGTAGTCGGATTCATCCACACTGACGGGCGGTGGCGCAGGTGTGGGTGTTGGTGGGGGTGGCAAAATTTCTACCAGCTCCATCTCAAAGATGAGGGTGGCGTTGGGCGGAATCACGCCATTCCCAGAGCCAACCTCACCTAAACCAAGTTCGGGCGGCAGAATAAACTGGACCTTATCGCCAACATGCATCAGCTGAACCATTTCGTCCCAGCCGGGCAAAATCTGGCCCTCACCGACCTGAAACTCCAGCGGCACGCCGTCTTGCGAATCGGCAAATTTGCTGCCACCTTCAACCCACCCAGAAAAGTGTACGGAGGCAATTTCACCAAGCTGGGGCATGGCACCATCACCTTCTTCAAAGAAGTAATATTGCAGCCCACTGTCGGTCGTAGTGAAATCGGCGGGGTCAACGGCCGTTGGCGGTTCAGACGTTGGTGGAATCACGGCGGTGGGTGCAGGTTCCACCGAGACCAGCTCCACATCAAAATGGAGGGTAGAGCCACCGGGAATTGGACCGTAATCCTGATCGCCGTATGCCAAAGCAGGCGGAATGATGAGTTCGGCTTTACCACCCTCACGCATGAGCGCAATGCCTTCATCCCAGCCCTGAATCACAGAGCCCTGGCCCAGCACAAACTGGATCGGATCGCCACCAGCAGAGCTGTCGAACTCGGTGCCATCTTCCAGGGTGCCGGTGTAATGGACGCTCACATAATCACCAGGCATGGCTTGGGCACCGGTACCGGCTTCCACTTCAATGTACTCCAGTCCAGAAGCGGTCACGCGCGAGCCAGATTCGCTCGCTTCGCTGGCAGTCGTAGTTGAATCTGCATCTTTAGGCGTGGCCGGACCACACGCTGCCAGCGCCAGGCCAAACAGGATGGCCAAGAGCAGGAGTGTTCGCCAAAGTTGGGCGTTTTTTTGATCGTTTTTCACTTGAATCTCCTTATCACTCAAATCACCAAATCTTAATTAGTGCTTTACAAAAAAAAAGGAACAGCAAACGGCCGTTCCGGCAGCAGTTCTATTCCATTTCAATTGGAAACAGGGGATTGTATCACGAACTGGTAAGATCAAAACCGACCAGCCTAATTTTCACTTATCTCTCAGGCTGGACTGAATGCTGTCGATGGAAAAAAGTTCCGGCCGTTTACCCTGCACGCCATCGTAAAAAGTACGCAGTTGGGCCAGTACGGCCGTTTCCCCTACCTCGGGCCAAATCGGCTCACCAATCTCGATGATTTTACGGCCGTAATTCAACGCTATTGGCAAAATAGGCACCTGCGCCGCTTGGGCAATATGGAAAAACCCCATCTTCCAATGCGGCACAAAACTGCGGGTTCCCTCCGGTGCCAGGCCCAACAAAAACTGCTCCCGCTGCGCAAACTGCGCCGCCACCTGAGCCACCACGCCAGAGGAAGCCCGACGGTCTACCGCAACGCCACCCAAAACGAGCAGCAGCGGCTTCAGTGGTCCATTGACAAAGGTATGCTTGCCCAGCCAATAAAGCCGCACGCGCAAGGCAAAAACCATCATCATTGCCAGCGGGAAATCCCAGTTGGAGGTATGCGGAGCACCGACGAGCACCATTTTAGGTAGATTGGGCACGCTGCCCGCAAAACGCCAGCCCAGCAGCCGCATCAGCCTGCGGCTCAGCCAGCAGGCCAGCCCACCACCCCAGCGGGGAATAGCATCGCCCAAAACAGGTACATGCAGCGGATCTGCTTTTCGTGGCAAAGGGGAACTGCTCATGTTGCTAAAATTGGTGGCGGTTTTTGCCGATGACGCCGTTGTACCGGGCTTGCAGCAGAGGCATATCTGCATCCACATCGCCAGATGGAATGAAGGGGTCAGTGATGGTAAGGGTTTTACGGCCGTAATCCACCAAAATCGGCACGATCGGAATGTTGGCCCGGTGCGCAATGTGGTAAAAACCGGTGCACCACCGCTCCACCTTGCTGCGCGTCCCTTCCGGGGCAATGGCCAGCACAATCTTGGCCCGCTGCTGAATCGTCTCCACCATCTGGCCCACCATGCCATTGGCCGCCCTGCGGTCAACCGGCACGCCCCCCAGCCAATGCCAGAGGTAGGAAAACGGCGCGACAAAAAACTCTTTTTTGGCCATCCAGTTTAACGGCACACCCAGGTAAAAAATAAGAGTCATCGCCAGCGGAAAATCCCAATTTGAGGTATGTGGCGCACCAATCACCACCATTTTGGGAACGTTGGGCAGCGCCCCATCCACTTTCCAGCCAAGCAGTCGAAACAGCGACGTGGCCACCGCCTTAGAAAAACGGTTGCCACGTCGCGGGAGTACATCATTATCTAAATTTTTCATGCCGGTATTTATGGAGCTGGAATTGTTGGTAGAAGCTCATTTATGGCGACCGCTCCTACCAACAATCATTGGTTAATCTTTTAATTCGAGCCAATTATGCCCCGAACTGGCCTCGACTTTCAAGGGGACATCCAGGTGATAAGCATTGCACATGGTGTCTACCACCAGTTCACGCACTTCTTCGAGTTCAGATTCGGGCAATTCTAGCAGCAGTTCGTCGTGTACTTGCAGCAGCATTTGGGCTTCATACTTGGCCAGCTTTTCGTGCAGCTGAAGCATGGCAATTTTCACAATGTCTGCGGCCGTTCCCTGAATGGGATGGTTGATTGCCTCCCGCTCGGCACGCAGCCGCGCCTGCATGTTGGCCCCACTGGCCGGCATTTTGAAGACGGGGAAGTAGCGCCGCCGCCCCATGAGGGTTTCCACGTAGCCGTCCTCTTTTGCTTTTTGTTTGGTCTCATCCAAGTATTTTTGGATGCCGGGGAAGCGGGCAAAATAATCCTTGATGTAATTTTCGGCCTCAGCCAGCGTCAGTTCGGAGTCCCGCGCCAGACGGAATGCGCCCATGCCGTAGATGAGGCCAAAGTTGACCGCTTTGGCAAAACGGCGCTGGTTGTAGGTTACATCAGCCAGATCAATGCCGTAAACGGCCGCTGCCGTGGTCCGGTGAATGTCTTGATCCTGGCGAAACGCTTCCATCAGCGCCTCATCGCGGCAGACGTGGGCCAAAATGCGCAGCTCCACCTGGGAATAGTCCGCAGCCAGGAAGAGATGGCCCGGCTTGGCCACAAAACCGCGCCGGATTTGCTGCCCCACTTCGCTGCGAATGGGAATATTTTGCAGGTTGGGTGAATTACTGGCAATGCGCCCGGTGATAGCCCCGGTCTGGTTGAAGCTGGTGTGAATACGGCCGTCTTCCTTATTAACCAGCTCCGGCAGTGCATCCACATACGTGCTCTTCAGCTTGCCCAGCTCACGATACTCCAAAATAGCCGTGATCATGCCGGTTTTCTTTTCTTGCTCGGTATCCTGCAAACTTTCCAACACGTTAGCGGCCGTTGAATAGTAGCCGCTGCTTGTCTTCTTGAGCCCTTCCACAGGGTAGCCGAGCTTCATGAACAAAATTTCACTCATTTGCTGGGTGGAGTTAATGTTGAACGGCTCGCCCGCAATTTCCAGAATATGCGCTTCCAGCTGGCGCAGCCGGGCATCCAAATCCTGCGACATTTGCCCAAAAAATTCTAAATCAACGCCAATCCCCGCCTGCTCCATTGCCGAAAGCACCGGGATGAGCGGCATTTCCAAATCCAAAATTTTGCTTAAGTTCTTCTCTTCAATTTCTGCTTTGAGCGGCTTTACCAGGCGCAAGGTCAGGTCAGCATCGGCAGCCCCGTAGGGTGCGGCATCCTCAATCGGCACTTCGGCAAACGTCTTTTGCGCCTTGCCCTTGCCAATGAGCGTCTCGATTTCCGTCATTTCCGCGCCCAACCGGTGCCGAGCCAAATCCTTCAGCCCTTTGTGCTTGGTTGCCGGGTCCGTCAACCATTCGGCAATCATTGTGTCAAAAGTAATCGGGGCCACGCGCACGCCATAACGATCCAAAATGGTGTAATCGTATTTGGCATTGTGGGCCACCTTGTCAATTTTGGCGTTGGTCATGGGACCGCGCAGCGCATCCAGCACGGTTTGCAGGGGTAATTGCCCTTCGGCTAATTCCGGCTCACTGGCAAAGAGCGACATTTGGCCGCTGCTGCTTTGGGCTTCATTGGCCAGATGCCCTACTGGAATGTAGTAGCCGACCGGTGGCTTAACCGCCAGACAAATACCGACCAATTCGGCCGTCGTTTTGTCCAGGCCGGTTGTTTCGACATCAAACGAAATCAGCTTGGCAGCGATGAGCTTCTCTACCAGCTCATCCAGCTGCGCCTGGGTGCGTACAACAACCGTCTCAGTAGGTTTAAGCTGCGATTCTGGCTCTTCGATGTCCGCACTATCGCCCAAACGCTCCATGAGAATATTGGTCAGGCTGCGGAACTCCAGGGCACGAAACATATCCAGCACCGGGTTGGGATCAAAGTCGTGGGCAATGCAAGCGTCCAGGTTCAAGGTAATCGGCGCATCGGTGACAATGCGCGCCAGGTTCTGGCTGAGGTAGGCGCTATCTTTGCCTTCGGCCAGCTTTTTGCCGGTGGCCCCTTTGATGCTGTCAATATTAGCGTAAATGTTGTCGAGGGTATCGTATTCGTTGAGGAGTTTAGCGGCCGTTTTTGCCCCAATGCCCTTCACGCCAGGAATGTTGTCGCTGGTATCGCCCACCAGCGCTTTGTAATCCACCACCTGATTCGGCCGTACGTCAAAATAGCTAATAACCCCGGCCACATCAAACACTTCTGGGGGACGACTACCGCGCGTGGGCAATTCCACGTGGGTGTTATTATCCACCAGCTGCAATAAATCGCGGTCGCCCGTGATGATGTGTACCGGCACGCCCAGCGGTTTGGCCTGCCGGGCCACTGTGCCGAGCACATCGTCGGCTTCAAACCCTTCCAATTCCAGAATGGGAATGTTGAGCGTTCTGATCACCTCTTTGATGCGCTCAATTTGCAGGCGCAGCTCATCAGGCATTTTTTCGCGGGTGCCCTTGTACTCTTCAAACATATCATCGCGGAAGGTACGGCCGAGATCAAAGCTTACCGCAAAATATTGGGGCGGGTTGTCGGCCAAAATCCAGTCGATGACGGTACGCAAAAAGCCGTAGGTGGCGTTGGTCGGTTCGCCGTCTTTGGTAGTAAAGGCTTCCAGCGGAAGGGCAAAAAACATACGATAGGCCAGAGCATGACCATCTATGAGCACAAGTTGGTTTTTCGACATGAAAATCCTTTTTTGCCACGGGAATCAGCTGGGGCGTATGGGGCGAAGCTGCGCGGCAACTATTTTGGGTATAGGTGGATTGTTTCCTGGCAAATTGTACCACCAAACGGATGTTCTACCCATCATAACCAGAAGCGTAACACAGCAAAGATAAGGTGGAGAGAAACAAAAAAAGATTGGTCCAATCTACTCGATCGAACCAATCTTCTATATGATGTTACGGCCGTTTTTCGTCGTTAGCTGTTGGCCAATGTGGTCACGGCGGGCAGTCCGTTTAGCATCATCACCCCCAGAGGCAGCCCAATGATCGTGGCACATAAAAGCCAGGCCAGTGTGGCCCACAGCAAGCTAAACCACCAGCCAAACAAAACAAAGTAGGCAGCGCGAATGAGGAAGGGTACGTTTTTGGCGGGCAAGAATTCGGAACGGCCGTTTTTCATATCCGTCACCACAATGCCAGGCCGCGCTTTCAGGGTCAGCACCTGCGGCACCCGGTCAATCATCCACAACCCCAGCGGCAGCCCAATGATCGACGCATTTAAAGCCCAGGCCACCAAGACCCAGAGACCGGTTAACTCCCACCCCAATACAAAAAACCAGATCACCCGTAGCAAAAACGGTATCTCTTGATTTCTTTCTTTTACTTTGAACGATACAGAATCTGTTGTCATTTTTGTTTTCCCCACTTACTATTCAATTGGTATCAGGTGCAAAGCACCTGCATGTTTAAGATTTATCATCAACACCAATTTATACGCAGGATTTGCTCAATTGTTGCAGCCAGGAGGCACTCATGCTTGAGTTAATTGTTCGCCAGCCAGCCCACCCCACCAAGGCAACCCCGTTGCTTTTTATTCATGGGGCCTGGCACGGTGCCTGGTGTTGGGATGAACATTTTTTGACCTACTTTGCTGAAAAAGGATACGCGACCTATGCACCCAGCCTGCGCGGGCACGGCAAAAGCCCTGGCAAAGAAAAAATCCGGTGGAATACAGCAAAGGATTATGTGGCCGATATTGCGGAAACGGCCGTAAAACTCCCCCAACCACCCATCATCATTGGCCATTCTATGGGCGGCTACCTGGTGCAAAAATATTTGGAAACCACGACCCTGCCCGGTGCCATTTTGCTGGCCTCGGTGCCGCCCAATGGCGTCATTGGCACCACCCTGCGCATGATTCGCCACTTTCCAGGGCAGTTTGCCAAAGTGAATCTAAAGTTGAGCTTGTACCCGTTGGTAGAAACGGCCGCATTAACCCGCCACCATTTCTTTTCCGCCAATATGTCCCCCACGCTGGTGCAGCATTATTTTGAACGGCTCGATGACGAATCGTACCGCACCTTTTTAGACATGCTCTTGCTTAGCCTGCCCAAACCGGACCGGGTAAAAACCCCGATGCTGGTGCTGGGCGGACGGTATGACACTATTTTTCCCATAAAAGAAGTCGAGGCAACGGCGCTGGCTTACCACACCAAACCCTACTTCTTCTCGATGGCCCACGATATGATGTTGGAATCCGGCTGGGAACAAGTCGCCGACAAGATGGCGGCGTGGCTAGAAGCGAAGGGAATTGAATAATGGTCAATGGTTAACAACTAATTGTAAATGGTTAATGGGGGTTCTTCATTTGGCTTGTTCGTTCATCCCCTAAAATTGACCATTAGCCATTCTATCCGCCGTTGGACATGATGGTGAAGAGAGTCATTTCTGGGGGGCAGAGGAAGCGGACGCGGGGAGCGCTCAGCCCTTCCAGGCCAATGCCGCGGCTTACGTAAAGCGTGGTACGGCCGTAACGATACAGCCCCATCACAAAACGACGCCCCAACTGAGAGCTGGTAAAAACAGGGCCAACCAGCGGCAATCGAACCTGCCCCCCATGCGTGTGACCACACACGTACAGATCAATCTGGTGCTCGATTGCTTCGGGCATGAGTTCTGGCGAATGGTAAACTAGCAACTGCGGCGCATCTTGTGGCGCAGACGTGACCAGGCGAGCCAGTCGCCCGGCGTCTACTGGCAAATCGTGGCTGCAATCCATCCCCATGACGGTGAGGCAACGGCCGTTGCCTAAATCCACCTTCTGCCAACCATGACGCAGCAGCGTGATGTTCAAACCGTCAAAAATCGGCACAACCGTTTCACGTAAATCAACCGGTGGGCTGCCCAGCGTAGCAAACACGCCGTAAGGAGCCGACAGCTGGCTCAGCAGCTGCCGCACCTGTCGCAGCGTTTCTGGGTCGCGGTTGTAAGACAAGTTCACGTAATCGCCGGAGATAACAATGAGGTCCGGCTTTGCTTCTTGGGCCAGCTCCAGCACCCGCGCTTCGCGGTCGGTAAGGCGCTCCACGTGCAGATCGCTAATGTGCAAAACCTTGATCGGTTCTGTACCTAACGGCAGGCGATCCGTAAAGGCCATTACGGCCGTCATGCGCAATTTGAATGGTTCGATAAAGTAGCCGCGAATAAAAGCGGCCGTTCCCGCCACCTGGATAGCCAGAAAAAGCCACAAACTCCAGTTACCGCTCAGCCAGGGAGCGATCAAGGCGACGCCCATCGTTGCCGCCAAACGCGGTACAGCCAGCACAAACAGCTGCGCCTTCCACGGCCCAAACGATACCTTTTGCTGCGGCAGCGTGAGCAGCAATGTCATGTCCGCAGCCATAAACAGCACCAGCAGCACAGACACCAATTTAGCCATTGGATTATCAGCCGTAATCAGAAACCAAATGGCCCCGGCAAATCCGGCCAGCAGCAGCGCCAACACAATCACCAGCACGGCTGGCAGTCGTGTGGGCAAATGGAAAAACAGCATGACCTTATGCAGCAAGCCCTCTTCCAAAATGTTTAACGTGGGCTCGTTTAATTCGGTATGCTCTTGTGTCAATGTGGAATTTTGCATAGTTTGTCTTTTATCAGCCTGACTACTCATGGGCGGACATGTCGTCGGAAAGATGGTTGGGGTGGGATCAGACCAATGCAAACGGCCGTCTTACCCAATGTCGCTTAATTATTGAACGAAGTTGAGTACACTTTCCCCGTAAATTCTGCTCATTCCCCAGTTTTGGTACTCAAAATCCTAGCTGATCGTCTTCGGCTCTTCTGCTCTGTGGGTGGTCGTCGGGCCTTACGTCCCAATTTAGAGACGTGAAAAATCAGTGTCAGGATGCAGCATGATTCTTACCGTCTGCCTTACCCCCATTTGCCGCAGCAAACTGTTCACGAATTGCTGACGGCCGTTTAGCAAAATCTCCCCCTATTCATTTACGCAAAGTTTTAGCCACGACGGAGGCAATTATGCAATCCAAACCAATTTTACCAACCGCGCAAAAATCCCCTGCGCCCGCCCGCACTTGGCTTTGGCTGGGGGTGCTGCTCGCGCTGCCGATGCTGGCAACGGCCGTTCAGGATTTGTTCGACTGGAATCGCACGGAAAGCAATCTCTACACAATTATCTGCTGATTTGATGGGGGAACGGCCGTTCCTTCTCTCGCAAAAAAACAGTATTCCCACCCATTGCCAGGCAAAGACCACAAAAAATTCAACAAAGACCATAGACTCGCTCGTTCGCTGCATTTCAATTGACTCTCATCACGCCTTATTGGGCAGTTTTGTTACTTTTAGGCAACCTCGCTTTGGTAAACTATCCAAACAGATTATTCCCTGCCCGCATCAGCATTCGCTCCTGGGAAGAGGAGCAGCAGTGACCGAGAGAATTTTATGCATGTGAACATTGGGACGTTGCTACCCAGACACGCAATCTATCGCCCACACCAAACGGCCGTTCTCTTCCAAGACCACCATCTGACCTTTCGCCAGCTAAACGGCCGTGTCAATCGCCTGGCCAATGTGCTGGTGCAGCTTGGGCTGCAAAAGGGCGACAAGCTGGCCACCATTTTGCCCAACTGTTTAGAACAATTGGAGATTTTCTGGGCCGTGGCCAAGCTGGGCGTCGTGGTGGTGCCCCTCAGCCCTATGCTGCGCGGCACGGGCCTCAGCCGCCTGCTCAACGACTCCGACAGCATCGCTGTGGTCACCAACGCTGACTTTGCCCCGGAGCTGGACAAAATCCGCGGCGACCTGACAAACATTCGCGCCGACCGTTTCATTTTAATTGATGGCGAGGTGGATGGTTATCAAAATTATCATGGGTTGACGGCCGTTTCTGCCAACACCGAACCACCCTACACCCCCGTCCACGAAGAAGACCCATACAACATCATCTACAGCAGCGGCACAACGGGGCTGCCCAAAGGGATTGTCCATACGCACGCCATTCGCGCGGCGTATTGCACCAGCTTCGCCACCGCCTACCGCATCACGCCGGAAAGCGTCATTTTGCACACCGGTTCGCTCGTCTTCAACGGCGCTTTTCTCACGCTGATGCCCGCGATGTTCCTGGGCTGCAAATACATTTTGCACCCCTATTTTGACGCTGAAGCGCTCATTGAAACGGTCGCCCAAGAAAAAGTCACCCACATCATGATGGTGCCCTCGCAAATCATCGCCATGATGCACGCACCCAACTTTGATCCGGCCAAAATGCAGTCGCTAGAGATGATTTGCTCCGTGGGCGCACCGCTGCATCTTGAGCATAAAGAGGCGCTGGATCGGCATTTGCCCGGTCGTTTTTACGAGCTGTACGGCCTCACCGAAGGCTTTGTCACCATTCTGGATAAGTTCGACTTTCCACAAAAGCCGGGCAGCGTGGGTGCACCACCGCCACTGTTTGAGATGCGCATCGTCAATGCCGCAGGCGAATTATGTGCCCCCGGCGAAGTGGGCGAAATTGTGGGGCGTGGCCCCATCACCATGCCCGGTTACTACAAACGGCCCGATCTCACCGCCAACGCCATCCGCGACGGCTGGCTGTTTAGCGGCGATTTGGGCTACGTAGATGAAGATGGCTTTCTTTATCTGGTGGATCGACAAAAAGATTTGATCATCTCTGGGGGGGTGAACGTCTATCCACGGGACATTGAGGAGCTAATTGTGCAGCATCCGGCAGTGCGGGAAACGGCCGTATTCGGCATTCCCGACGACAAGTGGGGCGAAACCCCGATGGCCACCGTCATTTTGAACGAACCGGGCACGATTAGCGAAGAAGCGCTGCGCGATTGGGTCAACGAGCGCGTCGAGGCCCGCTACCAAAAAGTGAGCCGCATCGTCATCATGGACGATTTTCCGCGCAGTGTGGCGGGCAAAACGCTCAAGCGCGTCATGCGCCAGCCCTTCTGGGACGATAAGGACACGCAGATTTAGTAATCGGTGAACGGTAATCGGTCTACCGTTCACCGAACACGGAATACGGGAAAAATGGGCAATTTCACGCAAACCAACGGCATTTCGCTTCACTATCTCGACCACCCTGGGAACGAGCCTCCCTTGATTTTGCTGCATGGCCTGACGGCCAATGCCCACTTTTTTGATGGGCTGGCCGCCAGCAGCCTGCCCAACCGCCTACTGGCTGTCGATTTGCGCGGGCGTGGCCAGAGCGACAAGCCAGACGTCGGCTACAGCATGGCCGATCACGCCGCCGACATTTTAGGGTTAATGGATAATCTGAATCTGGATCAGGCCATTTTGGCCGGGCATTCGTTTGGCGGGCTGCTCGCCTGCTACATGGCCGCAAATTTCCCGGAACGCATCGCCAAGTGCATCGTCATGGATTCCGGTTTTTTGCATCCCAACGTGAAGGAACTCATCAAACCATCATTGGACCGGCTGGGCCAGCGCATTCCCTCCTGGGAAGCCTACCGGGAC
Source organism: Ardenticatenaceae bacterium (assembly GCA_020634435.1). Lineage (GTDB taxonomy): Bacteria > Chloroflexota > Anaerolineae > Promineifilales > Promineifilaceae > Leptofilum. The sequence goes on along the minus strand of JACKBS010000011.1, from coordinate 82,714 downwards.
GCGATTAAAAATGCGGCCTATTGGCAAGGTTTTTGGGATACGGCCGTAGAAAATTATTATCGTGCTGATGTACAATCTAACGCAGACGGCTCCGTTCAGGCTCGTTCCCGCCCCGATAACATCGCCGAAGCCATCGACAAAGCCCTGGCTGAACCGTGGCCCGCTATCTTTGCCAAGGTACAGCAGCCCACCATCATGCTCCACGCGCCCGGCCCGTTTGGCGCCCCCGGCTCTATGCCCGTGGTGCCACCTGAGCAAGCACAAGAAACCGTCGCCGCCCTGCCCAACTGCCGCTACAAAGCGGTCCCAGGCAACCATATGACGATGTTTTTTGGCGACAATGTGGCGGTGTTAGCCCAAGAAATTAGTACCTTTCTAGAAGAGACTGGAGATTAGAGATTGGAGATTGAGAGTAGTTTTAATCTCCAATCTCCACTCCCCAATCTCCCCTTAACCTTATGGACGCAAGCAATTTACTCAGCAAACGAGCCGAACTAACCCCCGACCGGGTGGCACTGCGCGAGCTAGCTACGGGCGAGAGCTACACCTTTGCCCAGCTGAACGCGCGGGTTAACCGGGCCTGTCATTTTTTGCAGAAATTGGGCGTGCAGCACGGGGATGTGGTGTCGCTGCTGGCGCACAACAGCGTCGTGTACGTTGATTTGATGTATGCCGCAACCAAGATCGGGGCGATTTTTGCGCCATTGAACTGGCGACTGGTGGCCGATGAGCTGGCCTATATCGTGCAAGATTGTGGCTCCAAAGTGCTTATCTGCGGGCCAGAATTTACGGAAACGCTGGCGGACATGCTGCCCAACATTGAGGTTGAGCATCTGGTCAGCGTAGAAGGGGCAGAGATTGCGGGGGCGCTGGTTTATGAAGATGAGCTGGCCGCAGCGGATGAGGGAGAACCGGAACGGCCGTCTCTCCACCCCGACGACACCGCCTGCATTTTGTACACCTCTGGGACCACCGGGAAGCCGAAAGGGGCCATGATTCCCCACCGCCAAATTTTGTGGAACGCGATTAACACCGTTATCAGCTGGGGGCTGACGCAGGACGACATTTCACCGATTTTTACGCCGATGTTCCACTCCGGCGGGTTATTTGTTTTCCTGACGCCGCTGTTTTACGTCGGTGGGCGCATTGTGCTCATGCGCCAGTTTGATCCAACCGAAACGCTGCGGCAAGTGGTTGACGAAAAATGCACCGTGCTGCTAGGCGTACCCACAATTTTCCAGATGTGGCTCAATACGCCAGAGTTAACCCAAACCGACTTTAGCGCCATTCGCTGGTTCATCAGCGGCGGCGCACCCTGCCCGGTGTCGCTCATCGAAGCGTGGCGCGAGGCGACGGGCAAACCGTTCCGCCAGGGGTATGGCTTGACGGAAGTCGGCACCAACTGCTTCGCTATGAACGATGATGATCCGTTAAACAAGCCGGGCACAGTGGGCAAGCCGATTTTTCACAGTGAAATGAAGCTGGTGGATGAAAACGGCCGTACCGTTCCCCCAAACCAAACCGGCGAACTCATTATCAAAGGGCCACACGTCACCACGGGCTACTGGCGCAACGCAGAAGCCACCGCTGAAGCACTGCGCGACGGCTGGTTCCACACCGGCGACATGGCCAAAATGGACGAGGATGGTTATTTCTTCATTGCCGGGCGTTTTAAGGACATGATTATCAGCGGCGGCGAGAATGTGTACGCGGCCGAGGTGGAAGCAGTCTTTGTAGCCCACGAAGCAGTTGCCGAGGCGGCGCTCATCGGCCAGCCAGACGAGAAGTGGGGCGAAGTGGGCGTGATGGTCGTGGTGAAAGCCAACGGCGACGCCGTCACCGAGGCCGACTTGATCAAGCACTGTCAGGGCAAACTGGCCCGCTACAAAATTCCCAAGCGCGTCATCTTTACCGACGCCCTGCCCTATTCGCCCTATGGCAAGGTCATCAAAGCAGAGCTGAGGGAGTTATTGGATTGAAAGACCCCTCCCTAACCCTCCCCCTGACAGGGTTAAGGGCGGACAGGCTACAAAATGAAGCGCAACTGGGGGTGTTATTCCGAACGAAGTGAGGAATCTTCCGACTTACAAAGCGGAGAGATTCCTCGGAGGACCTCGGAATGACACGTTCATTGAGCGAGTTTTGCCTCAAAGCGAATACCTGTCCACCCCTGAACCCTGACAGGGGAGGGAACCGGCTCCCTCTCCCTCGTAGGGAGAGGGCTGGGGTGAGGGTAAAGAGTGAAAGGAAACAAAATGGCAACAGTAACCGCAAACGGCATCACAATGGCATACGAAATCGAAGGCAGTGGGCCGCCGCTGGTGTTGGTGGCCGGGTTGGGCTACAGCCGCTGGATGTGGCACAAGATGGTGCCGGGGCTAGCGGAACATTTCACCGTGCTCAGCTATGATAATCGCGGCGTAGGCGAAACGGAAAAGCCTGCTGGGCCATACAATGCCCAACTGCTGGCCGAAGATTTGTCTTGCTTGCTAGAGGCGCTGGGGTGGGAAGAAACGGCCGTTTTCGGACACTCCATGGGTGGGTTTATCGCCCAAGCCTTTGCCCTCGCCTACCCGGAGAAAGTTAGCAAATTGATTCTGTCCGCCACCAACTTTGGCGGGCCGCGCCACGTGCCGGTGACGCAAGAGGCGTTGGCCGTGCTGATGGACACCACGACCGAGCCGCTCACTCGCCTGCGCAACGGCATCCTCATCAGCTGCGCGGCAGGGTTTGGCGAGCGCCATCCAGAAATTGTGGATGAATGGTTGGCCTACCGCGCCAGCCATCCCATCGACCCAGCAGGCTACCAGGCACAGATGGGCATCGGGCTGTCGCTCATGTCGGAAGAAGCCTGTTTTGAGCACAAGCTGTCGGCCATCACTGTCCCCACACTCCTTTTGTCTGGCGCAGAGGATAAGGTGGTGCCACCCGCCAACATAGATTTGCTCAAGGCCACAATTCCGCAGGCAGAAACGGCCGTTATCGACCAGGCGGGCCACTTTTTCCCGTTTGAACAGCCAGAAACGGCCGTGGCCATCGTCACTAATTTTTTGCAACGAATTAACACGAATTAACACAAATTCGTGCCAATTCGTGTTAATTCGTTGCTGACAAGAAGGCATCATGTATCACTTTGATTGGATTCAGCGGCACGCTGAACGAACGCCAGACAAATTAGCCCTTGTGGACGCCCACAGTGGGCAGCAGTTCACCTATGCCCAGTTCAACGAACGGGCTAACCGATTGGCGCACGTTTTTGTACATCAGCTCGGCTTGCAAACTGGCGATCGTGTTTCCATTTTGGCCCACAACAGCGCCGATTATTACGTCGCCCTGTTCGCCTGCGCCAAGAGCGGCACCATTTTGAACACGCTCAACTGGCGGCTGTCCGTGCCGGAGTTGGAATACATTCTTAACGACTGCCAACCCCGCGCGATTTTGGTAGATGAGGCGTTTGGGGAAACGGCCGTTGCCCTGCAAAAAGTCGTCCACATTGACCATTGGCTCACCGTGGGCGATGAGGCCACTCTGGCCGCAGGCGACCCGGCAGGCGTGCCCGATCCGCGATTGCGCTATGAAGACACCTGGGCCATCTTGTACACCAGCGGCACGACTGGTCGCCCCAAGGGCGCGCAGGTGACTTACGGCAACTTTTTCTACAACGCCGTGGGCATGGGCCAGGCAATTGACCTCTCCGCGCGGGACGTGAATTTGAACGTGCTGCCCTGCTTCCACGCGGGCGGCTTAGGTCTGTACGCCGGACCGATTTTCCATACCGGCGGCACGCTGGTGGTGATGCGCCAGTTCGAGCCAAACAAACTACTCCAGCTCATCGAGCAGTGGCAGGTGAGCGTGCTTTTGCTGGTCCCCGCCATTTATTTGATGCTGGCGCAAACGGCCGATTTCAGCCAATACGATCTCAGCAGCGTGCGCAGCTGGGCCAGTGGCGGCTCCTCCCTGCCCCCTTCTGTGGTGCACGATTACGCCAGCCGGGGCATCATCATCCAGCAGGGGTTTGGCATGACCGAAACCGGGCCGACGGTGTTCCTGGTGCCCAAAGTGGATGCGGTACGCAAGGCTGGCTCGGTGGGCAAACCAGTGCTGCACACGGACGTTTGCATCGTGGACCGCGAGGGTAACGTGCTTGGCCCCAACGAAGTAGGCGAGCTGTGCATTCGCGGCGGCAACGTCACTACCGGCTACTGGAATCTGCCCGAAGCAACGGCCGAAGCGCTGCGCGGCGGCTGGCTGCACTCGGGCGACGCGGCCATGTACGACGACGAAGGGTTCTACACCATTGTTGATCGCTGGAAGGATATGTTTATCTCTGGCGGCGAAAATGTGTATCCAGCTGAGGTAGAAAATGTGATTTATCAGCATCCAGGGGTGGCGGAAACGGCCGTTATCGGCATCCCCGATCCCAAGTGGCAAGAGGTCGGGCTGGCCCTGGTCGTCGTCAAAGAAGGCGCGTCGCTGACGGAACAAGAGGTGATTGATTTTTGCCAGGGCAAGCTGGCCCGCTACAAGATTCCCAAGCAGGTACGCTTCATGAAAGAGCTGCCGCGCACGGCCGCAGGCAAGGTGCTCAAGCGCGAGCTGCGCGAAATGGTAACTGGATAAGAAGACCTGACAGGTTTTTTGAGGCGATTTGAAAGACAACGAATCAGGTGAAAACCTGTCAGGTCTAGAACGGTTGATATGAACTCAGATTTGCAGACAATCATTCAGGAGCAGAAGACATTCAGCCAGGCGGAGTTTGACGCTTTTGCCCGGTTGAGCGGGGACGACAATCCGATCCACGTCGATCCTGAATTTTCGGCGCGGACGCGCTTTGGTCGCACGGTGGCTCATGGGATGCTGCTGTACAGCGTGCTTTGCGGCACCATCAGCCGCCATTTTCCCGGCGCGGTGCAGCTGTCGCAGGAACTCAAGTTTCCGGCACCCACCTATGCCGACGAGCCGATGACCATCCATCTTGAGCTTTTGGCGCAAGATGGACCGCAACTGCGATTGCTAACCGAAATGCGTAACCCAGCAGGTGAGACGACCCTGACCGGTGAAACGGTGATTTTGTTATGATCCAGGCCAACGAACTGGTTTTGCTCGATTTTGTGGGAACAACGGCCGTTGTCACCCTCAACCGTCCCCAGCGGCACAACAGCCTGGTACCCGCCCTGCTGCGCGAAATGCTGGACGTGCTGGCCGAGGTTGCCGCAGATGAATCGGTGCGGGCGATGGTTTTGCGGGCCAACGGCCGTTCCTTTTCCACGGGCGGCGATGCGTTGGGCTTTGTGCAGCACACCGACAACATGGAACCGTACGCCCGCGAGATTGTGGGGCTGCTTAACCAGGTCATTTTGGCGCTGATCGATTTGCCGGTGCCGGTGATTACAGCCGTTCATGGCATCGTCACTGGTGGATCGTTGGGCTTTATTTTGGCGTCAGACATTGTGCTGGTGGCCCCAGAAGCCAGCTTCGCTCCATTTTACAGCACGGTGGGTCCCAGCCCGGATGGTGGTTGGGCGGTGCTGCTGCCGTTGCTGATTGGACCACGACGGGCAGCAGAAGTTTTATATTTGAATGAGGCGATTGATGCGGAAACGGCCGTCGCCTGGGGCTTAGCCAATCGCGTGGTGGCAGCCGACCAAATTCAGGCCGAAGCGCTGGCCATCGCTGCTGCAATTGCTGCCAAAAAGCAGGGCAGCATTCGCCACACCAAGCAGCTGCTGCACCTGGACCGCGCGCAAATTGCGGCCCGATTAGACGTGGAGTTGGATCATTTTGTCCAGCAGATGGTCACCCCGGAAGCGATTGACGGCTTCCGCGATTTTGTGAATCAGCGGCGCAAGGCGGAGGTGGCATGAACCATCTAGCCGAAGGCCAGGAAGCCCGCGCCAGCCGCACCTTTACCGCCAACGATGTGGCCGCTTACCGGGCATTGTCTGGCGATGTGGGTCTAGGCTTTGGCACGACAGATAGTTCGGCCACCGTGCCTGGCCCGCTGCTCAGCGGCATGTTTTCTGATTTGCTGGGGACGCAGCTGCCCGGACCAGGTACCAACTGGCTCAAGCAGTCGCTGCATTACCCGGCTGTGGCCAGAGTGGGTGAGGTGATAACGGCCGTTGTCCAAATCACCCGCCTGCGCCCCGAAAAAGCGCTGGTCAACCTGCGCACTACTTGTGTTACTTTGGCAGGCATCGTCGTCTGTGAAGGCGAGGCGCTTGTTTTAGTGAAAGATATCACGGCGAGCTAAAAACTGTCTCAATGGAGGTGTTTATGAAATGAGTCTCAAAAAGGAAGGACAATCTACGCTGATTAAACAAAGTTTCATCCAAAAACGTAAAATATCTGGAGGAAAGAAAAATATGAAACGTCGTACACTGTTAACTTTATTAATTATGCTGCTGGGGCTTTCTTTTGTGCTGGCCGCTTGTGATGCCGCCACCGAAGAAGCTGTCAATGATGCGGCCCAACAAGTGCAGGACGCCGCTGAAGAGCTGGCCCCCACCGTACAGGCGGCGGCTGAAGAACTGGCTCCCACCGTTGAAGCCGCTGTTGAAGAAATTCAGCCTACCGTAGAAGCGGCCGTTGAAGAAATCACCGAAGAACCCACTGCCGAACCTGTTGAAGAGCCCACCGAAGAAGCGCCGGTTGAAGAAGCCATGAGCGAACTGACCTGTGCTGAGCCAATTAAAATTGGCCTCATCACCGACGCCACTGGTGCTTTGGCTATCTACGGCGCTCACGTACTGCGCGGCTTCCCGCTTGGCATGGAATATGCTACCGGCGTTGAAGGCGTTGAAGCAGATGGCTATACCTCTTACATGATGGACGGCTGCGAAATCCAGGTTTACCTGCGCGACGACCAGAGCAACCCAGAAACCACCGCCACCGTTGGCCGTGAACTCATCGAGGTTGAAGGCGTAGACATGCTGGTTGGTACCGTAAGCTCCGGTGCTACGGCTACGCTGCAAGAGCTGGCTCGTGAAAACGATGTGGTTCTCATTGCTGCCCCCGCCGCCGCCAATGATCTGACTGGCGCAACCTTTAACGAATACACTTTCCGCACCAGCCGTAACAATTACCAGGACGCGGTAAACATCTGCAAATACCTCACCACCCAGTATGACAGCTTTGTACAGATTGCTCCTGACTACTCCTTTGGTTACGGTGGCGCGCAAGCCTTCCGCGATGCCTGTACGCTGTATGGCGGCGAATTTGTCGTTGATGACATCTTTGCCCCAGCCGACACCACCGACTTTACCCCCTATATGGACCAGGTATTGGGCGCAGTAGACAGTGGCGCACAGGCGTTCCTGGTAACCTGGGCTGGCGGTGGCTTTGTGCCGCTTTACCAGGCCTACATCGACTCTGGCGCGGCGGATGAAATTCCGTTGGCTGCTGGCTTTGTAGACAACGTAGTCATGCCCGCTTTCTTTGCTAACGCGGTGGGCTCCACCAGCGGTATCCTGTACCACTACACCTTGCCCGACAACGAAATCAACGACTGGCTAGTTGAGCAGACCCAGGCTCGCTTTGGCACCTTCCCCGATCTATTCGATGCTGATGCCGCTAACGCCGCCATCATGGCCGTAACCGCCTTGAAGGCGACTGGTGGTGACACCAGCTCTGCTGCGCTCATCGGCGCGATGGAAGGAATGGAATTTGAAGGGCCGAAGGGCACTATCTACATCCGTCCGGAAGATCATGTGGCTATCCAGGATATGTACATCGTGACCCTCCTGAACGTGACCGATCCGGAATTCAAGTATTACGAACTCGTAGAGACCAACCGGCCAGACGTTCCGTGTCTGCTGCCAGAAGAGTTGGTAGACCGCTGTGGTGATCTGCCCGTGGGCAGCCTGAGCGGCGAATAATAAACAGATGACAAGGTGACCGCGTTCTGCGAACGCTGGTGACAAGGTGACGAAATCACCTTGTCACCCCCTCACCTTATCACCTTGTCATTCTTTTTAGGAAGAAAAGATGCCAAACGAAATCATTCTAGAAACCAAAAACCTGCGCCGTGAGTTTGGCGCGTTGGTGGCGGTGGAGGATGTGAGCCTGCAAGTGAAAGCAGGATCGCTGCACTCGATCATTGGACCAAACGGCGCGGGAAAAACGACGTTTTTCAATCTGCTCAGCGGCAACATTCCGCCAACCAGCGGGCGTGTGATACTACGCGGGAAGGACATTACCAACCTACCGCTACACAAAACAGCCCATTTGGGAATCGGCCGTTCTTTCCAAATCACCAACATCTTCCCCAATTTGACCGTGTTGGAGAATATTCGTTTGGCCGCCCAGGCATTGGGCAAAGACAGCTTCCGCCTGTTCCGCTCCTACCGCGCCTTTCCCAAATATGAGGTGCGGGCCTGGGAAGTGATTGAGCAGGTGGGGTTGACAAATGAAGCGCTGCTGCCTGCACGCACCTTGCCCCACGGGGCGCAGCGCAAACTGGAACTGGGCATGATTTTGGCCCCAGACCCAGAGATTTTGTTACTGGATGAACCAACCGCAGGGATGGCCTCGGAGCAGGTGCCAGAGCTGATGGCGCTCATCCAAAGCATTCAAGAGGCAGGGCACAAAACCGTAATGCTGGTGGAGCACAACATGAATGTGGTGATGAGCGTCTCGGACAAAATCACGGTGATGCACCACGGTGCGGTGCTGGCCGAAGGCACCCCGGCGGAAATTTCGGCCAACGAAACGGTGCAGACGGCGTATTTGGGTCATTTGTACGAGGATACGGCCGTATCCTCCACCTAATTTTTCACGTCATGCTCGTGCAGACGGGCATGACAATTGTCAGTTCGATTCATTTTGTAGTTGGGTAACTGAGTAATTATCAACCTGGAATCATTGATGGAAAACCTTTTAGAAGTCTCCAACATTCACACCTTCATCGGTCAGTTCCATATTCTGGAAGGTGTATCGCTGACGGTGCCCAAAGGCAGCATTACCGCTCTTTTGGGCCGTAACGGCGCGGGCAAAACCACCACCCTCAAATCGATCCTGGGCCTGACACCACCTCGCGAAGGCTCTGTTTTGTTTAAGGACCAGCCCATTCAAGGACGGCGCAGCTATGACATTGCCGCCATGGGCATTGGCTTTGTGCCCGAACATCGCGCCATTTTTCGGGATTTGAGTGTGCTAGAAAATTTGCGCATTGCCGAGCGGCAGAAGGGTGATTTTGAGCGTAAAGAACAGTTCATTTTTGAGCTATTTCCCGATCTAAAGCGGCTGATTAAGCTGCCCGGCACCAATCTTTCCGGGGGCCAACAGCAGATGCTGGCGGTGGCCCGCGCCCTGGTGCCGGACAACGAACTGCTGCTCATCGACGAGCCCAGCGAAGGGTTGGCTCCGGTGATTATTGAGCAGATGATGGCCGCCATTCAGCAGCTGTCGGCGCAGTCTACGGTGCTGTTGGTGGAGCAGAATTTTGTGGTGGCCAGCAAGCTGGCGCAGCGGTATGTGATTATTGAAGAAGGCCAGTCGGTGAAAAATGGCTTGATGAGCGACCTGGTGCAGGACAAGGCGACGATTCACCGGTATTTGGGCGCAGCGTAGGGATGCAAGGTGACGAGGTGAATGGGTAAGTCGTTGTTAGCCGATCACCGATTACCAATTACCAATTACCGTTCACCGATTACGGATTAGGGATTACGGAGAAAACATGGATGTACTGGGCACATTAAAGACAAACCGAACGCGGTTGATTACGCTGGCGGTATTGGCATTTTTGTTTTTTACGGCCGTTCAAGGCATGGACACCGAAGATTGGGTCATCACCATTTTGCGCGGGTTGAGCGTAGGCATGATCACTTTTCTGGTAGCTGCCGGATTGTCCTTGATTTTGGGCTTGATGGATGTGCTGAACCTGGCCCACGGCGAGATGTTTATGGTGGGCGCCTATGTTGGCTGGACCGTGTTTGTGCGCCCCGACACGTTTGTGGACGTGCTCTCTCCCCTACTGCTGACCGTTGTGGGCTTTGTGCTGCTGCCCGTGTGGCGCGTCTGGGTGCAAAAGGTGCCATTTTTGCAAAAGCAGACGCGAATTTGGCCCTGGCTGGCGCTTATTTTGGGTGCTGGTCTGCTGTGGATCGCTTACGCACGTTTTCCGTTGGCTATTTGGAACCCGGATGTGTACGCCGAAAGCCCCATCACCTACTCCCTGGCGCTGAGCCAGGGGAATCTGATTCTGGCGACTGTGCCGCCAACGGCAGGCTGGCCGCTGGGGCTGATTGGCACGCTGTTAGGCGGGTCGCTGCTGGGGCTGGCCATCGCGGGATTTGGAGCCCGGCAGCAGGCGGGTACGCTGAGTAACCACATTTCGCGCGGCACCTGGATTACAGCGGCCGTTTTGACGGTGCTTGGTCTGGTGACATTTTTTATCAACTCCAACATCACCAACTTTTTGCTGGAGATTAGCACCACGGCACGCTTTTTTGTGGCGATGGCTGTAGCTACCGGGTTAGGCTTTGTGATTGGCGGGTTGATTGAGGTGGCGTTGATACGGCCGTTATACGACCGTCCCATCTACCAGCTAATGATCACCCTGGGGCTGAGCTTCATCGTCATTGAGGTGGTGCGCGCCATTTGGGGACGGCCCGAATTTACCATGCCTAAGGCAGCGCTGTTCGATGGCAGCGGCGATGGCTGCCCGGCCACCACCTTTGGCGATTTGATCGCCCATCACTGCTCAACGATTCTTTTGTTTAACGGCCGTATTCGCACCTACAACGAAGTGTTCATCATCCTGGTTGGGCTGATTGTGCTGGCCCTCGTCTGGCTCATTTTGCAACGCACCCGTATCGGCATGATCATTCGCGCTGGCGTGCAGGACAGCGAAATGGTGGAAGCACTAGGCATCAACGTGCGCCAGGTGTTCACCTTCGTGTTCGCCCTAGGGGTGGCGTTGGCAACGTTGGGCGGCGTACTGGCCGCCCCCTCTATCGGCCTTTCCACCGACATGGGCACGCGGCTGCTGCTCCTGGCGCTCATCGCCCTGGCCATTGGCGGTCTAACCAGTTTCCCCGGCGCGGCGGCTGGGGCGATTTTGGTGGGGCTGTTGCAGCAGTTCATCATCAAATACGGCCAAATTGGCATCAACCTGCCCTTTTTGGCCGAACCGTTTAAGCCATCACCACCGCTGGTACCTGCCTCCACCGTACTGCTGATGGTGATCATCCTGCTCATCTTGCCGCACGGCCTGTTTGGGCGAAATGAATAAATCTGTGGCTAGATTGGTCCATTCTGGCAGAATGGACCAATCTGACTCACTCTTGCGGAGAATTTGAATGCAATCTACTCTGGCAAACCGCACCGCTGAAAAAACAAGCCTAGCCGGATGGTTTTCCGCCAACCGGGGATTACTGATCCTTTTTGTCTTGCTCCTCGCCTTTCCCTTCCTGCTGGCGCTTAGCGAAGGTCAATCCATTGGCGATGTGCTGGCCAACGAGGCAGGCAACGCCAAATTTATGCAGGGACTGCTGATTGAAGTATTTATTCTGGCCATTTACGCCCTTAGTTACGATCTGATTCTGGGCGTGACTGGCTTGCTATCCTTTGGCCACGCCATGTTTTTTGCCGCTGGTGCCTATTTCACCGGCATTGCCTTCAAGAATTTTGGCTGGGGCGTGGGGCAAACTTTGCTGGGCCTGATTGTTGTTGCTGTGGTGCAGGCGCTGCTGTTTGGCGTGGTGCTGCCGCGTGTGAAAGGCATCACCTTTGCTTTAGTGACGCTGGGTCTGGCATCCGTGTTTCACATCGTGGTGCAGTCCACCGAAATGGCCGAATGGACCGGGGCCGATGTGGGCCTACAGGGGGTGATTGCCCCGGAGTGGCTTAACAGCAACACGGCGCGCTTCCAGCTTTACTTGTTAACGTTGGCGACCACGTTTGTGGTTTACCTGATCTACCGCCGCTTTGTGGATTCACCAACGGGGCGCGTCTGCATTGCCATTCGTGAGAATGAAGGGCGGGCGCTGATGCTAGGCTACAACACCTTTTTGTTTAAGCTGGTGGCGCTGGTGGTGGCTTCATTAACGGCCGTTCTCGCCGGATTCTTCCACACCATTCACCAACCCATTGTCAGCCCTAACGTGGCCAGCCTGGGCTGGACCGTCTCGGCGCTGCTCATCATTTTGATTGGCGGCGTGGGCACGTTGAGCGGAGCGGTGGTGGGAGCGGCCGTTTTCCGCCTGTTGGAGTTCTTCTTAGACCGCTGGTTTGGTGATGCAGCCAATTTTCTGTTGGGCGCAATTTATGTGGCCATCGTGCTCTTTTTGCCCTACGGCATCGTGGGCACCTGGCGTGCCCGCAGTTTGGATATTGCCAAGGGGCGGGAACGATTAAAAAGGATGTTTGGGCTAAAGAAAAACCGTACTTAGCCTGGGGCTTAAGCCCCAGGCTAAGGGTGATTTTTGGCACTTGTCCCCAACCGGTGGTTGCTTTTAAAATGCCATCATGCCACCCACTCCCCCATCTCCACGTTTAACCGATAGTCGTCTGGCCAATCTAGCGGCCCGGCAAATTGATGACGGCTTCGCCCGCTACTGCCGTCGCTTTCAGGAAATCACCTGCCTGGCCCAACAACGCTTTGAAGCCAAAGATTGGCACGGCCAGCGCGCCGATGCCCTGGAGCGGCTCAACCTGTACCGCCTGATTGTGGATCGCGTGGTAATTGCGGTGCAGGATTTGCTGGGCGACCGGCAGCATAACAAGATGGTCTGGGCGAGCATGAAAGCCGTCTATTCCGGCCTGATTGCCGAAGCTGCCGAGTGGGAATTGGCCGAAACCTTTTTTAACTCCATTACCCGTCGCATCTTCACCACTGTGGGCGTGGACCCCCAAATCGAGTTTGTTGATCCCGATTTTGACTTGCCACCGCTCACCGATCCCAAATCGCTGTACACCACTTACTATCTCAACGACACGCTGGCCGAGACTATTCCGCAAATTTTGCTGGCCTGCGGCCTCAACGTCGCTTTTGCCAACTTTGATGACGATTGCCGCCAGATTACCAGTCGCCTCGCTTGCTTTTTGGGTAGTCAAAAAACTACAGTCAACCGGATCGATGTGGTCAATGCGCTGTTTTATCGCGGTAAAGGCGCGTATTTGATTGGGCGCATGTACACGCCGCAAGGATTGGTGCCACTGTCGCTGGTGCTGCTGCAAGGGCAGCGCGGCGTCTTTGTGGATGCGGTGCTGCTGGACGAAAGCAGCGTAAGCATTCTGTTTAGCTTTGCCCGCGCCTACTTCCACGTGATGGTGGAACGGCCGTCTGACCTCGTCCAGTTTATTCGCTCCATACTCCCCCGCAAGCGCGTTGCCGAAATTTACATCTCGCTGGGCTACAACAAACACGGCAAAACCGAGCTGTATCGCGATCTGCTGAACCACCTCAAGCAATCCAGCGCCCAGTTTGAGATCGCACCGGGCCAGCGCGGCATGGTGATGATGGTGTTTAGCCTACCCGATTTTGACCTGGTGATTAAGCTCATCCGCGACCGCTTTGCCCCGCCAAAAAAGACCACCCGCCAGGACGTCATCAAAAATTACGAGATGGTGTTCCGTCACGACCGCGCAGGGCGACTGATAGATGCCCAATCGTTTGAGTTTTTGCAGTTCAAACGCGGCCGGTTTACCGAAGAACTCCTGACTGAACTGTTGGACATCGCCGCCAATACGGTACAGGTCGCTGGCGAGATGGTTGTGGTGGGCCATGCCTACATCGAGCGCCAGGTCACACCGCTGGACATTTTTCTCCAGGAAGCCGATGAGGCAGCAGCGAACCGGGCCATCATTGATTACGGACAGACGATTAAAGATTTGGCGGTAACAAACATTTTTGCCGGGGACATGCTGCTGAAAAATTTTGGCGTGACGCGTCACGAGCGCATTGTATTTTACGACTATGATGAATTACGGCCGTTAACCGAGTGCAACTTCCGCAAATTCCCCCAATCCCTTTCCTACGAAGATGAGCTGTCGGCCGAACCGTGGTTCCACATCGACCAGAACGATGTCTTCCCAGAGGAGTTTTTGCGCTTCATGGGGCTGCCCAACAGCGTTAAGCCCACCTTCCTCAAACACCACAGCGATTTGCTCGACGTGACTTTCTGGCAGCAAACCCAGCAGCGGCTGGCAGCGGGCGAGATTATTACGATACGGCCGTATCTGGAAGAACACCGCCTGCCCCAACCCTCCGACACCCTTGACAGCTAACCGCCACCCCGTAAAATTACCCTAAGAATAATTTGGCCACAGAGAACACAGAGGGAAAAGAGAATTTCTCTTAAATCTCTGTGACCTCTAATCGCAGCGATGAACGCCTTTGGCAAGCGGGAGCTGCAAATCCAAGAAAGTGCCGCTGACCAAACCTCAGCGGAAGCAGGGTGGAACCGCGACTTGAAAAAGCCGTCCCTGCAACACAGATATTGTGTTGCAGGGACTCTTTTTATTTATACAGTAGCCGCGGTTTCTTACCGCGGAAATTCGCGCAAAGAATGCGCGGCTACAAGAGAGGAAAACGATGACTGAATTGACGCTTGAAACGATCACCTCGCTGGCAAAGCGGCGGGGTTTTGTCTACCAAACCTCCGAAATTTACGGCGGCCTGGCCAGCTCCTATGATTATGGCCCGCTGGGCACCGAGCTGCTGCGCAACATCAAAGACAAATGGTGGCAGGAGCTAATCCGCAAAAAGGCCGACATGGTGGGTCTGGATACACAAATCTTGTTGCATCCACAAACCTGGGTGGCCTCCGGGCACGTCGCTTCCTTCACCGATCCGCTGGTGGAAGACAAAATCACGCACAAACGTTACCGCGCCGATCATCTAATTGAACAATGGCTGGCCAAACAGTCCAATCCGCCACAACTCATCGTGGAAGAGCTGGATGTGGCCCAAATGGGCGCATTCATCGCCGAACACAAGATTCTCAGCCCAGACGGTAATCCGGTAACCGAGCCAAAAGCGTTTAACATCTTGTTTGAAACGGCCGTTGGCGCCATCGAAGGTGAAAAATCGAAAGTGTATCTGCGGGGCGAAACGGCCCAGGGCATCTTTACCAACTTCCGCCAGGTGCTGGATTCTTCGCGGGTCAAGCTACCGTTTGGCATTGGCCAGATTGGCAAGAGCTTCCGCAACGAAATCACCACCGGGCAGTTTGTCTTCCGCACGCTGGAATTTGAACAAGCGGAGATTGAGTATTTCTTCGATCCAGAGCAGACCGATTGGCAAGAGTTATTCCAGGATTGGCAGAACCGTATGTGGGATTTTGTGGCCAACACGCTGGGCGTGCGCGAGGAAAATCTACGCTGGCGGCGGCATTCGGACAAGGAGCGCAGCCATTACAGCCGCGAGACGTACGATCTGGATTACCGCTTTCCCTTTGGCTTCAAGGAGTTGTGGGGCGTGGCCTACCGCACCGATTACGATTTGCAGCAGCACATCGAGCATTCCGGGGCCAAACTCACGTACACCGACCCATTCAGCGGCAAGACGTTTGTGCCCCACGTCATCGAGCCAGCGGTGGGCATCAACCGCCTCTTTTTGATGCTGCTGTGTGATGCGTACTGGTACGATGCAGAGAACAACCGCACTGTGTTACGCTTTAAGCCGGAGTTGGCACCGTATAAAACGGCCGTATTCCCCCTCCTGCGCAATAAACCGGAACTGGTGCAAAAAGCCCAGGCCGTCTACGAACTGATCGCGCCGCACCACACCACCACCTGGGACGACCGAGGCAACATTGGCAAGCGGTACTACTACCAGGACGAAATCGGTACGCCATTTTGCATCACTGTGGACTTTGACACGCTAGAAGACAACACCGTCACCGTCCGCCACCGCGACACCACCGCGCAGGATCGCGTCAACATCGACCAGCTCTTGAGCTACCTGCAAGACCAACTGTAAAACCCTCACCCCAGACCTCTTCCTGAGAGGGAGAGGGAGTTTGGTTCCTCCCCCTTTCAGGGCTGAGGGGAGGACATGTTTGGGAGTTGGAAAAAGAATAGCTCATCGAGGACAATTCTGATGTCTTCTAAAACGTCAGAAGGAGTCCAAAATGAGCTATCCCGTACTTTATCAATGGATTCAAACAATTGCCAGCCATTTGCCTTGTCTCAATAGCTGGCAAGTTGAAAATGTCGGCTTGTTTACTATCGGCATCATGCGTGCAGAAAGTTGCCAACAGCAGCAGATTGCCCGCCAGGTAGCGACAGGTGAGAAAATTGAGAGCTGCGCCCGACGCTTGCGACGTTTTCTGGACAATGCGCTGTTTCCGCTGCACGCCTTCTTCGCGCAATGGACTGCCTGGATTGTTAGTCAATTGCCGCCGGGGAAGCTTTATCTGCTGGTCGATGAAACGAAGTTGCAAGACCGCCTGGCAGTCATGGTTGTGGGCGTCGCTTGGGAGGGTCGGTGTATTCCCTTGGCGTGGCGTTGTTACCTGGCTAACAATCATGAGCAATATCCAGCCGAGGGGCAAGTGGGCCTGATCACAACCTTGTTGCAAGCGGTCCAGAAGGGTATCGCCACAAACAGAGAGGTGGTCGTGCTGGCCGACCGGGGCATTGGAACCTCGCCTGATTTGTGTCAGGCTGTGGCTAACCTGGGATGGTACTATCTGTTCCGCGTGACCAGCATGACAAAGGTATGTACCGATGAAGGCGATTTGGCCATTGCCCACATGGTGCAAGCTGGTGAACAGTGGTCGGTTGCTGGGCTTGTCTTCAAGCAGCGAGGTCGGTTGCCCGCAACGGCTCATGCTATTTGGCGTGCTGGCTATGACCAGCCGTGGGCGCTGGTAACCAACGACACCACGCTGACTGGTTTCGAGTATGCGAACCGAAATTGGCAGGAACAAAGCTTTCGCGACCTGAAAAGTGGTGGCTGGCAGTGGTCCGACAGTCGTATCAGTCATCCAGACCACATGGGTCGTCTGCTTGTTTTGCTGGTGGTTGCCTATGCTTGGTCGCTTGCTTTGGGCAGTGTTGCGGCGGCCCAGGAGCGTACGCAACCTATGCAACGCCATGAAGATGGCACCAAACGTCGCCATTGGAGCCTGTTCAAAGAGGGGATTCAATTCTTCTTTGAATTTGTGCTGAGACATAACCATTTTATCAATTTACAATTTCTACCCGACCCTAGAATTACCTGAAAAGGTGTCCTCCCCTCAGCCCTTTCAGGGGGAGGCTAGGTGGGGGTAGGTCGTTCCAAACTATCAAGAAATTGTTGGGCCTGGTGGCGTACGGCCGTTCTCTCTTCATCATCCAAATAGCGCAAACCCAACACGTTTGGCCCCAGGCGCGGGTTGGCGCGTAAGGTTTCCTCGTGCTGGAGCAGGAAGTTCCAGTAGAGAAAGTTAAACGGGCAGGCGTCTGCACCGTGGCGCTGCCTGTGGTTGAAGCGACAGCCGCCGCAGTAATCGCCCATTTTGTGGATGTAGTTGGCCGAGGCAATGTACGGCTTTGTCGCCGTCACGCCGCCATCGGCGTTGAGGCCCATGCCGAGAACGTTGGGCAGCATCACCCAGTCGTACGCGTCTATGTAGTGGGCCAGGAACCAATTGTTCACCGCCATCGGCTCGATGCCCGCCAGCAGGCAAAAGTTGCACAGCACCATCAGCCGCTCAATGTGGTGGTTGTAGCCTGTGCTAATGGCCCGCTCGATGACATGGTGGATGCAGTTCAGATCGGTTTGCGCGTCCCAGAAGAAGGTGGGCAACGGCCGTTTCGCATCCCAGCTGTTCTTTTCCATAATCCCCGGCATCTGCTGCCAATATTGCCAGTAAATGTACTCGCGCCAGCCCAAAATCTGCCGCACAAACCCTTCCACGGAATTGATGGGTGCGTTGCCTGCCGCGTATGCCAACTCTACCCCCTGGATCAGTTCCATTGGCTCCAGCAGCCCCAAATTCAGGTAAGGTGACAGCACCGAGTGAAAAAGTGTCTGGTGCCGCTCCGTCATCGCATCTTCATACGCGCCAAAGTCGGGCAGCCGATGCTGCAAAAAATCGTCAAACGCTGCCAGCGCTTGCTCCCGCGTCACCGCCAGATCAAACCCGGCCAAGGAGCCAACGCCGTGCCCCGCCGCCTCCACCTCGTCAATCACCGCCTGGGTGATGCTGTCCGGCTGAAAACGAGGCTCATCGGGCAGCGCGATGTCATTGGGCAGCGGCTGGCGATTTTCTTTGTCGTAATTCCAGTCACCACCAGCTGGCGTACGGCCGTTCATCAACACATCAAAATGGCGGCGCATCTCTCGATAGAAATACTCCATGATCACATTTTTGTCGGGCGTGTGGCTGGGGTACGGATCAAACTGACCGACTAAAAATTGGGTGTTGGGCAGCAAGGTGACAGGAATGCCCACAATTTTGGTCAGCTGGTGCTGCTGGAAGGAACGGCCGTTCCACTCACTGGCGGCCATCGTAAACAACCGCTCCGGCTGATGCGCTTTTACAAACTGGCGCAGTCCGGCAGTGAATGTGGCCGATTGCACATAATCCACCGCGTAGCCACGCGCCCGCAGCGATTCGGCATAATGGCGCATGGCACTGAACAGCAGCACCAATTTGCGCCGATGGTACGGTTGCTTGCGCGTGCGCGCCGCACTCTGCACCAGCAGCACCCGCACATTTTCTTTGCCACCCTCCGCCTCCGCCGCCTGCAAAGCCGGATGATTTTCCAACAGCTGATCGCCCAAAATCCAGACGGCCGTTTTGCCCATAACGTTTCCTTCTCTCAAACAAACTCTGTTTGATTGTAGCAACGAATCGAGCAATGTGAACTTCATACAGGGTCCTATCAACAAGTTGTCATTAAATTTCACGCCACGTCGCAAAGACGCTAAGTTTCTCCTTTCCGCCTTGGCGTCTTTGCGTGAGTTATTTACTTTGCCTGGCAAGTCGTTCGTACAGCCTGCACACAAAAGGAAAAACTGCTGAACAAACCATGAGGATGCACTGCCCGCTTTGAATCGCGTACGCACCCTGGGTAAAATCAGGCCCATGAAAAAATGGATGCGCCCTGCCACCGGTTTCCTTCTCCTTTTTATTACGCTCGCCGTGAGCTGCGGCCAGGAGCCGCCCGAAGAGGCAACCAGCGACAGCAACCCGACGCGTACGGCCGTTCCCGAAGAAACGGCCGTTGCCACTGACAACACCCCGCTCCCGCCACCCGCCGTGGCCACAACTCTGCCCACCAGCACCCCCGCCATCGCCGAAGAAACGGGCGACGCGGCCAGCAGCATCATTCCCTCGCCCATCGACGGCGCAGAAGGCGCATTGGTGAGCCTGACGATGGACAGCCAGGTGGGCATTTTGCTCGATGAGTATCCCGAAGCGATGCGTGACGCCGTGGCTGAAGCCATCGCCACCGAGTCGGATGCGTTTTGGATTGAGCTGGCCCAACGGCAGGTGGCCCTCACCTACAACCGGCTGCATTTTCGGCCGTTTTTTTACGCCAACAAAGGCCAACTCCCCCTGCCGCCGCAATCGTTGTGGCACATCGAGCTGACTGGCGAACCGCAACGGCAGACGATCGGCAACCACGATTTGATCCTTATCCCCTACACGTTTAGCAGCACGCTGCTCACAAGCGTCGATTCGCCCGCCACGGCCGAACCAGCCCTGGCGGAAATCGGCGGCGTGTGGGACGAGCCGTTCATCCTGCCGCCGGACCCCACGCAGCTGCTCCAGCGCACGGGTAACGCCTGCCTCAACGAAGGCGGCTTCCCGCCCAACAGCTATGATTCAGAAAATGCCGACATTTTTTACGACTACAGCTGCACCGCCGACAGCGGCGGCGCGGCGGGTTGCCATCGCACCACGCTGCCGACGCTCTCCTGTACTCAGGCGTTGAATGCCGCGATAGGCACAGTTGAAACGGCCGTTCGCTTCACGCGCCTACCCTGGGATACCGATCTGGCCGACCAGGTGCGCGTCGGCGAAGTGATTGCCGCCGATGCCCCTGACCTGAAAGTGGTCAGCGAAGATTTGCAAAACACCCGCATCATTTACCGCTACTTCCCGGCAAATTCTTGCGCCCTGGCCGAAGGCTGTGTCAATGGCACCGGCTGGCGGCGGCTGCTCCAGTTTGACGCCACGGCCCACAACCTCGGCGCGGCCGCGCTGGACATCGGCCCGATCATCGCCGAAAATCCGCTGACCAACATGTTTGAGTACAACAGCTGCCACGCCCATTTTCACTTCCAAAATTACGGCGAATTCCAACTCGGCACAACCAGCCAGCCCAGCAAGCAGGCGTTTTGCGTGGAAAGCACCAGCCGCTTCAGCAACAATGAGCTGTCGCCGCTGACCCATGCGTACAGCTGTACCAACCAGGGCATCCAGGCGGGTTGGGTGGATGAGTACGGCGCGGGGCTGGACTGCCAGTGGATCGACATCACTGACATCGAATTTGAGGGCGAAACCACAGAACTACCGCTCAGTTTCCGCTTCAATACGGAGCAATTTTTGTGCGAGGGCTACCCGGTGCTGGACGAGGCAGGCAATCCCGTTTTTGAGCCCAGTGGCCTGCGCAACAGCAACGGCCTGCCCATCAGCCGCCCTAAATGTGAATTTGTGGAGGATTGGGACGTGGCCAACAGCGGTACAGAAAATGTGACCATCCCGGCAACAGGCAGCTTTGTAACGCAGCCATGCGCCAGCAGCGAGCAGGGACCGAGGCGAAATTGTGGTTTTACGGCCGTTCCCCTCCCCAATCTGCCTGAACCCACGGCCGAAGATGAACCCGCGCTGCGCTGCACGCCCGGCAGCACGGTCCAGTTGAGCTGTTCGCTAGCTAGCAATGTGGCCCAGGTCATGCGTCTGTGCGAAACCAGCGCCGTGCTGGGCGTGGGCACGGCCTGCACCTTCAACGATGCCCTGCTCAACCAGGTGATCTCCGGCAGCGAAGTGACGCTCAGCTTCACCTGCCCCTTCGTGCGCGATGAAAACGAGCCGGACGGCGACTACGCACTCTACACCGCGCCGCTCTTCACCGGCGATGCCCTCGCCGAAGTCACCTGCACGCCGGTACAATAAGAAAATTTGCCACAGAGGGTTCAGAGGAAAAGGAGAAAAACCTCTAAAATCTCTGTGCCCTCTGTGGCCAAAAAATTCGGAGGGTTTGTGAGATATTTTTTTGCGTGGTTGGGGTCTAAACGAGCCGCCAAGCGGGATGTGGCGGAACCGGGCATTTTGCTGGACCGCGCCGCCAACGCCAACCTGCCCGTCCCGGCGGGCGGCATTGTGCTGCACAACTTTTACGAACTGGCGCTGGAAGAGGGGGTCATTGCCGAAAATGATGGTTTGGTAACGGCCGTTTCTCCCAATGCCCTCCATGATTTACTCTTCAACCTGGCCCGCTTTCCCCAGCTAGAGGCTGAAATGGTGGTACGGCCGTTACACCTCACCCACTTCGGCCCCACCTCCCAACCCATCCGGCTGGACGACACGGACCAGCTGACTGACTCGTTATGCGAAGGCTGGTCGGCGCAAGACGGCCGTCGCGACCTGCTGTTGATCACTCTGCCCAAAAGCCAATTGGTAGGAACGGCCGTTACCCACCCCAACGTCGCCACCGACCAAATCATCTTACCTGATGGCCAGCTAGACCTGCCCCAACTCGGCCGCTGGCTGCGCCCGGACGACAGCCTGCCGCCGCACGCCCAGCGGCTGCAAATGCTCCTGCGCGGCCTGCGCCGCACCTTTGGTGACACTGGTTGGGAAATTGAATGGGTGGATGACGGCCGTATTTGCTGGATTTGGGAATTGAAAGAGATTGGCAAAGGCGAATCGCAAGAAAAACCAGAGTCGATGAACTAATGAAAATCAGTAAATCGTCTTCCAAAACCCTCGTGAAATGGTTTGTTTTGCTAGCAACCTTAATTCAGCCTGGTTGTCAAGAATCGCAAACGGCACAAATTCAAGAAGATAACTCAAGTTTATTCATCGTAGATGCTGAACCGACGACAACCCTGCATGTTGAACCGACAAACACGCCAGAGATTACACTGACAGAAGAGCTGACGCTAGATTCAGCTTTTTTTCTAGATATACCCCCTCCACGGTCTGGTCATGCGATGGTGTATGATCCCCAACGTCAGAGGATTGTTCTTCTTGGGGGGAGGCAAACCGTCTCTCAGGAAGATCGTCTCTTCAATCATCTTACTGATACTTGGGAATATGACGGCATTGCATGGACACAAATAGAAACGAACCATTCTCCTGAATCGAGAAGCATTTTTGCAATGACATACAATGCTGCTGAAGAAAAGGTGATTGCTTTTGGATCGGAAAATGATTTTCCAAACCCGTGGCAGTTCGATGGTCAGGATTGGCAGCAGATTAACGCAGAGGTTCCTTTAATGCCAGAAAGTGCGGTTTATTATCCCAAGACGGGTCATGTGATTACGCCCTATCAATGCTGGCGGAAGTGCGATACAAGTTTTTATATGACTTGGCACTTTGATGGAAAAACGTGGTTTGAAGGAGATGAGATATTTCCTTATGGAGAAGCGGGACAAGATCCGTTTTTTGTTCCACAGATAGTATATGACAGCCACCGTGAGGTGGTGGTCTTTCAAATTCAGTGGCCCTGGACATTTGAGTTTGATGGCCAAACCTGGACACTCGTTTACGGCAAGGATGACGTTGAGGGCAATCTGCCCCCCTTAGCTGGGGCATTCAACATGGTTTATGATAGCCACCGACAGGTTGTTGTTCTGTATGGATTGGCAAGAGGAGATAGTGTATGCAGAACTTGGGAATACGATGGGAAGCGTTGGGAGGAGATTGAACTAGAAATGAATCCACCGCCTCGCGCATGGTCAGCAATGGCTTTTGATGAAGCGCGCGGTGTTACCGTTCTATTTGGGGGGGAATGGGATGGTCAGGACCTCAATGATCTTTGGGAATATGATGGGCAAGAATGGGTTCGGAGGGATTTTTCACTCCGTTCAGATTAGTAGTCCCCTTGCTGTGAGCAGGTCTTCCAACTGAGCTATGGACAGCGTCTCACCGGGCCACTTCTTTCCCGACCACAAAATCGCCTAAGGCACAACTAAAAAATCCACGATGATCGGCACATGGTCGGAACCGCCGGGCTGGCCATAGGCGTAGCTTTGCACCGCCAGCTCATCCGAGGCAAAGACATGGTCCAGCGAGAGGCGCACCAGCCCGCGCCGCGTGCCCTTTATCTGCCGCTTGTAGCAGGTGGCACCTTATCCTAGCCAGTCAGTCATGCAGCCCACATCCCACGCCTGGCTGATAAGGTAGCTAAGCAGGTTGCCTTCTAGCGACTAACAGCAGTGATCATTTTACCGGGGTTTTATCCACCGCTTCGTTTATCAAAGTAGAACTCATTCGTTTATTCGTGCCATTCGTGTTCCCTCTTCCACCACTCAAAATTGCGTTTGGCAGCTTCTGTAGGCTATGGTAGACTGGCATTTCGTGCGTTTTTTGGCTAGCCACAATGGTTAGCCTGTAACAGTGCTGGCGTCAAAGGGTTGGCGTCACGAAGGAGATTCTCCCATGATGTTTCTGTTACAAAGCTCCCCACAAAATCGTGCAGCTGCTCCCTACTGGGATTACCGTATCTGGTAATCATCGGTTGGTTGAGCCAGCCACTGGCCGCTAAAGGCCGAGGGCCGTTCTCGTCATCCGCAACTTTTTGCTAACAATTGAATAAGATTTGGTTGCTGGTAGATAGTGGCTGGTTGCTGGTCGCTAGTTACTGGTCGTTTGTCGTCTTGAAAATAGCAAGCCACTAACCACCAACCACTATCCACTAACTCAAGGAGGAAACATGGAGTTACCTATCCGTCGCTACGGGGATTTGATGTTGGAGTATTTGTATCCCCTGCGGCGCAAAGTGTACCTGCTGGCCGGGCTAATTTTTGCGACCCTGGCGCTACAGTTGGTGAACCCGCAAATTATTCGCCGCTTTATTGATACGGCCGTTTCCAGTACCAACACCCAGCCGCTCATCTGGGCCGGCGTGGTCTTCCTACTCACCTCGCTGCTGCTGCAACTGGTGGGCGTGGCCGCCACCTACGTCGGCGAAGACGTTGGTTGGCAATCCACCAACCAGCTCCGCGCCGATCTGGCCCGCCACTGCCTGCATCTGGACATGCGCTTTCACAACGAGCACACCCCTGGCGAAATGATCGAGCGGATCGACGGCGATGTGGCCAACATTGCCATCTTTTTTGCCCAGTTTGTCATCCGCATCGTGGGCAACATGCTGCTGATTTTTGGCGTACTCATCGTGCTGCTGTGGGAAGATTGGCGAATCACGCTGGCGCTGGGAATTTTTACGGCCGTTTCCCTCGTCGGTCTGAGCAAGCTGCGCCAGGTTGCCGTACCTGCCTGGAAAGCGGCCCGCGAAGCCAATGCCGATTTGATGGGCTTCATTGAGGAGCAGTTGGGCGGCACGGAAGACATTCGTGCCAGCGGGGCTGTGCCCTACGTCATGCGCCGCCTGGCCATCTTTAGCCGGGCGCGCATGCACCAGGAAATTGAAGGGGCTGACAAAAGCATCATCATCATGATTTCCTGGATTGCCCTGTTTACCGTCGGGCAGCTTATCGCCATACTGACGGGATACTACCTTTACCGGGCTGGTACGCTGACCATCGGCACGGTTTACCTGATCTTTAGCTACACCGCCGCCATCTTCCAGCCGCTGCGCGAGATTAGCAACCAGATCGAAAACATGCAGCAGGCAGCCGCCGGCATCGACCGCGTAGAGCAGCTCTACCGCGAAACAAGCCGCATCGCCGACCAGGGGCAAGTGTACCTTCCCAACGGTCCGCTGGCCATCACCTTTGCGCAGGTCAACTTTGCCTACCACGATGAGCTGATTCTGCGCAACATCAACTTCCAGCTGAAACCGGGCGAAGTGCTGGGGCTGCTGGGCCGCACGGGCAGCGGCAAAACCACCATCACTCGGCTGCTGTTTCGCCTGTACGAGGTAACAGACGGCGACGTCTGCCTGAATGCGCACAACATTCAAGACCTACCGCTGAGCCACCTGCGGCAAAAAGTAGGCATGGTTACCCAGGAGGTACAGCTGTTCCGCGCTTCCGTGCGCAACAACCTCACCTTCTTCAATCCAGACATCCCCGATGAGCGCATCCTGGCTGTGCTGGAAGATTTGGGCCTGGGTGACTGGTTCGCTACGCTGCCAAACGGCCTGGACACCGAATTGCAGTCCGAAGGGGCCAGCCTCTCTGCCGGGGAAGCGCAGCTGCTGGCCTTCACCCGCGTCTTTTTGCAGAACCCCGGCCTGGTGATTCTGGATGAGGCGTCGTCCCGGCTGGACCCAGCCACGGAGCAGCTCATCGAGCGCGCCGTGGATAAGCTGTTGCACAACCGCACTGGCATCATCGTGGCCCACCGGCTCACCACGGTGCATCGAGCCGACAAAATTATGGTGCTGAGCAACGGCCGTATCCTGGAACACGACACCTACGACAACCTGGCCCACGACCCGGACTCCCACTTTGCGGAACTGCTGCGGACGGGGTTGGAAGAGGTAATTCGGTAATTTGTAATTGAGTAATTACCCAATTACCGAATTACTCTACTTTATCGTAAGTAAGGAGTGAAAAGAAGCAGCATCTCGTCCACAATATAGTTCGACCAAAAACTAATAAAGGTTGGACATATGGACACTGCTTCTCAACAAATCTTACTTGTACTTGAACATTTGGTAAAGTCGGTGCCAACCGGCACCAACCTCGCACTTTTACAATTAATGTGGGCCATGCTCACAGGCCACTTTCTGCCCAGTCGGGGAGCGGTTCATACGGCGTTGCATTTGACTGGTTTCAAGCCGTCGGCCGTCAGACGGAGTTGGCGGGCTCTCCGGTATGGTGTTTGGTCGGCCGATGAGCTGTTATCACGCTGGCAAGCGTGGGTTGCCAAAGAAACGCACTGGCAACCAAGGACCGTTGCTGGCTGGCAAGCTGTTGCTTATGACATCACGACCTTCTGGCGGCCCAAGCTGCAAAAGTGGCAGCTGCGCGGCTTTCATCAGCTAGCGGGTCGGTTGCTGCCCGGCGTCGTGTTGGGTGTTGTTGTCCGTGTCGGACAAATTGAGGAGCAACGATTGCCCTTGCTGCACAAATTGCTGCCAGCGCCAGCCGATGCCACGGATGAGGAAGCGCTTAAACAACGTCTGTTTGTCTACGCCCAACGCACCCTAGGCAAAGCAGAGGTCGCAATCTTTGATGGTGGCTTTAAGCTCAAAGCGATGCAGGCAGCCAACGTGCCCCGCTTTGTGGTGCGGCAAGCGACAAACTGTGTTTTTCGACGCAACTTCCTGCCGCAAAGAGAACAGAACCAGGGACGACCAGCTGAATACGGTGCGCCTGTTCGGCCGTTGGCACGTGTCTACGATGGCAAACAGATTGAGGCAACCCCGCCCGATGAAATCGTGACCTTTGTCCATGAAGGGTTAACCATCACCGCCCATCATTGGACAGCGCTCGTGCGCTCTGACCAAAAGGTAGATGCGACTCACCAAACCGTAGACGTGTGGGTTTATTATGACCCGCGCTTTACCACACCGCTGGTCGTGGCCACCAATCTATCGCTGAAGGCATTCATTCCTTTTGCCCTGTATCTGGACCGCTGGCCTGTCGAGCAGGTGCCTTTGGCAGCGAAGCAAATGCTGGGGCTGCATCGTATGTTCGTTCATGCCATGGTAACAGTCTGGCGTTTGCCCCAACTGGCTTTGCTGATGGGCAACGTGTTAACCATCATGGCGGCTGTTTTACCCCCGGTACCTACGGGGTATTGGGACCGACACCCCAAAAAACGAGTGGTCGCTTGCGTCGGGTCTTGCAGCCGGCTGATTTTTCTAAATTGACTCTCTGTGAGGCACGAATTCGGAAAAAAGCAGCCGTGACTGCACATTTGCCCCATGGTAATCCGCAGCACACCGGTTCAAAAGCGTTGATTGAGCCCTGATTCAAGTGCTGATGGCCCACATTTTTAAGGTTCTAAATGAGCAGAAAGGTTTGCTGCTCGTACATGCTTGGCAGACTTTGCCAAGTTTTTAGGAAAAACTAGAGAATTACTCAATTACATTCAAGGAGGAACATGACCACTCAACAAACACCTGCGGCCGCACCAACCTGGAAATTTGTCCTGGCACTGATTCGGTTTAAGCCGTGGCCGCACTTTTTTAACCTGCTATCGCTGATTACGCTGGTGCTCGGGCAGTTGGGACCGCCGCTGGTGATCCGCTACTTTTTTGACCTGCTCACCGACGAGACGACGGCCGCTTTCAACCTGCCTACCCTGATTGCCCTACTCATCGTGGTGGCCATCGGGCGCATGGGCGGGCGGCGCGGCATGGTGAAGATGAATCGGCCGTTTATGCTGCACTCACATGCTCTGATGCACAACAACATGCTAGGCCGCATCATGGAACGGCCCGGCGCACGCTCCCTGCCCGAAGCGCCCGGCGAGGCGATCAGCCGCTTCCGGGGCGATGTGTGGGAACTGCCGTTTTTCGCGCTGTGGATTAACGATGTGGCCGCCAACGGCGTTTTCCTCGTCATTGCCCTGACCATCATGATGAGCATCAACGCCAAAATCGCCCTGATTGCCCTGCTGCCAATGGTGCTGGTTATCCTGGTGACCAACAGCGCCACAGGCCGCATCCAGGCCTACCGGCAGGAGATGCGCAAGCGCAGCGGCATTGTCACCGGCTTCATTGCCGAATCGTTTGGCGCGGTGCAGGCAATTAAAGTTGCCTCTGCCGAGGACCGGGTGATTGATTACTTTGACACGCTCAACGAAAAGCGGCGGCAAGCGGCGCTGAAAGACCGGCTGTTTAACGAGGTGCTGGGTTCTGTCTTTCAAAATTCGGGCAACATCGGCACGGCCATCATCTTGCTGCTGGCGGCGCGGAGCTTGCAGGCGGGCACCTTCACGGTTGGTGATTTTTACCTGTTTGTGGCATACCTGGGCAACACAACCGGGTTTGCCAGCTTCCTCGGCTTTTTGCTGGCGCGGTACAAGCAAGCCACGGTGGCCGTGAGCCGCATGGTGCGGCTGCTGCAAGGGGCAAATCCGCTCAACCTGGTGCGGCACCGCCCGGTGTACCTGCATGGGGAACTGCCAGAGGTGCCATTTGTAGCCAAAACGGCCGTTGACCACCTCAACACCCTCTCCGTACAAAACCTCAGCTACACCCACCCGGAGTCGGGGCGGGGCGTCAGCGACATTAACCTACGCCTGCACCAAGGTTCCCTCACCGTGGTGACCGGGCGCATCGGCGCGGGTAAAACCACGCTGCTGCGGGCGCTGCTTGGCCTGCTGCCCCACGACTCCGGCGAGATTTACTGGAACGATGCGCCCATCAGCCAGCCAGCCGAATTTTTTGTGCCGCCGCGCACGGCGTACACAGCGCAGGTACCGCGACTGTTTAGCGACACCCTGCGGCAAAATCTGCTGCTGGGCCTGCCGGAAGAATGCGTTGATATTCCCTCGGCCATCGAAGCAGCCATTTTGCATGAGGATGTGGCCCAGCTAGAAAACGGCCTGGATACGGCCGTTGGCCCCAAAGGCGTCAAGCTGTCTGGCGGGCAAATTCAGCGCTCAGCCACGGCCCGCATGTTCCTGCGCGACGCAGAGCTGTACGTCTTCGATGATCTTTCCAGCGCATTGGACGTGAATACCGAAAAGCAGCTCTGGGCCCAGCTGTTTGCCCGCGCCGACGTGCCCACCTGCCTCGTGGTTTCCCACCGGCGCGCCGCGTTACGTCGGGCGGATCATATTGTGGTGTTGAAAGACGGCCGTATCGAAGCGGAAGGCACGCTGGAGGATTTACTGGCAACCAGCCCGGAAATGCAGCGGCTGTGGGAGGGCAATATTCAGTAACTAAAATCGGGGCAGATCAATCATCTAAAACGATGAGTCGGTAGCGCACCGCCACGCGGATGAGTTCTACAATGTTGCGCGCGTCTAGCTTGGTCATCAGGTTGGTGCGGTGGCGCTCCACCGTTTTGATGCTCACGTTCATGATGTCGGCGATTTCGGCATTGGTGTGCCCCTTGGCAATGAGTTGCAGCAGCTCATGCTCCCGTGGCGTTAGTTGGTCGGCGGGGGATGGGCTGCTGCTGCTCGGCGGGGTCAGCACCGATTCCGACACGGACGGACTGAGGTAGGTGGCCCCACGGCTGGCAGCCCGAATGGTGAGCAACAGTTCTTCTTTGAAGGAACCTTTAAGAAGATATCCCTTGGCGCCGTTTTGCAGCGCCTGGCGCACAAAAATTTCGTCGGCGTACATGGAAAGGATGACAACCTGGGTGGGCAAATCCAGCTCGCGCAGCTTTTCTAGCACCTGAATGCCGTTCATGCCGGGCATGGCGATGTCCATCACCAGCACATCCGGCTGTTTGGCCTGAACCAGTTCCAACGCCTGCTCGCCGTTTTCCGCTTCACCAATGACGGTGATGTCTTCGGCTTTTTCCAGCAGGGCACGGATGCCTTCGCGCACCAGGTTGTGATCGTCAGCAATGATGACGTTTATCATAAGAATCCTTCTAAAGATTTTAGTATCCGCTTACAATCTATCCGATGGCATTTCTGTCAATGGTATATGTGCGACAATCTGAGTCCCTTCATCTAGAGTAGATACAATTTCCAAGTGCCCCCCTAAAAGTTCTACGCGCTCATGCATACCAATTATACCAAGACCGGTTCCGTGAGATCGGACAAGTGCCGCTTTCTCGGCAAAACCCAATCCGTCATCAGTAATAGAAAGGTGAACAGAAGATTTATCTGCCCATAACTTGACCTGAACTTGGTTAGCATGTGCATGTTTGGCCACATTGGTCAATGCTTCTTGAAGTATCCGGTATAGACAAATATTCGATGCATCAAGCAATTGCAGATTTGGTGTACCCTCATAAGTGATTGCAAGCTGAGTTAGGCGACCATAATTTCGGCAATAATCTTCCAGTGTCAAATTCAAACCCACGGTATCCAGCGCCGGCGGCCGTAAGCCGCGAGCTAGCTGGCGGATGCGATCACGCGTTGTATCAGTCAAGGCAATAACTTCCGTCAGATTCTGGCGCAATTCTTCCACCTCAACAGGCACCTCTCCTTGAATAATCTCCAAGCTAATCTTTAGTGCCGTTAACGCCTGACCCGCCTCGTCGTGCAATTCTCGGGAGATGCGCTGACGCTCCTCCTCTTGAGCCAGTACGATACGACGAGCCATATCTTGAATAGCTTCTTCCGCTCGCTTACGCGCCGTCACGTCATGGGCATAAACGCGCACTCGGTGCACATCACCAGCCCATGTGTAACAAACCTTTTCCTCTAGCACTGCATCCCCAATCTCTACCTCACGAGCCACATACTCCTGCTCAGTCTCCACAAAAGACACGATGATTGGGCGAAGTCCCCGCAACAGTGGATGGCCCAGACTTTGCTGAACCAGCTCGGGAAAACGGCTTTTGGCTTCAGGGTTCATATAGGTTGGACGTCCCAATAAATCCGTTTCTATAACCATATTGGGATTTTGCTCTGGAAAGGAGGCTAGCCACTGAAGTTTTTTCTCCATCTGTTGATAATCGGCAACCTGTTTCTCCAATTGGGCAATCTTTACTTTTAAGGAATTGATTTGCTGCTGCAATACGGCCGTATCCAATCCATCATCCATCTGCTTTACCTCTTTTCGGCTGCGGTGCGGTTTAGTGCCGAACGATCAGAAATCCACGGCGCAAAAGGCGCCCAGGTCAGCGCCGCCAGCGCCAGCAGTACATCGTCGTAGTTTACCCGCCACCCAGCAAAATCCCGCCACGCCTGGTCACGGTCGAGCTTGAGCGGCACATTTTGTTCGGCCAATGCGTCACACACCGCCTCAAATTCGTACCGGCTGATGCTGATCGGCAAATCGGCCGTGGGGTTGGGTTCATAAGGCAGGTTAAAGAAATCGGCAATCTGGCGCAAGGCCAAAAACCCGGCGCGGATACAAAACGCGGCCTGCGGCTCAAAGCGCACGTCCACCGCCGCCAGCATAAAGGCGGCCGAATCCATCACGTTACCCGCGGCCGTAATCCACGAGCGCTGCGGCTGCGGCGAACGGAAAAAGACCAGCGGCGACAGCGAGGTGTGGCTCTCTTCCAGTTCCGCAAACCAGGTTTGCCACGCCAGCCAGACGTCGCGCAAGCGCTCCAGCTCACCCGTGCGGTAAGAGCGGGCTATCATTTGAGCCACCGTGGGTGGTGCCCCAGCGCGTGCTTCCCAGAAGACAACGGCCGTTTCCCGCCGGGAAAAGGCACTGTACATCGTGGGCAGGTAGGCAATGAGCATGGCAATCAGCACCAGGCCAATCATCGCCTCGGAAAATTCCAGCAGCTTGGACCCCGGTGTATTCACCGAGGCATACCCCAGCGTCAGCAGCGACGAACCGCTAAGATAAAACAACTCCGGTAATGGTCGCGGCTCCAACGCCCAAAAGAGCAGCACGTAACCCAGCAAAATGAGCACCAGCAAAATCATCGGCATCAGAAAGAGGGTCAGCGGTGGAAAAAAGGCCATGATCCGGTCGCGCTCTTCATAGGTAGCTCGACGCACGCGCAGCCGAAAGAACAAACTAATGCTGCGAAACACAACCCGCGTCAGCCACACATTCACGCCGCGCGGCAAAATAAACGTCTTGATAGCCCCAATGAGGGTGCTGCCAATGATGAAGAGGCCGATGAGGAAAACGGCCGTACGCCCAACAATCATGCCTGTGCTGTTTACATCCATATTTCAATTATCGCCAGTTCCCTATCTTCTGTCGATTACACTTTGGCGCGTCGTATCTGCCTCCGCTAAAATCGAATGAGTGGTTAGTGGCTGGTTGCTAGTGGAACCAAACTAACCACCAACCACTAACCACTCGCCACAAAAGGAAAAGTATGAACTACGAAGATTTCCAGCACATCCTCTTTGAAAAACGTGAGCCGCACATCCTCTGGCTAACCCTCAACCGGCCCGAAGTGCTCAACGCCGCCGATGCCCAACTGCACACCGAACTGGTCGAAGTGTGGCGCACCATCGACCGCGACCCGGACGTGCATGTGGCCGTCGTTACCGGGGCTGGCCGTGCCTTCTCCGCTGGAGGCGATCTAAAGCTAGTGGAAAACGCCTACCAGAATTACGATGAGATCATTCGCATTTTGGATGAGGCGCGGGATTTGGTTTACAACATGCTGCATTGCAGCAAGCCCATCATTTCGGCGATTAACGGAACGGCCGTTGGCGCAGGGCTTGTGGTGGCGCTGCTGGCCGACATTTCCATTGCTGGGGAGAGCGCCCGGCTGGCCGACGGGCACGTGCGTATGGGCGTAGCCGCTGGCGATCACGCGGCGATCATCTGGCCGCTGCTGTGCGGCATGGCCAAAGCCAAATATTACCTCCTCACCAGCGACTTTGTGTCTGGCTCAGAAGCCGAGCGGATGGGGCTGGTAAGCCTGTGCGTGCCAGATGATGAGCTACTGGAAAAAGCGATGGCCGTCGCCACCAACTTGGCCAGCGGACCGCGCCACGCCATCCGCTTCACCAAACGTGCTCTAAACCAGTGGCTGCTCCAGGCTGGCCCCATCTTCGACCATTCGCTGGCGCTGGAAATGCTCGGCTTCTTCTCCGAGGATATGATGGCTGGCGTAGAAGCGCTGCGCAGTAAAAAGCCACCGCGCTATCCTTCAAGTAATCCCAAGAAAGGAAAAACCAACTGACAGACATGTCATTCCGAGCGAGCGAAGCGACGAGGAATCTTTGGTCTTCCAAGCAGAAAGATTCCTCACTTCGTTCGGAATGACAAGTAAAGTCTCCGTGAGGCTCTGTGTCTCCTCTGCGTGACTCTGTGTTCCGCTTTTTCTAAATCTTTGATAAGCCGCATCTCGGTTTGTTGTATAATGACGGCACCACTATCTGAACCGAGGCATTAAACATGATTGAACAAACCCTGGAAGTTGACGACAAGTTAGCGGAGTTTGAGGCCCGCATCGCCCGTGGCGAGAAGATCGAGCCGGGCGATTGGATGCCGGACGAATACCGTCGCCAGCTCATCCGCATGATTTCGCAGCACGCCCACAGCGAAGTGGTGGGGATGCTGCCAGAAGGGGCCTGGATTCCCCACGCGCCGAGCCTGCGCCGCAAAATGGTCCTCATGGCCAAGGTGCAGGACGAAGCGGGGCACGGCCAATACCTGTACCACGCTGCCGAAACGCTGGGTGCGACCCGCGAGGAACTGCTGGACGCGCTGCTGACGGGCAAAGCCAAATACGCCTCCATCTTCAACTACCCCACCCTCACCTGGGCCGACGTGGCCTGGATTGGCTGGCTGGTGGATGGCGCGGCGATCAAAAACCAGACGATGCTGGCACAGGCGTCTTACGGCCCATACTCGCGGGCGATGGTGCGCATTTGCGCCGAGGAAACGTTCCATTACAAGCAGGGCAAAGAGATGATTGTCCATTATGCCAGTAACGGCACGCCGGAGCAGAAGGCGATGGTGCAAGATGGTCTGAATCGCTGGTGGCCGCCCACGCTCATGATGTTTGGCCCCCACGACAGCGAATCGACCAATTCGGAAATCCTGATGCGCTGGGGCATCAAAACCAAATCCAACGACGCGCTGCGCCAAGAATTCATCAATGAAGAAGTGCCAGAAATTCAGGCGCTAGGGCTGGAAATCCCCGACCCCGACCTGCATTTTGATGAGGAGTCTGGCAACTGGATCATCGGCCCGATTGATTGGGCTGAGTTCTGGCAGGTGGTGAAGGGCAATGGCCCCATGAATGCGGAACGGCTAGCGGCAAGACAAGAAGCGCATGAAAACGGCCGTTGGGTCCGTGAAGCGATAGCGGCCTACGCAAATAATTACTCAATTACTTAATTACAGATCGTAATTGGTAATTGGGTAATTGGGTAATTACAATGACCGATACCCAGTGGCCTCGTTACGAGGTGTTTAAGCAAGACAATCCAAAGAAGCCGCACGAGGCGGTTGGCTCTGTGCATGCGCCGGATGATGAACTGGCACTGCAAAATGCGCGAGATGTGTTTGTGAGACGGCCGTCTGCGGTCAGTTTGTGGGTGGTGCTGGCCAGTGCCATTTTGATGGTCACACGCGAAGAGCTGGAAGAAAATCCGGGCTGGTTGGTTAAGACAGATGATGGAGGGGTGGTACGGCCGTTTCACATCTTCACCAAAACCAGCCAGCGGCGCAGCATGACCTTCGTGCGCCATGCCGGGCAAATCGAAGCAACCTCACCGGAACGTGCCCTGCAAGAGGCCACCGAAAGCGGCGCGTTTGATGCAGCCAACGTCTGGGTCTGGTGGGTCGTGCCGGAAGATGAAATTATTCGCAGCGAGGAAGATGACATTGACAGTCTCTTTGCGCCCGCCGTGGACAAAACATACCGCCAGCAAACCCACTACGGCTTTGTCAGCCCGCGCCGCCAAAAATACGGCCGTCAAAAATGGGACGCGGATGAACGCGGATAACGCGGATTCTCTGTTTCTCTCTGTGTAACTCCGTGGTTCTCTGTGAACCTCTGTGTTCCGCTTTATAAAACGATATGAACCAAGCAATTCAACAAATTCTCACCCAAAAATTACTGGCGTTGGCCGACGATGAGCTCATCCTGGCGCATCGCAATTCGGAATGGATTGGGCACGGGCCGATTTTGGAAGAAGATATCGCCCTGGCCAACATTGCGCAGGATGAGCTGGGACACGCCAACCTTTGGTACGAGCTGCACCAGACGCTCACTGGCGATGACCCGGATGAACTGGCCTTTTTCCGCGAGGCGGATCAGTTCCGCAACGTGCAATTAGTGGAACTGCCACGCGGCGATTGGGCATTTACGATGCTGCGCCAATATCTGTTTGATGCGTATGAACTGCTGCTGCTGGATCAGCTGCAATACGGCCGTTACCAAGCCCTGGCCCAAGCCGCCGCCAAAATGCGCAACGAGGAAATTTACCATCTGCGGCACACCAGCAGCTGGATCAAGCGGCTGGGGTTGGGCACAGACGAATCCAACCGGCGCACCCAGGCCGCGCTAAATGAACTGTGGCCGTATGCCCAACAGCTTTTTGTGCCGCTGCCCGGCGAATCTATCTTGGTAGATGAAAAAATCGTGCCCAATTTGGCCCGGTTGCATGAGAGTTGGTTGGAGCGAGTACGGCCGTTCCTCACCGCCGCCAATCTCACCATTCCCCACAACCAAACCCCACCCACTAAAAGCCGCAGCGACCACACAACTCACCTCACCACCCTGCTAACCGACATGCAAAAAGTGGCCCGGTTGAACCGCGAAGCGGTTTGGTAATTGGGTAACTGAGTAATTGAGTAATTACCCAATTACCAATTACTCAATTACAAATCATTCCCATGACAAATCTCTCCACAAAAAAAATCTGGCAAGCCCTCGAATCCATCAAAGACCCGGAAATTCCGGTGGTGTCGGTGGTGGAGATGGGCATTGTGCGCGAGGTGATTGTGACCGATGACAGCGTGCGGGTGACGATGACACCAACGTTTTCCGGCTGCCCGGCATTGGAGGTGATGCGGCGGGAGATAGAAACGGCCGTTCGCCAGCTAGGCATTGCAAATGTCACTGTAGAAACCGTCCTGCATCCCCCCTGGAGCACCGACTGGATTACCGACGAGGCCAGCGAAAAGCTGCGCCAATTTGGCCTGGCCCCGCCACAAAAACACGGCGGTGACCTCATCTCCGTGGCCTTTTTAGACGTGGCCGAATGTCCCCGCTGCGGCTCCAAAAACACCAGCATCAAAAACAGCTTCGGCCCCACCCTCTGCCGCATGATCTACTACTGCCACGACTGCCAGGACGCCTTCGAACAATTCAAACCGCTTTAATCAGCCTACCGATTTTTACGCAAAGAACGCAAAGAATTGGAAGAAGCAAAGGGAAAACAGTGTTCTTTCTTTTAACTCCTTTGCCTCTTTGCGCCTTTGCGTCAAATTTTTTTACGTCTCCGCCCGATCGGCGAAGGGTTCGATGGTTTGGGTGGCGAGGATGCTGTCTTCGGGCAGAGGATTGGCGGTGTCGGGAACGGCCGTTTCCCAGCCCAGCTTGCCCCCCAACGACAAAATCGCCTTGTCCGCGCTCCAGAAGAGGCGCGACGGCCCCAACTCGTCCAGCAGCCCGCCACGCCGCAGCAAGCTCTCCACCCGCTGATCCATCGAGGTCAGCAGCAAATCACCACCGCCTGCGTGCTGGCGATGCCACAACTCACGCAGCACCTCGATGCCCGTGGCGTCCACCAGCGGCACGCCGCGCACCGACAAAATCAGCGTGGCGTCTGGCCCATCCTGCCCTTCCACCGTCTCCAGCAGGCGGCGCGCTGCGGCAAAAAGAGCGGCCCGCTGAGGTAGTAGACGCTCACATCGTGCGCCGCCGTTGGCGCAGCGAGGCCCAATCGTTCCGCCTCCACCGGACGGCGCGAGATTTGCAGCTCGCTCATCTGGGCCATAAAAACAAGAGTGCTGATGCCAAAGCCAATCAAAATCGCCTGGGTCAAATCGAGCAAAACGGTGGCCGCCAGGGTGATGAGAAACGCAGCGATGGCGTGTTTGAGCCGCCGCCCAAAGAAGAAGCGGATGGCGTGCCATTCGTTCATGCGCCAAGCCGTGACCATGAGCACGCCCGCCAGCGCCGCCAGCGGCACGCGACCAATGAGGCTGCCAAAGAGCAGCGCCGCGCCGAGCAAAACCAGCCCATGAATGAGGCTCACCAGTCGTGTGACACCGCCACTTTTCACATTAACGCTGGTTCGGGCAATGGCCGCCGTGGCCGGGACGCCGCCAAAAAAAGGAATGATGATGTTGCCGATGCCCTGGGCCACCAGCTCGATGTTGGTGAACATGCGCACGCCGGTCATGTTGCCCGCCACCGCGCCGCACAGCAGGCTTTCGATCGCGCCGAGTGCGGCAATGGACATGGCGGGCACAACCAGATTGCCAATTTCTTGCCAGGGAACGGCCGTTACTCTCAACCGATTCTCCAACAAAATGGTGCGCGGGATGGCCCCAATCGTGGGCACGTCCCAGCGCAGCAGCACAACCAACAGCGTGGCCAGCACAATGCCCACCAGCGAACCAGGCACCCGCTTGCCCCACTCAAAGCGCGGCCAGAGGATCATCGTCGCCATCACAATCAGGGCCACGACCACGGCTGACCAGTTGGGGTGCAGGCCACTCTCGGCGTAGACGGCCAGCTTGGCCAGCACGTTTTCCGCCGCCGGGGTTTTGATGCCCAAAAAGTTGTCAATCTGGCCAAAGGCGATGATGACGGCGATGCCGCTGGTGAAGCCGGAGATGACCGGGCTGGGGATGAGGGCCACCACCCGCCCCAGGCGGAAAATTCCCAGCGCCAAAATCATCGCCCCGGCCAGCAGCCCGGCCAGCCAGACACCTTCCAGCCCGTAGCGCGTCGCCAGCACAATCAGCACGGCGGACATTGCGCCCGTCGGCCCGGAAATCTGGTACGGTGCCCCGCCTAGCAACCCGATGATGACGCCCGCAAGAACGGCCGTTACCAATCCCGCCGCTGCATCGGCCCCGGAAGCCACACCAAAGGCCAGCGCCAACGGCAAAGCCACGGCGGCGACCGTCAGCCCGGCCAGCAAATCCTTTTGAAATGTCCCCGCGTTGTAGTTGGCAAACTCCCGCCGCCACATGAAAATCCAGTCACGAATCACAAAACACCATTCCACCTGAACAGAAAAAGCGACTCGCCCACCGGCAAGCCGCTCAAAATTTACGATGTGGAACTATAGCAACAAATTGGTGATTGAAAAGAAATCTACAGCTGAATGGGCTATTGTTTACGGCCGTCCTTCACCCAACAAAAAAGCCAACGGCCGTAACCGTTGGCTCTCCATCTCTTAACTCTCTGTGGCCTCTGTGGCTAATCCTCAAATTCCGCGATGGCCGCGCGACCAACCATTTCCAGCGCGGTATCGCCCGACGGCGGCTGCATGGAGCCAGCCCGCACGTCGCGGAAGTAGCGCTCTAGCGGCAGCGCCTTGGTGATGCTGCTGCCCCCGGCGATGCGCAGCGCCTGGTCCGTTACCTTGTTGGCCGTCTCCGTCACCATCGTTTTGGCGGCGGCAATGCGCGCCGACATCTTTTTGCGGTCAGCATCATCACCGGTCCATTCAGCCGCCACGTCGAATAGCAGTGAACGCGCCGCTTGCAAGGAAACGTCAATCTCGCCAATTTGCCGCTGAATTTTGGGCAGTGTGGCGATGGGTTTGCCCAGCGCCGTGGGCACTCGCTCCAGGGCAAACTGGATGACCCGATTACGCGCCGCCACGGCTGCGCCCAGATAAATTGTTGACATAATCATTGGGAACCAGACGTTGGGCTTGGCTTTGGCATCGCCCCGATCTACCACGTAGTTCTGCGGAATATGCACGTTGTTGAACACCACATCGTGGCTGTCGCTGGCGCGCAGGCTGAGCGAATCGCTCCAGGTGGTGAGCCATTCCACGCCGGGCATATTTTGCTCGATGAGAACCACGCCGTTTTCACCTGCCAGGTCCACGCGGACCAGCATGTGGGTGAGGTGTTTGCCGCCCGTTGACCAGGTTTTACGGCCGTTTACCACCCAGCCATCCCCATTTTGGGCGGGAACGGCCGTTGTGGCCGGCAAACCACCCCGCGACGGGCTGCCCATTGCTGGTTCGCTGGCAATGGAATTGAACAGCGCCCCGTTGGCCGCTAGCCGACAAAACTTTTCGTACCAATCGTCGTCCCAGGTGCGCACTTCCCGCTCGTGGCCAAAAATGTGCACCTGCATCCCGGCCACCATGGCCGTGGACGTACTGCCCTGGGCCAGCGCCAGCTGCGCCGCCACGCAATCACGTAAGGACAACCCGAAGCCGCCAAATTCACGCGGCACGCTAATACCCAAATAACCAGATTCTTTCAGCGCCGCCACGTCTTCGGCGGGCAGCGCGCCGTCCCGATCGGCTTCATCGGCCCGCTGCGCAAATTGTTCGGCCAGGGTAGTGGCGATAGATACGGCCGTTTCGGCATTCTTTTCGTCTAAATTTTGCGTGTCATTCATCATCTTTTCCATAAAAACGATTCTAACCACAATCACCATCCCTCGCCACCGGGTAAAATTAGGCCACAGGCTTGTGCTGAGCGCAGCCGAAGTAGAACACAGAGGAAAGAGAGGGGGGAGAAACAAAATCCTCAGCGTCCTCCGCGCCCTCTGCGGTGAAACTTGTACAATGAGAGGTTATTATGTCAAATTGGAGCAAACGAAAACGATTAGAAGCCGCCCTCTGCGGTGAAACGCCGGACCGGGTGCCGGTGGCCCTGTGGCGGCACTGGCCGGGCGATGATCAGGATGCGCAGGCGCTGGCTGCCGCACACCTCAAATGGCAGCAAAATTATGATTGGGATGTACTCAAAGTAGGCCCCGCCAGCAGCTACTCGGTGGTGGACTGGGGCGTGCAGGATCGCTGGGTCGGCCACATCGAAGGCACGCGCGAATACACACACCGACCCATTCAACAGGCGGAAGATTGGGCCAAGTTCCAGCCGCTCGATCCCAACAAAGGGATGTTGGCCACGCAGTTGGAAACGCTGCGCCTGGTCAAAGAAGCCGTCGGCGACACAGTGCCTATTTTAACCACCATCTTTGCCCCGCTCTCGCAGGCCAAACACATGGCGGACAACGAGCCAATGCTCACCCATCTGCGCCGCGAGCCCGAGCTGTTTCGCCAGGGGCAAGAAACAATTGTAGAGAGCACGCTGCGCTTCATCGAGGCCGCCAAGAAGATTGGCATTGATGGCATTTTTTATGCCGTGCAGCATGCTCGCTACCCGCTGCTCAGCCGCGAAGAGTATGAAACGTGGGGACGGCCGTTTGACCTGCAAATCCTTGATGCCGTGCAAGATTTATGGCTCAACATGGTTCATCTGCACAGCACCGACGTGATGTTTGACCTCGTGGCCGAATATCCGGTGCAGTTGCTCAATTGGCATGATCGGGAAACCGGCATCAGCCTCAGCGACGGTTTGCAACAGTTCAACGGGGCCGCCAGTGGTGGCATCGACCACTGGACACTGCACCAGGAGTCGCCAGAAAACACACTTGCTGAAGCCAAAGATGCGATGGAACAAGTAAACGGCCGTCGCCTGCTGCTCGGTACGGGCTGTGTGGCGATGACCACGACACCACTGCGCAACATCCGCGCCCTGCGCGAGTCGGTGGGACGGTAATCGGTGAACGGTGGTCGGTAAACAGTGAACGGATTACCGTTTATCGACCACCGATCACCGGCTTCTTGACACAAGCAGCACCCCGTCCCATACTTCCGGCCATGCATATCGACATTCTGACCCTGTTCCCGGAGATGTTTCCGGGTTATCTCAACGAAAGCATCCTCAAGCGAGCCCAAGCAGCGGGGCTGTTGCAGATTGATTTGCACAACATCCGCGACTATGCCACCGGCAAACACCGCATCACCGATGAACCACCCTACGGCGGTGGCGGTGGCATGGTTCTGAAACCGGAGCCAATTTTTACGGCCGTTGAATCGCTGATCTCCAATCTCCAATCTCCTGATGTAGGGAATTTAGAGACTGGAGATTGGAGATTGCCCGTAATTCTGCTGACGCCCCAGGGACGGCCGTTTACCCAACGAGTCGCGCAAGAACTGGTCCAACATCCCCGGCTACTACTGCTGTGCGGCCGTTACGAAGGTGTGGATGAACGCATTCGCCAGCAGCTGGTCACCGACGAAATTTCCATTGGCGATTTTGTGCTCACCGGTGGCGAACTGGCCGCGATGGTTATCATTGATGCCGTGGCCCGGCTGATTCCTGGCGTGCTCGGCGCAGAAGACGCTGCCGAAGACGACAGCCACGCCACCGGCCTGCTGGAAGGTCCCCACTACACGCGCCCCGAAACATTCCGTGATTGGTCCGTGCCGGAAGTGCTGCGCTCTGGCCATGCGGCCAACATCGCTCGCTGGCGGCGCGAAGAAGCGCTGCGCCGCACCTGGCAGCGCCGCCCCGACCTGCTGCTCACCGCTGAACTCAGTGAAGAAGATCGCTGGTTTTTGGGCAAGCTGGCCGCCGGTGAACGGTAAACGGTGAGCAGTAAGCGGTAAAGGGTTGGTTAGCTTGCGTTACTTTTCGGCTAAACTGCGCACTGACCTACCGATTACGGATTACCGAACACCGATTACGGACAACGGAGACCAACATGCGTGGATGTTTACGTTTTTTAGCAGGGATTGTAGCCATTGGCTTTGTGACAACGGCCGTTCTAACCCTGTTCCTCACCAATTTATTCGCCGTCGTGGCGGATCGTGAAATTTTCAAAGAATCGCTGGCCAATCTAGATCAGCTGGTTGTGGAAGCAGTGCCCGCCTTTGTGGCCCAAACGCTGGAAGAGCAGGCTCGCGAACGCGGTCTGGCACCCATCAACCTGGATGAAGAACTGCTCCAGCAGTCGATGGAAACATTGCTGCCTCCTGGTTGGATTGAAGCGCAGGCAGATACGGCCGTTGACACCGTCTACGATCTGCTGGAAGGCGGCGATTTGGATAATGCCGAGCTGGAAATTGACACCACCCCGCTGCTGGATCGCTTTCGCGGGCAGCCAGGTTTGGACGTGGTGGGCAATATCGTCAACAGCCTGCCAGCCTGCACCCAGCCAATCAACCCCGCCGAACTGCTGGGGCCAGATGTCACCATCCCCGCCTGCCTGCCGCCCGGCGTCCCGGCTAACCAGGTAACGCAGGAAGTACACACCCGGCTGGTGCAGGCGCTGGACAGCAATCCGCAGCTCACCAACGAGTTTGGCGTGGTGCACATTCCCCTCTTCCCGCCGGAGCAACAGGCACAAAATCAACAATTGGTCCAGGCGCGCGAACAGTTGCTGCGCCTCCAGCGCACGTTCACTTTTGCCCAAGATTGGGGCTGGGTGCTTTGGCTGCTGCCAATAGCCTGCCTGCTGCTCATCGTTCTGCTAGCCGTGCGTTCCATTTCTGATTTGGGGCACTGGTGGGGCTGGCCAATGGTAGGTACGGCCGTTCTTACCCTGTTCATCGCCATTTTGTTCCCGGCCATCACCACCTTTTTGCTGCGGCAAACCCCGGTTGATCCGGCGACCGTCACCCTCACGTTGCGGGAAATGACCGTGCGCCTGATAACGGCCGTTACCGACACCTGGCTAAGCCGCGTTTACTTGCAAGCAGTCATTATGCTGGCGGTAGGTGTTGTGTTTGTATTGTTGGGGTTTGTAACGGGGCGGAGAACAGAGTATATGGAGAATGGATACTAATTTAGCATCCATTCTCCAATTAAGTTAGTTTTAAGGTAGGGGAATGACGGTGAAATCGACAAAGCCTGTGGCTTCACCTTCAATTTCATGGTCAAAATAGTACGCGGTGATAGCTTCCACCTCGCCAGAATCCAGATTGCTGGAGAGATCGAGGGAATCAATAAATTCATCATTGACAAAGAAGAAGCCTTTGTCGCCCATGGCGATGAGACGCAGCGTATTTGTTTCACCAGCGCCTAGATTCAAAATATCCAGATTGCCTTCATCCACCGTGGTCTCATTGTCGGCACTGCCTTGCCGGTCAGCCAACGCCCAATCGCCTTCAGATTCCACCACCAGCCAATATTTGTACGAGCCGTTGGTGCGGAATGAAAAGCCATAGTCCCAATTGTTCACGGAAGCGGCAAACGGATTGACAAAGGTGACCTCAGCCAGGAAGTTCAACACGTCAACTTCGGCCGTTTCCAGCTTGATCAGGTCGTCGATGACGTGAACGAGTTCACCATCATTGGGACCATACACGGGTTCTACGGAATACAGATTGAAATCTTTGTACTCAGTTACTTCACCAACCAGCTCATTTGAACCGTAAAAACCGGTCCCCAAAGCAATGTTGCCACCACTTGTTCGAGACGATAAATCAAGCTGGGCTACAAACTGGTCGTTGAGGAAGAAGTAACCCTGGCCGCCAATGGCAATCACTTCAAAGAAGTTGCTGCTGCCTTCGTTGGTGTCCACAAAATCCACGACGCCATCTTGCAAGAAGTTGTCTGATCCCGGAGCGCGGTCGTTTAAATTCCACTCGCCATCCGAGCGGACCACCAGGCGCAGCTCCTCATCTACATCGTTCTGACGGAAGATGAGGCCAAAATCCCAACTGCCTGTGGCTGGACCGTACGGGTTCACCATTTCCACCTGCATCACAAAGTCCGCTGGCGTGGGGTCAGCGTAGGCAGTTTCGATAAACTCATCGTCATCATGCACCATGCTGCCGGTAAACGGGCCGTAGATGGCTCCAACATCGCTGGTTGGCCGGGGTGTGGGCGGGTTGTTAATTGCTACGGCCGTTTCCGTGGCACTGACAACTGCTTCACGGGTAGCCTGGGCACTTTGGCGCGTAGCAACAACATCTGGGGTGGCTTCAACTGGCACATCGGTAGCGGTAGGAACGGCCGTTGCCACTTCCTCAGTTGGGGTTGGCTCAATCACCTCAGGCGTCGCCGAAGCGGCTTCTTCGGTTTCAATGGCCGCTAGAGCCTGGGCTGTCGCCTCTTCATCCACCTCAACCACATCTTCTTCCTCGACGCGTGGCGTGCTGGTGGGATCGCCGCCAAACAGAGCCAGGCCATCTTTGGCTAGATTGCTTACCACAATGACTGCGCCCCCAATACAAGCCAAGACAATCAAACCCACCACAGCCCAAATCCACTTCGGTACCCCACCACCGCTCACCTGCGCTTGCGGGGTTGGTGTGGGGAAGCTCACCGGGCCGGAGCGTGTATCAACTGGCGGTGGGGGCGGCACTGTCGTCGCCGTATCCATCACCACAGGGGTTGTGGAGGTGGGCGTGCGCACCGGTGGCGTCACTGGCGGGGGGGCTTCTTCCAACAGTTCAGCTTTCATTTCGCTGAGTTCGGCTTCCAGCTTGTGCATACTGGGTTGTTCAAGATTGCGCTCGGTAACGGCCGTTAACGCCGATGACAAATCCGTAGCCGAAGAGAAGCGTTCATCCCGCTCCTTGGCCATTGCCTTGTTGATGATTTCATTGCAGGCGGGCGGCAAGTCGGGGCGCACGGTGAGAATTTGCGGTACGGGGTCCATGACGTGTTTCATCATCATACGGGCCGGCGTATCGGCATCGTAGGGGGTGGAACCTGTAAGCATTTGGAAGAGGATCACCCC
The DNA here is from genome assembly GCA_020634435.1 of Ardenticatenaceae bacterium. GTDB lineage: Bacteria > Chloroflexota > Anaerolineae > Promineifilales > Promineifilaceae > Leptofilum. Next base: position 38,436 of record JACKBS010000011.1, on the reverse strand, counting down.
CAGCGCGTAAATATCGGAACGGCCGTCTATCTGCTTGTCGCCATACACCTGTTCGGGGCTCATGTAGGTGGGCGTGCCCACTAAACTGCCGCTGGCCGTCAACGCATTGGTCGAGGAGGAGACATGCACGATGCCAAAGTCGGCCAGGAAAGCGTCACCGTACTGATCAAACAGCACATTGCTGGGCTTGAGGTCACGGTGAATAATGCCCATGCTGTGCGCCCGGTCCAATGCCGAACCAAGCCGCTTAAGAATAACGGCCGCTTCGTCAATCGGAATTGGCCCTTCCGCCAACCGATCAGACAATGACCCGCCCGTCATCAGGCGCATGACCAAAAACGGCTGGCCATTTTCTTCGCCAAAATCGTACACAGGCACAATGGCCGGATGCTCCAGCGTGGCAATGGTGCGGGCTTCACGGGTAAAGCGAGCGCGAAATTCCGCTTCGTGCATAAACTCGCGCGGCAGCATCTTGAGGGCCACCGTGCGTTCAAAGCGAGGATCGTAAGCTTCGTAAACCGTCGCCATACCGCCTCGCCCAATTTCCTGTTTTATTTCATACCGGCCAATTTTTTCTGGTGTCATAATTTTTAGGTTATTTGTAGAGGATTGATAAAAATAAAATCACGCTTCAGGTATTTGAACCATCACCTAAACGGTGAATCTGCCAAATTGGTTCCATTTGCCTTGATTTGTTTCATTTCACCCCTATAGCGTAGTAATTCGAACTGGAATTGACAATAGCCTAATTTACAAAATTTGCGGCAAAATTGTATAAACCTGCCGTAAATTTTTTGATCAGGCAACAAAAATGGCGGTCAGCGACGGCCGTAAGCCCATTTTGCCACATTCCGCGCCCCCTCTTCCTGGCCCCGCCGCCATTCGCGGTCTTGTTGCGCCCGCACGATCACATCCCGTGCTTCGTCCGGTGAATCGGTAAGAATAAGCAAATCCAGGTCGGCCGCCGCAATTTTGCCCTCGGCCAGCATGGTGCGCTTGAGCCAATCCACCAAACCGCCCCAATAGCTTGTATCAAACAATACCACCGGGAAGTTTTGCACCTTGCCCGTTTGGATCAGCGTAAGCGATTCAAACAGCTCGTCCATCGTGCCAAAACCGCCAGGGAAGATCACAAATGCCTGGGCGTATTTCACCAGCATCACTTTGCGGATGAAAAAGTAGCGGAAGTCAATGGACATATCCACGTAAGGATTAAGGTGCTGTTCGAAGGGCAGCTCGATGTTCAGGCCAATGGACTGCACGCCCGCCTGTCTTGCCCCCTTGTTGCCGGCCTCCATGATACCCGGTCCACCGCCCGTGATGATGTTAAAACCGGCCTCACCGAGCTTTTGGGCCACGGCAACGGCCGTTTCATAATGCACATCGCCCGGTTTGGTCCGCGCTGAACCGAAGATGGTAACGGCCGTTTCTAACTCTGCCAGCGTGTCAAACCCCTCCACAAACTCGCCCATAATGCGCATCACGCGCCAGGTGTCCGTTTTGTAAAAAGGGGTAATGTCGGGTTCTGGCCCTTCCAGCAGGCGTTCATCCTCGGTACGTTTACCCGTGCGGGCGGCCCGGTTCAAGTTGGGGTTATCAATGTTCCGTGGTTCGTCACTCATTGCAAATCCTTTGGCTTTTTAGAATGGGCCAATCTTGTTGGTGTTTAAAAAATAAATCAGTAATGGTAGGGGCGCACCCCCGTGTGCGCCCAAACTTGGGCAGACACGGGGGTCTGCCCCTACCTAATATCGTTGCCTGTTTTAATTCTTAAAATGCAAGAAGATTGGCCCATTCTCAGCAGTACGTATGTCAACACCTAAATACCCTCCACCTCTCGTTTTATCACAACCAGGGTAATGTCATCAAACTGCGGCGTCTCCCCGGCATGGAGCGTGACGGCGCGGGTGATGCTTTGCGCAATTTTGCTGGCGCTGTAGCGACGAACTCGGCTGGCCGCCTGCGCCAATCGATCGACACCAAACTCGTCAAAATCTTCATTCATCGCTTCCGTCACACCGTCGGTGTACAGCAGTAGGGTGTCACCCGGCAAAAACTGGATGGAATGGCTCTTCATGCTGATTTGCGGCACCACGCCCAAGGCCATCCCGTGATCGGTCAGCACCTTGTGGCTGCCGTTGGCTCGCAGCAAAACCGGCGGGTTGTGCCCACCGTTGGCGTAAAAAATGCGCTGGCTTTCCGGCTTCCAGATGGCGTAAAAAATGGTCACAAACAGGTCTGATTGGGTATCTTGATTGATGATCTGGTTGGCGCGAATGAGCACATCGGCTGGATCGGTGCGGCTGATAGCGACAGTGCGCAAAATGGTGCGGCACAGAGCCATAAACAGCGCTGCGGGGATACCCTTGTCGGCCACGTCGGCCACCACAATGCCCCAACTGCCGTCATACAGCTGGATAAAGTCATAAAAATCGCCGCTGACCTGGCGTGCCGCCTGCCAGTAGCTGGCCACTGAGCAGCCAGGGATGTTGGGGTTTCCGGCAGGGATCAGACTAGCCTGAATATCACGGGCTACATCCAGCTCGCGTTCCAGGCGGTTTCGCGCCGCCGCTTCTTGATACAAATGGTGGTTCACAACGGCCGTTGCTGCCTGGTGGGCAATACCGGTGAGAATATTGAGACGACGCGTGGAGAGGGAACGGCCGTTTTCCATCAACGCGCCCACCACCATCGCACCCACCAAATCGCCGCGTGCGTTCAACGGAAAAGCAAACGCCTGCTCGGTGCCTAAAACCTTTTCCAGCCAGTCCGGCAGCTGAATCACGTAATACGTACCCGTCGGGGAAAGGCCATCGGCCATGCGCGGCGAAATATCCTCAAACTCGTCCTGGTCTAGCGCCAATGTTGCCAGCAAGCCGCGCCCCATCTCGTTAATGCCAAAGCTTGGCCCCGGCTGGAACTGCTGCCGCTCATCGTCCCAAATAAGGATGATGCATGACTCCACGCCCACCAACATCGGCACGAGGCGAGCGATGGTATCCAGAATTTCATCCAGCTCGATGAGGCTATTAACGGCCGCAGCCACCTGGAAAAGCGCCGTGTTGACCCACGCTTCTTCCTGTTGGGCATTGCGCAAGTTCCAATTCTCCAGGCCACGGGCCAGCTGCTGACTGATGCTTTCCAGCAGTTCATCGCGGCGACCGGGCGATTGCAGCACGTTGTTGGGATCACGATCTTTGTGCCAATCCGGCACAACCATCACGCCCAGAATGTCGGTGAGGGTGCCAATAGGCAGCAGCGCAAGGCAGTGGGGCGTGGGATGGCCATCGGCGACATGGTGCAGCCAGCGCGGTACATGCCGCGTGGTGAGCGACTCCTGGCCCACGTGCACAGCATCCAGGGCTGGCCAATCACCAATGTGCAGCTTTTGCGCCTGGATAAGCTGCTGCCCTTCCGGCGTAAAGCCGGTGCTGTAGCTGCCCCGGTAGGTGCCCGACTCCTCATCCCACAGCAAAACGGTGCAAAACGGCACGCCAGCCAGCATGGTGGTGAGCCGGTTCACCGAGGTGAGAATCTCTTCCAGATCGGCGCTGCGGCTGACGGCTTCGGCCACCTGAAGTTGGGCCGTAGTCAACCACGCCTGTTCGCGCTGGCGGACCAGTTGGCGCACTTTGCTGATAGAAACGGCCGTTTCTGCCGCCAGCGCCTCTAATGTCATTTTTTCGATGCGGGTAAACACGCCAGCCTTGGGACTTTGCACATCCAAAACGCCGACCACTTCCCCATCCACCAGAAGCGGCAAGGCCATTTCGGAGCGGGTGCTGTTTTCTAGCGGGTTATCCTGGGAGACAAAACGCTCGTCCTCGGTGGTGTTGTTGCTGATGATGGTTTGCTTCTTGGCAACGGCCGTACCAATCAACCCCACACCTGGCTCAATGCGCCACGCATCGGCCAAAATATCGGCATCGCTGCTGGCCTGAATCACCGCTTCGCCCGTTTCTGGGTCAATGCCAAAAATGGAAACTAGGTGAAAGCCAAAGGTCTGTTGGGTCAGCTGCACCACCTTGCTAAAAATCTCGTCCTGGTTTTGCACCTTGCTAATTTCCAGACCAATCTGCCCCACCAATTCCAGGTGGGCCGACCGCTGCCGCTCCTGAGCAAAGAGCAAGGCATGGGCCACGGCCGCCGCCGCCTGGTTGGCCAGAATGGTGAGACGGCGCATGTCCTCTTCATCAAAGCGATTGGGTTCGCTGCTTTGGGCAGCCACAATGCCAATGGTGCTGTCGCCGCTGACCATGGGGATGAAAAGGGCCGAGCGCGGCGGCGAATTGCTGATGTAGCGCGGGCGGGCAGGCAAGACGTCCATTTCGCGCTGAAAATCGCGTACCAGCAGCGGCTTTTTGGTCTGCCGTACCCAGCTGATGATGCCGCCTTCTTCGCTCAGGTTAAACGTTTGTGGTGTATCTTGGCGAATGCCGCGAATTTTCCAGTAGAGGATGTGGTAATCCTGGTCTTCAAACAGACCCACCTGGAAAGTCCGGTTGTCGATGACCTGCCCAGCTTCGTTGGCGATGAGTTCGGCCAGCGCATGGACATCAAGCTGGGCAGCCACCAGGGCGCGACCAGCATCGCTGAGGGCTTCTAGCTCAGCCACGCGGCGAATGAGCAGTTGGCGCGACCGGTAGCGGCGCACCAGAATGTAGCTCGCCAGGATCAATGCCCCCACCAGCAAAACAAATGAAATAGACGGCCAGGGCAGACCGTCTGTGCTTTGTCCGAAAATTGCTGCTGAAAGGGACATAGTTAGGATTGATTGGTCCTGTTATGTAGCTGGGTCTGGCAAAATGGCTGGCGCTAGGAGGAAACCAGCGCCTCTTTTGCCGCTTGTTGGTTGGAATAGATTTGGAACAGCTGGTCGAAGCCAACCATGTGGAAGATTTCTTGGAGACGGCCGTTTAGCCCACACAAAACCAGGTTCCCCTCTTGCTGTTTTGCCTTGCGCCAGCCGGTTACCAGCGTGCGCAACCCCCCACTATTGATGTACTCCGTCTGGCTGAGATCGACAACCAGCCAGATTTTGCCATCGTCGAGCAAGGTTGTTAGCTGCTGTTCCAGCGTGGGGGTGAGGGTTTGGTCCAGACGGCCGTTAATGGCCACCAGCCAAATATCATCTCCCAGCGGTTCCTGCCAAATATTCATGCTGCTCATTATTTCTTCTTGACCAGGGTCAGGGTATTGCCCGTTTTGTCATCAAACGTGAACGTAACGTCATCCATCAGCTGCCGCATAAAATGGATGCCTAAACCACCCACCTTCACATTTTCGGGGTCGGCGGCATCGGGGGGCAAGGTGGGTACGGGCACGGCATCTGGGTTGAAGGAACGGCCGTTGTCATGGATGTTAATGATGAAGGCGCTGTCTTGCATTTCCCAGCTCACCTCAATCTTGCCTTGGTCCTCACCACCGTAGGCATGTTCAATGACGTTGGTACACGCCTCGTCGCACGCCAACTCAATGTGAAAAACGGCTGTCTGGTCCAAGCCGCATTCGGCGGCACCATCAGCCATAAATTGACAAATCTTTTGAATTTCTTCGTAACGTCCGGGAACGGTGAGGACGTGCTTAACACCCATGTGAGGCACAAAAGGGGTAATCAGTAAGCAGTTAAGTTGAATTTAGCAACCCGAGGCGCTAAACAGAACTGCTTACTGAATACGGCCGTAATTTCTAGAAGCTGCCTACAGCAGCCGTATCGTCGTCATAAACCTGGAACAGCGAATCTAGCCCAGCCAGGGAAAGAACCTCAGCCACACGCTCAGACGGTGATGCCAGGCGCACATCGCCACTGCGCTTCTTGCACTCTTTCAGAGTAGAAACCAGGGTGCGCAGGCCAGCGCTGCTCATGTAAGTGACACCGGCCAAATTCAGGACCAAACTATGACGGCCGTTGTTCATTAACTCTTTTAGCTTCCCCTCAAATTCGGCTGCATTACTGCTGTCGATACGGCCGTTAACCGTCACCAAATCGACCCGCTTCAACGTTTCAACGCTCATATTTACAGCTGTGTCGCTCATACAAAGATTCCTCCTCTGTTCAATCGGTAAGCGTGTGGGCAGATTATAGCACGCAATTGTCGATTGACGATTATGGGAAATTGACGATTATCGCGGGCCGCTTTACGATTGGGGCATGGCTGATTTGTGGCAGGCAGTAGAAGAAAAAGCGCGGGCGCTGGGCTTTAACATGGTGGGGGCGGTAACGGCCGTTCCCAGCCCCAACCTGCACGCCTATTTGCGCTGGATCGATGCCGAAATGCACGGGCAAATGGGCTACCTGGCCCGTCCCGACCGCGTAGTCCGACGACAAGACCTCAACGTCATCCTGCCCGGCGTAAAAACGATCATCTGCGTGGGCCTGGAATACAGCACAGTGGCTGTACCGCCCGCCATCGCCACCGATCCCAGCCGGGGCCGCATTTCCAACTACGCCTGGCACACCGACTACCACGACGTGATGACACCGCGCCTGGAAGAGCTAGCTACCTGGCTCAAAGCGCAGCAATCGGGCAGCGATGCGGCCACCAAAGTGTACGTAGATACCGGCGCGATCTTGGAGCGCGACCACGCCGCTGCCGCCGGACTAGGCTTTACGGGCAAAAACACCATGCTGATCGCGCCCCGACGTGGCTCGTTTTTCTTTTTGGGTGAAATACTGACCACTCTGGAGATTAGAGATTGGAGATTAGAGACTGCCTCAATCTCCAATCTCCAATCCCCCACCTCCCCGATGCCATCTTGTGGCACCTGTCACCGCTGCCTGGACGCCTGCCCGACCAACGCTTTCCCCCAGCCGTATGTTTTGGACGCCCGCCGCTGCATCTCGTACCTGACGATTGAGCTGAAAGGGTGGATTCCGCGGGAGTTACGGCCGTTTATGCAAAATTGGGTCTACGGCTGCGACATCTGCCAAATCGTGTGCCCATTCAACCGGTTTAGTAAACCTACACAGGAGATTGCTTTCTACCCTGAAGGAGATTGGAGATTAGAGATTAGAGATTGGGAATCGCCAAAATCTCTAATCTCCAATCTCCAATCTCCCCTGTGGAACACCGTCGCCCCACCACTGCTGGAACTGCTAACCCTAGACGAAGCCAGCTTTGCCCAACGCTTTGCCCACAGCCCCATCAGGCGGATCAAGCGCACGCGGCTGGTGCGCAATGCCTGCGTGGCGGCGGGAAATTGGGGGTCAGAAACGGCCGTTCCCACCCTGGTAAGTTTACTGTCCGACCCTGAACCAATCATTCGCGGCCATGCCGTCTGGGCGTTGCAGCAAATTGGCGGCGAGGCGGCGCGGGTGGCGCTGGCGGAATTGAGGGGCAAAGAGGTGGATACGGCCGTACTGCAAGAGCTTGCTTTCAATCAAGAAAATAGCTAAAATGCTTAGCATTATCTAAAAATTGCTAAGCGAGCATCAAGAATGAGCGAATCTCAATCCGTAAAAGTCAGCAACCGCTATCAAATTGCCCTCCCCAGCGCAGCCCGCAAACAGTTGGGTATCGAAGCAGGCGATCGTTTACTGGTCGATGTACAGGGGGACGTCATCGTCCTGCTACCAAAGCCAGAAAATTACGTTACCTATATGGCCGGTCTGCACAAAGAGGTGTGGCGCAACATTGAGCCAATGATCTATCTCAATGAGGAACGAGCCGAATGGAACACCTCCGACGAGAGCTAGCCAAACACACCCAAATCACGCTGGACAGCTCTATTTTTATTTACCATTTTGAAGCCAATCCAACTTACCTGCCCCTTACCGAAGTGATCCTCACAACGATTGCTGATGGGTCGTGCCAGGGCATCATTTCTACAGTTTCTATCATGGAAGTAACCGTATGGCCGTGGAAGCAAAACCGGGGCGATGTGGCACGGCAGTATGAACTTCTATTGGCTAATTTCCCCAATTTAACCATCATGGACGTGTCACGTGATGTAGCGCGGAAGGCAGCTCAACTGCGTGCGTTGTACAATGTTCGTCCCGCTGATGCCCTCCTGGTAGCCACGGGATTAATCGCTGGGGCCACGGCCTGGGTCAGCAACGACACGCAGCTGCGGCGATTAACATCCGAACTGGAAATATTTGTGCTGGACGATTGGCTTTCCGGGACTTGAACGGGGCTTGTAAGTCGGATTGACAATCCGACCCCCTTATGAAATTGCGCAAGAAATGGGTGGAGCAACCGTTGCCAGACTCCTAAAATAAGGAGCATCAGTTAAAACAAAGAAATCTGCAATATTTTTGGATTTCTTACTCGGAGGAACACCTATGTTTGCCCAACTTTCGGATGCTAACCTTTCAGTTGCTGAGTTGTCGGCCGATTACGGCCGTATTGAAGCCGCCATCCACTATCTGGAAGAAAACTTTCAGGCCCAACCCACATTGGCTGACATTGCCGCCCATGTGGGTCTAAGCGAATATCATTTCCAGCGCTTGTTTAGCCGCTGGGCGGGCACCAGCCCTAAGCGCTTTTTGCAATTCCTCACCATTCAGCACGCCAAAAAGCTGCTGGCCAGCTCGCAGTCCGTTTTGGACGCCACGTACGAAGCGGGCCTTTCCAGCCCCAGCCGCCTGCACGATCTGTTTGTGACGCATGAAGCCATCACCCCCGGCGAGTTCAAGCAAAAAGGCGCGGGACTGACAATTCAATATGGCTTCCACGACTCGCCCTTTGGCGAGTGCCTCATCGCCCTCACCGAGCGGGGCATTTGCGGCCTGCAATTTGTCGCCGATGGGGATCGTGAAGCCGTGCTGGATGAACTCAAAGAAAGTTGGCCCCAGGCAGAATTTGTCGCCGATGACGAGGCAACACGGCCGTTTATCAACCCCATCTTCAACCTGAGCGAAGCCGAAGAACGGCCGTCGCTGCCCATCTACCTCAAGGGGACCAACTTCCAAATTCAGGTGTGGCAGGCGCTGTTGAAGATTCCGGCGGGAACGGCCGTTTCCTACGGCACTATCGCCCACATGATTGGCAACCCCAAAGCGTCCCGCGCCGTGGGCAGCGCCACCGGCAGCAACCCGATTGGCTACCTCATCCCCTGCCACCGCGTCATCCGGCAGGCGGGCAACTTGGGCGACTACCGTTGGGGCAGCAGCCGTAAGAAGGCAATCTTAGGCTGGGAATCGGCGCGTTATCGGTAAACGGTGCTCGGTAATCGGTGGTCGGTGAACGGTAAACCGTTTACCGACTACGGATTACCGATTACCGCCCCTCGGCGGTATAATTCCGCCATGCGCATTTTAATCACCGGTGGTGCGGGCCAGTTGGGAACCGCGCTGCAAACGGAACTCACCCAACATGAGCTGTTCCCCATTGACTTGCCCGAGGTAGACATTACGGATAAGGAGGCACTATACGCCTCTGTTGCCGAAACAAAGCCCGACCTCATCATCCACTGCGCCGCCTATACCAACGTAGACGGCTGTGCCAAAGACCCGGCGCTGGCCTACAAAGTGAACGGCCTCGGCACGCAAAACGTGGCCCTGGCTTGCCAAAAATTTGGCGCGACGATGGTGCACATCAGCACCAATGAGGTGTTTGCCGGGGACAATCCGGCCGGGTACGAAGAATGGATGCCCCTAAACGCGGTGAACGCATACGGCCGTTCCAAAGCCGCCGCCGAAGTGCATGTCAAAAACATCCTGTCGAAGTTCTACATTGTGCGCTTATCCTGGCTTTTTGCCCCTGGTGGCCGCAACTTCATCCATGCCATCCTGGATCGCGCCCGCAGCACGGGCCAACTCCGCGTCGTTACCGATGAAATCGGCTGCCCGACTTATTCAGTGGACTTAGCTAAAGCAATTAGTCAGCTCATCGAGACCGAGCAGTACGGCATTTACCATTTTGTGAACTACGGCAGCTGCTCCCGCTGGGAATTCGCCAACGAGATATTGCGTCTGGCCGGACTCGCCGATGTAGTAAACACCCCCATTTTAGGCAAAGAATTTAAACGGCCGTCTACCCCTCCACCCTTTGGCACCATCCACAACATCGCCGGCAAAGCCATTGGCATTGAATTACGGCCGTGGCAAGAAGCGTTAGCTGAGTACATACAAGAATTTGTCATTGAGTAATTGGTAATTGGGTAATTTGCAATACTTCAGGAAGGAACCATGGAAAAACCATTGCAAAGAAATTACGTAAAAGCTACAGATAAAGAGACTGGCTCTCCTCGTCACTCTAGTAATTGGATATTCGCAAAGAGGGCGTATTTTGAGGTTTATTCTGATCGAATAGAAATAGGAAGTTGGATTATTCCTTATAATGAAATTCAAGACATTGTGCTATTTAAAACAAAACAGATGCTCTTTTCCGCCCATATATTACAAATTAAAACAACCGAAAAAAACTATCAAGTTGGATTTAATCCTTGGGTTAATCCGATTGAACATATTCCGTTAGAGATCAGGCAAGAAGAAGTTCGAATGAAATATTCTTATTTTTCAATTGCCACACGTCTCATTTTAGCAACATACTTACTTTTAAAGTTTTTGGAACAATTTTAAGAATTTGAGGTAAACAATTCCTCTGAAATCCGACATGTGGCGATTGAGAAACTGAATAATTTGCCATCACATTAATTACTCAATTGCCTAATTACCAATTACTTTCCAAAGGAACTCCCATGAGTACAAATCCCACTCCCCCCATCGCCGCCATCAAACCAAAAGAACTGACTTTGCACGGACACACCCGCACTGATAACTATTTCTGGCTGCGCGAGCGGGACAATCCCGAAGTAATTGCCTACCTGGAAGCCGAAAACGCCTACACCGAGGCGATGATGGCCCACACCAAACCGCTGCAAGACGAACTGTACGAAGAAATGGTTGGCCGCATCCAGGAAACCGACAGCAGCGCTCCCATTAAAAAGGGAGAGTATTACTACTACGACCGCACCGAAGCGGGCCAGCAGTACAAAATCCACTGCCGCAAACACGGCTCGCTGGACGCCCCCGAAGAGATTTTGCTCGACGAAAACGAGCTGGCGGCCAACACGAAATATTTCAAGCTGGGCATCTTCCAGGTCAGCCCCAACCAACAGCTGCTGGCCTACTCTACCGACACCAGCGGCGGCGAGCGGTATACGCTTGTCGTGAAAAACCTGGTCACGGGCGAAATGCTGGCTGATGCCGTACCCAACACCTTTTACTCGGTGGAATGGGCCAACGACAACCAGACGCTTTTCTACAACAAGCAAGACGAGACGTGGCGCAGCTACAAAATCTTCCGCCACACGCTGGGCAGCGAGGCCAGCAACGACGCGGAGGTGTACCACGAGCCAGATGAGCTGTTCAACGTCTACATGCACAAAACGCGGGACGACGCCTACATCGTCATCACCTCGCACAGCATGGAAACCACCGAGCAGCATTTTCTGAATGCGGACATGCCGGATGGCGCACTCACGCTGCTAGCTCCCCGCAGACGCGGCTGGCGTTACTTCCTCAACCACCGTCAGGGCGAATTTTTCATCCTGTCTAACGAAGAGGCACGCAACAACAAATTGATGGTAACGGCCGTTGCCAACCTCCACCCCGAAAACTGGCAAACCTTCATCCCTCACAACCCGGACAAGCTGCTGGAAAACGTGGATGTGTTTGCCGATCATTTGGTAGTTTACGGCCGTTTCAACGGCCTGCACACCCTCGATATTCACAACTTCAACAGCGACAGCCGCCAACCAGTACCGTTCCCTGAACCCGTCTACGCCGTTCAGCACAGTGAAAACCCTGAGTTTGTCACCGACCGGCTGCGCTTTGTCTACACCTCGCTCACCACCGCCGACACCACCGTGGAGCTGGACATGAACACGCTGGAATGGCACAAAATTAAGCAGCTGCCCGTCCTCGGCGGCTACGATCCGGCCAACTACCAATCAGAACGCACCTTTGCTACCGCACCCGATGGCACGAAAGTGCCGATTTCACTTGTCTACCGCAAAGGGCTAAAGCGCGACGGCAGCAATCCCTGCCTGCTCTACGGCTATGGTTCCTACGGGGCCAGCATGTCGCCCAGCTTCGACCAGAAGCGGCTCAGCCTGATCGATCGCGGCTTCGTCTACGCCATCGCCCACATTCGCGGCGGCAAGGAAATGGGGCGGCACTGGTACGACCAGGGTAAATGGCTGCACAAAAAGAACACGTTTACCGATTTTATAGCCTGTGCGCGGCACCTGATTGGGGAGAAATATACAAGTCGTGAGAAGTTGGCGATTAACGGCCGTTCCGCAGGTGGCTTGCTCATGGGGGCGGTTACGGTGATGGCACCAGAGCTGTTCAAAGTGGTTGTGGCGGGCGTCCCCTTCGTCGATGTCGTCTCTACCATGCTGGACGAATCAATCCCGCTCACCGTGGGCGAATTTGAGGAGTGGGGCAACCCCAAAGAGGAAGCATACTACAACTACATGGTTTCCTACTCCCCGTACGACAACACGACAGCCCAGGCGTACCCCAACATCCTCATCACCGCTGGACTAAACGACCCGCGCGTGCAATATTGGGAACCTGCCAAATGGACCGCCAAGCTCCGCGCCCTCAAAACCGACGACAACCTGCTCCTGCTCAAAACCCACATGGGCGCGGGCCATTTTGCCTCAAGCGGCCGTTACGACTACCTCAAAGACATCGCCTTCGAATACGCATTCATTTTGGAAATCATCGCGTAGGGGCGAGGCGGTTGACCTCGATCTTAAAAACACCAGCACAACACCCCCTCCAACCGCCTCGCCTCCCGGCAGAACAACCACCATTTTGGCATAAACGGCCGTAACCTCAATTCCAGTGTGGCAGTCGGGGATGGGGTTGGTGAAATGCAAGGAGGGCTGAACACTTACCCACGGCCGTATTCATTTGGTGTCGATGTATGTCATTTGGGTGAACAAACGATCCAAATTGTCTTGATTGCGGGCATAGCGGATGGGGTTTTCCCGGATATAACGGCGTACATTTTCTAACTCTCGCGCGCTGCGGATAATCCGTTCGTGATACCCCCGTTGCCACACCTTGAAATCGGTGTCGCTTACTTTCAGCATCGCCTTCACCCGCTTAGTCACCAACATTTTGTAATTGCCAACAATCGCTCCCACCGAACCGGGTTGCAACGTTGTAAAACCATGCGCAGTCCCTTCCGGTGTTGTCAGCCCAATGAGGCCATGCTGATGATCCCACATCAAAATTGACTCATCCAGAACCACATGCCTGGCATGATCTTGCTCTGGAATGTAGTTCCAGGCCATTGTAGCGATTTCGTGCAATTGCGGATCAGCAAATAGGGTTTGGCGGTTATGGGTGCAAATCGTCACAAAATAGAGACCGGCACTGGCGTAATCCCAATTTTGCAGCCGGATCGAACGTCGGTGATGTTTTTGTGGATTAAATTGACGCGACATGACCAAATTTTATCAAAACCTCCCGTAGGGGCGAGGCGGTTGGCCTCGATCTGTAAAACACCAACACAACATCCCCTCCAACCGCCTCGCCCCCCGACATACCAACCATCATCTTGGCATGAACTGGGGCTGTCGAAAACTAAGAGGGCAAGACATTTGTAAAAGGCAAAGGCGTGGTCACATACCCAAGGGGGCGAGGCAGGTGGTGGGAGATGTTGGTTAAATGCAGGGGCGTTAGCCACTTGCCTCGCCCCTACAGGACATTTCTTTTTGTTTCAAACGGCCGTTCCCCATAAAATCCCCCCAATGACAAAAATATCCATTATCATCCCCCACCTCAACGGCAAACATTTGCTCGATGACTGCCTCGGTTCGCTGCGGCGGCAAACGTTCACCGACTTCGAGGTGCTGCTGGTAGACAATGGCTCTAGCGACGGCACCCAGGCATACGTGCACGAGCAGTTCCCCGAGGTACAAATCCTTGAGCTGGGGCGTAATTTTGGCTTTACTGGCGCGTGCAACGCGGGCTGGGAAGCGTCTACGGGCCAAATTGTCATCTTGCTGAACAACGACACCGAAGTTGAATCAAACTGGCTACGCGAAGTTTGGCGGGCGTTTGAGCAAAATCCGCAGGTGGGCAGCGTCGCCAGCAAAATGCTGCTGTTTGACCAGCGGGATACCTTCCACACCGCCGGAGATTTTTACCGCGTGGATGGCATCCCCGGCAATCGCGGCGTCTGGCAAAAGGATGAGGGGCAATTTGAGCAAATCGAGCCGGTGTTTAGCGCCTGCGGCGGTTCCTCCGCCTACCGGCGCACGATGCTGGAGCAAATCGGCTTCCTCGACGACGATTTTTTCTTTAGCTGTGAGGATGTGGATGTGGGCTGGCGGGCCAATCTGGCGGGCTGGCAAGTGCTGTACGTGCCCACGGCCGTTGTCTACCACAAACTCAAAGCGACGGGAGGATCGGTTACGGGCAGCTATTACGACGGCCGTAATTTCCTCTACCTCATCTGGAAAAATTACCCCTCTACCCTGCTGCGCCGCCACTGGCGTAAAATCTTACGCGCTCAGCTAAACATTACCCGCGATGCGCTGCGCGCCTGGCGTGGTGAAGCAGCCCGCGCCCGCCTGCGTGGCCAGCTTGCCGGGCTGTGGGGCCTTCTCAAAATGTGGCCCAAACGTCGCCAAATTCAGGCTCTCCGACGGATAGACGACGATTCCCTGACGGCCGTTCTCACCCCGGTTGACGAGACCCCTGCTGGCGGGTAACATTGCCCCCCTGATGATGAAGGAACAGGAAGAGCCCATGAAACCGTACTTATCCGTGATTATCCCTGCCTACAATGAGGAAAAGCGCATCGGCCAGACGCTAACGGCCGTTTACAGCTACCTCACCGCCCAACCGTACACCTGGGAACTGCTCATCGTGCTCGATGGCGTCACGGACAACACGGCTGGCGTCGTGGAGCAATTTGCTCAGGGCAAGCAAAATTTCCGCTGGATTGACCGCAAGGAAAACATGGGCAAAGGGTACACCGTGCGCCAGGGAATGCTGGCCGCGCGCGGCGAAATTCGCCTCTTCACCGACGCCGACAACTCCACCGACATGAGCCATTTTGACCAGATGAAGCCGATCTTTGATCAGGGTGCTAGCGTGGTCATCTGCTCACGAGACGGCAAGGACGCGCAGGGCGCGGTGCAGGCCCGTCCCCAACCATTCCTCAAGCGGGTGTTGGGCAATTCCGGCAATCTGTTTATTCAAGTCATGGCCGTGCCCGGCATTTGGGATACGCAGTGCGGCTTCAAAGCATTCCGCGCCACCGCTGCTGAACAGATTTTCGCCATCTCCCAAATCAACCGCTGGGGCTTCGACATGGAAGCGCTGGCCCTGGCCCGCCGCTTTGGCTACAAAATCTACGTCATCGCCGCCAACTGGCACGATGCGGAAGGCACACATGTGACCCTGGCGGGTTACCTTGGCACTTTTTGGGAAGCGGTGAAAATCCGCTGGAACCTGCTGAGCGGTGTCTATGCCCGACAAGAAAAGCGGCAAGCCGCCGCAAAGCCACATCCCTCCGCAAAATAGGAGACCGGAGATTAGAGATTAAGGCAATCTCCAATCTCAAATCTCCAATCTCCCCTCGTAAAAATGGCTGATCTTACACTGGAAACGGCCGTTTCCCAACAACACTCCTTCACCCTCATCGCCGGTATTGACGAAGCCGGACGCGGCGCACTGGCCGGGCCAGTCGTGGCCGCCGCCGTGATTTTGCCCCTAAACGATCAAATCGAAACGCTGCTCGACGGCGTGAATGATTCCAAACAGCTCACCGCCAAAAGGCGTGACAGCCTCTTCGATCTGATTTGCCAGCACGCCCTGGCCTACGGCATCGGCCAGCAGCCCGCCTCGGTGATTGATGAGATTGGTATTTTGCCAGCCAACCGCTTGGCGATGGGAACGGCCGTAACCCAACTCACTCTCACACCTCAATTTTTGTTGATAGACGGCCGTATCCGCCTGCCCCAGCTCAACATCCCCCAAAAATCAATCGTGCGCGGCGACAGCCAAAGCCTCAGCATTGCTGCGGCCTCCATCCTGGCCAAAGTCACCCGCGACCGACTTATGGTGGAAATGGACCGACACTACCCCAACTATGGCTTTGCCCAACACAAAGGATACGGCACCGAGTTCCACCGCGCCGCGATTGCCCAATTTGGCCCCTGCCCGGAACACCGCCACTCCTTCGCCCCTATTCGCCCACCGTTGCTGTAGGGCCATAGCATGCTATGGCCCTACAGCAGCGCGCTATTGCCCTACTAGATCAATCTCAAACAGATTCCACAGCTCCGAATTTTGCGTGGTATCTGGCGCAAAGTTAAGCACTTCAGGCCGGGCCACGGCCAGCTTGATGCGGGGAAACAGCGGCAGCGAAGGCAGTTCCTCGGCAAAGATGCGCCAGGCAGCTTGATGAGCCGCCACATACTCCGGCGATCCCCAAAACGCCCGCTGTGCCTGCTGGCAGGCCGCATCAAACGCCTCATTCGACCAGCCCGTTGCATTTAAGTTGCCAATCTCGGTAGACATCCAGTTTTGACAGGGCGGTTCCGTACTGCTGAGCCAGGCAAACAGCGCTACGTCAAATTGACGACCAAACAGCGGGCCATCGTCAGCAAAAAACTGGTCAGCAGGTAGATCGACCCGGTCTACCGCGATCCCGCAGTCGAACCAGTTTTCGGCGATAACGGCCGTCATCGCCTGCCGCAGTTCTCCACCCAAGGTGGTCATCAGCTCGATGGCAAACGGTTTGCCGGTGGCCGGGTCTTCGCGAATCCCATCGCCATCGCTGTCCAGGTAGCCTACCTCATCCAGCAAGGCGTTGGCCGCGGCCACATCATAGGGCCATACGGCCGTATCTGCCGGGCGCAGCCAATGGTCAGGCGAGGCATAGCTATTCCACACTTCAGACTGGCCATACATCGTTTGCTCCATAAGGCTCTGCCGGTCAGTACACAGCGCCAGCGCCTGCCGCACCCGCACATCCTGGAACCAATCGGGACGGCCGTTGCCATCGCCATAATCGCCCGACGAATCGACGCCAAACGTCAAATGCTCAAATATCACCCCTGACTGAATATGGGTCTGTAAAAGGCCCGCAGCATTCGCCTCGGTTAAGAATGGGAGTTGGCCTGGATCTAATGCACTTTGGGCGATCATATGGCAGGGTCCGGAAAGCAAAGGTCCAATAATCCCATCAACATCCGGATAATACTGAAAAGTCAGGTAATTTAGTTTTGGCAATCCTTCAGCTGCCTTGTAGTAGTAGGGATTGGCAGACAGCTGAATCATGTCTCCTGGCAGCCATTCAGTAACAACAAACGGACCGGAGCTTAACGGCCGTCTTGCCGCTTCAGGCAGTTCGGGCAGCAAATTAACGTCAACCTCACCCAACTGGTGTTCTGGCAATGGCGTCCAGACGTTCAAAAAGTAGGTGCGATCCAGCCAGCCGGGCAACCCCGTCCAGCGTAACGACAGATCGCCGGTAGCCTCGTAGCTGGCGGTGCGTTCCGTGCGGTAGGTATCCACGGTTGGCGAGGCCAACGCCCGATTCACCTCAAAGCTAAACACGGAATCGGCCGCGCTTACCGGCATGCCGTCCGACCACACCATCGGCTTGAGCGTGAAGTCCACCACCAGCTGGCCCATTTGCAGCGGCGTGCCGTCAAATATCACGCGCTCCCCGGCGGCGTTGAGCACGTCTACACCCTCGACCAGCGTCACCACTTCACCATCGGCGGACAGTACCGTGTCGCCCGCCTGCACGGTGACGGTTTGCAGCACGGCGTCACCATCCGCCAGGCTGGGCAGCTTTTCGATACCCTGCGCCTGGTAGCCGTAATTCAGTTGCGTCACGAGGTTCTCATAGATGGCGTGATGAAGATTTTCTTTATCCAGCATGTAGCTACTGTACAAAAAAAGCGAATCCGGCTCGGCCGCCTGGCAGACAATCAGCTCTTTGGATTCCAGTTCAGGCGGTGCGGGTGTCCCAGGTACGGCTTCAGGCGTCACCTCGACAACCTCCGTCACCACCTCTTCCGTCGCCCGCAGAAACAAATCTTGCAAAACGACGGGGGTACCTTCTTGCGGTACGGCCGTTTCCACCACCACAACGCCGCGAGTAACTTCCTCATCGGCTGGCAGCTCAGCGCAGGCAACCGCCAATACCAAATGCAAACAATTGAACCAACGTGTTCTTAATCCTTTCATCACCCTTCTCCCAAACGACTATCGTTAACCTTTGTTGACACCACGACAACCATTATAACGGCCGTTCCAAATCCAGTTGTTGTTTTGCCACAGCCGGGGTACAGTTCGCCCTATGAAACCACTCATCGGCACAGATTTGAAGCGCTTTTTGCGCGATTACCGGCGGCAGAACCAGCCGGATTTTGATATTGTGGGGCTGCTGCAAAGCGTTGAATATCCGGCCAACGTTGGCTCCATCTTCCGCGTGGCCGACGGGGCCAACCTGACGGAGCTGGTGCTAACAGGCATCACCCCCACGCCGCCCAACCCGACCATCGACAAGGTTGGCCGTTTTAAGAGCCTACGCATCCCCTGGCGCTATGAGAAGGATTCCGTAACGGCCGTTGCCCAGCTCAAACAAGAAGGTTATACGGTGGTGGCGGTGGAATTGACGGATACGGCCGTTCCCTACCACACCTTCACCTACCCACAAAAAACCGCTCTGGTGGTGGGCCACGAAGACCACGGCGTGACCAAAGCCACGTTGGCTGGGTGTGATGCGGCCGTTTTCCTGCCCATGTACGGCAAAGGCCAATCTCTCAACGTGCACGTCGCCTTTAGCATCGTGCTCTACCACATTCTGCACCAAACCGAAAGAGGTTAGCAGTAAAGTGACACAGAGCTGCACAGAGAAGATGCAGAGTTTCACAGAGGGATTCGGGGAAAACTTTGCGCTCTCTGTAGTCTTTGCGGTGAAAAATAACGATGACCAAACGTAAACACAAGCGCGAAAAAGCCCAGCTTTTCCAGGCGCTTACCGAGCAGGTGCAAAGCCCACCAGCCGATCATGACGCCCCCATCCCCGAGCAAGCGCTGGCCAACTTGCCCGGCCTGGATGCACTCGCCTCGTCTGGCGGCCTGCCCAAGATGAAAAAGTTTCGCTTTCAGCTGATGCACGAGTGGATTTTGCACCGCCTGCCGCCAGGCCGCGTGGCCGACGTGGGGGGTGGCAAAGGGCTGCTGGCTTACCTGCTGCAACAAAGTGGCTGGCAGTCCACCGTCATCGACCCGGTGGCGCAGACCTTACCCGACAAATACAAAGACCTGACCCTCAACCGGCGCGTCAAAATTGGTGCAGCGGAAACCGTACCCCACATCACCCAACCATTTGCCCCGGAAATGGCAGAAAAGTTTGATCTGCTGGTGTCCATGCATGCCCACGGCTGCAACGTGCAGCTCATTGACGTGGCGGCAGCGGAGCAGAAAGAAGTGATTCTACTGCCGTGCTGCATCATTCAAGAGCCGCTGCTGCCTGCCCCCGGCCAGCACTGGATTAGCTGTCTGGTAGAGTACGCTCTGGCCAAAAACCTCATCGTCGAGCCGTTTCGCCTTAACTTTCGCGGGCAAAACATTGGCCTGTACATCCACGCTGCGCCAGAAAACACGCTTTAGCTGTTGAGTTTTTGGAGATAGGTGGCCAAATCGGCCGTACTGGGGAGGATGAGGTTTGCCCCCGCGTGGCGCAGCTCGCGCTCGCGGCCAAAGCCGCACAGCACGCCAATGCGCCACGCCCCCGCTCGCCGCGCTGAATGCATGTCCACCGAAGTGTCGCCCACCATCACACAAGCCGCAACGGGCAGATTGAGCCGCCTCGCCGCTTCTTGAACCGGCGAAGGGTGCGGCTTAAGACGGCGCGTGTCTTGTGAACCACAGGTTACTTCAAAGCGGGCGGCAATATCGGGGAATTGGACCAGGAAGCCTTCAATCTGGTGGCGACTGCGCGTGGTAACAATGCCTAACCGGTACCGCGCAGGCAAGGCGTGGAGCATTTCCAACACCCCTGGAATAATCTCAAAATGGGTGATGAACGGGTCTTTACGGCGCGAAAGCCGCCAATGCGTGACCCACTTTAGCGGCTCGTCCAGATGAAATCTATCGGCCAGGGTGATGAGGGCATTGGCTGGAGATTCAACCTGCATGAGCAGCCAGCGCACATATTGCGCCGCCCGTTCGCCCAGAATTGGCTGCAACCAGCGGGCAAACTTCAACACAGCCTGATCATCCGTGTCGATGAGCGTGCCGTCCATATCAAACAAAATCGCCTGGATTTCGGCAAAGGGTATGGGTGTGGGTTCAGTCATAAGATCAAAGAGTAATTGAGTAATTAGGCAATTGGGTAATTAACCAGCCAATTACCCAATTACTCAGTTACCCAATTACTTTTTTAAAACGGCCAGAACTGCAAAATCAAGATGGCAACGGCCGTAATCGTCAAGTTATCCAGTCCCCAAATCGAGACGGCTTCCACCAACGTGGTGGCCACGGTAATGATCAGGGCGGGTAGAAGGGCGGCACTGGGGGTGATGTCTGGCGTGCCGCCAACGACCCACAAGGCCAGCCAGGTAAAAAGCAAGCAACCCACAAAAAAGCCCATCGATCCTTCTACTGAGCGGGTGCTGGTGTGGACCACGTAAAGGCGACGGCCGTATGCTTTGCCTACCACCGGCGCCATGCCGTCACCCCAGGTGAGTGGCATCAGCGCGGCTACCATCAGCGGTGGTTGTTCCCAAAAGATCACGGCGACAATGGCTGCGGCCAAAGGGAAGTACACGGTGCCCAGGTTGGAGCGATCGCTGCTGGCCATGGCGGCAAAAAAGCCATAGCGCCAATCTAAAAAGTTGATCACCATGAAGGCCACACAGGCCACCACAAAAAACCACGGCGTATCGAACAAATAATGCAGCGCCCAGCTCATCATGCCCACACCAATGTGGATGACTTTGCGGGTAAAGCCGCTGGAGTAACCGCGCCAGCGCCGCAGCGCTTCTGCGCCGCCAATAATGCCAAAAATGTACGCAAAACTGATGATAAGACCGAGCCAATTGTTCATGATAGTTGGTTTTAGTGGTTTGTGGTTAGTAGTTGGTTGCAGGCAGCGGGCTGTTCAAAACCAGCCACCAGCAACCAGCCCCTATTTAAACAATTAAATGATCGTACAGCATGTCCAGGCTGAGATCGGGCACAACGGTTTCGGCCGTTTGCAAGGTGAGAACGGCCGCTGCGGCCCCCAGGCGAATCGCCTCGATGGGCGGCAGATCGTTCAACATGCCAAACATGATGGCTGCCGTGACGGCATCCCCCGTGCCCGTCGCATCAACAATCGCGCTGTAGTTAGCCGGGATGTAGCCAGTTTCGCTGTTGGTGGCGTAATCCAGGCCAAAATCGGCCAGGGTCACGACAACGTTAGACACCCCCGCACCGACTAGACAACGTGCCAGGGCCAGACTAGCCTCTGGATCAGGACCATCAAAATCAACTTCACACAGCGCGGCAGCTTCTACCTCGTTGGGCACAACCAGATGGAGCTGATCGAGAAACGGCCGTAATTTATAAGCCAATCGCGCCGAGGAAGGATCGGCACACAACAGTTTGTTGTACTTGGCGCACAGGCGAACCACAGTGGCCATGGAGTCTGGCGTCAGGCTACCGTCCATCATCACCATGTCAGCCTCTTTGAACAGGCTGCGATGCCGGTCCAGGTAGCTGGGCGTAATGTGGCGCAGCACACGCACATCGTCCAGAGCCACAGAAAGTGCACCGTTTTCTTCCAGAACGGCAATGTAGGCCCCGGTGTATTCCCCGTCAATGATTTGCACGTGTTCGGTATC
Organism: Ardenticatenaceae bacterium; assembly: GCA_020634435.1. Lineage (GTDB taxonomy): Bacteria > Chloroflexota > Anaerolineae > Promineifilales > Promineifilaceae > Leptofilum. Next base: position 16,611 of record JACKBS010000011.1, on the reverse strand, counting down.
GACACCAGATTCGGCCGTTTGCGATTTTAAGCGGTGGCCAATCAGATCATCCCCCACCACCGAAATCAGGCGCACCTCGGCACCCAATCGACCCAGGTTTTCAGCCACGTTACGCGCCGTGCCACCGCGCGTCACCCGAATTTTTGCCGTGTTGGAGGTGCCTGGCGCGAGGCCTGCATCTGGCTTGCCGCGTGAATCCAGCAAGGTAGCGCCAATGACTAATATTTGTTCTGCCATGAATCACTCTTCCTTGGCCGGCAACATGCCGCTTGAAGCTACGGATGACAAGGACAAACCTGACGACAGCTGACCCAAACCGCTGTCTAATCGACAGGCATCACGACCACCATCGGACGCCAAAAGCCTACTACCACCCCCAAAATTTCGTCACGGTCCACTCCAATTTCGCGCATCTGGTTAGAAAACGTGACAGTCCCACTATCCTCATCCACCCGGAACGCACCAGTGGGGGAATCGGCCAGCGTTACCAGGTAGATGCGCTGAAAACGTGATTTGGGATCCAACGGCCGTACTCGAATTGTACCGTCAATGTTTTCTTTCTTCACGACCAAAATTGGCTGCTCGGTATCGTGCAAATCTTCATCCAGTTCCGGCTGCACATCGACCAGCAGCCAATCCCCGGTATTGAACTCTGGTAAAAAGCTGGATTCCGGGCGAAATTCCACCAGATACCAGGCGTATCGCTCGTCGATGAGCAGATGTTCAGGGATGGGGATCGAGGGCGTGGACGAACGGTCAAAGTTGACGATGGGTTCTGGGGCGATGGCTCCGGTTTCAATTTCATCATCGGCGCGGGTGGTTGGCTCGGCGGCGGCTGGCCCGGCTACGGGAGCGGGCCGAGGCGACCCAAGCGCCGCGCCGGTAAACGGGGGGCCAGGTGGTGGGGAACTGTTGGCCTCTGCATCTTCCTCAGCTTCCGTTTCCGTCTCGGCAGACTGGTCGGCAACGGCCGTATCCGGCGGCGGGCTCATCAATTTGCGCAGCTCAGCTTGCAATTCGGCCACGTAAGAAAGCACCCTCTCAAAAAAACGGCCGCCTTGCGGCACCGGCTCACCCAATCGTGCCCGATCCAGCCAGCCAGCCACTTTGCCTGCGCTCACCAGCGCCGATTCATAATGATTGGCTCGTCGCAAAGCCACAGCTCGTGCCAGATGCGTCAGAGCAATCGCCGCCGACTGGTTGACAAACGCCCACTGCTGGCGGGCCTGCTCAAACTGCTGCACCGCCGCACGAAACTCGCCCTCGTGCAGGTAAATCAGGCCGATGTGGTACTCGCACAGGCCCAGTTGCACGTGGTTGCCAATGGCCCGATTGATCCGCTGGTAGCGATCTATGTCACTCGTTGCCAGGGGGCCAAGGCGCGTGAAGGGATACCGATTGCGGTAGTCGCGCACGGTAAAAATGTCGGGGCTGGGCTCCGGGTAGAGCCATTCGAGCAGTTCAGTGAGGCGATTTACGGCCGTACGAATGCTGCTGTTGTTGTCGTAGGTTTGCTGGGCCGGGACGGGAAGGTTACTCATTGGAGCGGCTTCCCTGAGCTGTTCTGATCAAAAACGCCGTCGCGCAGCTGCTTACGCAAATTGTCTAGCTGGGGGATCAACGTATTGGGCAAGGGCGTCGTTTGCTGCGAGTTGCGCGCCATGTGCTCCATCGCTTCCACCAACCGCAGCGCGATCACCTCATCCATGTGGGCCGTCGCCCCCTCGCGCCGGGCACGCTGCACCCCTTCTTGAATGGCCTGGATCATCATAATCTCGGCTTCAGCGCGGGCAATTTCCATTTCTTCAACGGCCGTTGCTGTACCATCAACCAGATTCAACATCATTTGCGATTCCCAATGGGATTTCCAGTAATCAATGTACTGCTCGGTAACCCCTGGCGGGAGATCGATGCGGTTGATACCCACCGCCTGCAAATCGATCCCCAGACCATCCAGCTTGCCACGCAGTTGGCGCAGCAGTTCGTTGCGCAGCGTGCGGTACGGCTCTTCACCCGGTCGTTGAGAAGAGATAATTTCATCTAGCCGAAAACCGGCCAAAATGCCAATCATGGTGCCGCGGGCCATCGCTAGTGGGGTGTCTTCCCAGGTGGACACGCTGCCCCGGTCATCGGTAACGGTTTGGGCATAGGCGGCGGTGCGTACGGCCGTTTCGTCATACGGGTACGGGTTTTCGCGGGTGGCAATCTGCTCACCCATTTTCAGACGGTACACAATACTGATGCCCACGCGCAGCTCGATACCATCGCGCGAGTGGGCGGTAAATTCGTTGTCGGTGCGCTCTTGGGGCTGTAGGTTGAGCACAGCATGGACGTATTCATAGCGGCCCAAAACGTGTTTGCCTGTGGGGAGGATGCGTTGGAAACGGCCGTTTAGCTCCGTCACAATCACATGCCCGGCCGGGACTTTTACCCGGCCCGGCCCACCTACCCGCAGCAAAACAGAATTTTTGCGGTCAGAGGCCAGACTAGCAGGTGTAACTTCTGTCGCATCTAAAACGGGCATGTTGGTGCCCAGCAAACGGCCCAAAAATTTCTGCGCGCTTTGGCGATCAGGCAGATCGTACAGCACGCGCACCAGCACCAGGGCCGCATCGCGCGCAAACAGCCACCCCACAATCACAGCGATGATGTGGCGCAACACTTTCCAATGGAAGAAGCTTATTATTAAGGAAAGGCCCGGAATTTCAGCCAAAACAGACAGCTGACGGCCAACCAAAAAGTTGTTGACCATAGCCACATCGACCCGTTCGATGAAGCGAGCATACACCCAAAACATGAAGAGCAGACCCAGCAGGACGATGACATACCAGCTGTTGTCGATAGGCTGGCGGTTCAGGCGGATAAACGGCCGTCGCGCATTGGCGCTCATGGTTCACCCTCCTGGTTTTTCATACCCGCTCCCAGGCTCGGGGGTTCTACCCGCTTGCTGCCCACGGTTGGCGTCTCCACCCAGGAATGCATTTGGCGCGAGACATCGCCTACCAGCCCGGCAATGATTTGCTGCGGCACCAGCGCCTGCACCGATCCGGCCGAAACCGCGTCTTCCAGCGCCTCAATCATACGCAGCATAATCACCTGCGACAGCTCAATGTCCTCATCCCGACGCATGGCATCAATGCTGTTAACAATATTTTCGATGATTTCAATCTGCGCCCGCGCCTGCGCCTGCTTGAAGCGGCGCACCACTTCGGCGTTGCCCGCCGCATTTTTGATGCGGATTTTGCGCTGCCAATCAGCCTGCCACGTCTGGAACTGCTGATCGCGCACTTCTTCAGGTAATTTCAGGCCACCTATGCCAACGGCCGTCACCTCGATGCCCTTGGGCAAGAAACGCCGCTGCAAGTCTCGGGTGATGGTTTGTTTGATCTCCTCAAGCGGGGAAACGCCCTCTTCGGCACGTGTAAGTTCGTTCAGGCTAAATTTGGGAATCTCGTTGGCCAGGATCGCCGCAGCAGGCGGCGTTAGTTGATGGGTCCAGGGTTGGAGACGGCCGTGTTCATCCACCGTCTCGTCGTAGCTCACTGGGAAAATGGCTTCCGGGTCAAAAGGGTACAGCACATCATCATCACCGCCTGTGCCATCACGCCGCACCTGAAAGGTCACCGAAACAGACGTCTCGATGGGAATGCCGTCGCGGGTTTTGGTGATCACCGGCTGGCTGCGGCGTTGTGGCCGCAGGTCGATAACCCGCCAGATTTGCTCCTTTTTGTACAGCACCACAAAGCCAGGCCCAGCCGGGCGCACATAGCTGCGCCCCTTGGTAATCGCCAACACCTGGTAGCCACGAATAAATCCGGCCTTCAAACTCTTCAGGCTGTCCGGTAGCTTATCCACATCATCGGCGGACGACGAGGCCTTCTTTTTCTTCTTCGGTTCGGTGCCTTCTAGCAGTTTTTCGGCGACGTTGTAGTAAGCTTCCAGAAGCAAGCGAACGCCTTCGGCCCACCCCTCTTCCCCACGCAGCGGCGAGACATATTGGGCATAATAAATCAGGCCCAAAAAAAAGGTAATGGCGGCAATAACCAGCCAGCTCCAAGAGACCAACCAGAGGTGCGGCTCACCCGTTGCATCTCGCAATAAACGCCCAACAAAAAACAGCAGCAAGAGCGCTGCGCCTAAGCCTAACATCCCCCATTCTTTGCGTTCTTTTGGTTTGGGCGTCATCTTGGCGCAACTATACCATAGGGCCATTTCAGGGGGCAACAAACTTTATGTATATTTTGACGCCGCCGTAAACGTAGGTATAATTCTCGCTTGTTCGGGCGGTTAGCTCAGTTGGTTAGAGCGCTACGTTGACATCGTAGAGGTCACAAGTTCGAGTCTTGTACCGCCCACTTTTTTGGCCTTTTGCCGCGCGCAAGAGGCCTTTTTTGTATGATTAGGCAGCAACGGCCGTTTCCCCGCTAAATTCTTCTATAAGAAAATGTTATTCGCTTCCCCCAACATTGGCTTATGAGCTTTGACAACCGCATAAAATTATGATAGCGTTTGTCCAGCTTTTATTGGCTGTTTTTGGCAACAAAAGCGGCCCTGTACAATCGTAGGAGGTTGGTAACCGTGGCAGAACGTGAATCCGGTACTGTGAAATGGTTCAATAATGACAAAGGTTATGGCTTTATTGAACGGGATGCAGGTGGCGACATCTTTGTCCACTACAGTGCCATCCAAGGCAGTGGCTATCGTTCTTTGGAAGATGGCCAGCGGGTAGAATTTGCCGTAGCAGAAGGTCCCCGGGGCTTGCAGGCCCAAGAGGTCAACCGAATCGCTGAATAGCAGCTCTATCTATACTCGCAAAGGGCATAATCTGACATTTTTACCAGAGGTAACGCAGTTAAAAAGTGCTCGCCGCGAGTATAACTTGCTTTCTGAAAGAGTACATCATCTGATGTGCTCTTTTTTTATGCTTGCTTACCCCAAAACAAAACCACCCCATACGGCCGTATGGGGTGGTTGCTCTCTTCTTCTTGCGTGACGCTAAAAATTAGCGGCCAAAGTGCATCGGCATAATGATGTGCACAAAATCGTTGTCGCCTACCGGCTTGATGACACCTGGCTCCATCGGATTGGTCGTTTCCAGCGCCACCTGCGGCGTGTCGATGACGCTCAGCACGTCCGTCATGTACTTCACGTTGAAGGCAATTTCAATCGGATCGCCATCCACATCGGCATCAATCGGGGCCACTGAATCGCCGGTTTCGGTGCTGGTGGCCGCAATAGTCGCCGAGCCGGGGCTCAGATCATCGCCGGGGTCGATGCGTACGCGGGCCGTGTGGCTGGATTCGCGGGCAAAAATCTCGGCCCGCTTGCAGGCGCTGCGAAATTCGGCCGTGCTCAGGACGGTGCGCGTCAGGTTCTTTTTGGGAATGATGGGCGTGTAGTCCGGGAATGTTTCGTTGATGAGTTGAGACACCAGCACTACGTTGTCCATATCGAACACAATCTGGTTGCGCCCTTCCGGCAGCGAAATGTACACAGCATCGTTGTCCTCACTGGCAATGCGAGACAATTCCATCAACGCGCGGGCCGGCACGATGATGTCTACCGGTTTTTCCACGTAACCAGGGATGTGGGCCGAACGCAGCGACAGGCGGAAGCCGTCGGTGGCGGCCATGAGCATCTTGCTTTCCTCAAAATGAGTAGAGACGCCGGTTAGCGTGGGGCGTGTGTCATCGGTGGCAGCGGCCATAGCCACCTGGTTGATCATTTGCTTGAGAACGGCCGTCTCCACCCGAATGCGATTATTTTGGTCCGGCTGTGGCACCAGTGGGAACTCTTGCGCGTCAATCCCCTTGATGTTGGCCTCGGTCCGGCCACACGTCACATGGATGGTCTGATTTTGCTCATTCAAATTCAGGTCCACCCGGTCTTGCGGCAGCGCACCAACCAGGTCGCTAAAGGTGCGGGCGGGCACGGTAACCGAGCCTTCTTCTTCCACCTTCGCGCCAATCCAGGCCGTGATTACAATTTCCAAATTGGTAGCCGAGAGCTTGAGACGGCCGTTGTCGGTCTCTAGCAGCACATTGGCCAAAACCGGCAGCATAGAGCGTGTGCTCACCGCCCGACTGACAATATTCAACCCTTTTGCCAAGTTTTCTTGCAGACAGGAAACCTTCATTGCGACCCTCTCTCAAAGTTTTGTTGTAATATCCCGCATGTCAACCTGTAAATAGTATACAGGAACGCAGCGCTCAGGGCAAGACGATTGTGAGGAAGACAGCAATTCCAATTAAAGAATTTGTGCGCCATTAATGCCAATAGAAGCCGGTTAAAACCGGCATCTGAAACACAAACCCCGTTAAAACGGGTTGGGAAATGTCGCCCTAACGTGCTTTAGCACGTTTTTTGCCTCAGCCTGGGAATTCATTCCCAGGTGAACAAGGCATATTTCGAATTGCTGTATGGAAAAAGAACCAAAGACCGAATTTCACGCAAAGACGCGAAGGCTTGAAGAGAAAATCTAGCACCTTAGCGTCTTTGCGTGAGTCAATTGCTTTGCCTGGGTAAATGGTTCGTGATGACGTGCAAATGAGCCTAAGTACCCTGGATTTCTTAGCCCGACAGGGCTTCCCCAACTAGCCGGGCGGCTTCAGCCCCCGGCGATCAAATCAATCGCGGCGCACCCAATCTAACGCTCCCAACCCTGCCGCGCGACCAGACGCAAAGCAGGCGGTGAGCAAATACCCCCCCGTCGGCGCTTCCCAATCCAGCATTTCTCCGGCGCAGAACACACCGGGCAGCGCACGCAGCATGAGCGCTTCGTCCAGGGCGGCAAAGGTGACGCCGCCTGCTGTGCTGATTGCTTCGGCCAACGGCCGTGGCGCGGTAAGCGTGATTGGCAACGCTTTGATCGCCGCCGCTAGTTTATGCGGATCAGCAAAATCGTCGGCGGGCACAATTTCGCGCAGCAGCCCCGTTTTGACCCCCTTGAGGCGCAGGCGGCTCTGCAAATGGCTGGCCATCGAGCGTGAGCCTCGCGGTTTGGCCAGGCTTTGGGCAATTTGTGCTTCGCTGCGGTCGGGAAGCAGATCGAGGATAAGGGTAGTACGGCCGTTCGCCAAAATTGCATCCCTTAACCCCGCCGATGCTGCATAAATGAGACTTCCCTCCACCCCCGTTTCAGTGATCACAAACTCGCCACGTTGATGGAAATCCTGATGGCGGAGTTCGACTGTTTTTACCGGCGATCCAGCAAATTTCTCCCGAAAATAATTGCTCCAGCCTACGTCAAAACCGCAGTTGGCGGGCAGCAGCGGGGCAATGTCCACCCCTCGCGCTTGCAGCAGCGGCACCCAGCCACCATCCGAGCCAAGTTTGGGCCAGCTGGCCCCGCCCAGCGCCAAAATCACCGCGTCTGCCTGCACCCGCTTTTCCCCATCGGGCGTGGCAAAACGCAAAGCGCCGTCGTCGTGCCAGCCCAGCCAACGGTGCTGCATTTGGAACTGCACGCCGTAGGCCCGCAACCGCTTGAGCCAGGCGCGCAGCAAGGGTGCGGCTTTCATCTCCGCTGGGAAAACGCGGCCCGACGTGCCGATAAACGTCTCGATGCCCAGATCATGTACCCAGGCGCGTAAATCGTTGGGGCCAAAAGTGGTCAGGAGCGGCTCGATGTAGGCTTGGGAACGGCCGTATCGCTCCACAAACTGTGCAAAAGGTTCTGAGTGGGTGATATTCAGCCCGCCGCGTCCGGCCAGCAAAAATTTACGCCCCACCGAGCGCATCCCGTCGTACACGGTGACGGTCACGCCGCCCTGCGCTAACTGCTCGGCGGCCATCAAGCCAGCCGGACCACCGCCAATGACGGCGGCTGTGGGTTTGTGGCTGTGTTCAGACATGCGTAGTGAAGGGTAGGGAACGGCCGTTTCTTACGGTTCCCAATGGGTGTATTCGGCCCACAGTTGCGCGGCATCCCAGATCAGATCGTACACCGGGTCTTTGATGTCGTAGTATGTCTCAATATCGTCGCCGTGGTGCTTGGCCAGCTCCCGCTTGATAATTTCCACCGTATGGGCCGACTTCGGCTGCGCGCGCAAATAATCGCGGAAAAGCAGCGGGTACCGTTGGTTCGGCTGGCCCGCCACCCGGATGTGAATGTTGGCCCGGCGCTGGCCTTCGGGCTGAACAAAGAGGAATTTTTGCCATCGTTCCGGCGCCGGGTTTTCGCCGGGCGGCACATGATCGCTTACCGCCTCGCGGAACTGCTGGAATCCAGCCGCCAGCAACGCCTGCCGTACCGCTTCGCTCAGGTCGGCCACCGTCACCTGCACATCAATGATGTCCTTTGCGCCCAGCCCCGGCACCGAAGTCGAGCCGATGTGATCAATGCGCAGTGCCAACGACCCCAGCGCCGCAGCCAGCGCTTGTTGAATTTGCGCAAATTCTTGGGGCCAACGGCCGTTATAAGCCAAAATCTCAATCATCTCTCCTCCTCTCACTACACCACGGTGCCAAACAACGCGCCAACAGCCGCCGTTAGACCCATCGCCAACGCGCCCCAAAAGGTTACCCGCAGCGCTGATTTACCCACGGGCGCACCGCCAGCCCGCGCGGCCAAAACCCCCAGCAGGGCCAAAAAGACCAGGGACGTCAGAGAAACCGAAATGGCCAGGCTAGACTCTGGCATGATCAGAACGGTGAGCAAGGGCAGCGCCGCGCCCGCCGCAAATGTCGCCGCCGACGCCAGTGCCGCCTGCACGGGCCGGGCGGTTAATACTTCAGAAATGCCCAGTTCATCCCGCGCATGTGCCGCCAACGCATCGTGGGCCATCAGCTGGATAGCCACCTGTTTGGCCAGCTCCGGCTCCAAACCCCGCGCCACATAAATCGCGGCCAGCTCTGCCTGCTCAAATTCATGGTCGGTGGCCAACTCTTCCCGTTCCCGTGCCAGATCGGCCGTTTCAGTATCGGCCTGAGAGCTAACAGAAACATATTCGCCCGCGGCCATGGACATGGCCCCAGCCACCAATCCGGCCATACCGGCCACCAAAATACTGCTGCGGTTGGCGCTGGCCGCAGCGACCCCCACCACCAGACTGGCGGTGGACAAGATGCCATCATTCGCACCCAAAACGGCCGCTCGCAGCCAGCCAATATGTTGGGTGTAATGTTGTTCACGACGGATTGCACTCATGCGGCTTCCTCCATTGCGCTATAAAAATGGTAGATGGGGATTATCACTGCAAAACGGGCAGGGTCAAATAATTATCGGGCACAAAGAGGCTGCCTTCGGTGGTGCCTTGCGGGGCGATTTGCAGGAGACGGCCGTTCAATTCCCCCTCGCGCATCTTCCCTGCTAGCGCCAACCGGAATGCCTCTGTGACCTGGCTGACCTGTTCGGCCGTTTCATGCACAAATTCCAGCCGATAATGCCCAATGCCCGCCTTCTGCCAGTCGGCCAGATGCGCCGCGCCGGTTTGCGCCTCAGCGCCAAAGACGGTGTTGCGGCAGCCCACATCGGCCATCACGGGATGGGAACGGCCGTGCACGTCACGCAGCGCCACCTTGTGTTTCTCGCATGGCGTGCCGCAATCTTTGTAGCTGGTGCCCTCGGACAAAAAGCGGCAGAAGACGCAGTGCTCGGTGTGGAAGACGGGCAGGTGATGGTAGGCAATCACTTCGAGCCGGTCTGGGCCAACGGCCGTTGCCAGCGCCGTAATTTGCGCCGCGTTCAAATCATGTGTGGGTGCCAGTCGCGCCAAACCCAGCTCAAAAAAAGTATGCGCCGATAGCGCGTTGGCGGCATTCAGGCTGAAATCGCCGTGCAGCGGTTGAGCCGATTGGCCTTGCAGCGCGTGCAGCAGGCCGGTGGAGCGCACCAAAATGGCGCAGTCCAGCCGCAGCAAAAAGTTCACGATGCGCTGCTCATCAGGCTTAAGGATGCGCGGGCTGGCGACCCGCGCCTCGATGCCCGCCGCCTGCACCTGCTCAACGGCGGGACGCAGGCCGTACAAATCCAGATAGTCCAGGGTGATGCTGGCAGGATGCAGGGCGAGGGCAGCGCTAAGCTGGTCGGGGGTGCGGACGAGAAGATGCAGTGAGGGGGAATGGTGAATAGTTAATGGTAAATGGTTAATGGTTTGGGCAAGGGCGTGGTGGAGGACGGCCGTTGGTTCCTGAATCTCAATGGTAGGTGGAGCAGCTTGTAGGGCATGCAATTGCTCAACGGCGTCGCGGCGCAGATTGTTGAGCAGGGAGGCGGGGGCAAAGGGACGGCCGTTCACATCCAGCGTCAGGTTGACCAGTTCGTACGGCGTGTTGCCCAGGCGGCTCAGCTGTTCGCGGGCAAAGTCCAGGCTCAGCGACTGATTGCGGGCGGCGGGCAGCGGTTCTGGCGACTGCACGGTGACGCGAACGTGTGGCTGCTCGTCGAGGGTCCAGGTCAGGGTCAGCGGCTGGCCTTCATGGGCGGTGGCGTGAATGGAAAGCGGCCGTTTCTGCACCGGTTGGCTGGCCTGGGTGAAAGGCTTCGCCGCCTTCTCCAGCTCCGGGTCATGCGTGCGCCACACCCAATCCCCCGGCCGAATCCGGCCAAAATTAATCTGCCCGTTGCCAAACTTCAATTCAATCAAATCCGCAGATTTCCGTGGAGATTTCTCTGGTTTCTCTCCGCGCCTCCGCGCCTCTGCGTTAAAAGATTTTTCGCCAACCTCGTAAACAAAGCCGCCTTCTTCCGGTTGGGTGGGACTGCGCCAGTCAGCCGCATCGAAGACCATGCCGTCGCCGGGCTTGATCGGCGCGACGGCCGCGACAGGTTCGGGCTGGATGAGTACGCTATCCGATCGTACCTGCTGCACGACGCCTACTTTGACACCGCGATGGTTGGGGGAACGGCCGTTCACAACCGTCTGATGATTGGTGCCAGACACAAAATGGGCGCCCAGCCCGCGTGAGTACACCTGGGTGAGCTGGATTTCTTCAACCGGATCGATGGTGTGGGAACGGCCGTGCCACGCCGCGTCTACTGCCTGCCGGTAAGCGCGGGTGGTCAGGGCCACGTAGTTGGCATCCTTATACCGCCCCTCGATTTTCAGGGCGGAGATGCCAATGTCTACAATGTCAGGAATCTGGTGCAGAGCGTACAAATCGCCGGGGGAGAGCAAATAGCGGGCGTCGCCCAGCGGCTTGAGCTGGTCATCGACGATCAGCTCGTACGGCAGGCGGCACGCCTGGGCACACTGGCCTCGATTAGCGCTGCGCCCGCCCCATGCCTCGGAGGAGAAACATTGCCCGGAGTAAGAAACGCACAGCGCCCCGTGGACAAACATTTCCAGCTCGCAGCTGATGGCGGCGCGAATAGCATGCACCTCGTCCAGCGACAGCTCACGGGCCAGCACCACCCGACTCACGCCAAACTGCTGCGCCAAAGCAATGCCCTCGGCGCTGGTGAGGCTCATCTGCGTGCTGCCGTGGATGGCCAGGTCCGGCGCAATCTGCCGTGCCAGCTGGGCCACGGCCACATCCTGCACGATGATGCTGTCCGCCCCCGCTGCGGCGATGTCTGCCAGGGCACGCACCGCCTCGTCCAGCTCGTGGTCAAACACCAGCGTATTGAAGGTGACATACCCCTTCACGCCGCGCCGATGCAGCGTTTGCATCACGTCGGGCAGTTCCGTGAGGGTAAAACCCACCTTGGCCCGGGCGGTAAAGTGGGTCAGGCCAAAATAGACCGCGTCGGCCCCCGCCTCGATGGCCGCGTGCAGCTGTGGCCAATACCCGGCCGGGCTCATGATTTCGGGTTTGTGTTTCTCCATGCCGGGGATTTTACATCAGTTGCCCGGCAAAAGGGATGTGCGGCAACATTTAGCCCGCCAGGGCTTCCTCAACTAGCCGGGCGGCTTCAGCCCCCGGCGGCGATCCCCAACACGCGAAATTTCTGATCCATCCATTGCAACCACCTGCCCTCTCTGCTACCATGTGCCCAGCATTGTTTCTACCGTTCACCAGGAAACACCATGGAAACCCAAATATCCCGTAGGGGTGGGACAACCGGGCAGCAATCTTCGAGGGACAAACGGCCGTTCGTCCCGATTGTCTCACCCCACCCAACCATCCTGGGCGAGACGGCGCGGGCGCGCGTTTTGCCGCGTTCGGCGGTTCTTTCCGCGCCGCCCCGCCCCTACGATAATTGAATTGACATGACCATGAACGAATCACAAAACGGCACTATTCTCCAAAACCTGCGCGACTTCACCGTCCAGATTCGCGATCCCGACACCGACCGCATCCACGGTACCGGCCTGGCCATCACCATGGATGGCAAAGTGATCACCTGCGCCCACGTCATCTATTCTATCCTCACCGTGCATCCGCGTGACGCAGCCAACGCCGAGATTGGCGTTTACTTCCCCCAGGCGCGCGGCGACGAGCGTAAAGCGTACCGCGCCACCGTCGCCCAATGTTTCCCCAGCCACGATGACGATGTGGTTGTCCTCCAGCTCGATGCCCCGCCGCCGCTGGGACCGGAGCAGCTGCCCATCCTGGGCACGGCCGAACCGTCTGCCTTCCATCCCTTCCGCAGCTTTGGCTTCCGGCGCTTGGCGCAATACCAGGCTGGCCACGCCCACGGCACCATTTTTGATGCCGTCCCGTCGCCCGAAGGCTACACGTTGCACACGGAACCGATCCAACTGGAATCTAATCAGATTAACCAGGGCATGAGCGGCGCAGGCATTTTGGACGTTGAGCGCAATCTCGTCGTCGGTCTGATTGCCGAAGTACACAAAGCCAAGCCGGACGGCATCGATCAAGGCACTTCTTGGGGCATCAACGCCCGCGTGCTCACCATCCCACCGCTGGCGGTGGCCTTGCAAGACGCGCCGCTGCCCAAAGCCGCCGCCCCCCAGCCCCAGGCGGACTTCCAGCAGGTGGCTCGCCAAATCCGGTCCGTGTCACCTGATGCCCAATTCCACGCCGCCCCGCCGCCGCTGGCGGAATGGGTGGGCCGCACAGAACTGCTCGCTGGCCTCACTCGCGATTACGATGATCCCAACCGCCGCGTCACCGGCCTCATCGGCTTTGGCGGTGAGGGCAAATCCAGCCTCGCCCGGAAGTGGGTGGATTTGTTGCTGGCTGGGGAAGCGGAGATTGGAGATCGGAGATTAGAGATTCAAGACGCCCAATCTCCAATCTCTAATCTCGCGACCGCTGGTCGCCCATCTCCTCCCACGGGCATCTTCTGGTGGGGCTTTTACGACAACCAAAATGTAGACGAATTTTTCGAGGCGGCGTTAGATTTTGTGAGCGGCGGGCAGATTGACCCCACGCGGATGCGCTCTAGCAGCGTGCGGGCGCAGGTGATTGCCGCCATGCTGGCCAATGAACGCTATCTATTTGTCCTCGACGGGCTGGAGGTGCTGCAACGGCAGGAGGGGGACGAGTACGGTCTGCTGCGCAGCCCCGATTTGCAAACCTTTTTAGAACTGTTTGCCGCGCCGGGGCACAGCAGCTTTTGCCTCATCACCAGCCGCGCCCCGCTGCTCGATTTGCTGGCCTACACCAGCTACACCCACCGGGATGTTGGCCCCGTGTCGGTGCCGGATGGGCGGGCGCTGCTGCGCCAACTGGGCGTCACCGGGCCAAACACCGCGCTGGACCAACTGGTGCGCCAATGGGACGGCCACGCCCTGACGCTTTCCCTGCTGGGCAGCTTCTTAAAATGGCAACATGATGGCGACATCACCTTTGCCAACGAATTCAACGCCCTCGTAGGGTCGCAGCATGCTGCGACCCTACCGGAGGATGCGCCGGATGAGGCCCGGCAGCGGTACAGCCATGTGCACCGCGTCCTGCGCCGCTACGACGAGCACCTCACCGTCGCCGAACGCGCCTTTATGACCCTGTTCAGCGCCTTCCGCACGCCGGTTGCGCCAGATGCATTTGCCCGCGTGTTTCGGGGGAAATCCGCAGATTTCGCAGATGACGCAGATGAAAAACCTGGTTTTTTAGATCGTTTGCTAAACAGAACACCGAAGGGTAGGGGCGAAGCGGTGATTCGCCCAGGTGGGGGGCAAGCCGACGGCTTGCCCCTACAGGGGGTGTTGGCGAAATTAGACGAGGTTGAATTTGAGGAGTTACTGGCCCGACTGGTGGGCTACCGGCTGCTGCGCCACAACGAGGCGGCCGACACTTACACCACCCACCCCCTTGTGCGCAGCCATTACCTGGCGCTGCTGACGGGCAGCGGGCAAGCGGAGAAAACCCACGACCAACTGAAAGATTACTACCTGGCGCTGGCGGGCGACACGCCCCACCAGCCCACCCTGGCTGACCTGGCCCCGCTGATTGAGGTGGTTTACCATGCCTGCCGTGCAGGGGCGTATGATGAAGCCTGGGATATTTATTGGCAGCGGTTTCAAGCTGGCCGGGCAATCATCATACATATCCTTGGTGCATATGAAACAAACTTGAACATTCTGTTTGGATTTTTTCGTGATGGTAACACAAGCCAAGAACCCCAGGTGAGCAAAGCTAATATCAAAAGCTGGATTTTGAATGAGGTGGGGTTGTGTTTGATGAATTTGGGGCGGCTGGCAACGGCCGTTCCCTTCTACGAACGCGCAGTCAAATTGTATGCTGAACAAAAAGACTGGAGCAACGCCAGCGCCGGCTACCAAAACCTGGCGGATCTGAACGCCAACCTGGGGCGGCTGGCCGCCAGCGCCACCGCCGCCGAGGAAGCCCTCACCCTGGCACGCCGCGCCGAGAATAAGTGGAATGAGGGGGTATCTTTAGCATGGAAAGGATGGTCAAGTCATCTCATTGGTGAAAAAGAATTAGCGAGCAAATCATTCGAGCAAATGGAGGATTTGTACAAGGAACACGAAAAGGAGCCGTTTGGCTATAGTTTACCAGGCATCCAGCATGCGGAGCATTTGCGGCGGGTGGGGCAGGCAGACTATGCGCGACGGGTCACGGCCGCCAACCTGGAAATTTTGACGCGCCTACGCATCATCAACCAAATCAGCATGTGCCACCGCGTCCTGGGGGAACTGGATGCGGATGCAGGCGGCGCTGAGGCCATCGCTGCCGCCCGCGACCATTTCGACACCGCCCTCACCATCGCCCGCTCAATTTCCTTTCGTGCTGTCCTCATCGAGGCGCTGCTGGCGCGGGGGCGCTGGGCGGCCAAGTTGGTTTACGCAGACCTGACAGTTGCCCCCGACACATCCACAACGACCCCGATCGTGCCGGGGCACCTGTCAGGTCTCACCCAGGCATTCTCCGACCTGCGCGAAGCCCTCGGCTACGCCACCGACGGCGGCTACCGTCGCTACGAAGCGGACAGCCGCACCGCCCTCGCCTGGGCGCATCTGGCCAGCAACAATCCCGCCGCCGCCAAACAAGAGGCCAGCCGCGCCCAAACCATGTCTATCGACATGGGCTACCATTGGGGCCAGGTAGACGCCACCGAGGTTCTCGCCCTCCTGTAACTGTCACCCCCGCCTTCGCGGGGGTCCACTCCTACAACAACATGGATGCCCGCCCCACGCCTTCGCGGGGGCAGGCTCTTCGCGGGCATGACAGTGGAACTTCAATTGTCATGCTGAGGTCCCCCGAAGCATCCCGTCCGCTTGCGCATTATCAAAGCCTTGGTTTGGACGAGGTTCTGTTATTGGGTCCTTGCGGGATGCTTCACTTCGTTCAGCATGACAGGGGGCGGGATCAAGCGGCAGCAACGGCCGTTCCCCATCCCACACGCGGCAAACAGTAAACCGCATCCGCCCGGCATTCCTGGCTGAGCTGGCGGGCCAGGGCCGCATTGTGCAGGTGCAGGCAGCATTCAAAATTGGTGCGCAGCGCCCAGCGGTCAATGTTGGCCGAACCCAGCAGCACCTCCCCGCGATCGTTCCACGCTTCTTTGGCATGCATGAAACGGCCGTTGTACCGGTAAATGTGCGCCCCCACCTGGGCCAACTCGCGGCACAAGCGCCGGTTGGCCCAATCAATCAGCGACACCCGCGTGCGGTGAGAGAGCAAAATGGTGACCCGCACGCCGTTTTCCGCCTGAGACAGCAGCGCATTCATGATTTCGGCGTCGGGCAAAAAGTACCAACTGCGCAGCGAAACGGCCGTTCGCGCCGACAAAATCAGCTCCAGCAGCGCCCGCCGGATGTCCTGCCGGTGTCCTGGTACGGTGAGCAGCAGGGGCATCCCGGCGACGGTGAGCGCGGGGGGACAGGTGGGGAAACGGCCGTCACCGCCAAAGCCGCGCAAGCCATCGTACAGCTGCCGAAAACCATCACCCAGGTTGCCGCTCAGGCGCAAGTTGGTGTCGCGCCATTGCAAATAATGGTCGCCCACGTTGGAGCCGCCGATAAAGGCCACCTGGTCGTCGATGGCGCAAAATTTGCAGTGCAGCCGGTTGAACTGGCTCAGGCGACGGCCGTTTGGCCGGAACAAATCCACCTGCACGCCGGACTTTTGCAATTGGGCTAATAATTTTTGATTGGAACGGCCGTTGCGCCAGTTGTCCAAATACAAACCCGCTTCATCCACCATCAGGTGCACGGCCACGCCACTGGCCGCTTTTTGGGCCAAAATGTGGCCGATGCGGCGAGCCACCTGGCCATCGTCAAAGGCGTAGGCCGCCAGATG
>JACKBS010000010.1 GCA_020634435.1 Ardenticatenaceae bacterium | reverse complement strand
TGAGTGATAGTTTCTTGGATCATGCAGTGAGTTTACCCATCACTTACTTTCCGACCACTACCAAATTTTGAATGAATTTACACGCTCCTCAAAAGTGTTGAACTCAATCCTGCTTAGGTACTTGTGGATTTCTGATGTATTCAGTCGCCAAACAAAGTCGGCAAAGAGGCTTTTGATATCTAAGACGACCTAACTCATTTTGCCCGATGGTTGTCATTGTTCGACAATTTGCACAAGCAATCCCTGATGGCTCATCAAACAGTTCAGGACACCTTCTCATATCCATTTTAAGACGTTTTATTGTGTTCATTGGTATAAGTCCTCCATTATGGCCTTGTACCTTCGCACAAGGCCACTAGCAGAACCTATTCAGCTGCTTCAGAAGCAAAAGGATCTTTTCCCTCAAACAAGGCGTCAAGATTGACGGCCGTTTGTTGGTAGGCCTCTTTCACTTCTGGCTTTACCTGAGAATGCGGTGTGGGTATCACCTGATACTTCGTGTCGCGTCCTTCACCCTGACGTATGATGGATACGTCAAAGTTGAGAGGGCTTCCCCACTCTGCACCGGCGGCAAATGTCCTTAGCGACTCTTGAATACTTTTTTGCGTAATCTCCAGAATCTGAACGCGCCCCTGCTTGTAATTCCAAACAGGCATTGCCCAGAAATGCTTTGCATCGCTTGGATGCTCAACATTCATAGGCACTCGTACAGGTTTGCGGGTGCCATTTCCACCCTCGTTCCACCATTCGTAACCGATAATCGGGCTTGCCAATATTCGTAGCCTATTTTCTCCGGCCTCAAACTTTGTATAGTTGCTAGGACTAGATGGAACTTCATAGTTGACAGGCAAAAATGCAGATTGTAAGCTGCTATTATCACTTTTAGAGCCGGAGAAATTCTGGCTCTTTTCGTCTGAGCCAATAAAGTCCTCTGCTCGATTCCCCTGTTCTGCTGGATGTTGAAAATTTGTCATATTTATCACCTCCTTTCTAGTTTGTCTCTCTCTAACTAATTTTGTTGTGCCCGCCTTTCAAGACGAGCACTGAAAATCAGTTAAGATAGTGGGCTACACCGAGTCGGTTAAGTATCTCAGCCTCCGTATCTGTAATTTCTTCAATACCATCAAAATTACATATTGTTAGCCCATCTCCATGACTAAAATAGGACTCCGTTTTTTCACCTTCTGGATCATGCCCTTCCTTCATTGCTATCTTGAAGGCGTCATCCCTTTTTTTTGCCTTAATTACACACTGGTCAAGGTGTTCGTGTTCACCGTCGGTAATCGTAAATGTTGCAAGAAAATATTTCACTATTACTCACCCCCCTTCTCGCCACCCCGAAATTTTTATATTTCAGAGGCTGCTGCTGCCTCTGATAGAGGATATTCCGCACAAACGCTTTGCAGGGTCAAGGGCGCGCTTGCGCGTTCATCTTGACCCTTGACCCAGCCAGGCAAAGCGGATGTGCTCAAAAGGGATCACCACAATTTTCAGGGTTAGGAAAAGTCCCTCAAAAAAAGATAAATACCAGACCAAGATCACGCTTCGTAGGCAGGCATATATATAAGCCTGCCTCGAAGCAAATCAGCCAGCACGAGCCAAGCTACGCCTGGCGAGTTCCTTATGAAATGCGTTTTTACACCTGGAACTGGCCAGGCGGTTTTGAAAACCTTTTGCTTACCTAGTTCAGTTTGGCATCAAGAAAGGTGGGAGTAACAAGCGGACTAAAGAAACACGGTGAGCGTAGTTTGCTCACGGTGTTTCCTGGTAAGCGTAACCGAGGTTGAACACAGAGCGCAGGAAAAATGATGGGCGATAGGTCATCATTTTTCTAAGCGCGTGTTGAACCGAGGGCTAAAAGTCTTTAGGTATGTGGCACTAGGTAAGCAAAATAGGTGCTACCTATAGCCAACATTTTTCTACGTGACGGGTGAGTTGTTGTCGTGCGATTTTGGTCTTAATTATTTCGCGTTCTAGGATGTGCACCTGATTCCAGGATTCTCGTATAGTAAATAGCTTGCGAAAATGGCGTACTTTTGTGATTTAATGAAATCAAGACCCCATGATGATCTTTCGCAATCGAAGTAAGCACAAAGAGGTCGATTTCGGCTCCCGTGGGCCATTCGTGGGGAAAATAGATCTGGGCATTGCCAGGTATCGGATTCCACTGCGAAAACTCAACACCCATCTGTATGTTGTCGGTAAAAGCGGCAAAGGGAAAAGTAAGTTCCTGGAAGGGTTTCTCTGGCAACTTATCAATCACGGTCAAGGATGTGGATTGATTGATCCCCACGGAGATCTGGCCAACAACCTTCTCAAATTGCTGGCTTTCCAACCAACTGGTTCTAATAAGCAGCCCTGGTTGGCTAACCCTAAAAATGCTGCAAAGCTCGTTTACTGCGAACCAGGCCACAGCACCTATTTCGTACCCATGAACGTGTTGGCCAGCGATGACGCTCCCTACACCATTGTGAGCAACATCATTGAAGCGTTTCAAAGAACGTGGAGCCAGGAACTAGCCGCAGCTCCTCAATTCAAAAATGTTGCTTTGCATGGTCTTCTTCTTCTCATTGAACATCGGCTTTCTCTGGTGGAACTCCCTCGTTTGTTTATGTACAAAGAATTCCGAGATTCATTGCTGGAAGAAAGTGAGAATGAGGATGTCAAGGGTTTCTTTTACGAACGCTTTGAAGGGTGGGGACGCGAGCAATCCTTGCGCATCGAAAGCCTGTTGAACAAAGTGACTGCTTTAACACTCAATCCTTCACTAAAGCTGATGTTGGGTGCTTCAGAAAACCGACTTAATCTCCGGCAGTTTATGGATGAAGGCAAAATACTCATTTTCAATCTGGGTACCTGCGACCATGAAACCAGAAACTTGCTCGGTAGCCTTCTGGCCGTACGCTTGGAACAAGCAGCTCTCTCAAGAGTCGAGCTGGAAGAAGAGGAGCGCCACCGCTGGTATTGTGTTCTGGACGAGTTTCAACGCTTTGTGGCCAATGAGGGCTCGGCTCAGGCATTGGCCGAAATGCTGTCTGAAGCACGCAAGTTTGGTTTGTTCCTCTGCCTCGCGCACCAAGGATGGCACCAGCTGGCCAATGACCGACTTGAGGGGGCATTGGATCAGGCGCAAATCAAGGTGATTTTTGGCAGTGGAACCAAGACCGGCCGGATTGTGGCGGAAGAATTGTTTGTGCCCGATCCGCAAAAGCTCAAAAACGAGGCTACGGCTGAAAACAGTCACCCCATTTACGAAAATCTGCTCGAACAGAAAGAAATGTTTGTCCAAACCATCCGTCGCCAGAAGCACCGCGAAATCTTTGTCCTTCCTCCTGAAAGTGATGGGGTCATCGCTTTGAAGACCTTGCCTGTCCCTAGACCGCAAATAAATAAACAGGAATTTAAGAGTTTGAAAATGGAGCTGCTGCAAAAAGTGGGCTTGCCGGTCCAGTCATCGAAAAATCATCGCGAACAAACCTTTTCAAATGGGCAAAAGCGCCTGTCTGTACCGCGTGCTGGCCACGTCATTTAATACCCCAGCTTCGACTGGTGACAAAGGCATGTTTTCTAGACTGAAAACGTAATCTGATCCTGCCAGAAACCAAATAGGCTTTTTAAGCACCGTTTGTGCTGAAACGGCCGTAGACGTTGTGAGATAAAACAGCCCTTCTCCCCTATTCTCTTCAATCGCCTGTTTGAGATTGAAGAGTCTTTTCTCTGAATTTGTCACGATCAGGCAAACCCCGTCGCGTATCCCAAACTGGTTGAAATATTTTTCACTGCCAAAGTATCTCAAGATGGGTTTCACCTTTCGTTTAATGAAGCGATTGAGTGAATGATTGCCGGTGTCAATCTCTAAATGTAAAGCAAGCTGCTCAACTTGCCTTGTCTGTGCGCCAACCTCCCGCTGCAAGATAAAGAAGCTATCAAGTCGTCCAGGAATTCTGGGGTTGGTCTGGCTCAACTCACATTCTGATATCCACCGTTTCACCGAAAATTGAGGATTGGCTTGACACGCTTCCCTAATGTCCATACGAAAATCATTGATAGTTAGGTCATGAACTAGTGTCAGCCAACGAGGATTTCTCCGCCATTTGAACTCTGCCCAATCAATCCCCTTTTTCCTGGCGGCAATACCTGCTCCTGCCTTATCTAGGGTGTAAACAATCTTGCCCAACGGCTGACCGTTGACGTTGTAAGCATCAAACTTCTTTATCAATCGGTGGTCAAAATAATGCTGCATCCGCTCAAATGGCCAGGTGCTGGTGCAGCCTGGAAAACACAATCGCACAATCTGCGCGTGGGACATGATGCCTTCAAAAGCATGAACGGCAGTCATGACCTGTTCTGTGTTTTCTGTTATCACCAGTCGGCGTGGCTGCTTTTGTCTTGTGAATGGGCGTCGTCGTTTCGGCATTTTATTCTTGGTTTCTTATTTCACCTCCTTAATCATCTCAGCGATAATTTTGCCAAAATTGGTGGCATCTTCGGGAAAGATGTAAATGCTGCTTCTTTCAAACTCATCCCCATCGGCTTTGCGGCTTTGGGTAATTTTCAGATAGACACTACCTGTTTTGGCTTTCTCTACATCCAAAAAGTAAGTGCTGCCGCTACCTTTGATCTGGGCGCTTTTCAATTGTTTTGCCATCTCACTAATCACCCCCTTTCTGATTGCCAAGGGGTGTTTCCGCTGGCCCAACTCTTTCAAAATATTGGCCAACTTTTCTAAGCCTGGCACGATTTCCAGTGCATCATCTATGGTAGTAAAGGCTCTACTGTTGGGATCACTCCCCGGCTGAATGACTTTGTTGTTTGGCATAGGTTTTAACGGCCGTATCAATGATTTTCCAGATGGGCAAAGCACGGCCAGTTTGGATGCGGTGTTGGCGCTGTACCTGGGCAATGGCATCATAGGCATCCAAACTCAAGCGCGCCGTAAGCGCTACCCGCTGGTTCGTTGTCTCAGTCTTGTCTGTTGGCTGTTTTGGCATCTTGGGAATGGCACCATGGTTCAATTGCATCGTGGTGCAGGTGCACCAAATCAGATTAGCAAGGGAAAAGAGGAAGTGTCAATAACCAAACAACGTGATGTCCTATGCCCTATCAAAACATGCTTTCTCGCCGTCTAAGAGCCAATTAGAGCCACTTTGGAGAAGAAATCGGTAATAGTTACCAGAATGAATCACCATACAGCCCAAAAGTTAATTAAGGACTTCTGTTCAAAAATTATCCACTGAGCGTTACACAATTTTATAAATTGCCAGGCTCTGCCTGGCTCCGCTTCTGGAGGGGCTGACAAAGGTCTGGAAACGTCAGCCCCGCAGATGTCGGCCGTAGGCCGACTGCCTCGGCTGTAGCCAGGTCGCCGATGTGTCAACATCGGTGGGCGCAGCGTCCCGCCGCAGCGAATGAACAGTGGCAACGCCTCGTGAAGTAGCAAGGGTACCCTTAGAAATTTATTTCGCGTCAGCAGAAAAAATGTCTAAGGGCGGAGCCGAGGCAGTCGGGCTTTGCCGGACGCTGTGAAAACAGCGGCAGCAGCAAAGGCTGACATCGCTGGCTTGTCCGAGCGGGGGTTGTCGTTGAGGTCTCTGTTCCCGCCGGAGGAACGGGAAAAAGAGGGCGAGACGAGGACTCCCCGAGGCAAGGCAGTATTCCAGACACAAAGACGAGGCTCGATGCCGAGGATTTGTGAAAGATACCGAATAGCATGAGGGTATCCGATTTGTTACTCAGATTGGCCACAAATGCTGAGTACAAATTTGAAGCGATGTGATTCATTACTCGATTCATATGCTTCTTGACGCTGTTAATGCGAGCCTCCAAAATAGATAAAGGCTTTGCCCCAAAGCTACATACTATTTAGGCTCGCACCCTGATTTGATTTCGGGGTGCGGCCGTTTTCCCCACAAGCAGCCTTCACCCTATAAGGGCTTCGCCCTTCCCAGCCATACTATTTAATTCCTCCCTTCTCCAGCTCTTCCCCGCCAGACATTCCTAAGCGGTGCTTCGCACCGATTTTAAAAACTTCTTCGATTACAAAGCACCAACTCCGCTTGAGGTGTCTTCAAGAGGTTTCACCCTCCTTAGTTCAGCTTCTCACTGAACAACCGTTAAGCCTGTATGGGTTGTCACTGTGTGAAAGGTCGGCCGCAGCTTTAACCCGCTGCGGTGGGACTCCCGCCAAAGATATTGGCACCTGTTTTATGACATGAAGATTAAGGCGTAATCAAGGGGTAAAATGCACCTTGGTTGCGTGGTTGACACCATGATACCGTGGTGTCATGGTTGCTTGGTGTCACCTATTCAACGCTTTTAAGACTCTGTCCAATAGGCTCGATTTGCCATTCTGCTTGTAATCTTCGATTAGGTGATTAATGGCAATTCGTGTGATTTCGTTTTCGCTGGTGAGAATCCCTTGGTCTTCGTAAGTGAAGACGATTTTCTTGATTGCTCTCTTTTCTTCCACTGTAAAGCGATGAGTAGCCGCCTCCTTCCCGATAATCTTTACGGTTTTTCTCAATAACTCAATGATGGTGTCGTGATACCATGACACTGTGGTGTCATGGTTGCTTGGTTGCATGGTACCGTGGTGGTGTGATACCACGGTGGTTGGACCTGTCTCCTTCTGAATTTGTGATTTCTTTTTTTTCGGTGAAAATTTCTCCAATAGGGGAGTGGCCTCAGTTTTAGATGGCTGAGGTTGAGGTTGTGGTTTGATGAAAAATGGGCTGTCGGCCAGGCCAGATTTTTTTGTCATTTGGTCAAGACTTCTTTGATAAACTCTCTGTATGCTTTGGCTCCTGTGCTGTTTGGTGCATGATCAAAAATGTGCGTATAGTTTGAATGCGCTTCTTCTAGGCTGACATTTTTAGGGATGGTTGTTGTGAATACTTGGTCGCCGAAGTATTCCCTCAGTTGACTTTCCACATCTCTCGATACATTGGTGTGATCGGAAAAGGTACAGAGTACGCCCATGATTTCAAGGTTAGGATTGAGCTGGGTTTGCTTCACCA
The DNA here is from genome assembly GCA_020634435.1 of Ardenticatenaceae bacterium. Taxonomy (GTDB): domain Bacteria; phylum Chloroflexota; class Anaerolineae; order Promineifilales; family Promineifilaceae; genus Leptofilum. The sequence goes on along the minus strand of JACKBS010000010.1, from coordinate 530,709 downwards.
TGTCAATGGTTTCTTGGAGCTGGACCAGTCCTGTCAAAGCAAAAAAACCAGTAGACACTGGAATGATGAGTTTTTCACTGGCTACAAACGAGTTTATCGTAAGCAATCCTAATGAGGGGGGATTATCAATAATCACATAATCGTAGCGGTCGCGTACCTTGCTGAGAGCTTTCTTTAAGCGCTCACTGCGGTTATCAAATGCTTGGGCTAACTCTAAATCGGCACTGGATAGGCGAATGTGGGAGGGGACAATGTGCAAGTTATCCGTTTTGGTTTCACGAATAATAGGGGAGAGGGGAGAGAACTTGATAATGGCACTGTAGAGAGATTTATCTGCTTCGATTTCCACATCTGGATGAATAAATACCCTCGTGGCGTTGGTTTGCGGATCTGTATCAATCAGTAACACCTTATATCCTTCAAGCGACAAACCCGCTGCCAAATTAATTGCAGTAGTGCTTTTGGCGACCCCTCCTTTTTGATTGGCAACCGAGATAATCATGGCGTTATATTTCGTTTCACATATTCAGTTGAAATCAATCGAAGTAGGGAAGAGAGAGAAATATTCCTCTGCTGAGAGAGAAGTTGCAGCTGATTCTTAAGTTCTTTAGGCGCTTTGAACTTGATCAACTCCTCATTAATTTGATTGGTGTTAATATTATGGGTCATAACTGGTACTAATCAGGGACACGTTGACTATTTTAAACATAAAAATACTAATGTTGTCAATATCTAAGACTAAATCAAGATTTTGTATAGTCGTTTGAGATTAAGGACTGCTTGTAAATTAGATTGATAAAATTGCGACTGAAAGAGATTAAATTGGTTCAGCGAGTTTTCTTTGAAATAGTCCTATCACTGCCATTTAACAGATATAAAATGCCTCAGTGAGCCTGAACGAGATCAACATCTTTTCATATAATCGAGAGTCATATTTAAGGTTCTAAACTTCTTGAGCATCTGAATCCAGCAAAATTTAACGGATCTGCTGTAGGACTAACTTCAATGCGTCTTGCTGAACGCAAATTTGCAGCGTTAGTATTCCAATGCCCGCCTCGAAGAATGGTCCGGTCAACCCATTCCGAAACACTTCCAGCTAGATCACTTAGCCCTGACCAACTATCACCTTTTGGAAAACTACCAACGTTAGGTATAGCAGATAGATGAAAGGCAGCAAATCCATTAGTTGGAGTCGGCACCTCATTTCCCCAAGGAAAAATGCGACCATCAACGCCTCTCGCAGCATATTCCCATTGAGCTTCGGTTGGTAAGTTTGAGTCAGCCCAAAGGCAATACGTATTTGCTTCGTCCCAAGTAATGCCTACAACTGGTTGGTCAGGGCCACTGAATTCAGGAGTCTCGATAAATGCTGGTTGGGCACAACTTAGGCATTTTAGGTATTGCGCATTCGTTACTTCGGTTTTGTCCATCCAGAAAGAACTTAATGTTACTTCTTGTCGAGATTCATTCTGAAAGGCTGTTAAACATGTATTGTATTGGCTTTCGTCACAAAGTTGAGCTCCCTGTTCAATCTCTGTTGGAGTACTCCCCATAATGAAAGTTCCTCCCTGAACAAGAACCATGATCATTCCATCAGCCTGCCTTGTCATAGTCATCGGCAAACTAAAATCTTGAGTGGGTGTTTCAGAAGCCGCTGATATTGGAATTTGGGTCTGGCTTGGGGTAGGAATTGGTACTTCGGTGACTGCTGCAAGGGTTTTCGGCATAGTAGGTGTGGGCGGTTCACCACTAGGAGTTTCAGTTTGAAAAGCCACTTGGGTCCTCTCAAAATCTGATGCTCTGGTATTAGTGACAGCTGCTGTTACCTCTCCCTCTTCTAGTTCCACTGTTTCCGGCGTTTGGTTATATGGCCGGTCGATTAAGTCGCGCAAAAATACGATTACAACAATTGCCAACAGAATAACACCAAGGCCGAATAGAATCTGTTTTGAAATTGATTTATTATTGGGAGCCTTTCCATTTTTTTTCGGTCTGTACAAACGTGGATTATTTACAAAATACGGTTCAAACTGTTCCGCGCGCTCTTTTTTTAATGCTTCTAAAAGATCATCAACTATATCCCGTTGCTGGCAGTATGAAATCAATCGCAATATTTTCTGATTCTTAGGCATCGCTGCTGTGAAATTTCTATAAACAACCGGGAAGTAATCAAAACAGAAAGCCATTAGGTCGTCATCGCTAAAATACTCTTGCAAAAATTTTCGGACACGCGTTTGAAATTGTTCGCTCATAAGTAATAATTAATTAATTTGACATAAGATAATATTATTTCTTGGAATAGTATGAGTTCGTTGTTTTTGCGGGATGGATCGAGCTTAAGCGTGGCTAGAACAAAGTGAATATGTGCTGTGTGAATATTCCTTACCTAATCGACACATTTTATCTTCTTTTAAAAGCATTACAAACCTATGGTTTTGAGCAGAGCACTTCAGGTGACGGAAAATTTAAACAAATAAAGATTATTAAAAGGCCTGAAAAATTAATCGGGTAGGTATTGTCCTCTACAAGCGTTACATGTTGCTCCAGGCCAATCCTTTTTGCCAACCCGTATGTTTTGGCCACAGCTACAGCTAAATTTATGAAGCGTACTTCTGCCTTTTTTCTCTCTGTCTTTAAAATGTTCTCTGAACCAATGAATCTCAAAATTTTCCTGGGGCACATCCTCCGGCGGTTTGATGCCCCATTCCTGCATAAGCTGGCCAAATGGGGAGTCTACGTCTGCTATTTTTATATGGTAGCCTTCCGAGGCACAGTGAATCCCAAGCTGGGCCATTCTGTCACAAAATTCTTTGTTGTGAGTAACTCTTGAACCGATTTTGTACGGATTTTCACCTAACATCTGCTGCCAATGGTGGCCAATTTCATGCACGAGAGTCTCCATCTGTGCCCATTCGCCATAGCGCCATTTCTTAATTTTGTTTTCTTCTTCATCCTTGTCGTCAACGTAATGCTGCTTGTTCATATTGATTTTGAAGGACAAACCGTATTCATCCGGTACCAAACTGTAACTTGCAAGTACCTTTCTATTTCTTTCTGAATCAATCGCTATCAAAACGGATGGTAGTCGCCCCTGAAATTGGGGAGTGTGAATGACTGGATAAAATCTGTCAATGATGACATCCGCTCGTCTGTAGAGCTTTATGGCTTCTTGCTGAAAATCCCACCTTGCTGTTTCGGCAACCTTCCTGATTTCGGGTTGAGGATTCGGTTGCTCCAGTGGGATTCCACGTCTCGCTATGTCTGGTAATTCACGCTCCATGACCTCTGGTGTTTTAAAAAACCTTGATAACGCATGTTATAATGAGAGGGTAGGGAATTTCAATAGTAGTAGGTATCGCTTCAACCCGTAATGCGTGTCTCCATCGAATTCACAAAGCCAGAAAGCACGTTTTGTAAAGGTATTGGTAATGACAAAAAAACGTTCTGACGGTGAAGGGTCACTTTATTTTTCAGAAAGCGAGAATACCTGGATCGCTGAAGTAACCTTGCCCGATGGCAAAAGAAAAAAGAAGAGAAGCAAGAAGCAGCAGGTTGTTAAAGCCTGGCTTCTGGAGTACAGAAATCTTGTGAAAGAGAATGACCCGCCAGTTGATGAAAGGATCACTCTTTCAGGATTTTTTGCTAAGTTCCTTGAGGAATCAGCCAAGCATACGCTTAAACCAAAAACCTATTCTTCTTACAAATGGCTGATTGAGAGGCATGTGGTTCCAGAAATCGGCAGACTTAAATTGGCAAGCCTCAAACCCCATCATCTGCAAAAGCTCTACAGCGACAAAATAGGCTCAGGACTTTCTAAGAAAACCGTTCTGCATCTTCATTCTGTCATCCGACGTGCTCTGAATGAGGCAGTAAAGTGGGGATTGATCCACAAAAACCCTTGTAGTTCTGTGACGCCACCACGCCCCGAAAAAAGAGTGCCTGAAGTATGGAATGTTGAGCAGGCACAAGAATTTCTACGGGCTGTTAGAGACCATCGCTGGTATGCAATTTACTTAATTGCTCTCACGACGGGAGCGAGAAGGGGAGAGATATTGGGGTTGGAATGGGAAAACATCGACTTTGATAGAAAGACGGTGAGCATCCAGAAAACGGTATCTGAGATAAGAGGAAAGCCTGTTATTGGGGAACCCAAAACGCAACGCTCTCGAAGAAAAATTTCGCTTCCTGATATTGTAATAGACTCATTAGAGGAGCTGGGTAGAGGGACAGGGTTTATCTTTACCACATCCAATGGCACACCTGTCGCGCCGAGGAACTTACTGAGGCACTATTACCGTGTGTTAGGTAGTCTTGATATTCCCACAATTCGTTTCCATGATTTAAGGCATACCGCCGCTACCATTCTGTTGACAAAGGACGTTCACCCGAAGAAAGTGCAGGAACTGTTAGGGCATAGCAGCATTACAATCACGTTGGATACCTATAGCCATGTAATTAAGGGTATTCATTCAGAAGCTGCTCAGAAGATGGATGGCATATTTAAATCCTAAACCGTAGCAACAACCGTAGCAACCAGGATGAAAAACAATGGAAATAATGGAAAATTCTAGTTTAAATTACCCGAAAATGTGGTTTAAATCCCCTTAATCTCCTTTAAATTGAGCATATTTTGACTCTAATGCCTTAGTGGACGTCATTCTACGAACCAGAAGGTCGGGAGTTCGAGTCTCTCAGGGCGTACTACAAAATAAAACCTCCATGCTGTACGGCATGGAGGTTTTTTGTTTTCATATTGCCCTAATCCCTTGCTAACAATTTTTATACAGTTTTCCTTTAGGCTAGAGACTGTCTTAAAAAACCAATTTTCAGAGAAGATCCTCTGCGTATTGAGAACTAGAGCAGCGGTTCTCCAATTTTAAAAGGAAGTAAAACATGAACAGCTCGTTGAAACTGTTTTCTGTCCGCGGCATTGATATTCGCGTTCACCTGACATTCCCGCTAATTTTGATTTGGGCGGCGTTTCAGTTTGGTGTGATGGGCGGTGGCGGTTTGGCAGGCGCTTTGTTTGGCATAATCTCCATCTCACTGCTTTTTGTACTGGTAACGCTGCATGAATTGGGGCACAGCTTTGCCGCTTTAAATTATGGCGTACCGGTTGAACGTATTACCTTGCTGCCAATCGGTGGCGTAGCGCAACTGCGCCACATGCCCGATAAACCGAAGCAGGAATTTGTCATTGCTTTGGCTGGCCCGGCCGTAAATGTTGCTCTGGCGATTTTGATGGGGGGTACGGCCGTTCTTTTCAGCATCCCCCTCACAAATCCATTAACTAGCGGCATCTCGCTAACGTTTGCTTCGCTATTCTCGTATATCTTTTTCTACAACGTGATCCTGGCGGTCTTTAACATGATTCCGGCATTCCCCATGGACGGGGGACGTGTGCTGCGAGCGGCGCTGGCGATGAAGCTCGATTACGCCCGCGCCACGAATATCGCGGCCAGCATTGGTCGTGGTTTGGCTGTGCTTTTTGGCATCTACGGCTTGTTTAATGGCCAATTCTTCAGTGTGCTGATTGCCATCTTTATTTACTCCGGGGCAACTCAGGAGGCGAAGATGGTGCAGTTTCGCCAGCGGCTGCGCGGCTACACGGTGCAGCAGGCGTTTAGTAATCAGGTGCCAGTATTGGACCCGGCGCAAACTTTGCGTGATGTGGTCAACTGGACTGCGCGTGGTCTGACGGACTTTCCCGTAGCTCAATTTGGCAATTATGTGGGCTTTTTGGGCAACGAGCGGTTGATGTCGGCTTTGCAGCACGGTGGCCCCGATCAAACCGTGGCTTCTGTGATGGCCCGAAATGTACAGCCCGTCTCGCTAACTACCGATTTGTATGACGTGCAACAGCGCATGAACAATGAGCAGGTGAGCGCGTTGCCGGTGGTGGAATATGGCCGTATCGTGGGCATCATCTCTGGTCGTCATATCCGGCACATGCTGCGCATGGCCGCGATGCGGCCCGAGCTGTTTCCAAGGGTGCAATCGGCCTGAAAGAACTCGGAGAGGCGCGGCAGGTGAAAGAAGTGATTGCCATACAAACTTGCTAAACTTGCACCTGCCTCGCTCAAGTAAAAAGTGATAAGTGAAAAGTCCGCATTGGGGAACTGGTGCGGACTTTTTTGTTGCTATAATCTGGCGTATGAAACTGCGCGATTGGTTCCGGTTTGGGCATGTGGCGATATTTGGCTATACGGCAGTACTTCCCCTCATGGGTGCAGGGACGTCGGCTGGTTCCTTGAATGGCTGGCAGGTGGCGGGATTGCTGGCAACGGCCGTTTCTTACCACCTTTTTGCTTACCTCCTCAACGATCTCATTGATTTACCTCTCGATAAAACCCAGCCTTCGCGCCAGAACTATCCACTGGTGAATGGCCTGGCGAAGGAGCAGCAAGTGCGGATTTGGGTGATTTTGCAGCTGCCCATTCTGCTGATTTTGTGGTGGATACTTGGTGGTAATGGTTGGGCGCTGCTGTGTCTGGCCTGGGCCGTGGGCGGGATGACGCTGTACAACTTGGTCGGTAAGCGCAGTCCGCTGCCGCCGTTGACTGATTTGGTGCAGGGTTCTAGCTGGGCGGCATTTTTGCTCTTCGGCGCGTTTGCGGTGGACCAGCCCACGCCGCAAACCTGGGTGGCGGCGGGATTCATCATTGTGTACATTTTGCTGGTGAACGGCATTAATGGCAGTTTGCGTGATTTGGCCAACGATTTTGCCTTTGGCGCCCGTACGACGGCGATTTGGTTGGGGGCACGGCCGTTTCCGCCAGACCAGTTTACGATCCCCAATCACCTACGCATTTATGCTTTTTTCTGGCAGTTCACCCTAGGTCTGTTGGCCCCGCTTCTGCCCGTTGTCGATAAATTTCCCTTATCAGCTGATGAAAACATTGGCTTCTGGCAGCGCCTGCTTTTCATCATTTTCGTTACGCAATGTTATGTGTCGCTATGGTTAAGCACGAGGCAAAGTGGTTCGAATAATCAACGAGAGCCTGCGTACATGGCCAATAATATTTGGAATCTGACTTTGTTGTTAACGGCCGTACTTCCCCTGGCCGATCTCCTCATCCGTTGGGCCATCATCCTCGTCTTCGCCCTGCCGCTCCTCACCTCAGACTGGCTGGCTGAAAAGTATAGCCAGTCGAGCGTGTTAACTCCAGAAAGTTAGTAAAGCATTTTCTGTTTAGGCACTTTTCTTCTCTTGCTCGGGTCACTTATCTGGCGTTGACGGGACGATTACGGGTATTGCGCCATTTGTTAAGACGCGGCAGCTGCCACATCACAAGACCACTAATAATTAGCAATGGCAAAATCAAAAATTGGATTAAGGCGGTGTAGATATCATTGCTGCGAAGTGGGGTGGCGTAAATGAAAGCTGCAATCATGGCTCCTTCAATAATGTGCGCAATGCGAACAGCGTTACGAATTTGCTTACTCGACATGTGGTTATCTCCTTGCATTTTGAATGATTTTTATTACCCTTAGTAATATTGACAATAACCATAATATTGTCAGTGACAATATTATTCTAAGCGGAGATATGGACAATGTCAATATCTGATTCCATTAATAAAGCTTATCATCATGGTGATTTACGCAATGCTTTGATCGAGGCTGGCGTGAAAATGCTGGCAGAAGAAGGCGAACAAAACTTTAGCATGCGGAAGCTCGCCAGGGCAGCCGGGGTGAGCCACAATGCCCCATACATGCATTTTGCTGATAAAGAAGCGCTGCTTGTAGCCATTGCTGAACAGGGCTTTGCTATTTTGTCTCAGGTTGTTAGCGAAGCAATTGAACAAGGCGAGGGTGATTGGGATTTGCAGCTCAAGAAATGCTCTTGGGCCTATGTGCGGTTTGCTCTGGAGCACCCAAGTCATCTAAACGTTATGTTTTATCCGTATGATCCAGAAAAATACCCAAACTATTACAACCTCTCTGCCAGCACGCTCCAGCTTTTGAGGGATTTTGTAGAAGCGGGACAAGCCGCCGGTTTGGTGAAAACAGCTGACTCAAAGATTTTAGCAACGTTGGTCTGGTCTCTCATGCATGGCGTATCTACCATCTTGGCAGGCAGAAAAATGCCGCCATGGGTAATGGGGGAGCGGACCCCAGAAGCCCTCGTAGAGGAATTTGCGTCGCATCTGTATCGTGGCCTGATTGCCTCGCCAGAATAGTTATGTGGCTGTAAGTGGGGCCTAAGAAACTGTTGCGTCTCGTTTAATTGTCTGGAGCCGTGACGATGTTGTGCATGGCGGCCCATTGGCGCAGATCACGGCCGTTTAACACCGCACCCATCAAATCGGGAAAAAGCTGCGGGGTGCAGGCAAAGGCTGGTACGCCCAAATTTACTAACTCTTGCGCCATCTGCCGGTCGAAGCGGGGCGCACCCTGGTCGTTCAGCGCCAGCAGGGTCACGATTTCCACCCCGTCATTCACCAGCGTAGCCACGCGGCGGACCATATTTTCCTTGTCGCCCCCTTCAAACAAATCCGTGAGCAGCACCAGAACCGTCTCGCGCGGGCGGGTGACCAACTGCTGGCAGTAGCCCAGCGCCCGATCGATGTTGGTGCCGCCGCCCAGCTTCAGACCAAACAGCAGCTCCACCGGATCGTCAAGCTGGTCACTCAAATCGACCACTTTAGTGTCAAACAGCACCAGCTTAGTGGCCAGTGCGGGAATCGAAGCCATGACAGAGGCGAAAATGGAGCCGTACACCACTGACGTGGCCATCGAGCCACTGCTGTCCAGGGCAATAATCACATCACGTAGGGCAGAGCGTTTACGGCCGTATCCCACCAGCGTCTCCGGCACCACCGTCTTTTGCTCAACCTGATAATGCTTCAAGTTGGCCTGCACCGTGCGGCCCCAGTTGATCTCCTTGTGGCGTGGACGACGGGCGCGGGTGGCCCGGTTTAAACTGCCAGAAATTGCCTGTTCCAGAGGATAGCGCAATTGCTCTAGCAATTGTTCCACCACCTTGCGCACCACTTCTTTTGCTGTCTCCTTCGTTTTGCTGGGCATTATCCGTCGCAAAGAAATCAGATTGGCGACCAGCTGCACATCTGGCTCAATTGCTTCTAAAAATTCCGGTTGGCTGAGCAGGCGGCGCAAATTGAGCTTGTTGAGGGCGTCTTGCTGCATCACCTGGACCACCTCGGCTGGGAAGTAGGTGCGGATGTCGCCCAGCCAGCGGGCGATGTCTGGGTTGGAATCGCTCAGGTCGCCGCCAGTGCTATCGCCGTACAGCGCTTCAAGCGCTTCATCCATGGCCTGATCTTTTTCAGACAAGCCGCCTTGCGCTTGCTGCTCATCACCCTGACCGTCGCCTTCGCCAGCTTGGGCTTGCTGCCCCTCCTCCTCTTGTTCGGTTTGGCCGAGGATAAGCCGCCAGCGACGGCCGTTTTCATCCAAACCGTCAGCGGCGGAGAAAAATGGTTGGTAGGTGGGTTTTGTTTCGTGCATATTTTTGTGGGGAGATTGGAGACTGGAGATTGGAGATTTTGTGGCATCTCCCAATCTCCAATCTCTAATCTCCAATCTCCGTAATTCCCAACAATTGCGCCACCAGCGGCAGCACTTTATCCGCCTGCACTTCATCAAACGTGGGCGCGTGGCTGGGTTGATTGGCCGACGCGCCGCCAAAGCGGACCCGCTCCATGAGCTGCTGGCGGGCGGCGTCGGAGAAGGTGCTGAAGGTGCGGCGCAGCAGGGGCAGAATGGTTTGGAAGCGCTCCGAATCGAGCTGCATCACCCAGCCGTCGAGCAGCTGCCAGAGGGTTGGGTCGTGCAGCACTAGCAGGCCGCTGCCCTTGAGAAAGCCCTCAATCCAGAACGCCATTTGGGCCAGCTGGTTAGCATTGCTGGTTGAGCCGGACAGCACCCGTTCTAACCGCATCGCTGCTTCTGTAGGTTGGAAAACGGCCGTATCCAACAACAACCTTGTCGATTTCCCCGCCAACAAACCGTGGATAGCTGGCTGGTCGGCCAGCTGGCGCAGCGTTGCTTCCCAGGCGGCTAGATGATCTTCGTTTTGCTGGGTGGCGATGGTAGTGTGAACGGCCGTAATCTTGTCCAGCATCTCAGCGGCGGCGTCATTGTCCAGGCTGGCGCAGGTGCTGGGCAGGCCGATGCAGATGCGCGTTACCAGCGTATCGACGACGTGGCGCACCAGTTCGGGATTGGTCTGGCGCACGTCGCCGTAGCGCAGCACGCGGGCCAGCGGCAGCAGCGCGCCCATCATGTGCGGCACGTCGCTGGTGACGGCCGCTTGCGCCTCGATGCGCTCCAGCAGGCTCAGCACCAGTTCCGGCAAATCGGCCAGCAGTGCTTGGTCTAGCAAATTGGTGAGCGTGGGCAAATCTTGGGCCTGTTCTGCTTTGTCTTTGGCGAAATTGGTAACGGCCGTTTCCACCGTATTGCCCCAAACGCCGGCCTCAATCACCCGCACCACAAATTCTGGCTTCCAGGCGAGCTGCCACACCTCCTGATAGGTACCCGACTGGCCGCGAATCGGGGTGATTTTGCCCCAGGGCACGTTGAGCAAGTTCAGCCGGTGCAGCAGTTGGCTGCGCTCGCGGTGGCTGTCGGTGCGCAAATCCAGATTGAGCGTGGCTGGTTCCGGTTCGGGACGCAGGCGCAGGCGGCGCTGCTGCTGGTGCAGGTCGCGCTGGAGGGGAATCATGGGCGAGTCGGGCGGCACCGTGCCCATCCGCTCACCGACGATGAGCCGCTTTTGGATGAGCTGCATCGGTGCGGCATCGCCAAAACAGAGCACGGTTTGGGTCGCTTCGTTCAGCTCTGGCAGGCCGGGGGCGGGCAAGCCGCGCAGCGCCGCCAGCGATTCTGCCAGCCGCACCGCCTCGATGATGTGGGCCGAGGAGGCATCCAAATCCTGGTCGCGCAGCAGCTGGGCGACGTGGCTGAGCCAGTTGATGCTCATTTGCGTCGGCGTGGCCTGCTGCTGGCCCATCTGCCACAAATGGTGGTACCAGCCAGGGGCGCGAATGCCCGCGCCGTAGCCAGTGGTGGCCGAGATTCGGCCGTAGGTCCACGGCACCCAGGCGGTTTCCACGGCCACGCTGGGCAGATTTTCTAGCAGTGCGTCGTCGTCTGCTTCGGTATCCAAATCGCACAGGGCGGGAGCGTGCCATGCGCCGCAGACGACGGCAATGCGTTCACAGCCTTCGGCGCGGGCTTGTCGGATGGCGCGGCGCATATGGGCTTCGCGTTGGTTGGCGACGGTTTGGGAAGCGGCCGTTTTCTCATCCATCTCACTTGGCGGCGTTTCTTCGGCAGCGGTGCGCATGGCGTGCATGAGTTCCAAAATGCCAGCGAATAGGTCGGTTTGGTTTTGGCGCTGCTCGATGGCGGCGTTCCACCACAGTTCATAATCTTCATGTCCCGTTGCCGAGGCAATTTGTTGGAAGACGGCCGTATCCGGCATCAGCGGTTTGGCAGATTGGGCCAGCATGACCGACTGCGGCAAATCGAAAAAGCGGGTGACGATGTTGTGCTGTACGCCGTAGCGCAATGCCTGAAATTCCGGCGAAAATTCGGCAAACGGATAGGAGACAGCCGCTTCTGGCTTGTCGGGACGGTACACTAGCAGGGCAATCGGCGGCTCCATATCTTCATGTCCCAGCCAGGGAATGATTTCATTGGCATCCGCTGGCCCTTCCACCAAAATGGCATCCGGCTGCAAGTCGCGCAGCGCAGCCAGCAGCGCCCGCGCCGAACTTGGCCCGTGGTGGCGGATGGGGAAGAGGTGGAGATAGTCAGGTGGTTGAATCATATTCATAGCCTGGGGCTTCAGCCCCAGGACCCCAGGTTAAATAAGCGCCCGACACGCCTGATACAAATCGCCCCAACCATCCCGTTCGCGCACAATTGTTTCCAGATATTCGCGCCAGATGACGGTGTCGTGGATGGGGTCTTTGACGATGGCCCCGGTGAGGCTGGCGGCCAGGTCTCCGGCACGCAAGGTGCCATCGCCAAAATGGCCAGCCAGCGCCAGACCACTGTTGATGACGGAAATCGCTTCGGCGGTGCTGAGCGTGCTGCTGGGCGACTTGAGCTTGGCTTTGCCATTTTCGGTCATGCCCTGGCGCAGCTCGCGGAAGATGGTGACGACGCGGCGAATTTCGGCCAGGGCGGGCGGTTCGGCAGGCAGTTCCAGTGCCTGGCCCAGGCTGTGGACGCGCTGCTGCACGATGGTGACTTCCTCGTCGGCGGTGGCGGGCAGAGGCAGCACAACTGTGTTAAAGCGGCGCTTGAGGGCGCTGCTGAGGTCGTTGACGCCGCGGTCGCGGTCGTTGGCAGTGGCGATGACGTTGAACCCTTTGATCGCCTGCACTTCCTGGTTCAGCTCGGGGATGGGCAGCAGCTTTTCGGACAGGATGGTGATGAGCGCGTCCTGCACGTCGGCGGGGATGCGGGTGAGTTCTTCGACGCGGGTGATTTGCCCCTTGCGCATAGCGACCATGACTGGGCTAGGTACTAGCGCTTCGGCCGTGGGGCCTTTGGCGATGAGGCTGGCATAGTTCCAGCCGTAGCGAATCGCTTCTTCACTGGTGCCCGCGGTGCCCTGGACTAGCAAGGTCGAATCGCCAGAAATGGCCGCGGCCAGGTGCTCAGAGACCCAGGTTTTGCCGGTGCCGGGAATGCCCATGAGCAGCAGGGCGCGGTCTGTGGTGAGGGTGGCGATGGCGATTTCGATGAGACGGCCGTTGCCGATATATTTTGGCGCGATCTCAAAGCCGTTGTCCAGCGTGCCGCCCAAAATGTAGGTGGCCACCGCCCAGGGGGAGAGTCGCCAGTTGGTGGGGCGGGGGCGACGGTCGGCCTGTTCCAGTTCGTACAGCTCGGCGGCAAACTGCTGTTCGGCGTGGGCGCGTAAAATTGATTCCATAATGTTCTCCTAAATTTTCACCGCAGAGGGCGCGGAGAGCGCAGAGAAAAAAGAAAAAACTCGGCGTTCTCCGCGTTCTCCGCGGTTAATAAGTTCAATGGTCAACATTCAAGCGGTGTATTTCTGCTAAAAGGTTGCGGCGGAGCAGGATGGTTTCGCAGAGTAGGTTGACGATTTTTTGCCAGGCGGGATTGAGATCGGGGATGGTGAGTTGGGTAACGGCCGTATCCGCCAACGTCGGGTCGCAGCGCTGGGCAAATCGTGTTAATAGCGTCTTGAGCGTGGGCTCTGGCTTGTCGTCTTTGTGCTGGTTAAGATGATCGGCAAATCGTTCCAGCCAGAACTGGCCCATCGGCGCGGTCCAGGGCAGCTGCCAGTGCTGCAAAACAATAAACAGCGGATCGGTTCGCTGTAGTCCCGTCGATTTTTGGGCCGCTTGCTGCATGAGTCTGAAGCAGGTTTCGGTGGGCAAAATGGAGACGAGACGAGCAACGGCCGTTCCAAATCCATTGGCGGTGATGAGCGCCTCGGCCCAGATGACGTCTTTTTGGCGTGCCGCAGCGGTAGCGAATCCATTGGTCAGCGTGCGCGGCCAGGCGCTTTGCAGCACAGCTTCCGCAATGGTTTGCGGTGTTTGCTGCCACTGCTCTGTCCAGAAGTCCAGCGGCATGCGGCCTACAATTTGGGTTAGCTGCCGGGCGCGTGTTTTAGATAGATCCCCATCGGAGGCGGTGAACAGGCCATCACGCTTCATGGCCGGTGTATACACATCTGGGAAGGTGACCGTGATGACGTATTTGCCACCCGGCGTCCAGCGGAGCAGGTTGGCCGCGTGCTCGGTCATGCGTCTGGATAGCCGCGAGGTGGGCAGGCAGGCCAGCACATCGGCGGCCGTTTGGCGAACGTAGTGGGTGCGGTCGTCCAGGGCCGCCTCCAGAAATGGCTCATCGGCCTGGCTCAGGTTGACTTCCAGAATTTTGATCAGATGGTGGCGGCTCTGGTCTGTTTCGCTTTTCCAGGTGTGCTCTAGCAGGGTGCGACCGCGTTCCGGTTCGGTTTGGCGCAGCTGGCGCAGCAAGGCCAGACGCTGACCGGCAACGGCCGTTTTCCATTCCGCCAGCAAGCCAACCCAGGTGTCCAGCTCCGGGGCAGCATAGCGCCAGGCCGGATTTTGACTGGCCAGCCAGCGACCCCGCTCACCAAGAATTTGCAGCAGAGACGGCCGTATTGTGGCCGCTTTGACCCCTTTTTCAAGTAAGTTTGGCAGCAAAAATTCTGGCACACGATACCCTGTTTGGGCCAGAGCATCCAGCATTTCTGGCAAGAGGCTGGTGTGGGACGTGTCCAGCAGCGGCTCCAACTGGCGGCTAATCCCTGCTGGCAGAACGGGCTGGTCGGGTGGCTGCGACACGGGTGTTGGCGGTGAGGCTTGGGATGGAACCCAGCCGGTTTGCTGGTGCAGGGCAACGGTGCCCGCCGCTGCAAGCAGCGCGGCGGCTGCATCCTGCTGAGGCATTTGGGCGATGAGTTGGTCAACGGCCGTATGGCCCTTTGGTGTGGGCAGCGCGGCGTGTTGGGTGCCAAGAAGTGCGGTTGTGACCATTTCTGGCCAGGTATGGTTGGTTCGGGTCATCGCAGGCCTCGCCAGATGTGCAGATCCAGCCAACGGTTCTGGTGCCAAACGCTGAGCGGGTGAAAAATACGGCCGTGCCACACCCCAAACAGGGTCAGGGATGGCGTGCCCCCGGCCATGGCCGCCAGGTGCCAACCGTGGCCAAATTTGTCGGGCAATGGCAGGTATGTGCCAGAGGCATCCATGAGCCGCCAGTTGTCGTCATCGCGGTGGGGGAGGACGTTGTGCAGCAGCATGGGAAAAGTGGACAGCCAGGGATTGCAAGCCAGGGCCTGGCTGTGCGCCTCGGTTGCCTCACGAATGGTTGCAAATCCTTGAGGGGAAACGGCCGTTTCATGCGCTATCAATCCATCGACCTCTTGGGCAAGGAGGGGCCAGCTACCGGGCAAAAAGCGCAGCGCTCCTTGCCAGACGGTGCCGGTGGGCAGGTTGCGCCCTTCGGGTCGGGACACCGTACCCAGTTCGATGAGCTGGGCCGGACGCTGACTCTCTTGCCCCCAGAGCCAGGTGAAATGGTGCGTGACGTGGCCCATCTGTTCTTGTTCGCGGCCCAGCACCAGCCAGTGGTCGTTGACGATAGTTGAGTCTGTGTGCAATGAGGGGAGCCAGCCAACGGCCGTTTGCAAATCGGCCTGGATGGGGGCTGCGAGCTGATCAAAATGGCGAAATCCCTGCACGATGAGGTACAGTCGGCCCAGGCGCTGGAGGTACTCATCGGGCCAGTTGGCCTGGGAAGTAGGGACGGCGGCCAGGCGGCGCAGCTCTTGTGCCAGGGTGGGTGCCTGGGCGTCCACCAGCCGATCAGCCATGGTTTGCCAGTAGCTTTTGGGCCGGTCTGGCAGGCGAGCCAGGCCGTGGCGCACCGTGTCCGTGAGCCACAGCTCCAATTCGTCCAGGCCGGTTTGCAGTTGGGTCATTTGGGTTTCTTGGGCGTGGCTGTTGCTGGCGGGCCGCTGGCTGCGTAGGGTCTGTCGTTTAGCCCACAGGGTGAGTCTATTTGGCGCGGCACCAGGCGTGAAAGCAGACTGATTTTCTTGCCACAGCAGCAAGAGGGCCATCGTGTGGCGGCAGGGTGCTTTACGGCTGTTGCAGGTGCAGGTGAAGCTGCGGGTGGGTTGGTGAACGGCCGTTTCTTCGGTTCGTTTGCTGCTGCTGGCGAAGGTGCCCCAGAGGATACGGCCGTCGTGGTGCAGCGCGGGCCAGCTTTCTAGTGTGGCGGCGCTGCGCCCGGCGCGGAGAGTAAATTGATCAGGTGCCAGACCCAATATTTGTTCCGTGGTCCAATTCATTCGCTACAAAATCCAAAAGGTGAAACTTGTTTTCACCCAGGTGAAGCTAATCTTCACCGCACGTGCCAAGTCGTCCTGTTTACGCAAGCAGTGCGCAAACGTTGCAACGGCCGTGTGTCTATTGGACACGAAAGTTGCCAGCGTGTCACATTTTGCGAAATGAGGTGCGACGCACTTCAAAAGTGCGTCGCACCTTGGTGGCGGGGTAAAATGGGTTTATGAACCAAAAAATTCGACTGTTTATTGCAATTGAACTGCCGGAAGCGGTGAAGAATTTGTTGACAGAAACGGCCGTTTGCCTGTCAAAAAATGTGCCAGATCGAGCGGTGCGTTGGGTGAATCGAGCGCAAATGCACCTGACGCTGCGCTTTTTAGGGGATACGGCCGTTACCCAATTGCCCTCCTTACAAGATTCTCTCAACGAGATTGCGGCGCAACATTCCCCCTTTCAGCTGCGGCTAAATGGCTTGGGTGCTTTCCCCAACCGCAAACGGCCGCGGGTCGTGTGGGCCGGCTTGGCAGGTGATGTGGCCGTCTTGCAGGCAATGCAGGCTGAACTGGAAGATCGCGTGGTGAGTTTGGGTTGGGTCAGGGAGGAACGGCCGTTTAGCCCCCACATCACTCTTGGTCGGGTGAAGGATGCCAGCGGGGCGCAGGCGTTGGATTGGTCGGTTGGGTTGGCCAATTTGGCTGTGACAGTTACGGCCGTTCAGTTGGTGCAGAGTGAATTACGGCCGTCTGGTCCGGTTTACACTGTGCGCCATGTGGCTAATTTGGGGCGGAGGGGTTAGTCCAGGGGCAGATGAGCCATTTGTGGCTTAGTGGTGAGTTGGCGGCTGCGCACCAGGTTCAGCGAGGGATAGTCCTGAGGGGCACTGAGGAAATTGTTGACGTCCTTGGTGGATTGCAGCAGAACCACATGCTTGTCACTGGCGATGGCCGTGAGTTGGTTCATCACATACGGTTTGGCGCGATCGGGATAGCTCAACACGTGGCGGATGAATTGGATGAGCTGGGGGTCTAGCAAGGGTTCTTTGCAGCCATCGGCGATGTCCGGGCGGGGGCGGTTATGGTATTGAATCCGCCGTTTGATAGCGCGTAAAGCACAAATCCAGGGAGGCAGATCCAAAAACACAACGGAATCGGCCGCTTCTAAACGCATTTCCAACGTGCTGCGGTAATTGCCGTCGATAATCCATTCGTCACGCTGCACCAGGCGAGCCACGGTGCGCTGCCATTCAGCGTGGGGCGTGCCGACCCAGCCAGGATGCCAGTAATGGCGATCCAGATGGACGACGGGTAGTTCTAGTTTTGCTCCCAATTGGCGCGCGAGCGTTGATTTGCCTGAGCCGCTTGAGCCGATGATGAGTACGCGCTTCATCTTAATTGAGCCCTCCCACGGGCCGTAAAAACGTTCTGTATGCTTAAACGTTTGCGCTGTGCGATAATGGGTTTTGGTTGTAACGGGAGCCAATGGCTGCGTCCAACGAATATCATTGCTTAAACTATTTTGAATGCTCATAGAACTACCAGTATATGAACAAGCTCTGTTGTCTAGGTGTGGCAAAAGTGAAAGAATGACCGACAACAATGTAAAGAACTAAGATGGTGTCATCCTAAAACAAAGAGATCGAATTTTGAGTGAATTTGACGTTAATAGATCACAGCATACAGACCAAAGTACCACCGCTCGCTGGGTTTTTTCTCACTTATCTCATCATAAATTGCTTATAGCCGGAATGTTGATTGGTGCCTTTGGCAACGCGGCGTTGGCAGCCGTAGTGCCCGTGCTGATTGGCATTGCCTTTGATGCGGCCCTGGCTTCGCCGCCAGACCTGAACAAAATTGGGCTGGTTGCTCTGGGAGTGATTGCCAGCCAGACGGTGCGAGCTGTGCTGCAACTGGGGCGTAATTTCTCCAGCGCGGTGATGGGCGAGCGTTTGGAGCGCGATATGCGGGAGGAGTTGTACGTCAGTTTGCTGGGCAAAAGCACCGCATTCCACGACTTCCAGCCCGTGGGCGACACGATGGCCCGAGCGACCAACGACGTGCATGAAGTTAATTTGATGATGAATCCGGGGGTGAACCTGGTGGCTGGTTCGGCAAACTTCATGATCATGCCGCTGTTGATTGCTCCGACGTACCATCCGCAGCTGATTGCGGCGCCGCTTTTTTTTGTGGTGACCTATATTTTTGCGGTGGTGCGCTACCTGAAGGTGTTGCAAAGCGTGGCGGATCGGGTGCGGCGATCGTTTGGCAGTATGAACGGCCGTCTCGCGGAAGCCATTGACGGAATTGAACTTGTAAAGAGCACGGCCCAGGAAACCCAGGAAATTGGCCTGTTTAACGAAAATGCCAGCGGGTATCGGGATGCAGCCGTGGAGCAGGGGCGCATCGAGGCGCGCTTTTTGCCGCTGTTGATGCTGGGCATTACTCAGGGATTGGGCTTTATGCATGCGCTGTACCTGTTCCGCCTGGGCCAGATTGATGTGGGTGATGTGATTGGCTTTATGGGACTGCTGGCGCTGTTTGGCTTTCCGACGTTTATCTCGCTGCTGGCGTACTCGCGTGTGTCGCTGGGGTTGGCCGGGGCGCGGCGCATTTTGGAGTTGATGAATGCGGAAACGCTGCTGGATGAAAATTCGGCGGGGCATCAGGCCGAGATTAAGGGTGCGGTGCGCTTTGAAAATGTTTCGTTTGGCTACGTAGGCGAATCGAATGTGCTGCAAGATATTGATTTTGCCATTGAGCCAGGGCAAACGGTGGCGATTGTGGGCCAGACCGGTTCGGGCAAGAGCACGCTGGCCAAGCTGATTAACCGGACGTACGATGTGACAAACGGCCGTCTGCTGGTAGACGGTGTGGATGTGCGCGAATGGAATCTTGCGGCGCTGCGGCGGCAAATCTCCATCATCGAGCAGGACATCTTCTTGTTTTCGCGCACAATTGGTGAAAACATCGCCTTTGGTTGTCCTGGTGCTACCCGAGAGATGATTGAAGAAGCGGCCAAAGCCGCGCAGGCGCATGACTTTATTTTGCACTTCAAAGATGGCTACGACACGGTCATTGGCGAACGTGGCGTAACGCTGTCTGGTGGGCAGCGCCAGCGGTTGGCCCTGGCGCGGGCATTCCTAACCCGGCCACACATTCTGATCCTGGATGATTCTACCAGCGCGGTAGACAGCGCAACCGAGGACCAGATTCAGCAGGCGATTGTGCGGGCTGCGGCCAACCAGACCACGATTCTGATCACCCATCGCCTGTCGCAGATTCGCTGGGCCGACAAGGTGGTGGTGATGCGCAAGGGGCGCATGGAGGCTGTGGGCACCCACGACGAGCTGATGGCCTCATCGCTGGCCTACCGACGTATCTTTGAACAATATGAAGCGATTGAGGAATAGATAAATCTACAGATTTCACAGATGACATAGATTTTTCTTTCTTTGCGTAACTCTGTGTCTCCTCTGTGCCGCTCTGTGTTCCTAATTTTAGAGGTAACTTCGTGAAAGCACTTGTTTATTATTGTCGCTGGAATGATGCCAGTTTACGCTTGCGGGGGCGGGATGGAACGGCCGTATGGGGCCATCTTGTTTATAATGCCGACACGCCGGAAGAGTCCATGCAGGAATTTCGCTTTGAGCTGAAGACGTGGCGGCTCACCTTACACAAGCCAGACGGGGATGAACTGATCCAGCTGGATGAAATGGGCACGGTGCAGTCGGCCGATTAACGAGACAACTGCTTGAGCCAACGCTTAGTTTGGCGCGGCGTGTGGTGATGAATCCAGGTCAGATTGGGGAAGGCGCGGCAGTCGTAAACGTTGGTCGTGTCCACATCTTAAGCAATAATCGAGCCGAGATAAATCAGCAACAAACACAACTTCGCGTCGAGGGTCCAGCGCTGGATAGAGAAGCCTTTTTGCCAATCTATTTAGAACTGTACCCTTCGCGGCGAGGGTGAACCAGCATATCAATAACGCGAATCAAGCTGGGGTTGATCATAAAGCTTCCCGTTTAGTGACGATAACTGTTAGACAAAAGAAACGGGTGGATCCAATAAGGCAAACGGGGAAAGAAATGCCGTCAGTTGTTTTCAGTCAGCGATAGAAGGTCCGATTGCCATGCCCCTTGAGAGTAAATAGCAAAGCGACGGAGACAACTTCGCTTGGAGCATAAGCTACTTGAGAACATTTGGTGGCAAAAAAGGCATTTAGTCATCTACCTGGCAAAATAAAAATCTTTGGTAGGGATTGGATTCTTCTTTCGGATTTTGGTTTGTCACTCCAGAATGAGAGAATCTGGGACCCAACTCGAACTAGCCCTGTTGGCTAAATACAGGCTAGATTCAGTCCCTGGTTTCAATAGTTTCCCTACTCGTGCCTGTCGTTTAGCCGGGCAGAGATGATATGGCTTCGGCCTCATCCAGACGGGCCAAATCGTGGGACAAAGCTTCCAATCTGGCGGTCGTAAAGAAGCCAGGGGCAAAGTTGGCAACTTGCAAGGGCGAGATGCCCAGCGCTTGCTTTAACTGTGGGTCTTCGCGAAATCCAGGAAAATGATGTTCAAAAACGGCCGCTGCGTTTTTATCAGCCAGCAGGTCTTTGATGGGGGTGTTGAGATTAAAACGGCCGTTGCCCGCTTCAATCTTTACAGGATTCATGGCTCGTAGGGCCTGTTCATGCTGCGCGGCCAGGTGCAAATGTTCAGCTTTTACAATGCCATCGGCAGGCAGGTTGAGTCGTTCGTACTGTTCCGGTGGGGCGTCATTAGCCTGCATCAGCTCGACCATCAGGGTAATCATGCGCCGCTCGACGGCTTCATCCACGATGGGATGCTCCTGCTCAGGATCGTTTTGCAAATCAAACAGGAGCGTGCCGTAGAGGTAAGGATTGAGTCGCCCGGTGGTGGTTGGAATTTTCATCGTGCGGCAGCCTTTGGTGAAGCTAAACGGTTCGGCCAGCTCAAAATTCTGCAATTCGGTCGGGCTAAAGAGCGACCGCATGTGCGTGGGCATAAGGGTGTAGTCGTAAAGCGGATCGTTCACATCGTCTTTTGCGGCACGCAGATAGGTGTAACGGCCGTCGGTGACGTTGATGTGGCCACCGTGTGAACCGTATAGCACGGCCTCTCGCGTTGGTTCACCGGTAGCTACAGTGGCTTCCAAGGAAAGACCCTGCATGGCAGACGGCCGTTCCATGCCAAAATAGTCTAGCAAGGTGGGCGGAATATCAATCATCTGCACCAGGCCATCACGCCGCTCGCCAGCCACATGGCTGCGCGGATCCCAAACGAAGAAAGGCGTGTGCACCACCTCGTTGTAGAAAGGCTGTACACTCTTTGCCCACCAGTTGTGTTCCCCCAGGAGGTAGCCGTGGTCGGTACAAACGATCAGCAGCGTATCTTGCCACATGTCGAACTTGTCCATCATGTCCAGGACGCGCCCCAGGGAATGATCACACATGCTCACCAGGGCCGCATAGGTTTTGCGGGTGTGGGCTACGGTTTCTGGCGATTCGTTCACACGGCCGTAGGGTGGCCAGTCAAAATCGGGGCCAGTGTAATCATCAGGATACCGTTCTTTGTACGCCTCGTGCACAAAAAATGGTTCGTGCGGATCAAAGGTTTCAATTTGCAAAAACCAGTTTTCTCTCTCGTGATTGGTCTGGATGAACTCAATGCCCAGGTCAAAGACTTGCGTTTGCATGTGCTCGGCCTCGGTGGGCATGTATTGGCGGTTGATCTTGTCTTGCCGCTTCATGTTGGCAAAGATGCCTTGCATGGTTGGCCACTCTTCGGCAGTGGGCACGTGCCCCTTCCAGATATCCCCCTCCTGACCGCGCACAATTTCCCAACTGCTGTACCGGTTGTGGTAGGTTGCCCCGCCATCTTCCCAATAATGTTGGTGGTCGCTAATCAGGTGCGTGTACACGTTGTTTTGTTTGAGGATTTCGGGCATGGAATCGTCAAACGGCTCGATGGGGCCCCAACTGCGGTGCAAAAAGTTGTACCGGCCGGTATGCAGTTCACGCCGTGCGGGCATGCAGGGCATGCTGCCGGAGTAGCAGTTATCGAAGGTAACGGCCCGTTGCGCCAGACGCTCAAAATTGGGCGCCTGTACCCAATCGCAGCCGTAAGTGGGTAAAAATCGCCGATTCAGAGAATCAAACATCACCATAATTGCTTTCATGAGTCCGCGTTCCTTTCTGGCAAACCAGAGCTAGAGCGAGAGAGAGGAGAGAGAAGTCTCGCTCTAGCTCTTTTTTTTCATCTCACTGATTGCTTGAGCCATTTGGCTGCACAGCTCAGGCTGTTGCTCAGCAAGATTGTTGGTTTCATGGGGGTCTTCCCGTAAGTCGAACAGTAGGGTACGGCCGTCTTGATACTGGATGAATTTGAAACGGCCGTTGTACACCGCATCCCAATCCAGCAAAGAAGAAAATACCACGTCCCGGTGCGCCACCTGCTCGCCGCTCAAGACGGGCTGCAAGGACACGCTGTCCATCGCTTCCGGCACGGCCAGACCCGCATAATCCAAAAACGTGGCGGCCAAATCATGCAAAGAGACGAGTGCCTCGCTCACCACATTTTGGGCAATGCCCGGCCCGCTGATCACCAGCGGCACAGAAATGGAAGGATGGTACGGCACGCTCTTCATCCACAAATTGTGGTCACCCAGCATCTCGCCGTGGTCGCTGGCGTAAATGACAATCGTATTTTCTAGTTCGCCCCGCGCGGCCAACAAGTCAAGATAGCGCCCCACCTGCGTATCAATGTTTTCAATCATCGCGGCATAATTGCGCCGAATCTCGTTATGCGTGGCGGCATCAAATTCGGTGGAATCTACCGGTGGCGCAAAATCCACGTCCCACCACCGCTTGTGCATCGCTTCTGTCACGTCCACCGGGTCATGCGGCCCGGCAAAATTCACCTGCAAAAACCACGGCTTGTCGGCGGCAAAATTTTCCAGCAGTGCCAGCCCCTGGTTGGCAATCCAGGTATCGCCATACGCATGTTCGGGCAGCGGGGTGGGGGCGGTGCTGGTGTAAGGATGCCTGAACCAGATATCCTGGACATGGGTATCGAGCAGGCCATTGCTTTGCAGATAGGCGGTATACGGGCCGGCCGCCTTGGCCTCCGGCGCACAATCTTTATAGGGGTAATCGGCCAATATTTTGGACATGTATTCGCCGATGCGTCCTCCTTTTCGCTGGTAAAACGAGGCATATCCCACGGGCCACGCACCAGTCACTGCCCGGATAGCATCAATTTTCCCTTCACTATCCACCCCTTCGGAAAACCCCCACTCATTCAACAGATGAGTGCCGTCCAGCCCCCAGGCAAATTCCGGTTTGTGCAGGTCAAACTTGCCCACGGCAGCTACGTGGTAGCCGTTGTCGCGCAAAGCGCCGTAAAATGTGGGCTGGTCGAGGGGATAGTTAAACTGGTTAGAGGGCACGCCTGCGCGATGATAAGACTTTCCTGACGCCAAACAGGCTCGGGATGGTGCACAGGTCGGCGAGGCACAAACGGCATTTGTGAAGTTCATACCCTGGGCTGCCAGATTGGCAATATTTGGATTGCGCACCGGAATGTCTGAATTGATCGTCAGAAAATCGGGCCGGTGTTGATCCGAAAGCAGTAAAAGAATATTAGGTTGACTCATGCTTTCTCTTCCTTCATTGAGTCTTTGTCACTCTGCAAATGGCCCAGTGAGTCCTTCTGGTTCAAAGGGGAAACCTTTGGGTGGTTTGCGGTTTTTGCCGCCCCAGTAAAATGGCTCCTGCGTTTGGTTCCAGGGGCGCGTGCTCCAGGCAAACGCACGGAACGGGTCCCGAATGCGGTTCATTTCGTCAATGATCAACGCATGCAGCTGGTTGCGGATTTCGGCATGAGCTGGGTCGTTGATCAGGTTGTTTAGTTCGCGGGGGTCGGTTTCCAGATCATACAGTTCGTCTGTTTCTAGCAGGTTGATGGCCAGTTTGAAACGGCCGTCGTACACGCAGCGGATCGGATAAAACGCGCCAAACTGATCGTGGTTGATGGCAAAGCGGTTGAAGCTAATGAAAATGTGGTCGTGAACGGCCGTTTCTGGATTCTCAAAAACGGTGCGTAGGCTTTCACCATGCAGGCTCTCAGGCTGCGCGATACCAGCCAGATCAAGGAAGGTGGGCAGCAGGTCAATCTGGCTTACCAGCGCTTCACTGGCCGTGCCTTCTGGTGCGCCAGGCAGTCGCACGATGAAGGGGATATTGGTGACTTCCTGGTACATCATCGGCCCTTTGGTAAACAGACCGTGTGCACCCAGCATATCCCCGTGGTCGCTGGTGTAGACGATGACCGTGTCCTCGCCGTGCAGCCGTTCTACGGCGTCCAACACGCGGCCAATTTCGCGGTCAATATAGCTGTTGCAGCCGTAGAACCGGTTCACATAAGCGGCTCTCTTTTCCCACGGCACATCCCCATTTTGCTGCCGCTGTAGCTGTTGCATGGCGGGTTTGCCGTCTACAGGGGCGTTGTAATTGGCTGGCTCCGGGATGTCCATCGCCTCAAAATGCTCCCAATATTCGGGCGGAGCTACAAATGGCCCGTGCGGCTCATCAAATGAAGCGACCAGTAAGAATGGCTCATCTTCGCCCACCTGCTCCAAGAAGTCGATGGCGTGGTCGGCGACCATGTGGCCCCACATTTTTTCTTCGGTAAAGCCCGCTGCACGGAGTTCGGCTGCTGTTTTTACACTCTTGTACTTGGCAAACATCTCTGGCCCAATGGTTTGCGCGTACCGGTAGCCATCAAACCACCAATCCGGCTCAAACCCGCCGCCCGGTTCGCCATCGCCAAAATATTCGGAGCCGTCCAGATGCCACTTGCCAGTGTAGGCGGCACGGTAGCCATATTCGCGGAAGATGGTGCCCATGAGCGGAATGGCCTGCTGCGGTGACATATTGTTGGCCCAGGCACCGTTCACCGCTGGCTGCATACCGGAAAAAATAGCGCCACGGGCAGGTGTGCAAACCGGGGCGCTGGTATACGCATTTTCAAACCTAATGCCGCGTGCGGCCAGTC
This sequence comes from Ardenticatenaceae bacterium, assembly GCA_020634435.1. Classification (GTDB taxonomy): domain Bacteria; phylum Chloroflexota; class Anaerolineae; order Promineifilales; family Promineifilaceae; genus Leptofilum. The sequence goes on along the minus strand of JACKBS010000010.1, from coordinate 505,809 downwards.
GATCCAAATTGGGGGTGTTGGCCTCGGTGTTCCCATAGGCACCGACCATTGTCTTCATTTGGGAATCGGTAATGATGAGGACGAGATTCATGTTCATTTCACTCCAACGGCATGGTGTTATTACGCAATCGTCGAGACGGCGTTATCTACTTGTTGTTCCTCAAAGAATGTGAGCATACTCTCTAGATAAGCTACATACCGGTCCATTCTTTGCGCACCGTAGCTGTGCAGCTCATCATTGATTGCCTGCGCATTGGCTAATTCTTGGGTTGTCAAAGCGGTTGATCGAATCGTGCGATTGCGGTGCCGGAACTTACGAATTTGCTCGTGGCGAAACGCTAGCTCATCTTGAATTTGCTGAACGATTACCTCTGGTTTCACCAAAAATGCATAGCGCACGCGAAACAACAGGCTGTTTTCACCACTGTAGCGGAATGTTTGTTTGTTTGGATTGTGTAGGAACTCAATAAGCGCGTTGATGCCTTGCTGGGTGATGGAGTAGATTTTAATATCTGGTTTGCCTTCGCGTTTTTCTTCTTCGAAAGTTACGAGATTGTTTTCCATCATGCGCTTTAGGGTTGTGTAAATCTGGCTAAGCGGAGCCCTTCTTCTATCAAAGCGCCCTTCCGTATCAAGGAATTTTTTGATGTCATAGCCAGTACTAGGATTGATGCTCAGCAAACCTAGGATGTAGTGCTCTAGCTTCATCTTCATTCTGACTTTCCCTCCAAATAGATATGCGCGAAACGAATGCGTATTACGAATGATGAGATAGGGCGTTTGTTTGGCCATCGGTATAGTGAGGAGGGGGGAAAGACGGCCGTTTTCACAACTTTCATACACTAAATGAGATCATATACTTCTCTGGTAATTGTGTACAAAGATAGTATATATAAATATATGCAAAATGTCAATGAGGCTCCGTTGCCAATTGTTGTCTTGTGGTAGCAACCAGTTTGGGTTGTAAATATGCAAAAAAAGACTCCGACACACTCGGAGTCTTTGGTAATGCTATCGACTATGCCAGCGTATTAAGCTCAACTTCGAGTCTGATATTACGCCAGTCTCATATCTTTTTGAGCGATCTTTTTTCTTACTCTGGCCTTTCACTGTTTTCTGCGGCGGGAAGTCTGTTTTTATTTCCATTTGCCAATTGGTCATTAAAAAGCTTCAGATAGTGGTAATAAGAAAACCAAATGTAACTCAAATTCGGGTTGCTCACGGGGCAGGCAGAGGTGCTCATAAAATCATTGGTGACATCGGGTGCATAAACAAACTCCAGGGCGACCTCTAGCCCGTATTCACCGGTTGAGCCATCCAGGTAGGGGAAGTTGGGATCGTCGCAGGAATGACTCAGCCCGAACGTATGGCCGATTTCATGGATGGCTAGGAAGGACCCTTCCCCAACCGCTGAGGCTGTCCGGCTTCCTACGGTGGCCCAGCCATAAATCCCCTGGACGTCTGAGGCCGATAGATTGGCGGAAGTGACCCCGTAATAAACTTGATAGGCAGGCGCGGCCTCGTTTGCTTTGAGTTCTTCTATAGCATCCAAAACGGTATTCAGCGCAAACTGCCCCGACACACCAGCCACATCCACGGTGGCATGCACCGTTAGCTCAACATCGTCCACGGGGTAGGCGCGTGCCAAGCCCGCCACAATGGCACTGAAATCGGTGGGCGGTTCGTACACCTGGGCGTTGATGGCGCTGGTGTAGCGGATGGGCACGATGGTCAGGCGCATGGGTGGTAGATTGGTAAATTTGGCGGTAACGGCCGTTTGCTGGCTGTAAGCAGGTTCATTGGCGGCTATAGTTGGGCTGTTGCCGTTAACAATCATTGGCAAATACACAGATTGGTCCAGCATGGTGAAGTTGACCGGCTGGCTGGTGGGCAGCGTCACCGTTCGGGAACTGGGCAGGAAAGTGACCCCTTCTTTTTGGGGCTGGATGGTGTAGGTGCCCGGCGGTAAATTGAGAGTGAAATTGCCATTGGCATCGGTCATGTCGGCGTAGCCAGCGCTCAGGTCGAGTTCGGCCGTGAGCGTGACGTCGCCAGACAGCCAGGTTGTGGGTAAAAGGATGTTGAAGCTGCTGTCATACTCGCCGCGACTGGGTGCTGTTTTGTTCGCCAGATTCATCGGCCCGACGGTAAGTGGCGAGTCTGGTAAGGCCACATTGTTGCGGGTGCCATTGAGCAAAATGGGCACCGCTACGGGGGAGGTAGGGCCATTGGCCGGGGCGTAAATGCGGGCAATCGTGTCCTTATCCTGCACCAGTGGAATGGTATTGTAGACATTCTGCACCGCCTGGGTCACTTCAATGCCCTCAATGTGCATAATCGAAACAAGCACATTGGCCGCGGGAGCGTTGTTGCCGCCGGTGATTTTGCCGGAAACGGCCACAGGGGTTGGCGGAGCCTGGGCTTCAAAAGCGCCCATGTCTACCAGTGGCGGTGTGCCTGAACCCGTGTCGGCGTTCGGGTGGTTGTAAAAGCGTGGCTTTAGGGCTAAATCCCGTGGGGTTGATTCGGCCGTGTTGCTGTCGTTGTCTAAATCGGCCGTATCGCTGGGAACGGCACTGTTTTGCCCGGCATCAATAGCGGGTGACGTGGTGAATAAAGATAAATCGTCGTCACGGGTGCCGGCAATCTGATCAGTGCCTTTGGCGTTGGTAAATTGGGGATTTTCGCTGATGTTGCCACTGCCTGTGTACCCATTTTCTACCAGACTGTAAGTTACAGTCACTGGATCGGCGACGGCGTCGTTGGTTCTAATGGCTTGCGGGAGATTGCCCCAGAAAATGCTGTTAGTAATGGTGAGTGGACCCGCTTGCCGGTAAATGCCGCCACCGCTGTTGCTGGCGGAATTGTTGCTAAAGGTAACATTCACCAGATGCAAGTCGTTGGTGGTTGTAACGTAAATGCCGCCGCCAGCAATGCTGGCCTCATTGCCACTAAAGACGACGTTCATCAGGGTTGGCTCGGCCTGAACAGTGTAAAAAGCACCGCCAAATGCGGCCTGGTTGCCCATGAATTTGACGTTTACCATGCTGTTGTCAGAAAACGCGTTGTAGATACCTCCGCCGGAATCTTTAGCAACGTTGTGGATGATGACCAGGTTGGCCAATGTGATGCTGTTGTTGTCACTGTAAATGCCACCGCCGTCATCATGAGCACTGTCGCCGTTGGCATGGCCGCCGGTAATAGTAAAGCCATCCAGCTGGACGATGTTGTTGCCGATGGCGTTGCGCACCACCTGATAGCTGTTGTCTTGGCGGGTTGGTTCAGCCAGGTCCAAATTGCCGTTGTCGTTGCCTAATAAATCGCCGCTGAGAATAGTGACATTAGCGCTGGGATTGCGCTGGCTGCGCAAGGTTTCTGTTCCGGCAAACCCGCCGAAAATAGTAACAAAGTTGTTGGCGCTAAAACTGGCGCCGCGGTTGGTGCTGGTGGTGGGTTTGTAGGTGCCAGCAGCCACCCAGATTTCGCTGCCTGAGCTGGCGTTGTTGAGGGCCGTTTGCAGGTTCGTATAGGCATTGGTCCAAGAGGTACCGTTGTTGGCTCCGCTGGCGTTGGCGCGTACGTAGATGATGGAGCCGCCCGCTTCGGCTCTGTTGGAGAGCAGCAGAATCGCACCGGTTAAGAGGAGCAAAAGCAGCCAGGTGCTTATGTTTAAAAGGGGTCTTTGTTTGCCTTGGGGTTGATCTGTTTTCATGATTTCTCCTTCGTGAATGTGGGTCGGATTGTTGAGCCGACCCACGATTTCATTTATGAGGTTAACGGCCGTTTCCATTCTCTACCGGGTGATTAGGGGCAGGTAAACGGCCGTTCCATTGGCAATGATCACTTGGCTGAAGTTACTGGTCTGGCTGTTCCACTCCACGGCGACGGGCACGGTAATGGGCGTGGGGTCAGTGATGGCGCCGTTGACGGTAGCCTGGTAGGTGATGATTACGGCCGTTTCTCCCAAAGTAGGCAGTGAAATCTCTGGTGGGTTCTGGCTGATGATGGTGCCCGCCGTTGTGGTGACGCTGTTGGGTACCAGCGTCATCTCGGCGGGGATGGTGACCGAGACGGTAGCTGCTACCGTGCCAGAATTTCCATCAACGTAGGTGAGCTTCGTCTGGAATTCGACCACCTCGTTGGCCGCTGGTGTGGTGGGATTTGCCGACAGCGTGGCGTTAACCTGTGGCTCTGAGCCATTTTTGATGGTGATGACAAAACCGGTGGCCGTCGCTGAATCAATATGCACTTCAATCTCGTTGGCGGCATCTACGAAGGTTTCTCCTGGTTTCCACATCGCGCCTTCATCATCGTAGGGCGCACCTGTGGGGTCTACCAGATCGTCCACTTTGTGAATGAGCACCGCGTCACCGGCCAGTTTGGTGTCGTAGCCAACTCGTTGGCGGGCTTCTAGCACATAGGTGGTGCCACCCGCATTGATTTCGGCCATCAAGTAGTTGTTGGTTTGGGGCAAGGCTAGCCGCTCCAAAGTGATGGTATGGGTGCCCATGGGGGCCACATACTTCTGGGCCGGTTGTATCCAACCGAGGTAATCCTTGTAGGCGGCGATAGTGTGTTGCCCCAGGCAGCTATAGATGGGATCTGCGTTAACCGAGCAGCGATAGCTGGAAGCAATGCCCATCACATCCCACGGGTTTTGATATTCGTTGCCGTTGGCGCTGGAGTGGGGCAGGCTGTAAGCGTGGCCCATTTCGTGGGCCACCAGGGCCAGGTTGTATTTGTTGCTAGGGATGGCTAATGCTCCTAGTTGGATGACTGCGCCATCGGGGTAAGAGAGCGGCCAGAGGGTGGTAATGGCGACCGGGGAGTCGCTGTTGAGCATGACAGCGACGGCATCATAAAGGGAAAAGTTAACGGAAGGATTGGCCACATTGATGCAGTCTTGAATGATGTCCTCTACAGCAAAACCGGCCGTGGCGCTGCTAAATGAATAGCCAGCGCGGCTTTTGGGCAAGGTAAACCAGCCGTGGGCATCGGCCGTGATGGCGGTGATGTTGTTGTAGGAAACTTCGCGCCAATAGTTGTGCAAGCTGGGGCCGGTGGTTCGCTCAAACATGTTCTCGAAGAACGATTTGGTCTGTGGTTCGCTGCTCACATCGGAAAATTTGCACATGAGAACGGCCCAATGTTGGGCACCGGTAATGGCGAAGCCCTGAGAGGTAAATTCAGGTATGGGGTTATTCTGGTCAGCCTGGGTAACGGCCGTTTCCGCCGCCACCTTGCTTTCGTGACCAGTGTTCAACCACAAACCAACTCCTAAAAACAGCACAAACAAAATGAAAAAACGGGTCGTACGATTCCACAAAGACATTTGGTTCCTCCAAAAAAGATTATTCAAAATTTGCGGCCAACTGGCGGGCTTCAACGATTGCAGCAGCAACGGCCGTTTCCCGCAGTTCAGGCGTTACATCCATCGGCTGGGCCGTGATGAACTGAATGTCGGCAATGCCGATAGTGCCAAAAATGGCCCGTAAATACGGTTCCAGAAAGTTATGGGGGTGACAGAGCGTAGGCGTTTGCACCGAATAATCGCTGCCGTGCGAGACGATGCAAACCATCTTTTTATTCTGCACAAGGCCGATTGGCCAACCTGCGGCCGTATGCTCAAGCAAATAGCTAGGCTGGACAATGGAATCTATGTAATATTTCAGGATGTAGGGCACGCTCAGGTTCCACATGGGCGTGGTGATCAGGTAGCGGTCCGCCGCCAGGAATTGTTCAATCAGTCGTTCGATTTGTTGCCATGAGGCGAGGTGCCGCTTTTGTATAGGTTGGCGGGCCAGGAGGCTGTAGTGGGCGGCGATATGGTCAGAAACGGCCGTTGGCAGATCTGGCCCAAACAAGTCGAGGGTATCGACGCTGAGGGTTGCCACCTTGTTACGCACGCTTTCCAGATAAGCTGTGGCAATGCGCAAGGTGTTAGACTCATAAGTACGTGGCGTGGCAATGATATGCAATAGTTTCATCAATTTGAATCGGATATGGTTGATGTGGTAGGCCAAACAACGTTTGTGGTATATCACCACAGCGTATCTAAAACGTATCTGACCATGTGAGGCAGCCATGAAGTTATTCTGTTTTGGTACATTTTCGGCTCAGGACGAGGGCAAGGCGCTCACTTTTCATTCGGACAAAATAAGGGCGCTGTTGGCTTACCTGGCCTTAAATGCCAACCGACCCCACCGGCGCGAGGCGCTGGCGGCCTTGTTGTGGGGGGATTTGCCAGACAGCAAGGCCAAAACGAATCTTCGTCTCTCGCTGAGCCGTCTGCGCCAAAGTCTGGAATCCGTTGGGCAGCCGAAAGGGGTGCCGCCGCTGCTGGAAATGTCGGGTCAGATTGTTCAGCTCAATTTGGCACATACAGACCATTGGGTGGATGCACTGGCTTTTGACCGTTTGCTGGCAACGGCCGTTCCCTACCCGCAAATTGATTGGTGGCGTTATGCCGATTGTGTGGCCTCTCTGAGTCAAGCCGTCAGGCTGTACCCCGCCGAATTTCTGCACGGCCTCAACATTGCCGATGCTCCCGAATTTGCGGCCTGGCGGCAGTGGCAAACGGAAAAATACCACCAGCAAGTGATGGCGGCTTACCATGCCCTGACAGAACATCACCTGGCATTACGCCAGTTTCAGGAAGCACAAAGCACGGCCCGCCAGCAGCTCAAGCTGGAACCGTGGCACGAGGCCGCCCATCGCCAGTTGATGCGGGCTTTAACCTGGAGTGGGCAGGCAGATGCCGCCTTACGGCAGTATGATCTTTGCCAACGCACGCTGTTGGAGGAGCTAGGGGCCGAACCGGATGAGGAAACGGCCGTATTGGCCCAATCCATTCGAGACGGCCGTTTTCACACCCGAAACACCCCTTCTGGCAACCTCTTGCCTGATATGACCCCTTTCTTCGGTCGGCAAGATACAATGGCGCGCTTGCTGCCGCTGCTGTTTGATCCCCAATATCGGCTCATTTCCCTGATTGGCCCCGGCGGTATTGGCAAAAGTCGGTTGGCCCGCGAGTCTGCCCGGCGTGTTGGACACCTGTTTCCCGATGGCATCTGGTTTGCTGGCCTGGCGGGGTTGGAACCCCCAGCCAACGCGGTTGACCCCGCGGAAATCGAATCGCTGCTGGTGGTGGCAATCGGCCGTGTGCTTCAGCTTTCTTTCCATGCCAGCCTACCGCCCAAAGAGCAGCTTTGGCAGCATCTGCAAAATAAGGAGCTCTTGCTAATTCTGGATAATTTTGAGCAGCTAATGGCTGGTGGCCCCTTTGTGCGCGAACTGCTTGAACAGGCACCACGGATTCAACTTGTCGTAACCAGCCGCCAACGGCTCAACTTGCAAGCCGAGCTGCCGCTGGTGCTGCCCGGATTGTCCGTGCCGAAAGCTAACCAAGAATTAGCCGATGCTGATCGCTTCCCGGCGGTGCAGCTTTTTGCCGAACGCGCGCGCCGCGCTGACTTTACCTTTGCGCTCAGCGCGGAAAACATTGAACCCGTTGTAGAAATTTGCCGCCAGCTAGAAGGTATTCCGCTGCCGCTGGAAATTGCGGCCACCTGGGTGCGGCAGCTGTCGCCGATCGCTATTGCCCAAACAATCCTTCATGATCTGGCGCAGCTGGCTACCGATATGCAAGATGTGCCGGAGCGGCACCGCAGTATGGCGGCCGTTTTTGCGGGTTCCTGGCGCTTGCTCACACCGCTGGAGCAGCGCGCCCTGGTGCAGGCCTCCGTGTTTCGGGGTGGGTTTGATCAGGAAGCTGCGGCTGCTGTTTTAGAAATGGATGTGACGGTGCTGTCTAATCTGGTTGAAAAATCGTTATTGATCTGGTCCGATGACGGCCGTTACCAAATGCACGAACTTTTGCGCCAGTTTGCTCAATCTGTAGAAGATGCGGCTGCGTTTGGCCTAAACGAAGCACGCGAGCGTCATAGCCTGCACTATTTGCAATTTATTGGCCAGATGAGGTCTGCGCTTTATGGCTTGCAGTTGGCGGACGCAAAAACGGCCGTCCAAACCAGGCTAGAAAACATCCGTGCTGCCTGGGACTACTCGGTGGAGCAGAGGCAGACCGAGCGGTTGGCCACAGCCGTGCCCGGCATCTCTGCTTATTTTCTCGTGAGCAATCTTTATGAAGCTGGCGAACAATTTTGGGAAACGGCCGTTAGCCAACTCACGTTGCCCCACGAATTTCGGAGCCTGCTTCTTATAGCAAAATCTCACTTTGCCATCCATTTGAGGAAAATGAGCCAATCCATGGAATTGGCTGAAGAAGCGCTCAAACTGGCGGTTGCTTGCCAGAACCAGTTATTGGAAGCACAGGCCCGATGCGCGTTGGGTTCCACCCTAAGTGGTGGTGGCATTGATACCGAAACGGCCGTTGCCGAGATAAAACAGGCCCTAAAGTTAGCCGAAAGCCTCGGGGATGCGTGGCTTAAAGCCTATGTGTTAAACCTTTTAGCCAGAACAGTGGGTGTTATGGATATTACCACTGCCCAGCAGGCTGCTACGGAGGCGCTTGCGCTTTATCGGGCGCAGAACAATACATATGGTGAATTACAATGCCTTTTCACGTTTACCCAATTGGCCCGTGGTCAAGGTCAATTTGAACAAATGTTGTCTTATGCGACGCGTGGACTTTATTTGGCAATAGCGCGTGGCGATCGTGACCAAGAGGCGACCATGAAGGGCGTGACGGCTGGCATCTACAGCGACCACGGCGATTATGGGCTTGCCATTTATTATTATCAAGAAGCGCTTGCTTTTTATGAGGAAGTGCAGCATGAAGGTATGCAAATCATCGTCCAGTTAAATCTCGCTCTTGTTTATTGTCGTGTAGGGGATTGGTCCGCGGCCAAACGGTTTACCGAGGCAGCTATGGTCACGACCAGAAAAAGCGGCGACCAAATAACATTGTTCATCTTGCTGATTAACTACACCTTGACACTGCTTCGCCAGGGGAATGTGGCGGCCGCAGCAGATGCGGCGCGGGAAGCCATAGAGATTGGCCAAAGTGGGAATTTACAAGAGTATTGCGGTTACGCTTTTACCAATTTGGGGCATGTGTTATTGGCTCAAAAACAGTACGCGGCAGCGGCCTCTGCTTATGAAAAAGCTTTAACGATTCGCCGGGAGCTGGGCCAGACATTTTTGCTCATGGAAACGCAAGCCGGGTTGGCTCAGCTCATGCTGGTTCAGGCAAAGCTGGACCAAGCTGTAGAACTGGTAGAAGCGATATTGCCTCAACTGACACCGGAGTCGGTTACCGGCACGGAAGAGCCGATGCAAATTTATCTAGTCTGTTACCAGGTTCTTTTGGCAGTGGGGGATGGTAGGGCAACGGCCGTTCTTACCGAAGCAAACCAATTAATCAGGGAACGTGCGGCCAAGCTGAAAGAGCCGGAACTAAAACGTATGTTTTTAGAAAATATCCCAGCCCATAAAACGCTTTTGGCAGCTTACCAGCACCACGAACCTTAACGCAGCGCCTGCAACAATCTTATCTTCGAGAATAAAAGAGACACCGAGTACGTCGGAGTCTTTCGGTAATAAATCGGTTAGACGGGGCTAGGGTATCTGCTCACTTTTGCGTATGAAATTGGTCTCTAGGCTAGACTTCCATCCGCTTATTGGGACGGAATATTTGTCGCTAGCAGCGTCTTGGCGGTGTGGGTTGGTTCGCCAAACAGATCGCTCTCTACATTGCTGATGGCCAACTGGCCGAAGGTGAAGATGCGTATTGATTTGGGCATGTCGTTTACACACATCTTGCTACTGCATAGTGTGTTGGCGTGACCATTGAGCGAGTTTGGCGAAAAAATCTTCGTGGATAAAGCGTGGCTCAATGGTTTCATACACGCGAATGGGGCGGTGTTTTCCCGTGTGTCGGTAATGCATGGAGGGTTCAAATTCAGGGGCCGGCTGCCAATTACAGGTGCCGCAGTCCGGGTAAAGCATCACTCCAACCGCAGGTGAATCACCCAGCGAACGGTATTCGATGGGGCCAGCGCCATTGTAGGTGTTGTTAAATTCAATGACTTGCTCAACCAGGTAGCGACCGAGTTTGCCGTGCGGGTAAACGCGCTCAAACAACTCGGCATAACTGACGCCCATGCGCCGGTAGATGGTGCTGGAACCGTATCGTGACTACACCGGCTCATGGCGGGCAGCCAGCCTCTTCGGCGCCTATCGCCATTGGTGAGTATTACTGAGACTATGCCTCTGGCGTTGGGGCAACGAAGCTAGCTGGCCTGGCTGAAATGACTCAAACCTTCGATTGCGGCGACACCACCTACTTTTTTCCCCGATGGAACAGGTCGAAAGGCGGCTGGAGTTTCGGCACAAATATCCATATCGCTGTTGATGCTTTAGGCAATCCCCTAAAGTTTATCCTTACTGGTGACCAGCGACATGATGTGACGCAGGCTCGAGCCTTGCCAGAACCGTATGCGTTTGACCGCGCCATTGCTGACAAAGGTTATGATGCTGACAGGGTTTTTCCAAAGTCGAAAAAAGAATCTCAAATTGTTAAAGTGGTAGTGACCAAACAAACCACAACACAAAAGAGATTCTCATGCACAATATTACATTAGCCGGACTAGATAGTACATATCCATCATTTGACAGGGTGTGATGAAAAGTTGTGTAATGGGAAGCGGTAGAAGAAAATGGGGAGATGAAAAAAGAACTCGATGACATGCTCAACAGATTGAACCAGTGGGAAGCAGCAAACAAGGATGCAGATTTGACTCAGATGGAAGAAGCGATTGACGCTGAGTTAGCCGGTATTCGGCAGCAATTGCTCGAACAAATGGCTAGAGAAGGGAGAACCCGGAAGCCAGGATGGTGTGTCCAAATTGACCAGCCGATGATGAAAAACGGTCAGAAAAGCGAACGTTACGAACCAAAACGGCGATAAGGTGACAATTATTCGGGAGCAAATGAGGTGTCATGAATGTGGCATGACGCTTTTTCCCTGGATGAAAAACTGGCTTGATGCGAGGCGCCTACACGCCGCAAGTGCAAGAAGCCGTGGCGCGATTAGGCAGTCGGTTACCTTATGCAGAAGCGCAAGAAGAGTTAGCCATGATGTGGGTATCGCTATCTCAGTGGCCAGCGTTCGCGAAATCACCTGCGTGCCGGGCGCATCGCCGACCACCTGATTGAAAAGAAATGGAGCGGCTGCAAAAGAAGCACCCACCGCCAAGGCAACCCCCAAACAGCTCGTCTTGAGTGCCGATGGGGCGATGGTACAGCTAAAAATGGGGCGTGGCGCGAGATAAAGACAGTGGCGTTCGGTGAATTCGAGACAAATGGGACCCCAAGCGCCAGGAAGTGGTGACCCGGACAGAAAAGTGAGTTACTGAGTGCCGATAAGGCAGACCCGTTTAGCAACAAAGCGATTGTGGAGTGGCATCGACGCGGGGAGAGCATGCGGAAAAGGTGGTCGCGGTGAATGATGGCGCTGTCTGGATACAAGCCTTCATCGACTATCACTGCCCAACCGCAACACGGGTGATTGATTTTGCGCATGCCCAAGGGTATGTGGCCACGATTGGCAAAGCGCTCTACGGGGCCGAAAGTGACCATTTCCAACAATGGTATGCCAAGATGTCTAAGCAGTTAGGCACCAAAGCGCCGCAACAAACGCTTAATGCGTTGCGTTTTCTCTGGACACAAAACCAAACCCACCCGGCAGCTGATGAAATGGAAGCCGCCATTCGCTATCTTGAGCGGCGGCAAACAATGATTGATTATCCCCATTTCAGGAAAAACGGGATTCCCATTGGGTACGGGATGGTAGAGTCTGGGCATAAGGTGGTGATGCAACGGCGGATGAAACAGGCGGGGATGCGCTGGGCTGATGAAAGTCTCAATCCCATGCTGGCCTTACGTATGGCCATCTGTAACAAGCGCTGGTCGGCTTCTTGGCCAGCGATTCAGGCTCATTATCTGACGACCAAACACGAGAACCGACTGTCGTCAATGGCCGAAACCCCACAAGTTCAGCTTGTGACGGAAAAGGATGTTGCGAATTTGGAGAGGCTGGCTGAGAAGATACAGAGGCGTACCCAAAAGAGGCATCCGTGGCAAGACCATCGGTGGATTTTTCCTCACAGAGCTCCGCCGTTACACAAAAACTAATCACACCCCATTTGACATCCAGGAACTCATGACACAGTTTGAAGCTGTGAACGACCAGCGAAAGGCACAAGGTATCCGATACAAACTACCCTGTCTGCTAGCCATGATACTCCTGGCAAAGTTAGCGGGAGAAACCAAGCCATCAAGCATAGCCGATTGGCTGAAGCTAAGAAAAGAGCAATTTGACCTTGTTTAACCTCAAACACGCCCAGGTGCCCTCACCAACACCATCAGACGGACACTCTCTGAAACCATCATCGCCCAAGAATTGCAAAAGGTGGTGGGGCACTATCTGCATGATAGGTATGGCGGCGATGCCAGTGAGCAAATGGTGCTGGATGGGAAAACGATGCGCGGGACCATTGTCAAAGGAGAAAAACAGGGTCCATTTGCTTCAGCCTATCTGCCAGAGGGAGGCGTCGTCCAAGACCAACTTGAAGTCGCATCCAAAGAGAATGAAATAACAGCGGCACCGCGCTTATTGGCAAAACTCAATCTAAAAGGAAAAGTTGTTCTGGGGATGCGATGTTCACTCAACGAAAATTGTCTGTGCAAGTCACGGCACAAGGGGTGACTACCTCTGGTTTGTCAAAGATAATCAGCCGACCCTTTTAGCGGATGTCAGCAGTTTTTCAACCACCGCGCAAAGCCAAAGGATGGCACATTCCCGCGCTTGAGTACCATGAAGCCACCTCGCTTGACAAAGGACATGGCCGCATTGAGCAAAGACGGATACGAGTTATCTACGACGAAACAGAGTTCTTGAATTGGCCCAATGCCAGTTGGTGTTCAGGTTGGAGAGAAAAGTGACGCACATAGCAACCGGCCTTACGTCTCTAGAAACAGCTTATGGGATATCTAGTTTGGGGCCTGAGCCAACTGTGGCGCAGCAGTTGCTTGCTCTGGCCCGTGCTCATTGGTGCATAGAAAATGGGTTACATTATCGACGTGATGTGACTTTGAATGAAGATGCCACGAAAATGAAGAGTGCTACACAAGCTGAGGCGGTTGCCGTTTTAAACAATTTTATTGTCGGCTTGGCGCAAAAGCTGGGTTTTGCCAATTTGGCTTATGCCTTACGGCATTTTAATGCTCAATTGAACGCTCGCTTGGCTCAGCTTGCTTTGTCTTCCTGACTTTGGAAAAGCCCTGATGATGCTGCGGGAGCAGTAAAAACTCGTTAGGGAAAAAGATGGACAAAAAGAGCCCGATGTGATTTTGTTTAGATTCGACAAAAACCAAACGAAATCACAAGGAGGCTCAAATGGATTTTAACACAAAGCAGGCCAAGGAAACGGTTGCCCACATTGCGACCTTAATCGGCGATCTGATGGTTGCGCACCTCCAACAAGAGGATTCGCCGAGTCTGGGCGATATTGAGCAGGGGATGCGGCATCTGTTGCAAACCATTGGTCGAGAAGCTATCGGTCATGTACTGGAAAAGAGCGATACAGTGCAACCGAGCATCCGGTGTTCCTGCCATCATAAAGCTGCTTATCGCTGCCGTCGCGAAGGCATGGTCATCACCGTATTTGGTCGAGTGAAATACAAGCGAAGTTACTATTTGTGTGACCATTGTCGCGGTGGCCAAAAACCATTAGATACCCAATTTCAGATTGATCCCGGTGAAATGAGCCAGGGTCTGAAACCGCTAGTGGCTTTGTTGGGCATCCAAACATCATTGGATGAAGCCGCCAAGCTAACCCAGACGCTGCTGTTAGTAGACATCAGCGACAACAGCATTCGCCAGGCCGTGCAGTGGGTGGGGCAAAGGCAGGTAGAGAGAGAATCAAAGTGGGAAAAGTTGAGTGATTGGCATCATTATATGAACAGTCCAACCCGACAAGCGGACAGGCCACCGCGACGTTTGTATGGCTCGATAGATGGCATCATGGTGCCGACTCAGGCAGAATGGCGCGAGTTGAAAACCGTGTGTTGGTATGAGGTCACGCCCCTACCTGAACGGCAATGGCCCTCTCGGTACACCGAGCGGCTGGGAAAGTTAGAGGGGTTGAAAGCAACGGCCATTCGCTATCACTGTGACATTCAAGAGGCAAAAACGTTCTCGACGCTGTTGTGGTCTGGGCTGAATCTACCTCCTTAAGTGCTTCTTCAATGATGAGTTGGGCACCGGGGGAGGCAACGGCCGTTTTCCTTGATACTAAACACATTATTGCCTGGCTGAAGGAAAACAATCCCCAAAGCGTATGTTTATGTTAAGGAAGGCCGTTTTGACAGAACCCAGCAGCCTACTGGTGACCCTGACTGTAAACTTGGCTGCAAACGTCGCCATAACCGTATCGTGACTACACCGGCTCATGGCGGGCAGCCAGGCTCTTCGGCGCCTATCGCCATTGGTGAGTATTACTGGGACTATGCCTCTGGCGTTGGGGCAACGAAGCTAGCTGACCTGGCTGAAATGACTCAAACCTTCGATTGCGGCGACACCACCTACTTTTTTCCCCGATGGAACAGGTCGAAAGGTGGTTGAGGTTTCGGCACAAATATCCATATCGCTGTTGATGCTTTAGGCAATCCCCTAAAGTTTATCCTTACTGGTGACCAGCGACATGATGTGACGCAGGCTCGAGCCTTGCCAGAACCGTATGCGTTTGACCGCGCCATTGCTGACAAAGGTTATGATGCTGACGACCCATTGGCCTTACACTGGTATCTGGTAGAATGAACTATGAGCTATCGCAAAACGGCCCATTCCGTTTATGACATCAAATACCATCTGGTCTGGATAACAAAATACCGCAAAAAAGTTCTCAAGGGACAAGTTGGATTGCGGCTGCGTGAATTGGTCAGGCAAATCTGTACGGCAAACGATGTGATCATCGAAAGCGGCAGTGTGCAAGCGGATCACACGCATTTGTTAGTCTCCGTACCGCCGAATCTGCCGGTAAGTAAGCTGATGCAATTGTTGAAAGGGCGGACCAGCCGCAAGCTAATGCAAGAGTTTGAGCCGCTAAGACGGGAATTCTGGGGGCGACACCTGTGGGCAGGTGGATATTTTGTGGCCAGTACCGGCAATGTAACAGATGAGATAATCAAGCAGTACATAGAATCACAAGGGCAGCAACCTCCGACAGAACAAGACAACTTTGACGTGGAGGAGCATTAGGCGAGTTTCATTCGCTATTCCAAGCTACCGGCCTTTCAGCCGGTAGTATTTGACTTGGCTTCGTTGAAATGTCAACGGAACCTAAAACGTTTGGTGCCCTATCCGGTTGAATCATGGTAAAACAACGCTATGAAAGTAAAAGGAAAAATCACCGTTAGACAATGGCAAGAAGAAGATATTCCGCAAATTGTAGCCTGCCATAAGGCAGTTTATGGCGAGGTGTATGAGGACGATGATCTATACGGCCGTCGCGCCTATCGCCTCCAGTTTGCTGCCTTCCCTGAAGGGCAGTTCCTGGCCGAAATTGATGGGCAGGTGGTGGGCTATACCACGGCCATCATCGTGCAGTTGGATGACAACGAAGAGGGCTACAACTACGAAGAAATTACGGGGGCGGGCAGTTTTACCACCCACACCTACAGTGGCGACACGCTGTACGGGGCCGATATTGCTGTGCATCCCGACTACCGGCGGCGCGGTATTTCCAAACGGCTGTACCAAAAGCGGCGGCAGCTGCTGCGCAAGTACAATTTGCGCCGGGTGGTGGCCTACGGCCGTTTGCCTGATTATCATCGCGTCAGCGGCAAAATGACGGCCGAAACTTACGTGGCCAACGTCATTGCGGGTGAGATGTGGGACTCAGCCCTCAGCGCGCATCTGAACGCCGGGTATACCGTCAAGCGCGTGTTGATGGACTTTCTGGAGGATGAAAAAAGCCTCAACTTTTCCACCTGGCTAGAAATGCTCAATCCTGACTTCAAACCGGCCCGACGGCGCATTGCCGCCGCACCGCTCAAGCGCCCGGTGCGCACCATTCGCGTTTGTGCCGCTCAATATCTCATGCGCCCGATCCAAAGCTGGGCCGAGTTTGAGCAGCAGGTCACTTTCTTTGCCATGTCGGCCGAGACGTACCACTGCCACTTTTTGCTCATGCCGGAGCTGTTTACCGTTCAGCTGTTTACGCTCATGTCAACCGATCTGGACCCGAAAACGGCCGCTCACCAACTGGCGGGTTATCACGAGCAGTACGTGGCGCTGTTCAGGCGGCTGGCGATGCAGTACGGCATCTACATCATTGGCGGCACCATCCCCACCGAGCGCGACGGCAAGCTGTTTAATGTGGCCCACCTGTTCAGCCCGTCGGGCAATGTGTATACGCAGGACAAGCTGCACGTGACCCCCTACGAGCGAGATTTTTGGGACATCCAGCCTGGTGAAGCGCTCAAAATTTTCGAGACGCCGCTGGGGCGCATCGCCATTCAGGTTTGCTACGACATTGAGTTCCCGGAAGCGGCCCGGCTGCTCACTCTGGCGGGCGCAGAAGTAATCTTTGTGCCGTTTAGTACCGACGAGCGCAAAGCCTACTACCGGGTGCGCTTTAGTAGCCAGGCGCGGGCGGTGGAGAATTTCATCTACGTGGTGCTGGCGGGTAACGCAGGCAATTTGCCGACCACGCCGTGGTACTTGCTCAACTATAGCCAATCGGCCGTTTTTACCCCCAGCGATTTTGCTTTTCCCCCCGAGGCCACGGCTGGTTTGGCGGACCCGAATGTGGAAACGGCCGTCATCGCCGATCTAGACCTGACTACCCTGGCCCAAATGCGTGACCTGGGCAGCGTACGGCCGTTGCGCGACCGCCGCCTTGATCTTTACGAACTAACGCCTAAAATCCCCATCAAAATTGTCGTGGTTGAGTAACCCATTTTCCCGGAAACTGTTTATTGGTCCATCATGCCCCTGGGCAGTTTCCGGGAAAATTGATAAGAAAGGAGCCTCATGGCAGCAAGACCAACCGGCGTCAAAGCCGATAGAAATGAACGTGTATTAAAAATCACCTGGGACGACGGGCGCGAAAGTGTCTACCCCTTTGCTGGCTTGCGTGCCGCCTGCCCTTGTGTCGAATGCAAAGGCGGCCACGAAAACATGGGCGGTCCCGCTGACCCCGCCCTGGTGCGCGATGCCCCCGACACGGGCATCACCGTGAACAACCTCCAGGCAATGGGTGCCTACGCCCTGCAATTCATCTGGAGCGATGGCCATGATTCCGGTATCTACACCTGGGACTACTTGCGCCAGTCTGACCCGGCTTTGGCAGAGTAGTCCGTAAGCGGTATTCGGTAAACGGTGAGCGGTTTTACGATTACCGTTTGCCCATTTTCTAATTCCTCTGTTCTATCCACGAAAAACGGGTAGGGGCAGACCCCCGTGTCTGCCCCAATTTTGGCGCACACGGGGATGCGCCCCTACCCAAACTGGTTGCCAGACCCTACAAACTCTGCCAAAATAAGGCCAGTTCCAATTGATTTCGATCAGCATTTACCCAGGAGAATGCGATGCCAATAGACCCTTTTACTGCCACTGCGATTGGCACAACTGCAAAATGGATGTGGGATAGCTATGGCAAAACGTTTGTGGATGGCTGGGCCAAAAATATTGGTGGCTCCCGCGAAAAAAAGCAGCTTGAGAAACAGTGGCAGGAAGCCACCCAAACTTATCTAGAAAAGTTGTATGACCAGGTTAATTGGCTGCGCTTGCTAGGTAAAAAAGAGGGCATGCCGCTGGAGCGCATTTACACCGACCTGAACGTGCTAGACCAACCCACCGCCGAAAAATGGTATGACCGGGCCATGCTAGAAGAAGATTACAAAGGACGGCGCAGCTTTCACGTGCGCCGGGAGACGGAGCGGCAGGATGGGCTAAAAGTCGCGAAACAGTTCAACCGGCTTTACATTTTGGGCAAGCCGGGGCAGGCAAAACCACCTTCATGAAGTTCATGACCCTGGAAGCGCTGCGGGGTAAGTTGGGGCAAAAAATTCCCATATTTGTGACGCTCAAGGAGCTTTCGGACAAAGGCCAGGCTATTTTGCCCTTTATGGCCGACCAATTTCGGGAATGCGGCAATTGGGATGGGGCTGAGGTGGATGGTCCTTTGCAGAAATTTGTCACCCAGCTGCTTCGTGATGGGCAGGCGGTAGTGTTGTTTGACGGGCTGGATGAGGTGAACCTGGAAAACGACAAGCGGGCCACACTGATTAATGAGCTGAAAGCGTTTGTGAACAGTTTTGAAAAGTGCCAGGTGTTGGTAACCTGCCGCATTGCCGCCAGTGATTACTCTTTTGCTCGCTTTAAATATGTGGAGATGGCCGATTTTACCGAGGAGCAGCAAAAGCGGTTTATCTTCAAGTGGTTCCAGGATGACGCCGCGCGGCGCGATGCCTGCTGGCAGGCATTGTCTGACAGCAAATCACGGAATTTGCGGGAGCTGGCGCACGTGCCGCTGCTGCTGACGCTGCTGTGCATTACCTTTGAGCGGCGCGGTGAATTCCCCCCAGACCGGGATGAGGTGTACCGCACGGCGGTGAACGCGCTGCTGTTTGAGTGGGACAATTCCCGGTTGATCAAGCGGGACAAGGTGTATGAAGGATTGGATGTAAAGTACCGGGAACGGCTGCTGGCCTGGATTGCGTTTGAGACGTTTAGCCGGAGTGAATATTTGCTGGAAGAAGACAAGCTGGCGGCGCTGATTGAGGCGTATTTGGGCACGGTGCCGCGCGTTGAAGCGGATGTGGATGGGCTAAATGTGCTAAAAACGATTGAGGCGCAGCACGGGTTACTGGTGGAACGGGCCCAAGGCGTTTACAGCTTTTCTCACCTGACCTTGCAGGAATATTTTACCGCCCGCTTTGTGGTGGATAATACGCAGGATGTGTTGCCCCAGCTAATGAGTCACGTGGGCGAAGATCCGTGGCGAGAGGTGTTTTTACTGACGGCGGGAATGCTATATGGGGCAGACACGTTTGTTCAGCACTATTTAGCCCGGCTAAACGGCCTGATTTCCGGTGATGAAACATTGGTCACTTACCTGAAATGGGTGACAGAAAAAAGCGCGGCTGTGACCACGGGCGTTCAGCCCGTGGCCACCCGCGCTTTTTTCTTCTTCCTCGACCGCGCCCTCGACCGCGCCCTCGACCGCGCCCTCGCCCTCGACCTTGCGGTTACTTATGACTTGGGGCTGCTTCGGGATTTATCCAGTGATGCTTTGAACCATATAAAGGTACTTCAAGATTGGAGTGGGCGGCGCCCCGATTTACCTGCCTGGCTGCCTGAGAAGTTGGCCCAGGTAAATTTTCCAGAGGCAGGTGCCGGCCCTGAGGCATGGCTGCTTTGTGCCCAACAGTTGGAATCAATTTTGTTGCGTTACTGGCGTTTGGAGCAGTTTTGGGAGCTCAATTCGGCTCAGCTGAATTTGCTAAATCAATATCTGGCAGGAACCAGCGTCTTAGTAGAATGTTTGAAGGTGGCTACCGTAAGGGATCGTGCGGCCGTTGAGGCGCAGTTATTGCTGCCACCGCCGTAGCGTTTGGCTAAGCATTCTACGGGGCTGGTTTTGGTGTGGCTGTGGTCATTTACGTTTACCTAGGGGTCACATGATCAATGGCAGTTGACACAATACCTACCTCCTGCGTATTATCCCCCCATGGAGAAGCAAGTCGTGCCCACAGGAGAGGAACAGCTGGCCGCCAGCCGCATTTTGGCCGTCACCGAAGAAGAACTCAGGCGTATCATCCTCGATTTGCATGATGGCCCCGTGCAGCAGCTATTTGCCGCCCAATCCCAGCTGCGCGGTCTGCAGGCCCGCCTCAACCACAACGAAGCCATCCCCAACGAAGAGTACCAGCTCACCTTTCAGCGTGTTTCGCGCCTGCTGGAAGCCTCCCTGACCGAAATTCGCCAATTTTTGGGCACTTTTCGCCCGCCCGATTTTGCCAGCCAGGATTTGGTGGATATGCTGCATGGCCTCTTCATGCACCACGAGCTGACCACTGGTGTGGTGGTGGATTTTTTGGTGACCGGCAGCGACACTACACCTGCGCTGCGGCTGCCCGGTAAGATTACGCTTTATCGCATCTGTCAGGAAGCGCTCTCCAACGCCTACCGCCATGCCCAGGCCCAGCAGCAGCGCGTCCAACTGCACCTCGCGCCCCATGAAGTCACGCTCATCGTTCAGGATGACGGCATTGGCTTCCAGCCGCCGCCGCTGCGTGGTCCGCAAGCCACCGAGCGCGAAGAGCACATCGGCTTGCGCGGCATGCGCGACCGCGTGGATTTAATTGGCGGTACGTTTGAACTAGACAGTAAACCGGGTCAAGGCACCCGCATCACGGTAAAAGTTCCCATCCATGACTGAATCTACCCCCGTTTCCGTTATTCTGGCCGACAACCACGCTCTTGTCCTGGAAGGGCTGCGCAGCCTCTTCTCGGCCGAAGAGGATATCCGCGTCATCGCCACCGCCAGCGACGGCGAGCGTCTGCTGGACGCGGTACAGCGCTTTCGTCCCGATGTGGTCATCACCGATTTGCAGATGGAATACCTGGATGGCTTGGGCTGTCTGGCGCAAATTCGGCAGCTGTGCCCACAAACCCGCGTCCTTATCCTCACCGCCTACACCGATGGCCAGACGATGCAATCTGTTTTGCGCTCCGGGGCCGATGGCTTGCTGCTCAAAACCGATCCGCCGGAACAGGCTGCCCTGGCCGTGCGCCAGGTTATGGCCGGGCAGATGGTCTTCCCTGCCGCTGCCCGTCGTTGGCTGCACCAACCAGCCCCTGTTCAACCCGCCGTCACGCTGTCGGAGCGGGAAACCGAGGTGCTGGAGCTGTTGGCTGCTGGTAACAGTAATGCTCAAATTGCCAGGCAGCTACACGTCAGCGTGAACACGGTCAAATTTCACCTGCAAAAAATCTACCAGGCCCTCAACGTCTCCAACCGTACCGAAGCCACCCGCTGGTACTTAGAACGGCCGTCTCCCTAATCCACTTCTGCAAACTGTTATAAAAATTGGACGCGGACGAGCGCGGATGAACACGGCAGAAAGAAAAAATCCGCGTTCATCCGCGTTAATCAGCGTCCTGTTCATTCTTCCAACTACCCGATCGGGTAGTGAGTTGCTACCTGTTTGACGGCCGTTTTCCACCCGTTTGTAGATAGGCAACGGCCGTATCCCCCTGGTATAGTTCGATTGTTCCATTTATCACAAACGGATGGGCCGCTGGTAAGGCAGACGGCCGTAGGAATCAGAAGGAGTGATGACCATGAGTGAATTGCTTGCCCCCAATAAGTTGCAGCAGCCCCCCTCGGCAGACGTTAGCGACAAATACATTGCCGGTGTGCGCAGCTACGCCAGCGGCTACTACGACCCCGACTACGAACCCAAAGATACCGATCTGCTCTGCGCCTTTCGCATTACGCCCAAAGCACCCACCGACATGATCGAAGCCGCTTCGGCCGTAGCCGCCGAATCTTCCACCGGCACCTGGACCGAAGTGTGGTCTAATCAGCTCACCGACCTGGAGTTTTTTAAGGCGCGTGTGTACCATATTGAGGATGACATTGCTTACATCGCTTACCCGATGGATTTATTTGAGGAAAACAGCATCGTCAACATCATGTCCTCGATTGTGGGCAATGTGTTTGGCATGAAGGCTGTCTCCGCGCTGCGCCTGGAGGACATGCGCATCCCCACCGCCCTGGTGAAGACGTACCCCGGCCCGCACGTTGGTATTTACGATGAGCGTGTCTGGTCGGATAAATGGGAACGGCCGTTGCTCGGCGGCACCGTCAAGCCTAAGCTGGGTCTACCACCGCGAGCCTACGCCACCATCATCTATGAATGTCTGGTTGGTGGCCTGGATACTACCAAAGACGATGAAAACATGAACAGCCAGCCGTTTAGCCGCTGGCGGGATCGCTTCCGCTATGCTCAAGAAGCTGTCGAAGAAGCGATGGTGGAAACTGGTGAATACAAAGGTCACTGGCACAACGTGACGGCTGGCTCCAACCTGGAAAGCCTCAAACGCATGGATTTCCTCAAAGAACACGGCGCTGACATGTGCATGTTCGATTTCATCACCGCTGGTTTTGCTGCCTCGGCCGATGTTTTTGCCCATGCCCGCGAGCTGGACATGATTGTTCACTGCCATCGCGCCATGCACGCTGTCTTTACCCGCCAGAATGATCACGGCATTCATATGCGTGTGGTGGCCAAGTGGCTGCGCCTCACGGGCGGTGACCATATGCACACTGGCACCGTGGTGGGCAAGCTGGAAGGCTCCTGGAAGGAAACCGAAGGCATGATCAGCCTGCTGCGCAACCGCTTCACCCCGGCCGACAAAGAGCGCGGCATCTACTTTGATCAGGATTTTGCCGGACTAAAAGATGTCTGGCCGGTCGCCTCTGGGGGAATTCACGTGCACCACATTCCTGATTTGTACCGTCTGACGGGCAATGATGCGTTTTGGCTGTTTGGCGGCGGTACACATGGCCATCCCAAGGGCAGTCGAGCTGGCGCGACTGCCAACCGCGTGGCCACCGAAGCAATCGCCTCTGGCTCCACCCTGGCCGAAGCAGCCAAAAACTCTCCCGAACTGCGTGATGCGTTGGCCTTGTGGGCAGACATCAAGTTTGAGGTGCAGGAGTAGGATGGTAGCTGGTGGACCGTACAGTCGCTGCGTGATCGCGTTGCGCACGGTAATAATGAAGACCGTAGGTCGGATTGCCAATCCGACCCACATTTACGAAGGAGGAGACCATGCACCGCAGAGTGGTGATGATTGGCATTGCCGGAGACAGTGCCGCCGGTAAGACAACGCTGAGCAAGGGCATCGTGCAGGCCTTGGGTGAGGACCAGGTGACGGCGATATGCTGTGACCATTATCACAAATACAATCGCCAGATGCGCAAAGAGCTGGGCATCAGCGCATTATCGCCAGAAGGGAACTACATCGACATCATGGAACAGCACTTCCGCCTGCTGCGCGAAGGCAAGCCGATTCTGATGCCGATTTACAACCACAAAACGGGCGACTTTGATCCCCCAGTTTACGTTAAGCCCAAAAAGTACATGATTATCGAAGGGCTGCTGCCTTTTTACACCCAACGGATGCGGCTCAACTTTGATGTGAAGGTATATCTGGACCCGCCTGAAGAGCTGCGTTTTGCCTGGAAGGTGCAGCGCGACATGGCCAAGCGCGGTTACACCAAAGAAGAAGTGATGGCCTCGTTGGAAAAGCGCCAGGATTTGTCGCCGCGCTACATTCATCCGCAAAAACGATTGGCTGACATGATTGTGCGTTTTTACCCGCCGGAGAGTAACGCCAGCGAGACGGGCGGGCATCTCAATGCCCAGGTTGTGCTCAAACCTACCGTGCCTCACCCAGACCTAACGGACGTGCTCCAGCACGGCAGCAATGGGAGTAATCCCGCCCTTCGTTTGAATCTGGGCCGTTACGAGGGCACTCCAGCCGATTTTATGGAGATTGCGGGTAGTCTGGTAGAAGACAAGGCGCATGATCTGATTGACCTGATTCAGCAGCACATGCCGGAGGATTGTCAGCTGAATGAGTCAATGCTGGGACAGTACCAATCTGGCTTGGAGGCGCAGCGCAGCTTGCCCTTGGCCCTGACGCAGCATCTCATCGCCTACCATATGGTGACGGCTGGGCGCATGATTGAAGAGATGCAAGCGTGATGAACGAGTTAATAATTGCTCCCAGTATTCTTTCGGCCGATTTTGCCCGGTTAGGTGAGCAGGTGCGGCAAGCAATTGAGGCTGGTGCGCGTTACATTCATGTGGATGTGATGGACGGCCGTTTCGTACCAAACATTACAATCGGGCCGCTGGTGGTGAAAGCATTACGGCCGTTAGCCACCGAACTCGACGCCGTTTTGGATGTGCATCTGATGATTGAAAACCCGGAAAGGTATATCGTCGATTTTGCCCAAGCCGGAGCAGACATCATCACCGTGCATGTGGAAACATGTCCACATTTGCATCGCACCATCCAGTCGATCCATGAACACGGGGCGAAGGCGGGTGTGACGCTAAACCCGGCCACGCCACTGGTGACGCTAGAAGAAATTTTGCCGGATGTGGAACTGGTGCTGATCATGTCCGTGAATCCGGGTTTTGGTGGGCAGAGCTACATCCCGGCCAGCACGAACAAAATCCGGCGGCTGCGCCAGATGCTGGACGCGATTGATTCTACGGCCGATTTGGAAGTAGACGGCGGCATCAAACCACATAACGCTGCTGAGATTTTTGCCGCCGGGGCGAACGTGTTGGTGGCGGGCAGCGCCGTCTTCAACGACAAGCGGCCCATCGCCGAAAACGTAGCGGCGTTCCAGCAGGCGATTTTGGCTGACGAACCCACGATTTGATTTTTAGAAAATAGGACGCGGATGAACGCGGAAAACGCGGATAAGAGAAAAATCAGCGTCATCTGCGTTAATCTGCGTCCCATTCTTTATTGATAGACCAAGTGATTTGTTTATGAAATTAAAAGCGCTAATTTTTGATGTAGATGGCACGATTGCCAACACGGAGCACAAAGGGCATTTGCCCGCGTGTAACGAGGCGTTTGCCACGTTGGGCTATCCGATCCATTGGACCTGGGAAGAGTTTAAGGAGATGCAGTGGATGGCGGGCAATGCGGTGCGGATGCGGAAGTCGCTAGCGGAGTGGCGGCCGGATATGGGGGATGAGGCGTTGGATACGGCCGTTTCCGAACTCGTCGTCCTCAAAAAGAAATTCTACATCGAGAAATATTTGCCCGACTTGCCGTTGCGCGAGGGGGTGGTAGACATCATGGAAGAGGCGTTGGCGCGCGGCATTCGGCTGGCGGTGGTGTCGATGTCTTACGAGGCGCAGGTGAATGCGCTCTTGTCCAACCATCTGCCGCAAATTTACCCGCACCTGGACCCGATTTTGGGCAAGGAGAGCGGCCCCAAAACGGCACCTGAGTCGCCGCTGTACACCAAATGTTTGGCGGCGTTGGGCACTTCGCTGGATGAGACGTTGGTGATTGAGGATTCGCAGGAGGGGTTTGCGGCGGCCAAGCGAGTGGGGATTCCAACGGCCGTTATCTACAATGATTACACCTTTGGCAAAAATTTTGCCGGTGCGCAGCTGGTGGCGCGCAGCCTGGCCCATTTTACGCTCCAGCAGCTGGAAGATTTGTGTTTGCCGGAGTCGGATCAATCGTCCTGACCTAACTTCCCCGCTTTCAGTATAATAGCTTCATGTCCGGCGACTTGTTGCAAACAAAACTGTATGTCCCTCGCTTTTTGTCGTCTCTTGTTCATCGCCCGCGCCTCATAGAGAAGCTGAATCAAGGTCGGAAGGGCAACCTCACCCTGGTTTCAGCCCCTGCTGGATTTGGCAAAACGACCCTTGTGGTGAGCTGGCTGCAAAAGACACCCTTTTGTTGGCTCTCGCTGGACGAGTACGATGATGATCCCAATCGGTTTTGGCAATATGTGGTGGCGGCATTGCAAACGGCCGTTCCCCAATTAGGTAGTTCCCTCCAGCCTATTCTTTCCCTCAACCCGCTGCCGCCCCCACCAGTTTTGCTAACGGGCTTGCTGAATGAGCTGGCGGCACAGCCCGAACCCGTCACCCTGGTTTTGGACGATTATCATGTCATTGGCGATTCGGCCATCCATGATGGCTTAAACTTCTTCTTGGATCATATGCCACCGCAGCTGCATCTGGTTCTGCTGACGCGTGCCGACCCGCCGTTGGCCTTGGCCCGCCTGCGTGGGCACGGCCTGCTCAATGAAATTCGGGTGGCTGATTTGCGTTTTTCGATGGCAGAAACGGCCGTTTTCCTGCGCGAAGTCATGGATTTGCCCCTCACAGACAAGGATATTGCTGCCCTGGAAGCTCGTACCGAGGGTTGGATTACCGGATTGCAGTTAACGGCCGTCTCCCTAAAAGGTCGCACTGATGCCAGCCAGTTTGTTCAGAATTTTAGCCGCAGCCACCACTTTATTTTGGAATATTTGGCGGAGGAAGTGTTGCAACAGCAGCCAGCCGATGTGCAGAAGTTCTTACTGCAAACGTCAATTTTGCCTCGCTTGTGTGGCCGTTTATGTAATGCCGTTACTGGTCGAGAGGATAGTCACGCTTTGTTGGCTCAACTCTATCGCCAAAACCTTTTTATCACGCCCCTGGACGACACTTTTCATTGGTTCCGCTACCATCATTTGTTGGCCGATTTACTGGTCAATCGCCTGCACCAATTGATGCCGCCTGAAGAGGTGCGCGTGTTGCAGGCACGGGCCAGTCGTTGGTGTGCGGACAATGGAAGATGGGAAACGGCCGTTTCCCATGCCATTGCCTCAGAAGATTGGGAACGGACGGCCGATTTGGTGTCCGAAGCGTACAAACCACTCATTGCCGAAGGGCGGGTGGCGACCTGGCAGCGGTGGCTGGCCCAAATCCCAGCCGCCATGGTTCAGGCCCGGCCTGCGCTCCTGATGCACCAGGGCTGGGCGGCATTTCTGCGGGGGGAATTTCAGCAGGCGGCCATGATGCTCACAGCGGCGCGAAAAGCACTATCGGCCGATGACCTTTTACCAGAACAGCGTGCGCTCCGGGGTGAATTGGCTACCTATTTGGCCACACTCGCTTTTTTCCGTGAAGAACCGGCTGAAGTCATCCAGGCTGCCGAGGAGGCGTTAACTTATTTGCCACCAGAGGCGTTGGTCCGTCGGGCGCGGGCCGTTGGCGCATTGGGGCTCGGGGTCGGCCTTACCGGTGATACGCGTCGGGCCGTGGCGTTGTGGCATGAGGCTGTAGAAATGGCTCGTTTGGGAGGCAATCCCTTTTTGCTGGCTCACAGCTTAGAGATGGTGGCGGATGGCCAGTTACATTCTGGGCAGCTGCACGCTTCGGCGGCGACCTGTCGGGAAATCATTGCGCTGGGCACACAGGGATACGTAACACCTTTGCCTTTTGTGGGGAACGGCCGTATTCGGTTAGCTGCCATTTATCTGGAATGGGGGCAGTTGCTCCAGGCTGAGGAAGAAATGGCCGCGGGGTTGGCGCTTGTCCAGCAAGGTGGCATTGGTTACAACGCCCTGCCCGAACTGTGTACGCAGGCGCGTTTGCGCCAGGCGTTGGGCGACGATGAGCGGGCGCTGGCAATCTTACGCCAGGCGGAGGCGTATTACCGCCATAGCCCTTCCCGCATCGCCCTTATCACGCTCACAGCCTGTGCCGTGCAGTATTGGCTGAATGTGGGAGATGTTGCGACGGCCGTTTCTTGGGCCGAGGGTCAACATCTCAATGAACCTGTTCCGTTGGCCGATTTGCCCATCATTGCTCAGGAAGTGCAACAAATTTCCCTGGCTCGGGTTCGACGGGCGCAGCAAAAACCAGAGGCCGTCCTGGCAATATTCAACCGCCTGCACGATCAAGCCCAGGCTGCCGGACGGGTGGCTCGCGTTATCGAAATGAGTTTGTTGGCAGCGTTGGCTTACGAAATGATGGGGGAAACGGCCGTTGCCCTCGACAAGCTAAACCAAGTCCTGGCGCTAACGCGTCCTGAGGGGTATGTGCAAATTTTTGTTGAAGCCGGTGCGCCCATGCTTCACTTATTGCGTCAGCTACCGGCTGATGCCACAGATATTTACGTTCAAACGCTGCAACGCGCTTTCCCCGAGTCTCTACAGGTTGCTTCAGCTACGCTCGTCGAACCGCTCAGCTTACGCGAGCTGGAAGTTTTGCAGCTGATTGCTGCTGGATTAAGCAACAAGCAAATCATGGCCGAACTGACGGTGTCCCTGAACACGGTTAAGAAGCACACCACACATATTTACGGCAAGTTGGGGGTAAACGGCCGTACCCAGGCCATTGTCCGCGCTCGTGAACTCCACCTCATTTAGCACCCGGTAACACCCACCACTCAAGAGATTCCACCCCAAATTACACCTTTGTGTGATTACAACCTGATCCTGATTTTCTATCATCTGTCTCAAGGATATTTGATGAGGCAATGTGATGGACAAGGCATGCTACCAAATTCGTGTAAAGAGCCACCTGGGGCCAAGCAGCACTCATGCCTTCGAGGGCTTCGCTATTCAATACGAAGACAATGGTGACACCCTCCTTACTGGCCTCGTGGCCGATCAGGCAGCGCTCCACGGCATCCTCATGAAAATCCGCGATCTCGGCCTGACGCTGGTCGAGTTGAAAAGCCTTACGAGCAACTTCAAATCATAGACAAAAGGAGAGAAAAATGTCTACTTCAACCGTTCGCATCGTTACTGGTTTGGTTTTAATTGTGCATGGCATAGGGCATGCGATGGCTTTCTTTCCCGCCCTGAACATCTTCAGCACTGAAAAATGGCATTACCATTCCTGGCTGCTCAACAGCACGCTTGGCGATACAGCTTCGCGCATTTTCGTCATCGTTTTGTTTGCCATTCCTTTCCTCGGGTTTATTGCCTCCGGCTTAGGGATTTTTAACGTGCTGGTTCCGCATGAGTGGTGGCCAAAGCTGGCAATTGTTTCGGCTGTCGTGGGAACGATTGCCTTAGCCATCTTTTGGAATGCCTTCGCTTCCTTCTTCCCCAACAAGGTGGGCGCAATTGTCGTCAATATCGCCGTATTGTGGGGGTTGCTGGGAACCAATTCGCTTTCGCAGATGGTTGCAAAAGTGTGATCAAACGAGAGCGCGGCGACTATTTGGTCACACCCTTCACGCTCCAATTCCCCGATAAATATTCCCTAAACAAAAAGGAGTTCCTGTCATGAGTATCATCTGGATCATTTTGGGCTGGATTTTTGCGTTTATCTTTAGCCTGCTAACTGTTTCCATGTTGCTGTTGCACAATTGGCTGCACGCGCTTGCCCTCTTTTTAGTTGTTCTGCTTTGTTTGCCGCCAGTCAATTCGCTGCTACGTAATCGTTTTGATTTCACTATTCATCCGCTGCTGCGAGGCGTGCTCATTGTTGTCCTGCTGTTTGTTTTTGTCCGGCTGCTCACAGGCGAAAAAGTCACCTCAATTTATGCCTCGCCAGATGTGAAGGCCCAGTTCTTGGCAATTTACGATGAGAAAATGGCCGAATGGCCCGTACCTTATGAAGATATCTTTCTGGATACCGAGTATGGGGTTGTTCATGTCATCGCCAGTGGGCCGGAGGATGCACCACCCATGCTGCTGCTGCATGCCTCAGGCGTATCCGGTTGGTCTTGGAAGTTCAACGTAGCTGAGTTAAGCAAACAATATCGTACTTACGCCATTGATTTGATTGGCGATGCTGGAAAAAGCGAGTTTGCCAGTCTGGATCACATTTTGCAGAATGGCCAGGATCAGGCGGATCTGTACGCGGAAATCAGCGACAAACTGGGCGTGGACAAGGCGTACGTGGTTGGGGCCTCAGAAGGCGGCTTCATCGGTTCCAATTATGCCCTGTACTATCCAGAGCGAGTGGAGAAGCTGGCACTGTTGGGGCCGATGGGGTATGCCGGGGCCACGGAAACGGTTACGCGGATCATGTTTGCCCAATTTTTCCCGCTCAAACTGGTGCAGGAAAACACGCTTCATTGGGCCTTTGGTGATGACCCACAGCTAAATGAGGAAGTTGGTGAGTGGTTCCGATTGTTTATAACGCAAACGGTTCCTAAAAAGGTGCCACCGCTGCCGCTTCCCGTGGCGCAGAGGCAAAGGCTATCGGTACCGGTGCTGTTTGTCTTTGGTGAACGCGACAGACTGGTTGGTGACCCAGAAGCGGCGCGGGCGCTGGTGCAGGATATGCAGGATGTACAGGTAGAAGTAGTTGAGGCGGGTCATTTGATGGGGGCGGAAGCGCCAGAACAGGTGAATAGTTTGATTTTGGACTTTTTTGCCTCGGATTAGGTTTTGAAGTGGCAAAAACTTTTGCTTGGCTCCTGGAGCGGCCAGGAGCCAAGTCTTTGCGACATAATCACTTGTAAATTGACAAATTCAGCTACAAGTGGAACGTGGATAGGTATTAGACGAGCAGATTTTCGTAGGTTTGGCGCTGGCGGATGAGGTGGGCGGTTGCGCCATCTACCAAAACCTCGGCGGGGCGGAGACGGCCGTTGTAATTGCTGCTCATGGCAAACCCGTACGCACCAGCATGGAAAACGGCCAGTAAATCTTGGGGGGCGAGTGGAGGGAACGGCCGTTCCTTGGCCAAAAAATCCCCTGTTTCGCAAATGGGTCCGACGATATCGTAGGTTAAAGTGCGACGCACCTCCGAGGTGCGTCGCACTTTAACAGGCAAAATCTCATGATGGGCACTGTACAGGGTGGGGCGCAGCAAATCATTCATCCCGGCGTCTACGATGGCAAACTGCTTGGCGTCTTGTGACTTCGTGTAGACAACTTGAGTGAGCAGCACACCGGCGGCGGCAATAATCGAGCGTCCCGGTTCCATTACCAGCCCGTAGCCCGCGGTTCGCACGGGTTCGGCAACGGCCGTTACCCATTTTTCAATTTTTTCACTTTGCACTTCCCAATTGTCACTGGCGTACTGCACGCCCAGGCCGCCACCGATGTCCACATACGCAAGCTGAATCCCGCTAGAAGCCAGCTCATCGGCCAATCCAACCAAGAAATCAGCGGAGGCGGTAAAGGGGGCAATGTCTTGAATTTGCGAGCCGATGTGGGCAGCCACGCCGACTGGCTTGAGCCAGGGATGTTGGGCGGCGGTGTGGATGAGGGCAACGGCCGTTTCTGGCGAAACGCCAAATTTATGTTGCCTGGCTCCCGTGCTGATGTACGGGTGTGTCTCCACGTGAATGTCCGGGTTGACGCGCGCGCCGATGGACACGATTTGCTGCCGCTGGCTGGCGATCTCTGTGATGAGCTCCAACTCCATGGCTGATTCTACGTGCAGGGCACGAATGTGGGCGTCGAGCGCAGCGTTGATTTCGTGGGGCATCTTACCCACGCCGGAGTAAATGATTTTTTCCGGGGCAAAGCCAGCGTGCAGCGCCAGGAATAGTTCGCCGCCGCTGGTGACGTCTGCACCCAGGCCAGTTTCGGCCAACAGGCGCAAAATGGCAGGGTTGCCGTTGGCCTTAACGGCGTAGCAAACCAGCGCTCCGGCTGGAGCTTGGGCCAAAAAGGCGTGGGCATTTTCCACAATGGCGGCGCGGCTGTAAACGTAAAGCGGGGTGCCAAATTTTTCAGCTAAATCAGCGAGAGGAATATTTTCGCAGTAGAGTTGATTTTGTTGGTATTGGAAACGGCCGTTGCCCACCACGTCATTCGCGGACATAAAAAATGGCTCCCGCCAGGTCGGGATCAAAATCTTCGTGAGGCCATTTTGTTTCGTCGTTGTAACGAACCCAGCGCAGATCGATGCCTTCCATTTTGACGCCTTCCAGGTTTGCATCGCGCAGATCGGCAAAGTGCAGCTGCGCCTTGCTCAGATCGGCATTTTTTAGGTTGGCATGGCGCAAATCAACTTTGCCCAGGTACGCCTCTTTGAGGTTGCAGGAAACCAGCGTGGCCCGTTGCAAATTTGCGTCGAACATTTTGGCTTTGGAGCAATCCGCTTCCGTGAGATCGGCTTCCTGGAGGTTGGCCCACTCAAGGATAGTTTCACTTAAGACGGCTTTTTGTAGGTTTGCTTTCTCAAAATTGGTCCGGCTCAGGTTGGCTTTTTTTAAGTTCATGCCGGAAAAATCCTGCCCCGCAAACGCTAGCCCTGCCAGGCTAACTTTGTCTGATCCGATTGTGGCAATGGTGGCTTTAATCTTGTCTAACATCTGTTCAATTGCTCCTGTTGATTGGCTGCACAGCCAAACTATAAGCGCGAACTTTGGTTTGTCAAGCTGTGATGAGATTGTTATAATTCCCTCCGCATCGCCAGCTTAGCTCAGTTGGCAGAGCGACGCATTCGTAATGCGTAGGTCAAGGGTTCGACCCCCTTAGCTGGCTTGCAAAAATGAAAAGGCCGTGGCAAAAAAGCTGCGGCCTTTTTGTTTTGGTTCTTCGTTCGGGGCAAACGCGGCTGCCCGTGCACAACGGCAATTGTCAATTTCGCGTAATTCTTCGATAATGTTGATATGTCTGGCTGAATACCACAACCGATTCTGGTGGGAGTAATTGTTGACTCGGAAAAAATACGGCCGTTACGAAATCGAATCTGAGCTGGGGCGCGGCGGCATGGCGACTGTTTTTCAGGCCAATGACCCTCGTTTTGGTCGCAAGGTGGCCTTGAAGGTAATGTCCCAGGCGCTGCGCGACGACCCCACGTTTCGTGGCCGCTTTGAGCGCGAGGCGCGCATCATTGCCACGCTGGAGCATCCCGCCATTGTGCCGGTGTATGACTACGGCGAGGCAGACGGCCAGCCGTATCTGGTGATGCGCCTGATGCCTGGCGGCACGCTGGCCGAGCGCATCAATGCTGGCCCGATGTCTCTGGCAACGGCCGTTCCCATCATTCAACGTTTGTCTGGGGCGCTGGACCATGCGCACCAGCAGGGGGTCATTCACCGCGATCTTAAGCCGGGCAACATCCTGTTTGATCAATACAACAACGCGTTCTTAACCGATTTTGGCATTGTAAAGCTGGCCCAAGGCAGCAACACCAATCTGACCGGCAGCGGTGTCATTGGCACGCCCGCCTACATGAGCCCGGAGCAGATTCACGGTGAAAAAGAGTTGGACGGCCGTTCCGATATTTACACGCTGGGCATCATCCTTTTTGAGATGCTCACCGGGAGCAAACCATTCCGCGCCGATACGCCCGTGAAGCAGATGATGGCTCATGTGTTGAACCCCATCCCGCAGATTCGCGAATTACAACCAGAGCTTCCTGATCAATTTGAAACGGTCATTCAGCGAGTCTTGGCCAAGGAGCGCAACGAACGGTTTGGCACGGCGGCCGAGCTGACCCAGGCGATCACCCATTCGCTGCCTGGGCTAGCGCCTCAGCCGATTGTGCTGGAGAGCCAGACGCCGCCGCGCAGCCAGCTTCCCATCATTGATGAGGTGCCCACGATTGAACTGCCTGCTCCGCCGATTGCTGAAGAAGTTATGACGGCCGTTTCTGAATCTGCATTTGCCGAAGAACCGGTACGAAGACGGCCGTTGCGTTGGTTGGGTATTGTGTTGTTTGGTGTCGTTTTGATTGTTGGCGGGGTCTGGGGTGCTCGCTTTTTGAACCAGCCGGAGCCAACGCCCACGGTTGAGCGCGTCAGCCTGATTGTGCCGACGCAAATCATTCCCAGCGCCACGGGGACCCCCACGGCAACTCCAACGGCGACAGCCACCCGCACGCCTAGCGCGACACCTGCCATTCCCATCGTACTGCCTACGCCCGTCCTCACCACGCTGGGGCAATCTGCTGGCGGGAGCCCTATCGAGGCGGTTCGTTTTGGCACTGGCCCGTCGGTGCTGATTTTTATCGGTGGCCTGCATTCTGGTTTTGCGCCCGGTTCGGTGGCTTTGGCTAACGAGGTGATTGCCCACTTCACCGAAAATTTGGCCGAGATTCCGCCCGAACTCTCGGTAGTGATCATTCCCAATGCCAACCCAGACAGCCCACGTGCGCCAGGGCAGTTGGCGGGACGCTTGAACAGCAACGGGGTTGATCTCAATCGCAATTGGGACTGCCGCTGGATACCTAATCCACCCTGGGGCAGCGATTCGCCCGAAGGGCTGGGCGGCACTGAGCCGTTTTCCGAACCGGAAGCGCGCACCTTGGCCAATTTTATTCAGGCTCAGGCCACGGTCGGTGTGATTTTCTGGCAGGCGCGCTCAGCGGAGGGGTTGGTGTCACCGGGGGAATGTTCGGATGGTACGGCCGTTTCCCAGACTCTGGCCGATATTTATGGCGGGGCAACCGATTATCGCATTGCGGATTTTGAAGACCTGGTAAACATTGAAGTTCATGGTGATGCCACTAACTGGCTGGACAAACAGGGCATCCCGGCCATTTCTGTGCTGCTAACCGATTACACGGCCACTGATTTTGAGGAGAACCTGGCAGCCATTGAGGCCGTTATGCGCTACTACGCCAACCAAGAGGCAAGCGAGTAGCGATGCACCGTTTTTTCATTTTGTGGCTGGCGTTTAGTCTGTTTTTGGTTGGCTGTTCCTCTGTGGCAACATCTGCGGCTACTCCAGCCAGCGCTTCGGTTCAGGCCGCCGCAACGGCCGTTCCTTCCGTTCCTACCCAACCAACCCTTAAACTGGCGACGCTGCCGGCTACACAAACGGCCGTACCGACGCTCACACTCCCACCCACCGCAGATGCGCCACTACCAACCAGCGTCATAGCTCAGACCACGCCGGAACCGACAGCCACCTTTGCCGCCTACGGCGTTGCTCAAACGATTGGCACCTCTGCTGGCGGACGGCCGCTTACCAGCTACCGCTTTGGCTTTGGCAGCGATGTGGTGGTGATGGTTGGCGGGATGCATGGTGGCTACGAGTGGAACACCATCTTGCTGGCGTATGAGATGATCGACTACTTCCTGGCAAATCCCGACCGGATTCCCAGCAATGTGTCGCTCTACATCATTCCTTCCGCCAATCCAGATGGGCAATTTTTTGTGACGGGGCTAGACGGCCGTTTTACCGCCGAAGATGTGTCGGCCGATACCTCAGTGGGTCGCTTTAACGCCAATCAGGTCGATCTGAACCGCAACTGGGCCTGCGACTGGCAGTCGGAAGCGCTGTGGGGCGATACGTTGGTCAGTGGCGGCACAGTGCCATTTTCTGAACCCGAAACGGCCGCGCTGCGAGCCTTCTTTTTGCGCGAAAAACCAGTGGGCACGCTTTTTTGGCACAGCAAAGCGGATGGCTTATTTGTGGGCAGTTGTGGCGGTGAATTTGCCCCCTCACGACAGATTGCCGAACTATACGGCCGTGCCTCGGGTTACGAGGTTTTCAGCGCATTCAAGGCGTATCCCGTCAGTGGCGACGCCAGCGACTGGCTGGCCACGCAAAACATTCCTTCGTTTACCGTGGAACTCTCTACCCACAGCTTTACGGACTTTTCCGAGAACCTGGCGGGGGTGCTGGCACTGCTAGATTTTTACGGCCGTAATTAGCCCCATCCACCGCTTACGACTTTCGCGCTCTGGCCCAACCAATCCCCAAAACAACTACCAGCAACACCAAAACGGCAATAATTACCAGATAAACGGTGCTGAGCCGATCGTTGCTGGTGGGCGGCTGTTCCGCAGCCGGGGCCGGTCGGGTTGGGCGCACTGCTGGTTGCGTCGGTTCCGGGGCAGGTGTGTTGGCGATGGCAACGGCCGTTCCCTCATCTATTTCAGTCGGTACGGCCGTTGGTATGAGTGTGTTGGTGGCTCTTACGGCTGGCCCTCTTGTGGGACGGCGGGTTGGCTGCTGCCCGGCGGCCTCGCTGTTTGGTGAGGGCAGGGTGGCCTCAGCGACGGTGGGAGTCGCTTCCATAATTGCCCCCGCCTGCCCATCGACGGCAAAGTAAACGCCAGTGTACTTCACCCCTTGCTGCCGCCCTTCAGGGTAGCGGCCAAATAGTTCGATCTTGTAAAAGGGGAAGCCTGCGGGGATAGTCACAGCTAGCATCTCGGTTTGGGTCCAGGCCGCATTGGAGGAGGTGCTCTGGTTGATATCGAGCGGAGTCCAAACGGCCGTCCACGGCCCATCTGCGGAATTTCCCCCATAAATGGTTACGGCTGCCCGCTCGATCCACCCGGTGACCCAATGAGTCTTAAATTTCAAATGATTAAGAGCTGGGTCTGCGGTAACCACCTGGTACAGATACGCGTCAACGCCGCCCTGGCCCGTGCCACCGCCCTGGCCGGAGCCAAAGGCCAGCCGTGCTGAGGTGCCCTGGATTTGATCGGGTGAGGGGTTGGAATCTTTCTGGCTGGTGGACCAGATGACGTTACTGCCTGCGGCGTCGGTCCAACCCGCCAGGCTAGGGTCGTTGCCGCTGCGGAACCACGGATTTTGCACCAGGTTGTCGCTGGGCAGGGGATCCGCCGTTTGGGCAAATACGGCCGTACTCGTTCCCCACAAAATGAAGAAGCTCAGGCAAAGCACAAAAAGAGGCAGATTGAGGATACGCTTCATAGACACCTACCGATACGGTGCTGCGGGTCAAAAAAAGACTCAGCTTTGGGTGCAGCGGCCCAAAACTGAGTCAGTTTACCAAACAACACTTAATTTTTGGATGAAGAAACACTCAGAAAGCGCGTTTCTCCTGTTGGCCAGGGGTTATCCTGCGCCGCTAGCCCCGCCACCCGCGGCCCCAGCCCCAGCCGCACCGGCTCCCGCTGCGCTGCCCCCCGAGGATGAAGAAGCGGCCGTCATGGCCACAAACGCTGCCATGCCATGATCGCCAGCGCGATTGAGGGCGTGGAAGTACGGCGGCAGTTCCGTCCAGCCTTCTTTTTGGAAGAACTTGGCCCACTGATGCAGCATGCCGTAGCTAGCAGCATAGGGCAGGAAACGGTTAAACATGTTCGTCTCCCCAACGGCCGCTTTGCTGCGCGTGATGTCCTTCAAGTGTTGGTAAAAGCTTTGCCATTCGTTGGCTAGGGCCTTGGCTTCATCGGTGAGAATGGTCATTGTGCTGCTCACAATCATCATCATGATAAACACCAGGAAGAAACTGAGCGCCACTAACATGGGCCAGATGCCAAACTGGTTTTCAAAGATTACCGTCAGAATCATGATGAGGACGGCCACGATCAGGAAGATAAAGCTGCCAACCATGACCCAAGTCCGCCGCTGTTTGCGTTTGGCGTCAATGTAGCCTGCCGCTTTGATTTCGGTTTCCAAAGGCTCGGTGAATTTCTTCCATTGGCTGCCCGTGACCGCATTGCCAAGCTTAGACAGCTTCACGGATTTGTGCTGCATGCCTTTGCTTTCAAACAGCAGACGCAGCAGGCCAACTTCATGCGGCCGTAAGTTGCCCGGCTCTTCCAGCAGCACGATGTTAAAGTCTTGACCGCTGAAAATGCTCTTCTTTTCAATCTCCTCAATGCTGAGGACGCCGCGATCGGCTAGATCAAACAGAGTGGCCAGGGCATTGGACCAGCTAGGGCTGGCTCCGCTGCCGTTCAGCACGCCAGCGATGGCTGGTGGTAAATTGGTGGGCGGTTCGTAGTGAACGGCCGTACTCTTTTTCACGTTGGGCTGGTGGGTGCGCCAAAGCATCACAACGCCAACAATACCCGCCACCAGAACGAGCAAACTTGCACCAATCCAGACTGGCGCCAACGCATCTTGCTCCGCTTGCCGGGCTTGCCAGACGGGTGGGGTGGAGATGAGGCTGCCCTTGGCAAACAGCATCTCGAACACCATTGAGTTATTGGGGGCAATATTTTGCCGGGTAAAAGTTACCTCATTGCCATTACGATCTACCTGCGCCGTGTTGGCTGTCACTCTCGGTGTCTCCAGCAAATCAGCCGAACTTGGATAATGCAGCGTTACGGTACTGCTGTCGATGGTGTATTCAAACTCATCCGGCAGCGGCTGATAGCGTAATAGATCCGCGCTGTCAGTTTGCTGAACTACGCCAAGCATTCGATACTTCAGCACAAAGGTGCGGGCGGTGTTGGCCGTTGGCTCCATGTGCCAGGTTACGCGGATGTTGTCATCGGCGGTAATCTTGACCTGTCCCGCGTCGGTGCCGCCGGGGTAGGTACGGCCGTCTACCGACGCTTCCAAAATTTCTACGCCATCCGTATGGTCCGTTGGTATTTCGCGGAAGACATAGGTGAACGGCTCACCCACAAAGCGGAAGACTACCGTTTCGGTAACCAGCAGTGAACCGTCCTGGTTCACCGCAATATCGACATCAAATCGGTCGGCGCTGTATGATTTTTCTTGCGCCAACGCGCCAGTTACACCCAACAGCAGGGTGACCAACACAACCACGGCAGCACTCATTTTACGCCACATAATTCGCTCCTTTTGGAAGTAGTGGCCCATATATGGGCCTTTTAGGCAAAAAACTAATGATTTCTACGAAATATGGCGGTGCTGCGTTGCAAAGAATTAGTCAAGTTCAATTTCCTCTGGTGGATTTTCCTCGCCCAGACCACCGGCCAGGCTGGCCAGCATATCTTCGATCGCTTCGATGACGTCATCATCTAGAAAGGAAGATTCGCACTGTTGGCAAACCCAAATCGGCACATCTTCGATGAGAATTTCTTCGCCGTTCACTTCTGTTTTATAGGTGGTTGTTTCTTGCACCATCGTGCCTTTGCACACGGAACATTGCATAATTTTAATTTCCTTGTTGGGATTTTTATTGCCTCTTGGTTGGCCATTTTTACTTTTTATGACCCTGCTTTTCCAAGATGGAAGGTAGAATAAAAGGTATCTCAAATTGGCGAAAATTCAACTTTTCAAGAGGCTGACAGGCACCTGCTTTTCGTGTAGAAAGCATAATCGGCCTCTGTGTCCAGATCGAACTGGAGACCCGATAAATTTACTATCTGGCAGGCCAGTTTCAATCGTTTGGCTTCTTGTTGATGGTATTGGAGGCTGTTACGGCCGTATCCAAAACAAAATCCCAGCCCCGTCGGCACAACCAACGCATTGGTGCCCTGTTGCTGCCGATCGCTGCATAGAATGATAGGGGAGTGGGAAACGGCCGTTTCCATCGCACCAACTAATTCTTCTAACTCGCTTGTCTGAAAAAACGGCAAATCAGATGGCAAAATCAGGCAGTGGCTAGCTTCATTTTGTGCGGCCAGCGTTACTCCCGCCGTTACTGC
The DNA here is from genome assembly GCA_020634435.1 of Ardenticatenaceae bacterium. Classification (GTDB taxonomy): domain Bacteria; phylum Chloroflexota; class Anaerolineae; order Promineifilales; family Promineifilaceae; genus Leptofilum. The sequence goes on along the minus strand of JACKBS010000010.1, from coordinate 466,976 downwards.
TCCGTTCAGGCCGCTGCCCGGCGGCTCCGCCAACGTATGGCAGCCAAAGCGGATAGCTATTTCTGCTACGAGAGGGTCTTGGGTGATAACGGCCGTTTCGCCCAACCCTCGCACCTGAGGCAACAAAATCAGTGCCCTCTCTAGCAAATGCAGCGTCAATTCCGCCCGCTCATCAGGCGACAAAACTGCACTGAGCCGAGACTTGGTTTCAGTCAGCGATTTGACGGGGAGGATGGTCCACAAATTCATAGAAGGTGCCATATTTCCCCGGAAACTCCGAGTTTCCGGGGAAATGGTTGCTAGGGCAAAAATTGCGTGGTGAAAGCGGCCGTTACATCCACATCACCCGGCAGCGATTCGTAAGTTTGCAGCATGTCGGCCAGCGCTTGCCATTGCGCTTCGGTTTGCCAACCAAAGCCGTTGGGCGATTGGGCATCTGCTAGCTCGGTGTCCAGCATGAAGCGCATGTGGGCGGCATCCGCATCTTCGCCAGCATATTTCAGCACGATTTGCACCGCCTCGTCGCGGTTTTCCTGCGCGTAGTCAAGTCCCCGCAGCACGGCGTTCATAAAGCTTTGTAGCAGTTCCGGGTCCGATTCGATGAGCTCTTCGGTGGCCACGTAGGCTAATCCAAGCGTGGGCACGCCATAATCGGCCGCTTCCCACTGCACTACGTCAAAGCCCCAGCCGCGAATCAAGTTCGGCTCATTCGATTTGAAGACAGGATACACATCCACCAACCCTTCCGTGAGCGTGCGCGGATCAAAACCGACGTTGACCAGCTCTACATCATCTTCCGCCAGCCCGTTGGCAGCGAGGATGGCAAAGAGGTCTGGTGGCGGCGCGCCCTTGAAGCCGACGGTGTGCCCAGCCCAGTCAGCGGGGGTACTCAAACCGCTGTCGGCCAGAGCCACAAACGCTTGCTGCCCGCGCTGGCCAATCAGCCCGATGGAGACAAGCGGCAAGCCCGGATCGGCGCGGCGTTGTAGCAAAACGGCCGCATCTTGCGTCGTCACCTGCACTTCACCAGCGGCCAGCAGTTGCAAATGTTCGCCGCCCCCAGCCGAATGCTCGATGGTGACGGACAGCCCTTCATCGGCAAAAAAACCTTTTTCTTGAGCCACATACGCGCCCACAAACGGCAAATTGGCCTGCGGTTTGAATCCGGCCATAAAGGTCATCTCGCGCAGGGCTTCTTGCCCATCGGTCTGGCAGCCGGTTAGGAAAAAAATGATGATGAATAAAAAGATGAGTTTGTTGCGTTGCAAAGTTGTTTCTCCTAAATTAAAAGCGGAACACAGAGATGCACAGAGAAGCGCGGAGGTTCACAGAGAAAAACCAATCTGTGTAATCTGCGAAATCTGTGGATTATTCCCAAAAAAGAAATCGTTTTTCCAGCCAGACGATGGTTTGGTAAACGGCCGTACTTAACCCCGTCAAAATAAACACAGCGGCAAACAGGGCGGGCATGTTCAGATTGGTGTAGGCCAGCCACATCGCCCGACCCAAGCCGCTGGACGCGCCCATCCATTCCGCCACCACCGCGCCGATGAGCGCCAGCGGCCCCACCACCCGCAGCGCCGCAAACAAATACGGCCGTGCCCCCGGCCACCTTGCCTGCAAAAAAATCTCCTGCGGCGTGGCGTTGAGCGAGCGTAGCCAATCTAGTAGCGCCCCATCCACCGTGCGAAAACCAGTCAGCGCGTTGATCAGCACCGGGAAAAAGGTGAGCAGTGCCGTCACGATCACTTTGGGTGCGGGGCCAAAGCCCAGCCAAATCGTCAGAATCGGGGCAATGGCGATGATCGGCGTGGACTTGATCAGAATCGCCAGGGACATGACGCCTTGCTCCAACTGCTGCCAAAAGGTGATGAGGACGGCCAGGGCCAAGCCAACGGCCGTTCCCAAAACTAATCCCGCCACTGCCTCCAGCAACGTTACCCCGCCCGCCAGCAGCAAATCGGCCAAATGGGTGAAGAGGTAGCGGAAAACGGCCGTTGGTGCTGGAAACAAATAAGCAGGCGTGTCGGTGAGGCGAACGGCCGTTTCCCACAGCACAAACACCCCCACTAGCAGCCCCACGCCAGACCAGTTCCGCTTTCGTAAAGATTTTTTAACCGCAGAGTGCGCAGAGAACGCAGAGGAAGAGAAAAATCTTGGTTTCTTTTGGTTCTCTCTGTGAAACTCTGTGTCTTCTCTGTGTAACTCTGCGTAACCTGTTTTTTCACTGGTCATGAACCACCTCCTGCCGCAGCAGCGTCCGCGCTTGCCGCAAAAGGCTTTGGAAAGCCGCACTTGTGTCGTCGCGGGGGCGGGGCAGCGGCACGGCGATTTCGCCCGCAATCGTGCCCGGTCGTGGCGTCAGCACCACCACGCGATCCGACAGGCGAATCGCTTCATGCAGATTGTGCGTGATCCAGAGCACCGTCGGCCGGAACTGCCGCCAGATTTGCAGCAGCTCCCCAGCCAGCAGCTCCCGCGTCAGCTCATCCAGCGCGGCAAACGGCTCATCCATCAGCCAAACGGCCGCTCCTGTTGCCAGTGTTCGCGCCAGCGCCGCCCGCTGCTGCATCCCGCCAGAGAGCGTAAGCGGATACGCGTCGGCAAACTCGGCCAATCCCACCATGTTGAGCAAGCTGTCCGGGTCTGGCGTGTCTTGCCCGGTTTGCGGATTGATTTTCTGGGCGAGCTGCACGTTTTCGCGCACGGTGCGCCACGGCAGGAGAGCGGCCTGCTGGGCCATCCAGCCGATTTGCTTGGTGGCGCGGGCGGCAGCGGGCGGCTGTCCGTCGAGCCAAACGTCACCTTGCGTGGCCGTTTGCAGCCCGGCGATGAGGCGCATCAGGGTCGATTTGCCGCAGCCGCTGACGCCGACCAGGCTCACAAATTCGCCTAGCTGAATGTGCAGATCGATGGCTTGTAGGGCGTGGGTACGGCCGTACCGATGGCTCAGCCCACTGACGCGAATGTCTAAAGCGCTCATGGGCGGCCCAATCCTTGCTGCCCGGTGAGGCGCTGCGGAGTGATTTGAACGGCCGTCCACCCCTCAATCTGGCACAACTCTGGCTGCTGGTCGGCCCCCTGTCCGAGGTAGCGCACTGCCAGCCGCTGGCGCAGCCCGGCCAATCCGCCCGGCATGTCACCGGCCGCCACCGCGTGGGCCTCACCCACCACAAAGGCGCGGCGCAGCGGCGGCCACGGCTCGTCGATGGTCAGCGAGACGCGCCCGGTTTCGTCCACCACCTGCTTCCACTGTGCCCCTGGCGAGGCAGCGACCCAAAAGGAACGGCCGTCCCACTCATACCACAGCGGCAAAACGTGCGGCGTGCCGTCGGCGCGCACGCAGGCGAGGCGCGCGCTCCACGACCCCTGCAAAAATTGTTCAAGCTCAGCCTGGCTCAAGGCGCGGTTGGGGCCGATCGGTTCGCCGACGGCCCAGCCGTACGGCTGGTACACCGCCGCTCCCAGACGGAACGAGATGCGCGATGCGGCCTGCTGCACCTGTTTTTTGAGCCGCGCCACCGTTTCTGGCTGGCTGCGGAAAAGGGGTAGGCTCACCTGCAAGGCGGCGCTAGGTTGCACGCCATCGGCGCAAATGGGGCAGGCGATGTCGAGGGTTTCGGCCGTTTCCTGAGTGGCGGCTCCCTCACTGCGAAACCGGTTGAAGACGGCCGTTTGTTGAGCAACTTGAGTCGGCAATCCAGCCAGCAGCAGACGACCGCCGGGGCTGTTTGCTGCCTCGTCTCGCTGCCCCAGCCGGTAGACAGCACGAACCCGGTTGATGCCCTCACGCTGCGCCAGCAAGACTGTTTCCGCACGATCGAGCCAGAGGAGAACGGCCGTTTCTGCCAAATCAACCTGCGCCATTTCCGTTTCAAACGCGGTAATGAGAGGTTCCAGCCCTAGCGATTGGCGCGGCAGCAGCGCCCACAGCGCTGGACCCAGCTGGTACTTGCCCCGGCTGTCGTTCTGCTCGATGTAGCTGCGCGCCTTGAGCGTGTTCAGCAAGGCAAACAGCCCACTGCGCGACATATCATCCAGCCGCTCTAGCAGCTCCGTGGCGCTTAATCCATCAGGCGCACTGCTCAGCGCCTCCAAAATGTTCAACGTTCGCTCGGCGGCGGGAACTTGTTTTGAGTAATCCATAGCCAAAAAGAGATTAGAGATTGGAGACTATTCAATCTCCAGTCTCCTGAATTTAGTCCAGTATAAAAAATATACGTTTATTATAGCGGACAAAGCCTGTTTGTCACGGCCGATATGGCGGTGAGGTAGATTCACAAAAAAGGACAGGTTAGACCTGCCCTTAAAGAAATATGGGACGAGCGGTTATTTTTTATAAACTTAAACTGTCTTCAAGTATTCGCGAATGAGCAAAGCGGCCGTTGCCCCTTCGCCAGCGGCGCTGGCCACCTGCTTGGTGCTGCCCGCCCGTACATCCCCGGCAGCAAAAATGCCGGGGATGCTTGTCTCCAACGCAGCCGGTTCGCGACTGCCAAACTGAGATAACGGCCCATCATGCACCAAATCGTGGCCTGTAACGAGGAACCCCCATTGGTTTTGCTGCACGTCGCTTTCCGCCAAAAAGCTCGTGTTAGGCGTGAGGCCGATGAAGATGAACACGCCATCCACCGCCAGCGTTTCTTCGCCTTTGGTCTGGCTGTTGTGCAGCGTGAGCTGGTTCAATTTAGAATCTGCGCCGCTAAATTCGGCCACTTCGGTGTGCCAGCGCACCTTGATTTTTGGCTCGCTGAGCACTTTTTCCTGGATGATTTTGCTGGCGGTGAATTCGCCACCGCGCACCAGAAGTGTTACTTTGTCGGCGAATTTGGTTAGCAGCAGACTTTCTTCCGTGGCGCTGTTGCCGCCACCCACCACGGCAATCTCCTTGCCTTTGTAAAATGGTCCGTCGCACGTGGCGCAAAAATGGACGCCCGCGCCGATGTAATCTGATTCACCCGGCACGTTCAGGCGACGGTAGCGGCTGCCAGTGGTGATGAGCAGGGCGCGACCACTGTATTCGCTGCCGTCGGCGGTGGTAACACAATGGTAATTGTCGTGGCTGTGGATGCCCGTCACGTCCTGCGCTTGCAGCAGCTCGACGCCGAATTTTTCGGCCTGTTGGCGCAGCCGGTTGGCAAAATCAATGCCCTGGATGCCTTCGGGGAAGCCGGGCATGTTGTCTAGCTTTTCGGTAGCCGCAGCCTGGCCACCCAGCGCGGCACGTTCAATCACCAGCGTGTCTATCCCTTCGCGAGCGGTATAGAGGGCGGTGGTCAGCCCAGCTGGCCCGCCACCGACGATGACCAGATCGTAGTGGTGGCGGCTGGCGGTGGTTTTTAGCCCGAGCTTTTTCGCGAGGTCGGCGTTGCTGGGTTCGGTGAGATGACTGCCATCGCTAAAAACGATGGTGGGGATGATGCGCTTGCCGCCGTTGGTTTGGATGACAAACTGTTCCGCGTCAGCGTCTTGCTCGATGTCGATCCAGTTGTAGGGAATTTGGTGCTCACCCAGAAATTGCTTGCTGCGGCGGCAGTCTGGGCACCAGTATGCGCCGTAAACGGTGATGGTCGGTTCGGTCATGAGTTCTCCTTGCAAATGGGACGTAGATGAATGCTGATAAAATCTGGTAAATCTGCGTTTAGTTGTTTGTTGTTGAGGTGATTGTTGCCGTGTTGTCTCTTGTTTCAATAGACGAGGTGTCTGTGGCAAAAATTACGAACTGGTTCGCGAGTTAATCGTAGGAAAGAAAAGTAACTAGTCGCGCTTTCTTGGCGCGTTTGGTAGTGGGCTAGAGCGCGAGATGAATCCGGGGCTATAGGTGCGACGCATTTGCCAAGTGCGTCGCACCTTGGCGTCACCGGTCCAAAAACGTAACCCGGCTGGGCCAGGGAGCGCGGGTTTTCTCTTTTTCTTCCGCAGGCCAGCCCAGCGTCAGCAAGCCTTGTGGTTCCCAATCGGCGGGTAAATTGAGCGTGTCCACCACCAAATCCGGCACAAACAGCGGGGCGCACAGCCAGCAGGCACCCAACCCGGCGGCGTGGGCGGTGAGCCACAGCGTTTGGGCGGCCATCGCCACGCTTTGTACCGTCATCGTGCGTTCCGCCTGGCTGCGGTGAGCGTCGGGGTAACTGTCCATATCCGCCATGCTCAAACAAACTACAATCAACGCCGCTGCCCCGGTAATGCGGGCAAAGGAGCGGGCTACGTCGCGCTCAATGGCGTCGGGCGGGTCGCCGTCGGCGCTGCGGTCAGCGCGTAGGCGTTGGCCCATGGCGCGGGCCAGCTTTTCTTTGCTGCCAGCAGCTTCCAGTACGGCAAAGCGCCACGGTTGGCGGTTGTGGGCGGAGGGGGACCAGGTTGCCGTTTCCAGCAGCAAATCTAGCAGTTCCGGCGGGACTGGCTCATCGGTGTAGCGGCGAGTGGCGCGACGGCCGTATGCCAGGTGAATGAAGTTGTTCAGTCTTGCGTTTGTCATATGGGGAGTATAGCCAATTTCCTTGGAGCAACACCGGCAGGATTGTAGAATGGATTTGGATGGTAGGTTTGGATTTTTGACGCAAAGAACGCAAAGGAGATAAAGAGGGAAAGGAATTTCTTTAACTTCTTGGCTTCTTTGCCCCTTTGCGTCAAATTTTGGGTGGGATGAGACAATTCCCAAAGGAGGGGAAGATGAGTGGAGAAGCGTATATTTTTGAGGCGATTCGCACGCCGCGGGGGCGGGGCAAGCAGAATGGCTCACTGCACGAGGTGCCGCCGGTGGAGCTGTTGGCCACGCTGCTGCGCGAGATGCAGCAGCGGCACGATCTGGACACGTCGCAGGTGAATGACGTGGTGCTGGGCTGTGTGACCCCGATTGGTGATCAGGGAGCGGATATTGCCAGGACGGCCGTTCTCTACGCTGGTTGGGATGTCGATGTGCCGGGGGTGCAGCTGAACCGCTTTTGTGCCTCGGGCCTGGAGGCAGTGAACATGGCCGCCATGAAGGTGCGCTCCGGCTGGGAAGAGATGGTCGTGGCCGGTGGTGTCGAATCCATGTCCCGCCTGCCGATGGGCTCCGACGGCGGGGCGATGATGCTGGACCCCAAGGTGAGCAGCAAAATCAACTTTGTGCCCCAGGGCATCGGCGCAGACCTTATTGCCACGCTGGAAGGATTTAGCCGCGATGACGTGGACGCCTTCGCCCTGCGCTCGCAGCAGCGGGCGGCCCACGCCTGGGAAAACGGCTACTTCCACAATTCTGTCGTGCCGGTGAAAGACCCAAACGGGCTGACCATTCTGGACAAAGATGAGCACATCCGCGTTGATTCGACGCTGGCGGGACTGGGCAAGCTCAATCCCGCCTTTGCCGCCATCGGCGAGATGGGGTTTGACGCCCTGGCGCAGCAGGTTTACACAGAGGTGGAGCAGATCAACCATGTGCACACGGCAGGCAACTCGTCCGGTATTGTGGATGGTGCAGCGCTGGTGCTGATTGGCTCCAAGGAGAAGGGCGAGGCGCTGGGGCTAAAGCCACGCGCCCGGATTCGGTCGGCGGCGCTGGTAGGCACCGAACCGACGATTATGCTCATTGGGCCGGGGCCAGCGTCGCAGAAGGCGCTGAAGCTGGCGGGTATGGATGTGAAGGATATTGACCTGTTTGAGGTGAACGAGGCGTTTGCCGCCGTGGTGCTGCGTTTTATGCGCGACATGGGCATCGAGGGCTCAGAAAACGTCAATGTCAACGGCGGGGCGATTGCCATGGGGCATCCGCTGGGAGCGACAGGGGCGATGCTGCTGGGCACAGTGCTCGACGAGTTGGAGCGCACCGACCTGGCCACGGCACTGATTACCTTGTGCGTGGGCGGCGGTATGGGTATTGCCACGGTGATTGAGCGGGTTTAGATTTTTAACGCAAAGGGAGCAAAGGAACAGAGGGCGCAAAGATTTTTCTTTGCAACTATGCGTCTTTGCGTCAAATTTCTTGAAGAGTGAGGGTGTGGAATGGCGATTCATTACGCAAAAGATGAGCAGCAGATTGTGATGTTGACGGTGGACCGGGCGGGGCGGTCAGCGAATGTGATTGACGCGGAATTTGGCGTGGCCCTGGCGACATCGGTGGAGCGGTTGCAGGCAGAACCGAATTTGGCAGGTGTGATTGTGACCTCGGCCAAGAAAACGTTTATGGCGGGTGGCGATTTGGAGTGGCTGTACGCCGTCACGGACGCTGCCGAGGTTTTTGCCAGTGCCGAAGCGTTGAAGGCCGGTTTTCGCCAGCTGGAAAAGCTGGGTGTGCCGGTCGTGGCGGCGATCAACGGGACGGCGCTGGGCGGTGGCTTGGAGCTGGCGCTGGCCTGTCATTACCGCATTGTGCTGAACGATCCGCGCCTGAAGCTGGGTTTCCCCGAGGTGACCTTGGGCTTGCTGCCAGGTGGTGGCGGCGTAACGCGCCTACCGCGCATGATTGGTTTGCAAGCCGCTTTTCCCTTGCTGACCGAAGGCACGCAGCTGGACCCCGTGGCCGCCAAAGCGGCCGGGCTGGTGGATGCGCTGGCCGACGATCTGGCCGATTTGCAGGCCAAAGCCCGTGCCTGGATTGTGGCCAACCCCAAGGTGGCGCAGCCGTGGGACAAACCCGGCTATCGCATCCCCGGCGGCGATCCGCGCAGTCCGAAGGTGGCGCAGATGTTGTCCATCGCGCCCGCCATGTTGAAAAAGCGCACCTATGGCAACTATCTAGCGCCGGAAGCGATTTTGAGCGCTATGGTCGAAGGGACGATGGTCGATTTTGATACCGCCAGCCGGATTGAGTCGCGTTATTTTGCCCAATTGGCCACCAGCCAGACTGCGAAAAATATGATTAACGCCTTCTGGTTCCAGATGAATCAGATCAGCGATGGGGCGAGCCGACCGCAAACGGTTCCACCACAGGTGACACAAAAGGTGGGCGTGCTCGGTGCGGGCATGATGGGGCATGGGATTGCGTATGTTACGGCCGTATCCAACCTCCCCGTCGTGCTCAAAGATGTGACCCTGGAACAGGCTGAGGCAGGCAAGGCAAAAATTGCTGCGCTGCTGGACAAACGGGTGCAGCAAGGCAAGCTCACCAAGAAACAGCGGGACGAAACGCTGGCACGCATCCAGCCTACGGCTGATGCGGCCGATTTGGCGGACTGCGATCTAGTCATCGAGGCGGTGTTTGAGGACCGCGAGTTGAAGGCGAAGGTGACCCAGGAGGTAGAGGCGGTTTTGGCGGACAGGGCAGTCTTTGCTAGCAACACCTCCACGTTACCCATTACCGGACTGGCGCAGGCTTCCCAGCGGCCGCAGAACTTTGTGGGGCTGCACTTTTTCTCGCCGGTGGAAAAGATGAAGCTGGTAGAAATCATCACTGGGGCGGCGACGAGTGATGAAACGCTGGCGAAGGTATTTGACTTTGTGCTGAAAATCCGCAAGACGCCGATTGTGGTGAATGACAGCCGGGGCTTTTACACGTCGCGAGTGTTTGGCACTTACTTGCGTGAAGGGTTGGCGATGCTTGGCGAGGGGCAGCATCCGCGGGCGATTGAGGCGGCGGGTTTGCAGGCAGGCATGCCGGTGGGGCCGCTGGCGCTGGCCGACGAGGTGAGCCTGGGGCTAATGCGCCACATTCGTGAGCAGACGCGTAAGGATTTTGAAGCGGAGGGCAAAACCGCACCCAGCCATCCATCCGATGCGGTGGTGGATGTGATGACGGAGAAATACGGCCGTTATGGCAAAGCGCGTGGCGCAGGATTTTACGACTACCCCGAGGGTGGCAAGAAGCATCTCTGGCCGGAGTTGACCGTTCTCTTCCCGCCTCAGGGTGAGCCGTTGTGCCAGACCGAGATGATCGAGCGGCTAATGTTTGTGCAGGCGCTGGAAACGGTACGCTGCCGGGAAGAAAACGTGGTCACCAATGCCGCCGATGCCAACATCGGCTCGATTTTGGGCTGGGGATTTGCGCCGTTTAAGGGGGGCACTTTGCAGTACATCAATGATTATGGCGTAGCGGCCTTTGTGCAGCGCAGCGAAGAACTGGCGGCCAAGTACGGTGAGCGTTTTGCTCCACCAGAACTTTTGTTGGCAATGCGCGATGCTCGCAAAACGTTTTAGTTCAATTTAGCACATTTCTTTTGAGGCACGCGGTGCGGTTGGATGGGTACCGTGTGCCTTGTTCGCTTGGTCATTTACGGCCGTTTCCCATATATCCAGAAAATGGAATTGAAATAACGGAAAAGAAAACGGCCCGTGGTCTTCAAACCACGGGCCGTTTCTATTTTGGCCTTTAAAGTTAACTGCTCTTTCCCCAGAGGTGTTTGTACTTTTGCGTTTGATATTGATTAAGCCATCGCCATGGCGGGAGCGGGACGTTGGAAGGATTGCAGCACGTATGCTGCTTCCTGGCGGTTGTTCACGTCCAGCTTCTTCAAAATTTTGTGGACATGATTCTTAACGGTGCCACATTCGATGTACAGACGTTCGGCAATTTCTTGGTTGGTGAGCCCATCGTTAATCAGGCCAAGAACCTCTTCTTCGCGGGAGGTCAGCTCGTCTAGCTGGGTCTCGCGGGCTTCCAGGTAAGCCAGAGGCGTATCCAGATTGGCCAGGTGCGCCAGGCGGTCCATCATCGCTGCCGCAACTGCGGGTGAAATAATCGCTTTTTCTTCATTGGCCGCGTGCAGTTTTTCTACCATTTCTACAATAGATTCGTTCTGCAAAATGTAGCCAGCTGCGCCAGCTTCAATGTGGCGGAGAATGACATCGGGGTTATCGTCTAGACCGATGACCATAATTTTGACATTGGGATGGGTCATGCGGATTTCATGCATCATTTCGAGGGCGGTCGTGTCTTCCAGTTCGGTGCCAATCAATACAACGTTGCCGTGGGGCAGAAGAAAGTGAAGTTCTTCGGCTTTGGTCGCACAACCCACTACATAAACGTCATCGACGTTGTCCAAGGCGGTACGTAGGGAATCGCAGACCAAACGAGAGGGATGACCAAGTAAAATGCGGATCATTTCGGTTACTCCTTTTTCTTCCTGTGTGATTTGTACTTTGAATCTGGTGAATATCGTTCTTCTAATTTTCTTCTTGCGAAGCGTGTGTTCCATGTTCGCTTGATGTTCTTAGTATCCGCGGTTACGGCCGTTTTCGGAATGGGGAATGGACCTACTTTCTTATGGGGGGATTCCCTACCTTTTGGCGAAAAAAGTTTGTAGGAGAGGGGATGCTGAGCGCAATTACAGGGAGAGTGCTCCGGCATAGGCCGCACGGATGGCGGGAACCAATTCGCTGCTGGCCTGCTGCTTAATGATGTACGCCGAAGCTCCGTTGCGGCGAGCTTGTTGCACTAAGGCGCTGCTGTAGTGCATAGAAAGCATGATGATCTTGGACACTACGCCGCGCTTTTTTATTTCGCCCGCAGCACGAATGCCATCCAATTCTGGCATGGAGACATCCATTACAATGACATCGGGTTCTTCTTTCTCGGCCAGCTCAATGGCTTCAAGGCCAGAAACGGCCGTGCCGACAATTTCAATGTCTGGCTCCCGGCCAACCAATGCTTGAATGCTATTTAAAACTACCTGGTGATCGTCAACTAGTAAAACTCTGATAATATGCTCCGCCATAGTTAATAAAGTTTTGCAACTACATGATTCAGCTTAAATTTAAATTATTTAAATGAATCATGCGTAAAGAGAAGGGAAACGATATGTTCCTCTTTTGCTTACCTCATTTTGGCATAGGAAAAAGGATATTCGTATGGGGGAAAACCCTACTTTTTGGTGGAAAGGAGGGCGTATTTCTTCATGCAAAACAACCTGATGGGGGCTTTATTCATCCAAAATGATGAGCCCAAGACGAATGCTTTCGCGAATAAGAGAAGCCAGATCATTGACTTCCAATTTGCTCATGAGGTTTGCCCGGTGTTTCTCTACCGTTTTGACGCTAATGCTCAGCATCTCGGCAATGCCGTTGTTGGTATGCCCTTCCGACACGAGCTGTAGAACTTCGCGTTCACGGGCGGTCAGCAGGTCAACGGCCGTTGTTGCATTGGCATCTGGCGGGGAGATAAGCAAGCTCATCACCGAATCCGAGATTGTGGGGCTGAGGAATATCTTGCCCTGGCTTACAGAGCGTACCGCCAGCAGCAGTTCTTCCGTAACCGCATCCTTGAGCAGATACCCTTTTACGCCACGGCGCAGCAGCTGCTGCACCATTGTGGTGTCTGAATGCATGGAAAGGATGATGATTTGGGTGGGCAGCGACAGGCTGAGAATGCGTTCAGACGCCTGTGCGCCATCCAAACGGGGCATTGAAAGGTCCATTACCACAACATCTGGCTTTTCTTTTTCGGTGAGCTGAACGGCTTCTTCGCCGGTAGCAGCTTCAGCAACGACCTGTACCTCACCGCTTCTTTCTAGCAGCGCACGAATGCCCTGACGCACCAGGGTATGATCTTCAGCAATGATGACGCGAATCATTTTTCCTCCGGGGTGTAAGGAACAACGGCCGTTAGCTGACTGCCTGCGCCGGGGGTGGAATCAATGAGTAAACGGCCGTTGGCCATCTCCAGTCGTTCCACCATGCCTACCAATCCAGCTCCCTCCGATGGCAGGCTTAGCTCCATGTTGGGCGGTACAAAGCCAACGCCATCGTCCGTAACCTTGAGCAATATCGTATCTGAATCTAGCGAGAGGTCCACCCGAATTTCGGTCGGTTTGGCGTGTTTGAGCGCATTGGTCAGCGCTTCTTGAGCAAACCGGTACAGACCTAACGCTGAGAGATCAGGTAAATCTGGCAGCTCTGCGCCGCTATAAATGACCGGGATGGCGGTGTGCGCCTGAATGTCCTGGCACAGACCTTCCAGAGCTGCATCCAAACCATAAACATCAAGCCCCGGTGGCCGCAGGTTGTGGGAAAGCAGCCGCAGATTGTTGATTGTCTGATCGGTGAGGTTGAGCACATCGCTTAGGCTTTGGCGCACATCGGCCAATTCTTCTGGAATCACAGAGCGAATCAGGTCCAGGCTAATTTTGAGCGAAGTGAGCGACTGCCCAGATTCGTCGTGCAGTTCGCGGGCAATGCGGACGCGCTCTTCTTCTTGCGCTTCTACCACCCGACGGGCCATATGGCGCATTCGTTCGCGCTGCCTTTCCGCCCGTTCGCGGGCGCGTCGCTGCACCGCAAAAAGTCGTGCATTTTCAATGGCCATGCCTGCCTGCACGCCCAACACGGTGAGCAGACGTTCGTCTTCGGCCTTAAAGCCGCCGGGGATCATGGATTGTACGCTGATGGTACCGATGCGGCGCACGCGGCTTTCGATGGGGGCCACCAGGAGCGAGCGGGTTTTGATTTCCACATCAATAGGCAGGCGACGTGGGTCAAGTTGCAAATCGGCCACGTTCATGACCCCGCCATTTGTCAGTACATCCCCGGCGATGCCCTGGCCCGCTTGGATCAGGTAATCTTCGGGATCGACTTCCAGCCCAGCACTGGCGACCATTTCCAGCTCACCATCACGCGATTGTTGCAGATGGATAGCTGTCCAATCGGCCTTAGCGATGATTCTTTGAATTTGGGCCACTATCAGGGCCAATAATTCGGAAAGTTCCAGTGTTTCCGTCAGAGCGTTGCTGATGGTGACCAGAGCGTCTTGTTCGCTCAGGCGGCGCTGTAGCTGTTCGTATTGGCGGGCATTGCCAATGGCGATGGCGGTCCAGGCGGCGGCCATTTCTAGCAAACGCAGGTCGTCTTCTGTGAAGGCGGTTGGATTCTGGTGGATGGCTTCCAGGACGCCTACAGAGTGGTTGCGCCAGCGCAGGGGCACGGCGAGCATGGCCTGTGGCGTGTAGCTTGCCTTATCAGCGAGTTCTTTTGAAAGGCGAGAGGTGCAGGCCTCACCCGCCAGGAAGAGTGGCTCGCTGGTTTGCCACACTTCACCGGCAATGCCGATATTGGGCGGGACGCGCAGGCCGTGCATGTCGCGGATATTGCTGCCTTCAAAGGCCACAACTTCCAGCATTTCGTCTTTATACAAAAACAGGATCACGGCTTCGGCGTTGATCAACGGCCGTACTAACGTCAAAACCAGGTGGGAAATTTGTTCAAGGTCGAGCGTGGCCGCAATGGCTTGCCCAATTTCCATGAGCGCCGACAGCTGGCGCACCGATTGGGCCAGCTTGATTTCGGTTTCTTTCTGTTCGGTGATGTCTTGAACTGTACCATGCAGCTTAATGATTTTCCCGACCTGATCTAAAACAGCCCGCCCACGAGCGTGGATGACGCGCACATCGCCGTTGGTACGGATAAACCGGTGGAAATAATCAAAGGAACGGCCGTTTTCATAAGCGTCGCGTACCTTGTGCTGGACATATTCAAGATCGTCTGGATGAACATGCTCCAGAAAGCGATCGTAGGTAGGTGAAAATGTTTGCTCGTCCATGCCATAAATATGGTAAAGCTCGGAAGACCAGAAAATCTCGTCGCGCGTCAGGTTCCATTCCCAGTGGCCAACATGGGCGGTGCGTTGGGCTTCGGCTAACTGTGACTCGCTCGTTTGCAGCCGGTCAATCATTTGGTGACGCTGCATGGCCAACCCCAGCAAGGCGCTCACGTGGTTGATGACGGAGATCATGTCTGGGTCTGGGGGCACAGATTCTGGCGAGAAAAATTCCAGCACGGCCATCACCTGGCCAGAAACCAGGATCGGGAAGGCAAAGTAGGCCCGAACACCTTCTTCAGCTGGCATTTTGCGTACAAATACGTCGCTTTTGGCTATATCCAGGATGCTGATCGCTTCGCCTGTGTCCCACACCATGCCTAGCGTACCTTCACCACGATGAAACTGGGTAGCCTCACTTAGCTCGCGAAAGGGCACAATGGCCGACGCATCGTCCATATACCAAATGTGGCTGGAGACCAGCGCCTGGGCAGCTTGCGACCAGATGTACACGTGGCCCAACGGCCAGCCCATGAATTGGCAGATGTAGGTGAGGGCATCGCCGAAAGCTGCCTTGATGGATTCATCTTTGGCAACAGCGAGGGAAAGGTTTTGCAACAGCTCAAGTAGGCGCTGTTCACGGCTGGGGGTATGGGGCAGGGAAGCTGATGTGTTATCGCTGGGCATTTAGTTCCTTTTGTTTGTTTTGAAGCTCAGCCAGTTGTTCTGTCAAAGTAAACGGCCGTTTACGGTGCCGTTTGTCGTTTTGCTGCCTGATTTTACCGTTTATCAGTACGGGCGAAAAGGTACCGATTTGTGACTTCCTCTATATCTTGATACATAGAAAAATCAGTCGATCCTCTCCATATTTTATAGCGACCAATTGAACGCATTTTGAGAGAAAGTGTATGAATATAAATAGTACCACCCATATAACAAACCTATCAAACAGTTCGGAAAACGCTACCGACTACGCTGATTTTGACCTGACTAATGCCACACCTCACGAAACGGTTCACAAAATAGTTGAGCGCTTTGACGCTGAGGCGGAGATCGATGAAGAAACGGCCGAATCTATGCGGCAATCGTTTCTGCTGGCCATCAAAGCAGAGCCTGCATTGCTGCGTGAACAGGCTATTTCTGAATTTTTAGCCCAATCCATTGAGCCAGAAGACCTGGCCAAGCTGGAATGGGAATCGCCTACCTCCATGATGTTATTTAGCGAATCGCTTTACCATACCCGCTTTAGCAATCAAGAAATGGCGCAGTCGATGAATCAACATGCCAGTACGCTGCTGCATGTGGCTTTGCACCAGTACGAAAAAGAGGGGGAAATGGAAAAGATGTTTCGGCTGCTGCGCCTGGCACCCTCTTATTTGCTGCGCCAGGATGCCGAGCTGGGGCGGCTGCATTATCGGGCCAACGCGTATGAAATTCGGCGGGTGCGCCGCAGCCGCCACCTTTTGCATATCTACCTGGCCATCCAGGTTGTGTTGGTGCTGTTGGTTTTCCCGCTCCTTTTTATCAATGCCGAAAACGGCCGTTTGCAGCGACAGGTTGAACAGTTGGCCGATGTAGAATTGGGGGATGATGGCTATCAGTTGATTACCTTTTCCGAAGGGGTGTACTGGTCAATTATTACCGCCAGTTCCATTGGCTATGGCGATATTACGCCCACGACCACAACCGGCCGCATTATTGCGGGGTCGTTGGGCACGATGGGCGTTATCACCGTCGGTATTTTAGCTGGGCTCGTCCTGGACTGGATCACGCCCCGGCGGATTTTGTGACGCGGCTTCGGACCGGGGCCATACGGCCGTAATTGTTGTGCCCTCGTTTGATTGGGTGTCTACGGTCAGACGGCCGTTTAGCTGCTTAAAGCGCACTTTTAACCCAAACAGGCTTTGCTCCTGAACAAAATCTGGTGTGATTTTCCCGTTATCGCGAATGATTAACCGTACGCCATCGCCCTCGGTTCGTAAATGCAGCAATACTTCAGCTGCGCCCTGCTTTTGCAAACAAATGATGACCTCTTGTACCAGACGGAAAAATGCCGTGGACACCTCTTTGGGTAGTTCTGGCGTTGGGGCTCCGTCATACGTGACCGTTAGCTGGCCAGGGATGGTAAACAGTTCGGCCATCAAGACGAGGGTTTCGTGTAGACCCAATAAATCCAGCTCTAACGGCCGTAACTCACGGGCCAGGTTGTTAAGGCCACTCATGAGGTCAACCAGCAGCGGCATAGCATTGGTTATTTCGCGGCGAATCTGGGCTTCGGGAGCCGTGCGCCATAAGGATAATTGGATATATAAAGCGGATAACGTTTGTGTGACCGCATCATTTAGATAAGCGGCCACTTTCTGGCGCTCATCTTCATGGTTGTTCACTTCAAACTGATACAGAGTCATTAATTTTTCCACAGCCTCAGGCATTTCTGCCCAAGGTACATTCAAAAAATTTGCCATTACAATTGCCAACGGCCGTTGCGGAATCTATTTCCGGCCAGGCATTACTCTCCTGATTCTTTGAAAAGGGTTTACAGCCAGGACAGGCATCCTGGTAAGAACAACCCGCATTTTAACGTAATCCTGGTACATGACTATTGCCAGACATGCGGGTCATATGCGTCTTCATGTTTCAAACAAGGGGGGGCGTTGGGAATGTGAATGTGCTGAAACGGCCGTTCTACCAGAGAGAAATGTCGCAAAACAAACGAGATTTTGTCTTCTTACTGCCAGCAGATACATGTCTTTCCCACCGATTTTCAAGCCAAAAACTATGCCTTTTTTGTATCTTCCTATTTCCCCCATTGTGCAGTTCTGCGCCTAATTTCGAGAATATATCTGGCTCTATACCCTCTGTTTCTATCGTGATACATCTACACAGAGGCCGGGCAGGGGTATGATGAAGCCAGAAATTGAGATGCAACTGTTTTCACTGTAAGGGCTGCCAGGGTGGTAGCCATAAGAACAAGTTGAGGAGAATCGTGATTAACTATTCGACTAATAAATTGATACAAAACTATAAAATCATGGACACATCAAAGATTCGTGACCCAAATAAAACACCTCTTTTTGGCAAAGCTATTTTGCTAATTGGCAATGATACGGCCGTTATTAAAAGCCTCGTTGTCCAGCTAGCGCAAAAAGGGGCTGATATTGCCGTCCTTTGCTGGCAAATTCCTGGGGAAGTAG
Organism: Ardenticatenaceae bacterium; assembly: GCA_020634435.1. Classification (GTDB taxonomy): domain Bacteria; phylum Chloroflexota; class Anaerolineae; order Promineifilales; family Promineifilaceae; genus Leptofilum. The sequence goes on along the minus strand of JACKBS010000010.1, from coordinate 449,339 downwards.
CCAACTGGCTTGAGCAGCAAGCAAAAGCGTTTAGCCGCAAGCTATACCTTGTTGAGCAGGCAAAAAATCAAGACGCTTCCATGGAAGATTTGGTTCATAAGATCGCCGCCGAATGGGGCCGCTTCGATATTTTTATTGATGTTTCCGCCAAAGAAACCAAATCCGCGACGGAACCAGAAGAACAGGCATTATCCAAAACCGGACACATGAGCGAAACGAAGTCAGAAGGGCAAAGCCAAAAACCAAAATGGCATCCCCAGCAATGGCATCTAACGCAGGTCGTCCTTGAAGAAATGGTCCGCAATTAACAAATTAACGACGGTCCAAAAGTAATAAATAGTCAAAAGTATAGATAAACAAAGGAGATTGAAAATGACAACAACAGCAGAAGTAGCATCCGACGTGGCAGCTAACGTAAAGTCCAACGTGAAGTCAAATGTAAAAACACTGGAACAACAAATCAAACAGCAGGTAGGAAAAAAGCGTCAGGTTGTTGATGGCAAAGTGACGCAGGCTAAAGGTTTGGCCCAAGAGAAAATTGGCGAGTTGACCAACAATAATCAACTGCGCCGCACTGGTCGCCGGACCCAGCTGAAAGGTAAACTGCAAGAGCGTGGCATTACTTTTCCTGGCTCCAAAGCGCTGATGGCCATTGGAACGGCCGTTGCCCTGGTGGCCGCCTACTTTTTCTTCCGCACCGATTCTGAAGCTGCCCAGGCAAGCTAATAAATACAATCACTCAATAGACTAAAAAACTTAAAAGGAGTAACTCATGGCAACCAAAACCAAAACAAAAAGCAAAAAAATGGAACAAGTCCACGTTGGCCTGTCCGCTGAAAACCGCCAAAAACTGATTCAGCTGCTTAACAAACTCTTGGCCGACGAGCATTTGCTCTACACCAAAACGCGTAACTACCACTGGAATGTTACTGGGATTCACTTCACGGAACTGCATGTCTTGTTCGAGGAACAGTACAATGCCCTTCAGCTAATCGCTGACGAAGTGGCTGAACGCTGCCGGATGTTGGGCGGTACCGCCATCGGCACAATGGCCGAGTTCCTGGACCATACCCGCCTTTCTGAAACTCCTGGCACTGTTCCAAGTGCGCCCGATATGCTGGCCAATTTGCTGGATGATCACGAGCAAATTATCACCAACTTGCGTGACGACATTGATGCCAGCACCGAGAAATTGGGCGATGAAGGTACCGGCGATTTGCTAATCGGGACCATGCGCTCACATGAGAAAATGGCCTGGATGCTGCGCAGCATGGCTGACGGCAGCTAGACCTTCATTTCAATAGTAACTGACAAAAGAAAGGCGTACGGCCGTTCGGGTAAACGGCCGTATGCCTTTTAACATTTCTCTCCAAACAGCTGTGAGCTATTCCGCAAACAACGCTCCAATTTTAGCCACATCCACATTGCCCCCGCTCAAAATAACGCCCACCCGCTGACCTTGCCCACCGATTTTTCCCATAAGCAGCGGCGCCAACGCCACTGCCGAACTGGGTTCCACAATCAGCTTGAGCCGGGTCCACAAAAATTTGAGCGTCGCCACAATTTCTTCTTCCGTCACTGTTAAAATATCAGCCACATACTGCCGCAAAATGGGCAGGTTGTGTTCGCCCACGTAGCGCGTACGGAGGCCATCGGCCAGGGTGGGTGGAACGGCCGTTAAGCGCACAATCTCCCCGGTCTGCCAGGATTGCTGGGCGTCGTTGGCGATTGCTGGCTCCACGCCCATGACGCAGCAGTTGGGCTGGATGGCGGCTGCGGCCAAAGCCGTGCCGCTCAGCAGACCACCCCCGCCAATGGGGGCTAGCAGAAGGTCCAGCGGCTCAGCGTCTTGCAGCAGTTCCAGAGCGGCGGTGCCTGCTCCGGCAATAATATTCGGGTTGTCGTAGGGGTGAATCAGGGTGTAGCCGTGCTGGTTAATAAGGTCCGCGCAAACAGCCTCTCGCTCGATGGCTGGGCAGGTGACAATTGTCGCGCCGTACCCTGCCGTGGCGGCCTTTTTAATCGTTGGTGAATCTTCGGGCATCACGATGGTGGCCTGCACACCCAACAGCTGCGCCGCCAGGGCTAAACCTTGGGCGTGGTTGCCGCTGGAATGGGTGACAACGCCTGCGGCCTTTTGTGCCGCGCTCAACTGGCTAACGGCATTGTACGCCCCACGAAACTTAAATGCGCCAACTCGCTGGAAGTTTTCACACTTCAAATAAATTTGCTGGCCCGTTTGGGCATTGAGGGTTCGAGACGTGTGGATAGGGGTGTGGTTGGCAATACCTTGCAGACGGGCAGCGGCCTCTAAAACGGCCGTTGGCTGGGGAATGTGTATCATGTTTTTCTCTCTGGTAGGTTTAGCTGGGTGAGGTGGTTATAACGGCCGTTTCATCTCAATGCGTCGGAAGGAGTCAAAGTAGCCCGCTTTCTGGAAGCCGAGCCACTTCTCATCTTCGCATAGATTTTCGGCGATAGAGTCTTGTCGCTTGTGGCGCTGGTGCAGCACGGTCAGGATGGCTTCCGTCACTTCGATCGGATCCCCGACGGTGATTTCCACCACCAGCCGCGTAAGCTGGAGCAGCCCGGCATGGTAAGTGACCCAGCCGCGACCGCCATTTTTCAGCTCTACCAACAATGCCGACAAGTTGCGCACGTTTTGCAGCGATTCCGTCTCGTTGAGCCAGTTGGGATGCTCCTGACGGTGTGACAGCAAAATGATGGCGTCCTCGTGGTTTAGGGCGGTGATCTGCTTTACCTTGTCAAAAACCGCCTCGTTGAGCTCAGACTTAGGGGCGCGGCGGGCCACAATCAGCTCCCGCGTTTCGCGAAAGCCAAATTTGCGGAACAAGTTATGCGCTGGCAGATTGCCTTTGATGACTTCTAGCCAGACCATCTTGGCGGCTTGCTTTTCGGCGGCGTCCATCAAACCGGTCATGAGTGCGCTGCCCGTGCCTTTTCGTCGGCCCACGGGCAGAACGCCTAGCCGAGTAATCCAGGCGCGGTCTTGCCGCACGCCCAACATGCCTAACCCCTGCATCACATCTTCTTCAATGGCCACCACCGAGCTTTCCAGCGCCACATCATACACCCGGCAATATTCCATGAGCCGGGCCACGTTCATGGGCATGGGTACCAGATAATCGACACGCGTTTCGTTATACGCGTCAGTCAATTGCTCAAAGGTGAAATTGCTCGCGGGAGAAATAGCCATTTGCAATGCTGTGGCTGCTTCTTTGGCTGTCGGTTCAGGCGTCATTGTCAATAAAAAATGCAGCGATTTGTTCGGGAAAGCTCTTCACATTAATCGGCTTGGTGATGCAACCATCACAACCATATTGTTGGGCCATTTCTAGCGCTTTGTCTGAAGGCCAGGCTGTTATGGCCACGATGGGGATATTTTCCATGTCGGGTATTTGCTTAAGCAAGGTAACGACGGTTTGCCCATCAACATCTGGCAGACCCATGTCTACCAGAATGAGGTCTGGCTTTTCTTCTAGCGCCAGGGAGACGCCAGTTTCCCCGTCGGCAGCGTGGAGCAGCCGGTAGGGATGTGGTTCTAAAACACGCTCAACCAACAGTCGGTTGGCGTGGTTGTCTTCGATTTGCAAGATTGTTTTCATTTCATGCTGCGGGTGGCGGGACGGGCAGATCGGCAACGGCCGTATCACGCCATTTCATCCCTTCATCAATTAACATGACCGGAATGCCGTCACGGATGGGGTATTTCATATTTGTATCGGCACAAACCAGCCAACAATTATGGACAAGTTCCAACTTGCCCGGATCATCTCCGTACTCCTTGGATTGGACAGCCAAGGGGCAGCGTAGAATTTCAAGAAGTTGGGGACTAATGGGTAAATCAGTGGTAGTTGTCATGCAATGCCTCACTTTTAATTGAGCAGACAGTTAATTTTAGAAAATAATGGTTGCCTCAATGGTGCAACCATAGGGCAATCATACGCATCTTCGCGAAAGTCGCAAGCGCAAACACGGGGTACTAAGGTGTTCGCACACACCGAAAACCCACGGCCGAACTTAAAAAATCTGGCGATAACGAACTGCGATTGGTCGCTCGAATCCGGTCGGCCTGGTTGTTAAAAGGCCAGGCACCACCGCGAATCACGCGGCCAAAGCCAGTTTCTGGGCCGGTAGGGTTGGTAATGTTGCTCTCAGAATACCACGTTTCTTTGTACCAATCGGCCGTCCATTCCCACATGCTGCCCGCCATGCCAAAGATGCCAAAGGCACTGGCTCCATTGGGCAACGCGTCCACGGGTTTGAGCGCCTCATAGCTTTCACTCTGGAAGATTGCGCGGTCGCCACCTGGTTCTGGCTGAATATTGCCCCACGGGTAGATGCGATCATCGGTGCCTCGGGCAGCATATTCCCACTCGGCTTCGGTTGGGAGGCGGGCACCTACAGATTCGCAGTACGCTTCGGCGCCATACCAGCTAACATGGTTGATGGGGTAGTTGGCAAAGCCGGTGGTGGCGTAATATTGCTCGGTGCCATCGCCCAGGTCTTGCAAGATGAGGTAGCTGGTATATCCCGCCAACTCCTGCGGCCATGCACAATCGACTCCTTCACAGGCCCGCTCGTGACCGCCCAACCGGTTGAGGAAGGCGGCATATTGCTCCACCGTGACTTCGTATTTGTCCATGTAAAACTGTGAAAGTTGCACTTCATGGCGCGGCTTTTCGTCCGGCGCGGCAATAAAGTCGTTTTCGGCAGCCCCCATGATGAACGTGCCCGCAGGGATGAGCACCATTGTCATGCCATCTTGCTGGCGAGTGAGCATGGCAGGATATTGATCTGGGGTGGCGGTGGCGGTGTTGGTTGGTGTGGCGGTGGCGGTGCTGGTTGGTGTTTCAGTTGGGGTGGGGGTTGGCGTTTCGGTGGGTTGTGGCGTCTCAGTCGCGGTGGGTTCGGCAGCAACGGCCGCTTCCGATTGAGCAGGTGGGGTGGGCAGAACGGCCGTTGGCGTTGGTGTTGTTGCGCCCAAAAGCCCGGCAATTTGCTGGCTCACGGGTGAATCGCCTGCGGCCGTAAACAAAACAATGGCTGCTCCCAGAAAAACAATAGCGACCAGCAGCAAGTAGAACGAACGGCTGCGCAAAATGTCTACCTGTTGGGCCAACCTGAAGGCCTGTTTTACTGAGCGTGTGCCCTGCAAATCGTAGGTGGGTAGCGCTGTGGGGCGGCTGCCATTAGCGCTGAACTTGTGCACGGTGGCCACGTCGGCCACGGTGATTTGCGCCAGGTTATATTCGTGTTGGTGTTCGTACAGCGCGTGGCACAGCCGGTGCGTTTTGTCGGGATAGCCGTTGGTTATCTGGTAAATGTACTGTGCGACGTCGTGAACGAGCGTGAAGGGTATGGGTTGGCGTATTAAGGCAACGGTTTCCGCTTCGGTGAGCGGGGGTAGTTCATAAAACAGGCTGTTGGCCAGAGCTGGCAGCTCGGTGACCGTGGCTTCTGGGCTATCCGTAAAGGCAAAGAGCGCGTTGGCAGTGGTGGGTATGGTGAGGTGGCCGTGCAGGTTGAGCAGGGTATTGGCCGGCAGCGTGCCATTGTCAATTTGTTCTAGCAGTAACTGGGTATTGTCAAAAAGGAAAATTAGACGGCGCTGCATGGGTTGGCCCAACGGCCGTCTTTCTTGCAGCAGTTTCCCACCCGGTAAAAGCATCTGCTGCTGGAGCGCTTTGGCTGGATCGGCAATGAAGTCTGGGTGGTTGAGGGTTTCTAGTTCGATGTTGAGCCGGGCCAGGGCGTGCTGCCCCGCCGTGGCGATGTCCCAGTACAGTGCGCTGAGGCTGTCTAGCGCGGCTTCCGCAAAATCTATGTAGATGCCAATGAGTGGAGGATTGAGCGCCCCGGATTCGATTTGCTTGAGGACGGCCGTTTTGCCAATTTTGCCAGGACCATGCAGAACCAAAAGCTGGTCGCTGCCCAATTCGGCGGTAGTTTGGTCTAGCACCCAGGCAAGCACCTGCTGACGGCCGAAAAAGAGGTGGCTGCCGTCAGACCCATTTAGGTGGTAGGGATTGCCAATAGTTGAAGTTTTGATCATGCGTATCATCGGCCAGCGGTTTCTAGTCTGAAATTCACCAACTGGCGGACTCTATTTTATGTGTAAATGAGCCGGGTTACAACGTGGCTAACAGAGTTGGTCAAACGGCCGTTTCTGCCTGGTTTATCAGGGCAAGCTGGACACGGCCGTATTCATCTCTTATTTTTTGCAGTTGTTGCGGAGCATCGGTCAGATTCTCAGCCCTGGCCATCATCTCCAATTCGCGACAAAGCAAGGATAGGGTTTTGCAAGCCAGGCTGGCGCTCGTGCCTTTAAACGTGTGTGCCGCAAGCTGGATGGCATTGGCGTCGCCCTCTTGTACCGCCTGATCCAACGTTTGCAAAATATTTTCGGCATCTTGCAGAAAGATGGGGGCCATCATTTGCAGGAATTCTGTTGGATCGCCCTCGATTAAAAGTTGCAGCTCATCAAAATCTATCGGGCTGTTTAATTTTGGGACTGGTTCACTGGGCACAGCCTCCGCCTGGGGAAGTTCAACCAGGGTGGGGAGGCCCGGCTCGGCTTGCTTGCCCCGGCTTTGGTACAGGACCTCTACCAGTTGGTTGATGGTTACGGGTTTGCTCAGGTACGCATCCATGCCTGAGGATAGGTAATATTCCCGGTCGCCCTCCAGGGCATGGGCCGTAACCGCGATGATATACGGCCGTTTCCGACCAACTTCATTGGCTCGAATGTGTTGCGTTGCTTCAACGCCATCCATCACAGGCATCTGAATATCCATCATGATAACGTCATACTCGTTTTGGGCGGCCATTTCCACGGCAATCTGGCCGTTTTCAGCAATATCTAGCTGGTAGCCCAGCTTGGTGACCATGTTGAGCAGAATGCGCCGGTTTAGCTCATTGTCTTCAACCATCAAGATATGGAGTGGCAACCGGCTGGCCATGTTGGTGCTGATTTCGGGGGCGATTTCTGGGAGTTTGCCCGCCGAAAGCACGTTCATCAGCACATCGTACAGTTCGGCGCTCACAATGGGCAGCGCCAAACTGCCAACGAACAGGTCGGGTGAAGCCTCTCTGGGCAGGGTGTGGCCATCGGGATTGAGCAGGATGATAGGCAGGAGTGTGTTTGTGTCGGGTCGTTTTAGTTGGCTGACAATGATAGGTTCGTCTCGCCAAACGGCCGTATCCAACAAAGCAATGTCAAACGGCTGCGAATTGGCAATCCAGTAGCTTGCTTCATGGCTGCTGCCGGCAGCGTACACTTCCAGACCAGCCACACGGGCTTCTTTGCTGATGTGGCGCCGCTGTGCGGCATCTCGGGTAATGAGCAGCAGACGCCGGTTGACCAGCGTGGCCTGGTGGTAGCGCAGGGTGACCTCTGGCGTATGATCTTGAGGGGCGGTGCTAAATTGGGCGGTAAAGTGAACGGCCGTTCCCTGCCCCACAACGGAATCCAAAGAAATGCTGCCGCCCATCAAGGCAACCAACCGCCGACACACAACCAGTCCCAGCCCGCTGCCCCCAAATTCTCGGGTCATCGAGCCATCCACCTGCTGGAAAGGCGAGAAGAGCTTCTCGATTTGCTCTGGGGCAATGCCGATGCCGGTGTCTGTTACCAAAAACTGTAGGAGCGTGTTTTCCGGGTCGTCTTCAGGCAACACATGAATTTTCACGCTGCCACTTTCGGTAAACTTGATGCCGTTTTCCAGCAAATTGACCAAAACTTGGCGCAGTCGGACCGGATCGCCTACCAGGGCTGTGGGTGTGGCGGGGGCAACATCATAACTTAGCTGGAGCTGCTTCTCTTGCGCTGCTGGCCGAACGTTGTCCAGGGCGGCTTCCAGGCAGTCGATCAGGTCAAAGGCCTGCTCGTTCAACGTTAGATGGCCAGCTTCTAGCTTGGCAAAATCCAAAATGTTGTTCATGAGCAGCATCAGGTTGTTGCTGCTTTGGGCTACCAGTTCGAGCATTTCCCGCTGGTTGGGGTTTAGCTGTGTTTGGCGCAACATTTCGGTAACGCCCACCACCGCGTTCAGCGGGGTGCGAATCTCATGGCTCATGTTGGTGAGGAAGTGCGTTTTAGACTGGTCGGCAGCTTCAGCGGCTTCTTTGGCACGTTGCAGCAGTAGCTCGGTATTTTTGCGCTGGGTGATGTTGTGCAGGGTGATTAAACGGCCGTTTGCCTGCCCACTTAGGCTGTCTAACCAGATAACATTTGCTTCGTAATAATCTTCACCCAAGACCAGTTCAGTTTTGCCCGCCTGGTTGGCTTGCATCATCTGGGCGATATTTAGCCATTGTGGCTCTTGCGGCGCAAATTGAGTGCCGATAACTTTTTGTTTGTCTTTTTGCAGCAGAGAAACGGCCGTTTCGTTCAGCTCAACCACTCGATTTCGGCTATCGACCACGATGACGCCGCTTTCTAGCTTTTCGATTACCACCCCACGCGCCATTGGCACCAGGTCCAGAAAGCTGAAATGGAACAGTGCCCACATAAAACAAACGGCCGTTACCGAAAAGCCAAGGGGCGTGAAGTCTAAATAGCCATTAGCCTGGCTGCTGATCAGGTAGACCGCATTGCTCAGCCAGGGAAACAGACTACCCATCACGGTGAGGATGAGTTGGCCGCGAAAAAGCTGGGGCACGGTGATGATTTTGCGCAGCAGCAGCAGCGTACTGGTCAGCAAAAGCAGATACACATAGGTGATGTACACCCAAAACCAGGGGCCATGTTCCAGGCGTAAGTAGCTCATGCCATCAGCAAAAATCAGCCGGGACGAGGTCCAGAGCAGCTGGTGCCAATTGCTTGTTAGCGCCAGGATGAGGGTGACGACAGGAATAATGTGCAGGCCAATCAGAAACGGCCGTTGCCACCGGACCTTATTAAATTTGCCAATATAATGCAGCACGAACAGAAAATAAGCGATGGGGATAAATACAATGCCAAAATATTCTAAGGCAGCCCAAAATCGTTTGCCCGCCAGGTCTGGCGCATTCAGTTCCAGCGTATAAAAAACAACCCAGATAGTTACGGCCAGCATCATACGGTGCATGTAGCGCGCACCGGGCACGTGGCGCTGCCGGTAGGCATACAGGGCGCTGGCCAGGGTAAGGAGAGCGGTGGCCAAAAGGGGGAAGGTGTACGGCGTTTGCTGCCAGCTCATGGCGGTGACTTAATCCATTTGTTGGGAATAGGTGAAGCTTTTCTGTAATGCCTGGGTGAGGGCGTTCACGTGAACGGGCTTGCTTACATAGTCGTTCATGCCCAGGCCAATGTACTTTTCGCGGTCACCGACCAGGGCATTGGCGGTCATGGCAATGATGTAGGGTTGCTTTACGCTGATGAGCTTCTCGCGAATGTGTACTGTAGCTTTCACGCCGTCCATTTCGGGCATTTGCACATCCATGAGAATGACGTCATACGGCCGTTGCACAACCGCCTCGATCACTTCCAAACCATTGCTTGCCAAATCTGCCCGGTACCCCAGCCGTTCCAGCATCCGCAAGGCCACTTTCTGGTTAATCGCGTTATCTTCGGCCAGCAAAATGCGCAGCGGATAGCGCTGCCCCATGGCATTATCGAACAAATCTTGTTTGTTAGGTGTAACGTTAACTGGTGAATTGAACAGATTTGCCAAGACGTTGTACAAAATGGAAGATTTGACCGGCTTGGTTAAATAAGCGTTGAACATTTCCCGCTGTGCATCTGGCAGTGGTTGGCCGAGTGAGGTTAGCATGACCAATGGCAAATCTTCCTTGCTATACTTTTGCCGGATCATTTGCGCCAGCATTCCGCCGTCCATACTAGGCATTTGCATATCTAAGATGCCCACATCAAATTTAATGTTGCTATTTAACGCGGCAATGACTTCGGCGCTGTTGGTGAAGCAGTGAGGCACCATTCGCCAGGATTCGGCTTCACGGGCCAAAATTGTGCGGTTGGTCAGATTGTCATCCACGATCAACATATGAAGATTGCTAAGCGAATCGGCCTTGTTGGCGAGGCCAGAATTGATCTGCTGGGCAACTGCATTGGCCAAAATGGTGAAGTGGAAGATGGAACCCTTGCCCACCTCACTTTCTACCCACATCTCGCCGCCCATCAGCTCGGTGAGTCGTTGTGAAATAGCCAGGCCCAAACCGGTGCCCCCGTACTGGCGCGTTGTGGAGGCATCCACCTGGCTGAACGATTGAAATAGCCGGTTCAAGCGGTCTGGACGTATCCCAATACCGGTGTCTTTGACGGCGATATGAAGCTCATGTGTGTCTTTCAGAAGGCGTTCGCTAGACACATAAACGATGACTTCCCCTTTGGGCGTAAACTTCACCGCGTTGCCAATCAGGTTTACAAAAATCTGGCGCAGGCGGGTGATATCGCCTTCAATGATGGCTGGGACATTGTCATCAATAAAATAGGCCAGGTTTAGCCCTTTGCTGCTGGCCTTGGAGGCCATTAAGTCCAACGACTCCTCGACGCACTGCTGAATGCTGAGCGGCTGTTGCTCCAGTTCAAGTTTGTCGGCTTCAATTTTGCTGAAATCCAAAATATCGTTGAGAATGCTGAGCAGCGCTTCGCCACTGCGGTGGGTTGTCTCGACAAAATCTTGTTGTTCTGTCGTGAGTGAGGTGTCTAGCAGTAAGTTTGTTAGCCCGATGATGGCATTGAGCGGGGTACGAATCTCGTGGCTCATGTTGGCCAAGAAGGCTGATTTGGCTTTGTTGGCTTTTTCGGCGACTTCTTTGGCTTCAAGCAGTTCATCGGCTCGCTGGCGCAGTTGAAACGTGAGTAAGCCATTGAGCAAGGCCAGGCTGGCATGCTCGGCATAGACCTGCACCACGGCGAGAGAACGGCCGTCGAACGCGTCTTTCTCTGGGCTTTGCAAATCTAGAGCTCCCAGAATCTCGTTGCCAACGCGGAGCGGTACGACAAGCTCAGAGAATGTCTTGTCGTCAATCGGAAGATAACGGGGGTCGGTGGTTACGTTAGGGCTGTAAACGACTTGATTGGTGCGAACGGCCGTTGCAATGAGACCCGTACCATTCAGGGGTATCGTGAGGGCAACTTTGTGTTCAAACTGACCGCGAAAGGCAAGCCGTTCCAGCTTATTGTTGTCCCAATCTTCCCGACGTACTTTGTTGTTTTTTAGGCTGAGCGGCTTTTCTAAGATGAGCAGGCTGCAATCGGCAAAGTCAAATTCTTCGACCAGATTGTCAGCAATCTGCTGAGCCAATTCGTCCAGATTGGCATAAGTTAGTAGCTGGGTGGCTGCACGGTACAGTGATGAAAGCTCCGCTTCTGCCTGGCGGCGGGCGGCCAATTCATCCTGGAGCTTGGTGTACAGCTGGGCATTCGATAGCACGTGTCCGGCGGTGGTCATGACTCGCTGAATGAGCGAAAGATCCTCGTCGCTGTACTGCCGCTCGGCCAACGAATCCATACCAAATGTGCCGATAGCATGTCCACCCACCAGGATGGGGGCGATGAGCATGGTGACTGTGCCGCGATAGACAAGAATATCGCGCGTGGTCGCCATGAGGGGATCCGTTTGTACGTTGCTAATAACAATGGGTTGGCACGTTTCTACCACTTTTTCAGTGGCCAAATTGTCTTTGATGGGGAAAACGAGGCCTAAACCAGACGGCCGTCCTTCCGCCAGATATTCGGCCACCACGTGAGCTGCCGTGCGTTCTTCATTAAACATGGCAACGGCCGCTTGCGGCACATCAAAAGCAGTGGCCATCTTTTGGCAAATAATCTCTAGAATTTCGATGGGATTCAGGATATAAGACGCCTGGGCCAGAATGTCATTGATGAAGGTATTCGCTTCTAGATTCTGCTCGTAGGATTGGAAGGAGTCGCCGATTTGGTGCAAAAATTGTTGCCACTGCTCGGCGGTAGGTGGGGCGTTCTTGTCGAGCTTCAGTTTGTCAAGTTGAGACTGAAGTTTCTGTAAATGCATCATACAATTGGGGTTGCCAATGCCTGCATTTAGAGCAGGAAATGACGCAATGCGGTTTCGACGCGCGAATATTCAGTTTCCAGGTTGGCAATGAAAGGACCTAGTTTGTTGGTTTCCTGGGCTTTGCTGCTTAACTCAACGGCCAGGCAGAGCTGGGCAAATTTGTCGAGGCCGATGGTGGCGCTGCTGCCTTTTAGCGTATGGGCGGCAATGATAATTGAATCGAAGTTGCGGGTTGCAAGACCGTCTTTCATTTGCTGAATCAGCGGAACGGCATCTTCCAAAAAGATGGAAGACATTTCGTCCAACATCTCCGCTGAGGAATCACCCATTACCGTCTCTAAAGCAATTCTCACGTCCTGTTGAATCTGTTGAATTGTTGGGTTATCGTACATGGCTTTGTTTTCTCTGTAACTGTTTAGCTGCATCATGCTTATTCCCCCAGGGATCATAAAATTATCATTAAACTGCCTACCTGTAATTCTAAGAGTCTTGAACGGCTAGGACACTCCCGCTTAGGTACCACATCCTGTTGGCAATGCTTCAAAACGGTACGGGTGCTCTGGGGAAACGGCCGTTATTTTGCAGGTTACTCCATTGGGAGTGAATTACAATAATATCTTATCGGCTACTTTTGACAGTTTTTCTAACGAAAAGTCACGCTATAATTCGCATATGCAACAAATTTGGATTCAAAAAGCTGGTCCTCCTGAAGTGCTTCGCTTGCAAGATGCTCCAGACCCCATTCCCCGCAGTGGGGAGGTGCGCATTCGTGTGGAGGCGGCTGGTGTCAACTTTGCTGATGTTCTGGGACGCATGGGCATGTACCCTGACGCACCGCGAATGCCCTACGTGCCCGGCTATGAAGTCAGCGGCCGAATTGATCTGGTGGCCCAAGGTGTTCCGAATTTTCGAGAGGGAGATGCGGTTTTTGCTCTTACACAATTTGGCGGCTACAGCAATGTGGTCTGTGTGCCCTATCGCCAGGTGTTTAAGCGGTTGGACTGGATGAATGCCAACGATGCCGCCGCCATCCCAGTAGCTTATCTCACCGCGTACATGATGCTGGTAGTGATGGGTTCGCTGCATGCTGGAGAACGCGTGCTGATTCATGGTGCGGCGGGTGGTGTAGGTCTGGCCGTGCTGGACCTTTGCCGCATTTTGGGTGCAGAAACGTTTGGGACTGCCTCCCCGGAAAAGCATGAATATTTACTTGCTCATGGCTTAGACCATGCCATTGATTACCGGAACCGAGATTATGAGCGGGTGATTATGGATTTGACCGGGGGCAAGGGCGTGCACATGGTATTGGACCCGTTGGGTGGGGTGCATTGGCCCAAAAATTACCGCCTGCTGATGCCAAGCGGCCGTTTAATTCACTTTGGCGCGAGCAGCTTGGCATCTGGCAAGCGCCGCTCCTTATGGTCCATTTTTCGCGGTATGGTGATGGTGCCGTTTTACACACCGTTTAAGCTGATGAATGACAACAAGGCGATCATTGGCGTAAATTTGGGGCACATGTGGGAGCAGGCAGCCATGATGCAGCCGTGGATGAAGCAAATTGTAGCCTGGTACGATGAGGCGCTTTTCCGGCCCAAGATCGACAAGACTTTTTCTTTTGAAGAGGCCACGGCGGCACACCACTATCTGCAAGATCGCCAAAATATTGGCAAGGTGCTGCTGCTGCCTTAAACAAGGAATCGCCCGCAAGCTCAACTGTATGGCCAGCCTGCGGGCGATCGGTTTTCGATTAGATTTGCCGACGTTTTACTTCAAGAACAATCCCAACACCAATCAGTGCCAAACCCAATACGGCCGTTACCCACACAAATCCGGTGTTGCTGGCTGCGGCGCCAGATTCTGGCAAAATGATCACGGCGTTGGTGCCCTGGCTCACGCAGAAGTTAAAATCAGTCTGCACCAGCCCAGTTTCGGGCAAGACTGGCGCGTAGAGTGGATTTTCTGAGGTCACCACGTATTTGGTGGCGTCGGGTTTGGCGGTGACGCGCCAGTAGCTTTGCCCGGCGGCCGCCAATCCATACGTGCCATTACTGGCGGTAGTGAGAGTGACTACGGTCGCTTCATCGCTGCTGGTAAATTCGATGGTGACGCCTTCCACGGGAACTTCTCCCGTGACGCCAGTGTTGATGCAACGGCCGTCGCCATTCACATCCAGATAGACCGCTCCAGAAATCGAGCCGCTGTCTTGCGCCTGCACGGTACCCACTACCAGGAGCAAAATTGCGCTCACCAACAGCACCATCAAGCCAGTACGTTTTGTTTGATTCATGTCGTCCTCCTAAAAATTGAGCGAAAACAAATTGATTTACCGATACTTCAAATCAGTTTCAGTTTGAATTGGTAGGGTAAGCCACCACGATGAGCCGGTGCGAATTGTCGGTGTGTGGCCAGCAAGTGACCAGGGTTAGCCGCTCGTCATCCGTGGCCTGAATCCACTTCGCGTTTTCCTGCCGCACGGACAGCGGCTGATCTCGCTCCGGCAAAATTTCAATGTCGGCCACGGTGTAATTGTGGGGTGCTTCGGCATCATAGACCACAATCTCGGAACCTACTTCCAGGTCCACTAAACGGCCGAAAACTTCGCCAAAAATATTGTGGTGGCCGTTTAGCACCGTGTTGCCTGGTTCGCCCAGCGCCGCGCTGGTGTTGTGCCATCCGGCTTCGTAATCAGGCGGTACCAGCCATTGGTAAAACGTTTCGCCACCACTTTCAAACGCCGTCAGGCCTACTTCGGTGACCGGGGCATCCACATCAATGCTGGGGATGACAATGCGCTGTGGCCGATGTGCCAGGCTGCTTCGTGGCGCATCTTCCAGGCGGACAAACCCTTTTGGTAACGTAATTTCCGTGTTGGCTTCGTCGGTAACGGCCGTTGCGCTGGGTACCGGCGTCACGACAACTGTCACAACAGGACGTGGCGTGCGCACGGCGGCGATTTGCTGCTGTACGGCTGGCTTTATAAACAAAATCGCCGCTGCGATTGCTACCACAATCAGTCCAACGGAGATGAAAACAACGCCTAAAGGCACTACTTTTTCATCAGAATCCGGGTTTGCCATCGACCTCTTGCCAGCCGTGTGTTGTGAAGGGTACGGCCGTTTACGGCACCAGTATAAACGACAAAATGGCTTATGTAAAGCCGTGCGAACTAAGCTTGTAAGCGCTTCAGCAGGGCGGGCAGCACCACGCCAGCGGGTCCGTTCAGCGTAAAGTCGGCCCAGCGGGTGAGTGGGGTCGCCTGCGGATTGATCTCCACCAGCGTGGCCCCATGCTCCACGGCACGCAAGGGTAACGAGGCGGCCGGATGCACCAGGGCCGAGGTGCCAATGGCCAGGAACAAATCACAGGAATCGGCGGCAGAAACGGCCGTATTCAGGGCCATCATCGGTAAACTTTCGCCAAACCAGACCACATTCGGCCGTAACAAGCTGCCACAGGTAGGGCAGGTGGGCGGTACGGCTTCAGTTGGCGGCCAATGGCTGATTGGATGATCATGGTCAAAACATTTGGTTTCCATGATGTTGCCGTGCAGGCATACCACGTTTTGACTGCCTGCTCGCTGGTGCAGACCATCCACATTTTGCGTGATGAGCGTCAATTGCGGTACAAATTTGGCCAGCTCCACCAGCGCCAGATGGCCCGGATTGGGTTGGGCCTGGCTAACCAATTCGCGTCGCCAAGCGTACCATTCCCACACCAGCTGGGGATTGCGCCGGAACGCTTGGGGCGTGGCCAGCTCCTGCGGATCATACTGCGCCCAAAGACCGGTTTGCGCTTCCCGGAAGGTGGGTACGCCGCTTTCAGCGGAGACGCCTGCACCAGTCAGTACAACGACGTGTTTGGCCGCATGCAACTTTTCAACAAGAGCGCCTGGAATTTCAAACTGTGTTTTCATTGTCAAAGTTTCAGGATGAATTTGGCTAATGAGAAGTAAATCATCAGACCTGTAGCGTCAACAATCGTGGCAATCATTGGGCCGCTTATCACTGTGGGATCGATGTGAAAGCGGTCGGCCAGGATGGGTATGACGGTGGCCACGGTGGTTGCCCAAATGACGATGAGCGGCAGCGTGAGCGCGACAACCAGGGCTACTTCAAACCCTGTATGCCACAACAAGGCGCGCACGATGCCGACCGCGCCCATTACCAATCCTAGCAGCAAGCCAACCGTCACTTCCCGTCGCCAGGCGGTGGTGAGATTGCTCAAGCGCACTTCGTCCAGGGTGATGGCGCGAATAATGGTGGCCACCGTTTGCGAACCCGCGTTACCGCCCGTGCCGGTAATCAACGTAATAAAAAAGCCCAAAGCCACGACGATGTCCAACTCATTTTGGAACATGCGGATGACTTCGCCAGACAGGGTTGAGGCAACAAAGAGCAGCAGCAGCCAGCCAATGCGCTTACGCACAATTTGGAAAACGGAAACAGCAAAATAGGGCTGGTCGAGTGGTTCAGAACCACCTAACCGCTGAATGTCTTCCGTGACCTCTTCTTCAAAGATGTCCAAAACATCATCGACGGTGACTACGCCGAGCAGTTCATGGTTATCATTGACGACAGGCACCACGAAGTAGTCGTAGCGGGAGACCAATTCGGCCAGCTCTTCCTGGTCGGCAGCGACGTTGATGGAGACTACATCGCTGCTCATGATTGAGTCGATGGTGGCGTCTGGTTGGGACAAAATGAGCGTACGCAGGGGGACCACACCGATGAGCTTGTTATCGCGGTCTACCACGTAGAGGTAGTGCAGCGTTTCTGCATCCTCCAGCGAACGCAAATAATCAAACGTCTCGCTGACGGTCCATTGGCGGCGCAGAGCGACTACATCGCGGGTCATGAGACGGCCCGCGGTTTCTTCTTCATAGCCCAGCAGTTCCTGAACTTCGGCCGCCTCTTCCGGCTCCATCAGGCCGATGAGTCGGTCAGAGACCTCATCCGGGAGGTCTTCCAGGAACTCGACGGCATCGTCCATCGGCAGCTCGTCGAGCAGGTCAGCCAGGCGCTCGTCGTCTACTTTCTCTACCAGCTCCTGGCGAATTTGGCCGCCGGTTTCATCCAGCACCTCACTGGCGATTTCGATGGGCAATAGTTCAAAGACGGTTACGGCCGTTTCTGTTTCAAGTTCTTCCAGCAGGGCCGCAATGTCAGCTGGGTGAACGCGCTCTAGCTGACTGTGCAGTTCATCCAGCTTGCCATCGGCAACCATCTGTTCGATATCTTCGATTGGGGGGAAATTCAATGCAGCATCATCCATCATGAACACTCCTGATTTGGGGAGGTACGGCCGTTTTAAAAAAGACACCCTGGTGTAGTTCGCAAGTTGTCGGGGGAGCCAGCGTATTATAGCGGAGCCAGCCAGATCAGACAGCTTTACGGCCGTTCCCCGCTCTGAAAACTCCCACAGAAACGGCCAAATCGTGCTACAATTCGGCCCACACGGAGAAGAAAATGATTATCGCCTTGCTGTCCCTGAACTTTCTGCTGATGATCCTGATGCCCATCTTGCTGGGACGCTGGATTGCGGCGCAGCGACAGGTGCGCTGGGGATTGTTTGGCATTGGTGCGGTGGCGTTTATCTTGTCTCAGGTAGGTCACTTGCCATTTAACTGGCTGGTCTTGCAGCAGTTCGGCTGGTTTTCCCCCGAAAATTTACCTCTCTATGCTCTATTTCTCGGTTTGTCGGCGGGCACATTTGAAGGATTTGCTCGGTACTTGGCATTCCGTTTTTGGGCCACGGATGCCCGTAGTTGGGGAAAGGGGCTGATGGTCGGTGCTGGGCATGGTGGCATTGAGGCAATCCTGCTGGGGGGCATCGGTCTGATTAACTTTGTGATCCTGTTGGGCTTAAAAAATGGCCAGTTTCAGGGCATCATGGCTTCAATCCCGGCTGATCAGCTGCCACTTTTGGACCAGCAAATAGACGCAATGTTTGGCGTACCTCTGTGGATGGCGCTGTTCGGTGCGCTAGAGCGTGCTTTTGCCCTGTTGCTGCATCTAGCGGCGTCGCTGTTGGTAATGCAGGTGTTTGTGCGGGGCCAATGGTGTTGGCTGCTGGCAGGCATTGGCTGGCATGCGCTCATTGACGGGACGCTGGTCTATGTGGTGGTTCGCCTGGGGCCTGTTTGGGCCGAGGGGGTGCTGGGTGGCTTGAGTGTGTTGAGTTTGGCCATCATTTTTCTGCTGCATGCGCCGGAGCCAACGGCCGTTCCGCTTGAGCCTTTGCCTGAATTGAAACCCGTCACTTTGGCTGCACCTCCCAATAATAAAGAAATGCTGGAGCGCAGCAAATATTCGTAGTTGATTTCGCGTAGCCAATTTAATGAGGCTTTATATGATAGAAACAACCAATTTAACCAAGAAGTTTGGTGATTTAACGGCCGTAGACCGCCTGACACTGTCCATTGCTGAAGGAGAGGTGTTTGGCTTTTTAGGGCCGAATGGGGCGGGCAAAACAACCACGGTGCGTATGTTGACCAGCCTGATTGCGCCCACAGCCGGGACGGCCACATTGCTAGGCTACAGGCTGGGGGAGGCAGATACAGAAATTCGGCGCAACGTGGGCATTCTTACCGAGACACCGGGCATGTATGAGCGGCTGTCTGCCTACAAAAATTTGGCCATTTATGCCCGATTGTACGAAGTGAAAGATATTGGTGGCCAGGTGGAGAAATACCTGCGGTTGCTGGGTTTGTGGGACCGGCGCAACGATGCTGCAGGCACGTTTAGCAAGGGGATGCGGCAAAAGCTGGCCATTGCCCGTGCCTTGTTGCATGAACCGCGCATTTTGTTCCTGGATGAACCGACGGCGGGGCTAGACCCTGAAGCGTCACGGCTGGTGCGAGACTTTATTGCCGATGTAAAGGGGCAGGGGCGCACCATCTTCCTGACCACCCACAATTTGGACGAGGCCGATCGTTTGTGTGACCGGGTAGCTGTGTTTAAGTCACAACTGCGCGTGCTGGACACCCCAGAAGGATTACGGCAGCAGCTATACGGCCGTCAGGTCGTCTTCCATCTTTCTCACGCGGCCCAATCCGCTTTGCCGATCCTGGAAAACTTGCCTTACGTGAAGAAAATTGAGGCGGTGGAGAATAAGCTGCTGGTGGCGGTGGATGACCCCGAACAGTACAACCCGGAGATGATTCGCCGCTTGGTTGAAGCGGGCCAAAGTATTCAGTTTGTCGGTGAGCTGCGCTACTCGCTGGAAGAAATCTACCTCCAGCTCATCAATCGTACGGAAACGGCCGTAGAGGAGTCTGGCAATGGACAAAATTAAAACCATCATCGACAAAGAGTGGGCCGAAGTCTTTAAAAACAGACTGGTTTTGTTTTCGGTTGCTTTTCTGCCCATCATCCTCACGGCGCTGCCGCTCATCACTATTTACTCGATGCGCGGCCTGGGTGCTCAAGAAATGGGGATGAATACTTCTTCTGCGCCGGATGAGTTTTTTGGCGATTTGTGCGTGGGGTTGAATGAGATGGACTGTACGATGGTGTACATGCTCAACATCTTCACGCTGATGTTTATGATCTTGCCGGTGATGATTCCGGTGACAATTGCCGCCTACAGCATTGTTGGCGAAAAAACCACGCGCAGCCTCGAACCGCTGTTAGCGACGCCAATCACGACAACGGAGCTGCTTTTGGGCAAAGGCATTGCGGCTGTGCTGCCTGCGGTGGTGGTTACCTGGATTTCGTTTGGCATTTACATTATTGCCGTGCGTTTAATGACTAATGCCACCGTGTTTTCTCAAATCATCGCCCCGATGTGGTTGCTGGCAGTGTTTGTCATGGGACCGCTGCTGGCCATTTTGGCCGTCTGTGCGGCGATGATGATTTCCTCGCGCGTCACCGATCCGCGCACGGCGGAACAACTTGCCGGGGCAGTCATGCTGCCTATCATTTTGCTCATCATGGGGCAGTCATTTGGGCTGTTTTTGTTGAGCAGCGAACTGGTGCTGGTAGCGGCTGTAGTCATGTTAATTTTGGATGCGGTGTTGGTTTATTTAACAGTGAAGATGTTTGCGCGCGAAACGATTTTGACACGATGGAAATAATAGTGATAGCTAAATTCGTATAGCCATTTTCGCGAGCATATCAAACACACTACAAAGTGAAAAGTTAAAAGTGATGAGTGAAGAGATAGAAAGTGGGGAGGGGAGTTTGAATTTAGCCGGACTGAAAATTGGTCATGCCACAAATCAAGAACATCATACAGGGTGTACAGTTTTTCTATGCCCACCGGAAACGGTTGCCAGTGTAGATGTGCGCGGTCCAGCGCCAGGGAGTCGGGAAGCGGTGCTTTTGCAGCCAGACAAACCCATCCAGTTTGTCCATGCTGTTATGCTCACGGGCGGCAGCGCCTTTGGGCTGGCTACGGCCGACGGCGCGATGCGCTACCTGGCAGATCATGATATTGGTCATACAACACCCATTCGCAAGGTGCCGTTGGTACCAACGGCCGTTGTCTATGACCTGTTTATGAACGAAGGTCAGCATCCGCCAGATGCTGTGATGGGTTACCAGGCGTGCCAAAATGCGACGGATACGGCCGTTGCGCAGGGTAACGTTGGTGCGGGGGCAGGCGTGTCGGTGGGCAAGTGGGGTGGTTTTCAGGCCATCATGAAGGGCGGTTTTGGCCTGAGCAGCATCGAGATGGATGGGTTGGTGGTTGGCGCAGGTGCAGTGGTAAACGCTATTGGCGATGTGGTCAATGAAGATGGTACGGTGCTGGCGGGGGCAAGATTGGGTAACGGCCGTTGGCTGGTTGAAGAAAATCCGCATCGCGTTTTTTCGCAACTACCACAATCACCGGTTGGCACTAACACGACGCTGGTGGTGGTCTTTACCAATGCTAAATTGAGCAAGGTGGAAGTTCATCGGCTGGCGCAGCGCGCCCACGATGGGTTTGCCATCGCCATTCGTCCGGTGCATACGACCCATGATGGTGATACAGCGTATGCGCTGGCCACCTCCCAGGTGGAGGCACCGTTTGATACAGTGGCCAATCTGGCCGTGGAAATGGTAGCCGAAGCTATTCGCAATGGGGTGCGCTATGCTGCCTCGGTTGGTCCGCTGCCCGGCCTGGCTTCGCTTTCTGATCAACCACCACAGCCTTGACGACATTGGTCTTGGGTTTGTTTACTTTTGTCACTTCACGAACGACCGTACCGCTAAGAAAATACCAGCAAAGAGGGAGAATTTTTCATGGAAGAAAATATGCATTTTAAGAAGTACGACAAAGTTTTTACGGCTGACGACATCCACCTTGGTGATGTTTTGCGGATTCACTTCCGGCAAGACGGTGTGAACCCAGAGCTGCGTCTTTATGCCAGCTATCTGGAAGTGTGGAGTGTCGAGTTTGCCACCCGCTTTTTTGTCCCCACAGACTACATTGATGAGTACGATGCTGGTGCCGGGAAAATTTACCTGACGGAAACGATGCAAACCGTGCAGATAGAAACCTGGGATCGTACCCCGAGCTTCATTGCTGGGAACCTTAGCCGACGGCAAGAGCTGTCGGTTGCTGTATCGTAGGGCCAGCCGGCAAGATTAACCAAATTTAAAGCAGAGGATTCCAAATATATGCAAGATAGTACAGGCTTCAATTTTGATGCGCTGGTACCTCGTGACATGGCGCGTAAGGCTGAGAGGACCGGAGTAGCCAAAGCCACTCTCGGCCCCTTCCGAATTTTTGCCCTGGCTGTATTGGCCGGGG
The DNA here is from genome assembly GCA_020634435.1 of Ardenticatenaceae bacterium. Classification (GTDB taxonomy): domain Bacteria; phylum Chloroflexota; class Anaerolineae; order Promineifilales; family Promineifilaceae; genus Leptofilum. The sequence continues at coordinate 427,602 of JACKBS010000010.1, read as the reverse complement.
CTTTTATTGCTCTGGGAGCCATTTTTGCCACAACGGCGACCACAGGCAGCACGCTGCCATTTGGCCTTAATAAGTTGCTGAGCGGCCTGGTTTTTTGCCTGGGCCTTATCCTGGTGGTTGGTGCCGGAGCAGAGCTGTTTACGGGCAACAACCTGATTGTGATGGCCTGGGCTGATGGCAAGATAACGACCCGGCAATTGCTGCGTAACTGGAGCATTGTGTACGTTGGTAATTTTGTAGGGTCGGTGGCAACGGCCGTTATGATGCTGTGGAGTAAACAGTACACCTTTGCCAATGGCGCAATCGGGCAAAATGTGCTCAACATTGCCAATGCCAAGGTGAACCTGGCGTTTGGTCAGGCACTGGTGCTGGGCGTAATGTGCAATGCGCTGGTTTGCCTGGCTGTTTGGCTCTGCCTGGGCGGCCGCAGCGCCACCGACAAGATTCTCTCCATCATCTTTCCCGTTACCGCCTTCGTTGCCGCCGGGTTTGAGCACAGCGTGGCCAACATGTATTTCATTCCCATGGGGCTTTTGGTGAAAAACACCGCCCCTGCCGATTTTTGGAGCCAGATCGGCAGCAGCGCCGACGCCTTTGCCAACCTGACCTGGAGCAACTTTTTCTTGCGCAATTTGCTGCCCGTTACACTGGGCAACATCATTGGCGGGGCGCTCATGGTGGGGCTGGCTTACTGGTTTATTTACCTGCGGCCCACCTGGACCGGTGCCCCCTCGATTGATAACAAGTAGCTGGCCAGGATGGGGTCCAGTAGTGCCATTTTCCTGTTATGACATTCTTCACAACGATAAGGGCACATAGTCACTACATAGAAAATAGTTAAAACTGCATACTTTTGGCGTTGGAAAAATGCCTTGATCGTTAATAAACCTAGGGCCGACCAGTTTTTTTATATTCTGGTAGGTCCTTTTTATTTCCAGAGAACAAGAAATCAAAACCCACTATTTCCTGTTTTCTCTTAACAAAACTATGGAGGTTTCTATAGATGGCTACTGGACGTATTGTCATAGATGCCGAACGTTGCAAGGGATGTGAACTGTGCCGCCCCGCTTGTCCTCAGAATGTTATCCAATTGGCTGAAAGCTTGAATACAAAGGGATACCGACCGGCGATGTTTGTCGATCCGCTGCACGACTGTACCGGTTGTGCCTTGTGCGCCGTGGTTTGCCCCGACGGCTGCATCACTGTATTCCGCGATCTGCCGCAAAAACAGGCAAGCTATCCTAAATTTGAAATGAAGGAGACACTAGCACATGTCGAAGCAGTTGCTTAAAGGGAATGTAGCCTTTGCTGAAGCGGCCATTCGTGCCGGGTGCGAAGCCTATTTTGGCTATCCCATTACCCCCCAAACTGAATTATTAGAGCATATGTCCCGCCGCATGATCGAGCTTGATCGTGTTTTCTTGCAGGCGGAGAGTGAAGTAGCGGCCATCAACATGGTGTATGGGGCCGCTGCCTCTGGCGTACGCGTGATGACGTCTTCTAGCAGCCCTGGCATCAGCCTGATGCAGGAAGGCTTGAGCTACATCGCCGGTTCCGAAGTTCCGGCGGTGATCATCGACGTGATGCGCGGTGGGCCGGGCCTGGGCAACATCCAGCCCAGCCAATCTGATTACAACCAGGTGACTAAAACAGCTGGTCATGGCGATTTTCATCCCATCGTATTGGCTCCGGCCAATGTGCAGGAAGCAATTGACCTGACCGTGTTGGCCTTTGACCTGGCCGACAAATATCGCACACTGGTCTTTGTGGTGGCGGATGGCGCCATTGGCCAGATGATGGAACCGGCTGAACTACCCCCGATGCGCGACCTGCCGTTTGAACGGCCGTCTTGGGCTCTAACCGGCGCGTTTAACCGGGAACGCAATCTAGTGAACTCGCTGTACATGGGCGTGGAAGGATTGGAAGCGCTAAACCATAAGCTTCAGGCCAAACTTGCCCAGATTCAGCGGGAAGAAGTGCGGTACGACACCCAGTTTGTGGAAGATGCCGACGTGGTTGTGGTCGCGTTTGGAACGGCCGCACGGGTGGCGCAAACGGCCGTTCAGCGGCTTCGTCGTCAGGGGCTCAAGGTAGGTCTGTTCCGGCCCATCACCCTGTGGCCATTCCCCGAAGACGCCCTCGCCGAAGTGTCCGAAAGAAGCAAAGCATTGTTCGTGGTGGAAATGAATGCCGGACAGATGCTGCACGATGTGCGCATGGTGGCTGGTATTCACAAACCCGTGAAGTTCCTGGGTCGGATTGGCGGGCGCATCCCGCTGCCGGAAGAAGTGGAACACGAAGCAGAAGCTTTGCTAGAACAGTTAGCCGTTGCCGTTTAGGCGAAAGGTGGAGAACAAATCATGGACACAGTTGTTTTTCAGCAGAATAACATTCAACATTTAGAAAAAATTACTTACGAACGGCCGTCTAGCCTGTGTAACGTTTCTACGCACTACTGCCCCGGCTGCACACATGGCACCGCCCATCGCATCGTGGCCGAAGTGCTGGACGAGCTCGATATCCGCGAAGATACCATTCTGGTGTCATCCGTAGGTTGTTCCGTTTTTTCGTATAACTATTTTGATGTGGACGCTTGTGAAGCGGCACATGGGCGTGCACCCGCGATGGCCACTGGCGTCAAGCGCGTCAATCCAGGCAAAATTGTCTTTACCTACCAGGGTGATGGCGATTTGGCCTCTATCGGTACGGCCGAAATTATTCATGCTGCGGCCCGTGGCGAAAAAATCACCGTTATCTTTGTTAACAACGCCATTTACGGCATGACGGGTGGGCAGATGGCCCCAACCAGCCTATTGGGTCAAAAAACCACCTCGTCCCCCTTTGGCCGTGATGCCCAGCTGGCCGGACAACCCATCCACATGGCTGAGTTGCTAGCCCAACTGCCAGGTACCGTTTACAGTGTCCGGCGCAGTTTGCATGATGCCCGCCACGTGCTGCAAGCTAAGAAAGCTATTCGCACCGCCTTTGAAGCGCAGATCGACAATCTGGGCTTTAGCGTGGTCGAACTGCTCTCCTCTTGCCCAACCAACTGGGGCATGACCCCCAATGAAGCATTGGCCTGGGTCGAAAGTGAGATGGTCCCCTTCTATCCGCTGGGTGATTACAAAGTGGATGAGCGGCTAAACGGCCGTAAAGGAGCCAAAAAATGAGCACCCCCTGGCATCATCGGTATGCGCAACGGACGCAGCGCATGGGCAGTTCAATGATTCGCGAACTGCTTAAGCTAACGCAGAAGCCAGAAATTATTTCCTTTGCCGGGGGCTTGCCTGCGCCCGAAATGTTCCCCGTGGAGGCGTTTGAGGCGGCCAGTAGCCGCGTTTTGCGCCAGCACGGCAGCCAGGCATTGCAGTACAGCACCACCGAAGGCTATTTGCCACTGCGCGAACTCATTGTGGAAAAGATGGGGCGCTATGGCATTGAAGCCTCGGTAGACAATGTGCTTATCACCAGCGGCTCGCAGCAGGCACTAGACCTGATTGGCAAGCTGCTGATCAACCCCGGCGATCTGATTCTGACTGAGCAGCCAACCTACCTGGGCGCGTTACAAGCGTGGCGGGCTTACCAGGCCGAGTTCACCACCGTCCCAATCGACGATGACGGCCTGCGGGTTGATAAATTGGAAGAAGCGCTGTGCGGTGGACCAAAATTCATGTACGTGCTGCCCAACTTCCAGAATCCCGGCGGTGTAACCCTGTCTTACGAACGGCGTTTGGCGCTGATCGACATTGCTGATCATTATGGCGTGCCGATTATCGAGGATGATCCGTACGGTGAACTGCGTTTTGAGCGCGAGCATTTGCCGCCGTTGGTAGTGCTGGATGCGGATAAGTTAAACGGCCGTCAATACACCACTCATGATGAACCACACAGCTACTTCAAGGGCAACGTCATTTACATGAGCACGTTTTCCAAGACGTTGGCCCCTGGCTTGCGGCTTGGCTGGATTGTGGCTCCGGCCAGTGTGATTCAGCATTGCGTAATGGCTAAACAAGGCATGGATTTGCACACCAGTTCTTTTGTGCAGATGGTGGCCTACGAAGTGGCCAAAGATGGCTTCTTAACCGAGCATGTGCGGCAAATTCGGCAGGTTTACCGGGAACGGCGCGACATCATGCTGGCGGCTATGGCTGAATCATTCCCGCCCGGCGTGCGCTGGACCCAGCCCAAAGGTGGCCTTTTCTTGTGGGTCACGCTGCCAGAGGAATTAGACAGTACGGCTGTTCTCCAGGAAGCCATTGCCCATAACGTTGCTTTTGTGCCCGGCGCGACTTTCTACCCAGAAAGCAACCAGCAGCACAACAGCTTCCGTCTTAACTTCTCTAACGCCTCACCGGAGCAAATTTGGGAAGGAATCGGCCGTTTGGGGCGCGTTTTGGAGAAAGTGCTAGACCCGGTTCCTGTGTAGCATCAATCGAGAGATACCTGTAGCTGGGTGCTTTTGAGAAGGAGCGTGAAGGATGATTGTTTACAAGACTTTTTCCGGCCAGATTGACCTAACACAAGATGTTGTGGCCCAGCAAAATGCGGTCCGCAACGAGTTGGCCACCTTTCTGAATGACGCCCAGAGCACACAGTACACCATCATTCAGGTTAGCGAAGTAGCAGTTCCACAGAACGATATGTTTTCCGTCACTGTTTGGTATGAACAACCAGATGCCAAGGTTGAGGCTGATTACAGCCACGATCCTGTTGGGCAAAGTGCGGATGTGTTGTCTCAATCTTTGCGAGAAAAACATCGGCGCGATCTGGTAAAAACCATGGTGGATGAGCACATCATTCGTTCGGGTTCTAGCTAAACGATATGAGGATTAACACAATGGAAACTTCAATCATTATTTCTGGCTTTGGTGGCCAGGGTGTTTTGTTTGCGGGCCAGCTGTTGGCCTATGCGGGGATGGACAACGGCCGTTTTGTCACCTGGATTCCCTCTTATGGCCCCGAAATGCGCGGCGGTACGGCCAACTGCACGGTGATCATCAGCCATGAACCGGTTGGTGCACCTATCGTGGCCCAACCAGACATTGCGATGGTGTTTAACCAGCCGTCGTATGCCAAGTATGCACCACTGGTCAAGCCCGGTGGGCTGCTCATTGTCAACAGCAGCATTGTGGAAGTGGAAGCGCCACGCAGCGACATCGACATTGTTCCCATTCCGGCCAACGACCTGGCGGCCGAGTTTGGCACGGTGAAGATGCTCAACATGGCCATGATTGGCGCAATGCTGGCCCGCAATCTGGTTTTGCCGGTAACGGCCGTTGAAGAGGCTCTCCACGACCACCTGCCCGAGAACAAAAAGCAGTTCTTGCAGGGCAACTTGGATGTGCTGCACGCTGGTTTCCGTACGGCCGTTCCGGTAAGTGTGCCTGCATAATTCAAAAATATTATCTCTAAGCAAGGCCAGCCAAATTCACTTGGCTGGCCTTTTTGTTTGCAGGTGATCTCCAACAAACTCCCACTATTTTAGATTCTCCCATTTCATCGTTTTCTTAAAGTTGAACATTACATTACCTTCAGCAAACCAATTTTTAGATATGCGAGGTAATTTATATGTTCACTTCAAATGCAAAAAATCAGTATGGAAACGGCCGTATCTTACGCCTACTTCTATTGGCTCTGCTGCTCACCGTCGGGCTGCTCATCGGCTGCCAAAGCGGGGATGAAGGGCCAGAACCCACCCAGGTTGAGTTTGATCCCGCCAATTTTGTAGACCCCACCACCAGCAGTAACCCCTACCATCCGCTCAAGCCCGGTATGCAGTGGATTCGCGGCGGCACCACCGAAGTGGGCTCGCGCGAAGTGCCCCATCAAATCATCACCACCATGACCGACGTCATCCGCATCATAGACGGCGTGCCCGCCGTGGCCATGCTCGACCAATCCACCGACTCAGGTGAGATTGCCCAAATCGGCTTCGATTACATGGCCCTCGACAAAGATGGCAACGTCTGGATTTTGGGTGGCTACACCGAAGATTACGAAGGCGGCCAGTTCACCAATGTCAACAGCGTCTGGCTGGGGGCAAAAAGCGGCGGCGAACCGGGCATCCTCATGCCCGCTACCGTCACCATGGAAACGCCGCGCTGGTACATCGGCACCTCCGGGCCTGACGAAGACCCGTCTGTGGCCGAGCCGGTGGCGATTGGCGAAACCGTCACCGTGGCCTTTGGCACCTTCGACAACGTGTGGGCCATCCGCGAGGGCGAAATCGGCGCAGTTGACAACGAAATCAAATATTACGCGCCCGGCGTCGGCGTCATCCTCAACGAAGCACAAGATGAAAGCCTGCACCAGGACAACTTTGAGCTAATCAATCTGGTGGAATTAGGGCCGGAAGGGTTGGCCGAAGCCAGCCAGGTGGTGCTGGATTTGGAAGTGCACGCCCGCGAAGTCGCGCCAAAAATCTATGATGAGTCTGTCCCCGCAGCGGAGCGGATGCCATGACAGCGCCTATTATCCAGCTCAAAGGCGTCTCTAAAAGTTACCAATCCGCCACAGGCGTGAATCCCGTTTTGCAAGATGTCAATCTCACCGTCAAACCGGGGCAAAAGGTGAGCCTGGTAGGGCCATCGGGCAGTGGCAAATCCACGCTGCTTTCCCTCATCGCCGGGCTGCTGCGCCCCGACGGCGGCACAGTGGAATTAGAGGGAACGGCCTTACACGATCTTAGCGATGAGGCACGTGCCGAACTACGTGCCCAACGCATCGGCATCGCCCTCCAGTCGGAAAACCTGATTCCATTCCTGACGGCGCTAGAAAATGTGGAACTGGCGTTGGGCTTTGGCGGGCAGCGGGTACGGTCTTCGCAAGCCCGCGAGTTGCTCAAACGGATGGGCGTGGCGCACCGCGCCTCCCATCTGCCGCGCCAAATTTCGGGCGGTGAGGCGCAGCGGGTTTCGCTGGCGGTGGCCTTGGCCAACAAGCCGCGCTTGCTGCTGGCCGATGAGATGGTGGCCCAACTGGACGCCACCACGGCCGAATCTGTCGTCGGTGATGTGTTCCATTCGGACATGGCCGTCATTTTTGTGACACACGATTTGGCGCTGGCCGATCAGGCTGACGTGCGGCTAAAGTTGCACAACCGGCAGGTGGTGGCGCGATGAAAAACAATAACATTTCGACCATGCCGTTGTCATTCCCGCGAAGGCGGGAATCTACAAACATGGATTCCCGCCTTCGCGGGAATGACATTCATGTGAAGGATGTGCTGGTGGAATACGATACGGCCGTTGGCCTGTTCCGCGCCTTAGATTGTCCTGAATTTTGTGTAGAGGGTGGCTCCAGCGTGGCGATCATGGGGCCAAGCGGCTGCGGCAAATCCACGCTGCTGGGCGTGTTGGCCGGATTGGCGCAACCCACCTCCGGCGCGATCACCATCGGCGACACCGACCTGACGGCGCTGAATGAAACGCGGCGGGTAGCGTTCCGCAAAAATGCCATTGGCGTGGTGTACCAGGCCGACAACTTGCTGCCATTTTTGACCGTTGCCGAGAACATCCATTTGCAACTCGCACTTTGTCAGGACACGGACAACGCCGAACAGCGCATTGCCGATTTGCTCGACCAGTTGGGCATCGGCGGGCTGGGGGGGCGACTGCCCGACCAGCTTTCTGGCGGTCAGCGGCAGCGGGCAGCGATTGCCCGCGCCATCATTCATAAACCAGCCGTCATTTTGGCCGATGAGCCAACTGGGGCGCTGGATGAGGATACGGCCGTTTCCGTCATCCAACTCCTCCTCGACGCCCATCAACAACTCAACTCCACTCTGGTCATCGTCACGCACGATCCAGTCGTGGCCCAAAGCATGGGGCGGCTGGTGACAATGTGTGATGGGAAAATTGACGGTGACCGCTTATCGGTGAACGGTAATCGGTAAAACCGCTCACCGATCACTGACTATCGAATACCGATTACTGAAAGAGGCAACTATGTTTTTCAGATACGTCTGGGCTGATCTAGTCCGCAATCCCCGCCGCACCTTGTCCACGGTGGCCGGAGTTTTACTCGGCGTGGGCCTATCTTGCGCCATTTTGTTTTTTGTCGATGGCTTGTCGGCGTCCATGACCCAAAACGCCGTCGCGCCGCTGCCAATTGACATGCAACGCGTCCTCTCTGCGCCTGTGGCTGGCGATGTGCAGCTGAGTTTAGAGGTTGCACCCGCCGGTCCAGTTGCGCTGGGTGACGTTGTTCAGGTCACGATGGCATTCGCTAATCAAGGCGACACGCCCGCCAACGAGGTGGTCGTGCGTTCCATTCCCGCCGCCGGGCTGACGTATGTGGCCGATTCGGCGCGGCGCGATGGCGAACCTGTGGCAGATGGCGCGGAGAATCCATTTGCCAGCGGGCTGACGCAGGGAGGGTTAAATGTGGGGACGGTGGCGGCAGGAACGGCCGTTCATCTCACCTATCAAGTCACCGCCTCAACCACTGGCACCGTCTCCGCGCAGGATTTTGCCGCCACCTTTTCCACCCGCGAAATTGTGACGCCCGTCACCGCCAACGCCGCCGAGCCGCTGAGCCTCGTCGAACTGGCCGAGCAGATTCAGGCGCTGGATGGCGTTATCTTTGCCGAGCCGCTCTCCTTTGCCGATTTAGCCCCCGGCGCGTTGGCCGCCAATCAGCCGGTGGACGGCCTGGTGCGTATTTTCGGCTTCGACGCAGCGTACACCGCCCACGACGGCACGATTCAGATTGCCGACGGCGGGCAGCGCGTGGGCGAGGCGATGATCAGCGCCGAGGCGGCCCATGCCCTCGGCGTGGGCGTGGGCGATATGGTGACGCTGGCTTTGCCCGACGATTCGCAGTTGGATTTGCGGGTCAGCGGCATTGCTGATTTGACACAGGCACGGTCGCTGTTTGCCAGCCGTCGCGGGGCCGATTTGGAGACGTTCATCTACGTGCCCAATGCGGTCATTGTCGATTCGGCCACGTTTGCCAATCTGGTGGTGCCTGCCTTTGAGCGAGCCGCCACCAGCCGAGGCGACCGGGTGAAGACGCCGCCCGTGCGTGAGATTGACATCGGTGTGGACCGCGAACTGCTGGACGCGGAGCCGAGCGTGGCGCTGGCACAAACACAGCAAATCGCCGACGCGGTAACGGCCGTTGCGGGTGAGCAAGACTTTCTGCTGGACAACATCTCCAACACGCTGACGGTGGCCCGGGACGATGCTGCCGTGGCCAAGCTCATGTTTGTCTTTTTGGGCGTGCCGGGCGCGATTTTGGCGGCGACGCTGGCGGCCTATGCCGGATTGGTGCTGGCAGGCGCACAGCGGCGCGAGCAGGCGACGTTGCGCATTCGCGGGGCCAGCCGCCGCCATTTGCTGACGATGTTGGCGCTGCGGGTGAGTTTGATTACGGCCGTTGGCGCGACGGTGGGCGTGGCCTTGGGGTATGGAACGGCCGTTGGCGTTATTGGCCAAAGCACGCTGCTGCGGGCGGCGCTGATTAGTCTGGTGACGTCGGCGGTGTTGGGCACGGTGGCGGGACTGCTGGCAACGGGCGGGGCGCTGTACGCTACGGGGCGCAGCTTCATTGATCGGGAAATCAACGAGGAAAAGGCGCGGCTGTGGACGCAGCCTCCGGCGTGGCGGCGGTATCGGCTGGATGTGTGGGGGATGACGGCCGTTGCCATCGCCACCCTCATCGTCATCTTGACCAAAGGGTTTGAGGGGACGCCAGGCTCCGTGTATGCGGGACGCGCCGTCGAACTGCCGCTGGCGCTGCTGCTGCTGCCGATTGGGGCGTGGGTGGCCGGGTCGCTGCTGGGCGGGCGGCTGTTTGGCTGGATTTTGACTCATGTGCGGGAGATGACGGCGGCGGGGTTTTCACGCCCGCTGGCCTTGCTCTACCGCATGAGCCTCAAGCGGCGCGCCTGGTCGCTGGTGGATGTGGCCATCATTTTGGGCATGGTGATTGCCCTGGGCACCAGTCTCTCCATCTTCACCGCCTCCTACGATGGCGCAAAAGCGGCCGATGCGCGGTATACCGTCGGCTCCGACCTCAAAATCGCGCCCAGTCCGGCCAGCGAGCAATCCTACCGCTCAACCGATGCCTCCGCGTTTATGGTGGATGGCGTGGCCGGGGTCGCGCCCGTGGTGTATGGCGTGCATAACGTCATCCTGCGCTCTAACCGCACCTCGGAGGTGGCCAATATGGCGGCGCTGGACCCAATGGCTTACGCTCAGGTCGCGCCGTTGGATGATACGCATTTCCCGATGGGTGGCGCGGCTGACAATCTGACCCTCATCGCCAAAAACCCCAACGCCGTGCTGGTCAGCGTTGACATGGCCGCCTTTTTGCAAGCCGAGGTGGGCGACACGCTGCGGGTTTTGTTGGCGCGGGGCAGTTCTGAGCAAACCGAGATTGAGATGGAGCTGGTCGGCTTGTTTGAGCGTCTGCCCGGCTTCCCAGACGGCGCGGACGCGCTGATGGACATCAGTCAATACGAAGGCACGATTGCTTCCGCCAGGCCCGCCTTTTTCCTGGTGCAAACCAGCGATGCGTCTGAGGCGACCTTGGCGCAGGCATTGGCCGCGCTGCGCAGCCAGCCAGATGGCAATTCGTTGCAGATCGACACGCGGCTGACGGCGTTGGCGAAGGACCAATCGAGCCTTGCGGCGTTGAACATCGGCGGGCTGCTCCAGCTAGATTCCGGCTATTCGCTGGCAATGGGGGCGTTGACGGTAGCGATTTTTGTCTTCGGGCTGCTGCTGCAACGCCGCCGCGAGTATGTAACGCTGCGGGCGCAGGGGATGGCTCCAGCGACGATTCGGGCGCTCATCGGCGCGGAAGCGTTGACGGCGTCTGTGGCTGGTTCGGTGGTTGGTTTGTTGGTGGGGCTGGTGATGGCGTATTACCTGATCAATGTGTTACGGCCGTTGTTCGTCCTCGATCCGCCCTACCTTGTGCCGTTTGGTTCGCTGGGGATGGTGGTGGGTTCGGTGCTGGCGGCGGCGTTGGTCACGGTGGCGGGGGCTTCGTCGCTGGTGAACCGGCTGCGGGCGGTGGAACTACTACGGGATGAATAATCCTTCCCTTTACCAAATAGCGCTCTCCGTTTGTATCCATTCTTTTTCGATTTATAGCCAATCATTAGCTTGCGGATAGGTAACACACCGCGCCTTTTGATAAATTGGAAACAATCACGTAAAGATGCAACGGAGAGAAAATGATAGAAGAAACAAAACAATATACCCTGTGGCAAATTCTAACTATTTGGGCATTGGGGGGCATCCCAATGTGGGTGCTGGGGTGGGGCGTTTACCCTGCCTTAAGCGAGGGACGCTCCCCAGCGGAAAGCGGACTACTACGGATTCAGCTGTTTACTTTCGGGTTAATCTGGCAATTTGTGCTTTCGCTAATCATTCTTTACCGGGAAGAAGGCAATATCCGCTTTCGTACTATCGGCAAGCGTTTCTGGCTTAATCACCCGGTTTCTCAGAAAACCGGCGAAACGAACAAGCGACTGTGGTGGTGGTTGATACCGCTTATTTTGGTGTATGCCGTTTTCCAAATGCTGGCCATCACTCCCTTAACCGAACTGTGGACGCGGTTATTGCCCTTCCTTGCTGCTCCAGCAGGTTTTGATGCCTCGGCTTTGTTTACTCCCGATAAGCTGCCAGAGTATAAGGGAGCCTGGTATTTGTTCTGGTGGTTCCTGGCCCTGGGCATCTTTAACACGGTCCTTGGCGAGGAATTTCTCTACCGCGGTGTGTTACTACCCAAGATGAATGGCGTTTTTGGAAAATGGGATTGGGTGGCCAATGGGGTTCTGTTTACCCTCTACCACATTCACGAGCCGTGGGTATGGCTGGGAGGTTTGTTACCCGATCTAGGTTTTGCTTTTACGGGTAAATACTTTCGATCCAATTGGTTTCCCATTATCCTGCATTCAGGGCAAACTGTACTCTTCTTGTTTCTGATTTTAGGTGTGGTGCTGGGTTTAGCTTAGTCAAATGCCTGAGGGATTAGTGAAAACGGCCGTTCCGGTAAGCACGCCTGCATAATTCAAAATTATCATCTCTAAGCATGGCCAGTCAGAATTTAGAAGTAATTCTGGCTGGCCTTTTTGTTTTGGCCCTTTCAGCCAAATCCCCGCGCTGCTTGTGATGTCGTTAAAACCTCCAGACTTTGTCGCAACTTCTTAACATCTTGCTGCTAAATTTTTGGATGTGGCTGTCACATAAACAAAACTTTTAAAGCAATAAGGACAAACAATGATAAAAAAACGATATCTACAATTTTTGGCGGCATTTTTGATTGTAACAGTATTGGCGGCAGGCATTGGTGTGCCACTCGCACTGGCAGAAGGAGTTCCAATACGGCCGTTTACCACACCAAACAATCCCGGCTGCCAGAGTAATTGGGATGCGGCCATTAACACTACGGTCGCAGAAGCATACGGCATGACGACTGACGATGTAGTGACCGGTTTACAGCATGGGGCGACCCTGGCCGAGCTGGCGCCAACCCAACGGCAGTTGCTTGCCTTGCAAGCTGAGCTGGTCTTGCAGCGCAATGAGCGCATCGACCAGGCTGTTGCTGACGGTGTTATCAGTGAAGATCTGGGCGATACGCTGAAACTACTCGTGCCTCAAACGGTCAATTTTCTGGTGACAAATGGTGGCGGTCCCTACTGGGGGCAGGGTGGTAATGGCGGCCGCATTTGGGGGCTGTGGCGGGATACGGCCGCTTCTTACCTGGACATGAGCGTAGAAGAGATGGCCGAGGCGCTGCTGGCTGGCGATTCGTTGGGTGATGTGGCCGACGCTCATGGTGCAGACGTGGATGGGCTGGTAGATGCGCTGCTGGCTGGCATTCAGGAGCGGCTGGATCAGGCTGTGGCCAGTGGTTTGCTAACCCCAGAACAGGCAGATCGGATTAGCGCGGGGTTGCATACGGCCGTTTCCAGATTCATCTACACCACGGGTCCCTGTTCCAATATGACCCCAACCAGTGTTAACCGGTAAGCATCAGAAATAGAGAGTGGCGATAATGGATTTGATAACCTGTCATCTCCACTCTCCAAATTGACACGACACTTAACACCAATAAAGGAAAGATATAATGACAGTAAGAAAAAATATGCTCATCTCGTTTTTATTAATGCTCATGGTAATGGCCCTATCGGCCTGTGGTGGCCGTGCCGCTGGGAATAGCGCTGTTGGAAGCGGCCGTATTTCACAAGCGGCGCAGCCGGCACAAGAGGCAGTCACCAATACCATCACCACTTCTGGCGGGCAAGGGGCTACAATGGGCGAAAAATTTGCCACTGTACAGCTAGACGGCAGCGGCACGGCCGAAATTACCATCACCGAAGCAGAATTAAATGTGGCCATTAGCCAGGTGCAAACTGCCACGACATTAAGAGGCCGGGCGGTAAAAGTTCAAGAGTTCACGGTGCGCTTCACTGGGGGGACTATCATCGTTGGCGGCACAGTGCCAGACACAGGCTATATGGAAGTGGTTTTTCGGCCGTATGTGAACAGTGGTATTTTGCAATTTGAAGTCATTAGCGCCACTGCTGGCGGCGTGAACGTGCCGCCCTTGGTGTGGCAACCAGCGGAACAGGCGCTAAACGACGCCCTCAGCCAGGCCCTTGGGCAGCTGCCGCCTGGTGTTGGTTTACAATCCATTACTGTCGGCGAAGGGTTTATGACCGTAATTGTGGGTGTTGCCTAGAAACTCCCTCATAATTTCCCGGAAACTTGGAGTTTCCGGGAAATTAAAGACTTATGACACGAACCGTACTTATCATCGAAGATGAACACAAAATTGCGCAATGGGTGCAAACTTATTTTGAGCAGGCCGGTTTTGCCACGCTGTTAGCGGCGGATGGCAAAACCGGCTTAATGCTGGCACAAACTAAAACACCGGACCTGGTTATTCTTGACCTCAACTTGCCGGGGTTAGATGGGTTGGATGTGTGCCGGGCGATTCGTGGCGATAAAACGGCCGTTGTCGCCCAGGTGCCTATCATCATGCTCACGGCCCGAGTGGAAGAAACTGACCGCCTTATTGGGCTGGAACTAGGCGCAGACGATTACGTTACGAAACCGTTTAGCCCCAGGGAACTGGTTGCCCGCGCCCGGGCTCTTTTTCGCCGTCTGGATCGGTATGCGGAGGCCCCGCAGACTATCCAGGATGGCGATTTGCTGGTAGAAGTAGACGCGCATCACGTCTCTTTGGGCGGCGCTGCCCTTGATCTGACGCCAAATCAATTTGCTGTTCTAGTGGCGCTGTTGGAAAACAGAGGGCGAGTGTTAAGTCGGGCGCAATTAATCGAACTGGCGCTGGGGCATGATTATGAAGGCCTGGAGCGCAGCGTAGACGTGTACATTCGCCAGTTACGGCGCAAGATCGAAACCGATCCAGCCAATCCGCAGCGTATCCAAACTGTTTTTGGCGTGGGGTATCGCTATGTTTAAACGAATTTTTGGTGGCATCGGCGGACAACTGCTGCGCAGCTTTCTGATTGTCATTCTCATCAGCATTGGTGTCCTCAGTTTCATTGTGCAGCAAATACCCTTTCACCGCATTAACGAGATCGCCGCGCAAATGAGCCAACGGCAAGCCTTACAGCTTGCGCCGCTTTTTGTTAGCTATTATGAACTGGCTGGTTCGTGGGATCAGGCTCAAACCCTTGTTGAACAATTTAATCAGCCACTGCCGGAGAATCTGGCATTTGAACCAAAAGTTGGCTTTCTGCGCAATGTAAACTGGAGCGAGACATTGATCACCAACCGCATCATCATCACAGATGCGACAAATCGGGTTGTGGCCGACAGCGGAAAACTGTTGACAGTGGGCCAGCGCTTGCCAACCGAATTTGAGACACAAGCTGTTCTTCTGGAACAGGAAACGGCCGTCATTGGCCAGCTTGTCTTTGTTTCGGGGATCACACCGGAGTTTGTTGGATTGCTGCGCAATGGGTTTGTGCGCACCATTATGTGGGGTGGGGGACTGGCGGCGGCCATCGCACTTTTGGCAAGCATGTTTTTAACGCGGCGCATAGCCCAACCGGTGCGCCAATTGAACAGCGCCGCCCGCGTGTTATCTACTGGCGCGGCCATGGTTCCCTTAACTGTTTCTGGCACGGATGAAATTGGCGAGCTAACACAGAGTTTTAATGACATGGCCGATGCTTTGGAAAAACAGAAGCAGCTGCGTCGGCAATTGGTGGCTGATATTGCCCATGAGCTGCGTACGCCGCTGTCTATCATGCAGCTCAATGTGGAAGCGCTGGAAGATGGATTGCAGCCGCAGAAGGAAACGGCCGTTTCCCTGCACACCGAAATTGCAACGTTAGCTCGACTGATTGATGATCTCCGATTGCTGTCACTGGCTGATACGGGTGGTCTGCGTTTGGAGCCGGAACTGATCGATCCGGTGGCATTCTTACTGCACCTCGTTCAGGTTTGGCAAGTGAACGCTCAGGCAAAACAAATCAACCTGCTTGCAGAGGTTCCCGGCACCCTGCCAAACATCCAGGCCGATCAGGGGCGGCTGGCGCAAGTGATGAACAACCTGATCAGCAACGCTCTGCGCTACGCGCCGACGGGGGGGCAGGTGCTTGTTGGGGCCAAGGAAAGTGGGTCAGAAATTGTTTTCTGGGTGTCTGACAACGGTCCGGGCATATCGGCAGAGGCGCTGCCGCACGTGTTTGAGCGGTTTTACCGCGCCGATCCGTCCCGCAGCCGAGAAAGCGGCGGCTCCGGTTTGGGTTTGGCAATTGCCCGGCGTTTGGTGCTGCTGCACAACGGCCGTATCTGGGTAGAAAGCAGCCCAGAGCAGCCCACAACTTTTTATATTGCGCTTAAAAGTAGCCCAGCTTCTGGGCCGCTGCCGTCAGCTCATCCCTGAATTCTGGCGCAGAAATACTGATCAACGCCTGGGCGCGTTCGCGGATGGTACGGCCGTATAAATTGGCCACCCCGTATTCCGTCACCACGTAATGCACATCGTTGCGTGTGGTGACAACGCCCGCACCCTGGTTCAGCATGGGCACGATGCGGCTGACCTTACCGCCCTGCGCCGTGGAGAGGCAGGCGATGATCGGCAGGCCGCCTTTGGAGCGGGCCGCGCCGCGAATAAAGTCTAGTTGGCCGCCCACGCCGCTGTAAAAGCGCGGCCCAATGGAATCGGCGCACACCTGGCCGGTGAGATCAATTTGCAACGCGGCGTTGATGGCCACCATCTTCTCGTTTTGGGCGATGTTGAACGGGTCGTTGACGTAGTCGGTGGGGTGCATTTCGATCATTGGGTTATTGTCGATGAAGTCGTACAGCCCCTGCGTGCCAAAGAGGAAACCAGCCACAATTTTGCCCGGATGGAACGTTTTCTGGGCGCAGGTGATGACCCCATTTTCCACCATCTCGATGACGCCATCGGAAAACAGCTCGGTGTGGATGCCTAAATCTTTGTGATTGCCCAGGCAGCGCAGCACGGCATCGGGAATGCTGCCGATGCCCATTTGCAGCGTCGCCCCGTTGGGGATCATTTCGGCGATGAACTCGCCAATCTTTAAATGCTCATCGGAACTGCCGCCTTGTGGCGATTCTGGCAGCGGGTAATTCACTTCGATAATGTGGTGCAGGCGGCTGACGTGGATGAAGCTGTCACCGTGGGTGCGGGGCATTTGCTGATTCACTTCGGCAATGATGATTTTGGCTGATTCGGCGGCGGGTTTGGTGGTGCCCACTTCCACGCCAAAGCTGCAAAAGCCGTGCTCATCGGGTGGCGATACAGAAATGAGGGCCACGTCGATAGGTAAAATGCCATTGCGAAACAGGCCCGGAATTTCGGACAGGAAGATGGGGGTAAAGTCGGCGCGGCCATCGGCAACGGCTTTGCGCACGTTGGCGCCGATGAACAGGGCATTGACGCGGAAGCTGTCGCTGTATTCGGGGGCGACGTAGGGCGCTTCGGCAAACGTAAGGATGTGGGTAAGCTCCACATCACGCAGTTCGGGCGCTTTTTGGGTGAGTCCCTGGGTTAGCTGGACGGGGACGCCCGCGCCACCGCCGACGTAGAGGCGATTTCCTGATTTAATATGGCTTAAAGCGGTCGAAACATCGGTAACTTTACGACGATAGATATTTTCCCAATTCATGCGTAGTCTCTTGGTATTTAGGTTATATTAGGCCAATCTTCTTACTCTTTAAAAAATTAGTAGGGTAAGATGTCATTCCGAGGTCCTCCGAGGAATCTTTCACGCTTGGCCAACTTGAAAGATTCCTCACTCCGAAGACTCCGTTCGGAATGACAAGTTCGTTACTCGGTTTAATTCTTAATATGCAACAAGATTGGACCCATTGTTGTTTAGATTGATTGGCCCAACGCTTGAGCCACTTCCTGATGCACCAAACGGCCGTTTACCAGGGTAATGCCTCGTTTTAAGGCCGGTAACTGCTCGCTGGCAGTCAAAATGTCGGCGTCGCCGACGGCCAGCAGGTAGGGGAGGGCGGCATTGGTAATGGCATAGGTGGTGGTACGGCCGTAGGCGGCGGTCATGTTGGGCACGCAGTGATGAATGATGCCCTCGGCCACGTACGTGGTGTTGCGCAGCGTCGTTGGGCGGCTGGTTTCCACACAGCCCCCTTCGTCAATGGCATAGTCGATAATCACCGAGCCGCGCCGCATTTGTTTAACCATTTCGCGGCTAACCACGATGGGGGCGCGGCGACCCGTTTTGGACACAGCGCCAATCAGCACATCGGCAAATGTGGCGGCACGTTTGAGGTTGAGCTCGTTGGCAAACATAGTGGTGACACGGCCGTTGAGCGTGTCGTACAGGTTTTGCAGCTTGCGCGGGTCTTGATCCAGCACCGTCACCTCCGCACCGACGCCAACAAAGGCGCGGGCGGCGTTGGAGCCCAGCGTGCCACCACCGACAATGACTACAGCCGCAGCCGGGACGCCGGGCAGCCCGCTGAGCAAGATGCCGCGTCCGTTGTAGTCGCTGCGCAGCAACCGCCCAGCGACGATGGGGGCCATCCGCCCGGCCACAATGCTGGCAGGCAGCAGCACGGGGCGGGTGCCGTCAGTTTCTTCGATGAGTTCGTAGGAAACGGCCGTAATTTCTCGTTCGGTGAGTGCTTCTAGCAAGTCTGGCGAGGATACGGGCAGGTGGAGGAAAGAAAAGATTGTCTGGCCGGGGCGAAAGAGGGCGTGTTCGGCGGCGGTGGGGCGGGTGACTTTAACCACCACATCGGCACGGCCATACGCTTCTTGGGCCGAGTAGACAATTTGGCCCCCGGCATCGCGGTAATTCTCATCTGAAAAACCAGCGCCGAGTCCCGCGCCGGTTTCAATGTAGACGGTATGGCCCGCCCGTGCCAGGGTAAACACCCCGGCAGGTGAAAGTCCCACCCGCGATTCCAAATCGCGGACTTCTCGTGGTACGCCAAAATCCATCACATGCTCCTTAAAAAAAGTGAGCCACAGCAAGAGTCCCTGCTGTGGTCTTGATTTGCGGCTGTCAATTGATTATATCGCACCGAGTATAGTTTTGGGGGGTAAACGGCCGTAGTAACAAACGTCACAAAAGGCCAAGTTCATTGTCACCAGGGAAAGTTGGTAATTAGGTAATTGAGTAATTGGGTAATTTTGCCCACAAATTACTCAATTACCAATGACTTCTTGCGGCGGCTGATCCACATTGTCCAGCCACTCACGCACCAGCTGTACCCCCAGAACCGGGGCATAAATGGAGCGGGTGGTGGAGACGTCGGCGTGGCCGAGCAGTTCTTGCACTACTTCCAGCGGCATGCCGTCACGCAGCAGTTGGGTGGCGCGGTAATGGCGGAAGTCGTGGGCGGAGAGCGATGGCTCCAACCGCAGCGCCTTGACCGCCTTTTTGACGACGTTGTGCGCCCCAGATTGCGTGAGCCGCGCGCCGTGGGCGTTGCGGCTGTGGGAGACAAACAGCGCCGGATTGCTGTCGGTGCGCTCGCGCAGGTACGCTTGAAGCGCTTCCTGGGCGTAGGGCATGATGTGCAGCGTGCGTGGGCGCTGGCCTTTGCCGATGATGGTGGCGGTTTGGGAACGGCCGTTGCCCACCTGAGTCCGGTTCAGCGCTAAAATTTCGGATAGACGTGCAGCTGTGGAGTAAAGCAGCGTCACCAGTGCCCGGTCGCGCAGCAGCGAGAGGCGGCGATTGTAAGGCACGTCCGGTGAGGGCAGGGGGAGCTGATTGTAGTAGCCGACCACCTGCGGCATTTGCTGCCGCGCCTCGTCCAAATCGACAACAGAAGCGGCTTGGTTGCGCTCCACGCGCCGCTGTCTGCGCTGCTGCGCCAGTTTGCCCAGCTGAATGCCTGGGGGGAGCTGATCGATGCCGTCTAAAAAGTGAAGATAGTTGAGAACGGCCGCAATGTACGTGGTGGTAGTGGCCATGGCCCGATTTGCCAGCAGCCAGCTGCGAAACGACAGCACATCGGCCGTTTGCAGCGGTGTGGGGTCGAGCGGCCAGGCATCTTCCAGGTTGTGGTGCGGCCCGTGGGTTTGCAGCCAATCGGCGAAGGCGCGCAGTCCGGCGCGGTACGCGCGCTCGGTGCGTTCGCTGTTAAGGCCAACCTCGCGCAGGAAAAGCGTCAGTTGGGGAAATGGGTGCTCATTGGGAATGTCCCGGTCGGAGCAGGGGAGGGTTTTGTTGTGTTTCTGCGTCATGCCGTGTATTATACCACATACTCGTATTAATAAACATTATCAGGAGTATGTTAGTCTATACAATTAGCCTGATACCATTCCTCCATACCGGTATGAATCACATTCCCGTGATAGCATTGCCTGGTATAGTTGTATTTAAGGAAACTTTGACTGTGCTCATCTAGATTCATATAAATCGATTCCGAAACCATGATTGGCCCATCACTAAATGTTTTATTTGCAAAATTTGAGAGTTTTGCTGCTGAATTGAGCACATCACCCATCCAGACAACATCGTTTATTTTGCTGCCCTTATAGCCAGCTTTTACCATTAGAGCCCTTCCATAAGACATTCCAACACCAATTTTTATTTCTCGAATATCTCGCTTACGAAGCTTGTAATTTAGGACTCTATTCAGCGAGACAATCTCGTATCCAACCCTGAACACGCTTTCAATGTCTGCTTTGTATTTAGTATCGAAAATTGCTGATACACCATCACCTATGATATTGATTTCGGCGCAGTCAATATTGCCATTAATAATTGCAACTACTTCCGATAAGTATGCACGATAAAGTTTTGCCAATGTTGGCCTCTTATGATAATCAGGCAAAGATGAAGAATCGCGAATATCTACCCAAACAGCCGAGCACATAACGTAATAGCCATTGGTAAAAGTTAGCTTTTCACGCGAGGGTATTGAATTCAGTTCCTCAAACGAGGCAGAATTTGCCGATAAAATCTCGTCTATACGGGAAAAACTCTCAAGATAGTCATATGGTTTATATTGGCTTTGCATAAGGTGAAATCCTATTAAATAAAAAGAACCGAAATGATTGCGAAAATTCCCAAAATGACATTTATAGCTAAAAACCGAATCGACAAAGATATGTATTTGAATTTCCTATCAGCAACCACGGCGTTTGCCCATACCTGAGATGAAATCTCTCTAAGAAGTTGGTTCTGATCGCTCAAATTATCACGTACCGCACGTTCATAGCTTGGGGCATGAGAATAGTTTTTCGATATGTGAGAAAAATAGATTAAAGATTGCGGTGCCCCAACTTCTAATCTAGGTGTAATACAGAAAAAAGCATAGGCAATAGATATCGCACTTGTTGCCACCATCAAAATTACAAAGCCCAAAATAACTTTGTGTGCAAGAAGATACTTTTGTAACTCAAATAAGTTGGAGGTAAGGAATACCGTGATCATGATTCCATGGATACCAAGAACAATTTCTGCTTTAGTATTTGAGGACTGTATCCAATCGTTTATCGAGGAATATGTTCTCCACATAACTTCGATTTTATTATCCATTTTTTGCCCCTATTTGCCTTAGCTACGAGATAATAAAAACTTTACAATATAAGCAATTAGTGGTCAATAAGGTGCAACAACAAAAACCCTGCCCTATGCGAAATTCTGGCTGAAGGAACGACGCATAAGTTCGGCAAACAGATCGGAAATCTCCTCAGTAGCGAAGTCCAGGGCGGCGTTGCCAAACCACAGTTCGGTCATGGCGTAGGCGGGTATCGGGCTGGGCTGGCTGCCGTGGAACAGCAGCGTTTGGGTTTCGCGGGCAATGTCCAGCACGGCATCGTTCAGCCGCTGGCTGTCGCGCCGAAAGTAGACAAACAGCCGGTTGCACTGCGGCACCGTCGGCTTGAGTTCGATCCCCTCAATTTGGGAGATGGCCGCCGCAATCTCCACCGTTTTGTCGTAATACGCCTGCATCTGTGGCAAATGTTGGTCCAGCCCCAGCTTGGCCGACAACACAAACGGATACATGCGGTACAGATTCCCCCCGTGGCGGCGCTGCCACACCTTCGCTTCGTCAATCAGCGACGCTTCCCCCAACAGCATCGCCCCGGTGATGCCATTGAGCGTTTTGTAAAACGAGACGTAGACGGAATCGAACAACGCGCAAATTTCGGTGTACGGCCGTTTATAAAACGGCTGGCATTCCCACAAACGGGCCCCATCCAAATGCACCGCCATCCCCTGCCCTCGCGCGTAGGCCACCAACTCCGTCAGGTCATCCCAGCTGGGCAGCATGCCGCCAATTTCCCGCTGGGGCAGCTCAATGAGCAAGGTCCCAATCGGCACTTTGACCGCCTTCAGGTCGTCCAGGGTCAGCAAATAATCGGGATTGCCCACCAGCACGCCGCTGAGCTGGTGCAGCTCACGGTAGGCAGACTGCTCGTGCAGTTCCAGGTGGCAGGTCGGGTGGAAGGCCACCGTCTTGTTGCCGCTGCGGTTGGCGTGGATGCGCAGGGCGATTTGTTGTGCCATGGTGCCAGAGGGCATGAAAACGGCCGTTTCCTTCCCCAGCAGTTGCGCTATCTCTGCTTCAAAATTGGCCATCAGCTCGCCGCTGCCGTAATGATCCGTGGCGGTCTCTGGCGGTGTGAAGGCGGCCAGCTCAGCCAGCATTTGCTGCGGCGTCACCGGGTAATGGCCTCCCACAAAACGGGTGCATTGACGAATAATTTCCTGACGATTGCGGTCCATGTTTTTCCTCTCTGTAATCCAAAATGCCGTAGGGGCGGGATGGCGCGGAATAGTTCTTTCTCTCCGCGCCGTCTCGCCCTGTTTGGTAAACGGCCGTTTGGGGCGAGACAGGCGGGAACAAGGCTTTTTGTAAGGCCAGGATCATGGCCCGCCTGTCCCTCACCTACAAATGTGTTAAATTGTTACCGCGTATCATACCTTACCCGAAGGAGGCATGCCTTGAATTTTACCCTCATTGGCCTGACCGAGCGTGATTATACGCTCATCCAAAACCTGATTCGCTTTTACGTCTACGATATGTCGGAATTTATGGGCTGGGCTTGCCCGGAAACTGGCCTTTTTGGCGGCGTGGATGATCAGCCCTACTACTTTGGCCGAATACCAGACAATCCTGATGCGCTGTGGGCCGAGGGCTGGACGGGCCGAGGCTACAAAATTATGGTCGATGGCGAGATTGCGGGCTTTTGTCTGGTGCGGTTGTTCAACAAAGACGGCGTGCAGCTCAACGACATCGGCGAATTTTTCATCCTGCGCAAGTTTCGCCGTCACGGTTTGGGCCAGCGGGTAGCGCACACCGTCTTTGACCGCTTTCCGGGCAACTGGCAGGTGCGCCAGCTGTTGGAAAACCGTCCCGCGCAGCAGTTTTGGCGCACGGTGATTGGTGGGTACACAAACGGCCGTTTCACAGACCGCACCGAGCTTATCCCCGACTACGGCGAGATGCAGGTGCAGACGTTTACCACACCAGCAACTTTGTGAGGAAAACGGCCGTTTCTTGCCTACTTAGCCCCCGCTTCCTCAAGCATAGCGATAATTTCCGGGTCCAAGAAATCTTTGTACTGTCCGCTGATGGTGCCACCAAAGTGCAGCGGCGTTTCGCCTAAATTGCTCGCCGCTGCCACATCTGCCCCTTTTTCAATCAGAATTCTCACCACATCTACCATGCCCGCATTCACCGCTTCAATCAGCACCGGCACCTTCTCAAGGGTGCGTTGGTTGGGGTCAGCGCCAGCATCAATCAGCAGGTAAGCGATCTCAGGTTCGTTGTAGCGCAGCGCGTACTCCAGCGGCGTGTACTTGTATCGTTCCGTCTCAGTCGGATCAAAGCCGCGTGAACGACTGTCCGGGTCATTGCCAGATTCCAGAATGGCCCGCGCCGCCTGAACATCACCTACTTCAATCGCATCGTACAGCTTGGAGTTGCCGGGAAACAGCTCTGGCCCCACGACAACCACGGCAATCAGAAAAAGCAAAATCAACCAGGCGAGCAATCGTGGCAAAGGCTTACGTTGTTTTGTCATTTATTTCCTGGCGGCATGTGGGAAAAGACAAACTGGCAGCAGACCGCCAAATCTCCTTGCAAAATTTGGCCGAAATTGTAGATGGTTTTTGTTGAAAAGCGAGAATTGCTTACCCCACAGGCTGACAACCGTTTTTGATAGAAACGGCCGTTTTCCCCAACACATACCTATTGTTTCTACACTTTGGGCCAAGGATTGAATCGAGTACAATAGCTGCAAGTTGATTTTTCTCCATAAACCGTAGGAAGTGAATATGTCTCAGGAAGAGAAACAAACAGCAGTAAGTACCGGCGATATTGAAGCAATT
Organism: Ardenticatenaceae bacterium; assembly: GCA_020634435.1. Lineage (GTDB taxonomy): Bacteria > Chloroflexota > Anaerolineae > Promineifilales > Promineifilaceae > Leptofilum. The sequence goes on along the minus strand of JACKBS010000010.1, from coordinate 403,814 downwards.
GTAGGCGGTTACCACGGCAATCCGTTTGCGGTGTTGGGACCGCATGAAGTAGACGGCGGGCTGGCAATTCGTGCGTTTCTGCCGCAGGCGCAGCACGTGGTGGTGGAAATCCAGGGCCAGACACACCCCCTCACCCGCCAGCATTGGGACGGTTTTTTTGAGATTGTTTTGCCCGACGTGGCCCTGGGCACGCCATACAAGTTCCAGGTGCACACACATGGTGGCGATCTACTACTATACGAAGACCCCTATACGTTTGGCTCCACGCTGTCAGACACAGACCGCTATTTGCTGGCCGAAGGCACGCACGAGAAAGCATACGATCACCTGGGCGCTCATCTCTTGACCGTTAACGGCATCAGCGGGGTGCGCTTCTTGGTTTGGGCACCGAACGGCCGTCGCGTCAGTGTGGTCGGTGACTTTAATAATTGGGACGGCCGTCGCCATCCCATGCGCTTTCATCCCGGCAGCGGCTTGTGGGAAATCTTCATTCCTGGCCTCGCCCAGGGTGCACTGTACAAGTACGAAATCAAAACCAGCTACAAAGATTACACCGTGGCTAAGGCTGATCCGGTCGCCTTTGCCAGCCAGATGCGGCCCGATACCGCCTCCATGGTGTGGAACATCTACCAGCACCAGTGGCAGGATAATGCCTGGATGGGCAATCGGGACCAATACAACGCACTCAACGGGCCGATTGCCATCTATGAATTGCACCTTGGCTCCTGGAAGCTCAACGAAGGCTGGGAATGGCTCACCTACCGCCAACTAATCGACACGCTGATTCCCTACGTAAAAGAGATGGGCTATACCCACATCGAACTGCTGCCCGTGGCCGAGCATCCTTTTGATGGTTCCTGGGGCTATCAGGTCACCGGCTATTTCGCGCCAACCAGCCGCTTTGGCACGCCCGATGACTTCATGGCCTTTGTCGATGCCTGCCATCAGGCCAACATCGGCGTTATTCTGGATTGGGTACCGGCACACTTCCCGATGGATCAGCATGGCCTGGGCTTTTTCGATGGCACGCATCTATACGAGCATGAGGACCCACGGCTAGGTGCACACCCAGATTGGGGAACATACATTTTTAATTTCGGCCGTAACGAAGTCCGCCAATTTCTCATCAGCAATGCGCTGTTCTGGCTGGACAAATACCACATTGACGGCCTCCGCGTTGATGCCGTCGCCTCAATGCTCTACCTGGACTTCTCTCGTGAGCAAGGCGAATGGTTGCCCAACCGGTACGGCGGTCGAGAAAATATTGAAGCGCTGCAATTCTTGCGCACCTTCAACGAGCGCGTCCACGCTCTCTATCCGCATACTCTCACGATCGCTGAAGAATCCACCTCCTGGCCGGGCGTCACCCACCCCACCGGCGACAATCCACAAAACTTGGGCTTTGACCTGAAGTGGAACATGGGCTGGATGCATGACACGCTGCGTTACTTCAAAAACGATCCCGTTTACCGCGCTTACCACCAGGGTTCACTCACCTTCTCCATGCTTTACGCTTTTAGCGAAAAATTTGTCCTGCCGCTTTCCCACGACGAGGTGGTCCACCTGAAAAAGAGCCTGCTGGACAAAATGCCCGGCGATTTGTGGCAAAAGTTTGCCAATTTGCGGCTGCTCTACAGCTATATGTGGGCCCATCCCGGCAAAAAGCTGCTCTTTATGGGTGGCGACATTGGCCAATGGCAGGAGTGGAGCGAAGCGCGCAGCCTGGATTGGCATCTGCTGCAAAATCGAGAGCATCAAGGTTTGCACGATTACGTGAAAGCGCTGAATCATCTATATGCCACGGAACCCGCACTGTACGAGGAAGATAACAGCTGGGAAGGCTTTCAGTGGCTCGATTTCCGCGATGCCCAGCGCAGCATCTTGTCTTTCATGCGGCTGGCTCCGCATAAGGACGAAAGCGTTATCGTTGCGTTGAGCTTTACGCCGGTGGTACGAAGTGGTTATCGGCTTGGTGTGCCCGCACCCGGCGTTTACCGCGAGGTGCTGAACAGTGATGCCGAACGGTTTGCGGGCAGCAACGTTCTGAATGAAGGGACGTTTGTGGCTGAAGAAATACCCTGGCATGACCAGCCGTATTCCATTCTCATTACATTGCCTCCGCTGGGCGGTGTCTTTTTGAAGCGTGAATCGTGATGAAATCGCAATTCGCGCTTCACAGTGAGGCGTGATGAAGCCGGAACAGGACGCGTTTGGCCAGGGAGTATACGATTTTTACCTGGGCCAAACCGTCGTCGAAATAGTCGAGCGAAGCGACGGCGATATTGGCGCATCGGGCGGCCTGGCAGCTTACTTTTTACCCGTCACAGAATGGCCTGATAATCAAACGGCCGTACTCCCGCTTATTCGTGGCCGCGTTCTAGACATTGGTTGTGGACCAGGGCGTGTTGCGCTTCATCTGCAAGAACAAGGGTATGAAGTCGTAAGCATCGACAACTCCCCATTGGCAATCAAAACGGCCGAATTGCGTGGTGTGAAGGATGCCCGTCTAGTATCAATCACCCAGGTCAGCCGCAAAAAGCTGGGTATTTTTGACACAATCGTCATGTTTGGCAACAACTTTGGTCTTTTGGGTAATCCCCAGCGGGCAAAGTGGCTGCTGCGCCGTTTTTACGGAATGACCCATGCAAACGGCCGTATCCTGGCTGAATCACGCGATATTTACAAAACCGACGATCCTGAAAACCTGGCTTTGCATGAACGCCAGCGCCAACAGGGTCGCTTGCCTGGCCAATTTCGCCTGCGGGTACGCTATAAGGCAATGATAGGCCCATGGTTTGAGTATCTCATGGTTTCGCCGCAAGAAATGGCAGAAATCGTGGCCGGTACAGGCTGGCATGTCAAGCAGATTGTTTGGAGCAAGGACAGAGTGGATTATTATACGGCCGTACTCGAGAAAATAGTGCGCAAAAAATCCGGGACAATGCCCAGAGATTCTACATAAAATAATTTGCAAACTGGCTCGTCTGTGCTATTATTCTCCCGCTCTCACGCCTCTATGGTTTTGTGAAAGCGATGACAAACAAGAATTGCTTTCACATGCAATGTGCACGTAAGCATAATGGAGGTATTTACTTTGGCTAACATTGAATCGGCAAAGAAACGGATTCGGCAAACGGAAAAGCGCACCGCGCACAACCGGATGTACATCTCCTCGGCTCGTACCTACGTCAAGAAAACCCGTCAGCTGCTGGCTGATGGCAAACTGGACGAGGCAGAAGCCGCTGCCAACATGGCGTACAAAACGCTGGACAAGGCAGCCCGGAAACATGTCATTCACCCGCGCAATGCTGCTCGCCGCAAGGGCCGCCTGATGGCCGCTCTGGAAAAAGCCCGCAACGCCAGCTAATCCAGACTTTGCGACACATTTAGCACCGAGAACGCCGCCCACAAGGTGGCGTTTTTGTTTTTTACTTACCAGAATGATTCGGGGGAATCGTTAAAACGTACCCTTTGCCGCGCACAGTCGTTAAAAATAGGGGTTTAGCGGGGTCTTCCTCAATGTATTCACGCACCCAACGAATGTGCACATCCAATGTGCGCGTATCGCCAATGTAGTCGGTTTTCCAAACGCGCTGCATCAATTCACGGCGTGTAAGCACCTGGCAGGGGTGGCGTAAGAATTGCTCCAGCAAATGCACCAGCTTAGGGGTTAAGCGGCTCTCCCCCTTGCCCACCACATCTACCGACTTTTTAGACAGATACAGCGAGATGTGGCCGTAGCGCACAATTTCCTCGCTGGTATGGTCTACGGGCAGCAAATCCTTCACCCGGTTCAGCAACTTGCGCGGTGTAAACGGATATTCCAGGTAAACATCGGCTTCGGCATCGGGGTCTTCGGGTTCGCCTTCGGCACGAATGTGGATGAGCGGCAGGTTTTGGTCAGTGCGTTTTAGGCGGCGGCAGGTGCGCGCGCCATTGGTGCGCATGGTTGCGGCGTTAAAAATGATTAAGTGAGGCGTGAGGTTCGTTAAGGTTTTAACGGCCGTACTGCCGTTATGGCAAAGCTCAAGCGTATAACCTGCTTTTTCCAGAGCAGGCGCAGTTGTATTTTGCCCGGCGCGCTTCCCCTCCACTAACAAGATAACGGCCTTCTGCATAAACCCCTCTACGATACGAAACAAAACGTTGGACTTTTAGAAACTGCGGCTAAAGGGGAAAAGAGTGTGCACTACGAAGTCGCCTTTCCCACAAATTCACAACAATTTACAGAAAAATTTAACATTTGAAGGTGTCATTATAGGCGGAAAAAGAAGGGGCGCAAGGGCAATACGGCCGTTTCCTGAATTTGACACTTAATTGCCACGAGACTATAATTTCGCCTCACTTGCGGGTATGGTGAAACGGTATCACATTTGCTTCCCAAGCAAAGAGTACGGGTTCGATTCCCGTTACCCGCTCAAGAATTCTTATCAAGAGGTTTGCGCAAACCTCTTGATTATTCTTATTGAGTTTTCCCCCGAAATACTTCCAGCTATTAGATAATACGGCCGTTTTTCACCACCGTCGCCAACAGATTCCCACCAAACTGGTAAGCCAGCTGCCGGTAGTCAGTGCAGTTTAGCAGTAGCAAATCTGCCTGCTTGCCCGGCGTCAGCGACCCAACCCGATCGGCCAGACCGATGCCAAACGCGGCATTGATCGTGACTGCATTGAGCGTTTCCGCAGGCAGCAGACGCTGGTAACGGCTAGCGATGGCCATCACCAATGGCTGCGACGGGCACGGCGCGGAGCCGGGATTGATGTCGGTGGAGAGAGCAAGGGCCGCGCCCGCATCAATGAGACCACGTGCATCGGCAAATTCATGGCTGCCCAGATTGAAGTTCACCGCAGGCAGCACAATCCCCACCACGCCAGATTCTGCCAACATTGCTGCGTCTTCGACCATTGTCGCATCCAGGTGATCCACCGAAGTGGCACCCAACTCAACCGCTAACCCCACGCCGCCCAACGAGGTAAATTCATCGGCATGGATTTTTGCGGGTAGGCCGTAGGCGATGCCCGCTTCCAACACACGGCGGGATTGTGCTAAATCGAAAGCATTTTTCTCGCAGAAAACATCACAAAAGAGGGGGCGGCCGTCTACAAAAAAGTGGCTGTTTCGGTACCAATCAGCCGCAGCAGGGATCATCTCGTTCACAACCCAATCTATGTAAGCGTCGGAACGGCCGTTAAATTCCGGCGGCACGGCATGAGCCGGCATAAATGTGGGCACCAGGTCAATCGGCTGGGCCTGGTCCAGGGCGGCGATAGCCTCTAGCATCTTTAACTCGCTGTCCAGATCAAGCCCGTAGCCAGTTTTGATCTCGGCCGTCGTGGTGCCCAGGCGCAGCATCTGCTCCAGGCGAGGCAAAGTGGCCTCAACCAAGTCATCCACTGAAGACGCCCGTGTAGCCCGCATTGTGCTAACAATACCACCCCCAGCGGCCATGATCTCCATGTACGTTGCGCCGCGAATACGCTGCTCAAACTCACCAATGCGGTCACCGGCATACACCACATGCGTATGTGGATCAACAAAGCCAGGACACACCACCTGCCCGCTGGCGTTCATCATCTGCACGGCACTGTACCGTTCACGGATGCTCTCCGTGGGACCGATGGCCAGGATACGGCCGTCTTTCACCACCACCGCCCCATCCGTAATTAATCCAACATCTTGCATCGCCGCGCCACGCTTTGGCACGTCACTGGCACAGGTCACTACCTGAGCGGCACTGTGAATGAGTAAATCTGCGTCTACCATCATGAAAACACCACATGGTAAGGGCAGGTCTCAGACCTGCCCTTACAAATCAATCCATCATCGGAATTTTGACACCACGCTCTTTGGCGACTTCAACAGCCCGTTCGTAGCCTGCGTCCACGTGGCGGGCCACGCCCATGCCCGGATCAACGGTCAGCACGCGCTCCAAGCGGGCAGCCGCTTCCGGCGTGCCGTCGGCCACAATCACCTGCCCGGCGTGCAGGCTGTAGCCAATGCCCACGCCGCCACCGTGATGGTAACTCACCCAGGTTGCACCGCTCACGGCATTGATGAGCGCATTCAAAATCGGCCAATCAGCGATGGCATCCGAGCCATCCTTCATACCTTCGGTTTCGCGGTTGGGGCTGGCCACCGAACCAGAATCCAAATGATCGCGACCAATCACAATTGGGGCGCTCACCTTGCCGCTGGCCACCAGTTCGTTGAACTTCAACCCGGCTTTGGCCCGTTCACCATAACCCAGCCAGCAAATGCGAGCGGGCAAGCCTTGAAATTCAATCTGCTCCTGGGCCATTTTTATCCAGCGGGCCAGATGCTCGTCTTCGGGGAACAGCTCCAGAATTGCCTCATCGGTAGCGTAGATGTCGTTGGGGTCGCCAGAGAGAGCTACCCAGCGAAATGGACCTTTGCCCTCGCAGAATAACGGCCGTATATAAGCAGGCACAAACCCCGGATAGTCAAACGCATTCGTCAGGCCATTGTTGTACGCCTGCTGGCGGATATTGTTGCCGTAGTCAAACACGATGCTGCCCCGCTTTTGCCAGTCCAGCATGGCCTGTACGTGCTGGGTCATCGAGTCAATGCTTCGTTTTTGGTATTCAACGGGATCATCTTGGCGCAAAACGGCCGCTTCCTCCATGCTCATCCCTGCCGGAATGTAGCCATACAGCGGATCATGTGCCGAGGTCTGATCGGTCACCATGTCTGGCACCACGCCGCGGGCTACCAATTCGGGCAGCACATCGGCGGCATTGGCCACCAGGCAAATGGATTTGGGCGTTTCGTTTTTAACAGCTTCTTCGACCCAGGTCATTGCCTCTTCCAAATTGTCGGTAATCACATCCAGTTGGCGCAAGCCAAGGCGACGTTCAGCGCGCCAGCGATCGACCTCCACAAACAGGCCGACGCCCTCATTCATCGTCACAGCCAGCGGCTGCGCGCCACCCATCTCGCCCAGACCAGCCGTGAGCACCCATTTGCCCTTAAGCGATGGCCAGCCAGCTTTGCGTGCGGCCGCAGCAAACGTCTCAAACGTGCCTTGCAAAATGCCCTGCGTGCCGATGTAAATCCAGCTGCCTGCGGTCATCTGGCCATACATCATCAAGCCTTCGGCTTCCCATTTGTCAAAATTTGCCTGCGTAGCCCAGTGCGGCACGATGTTGGAATTAGCGATCAGCACGCGCGGTGCGTCGGTGTGGGTGCGGAAGACAGCCACAGGTTTGCCGCTTTGCACCAGCAAAGTTTCATCTGGCTCTAGCTTGCGCAAAGCCGCCAGGATGGCGTCAAACGCTTCCCAGTTGCGGGCAGCCTTGCCCCGCCCTCCATAAACGATGAGGTGTTCAGGATCACCAGCTACCTGCGAGTCCAGGTTGTTTTGCAACATGCGATAAGGGGCTTCGATAAGCCAATTTTTACAGGTCAGGGTCGTGCCTCGTGGGGCGCGGATGGTGCGGTTCATGGTAATCTCCTTTTCTAGTTGAACAGTGGGGAGTGTTCAACACAGCCTATTGTACAGTCGTCTGGCAAATCTCCGTAAAAACGGGCGGGATCATTCGCCGAGATTTGCCCATCTCCGGCACAACTGTATGATCCTCACATTTCCTGGGAAATAAAATGCAGCGGCGTTGGCCGAAAACAGTTGCCAGGGAAATTAAAAACCCACTATTTTTACAAGGACAAAACCATGGAACCGTTGGTGATTTCAGGCAGGGAATTGAAGGTAGATGATGTTGTGGATGTGGCGCGAGGGCGAGAAGTGATGCTGGATACGGCCGTACTTCCCGCCGTCAATCGCTCTCGTGAAGCGGTAGAAAAGCTAGTGCGCGAGGGGCAAATTGCGTATGGCATCACCACGGGATTCGGCCGTTTTAAGGATAAGTTCATCAACGCGGATGAAAGCTTGCAGCTCCAGCTAAATTTAGTGCGCTCCCACGCCGCAGGCACTGGCCCCATTTTGCCCGAAGAACAGGTGCGCGCTATGCTGCTGGCAAGAGCCAACACCCTGGCTCAAGGCTACTCTGGCGTCCGCCCGACAGTTATTCAAACCTTGCTCGATATGCTTAATGCAGGGGTGCATCCGCGCGTTCCAGCGCAGGGCTCATTGGGAGCCAGTGGCGATTTAGCCCCCCTGGCGCATCTCACCTTGCCGCTGATTGGCGAAGGCGAAGCGTTTTATAACGGCGTGCTGATGCCTGGCGGCGAAGCGATGGCCGCGGCGGGCATCCAACCAATCATTTTGCAAGCCAAAGAAGGACTGGCGCTGCTTAACGGCACAGCCTTTATGGTTGGTCTGGGCGCGATTATCGTGCGGCGGGCCATCAATCTGGCACTCACGGCCGATATTGCTGCGGCCCTTACCTTGGAAGCGCTGCAAGGTACGGACCGCGCCTACGATGACCGAGTTCACCAATTGCGGCCGCATCCACGCCAAATCGACTGCGCCGCATTTTTGCGGCGCGTGTTGGCCGGTAGCACCCTGCTTAGGCCAACAACTTCGCAAAACGTGCAGGACCCATACACCTTGCGCTGTGTACCCCAAGTGCATGGGGCGGTGCGTGACTCTGTTGCCTATGCGAAGTGGGTACTGGAAATTGAGCTCAATTCGGTGAATGACAATCCACTCATTTTTGCCGACGACGCAGGCAATGTGGAGGTGATTTCAGCGGGGAACTTTCATGGCGAACCCATTGCCCTGGCGATGGATTACCTAAAGTTGGCCCTCACGGAACTTGGCAACATGAGCGAACGGCGCATTGCCCAGCTGGTGGATGCCAACAGCAATGGCGGCGTGCTGCCCATGTTTCTGACACAAAATGGTGGTTTAGAAAGTGGCTTTATGATTGCCCACTACTCAGCGGCGGCGCTGGCTTCGGAAAACAAGGTGCTGGCCCACCCTGCCAGCGCCGACACAATTCCCAGCAGCGCTAACATTGAAGACCACGTGAGCATGGGCGCTACGGCCGTTCGCCAGGCCGACACCATTTTGACTCACGCTGAAACCATCGTGGCGATTGAACTGCTGGCTGCCGCACAAGGAATTGATTTCCGGCAGCAGGCAATAAAAGGCCAGATGGGTGCGGGAACGGCCGTTGCCCACCAACTGATTCGCCAGCAAGTACCATTTTTGACCACAGACACCTACATGGCACCACTCATCGAAGCCGTGCGCCTGTTGGTTCACCAGGGCACCATCAAGCGGGCTGTCGAAGCCGCTATCGAGAATCCTCAATGATTTTGGCATCTTGGGGATAGGAACGGCCGTAGGCCACATACGAAAGCGGCGCTTCCTTCAACCGCTGCTGCGTCTGCTCGGAGAGGGCACCTTTAATGCGCGCGGGCACGCCTACGGCCAGCATCCCAGAGGGAATGTGCTGGTTTTCACCCACAACCGCGCCTGCGGCGACCAGAGCACCAGCTTCGACCACCGCCCCACTCAACACAGTGGCGTTCATGCCTATCAGCACACCGTGGTGCAGATGACAGCCTTCCAGCACAACGCCATGACCAATGGTTACATCGGCATCAACGATAGTGTCACGGCGGGCATTCACATGCACCACCACGTTATCCTGCACGCTGCTACGCGCGCCGATGATAATACGGCCGTGATCGCCCCGAATGACTGCGCCAAACCAAACGCTGGCCTCGGCTTCAATGACCACATCGCCAATGATGGTGGCCGTAGGCGCGATGTAAGCCGTTGAGTGGATTTGCGGCCGTTTTCCCTTGTATTCAATAATCATTCCGTTCTCCAAATTCTGCGACCGGCAGGCGATTCCAGGCCATCAGACTGTTTGACTTGTTTCACTATCTTTCCTCAGGTAACATTCAAGCGCTATTTTATCGTTCACTCAGGGAAGAAGAAAAATCATGAACTACTTGCTTACGGCGACAATTTTTTTGACAGAAGGTGCAACAGAACCAGTCGGTGTGCCACCCTGGATTCCAGTGGTGATTGGCATCATTTTGCTCCTGGTTTTCCTATGGGGGCTGAATCGAAACAACATCCCACAAGGTGAACCGGCCCACGCAGATGATCACCACGATGCAGGGCACAGCGACGCTCATGCCCACCACGAGCCTGAAGCACACGTTGAGAGTGTAGCCGAACGCAGTACGGCCGTTCCCATCGCGGAAGCTGTGGCGCCAGATGATCTTAAAATCATTGAAGGGATTGGCCCCAAAATCGAGGGGATTTTGCACGAGGCGGGCATCTTCACCTTCGCCGCATTAGCCGCCGCCAGCGTTGACCATCTAGAGCAAATCGTCCGCGAAGATGCAGGCATTCGGGTGGCTTTTCCCGACACCTGGCCAGAGCAAGCCCGATTAGCCGCATCGGGCGAATGGACGGCATTGGAAACGCTCCAGGACGAACTCAAAGGTGGTCGCCGCGCGTGAGTTCGCGCCTCATCTTATGTTCACTTTTCTTGACAATCTAATTGAGCTTGATATAATCCCCGACTGTTGATGCGGGGTAGAGCAGAGGCAGCTCGTCGGGCTCATAACCCGGAGGTCGCAGGTTCGAATCCTGTCCCCGCTACTGAACAAAAAGCACCCAATTGGGTGCTTTTTTATTTGGCTGGTGATGGGTTACGGACGTTTAGCTGAGGAGAGAAACGGCCGTTTCTTCCATGTATTTGGCCAATTCCACATCCCAACTGCTGATTGAATTATCCAGATCGTGCGTAACCAGCGAAACCTCGACGCGATTATAAACATTGCACCATTCTGGATGATGATCCATCTTGTCGGCATGTACACCCGCAGTCACCATCCAACCCAGCGCCTGGGCAAACGTTTTAAATTTAAACTGCTTGTGCAGCTTGCCATCTTTTACCGACCAGCCGGGCAAATTGATCAGTGCTGCTTGAATCTCTTCACCACTCAATTTTTGTCTTGGCATGTTTTCCCCTTCCCAAGGCACCGTCTCTACGACAACAGCTGCATCAATTGCTGAATCAGCCACGCACCAGCGGCCGCACTGAGACCGCCTAAAACCAGACCAAACACGGCACCCATAACGGCCGTTTGCCCATTACCTATCAATTTCTGCGGCACAGCCATAATTGGCAAATCGTCGGCACCCAGGATGACCATTTCCACCAGGGTGCGGGCGGTGAGGGTGCTTACCAAACGGCCGTCTACCTCACTAAACACTGCCAGAAAAATGCCTAGAATGGCCAAGCAAATTGGCAGAGCGATCAAGCCACCTTCCCCAGAAGCGGCCGTGCCCACAATGATGCCCACAATCACCGCCGGGGCTAAAAATGGAAATGCCCCCTGACGCAGCATCTCAGCCGGAGCTTCGCCAGCTTCGATAAGCATCGCCTTAACACCGCGGCTGGTCAGGCCGCCCATCGCACCAATGAAGGCCACCAGCATCATCGGGGCCAACGCCCCACTAACCAGGCCCAACACCACCCCGGCCACAGCTCCGCCAATGATGCTGCCCACCAGAGTAATAACCGCGCCCGCCACAACGCCAATCACAATGGCGCGGGTTTGTCGCAAGTAGCTACCCAGGTAACCGCCCACAATCGCGCCCATCGCCATGCCCAGCCAGATGCCCCAACTGTGCCAGCGCACCAATCCCAGTACAAAACCGGAGATCAGCCCCACGCTTGCGCCCAAAACAGCGCCAATAAACAAAGAACCCAACAGCAGGAAGCCAGCCGTATACCACGGATCTCCTTCATCGGGTTGGGCACGGGTGATGCCCCCCACCACCGCACCCACAATGATGCCGCGCAGCAGGCCGAAAAGCGTGCCATTCAGCAAATTGGTGACGTTGCCCCCCAGCAAATAACCAAAAAAGCTCACCACCAGGCCAATGAAGCCGCCTGTCAGCACGCCGCTCATCAAGGCATGGTTGTGCTTAAGCACCCGGTCATAGGCACCAAAGATGGCCAACAAAACGGCCGTACTCAGCACCGTAACGGCCGTACGCTCTACAATGCCGCCAATCATACCTAAAATCAGGCCAATCTCGGCCATAAAGATGACCACAACCGTGGGGGAACGACGTACACGAATCTGTTGTGTCATTGAGGAATGTCCAAAATCCAAATGGGCAGCCGCTGCTGGCTGGGTGCAAACCCAAACTTCAAATACAGCTTCTGCGAGGCAATATTTTCCACCTGCGTGTTTAGCGAGACCGCATAATATCCTTTGCGGTGATAATACTCAAGGGCATGTTTGAGAAGCGCAGAGCCAATTCCCAGGCCGTGCTTCTCGGGATGCACCGTTAAACGCACCAAATGGGCCCCCGTATCCGAAGGAGCGCTTAGCTGATAGGCCACAATCTCATCATCCAGCAAAGCAACATCAAAGCTAAGCGACTGCGGGCGAGCCACAGCTAGCGCATGGGCACTTTGCCGCCAGATGGGGGCAAAGGAGACACCCTCCAGTTCTTCCAAAGCGGCAAAATCAGTTGAGTATACCTGGCGAATGGTTAGCCCTGGCACATCAGCAACTTCCGGCAGCTTATGGTCTTCCTTGACAAACGTTTCAATCTGGCTGCCGCGGTAAAAGCCCAATTCGGGCAACCAGGGATTGGGCCAGGGATCAACCGTTAACCAGGCAAGTTGGGTAACGCCTTGTTTTTGCAGGGCAGGTACGGCAAGGGCCATCATCTGCGCCAGCAGGGCTTCCCCTTTTTCTGCCTGGCCAATGGCTGCCACGCGCACCCAGGCCGCGGGCAGCGGATCAGGCGTGGCCGCCAAACAGGCTACCATATCACCCTGCTTTTGGAAGAGAACGGCCGTTAACGAGTTGCTGTTGGTCGTTCTTTCCGGCTTGGGCACGACGATAAAACCGGGCGCGCCAATCCAGTCTCCCGGCAGGTGCCAATCAGCGTGAAGATGGGTGTAAACGGCCGTTTGCAACAGCTGCAAAATCGCCCCAGCGTCCGATTTTACCGCCACGCGAATCCCATCTGGCACACCGTGCTGCGCCACCCAAAGGTTTGCTAATTCCATAACGCTATTGTACACTACATAATCATTTTTTCTGAGAGGCTGGCCTTACTCTACAATCTTCTCCATCCATTCAAATCCGTTGTCAAAAAAGAGTGAGATCAGTTGGAAATGATTTAGGAAACAAATGGGCAGTAAGCCAAAAGACAGAACCCTTGAAACAACCATCGCAAGCTTAACCAAACGATTTGGCGAAGGCGCCATTATGCGTTTAGGCGAAGCTCAACATATGCAGGTAGAGGTTATTCCCACCGGCTCATTACCGTTGGATATTGCGTTGGGTGTCGGGGGTGTACCACGGGGCCGGGTTGTAGAAGTTTTTGGCCCGGAATCATCTGGCAAGACAACATTGTGTCAACATATCATTGCCGAAGCGCAGGCTCGCGGTGGGGTATGTGCCTTTATTGACATGGAACACGCGTTGGATCCACTTTATGCCCAACGCTGCGGCGTTGATGTCAATAATCTGTATGTCTCGCAGCCAGACACAGGTGAACAGGCGTTAGAAATTGCCGAAGCCCTGATTCGGTCTGGTACCATGGATGTTGTCGTGGTGGATTCTGTAGCAGCATTGGTTCCCCGCGCCGAAATTGAAGGCGAAATGGGGGATTCACACGTAGGATTGCAGGCACGTTTGATGTCGCAGGCATTGCGTAAATTGTCTGGCGTCATTAAGCAAACAAATACCGTTGTTATTTTCACCAACCAGCTGCGCTCCAAGATTGGGGTGATGTTTGGGAATCCAGAAACTACCAGTGGTGGCAATGCGCTAAAATTTTATGCATCGGTTCGCATTGATATTCGGCGTATTCAATCCATTAAGGATGGTGCAGATGTTGTTGGTAATCGCACCCGGGTGAAAATTATGAAGAACAAGGTTGCGCCGCCCTTCACCGATGCTGAATTTGACATTATGTATAATGAAGGTATCTCAAAAACTGGTTGTGTCATTGATCTCGGTGTGGAATATAGCATCCTGGACAAACGTGGCGCGTTTATCCGCTATGGAGAAACGCTGTTAGGACAGGGTCGTGAAAATTCCAAGCAGTACCTGCAAGAACACTCTGAGGTTTATGCTGAGCTGGACGCCCTCATTCGTCAGAAAGCTGGCTTGCCCATTGTAGAACCACTGTCTGAAGGCTAATTCCCCGACAGCTGGTTTTGCCTGTTTCCAACCAACCTTAGAATTGAATACGGCCGTTTCCCGGCTTTTTGTGTTAGCTGCTCCTCGGTTTTGTCCGATGCGGCTGTTGGTTGTATGGGTAAGATTACTGCTTTAACACGTCAGAAACGAAACCCCGACCGGATCAATGTGTATCTGGACGGGACGTTTGCCTTTGGTTTGGCGGCAATTACGGCCGTCTCCCTTCGCGTGGGACAAACCCTCACCCAAGACCAAATTGATCGCCTGCAAGGGGCAGATCAGGAAGAAAAAGCCAAGGAAGTGGCGCTGCGTTTCATTGAATACCGGCCGCGTAGCACTACCGAAACGCGTCAACATTTGCTAAAAAAGGATTATCCAGAAGACATCGTTGAACGCGTCATCGAGCGGTTGACCGCCGTGGAATTGCTCAACGATGCTGCCTTTGCCCGCTACTGGGTAGAACAGCGCCAAACCTTTAAGCCGCGCAGCCAGCTGGCAATCCAGCAAGAACTGCGGCAAAAAGGTCTCGATCGTCAAACGATTGACGCCGCTCTGGAAACTGTAGATGAACAGGCGGCTGCGGCTAAGGCGGCCGAAGCCAAAGCTCGTCGCTGGCAGGACCTACCGCAAGAAGAGTTTTTCAAAAAGGTGGGCGGTTTTTTACAGCGTCGCGGCTTTAGTTATGAAATTGTGAAAGAAGTAACCAATTCACTTTGGGAAGAAGTGAATGAAAGAGACGAAGAAGCAAACAACCAATTTTAGAAAGCCTGCTATTTGCAAAACAGGTTGGCTTTCGTTGTGCGGGTGTTCGTAAATAAATTAAACAAAAACCCACCCTCACCTGCACATAAAAAGGAGAACAACTATGCCAGCAATCAACATAGTGCTGGGCGCAGTCATCGGCCTCTTAATCGGTGCTGCTGCGGTATATTTTCTGATACGGCCGCAAATCGATCAGAAAGTAACGGCCGTTGAGCGAGAACTAGAAGAGCGCCGCGCCCTGACAGAAAAAGAAACTGTAGAAATATTAGAGATTTCCCGGCAAGAAGCGCAACAAATTCGGCTAGAAGCGGAAAAAACGATTGAACGCAGGTATCAAGATGTGGCCCGCGCCGAAGAACGTGTAGACCGTCGCAATGAGAACGTAGATAAACAAATCAAGAAACTGGAGCATCGTGAAGCGGTACTGAACAAGCGGCAAAGCCGGTTAGACAAACGGCAAAACCGCTTGGAGACCATCGAACTGGAGCGCCGCCAGCAGCTAGAACAGATTGCCGCGCTTACCAGCGATGAAGCCAAACAGCTACTGCTGGACGATGTGGAAAAAGAGGCCCGCCAAGACATGGCCCGCATCATGCGGGAAATTGAAGATGAGGCCAAGGAAAACGCGAACCAAAAAGCACGAGAACTGGTCGTCATGGCCATTCAGCGTATTGCCAGCGACCAGGTTGCTGAGCAAACGGTCTCCGTGGTGAATCTGCCTAGCGAGGAAATGAAGGGGCGGATCATTGGGCGAAACGGCCGTAATATTCGCGCCTTCGAACATGCTGCTGGGGTAGACATTGTAGTAGACGATACGCCAGAAGCCGTGTCCGTTTCCAGCTTTGACCCGGTGCGGCGTGAAGCGGCTCGGCGTGCTTTGGAGAAGTTGATTACCGACGGCCGTATCCACCCGGCCCGCATCGAGAAGCTCATCAAAGATTCCCGCGCCGAAGTGGAACAAGACATGAAAGAGGCTGGCGAACAAGCCGCCTACGAGGCCAATGTGCATGGCCTGCATCCGCAAATCATTAAGATGCTGGGGCGTCTGAAGTACCGCACTTCCTTTGGCCAAAACCAGCTTTACCATTCGGTAGAGGCTTCGAAAATAGCGGCCGTTTTAGCAGCTGAACTCAACGCCAATATCGAAGTGGCGAAGATGGGTGCCCTGCTGCACGACCTTGGCAAAGCGATGGACCACGACCAGGAAGGCACACACGCCATGCTCGGCGCTGAATTTGCCAAGCGGTTCAAAGTCCCACCCATCGTCGTTAACGCGATTGCTGCTCACCACCACGAAGTGGAGCCGGAAAGCGTCGAAGCGATCATTGTTGAGGCGGCTGACGCCATTTCTGGGGCGCGGCCCGGTGCCCGGCGCGAAAGCCTGGAGAATTACATCAAGCGCGTCCGCACCCTGGAAGAAATTGCCACTACCTTTGCTGGTGTTGAAAGTGCGTATGCCTTGCAGGCCGGTCGCGAAATTCGCATCCTGGTGAAGCCAGACAAAATTGATGATCTGGAAGCCATGCGCCTCTCTAAAAACATCGCCAAGACCATTGAAGAAAGCATGCAGTATCCTGGCCAGATTCAGGTAACGGTCATTCGCGAAACCCGCGCGGTGGGCTTTGCCAAGTAACTCTAAAGGTTTTATACCCGCTTCGCAGGCACCACATGATAGAAGAATAGTAAATAGAGTTGTTCCTTTATTAAAATTTCTACCCTGTCATACCCGCGAATGCGGGTATCCACTCCTGAAAACAACTGGATTCCCGCCTGCGCGGGAATGACAGTTGTTATTGGGAACAACTCTAATGTAAAAAGGACGCTTGCGGGCGTCCTTTTTGTTTCTAAAGAAATTATTGATGTCCCAAGATGAGATGAGGGGCGTACGGCGCTTCGATTCGAGCGATTTCCTCGTCGCTGAGCGAAATATTTACTGCGCTAACGGCTTCTTCAAGCTGATACATCTTTGTTGCGCCAATGATTGGTGCCGTAACGCCGGGTTTGTGCAGCAGCCATGCCAGGGCAATCTGGGCCGGAGAAAAGCCCTTTTCTTGGGCGATAGCCACAACCGCATCCACCACATCAAAATCTTCTGACTGGTAATACATATCTTTGGCAAAACCGTCGCTTTTGGCTCTGGTGGTGGGATCACTTTCATCACGCTTGCGATTGCCTGCCAAAAAGCCACGCGCCAACGGACTCCAGGGAATCACCCCCACCCCTTGATCGCGGCATAAGGGCAGCATTTCGCGCTCTTCCTCGCGGTAGACGGCGTTCATATGGTTTTGCATGGCTGAAAAGCGGGTCCAGCCGTGCAAATCGGCCGTGTATTGAGCTTTGGCAAACTGCCAGGCATACATGCTAGACGCACCGATGTAGAGCGCTTTGCCCGCTTTCACTACATCGTGCAGCGCTTCCATCGTTTCTTCGATGGGGGTGTCGTTGTCCCAGCGATGAATTTGGTAGAGGTCCATGTAATCCGTGCCCAGGCGGCGCAGCGAATTGTCGATGGCTTCCATGATATGCTTACGAGAAAGCCCGCCGCCGTTCACGCCACGGCCGATGGGGAAATACACTTTGGTGGCCAGGACAACTTCTTCGCGGGTGGTAAACTCTTTGAGTAGTTTGCCAGTCACTTCTTCGCTTACACCCAGCGAATACATATCGGCCGTGTCAAAGAAGTTGATGCCTAACTCAACCGCGCGCTGGATAAACGGCCGTGCGGCCGCCTCATCCAATACCCAATCGCGCCAGTCTGGAGTGCCATAGCTCATCATCCCCAGGCAAATGCGCGAAACCTTTAGGCCCGTCTGGCCTAATCGAACATATTCCATTGGTAACTCCTTTCCTAATTCAACTGCGGAAAGAAGCTATTGTACTGAACGTTGGGCTTCCAGACACACGACGCCTTGTTGCCCTGCCACAGCATTGTGCATGACACGGGCTGGCAGATCGAGGCGGTCACCGGGATAAAGTGTGGTGGGTTCCCCTTCAATGGGAAAACCAAAGGTGATGGAACCAGCCACAACCATAATCACCTTTTCGTAGGGGTGGTCATGCGCGGGAAAAATATCGCGAGGCTCGCTGATCCATTTATAGGGGTCAAGTCCTTCGGAAACCAGCTGCTTATAAAGGGCTTCTTCGGCGGGGGGATTGGGGTATGCCCATTTTTGAATGTGGATGATATGGGTTCGCATTACGCGGTCTCCTCGGCGACCGGAACTACAAGGCCGATAAACGGGAATAAACTTTGCATAAAGGATACGGCCGTTTCCTCCAATCAACAATAAAACCGCCGTCATAGCCTAAGTGTCCTGCTGTGATTAACCAATTTGCTATGACACCTTTATGCGAAGCTGGAACGAACTTGCTATAATCCCACAACTATGGAAAGTTCTGGTCAAAATCGACGCCAGCTATGGATTGGCATAGGCGTCAGCGCACTCTCAATTGTTCTCATTCTATTGCTGATAGACCCGGCAGAAATTGTTGATTCCTTACGGCAAGCCAACCTTTCGCTCATTGGCCTAAGCGCACTTGCCATTCTGGCTTTTATGATGATTCGCGCCATCCGCTGGCGCTACATGCTGGCCAACGAAATTTCCTGGTCGAACACGTTCCACATTCAAAACATTGGCTACATGTTTAACATGGTGCTGCCGTTTCGCCTGGGCGATGTGGCCCGCGCCGTGCTCATTGGCAATGTGCCGCCGATTACCCTGGCCCGTGGGCTTTCCACGATGGTGGTGGAGCGCATTTTGGACATGATGTTTATCGTCGCATTGCTACCGTTTACACTGGCAGAAGTGGTTAGCTTGCCTGATTGGATGCAGGAAGGTGCGAAAGCCTCTGGCGTTGTGGCCGTTGTGGCCATTGGGACACTGATCGTAGCCGCCAACCAACGCAAGTTAGCCACACGACTAGGTACGGCCGTTCTCAACCGCATCTCCTTTTTAGATACCAAACGCTGGATCGGCCGTATGAACGAACTGCTCGATGGTCTGGGCAGCCTCACCCGATTAAAAGATAGCCTGGTGCTCATTTGCCTTAGCATAGTCGTGTGGATTCCAATTTTATTTGCCTACCAATGGGGCATTCGCGCCGTCGGTGGCCAAGTTTCACTACTGGGGGCCAGCTTTGTGGTCTGCGCCGCCGCCCTAAGTATTGCTTTGCCATCCTCGCCGGGACAAATTGGTGTATTTCACATCGGCGTCACCGCCGCCATGCTTGCTCTGGGCCAATCAGACGGCGCGTCGGGCGGGTTTGCGGTGGTCTACCATGCCCTAAACCTGATCAGCATGATCATCTTGGGGCTGATTGGCCTGGCTAGCACCGGCGCGACCTTTGGCAGCGTTATCGAAACAACCCAACGCTTCATGCGCCGTTCCCAACTGAGCGAAGCGGATGAAGAGCGTGTAAGAGGGGAAGTGACAAGTGATAAAAGTGAAAAGTGAAAAGTAAAAAGCTTCCCACTTTTCACTTTTTACTTTTCACTGAACAACTTTCCCACCGTGGATTAATCTATGAAGATTGTTGAAGTCTTAACCTACTATCGTCCCTGGGTCAGCGGATTGACCATTTACGTAGAGCGCCTCAGTAAGGCGCTGGCCCGCCAGGGGCACGAAGTGACTGTTTTAACCTCCCAGTACGATCCCAATTTACCCATGTATGATGTGATTGAAGGGGTAAAGGTCGTGCGAATGCCGGTGGCGGCGCGGGTAAGCAAGGGTGTGTTGATGCCCGGCTTTGGCCCGATGGCCTGGAAGCTGGCCCAACAAGCCGATGTTTTGCATCTCCATCTGCCGCAATTTGATGCCCCTGGCGTGGCAATGCGCGGCCGTATTTTGGGCAAGCCGGTTGTGCTAACGTATCACTGCGATTTGCAGCTGCCAAACGGCCGTTTTAACCGCATGGTTGATCAGGTGGTGAACTCGATGAACCAGCTGGCCGGACGCCTGTCCGACGCCGTGGTGACCTACACCCGCGACTACGGCACCCATTCACCGTTCCTGTCTCAGTTTTTGGACGAGAAGCTGCACATCATTCCCCCGCCCGTTGAACTGCCCGATTACAGTTCAGCCGACGTGCAGGCATTTCGCGAAAAACACCAGCTGGGCGACCAGCCAATTATCGGCATCATTTGCCGCTTGGCAGCAGAAAAGGGCGTAGAAGTTTTGCTCAAGGCCCTACCCATCGTCCGGCAAGAATTCCCCAACGTGCGCGTTTTGCACGCTGGACAGTATCAAAACATCATTGGCGAAGAGGCGTATGCCGCGCGGCTAGCCCCGCTGTTTGAGCAGTACAAAGACCATTATCATTTGCTGGGCAACATTGAAGGCGCTGAGCTGAGTGCCTTTTACAATTGCCTGGACTGCCTGTGTGTGCCCAGCCTGAACAGCACAGAAAGCTTCGGCCTGGTGCAAATCGAGGCAATGCAAAATGATGTGCCGGTAGCCGCTTGCGCCTTGCCTGGCGTGCGCCAGCCGGTGACCATGACGGGAATGGGGGAAGTAACGGCCGTTTCCGACCATATCGCTCTTGCTGAGGCCATCTGCAAAATTTTGCGCCATAAACAAGCGTACCAGCGCGACAGCCATCTCATCGGCAGCACATTCTCACCCGACGAAACAGCCAAAGCGTATGTCGCGCTTTTCCAAAAGTTGCAGCAAGGAAAATTGGTCGGCAAAACGGCCGAACCGCCCGCCTACGACCGCCTGCGCGCCATGCGGGATCAATACGGCCGTGAATAGTCAAAATATCCACAGATTTCGCAGATGGCACAGATAGAAACCTTAATCTGCGAAATCTGTGTCATCTGTGGACAAAATATTACAAGTGAACGAACCCGAATTTATAGCCTCCACCACCCAAGACGACCTGCTGTGGCGACAGCTTAAGACCATTCCCGCCTTCCGCGCCATTTTACGCGCCGTAGAAGCTCGGTTTTACTTTGCCGTCGATTTGCCTGCCCCGACGCTCGACGTGGGCTGCGGCGATGGACATTTCAGCCAGATGGTGTTCGATCGCAAGCTGGATGCAGGCATCGACCCGTGGTGGAATCCGCTAAAAAAAGCACAGCACTCCGGCATGTACGACCTGGCACTGCAAGCGATGGGCGACACGCTGCCATTCGCCGACGACCACTTTGCCAGCGCCTTCAGCAACTCGGTGCTGGAGCACATCCCCGACATCCAGCCCGTGCTCAACGAAACAAACCGCGTTTTGCAGATGAACGGTCGTTTCCTCATCACCATGCCCAGCCACAACTTTACCAATTACCTGGGCGGGGCCGCGTTCTTAGAGCGGTTAGGGTTGGGCGGCGCGGCCGAATCGTACCGGCGCTTTTTTAACCAGATTTCCCGCCACGCGCACACTGATTCCGTAGAGGTGTGGGCCGAGCGTCTAGCCCAGGCGGGCTTTGGCATCGAACGGTGGCAATATTATTTTTCCAAAGAAGCGCTGCACGCACTAGAGTGGGGCCATGTGCAAGGGCTGCCTTCGGCCATCATGCATGCGCTGACGGGGCACTGGCTTGTGGCTCCCTGGCGCAGCAGTCTGCAACGCGTGGAGAAGTGGTTACGGCCGTTTTACAACGAACCATTCCCCGAAGATGGCACCTATCTACTTATCGTTGCCCGCAAACGAGCCAATGGGCCAATCCCGGTGCAGATACCACCTGCCAGGCCGTTTACCATTGAGGAATTGGAAACGGCCGTTGCCAGCCACCACCCCATCGCCCCAGAGCCGGAGCCTGAACCTGAGCCAGACAGCGAAGAAGAGCTTATCATACCGCGCTTCACAGCTGTTGAAACCGAAGAACCCCCAACGCCAACCCAAACTGGACCCAACTGGTTTAGCGTGCTGCTGGGTATACTCAGCCTGTTGGCCGCCATGTTGGGCCAGCTGGCGCTAACCAGCGATCCACCCAACATAAGCAGCGGACGGCGCTGGTTCTTGTACAGCGCCGTGGCGCTTCTTGTTCTGCTGTGGCGCAGTCGATCTATAAACCCAGCGCGAATGCGAACCTGGAAGCTGCCCAGCCTTGGCCAGATTCCAACCCGGCGCTGGCTGTTTTTATTGGCTCCACTCTTGGCTCTTTTTGCTTACCGGGCTGCCAGCACCCCTGGCAGCGAACGGCCGACTGTGGCGCTGCTGCTTTGGTTTGTGGCCATTGGCGTAAGTTTTTATGCCTGGCTGGACGGCACGCAGAAACTAGGCTTACTCAAAATTTCTAAAACGACAGTAGGAACTGCCGTTGCCATCTTTCTGGCAGCGCTGGTTGTTAGATTGGTGAACCTGAGCCACAACCCGTTCATGCTCAACGGCATTGAGGCCAGCCTGGGGCTTAACGCTGTGCAAGTCATTGATAGCCAGCTGCGCAACCCGTTTGGCACCGCCTGGCTGACCAATCCCACGCTGCTGATCTACCTCATGGCGATCCCCATTCGCATTTTTGGCCCAACGGTGCTGGGGGTGCGTATTTTGTCCCCATTTGTTGGCGCGGCTACGGTAACGGCCGTCTATCTTTTTGGTCGGCGGCTGTTTGGTAAATTCACCGGACTGCTGGCAGCCGTTTTGCTGCTGGGATTCCATCTGCATCTCCACTACAGCCGATTGGGCATGACCAACATTTGGGATGGGCTGCTGGTGCTGCTGGCCCTGGGAACCATTGGCGTGGCCTGGCAACGGCCGTCCACTGCCCCCCGCCAGCGCATCCTTTGGCTCATCGCCGGGGTCTTTACCGGGCTAAACGCCTATGCCTTTACCAGTTCACGCGTGCTGCCCATTATTTTGGCCGCCTGGCTCGGGCTAACGCTGCTGCTCGATTGGAAAACGGTCCGCCAACAAGGTTGGCGCCTTTTGGCCGCCGCAGGCATGGCCCTGGTCGTGGCCCTGCCAATGCTGCTTTTTTATAACAACAATCCCGTCATCTGGACCGAACGGGCCAACATTTTGGGCATTTTGCCTGGCCAAACCAACTGGCTGGCGGATGAAGCCGCGCGTACCGGGACGTCACAAACGGCCGTTTTCTGGCAGCAGTTTTGGCGATCGGCATTAGCGTTTAATGGCATCCCCGACAACAGTCCCGCGTACCGCCCCCTGGTGCCGCTGCTAAGCTTTGGCCCGGCGGTGCTGCTGGTGTTCGGTTTTATCCTGGCCCTCTTCCGGCTGCGGCAGAACCGCTACCGGCTGCTGCTGCTCTGGCCGCTCGTCACCGTGATCATCGGCGGCGCGTTGGTGATTGAGTCCCCGCAGAGCCACCGACTGGTAACGGCCGTTCCGGCCCTGGCCATCCTGGTTGCCATTGCCCTGGTCACGCTGGGAAACTTGATCCTGGCCGCGCTGCGCCACCCCAGCGAAGCCACCGAAGAAGTGGATATCAGCCAATGGTCGCTGTCCTTGCGTGGCTGGCAATCGTCTACGGCGCGAGCCGGGCTGGTACTACTGGCACTGGTGCTGCTCTTTTCTTTGAACGACCTGTGGTTTTATTACGGCCGTTTCCCCACCCACAACCAATTTGCCGACACCAATACCGAAGTTGCTTACGAGCTGGCCAACCATCTTAATGAACTAGACGGCGATTGGACAGCTTACTTATACGGTCCGCCCGTCCTGTTTATTGACTTTCCAACGCTGCCTTTCCTATTGACTGATTTCCAGGCTGGTGCTAACTTGTTTAACGTAGAATCGCCGGAGGCACCACTACCGGAAGCACCCACAAACAACCTGATTTTTATTTTTTTGCCCCAGCGTGAAGTTGAGCTGGCCGCAATCCAGAGCCAATACCCCGGCGGCAGTCGTCAACAGTTTGATGGCTTCTACGCAACACCGCTCTTTATTACCTACGAAGTTCGCCGCTAATTTTGCTGGCGATCCCGTACACACAACGATAAGGTTGAGCGCATGAATCTGGCTGTGACCATGCTGGCCATTGCGGCGGTTGTTCTGATGACAACGGCCGTAATTGTTTGGCCCCGACGACATACTGCCTACTGGATTGTTCCCTTTCTGGGGTTGTCAACGGCCGTTTCTATCTGGCTGATCGGCTATGCACTGGAACTCAGCACGGCGGGCCTGGGGGGTAAGCTGTTTTGGGCACGAGTTGAGTACATCGGCATTACGTTTACCCCGGTAGCCTGGTTCCTGTTTGCCTACCAATTCCTCAACCAAAAGCCATTCAGTTCCAAGATGCTTTTGCTGCTCTCGATTGTGCCCCTGTCCACCATCCTCATCATTTACACCAACAATCAGCACAATTTATTTTGGACGCAAAGCGTTCTGGATGAGTCTGGTCCGGCCCCCATGCTGGTCAACACCTTTGGCGGCTGGTTTTGGTTCCATTCAGCCTACTCTTACCTGCTGATTTTAGGTGGTATTGCCCTGTTTGTGCGCACAATTAAGCTGTATCCCCAGCCGTTTCGCTGGCAGTCAGTAGTGCTGATCTTTTCGGCAGCACTACCTTTGCTGGGCAACATCATTTACCTGGCGGGGTTTAGCCCCGTTGCCCAATTTGACTTGACACCGTTCATGTTTGCCCTCAGTGCGCTCCTCATCATTTGGGGCGTGGTGCGGCTCGATTTATTTGACATTATTCCGATTGCCAGACGCATGGTAGTGGAAAGTTTGCCAGAAGGCATCATTTTGCTGGACCTACACGGCCGAATTTTGGATGTCAACAAAGTGGGCCAGCAACTACTTGCAGCAGATAATCGCCGCATTGTGGGCAGACCGCTGGCCGAACTGCCCACCGATCTGGCGCAGCAGGTGTCCGCCTTTACCGATCCCACCATTGATGAAGAGATTCGCGTTACCCGTAATGGAGATGAGCGATATTTTTCGGTGCAGATACGGCCGTTCTACATCACAGGTCCTCATCCTCGCGCCCGCATCCTCATTCTGCGCGACATCAGCCGCCGGATTACGGCCGAGCTTGCCATTCGCCAACGCAATCTGGAACTACAGCAGCTCTTCACCGAAGCGCAAGCCGCGCGCGAAGCAGCCGAAGAAGCCAACAAAGCCAAGAGCAGCCTGCTGGCCAAAGTCAGCCATGAGCTGCGCACCCCGCTCAGCGTCATCCTTGGCAATGCCGAAATGCTGCAAGAAGGCATCCACGGCGACGTAAATGAGCTACAAAACCGCTCGCTCAACCGCATCATCGAAAACAGTGGCTACCTTAATGAACAGGTCAACGATTTGCTGGACCTGAGCCGCATTGGCGCGGGCACATTCGAGATTCGGCTCTACGAATTTGATTTGCATGATGCCCTCGAACAAGCAATGAACCGTTTGCAGCCCCAGGCAGAATCTAAAAAGCTGGCTCTGCGGCTAAACCTTTCGCCGCAAATGCCCCGGCGGCTTTGGGGTAACTCCATCCGCTTGCAGCAAATTGTGATCAATCTGACAAGCAACGCCATCAAATTTACCAATAAAGGCCAGGTAGAAATTGATGTTGCGCCAGCGGGGAGCGATGCCTGGTGTGTACGCGTGACCGACACCGGTCGAGGCATCCCTGAAACCGAACTGAACAACATCTTCCAGCCATTCCACCAGCTGGGCAAGAGTATGATTCATGGGCAAAGCGGTGTGGGCCTGGGCCTCACCATCGTGCAAGAGCTTGTTAACGCCTTAGGTGGTAAAATCCAAGTAGAGAGCAAAATGAACCAGGGCAGCACGTTTTGCGTCACGCTGCCCCTTCAACTGCAAGAAGCTGCAAAAGGTGAGACGATTCATGCCACAGCCATCGAGTGAACCGACCGCACTCATCATCGAAGATGATCCCGATCTGGTTCACATTTTTGCCAGAGCACTAGAGCTTTCTGGCTACCAGACACAAACCACGGTCGATGGTGAGGGAGCCGTGGCGCTGCTGGCTGAAATGGTGCCGGATATTGTGGTTTTGGACCTCCATTTGCCAGGGATTTCGGGGAAGGAAATTTTGCAGAGTCTACGCGCCGACGGCCGTTTCCAAAAAACGCGCATCATTTTAGCCACAGCCGACTACCAAACCGCCGATGATTTACGCGACGACGCCGACCTGGTGCTGCTCAAACCCATCAGCTTTAAGCAATTGCGTGATTTAAGCGCCCGCTTGCGTGCCCCACTCTCTTAAACTTGCGGCATAAGCTCCCATGTCTGCTCCCCTACAAACGCTCAAAATTTTAGATTTTTCCACACTGCTGCCCGGCCCGTTTGCCAGCATGATGTTGGCTGATTTGGGCGCCGATGTCATCCGCATTGAAGCGCCTAACCGGCCAGACTTAACGCGCCTGCTGCCGCCCATCGCTGAAGATGGCCAATCGGCGCAACATGGCCTGCTAAATCGTTCCAAACGCAGCCTGGGGCTAAACCTGAAAACACCCGAAGCCGTGCAGATTGTGAAGCAGCTGGTGGCCTCTGGCTACGACATCGTGCTGGAGCAGTTTAGGCCAGGGGTGATGGATCGTCTGGGCGTCGGCTACGAGGCGCTGCATGCCGGCTGCCCCACGCTGATTTTTTGCTCGCTCACGGGCTACGGCCAGAGCGGCCCGCTCAAAGATCGCGCCGGGCATGATTTGAACTATTTGGCCTTATCGGGATTGCTGAGCCTATACGGCCGTTCCCAGCCCGCACAACCTCCGCCTCCCCTGCCTACCCAGGTTGCCGACATCGGCGCTGGCTCCCTGCACCTTGTTATTGGCCTGCTGGCCGCCGTCATTCGCCGCCAGACGACGGGCGAAGGCAGCCGGGTGGACATTGCCATGCACGACGGGGCATTGGCCTGGAATGTGTTCGGCGCAACCAAATGGCTGGTCGCCAATGAACAGCCGGGGCCTGAAACGGAGATTCTCAACGGCGGCAGCTTCTACGATTTGTACGAGACAAAAGACGGCCGTTTGCTCTCCGTCGGCTCCCTGGAACCACAATTTTGGCAGGGCTTTTGCCAGGCCATCGGCCACGAGGAACTGTTTGCCCCTGGCATGAACTTCGAGGTAACCAACCAGCAATCATTCAAGGCGCAAATTCGGGCGGCTATTTTGGCGAAAACCCTGGCCGAATGGCAAGCCATTTTTACCGCGCTGGACGTTTGTGTAGAGCCGGTTCTGACCACCGAAGAAGCGCTCAATCATCCGCAAACCCAGGCGCGCGGCATGGTGGTGGATGTGCCGATGGATAACGGCCGTTGCCAAAAGCAAGTCGCCAATCCCATCAAAATGAGTGACCACACTCCAAATTATCCCTTCACCGGCGTAGTGCTTGGCGCCCACACGCAAGAAATTTTGTCATCCCTGGGCTACACGGCCGCGCAAATTGAAGCGCTGGCCGCGCAAGAAGTTGTGGCCTATCCCCCAACAAAGTAACTGGAATTTTATGAAACAACGCGACATTTTTTGGTTCTGGCTGCCCCTGTTTGCCAGCTGGCTGTTGATGACCGCCGAAGGCCCTATCGTGAGTGCCGCCATTAACCGCCTGCCAAACGAAGTAATCATGCTGGCCGCTCAGGGCATCGTGGTAAGTCTGTCGGTCACCATCGAAAGCCCCATCATCAATCTTTTAGCTACCTCCACCGCTCTGGTGAAAGATCGCGCGTCCTACCTGCTGATGCGCCGCTTTACCGTGCATTGGATGGTTTTGTTGACGGCCGTTTCCATCCTTATCGCCTTCACCCCCGCGTTTGATGTGGTGGTGCGCCACTGGCTGGGCACCCCAGACGCAATTGCCGATTGGGTCCGCCCTGGCCTGCAAATCATGATCTTCTGGAGCGCGGCCATCGCCTGGCGGCGGTTTTTGCAGGGCGTGCTAATTCATTTTAACCAGCCGCGCAAAATGGCCTGGGGGACGGCCGTTCGTCTGTTCACCTCTGGCGGTACAGTCATTGCCCTGGCTGCGCTGACCAATTTGCCCGGCGTGGTCAGCGGGGCCACCGCGCTAATGGCCGGGGTCATCGCCGAGGCGCTGTACGCCACCGTTGCCATCCGCCCGCTGCTGCAAAATGAACTGGCCGACAGCGACAAAAATGATGAGACACCGCTCACTTACCGCGAGCTGTTTTGGTTCCACATTCCGCTGGCCGGAACGGCCGTCATGGTTTTGCTCGTTCAGCCGCTGGTCACGTTTAGCCTGGCGCGGCTGGATCGCCCCACGGAATCGTTGGCTGCCTGGCCCGTCATCTTCCAAATTATGCTGATGGCTCGCGCCGCGGCCCTGGCTCTACCCGAAGCGGTTATCGCCCTCACCAAAGGGCCAGACACCTATCCGCCCATCCGCCGCTTTAGCCTGACGCTGGCTGGATTGGTGGCCGTGGCGGTCGCGCTGTTCACGTTTAGCCCCCTGGCCCGATTGTATCTGTTCGGCGTGCAGGATATGACCGCCGATGTGGGCGCTCTGGCCCAAAGCAGCCTGGTTTACTTTCTACCCTACCCGGTCCTAACCGTCATTGATATGTGGCTGCGCGGGGTACTCATTAACGGCCGTAAAACAACGGCCGTTAACATCGCGATGGTGGTAAACATGGTGATTGTGGTGGTCGTTCTCGTGCTGGGACTAGCTGGACAATGGCCTGGCCTACCCACTGCGGCGATGGCTCTCAACCTGTCCCTTCTGGCCGAAATCATTTACCTGGGCTGGCGCACCCAGCGTTTTGTGCCTATCTTTAGCGCCAAAGTGGCTACGCGAAATACCTAGGCGCACATCTGTGAAATCTGCGCAAACTGTGGATAATAAACGGTATGATTGAAATCCTTCAGCTTCCCCTTGGCCCTTTGCAAACCAACTGCTATCTAGCCACCTGTACCGAAACGATGGAAACGGCCGTAATCGATCCTTCGTGGAACGGCCGTAGCATCGCCGCCCTGGCCAGCGAACGTGGCTATATCATCACCCACATCCTGCTCACCCATGCCCACTTTGATCACGTGGGCGGGCTGGCTGAGCTGGAGGCCGAGACCAATGCCCCCATCTACATCCATCCCGACGCCGTAGAAATGCTGGCCCACGCCCCGGAAGCAGCCGCCAGCTTCAACATGACGCTGCCCACTCCACCCAAAGCTACCAACATGCTGACCGAAGGCGATGTCATCACCGTGGGCCAGCTCAAGTTTGAAGTTCTCTTCACGCCAGGCCACGCACCAGGGCACGTCAGCTTTTACGTGCGGGAACACAACGTCGTGTTTGATGGCGATGTGCTCTTCCAGCGCAGCATCGGCCGGACCGACTTCCCCGGCTGCGACCACCCCACCCTCATGCGCAGCATCCGCGAAAAATTGCTAGTGCTGCCGGATGAAACGGCCGTACTCTCCGGCCACGGTCCCACCACCACCATCGGTCAGGAAAAAGCGTGGAATCCGTTCCTGCAATAATCCAAAGTGAATCGTGGCACGAATAACTTGTCAGGCAAAGCAATTAGCTAACGCAAAGGCGCGAAGGAGTAAAGGGAAAAATTAGCGTCTATGCGACTTGGCGTGAAATTCAATGACAACTTGCTCGTAGACTCAGGCGAATCATTTCTCAATTAATTTCAGAGACGCAGCCTACCCGCTGCGTCTCTTTGCGTACATCGCGCCCACCAATCGTAGGCAATTTTCGGCGGGGTCGCCGGGATTGCATCGGGCAGAAGCCAAACCGCCTCGATTATACTTATTCCATGGAAGTCATGTGAAACCTGTTTGTTTCCCGGAGGCAAAAATGAACAAATTTCGCTCGTTATCCTGGCTCCTTACTGGCTTACTTGTGATAAGCGCCTGTACGCAAACCGATTCAGCCACGGAACCAACTGTGGCCGCAACGGCCGTCGTAACCGCAGCGGCCGTTTCCCCACAACCCACCGCCACTTCTACTCCACACCCCACCGAAGCAGTCCCCACCGCAGAACCGACTACTACGCCCACAGCCGTACCCACTTCCTCGGTCCGCCTCATCACCGATGAGCCCGTTTTTACAGGTGGTGATTTGCAATTTGTAGGCTGGTCGCCGGACGGCCGTTACCTGGCCTACTTCGAATACACCGAAGAGCAGGTCGCCGAATCACCCGCCGAAGGCTTACGCGGCGCTTATCCCGGCACGTTTGTCTTTTACGACACCGAAACCGGCGAAAAATGTACCGATTACCCGTACAGCGGCCTATTCTCCTACGAAGGCAGCGACAGCGGTGCGCCGTGGCGCTGGCTGCCCAACGGCCAAATGCTGCTCGCCCTGCCCGATGGCCGATTGGTACAAACCAGCGCTCCGTGTGCCGCAGAAACGGATCTCACCCAAATATTTCCCAAACCAATCAGCTCCATTCGGGCCGCCAGCCCCGATGGGCAGAAGCTCATTTTGCAAAGCAGCAGCCAGTACTGGCTTTACGATTGGGCTGCGCAAACAGCGCTACCCATTGCCGAAGTTCGGCCAGATGGCTTTAACAACCTGATTTGGTCGCTCGACAGCCAGCACATCAGCATCACGCTAGCGGGCAACTACACGGGGGATGGTTCGCCCATTGGGGGCACTCGCGTGGTCGATGTGGCCACGGGCACCATCATCGCCCGATACGATTGGGAACCAGCCAATGCCCTGGATGGCACCTTTGGCGGCCCGGTGTGGATCAACAACGAGGCATTTGTCGTCACGCTTTCGCTAGATCAGGGTCCGTTTTTAATGAATCTCAACGGCGCAGTGCAGCCGCTGCTGCCGCTGCTATTCGATGAAACATTTGACCCGGAGAATTACTGGCCGCCGCTGGACGTATATGCCGATGTAGAAAACGGCCGTTACGCCATCCTGCGCAGCAATGAAGGGCGGGACGATGTGGCCAAGCTCTACACCTTCACCCCAGAAGGAGAAGCGCTGGAACTATTTGAAGCGCCCAATACCTACCATCTCTTCCCCGATGGCACGGTGGGGTACGGCGACAGTAGCTACTGGTCGCGACCCATATTTGACACAGAAGCAAGGTTTGAGAAACGGCCGTATGGCCCAAATCCGTGGCAGATTACCCCAAACCAGCTGTATGCCACCGCCAATTCAGGCACCATCACCGTGTTCAATACGGCCCAGCGTGGCCTGGTAGAGCGGATACAGGTGGCCGGATATGAAAGCGGCTACATTTTGTACCCACTCTTATCGCCCAACGACCAATGGCTAGCCATTTTTGTCAACGAGCCACGCTACAGTCTGGGCAAAGCCCTTTTTGTTATACCCATTGAGCAAGATTAGCGATTGGGGCTAAGGTGTTGGGGTTGCGGTTGGAGTTTGCGTGGGAGTAGGCGTTGCCGTGGGCACGGCCCCTTGCCAGCTAAAAAAAGCATCGGCGCTGCTGGAGCCGCCAAAGGTGTAGATGGGCAGCCCGTCAGACCGGGTACCGGTTACCTGAACAATGCTCACTCGCCAGCGCATCTGGAAAAGATCCGCTGTGATGGGTCGCCAGGAAGTGGGAACATGAAAAGCCGTGTCGCGGGTGAAGCCCCGATAAGGCAGTTCATCAAGATTGTCCATGTTGGTCAGTTCCACCATGTACATTTCATCTTCGGCCAGGGGTTTAACGGCCGTCCACTGCAACACAATCGACTCATTCAGCGAATCCACCACCGTGCCAGCGATGGGATACAGCAGCTGGGGCCCAGGCGGCGGCTGAGTCGGGGATGGCGTGGGCGACGGCCCGGCCGTGGGCGGCAATGATTGGCCATAAATGATTTGCGGAATGCAGATCGGATCACCGGGCTGCAACAGCGACGGATCGGCAATGCGGTTAACCTGCGAGAGCAAATCGAACGGGACGCCAAAGCGGCTGGCAATGCCCACAATCGAATCCCCCTCTTGCACCTGGTACAAATCACAGCCGGTCGGGTCCACAATCACCGTCTCGCCGTTGATGTCGGCGGCGATCACTTGCAGCGGCGGCGTGGGTGTGGGCCAGGGGATCACCAACTGCTGATCGAGCTGCACCTGGGTGTTGGTGCCAAACCCGTTGGCATCGGCAATGGCTTCGGGGGCAATGCGGTAAAGCAGCGAGATACCAATCAACGTATCGCCACTGCTGACGGTGTGAAAGCGCGGCGGACGGGGTGTGTCGGTCGGTGCGGGGGTGAAGGTGACGGTGGGAGTCAAAGTCGGCGGGTTGGTTTCGGTGGGCAGCGGGGTCCAGGTGGGCGTGTAGGTAATCGTAGCCGGGATGGGCGTGATGGAAGGCGCAATGATCATGCTCACTTCGTCGCCCTGGTATTGCAAAATGAGGCCACCAATGACTACAATGATGGCAAAAAAAACGGCCGTTAATGCCAAAACCAACGGTGTCTGCCGCTCGCGCATCACCGATTCCACAACTTCAGGCACTTCGGTTACGGCCGTTGTGGCTGCCGGAGCCACTCGCTTGAAGGTAGAAATTTCTGGGGTGGGATCAGGGGAAACGGCCGTTGCCTCGTCCTCTACCTCTGGCTCCGGCATGGGGTCTGGCTCTAGTTGAGGTACAGAAACCGGAGCAGGCTCAGGAGCTTCAGCTGCTTTGGGGTGCGACGTGCTGACGGGAGTCAACCGGATACCACACATTAAACAAACTGTGGCATCGGCGGCAACCACCGTATCGCAAGAAGGGCAGCGCCGCTCGTCGGGCGCTTGGGATAAATCCGGTAAATCGCTCATCGTTTCAGGTAACGCAAACCACAGGCATCTTCTCTTACGACAAATTTCGCGGTTTGCGCAACTATGGCATAATTGCTAAAGCATCACGGCTAAATCAGCCAACACCATAGAGCGCGGCATTATACCAACCTGAATGCCCACCTGCCAGTTGTATCGGCAAGCGCTCATATCTGGTTTAGGGAGCTGAAGATGACTTTAGAGAAAACTAAGAGCAAGGAAAAAGAAGAAAACGGCCGTTTCTGGTGGCACAATCCCGAAAAGCCAACATGCAAAGCACCGCAGCCAAAACCGGGCGATAGTTGCCCCAGCTGCGGTGCAGGCACCCTGGCCTTCGACGGCCTATTTATGCTGGTGTGCAGCCGCTGTCAACAAATCGCCGACAGCGGTGCCTTTACCTGATAGCCCGCCCTTGTCGGCGGCGGGTCCGCTGATCATTTAGAGAAGTTAGCTTAGCCAGGTTACGTTCCGCGTCAGGCGGCTAACGAGCATGACCACGGCCATCGGGAGCAAAAACCTGATGGCAAATAATAGAAGTAAAATACCAATCGCTGTTAAAACGTTCATGTCAGACCTCCCTACAGCATCGTCACCGCCAAATTGGAAGGAAATGCTGCTGATACCGATATGAACAGAATAATGCTCAGCGAAACGGCCGTCTATTCGGCAACAGCGCCATTTCCTCGTGGGGAAAACACCCCATTCACCGCCCAAAATACCGCGCCAACCCCACAATCCAAGCAGATTCCCAGGCTGTAACCGGCCAAGCTCCAGAAACACCCCATAACCGCATTGGGTAAACACCCCATGCCAAGATACGTCCCCCGCCCAATTTACGCTCCTCTCATCTTTTTCTAAACTAACTATCAAGAGCAGGCAACCGTTTCCATTACCCTGGCTGCCGCCTGATTGATCAAGTTTTGAAGGAGCAAGCAATGTTAAAGAGAATCATCATAGGGGTGATATTTGCACTTTTAATGGGATTTCTCACCTTCACCGTAACCCAGGCACAAACCGAACCGGAAGTCTACGGCTCCGATGACTGTGGCGAGTGCCATGAAGAGGTGAATACCCAGTGGGAAAACAGCGCCCACGGCCATGCCAGTGTGGTACAGGCCTTTTTAGACGCGTGGGCTTCTGAGGACAACAATCCTGAATGCCTGAGCTGCCACACCACCGGTTTTGATGCAGACACCGGCACGTACGAAAAAGAAGGTGTGGGCTGTGCTACCTGCCATCCGTCCGATCCGGCAGAACATCCCCAAAAAATCATGCAAACCGATATCTCTTCCCGCCTCTGCGGGCAGTGCCATGTTGACACATTTGCAGAGTGGGAAACCAGCGAGCACGGTCAGGAAGAGCTGTCTTGCGCCCGCTGCCACAATCCGCATACCAACGAATTAAAAGCAGGCAGCATGCAAGATACCTGCCGCGCCTGCCACAAGGAAGAGACCCACTTCTACACCTTCACGACTCATTCCGAGGAAGGGCTGCTTTGCACCGATTGTCATCTGGAAGCCAAAAGCGATCACTTGGGCAACGGCCATAGTCAAATCAGCCACACCTTCTCGGTCGGGTCAGATACCTGTGGCGACTGCCACGGCCAGGAAATGCACATGCCCACCGACACGGCAACCAATCCAAGCCAGGTGGCCATGGTCGCAAATGGCACATTGACCACAAACAGCGTCGAGACATCCGCTGGTGAAGTAGAAGTATCGGCTGAAAGTCCCTGTTTATTTGAAGAGGATACGGCCGTTATGGAAGCCGGATTCCTCACAATTGACAGCAGCGGGACAAACTCGGCTTCGCCGCAACCTTCAACCAGCAGCCCCTTCAACTTCGCCATCCTGGCATCGCTAATTGGTATGGCTTTTGGTCTGGTTGGCTCCCCGTGGCTTGAAAAATGGCAACAAAAATTGCGCGCCGAGAAAAATGGAGGCAGCGATGAACAGTAAAGTCGGACGTCGAGATTTCATCAAACTGGCAGCGGTAGGAACGGCCGTTACAACCGTCACCATTGCCGCCAAAGGCAATCCACTGCCAGAAGCCAAAGAAACCAGCCCGTATCGCTGGGCGATGGTTATCGACCAGGCCAAATGTGTTGGCTGTGGCGAGTGCAGCCTGGCCTGCCAGGCTCACAACGACACCCGTGAAGATGCGCCCTGGAACCGGATGATTGAGCTGGAACCGATCAATGGTGAACGCGTTTACGCCCCGGTGCCCTGTATGCACTGCGAAAACGCACCCTGTGTGGACATCTGCCCCGTGGGCGCAACCTACCACCGGGCCGACGGCATCGTGATGATGGATTACGAAAAATGTATCGGCTGCCGATACTGCCAGCTGGCCTGCCCCTACGGTGCCCGTACCTTTAACTGGGACAAGAACACGGCTGTAAATTCGGCCGTACCGGAATGGGGCGAACCGGAAGTGGAACGCCGCCCGCGTGGTGTCGCCGAAAAATGCACCTTCTGTTTCCACCGCATCGACCGTGGTTTGGCAGAAGGGCTCATGCCCGGCATCGACCGGCAAGCAACGCCCGCTTGCGTGGCCGCCTGCCCCACCGGAGCCCGCATCTTCGGCGATCTGAACGATCCCAATTCGCCCGTTAGCCAGGCGTTGGCCAAATATCCCTCGGTGCGGCTGCGGGAAGATTTGGGCACAAGCCCACGTGTTTATTATCTGCCTGCCCGTCGTGAAGAAGAAGGTGTTTCATGAACAAGAAAATTAACCTACACCGTGCCGCGTTTCCTTTGTGGGTTGCACTGCTGGCTGTCCTCATGCTCGTCGCCGTAGGCGCGGCCATCACGGTGTTCATCAACGGCCTGGTGGTTACCAATCTCACCGATCTGGTGCCCTGGGGTTTATGGATCGGCATTGACCTGTCAGCAATTGCCCTGAGTGCTGGTGCGTTTACCCTTTCAGCGGCCGTTTACCTATTGGGGTGGAAACAACTGCAACCCTTGGCCAGAACGGCCGTTTTCATCGGTTTTCTCGGGTACAGCATGGCCATGCTCTGCTTGCTGATGGACATCGGCCGTCCCGACCGCTTCTGGCACGCGGTTGCCTTTTGGAACGTGCACTCGCCGCTGTGGGAAGTGACGATGTGTGTAATGTTCTACTTCACCGTGCTGGCGCTGGAAGTTGCACCCATCTTTGGCGAAGCCAGCTGGTTCAAATCGCGCTGGCCCAAGCTGTCCCACCGGCTGCACCACATTCACAAATTTGCGCCCGTGCTGGCGGTCGCCGGATTGTGCTTCTCACTGCTGCACCAATCGTCGCTGGGGGCAACCTACGGGGTGCTGAAAGCACGCCCCATCTGGTACAAGCCCAGCCTGGCCGTACTGTTCATCTTCTCCGCCGTAATCGGCGGTCTGGCCCTAACGGTTCTGGCTTCCAAACTAGCGGCACTTTTCTCAGAAAAGGCAAACGTGCGTGACGACATCCTGAACAAAGTATCACAGGCTATTGGCTGGATGTTGTTTGGCTATCTCTACCTGCGCTTCTGGGACACGCTGGGCATGGAATACACGCTTGAACCCGGCCGTACCGAAGGTCTGCACCTGCTAACCAGCGGAGCGCTTTCGTTTAACTTCTGGGTGGGTGAAATGCTGTTAGGGATTTTGGTTCCCGCACTCATCCTGACGATTGGCAAACTGCGGCGACAGCCACGGCTGAACCTGCTGGCGCTGGTGCTGGTGGTAGGTGGCCTGGTTGCCTACCGTTGGGACACCAACATCGTTGGGCAAATGGTGGCCTTTAGCTATCTGCCCACGCAGATCGAGCCGCTGTACACAGCTTACAGCCCGGCGCTGGTTGAAATTCTGGTGGGATTAGGGGTCATTGCTTACGGGCTGTTGGCCTTCACGCTAGGCGTTCGTTATCTGGGTGTGGTTGACCACAGCTCGTTACCGGAAGAGGTCGTGCAGCCAGCTATCGCCCAACCGCTACCGGTCCCAACCGATTAAAGATTTGGCATCGTGGGCAAAGAGGGGATCATGCCCCTATCTGTCCACGGTGATGATTAAGAGTGAGGTTTTGAATCATGAACAGTTCACAAGCAACATTAACAATGGCTCTTCTATTTGCTTTGCGCTGTTTGGTACCGCTGGCCCTTGTCCTTGGCATTGGCTATGCGATGAACTGGATGGTAGACATGTGGGAAGCTGAAGCCGAAAAGGAAAAGGCAGCCATTGGTGTAGGTGTGGTCAAAACGGCCGTACCCGCTGCCGCTTCTCCCTCTTGCTGGTCAGTGATTGGGTGTTCGGAGGAAGAGCGGGGAAACTGCCCCGGCTTCCAACAGCAGCCCCTCCCCTGCTGGCTAGCCCGCACCCGCGAAAACGGCACATTGCCTGAAAAATGCACAACCTGCCCGGTGTATGAGGGCAGACCGGCTGTAGCCTGACATTTGAGTGAAAAGTGATAAGTGAAAAGTAAAAAGTGGGAAAGACTTTTTACTTTTCACTTTTTACTCCCTCCCCCTCTTCTACTCCTCCAGTTCAATCAACCCCTGCTTCAGCGCATACTTCACCAGATCAATCCGACTATGTAGGTTTAGCTTGCGCATGATGTTTTCCCGGTGGCGGTCCACTGTTTTTACGCTGATGATAAGCTTGTCGGCAATTTCCGGGTTGGTCAGCCCTTCGGCAATGTGCACCAGCACTTCCTGCTCACGTGGCGTCAGGTCGCTGACGAGGGCTTCTGATTCGCTGCCTGCATCCCCGCCCAAGTAGCTTTGCACGAGTCGTGTGGCCAGGGATGGGTACAAGAACACCTCACCCCGGCTGACCGTGCGAATGGCATGCACCAGTTCATCGGGAGCGGCCCGCTTGGGCAAATAACCGGAAGCACCCGCCTGGAGCATCTCGAAGAAATATTGATCGTCTTCGTGCATGGTCAGGGCCAGTACGGCCGTATCGCCATACGCTTCTTTAATCTGGCGCGTTGCCTCAATGCCGTTCATGCCAGGCATCTGAATATCCATGAGGATAATGTCGGGGTGCAGATTGCGCACCTGGGCCAGGGCCTGCGTGCCTGAATCCGCCTCACCCACAATTTCCATGTCTGGCTGGGCTTGCAGCAGCATCCGCAGCCCAGACCGTACTACGGCATGATCATCGGCCAACACCAGTTTAATTTTGGGCATAACGCCTCCGCGTTCAAGACCTGACAGGTTTTTAACGAGCATCTGAGAGGCGAATGCTCTGTTAGAAACCTGTCAGGTCTGTGGAGAAATCTTAAATAGGAATGGCGACCTGAACGGCCGTTCCCTGACCCGGCTGCGATTGCACGACACAGCTGCCGCCAACCAGAGCCACTCGTTCCTGCATCCCCAGCAGCCCCCACACCTGACGGCGGCTGTTAGTGGTATCAAACAAAGTTTGCGGCGCAAAGCCGCGTCCATCGTCGCGCACTTCCAATTGCAGCACATCTTCCTCAAAACCAATTTGCACCGTTACATGGCTGGCCTGGGCATGTTTGGTTACGTTGGTCAAAGCCTCTTGAGCAATACGGTACACAATCGTCTCAATCTCTGGCTGCACACGTTGGCGACGGCCGTTCAGCACAAAATCCGCCTGCACCCCGGTTCGCTGGGTAAACGACTGCACCTGGCTTTGCAATGCAGGCACCAAACCCAAATCGTCGAGCAGAGACGGCCGTAAATCTACAATCAGGTCGCGTAGTTCTTGCAGCGCCTGGGTACTCATCGTTTTTAGCTCGGTAAGCTGGGCAGCAGCCAGGGTAGGATTGTGCAGCACGTTTTCACTGGCGGCGGCAAAGCCCAAGCCGAGCGCCGTTAGCGCCTGGCCGGTGCCATCGTGCAGTTCGCGGGCGATGCGCTGGCGCTCGCTCTCTTGCGCCGATACCACTTGATGCAGCAGTTCGCCGCGCAGCGTTTCACGCGCCTGGGCTTCACCATAGCGCGTGGCGTTTTCAATGGCGATGCTCAGCTGGCTGCCGACTGTTTCCAGCAAGGCCAGATCGCGCTGGTTTAGCGCCGTCATCCCTGGCTGAACGCCTAACACCAGACCACCCGACAGCGCTTCACTCTCACCCAGCGGAATGCCCACGTAACAATTGCCCTCAGCCGACAGCGGGTGCATGATTATTCCGCTGTCTCCAGGAATTGGCTCGATGTGGCCATCACACAGGAGCGCAGTACGACCTGTTTGTAGCGTATAGCTCACCAACTGTTGCCCCACCTGGCATGGTGGCGTATCGGGCTGGGGCAGTTTGTCATATCCGGCATGGGTAAAGCAGCGCAGCGGCTGATCGGGATGGGTTCGCAAAATAACCAGGGCCGTTTGGATGTAGGGCAACCGGTCGCAAATTTGCTGAACCGCCTGATTGAGCAATGTGTCGCGATCCAGCGTGGCACCCAGGCTGCGAGACAAATCAAACAAGAGCGTGAGTTCATGAACGGCCGTTTGCAATTCACCATTCAATTGTTCCGTTTCGCGGCGGCTTTGGGCCTGGATGGCCAGAGCTTCTTCCTGGGCGGCCAACCGCGCCTCATTGGCCCGCGCCAGATTTTGCTGCCGCTCCACTTCAAACGCTCGCAGTGCCCGGACAATAAAAATCGCCACCAACGACGCCATCGCCGCCCGAAACAGCTGAATCGGAATGCCAAACAGTTCACCAAACAACGTGGCATTGACCACGTTGGCGGGAAATAAAAAGCTAGCCCTGGGGAACATTTGGCCAAAGACCCCATAAATGAACAAGGCCAATGCCGCCCGCTGCAAATCCCGGCCGGTATCAGGCATTTGCAATCGGCGAAAGGCACGCTGCTCCAGCACAATTGCCCATGCCGCCAATACCGCACCCGGAATGGCCAAAATGTAGCGCGACAGCGCATCAGCCGCCAAAATAAATTCGTCGGACGCGGGCTGGTAGACCCAATAAGTCAACACCAGGCTAATCAGCCAGACGACCAGTAAGGCCCCGGCGGCCAGATAAGCAAACATTTTTTCTGAAAGCGAATTTGCTGAGCGCGACGCTTCTTCGCGGGAAAGATAAATGAGCCGGATGCCAAACACCACCAGAAGTGAAAAGGAAATCGCCAGGTGGGCAATACGGACTTCATCCAGCAGCAGCCAGGAAGGAATGTTGGCTGCGCCCGCTGCCCCTAACTGCTGGAACATCTCGAACCATTCGTGCAGGCCATGCACCAGACCAAATCCAGCCAGCGGCCCCATCGCCTGCGCCAGCCGGAAGGTGGAGGCGCGTCCTGACTCAATCCAGACCAGCAGCCCCATGCAGAAGAAGGCCAGGCCATAGAAAAAGTAGATGACGGTGAGGTTGTGCTCGAAAAAGCTGGACAGTGACTGCATGGGGCAACGTTAGCCGATTTGGCCAATCTCAGAAAGTTCCCAAGGGCATTATTGATGGGTGATGTTTGTCATCAATAATTTTTGCTAATAAATGGTATATTTACGGCCGTTGCTAACAAGCTTTTGGTGCGGTGCTTTTCGAGAAACCGGCACCCATCTCGGCCAAGTTCACACAAAAGGAGAAAACATGATATTCAACCCACGTTTGCCAAAGCTTATTTTCTTTTTGCCCTTGCTGCTGTTCGTTGGGGTAATGTTCGCCGTCTCTGGGAAAACGGCCGCTTCACCCCAAGCGGATTATTTAACGGCCGTACAGATCACTGACCATGCCCTGAGCGGTGAAGACAGCGCGTATATCGGTGGTTATCTGTCCGCCGAAGTGGGGCGCAACTCGGCGCATGTTCTTTGGCGCGAACAAAACACGGCCAACACCGGCACCGATCTGTTTTACCGTGGGCTACCAAACGGAACCACGGAGCGCCTCAGCAATATTACAACGACCAACACCGCCGGCGTATTTTTCCCCGCCCTCCGCGTTTCAGACACAGATACACCGCACATTTTTTGGGAAGAATATAACAATGCAGTGAATGCCCGAGACCTGAACTACTGGAATCCGAATGATGGTCTCATTTCTCTGGTAAGCCAAACTCCAACAACAGGATTTGCCGCTTTCCGCCCGATAATCTGGCTAGAAGGCGATGATTTTCACATTGTCTGGCAGCAGCTTAACACAGCCCAGACAGAAAATATTTATGTGTACTGGAATTCTGTCAGCAAAACGGCCGTTGAGCTGCCCGGATTTAAAGATGGTGTGGTACACAATGGCATTTTACACATCACCTGGGAAGGAACATTTAATGGTCCTGTCAACTACTGGAATTCCGACGACCAAATGACGGTTTCACTGCCCAATTCCACCACAGTTGGCGATGCGTCAGTATATCAAAGAGGTATTTTTGCCGATACGGCGGGCCAGATTACTATCTTTTTTGGTTTCAATTCATTAGGCGATGCCGCCACAACCTGCCTGGCAAGCTGGAACACCACTACATTGAGTACCGCTGTTCACGTGACCACCAGTAAATGCTTTAGCGGGTATAAGGTCCAACAAGATAATCAAGGCGTATACCACACTTTTGGCGTAGACAATACCTCTGGTTTACTACCTTACTATTGGAACAGCGATCTATCCAACGCCATCTTTTTTGATGTCAGCGGTGCAGGGACAGGTTTTGGCATTCCTGGTGGAACTCTGTACGTGTCCAATGGTGGTAATGCTCACATTCTTTGGGAAGATGACAATGATCTTTTCTATTGGAATCCTGACGATCAGCAGGTCGTGAATCTCAGTGCGACGTCTGGCCCAAACACGAATATCGCGAGTTATTTTAAGTTTCGCGGCTTTGATGCTGCTGGCAATCTGGTAGTAATCTGGCAAGAACAAACCAGTTCAGGCTCACCAGTGGCACCGTTCTACTGGCAGTCCGCAGACCAAATAACCACCAATCTTTTGACAAAACTTGGCCTCAGTTCTATAGAAGACCAGTCATTAACCAACTCGAAAGGACCGAACCCAGTATTCATGTATTATGGTACGCCAACGGTGGGTGATGCCGGTGCCTTTTATTGGGACATCATTGCTGACAGCGTAACGCCGGTATGGACCGGTCCAAACAACAACACCTTCTTCCGGTATGCGGATGAGCCAGGCGATGATGTTTTGACGGCCTGGATCGATCAGGCTGATTATTCACTTAACCTAACATCTGCACAAAATGGCAGCCAGATCATGAACCAAACGGCCGCAGACGACACCGGAAACCTGGTTACAATCATAGGGTTTGATAATTTTGGCAATATTTACGCCATTTGGACTGAAATGAGCGACAGTAGCGGCGAGGGCGTAGACTTTTTTGCCGCCTGGTCCACAGATTTTGTTGAAGCGGCAGCAGACGTGTATCTGCCGTTTATCATTCGATAAATTTCCCCAGGTGACAGTCATTTTCAAAAATGAC
Source organism: Ardenticatenaceae bacterium (assembly GCA_020634435.1). Classification (GTDB taxonomy): domain Bacteria; phylum Chloroflexota; class Anaerolineae; order Promineifilales; family Promineifilaceae; genus Leptofilum. The sequence goes on along the minus strand of JACKBS010000010.1, from coordinate 361,986 downwards.
TGTCACCTTTCGCATTTCTATGGCGCAAATTCCAGCAGCACCTGATCTTGCTCATCCAGCAGCTGCACGGTGATAGGGCCTTCCACGCCCAACGGCCGTTCCCACACCAAATCCACTGTCTGTTCAGGGGCAAAGGGGCCGGGCCAGATAGCCACCTGGGTGCCATCCACCAACAAGGCGAGCGTGCCGGTGGTAACGGCCGTTACCTGCAACCCTATCTCTGCACCAATCGAAGTCTCATCCACCCGCAGCGCGCCAAACTCGCTAGCAATATCAAATGTGCCGAGCTGATTGACCGGATACCAGCGCTCGGTCCAGCTTTTGGTCTGCCCCGCGTCCAGCGAAACATAGGTCCAGAAGTCGGGCGTCACGCCGCTGCTCCACATCTCCACGTAGACGCTGTCGTCGATGGTGTACAGGTTCGGTTCCAGGTTGGCCGGGCCGAAGAATTTGTTGCCCGGCATCTGGGCCACATCAAACACGCGCACGATACCTTGTTGGGCGGTGTGGTCGTAGACGCCAGTAAATCCTGCGTTCAGGTTGGGGGCAAAGAAGCCAAGATAGTAATCCCACGTGCCGTAGATGTTGAAGAAACGGCCGTTATGCTCCGGCCAGTTCATCCAGTTGCCCGCAGTCGGCAGGTAGGTCGCCGCGGCGTCACGGGAATGCACCAACACCTGGGTCGCCGGGATGATAAATTCGGTCTGGTCGTCGGTGGTGTTGTCACCCAGAGCGATCATCGCGTTGAGCCAATATTGGTAGGCGTGAGAAACGGCCGTATCGTTCACCACAAACGGTTCCAGCGTCATGTAATTGTGGTTGCCGTCCAGCGTAATCGTTGCCCCCACCGTCATCCCCGTCTGGTCCTCCACATCGCTCACGGTGATGGAGACGGTATCACTCAGCACCTCGGTGGTGTAATCCCAGGGACGATACTCGTTTAGACCATGCTCATCGGTGGGGAACGCCCACTCGATGCCGCCGCTGGCCAGCCACCAGCCGCGCCAGCCCCACGCCGTCGGCTTCAGCACCGGATTGGCGTACAGCAGTTGCCGCCCCGTCACCTTGTCTTGCCAACGGTAAAGCCGCCCGCCCAGCTCTGGCAAAACGGTCACCGCCACGTAGCTGTTGTGCAGCGTGATGGCGTTAAACGTGCGGTCCACGCGCGGCTTTTGGAAGACACAATCATGGTTGAGGCGCGGGTACGGGTAGACAAAATCCCCCGGCGACGTGGCAATCACGCAGTCGGGATGGTCGTACTGGTACGAGGAAATGGTAACCGTACCCTGCTCAAGCCACGGCGCACCCGGCTCGATGGGCGGCGGAGTTGGCGTTGGCGGCGTGCCATCGCGCAGCACAATCGGCAGATAAGCCACCGGCTCCGGCGTGCCGCTCACTTGTGCGGCCGTTGACAGCGACTGCACCACCAGCAGCAAAACAACTAACAAACTTAAACCAAGCACAAAGGGAAAAACTAACTGGAATTTGCTCCGTCCTGCCAACATTTCACACCTCCGTGTGGACCCACAGTGGCGAAAAATCTACAAAAGGCTGCCCCAGCGGGTACACCACAAACAATCAACGAAGCACACCCCACAGTATCAATGCACCGCGTCAAAATGTCTATGAACAACTCGAAAATAAAGAAGCCCTAGTACTTGGTTTCATATGAAACATAAAAGAACGACAAATTTCAATTTATTGATAGAATAATATTGGGATACTTATAGAATGAATGTAATTGAAGGCTGTTGTTGATCCTGCGACAGTTTCCTGGATAGTTATCTTTAGCACGCCACTAAACGCGTTTAGTGGCGTGCACGGCTTCGCCGTAAGGTAAGAATTATCATCTGTAAGTATCCTTCTTTGTAAATTGAATATTGTGGAGCTAATTTCGTGCCCAGTTTTCCCCATCATTTACCAAGCCCTGAATTTGTGCGAGAACAATTTCTATCAATTAATGATCTTGATGCTCTTACCTCTTTATTAGAAATTGAACGCAAACAATTGATGGTTTATATCTACAAAATAGAACCTAATAGAAGGTATACGATTTTTTCAATTCCTAAGCATTCCAAAGGAGAAAGAAAAATCTCTGTTCCTTTTAAAAGCTTGAAATTTATTCAGAAAAAGCTTTCCAACATTTTGCAAACTGTCTATGAACCTAGTATTCAAACACATGGCTTTATCCAAGAACGAAGCATTCTAACAAATGCAAAACTTCACTCCAGAAAAAAGTATGTACTGAATCTAGATTTAAAGGACTTTTTTCCTTCAATTAACTTTGGTCGTGTGCGAGGCTTATTCATCCATCATTATAATTTTTCTCCTGCTATTGCTACCGTTCTAGCCCAAATTTGCTGCTTTGACAATCAATTACCGCAAGGGTCACCAACTTCTCCCATAATCTCAAATATGATATGTAGCAGAATGGATAATGAGTTAGCAAAACTAGCAAAAAGATATAATTGTATCTATTCTAGATATGCTGACGATCTCACATTTTCAACTTCAGAATATTATTTCCCCCACGAACTCGCTAGAACAAAAATAGTTAACAACTTTACGATTACAAGACTAGGGGAAGAACTTCGCGATACAATTGAAGACAACGGCTTCCGCATTAATAACGAAAAAGTACGTTTACAAAAAACAAACGAACGTCAGATCGTTACAGGTCTAGTGGTTAATAAGTTTCCTAATACAACACGGAAATATGTTCGTCAAATTCGTGCAATGCTATACGCATGGGGAAAATTTGGCTTACAACCAGCTGAGGAAGAGTATTTTAAAAAGTATGATAAGAAGTATCGTGCCCCATATAAAATAAAACCATCTTATAAAAACATTGTTAGGGGGAAAATAGCATTTCTAGGAATGGTGAAAGGGAAAGAAGACAAAGTTTTCATTCGTTATTGGAATCAACTAGTGGCCCTTGCTCCAGAATTTGGGAAGCCAATTGTACCTTCCACAATTTCAGCATTTATCCCTCCCATAATATATACGGAAGGAAAAACTGATCCGAAACATATGGAGGCAGCTCTACAACATCTTAAAAAACGTGGTACCTTCCATGACCTTATAATAAAATTTCATCAAGAAGAAGGTGACTCTGGGTTAGGTCATGACAATTTGCTAAAGATGTGTCAAAATTTTTCAAAAACTCCAAACTCTGAAGCAAGAATCTTTCTTTTTGATAGAGATGTTCCTGGAAACGTAAAGAGCAGAGTAACAGGAAAGGGCGAATTTAAATCATGGGGGAATAATGTTTTCTCATTTCTTTTGCCTATTCCAACCCATAGAGAAAACAATGCCGACAGCGTCTGTATCGAACTATATTTTGAAGATAAGGATCTCATGCTGAAAGACGAGTTTGGTAGAAGGATATTTTTGAATCGCGAATTCAGCAATCTATCGGGACGGCATAAAAGCCTTGATTTGATTTGCTCTGATCGAAATAAGATAAAAAGTAGCCTATTGGAGATAATAGACTCTTCAGTTTATGATTCAAACGATCAAAACGTTGCACTTAGTAAAAATGATTTTTCGAATTTGATCCTTGAGCGTAAACACCCGTTTGACCAAGTTGATTTTTCAGCATTTTTGAAAATATTTAAAGTAATCGGAGATATCATCAGTAAAGTAAACGCAAACGCTTAAGAATAGCCGCCGGCTTCAGTCGTTTGCCTCCCCCCACACCTCTCCCGCATCCAAAACTTTATGCTATAGTTTGCCCAACAAACAGGGCAAATTATGACAGACAAAAACGACCTCCTCCCGCTTGCGGAACAAATACTGGCAAAAGAAACCGGGCGCATCGTAAAACTGACCAACCCGCAAACGCTGAGCAGCGAAAATGTGGTGCTGCGCTGCCAGCTCGCTCCACCTCTGGCTGCTTACCCACCCTCGGTCATCCTCAAACAGGTCACCACCACCAAACACAACAACCCCAGCGGCCCAGACGGCGAATCGCATCGTTTCCTCAACGAGTGGGCCTGTCTGGAATTTCTCACCATCCACTCCGGCCCGACCAGCTTCGGCCCCCGGCTTCTCGCCAGCAGTCGCGATAACAACCTCATCATCCTGGAGGATTTCGGCCAACATCCCACCATGTTAGAGCTGCTCAGGGGTGATGATCGCGTAGCCGCGCAGCAAGGGCTGACCGCAATCGGCACCTTTTTAGGCCAAATGCAAGCCGCCACCTACGGCCAGGAAGCGGCCTTTACCGCCATTCAATCCCGCCTCAATGCCGCCTCCCCACTTTCCGACTCCACCGTTGATTTCCGCGAAAAAATAGCGCAATTTGAAGATTGTTTCACAACCTTGCAATTCCAACCGTCAGCGGGTTTTTGGGATGCCCTGCAAAATTTAGAGCAAACCATGCACGGCCACACCCCGTTCCGCACCTTCATTCATGCCGATGCCGGGCCGCACAACTTTTTGGTCATAGACAGCACAGTTCAGCTGCTTGATTTTGAATTTGGCACTTACCATCACGGGCTGCTTGATGTGGTTTCGGCTCGTTTGGGGTTCCCGCATTCGGGTCAGGCGCAGTCGGTACCGCCTGAATTTGCCCACCAGCTGGAGCGCGCTTACCAACAGGAAATGCTGGGAGTAATTCCCCAAATCGGCGACGACGCATTTTTTACCAGGGCATTGGTTGATGCCTGCGCCCATTGGGCACTCAGCCGCTGGATCGGCATTTGGACCTATTACTTCAAAGAGCGGTTTGCCCTTGGGGATGAAACGCGAACCAACGAGAAAATGGGCTGGACGGCCGTTCAAGCCCAAACAACCCGCGGCCAGGCAATGACCCTCTACCAAAGCTTCCGCCAATTTGCCCACGAGACCAACCACCAGCTTGTCATCGCCGAAACCTTGGCCGCTTTTGTGCAAATTTTGCAGCGAGAATGGCCAGATTTGGCCGTGATGCCAATCTATTCAGGTCTGCAAAATAGCGATGGGTAAATCCTAAACGGTCACTCCCGCGCAGGCGGGAGTCTATGAATTGTGGATTCCCGCCTGCACGGGAATGACAGGAGTGATCAAGCCATCAGCGCATCGAGTTCCGCAGAAAGGGTGTCAAGTTCGGTTTGGGCGACGGTGCGCTCGTGCTCTAGCTCTTCTTTGCGGGCACCCTGGGCGCGGGCGAGCTGGAAGGTGAGCTGCTCCAGCCATCCCTCCGTTTCCTCAATCTGCTCGGCCAACTCCCGAATACGCCGCTCACGCGACCGGCGATCCTCGGTGGTAAATTGCAGCGGATCCACCACATCCTCAATCCAGTCCAGATTGACGGGCGGCAGTTCCTTCTCTTTGGTCGGCAGCGCCACCTTGGAGGAAATCGTTTTGATGATGGCCTCACCCCCCTCCTTGGTCGCCAAAAATTCCTGGTAAGTGCCATCAAACGCGTGCAAGCGACCGTGGTCGCCGTCGTCGCGCAGCTCCCAGATTTGCGTCGCCAGACGATCCACCAGGTAGCGGTCGTGGCTCACCAGCACAATCGTGCCGTCGAACTGCTCCAGCACCGCTTGCAGCGCCTCCTGCGAGGGAATGTCCAGGTGGTTGGTTGGCTCATCCAGCAGCAAAAAGTTGGCTTCATCCAGCGCCAGCAGCGCCAGGGCCAGACGGCCGCGTTCGCCACCGCTCAAATCGCCCACCTGCTTAAACACATCATCGCCACGAAAAAGATATTGCCCGAGGTAATTACGCGCCTCTTCCGGCGACATTGGTTTGTGGGCCAGCACCTCGTCCAGCACCCGCCGATTCACGTCTAGCTGCTCGTGCCCCTGGGCAAAGTAGCCCAGGATCAGCCCGTCGCCCAGGCGGATTTTGCCCCGCAGCGGCGGAATTTCGCCCAAAACGGTACGCAAAAAAGTGCTCTTGCCGCTGCCGTTGGAGCCAATCAGCGCCACGCAGTCCAATCGCTCCAAATTCAGATCGTCACAATCAAACAAGGCATTGTCCGGGTAGCCAATGCGCAGCTTTTTGGTGCGCAATACAAAACGGCTGCCCTTCTGTTCTGGCTTGAGCTTGATTTTGAGTTTGGGCATGCGGCTGGTGGACGTGGGCAGTTCCCTGAGGCGCTGGGCGGCTTCGTTGACGGTAAAGGTGCGCACGCGTTCACCGATTTGCAGCCAGTTTTTGCCCTGCATCCCCAGAAGCCCCACCTCTTCAATCAGCACAATGTCGCGGGTGAGCCGCTTGAGCTTACCCTTGGCGATGTCGGTCTTGCCCCCGGCAATATTTTTGCGGACAAATTCCAGCTCGCCTTCCAACCGGGCCATTTCGTTGGCAAAGAGGGTTTCCTCATGCTGCCATTCCAGCTCCCGTTGCTGCACGTAGGTGCTGTAGTTGCCTTTGTACACCTTCAAGGCCAAAGGCCCCATGGCCCACACCTGGTTAACCACGCGGTCCAAAAAGTACCGGTCATGGCTCACGATGATGAGGGTGCCCTCCCAGGTGCGCAGCGTTTTTTCCAGCCACTCAATGGCCGAAGTGTCCAGGTGATTGGTTGGCTCATCGAGAATGAGCAGATCGGGCTTTTCTAGCAGCAGCCGCCCCAAAAGCACGCGGGTCTTTTGCCCCCCGCTGAGGTGAGCCAGCGGTGTCTCCCATTCGTCTTGCGCAAAGCCCAGCCCTTGCAAAACGCGCTTGATGTCGTGCTGGTAGTCGTAACCACCGCCATGTTCGTAGAGGGTTTGGATACGGCCGTATTCCGCCAAAACCTCCTCGCCCATCTCCCCCGCTTCCATTTGGGCTTCCAGTTCACGCAACCGGCTCTCGTGTCCACGCAAATCGGCAAAAACAGAGAGCATCTCCTCGTGAACCGTATTGTCCTGTCCGGCAAAGGTCAGAACCGCTTCTTGCCGCAAATAACCGAGCGTCAAGTCGGCCTGGCGCGTGACGCTGCCATCGTTTGGTTCCAGCAGCCCGGCCAGAATGAGCAGCAGCGTCGTTTTACCCACGCCGTTGGGGCCAACCAGCCCCACCCGTTCCTTGGCATGCAGCGTTACCGAAACGTCTTCAAACAAGTCGTCGGCACCAAAGGCATGCGCCAGTTCATTTGCCTGCAAAATAATCATACCGGAATGATAGTTGGCCGCGCGGTTTGGGGCAAACAGCGAGGGTTATATTCGCTTTCACAGGTATCCATTTTCTATGCCAGAGTGGGTTCCCGCCTTCGCGGAAATGACATGCAAAGATAATGTTATGATTTTTATCAGCCGTTTTGCTTCCCTTTGTTACTGTCACGCCTCGCCACTAAAGTTTTACAGTGCGCACATGGCAACCAACGGGAGCCGCTAAGCGAGGAGAGTTTCGATGAGTGATAACGAGGAGCAGCTTAAGAAAACACCCAGACGCATTCGCAAAAAGAAGGAACGTGTCCATAAGCACAAGGCCGAAAAGGCCAAGGCTGCCAAGCAAGGCAAAATGGAGCACAAAAAGAAGAAATCTCGCCAGAAGCAAGGCAAACGCGATCGCTAGCGGCTAAGTTTTTCTTTGGAGGTGCAGCATGTTCACGCATTTGTTAGTTCCCCTCGATGGGTCGGAACTGGCAGAAATTGCATTGCCCATGGCCAGCGCCGTTGCTGAACGGTTTGGCAGCAAAATCACGCTGGTTCGTGCGGTTCACCTGCCGCCCTACATTGGTGATGGCCTGGACTTCACTGATTTGTACACCAATCTCGACCAGTCGATGCAGCAGGAAGCCAGGGAGTATCTGGAGCAAAAGCTAAAAGGGCTGCACGCGGCGGGCCTTGAAACCAATTACCATCTTGTGGTGGGCGAGCCGCCAGCCGATGCCATCCTCCTGGCCGCCGATGAGCTAGGCGTAGACGCCATCGTCATGAGCACGCACGGTCGTGGCGGCATGATGCGCTGGGTCTTTGGCAGCGTGGCCGACCGGGTGTTGCAGCGAGCCAAGGTGCCAATCTTGCTCAGCCGAGTAGCGCCACCCAGCACCATTGCCGTTCCCGCCATCGAAGATTTGTCTGATATTCGTTCTCACGAAGAACCGGAAGGTGTCTGATGATTAGCGAACGGCCCATTTTTGTAACAAAGGAAGGGCTCGTCGAACTGGAAGCAGAGCTAGAGCATCTGCGTACCGACAAGCGCCCCAAAATGGTTGAGCAGATGCAGGAAGCCAAGGGCGACGGCGATTGGATGGACCAGACCGAGTACATGCTGATCGAGGAAGAGCTGGCGTTTATCGACGGCCGTATCACCGAGCTCCAGTTTATGATTGACCACGCCGAGATCATTGCCCCAGGTAACGAAGACAATATTGTGAACATTGGCGAAACGGCCGTTATCCAAACCAGCGATGGCGAAATGGAGCAGTACACCATCGTAGGCGTGGCCGAAGCCAATCCGACTCTGGGCCTCATCTCCAACGAGTCGCCGCTGGGCAAAGCCCTGCTGGGCCGCAAAGTCGGCGATGTGGTCGCGGTTCATGCGCCAATGGGGGAAATTCGCTACCAGATTCTTTCCGTGTCAGCGACATCTGCTCGCGTGCATAAATAAACAAATCACTGCTTGGGCAAGTCAGCCACGGCAAAAAACGATGGGCGCGGCGAGCCATCGGGGCGCAGCAGGCTGTAGCCAGACTCGCTAAATTCAGGGCCGAGCCAGGGCGCAAAGTTCAAATTCCACAACATCATCGGGCCAACCCAGGGCCAATCGTGCGCCAGCGCGAAGGCCCGCTGCGTGTACGTGGCTTGCTGCCACTCGCTCACGTTATTCATGAACTCCGCTCCCGCAGGTGGTCCCTGGCCAAATGCCTCAAAGCTACCCCAACCAAATTCAGTCACCCACAGCTGCTTGTCAGCCGCGCCAAATTCGTCTAGCAATTCGTGAGAATCGTGCAACGTATCCTGGAAAAAGAAGCTGGGATGGTTGTTGTGGGTCGGAACGGCCGTATCCGGGTTGGCAAACGTTGCGTCCGGCGGATTGGCCCAACCGTAAGGATGCACGCCAAAGCCGTCCACCACCTCGGCCACACCAGCGGCCAGCATGCCACGAAAATAGACCCGGTCGTCAACGGCCGTCATGCCATCATTAATCCCCGTTACCGCCGGTGCCCCACTGATCAACAGCGCGGCCGGATCGCCTGCGCGCACCCCCTCGGCCCCTGCGCGAATGAGCTCAACCAGCGCCGCCGCATCGAGCGGCACACCGTTCCACTCACGCTGCAAATTTGGCTCGTTCCACAGCTCGTAGGCGGCCACCTGCCCCTGGTATCGCTGCGCCAGCAGCCGCAAAAATTGGCGATACAAATCATAGTCCACTGGTGGTCCATCCAGCTCGGTGGTGGGTCGGCTCCATTCCGGCGCTTTGGCCACACCCAACATCACGCGCAGGCCCGCAGCATTGGCTTGTGTCACGAGGGCATCCAGATCGGCAAATCGCTCCTCAGAATATTGGTCCGGGTACGGCTGGTACAGCTTCCAGGAAACCTGAACTTTCACCCAGCCCACATCTAGCTCCTTCAACTGGGCAATCAATGCGGGCACATCCACGCGGTGCAAATAGACCTGCACGCCAATATCGCTGCGGTTCAGCACTGGCCCGTCATAAGGCGGATAGGCGGGCGTGGGAGTCAAGGCTGGTGTTTGGATCGGTACAAAGGTTGGCGTTGGCGGTACGGCCGTTTCCAGCGCCAAAACCTCAGGTGTGGCTGTTGCGGACGAGGCGGAGGTGGGAACGGCCGTTGGTGTAGGCACATCTTTGGCACAACCAAACAAGCCCAGCACAAGCACACAAAAAACAATTGGTCGTAAGTGCAAAATCATCGGCCCATTCTACGGTGGAAACGCGCAACAAGGGCCACTTTTCACTGTTTACTTATCACTTTGCGCTTTTTTCTGAAACACGGGAACAAATTGGAAACGGCCGTCGTTCTACAACCAAGTGTATACACCAAAACGCCAAAACTTAATAAATCCAGATTCTCGTTAAAAGGAACCCATCATGAACACGTATACCAAACGCGCCATTTTGTTCTTACTCGTTGCCATCCTACTGCTTGCTGCTTGCGGTGGCAGTGCTCCAGAAACCCAACCCATTGCCGTGGAACAACCTGGGGAGAATGGCCACGGCCTCCCCCCCATTTCCACTTACGATGAAACGGCCGATGTTGGCGATACCGGCGTCTATGAAGAATATGAAGTCGTAACAACCGAAGAGTACGACAGCGCCAGCGAAGCCGCGCCCTCCACCAGCATCGAGCCGCTGCCGCCCGTAGCCACCGCCGCACCGGAAACCGTCATTGTGCCCCGGCCAGCCATTACGCCGTCAGCCATGTTTTTTGAGGAGTACGGTGTCAATCCCTACATCCTCACCGGCGTGGATAACCTGTCCACCTTTTCGCTGGATGTCGATACGGGCTCGTACAACGTCGCCCGTCGCTACCTGCAAGATGGCCTGATGCCGCCACCCGAATCGGTCCGCGTTGAGGAATTTGTGAATTCGTTTGACCAGGGCTACCAGATTCCACCGAACACCGCCTTTGCCGTGTATGCCGACGGTGCCCCCAGTCCATTCCACACCGATGGCACCTATTTCTTGCGCATTGGCGTGCAGGGGTACGAGACGTCTGAGGAAGTACGGCCGTCTGCCAACCTGGTCTTTGTGATTGATGTCTCTGGCTCAATGGCCCAGGAAAATCGCCTCGGCCTGGTGAAACAGTCACTGGAAATCCTGGTGGACCGGATGCGCGCCGACGACACCATCGCCATCGTCGTCTACGGTTCCGATGCCCGCGTGGTGCTCGCCCCCACCAACGGCTCCGACCGCCGCACCATCATGCGAGCCATCAACGGTCTGGAGACCGAAGGCTCGACCAATCTGGAAGCGGGTTTACTGCTCGGCTACCAAATGGCCAACCTTGCTTACAAAGCCGATGGCATCAACCGCGTCATCCTGGCCAGCGACGGCGTGGCCAACGTGGGCAGCACCAGCGCCGATGACATCGCCGCCCAGATTCGCGGCTACGCCGATTCCGGCATCCAGCTCACCACCATCGGCTTTGGCCTGGGCAACTACAACGACGTGATGATGGAACAATTAGCCGACCAGGGCGACGGCAACTACGGCTACATCGACACGCTGGAAGAAGCACAAGACCTGTTCGTTGATAATATCATGTCCACCCTGCAAGTGATTGGTCTGGACGCCAAAATCCAGGTGGAGTTCGACCGCAACGTCGTGCAGCAGTACCGGCTCATCGGCTACGAAAACCGGGCCATCGCCGACGAAGATTTCCGCAACGACACGATTGACGCCGCTGAATTTGGAGCCGGGCACACAGCCGCTGCCATCTACGCCGTGCAGTTGGTCCCTGGCGCGCAGGGCCGCATCGCCACCGTCAACCTGCGCTGGCAAGACCCCGACACTCGCGTGGTGAAAGAGATCAACGGCGTCTTCACCACCGATAATCTGTCCACTTCCTTCGACAGTGCGCCGCTGCACTACCAGCTGGCCGTCGTCGTCAGCCAATACGCTGAACTGCTGCGCCACAGCTACTGGGTTGAAGGCTTCAACATGCGCGACCTGCAAATCCGCGCCGAGCGCCTCGCCTCGCAAATGAATAATGAAGATGTGTGGGAATTAGCCGGTCTGATTTCCTACAGCCAGTAACCTCCGTGAAAAAGCGCAGAAAGAATCTGCGGCTACATACAAAAAAGCGCATAAACTGAAAACGGCTCCGCAAGAATTCTTGCGGAGCCGTCCAGTTGAAGGAGGAGGAAATGTTTATGCCAGTATAGTAGCCAGCAAGTGTAAACAAGGTGTAAACAAAAGATGATAGCAACCTAAGCGTGACCCATTTCCCCGGAAAATCACCTGCGATTAGACTTCCCCTCGAACATTTTCCGGGGAAATAGTATTGCAAAAAATGCCAAATTTCGTGATTGTGGTATGCTTATCAGCATAGAATGACTGGTAAAAAATTGAAGATCATCGCGGTCACAACGCAAACTTGTTGTGGCCGTTTTTTATGCAAATGCGGAATTAGCCACAGAGAACACAGAGGAAGAAGGGTGTAACGATACAGACCCTAAGGGTTTGGAACTTTACTAATTTGCCTCTGGAAGTGGCAAACCCTTAGGGTCACCCAGGAAATTAAAATTCTCTGTGCCCTCTGTGGCAAGAAATAATCAAATGAGTGAAGAAGCAACCATTATCAACCCGGAAACGCTAAAAAAGCAGATCAGTGCGCGGCGCACGTTTGCCATTATTTCTCACCCCGATGCGGGGAAGACAACGCTAACCGAAAAGCTACTGCTGTACGGTAACGCCATTCATTTGGCGGGCAGTGTGCGGGCGCGGCGCAACCAACGCTCTGCCACTTCCGATTGGATGCAGATGGAGCAGGAGCGCGGCATCTCCATTACCTCCACTGTGCTGCAGTTCCCGTACAAGGGGCATGTGGTCAATTTGCTGGATACGCCCGGCCATCAGGACTTTTCTGAGGACACATACCGCACGCTAACGGCCGCGGACTGCGCGGTGATGGTTTTGGACGCGGCCAAAGGTGTGGAAGAACAAACGCTCAAGCTGTTTGAGGTGTGTCGGCGGCGGGGGATTCCGGTGTTTACCTTCATCAACAAGATGGACCGTCCAGCAGAGGATCCGCTAGGATTGCTGGACGAGGTAGAAACGGTGCTAAAAATGCAGCCCGTACCCATGAATTGGCCCATCGGCGACGGCGACACGTTTATGGGCGTGTATGATCGCAAAACAGAAGACGTGCATCTCTTCGACCGCACGGCGCACAACCAGACCATCTCGCCAGAGTACATCACTTCGCTGGACGATTCGCGCATTGAGGCAGGACTCAGTAGTTCCCAATTTGAGGAATTGCACCTAAACATTGGCCTGCTGGATGAGTTGGCTGAGTACGATCATGAGAAGTTTTTGGCGGGGGAGCAAACGGCCGTTTACTTTGGCAGCGCATTAACCAATTTTGGCGTCCAGCTGTTCTTGGACGATTTTATCAAGATGGCCCCCGCCCCCAGCGCTTACCCCAGCGACGTTGGCGAAATTGATCCGGTTTCGCCCGGCTTTTCTGGCTTTGTGTTTAAGATTCAAGCCAACATGGACCCCCGGCATCGGGACAGCGTGGCATTTTTGCGGATTTGCAGCGGCCGTTTCGAGCGTAACGTCCAGGTGAAGCATCCCAAAACGGGCAAGCTGCTCAAGCTGTCACGCACCTACACCTTCTTCGCCGATGAGCGGGCCGTGGTCGATGAAGCGTATGCAGGCGACATCATCGGCCTGCCCGGCAACCGCGAATTTGGCATCGGTGACACGATTAGCAGCGACGGTGAGTTTAGCTTTGACCCAATTCCCCGCTTTGCCGCCGAACATTATGCGCGGCTGGTCAACCTCGACGTGGGCAAGCAGAAGCAGTTCCTCAAAGGCATCCATCAGCTAGAATCCGAAGGTGCCATGCAGGTTTTGTACGAAACCGACGCCACGCGGCGCGATCCGATTTTGGCGGTGGTGGGTGTGTTGCAGTTCGAGGTGGTGCAAGCGCGGCTGGAAAATGAGTACAACGTCAAAACCAAGCTAGAAATGCTGCCCCACCAGCTCTCCCGCTGGGTGGAAGGGCCAAAAGAGCAAATCGACCAGCTCCCCTGGCGCTATGGCATGATGCGTACCGAGGATTTAGACGGCCGTCTCGTGGCCCTCTTCTCGTCCCCCCATGAGCTTAGTTTCTACAGCGAGAAGTACCCAGATATTCAGTTTCTCAGTATCCAGTAATTTAGGTAATCGGTAATCCGTTATCGGTAATCGGTGAAAAACCGATTACTGATTACCGCTCACCGATTACCGGCATCTCCAGGCCATGCCCTTCCAAAAAGGAAACGTCGTTGAGAAGTACGGCCGTTTCCCCATCGGCCACCACGCGCCCCTCATCCATCACAATCATGCGCGGGAATAGTTCCTGCACCAACAGCATATCGTGCGTGGAGACGAGCATCGTCAACGGTAGCTCACGCAGCAGGTTGATAAGCGACCGCCGCGCCCGTGGGTCTAGCCCCGCTGACGGCTCATCCAGCACCAAAATTTCCGGGTCCATGGACAACACCGTGGCTATGGCCACCCGCTTTTTCTGACCAATGCTCAGATGGTGAGACAACCGCTTTTCAAATTCAGCCATGTTGACTTGCGCCAGCGCACGAGCCACCCGCTGCCGAACTTCTTCTTCCGGGTAACCCATGTGCAGTGGGCCAAAAGCCACATCATCAAACACGGTGGGCGAAAAGAGCTGATCGTCTGGGTTTTGGAACACCATGCCCACCTTGCTGCGGATCAGCGGCAGGTTTTCTTTGGCGATGGGCAAACCCGCCACAGCCAACGTGCCGTGGCCGTGAAGCAGGCCATTGAGGTGCAGCATCAGTGTACTTTTACCCGCTCCGTTTGGCCCGACCAGCGCCACCTTCTCGCCCGCGCCAATGGAAAAACCAACGTCGTGCAGCGCCTGATGGCCGTCCGGGTAAGCAAAGCTCAGATTGGTGACCTCTAGCGTCGGTTGAACGTGGCCATTGGCAGACGGCCGTATCACCTCAGATTCATGAACAATTGGCATAAAAACTCCTAAAAATCACCTCGGCAAAACAATTTTTCTCGAATTGTCATTTCGAACGAAGTGAGAAATCTTTCCCCCAGCTAGAGTGAAAAATTCTCTATAGTCGAAGGATTTCTCGCCAAAGAACGGCTCGAAATGACAGGCTAGGTCATTTTGCTAAAGCACCACAATCATTTTTGAAATTAAAACAATCGCCCGATCACCTGCAAAACCACAATCATGCCCACACCCAGCGCCAAAAATAGCCAATCTGGCTGCGTCATCACGTGCGGATTCATCGTCAGCAGCTGGCCACGATAACCACGGGCCAGCATGGCGTTGTACACCTTGTCGCTGCGCTCAAAGCTGCGCACAAACAGTTGGCCTACCATGCTACCCGCCACTTGGGCGCGCCAAAGCACCGTGCCCCCGTGTTTACCATCATTCACCAGCCGGGCGCTGCGTGCTTCCCGTGCCCGCATCAGCCGCATTGCCTCATCCACCAGCACAAATAGGTAGCGATACATGAAACTGATGATCGAGATCAAAATGGCCGGGACCTTGAGGTGGCGCAAAGCGTGCATCATGTCTGGGAATTGGGTTGTGGCCGTGAGCAAAATGGCCGCCTGCACCGACAGCCAACTGCGAATGACGATGCTGGCAAAGCGCACCACGCCCGCATCGGTAATGGTGATGGTGCGGCTGCCCCAGGTCCAACTGGTGAGCGGATTGCCGGGCTGCACAAAAATGACGGTGATCGCCGCCAGGGCAAACGGCAGGGCAATAAACGAACGTTTAAACAGGTAGCCAAAGGAAAAATTGGCCGCCCGGTTGGCTACCAGCAAGGCTAACCAACCAGCAACAAAAGCAATCCACGCGCCATCTTTAAGGAGAACATTGGACACAATGAAAAGAAGCGTCAGGACGACCTTGACGCGTGGGTCAAGGCGGTGAATGAAGCTGGTGCCGTGCTTGTACCGGTCAAATGTGCTGACGTGCATGCGATTTTATGCCTTACGGCGCAGCAAGCGCCCTAATCCAATGGTGATTCCCGCCACAACCAGTGCTCCTACAAGCCCAGCCACAATCGTGGAGAGACCGGTTTCACCGAGACCAGGGATGGTGTAATCTGGCAGCAATTGGAAGGGTGCATCCAGGGCGCTGCCGAGGAAGCCAGACTGCTCGGCAACCCACTCCAGGCCGTCGGGGGAACCAGAAGCGAAGGGCGAGAACAGCACTACGACCACCGCCAACAAAATGCCCGCCACGATCCATTTCCCGCTGCCCGCCGGAGTTGTATCGCTCAGCAGTTCTGGCCGGGTTTGCATGATGAAGCTGAGGGCCGCTACGGTGATCAGCGCTTCGCCAATGCCAATGAGCGCATGGACACCAAGCATGGCGGGGATGGCCACGCTCAAAGAGGTGGTGCCGCTAAAGCCAAGCAGGAGCGCAACAGTGAGCGCGGCCAGCATGACAGACAACCAGGCAGCAACGGCCGTTACCCCCAACTTCACCCCGCGTGACTGATTTTTCACCATCTGATAAATGCCGTAGCCCACAAATCCGGGCACAATACCCATCACCAGGATGTTTGCCCCCATGACCACCAGGCCGCCATCTTGGAAGATGAGCGCCTGTAGACTCACAACGGCCGTCATCGCCAACGTACCCACCCACGGGCCTAGCACAATAAACGCCAGGGTCGCCCCAATCAGGTGCCCCGACGTACCACCCGCCACCGGGAAGTTCAACATCTGCCCAGCAAAAATAAACGCGGCCATGATGCCTGCCAGCGGGATCAATCGCTCATCAAACTCTTGCTGCGCCTGCCGGACGGCAAAATAGAGCACGATCAGCGTGGCGACCCAGCAAATAGCCGAAATTGGCAAGTTCAAAAAACCATCGGGAATATGCATAAGTTGGATAGCTGCCCAAAAAAGTGGATACATAACCTGATTCTCCTTTTGGAATTGGGTGATTGAGTAATTCGCGATGTCAAAATTACCCAATTACCCACTTACAAATCTTGATTCTCCTGCTCTTGCCGACATGCCGCGCAGATGCCAGTGATGGCGAGATGAGACAAATCTGCTTCAAAGCCATGCTCAGCCAGCAAATGATCCGCCAGCGCCGCAAAATGATAATCCGGCAGCGAAGCCACATGGCCGCAGTGACGGCAAACCAGGTGGTGGTGGGGCGACTCGCCCATGATCTCGAAGACGGTTTGGCCGCCAATTTCTGCTCTGGCTACCAGCTGCATGTCACAGAAAAAGTCCAGGATGCGGTAGACGGTAGCCCGGTTGATGGCCGGCTGCTGGGTATTTACAGAGTCATAAATCTGGCTGGCAGTGGCGTGCCCGCCCTGCTCGCAAACGGTATCCAGCACAATCTGGCGCTGGGGTGTCATGCGGTAGCCGTGGTCGCGGATTTTTTGGACGTAGTCAAGGTTGTAATGGGACATAGCGAGTCTCGATTCTTATTGCAAATTTTTGCATTAGCAATAATTATCATTGATTCTAGCAATATTCTGTTAGGGAACAACCATTCAAAACAAATGTTCTAATAAAAACAGACGTTTATTATCTTTCGTTAATGTTGGGAACGGCCGTAACCGCCTGACCCATCGTACAGGCACACCCTGTTCCAAAAGCGCATGTTTAAACCACCCGACTGTAGTTGAATAAGGCAACAACACAAACAGAGGAGAAACCTATGGTTACAGACAAACAAGCGCTAGCCGATTTGATGAATCTGACTTCTGGCGACAAAAAACACGATCCGAGTGCCTACTCGACGATGGCGGTCCTGTCCGTTTTATATGATCGAATTCTTCGCTACGACGTGAACCAACCGCGAAGCGAAGACCGTGATCGATTTATCATGAGCAAAGGGCATGGGCCGCTGACCCTTTACGCCAAGCTGGCGCAAAAAGGGTTCTTCCCGGCCAACGAACTCAAACGATTTTTGCAGTGGGACAGCATCCTGGGCGGGCACCCCGATCGAAACAAAGTACCGGGTGTAGAAGCCTCAACTGGCTCGTTAGGGCATGGGTTCCCGATGGCCATTGGGGTCGCCCTGGCACTCAAAGCCAAACAAATCGATCGCCGCGTTTATGTTCTCATTGGCGATGGCGAAACCAACGAAGGCTCCGTTTGGGAAGCGGTGCTGCTGGCTGGCGACCTGGGTCTAGTCAATTTAACCGCCATCCTTATTAACAATTATTCAAGTACCAGGAATCTGGGTGACATCGCGGCCAAGTTTGAAGCGTTTGGCTGGCACGCGACAACGGTGGACGGCCGTCATGAGCCAGCCATCGAGAAAGCGTTGGCGTCGCCAGCGATTAATCAGCCTAGCCTGGTGGTAGCGGAGGTAAAACCGTATGTTTGATTCAATGCGTGACAGAATGGGCAAGGTAGTTGGCGAGCTGATTGAAACCGATTCGCAAACGGCCGTTGTCCTGGTGGACATCAGCACCAATTATTTTAGGGACGCCTTCAAAAAATATCCCAACCGGGTCATCAATTTGGGCATTATGGAGCAGACGATGGTGAGCGTGGGGTCCGGGTTTGCCCTTGAAGGATTTCACCCAATTATGCATTCCATTACGCCGTTTGTGGTGGAACGGCCGTTTGAGCAGATCAAAGATGACTTTTGTTATCAAGGCCTGGGCGGCACCTTCATCAGCATTGGCGCTTCTTACGATTATGGCACCGATGGCATGACCCACCACGGACCCGGCGATGTGCCGATTTTGAAGGTGCTGCCGCGTATGCAGGTGTGTGTGCCGGGCACGTCTTACGAGTTCGAAACGCTGCTGCGCCAGACGTACAACAATGGCGCGCCAACCTATATTCGCACGAGCTTTCAGCAAAATGAAGTGAGTCGGCCGGTTCGTTTTGGGCAATTGCATGTTGAACGGGAGGGGCGCGATGGGGTTGTTGTGGCGGTTGGCCCCATGCTGGAGCGAACGTTGGCGGCGGTTGAGCCAATGGATGTGACAGTGCTTTATGCCACCACAATCGCACCTTTTGATGCCGAAATCTTGCGGGAGGCCGTGGCAAACGCCTCGCCAAATGTGGTTTTGGTAGAACCGTATTACGAGGGTGCGCTGGTACAAGATGTGACGCATGCACTTCAGGCAACGCCAACCAGAATCACAACCATTGGCGTACCGCGCCAGGTGCTTGACAACTATGGGCCAGCCACGCAGCACGACGAAGCGCTTGGCCTCACCGTAACTGGCATTCGGCAGCGAATCCGCGATTTTCTAGAGAGCTGAGATTTTGGGGGGGAAACGGCCGTTTCCCCCTACACCCCACGGCAAATTCATCCCCTTTTTGAAGCAAACGGCCGTTTGCCATTTCGACTACTTTTTATATACTGCCCCGGTGCGTTTCATTTAGTGACTCACGTTACGCAGCTTCCTGGAGGAAACCCCAAAGGGTTTTTGTCAGACAGAGCGATTATCCAGAGGTCAATTAAACCCTTGGGGTTTGCAGTGCGGTTCATTTGGTGAGAAAACATATTAAGGGACATTGAAGGAATGATGGATACCTATGTAATCCTTTTACGCGGCATCAATGTGGGCGGTAAAAATAAAGTACCCATGGCGGATTTGCGAAAATGCCTGGAAGAACAAGGCTTTACGGATGTTTCGACCTACATTGCCAGTGGCAACGTAATTTTGAAATCAGACAAAGACCCCAACGAAATAAAAGCTCAGATTGAAGGGATTTTGCCGGAAAACTTCACACTTGATGATGGGTTCATCAAAGTTTTGGTGTTGAGCTACCAACAATTCCAGGCCATCATTGATAACAAACCCAAAGGCTTCGGTGAGCAACCTGAGAAGTATCACAGCGATGCCATCTTTCTGATGGATATTGATTCGGCGCAGGTGATGCCAGCATTTAATCCTCGCGAAGGAGTGGATCAGATTTGGGCAGGGAATGGCGTCATTTATTCGCAACGTCTCAGTGCCCAACGCACCAAAAGTCGTCTCAACAAAGTGATGGAAAGCCCATTCTACAAATCCATGACCATCCGAAACTGGAATACAACCACAAAATTGCTAGAAATATTGAGCAAAACAAACACAGATCACGAAGCGTGATGCTGGAACAAAACATGGGTGTCAAAAACTATTTAATCGAAGGTGTTTCCTGCGCCGGTAAAACAACGGTCGGCGATGAGCTGCAACGACGCGGCTACCACACCATTCACGGCGACAGGGAGTTGGCTTATTGGGGTGATCTAAAAACTGGGGAACCGGTAAACGGCCGTACGGACGAGAATCGCAGTTGGCTATGGAACGTTGAGCGCGTTAAAGCTTTGGTGGCCGATCAAACTCACGCTGCCACCTTCTTTTGCGGCGGTTGCCGGAACTCCGACAACTTCATCGGCCTGTTTGACGAACTGTTTGTTCTGGAGATCGATTTGGACACGCTGAACCGGCGTCTTGCCGCCCGACCAAAAGACGAGTGGGGCGGAACGGCCGGCGAGGGAGAACTTTTTGCGCGACTGCAACATGAGACAAAAGAAGGTCTTCCCCAAAACGCCATCATCATTGATGCCACGGCCCCGCTCTCAAGTGTTGTAGACACAATTCTAGCCAATACCAACCTGGTTTCGCAACGTTAAATGATCCGTTTTCCACACCAACATCCTCTTCAAATTCCTCACACAAGCGGCTGCTCTACGTATAAACTCAAGAGCCAATTCGCCAGCTAAATACCCTCTTTGCTTTTGAATTTTTAACCACGTTTTGTATACTGCCCGTGCGAATTTATATTGAGTCTGGCAGGCTTATTTTGCACTGTGATGCGCAAACCTAACATACAGTTGTGTAGCCTGGTCCCCACCAGTTTGAGTAAAGATAGAGGAGAAATAGATGAGTTTTCCAATTGGATACTTTAAGTTGCACAAAGACGTGAGTATGAACTTTCAATTGAATCGCTGGTTCAGTTGGGTTGGTGAACAAGAAATGCTCACCGAAATGGGCACCGCTGCCACTATTATCAAGGATTACAATGATTGGAAACGAGAGTTTCTCGCCTTGGCGGAACTTTCCTTGCAGAAGAATCACTTCAAAAGAAGTGCTTATTATTATCGCTGTGCTGAATTCTTCATGAAAGCGGACGATCCTGATCGTGCAATTGCCAGACAAAAGTTTCTAACGCTTATGTCTAAAATTTATGATCAGGACCAATTTGAAAAGTATCAGATTCCTTATCAATTGGGGGAACGGAGTGTCAGCCTGCCTGCCTATCTATTTGAAACGAAAGAACCACCAAAGAACACCATCCTCTTCTTTGGCGGCTTTGACAGCTATATTGAAGAACTGTTTCCGGCCTTTCTCTTGCTGCAAAGTTCAGGTTTCAAAATTATTGCCTTCGAAGGACCGGGCCAAGGGGCGGTTCTTGAGAATAAGGTATCCATGACGCCTGACTGGGAACAGCCAGTAAAAGCAGTTCTGGACTATTTTGAACTAAATGATGTTACAGCTATCGGTTTGTCACTCGGAGGTTGCCTGGTCATCCGAGCCGCTGCAAAAGAAAAAAGAATAAACCGCGTTGTCGCGTTTGACATTTTAACCGATTTCTACACAGTGAATCTTCGGCAAGTGAAGCCTATAGTACGGCGCATTCTTACTCTTCTAATTCGAGCTCGCCAAAAGGCCATTGTAAATGCTCTTATAAGTAGGGTACAAAGAAAGAGTCCAGTCAGTGAATGGGGAATTCAACTAGGAATGCGCGTAACTGGGACAAGTACTCCTTATGAATTCATTCGTAGACTGCAAGATTTTGAGACTAAAACAGTATCTCATCTGGTGACCCAAGATGTTTTACTATTGGCAGGGAGCGAGGATCACTATGTCCCTACTGAACAGTTTTATGATCAAATAACGCTATTGAAAAATGTCCGCTCGGTAACGGCCCGGCTTTTCACTCAATTTGAAAACGCATCGAACCATTGCCAAGCCGGGAATTACGAGCTGGCATTCCGCACAATTATGATGTGGATGGATGATTTGAATGCCAGAGATAAATCAGGCGAAAAATATGACAAAAAATAATATTCGTGACAAGGCGCACTTAATTCATGAGCTTGAACTGAATTTATGGGAGATGTGGTCACATTTCGGCCGTGCGCAAGGCTGTGCCCTACACGATGAAGGGGATGTCATGTGGTTTGAGACGCCGATTCCTATTCTGCCCTACCACGTGGTTATGAAATTCCAGGCAACTGAGCATATTGACCAGAAAATAGACAAGTTAGTCAAGCAGTTCAACGATCGACAGGTACCATTTATGTGGATCGTTCATCCGTCAGCATCGCCACAGGATTTGCCAAATCGGTTAGAAGCACGCGGTTTGCGCGAAGTTGAAATCGTAACCGGGATGACCAGGGAGTTAACCGACTTGCCTGAACTCCCTCCGCTGCCAGAAAACATAGAGATTCGCGAAGTCATTCAACCAGATGACGCCAATCAGCCAGATGACGCCAGTCAGCTCTTTGAGTTTGCGGCCTGGCGTTGGGACGTGCCGGAAACGTATCGGAAGCAGCTGGAAATCATCCTGAAAGATTTTCGGTTTGGGCAATCTGGCTCAAAAATGCATGCCTGGCAAGCGTGGCGGGATGGCAAGCCGGTGGCCAAAACAGGCATGTGCGTTGCAGACAAATCCGCCGGAATCTATGCCGTGGTCACGCGACCAGAAGCGCGCCGACTTGGGCTGGCGCGCAATCTCACGTTTACCGCCCTGGAGAAAGCGCAAAAACTGGGCAAGCATCTGGCAGTGTTACATTCCACGCCAATGGCTGAGAAACTTTACCAATCACTTGGTTTTGAACCGGTTGTAAAGTTCAGGTTATTCGCTTCGGGAGAAATGCATATCTAGCTGCATTGCTAAACAAAGCCCAATTTAGTGGAACGGCCGTAAAAATTTATCATGCAAATAGAAACAACAAGCAACTGCGGCAGATTAATCATCATTTGTGGGTTGCCAGGTTCAGGCAAAACAACCTTGGCCACGTGTCTTGAAGCGCGTTTAGGCGGGGTTCGGCTTTGCCCTGACGATTGGATGGATGCCCTGGCTATCAATCTGTATGATGAGGAAAGTCGTGCCAGAATTGAAGCGCTGCAATGGCAGTTAGGCCAACGGCTGCTCAAACTTGGGCTGGTGGTCATTATCGAATGGGGCACCTGGGGAAAATCAGAGCGCGACGCGCTGCGGGAAGGTGCCCGCGAACTTGGTGCTGCCGTTGAACTGCACTATCTCTCTGCGCCGCCCGAGGTGCTTTTCGAGCGCATCCAGCGCCGAGGCATGGAAGATCCGCCGATCAAATGGGAAGACGTTTTGCGCTGGGCTGAGATCATTCAAGTGCCTACCGAGGAGGAGATGGCGTTGTTTGATCCTGTTAGTGAGTGGGAGAAGTGTGTTTAGGAGGGGGAAACGGCCGTTCCCCCCACCAACACCCCCTTCAAATTCCCCACATTCTGCCGCCACACCTGCGGCTGGTTCACGTACCAATTTCTGTAGGGCAAGTTGGCCTGCAAATTAGGCATACGCCCTTTTGAGATTTTAAATACTTTTTGTATACTGTCCGACATCGTGTATATTGTCACAATAAGTGATTTATCCAGCACCTATGCCTGATAAAACCCTGATTTTCATCTTATCCAGCAGTTTATGCAGTTTTTTCACCTTCATTGGGGGATTATCCAGCATTGGTGCAGGTTAATAAGTAGTTAGGGCGGCTTATGCAAAGTTGCATCGTGCCACAAAGCAATCTTCATCGTAAATCAAAGTAGCCTCACAATCTAAAACGCCACCCTAACAAAGGCTTAAAGCTAACGCGCCAAAGGAAACGAGCGCGCAGCTTAAGCAACTGAACGGCGGACAATCAATCTTAATTAAAAGGAGAATATCAATGAACCGATATGAAGTATTTTATGGAACGGGTGAGGATGCTACACTGATCGGTACAGTTGCCGCAACGGATCAAGGAGAAGCAATTTCAACACTAAACGCCTACAGGAACGATTTTGTAGTTAACGATCCTGGACAATGGGTGCCTAATCCCTATGTCGAATGGGCGCATCCTGACATTAAAGAAGCTTTCAGCCGCAACCGTGCCCTATTGGCGTGCTGATTTAGTGGGTTAGTAAACTTATAGAGAAACTATTTAGACATGGCGCGAATAGTTTCAATACTGAACTTTTCCAAAAATGAATAATTGAACTTGTTTGTTTTGAGAAAGCGTTCAAATCGGTCAGCCAACTCAGCCAATTTGGGCTGGTCATGATTATGGCTGACATGGGTACGAGCCGCCTTCCACACATGCTCCTGTGGGTTCAAATCCGGTGACCCCGCTGGATATTTCATCAACTCCAGTCGCGGATTTTCCGCTAACACTTGTCGAACCGCGGCACCACCATGCCATGTGGCCCGATCCCAAAACAAGAGAATTTGTTTAGCCGGATAAGCAGCCAAAATCTGTTTCAGATGAATAGCTGTCGCCTCAGAATTCATCGTTTCCGCTTGGGTAACAATTTCCTGGCCAGAAACGAGGTTGAGTGTGCCATAGAAGCTGACCTTATCTCGCTCCGGGGAGGCTTTAACTACAGGGGTTTGCCCGACGGGTGCCCAGACTGATGTGGTGGTAGCTTGTAGATACATACTCGCTTCATCTTCACTCAGATAGATGGCATCTGGATGTGTTTGGGCGTAATCAATCACTTTTTTTCTAACTGTTCTTCAAACTCAGCTACCTTCATCTCCGAACGAGAGCGAAACACCTTGGCTGTTCGCTGCCAACTAAAACCGCATTTCTGGAACAGTTGTCGATAAGAAGCGTTTCTTTTGTAGTCGATGCCATACCAGTGATTTATCGCTCGCCGCAAGTCAGAGATACACCAATGCAGCCCATCAGCTGTGGCGGCCTCTTTCTGACCGAACAAGTCAACTGGTCGATACTGGTGCAGCTTGGCGGCTAAATCCTGTATCTGCTCATCGGTAAGATATTGATGATTACCCCCTTGGCGGTTGTCAACAAATCCCCCTAGACCTTGTTGTCGGTATCGTCCATACCAGCGGAGGATGGTGCGTCGTGGCAATCCAGTCAGGTTGGTGATCTCGTTGACGGGAACCTCATTGCCATACAGTCTGACAGCCTGGATGCGGGTTCTCATTTCACCGTCTTTACATGTTGTGAAGGCCACAACCAGTTGCTTATCAGCTTCTGGTGTAAGTATTTGTTTACGTTTATTTGCCATGTGGCTTATTGTGTCACTTTAATTTATTTTGTCTATTAGATAAGATAATGTTTTTTGAAGGTGGGGAAGCTTTATGCTGTCATTGATGAATTGATGATAGGAGGAAATTCAATGAATAACACATTATTTAGATTTGCCACTCATAGAAACTATCAACGAATAAGTCAGGCAGACAAAGAGGAATATTACGTAATTGCTGACAAGAAATTAGTCGGCCAGTTGCATTACATCAATGGGCTAAAATCTGGAACTTATAGTGAGATAATCAAGCAAATTAAGGACAAACCTGCTTACGGAAATCTTAAGAGTATCAATGAGCTTAGAAGTTATAAAAACGGGAAAATCTATATTCTTTCTTTAGAGCTCGAAAATAATAGAATTTCACCCAATTTTGAATATATTAAGAGTTTAAACATCAAAAAAGACCCTGACTCATTTACAGAAAAACAAGAATTAATTTTGTGGGACAATTTAATTCATGCTCTTTTCATCGAAAAATCAAAGCCAAAAGTTGATTCAATTATTTCTTTGCTTGTAGCCAACAACTTTTTGAGGAAATTTAATCGTGCATATAG
This sequence comes from Ardenticatenaceae bacterium, assembly GCA_020634435.1. Taxonomy (GTDB): domain Bacteria; phylum Chloroflexota; class Anaerolineae; order Promineifilales; family Promineifilaceae; genus Leptofilum. Next base: position 336,563 of record JACKBS010000010.1, on the reverse strand, counting down.
TTATTCTGATCCTACAAAACACATAGATGAACGTAAAAAATTAAAAAGAATAATTAATGCCAAAATAGTAATTCCCACCAATATTACTATCCCTCAGAGAAAATCTAGTGAAAACCAACTCTCAACTGCACAGAAAACTGTTCTGCTTGATAAGCAAAATTTAATTTTATCTAACCATCAAATAAAGTTGATGGATCTTTTGAAAAAGGATGCCCTCAAGCTTTCCATAAGTGGTGCATTGGATGCAAAGATTTCAGATAAATTGACCAAACTGAATGCTGCTAAAACAGCTAATTTTCTCAAGGATATATCTAAGTCTGTACAAGGGCTACCCGCTGATTCAAAAAGAATTATTTTGGCAGACATGGGAAAAAGAGTCACAGAAATTACCTCTTTAGAGTCGGTGAAATTGACCAAAGATGAAATTGTAGAGGAGTGGCCTAGTGAGCAGAATAAGGATGCTTTGAAAAAACTAAATCTTTCATTTACTAACTTGTCATCATTACGTACGTCAATTTCCCAAAATATCACATCTACTCTTCAACGAACCTACAAAACCAGAACTATTTTTGCATCTCGTGCAATAGTTAATGGGGTCCGAATCGATATTAAACCTATTCCAGTCAATAATTCATTCATCATTTCAACAAAGCCAAATGATGACAAGTATGACATATACCTAACTCAGTATTTTAACAATGAGGAGACGGCTATCGTTGAGATTAAAGGCAAGATAATATTGGGGCCAAATACTAGTGTAGAACTCAATGGGGAAAAGTTACATTCTGATTTTAATAACTTTGTTACATTTAAGCTCAATGTTAACCCATTCAAATTTCCAAATAGAACACAGTCAGATATTGTTGAGCTTACTTACCGAACCTCAATGAATTTGTTTGATGATGTAAATGAAACAATTTCGAAGATCCGTCTTTCATATCCATATTATGGAATCCTGAAAATCTCACCAAATCAAACTGTCAAACCTGATCGAACCCCTTTGTATGGCGTGACAAACTTAGGTATTTCAGATTTTAGAAGAGTAGATCAAGAGGTTGTTTGTTATGTAAAAGGGGAAGTGTCCCACATTGAAAACATAATGGCCTCAGAGTATAAAGAGAAAACTTCAAGAAGTTTTATATCAACTGAATTAACTGAAGAAAGCGAAAGTATTTTTGAAACAGAAACCGTAAGCGATACTTCCACAACTGATAGATTTGAAATGCAATCCGAACTTTCGGAAGTTCTATCGTCGGAAAGTTCAAAAGATTTTTCATTGGGAACGGGGGTTTCAGGCACCTACCCGTCAGGTATTTCTTTTAGTGTAGATGCGGACGCTAATTTTTCTAGTTCAAATTCCAAAGAAGAATCAAATAGTTTAGCGATCAACCAAGCAAGGGAAATCACTGAACAAGTTAAAGATCGAATCTTTTCAAAAGTTATTCGAAAGCGAACTTATCGAATGCGCAGGGAATTTGAAGAAACCAATAAACACGGGTATGACAATCGGCTGAATAAAGAACACGTTGTCGGTATTTATCGCTGGGTAGACAAAATTTATGAAAACAAGTTGGTCAATTATGGCAGAAGATTAATGTACGAATTTATGATTGCTGAACCCGGTCGAAATTTCATGGACTCACTAACCATTGAATCAGATGTGGGAAATCAAACTTCATCCGAATCGAACATTATAGTTACACAACTACCAAAACATCCTGACGAAATATTTGGGGCGAACAGTAGTTATGATTCCTTAACCGAAGAGCAAATTTACCATGCTGCGGCTATATATGGAGCAAATCTTGACGAATTACCAAATGAAACAGTTTCTGTTTCCCGGGCATTTTCTATGGTTATGCGAGAAAGCGGAGCTGAATATAAGACTGATGACTCCCAAGCCTTCAATGAATTGGAAATCCCGGAGGGCTACATTTGCATAAAGGTTAGATGTAGAGGAATGGCAAGTGTTCATGGAGATAGTGACGAAGGTAGAACAGCACACGTCTATGTAGGGACTATGGCCTTTCCTGTTGAATTTTTCGACAAGACACGCAATACATTTAAAGGTGAGCATAGCGAATTTAAGTCTATAGAGCACACAGAGCGTACTTTGGGAGTTACATTCATCACTAATGATATTGGTTCCTTTGGCTTTACTGTAACTGCTAAGTGTGAAAGAAAAGAATCGGTTTTTAACCAGTGGCGTCTTGATTCCTATAATGCCATATTTAAAGCGTACGAAGAAAAACTCGCAGCTTTCAATGAACAAACAAGGGCAAATATAGCAGAAACGTTTGACCCCATTGAACCTGAACAACGAGAATATAATTATAATCCCGCAATAAATCGAAAGATTGAAAGTATAGAGCTAAAAAGATTATGCATTGAAATGTTGACCAAGCCGTTCGAAGAAATAACTATATCAGCTGACAATTATAAATATGCCGATGGTAAGCCGTCGCTAAAGCTAGATTCAGATTATGAAATCAGAGCTATAAGAGCTAGTTTTCTAGAACAAGCATTCGAATGGGACATCATGGCTTATAAGTTCTTTCCCTATTTTTATGCTCCAAAAAACCGATGGTATACCTTGATGCATATGGAAGGCACTACAGATGAGGTTTTCAAATCATTTCTTTCTAGCGGTATGGCAAAAGTAAAATTACCTGTAAGACGAGGGTACGAAAACGCTGTTCAATATTTCCTAAATACAGGTGAGATTTGGCTGGGTTCTGGCTTTGTACTTGACGTTGATGAAGATATGCATATCTCAATTAATGAAGAAATGGATACAGGTAACGAAGAAATAATAGTCGAAGAAACTTGGGAAACCAAAGTGCCTACCACGCTAACGATTGTACAGGACGACGGAAAAGCATTAGAGTCAGAAGGATTGCCATGCGGTCAGAGTAGTTCAATAGTGGCAAAAGGCAAGTCAGTACTGATCGGGGTGGAAAATAAAACCCCCTAACTGGTTAAAAGCACAAAGCTTAGACTAAGTTAAAGGTAATTTCTCCCTCATTTTGTGAGTTTATTATGCTCTCTCAATTCCCAGACTTTCCGACAGAAACAAAGAAGTTTCCTGAAATTTTGCCGCCAATTGGACAAAAGTCAGGATTTGCAAATAGCTCTAGCCCCAACAAATTTCTTCCTGATGAACCAATGTTTTACAGCAGCAATGACATTGCATCTGTGTTCTTTAAGAAAGCTCAAATTGCTACCCTTTATGACGAGCGACTGACAATTGTAAATGAAAGCAAATATTTTCAGACTCCTCCGTCTCAGTCTTCATCAAACGAAGAAGATTTTCTTAGGGGAAAAGAGCTAGATCAATCAATTATTTCAGCCAAGAATAAGCCTGTTAAGATCAGAATGTTTATATCTGATGATGGATACAAACTAAATTATTTGATCGAAAACAAAGCTAATGGGCAGCCAATAAGCAATGAAATTCTTTTGTTTATTGAAGGTGACGATGACACTTTTAGTCAGAAGATAATTTATGCTATTTGGGGGAAAGATGTTCAATTTAGCCAAAAATCTCTTCAGGGATTAGTGAAAAGTCAAGCCTACTTGACAAACGACGACGTGAATCAGTTACTTCAATCTGCTGAAAAAGGTGAAAAGGGATTCTTAGATAATTTAGCTTCCCTTCTATCTGGAATCTTTTATTCTTTTGAATTTGGGTTTGCCTTATTAAGTAATGGTTTAGGAAAAGCCATTGACTTTATGGAAAATAATTTGATTGTAAAGGAAAGTGTTTGGAACCCATCTTCCAATAGCAAAAAGTCGAATTTAGCTCATGATACTGTCTTTGTAGGTATTGATAAACTATTAGAAAATGCAAAAATATTTTTCAACAATTTAAATCAGTCTATCCTTAATCAATTAGTAAGCAAAAACAAAATATCAAAACCCCTCGCTAGCAAGCTTGATCAGATATTCAAATATGTAACTGACATATACGAATCTGTAATCACTATCCACACAAAAATAGTCAAGGCCGCATTAGAATTTTCACAGCATCAATTGTCTTTTTTGATAGGTGTTTGGAATGGGCTTGTAGACATGATAAGTGGATTACTCTTTCTAGTAAAACTGGCACTTGACGGTGGCAAGCTAGCGAACAAAGCAGTTGGTGATGTTATTGGCTTCAAAAACGATAAGTCAAGTCAGCGCGAGGTACTCGAACTGCTTGATAATATTCTTGATAAATTCAACTCAATAAACATTGTTGAGGTATTCGACAACGTAATTAAAGCTTCTAAAAGCTTTATTAGCGAAATTGATCTGAATGCTATCATAAATTCAACGATTGAAGGTGCAAAAAACGTAGGTGAAGGAATAGAGAAAGGGATAGAAAAAGGTGTAAAGAGTGCTTTATCGTTAAGTTCTTATGAAATTTTTTATTATCTTGGGTATGCGGCAACATTGTTTATTCCTGTTGCATGGATAGCCTCATTGCTTGGAAAAGCTGGAAAAGCTGGCAGGTTATTAGGAAATGCCCTGAAGTGGGTAGACGATCTTGCCGCAAAAGCTATCGGTATTGCTATCAAGGGAGTGAAACGGGCAGCTAATCCTCTTGTTGTTGTATTAAAAGCTTTAGCAAAAAAATTGCAGGGCGGAACCAAAGCAATTGTGAAAAGCATTGATGAAATTATTGTTGGTATCAAGAGGTGGTTGGATGACATCTTTCCGAATTGGAGACAGTCACAAAGAGATTTTGATGAGCTTTTACGACAAGTAGATAATCTTTTTGACCAATCTGGTGGGCGACTTCTAACAGGAGGAAAACTGCGAGGTCTGAGAGATATACTTCGAAGTAAATATGGAGTAAGGTTAAGATTTGTAGACACTGATCATAATTTGAAAAATCTACTTAAAGAATGGAATAGTAGAAATGTCGTCGGAAAATTTAATCCTGGCCCCCCTCCTGAAATGTTCTTAAGGTCAAACAATGCGTCTGAATTAACTGTATTTCACGAAATGGCTCACTTAGAAGTTTGGTATAAGAAGCTACCAAAAATGCATATAGTTGATGAAGAAAAATACGTTTTTGAGGCCATTTGGAAGGCACGAGAAAGATGGACGAATACGGAAATAATAGACTCATACGACTACGTGAACAGGATAGTTAGTTTATCAAATATGCGCAAGGGAACTATGACGAAGATGGAATGCCCTATTTAATCGGGCACAGACAGGCTAAATTCAGCATTTCAATTAAAGAATCAGGTGATTTTAAAATAATTGAAGCATAAGAAGACAATGTAACCCCTCCTATTTGAGAGCAACCTTTGCTGTGTCGTGTCAGGCTGAAAAAGCGTGGCCTGACACTCCTCCGCAAAAGCCACTCTTGGTTGGCACTGTCAAGGTTCTACAATAAGCGGCGGTCAAAAATTACTTCTTGTTTTCTGGTAAATGCACTTGTCAAACCCGCAAATTTTGCCCACCTTATGTCATTAACGAGTAAGTCAAGAGCATTGGCGAAAGTGACGGTGAAAAGGCACGAAAGAGGTGGCAAAAGATTTTGAATTTATTGATTCATGTGCTTGATCGCCGCCTAACAGGGCTTGCACCTGACCTAGCGGCAGATGAAGCGGGCGTTAGGCGACAAGTTTGTTCAGTAATTGAATCAGGGTTCTTTGATCGGAACCAAGTTTTAGCGCAACGGCCGTTACCCCCACCAACACTCCCTGTAAATTTGCCACATTCTGCCGCCATACCTGCGGCTGATCCACATACAAACTGTTGCGCAAAATTGCCTGAATCACCTCCGTTTCCCCCACCTCTGCCACCACCGTTGCCTCTTGTTCATGGCGAGACAGCAGACAAAGGATGATTTTTCGGGGGCGTACGGCCGTTTCCTGCACAAAATCTGGGTTTACCGCCCGCAAATCCACCCGATACTTTGTTTCCTGGCGCACAATTTCCGGTTGGAGGAACGGCCGTAATTCCGGGAACTGCTCCACCATGTCGCCGCGCAGCTTGGCCAGCCCTGCCGGGTAGCCGTGCAAAAAGCCATCCCCATCCACAAACACCATGCTGTCCGTGAGCAAGCGAAAGCCCGCCAGCGCCAGCCGCAGCGCCGTGGTGCTTTTGCCCGTGTTGTGCGGTGCCAGCAGCAGCAGCGCCACCTCGTCCCGCACCAAGCAAGAGGCGTGCAGCATCCCGTAACCATGCGAGATAACCAAGTTCAGCAGCAGCGTGTGCAGCACACATTGGGCCACCAGCTCTGGTCTGGCGGCGAGTTGGGGGTCGAGAACGGCCGTACCGCGTTTTTTTGCTAGGTCTAGATGCACCATCCCCCAGCCGCCCAGTTGCATCATCAACCAATCCGCGCTGCCGCTGTATGTGATTTGCTGCATCAAATCGTCCGGCACGGGGCCAGGTGGCTGGCGCATGGGCTGCACGACCAGCTGGAGCGCCCCCAGCGGCGGCTTATTTTGCTCCGTTTTTGTGTAATTTTGCAGGGCAACTTCAACTGCGGCCAACACCCCTTCTTCATTGCTCTCCACCACCAACGGATGACCAAACAGTCGCACTTCCTGCTTAAACTGGAGATCGTTAGCGCGACGCTGCCAAAAATCTTCCAGGTCGCTCTCATTAAGTTGGGCGAGCCAATCGCCTTCGGGAATTTTTGTCATGAAGTATGCTCCAGCGTGGGGCGCAGCCAAAACCAGTAAAGCAGCCCCCCGCCGATAGCGGGCAGCCAGCCGCCCAGACCAAAAATGGCAGTGACGGTGGGCAAGTCAAGCGGCACCGCTTGCAGCAAAACGAGTTGGAGAACGGCCGTTCCCGCCAACAGTATCACAAACGGCAGCGGCCGGGTCGCCAGATAAAAATTTAGCCAGATGACGGTAAGCCCCACGCCCAGCATCGCCGCGCCCATGCCGCCAAGCAGCGGAGCCGCTGCCACGTAAGCCGGGCCGAGTGTCCACCTGATTAACGGTGCGCCAAACAGAGTCAGAACGGCCGTTAACAATACCGTCGGCAAGCTCACCACTACGGCCGTTTGCCACAGCAGTGTATCCGGTGACTGTTTGGCGGCCACCCTGGCCACTGCTCGCGGATACATGATCACAATCACGGCCCCTGGCAGCAGCAAAACACGGCGCAGCAAAACGGCCGTCGCGTACAATGCCGCATCTTCAGCAGGCAGCAAGCGGTTCACCCAGACCAAATCCAGGCTGAGCAGCGCCATGTATGCCGCGTACGCAACCAGCGCATTGAGCGTCAGCGTGCTGGCCGACCAGCGATATTTTGACGGAACGGCCGTACCACCGTGCCAAGCCAATCCGCCCAAACAAGCCAGCCCCACCAGCAGCGACACCACGCCCCCCAGCGGCATCGCCCCAATGGCTCCGTTCAGGCCCAGCCCCAGCGCCGAAATAAGCAGCAGCCCCACGGCAAAACGGCCCACGGCGTACCCCAGGCGCATCCCGCCAAACCAGCCAAAGCGACGCTGCCCTTGCAGCATCCCGGCCACCACCGGCCGCGTGGTGGCAATGAAAATCATGAAGGCGGCCAGAGCAACGGCCGTTTCCGGCAAGTTCAACCAATCCGCCAACGACCCTCGCAGCAGCCAGATCAGCAGCACCGCTCCCAACCCCACCAGCCCGCTGCGGCCTAAAAAGTGGCGGAAAATGGCAAAATCTGTGCGTGAGGGGAGGTCTGTTGAGAGGTTGGCTTCGGCGACGTAGCGGGCCACTACCGGCTGCATGACTGCCGCCGTGGTGAGGCCGAGCAGCAACAGGCTGTTGATCGTTTGCGCCGCAGCAAACTCGGCGGGCAGCAGCACGCGGGCCACATAGATGTGAAAGCCGTAGTCGATGGCGTTGGTCACGGCGTCGATGGCCAGCAAGAAAGTGGTTTGCTGCACAGCGGGCCGCTGCCGCCACGGGGTCCACACTGCCCGCAAGCCGGTCATGCGTCCACTTCGAGTCGATTAAAGAGGGAGGTGCTGTAATTTTGCCGCCGCAGCCGCCAGTACCGTTCCCAGGTGAAGTAAAGTGTGTCAATGGCGATACGGCCGTACTGCCCCAACGCCTTCACAAAATGGCCCATGCCCCGCCAAACCGAACCGCTGCCATACTTCCGCCGCAAATAATCCCGCCCTGGAAAACAGTATTCCAGCAAATCCAGCAAGCGAATCGGCCGTAAAATGAATGCGCCGTTGGTGATCAGTAAAAATTTCCACAATTTGCTGGGGGGCTGGCCAAGGTGAACGGCCGTTTCATACGCCACCACCTTCTGCATTACCCACTGCTTCACCCGATTTGGCCCCGCCACCGGCAATGCGTCCAGCACCCAATCCGGCACCGAGGCGTGCAGATAACCGTGGCACACCTGCAAAACCGCCCCCAAAATCTCGGCTGCGCCCCAGGCGTTAGCCAGCTCAACCGTTTGCGGCCAATCGATCTCGCTTTCGTGCTGCTTCACCACTTCGGCCACGTCTAGAAAGTACATCAGCATGCCATCCGCTAGAATGATGCGCGCCAGGTCGGGATGATCCAGCACGCTGGGCAGGTAGATGGCGTGTTTCACCAGGTGGATCGCCAAACTCAGCAGCAAATCGGGCAGCGCTAAATCAGCCACCGGCGCGCCCAGCAGCGTGCCGGGCGTCGTGCGATCCATCACTGCCTCGTAATCAATTGTCAGCCGCGTCAGGGGATGGTCGAGCGCCCAATGCACCTCGTACCACAGGCGCAAATCTTCAGTACAGCGCTGCTGGTGCAAATGGTGCCGCTCGTAGTAGCGGTCGTCCATCAGGTTGGGCCAATTTTGGCCAATTTCCATTTCGTCCAAAATCTTGATGCTGCCGTCCACGTCCTGCGCCCGCACCAGCACGTCGATGTCACCGCCGGGGCGTACGGCCGTATTCCCGTAAATATTTTGCGAGACGGAGAGACCTTTGAGAACGGCCGTATCAATGCCCCGCTCCTCTGCCTTTTGCAGGTAAATTTGCAGCGACTGGCCCATAACGGCCGCATTCTGCCGAAATTTGGCCGCACCCTCCTCTAAACTGATCAAATCCTCTGGCGAAAGTTGGTCCAAAACCTGCTGCGCTAGCAAAAAATCGAGCAGCATCGTCTGCGCCCGATTCCACAGCCCAACCCGCACCAACGCAGGCCAATCTACTGCAACAGGCAAAACGGCCGTGTTCGGCTGCCGCCAATGCACGGCACATTGCCACAGCCAAATTTCATGCGATTGTAAATCTGTGGAAAATGAATCCAATAGTTTCATAAGCGCGTACAAATTGTCGAAACGAGTATTCTGGTTATACTATTCACTATAGGTTCTGGCAAAAAAGTCAACCGCTACCAACACCACGCTGTCACTTCTAGTGAATTAACAAACCAGGGAACGTTTGGACTGTGTCCAGAAACCGGTGAAAAATTTGGTCAAAGGGAGGCACGTTACCAAACCAGGTACGGCCCATTTCTTAACGAATAGGAGAGAACCATGTACAAAAAACCAGCAATCACCAAGCACGAAGAACTGACCCAGGTTACGTTCAGCAGCCACTAATTCGATCCCCCTCAAAACTTTTAGTTGAAAATCCAAACATTTAGGAGAAGGTAAATGTACAAAAAACCAGCAATTACCAAGCACGAAGAATTGACTCAGGTTACGTTCAGCAGCCACTAATTTTTGGCCAACCTAAGATAAACCTTGCTGTAGTCGGTTGGTAATGTGCCTCTCTTTGACCAGAATTTAACCATTACATGACCATCTCCACAGCAACCGCTACCACCCAACATCTGCTAGACGCTTTACGCCCGCAGCAACAATCCGACCAATGGCTAACCCAGACCCAACAGCTCAATTGGGATGATTTTGTCGTGCGGGCCATTGCCTTTGGCCTGGCGCCGCAGGTTTTTGCGCGATTAAAGCAATGGGATGCCAAAATCCCGCCCAAAGCGCTCGCCAAACTGGCCGTGACGCACAAGATGCAGGCCCAACGCAGCGAAGCCATTTACGCCCAACTGGCGCAAGTTTTAAACGCCTGCGCCAGAGCCGATTTGCAACCAGTGGCCCTCAAAGGGGTGCATCTCGCCGCCTGCTACTACCCCGAACCCGCCCAGCGCCCCATGAACGACATCGATCTGCTCTTCGCGCCAGATGAACTGCCGCAAGCCGAGGCGCTGCTGCTGGAATTGGGCTACGGTGGCAAGCACAAATCTGCGGAGACCGGCGCGCGCGTCACCAAACACACCAGCACCTTCCGCCGCGAAGAAGCGGAAAATGGCAAGGCCACACCCAACCCGTACCTCTCTGCCAGCCTGGACCGCACCATCGAGCCGCACAGCTCATTAGAAGAATCCTGGTTTGGCCTCAAAGTAGATATAACGCCGGGCATTCGGGAAAGGGCGGATACGGCCGTTCTCACTCCCAACGCCCCCGCCTGCCATGTCCTCAACCCCACCGACCTGCTGCACCACATCTGCCTGCACTTCAGCTTTCACCTCATCCAGGGCGCACCTTCCTTTGTCCAGCTGACCGATTTGCTGGTGATCACCCAGACCAACCAGGTCGATTGGTGCCCCTTTTTACAGCGCGTCGCCGAGGCCAAGAGCGCAGGCTACGTGCTGGCAGCGCTGACGCTGGCACAAAAACTGGTTGGCGCACCACTGCCCGATCACATTTTGGCAAACCTGGCTGCACAAACGCCCAACAGCCTGCGCCAGCGCATCGCCCAGATGGACTTGGCCTACGTCCTGCGCCGCACCCAGCAAAAGCCGCTCGTCACGCTAGGCGACCGGCTGCAACGCGGCGTCAAAGATCGCCTGGAGATCGCCCGCTGGGCACCAACCCTGGCTGAAAAATGGCGTGTGTGGCAAACGGCCGTACAGTTCACCCGCACGGATACGGCCCAGATGCTTAAAAAATGACCCGATTTTCCCGGAAAATTTGGTAACTGAAGCTTTCAGCCCGAGCATTTTCCGGGAAAATGAAGAATACGGAGAAGAACCCTTTTGAAACTATCCCGCCTGCTTTCACTATCCCTGGCCGTCGCTGGCGGCGTTGCCTCCAGCCGCGTGCTGCAACGCCGCCAACAGTGGGAAGCGCAGAACAACCGCATGGCCATCTGCGTCGATTTTGATGACGCCCAGACCGCCGCCATCCGCGCCGGACTGCCGCTGACCGAACTGGTCGAGATGCTGGCCAGCAACGGCGCAACTCACCTGTCGCTGCCAGAGCTGACGCTGAATCGACTGCTGCACACCGGCCAGCTCACCCCACAAGCCCCCGCCAAACCGCGCGCAGACACGCCCCGCGTCGGCCATTGGAACTACCTGCACGGCCCAGAAAATCTGGTGCGCCATCTAGCCACCGAGCTGCGCGAACGGCTCCCCTACACCCAGGCCGATTGCCTCGACGGCCAAACACTCGTCTTTGCGGGCGATTTGCCCACCATCGGCGAAATCGGGCTGGGCTACGATGTGGCCCTGGCACGCAAAATTCAGGCAAACGGACTGGCATTGCTGCCCCGCCCTGTCAGCTATGCCTGGCCAGAGAAAGAACTGCTAGAACGAACCTTGGCGCAAACGGCCGTTCTCAACAACCTCGTCGCTTTTGCTGGGAACATGATTTTGGGGCACGAAATGCACCTGGACGAAACCGTCGAGGCGATGGAAGCGCACGATTTGTCGCTGGTTTATTTTGCCGAATCGCGCCACCAAAAAGGGGATTGGTTTGTGGCCAAACGGCGTGTCCCCAACGTAGTCTTGGCCCACCAATTTTCGCCAGAGGATATGATTCCGCTGGATTATCACGCGGCGTGCCACAATTGGGCGCATTTTGCCCGCGAGCGTGGCGTTCGGCTCTGCTACGTCAACTTTTTCCGCGTGCTGCACGCCACCGCGCCGCTGGAAGGGATTGATTACGTGCATCACCTGAAGCACGCGCTGGAGGATGCGGGCTATATCGTCTCCCGCGAGATTGGGCTGCCCACGCCCGTGCCCGCGCCGGACACGCAGGAATTGGCGCTGGCGGGGGTGAGCGTGGCTGGGATTGGGGCAACGGCCGTTTCCACCCTGCTCAATCTGCCCGAAACCATCGCCCTACCGCTGACAATCGCCGCCGCTGGCGGAGCCGCCGTGCTCCCCTTTGTAGAAGAACAGCGTAACCTGGCCGCCATCGCCCGCCTGGTCCATTCGCATGACCACGATCATGACCATCATCACCATGACCACGAGCACGAACACGGCCACCACCATCACGACCATGATCATGGGCACGATCACGGCGATTTGGCGGCGCTTTACCCGCCTTCTTACGCGCCCAAGCTAATTGCCCTGGGCGCAACCGCCCTCACGCCAATCGCCGTGCAACAATCGGCCCAACTGGACGGCACGGTGGGTTGGCTGGCGGGATTGGCCTACCAAGCCACCGCTGCCGCTGCCCTGGCGACCAGCACCAGCGGGCAGGAATACCAGCTGCGCATTGAGGCGTACAAAGGGTTTAATTTGGATTGGTTGGTCCCGTTGGCAACGGCCGTTCTGCAACTCCCCACTAACAGCACAAGGGCGGCAGCTTTGGCCGTGCTCGGTGCGGGTTATTTGGCGGCGCGGCAGCAAAATCTGGACGTGCTCTCCGTCCTCGATCCCGGCCACGCAGAGGGGCACACGCACCACATCTCGGCGGCCATGGCCACAATCGGCGACATCCAGATGGCCATCGGCCCCAAACCGGCGCGAAAGTGGGCGGGCCTGGGGCCAGCGGCAACGGCCGTTTCGCTCGTGTTGGCTAATCGAGGATACAAAAATGCGGCAGTAGGAACGGCCGTACTCGGCACAATCGGCCAAACAATGGGGCTGGTCGGCTTCCGCCACCCCGAACGCGCTCTGAAAGACACCTTGCAGCAGGCTGTCCCCAGCTTTACCCTTGGCGCATGGTGGGGGTTTGTGGCTTTGCTCTTGAGTAACAAATCAAAATCCTAATTTTTCAACAGATTTTCAAGATTGAAAAGATTTAATCTGCTCAATCTGCGAAATCTTTGATTTTTATTTTTATGAAACTCCCAAAAACTGCGAGCGACACGCGCTTTTGCCACATTCCTACCGGGCCGTTTGTGTACGGGCCGGAGTTATGCTACGAACGGTTGGCTGAGTGCCCACCTTTTAAGCCGCAGCAAACGATGAATTTGCCGGAATTCTGGCTGGCAGAATTTCCGGTGACGTACCGGCAGTGGCAGGAATTTTTGCAAGAGACAGGGCATCAGTGGAACGGCCGTTGGTACGCGGTGGTGCGTGGCTGGCGCGGCACTTTTTTGCGAGCGTATGCGTCCGTCGAATTATATCCAGCGGGTCACGACGACCTACCCATCGTGGACGTGACGCAGGCAGCGGCGTACCTTTATTGCGAATGGCTGTCCGAAAAAATTGGCGTAGAGGTGACGTTGCCGACAGAGTTTCAGTGGGAGAAGGCGGCGCGGGGTGTAGACGGCCGTTTCTATCCCTGGGGCAACCAAAAACCGCGTCCTGAAATCCAGTGGCAGGCGACGTTTCCCGTCAAGCCCGCCAGCTACTTGTTTAGTTTGCTGGTGAAGCCCCGCCGCGAGTGGGCGCGGGCGGGCTGGTACTGGCGCAACGGCTATCCGCTGCCGGTCGGCGCGATTCCGCAAAATGTGTCGCCTTATGGCTGCGTGGACATGAGCGGCAACATTTGGGAATGGACCAGCAGCCTGTACAATCCAGACCTGCCCGATTTTCATGTGGTGAAGGGCGGCTCCTGGGGCTACACGATTCACCACGCGGCCTGCAATGTGCGCAGCGCGTGCAGCGTGACGACTCCTAGCCGCGATTACCATGCGCAAGGGACAGGGTTTCGCGTTATGGCTTTGCAAAAATCGGAGTTCGTAAAAAGTGAAAAGTGAAAAGTGGGCTCATCACTTTTTACTTTTCACTTAACACTCAAAAAATGGACCAGCCACTTCTCATCCTCATCGCACTGCTTCTCCTGGCGACCTCTATACTCATCTATCGCCGATTGCCAAGAGGTCTGTCTCGTTGTCCGAATTGTGGCTATGCGCAGCCGCCAGAAGCGTGGCCTACGCAAAACCAGCGGCGACACGTGAACGGCCGTTACACCATTACCCCGCTGCCTACCTGCCCCCAATGTAATTTTGTTTATGAGGAACCGCTACATGGCAAACGGCCGTTAGCGCGACGCAAAGACGATCGATTCGATAGCCAGACTTAGCTGAGACGAGTCTTTGTAGCTGAACGGGTAGGCATCCGGCAGGATGAGCTTCAATTCATTCAGTTCGTGGGGCACAAAGTAGGCGGCATTTAAAGGCAAAACGGCCGTTTCGGCCACCAAACCCGGCTGCTGCTCAAAAAGAATTTCCTCCACAAATGCCCCATTAAGCCAAATTTGCACGCGCTGCCTGCCAAACGCGGCCGAACGGAGCTGCAGCGTATATGTGTTTGGTGGCACCTCTTCTAACTGGAAGAGAACGGCCGCTTCATCACAAAACAGCTCTCGATCACGGGCGCGGTCGTTATCAACCGGGGCCCAGCCGATGAGCGCCGCCGGGCTACTTTGCGGTGGCGGAATGTTGCGGATGGAGACGGCCGTTTCCGCGCTGTAGACGATGGGCTCATTAAACGCGTACGGCCGTAACAGCGCTGCTTGGGCCACGATTTGCCGGGCGCGCTGGGCGGCCATCTGACACAGGCTGTCGTTGCTGGCGGCAAACTGCGGATAGCGCCAGCTAAATAAATCGCCCAGCGGGGGCGTGTACGGCGGCACCGACTGATGGCTGGCAACGGCGTTCCACAGTGCCGGGCTGTAGTTGTACAGACCCTGATAGCTGTGCAGCCAGATGCCCATCAGGCCCAAAACCAGGTAGGCGGCGGCAAATCCAATCCGCAAGCTGCCTGATTCTTGCCGAATTTGCCGCCAGGCCAGCAGGGTCAGCAAAAAGAGCGTCAGCATGAGTTCGGTGAGGATACGCGGGCCGAAGGCATCGCCACCCCACCAAACGGTGCCCCGCAGCAGCACCAACAAGTGCAAGCCTATCCAACTAAGACACAACCAGGCCAACGGCTGCCGCCACAGCCAGCGAATTGCTATTAGCAGTAAAACGGCCGTTGGCACATAAATAAACAAGCCGCGCCCCGAGCTAAACAAGACGCCCAGCAGCGCCACCCAAACTGGCCCGCGATCTATGCCCAGGCGAGCCGCACTGTAATAAATCGGCAGCCAGCTGCCAAATGCCAGCTTTGACCAGAGTAAAAAGAGGGCAAGCAGGATGGCGGCAGTAACGGCCGTTCCCACCAGTTCGCGTGCCTGGAGAGAAAAATACAAAGATTTCACCGATTTAGAAGATTCTTCCATAACGCTGTGGCCGGTGTCCTCACCGTGCCACCCGGCGCGATAGACTAACAGCACCAAAACCGGCAAAATGAAAGCCGCAGCCGCCGCGCGGGAAAAGTAGGCCAGAAACAGCAGCAGTCCCAGCATAAATGGGTGGATTGTCTGTGCATAACCCACTTCCCGGCGCACCAGCAGCAGGAGCGCGGCCGCGATGGCCAGCACAGAGAAATTGATGCTCCACAGCGCCGTGCCCATCGTGCTGATGAGCGTACTGCCGAAGAGCGAAACGGCCGTAATCACCAATCCCGGCCGCCACGGCAAAAAACAGCGGGCAATGCCAGCCATGAGCCAGAGCAGCGCGACCAGCGAAAGCGATGAGAGCAGCCGTTGGGCGTTGATGTTGTCGGCGGCGAGGCGCATATCCCAACCGACCCATCGCGCCATGGCCACAAACGGTACAGCAAGCAGTGAAGGGCCAACGGGAAAATAGTTATAGAAACGGCCGTTCCGCGCCACGATGTTGAAATTGTCGGCAAAGTTAGCCGGCGCGCCCCAAATATCGTCATCGGCATAGGCATTGAGGGCGATAGTGCCATTGTCTAGCACAGATTGAGAAACAATAAGCGTGTAGCGTGGGTCAGAACCAGCGCCATAGATCAGTCCGTACCATGAAAGAAAAAATAGCAGCAGGCTCAGAAACAGCAGCACCCCAATGGGTGCCGCCGAAAAATATCGTCTCTCTGCTGTCTCCGCCTTATGCAAAATGCGCACTCCTGCTATACTTTCACCCGGCATGAAAGATTATACCTTGCGCCCCGATCTTCCCCACGACAAGTTAGCCGCGGTCACCAACACATTGGCCCATTGGCTGCCCGGTTCAGCGGCGGATACGGCCGTTGCCCACTGGTCTTTGGCTGAATGGGAAGCTGCCGAATGGGTCGTCTACTGGCAAAATGCCTTGCCCTGGCTGGTAAATCGGGTCCGTGAGGCAGGGATAGAAGTACCGGAGGTGGTGAACGGCCGTCTGCAAACCATCAACAACGCCAGCCGGGAACGAACCAAAGTGATGTTGGACGCCTGCGTTGAAATTTTGGCCGCCTTCCAGCAAGCAGGCATCGAGACGATTTTGCTTAAGGGGGCGGTACTCGCGCCGTTGATTTACCAAGATCCATTCCAGCGCCCGCTAGCTGACCTGGATTTGCTCATTCGCCCCAAAGACGTAGCCGCCAGCCGGGAAATCATGCTGAATCAGTTAGGCTACCGTTACTATTCCCGCAGCGCCGAGGATGAGGTGTTTCTGCGCGGCGAGCGCAAAGCCAACATCTGGGCACCAGACAATGTGCATCCGGTGGAGGTGCATTTTACGCTGCGCGAGGAGTATGCGGGCATTGGCTACGAGTTGGCTGAGGCGATGTGGGCTGAGAGTGTGGAACGGCCGTACTGGCAAAATGCCACCGCACTCACCCCCAACCCTGCCGCCCTACTGCTGCACGTTTGCGCCCACACCACCAGCGACTGGATCATCCAACGCGGCCGTCTCATGCACATTGACGACATCTGCCAGCTTTGCGCCGCCATGCAGCCTGCCGACTGGCAGAAATTTAGCCAACTGGTGCAGCCCAGCACCGCCCGCTTCATTTATCCGGCACTGGCGTTTGTGGGCAAATACACCCAACTGGACATTCCGGCCAGCACACTCAACTCGCTACGCGAAGATTGCCCACCTACCCTGCTCAATTGGCTATCCCAAACCGAACTGGCCGAAGCATCCGAATCCAACCCGATCAGCCGCAGCGGCATCGGGCTGGATATTGCCCGGCGTCTGGCACGTTCTCGGCTGGACATGGGCCGCTTTTGGCTGCGCTCCTTCTTCCCGCGCCGCTACAACCTGGCCAAGCGCTACCCCAAACTGGTGGAGACGCCGGTTTGGTGGCTGGGGTATTTGTTGATTAATTTAGACCGCGTGCAGCATATGGTTAGGAAATTTTACCGCGGAGGACGCGGAGAGCGCGGAGGAAAATGAAATGAAGGAGAGATTGGACGGTATTACGGAACAAATTATTGGTGGGGCTATTGCGGTGCATAAAGCATTGGGGCCAGGATTATTAGAATCTGCCTACGAAGCTTGTCTGGTCTACGAATTGCGACAGCGCGGTTTGAAAATCGAGCAGCAAAAAGAGCTACCGATCATTTATGGTGACGTCAAGCTTGATTGCGGGTATCGTCTGGACTTATTCGTGGAAGACTTAGTCATAGTTGAATTGAAGGCAGTAGATCGGCTTGCCCCAATTCATGAAGCGCAACTACTTTCTTACCTGAAATTGGCAGACTGCCGCCTTGGACTTCTCATAAATTTTAACGTAACCCTGCTCAAACGAGGCATCCGCCGCCTAGCCAACAACTTATAAAACTCCGCGCCCTCCGCGCTCTCCGCGGTGAAAAAAAATGACAGAAATCATCAAAGCAACCAACTTAAGCAAGACGTACCAAAGCCGGGGCAAGGCGGTTACGGCCGTTTCCAACATCACTTTTTCGGTGAGCGAGGGCGAACTGTTTGGCTTGTTTGGTCCCAACGGCGCGGGCAAAAGCACAATTGTGCGCATGTTGACCACTTTGCTGGCTCCGACTGGCGGAACGGCCGTTGTCAATGGCTTCGATGTGGTGCGGCAAGAAATGCAGGTGCGGGCCTCGATTGGGCTGGTGACGGCTGATGAACGATCGTTTTACGGCCGTCTCACCGCCCGCCAAAATTTACAGTTCTACGCCGCCATGCAAAACGTGCCGCGTGGGCAAATTGCCGAGCGCATTGGCGAAGTTTTAGACATCTTTGGTTTAACTCACAAAGCCAATGCGCCAACGCAATCGCTTTCCACCGGGCAAAAGCAGCGGCTCAACATCGCTCGCGCCCTCATCCACAACCCGCCCATTTTGTTTTTAGACGAACCGACTAAGAGCATGGACGTTCAAACCAGCGACTTTGTGAAGGCGCTCATCCGCGATGAGCTGGTGAACCGGCAGGGCAAAACGGTGGTGTTCATCAGCCACGAGCTGTACGAGATGGAGAATTTTTGCGACCGGGTAATCATTTTAGCCAATGGCACCGTGCAGGCGGTCGGCACGCCCGCCGAATTAGGCGCACTGCTGCCCCGCCGCGCTCTGTTCCGATTAGTAGTCGAAGGCAATCCCGACGCGCTGACGCAAAGCTGGCAGGTGTTGGACGGCGTGGAGTCCGTCACGGAAATCTCACGCGGCGCGACCCAAACGACTTTCGACATTGCTTTGGCGGATGAGCGGGTTTGGTTTGCGGTGTTTGCGGTAATTGAGGGGGGAAACGGCCGTCTTGAAAGCTACCACCGCGCCGACGACGAATCATTACGCCGCATCGTGGCCCATTTTAGTGGAGGAGAACTCACCGCAGAGTACGCGGAGGACGCAGAGAAAAAGAAATAAAAAATCTCTGCGCTCTCCGCGCCCTCTGCGGTTAAGAAAAACATGACCGCAGCCAAACTAGTCGCCCTCATCACCCACAACTTCCGCCTGGCCTGGGCGTACAAACTGAACTTTGTCACCCGCTACCTGGGGATGATTATTTCGGTGCTGCTCTTTTTCTTTTTGGATCAGCTGTTGCAGCGCTCCGGTTCTGGACAAGTTGAAGGCGGCACATACTTCACATTTTTGATTATCGGCGGGGCGTTTTCCAAGTTTTTGGAGCTGAGCAGCCACGCGTTTTCCGCCAATCTGCGGGAGGAAATGTTGCAAGGCACCATCGAGCCGCTGCTGGTGACGGCGACGCCGGTGACGCTGGCGCTGCTGGGACCATCGTCGTGGATGCTGCTGGAGGGGGTGCTGTTGGTTTTGCTGCAACTAGGGGTGGGAACGGCCGTTGGCGCCGATTTCTCGAATGCAAATTGGGGAACGGCCGTACTCGTCTTGCTTGTCTCGCTCTCCAGTTTAATCAGCTATGGCATCTTTTCGGCGGCGTTTGTGATTGTGTTCAAGCGGGGTGATCCGATGAACTGGTTCATCAACTCGGTGGCCTACGTGTTTAGCGGCGTCTTTTTCCCGGTGGAGCTGCTACCTAGCTGGTTGCGCGTCATCAGCTACGCGCTGCCGTTTACCTACGCGCTGCGGGCATTGCGCGGGGCGCTGATGCGCGGCCAGACAATTGCGGCGGTTGGGGGTGATTTGCTAGTGCTGGGGGGATTTACGGCCATACTGCTCCCTCTCTCCTACTTTGCCCTGCGCTACGCCATCCGCCATCTGAAGCAGACGGGCGAGTTGGCACATTATTAGGCGGGAATCGGTGAGTGGTGAGCAGTAATCGGGGGTGGGAACGGCCGTTACTGGTGAAAATATTAAGACAGGAAAAATCAAAGATTGCGCAGATTAAGCAGATAGAATCCTTTCAATCTGGGCAATCTGTTGATAAAAATTTGATTGGTTCATTGGGAAGGAATTGAAAATGGAGCTACATCCCTATAAAGATTCGTGGACAGCGGATGATCCACATGCCAATTTTAAGGAAGAGGTGGCGCTGTACAGCGTGGTAGACCCGCTGCCAACGCTGGAGAATTTGAGCAAAGATACGGGCATTCCCGTCCCGGCACTCATTCGCTATATTTTGGTGAAGTACACGGCTTCAGGTTCAGATACTGTTCTAGCCATGACCCCTTATGCACTGCGGCAAATGCAAGCCCACATCGACAAAGCGGAAACAGACAATACCCCAGAAGCCCGCCTGGCGGCTTATGAGGCATTGCGCCAAATGATTAACTGGCTAGCAATTGGGCCCAAATGAAGATGGCTTAAGTAGGCTGAAGCATTTTGCTACGGGCTTCGGCGATCATCTTGCCCACTTCAATGCTCATCATGCGCTCGATCAAGGCGGGACGCAAACCAGCCACCTGCTCCATTGCCAAAATGTAGTTAGAGAAATAACCCTCGGCAATGAGACCGGCAATCACGTCCGTTACGCGCTTAAAGGAAGTGTAAACGGCCACAGCCTGTGTCGGCTCAAATGTGTTCATGCACTTTTGTAGAAAATGCTGCTGAACTTTGCTCATCATGCTAAACATGAACGTATTGGTGACTTTCCGCGGAATGTGCACCAACCCAACAAACCATTGATGTTGCCAAAAATTTTGGCGCTTCAAATCGCCCCCGGCTACTTCCAAATACCAATCACGCAATGTTTTTTCACGCGCTTCACGTTCGCCTTCTTTAAACACATGCGAAGTGGATTCATACCCATAAAGGGTGTCGTAAAAAATCTGAACAAAATCTTCGACCCAAAGCTTGGTCTGGGGCGCGGCCTCCTGCAAAATCTGGAAATCGCGTTTTGCCAAACCAGTGAGCGCTACTAAATCTTTGAGTACCTTTTCCATAAAAACTACTACCTCCCAAAACCGATGGAGAATTATCTGCGTACATTTTATTAAAAGCAAAAGTAAGATTGCATTTGGAAATTACAGCTATTGTTACACGCTGCAAAAATCCCCCGAAGGTACCAACCGTGCGGAATTAGAGAATTTGAGTAAGATAGGTATAGATTCAACAATATGTTTGTTTGCTCCAAATGGAAGAGGAAAATCGAATGGTACAGCCTTTATTGAGCTTAAACGATGTTCAGGTTTCGCCCGATTCTTTGCCGCAACTGCCCGCCGATACCAGCAAGGTCATTTTTCTGATCAATTTCCGAAATCATCGCGATATGTACCCGCCGTTTGGCATTATGTACGTGGCGGACGCGCTAGAAAAAGTTGGTTTTACCTGCCGCCTGTTTCATGAGACAGAAGAGTATCTGGAGGAGTTTGTGGCGCAGGTAGCGGCGGAACGGCCGTTATTCGTCGGCTTCAGCACCATTACCGGGCCGCAGCTCAAACCCACCATTGAGGCTTCCAAGCGAGTGCATAACCTGGGCATCCCCGTGGTGTGGGGCGGCGTGCACGCCACCATCATGCCGACGGAAGTGCTCAAAGAGGAGTATGTTGATTTTGTCATTGTGAACGAAGGCGAGGAGACGGCGCAAGAGTTTGCCCTGCTGCTGGCCGGTCGCATTCCGGCCCGCGATTGGTCCACCGTGCCAGGGCTGGCCTACAAGCGTGCTGAAGATGGCTTCCCGATGTTTTTCCGGGAACGGCCGTTCATCCAGGACCTCGACAAATACTACCCTCGCTGGGATTTGCTGGATGATGTGGAAGCGTACCTCATACCCAGTGGGCCGTATCAACGGGCCATCCCCGTCTACATTTCGCGGGGCTGCCCGTTCCGCTGCGGCTTTTGCTACAACGAAGTCGTCATGAAGCGCACCTGGCGGCAGCACTCCGACGAGTTCATCATCAACCAGATCAACTGGCTCAAGGAAAATTACAGCGTCGATGCCATTGATTACGCCGACGATTACCTGTTTGGCCGGATCAAGCCGATGCAGCGGCTGGTGGAAAAAATCGGGATGCCGTGGAGCGGGCAGGTACGCGTGCAGCTGCTGAAGCCAGAATTTGTGCAGTGGATGAACGACACCGGCTGCCAATGGGTCAACATCGGCGTGGAATCGGCCTCGCAAGAGGTGCTGGACCGGATGACCAAGGACCAGGACGCCGAGCAAATTTTGTTGGGTATCGGCAATCTGGTGCAGTATGCACCGCACATTGAGGCCAACTGCTCTTTCATCGTGGGCATGCCAGAAGAGCAGCCGCACGAAACGAAGGAGACGTTTGATACGATTGAAGCACTGGCGGCAATGAGCGAGAAGGTGCGCTGCTCGGTGTGCGTCTACATGCCATACCCTGGCACACCGCTCTGGCCCAAGGCGCTGGAAATGGGCTACATCCCGCCCGCAAACCAGGAAGGCTGGGTGGAGATGGACCTTAACCGGGGCAACACACCGTGGATCAGCGATGACGAAGCGCAGGTGATGTGCGACATCAACGATATTTTGTTTGTGGGGCGCTCACAGGGGCATTGGTTGTTACGGCCGTATTACAATCTCCTCCGCTGGCGTTGGCGCAACCAATATTTTAAGAATTACTGGGAAGGGGCGCTGAAAATGCGGCTCATTCACTCCCCGCTTAAGCCGCTTATTGCCTGGATGACCAAACGGATGGTCACATTTAACCAGACGACACACAAAGGCAATATTTCTGAAGGTGCGGAACTACTCGGCCTGGACTACTCTAACAATCCAGGCGACTAATGCTAAATAAAACGGCTGGCCAACATGCTTAGCTGATCAAAACTGATTGGCTTTAACAAAACAAGATCGGCTTCTGCTTGCAGGCTATTTGCCAAACCGGCATCGGCTGTGGCCAAAATAACCGACGCATCAACCAAGCGAACATCCGAGCGAATCTGTCGTAGCAAAGTCTGACCGGTGATGTTGGGAATGTGTAAATCCAGCACAATCATTTTAGGAACAATCTCAGATAAGCGCTGTTGTGCCTTTTGCCCGTTCATAATGGATTCAGTCTCATAACCAGCCTGATTTAACGCTGTTGTAAAGACCAAATTTTGATCCGGATCATCTTCGATAATTAATGCCAGTGGCTTTGTCTCCACAAAATCCTCCATACGGTTATGCCGTTAATTCCAGCGGCAAATGCACGGTAAATGTGCTGCCTTGTCCAAGCTTGCTTTTTACTTCAACTGTGCCATTCATTGCTTTTACCAACTGCTGCACAATGGCCAAACCCAGCCCAACACCGCCATATTGACGACCGGATGACTCATCTGTTTGTCGGAAAGGTTCAAAAACGTAATCCAGATGTTCCTGAGCAATGCCAATGCCGGTATCTTTTACTTCAACAGACCAATGGGTTGCATTTGATTTGAAGGCACCCACCCAAATATTGCCCTCATCCGTGTACTTGATGGCGTTGACAATGAGGTTGGTAATGATTTGCTCCAATCTACTCTTGTCGCCAACGGCCGTATCTGGCAGGGTATCATCAACCATCAAACGCATGGACAAACTTTTGCCCAAAGCCAACGGCAGATAATTGACATGCACCTGTTCGACTAAGTCTCGGGGTGAAAACGGAGCCGCCTTCAAGCGCAGCTGACCAGATTCAATCTGTGATTGATCCAACAGCTCGGCAAAAACCTGCTTAAGCACTTCTGATTTATGGATGATTCGTTGGGTCAAATCCTTTTGTTGCGGTGAGAGGGGGCCGTAAATTTCTGCTTGTAGCATTTGGGCCAGGCCCATCATGGCCCCAACCGGTGTGCGAAGCTCGTGCCCAATGCGGGCAATAAACTGTGTTTTGAACTGGCTAGCCTGGATTGCTTTTTCGGCCATGCCTTCAATCTCTTTAATTTCCACAGTGTAACGGCCAACGGCCGTTTGCAGAGCACCACGAATCATTTCCTGCTCTTTCAGGATGTTCCGTTCATTGGCATAGATGTACCCCTGAACAATCATTTCCTGATAGTGATCAATTGCCTCTAGCGCCGGAGCAATTTGGTCAGGAGGAAAGTTAGCGAGCAAAAATTGACGCGCCTCTTTGCCTAAACGGAGAAGTGCCAATTCATGCAAACCAAGCTCATGCAGTTCAGCCCCATGCTCAACAGCAGAAAATGTTTTTCCCCTAAAAAACCCAGCAAATAGCTCTACTTCGTTAGCAGCAATGCCTTTGAGCATGTTAGGGCGAATAGAAGTACGCCGGTCAAACAAAAAACTGCGCAAAACGAGCACAAATCGACTTTCAAATTCTGCCCGGTTGTCTTCAATGAAGTCAGCCAGCATTTCCTTCCAGGCATCAGGGGTAAGCGTTTTTGCGTTTTCCATACCGGTATTTACGGCCGTTCCCGCTCCGAAACACGTTCATAAGCTTGTCGTGTTCGCTCCTGAACCCTAAAAACCTCTTTTTCCAGGCTTTGAATAAACCCCAGCATCAATTGCTCCTGATAAGCGTCGATTATTTCCAAAGCGGAGGCAATCTCTTCATTTCTTAGCCGTGCAGCAAAAAATTGGCGGGTCACCTGGCTCATGCGTAGCACTGGCTGCTCATTCAAACCAATTTGCTGCAACGCCGCACCACGGGCTACAGCCTCCTGAGAGGTTTGCAAAAAGCTGATAAACAGATCAATTTCATCTGAGGCAATCTGCTTCACCATATTCGGCCGTATCGTAGTCCGGCGGCTAAATAGCGCCTCCTGCAACACACGCTGGTAGCTTTGCGCCAACTGTGTACGGTCCACATCTACCAGCTGTGCCAGACGTGCTTTCAAATTTGAGTCAGCAGGATGATGATAACCGTTTGCACTCACAATCACGTTCCTTATTTCACAAAATAAGCGCCATAGCCACCAGCAAGCGGCCCAATTGCTTCCAAATCTTCTTTGTTCAGGTCAGATTCATCGAAACCATGCCATTCCAGCAGCGTAATAAAGTCCTGGTCTACTTTCCAAGGCTGAAGCAACTCATGAAAATGGCCCAAGGCACGCTTATGGAATTTGGCACCCATTTGCTCATAAATTTGAAACGTCCGATCCAACGTCTCGTTTTTTGGCAGGTCGGCACCTTGGGCATTAAAGACCAGGCAACTACCGGGAGCCGCCCACTCATATGTGTACTTCGCGGTATGAGCAATAACCTCATCGGTCAGAAAGGCGCTGACCCCCCACATAACAAAACCAACCTTACGTCGTCCACCCAAAAGTTCTTGTACTTCTGGGCGCTCTAGCAAAGCTTCTGGTTGGGCAGCATCTGCCTCGAAGAAATAAACATTGGGTGTGTCGCCTAAAATATCACGAGCATATTCCACTACTACCGGATCGTAGTCGGAGTAAATAACGGTAGTCCCTTCTGGCACTAACTCATGAAAATGGTCATTGGTGGGCAATCCTGAAGCAAAATCAATAATAACGTCGTAGCTGCGTCGTTCAATAAGCTCTTTGGCAATATCTTGCAGCGCCCAGCGCTGTAAGCGTGCCCCTTTAGGTGCAAAGGGCAAAAGTTTGATAACTTGATCTGCGGCTTGGCGATCTACCTCAAAGTTATGATTGCCACCGAGATAATAATCGTACATGCGACCCGCGTTTGGTCGGCTGTCATCAATGATGCTTTCCTTGGACATTGTATCTCCTTGTGGTGCGAGTAGTCTTAGTAGTCTGCTAAATTTTACAGGAACGGCTGCATTTGGCCTGCTAATGAACTGCAATTTCCCTGCAAGAATGTGGTGTTCGTTGAATCCGTTCTGCTGTCCGTGATTCAGTGTAATAGGGAAAAGAGTACTAAACAACGTTACCGCAGTAAGGTTTGAGCTTGTATTTGAAGGAAAAGACGGGGAAAAACGTAAAGACGAGGTGAAATTCGGGAGAGTGAAGAACAGCAAAAGCCATCACTCCACTCTCCCATTGTTTTGTTACGAGGCATTGGCCACGAAGTTGATGATCAAATCAACTTCATTTTCTACGTTGGCTACGTTGGGAACCTCAGGGATATTGAGGCCGTAGGTGTCGCGCAAAACGGTAGCTGTGGCAGTACCTTGAATGGCAGTCTCGGTAACGGCCGTTGCCGTCACATCAAAAGTCACCGTTTCGGTCACGTCCCGAATTGTCAATTCCCCTTCAATTGTAAACTCAATAAATTGACCCACGGTTGCCGAAGCAGGCAGGCCATTAATTGCGGTAGGTACAAAAGAGATAAGTTCAAATTCGCCCGTGTCCAAAATTTCGTTTTGAATAGCCCGGTTACGGAAATTATTGTCTGTCGCCAGCGTCCGGGCATTGATTTGAATCTCGCCCACCTGGGCAGTGGAAAGATCGCTCAGGTCCAGGGCAATCTGGCCCGCTACCTGATCGGTGGTGCCCACAACGGTGGTCCGCACACCGCGTAAATCTTCATCCAGCTCAAAGCGCACTTCCGAGCTACCCGAACTGATTTCATACACAACCAGCCCACCAGATGCAGTTTCGGAAGTTTCTGTTTCGGGTACGGCCGTTTCTTCCATTTCTTCAGCGACTTCTGTGGCGGGAACGGCCGTTGCCGCTTCCTCTGCCTGGTCAATTTCCAACGGCACCGCTTCCAGCGTGGCGCTGGGCGCAGCTGGTTCTTCCAAAAGCCCACACGCTGTCACGGTGAGCAAAGCCATAAACAACAGCAACACAACAAACAATTTCTTCTTCACAAATTACCTCCATAGGTTGTGGACACAAATAGAAAATTAGATGTTGGCTGTGCCCCACGCCAACACCCAATTTTACGGGTCAATATCACAGCCAGATCTTTTTACCGCTTCCTTCTTAGAAACGATTAATAGAGCACCACTTACTCACCCAACCAACTGTTGGCAATTTGTTCCACATCCAGCTCAGCCGCATTGGGCAGTTCGTTTAGAGCCGAGATAAGAGCTTCGCGAACGGCCGTAACATCCCCACCATTTGCCTCAATGATAGACGTTAGGGTGGTGCCTTCGCCCATCTGCGCCTGAATATCTTCTACCGTCAGCCCAGTGGCCTCAGCAACGGCCGTAAATACCACATCCATCACCCCCGCCATCGGGTTTTCCGGCAGCTCGCCGGTTTTGTTTTGCAGCAACCGGATCACTGCACCAACAAACGCTTGATCCTGAACGGCAGCCAGGCCATCACCTGAGGCGAATTGGGCTTGCCGGGTGGCCAGGTCGTCTTCACTCAATGTCTCCCCAGAGACGCCACCAAAACCACCGCCACCAGGGCCACCGCCGGGCACACCACCAGGGCCGCCTCCCTGACCAGGAACAAAGCCCTCTGGCGGTGTAAATCCGCCATTGCCCGTTCCGCTACCGTTGCCCTGGCCCTGCCCAGAACCACGGCCAAAGGTAATCGCACCGCTTTCCATCAGGTCGGTTAATGAGTCAGACGTCAGGTTCATGGCCGCAATAGCCGCCACTTGGGCGGGCTGCATCGTGTCTTGAATCTGGTTTAGAACAGCTTCAATTTCCACAGAAGCGGCCGTATCGCTGCTGCTCAAACTTTGCACCGCCTGCCACAACGGCAAAATCTCGGCCGCTAATGCTTCATCCACGGCCAGGTCAGTTTCTTCCAGCTGAATCGTGCCCACCGCGAGCTGAGACATGACCGGCAGGGCATCGTTGTAATCTTCATTCAGGCGAACCGTGTCACTTTCCGCAATCGCGGCACTTGGATCTGCACTGGTGTTCGCCACCACATTCGTATCGACAGCACTCTCATTGGCAGCAGTCTCGTTTGTCGCCTCAGAAGCCGTCTCCGAAGAACAGGCCACGCCTACCAAAAACAGAACCATCAGCAATAAGATCAATTTCTTCATCTTTTCGTCCTCATATTGAGCCGGAAGTGCGGCTCAATCTTTTTCTAGTTTTGTGAAAATCAAAATTTATTCGTGGCGCAGCGCCTCAATCGGATCAAGCTGCGCGGCCTTGTTGGCTGGGAAAAAGCCAAAGAAAATCCCCACCGCCGCTGCCGAGCCGAAAGCCAGACCAATGGAACTGGGCACGATCACCGTGCGCATGTCGCTGGTAGAGCCAAAGATAAACGAGCCACCCACGCCAATCGCGACGCCAATCAGCCCACCGACCAGACTCAACATGAGCGCCTCGGTGAGAAATTGCAGACGAATATCATTTGGCGTTGCGCCAACAGATTGGCGAATGCCAATTTCGCGCGTCCGCTCCGTCACGCTCACCAGCATGATGTTCATAATGCCGATCCCGCCTACGAGCAACGAAACGCCTGCCACCCAGGCCAGCAAATTGCGGAAGGCCTCCGTTGTGGCTCCCTGCGTGTCGATAATGTCTTGCTGGGTCTGCATGGTAAATGGCAATTCGTCTACGGAAACATCCTTGCTAGCCGCCAACTTCAGCTGAATTTGCTGAATTACCATGTCCATATCGGCCCCTTCTTCAATTTGCACGTAAATGATGCGCACGTTATCGCCCGCAAACTGACGAAACATGGTTGGCAAAAATTTGTCAAAGACCAAGGTAATGGGAACATACATCAGTGAGTCAAAATCGGTGTTGCCCACGATGCCTTTTTCGGCCATCACCCCAATAACTGCCAGCTTGTTTGTACCCACCGTGATTGATTGGCCGATGGGGTTTTCTTCGCCAAACAGCTGCTCGGCCAGCCCCGGCCCCAGTACGACTACTTTTGCGGATCGTTCTAGCTCGGTTTCGTTGAAGAAACGGCCGTTTGCGACCTCCACCCCACGCACCGAAGGAAAGCCCAGCGTTGTGCCCATCAAGGAGACGTCTGTCAGCGTCACATCACCAGCCTTGACCGTTTGCACGGTTGTTTGATCCACTGTAGTCGCGGCCACTCCGCCGACAGAAGCCACAATATCCACATCATCGTAGACCAGTGTCGGCGAGCTGTTGCCCTGAGCACCTGGCCCACCGCCACGGCCAAAGCTGGACTGGATAAACACCAGGTTGGAGCCCAACCCTTCGATCTGCTCGGCAATTGTGGCCTCGGTCCCGGCGCTGATGGCAATCATGAT
Organism: Ardenticatenaceae bacterium; assembly: GCA_020634435.1. GTDB lineage: Bacteria > Chloroflexota > Anaerolineae > Promineifilales > Promineifilaceae > Leptofilum. The sequence goes on along the minus strand of JACKBS010000010.1, from coordinate 307,771 downwards.
GATCACCGCCGCCACACCAATGATGACGCCAAGCATGGTCAGCAGGGAACGCACCTTGTTGCGCACCACACCTTCCCAGGCAATGCGCACAATTTCCACCGGACTAATGATGCTCGCAACGGCCGTTTCCACCTGCGCCTCTTCCTGCGTTTCTACGGGGATAATTGCGGTTGTGCTCATGCCACACCTCCGGGATTGATACGGCCGTCTGACGCCACCAGCCCATCGACCAACACAATCGATCGTTCCGTTTGGGCGGCAATATCTGGCTCGTGCGTTACCATGACGATGGTTCGGCCCCGTTCATGCAAGGTGTGCAGCAGCTCCATAATTTCTTGCCCTGTTTTGGTATCTAGATTCCCGGTTGGCTCATCGGCCATCACCAAAACGGGGTCATTGACCAGGGCACGCGCAATGGCTACCCGCTGCCGCTGCCCACCAGACAACTCGTTGGGTTCGTGCTGTGCCCGATCGGCCAGCCCCACGGCTTCCAGCGCCGCCATGGCCAGCTCTTCCCGCTCTGCCGGTGAATTCTGATTCTCGCGCTTGTAGACCAACGGCAGCATCACATTACGCAGTGCCGAAGTGCGTGACAGCAAATTAAACGATTGGAAAATAAAGCCGATGCGCTTATTACGAATCACAGACAGCTGCACCTTGCTCAAGCCGCTCACCTCAACACCAGCCAGATGGTATTGGCCGCTGCTGGGGCGATCCAGGCAGCCCAAGATGTTCATCAGCGTGCTCTTGCCGGAGCCAGATGGCCCCATCACCGCCACAAATTCGCCTTCGTTGATTTGGATATCGACACCGCCCAACGCCTCCACCTGGATATCACCCATGCCATACACTTTGCGCAGATCGGTCGTTTTAATAATCGGTTTCATGATTGACCTCTTGCCCAAATCACTGGGTCTGCACAATGCCAGTGGTGACTTCTTCACCCGCCTCAACCCCAGACAAGATTTGGGCGTAGGTGAAGTCCATGATGCCCACTTCCACAAAACGCAGCGTCGGCTCGCCGTTTTCCATGACAAACACGGCGTACTGTCCATCAGAAATTTCACGCAGCGCTTCAACCGGCACCAAAACCGCGTTTTGCGCCCGACCACCAATCACTTCCACCGTGGCGTTCAGGCCAATGGGCAGCGTTTGCGGCTTGGCAAAAGAATCCTCGTTTAATTTAACCAGGGCACGTACGGCCGTAATCCCCGATTCATTCACCAACTGCGGATCGATCAGCACCACTGTGCCCACAAACGTGTCGTCGGGCAGCGCGTCAAACACCACATCCACTTCGTAGCCCACACCCACCATGTTCAGGTCGCTCTCGTCCAGATACGCCTCAATCATTGGCTGCTCCAGATTGGCCAGCGTCAGCATCACGCCGCTCACGTTTTCACCTACATCGTAGTTGATGGCCATAATGGTGCCATCCATTGGCGCGACGAGTTCCGTCCCGGCGACTGTTTCCTCAGCGGCCGTCACGTTTAGTTGAGCTTGTGTCAGGTTAAGTTGATTCGCTTCCACATTAAGCATTACCTGCTGCAAAGAGAGTTCCGCCTGGCGAACGGCCGTTTGCGCCGCAGCAATGTCATCTTCTGTAGGCCCAGCTTGCGCTGCTTTTAAGGAAATCTGCGCGTTCAACACCGAACTATTGGCATTGGCCAGGCTGCTGCTGCCGCTGCTAGCCACAGCCGATTCATAATTTAGCTGCGCCACATAAAGATTTTCTTCGGCCCGAGCAATTGCATTGATAGCCGACTGGCGTTCATTGGCGAGCCGGGTGCTGTAAGGCTGCCCGGTACAGTTCGGGTACGACTGCCCCGCCTGGCACGACGGATCATCCGTGTACAGTTCCCACTCACGTCCCGGATCAAACGCCAAATCATACGCTTCTTGAGCAGCCACAACGGCCGCTTGCGCATCATCCAGGCTCATCGCTTCCAATTCCAGGTTGTTGTTGGTAGCCACCGCCTGCCCCGAGGCTGCGCTATAACCAGCCTGCGCCGCCGCCAGAGAAGCTTCCGCCTGGGCAATCTCGTCCTCGTCTGGCTCCCAGTTCAACAGCTCGTCTAGATTTTTCTGGGCTTCTTCGAGGGCGATTTGAGCATTGGTCAGGCTAATATCATCATAGCTAATGCCCGTTTGAGTAGCGCTGGCATCCGTTTGCATCGCCGCTTTGGAGAGGGCAATCTGGGCATTGGTGAGGGCCTCTTGGGCGGCCGTATCGTCCACCCGCGCCAGCACATCACCTTCTTGAACCGAGTCACCAACCTGCACTAATAATTCGGTCAGCGTACCGTTGGTGTCAAACGCCAGCGATACTTCTTGGGCGGCCACAATGCTGCCCGCCCCTGTGGTAGAGACCACCAGTTCACCCTGACGGGCAACGGCCGTTTGCACCGCTGGTTCTTCCCCACTCTCATCAGCTGCCGAAACAATATTCTGGGAATAAAAATAATAGCCAGCACCCCCCAGAACCACTACCGCGATCAGCGCCAGCCACAATTTACCTCTCTTAGTCATCTTTCTCTTGCTCCGCTTCAATTAGACAAACATTTGCGTCATCAAAAAGCCAATTTTGGCCATTTTCAGCCGGATTTTTTGGCCCTGGCCAAGACGTTATGAGTATATGAGACAATTGTTCAGATATTGTGAAGAAGGTGGAAACTTCTTGTTAATCTATACCTTGACAATTCCGTTCAAATGTTCTAATCTCCTTGTCTATACGAAAGTTTCTATTTCGGAAAGGAGCGGTAAGCGTGACTGATCAACAACCTTTGATTCCGGCTGAACAACTTCCTCCCAAGCAGGAAAAATCGACCCCGCCTCTATCTGCTGATGCCTCGATTCAAGCAGCGCTGGGCCTGTTTGAAACGCACATGCGGGATGAAGGGTTTGCCATCAATACCATGAAAGCGTTTGCCAGCGATGTGCGCCTGCTGGGCAAATATCTGGGCATTGGCCAACCCATTGGCGAAATTGGCACCAACAACCTCAATGATTTTCTCAAATGGCTGGCTGAAGAACGTGGTGTGCCGTGCAGCCCCAAATCTTATGCCCGGCGCGTAACGACTCTGAAAGTTTTCTTTGGCTGGCTGCATGAAGCCGGCATTTTGCCTAATGACCCGTCGCTGGCGGTCATCCAGCGCAGCGTCAAAAGCCCCCTGCCCGTGGTGCCCACAGAAGATGATCTGACCAAAGCCCTGGCCGTTACCCAACAATTGCGCCAGGGCGCACCAGACCAAAAGGCAGACGCGCGGCCCCATTTACTGCTGACACTACTGCTGAAAACTGGCATCAAAAAGGGCGAGGCGATGGCCATTGTGCCCAACCACGTTGATCGCAGTGATGAATCTCAGCCGATGCTGTTCATTCGCTACCCAAACCCGCGTCTGCGCTACAAAGAGCGCAAGCTGGACCTGGACCCCGAATGGCTGGATGTGCTGGACGAGTACCTGGCGCAATACGAGCCGCCAGACACACTCTTCACCTGCACCCCGCGCAACCTGGAATACATTTTGCGTGATGTGGGCGACGCGGCGGGTCTGAGTCGAGGGCTACTTTCCTTTGAAAATCTTCGTTGGGCAGCAGCATTGCGGGATTGGCACGCCAATACTGAGCAAGACGACATTCGCCAAAAGCTAGGCTTATCCAAAATCACCTGGCGCGAGACGAAGTCCAAGCTGGAGCGATTGACTGAAACTGAGAATGAAGAGGTTGAAGATTAATCTTGTAAAAAGTAAAAAGTGAGAAGTGGGAACTTTTCGGAAGACAATCGCATTAAGGCATAACTTAAACATTGTTTTCCTCCTGAAAAGCCGCCGCTGTGGGGACAGCGGCGGCTTTTTGCGTCTGCCGTAGATTATAAGCTTGCTCGGATATTAAACTTGTCATGCTGAGGTCCTCCGAAGCATCCCGCCCGCTGGACAGCCATTCAGATTTTGTTTTATCGAAGCGCTTTTTACTAGTGGTTTGATTTTTCAGCCAGCCACTTACGCCGGTTTTCGGCGCGGGCAATTTTCCCGCTGGAGGTCTTAAGCAGCCAGTGGCGTGGCACCAGAGTGACAAAACTAACGCTTACGGCCGTTCCTACCCCCACCGCCTGCCGAATTGCCAACCGAATCTGGTTTTGCTGTTCAGGATCGGCCGTTTCGACCTCAGCTACCACGGCAATCAGCTCAGTGCCCTCACGCTCATCGGGCACGCCAAAAACCACCGCCCGACCGGGATATACCCCCGGCACCTCATTCACCACCGCCTCAATATCTTGCGGATAAATGTTTTTGCCCGCGTTGATGATCAAATCCTTGCTGCGGCCAATGACGTACAGCTCACCATCAGCCAGATAGCCACGATCGCCCGTGTGATACCAGCCGTTGCGGAACGGCCGTAAATCATCCCGCTTGTAGTAGCCCGTTAACATGCAGTCACTGCGCACCACAATTTCGCCCACCCGGCGCAAGGGCAGTGGTTCGCCTTGTTCATCAACGATGGTTACGGCCGTTCCCAAAATCGGCCGTCCGCAAGAAACCAGCGGCGCTGCCTCAGGGTGCGTAGGATCGACTGGTTCAGCCAATTTTTGCTCAGCGAGGATACGGCCGTTGATCCAATCCAGGTTAGCCGACTGCCCCGGCGGCGTTTGGGTAACAGCGAAAGTATTTTCGGCCATGGCGTAGCTCACGCCGAGCATGTCCGGCGTCACGCCTTGGGCCGCAAATGCATCGAGGAAAAGCTGGTGGCTGCTTTGGCGCACCGGCTCGGAACAGTTGATGAACAGCCGTATCGAGGCCAACGACACCGCTTCTTTATCCCGGCGCCGAATGCGCCGGGCGCAGTGGTTGTAGGCAAAGTTGGGCAACCAGCAGAGCGTGCCCTGGTAGCGATCAATCGCTTGCAGCAGCAGCGCCGGATGCTGCACCCAATCAAACGGCGATAGAAGCACCAGCGGCACACCCTGCACCAGTGGCAACAAAAAGCCCGCGATGAGGCCCATGTCGTGGTACAGCGGCAGCCAGCTTACCACGACGTCGTCGGCATGCAGGGCGATGGCTTCGCTGTAGGCAGCAAGTTGGTTGAGTACGGCAGTATGCGTCAGCGCCACACCCTTCTGCAAACCGGTCGTGCCGGAGGAATGCTGCAAAAAGGCAATGGAATCGGGGTCGGGCGCGGAAAAGGTGGGCGACGGAGCATCAAGCGGCAAATCGCTGCTGCCGAAAACCGTACAGCTGGCCACATCGCGCAGCGTCGCGGCAAAATCGTCGCTGGTGAGCACCGCCTTGACCTGCGACAGGGCAATCAGTTGGGCCATGTTGCGGCGGTAGACGTCGGCGTCCAACTTTTCTGTCAGGCTGGGGAAGAGCGTCGGGATGGCTCCCAACCAAAGCGCACCCCAAAAGGCGTAGATGCTCTCCAGATTTTGCGTGTGGGCAATCAACACCAGGTCGCCCGGTTGAATACCCAGGGCGTGGAAGGCGGCAGCGTGTTGGGAAACGGCCGTTGCCAATTCTCGCCGCGTCACCACCACCGGCTCGGCCTCCGTCGCCACAAAAATGATGGCTGGGGCATCGTTTGGCTCGGCAAAGGTGCGGGCGTCTAGCAGCGTATGAAAGGTGTTGCGAGTGGCTGGGGTGAGCATCAGGCAGGCAAATCGCGCAGCACGCGAGCGACCATCTGGTTGAGCGAATCCATCTTGGCCACGGTCAAATCGGCGTCGGGGATGTAGACGTCAAATGCGTCTTCGACATACACGCCCAGTTCGGCCAGGGCAAATGAATCCATCAACCCACTGGAGATAATGCCCTCGTCATCGCGTAGCGGATAATCCGGCTCGCGGACCAGTTCGTTGAGAATAAACGCACGCATCTGGCGGCGTATGGTTGCTTCGTCCATAGATTTCCTTCTGTAAATTTCCCCGGAAACTCTGAGTTTCCGGGGAAATGGTGGCTAATTTTGCAAAAATGTTGCGAGCCAATCAGCCAGTTCTTCGGCCAGCACATCGTTGCCAACGGCCGTTAAATGCACCGGACTGTCGGTAAACTCCTCGCCGGGCACCAAATTCCACAAATCGAGGTAGGGCCACTGGTGGGTAACGGCCGTTTCCGCCAGCAATTCCCGGTACTGGTCATAGGCCCAGCGGGGATACCAGGCATTGTAGCGCAGATCGCTGTTCTGCCCATCGCTGACAAAAGTCGGCTCATTCACGATGACAATGGGCACCTCGCCTGCCATTTGCACACCAGCAGCCAGCATGGGAAAAGATAAATCGGCAGCGGTGAGGGGAACGGCCGTATCATACCCTTGCCAACTTTCATCCAGCTCAAAATCCGAAGCGCGGGGCGTGTATTCTGGCGGGAAAAATTGATCGACTCCCGTGGCCTGCCAGGCAGCGCCCAACTGCTGCAAGCGGAGCCAGTTAGCCAGTTCTTGTCGCTGCCCAACCAACGTGCGCTGCCAGAAATTGGGTTCGACAAAACGGCCGTCTGCCATATCGAGCGGCAGCTGGTAGGTTTGAATCAGCTCACGGGTGCGCGGCGCATTGTGCCACAGCAGCGGATGGTTCAGCTGCTGCGCCGGGGCAAACGAATCCAACGTCACCAGCCAGACGATGAGGTCCGGTTCGTAAGCCAGCGCCTCATCCAGCAGCAGTAAATCCTTGCTCAGCGACAAAATGGGGTAGCCAAGATTGTAAAAAGTGAGGGAACGGCCGTCTGCACTGCGCAAATCCATCCGGTTCAATTGTCCCGCCAGGGTGTCCTCGTTGGGCAACAGCCAGCCCCACACGGCCGAATCGCCCAGCAGCAGCACACGAAATTCGTCGTCGGCTTTGGGTTCGGCCAGGCGGTGGCTGGCAAACATCGCGGGCAGATTGTTCAAGCTCAGGTTGTACGATTCGGCCGGATTTTCGCCGTAGGGTAACCGATCGCGCCCTGGCCAAAAGTGATTGTAGAGGGAAAGACGGCCGTAACTTTCCGGCGTCACCGCCACGGCAAAAAGCAAGTTGATGGCCACAAAAAGCAGCGTGGTTTTCAGCAAGACGCGCAGCAAAAAGCGCCAGGTGAAGGTTTGGGACGATTCGTTCATACGGCCGTTCCCACCAATTTAGCAAACGTCTGCCAAGCCAGCGGCACGGTGGGCAGGGCAAACCAGACCCAGCCCAGCACGACGTAATGAAAGGTGATGAACCAACCCACCAGCGACCAGGCCCGTTTTTGCCCCGGTTTGTCAGCCAGGAAACGATACCAGCGGCGCGTCCGGTCGGACCACTGCTTGTGGACAAACAGCCCCACGCCGTGCCACAGCCCCCAAATCACAAAGTTGGCGGTGATGCCGTGCCACAGGCCAATCACCATCATCGTACTGAGGTGGGCGGTGAGCAAAATGAGCTGCGGCGAGGGGCGCGGCTTGCGGCGCAGCAGGCTGCGCGAGAGCGGCGTGAAAATGTAAAAGCGCGCCCAATCGCTGAGGGTGATGTGCCAGCTTTGCCAAAAGCTGGTGAGGTTGCTTTTCAGATACGGCGCGCGGAAATTTTCCGGCAGCTTAATGCCAAACAGGATACCCAGGCCAATGGCGATGTCGCTGTAGCCGCTGAAATCAAAGTAGAGTCGGAAGGCGTAGCCGTAGAGCAGTAACCAGAGTCCGGCGGTGGAGGTGGCTTGCTGGGCGGATACGGCCGTTAACGACAGCCCCAACGCCAGCGAATCGGCAATGACAAATTTTTTGAATAGGCCGACGGCAATGCGCCAGCCGCCCTGTCCCCAACGCGTGGCCGTGGGCACGGCATCGAGCGCACGGAAATCGCCGACAAAGCGCTCCAGGCGGTCAATTGGACCGGCAGTGTAGGCGGGGAAAAAGAGGACGTAGGTGACAAATTCGGGCAAGGTGCAGGTGGGCATCAGCCCGGTTTGCCGGTCGCGCAAAGTGTGGATGAGGCGGAAGGCAACGTAGGAAAAGCCCAGCCAGGCCAGGTCAGACGGAGCGGCCAAAGCAACCTGTTCCCCCGTCCAGCTGCGCCAGAGGGCAGCAACGGCCGTTGCCGCCGGAGCCCATTTCAGCAGCACAAAGACGGCCACCAACACCAGCATCGCTCCGGTGAGCACATGGCGGTACGGCAGGCGGCGTAAAATTTGGGCGAAGATGAGGGAGAGAACGGCCGTACCCGCCAAAACCAGCAGCACCCAACCCACCTGTGGCGGTCGGTACGGCAGCAGCCGCATCGTCACTGGCAATAGGCGATCAACAGTAACGAGCAAAATGAGGCCGAGCAGCAACAGCAGCGTCAGGCGATCCTGTCGCGCCAGCGTCGGCGCATCGGGCACCAAGCGCTGGGTAAGCCACCAGGTGGCCAGGGTCAGCAAAATGGTGAGCGTTTGCAGGGAATAAGCGGCAAAGCGCAGGTTGCTAAACGGCTGCAAAGCGTAAATCGCCAGCACGCTGACAATCAGCAAAAAAGTGGGCCGCCAGCGCAGCGGAAGCCAGGCATAGACAATGGCCAGCGCCACGAAGATGGCAATCGTGGCCAGGCCCGCGTTCACGGCTGGACATCCTCCACAATCTGGCGCACGGCGTCCAGCATCAGCAGCGCGGTGAGGTCGCTCACCGGATAGCCGCTGTTCCAAATGTCTGGATTGGTGTAATCGTTGGTTAGCGATTTGGTGAGATGGATTTGATCTTCATCCAGGCCACGACCGGGCAGGGTATCAGCCACGGCATCAAAATCCCACAGCGGCACCTGGTATTCGGCAGCCAAATCGATCAGGATTTGGTTGTTGTGGTTGTCGTCACCTTCAAAACGGTCTGCCTTGGTGGCCAAAATGGGGATGATGCCCTGCATGATGCAAAACTCGACGATGGTGCGCATGTTGGTCTCAAACGTCTCGGCTTCGCCAATGTCGTTGGTGCCCAGGTGGATGAGCAAGACGCTGGGGTTAAACAGTCGGATTTCGCAAGCGAGCATCACTTCGTTTGGGTTGCAAAATTCCTTGTTGGCCCAGGTCGGGTCCATCACGCCCCAAGAACTCAAGCCCACCCGCGTGGCCACGCCATAGCGCCGAAATGACCCGGCGTAATAATCAATCGTTGGCTGCAAGAAGCTCCATTCGCCTAAGGTGTACTTGGTCGGATCGTCAAAGCGGGTCAGGTAGCTATCCACCAGCACGGCACTGTCGCCCAATTTGGAGAAGGCGTGGGCATTACGGCCGTATTCCTGCCCTTGCACAAATATTTCCTGAATGTGAACGGCCGTTTCCGGCGGCAGGATCACAATTTCGCTCACCGGAACGCCGTTGACAAAATCGGTGGGGGATGGGGTGGGAACGGCCGTTGGCGGGACAGTCGGTGCGGGCGGAACGGCCGTTTCGCTTACCGCATCGTTTTCTTCAGAAGATGTAGGGGGTGGCTGCGTAGCAGGCTCATCTGTGGGAATTGACGTGGCGGGTGGCGTTGCCGTCACGATGGCAGAAAGCTGAACGGTTGCGGGAACGGCCGTTGCGCCAACATCAGCAGAAGCGGTACAGGCCGTTAACAAAAGAAAAGCGGCGAACAACCAAACGAGATTTGTCGGTCTGGGTCGCCAATCGGCAGAGAATTTTAGAAATTTTGGTAAATCCATTGGGGCGCACTGTTTGCAGTTGTGATGATGAGCAGAATCAAGATGAGACAAAGAACAACGGCCAAAAGGTTTTCCCGGAGCCGCTCCGGCAAGGGCCACATTCGACGAATCCAGGTGGCCAGACGACTGTTACTCTGTCTCACCACACCACTTCCATTCGCCATCTTCATTGACGGCGCGATAGTTGGTTAGCGGAAATTCGGTCTCTTCGGTGCCGTAGAGAGCGACAATTTTGCCTTCGCAGGTCACACGGCCGTTACCCGCATCGGTACAGGCCATATCTTCCAGATGCGCTTCAGCCACGCTGGCAAAGGTTTGCTTTTCACGCGCCAGGTTTTGCTCCTGCTCACTGCACAGCAGCGCCTGAATGGTGTCGCCATCGCCCGCCACCTTGGCCCGCAAGTAGGTTTCGACGGCAACCGCCGGGTCATTACCGGACCCATTGGCAGCACAGGCAACAAGAACGGCCGTTAATGTCAAAAATACCAGTAACTTCATTAAACGCATCAGCTCAATCCTAAAAAAGTGAGAGGAGATTTGGCGGAATTATACGTGATTTGCTCCCCAGCGGCATGACTATTTTTAGCCGCTCGGCGTGACAGACATAGCCATCAACTCACGCAAAGACGCGAAGGCAAAAAGGAAAATTTAGCGTCTTTGCGACTTTGCGTGAAATTTACTGACAACATGCTTGCCGCGCTTATCCTTCACGCGATTACTGCTCGCCGGGCTTGGTGCGATCCAGCGTGCGGGTGATGGTGTGCACGTTGACCCGCTCGGTTTCTGGGGTAGCGTAGTAGACAACGGCCGTTACTTCATACATATCGGTCGGTTCCTTGTCCCGCAAATGCACCGTGAGGCTAAAGTTGGTTTGCAGCGTCTCGATGACGTGCAGCGAACCGGCTTCTTCGCCGCGCTCGTTGATGAACGTGACCTGAAGAGACGGCCGTTCAAAAAACGGCGTCATGTCAAATCCCACGGCCACGCGACGGCCGTCTTCGTGCATGTACAACCCCAACTGCTTAATCCGCACCTCTTCGCGCGATTTTGGCCCTTCAAAAGGGTTTTCAAAAAAATTAATATCCATTATTTGTTTGGCTCTTCTCCCGCTTCACTAAACTTTTAATGCGCCGATAATCTGTTGCTAGGATAATGGCTGGGTGGCCCACTGATCACCGCCAAGAGCAGTGAGGGAGTAACGGCCGTTTGCCCGATACGCTTCCTCAAATGCCTGCATCCAACCGTCAAACTTGGTGCAAATCAGCTTGTACTCAGTGCCATCATCAAGCGTCATTATGATCACATTTTTATTGATTCCCTGCTTGCCCCGGGCGAATGATTTGATGTGACCTAATTCAACCTCAAAATCTGGCTTGTCCTTCATCAAAAAGGCAAACAATCCAATCAATAGTTGCAATCCAGTGCTCTGCTTAAAACGCATAAAACGTTGATCCGTGAGATAAGCGCTACCCATTTCAACATTCAGTTTGCTATACACACGGCTCATTGAGCCATCGTGGATTACAACCTCGCCCGCTCTCAATTCAAGTGTTGGTCTTGCCATTATTTCCTCCCGATGCTGGAATTTGGCGAATTATAACAAATTCCCATCGTTCTATGACGACAGCTTCATTTTATCCCGCTCAAACGAGGCCAAGCGCTCCAAAACCTGCACCAGGGTCACCTGCCACTCTTTCGTGCTCAGGTCGCGGGGCATCCAGATTGCTTTGCGGCTGACCCGCACCGCCTCACCTAAATAGCGCTGCAAGCGGAAGCGGTCGATGCCTTCCAAATCCAGCAAGCGAATTTTAATCTGACCCGCTTCGGTGGTAACGGCCGTTACCTGCGCCCGTTCTGCCAAAACCTTGATCCGCAATTGGTACAGCAAATGGTGTACCGGATCGGGAATTGGGCCAAAGCGGTCGGCCAGTTCAACGGCCATCTCGTCGATTTCCGTCAGGCTGCCCAGCATGGCCATGCGGCGGTAAAGCCGCAGCCGCAGCGCTGGATCGGGCACGTAGTCGGGCGGCACGTACGCCGCCAATGGCACGTCGATTAGCGTGGCTTCCGGCATCTCAGCAGGCAGAATTTCGCCCTTGCGCTCCGCCTTGCGCCGCTTGACGGCATTGGCCAGCAGTTTGGTGTACAAATCAAAACCAACGGCCGAAATATGCCCACTCTGCGCCCCACCGAGCAAATCCCCCGCGCCACGAATTTCCATATCGCGCAGGGCGATCTGGTAGCCCGCGCCTAAATCGGTTTGCTCGGCGATGGTCTCCAGGCGTAGACGTGCGTCCTCGTTGAGGGTGCGCCAGGGGGCGTGGAAGAAGTAGGCGTAGGCCCGCTTGGCTCCGCGCCCAACCCGCCCGCGCAATTGGTACATTTGCGACAGGCCAAACCGATCGGCCCGATCGACGATGAGGGTGTTGGCGTTGGGGATGTCCAGACCGCTTTCGATGATGGTGGTGCTGATCAGCACGTCAATTTTGCCCTCATCAAAATCGGTCATGATTTGCTCTAGCTGCCGCTCGCTCATCTGGCCGTGGCCAATAGCCACTCGCGCTTCCGGCACCAGCCGCTCAATCTGCTTCTGGATGATGTCGATGGTTTGCACGCGGTTGTGTACCAGAAACACCTGCCCACCCCGGTCCAATTCACGCTGGAGGGCGCGCTTGAGCCTAGTCTCGTCAAACGGGCCGACGTAAGTTTGCACCGGCAGCCGCTCCGCCGGAGCCGTGTCGATGATGCTAATGTCGCGCACGCCAGTGAGGCTCATGTAGAGGGTGCGCGGGATGGGCGTGGCGGTCATCGTCAGCACGTCCACCTCAGTGCGCCACTGCTTGAGCTTTTCTTTGTGGGCCACGCCGAAGCGCTGCTCCTCATCCACAATCACCAGCCCCAAATCTTTGAAAGAGATGTCGTCAGATAGCAGCCGATGGGTGCCGATGATGATATCCACACGGCCGTTCCTCAAATTCTTCACAATTCGGTCCTGTTGCGCCTGGGTACGGAACCTGGAGAGCATTTCTACTTTGACGGGAAACGGCCGTAATCGCTCATAAAACGTGTTGAAATGCTGCTGGGCCAAGACGGTGGTTGGCACCAAAATCGCCACCTGCTTGCTATCCATCACCGCCTTGAACGCTGCCCGCAAGGCCACTTCTGTCTTGCCATAGCCCACATCGCCGCACACCAGGCGGTCCATTGGCTGGGAATCTTCCATATCGGTCTTCACTTCGGCGATGACACGCAGCTGGTCTTCGGTTTCGCGGTAGGGGAAGCTGGCTTCCAGCTCCGCCTGCCACTCGGTATCTGGCCCAAAAGCGTGTCCAGCGATGGTTTCGCGCGTCGCGTACAGGTCCAGCAACTCGTCAGCCAGCTCATCCGCTGCTTTTTGCGCCTTCGCCTTGGCCTGTGTCCACGATTTTTCGCCCAGCCGGTGCATGTTGGGCGGCCGTTCGTCCGAACCGACCCATTTGCTCAGGCGGTCGGCGTGGTGCGCGGGCACGTAGAGCGTGTCGCCGTTGGCGTACTCCATGAGCAGATATTCCCGCTCCATGCCGCCAATGTTGCGCACCACCAGCCCGGCAAAACGGCCGATGCCATACTCCAAATGCACCACATAATCCCCGGCGGTGATGTCGGCAAAGCGGGCTTCCGGGGCGATGGGGCGTGGCGAACGCCAGCGGCGCGGCGCGGGTCGGTTCCAGCCAAAAATCTCGGCGTCGGTCAGCAGATCGAGCAAAATCTCGTCATCTTCGCGGCGCACCAGCACGAAGCCTTCGGGCAGCGCGCCCTGGATGAAGGTGAGGGTGCCGGGTTCCGGTAAGCTGGAAAGTGTTTGCGACGGGTGGTTGGGTGACAAGGTGACAGGGTGACCAGGTGACAACTCATTGGTTTCGGTGGTGATGCCCCCGCGCAGGATGAGGCTTTCCGGGGGGATGTCGCGCAGTTCTTCGCGCCAGAGGTCTTGCAGGCGGGCCGATTGCTGACTGAGCACGACGACGCGGTCGCCTTCTTTTTGCGCAGACTTGAGCTGGGTGAGCAACGGCCGTACTTGCCCCCCATAGCGTGGTCCCGGTTCAAAAGAAGAAGCGAGGTCGAGATACGGCCGTTCCGGTTCCTCATCTTCTGGGCCATCGCCCAAAATGAGCGGCTGCCACCAGTTCAGCACATCTTTGATATTTTCCCAGGCAAACAGCGGACTCTGGAAGTTGGGCGGCAGGCTGGTTTGCTCATTGGCTAGCTGGTCTGCATGTTCGTGGAGTTCGGCAACGGCCGTTGCCAACTCCCGCCAATCATCGACTACCACCAGCGCCTCGTTGGGCAAATAATCCAGTAGGCTAGCAGGCTGCGGATAGAGCAACGGCAAATAATATTCCAGGTTCGGGAACGCTTTGCCCGAACGCAAATCTGGGATGTCGTCCTGCCAGGAGGGCAAACTGGCTTCCTCCGGCTGTGGGTTCAGTGATTCGGGCAAGGAGAGGGCAAACTCGGCGGCAACGCTGGGCAGCGCTTCCCGTGTAGGTGGCACGATGATCGTGTCGGCCTTGGCGCTGCCGTTCACTTCGATGGAACGCTGCGTGGCCGGATCGAAGGTGCGCATCGTGTCGATCTCGTCGCCAAACAGCTCAATGCGCACCGGGAACGACGTGGCGATGGGGAAAATATCAATGATCCCACCACGGCGGCTGAACTGCCCTGCCGCTTCCACCACACTCACTTCCTCGTAACCGATGCCCAGCCACGTCTCAGTCAATTTCTCCAGGTCAATGATTTGCCCGACGCGTAAGACGCGGGTGCTGGTCATGAAGCGGCGTTTAGGTAGCGTTTTTTGCAAAAAGGCACGCGCCGAGGTGACAACGAGCGGCGGCAGTTCCGGCGCAGGCATTTGCGGGTGCTGCCCCGCCATCAGCCGGGTCAACACTGTCAGACGGTCGGCGCGGCTGCGCTCGCTCCACGGGCCGCGATCGTAGGGCAGCGGCGTTGGCTCTGGCAGGCGGCGCATCACGTCGCCGGGCGGCAGCCACATCTCCAGCGCCTGAATCCAGGCAGCGGCTGACTCCACTTTGCTGGTGATCAGCACTACAGGCACGTTACGTTGCAGATAGAGCTGGGCGAGAACGGCCGTACGCGCACTCGTCGGCAAGTTCAGAGGCGGAACCGACTTTTTCTCGTCCAGTTCCGCCACCAGCTGACCAAAAGCGGGCAGTTCGTTGAAGATGTTGAGGAGTCCAGAAACAGTCATTGTGGTAGTTAATAGTTGCTAGTGGTTGGTTGTTAGCGACTGGTCAATACTAGCAACTAACAACCAGCCACTAAATTCATCATTCTTCATTCACAAGCGAGCCATTGTGCCGCGACATGGCCAGCTGGATGCCGTCGCGCAGGTACGTTTCGATAGCCCGGATCGCTTCGGCCAGCACGTCGTCCAGCAGCGGCAGGTCGTCTTTGCCGAAATCTTGCAGCACGTAGGCGTGTACGGGCATCTGCCCCGGCGGACGGCCGATTCCCAGCCGCACCCTGGGAAAATCCTGCCCTAAATGATTGATAATCGACTTCATGCCATTGTGGCCACCCGCACCGCCTTTCTCACGCAGGCGGATGGTGCCAAAGGGCAAATCCAGCTCATCGTACACGACGAGTACGTTTTCCGGCGGCACTTTGTAGTAGCGAGCCAGCGGGCCAACGGCGTCGCCACTGCTGTTCATGTACGTTTGCGGTTTGGCCAGAATGACGGCGCGGGATTGGATACGGCCGTTCCCCACAATCGCCTTATTCTGCACCTTGCTGCTTTCAATCTTGTAGGCAGCCGCCAGCGCATCGAGCGCCATAAAGCCGATGTTGTGCCGGTTTCCCCGATATTTGCGGCCCGGATTGCCCAGACCGACGATCAAAAATCGTTCTGCGTCGTTCATTTCGTCAAAGTCATCCACCGGTTCGTCCCGGCGGCTAAACAGTTTGTGTAAAAAGCTCATCGCGTCGAGAAACCTGACAGGTCTGCAAAGCTACTTAACAATCAAGCTACTTTGCTTTCCAGAGCTACTAAATCATAAAGATGGTTCATAGACCTGTCAGGTTTGGTTAGAACAGCCACCTACTCTTCAATATCAATCTCTGCCAAGTTCCACAGCTCGGATGGCTGGGAGGCGTCTGGCTGGAAGTTGAGGACGTGCGGTTGAGCAACGGCCGTTTTCAAATAATCAAACAGCGGAATGATAGGCAGCTCCTCGGTAAAAATTTGTACCGCCTCTAGATGGCTGTCGGCGTACTCTGGCGTGCCCGGCAAAGCCGACAGCGCGGCGTTACACGCGGCATCGTATGCTTCATCAATCCAACCAGTGGCGTTGATGTTGCTCCAGCCGCCAAAGCCGCGTTCCTCTGGGCCAGTCACATTGCTGCTCAGGTACAGGCCACAGGGTGGATGAATACCCGTGCGCCAGGCAAAGGTGGCCATGTCGAAGCGGCGGCCAAACAGCGGGCTAAACGGGCCGTCGTCAAACCAATCGTTGGCGTTGACGTCATACAGATTCACCTGGATACCGCATTCGGCCAGGTCCGCCGCCACCAGTTTGTTGATGCGCAAGCGAATGTCGCTTTCGCTGTTGGTGCCTAAAGTGATGCTCATCGTGGTGGTGGCCACAATGGTAGCGCTCAGGTCGCGCTCAACCAGCTCGCGGAAGCCATCGCCATCGGTATCTTCCAGGCCAACGTCATCCAGCAGGCCATTACCGGCCGCCGGATCGTAATCCCAAGATTGGGCGTCTGCCGGGTAGAGCGGATGGTCGTCCGGGATGTAGGCATGCAAAATGCTCGACTGGCCGTAGGTGATCTCATTGACGATTTGCTGTCGGTTGGTGCAGAGGGTAATGGCCTGCCGCACCCGCCCATCTTCAAACCAGTCGGGACGGCCGTTTCGTTCCCCATCGCCGTAGTTCTCCCAGGAGTTAATGCCAAAGTCGATGTGTTCAAAAATGTTGTTGGACACAAACGAGGCTAACAGCTCCCCAGCATCGGCCGCCGCCAGCACGTCAGGCGTTTGGCTCAAGGTGATGGCATCGTGGGTCACAATGTCACAACCAGCGGCGATCTGGTTTACGGCCGTTTCGCCCGCCAGATCAAACCGAATCGTCAGCTCGGTGATGTGCGGCAATCCTTCATCAGCCCGGTAGTAGGCCGGATTGTTGCGCAGGATTAGCGCCTCGCCGCGCTGCCATTCTTCTAGCACAAACGGCCCGCTGCTCAAGGGCTGCGGGGCCGGGGAATCTTCAGCCACCAGTTCGGCCGCCGAAAACTGCTCCAGTTGATGGCGCGGCAGCGGCGTCCACACATTGGTGAAATATTCGGTATCCAGGAAACCGGGCAGCCCGGTCCAGGTCACCGACAAATCGCCGGTGGCTTCATAGCTGGCGGTGCGCTCGATCTTTTCCTGTCGTACCGTCACGTCCGGGCTGGATGCAATCTCAAAGCTAAACAGGGAGTCGGCCGCGGTGACGGGAGTGCCGTCCGACCAGGTCATCGGTTTGAAGGTGAAGTCAACCGACATCTGCTGCATCATTAGCGGTTCTGCGCCTTCGGCGGTCAGCGTGCGATCAAACGTGACAAACTCACCGTCGCTGCGCACAAACTGCACGCCGGGCACCAAAAACACCACATTCCCGGCCGAGTTAACAATCAGATCGCCCTCTTTCACCTGAACCAGCCCCACGCGTGCATCGCCATCATTCAGGCTGGGCAGCTTTTCCAGACCCTGCGGCTGGTAATCGTAGTTAAGGGTGGTGTAGAGATTTTCGTAGAGAGCGTGGCGAACGGCCGTTGCTGCCAAACTGTCATCACCATACAAGAAAAGCGTGGTGGGTTCAGCACCCATGCACACGGTCAGCGGCTTGGGCGGCAGCGGTGTGGCGGTTGGCGGCGCTGGTGTAGCCGTTGCTTCGGGCTGATCAGTAGCTTCGGGAACGGCCGTTTCCTCAATAGCACTCTCCACGCCATCCACCGATGAAACGGCTAAAGTGGCCACAGCCGTAGGCAGCGGCTCGTCATTTTGGCAAGCAACCAGGCCCAGGAGGCCCAGCGATATCAAGAAAATCAGAATGGTTTTCTTCACGTTAATGCTTACTTCCTTCTTAGGAGTGATCAGTGAGAGTAAAAGTGAAAAGTGGCTTTTCACTTTTTACTTACCACTGCTTTTGTTTGTCCAGTAAATGTGCCACAAGCGACGGCCAACCCAGCGCAGCAGCAAATAACCGCCCGCTATCAGGAAGAGTCCAATCGTGAGGCGAATGCCCAACCAAAAGGCGCTGCCAACTCGATCAGTTTCCGCCGTTTCCAGCTGGCCCAGCAAGCCACCCTCATCAGAAGCGCCAACCGCTTGAGGTGCAGCTGGTGTACCACCAACCACCGTGGGTGGCGGCGTGGGCGAAGGAAATGGCGTCAGCGAGGGCAGCGGTGTAGGCTGCTGGAAGCTGCTTTCATCGCTGCCAGTGGGCTGGGCAGGCGCAACGGCCGTTGCTGTTAGCCCCACGTCCGTTTCGTCTGGCGTAGGTGTCGGCGTTGCCCCTTCATTTTGAATGATAAGGTCCGTTACGAAATATTCGTCGTAGTTAAAATCGGTTTTGACCACACGCAAGCGCAGCTGGTAACGGCCGTCTGGGAACACGGGTGCGCCCACAGCCTGGCCTACGGTGGTGTCCCACACAGCCAAAACGCCATCTACGACGGGTTCGCTGCCTTCGGCAAACACAATCCAATCGGTGCCAGAGGTCTGGTTGGCAAAGGCCAATTCAAAGCGCAGGTAGTCGGGATGAACGGCCGTACCGCGCACCTCCACCACCCCGGAAATCGTCTCGCCAGAAGCTGGGGCCGTGATGCCGCTGCCCGTTTGGGCCAGAACAATTGCCGCTTGTGTGCCCGCATTGAGCAAGGCAAAAGTTAATGCCAGCACAAAAAGGCAGACGCGCAGTGGTAACTTGTCTTCTTTTCGTTTAAGATACGAGCCATTGACCATAATCGAAAAAGTCAAAACAAACACGAAAGTCTAACACATCCAAATAGTTAAGACGAATAGACGGAGCTAATTTAATGGTTTATTCAAAGAAATTATGGTGGCTGGTAGCAGCCCTCATTTTGCTTACGGCAGCCTGTGGCGCTGCAACCCCTAAAACAGATGACGAGGCATCAGAAACCAGCCAATTATTAAACCCGGCTGATGGCAATCTATTCCTGGAGGAAGAGGCAGATACGGCCGTTGTCAACACCACACCTGAGGTTGCAATCGTGGCCGATTCGGTGGAAGCAGATGCCAATGGCATTGAGGTCGGTTTTACAGAAGAAGGACGGCCGTATCGCGGCAATCCTGATGCGCCTGTGGTCATGGAAGAGTTTTCTGACTACCAATGCCCATTTTGCAGCCGCTTTGTAGCCCAGACCTTTCCATCCATCAATGATAACCAGATTGCCAACGGTGAACTCTTGCTCGTCTTCTACGATTTCCCGCTGAACATCCACCCGCAAGCACCGGCGGCGGCCAATGCCGCTCGCTGCGCTGGCGAACAAGGTGCCGCAGCTTACTGGGAAATGCACGACATGCTGTTTGCCAACATCGCCGAATGGGGTAATAACCAGGCCAATACCTACTTTGCCGGATATGGTGAAACGTTGGGGCTGGAGATGGATGCCTTCACCAGCTGCCTGGACCAAAACACATACGCCGACGCCGTGCAGGACGATTACCAGTATGGCCTTTCGCGCGGAATTAGCAGCACGCCCAGCTTCTTCATCAACGAACAGCCGCTCATTGGGGCGCAGCCGCTTTCCACGTTCAACGAAGCCATTGCGCTGATCAGCGGCGGTGAAAGCATCGTCGCCGACACAAGCGACGAGCCGCTGCCGCCCGAATACGCTGTTCCCACCCCCGCCGCCATTCCAGTAGAGCCCAGCAACGTAGCCTGGTCCGCTGGCGACCCAGATGCCACAATCCAAATCGTGGAGTTTACAGATTATCAATGCCCCTTCTGCCAGCAATATGCCCTGGAAACATTCGCCACCGTCCTGAGCGAGCTGGTGGATTCTGGCCGGGCGTTTTATGCGATCAAGGATTTGCCGCTAGACAGCTTGCACCCAGAGGCGATTGTGGCCAATACGGCCGTTCGCTGCGCTGGTGAGCAAGATGCCTACAAAGAAATGCACGATGCCGTGTTTGCCAATCAGGCGTCGTGGGGTGGCAATGGTGAAGCCGCTGCCATCAACGCCTTTGTTGGCTTGGCTGAAGAGCTGTCGCTAGATGGCACGGCTCTGCGCAACTGCATTGACCTGGGCGAACAGCGCGATAACGTGTTGGCCAACCAGCAAGAAGCGTTGGCGATGGGCGTCAACAGCACACCAACCTTTTACATCAATGGCTACCCGCTGCGCGGGGCGCAATCCTACGATGTGTTTTCGGCCGTAGCAGAGCTGGTTGAAAGTGGTGAACTGGAAGCCGTGTTGGAGGCACAAATGCGCCAGGCTTACGAACAGGCACAGGCGCAAGCTGCCCAACCGCAGCCACCGTCTGGCCCCGTAGAAATCCCGATTGAAGGTGCTTACGCAATTGGCGACCCCAATGCGCCGGTAACCATCATTGAATACACCGACTTCCAATGCCCGTTCTGTAGCCGGCACTTTACCCAAACGTTCTCCCAGCTCAAGGAAGATTACATTGACACGGGTGTGGTTTATTACGTCTTTAAAGACTTCCCACTGACGCAAATTCATCCGCAGGCGATGCTGGCAGCCAACGCGGCTCGCTGCGCGGGCGAGCAGGGCGCTTACCCGGAAATGCACGATGCGCTGTTTGCTAACCAGGATGAATGGAGCGGCCGTTCTGATGCCGACACGTTCTTTAACCAGTATGCCGCCGGGATGGGGCTGGATGAAGCCCAGTTTGTTACCTGCCTGACCGAGACCACCTATCAAGACCAGATTGTGGCCGATCTCGATGAAGGCGCCAGCTTTGGCGTGAGTGGCACACCCGCCTTCTTCTTCAACGGCTATTTCCTGTCTGGCGCACAGCCATACGATACGTTTGTGGATGCGATTGCTTTCTTATTGGAAGACCAGCAGAGCGAGTAAACAATGAAACGATGGCAGCTCGGTAAGATTTTAGGCGTGGAGATTTGGTTTTCCCAAAGGTCATTGCTTCTTTCCGGGCTGCTGTGGCTCATTTTTACTGTAGCAACGGCCGTTTGGCTGCATCAATCATGGGGAATGGCGGTACTGCTGGGCGGAACGGCCGTCATTCTTCATTGGCTTGGCGAATTGGTTCACCAGCTAGGACACGCCTGGGTAGCCCGACGGGTAGGTTACCCAATGCGCAAATTGGTGAGCTGGCTGGTGCTCTTTGGTAGCCTTTATCCTAAGAACGAACCACCGCTGCACGCCACAATTCACATCCGTCGGGCGTTGGGCGGCCCGGCAGTCAGCCTGGCCATTACCGTGATTTCCGGTCTACTGCTGTTCCTCTTCCCAACTAGGAATTCTCCCACTTATCTAATTGTCGCTTTTGTCTTTTGGGAAAATTTGCTAGTTTTCTTTCTGGGTGCCTTTTTGCCGCTGGGTTTTACCGATGGCAGCACGCTCCTCACCTGGTGGCCCCGTCGCCACGACCCGCAAATGTAACCTCTAGCACTTCTATCGTCTGTACCAAAACCAACCGGAACGCCAACTGCTGTCGTTAACGACAGTCACGCCTAGTTCGCTTTTTTCGAGCGTGAAATCAGCAAACAAGTCGCGCAAAAACGTTTTACTTATCCAGCGATAGGGCTCCTCGTCGGTGGCCTCGTCGCGTAGATGGGCAAAAAGCAGGTACAAAGCACCCGGGCGCAGCAAACGAAGCAGACCATCGCGATAAGCTATGAGCAGCTGTTCGCTCAACGAATGCATACAGCCTACGTCAATCGCCAAATCATAAAGCCCCGGTAAAAAATCCAGGTCAGCGACAGAGCCAACAAAAAATTGGGCTGCATCGGCAACGCTCGCGGCGTCGGCCCGTTTTTGAGCCCCCTCAATTGCCTGGGGCACAAAGTCAACGCCATCGACCCGCCAGCCGTGCCGTGCCAGGTAAATGGACGTACGGCCGTAACCACATCCCAAGTCCAACGCCCGCGCCGGCGAAAGATTGGCGACTAACTCTTGGACTTCAGGCGGCGGCAGGGCATCATCCCAGGGAATTTGCCCACTGGTGTATCGTTCCACAAAGCGTGCCAGGGATTCGTTTGTATCTGGATTCATCATTCATCCTTCGTATTGATTTTAGGTATACTACGCGGCTATGAAAGAAGGCCGTTTTAATGGAACCCGCACCTTCATCCTGGCCAACTGGCCCCGGTTTGTGCTGCTTTACCTGGGCATGGTGGCGGCGCTGATCATCATTGGCATCAGCGCCATGCGCGGTTGGCTCTCTTTTATACCGCTGGCCACAGCCGCATTTTTGATTTTAATCTACTTTTTTGGCGCAGGCATCTGGGAAGCACGCCAACGCTACGATTTTGACGGCATCACGCCACATCACGTGTTGTTCGATATGGGTCAAATTCCCGCCACCGAGCGGTTTGCCTACATTGACCTCGGTTTACAGCGGCAGGCCATTGGCCTATCGCGCCGCCTCACAACAGGCCAGGTCATCGTGATCGACATCTACAATCCGCAGTGGACCGTGAGCCCGTGGCTGGTGCGCTGGCGCAGCCAGGAGCCGCCGCCCCCATCCGACCCCCGCTTAAGCTGGCGCGAGGGCAGTCTGGACTTGCTGCCGCTGCCGGACGAGAGCGTCAACACGGTCATGCTGTGCCATGTCGCTGGGGAATTCTGGCAAGAGGGTGACCGCACCGCTCTGCTTGAAGAAGCCTACCGCATTCTCAAGCCCCAGGGGCAGCTGCTGCTCGCCGAAACGGTGCGTAGCCAAACCAACTGGCTCATTCATGGCTTGTCTGGGATGAGCCTGCCAACACCGGCCTATTGGCGGGCGCTTTTACAGCAAACCGGCTACCGCGTACGCAGCGAAAAGAGTGTCGCGGGCCTGTCTTACTGCTTCCGCGCCCAGAAACCCACCCCGGCGGAAGCCCAGCAGCTATCCTTCAAACTGGTGTTTTAAGGCTCTCAAGCTAAATGCAAGATAAGAACGGCCGTCTTATACGTGAAGAAGGCGTAAAGAAAAGGGGTTTGGTAGGAAACGGCCGTTTTTGCCATTTCCAGTTAAAAGCCTGCCAAAACGCCCCGATTGACCCCAAATTGACCCCAACTGCATAAATTTTGCATAGATTTTCGCGGCAATGGGACGGCCGTACTATGCGTTTTTTCCTATTCACCCTTCGCTGGCATCGTGGCTATAGTGCGGCCATGAGTGAACGCGGATTTGACATAACGCATGTAACGCACAAACACCTTTGTCACTGAAGACCACGCTCTACCCCAACAAAGCAGCTACAGCACCACTCCCACCCAGACCCACTTCCAACAGGGCAATCCCGTCAAACCTCTCGCGGGCACCAACTTTATGCGAGAAGGAGGTGAAGTTTAGCAATTGAACATCAGCGCCAGAAAGGAAGAAGCTGGCGCACAAATAAGCTTTAATCAAGCGTGAAGAAGCAAAGAAGTGAAGAAGCGTAGGAAGAGAATTGAAAGGTGGCAGCCTATAATAGTCGTGAAGAAGCTCGTTAGGCTGCCATCTTTCTCGAAGTGGAATAAGAAACACTAAATCTACAATTAGCGAAGAAGAAGTCTTTGACTGCGGCCCATGTATGTCGCCGGAGCATCGACTAAAATGGAGCAAAGAATGAATAAGCAACCCTCTCTGAAAGAGCGGCGTCCGATTCCCGGCGCTGAGAAAGATAAATTAAAACAGGTAAAGTCGAGAACACGATTGACCGTTGTAAGCGTCATTTTGTTGGTTGTGTTGATTGGTGCCGTTTCTGTTTGGGCGCAGTCGTACAACGTCAGTTTGGTAGGCGGCGACAATGCGGAAATAGCGTGTGACGGCCGTGGCATGCAAATTCAGCGGACATCACGCACATCCGTTAACGTCATATGCAGCGGACCAGAGCCGACGGCTGAAGCCACGACCCCACCCCAGCCAACAAGCCCACCCCCAAATCCAACTAACCCGCCGCCGGAACCAACAACTCCGCCACCTTCACCCACGCCTCCGCCTCCTGGCGATAGTGTCCAGCCGTATGCCACTGCACCATCCTGTGAAGAAATTGGCATTGCTCATGACATGACGGCCTACCATGGGTTGTGGAATTATGAGGCTGGTTGTCACTATGATCACACGCACAACCAAAATCCAGCGGATACCATTTTCGCCGAAGAAATAAAGAACTGGGAGCAACCAATTTCTTATCCTTGGCAGACTTCCCACGAAAATATGAACAAACACGCTGGTTACAAATACGTCTATGTGGAAAATCCAGAATGCTCAGTGCACAAACCTGGTGACAACTGTATCAAGTACGCTCTCATTCAACTCCACGCCATTGGCAGCACGATGGGCACTAAAACGCGCTTCCATTCATTTCGCGTTATTGCCCTGATCTGCGATAGTGCAGGCAACAACTGCGGTACAATGCAAACCGGTGGGTGGGGCGACTTCGGGTCACTTCACTGTGGCTATAAAACGGAGCATTGCCCACTGGAAACAGATCCGCCTGTGCCTGACGAAAACTTTGGACTACCACCCTATCGTACTTCTATGCGCCTAGATACCCTCAGTCACGTGCTTTACAGCGGCAAAAATGTGCAATATTGGAGTAGCGGTATCCTACCTATCCAACTACCTTACTTCCCTGATCCGCATAACCAAATCTTCCAGTATGACTGGCAGACCTATGACGCCTGGGATGTGATCGATCCTTTAGATTTAGAAGCTGTTCACTTCGTTTGTGCAGACCAACCGGATTGCCGCTTTAATCACAGCACGATGCGGATGTATATGATGGTTTTTGATATGCCTAAACAGCTGGGCATTGATCGTATTACTTTTAATGGCTTCACTGATCTGAAAGGTAATATTGATTCAACGTGTACTGCATCGGGTCCCGAATGTGTGCCACTTATTATTGATAACGTGCCTGCCGGCCACGCCACCTTTAGTGCAACACTAGGTAACGTCGATATCTCCGAATTTGACGATTACGACATTTACTTCTGTGGCAATGTCGTTTGCGGTCCACAAGATTCTGGAGCGATACCTGCCGGGTGGATCAAATATCCTAATTAGCTCAAACTGACTCTTCAGAAATTGGTTTAAACCATGCTACTAAAATCATCACTACAAAAAAAACTCCTGCAAACAGAGGGCCACTAACATCAAAATAAGAAAAAGAATCCTCTGAGGAAATAGTTGAACCATGACAACATCTTCCAGAGGATTCTTTTAATAGACCTATCTTACAAGAGTCACTTTAATCCCAGTAACAAATGTATATCGAGACAATCAAATTAAATCGTAAACCAAACCATTTGCGCCGAAGCAAATACGGCTAGTGAACCCGTGGACAGCGAAGCCGTTACTGAAGCGGTAACCGAGGCTAAGCATGGTGAAACAGAAATGGTGGAAAATGCTCCAGGAACGCCCTGGCTCATCTGGTTAGGTGCTTTGGGTGGTGGTTTCTTGCTGGCCCTCATCGTGGCTTGGGCCAGTCTTCGTCAGCGGCCTAGCAGTGACCATCATTGAGAAAATAATTGAGTAACTGGGTAATTAGATAACTGCACAATTCGTGCGATTACCCAATTACCTTGTCACCCTGCCCCCCTCGGGAGCAGTAAAAACTCGTTAAACGGCAAACGGTAAGTCAGACTTGCTTTGTACCACTTCTTGCCACTGACCACTCAGCCAAACGGCCCGTGCCTTAGCCACCCAACGCGCTCCCTCTTCTAGCCAGTGTGCCCCCGAACGCTTAAGCCGCATGGTCCCTATTTGTTTACAACCGCTCTCAACCGCGCCACTGCCAATCAAATAGCCTTGCTGACGAAAATGAGCGTAGTCTATGCGTGCCAGGTTGTTTTGAAAGTAAGTGGCCGCTTTGGCCGCTGGGTCGGCAACGCTGGCTGGGGTTGCCAAAGCCAGACAGGTGTCAATCACCGTTTGAGTCCGGCTGAACCAGAGGTGTTCCTTCATGGTGGCCAACCATTCTTTTTGCTTGTCCTCATCGTGAAAAAAGGTCTGGGCCACTGGTGTTAGATATTCGACAGCATGGTACCAGTCTAGAATCTGAATGGCCTGGGGAAAGTTCTCCTCAACCAGCCGCCAAATCCACCTGGCCCCATCACATACGAAAATCAACTCTTGGGCACGGTCAGCCAAGTAGTGGCAGCCCGTAGACTACAACAGAGTCGAGAACGCTTCTGCCTCTTGAATGTCACAGTGATAGCGAATGGCCGTTGCTTTCAACCCCTCTAACTTTCCCAGCCGCTCGGTGTACCGAGAGGGCCATTGCCGTTCAGATAGGGGCGTGACCTCATACCAACACACGGTTTTCAACTCGCGCCATTCTGCCTGAGTCGGCACCATGATGCCATCTATCGAGCCATACAAACGTCGCGGTGGCAGTACGCTTCTATTGGGGAAATTGGTCAAATGTTCGTAGAGCCAGTTTTCCTTTCAGGAAGCCCACGAATTCTGACACCGCATATTTGGGTGGCAGCGATACTACTAGATGGATGTGGTCTTCTTGAATGTTTACTTCCAATACTTCTACGCCGTCCTTTTGGCTGCACAGTCGGTAGATTTGTTCTTTGAGATACGTCTCTACCTCCTGTTGCAGGATTTTGTAACGATACTTTGGACAGAATACGATGTGATACTTGCACTCATACAATGAGTGGGCTAACTTCTTAAATTGACGAGTAGTCATTGTCTATCTCCTATTAGTTTCGCACCTTCTAGGTAGATAGATACTACTCGTCATTCTCAATGCACTGGTAGAACCGTTACTTTTTCCACTGCCGGAGGCAGTGGTTTAATCTGATTGAATGAAACTTATTAGAGCGGTGCCAACACATGGCGCAGATTAATCATCGCGAAGGCTATGTGGTGACCGCCCAGAAAATTGGCATCCTCTCTATCGAATCTTAACAACAAGCCTCGGAATTTATCAATCCAGGCAAAGCTGCGTTCGCTGGCAAAGCGGTCTTTGTATACGGTTTCATCAAACAATCGTTTCGGACCACGCTTCGTTTTCTTGCGATTGCGCTTGTTTTCCTTGATGTTAGGAACGATGTCATGATTGAAGCAGGTCTTGCGCGCAGCTTTAGTGTCAAATCCAGGGTCAGCATTGAAATACGCACCAGCCACCTTCAACCCGATTTGTTTCATTTGCTTGATAGCCGTTTGCAAATGCTCTTTTAGATTCCAAGCGTCATTATGGTTGCCCGCTACCAACTCTGTCGAGGCCACAATGTAACCATTGCGCTCGGTAAAGGGCAGGATGTTGGTCGTATTAGCTCGCTTGCGCCGCTGGTAGGCAACCGATTCGCCTCCCTTCTAGGCGATTGCATGACTGCCATCCTGGTTGAGCACCGATAAATCCAGGTCATCGATAATCGTCCTGATGCTACCTTGCCAAATACGTTCGTAACTGCCATCTCGACTCCATTTACGATGGTGGTAAGCCACCGCATCAGGGCTGATTTCTCTGCGAGACGGGTCTTGGGCATCAGGCTGAATCGGTAGCGATTGCCACTGACAGCCAGTGTGATAACGGTAGAGAATGTAGTTAAACACTTTGTACAAATCAATCTGACATTCGTAGCCGCGCCGGGCGGTCGTGATAAATGGCCGAATGTGTTGCTCGAACTGCTCTTTGGTTATACTGGTAGGGATCGTGCTCATAGATATCGCCTTTGGTCGGGTTTTTATCTATGATGCACGATTCCTCCACTTTGAAAAGTTTCAGTTACTTTATTAATTAACGATGTTAAGTCAAGCCGATCGGCTTCTTTCTGGACTAAATTTCGCAATTGTTGAATTAGAGCGTAAATTAAATACATTGTTTCATAAGAATTCTTAACACTTGGCGAACTTTGTGTTCGCATCGTTAACAACCGCATATTTTGAATTGAGCTTCTCTCGACAATCATCAATCGTGAACAGCCAGTTGATTTTTACCTGCTGTTCTGACCGGTGGTTAAAAAAGTGAGGACTTCCTTTTCAAGCTTTGCCATCGTCGGGATACGACAGTCGAGGCAAAGGCGTGCTAAGGCGGAGAACTCAATCTCGATCATGTTTAGCCAGCTGGCTGATTTAGGTGTGTGATAAAACACAAATCGTTGGGCCAAAGCCCAGGCTTCATCCGCAGGCAAATGGTCATAGAAGGCACCTGTTGTATGGGTATTCAGGTTATCTAACACCAGCCGAATCTGTTTGGCGTGTGGATAAGCGGCGGCAATGGCCTGGCAAATGAGCGTAAACTCTTTCTTGGTTCGCTGTAGTTGCACCTGAGCCACCCGGTTGCCCGTCAGTGGTTCAATAGCGGCTAACAGCGCACATGACCCATGTTTTCGTAGGCGTAGTGTTCTTTTTGACCTGACCGGTTTGCAGAGCAATTGGCTCTACCTTGTCACCAATGAGGAAACAAGGCCGTTCATCAAAGCAGACGACTGGATAGGCTGGACCATAGGGTAGTGAATAGAGCTACAAGATTCGTTCCATCGCCGCGATAAACTGGCTCGTTATCTGACCAATGCACCACTGCCGTTTCAGGTGTGGCTTGAGTTCGTTTTTTCAGAATTCTTCTGACCTCACTGTAGGAAATGGCATCCGCTTCAATTAATTCCACGGCATGGTCAGCTAGCAAACGAAGCGTCCACTGGCTGTAGCCTTCCGGTGGGTCTGAACAGGCCAAGGCCGTGATTTTGGCTTCATCTACACTGGATATCTTTTAGGACGTCCACTTTTTGGCCTATCAGTCAAGAAAACCAAACCATTTTCGCGGTAATTTGTGGCCCAAATGGAGACCGCTTGCTTGGTAACGCCGACTGTTTGACTTACGGCCGTATAAGTTTGTCCGCGATGCAATTCCAGCAAGGCGAAGGCGCGCCGATACGTTCTGGCTGAAATGCTACCTTTGCTGATTAGCTCTTTGAGATTGGCCTGATCTGCTTCACTTAATTGGATGTGGTTTTTATTTGACATCCTCTGAGATTAGCAACAATTCTTATAATATGCGATTGTTCAGGTTACCTTTGAAACAATGTATTAAATGATAGCACACGAAATGAATCTGAATTGCAAAGGTGTTTAACAGATAATCCAATACTGTTTGGCTTAGATTATCAGCTTGTGATACCAAAGCAGGCGTTAGGGTCAGAATATGAGATGGACTACGCATTAGTTCGTTGGAACGGTCAGATTGATCTGGTGGAAATAGAAGCCAGTACACACAAATTATTCACAAAAAAAATCAAACCCGACAGCCTGTCTAATCCATGCAGAACAACAAGTTTTAGACTGGCTGGAGTGGATAGAAAAAAACCATGCATATGCTAGAGAAAACTTACCAGGAATAACACAGCCTCGCGGGTTTGTAGTAATTGGCAGAACAAAAGGTATGTCTAACGAAGCCATTACGAAATTACGTTTCAGAAATATTTTCTTCGGTGAAAAATTATCTATACTTACTTATGATGATCTTCTTCAAAGAGCAAAATCAATTCAACAAACATTCCAGACACTTTGATAAAGAGCTTTCTGAAAATAACACTAAGCCTTAGTTGAGTTTATCGCCGTCGTGCTCAAGAAGATATAACCTTTCGTTTCCCAGTTATCAGGCATTCCTTCGGGTTGTTGCAAGTCTACGATTTTTACTTTACGAGAGACAAACGGCGTGTGCGCCGGGTGGGTGTGGTGCGGTTGATGATGAATACGGCCGTACTCCTCGCCCTGCTACGTGCCACTATTTAGTCCATTGGCGGCGGAAACAGCAGTTTTGGATAAAATGGCGTCAATCCTTTGCAACGAGGTAACGTTGTGACCATGATTGAAATAAAGCGCCCCGTTTTCTTTAGCGGTGAAAACCCAGGGATGACCCTGTACCTGCCAGGAACAGAACAGGCCATTGCCGTCGTGAGTTATTGGTATTGTACGGACAGCCCTTTTGGCGTCGGCCATGTGCTTGTACTCTGGTTAAATCCGGCGAATGCGCCGTTAGCTGAGGTGGGTCACGGAGCCATTTTTACAGACAACCGCGACCTGGCCCAGGTGCTAGTAGAGAATCTGACCCAGCATTTCCCTGAGTTTCAGGATGTGCCTATCAACAGTCTGCCTTATACAGAGGCACAATGTCATCACACCTTTGATGGCGAACGTTACCAGGTAACTTGTCAGACGCCGCAGACGCCAATCGTGGTAGAATGGCACAAAATATTGGATCGGAAACAAGTGATCTGGCCACGATTTCCCGCAGGTGAAGTGGCCTATGACTTAACAACCGTCATTTGTCCCTGCCAGATGGGCCAGATTCAGCTAAACGGGAAACGAATAGCGGGAGAAGCAAGGGTGACTCAGGCAGCGGATGGGCAATTTTCCAGCACAGCCTTTTTGGCCTTTGCCGAAACATGGATCGGTCCACTGGAAGCGTTACCTGAGTAGCCCTGCTCTCAACAGGTCTCCAAGATGCAAATCATTCGCTCGACCATAAGCACAGCTGACATACAGCAAAGAATAACAGAGCAGTACGGGGATTTTCTCCCCGGCGCAACCTGCCTGTTTGAATACCGGGGCGTCAATGACATTTACCGATTCACCGATGGCAACCTTCATTACTTTTTCAAAATCTATGCCAGAAAAGATGTGGATGAAACGGCCGTTGCCGCCGAAGTTGAGATCGTCAACTACCTGAAGCTATCGGGCTTGTCCGTGGCCTATCCCATCCCCATGCAAAACGGGCAGTATCTCTTGCCTATCGACGCGCCGGAGGGCATGCGGTATGGCGTGCTTTTTTCGGATGCAGGCGGGGCATCCTGTGATGATGTTGGTCTTGATGCCGCAGAAATAGCCGAAATCGGCCGTTTATTTTCAAGCATGCACATGCTGCTCGATGTGATGCCCACAACGCCCCAGCGCTGGAAACTCGATGATCAGCTATTTTTAGACCGATCGATTGAAATATTGGCCGCGTACAACAAAATCAATCACCAAATTGATATGTCTTTCCTGAAAAGCCTGGTCAAAGAAATCAAGGAGCACATTCAAAATAACGCCCGCAACTGGAACTGGGGGCTTTGTCATGGCGACATGTACACGGGCAACATCCATAAACGGCATGACGGCAATCTCACCATCATTGATTTCGACTTCTGCGGTTACGGCTGGCGGGCATATGATATCTCGCCGTTTTTAGGCATGTTTAGCGCTGGTCTGGACGAGGCAGCGGCCGACAAACGAAAAAGGCGGCTGGAAAGTTTTCTGTACGGATATGAAACAATCGGCGGTTTATCCAACTCTGAAATTGAAGCGGTTTACAAAACATTTGTGCCCTTCCGCCGTATTTTCAACATGGGGTACTTGTATGACACACTTTATTATGTGTGGGGCAACAAGCTGCGCGATGACCTAATTGCCCGCGATACCAAACTGCTGCGTGAATGGACCGATTACTATTGGTAGCAGGCCTGTTGAGGGGAAAACTTTAGGAACACAGAGTTGCGCAGAGGTGGCACAGAGGTTCACAGAGAAAAAGCGCAATCTCTGTGCAGCTCTGCGGTTCTCAGTGCCCCTCTGTGTTCCGCTTTTGTAACTGCGCCAGCTCACGTTTCAAATTTGCGTAAACGGCCGTATCTCCCCCCATCCGCATCTGCTCGGTAAAGTAAAACGGTGACCGCGCCAAAAATTTCTGCAAGACGGCCGTTCGCCCCACCATGTACTGCTCTTCCGGCACAAAGCTGTACTCCTGCCGGATGGCCCGCGCGTAGGCGTCGTACTGCGCCGGTGGCGCGCTGAGGATGGCCAGATCAGCATCCAGCATCACCCACACGTTCGGATCAGCAACGGCCGTTTCGTGGGTTTGGGTCACCAAAATGAGCGCTTTGATGGTCTCCAGCCTCTCGTTTGGGAAACCCAACGGGCGCAGCACACGCTCGGCAAAAGCGGCACTTTGCGCCTCGTTGTCGCTGCGGCGCGGATCGTACACCACATCATGAAACCAGAGCGCCAGCTGAACGGCCGTAAAATCCGTCGCCACCGCTTGCAATTGTTCGGCCACGGCCAGCGCATGCTGAATGTGATGGAGGTTATGGTAGAAACGGCCGTTCTCCCCATACGCCGCCGCCAATTCGCGCCAGATTTTTTCAGCAGCCGCTTCGGGAATATCTAAACTCTCGGCTAAATCTAACCAACGTAACTTCATAGTTGAATCCATAACACGAACTCGACCTGGGCCAAGGCTTTGCGAATTAGGCGGGCGGGATGCTTCGGGGGACCTCAGCATGACAACTCTAGTGCCACTGTCATGCTGAACGCAGTGAAGCATCCCGCAAGGATCACATAACAAGAGCCTGACCAAAACCAAGGCTTAGCCAATGCTCAAGTTGGCGGGATGCTTCGGAGGATACTTCGGCAGCCTCAGCACAGGCTCTCAGCATGACAACTCAAGTACCACTGTCATGCTGAACAAAACCAGCCAATCCGCAAACAATTACTCAATTACCCAGTTACCCAATTACCTCCTAAGCACCACGAGCCGCTTTGGCCTGAGCAATCACGTCTTCAATCTGGGGCAGATGTCCCTGATCATGGCTCAAACCCAGAACAAAACGGCCGTATGCATCAATCTCCCCAATGACCGCCCAGGGTGTCACCTTGTTGTCCAGGTACGGCTCATCGGGCCACATCTCCAGGCTGGCCAGACGCATCCGGCGGCTCTCTTCCAAGCGATGTTGACATTGGGCAATAGTGGTTACCGTTTCCCACGAAATCTCGCTGCGGGAACGGCCGTCCCGCTCCACCCCACGCGCCATCTCGGCCGCCAAAGCCGCACTCTCCTCCGACGAGGCAGTCACGTGCACAATCAAATGCCCCAGATTCCAGGCAATACCCTCATCAGACTTCTCTGCCGCGTAAGGATCGTGGGCATTGGGGTCAACGGGCGTAAACACCACATCGGCATCCGTGCAGCTGGCCAGCAGGCCCAGCTGATAATCAATAATTTCGTTTGTCAGGGCACGCAAGTCCGCCACGGTCAAATCGGCCACCAATTCGGCATAAGTCATTTCTTTGTTACGAACGGCCGTAAAATCTAACATCATCTCATCCTTTTTATCGTCATCATACAAATTGGTAGAAACAAAAGAGGGAGAAGTTCACCCTCTCCCTCACTTTTACTTATCACTTTTGACTACTTATCGCCTGCTTCTCTTACGGGCAGCTCACATTGTTCACAAACTGCCAGGTGGATGGGCTGTTGGAGCCGCCACCCTCCGGCCAGGTAGCCAGATCGCCTGTGTAGAGCACCTGAATCATCATGCCAAACGGATTGGCCAACGCGGCCATTTCGGCGCTGGCATTGATTTCCATTTCAATCACCCACTGGCCCGTCTGGCCACCCGAAGCAGAGTTCCAGTTGCTGGACGTGTAGGTGGTGTCCCAAATGTTGCCATCGCTGTTGGAACCAATGCCCGCTTGCACCGCTCGGGTACCGTCACGCACCACAAAGAAGAAGCGATCGGCCGTATCTGGGTCGCCGCGATTGCCCGTTGTGTCAAAGTACAGCCGCAGCGAATCTGTGGGATCGGTCGTGGGGTCGTTGATCAGGAATGCCATGTACAGATTGGTGGCGTCGCGCACAAAATAAACCTGCACCAAATCGCTAGGCTTGTCCACCGGCGCAAATTGGATCAGCGGCGCATTGGGCCATTCGGCCGGGTTAAACGTGCCGTCGATTTGCGGCGGGGTGGTGATGCAGCTCAACACCGGATTTGGCAGCGGTGTATTGGTCGAAGTCGGCGTAATTGTCGGCGTCAACGTGGCGGTCGGCGTATTGGTCGCTGTGGGTGGCGTGGTAGCCGTGGCCGTCGCCGTTGGCGTGGATGACGGTGGCGGTGTGTTGGTTACCGTGGGTGTGGGTGTAAAGGTCGGTGTGGTAGATGGCGGCGGCGTGTTGGAAGCCGTCGGTGTAACCGTGGGCGTGCCCAGCGTCGCCGTAGCCGTGGGCGTGGGCGAGACGATCGGCGTCTCCAACGGATTGGTGCCCTGCGAAATTTCCACCACATCATTCACGCCGTCCCCGTCGGAATCGGCCAGCAGCGGATTGGTACCGTACTGGTTCACCTCCTGACCATCGGGAATCAGATCAGAATCGGTGTCGGCCAGCAGCGGATTGGTACCCAAGGTCAGCACTTCCTGGCCATCAGTCAAGCCATCCCCGTCGGTATCGGGATTATTGGGATCGGTTTGCAGGATGTTGGTTTCCTGCGTGTTGCTCAGCCCGTCGTTATCAGCATCCCCCTCAACAACGGCCGTTCCCGCCAAAGCCGTACTTGTTGCCAGATTATTGAGGGCAACGGCCGTTTCTGTCGCTGCGACATTGGTCGCTGCGGCGTTCTGGCTGCGGCCAAAGAAGCTGTTGCCGCTAAACACAATCGCAAAAAAGCCCAGCACACAGGCAAAGGTAATGACCAAAATCGCGGCATACATCAAAGTCGGCGGAATCGACGGGCCAGACTGCGCCTCGCCCGACAAGGTTTGTCGCCCGCCTGCCGCTGAAGCTACGGCCACCTCAAATGGGAACAGTTCACCGCTGCCCAGCCAGCTAGATTGTTCGGCCTCCAGCGCCAGCTCCACATTGGCCACCTGGCCCGGCTGCAACCGAATCCGGCCCCGCTCGCCCTTAAAGCGCAGCCCACCCTGCCGGTCCCGCGCCACCACGCTAAAGTCACCCGGCGCGTTGCCCGTGTTGTGGATCTGCACCGTTACGCTGCCCGGCAACCGGACCTGGCTTGGCTCCAGATTGGCCTCAAAAGCCACAAACGTGCCAATAATCACGGAAGCGGTGGTACCCACCTTCGCGTCAGGATGGTGCTGCGACACAACTTCAATGCGGAAGCGCTGCCGCCCCGTCGGTGTACTGCGATGTTTGGGCGGGCGTATGGCAATGCTTAGCTGGATGGTCTCGCCCGCAGGCAAATTGCGAAACTCGCCGGGCGGTGTCGCCCAGGAGCCAGGCAACCCATGTACCCGCAGGCTCACCCGGTCATCAATCTGGCTGCGATTGACCACCTCCACCTTAAACTGCACCTGCTGCCCCGGCTCCACATTGATCTGGTCGCTGGGCAAAAAGAGTCCTAGAGGTTCGGCCGTTACGACCTGCGTTGGCGTCACCTGCGGTGTGGTGCTGCCGAGCGCCTGCTGGTAAGTGGGCGCTTCTTGCTCAAAAACAGCAATTTCCGGCCCTTGCAGCGTCAACTCGTACGGCCCAATGCGCATCCGCGAACCGGGCGGTACAGGTGTTGGATCATCGGCCCGCAGCCGTCGATCGTTTAAGAAGGTGCCATTGATGCCACCTAAATCGACCAATTCCCAGCCCAAGGCGGTGGCTTGCAGCCGCGAATGATGGCGCGAGACGCCCTCGGCGGGCAGCACAATTTCGTTGTCGGCGTGGCGGCCCAGCGTGATGACCGCCTGAGTCAGCGGCACGGTGCTGGGCGGATGGCCCGGCGTGTTGATAATGAGTTCGTGCCCCGGCGGTGGCTCGGCAACACGTTCCAAAATGTTCATCTCTTCGCGCAGCATGATTTGCGTGGGCGCCCCTTCCAGGGCGACCATAGCACTGCGCAAAGCATCGGCCATTTCGGCCCCATCGGCATAGCGATCATCCGGGTTTTTAGCCAGCGACCGACTCAAAATGGTGTCGATAATGGCCGGAATGTCGCTGCGAATTTCGCGGGCGGGCGTGGGCATTTCACCGCGCGAATGCACGGCAATGGCGTCGGAGAGGGTCTTAAATTCAAAGGGCAGCCGATTGGTGAATAGTTCGTAGAGAACTACACCCAGGGCGTACAGGTCGGCACGGCCGTCTAGCGGTTCGCCTTTGCACTGTTCGGGTGACATGTAGGTGGGTGTGCCCAACGTGGTGCCGCTTTGCGTCAGCTGGGAGCCTTCTTGCAGCTTCACCAGGCCAAAATCGGTGAGCAAAGCGCGGAACGGCTGCTCGTCCGGTTCATCCGGGCGGTTGAGCCGCTTGAGCATGATGTTGCCCGGCTTAATGTCGCGATGCACAATCCCACGCCGGTACGCGTAATCCAGCGCTTCGGCAATTTGGGCACCAATTTGCAGGCTCTGCGCCAGCGGCAAAAATTTACGCATCCGCTGTAAACGACGCAAATGGTCTCGCAGGCTGCCGCCATTCACAAATTCCATGGCGATGAACAACCCTTCGGGCGAATCGCCAAAGTCAAAAATCTGCACCACGGAGGGATGGTCGAGTTGGGCAGCGGTGCGCGCTTCCTGGATGAGGCGAGCGCGAAATTCTTCCTGGCGGGCAAAGTGGGCGTGCATGAGTTTGAGCGCCACCTGACGATCCAGGTTCACGTCGTACGCGCGGTAGACGGTGCCCATGCCGCCATCACCTAGCAAGGATTCAAGCCGGTAACGGCCGTTTATGGTATGACCGATCAGCGTGTTAGACATCTTCCCTCCTACTGCAAAATGGCTCGCGCGGTCTTTATGAACAGATCAACGTCTGCTTCCTGAATCCAGTAATGGGTCACAGCGCGGAAGCTGCGGGAGTAACTGCTAGACAGCCAGATGTTGGCCTCATCGCGCAGCCGCTGCACAAACTGCGCCGGAGTCACCGACACGGCTTCGTCCAGCGTAAAGAAAAACATGTTGGTTTTTACCATCTCGGGTTGCAGCTTAATGCCGGGAATTTCAGCCAGCCCTTCGGCAAGCCGTTTGGCGTTGGCATGATCGTCGGCTAGCCGCTCAACCATCTCGGTGAGGGACACAATGCCGGCTGCGGCCATCATGCCCGCCTGGCGCATGGCCCCACCGACCAGCTTGCGGGCTCGCCGGGCTTGCTGAATAAACGCCTCGGAACCGCACAGCACAGAACCAACGGGAGCACACAACCCTTTGCTCAGACAAAAGGTGATGGAATCAACATGTTGGGTAATTTCACGGGGATCAAGATTGAGCGCCACGGCCGCATTAAAAATGCGCGCGCCGTCCATGTGCACAATCAGTCCGTGCTGGTCGGCAATGTGGCGAATTTGCTGGAAATAATCTGGCTCGATAGGATAACCGCCCTTTGCGCCGTAGCTGTTTTCTACCAAAATCAAGCGGTTGTTGGGGTAATGGGGGTCGTCAGGATAGACGGCGTTTTCTACGGCGGCAAGGTCCATACGGCCGTAAACGTCCGTGGGCAGCGGATTGGGCACAATGCCACCCAACACCGCCATACCGCCCGCTTCAGCACGAAAAGTGTGCGAATCTTCGCCCACAATCGCCCCATCGCCGCGACGGCCATGGGCCAGGATTGCCGTCAGGTTGCCCATCGTGCCGCTGGCCACAAAAAGCCCCGCTTCCTTGCCCATCATCTCGGCCGCCATCGCTTCCAGCTTGTTCACGGTGGGATCTTCGCCGTACACGTCATCCCCAACGGGCGCATTGGCCATTGCCTGGCGCATGGCCGGGGTTGGCCAGCTAACGGTATCAGAGCGGAAGTCGATTCTATCCATAGCTTGAAGTTTACGTAATATTATAATTTTAGCAAACAGGAGGCGGGGAGCAGGCACAAAAAAACGGCCGTTTCCAAGATGTGGTGGTGGGAAACGGCCGTTTATAGAGGAGATACGAATTTAGGTATTAATCGCCTGCGGCCGCAGCCTGGCGAGACTGGATTTGTCGTCTGGTTCGGCCCGTAAACAACCCCACCACCCGCATGATCAGCCAGATAATGAGCGCCAGCACAAAGACAAGCAGATATTCAATCACCGGAATGCGCACAATTTCGTTCACACTGGCCCAACCGCGGCTGCTGTACACAATCACTACCCCGGCGATATAGGCAGCAATAAAACCCCAGCGCCAATATTTGCTTAGGCCCAAACCATACATTTGCGTAACGATGAAAATACCGGCGAAGCCAAAGAAAAACATAGGCCACATCGTATTGGTTTGCAGCGCCACCAAAGTGCCGTGCACCAGTACCGAAATTTCCAGCACCCATGTCCACCATTTGTTTAGGTGTGCGCGGGTAAACATCAGGCTGCCCTGCACCATCAGGAAAAAGGTGTAGATGAAGCCCAGCAAATGGCCCATCGTGGCTTCCATCGGGTGATACCAGAAGGTGTAAATGACACCCCAGGCAAAAATGTAGCCGTGATATTTTCGGGCAATCCGCGCTGTTTCTTTGAGGAAACCAACCTTCTTGCCAAAAAAGAGGCCGCGCCGCTGATTTTCCATCAGCAAAATCATGACCAACATAAGCACCACCGAGCCTTGCGAACTCCAGATGGACACATCCTGCGCCAGACCATCATAAAAGAAGATGGTTTGCAGCAGATGTAAAACAATAAAGACAGCGTTTACCGCCAGCGCAATAATATTCAGGCGATGCAGGCCATTGGTGTACTTGGTTTTGTTTTTCTGGCCAAAATAAATCAGGCCCCAAATGGCCACCTGGTGCAGCAAATAGCCGCTCCAGGCCGTGGCACGCGACCAAAACGTCGGTTCGGGCAGCTTCCAGTAATACCAGGAGGCGCCCTGGTCCGGTAAGAAGTTGACCTGGGGCAATGCGCCGCGCAGCAGCCAGATGAGGCCGGTAAATAAGAAGCTAAAAATAACACCGCCCCACAATGCTTTGGAACTGGTTAGGCCGTTATCTTTAGAGGGATTTTGATTTGTTTTTACGTTTGCCGTCACGAACTTGCTCCTTGTAAAAATATGGTTGCGTTAGTTTTGTTACGGTATTGTCCATATATTATCGCATTGTCCATATTTTGTAAAGGGATATATTGGCGAGTTTGGTAGAAACGGCCGTTTTTCAGCCAAGTGTCATCTTTTTACAATGGGGCAATCAGGGAGCGTTTAGGAATTCGTGAGGGTGGCAAGCGGGATGCCCGGCTTCTCAAACAAATCTTCAGGGGCAGAAGCAGGAACCAATAAGCGCAAAGCGCCGGGTTGAAGGGTGCAGCTCAGAGGCGTGTAACCGCCCATTTCGCCGTCGGTCTGGCAAGGCATGGTGGGGGTGGTGTGGATGGTAATGGAACGGCCGTAAATCAGCTCCATGCCGGGGTAATCACGCCGTCCCGCTTTCATCAGCGCACCGTACTGGAACATTTTGGCGATGTGCTTGCCCTGGAACAGCCATACTTCAAAAAGGCCATCGTCCAGTTTGGCCTGCGGACTGATGGTAATTCCCCCACCCGCGTACAGCCGACAGTTGCTGATGAGCGCCAACAGGTAATGATCTTCAAAAATACGGCCGTCTATTTCAATTTTTGCTTCAACCGCCGGGAAGTTTGTCGTCAGGGCAATGCCTTGCAGCATGTAACCAAATCGACCCAGCTTTTTGGACCATTTGGGGCGCGGTTCGATGTGCTCCACCAGATAGCCATCTGCCCCCGCTCCAGACCAAAGCAGCCAATAACGGCCGTGCCCTGCGCCATCTGTGGTGTAGCCAAGGTCCATGCGTTGGATACGGCCGTTTAGCAATGAGTCCGCCGCTTTGAGCAATTGGTGCCGGCCGCGCAGCATGGGCAACGGCATGTGCAGTTCGCGAGCAAAGGAGTTGGCCGTCCCCACCGGCAGCGGAGCCATGATCGTTTCGGTGCCCGCCAGTCCGTTGGCCACCTCGCCCAACGTACCGTCGCCACCTGCCGCAAACACAAGCTGCACACCAGAAACGGCCGCTTGTTGCGCTAATTCAGTTGCATGTCCGGGAGCTTGAGTTGGCTGGATGGTAACGTGCCAGCCGCGCGCCTGCCAGAGGTCAGCTACCAAGGCCATCGGCGCTGCTAAATTGGCGGGCCCAGCTAGAGGATTGAATATCAGGGTCGCTTGCGCCGGTTTCTTCACACTTCAGCCAGTAGTAAAATAATTTTTCCGCCAAAACATTGGGCGGCGTATCGGTCGTATCTAAAATGAGATGTTCACCCACAACGGGTTCTTGTGCTTCTACCATCCATTTATACACAGACCAGTCGGCATCTGACAAATCGGTTTCGCGCCGCTGCCCACTGTTGCGCCGGAACAAACGGTCGCGGATGGTATCTTGGGCTGCCTGAACGTAGCAAACGGCGACCGGTGCGCCAGCCCGCTTGGCAATCTTCATCATGTGTTCGCGCCGCGCAGCCAGGTAGTTGGAAGCGTCAAAAATAACACGCTGCCCGTCGCGCAGCCGAGATTCGATGATGGAGTAACACACTTCATACACCAGCATCATTTCCGCCGCAGTGTAAGTCGGCTGGTTGCGCAAATGCAGACGGATGCTGTCGGTGCTGACCACCACAAAAGACATAAACTGCTGCAAGCCTTCTACTACGGAAGATTTGCCGGTGCCGGGCAGTCCCACCATCATGAGTAAACTACCCCCATCGCGCACAAAGGGCGACTGCGGCAGTAAGTCATCAATATCGCTGACAATACTATGTAAAAACATTCGGGTACGCTTACAACGCTTTGCTTCTTAGCAAACCACAGAAAGCACTTGGAAATCGAAAGACGATTTCTCTGTGGTTTGAAAAGCGGGAGAAATAGCTTTACTTTTTCAAACGAACTTTCCCACTTTTACGTAACGCCAATAAAAAGATCATCGTGCCTTGTCAATATTCTATTTCATCT
Source organism: Ardenticatenaceae bacterium (assembly GCA_020634435.1). Classification (GTDB taxonomy): domain Bacteria; phylum Chloroflexota; class Anaerolineae; order Promineifilales; family Promineifilaceae; genus Leptofilum. The sequence continues at coordinate 267,350 of JACKBS010000010.1, read as the reverse complement.
TGAGCGGCAATGGTTAAGATTTTAATTACATTTTCCCGCTGGCGTCAAGCGGTGAGGCCAGCCCGCCGTATTGGGCAACCTGCTCAGCAATTCGCGCGACCAATTTATCCAGATCGTTTTGCTGCTGAGTGAGTTGGTCGTGGGTGAGGTCGATACGGCCGTTCCGACACCACACCACCAACGGCAGCCAGTAGCCACTACCCGACTCCCGCACCTCATAGTTGCGCTCCGCTTGAATGCCACGCTCCTTCAAGGTGGCATACAAACGGTCCACATATGGCTCCCCATCCACAAACAAATCATTGATTTCACTGGCATCCATAAACCGATCCCAGGTGGTGTGGATAAACGTCACCCGTCGCCAGCGGAGACTAACAATAGGCTGAGGCAGCTTTTGCAGCGGTCCCAGCTGCACTTTGTAATACATCTCTTGCGCACGAGGATGGTCTGGCTGGTCAGGAAAAAGGGCCAAACGTGTGGTCAGTTCATGACCTAGCTGCGGCGCATAGTAATGGATGGCCCACTTTTCTGGCCCAAAGCGACGACCAAAATAGAAGGCAAAATATTCGGCATGCAATCCTTTTGGGGCCTGCTTCTGCGGAATTCGGTACCAATTTTCAGTCTGGATGATCTCGAAATCAGCTGGCTGCGGCACGTAGGCCACCAAAACGCGATCTTCGGGAAACATGGCACATTCTCCACGAAATGATATAGCGCCTAAGTTTAGTCGAGAGCCGCAGAATTTGTCAAAACCGACATGCTGATTGTCATGCACCCATGTGAAGATTGCCTGATAAACGGCCGTTCCCAATGGAGCCACCGGCATCTTCCAGGTATAATACGCTGATTTGCAACACCAAGATTCAGCACAAAAGAGAGCCAATGCCAGAATTACCAGAAGTTGAAACCGTTGTTCGTGCGCTGCGCCAGCCGTTAATCGGCCGTACCATTACTGGCGTGCGCAACGATTGGCCACGCCACATTGGCACACCCAGCGTGGATGAGTTGAAAATGCGGCTGCCAGGCTGCCAGGTTAAGTCAATCCACCGCCGCGCCAAATACCTTGTCTTTACGTTCACCCAGGGCGAAACGCTAATCGTCCACCTAAAAATGAGCGGGCACCTGGCTGTGGTAGACGCCGATTTGCCTACCGACAAACATGTGCATACCGTTTTTGAGCTGGACAACGGCCAGGAGCTCCGTTTTCGCGATCCGCGCAAGTTTGGCCGGGTCTATCTGGTGCACAACCCGGACCAGATTTTAGGCAAACTGGGACCAGAACCCCTCGAAGAATCATTTACACCAGAAGTTTTACGCCAGAGGCTAAACGGCCGTAAACGCGCCCTCAAGCCGCTGCTGCTAGACCAGGAACTCATTGCCGGGGTTGGCAACATCTATGCCGACGAGTCGTTGTTCTATGCGAAGCTGCGGCCCACCCGCCCGGCCAATACGCTTAGCGAAGATGATATCCGCGCCCTGCATGCCGCTATCCAAAAAGTGCTACACCTGGGCATCGAGCGTGAAGGGGCCAGCATTGACATCTACGTCAAACCCGATGGCAGCAAGGGCGACATGCAAAATGCTGTGGCTGTTTTCCGCCGCACCGGGAATCCTTGTTACGATTGCGGTCGTCCCATTGAACGGATCATCTTAGGCGGTCGCAGCACGCATTTTTGCCCGCACTGCCAAAAATAGAAATCACCTTTCTGAGCAACTCACAGAGGAAACCATGCAAAACGAAATCGAAATCATGCAAGTTTTACGTGTACCGCCGATGGGCAAATTGGTGGTTAGCTTCAACGGTCAGCGGTACGAATCGATCAACCAGGTATCAGAAGCGAAGGTGCGGCAGCTGATGCAGGCGGCGATTGGCGAGCTCATCACGTTTGTCGACGGCTATCAGAAGCTGGTTGATGCGGGGGTAGCACCGCCTCTGAATACGCCACAGGTGGCAAGCAAACCAGAGCAAACGACCGAATCGGAAGAAATGGGTGAAGCCGCCGATTTTGTGAACCGCATGGAGCAAGAACGCGATGACATTAAGTCGGCCAAGCCCAAACCCACAGTGTCTCTGTTAGCCAACCTTCGCCCTCGTCCGGCCAGAAACGAAGCCAGCGCCAACAAAATGCTCAGCCTGGTCGAACAGGTGGATGCTATCTTGCAGCGTTATCTCCTGACCGAGCCAGATTTTGCCGAGCGTAAAATACATCTCGTGCAGGATTATAATAATGGGGGCTTGATTATTGAGGTGGACGGCAAGCAGTATCAACGGCCGCGCGATATCGACGATCCGCGAATTCAGCTGATGATCAAACGGGCCTTAAAAGAGTGGGAAGCAACTTAACGGCTTAGGAAGCGTTGAGACTGGGTTGGGAGGAACGGCCGTCTACCGACATCGTTTCTGGTAAAAGTCCTTCAAACTTTTCCACCAAAATTTGGCGCTTGGCTGGGGGCAAAAACGCCGAATTTGCCGCATTCATAATCATGTGTCGCAGCGCCGGGTAGCCAATTTTCAGCTGGTGTAAGGCAATTTCATACTCATCGGTAAGCGTGCAGTTACTGATGCTGGGGTCATCGGTGTTGATAGTCGCCAGAAGGCCCACATCGAGCATGTCCACCAGGGGATGGTGGTCCATCTCGTGAACTACGCCGGTCTGCAAATTACTGGTTAGGCAAACTTCAAACGCCGTTTGCCGGTCACGGACCAGCTGCAAAATTTCTGAATTTTCCAGTGTGCGCACACCATGCCCAATACGATCCGCAAAAAGGTCCAGAATCGCCTCGCGCACACCAAAGGCACTGGCCCACTCACCCGCATGCACGGTAATGCCCATACCAACTTCTTTGGCTTCTTTGAAGAGAGGGGTAAACGGCCGTGAGGGAAACTTCACTTCATCCCCCGCCAGGTCCAGGCCAACGATCCCTTTGCCAAACCGTTCAAAAGCAATCTCAGCCACCTGCCGGGCCTGCGGGAGTGGGTCGTGGCGCACCAACGTCACAATCAGCCCAACCTGAATATCAAAATCAGCCTCAGCCTGGCGAACGGACTCAATCACCCAATCGGCGGCATCGGCCATAGAAAAGCCGCGAACTCTAGACAAAGCCTGCGGGCTAAAGCGCAGCTCCAAATATTTGATGTTGTCGGCGGCGGCATCGGCAATGGATTCATAAACAAGGCGATGAATCATCTCTGGGGAGCGATAAAAGTGGCGCAGCACCTCAAACTTGCCCAAAAATGCTTCGTGTGTGGGCGGATCATTTATTACTTGAACAAACGGCCGTAATGCGTCCAAATCCTGCGTTGGTACATTCAGTCTGTATTTTCGGGCAATTGCCAACAAGGTTTCCAAACGAAGGGAGCCTTCCAGATGCCGATGCAGATCAATCTTGGGCAGCGATTTTAAGTCAGCCACAGTTTGTTCTCGTTTTTCTTTCAAAACAACTACTCTCAGTTTGTAGGCAAATTGTGAATCTTACAGACTTCCGCACCGTGCATACGCTACATAAAACGGCGCTTGAGCTAACAGTTTGCCTATTATTACAATTCTGGCACGGTCTCGACAATATCCTGTTTTACAATTGGCAGGGTAAAGAAGAAAGAACTCCCCCTATTTAGCTCACTTTCCACCCAAATCTTGCCTTCATGGGCGTCGATAATCCGCTTAACAATGGCCAGGCCAATGCCCGTGCCCCCAAAGCGACGGCGCGAAGAACCATCGATCTGGTAGAAACGCTCAAAAATACGCTGGTGCTTCTCGGCAGGCATCCCAATGCCTTCATCCACCACCGAAACCAGCACGTCGTTTTCGTTCTCCACCATCGACAGGCGAATGGTGCCGCCATCGGGACTAAACTTGAAGGCATTGCCAATGAGGTTGTCTAACACCTGGTTCATGCGCCCTTTGTCGATGCGCACCCGACCTTTTTGGCCCGGAGGAATGGAGGAGACAATGGAAAGGCCCTTTTTGTCGGCAACAATGCGGTGGTTGGTAACGGCCGTTTGCAGCAAATCAGCCATTGCCATCGGTTCCAACTGTAGATTACCCGAATCAATGCGCTGCAAGGTGATAATATCCTCAATGATGCGCGTAATTTCATCGGTCTTATCGGAAACGATCTGCAAATATTCTTGCTGTTCAGGCGTAAGCAGTCCTTTATCGCCATCCATCAACAAATCGACATACCCTTTCACAAAAGTTAGGGGCGTTCGCAGTTCATGCGACACATTCTGCACCAGCTCATCTTTCAGCCGGTCGCTTTCTTTTAGCTCTTCGTACGCTTCAGCCAGTTCAGCCGCACGCTCTTCCAGCTCTTCAAAGAGGCGTGCGTTGGCAATAGCCACACTAACCTGTGCCGCCGCAATGGTCATCAACTGCGTATCCGAATCCGTAAAGGCAAACGGGCGATCACTGTCAATCGTCAATGTACCTACCGGTTGGTCACGCACAATCAGGGGCACAACCAACAAGCTACGCACGCGTTCATCAAAAAAGAGGAAATCAGGATCAGAATACGAGTCGCGGATGTAAACCAGATCCGCATTTTGAACAACCACACCAGAGATACTTTCACTCAACTGCATCCTGGCATTCATAAATTCAGGATTGATGCCAACGGCCGCTTTTACTACCAACCCTTCGCCATCGTCCGTCAGCATAGTGATGGTGCTGGCACGAGCATTTAACAGTCCTTGCAAAATTTGTACCGTCGTTTGCAGCACCGATTGCAGTTTCAAGTTGCCCGTCACCTGCTTGGCCATGTCTACCAGGGCAGACATATCGCGCAGGCGTCGCTGGGATTCAGCAAAAGAGCTGGCATTGCGGATGGCAACGGCCGCTTGCTCAGCCAGCAAATTCAGCAGCAGCAACTCATCTTCACTAAAGCTGTGCGGATACAAATAAGTCGCCGTAAAAGCGCCAATGATCTTCTCGCCGTACTTGAGCGGGAAACCAGCAATGGCATAAATCCCCCAACTGTTGGCTGTTTCACTCTGGTAGAAGGGGTGATTCGGCGCATCGTTGATAACGATGGGGCGACCTTCCTGAACCACAGTCGCGGTGAGGCCAGTCCCTGCCGGACGGAGCTTGGGAACGGCCGCCGTGCGACGGCCGTCGCGCCACAGTGCCGACCCTTTGGAAAATGTTTGCGTTTCCGAATCGTACAAAAAGATGTGCAGATTGGTTGCGGGAATCAGCTTGAGCGCCGATTCGGTAATCGTGTCCAGAACCACATTCAGCTTCAACGGCTCATTTAACCGCAAAACGATGTCATGGAATGTAGACAGTTCTTCGATGCGACGCTGCGCCTGGCTAAACAAATGAGCATGTTCAATGGCAACGGCCGCTTGCCCAGCCAAATTTTGCGCCAACCGCAGCTGCCCCTGCGTGTAATGCCTGGCTTCCGTCAAATCACCCAGGGCCAACAATCCCAGCACTTTATTACGACGTACCAACGGCACCAAAATCACCGACTGCAACTTGGCAGCCTGCAATAACTCCTGGCCATCGCTATCGCCAGCGTCATCGCGCCGCAGATTTTCAATCTGGTGGGTCTCAAATACTCGCTGCACCACGCTGTAGGAAGCCAGATTTTTGATGCTGCCTAGCCCAACAAGCTCGTCCTCTTCGGGGACCAGCTGCTTGACGTATGCCTGGTTCTTGTGCGCTGCTGGGTAAAGGCTCTGGAAATCTTGATCCCACACAAAAATTGTGCAGCTGTCCACCTGCAAAGCCCGCACCATTTCAGAAACAACTGTTTGCAGCACAAAATCCTGATCCAGGTTGGCTGTCATGGTGGCACTGGCCTGGTAAAGCGTGCTGAGTTCGGCCAGCTGCTGCTCCGTTTGTTGGAACAAGATAGCGTTTTGGATGGCAACAGAGGCATGTGCCGCTAACGTTGAAGCCAACCATTCCACGCGCTGATCAAAAGCACTGGCAATCTGGCTATCAAAAATTAAGATACCCAGCAAAACGCCACCAGCGGACAAGGGCACCCCCATCCACGAGCGCGTATTTTCCGTATGGGGAATCGGCTGCCAGCGGGCGTCGGCGCGCACGTCATCAATGCGAATCAGCTCTTCTTTGCTGATGATGCTCTGAACAAGCGGATGGCTGCGCCAGGCAACCTCCGCCTCGGCGACAGTCAAAACCACCGGACGATCATAAAAATCCCGGCTGGCCACCAATCGCAGCTCGCCGTCTGTTAGCAAGAAGGCAAAGGCATTGTTGTAGGAAACCACGTTACCCAGGGCAAGCAGCAAATGATTCACCACGGATTCTGCTTGAAGCGACGTGCTGATAACGGCAATGGCCTGCCGCAGGGCAACGGCCGCTTGATAATCATGTGCACCCCGGTCTACCAATTCGCGCGTTTGGGTAAACAAACGCGCATTTTTGATGATAACCGTAACGTGGGCGGCAACGGCCGTTAACGTCTGAAAATCGGCCGCATCAAACGCATGGGGTACGTTGCTCTGAATCGAAATCGCACCCAGAACTTCACCATGCAGCCGCATCGGCACACAAATAATGGATTGTGGCTGCCCATCGCCATTGATACCGGGCACGGGCTTTTCTTCCTGTGGCCAGTTATCGGTGGCAAACGGCATGTTGTTGTTGATAACCCAGGCCACCAGACTATCTTTGTCGCTCAGGGGAATCGGTTGACGGGTAATGCGCTGGCGATTTTCCAGGACGCAGGGGAATTCGATAATATCTTCGTTGATGTCAACCAGGGCAATGTAGCACGTGGGCGGCGCAAAAATGTGCAGCAGCTGGTCATGAATTTCCTGCATGGTTTGCTGCAACGGCTTGAGCACCCGCACGGATTCAGTGACGTGATAAATCGTCTCCAGCTGGTTGGCCCGCTGCCATGCCTGCTGCGAAAGCTGCTGGTAGCTCAGCGCCACACCAATGTAACCAGCCAGCAAGGAGAGAACGGCCGTTTCCCACCGCACCACCTCAACAGAATCACCCATCACCTGCAAAATGGCACAGGTTTGGCGCTGCCCGGTTCTGATTGGCAAAACAAGCTGGCGCACTTGGGGCAGGAGCTTCATTTCGGTTACGTTTTTCAGCTGGCCGTCTTCATCTACTGGCAGCCAGCCTTCAGCCGAACCAAAATAACTGTGCAGGGCTAATTTTTGCCCCCCATTTTCACACAAAACCAGTCGGGCCTGGCAACCGGGAAAAGCGTCTGTAAAAGCGGCCGTAATGCGCCCGGTGATCAAATCAAACTGCTGCTGATCGATAATTGCCTGGCTAATTTGGCCTAGCAGGCTTTGTTGCGCTGTAGACAGGGAATGTTGCTGCTGCAAAAAGGGGCTGATCGCCAGCAGCGAAGCAAGCAATCCGGCAAGGTCTGGGTTGGCAGGTGCCGGAGTAAATTGAAGCGCAAATCCGGTTTGGGCCACAGGCCAGCCGTTTTCCAAATTTTCGGCCGTAGGCACCAGCAGTACCGACTCTGCCGAAAGGTGCTTGATGGCAAAAGGATGGAGGAGGGAATAAACAGCGTCCCAGGATGCGGCTGTCTGTAAATTTTGTTGCAGAACGTTGAGGGCTTGAAGCTGATCGTTACTGTGGGGCATAGGCCAATCAGTCTAAAATTTCAGGTAAGTTTAGTTAAGTTGTGGTGTTTCAGGCAGTACAACATTATAAATACGTTGTGCCCATAAACACCACAACATGTAACCATGTTTTAGATAAGTCGTCAATTGTCCGCGGTGAAAGAGACGTAAAAAGTTATCAAACGTGCTTAGTGTCGCACGTATCTCTGTCCTTCCGTCTAACGACAAGCCTGCGCAAAAGGGCTAACGACGCCGTTTCTTACCCGATGGAGCCGCAGTGCCAGACGGCCGTCCGTTACTGACAGGCCCTTGAGCTGCGGCCATGTCTTCTTTCATGTGGCAGTGCTTATACTTCTTGCCGCTGCCGCACGGGCATGGGTCATTGCGCCCTACTTTTGGCATATCGCGCCGCAGCTCAACGCCACGGCCTTTGTCTCGCTTGACAACCTGATAACCAGCGTCACGCGCCTGGGTTTGGTAAGCAATTTCCGCCTCTTGCTGCTGCACAAATGCCCGATGCTGTTCCACCTGGAAGAAGAAGCGCTCCACAATGTTTTGCTCGATGTTGTTGCGCATGTCATTAAACATTTGCGCCGAGCGAATCTTGTACTGCACTTTGGGATCGCGCTGGCCCACTGCTTCCAGGCCAATTTCACGGCGCAAGTCGTCAGCGGCCGTCAGGTAGTCGCGCCATTCACGGTCGATGGAGTTGAGCAGGAGCAGACGCTGGAAGTTGCGGTATTCCTCTTCGCCAATCTGGTCGCGCCACTTTTCTTGCTGCTTGCTTACATACGATCGGAGAGCCACTTCCAGCTGTTCTCCATCCAAAGCAGAGAGCGTCTCTAGCAGCAGGTGACGGAGTGCGGCATTAGCCTGACTGGAAAAACGCGTTTGGCGATATTCGGCCGTTTTCAGTGACAGGTTGTCTAATGAGAACTGGCCAAACGCCTGGTTCAACTGTTCTTCAGATTCGGTCCAGATTCGGTCCCGATCGGCCGTGGGCATATCAACATGATCGGCCACAAATTCATTGTAGAAATTCTGCACACTGGCTACATAGTCGCGACGGATGTTTTCCTTGGCCTGAAGTTGGCCAGATTTGCGGGATGCCAGGCTGCCCAGATTTGGAATTGGCGGCAGCAGCGGCAAGAAGCGTCCCATTGCCCGCAGCAGCTGGTAAATGTTGGCACCGTTTTCTTCATTTTCGTGCACCAAAATCATCAGCCGCTCAATCAACTTATCACGGGACAGCTCGCCTAATTCAGCTCTATCCAAATTGACAATGTCGGGCAGCAAGCCACGCAAACGGGCCACAACGGCATTAAGGTTGATCGTTTCAGTAGCTTCCGTGGTGAATTCATCCACCACTCGTTCAATTTCACCCCGCACATAGGCCACATAATTATCAATGTAGTTGTCCACCAGTTGAGCGATGGCCGTGGCGAAGGCATCGTCAATTCGCTTGTCGTAATCAATACCTTCGCCTAACAAGATAGCCCGACGTTCGTTATAGGTCGCCATGCGCTGTCGGTTCATCACATCGTCATATTCCACAATGTTTTTGCGGATATCGAAGTTGTACCCTTCTACACGCTCCTGAGCACTTTCGATCATGCGGTCCAGCACGCCAAATTCCAGCGGCATATCATCAGGAATATTTGATAGCAGACCTTTAGACATCCAGCTCTTGAGGCGCTCACCCCCAAACCGGCGCATCAAGTCATCTTCCAACGAAAGGAAGAAGCGCGAGGAGCCGGGGTCGCCCTGACGAGCAGCACGACCGCGCAACTGATTGTCGATGCGGCGTGATTCGTGGCGTTCGGAACCGACAACATGCAGACCGCCCAGCTCCCAAACTTCGCGGCGTTCAAGCTCCGTCTCTTTTTGGAGACCGCCAATCTTTTGAATCCATTTTGAGGAAATGCCGGGCACTGTCTGTACCACTTTTTGGGCTTCAGCTTCATCATGACCCAGGACGGCCCGAATCAGAGCCGCACGGGCGTTGTAATGCTGTTCAAAAAGAATCTCGGCCAGGTATTGGGCCAGGAGGCCAGTATCGCCCTGAACACGTTGGTAACCTACGTATAGATCGCGCAGCCGCAACGCTTCTTCCACCAGGGCCACATCTTTGTCTAGCTCTTCCAGGTATTCACGCGCTTCGCCCAGGCTGCCGCTGGTGACCAGGCGCAGCGCCTGGCGAATTTCGTTGTAGCCCAGATCATAGGTCTCGCCCAATATGCGGGTGAGGTAGCCGATGACCTGCACTTCTTCAATTTCGACCAGAGCCTCATCGAGCCGCGCTTTCTCAGAAATGATCCAGGGCAGCAAGTCCTCATCTAGTTTGCTGTTGCGGCCAATAAATTCTTTGGCGGCATCTTCACTTTCTTCCAATAATTTGAAGATGAGCTGGGTGAGCAACGGCCGTTTAAACATTTCCCGTTCCAGCAATTCAGCCGCCAAACCTTCAGGGTTACCGCCCAACAAAATGTCGGTACCACGACCAGCCATGTTGGTGGAAATGGTAACGGCACCCTTGCGCCCCGCTTGGGCCACAATGAGCGCTTCCGACTGGTGAATCTTCGCATTAAGCACCGTGTGCGGAATCTTGGCCTCATGAAGCAAACGATCGATCGTTTCAGAATGCTCGACGGAGGTTGTACCGACCAAAACCGGTCGGCCAGTTTCCACCACGCGCTTTATCTCGCGAATGATGGCCTGATCCTTGGCCGCCTCATTGCCGTAAATCTGGTCGGGATGATCCAGACGTTTGTAGTAGCGCGGTTTATTGGTTTCTGGATCAAGATAAACAATCTGCTCAGAATTTTCGACCTTTTCTTTCTTCTCAACCAGGCCAAGCAAATTATTATCCACGATGTACTGCACGTTGGTTGGCAGCGGCGTCACGCCTAGCTCGTAAATCTTGTCGAACTCCTCGGCATCGGTGAGAGCGGTACCGGTCATGCCGGCCAGCTTATCAAAGAGGCGGAAGTAGTTTTGCAGCGTGATAGTAGCCACCGTCACCGTCTCCCGCTTGATTTGCACCCCTTCTTTAGCTTCGATGGCCTCGTGCAAACCCTCGGAATAGCGCCGACCCGGCATCAAACGGCCCGTAAAGTCATCTACGATGATGACCTCGCCGTTTTGCACCACGTACTGCACGTCACGTTTGTACAGGTACTGGGCTTTTAAGGCATTATCCAGATAGTAAGTCAGGTGATAAAAGCGAGGATCGTAGAGGCTGTCCCCGGCATCAGGGTCAATTTCGGGGATACGCTGTTCAATTTCAGCAATACCCATATCGGTCAAACTGATAGAGCGGCTCTTTTCGTCGAGATCATAATGGCCATTGGGTTCTTCCTCTTCTTCGGCCGTGTTGCGTTTGAGGCGGCGCACGTATTCAGCAAAGCGGCTGTACTCCTTGCCGGAACGATCGGCCGGGCCAGAAATGATGAGCGGCGTCCGCGCTTCGTCGATCAGCACGTTGTCAACCTCGTCAATGATGGCATAAACGAGGTCGCGCTGCACCAGCTTGTCGCGGCTGGTGGCCATGTTGTCACGCAAGTAATCGAAGCCAAATTCGCTGCTGATGCCGTAGGTGATGTCGGCCAGATACGCTTGTTTGCGGGTGCTGGGACGCCAGTGCACCAGACGTTCATCTTCCAGCTCAGCGCCAGGATTCACGTAATCGGGATCATACAGGGACGAAAATTTGAGCGGGCCGATACAACCAACGGTGAGGCCTAGGGTGTGGAATATTTTACCCATCCAGCCACCGTCGCGGCGGGCCAGGTATTCGTTTACGGTTACCAGGTGCACGCCCTCGCCTGTGAGGGCATTGAGAAAGAGGGGTAACGTACCGACTAGCGTTTTACCTTCACCGGTACGCATTTCCACAACTTCGCCACGATGGAGCAAAACGCCACCCATGATTTGTACATCGTAGTGGCGCAGGCCCGTGGTGCGCACAGAGGCTTCACGAACCAGAGCAAACGCTTCGGGCAGCAAGTCGTCCAGAGATTCGCCTTCGGCATATCGGTCTTTGAGTTCGGCCGTTTTTGCCCGCATTTCTTCGCCAGACAGTTGCTGCATGGTTGGTTCCAGGGCGGCCACTTCATCTACAATCAGTTTTAGATTGTCAATTATTTTTTGATTGGGGTCACGAATTATTTTAGATACTAGTTTTTTGAACATAAGCCCACTTCTATAAAAGATTTTACTTCAAACAAAAGAGTGGTAGTGTACCAGCGCTGCCTTAATTTTATGTTAGAAGGCCAACGGCCGTATTTCACCACACCCACTACTCATTAAACAACTCACCCACGCTGCGCCCTTCATGCGAGCGCAAAATTACCTCACCCAGCAGCCCAGCCACCGACAAAACGGTGATATTGGGTAGCATTTTCTCCGCCGGGATCGGAATAGTGTCTGTGGTGACAATTTCTTTGATTGGCAGCTTTTGCAGCCGCTCATAAGCTGGACCAGACAAAACGGGATGGGTAAACGTAACATACACATCGCCTGTACCGTTTGCCTTTACCAGTTCAACCGCCTGCTGAATCGATCCAGCCGTATCGACCAGATCATCCACAATGATCACATCTTTGCCATCTACCGAACCAATCAGCGACAGCGCTTCCCGATCGTTGCGGTTGCCGATGCGGCGTTTTTCTACAAAAGCCAGCGGCAAATCGAGCTCAGCGGCAAAATTGCGACCACGCTTGGCAAAACCCAGGTCCGGCGTCACAACCACGGCATCCAGTTCTTTCTCCAGGAAGTAGTCTACCAGAACATGAAAAGCCGTTAAGGAATCGCCGGGAATTTTATAGAAACCTTGAATTTGCGCCGCGTGCAAATCAATAGTCATCCAGCGATCCGCACCAGCCACTTCGATGAGATCAGCCAGCAAACGCGCCGAAATGGGCACGCGAGGCTGGTCTTTTTTATCGCTTTGCGAATATGCCATATACGGCACCACCACCGTAATTCTGCCAGCGGAATCCCGCTTGAGGCAGTCGATGGCGATCAAGGTTTCCATGATGTTGCGATGCACCGGCCGAGAATGGCTTTGGATTAGATAAACATCCTGGCCACGCACGCTGCCCTGCAACTTAACAAACAAATTTTCATTGGGGAATTCGATGATGTCCCAACTGCTTAGAGGAATTTTAACGTACTCAGCGATACGCTGTGCCAGCTCAGGGCAACCAGACCCGGCGAACAACTTGATATCTCCATAAGCCATCATAATTGGATACTTTTTCTAACCTTTACGTTTGCTTTCCGTTTTTTCCAATAATTGGCGAACGGCCGTAAACGGATCTACTTTGCGCTCAGCAACGGCCGTTAACAAACCGTCACGCACTTCTGGCGCCACCGACGCCTGAAATTGCGCCATAAACCGCTCTTGCAACAGCATTTCCACTTCGCGCCAGCTGCGTTCCTTTTCGCGCTTTAACCATTCGCCGCTTTGCCGCAGATGGGCCATGTGCTTACCCAGCATCTCGGCCAATTCTGCCATACCCTTTTCCTCGGTAGCCACCGTTTCCAGCACCGGAATATTCCAGGCAGCGCCATTTTGGCTGGCAGTGGACGGGGAAGAAATACGGCCGCTTTGCCGCGTTCCCCCCACTGGACCCAAATGCAGCATCATTTTCAAAGACCGTACCGTGCGATCAGCACCCGGTCGATCGGCCTTGTTAACGACCAAAATGTCGGCAATTTCCAAAATGCCCGCTTTGATCGATTGGATTTCATCACCCATGCCCGGCGCTTCAATCACTACCGTCGTGTGGGCGGCATTGGCAATATCCACCTCAGCTTGCCCAGCACCAACAGTTTCCACCAGCACATAGTCAAAGCCAGCAGCGTCCAGCACCTTGATCACCGAGGCCGTGGCTTTAGCCAAACCGCCGAGGCTGCCCCGTGAGGCCATGCTGCGAATATAGACACCCGGATCGCCCGATAAATCACGCATTCGCACCCGATCACCCAGCAGTGCGCCGCCAGTAAACGGGCTGGTTGGGTCCACGGCAATGATGCCCACCCGCACATTTTGCTGCCGCAGGGTCTTCACCAGGGCATTCACCACGGTGCTTTTGCCCGCACCTGGCGAACCCGTTAGCCCGACCACATGCGCCTTGCCCGTGTACGGATACAACGCCTCGATAGCCTGTTCTGCGGCTGTCGAACTGTTTTCCACCTGGGTGATCAGGCGGGCAATCGCCCGAATCTGGCCCTGACGCACCTGTTCAATCAGAACGTTCACGCGGCATCCCCGGCAGGTCCACCACCGATGGCATCCCAAATAAAGGCAATGATCTCATCCATGCTGGCCCCAGGACCAAAAATGCCGGTGACCCCTAGTTCCTTGAGCACCGGCACATCTTCATTGGGAATGATGCCCCCGAGAAAAAGAGGCACATCGGTCATCTGGTTGGCTTCTAGCAACTCCACAATTCGCTTCACCAGCGGCATGTGAGCGCCAGATAGGATGCTTAGGCCAATGGCATCGGCGTCCTCCTGGAGGGCGGCTTCCACCACCATCTCCGGCGTTTGGCGCAAGCCAGTGTAAATGACTTCCATGCCCGCATCTCGCAAAGCGCGGGCCACTACTTTGGCGCCGCGATCGTGCCCATCGAGGCCAGGCTTGGCAATTAAAATACGCGGTTTTGTCTGTTCCATAAACTGTGCAGTCTCCAAGGCGTGGGTTGTTGTGGGTCGTCTTGTAAAATCCGGCGTTGATTATACCGAGGCAGAGTTGGTTTTGCGAGGGCAACGATCGAGCGTTACATAATCTCCTCTTGCAGAATGAACAGGTTCTCGTCTATACTGTATTTGGACGTTATGTCATGTCAAGGAGGACAATTATGACCCGATTTGTGAAAAACCGTAAGCATTGGTTTCTCGTTCTATTCCTCTTCGCACTTTTATTTGCTACGGGCCAGGTTTTTGTTAAACATACGGCGGCGCAAACAGAAACGGCCGTTGTAACCACCGGCGCACTCAATGTTCGTTCCGGGCCGGGCCCAAGCTACGGCGTTGTGGCCGTGGTGTATCAGGGCAATGTGCTCACGCTGCTGGGCCGCAATGAAGACAGTTCCTGGGCCTATGTTCAGACACCCAATGCCACCCTGGGTTGGGTCAATGCCAACAGCAGCTACATCGACCCCAGCGTGGCAATCAGCACCTTGCCACTGGTGATTCCCACGACCGCTACGGCAACCGCGACTTCTACCACATCGGCAACAACAACTCCCACTGCTACGGCAACGGCCGTTCCCAACACACCGACACCGACCGCAACGGCCGTACCCGTCACAGGGGCCAGTGCCACGGTAGCGACGGGCGCACTCAACGTACGCAGCGGCCCCAGCCTGGCCTATAGCCCGGTAGCGGTGGTCAACCAGGGCACGGTCGTTAGCCTAATTGGGCGAAACGCCAACAGCACCTGGGCTAAAATCCGGCTGGCCAATGGCACCGAAGGCTGGGTTAATGCCGATGGTGCCTACATCACGCCCAACGTCGCCATTAGCAGCCTGCCCGTGCTAGACACCCCAACCGTAACCGCCACAGCGCTGGTTTCCACCGGTGCGTTAAACGTGCGTTCCGGGCCAGGCGTGTCCTACAGCGTTATCACCGTTGCCTCCCAAGGCCAAACGGTTATGCTGCTAGGGCGCAACGCCAATAGTTCCTGGGTCAAGATTCGCCTGGGCAACAACACCGAAGGGTGGGCCAATGCCTCACTGCTCACCGCCAACGTCGCCATCAGCAGCTTACCGCTGGCCGACAGCCCGGCAGCCCCCGAACCGCCCGTGCCGGTTGCGCCGGGTGCGGTGCTGAGTTTGCACTCAGGTCCAGGACTGAACTATCCGGTGACTGGCTCGGTGTATCAAGGACTACAGGTTAATGCCGTGGGCCGCAATGCCGATAGCACCTGGCTCAAAGTACGCTTGAGCGATGGCCAGGAAGGCTGGATTGGCGCGCAATACGTTCAACTTTCCATTCCAGTAGGCAATTTGCCAGTGATGGATGGCACCACCACTCCGGCCAGCACAGCCACACCCGTACCGGCGGCTAATTCGGCAACAGTGGCCACAGGTGCCCTTAACGTACGCTCTGGACCAGGCATTGGCTATGGCGTCGTAGCCGCCGCCTATCAAGGGCAGGTCGTTACCATGCTGGCCCGCAACAGCAACAGCACCTGGGTGAAAGTTCAGCTGAGCAGCGGCACCCAAGGCTGGGTCAATGCCACCCTGCTTACCACCGGCTACAGCATCAACAGCCTGCCCGTTGAGGATGTGCCCACGCTGTCAACCTCTGGTCTGGTCAATACGGCCGCTCTCAATGTCCGTTCTGGGCCAGATATCAGCTATGGCGTTGTGGCCGTGGTCTACCAGGACCAGGGCGTGGCGCTGATTGGGCGCAATGCCGACTCCAGTTGGGTAAAAGTGCGGCTGAACAATGGCGTCGTCGGTTGGGTCAACGCGGCATATATTCAAACCGCCACCACGCTTAACAGCTTACCCATTACCAACTAACCAAACCGATTTGATAAAAGGCTCTGGCGGCAACGTCAGGGCCTTTTTTTATTTTTGCAGACAAAGGAGAGCTACGTGTCGCTTTTTGAGGGAATTTTGATCTGGCTGCTGGCGATTAACATCATCACTGTGGTGATATATCGCTATGACAAGATGGTGGCCGGGAGCGGCCGTTCGCGGGTGCCAGAGAGTCGTTTGCTGCTGCTGGCTCTGGTTGGCGGCACGCCAGGGGCATACATTGCCATGTACCTGATGCAGCCGCGTCACAAAACACGCAAACTGTCGTTTCTGTGGAAGTTTTGGGGAATTGCAATCGTACAGATTGCGGTTTTGATTTACTGGCAGTTGGGGCAACGGCCGTAAAATTCCACCAGGTGCCCCTCAATCTCAAAATTAAACCGTTCGGCCAGCAGCTTACTCATCTCCTGCAAGCCACACTCCTCAAATTCAAATACCGCATCACAGCCTGAGCAAATCAGGTGGTGGTGGTGCCCCCCATCGAGCAAAATGTAGTGGGCCGCGCCCGTGCCCTGGTAAACCGGGCGAATCAACCCTAGCTCGCTGAGCAGTTCCAACGTGCGATACACCGTCATACGCCCTACAGAGGGGTCAATTTGGTGAACCACTTCCAATAAGCCATCGGCGGTGATGTGCCCGCCGCAGCCCAACAACGCCTCCACAATTTTTTGGCGCGAGTTGGTTAGCCGGAAGCCTTTTCGCTTCAGAACTGCTTGAATATTGTTTAAGCGTGTTTGCAAACTTTTTTCATTCATAAGCCAGATTGTTTACCGCACAGCGCTATGGCCTGGGCCTTTACCCTGAACTTTAATTCCGTCGCCAAAGCAAGCCACGCTCAGGCGCGAACAGGAAGGCCAGGGCAAAAATGACGGTGGCCACCAGCACAACCGCCGGGCCAGAGGCAATATCCAGGTAATACGAGGCATACAGCCCTGCCGCGCCAGAAAATGCCCCGATGGTCGCCGCAATAAACATCATCGGCGTCAGGCGGCGAGTAAGCAGCGAGGCGGCGGCCGCGGGCGTCACCAGCATGGCGACCATGAGGGCAATGCCCACTACCTGCAAGGAAACCACAATCGTAACGGCAATGAGCACCAGCAGCAGGTAGCGCAAAAAGGTGGCGGGCAGCCGCAGCGTTGTGGCCAGCACGGGATCAAAGGAAATAACCATGAACTCTTTATAGAAAAAGAAAACAATGAGCAGGACGATAAGACCGAGTACGGCCGTTACCCACAAATCACCCGTTGAAACCCCTAACAAATTACCAAACAAAAAGTGAGCCAGGTCCACCGTATAATTCCCTGTCACCGAGAGCAAAGCCACGCCCAAGGCAAACGCCCCAGCAAAAATTACGCCAATGGCTGTGTCTTCCTTTACCACACCCCGGCTGCTGAGGGCCCCAATGCCAACGGCCGTAAACACACCCATGATCAGCGCCCCTACCGCCAGCGGCCAGCCAAGCAAAAAGGCCACCACCACACCCGGCAGAATGGTATGCGCCAGGGCATCGCCAAAAAACGCCATGCCGCGCAGCACCACATACGTGCCCAGCACCGAGCACACAATGCCCACCAAAACGGCCGCAATCAGGGCACGCACAATAAAGGAAAATTGAAGGGGATCAAGCAGTAAATTCATGGTTATCGGTAAACGGTAAACGGTTAACGGTTATCGGTGGAAAAGTCGCTACGGTTCACGGATTACCGTTCACCGATCACCGGCTCGTCATGGCCGCAGCAGTCGTCCACCAGAATGCCCTGCTCCGCGCCGGGCAGGTGGTGCACATGGCCGCCGTAGGCTTGCAGTAAATTATCGGGGGTGAGTACGGCCGTTGGTGACGCAAAGGCCACAATGCGATGATTCAGCAGCATAATCTTGTCGAAGCGGTCTGCCGCCAGCTGCAAATCGTGGGTGGCGACCAGCACCGTTACGCCGTCGGGCCGCAGCCCATCTAAAATATCAAAGATGGCTTGCTGGCTGGGCAGGTCCAGGCCGTTGAGCGGTTCATCGAGTAAGAGCAGTTCCGCTTCTTGGGCCAGAGCACGGGCGATGAAGACGCGCTGCTGCTGCCCACCAGACAGCTCCCCAATCTGCTTTTTGGCCAGATGGGTCGCTTCGACCCGCTCCAGGCTGTGGTGGACTACTTCCCAATCAGCGCGGCGTGGCCAGCGGAAAAGGCCAATCTGCCCCACCCGCCCCATCATCACCACATCCTCCACCGTTACCGGAAAGGACCAATCGATCTCGTTGCGCTGCGGCACGTAGCCAATGCAAATGTGCCCATCTGGCCCGTGGCCAAAAATGTGAACCTGCCCCTCGCTGGGCTTTACCGTGCCCACGATAAGCTTGAACAAGGTGCTTTTGCCTGCGCCATTGGGGCCAACCACGGCAATACGCTCACCGCGCTGGGCCGAAAAGTTGATGTGTTGCAGGGCATAAACACGGCCGTTTCCACCATTGGTCGTCACCGAAACATTTTGGGCGCCAGCGGCATAAGCCACTGAAACATCAGCCATCTGCAACGACGGTGTTTGAGGGTCATGGGCCACACCACGCCCGGCAAGTGCATTCATGAAATGAGTCATATTGATATTTTATATTACTTTCTCTCGGTTGACGATTAATGCTCTTGTGCCCCATCCCTGGCTAACGGGCGCTCTTTCAATGTTCACTCTCCACTAAAAGGGATGGCCAGTACTGGTCATAAACAAACTGTATCTATCGTATATATCCAGACACATAGAAACCGACCCTGTCATTTCGTATGATGGAGCACGTAGAACAAATTGAGTTTTATTTCATCTTAATCAACTTTGCGAAGGAGGCAAAACATGTTAGTTAACTTAATTTTATGGATTATCTTGGGTGCAGCAGCAGGTTGGATCGCCAGCATGGTGATGGGCCGCGATGCTCAAATGGGCGCCCTGGCAAATATCATTGTCGGTATTGTTGGCGCTTTGGTTGGTGGGTTCTTGTTCAACGTACTTGGCCTGCCGGGTGACACAGGTTTCAACTTCTGGACACTGATTGTCGCCACCGTTGGAGCCATTGTGCTTCTGTTTCTCGTCGGTGTTCTGCGCCGCGCGTCCTAATAATCCAAAGCTTTTTAGTTAAAGCATGAAAAATAGATACCTCTGCACCGCTGGTGCAGGGGTATTTTTTTACAAAAGGGGCTTTATGCAATGTCAGAAATGACTGCTCAAGAAAACATTATTTACGCCCAAGAACTGACCAAGAGCATCAATAATAAAACCATTGTTGATGGTCTCAATCTAGAAATTCCAGCGGGAGTCATTTTTGGATTTATAGGTCCCAGCGGCTGCGGCAAAACAACAAGCGTACGCCTGCTGTTGGGCATCTACACGCCGACCAGCGGCGATGTGGAAGTGCTGAACCGCCAGCCACAAAAGTTTCGGCGCGCTGACAGAGCCAAAATCGGCTACATGCCGCAGCAGTTTGTGCTCTACCCGGATTTAACCGTTTGGGAGAATTTGAATTTTGCGGCGTCACTTTACGGCGTGCCGCTGCAACGCAATGAGCGCCTCAAAGATTTATTGGAGCTGGTAGAACTTACCGGCCATGAAAAGAAAAAAGTACGCAATTTATCTGGGGGCATGCAGCGCCGCCTGAGCCTTGCGGCGTCTATTGTGCATGATCCCAAACTTATTTTTATGGATGAGCCCACAACGGGCATCGATCCCGTGCTGCGCCGCAAATTTTGGGATTATTTTCAACAGCTCAAAGCCGAAGGCCACACGATGTTTGTTACCACGCAATATGTAAATGAAGCGGCATACTGCGACTATGTGGGCGTAATGGCCAACGGCCGTTTGCTGATGGTAGAAACGCCAGAAGGGCTCAGACGGCGGGCAATGGGTGGAGACATCATTCACCTACAGACGGCGCAAGTTCTCACGGAAGCGCAGCGCACAGAATTAGCCAGCCAGCCATTTGTAAAAGATAGCAAAGTTACCCGGATGCGTGGCCAGGGGATTGAGATTGTTGTGGACGACGCCAGCGTGGCCCTGCCGCTGCTGCTGGACTGGTGCCACGAGCAAGATATTGTGGTGGAGTCGGCCAGCGAACACATGCCGCTGTATGACGACATTTTTGTAGAGTTAATTCGCCAGGAAACGGCCGTCGCGGAGGACATCAATGATTAAAAACTTCTTCAACTCCCTCTGGCGGATGCTCATCCGCATCTTTTCATTTGTGAGCAAAGAAGCCCGGATCATTTTGCACCAGCCCCGGCTGGTCTTTTCCATGATCTTGGGCCCATTTCTGATTTTGCTCCTGTTTGGCATTGGTTACCGCGATACGCCGCGTACGCTAAACACCCTGTTTGTGGTGCCCGAGGGCAGCCAAATTGAAAGTATGGTCGAAGAGTACGCCACGTCGTTGGGCAGCAGCATTGCTTTTGCGGGCATCGTTCACGACGCCGCGGAAGCCGATCGCCAACTGCGGGATCGCGAGGTAGACTTGGTGGTGGTCACTCCTATTGATCCCATGGCCGACTGGGAGAATGATGAACAGTCAAAGTTCACTCTTTATCACTCGGAAGTTGACCCGTTTGAAGAAGTGTACGTGCGGGTGCTGGGCCAGCGTTATGCCGAAGCGATCAATCAGCAGGTGTTGATGACCGCCCTGGCCAACAGCCAAGATGAGGCTGGGCAGTGGCAAGAAAATGTAAGCCAGGCGAAGGTGCAAGCAACGGCCGTTCGCGAGGCGTTGGCGTCGGGCGATATTGAAGAAGCACATAATTCGGCCGTGGCCCTCAACGGCGAACTAGATGCCTTAAAATTGGCGCTGGGCGCGGGTGTCAGCCTGATGGCCAACGTGGAAGAGGCCAGCGGACAAACCGGCACCACCACTGAACTGCTCAACGAGATGGAAACCTTGCAAGACCAGATAGACGAAGTGACGGCCATCACCGAAGATGAAACCACGACGAGAATCGCCGAAGGGCAAGAAACGGCCGCTAACATCGAAAGCTCGCTGGAAGGGGTGGATGGACTGTTGGAAAAGTTCCGCGGCATGGACACGACCGTACTGGTCACCCCATTTGTGAGCGAGACGCTCAGCATTACCCAGGCGCAAATGGAGCCGATGCATTTTTACATACCCGCGGTGATTGCCCTGCTGCTGCAACACCTGGCCATTACGCTGGCCGGACTCAGCATCATCCGTGAAAAGCTAGGTGGAGCCATGGAGCTGTTTCGGGCTGCGCCCGTGTCGGCATTTGAAATGCTGTCGGGCAAGTACACCAGCTATCTGCTCATCGTTGGCGGCTTAGCGGCCGTTTTGACCGCGCTGGTGGTGATGGGCCTGCGTATGCCGCAGCTGGGTTCCTGGTGGAATTACAGTCTGGTGATCCTGGCGCTGCTGCTTTCGTCGCTGGGCATTGGCTTCAACATTTCACTTTCGGCACACAGCGACAGTCAGGCCATTCAGTATGGCATGTTGACGCTGCTGGCATCCATCTTTTTTAGCGGCTTTTTCCTGGCTCTGTACCGATTGGCACCGCTGGTGCGCTGGGTCTCCTGGCTGCTGCCTGCTACCTACGGCACAGTGATGCTGCAAGACGTGATGCTGCGCGGTGAAGCCCCGCCAGCTATCCCGTTTGTAGCGCTCTACGGATTTGCCTTCATTTTACTGCTGGTGGCCTGGTTCCGGTTGGGCCGCCAAATGGCTCGGGAGTAGGTACCTAAATGCCACGCTTCGAAATTCTAGAAATTCCTTTGCGTCAGTTAGTGTGGTGGACACTGGGCATCGCCGCCGTTGTGCTCTGCTTCTGGCTGCTCATCCGCTTTCAAGAGATATTGCTGCTTTTGCTGACGGCGCTTATTTTGAGTACGGCCGTTCGCCCTGGCGCACTCTGGCTGGAAAAACACGGCATTGCCAAACCGGTTGGGCTAATCATCATCTTTAGCCTGATCGCTATCTTTGTCGTCGTGCTGATCTGGGCCACCGTACCTGTTTTGGTAGAACAAGGCGCAGCGCTGGGCCGCAGCGTGGGCGAAGGTTACCAACTGCTGTATCAAAACCTGGACAAATCCACTAACCTCCTGGTGCAACGCTTTCTAGGCCTGCTACCTGCGGATTTGGGCAGCGCAGCAGCAGGCGGCACCCAGGCCTTGCCCGAACTGGAAATGCCGGTCACACCCCAGGCCACACAGGGCGAACAATTGGTGATTGGCATCGCCCAGGCGGTCGCGGTGATTATCTTCACCTTTTACTGGACGCTAGAGGGTGAGTACGTCAAAAACGCGCTTTTCATGATGGTGCCGCTCAAAAAGCGGAACGATGCCCGTGAGCTGGTGCAAAAAATTGAGCAAACTGTGGGTGGTTATTTGCTAGGCCAGGGGCTGCTTTGCCTGATCATTGGTGCCCTGGCTTTTGTAGCCTACCTGCTCATTGGACTACCCCACGCCCTGCTGCTGGCCATTTTTGCCGGGCTGCTGGAAGCGGTGCCGATTGTGGGACCGTTTTTGGGCGCTGTGCCCGCTTTCATCATTGGCCTTTCTGTTTCGCCAGCCACGGCGCTGTGGGTGGTGGTGGCCACGACCATCATCCAGCAGCTAGAGAACAGCCTCTTGGTGCCCCGCGTGATGAGCCAGACGATTGGAATACGGCCGTTAGTCTCCTTGTTGGCTTTGCTGGCATTTGGTTCCCTGTACGGCGTCCTTGGTGCGCTCATCGCGTTGCCGCTGGCGGGGGTCATTCAGCTGCTGCTCGATCGTTACTTGCTGTCCCATGAAAGCCTGGAGCAAGAAGAACCAGGCCGTGACCGGCTAAGCGTGCTGCGCTACGAAACAAACCAGCTGGTGCAGGATGTACGCAGCCAGGTCCGCACCAAAGAAGGGGTGCCCTCGGCTGTGTCTGACTTTGTGGAAGATGAGTTAGAAGCTTTGGCGCTAGACCTGGAAAGTTTGCTGGCCGCACAAGGAGGTGGGCAGCGATGAAGCGATTAATGATTTATACGGCCGTTATCCTGGCCACCCTGCTGGGCTTACAAATCCTGTGGCAGTTCCGACTGGTGGTGCTGCTATTTGCCCTCTCCTTATTTACCGCGGCAACGATACGGCCGTTTGTAAACCGCCTCACTGCTACAGGGTTGTCGCGTGTGGGTGCCCAGCTGCTGCTGTACGTGGTTGGCATTGGCGCATTGGTGCTGCTCTTTGTGCTGCTCAGCGACAACCTGTTCATGGAGCTCAACATTTTGGCCAATCGGGCCGTCATCGAGTACGAATCCGTTTACCGCACGTGGCAAGACGGCAGCGCCTGGCAGCAAACGGCCGCTTCCTGGCTAGACAGCACCATCCCCTTTCTCCATGTAGAAGAGTCTGATTTGGGTGAAATGCTGCCGTCTGTGGTGCTGTTAACGCAAAACATTTTAACAGCGGCTGGTGGTGTACTGCTGCTGCTGGCCCTCAGCGTTTATTGGAGCGCCGATCAGTACCGCTTTGAACGGCTGTGGCTCTCCCTGCTGCCGCCACGGCGGCGGGCCACAGCCCGCGACAGCTGGCGGCAAATTGAATATGCCGTGGGCAGCTACATGCGCAGCCAGGGGGCGCAAAGTATTCTCGCCGCGCTTTTTCTGGGCGCTGGGGCGGCCATCGCTCGGCTAGATTTTCCTTTGTTGCTGGCTTTGGCGGGCAGCCTGCTGGCCTTTGTGCCCCTCTTCGGCGGCGTGCTGATTAGCACGGTGGCGCTGCTGTTGGGTAGTTTGCAAAGTGTGCCGTTGGGCATTGGCGCAGCGCTGTACACCTTTGCCCTGTTTCTGGTGCTGGAATTTGTGGTGGAGCCTAGATTGTGGCCCAAAGCACGAGGTCGGCGCAGCTTTTTGCTCACGATTTTGCTGGTAATCCCGCTGCTGGAGGCCGTTGGCTTTTGGGGCTTGCTAATTGCCCCACCCCTGGCTGCGGCGCTGGAAGTGATCTTGGGGCAAGTTTACAGCTGGTATGTGCAAAAGGAAGGAACGGCTGTCCAGCTAAACGATCTAGACGACAGGTTCCAGACGATGCTGATGAAGGTCAACGAGGCAGACTATGAAGACCTGACACCAGAATTGAAAAGCCTGAGCAAACGGCTCGCCAGTCTACTGGCTACCTCACGCGACCTCAAAGTAACCTGACGCAAAATATATCCCCCTCCATATCCTCTGTTGTACCTCGATGCATCGAAATGCAGGCGTGCCGCTGGTATTCTGGCAGCATCAATCTATTTCGAAATTCCGACAAGAATAAGCATAAGGAGGAACATCATGCTTCGTTCGCTTTCACGTTATTGGTGGCTGCTGGCCCTGCGCGGCGCTGCTGCCGTAATTTTTGGTATCCTGGCGTTTATCTGGCCCGGCCTGACGTTAGGCGCACTGGTCATTTTGTTTGGGGTCTATGTGCTGATTGATGGCGTTGCCAGCCTGGTTGCTGGATTTAGCCACCGCGAGGAAAACGGCCGTTGGTGGGTCACCGCGCTGGAAGGTGTAGTTGGCATTCTGGCCGGTGTGCTGACGCTCGTTTATCCGGGGATTACGGCCGTATTGCTGCTCTACTTCATCGCGGCCTGGGCCATTATCACGGGTGTGCTAGAGTTAGTTGCCGCTATCCGCCTGCGTGAGGAAATTGACGGCGAATGGGCGCTCGGTTTAAGCGGACTCATCTCCATCTTCCTCGGTGTTGGCCTGATTGTTTTCCCCAGCGCTGGAGCGTTGGCCCTGGTCTGGATGATCGGCACATACGCCATTCTGTTTGGTGGGCTGCTCATCTATCTGGCCTTCAAACTACGCAATGAAGACAAACTTGAATTGAAACACGCCTAATTTTTGGCAGCTAAAATTAAAAAAGGCGTCCCGGCAAAAGTCGGGACGCCTTTTTTGTTTTAACGGTTACTCAATTTTGTTTACTGAGAATAGATGAGGGCGCTGTACGGGGCGATGGCGATCTGGCCAACATTACCACCTTCGGTAGCAACGGCCGTTGCATTACCGCTCACCTGCCCTTCAAAAGAGTCATCGTATCCGGCAAAATGGCTGTCGAAGCGCAACTGCCACTCACCTTCGGCGGGGAAAGCCACTGCATAATCCTGGAGCGTCTGGTTGGCAAAGTTGAGCACCACCACCACGCTGTCGCCAGGGCCACCTTCATTCCAGCGATGGAAAGCCAGCACCTTGTTATCGTGGTCCACATGGAATGTATCGACATTTTGGCCCATGAGTCCCGCCGTTACCCCACCGCTGTTACGACGCAGGTGCGCCAGATCAGCGTACATCTGCACAATCCCTTTAAGCGCCTTGGCGCGATCCCAATCCAGCGGGTCCGTATCGTCAAACCATTTGTCTTCCAAAAACTCCTGCCCCTGAAAAATCATGGGGATGCCTGGGGCGGTAAACACGCAGGCCGCGCCCAGCGTAGAGCGCTTCTTGGAAAACCAGCTCAAACCATTGCCCGGCCAGATCTCTTCCGGCACGCGTGCTTTGCCATTGGCCACCTCGTCGTGGGATTCGGTATACACCACGCGCTTAAAGGCGTCACCGTCATAGCGGAACTTAAGCGCCTCACAGACTGCATTGAGGTCGCGGAACGCATCGTCGTTGGTGATGACCGCGCCGCGAACGGGATGGACAAAATTGCTGTCCCACTGGCTGCCAAAGCCCGCACCGCCCGCGCCAGTCCCCTTCACGATCCATTCGTTGCCACGTAAATCCTCGGCGATGGTGAGCTTGTTTGGTGCTTTAGCCTGAATCTCTTCGTTGATCCACTGCATAAAGCTCCACCCTTCGGGTAGTTCACCAGCCGGGTCCTGGTCATTGCCATGCACATTACGAATGTAGGCGGTGGCATCCCAGCGCAAGCCATCTACGCGGTATTCATCCAGCCACATCAGGGCGTTGTCGCGCAGGTATTGGCGCACTTCAGGACGGCCGTAATCGGGCCGAGTCGCACCCCAGGGTGTTTCGGCACGGCCGTCGTTGTAAAAGTAGACACCACCGCCCTCGTTTTCACTCCAGCCGTCAAACTGCCACAAATCGAGGTCGCTTGGACCGAGATGGTTGTACACCACGTCCAAAATCACAGCGATGCCGTGCTCGTGAGCGGCCTTCACAAACGCTTTAAACGCCTGCGGCCCACCGTAATCGGTTTCGATGGCGAAAGGCAGCGATGCATTGTAGCCCCAAGAAATTCCGCCAGGGAACTCCATCGGCGGCATGATTTGCACCACGTTGATGCCCAAATCCCGCAAATAGCCCAGCTTTTTGCGGGCCGACTGGAACGTACCGGGGGCATCTTCCTTGAGATCATTGAAAGTGCCGACATGCATTTCATAGATGACCAACTCATTCCAGGCAGGAATCTCAAACACGTCACTGTCACCCCAATCAAAATCGGGGTTGTGCACCACGCTGTTGCCCACGGAACTGGTCACCTGGCGGGCGTAAGGGTCCAGCCGCGCCAGCTTGGTTTCGCCATTATGGATGAGGTATTTGTATTCATCACCGGGCTTGGCCTTGGGCACATCAACAGCCCAATACCCATCCCCTTCTGGCTGAAGAGGAACGGCCGTTTCCGACCAATCGTTAAACGTACCCATCACAAACAGCTTCTCGGCAAAGGGAGCCCACACGCGAAACGTAACGCCTTTCTCGTGAGGCACAGCCCCCATGCCGGGCTGAAAATTCGACTTTTTAGATTTTTTTACCTTGACCATTCAATCGTTTCCTTTTTGAAAATGTACTAGCATTTCGAGCTTACGCGCTGAGCGCGCTCCCCTGAGGCAAATACTCCTTGACCACCTCATCAGGTGCCAGGCGGATAAAGGCAGACAAGGCCATCAGCAGCAGGCCAAAATCATCCAGCTGACCAATCACCGGCAGAAAACCCGGGATCAGGTCCAGCGGCGAAAGTAGATAGATCGCCACCACAACTGGCAATGATTTGGCGTAGAGCGGCACACGGCCGTCTTTCATCAACTGCCCGACTAGTTTTATTTGAGCCCCCATCTCTTTCCAATACTTGGGACTGACCAAATTTGGCAAAATACGCAAAGATGCCAACATAATATACTCCTTTACTCGATACAATTCGTTAAATATTATGATCCTGTGTCTACATCCAACAGCTGACGCCAATCCAGGCTGAAAATCGGTTTTTGCACATCGGTGTGGATGTGGAAACCCGCCTTGCGGGCTTCAATGGCTTCTTCGTACACCTGTACCAGCCGCTTAGCCAGCTTTTGAATATCAAACTCGTACGCTTTGTGAACGGCCGTTTCGGCCATCTTTTGCCGCATTTCGGCGTCTTCTATCATCTTTTCCAGCGCAGCGGTGAGCGGTTCGGGTTCATTGGGCGTCAACAAACCTTCCTGGCCATCATGAACCGCATCGCGGGTGCCGGTGGCGTCCACCGCCACGACGGGCAGGCCGGTGGCCATCGCTTCCAGCGTCACCAACCCTTGCGTCTCTGTCACCGAAGCAAAGCAGAAGATATCGGCTGCTTTTAGATAATTGGGCACCTCATCAAACGGTATCGTGCCAATGAGATTGACCCGTTCAGCCACGCCGAGCTCCTCAGCCAGCGCTTCCAGTCCGGCACGTTCTTCGCCTTCACCCAGGATCACCAATCGCACGTGCGGGTGTTTTTGAATGACGGGCGCAACGGCCGTAATCAACGTCTCAAAATTTTTCTCTTTGGCCAAACGACCCACCGAAATCAGTATCGTGTCGTCCTCGGCCCAGCCACGCTGCTGACGGATGTTACCCGCCTCAGCTTTCTGGTACTGGGCCACATCAATACCCGTTGGCAGCACCGAAATCCCCTGTGTCACGCCATACGTCTCCGTCAAAATCTCCTTGATGCTTTCGCTGGGTACCACCACATGCTGGCAGTGGCTCATGTAATCACCAATCCAGCGCTCAATCACCTGCTTGGCCAGCCCCTGCGGCAGGGCAAACGCGTAATGGCTGTACTCGCGATAGCGCGTGTGGTGGGTAAACACCAGCGGCACATCCAGCGCATTAGCCTTTTTTGCCGCCACCTGCCCCAGCAACGCCGGGTGATGCGCATGGATGACGTCCAGCTTCAACGACGGCAGCAGGGTGTCCACAAAATTGGAGACCGGGATGGTGAGCGGATACTCTTGCAGTGGCAGCTGCACTGCCGGATAGCGGAATACGAAGGGTTCGGTATCCTCATAGGCACGGTCGGTTTGGGCAAAAATGAATACGTTGTGCCCCAGCGCCGTCAGCGCCTGGCGGAAACTACTCACCGAGCGGACAACGCCGCTGGTGACCGGATGGTAAGTATTGGTGAAATGAGCGATATGCATGGATTATTCCTTAATTTTTTGTTCTCGCGTGAATGATTGACTGGCTGGCAAACCAGACCGTCTTACCGTCGTTTATTGAAAGTAAACATTCTCTCTTTGCAGACCGAGAATGCGTAAATCACCATACTGGCGTTCCAGGTTAGCGGCGCTTCGGAGGTGTAGAGGAAGGTGGAAAGGTAACGGCCGTCTTTGCCATACACCTCATGCACCACCCCGTCTTGCACAATTGCCTTGCTCATGCGCCGCAGCAGCTCTTCAGCTTCGGCCTGACGGCCCATGCGGGCCAGGGCAATGGTATGCCATCCGCCCAACCACAGCCAAGCTGCATTGGTATGGTAATGTGGAATCCGCGCCAGATGATTTTCCACCGCCACATCGCGCCGCCGGTAACCGTAGCTCACCACCTGCGTCGGCACCGGATCGGCCATCCCGATGCGCTCCATTGCATCTAAAATGGCGTGCGACTGCGCCTCAGAAGCCAGCCCCCAGGCCACAGCCAGCGTATTGCCGCTGCTGCTTAAATTGTGGAACTGGTCACTGGTGATGAAGTAACCCTGTTCCTCCCGCCAAAAATGTTCCTGAATTGCCGCGTGCAGCCGTGCAGCTTTGTCTTGCCAAAACTGCTGCGTTTCTGCATCCGCCAACCGCACTGACGCCTCGGCCAGACCAGATACGGCTTTCCAGTACAGCACGTTGGTGTACAAAATGCGCCCAGTGCGGCCCACGCTGTCCGCCCAATCGGTGTACGCGCCCTGGTACAGCAAACCGTCCTCACCGCGCGCATGTTCCTCCAGCCAGGTGATTGCCCGGCATAAGCCATCCCAATGCGTCTGAATGAAATCGTAATCGTCGGTTAATTCGGCGTAATGCAGGGCGGCAATCACCAGCAAGCTGTTGCCGTCCAATGAAATGGTCCGGTGCGCCGTCAGATATTTGGGGCGCAGCGGCTTGTCGATGGGCTGCTGGCGCTTCAGCAGCGAATGCAGGTACCGCTCCACCACGTTGGTGGAGTGCAGCTTGACGGGAAACTGCCCCGACACGCGCTGGTAGAGTAAAAATGCTTCCAGGCAGTCGCGTACCACCTGCACCTCGCCCAAAGCCATCAGGCCAAAGGTGGCAAAGCCAAAGTCCCGCGCCCACGGCTCGCGAAAGTTGCGTACCCCGGCACACAGCACCAGCTTTTCTTGCCCGTTCAGTAACAGGCGCGGCTCGATGCAATGTTTGACGTTGGTCACCGCAATTTTCAGGGCGTGGGCTTCAATCTCGGCCTCGCTGCCAGATTCTAGAACCGAATATTCCCAGGCGAGGCGAGGCTGACGCAGCAGCCGCTCGCCCGCACGCAGCACGGACCAAAAACCGCGACCTGCGGCCAGGGCCAGGCCCAATAAAAAATGTTTTTCTTTTTCTTCTGGCTGTTCGGCCAGGGATGTCGTTGTGTTGGTGTCGTTCATGGTTGCCAGCATGTTAGCAGTTCAAGCTACGATTGTCTTGTCGAAATCTCCTGTTGACGAGTCAATGGCCCGGTTGCGAATTGCCAGATGGCCAGCAAAGCGGCCAGGATTTGCACGGTGTAATGATGAAAAATGTTTACCCCATCGGCCACAGATTGCCAGGTTGGCGACAAACGGCCGTTACGCGTCACCGTGCGGCGAATGGGTGTATGAATTGCGGGAGATTGTACGGGTTGTGGCGTAGAAACAGAAACGGCCGTTGCCTGTTCAGTCATCGCTTTGGGCAAGAGAAATGCTTCCGCCGTCATGGGAATCGCATCCGCATCGGCCACGATGTGCGAACCAAACTTGTTGGCATAAACCTGGGTAAACTCGGCCCCCAGGAAAAGAATCTGCGCTGAATAATAGACCCACAGCAGCAACACAATTAGCGATCCGGCCGCACCATAAGTAGAGCCAGGTGCGCTGTTGCCCAAATAAAGACCAATGGCAAATTTACCAATGGTAAACAAAAACGCCGTTACCACGGCCCCCACCCACACATCACGCCAGGCAATGCGCACATCAGGTACGACCTTAAAAACCAGCGCAAACAGCACCGTGATGATGCCAAAGGAAACGAGGAAATTGATGGCCTGCGCCAGAATCACCAGGCCCGGCAAAGCTCCGGTAATAAATTCGTTCACCGCCGCCAGCCCGGCGCTAACAACCAGCGAAACCAGGAGCAAAAAGCCTACGCCGAGGACCATCGTGAAGGAGAAAAAGCGGTCTTTGATGGTGCCCAGAATGCCCCGTCCTGGCCGCGCCTGTACTTCCCAGATGGCGTTGAGCGTGCTGTGCAGCTCGCCAAACACTCCAGAGGCACCCAGCAGCAGCGTCACCACGCTGATGATAGTCGCCAGCACACTTTCACCCGCCTGACCGCTATTTTCCAGAATGGCCTCAACCACCTGCGCCCCAGAATCGCCAATCAGGCCTTGCATTTGATTGGTGATTTGCTGCTGTACGGCCGTTTGATCAAAAATCTGGGCAGCAATAGCGATGGCAATAATGAGCAGCGGCGGAATCGAAAAAATGGTGTAATACGCTAGCGCCGCCGCCAACCGGGACGCATTATCTTCTTGCCACTCTTTAAATGTTTGCCTTACTAAATACGTTAGATTGCTTTTTGTCATTATTTTTTATTCTCACAACCAGGGCGCCGCGCTCTGGCGCACACCGTTTACATGCCAGTTTTTTGATTGTTTTAGCACAAATTTACTCGTGGCAACGGCCGTTTTCAATGTATCCAGATATAGAATCTGGTCATGATTCCCTCCTGTAGGAAGCTTGTTTTGGGCAAACAAAAAAAGCCGGGGATATGCTAAAATTTAGCCACATCCGGGCCGCAGAGGGGACGCATGAAACATCTGACTGTCTACGCGAAAATATTGTTGATTGTGGGGTTGGGAACGGCCGTACTCACTGCCTGCCAGCCCAGCGAACCAGCTACACCCACGCCGTTGGCGGTGGTTACCAGCCACATCCCTACCCCGACGATTGTGGCAACGGAAACGGCCGTACCTACAGCAACACAGACACGACAGGTAATCGTAATTCCAACAGCACATCCCTCGCGAACACCGGGACCAACACCGACACACACGCCAGTTCCAATCACAACAGATGGAATTTCCAGATGGTCTTTAAGCAGTTCAGGTCAGTTATTTATGATCTTGGATGGCAAGCTGCTAGTCGAGAACCCACAAGCTTCGGCCAATTTTCAGGAAATCGATCATTTTGTGAGCTTTGCGGAATGGTCCTCCGACGGCAGCAAAATCATCTACAGCGTGCAACAGTTCCAAGATAGGATACAAGACTTCAAACTTTTCAATCTTGAAACCAACGAAAGTGTCTCAATGAGTAATCTGGTAGACAACTTTCCTGCGCCACCTTACTTTCCTCGTTTGCGGTTTATGGCCTGGAAGCCCGATAGCTCAGGCTTCATTTTCCTGACTGTTGACGATGAATTCGCATGGGAGGGCAGGCTTTATCTGGCTGACCTTCAAGTAAACGATTTTACTTATTTGGTAGACGCATATGATGTTTACAACTTTAATGTCCGCAAAACTTTGCCAGATGGATTCTTTACTTTTGATCACTGCGGTGCCCCTTGTGAAGTCGTAAGTAAGTTTGACTACGAGGGGAATTTCCTTTGGAGAATATCATTTACCACAATGGGACGCATTGTTTTCGCTGATGATGCGCAGAGTTTCATCAATTATGGGTGCGCAGATGGCTGTCCCCATGAAGACCCAGTCAATAAAAGCATCCAACAGTTTGATGCAAACACAGGTGAGGTAAGAACAGTTTGGCAAATCGGTGAAGATGAAAATTTTAGCGGCATGGAATTTCCCGAACTGTCGCCCGACGAAAAGCACCTCGGCTTCTACCTGGAAAATGATGATTTCTTCACCGTTTTGCAGATCATTGATTTCAACGGCCGTTCCTACGGTCAACGTCCCAACAGCTTCATGGTGGACTGGCGGCCTGGCGGTGGACCAGTGGTGCAGGAACGCATGGCCGACGGACAAACCCAGCTCGTCTACTGGCCGCTCGATGGCGCTGACGTGCAAGTGTTTGTGGAGCCAGGTTTGTTTAAGGTTGATGAGGGAAAGTGGAGCGAAGACGGCCGTTTTTTCATTTACAGCACCGTGGATGAGGTCGCGAACCAAAGCTACCTCTATCTCTGGCAGGCGGAATATGGCGTGCCGATTTTGCTGCAAACGGCCGTCGGCACCGACGGCTTTCGCAACTTCGCCTGGCTGCCCGATTCAACGGCCGTTTATTTCAATTTTGGTCGTGCGGAACTGTGGAAATTTTCAGTAGAAGCTGAATCGCTGACCTTAATTGCCAGTGCAGCTGAAGAGTAACAAATCTTAAGAAGTTTTGTAGGTGGATTTTTCTTCCATAACCTGCTTCAAACCGGCAAAAGCAGATTCTTCAAAAGCAAGACGCTCTTGAACAATTCTTTGTAACCAGGCCGCTACGGACATTTTGTGAAGCTGGGCAAAAAACGCAGCGCGCGAGGCTAACTCGGGTGGCAAGGATAAAGTTGTCGCCAACTCTTGGTCAACTGTGACAAATTCTTCCCAGGCATTGTCATCATCTGCTTGAGAAATAACCAGTTCATCAATCTCTTCTTCTGTTAGCTGATTTTTCTTCTTCATATGGGCCAACCTGTTATGATTCGGACAACATCATTGCTTTTAAGTTGGAAAATGATCTTTAGGCGACGGCCGCCTACTGTTGTACCAATCAGTTGAAAGCGATCCTTAAACGATTTGTTCCGGCGGACCTGGTAATTTGAGAAAAAGCACTCTACTGCCTCGGAAAATTGTATGCTGTGGGCAGACAGCTTATCCTTTTCAAAATCATATTCAAAGTCATAAGGTACAAATCTGCTCCAGTCAGGCATAAAGAATACATCTCTTTCATTAGTAGCAAATAATTCGAGGTATTATACCGTAACACCAGGCAATTCTGATGATGAAACAAAGAAGCTCTCAAATCCAGTTTAAAACTTTTGCCATTTTGTTGTGCATTTTGGGGTTGGGAACGGCCGTTTTTGGTCTCACCGCCTGCCAAACCAACGAACCCACGCCGCCCACTCCACTGGCAGAAGTTGTGACGGTTTCAGTGGAACGGCCGTCAGCCACGCCCACCACGACCCCCATACCGCCCACAAGTACACCAGAGCCAGTTGCTTCCCCCATGCCAACCAATACAGCAACCCTGGCTGCCTGGACGCGTGCCCCCATACCAACCACAACACCCTTCCCAAATTTGGTTTGGAACAATGAATTTGCACGGATAGCAACTTTTGACAGTACAGAAGTTTCCTGGTCGCCAGTCAAAAACGGACTTTTAATCAACCGATGCGATCATTTCTCATTTGAAGATATTTATCCTGAAGCTCTTTTTTATGCAGAAGCCCCCAATTTTGAAAAGACAAATATTACCCCTCCAGAATATCATTGCGATTATTCGGCGGCTTTCTCCTGGAATCCAAATGGGACACGTCTTCTGCTTTCTGGCAGCAATCCAGAAGAAAATTATTTTTTCAATCAACTATGGGTTTTTGAGACTACGAGTTTCTTTGGAAGGGTTTTTGATTCAGAGATTAGCTGGACTATTTTTCCAATTGATTGGATGAACAACAGCACAGTCGTGATTGGAGGTCTGTGCGGTACAGGCTGTGAATTTGCGGTCATGTTTGATATGCACACAGAAAAGAGTTTAGCTTCAGGATCATTGGGATCAATTCAAGACGTCACAGAGAATTACGTGGCTACAACTTTTGGCATGGGCACAAACTATCGCAACGTTGGTTTTCTATCAACTGACCCGCAGGGAGATTATGTCCAAGGTTATGAGTCAGGTCCCAATGTTGGCTTTCTGCGACTAGGCGAAAACGACCAGCACCCAT
Organism: Ardenticatenaceae bacterium; assembly: GCA_020634435.1. Lineage (GTDB taxonomy): Bacteria > Chloroflexota > Anaerolineae > Promineifilales > Promineifilaceae > Leptofilum. Next base: position 232,991 of record JACKBS010000010.1, on the reverse strand, counting down.
TTCAAAACAGTTACAATTCCAGTTTTCAGGATTGGCTGCCTCAAACAAACAAGATGCTTGTGATGGTTGGCGAAAGAGGCGTGATGGAGGATGATGAAGAATTTTACAACCTGCCACCCATGTCCGATCTTCAGCTTTGGGACGTAGAAACAGATGAGCTGACGCTGCTTGTGCCCGATGGACTTTACGGCCGTTTCTCCCCTAACGGCCGTTATTTAGCCAGCGTCATTCCCAGCGAATCTGGCCCCACAATGCAGCTGCGGCAAGAGCCCTTTGACCAGATTTTGCTGGAAGCACCAACACTTGCGGTTGGTCATTCATGGTCGAGTCTTTTGCCTTTTTTCTCGTTTTCACCCGACAGCCACTACCTGGCCTTTTTCACCACAACAAATTCCTCGCAATCTGCGCCAACGAATTTAGCCGTTGTCGATCTGGAAAACGGCGTCAATTTGTGGTCACTACCAGTGCCGTCAGGCGATCTCTTCTGGTCGCCAGATGGCACCCATTTGCTTTATCGGGCATACGATGGGAATTTGACGCTGCTCAATGTGGCAAACGGCCGTACCACTCCCCTCACTTTCGACGGTGGCCAGCTGGTACGCGATCCGCAGTGGTCATACGACGGCCGTTACCTCAGCGTATTGGTGCAAGAGGAAAGCTGTTACTGCGAAACGGCCGTACTTGCTGTGCCAACAGAGTGACCATTCCCTAAATTTCCCCGGAAACTACACCAGAGCTAACCCAAAAAGTTTCCGGGGAAATGACGCTAGAAAAATCGCTGCGCACCGAGCCAGATTTGATACAGGCCAAAGCCAAACAGCGCCACGGCCGAAACAAAGCCCAACACCCGGTTCAGTCGCGGGCTGGCCTGCCCCAGGATGCCAAACAGCACCACAAAGCTCATAAACCCGCCAATTAGCGCGCCGTAAAAGCCCAACATAAACGCCAGCCCGTGCGACGGCGCTTGCCGCCACCCTTCCAGGAAAATGGGGCCAGCGATGGTGCTCCAAAAAATGTAGGCGTTGGGGCTGAGCATGTTCATCAGGGCAGCTTCGCGGATGCTTTGCCGCTTTTGTGGTATAGGTAGATTAACGGCCGTTTATTTCAATTTTGGTCGTGCGGAACTGTGGAAACTTGAAGTAGAAAATGAATCGCTCAACCTCATCGCCAGTGCGACAGACAAATGACAAAGCCTTTTTCGATGTTCGACAGTAGCAAAATCATGAACTTCAAAATCATCTACACGAAATTTATCTAGATTATGATGCTGGGAACGACCGTTTTCGCCGCCTGCCAAACCAACAAACCTACGCCTCTCATCGCCGTTACCACCGCCACCGACCAACCCAGCCAAGCGAAACCCCTATTCCCATGGTTGTAATGATGGAAACTACTACTGCCCGATTTAGTTCCCTATGCCAGCCTAAGCCGGCCTAGCTCATCACCCTCTAGAGCAGCTAGCGCTCATGATCGCTAAATGTTTGCCACGATGTGCATGTTTGTGGATAGTTGTGATGTAGTTGCCGCTTCTACCTCCCGACAGCAGGCAGAAGCGGCCAACAGAATCAATCAGATTTTTAATCTGCTAGGGGAAGAAGCGTTTACCCGCCTCTGGCAAGAAGGGGGAGACCTGACTTTGGACCAGGCCGTCAGCCTGGCCCTGACATAACAAGGAGCTTGTATGAAATTAAGTGTGAAGTTGTCTGTATTACTTTGGGGAACGGCCGTTTCCCTCCTTACCCTCCTCATTTTCCACCAAACCCACTCCACCCCCGTTTTAGCCGAAGAAACCAGCGTCGATACCCTGCTTCAGTACGGCTGCGGCCAATGGTTCTTCTCAGGAGTCAACATTCCCTGGCAAAACGGCGGTTTTGGGGCGGACTTTGCCACCGTGGAAGAATGGAACCAGCACACCTACAGCGCCAGCCAAACCGGCGCCATGTTTGCCGATCTGGCCAGCGCAGGTGTGAACTCCGTGCGCTGGTGGCTGTTCACCGACGGCCGTGGCGCGCCAGAGTTTAATGCCAACAGCGGCGGCAGCGTCACCGGGCTGGATGCCAACTTCCTGCCCAGCATGGCCAGCGCCATCCAGCTGGCCCAAAAACACAACATTTACATCGTTTTTACCCTGTGGGACTTTTCCATGGTCTTTGCCGATGGCACGGCTGATTCCTGGAGCACTGGCCAACACGCAGGCATGCACGGGAACCTCATCACCAACAGCACCGACCGCCAGGGTTTTATCAACAACGCTCTGCTGCCCATGCTGGCTTATCCGGTGGGTGGTTACACGATTGGCACCCACCCCAACGTGCTTGGCTGGGAAATCATCAATGAGCCAGAGTGGATCATTACCGATTTGGATGCTTTAGACGGCCGTGCGGTGCAACCCGTCACCCTGGCCCAAATGCAGCGCTTTGTCGCCGAACTTTCTTCTGCGATTCACCAACACAGCAGCCAGATGGTCACCGTCGGCAGTGCCGCCCTTAAATGGAACAGCGATACCGCTCTGGGGGCCACAGGCAACGTTTGGGACGATGCCGCCCTGTCGCCCTATGCCGCCAACGGCACGCTGGACTTTTACCAGATTCACTACTACGGCTGGATGAACGGCGATGGCATCTGGTGGTCTTACTCCCCGCTGGTCAACAGCGTCGCCGATGCGAGTCTGGACAAACCCACCATCGTGGGCGAGTTTCCAGCCAACGCCATCGACACGGGAACCACGCTCAGTGGGCTGCTGAACGGCATCTACAACAACGGCTACGCCGGGGCCTGGACCTGGAGCTACTCTGGCGTCGATGGCAACGGCAGTTGGAGCAACAGCAAATCAGCCATGACATCATTTAACCAGGCGCATCAGGGGCAAACGGCCGTTACCCTGGCCACCTGCTCCAATCACGTCTATCTACCTTCAATCGTCAAATAAAAGGTACTATGGCAAGCACGGCCGTTGGTCTTGACAACGGCCGTACTTCCTGTTATTCTGTCAACCAGTTTGTTGACTAGTCAACAAACATCCCAGAGTAAGCTAAAATGACTGATCGTTCACTGGATGAAACCCTGTATCGTCAATTTCTCACTGTTTTTGTTTTGCTTGATGACGGCGACCGGCAAACGTTCAAACAAATCGATCTGACCACCACGCAGTATAACTTTCTTCGCACCCTTGCCAATGCCGAAGCCAACAACCTTACCGTAACAGAACTGGCCGATAAACTGTTGTGTACCCGCGGCAATGTCACCCGTCTGGTACAGCGACTCGGCAAAAGCGGCCTGATCCAGATTGGCAGCGATGAGCGCGACCAGCGCCTGGTACGCATCTCGCTCACGCCAGCGGGGCAAGCCAAACTGGCGCAGGCGCACCAGCTGCACGAGGCCTCAATCCAACGTCGTTTAGCCGGGCTCACCCCCGACCAACGGCAGCAGCTAATTGATTTGATGGAAACGGCCGTACAGCTTCTGCAAACGGACCTGGCCGCACAAACTTCGTAGCGCACAACCAACCCTCTCGCGAGCTTTATCAACGACGGCCTGCCGCCCATCAGGCGCAGTAGGTCAACCCACCCACTTTCACAATTGGAGGACTTTCCTGATGCATTTCGCACGCAAACTGTTTGGTTCCGTGGCGTTTCGCGCCCTGTTTATGGTTGCCCTCGTGGGCCTCATCTGGCAAACTCGATCGGCCGAAGCGGCCGCCGCCTTTGTCGATCACGGCGGCAACATTGCGCCGTCTGCCCCCATCAGCAGCGACACCGTTGACTTCTGGGTGCAGGTCGGTTACCAGGGCTGGGTCACCAACACCCGCCTCTACCTCACTACCGACGGCAGCGAACCGTCCATTAACCCCACCACCCACGCCGCCCAGGGCACCACGCAATCCATCAACATGACCCTGGACCACGTCGAAAACAACACCCTCTGGTATAAAGCCACCGCTGGCCCCTGGTCCACCAACACCGTCATCCGCTACAAAATCGCCTCGTGGCACAGTGGTGGCGGCGACACCAAGTACGCCGACAGCACCATCGACTGGCCTGTCACCGACCCCACTAAGGCACGCATCTTTGGCTTCCGCGTGGGCGAAAACCAGCTGCCCTCCTGGATCGGCGGTGCAGTGATTTACAACGTCTTTGTCGATCGGTTTTACGATGGCGATACCAGCAACAATGATTACTGTGCAGAAACCGCCAGCGGCTACTGCGATAACAACCACGCCGTTCACGGTGCCTTACCCACCCATCCGCAGGATGATTACCGCTTCACCTACAACGGTGGCGACCTGGATGGCGTCGTTGCCCGGCTAGACTATCTGCAAGATTTAGGCATCAACGTGCTCTGGCTCTCGCCCGTGTTCGACAATCCCAACTTCTACACCGACGCCAACTACAATACCAACGGCAACATCTACTTCACCTATCATGGCTACCATCCCAGCAACCCGCTGGCCGTAGAAGAAGTGTTTGGCACCCAAAGTGACCTGCAAACGCTGGTGACCCAGGCCGCCAACCGCAACATCCGTGTGATTCTGGACTTTGTGCCCAATCACACCTCAAACCAGAGCAGCAACTTCATCAGCGCCAGCACCACCTGCACCGGGCCGTTCAGCGCCTGGTATACCTTCAGTGCGTGCAGCACCGCTGCTGATCCCACATTTAACGTGACCTTCCCATCCGGCTTCAACACCAGTTCCGCCAGCTACACCGTTTATGGCTCCAACGACACCAACAAAAGCTTCTTTGGCGTGCTGGAACTGCCGCAAATCAATAACGACAACGCTGCTGCCCGCAACTGGGTCATCAACAGCCGGGCCGATTACTGGCTAAACACGCTCGGCCATGCGGGCTACCGTCTGGACTACGCCCCTGGCCCCAGCACCGACTTCTGGCGCGAGTTCAACGACACCATTGGCGACAGCGACACGTTTACCATTGCCGAAATCTGGCTAGATAATGGCCCGGAAATGATTCGTCGCCAGCAAGGCCGCATTGATTCAGCAATGGACTTTGAGGCGAACGCGGCGATGGTTGGCTTTTTCACCGGCGGCAGCAGCGTGGATTCGTTAGACAGCAGCCTGCGCGACCGGGCCAGCTTCTACTACCAGGGCGGCATCTCCCCCAGCGAATTTGTGCGTGGCTGTTTCATAGACAACCACGACATGGATCGCTTCTCGTACCGGGTCAATTACAACCTGGCCGACATGAAACAGGGTGCGCTGCTCATGTTTACCCAGCCGTGTGTGCCGGTGATGTACTACGGCAACGAGATTGGCCTGGGACAAGAGTTTGGCATCTACCAATTTGGCGGCGGCCGTCCCGAATACGCCCGCGAGCGCATGGCCTGGGGCTTTTACGATGGCTCCGCGCCGAGCGAATGGACCGGCAGCGCCAACACTACCCTGTGGGATTTCTACGAGACGCTGATCGATGTTCGTAAGACTACCCCAGCGTTGCAAACCTTTAGCCCGGCCGATTACATTGCTCTCTACCGCCACAATGCGGATCGCACCTACGCGTACCAGCGTGGCCAAGGCAGCAGCGCGGTGCTCGTTGCCCTCAACGACAGTGGCGGCAGCCGCATGCTAAACATGCCCAACATTAGCGGTGTGTCGCTGCCCTACGCCAACGGCACGGTACTGGTTGATTTGCTGGGCAGCGGCAAAACCTGCACGGTGAGCGCAGGACAATGCTCGGTAACGCTGGACAACACCACTCCTGGTGTGGTACTGGCACCGCAGGGCGGTGGCGGCAGCAGCGTGACGGTTAACTTTACGGTGAATGGCTACGTGACGCAGTACGGCCAGGATATGTACGTGGTGGGTAACGTGCCGGAGCTAGGCAACTGGAACCCCGCCAATGCCGTACCGCTGAACTGGGTAGACAGCGACACCTGGAGCGGGCCAGCCACGTTTACTACCAGCGCCGGGCAATCGATCCAGTTTAAGTTTATCGTGCGGCAGGGCGGCACCACCATCTGGGAGGGCGGCAGCAATCGTACCTACTCGGTCCCGTCGAGTGGGTCGGGCACCTACACAGGTTGGTGGCAGTAAACACAAAATGAGCGGAGGCAGTTACTCCAAAAAGTGACTGCCTCCCACCAGGCTAGCGATTTTGGAAACGGCCGTTACTCTTCCAGGTAACGGCCGTTTTATTTTCCCCTAAAACCAATCAACACCTCCGCCAAGTTTGCCCCACAGTTCGCGGCTGGCTACAATGCACGCACCATCTATTTCTGCGGCTGAAGGATTGATTGTGTACCAACAAAACATCATCGTGCGCACCAAGCTTGTTCCGCCCCGGCCACCACGGCAAACCTTGCCGCGCCCGCGCATCACCCAGCGGCTGCTGGACGCACAAAACCACCGCCTGACGATTGTGCAGGCAGGTACCGGCTACGGGAAAAGCACGGCACTGGCCAACCTGGCCTCACAGCAAACCGAGCCACCGCTCCGTTTTGTCTGGTACCGGCTGGAAGCCGAAGATGGCGATGCGCAGCCCTTTTTGCTGCACCTGCTGCACGGCTTTGGCATTGCCTTACCCAATCTGTCTCACGCCCCCCTGGCCGCACTGGAAGCGTGGGGGCAACGGCAGCAGCCCAGCTGGACGGCCGTTATCGACAGCCTCATCAACGAACTGGCCAGCGAGCTGGACCAGCCCACCTTTTTGGTGCTGGACGATGTGCACCTGATCAGCGATAGCAGCGAACCGATCCGCATTTTGGACCGGCTCATTGGCCTGGCCCCCGACAATTTGCACATCATTTTGTCCAGCCGCTATCCGCTCACCCTGCCGTCGCTGGTGACCTGGCGCGTGAAGGGACAAGTGCTGGAAATTGGCCAGGAAGAGCTGGCCTTTACTCCGACAGAAATTGATGCCCTTTTCCGCGATTATTACGGCCATGCCCTGTCGCTGGAGCAGGCCACGATGGTAGTAAGCCGCATCGAGGGGTGGCCGATTGCCCTGCACCTCATCTGGCAGCGCCTGCTGCGCGATGGCGGCGCGTCGTTGGCCCAGGCGCTGACGCAGCTCTCCGGCACGGCCAGCGATTTATTCCAGTTTCTGGCCCAAGAGGTGCTCAACCAGCAGCCAGACGATATTCAAGCATTCTTGCGGGAAACGGCCGTTCTGCGTGAAATGACCACCCCACTGTGCAATCAGCTGCGCCGCCGACAGGACAGCCAGCAATTGCTGCGCTACCTGCTGGAAAAAGGGCTGTTTGTGGTCAATCTGGGGAATGGTTACGTGCGCTACCATCATCTGTTCCGCGATTTATTGCTGACCCAACTGTCTCCAGAAGAGGCGCAAAACCTGCATGAACAGGCGGCTACCATTTACCAACAGCAGGGGGAGGACGAGGAAGCCATTTTTCATTTGCTGGCGGCCGAGGCGTTTGAACGAACGGCCGTAATGCTCACCACATTAGGCCGTCGGTTGGTACGCGTGGGCCGATTGGATACGCTGGCGGGCTGGATCGGCCGTTTGCCCCCCGATATTTTGGCCCATTACCCCGCCCTGCTCGGCTACCTGGGCGACATCGCCCGGCTGCATTCCCGCTTTGACGAAGCGCTGGGCTGGTACCAGCAAGCCGAACGACGCAGCCGCGCCAAAGGTGATCGCCGGGGCATTGGCCAGGCGCTGCGCGGCCAGGCGCGTGTTTACCTGGACACGGTCAACGCGACCAAGGGCGAGGAGCTGCTGCAAGAAGCCCTGCGCCTCTCCGATGGGCAGGATGACCGTGAAAGCCAGGCCCGGCTACTGGAGCTGCTGGCCGAAAATCTGCTCAACCAGGGCCGCCTGCGCGAGGCCGAAAACTACCAGGTCCAGGCACGACACCTGCGCGACCAGGGGCCGGAACCGGCCGAGCTGCCCGTGCGGATGCTGCTGCGCACGGGCCGTCTGGCCGAAGCGAGGGAGATGCTGGAAGCCCAGCTAGACATCGAAGCGCACTCGCCCGTGCTGCGCCCGCGCGCCCACCGCGAGACGCTGCTGCTGCTCTCCCTGATCCTCTCTTACCAGGGAGAAGCGGAAATGGCATTGCAAACGGCCGTTGCTGGCATTCAGCGTGGCCAGGAGCTCAATTCGCAGTTTATTACGGCCGTTGGTTTTATGCGCCAGGGCCACGCCTGGATGCTACACACCAATGAGGCCAACTACGAACAGGCACGCCAATCGTTCCAGCAAGCCGTTGCCCTCAGCGAACAGATGGATGTACCCCGCCTGAAAGTGGAAGCGTTTTGGGGCCTGTGCCGCGCTTACGGCTTCCCTGGAGATCACGAAACGGCGCTGAACTATGCCCGCGAAGGCATCGCCCTGGCCCGGCTGTTTGGCGACGAGTGGGTCGAGATGGGCATCCGTCTGACATTGGGAGCCACCTACACGCTGTTGGGCATGGTCCAAGAAGCCAACGAGTGGCTGGCCCAGGCAACCACGGGTTTTCGGGATTGCAGCGATATTTTTGGCGAAACGGCCGCACGCCTCTGGCGCTGCCTGCTCTGGCACAAAACCGATGATGACGCCCGTCTCAAGCGCGATTTGGAAGATTTGCTGCCGCTGATCAGCCAGCACCAATACGAATTTCTCTTTCAGCGGCGCACGCTGCTGGGGCCGCCCGATCCGCGCGCCCTGGTACCCTTGCTGCTGTTTGCCCGCGACCAAAACATCCAGGCTACCATCGCCGAAGCGATTCTGACACAGCTGGGTCTGGCGCAGGTTGAACTGCATCCTGGCTTCCAGCTGCGCATCCAAACGTTAGGCCCATTCCGCATCTGGCAAGGCAGCGAGGAGCTGCCCAGCCGGGCATGGCGGCGCAAAAAGGCGCGCCAGCTGCTCCAGCTGCTGCTCACCTATCGCGGCACGTTGCTGCACCGCGACCAGATTGCCGAAATGCTCTGGCCAGAGCTGGACCCAGACGGGGCGGTGCGCGACTTCAAGATCGCTTTCAGCGCCATGTGCTCGGTGCTAGAGCCAGACCGCAAGCGTAACGCGCCGTCGGCCTTTGTGGTGCGCGATGGCAGCCGCTACGGCCTGCGCGAAGAAGCCGACATCTGGCTGGATGCGGCCGAATTTGAAGCGCTGATTGACGAAGGGGACCATCTTTTTGCTAAAAATGTGGCTAAGGCGATGGTTGTGTATGAAACGGCCGTATCCCTCTACGAAGGCGACTATCTGCAAGCCTACCCCTACGAAACGTGGTCCCACGAAGAGCGTGAACGGCTCCGCGCCCGCTTTCTGCACGCGGCCGATCGGCTGGCCCAATGGCTGGCCGAACAGGCCGCCTGGGAACGAGTGATTACGCTCAGCCAAACCATATTGCAGCAGGACGATTGTTGGGAAAATGCCTACCGCCTGTTGATGCTGGCGCACATTCAACAGGGCAACCGGGTACAGGCCCTGCGCACCTATCAACGGTGCGAAACAACGCTGCAAGCCGGGCTGGGCGTGACCCCTGCCCCCGCCACCGTCCAACTCTACGAAACCATTCGCTAAAAACAGGCCGCCAGCGAACGTGTCATACCCGCGCAGGCGGGTATCCATCTTCTTGACCTGCATGGATTCCCGCTTTTGTGGGAATGACAATGAAAATTGTGGTCTTGCCTCTCTAAAGTTATAATCAGCCCCATGAATGTGAATTATCCCGACAGAAAACCACTTGCCTACCTGCCCACCCCGCTAGAAAAACTGGAACGCCTCAGCAAACATCTGGGCGGGCCAGACATTTACATGAAGCGCGATGACCAGACGGGCCTGGCCACGGGCGGCAACAAAACCCGCAAACTGGAATTTCTGGTGGCCGATGCGCTGGCGCAGGGCTGCGACCATCTGATTACGACGGGCGCACCACAAAGCAACCACTGCCGACAAACGGCCGCTGCTGCCGCCCATTTCGGGTTGGGGTGCAGCCTGGTTTTGCGGGGCAGCGCTCCGGCACAAATGCAGGGCAATCTGCTGCTAGACAGATTGCTAGGAGCACATCTTTACTGGACAGACGATACACCTCGCCATGAGGTGATGGCCGAAGTTGCCAACGAGCAGCGGGTGATGGGCCACAAACCATACATCATTCCGTTGGGCGGCTCCAATGTAATGGGCGCAACCAGCTACGTCTTGGCGATGGAAGAGCTGATGGGCCAACTCGCCGCAGCCAGCATCAACATCGACTTCATCGTCTTTGCCAGCAGCAGTGGCGGTACCCAGGCAGGCATTGTTCTGGGGGCAGAGGTGTACGGCTTTCGCGGGCACGTGCTGGGCATCAGCGTAGACCATCCAGCGGAAGATTTGCAGATTCAGGTATCCGCACTTGCCACAGCCACGGCAACACATCTTGGCGTTGCCAACGTCTCCATCGCCAACCGGGTGGAGGTAAATGATGATTACCTCGGCGATGGCTACGCGATGGTGGGCGAGACGGAGCGGGAAGCGATTCAGATGGTGGCCCAGTTGGAGGGCATCTTGCTTGACCCTGTGTACACCGGGCGCGCCATGGGCGGCCTGATCGATTTAATCCGCTGGGGGGCGTTTACGCGAGGGCAAAGTGTGCTCTTCTGGCACACCGGCGGTGCAGCGGCTCTGCCTGCCTTTGTGGATAAGCTGCTGCCTTAAAAAGGCTTCAATAAACCCAATGGGATGGCAATCATTTGTAAGCGAACATTTGGCATTTGTTCTATCAATCGTATTATTGGGTTGGACTTTTTGGGTTTTATCCAAAGTTTACAGTTTCAAACGGCAGACAACGCTTCAAAAAGCCATCAGCAAACCGCAACTCCGACAGTTACGCATCTTCCTATTGAAAGGGACATTTTTCGCTTTTGCCGTAATTCTCTTTGCTTTTTGGCTCCCGACCATACTTCTCGCTGGAGAAAATATTCAAGATGCGGCTTACTCTCCTCTCTTTTGCCTCATCCCGATGATTCTGTTTTCATTTGGTTACCTGCAAAGTGAAATCCAATTTTTCCGTCTTTACAGCTACCCGTTCACCAACCAAATGGACGTGCCGATACCGCCACCACCCAAACCACCACCCTGGGCAGACAAAAGTTTTGAGGATTTGTCGCTAGAGTTGGAGAAGGCTCTAGAGAAGTTGAAAGATAGGCAAGAAGATTAATTGTGTGGGGTTAGGCAGGAAATTAGCATAATGCCACTGGACAATGTAATGTTTGAGTTACACTCGGCAACCTTTGCCAATCTGGATGCGGTGTACACGCTCATCGCCCAGCAAAACAGCTCTGATTTTGGCAGTGCGCTGCTCTCGCGTGAAGAGTTGCGCCAGCGCTGGCAAGATGCCGATTTTTCTTTGGCGACACATACCCAGGCAGCTTTTTCTGCTAATGGACAGCTGATTGGGTATGCAGAGATACGGCCGTATCACCCCAAACAATTTTTGCTGCAACTTTACCTCTCACCGGCAGCCGCTTCCCATGAGATTGGCCAACGGTTGATTGCTGCGCTAGAAGCCAATCTGCCGCCCGGCACGCAGCTGATGAACCAGACTGGCGGGACAAATATGCCCAACCAGGAAGTGCTAACAGCGGCTGGCTTTGCGCAGGGCTTAACTTTCCTCATGATGGAAATTGAGCTGAACGAACCACCCCCTAAACCAGTCTGGCCGGAAGGAATTGTGGTACGGCCGTTTCAGCCTAACCAGGATGAACAAGCCACCTACCTCACCGACGAAGCGGCTTCGCGCGACAAAGGGTATGCCAACCCCCTGTCCTTTGAAAAGTGGGCTAAACGCATGGGCCTCCATGCCGAGGAATTTGATCCCAGCCTTTGGTTCTTAGCCTTGCCACAAGGAGGAAGTTGTTGGCGTGGCGCTCAACATGTATTTGCCGGAACAAAACTATGGCGTGATTGATCATTTGGGCGTGCAGCGCCAATGGCGTGGGCAGGGCATGGGGCTGGCGCTGCTGCGGCATTCGTTTGCCACATTTTTTGCCAGAGGCATCACCAAACTCAAGCTAAACGTTGATTCAGGCAGCCTTACCAATGCGCCTCGCCTCTATGAAAAAGCAGGCATGAAAACGGTGCGCTCGTACCACATTTTCAGCAAAACGATAAGCTAAAGCGATAATTTCCCGTTGTCCGTTTTCACCCCGAACTCTATAATTCCACACCATGATCATCAACATGATTTTAACCAACCATTTCACCTGAGGCAGGCACGTAGGCGTCGGACGACGCCTGAAGCTGAACCACGTCGGCTGCCTCCGGTTACCATTGCCTTCCTGACCCCATTCTGGATGCCATTTGCGACCGCTGTCAGCTGATGTTGGCAGCGGTTTTTTGTTGCCTGCCTCCAAGCAGAAGGAGGCAGAATGGAAATCCATTCGCTACGATTACACCCCCATCAAGATCTAAAAGTTGAGCTGGACAACTGGGCCACCGCGCACGCCGTGGAAGCCGCCTGCGTGCTGACCTGCGTCGGCAGCCTGCGGCGAGCGGTGCTGCGCTACGCCAACCAGCCCGAAGGCACCGAGTTGGACGGCAAGTTTGAGATTGTAGCCCTCACCGGCACGCTCTCGCGGCATGGCTCACATTACCACGTGGCATTGTCGGATGGAAACGGCCGTACCATTGGCGGCCATTTGCTGGAAGGGTGCCACATCTACACCACCGCCGAAATTGTCCTCGCTGTGCTGCCCGATGTGCGTTTTTTGCGCCTGCCAGACGCGGCCACCGGCTACGACGAGCTGTACATCGCCACTGACAAAACCAATTAATCGTTTATTTGGCGCACTTCGCGCCTGAATTATTCATCAATTAGGAGAAAAGAGATGAACTTTAAAGACCGTTTACAACAAGATTTTTCCACGATGACGCTGGTGCTCATTCCCGTGGCGATTGTGCTCAACATCGTCGTAGGGCAAATTGCCAGCACGCTCAGCTTGCCCATTTTCCTCGATTCCATTGGCACGGTGCTAATTGCCCTGCTGGCAGGGCCGTGGGTGGGGGCGCTCACCGGGCTGCTTACCAACCTGATCTGGGGGCTGATCAGCGACCCGATCACCGCCGCGTTTGCCCCGGTGGCCATGGTGATTGGTCTGGTGGCCGGGCTACTGGCCCGCGCTGGACTGTTCCGCCAATGGTGGCAGGCGCTCATCAGCGGGGCGATTATCGCCATCGCCCTGTCGTTTGTGGCCGTGCCGATTCGCGTGTACATGTTTGGCGGCGTCACCGGCAGTGGCGCCGACTTTGTTACCGCCTACCTGCTGGCCGTCGGGCGCGATCTGTTCAGCTCGGTGATTATCACCGTCATCGGTTCTAATCTGGCAGACAAGGTGGTAACGGCCGTTCTCGCCTGGGCCATCGTCAAAGCATTATCCAAACGGTTTGTGGCGCGGTTTCCCCGAGCAACGGCCGTTGTCGGCAATTAGTATTTGTCGGCAATGACCCTTTATCTATCTACCAACGGGCCGCTGCACCGGCTGCATCCGCTCACCAAGCTGACCTGGCTGCTGGCGGTGCTGGCGGCTGCCCTGCTGGGGCCGAGCGTCTGGCTGCCGCTGGGGCTGTTTTTACTCACGCTGCTGCTGGCGATGTGGGGTGGCGTGGGGCGCGTTTGGCTGAGGCGAAACGGCCGTATCCTGCTGCCCCTCATCGTCATGCTATTTGTAATCCACGGCTTCTTCAACCCCAACGGGCAAACGCCGCTGCTCACCGTCTGGCGCTTGACGCTGACACAGGAGGGCGTGGCCTACGCCTTTTTGCTCAGCAGCCGCCTGGCGGCGATCGTGGGGGTGGCGCTGCTTTTACTGCTCACCACCCACCCCGGCGATCTGCTGACGGCGCTCACCCAGCGCGGCCTGCCCCCGGCGCTGGCCTACATCATCAGCAGCACGCTGTACATTTTGCCGCAGATGCAGAGCAAGGCGACGGCCATCATGCAGGCGCAGCAGGCGCGCGGGCTGGAAACGGAAGGATCGCTGTGGCGGCGGGCGCGGGCGCTGCTGCCGCTGCTGGCTCCGCTGGTGCTCGGCGCGTTGGTCGATAGTGAAGAGCGGGCGATTGCCCTGGAGTCGCGCGGCTTTCGCGTGCGCGGCCCCAAAAGTTCGCTGGTGGAACTGCCCGATTCCCCCGGCCAGCGCTGGCTGCGCACGGGGCTGCTGTTGGGCATACTTTTGCTCATAGGATGGCGATTATGGCGCTTGTTCGCGTAACTGATCTCACTTACCGATATCCGCAAACGGCCGTTCCTGCCCTGCAAAACGTCAGCTTCAGCGTGGAGCCAGGGGAGTTTGTCGCCGTCATCGGGGCCAACGACGCGGGCAAATCGACCCTATGCTACGCGCTAACCGGCTACGTGCCCCACTTTTTTCATGGGCAGATGAGCGGCAGCGTGCAGTTGGCGGGCTTGGAAACGAAGGAACGGCCGTTACCAGAACTGGTCACGCTGGCTGGACTCGTCTTCCAAAACCCGGCCACGCAAATGTCCGGCGTGCGCGACACGGTGCGCGGCGAAGTGGGCTTTAGCCTGGAAAACCTGGGCGTGCCCCGCGCCGAAATGCACACCCGCATCGACGAGGCGCTGGAAATTACCAGCACCACCGATTTGGCAGAGCGCCATCCCCGCGAACTTTCTGGCGGGCAGCAGCAGCGCGTGGCCCTGGCAGCGATGCTGGCAATGCGCCCCCAACTGCTGGTGCTGGACGAACCCACGGCGCAGCTGGACCCGGTGGGCAGTCGGGAGCTGTTTGCCGCGTTGCAGCGGCTCAGCCGCACCGGCCTGACGCTGGTGCTGGCTACGCACAAGCTAGAATGGGCCGCCGCCTACGCCGACCGGCTGCTGCTGCTGCACGAAGGGCATCTGGTGCAGCAAGGCACACCACAGGAGCTGCTCACTCAGCCGCAGCTAACCGAATGGGGCATCACACCGCTGCCGTTTACGGAAGCTGCCCGACTGGCGCGGGATGAGGGGTTGTGGGATGCGGAACGGCCGTTGCCGATTACCCTTGCCGCCGCTATTGCCGGGTTTGCCGACCGGCGTGAGGAATAGAGGTTGTCGTGCCTTCCGAGCGAGCATTTGACGCAAAGATGCAGAAATAAAGGGGCAAAGAATCTTTTTTCCGCTTTCCTCTTGCTTCTTTGCCCCTTTGCGTTAAAGATTTTCTGGCAAAGGTGTTTTGATGGACATTGTGATTGACCAAATCCAGTATCGTTACCCCAGCGGGGTCACAGCCCTGGCGGATGTGTCGCTGCGGGTGGCGGCGGGGAGCAGGTGGCCATCGTCGGGCAGAACGGGTCGGGCAAGACGACGCTGGCCAAGCAGTTGAACGGGCTGTTACGGCCGTCTTCCGGCCAGGTGCAGATTGGCGATTGGCGCACGGACGGGCATAGCGTGGCCCAATTGGCGCGGCGCGTCGGCTACCTGTTCCAGCACCCGGACGAGCAGCTTTTCCAGCGCACCGTAGCCGCCGAACTGGTGTTTGGTCCGCGCAATCTGGGCTTCGATGCGACGCGCACCGCCGCACTGGTGACGGAAGCGCTGCACAGTTTGGAGTTAACGGCCGTTGCCCAAGAAAATCCGTACGATCTCAGCCTGGCGTGGCGCAAGCGGGTGGCCCTGGCCGCCGTGCTGGCGATGGACACCCCTATCCTGGTGCTGGACGAGCCGACGACGGGGCAGGATGCCCACTTCCAGGCGCTGCTGGCTGACTTGCTAGTCCGCTGGCGCGAGGCGGGCAAAACGGTCATCGCCATCAGCCACGACATGGAGTTTGTGGCGGCGAACTTTACCCGGCTGGTGGTCATGCACGCGGGGCAAGTGCTGCGCGATGGGTTGACGGCGGAGGTGGTAGGGGAAACGGCCGTTCTCCAACAAACTCAGGTCGAACCACCAGCCATCACCCAGCTGGCGCAGGGACTCAATCTGCCAAAAACCGTCTGGATGATTCCTGATTTTTTGGAGGCGTGGCGGGGGAACGGTAAATAAAAGTTGATAGTGGTTAGTGGCTAGCACCTTTCACCAGCCACTAACCACTAACAACAATCAACCAAGGAGAACAACTATGAATTTTCTTTATCTAAATTCCGACAAAATGGGCGAAGGGGATCCCGAATTGGGGCGCAAGCTGCTGCTAGTTTTTCTGGAGAAGCTGGCGACTTCAGACGTAACAATTGACGTGGTGGGCTGCGTGAACAACGGCATCTTCCTCACCACCACGCCGGACAGTCCGGCGCTGGCCAGCCTGCGCCAGCTAGAAGCGAAAGGGGCGCGGATTGCCTCCTGCGGCACCTGCCTGGACCATCACAACCGGCGCGAACTGCTGCAAATTGGCGAAATCGGCGGCATGGACGGCACGGTGCAGCTCATGGCCACGGCGGATCGGGTGATACGGCCGTAATCTAGTTTTACACGAACATGCGGGCAACGGTGGTTGCCCGCATATCAGACTTGTTTACATTATGGAGTATCCGACTAAATGTTTCCTGGCAAGTTAGTCGGTGCGATATTCAACTTTGGCTTCGGCAACGGCCGTTGCCAACACCTCATCCCCACTCCCTGCCGCCGCAAACTTTCTACCAATCGAGAAAGTTCCGTCTCCTGGTCCAGGCGTTCCAAATCTGCCCGTAGCCCCTGCCCAATGTAAGCCCGCATCAGCGGCTGGTAGCCAGAAAACCCTAACAGTGGGGCAATCCGCTTCAATTCCTCAACCACATCTTCTGGCATGCGAATACTCACCATCAATTTTTTGCGATCTGGCTGCAATTTTGCCTTTAGTTTAGCCACGCTCATACTGTTTTCTCTCACTATTGGTTGCCAACCTTGCCGAGATTAAGCGAATATCATCACCTCGCCAGACAAATGCCACAAACAAAATCTGCCAGTTTTTGGTCATGCCCACTGCGTGATGCCGCATTTCACCTTCTTCAATCCTTTCATCCAGAGCCATCAAAAAGGGATCAAAGAACATCTCAACGGCCGTTCGAAATTCAACGCCATGTTTCTTGTAATTGGCATAGGCTTTTTCAGCATCCCATTCAAAACGAATATCTTTGTAGCGAATTTTCTCATCCATGAGATTCTACGCTTTTGTATTGACATTGTCAATACAAGTCACTCCGAAATTGTGATGGTCGTTAACAAATAAACATCCGTTACGCCGTCTGGCGTGGTGATGGGCAGGCGATCGGCGGGATTGGCCAAATCGTACAGGCCGAGCTGGAGGCGGTAGCTGCCGGGCGGCAGCTCGCTGGGGAGGAGCAGGCCGTGGTTGTCCACGACGGCCGTACCAGGCTGCCAGGTGGTGGTGAGCGCCAGACCGCCGCCCGGTTCGCTATCTCGCTGGCTAACCAGATTACCGTTGGCGTCCAGCAGATGCAGGAACACTTTGTAGCGATTTTGCAGAGGAACGGCCGTTTGCCAAAACAGCGTTACCTCCACAATATCCCCCGGCCGAAGCGTTGTCTCGCCCAAGGTATAGCCATCCAGCATAATATTTTCGCCAAAGGGGAGAGATACGGCCGTTTCCATCTCGGTCGCCGGAGCAGAGGGAATGGCGTAAGTCACAAAACGGACGTCACCGACCCATTCGTCGGTCGCCTTGAAGGCGTGGGCGTCCAGCCAGCGCTCAATTAACCGTTCCGGATCGCGCTGCGCTTCGCCCCAAAAAATCGCGTAAATTCGGTCGTGCTGGGCCGCAATCTGGCTCAAAGTCGCATCAATCGCCTCAGGTGTCGGGCGGCTGCGCCCTTCGGGCAGCGGGTAAACGTTGCCCTCGTCGGGGAAGTAGTAGGTGAATGCTTCCCACTGGTTGGCCGCATCCAAAATCACGCCCGCGTTGGGATGCTCCTCCGCCAGAATACGCTGGGCCATGGCCCGGTAATCGGCGCGGGCATAGGCAGGATCGCCATACATGTTTTGCAGCGATTGCCACATCCCCCATGGCAGCACCAGCAGCAGCACACCCGCCAACAAGCGCACGCCGCGCTGGTTGGTTTCGGTGAAAGCCGCCGCCAACCCAATCGCCCAAAACGGCACGGCGACCATCAAAAATTTGTAGTATTCAGCACCCGTCGTGCCGGTGGCAAACATCATCCCCAGTGGGACGAGCACATCCAAAATTGGCAAGATGAGCTTGGAACGGCCGTACACCACCCCAATTACCAACAACCCAGCCACCAGCCACAAGTAACTAGCCTCTAATTCCATTGTTTGGCCAAAGGTGAGGAAGTGGGAAACGGCCGTTACAAATTCCCCTACACCTGGTCTGCTAACCGGATCACTGCCGAATTGGTCCAGAAAAATTGGCAGCCAAGGGGCGTAAAGCAAGAGGGTGGCGAGCATCAACAATGGCCAATGCTTAATGGTTAATGGTAAATTGTTAATGGTTATTGGTTTGGGCAGGGATTGGATGATTTTGAGGAGAACAAACAAATTGTGAACGAGAAGAACGGCCGGGAAAAAGTAATGCGTATACAGACCCATCACCGCACATAGCACATACGCCCCGCCCCACAGCCAACTCCGTTTACTGTTTACTGAATACTGATTACTGATTACTGAAACCCAGCGCAGCAGCAAAACCGTCGAGAGCACCGCCCACAAACCCAGCAGCGCATACATTCGCGCTTCCTGGCTATAGTAAACCATCCCTGGATTGATGGCTACCAGCCCCGCCGCCAGTAACCCCAGTAGCCAGCTTTTTCTCTGTGAAACTCTGTGTCTACTCTGCGTAACTCTGTGTTCCAGCTTTTTCCCCAACACAAACGTCAACGGCACCACCAACAAACCTGCAAACAAAGACAAAGACCGCAGTCCAAATTCGCTGTCGCCCACCAGCTTGCGCCACTGGTTTAGCAGCAAATAGTACAGCGGCGGATGAATATCGCTGGCCGTCCCCTCGATAATGAGCGGGATAGAGCGCTCGCTGAGGCGGGCGCTGTTACCCTCGTCGTTCCAAAATGATTGCACTTGCAGGTTGTGCACGCGCAGGCCAAACGCCAGCAGGAAGATCACAATCAGCAGCCAGCGATGATATTTTTTTACCGCGGAGTGCGCGGAGAACACAGAGTTTTCTCTTTTTTTCTCTGCGTTCTCTGCGGTTAAATCTTTAGGATTCGGATTCATCAGGGGTTAACCAGCGGAGGAGGGCAAAAAAAAGGATAGCGAAGGAGGGGATGAAGAGATACGGCCGTATCGCCATCCAATCATAAACCCCACCAGCCTGCGGCACAGGCTCTGCCATTTGCGGTAAACTCTCGGACAAAGCCTCATACACAGGCTGCGGTGTAAAATCGGCGTCCAGCAGACGGAAATAGTAAAACGATTGGTCCAGCTCCGAATCGTCCTTGCGCTTGAGGAACCAGTAGTTGATCACACCAACCCAGGGCCACTCTTCCTGCGCCCGCTCGTATGCCTCCACGGCGAAGCGGGCCTGCTGCTCTGGCGTCACGCGGCCAAAACGCGCGTCGATTCCCTCTGGCGCCACGTTCCAGCCTAGCTCCGAAATCCAGATTGGTTTGTCGGCATCACCGTGGCGCACCATCACGTCGCGCAAATACAAATTGTGCGGATAGTTGATCACGTTTGGCTTCAGCCGCTGGTCCAGCGCGCCGGACCACAAGCCGTACCCCTGCGCCGACATCACGTCAAAACAATCACCAGCTCCAGCCGCATACATCCGTTCCAAAAAGATGAGATCATTCAGGTTGCCGTCGTTGATGGCCACGGTGGGCGTGAGCGCCCCGGCCAACACCACCGCGCCTGGATTCACTTCTTTGATGCGCTGGTACGCCGTGCAAAGCAACTCAGTGTATTGCTCCGGGTTGACGGGCTGATGGTTGCCCCACTCGCCATTGCCGTTGGGTTCGTTCCACAGTTGAAAGTAGCGGATACGGCCGTTGTACCGCTCCGCCACCGCCGCTGCAAAATCACCAAAATCATCGTAATTGTCCGGGGGTGCTAATGTTCCTGTGGTTTCTACTGGCAGTTCACGGCTCCAGGCAGGTGGATTGCTCAGCCGGGCAATGATTTCCATGTCGTACGCTTCTGCTAAATCCACGATGTTGTCGTACTTTTCCCAGGCTGAACGCGGCGGATCGTTGCGCCGATCCTCAAAATCGCCCTTGCCGTGAATCTCAATATCTTCCCAGACAAACTCCTGACGGATGAACTGGAAGCCTGCCTCGGCGGCCATTTGCAGGCTCTGCTCGCGCTTAGCGACTTCGGCTTCCTGCTCCAGAAAGGTATTCACACCAAACGGGGACACAGGCACAATAGTCCGTTGAGCAGAATTTAGAGCAAGTTGAGGCTGGGGGCGAACGGCCGTATTCAACCAATGCACCACCCCGCGCAGTTGGGCCAGCAGGGCATCCTCGCCCGTCAATTCATACAATGAACCAACCGGCGGCCACAACGCCACCACCAGCAACAAACCACTTACAACGACCAACAACTTCTTCCACATAGCGCAGGATTATAACGCAAATCCCCAATTACACATTCCATGATGCACTGCGTCAATAAATCGTGTAAAATAGCGAAGGCAAGTATAAAAAGATTGCCAAATTGCGGTGGATACGGCCGTATGATAGACTTTCGCCCCACCTGAACTTGCATCAAATTGGGGACTTTCCAAATTCATAGACAAGAGGGACACACATGTTATCACCAATCGAAAAGATCTTGTTTGCCTTTCTAGCGCTCGTCTGCATTGTGGCCACCATCAATACCTTTGGCCAAATGGTCAAAATCATCATGCGCGGCGAGGGTAAGCTTAAGTGGGATGAGCTGCCGCGCCGCATGATCACCGGGCTGGTCGCCCTCTTTTCGCAAGGCCGCATCATCCGCCACCGCAAACTTTCCTCGTTATTTCACTACGGCGTCGCCTGGGGCTTCATCTTTTACTTCCTCGTCAATGCCATCGACGTGGCCGAAGGGCTCATCACCGGCTTTGAATTTTTACCCAACAACATCATTGGCGATATTTACCGCCTGGCCGCCGACATTTTTGGCACGCTGGTCCTCGTTGGCGTCCTTTACTTCATTTTGCGCCGCTTTGCCTGGGGCGATCAGGTACTCAAAATTCGGGACAACGTCAAAGTATTGCCCAAAGTTCGCGAAGGGGGCGTTAACCGAGATTCCTTTGCCGTCGCCCTGTTCATCTTGTTCCACGTCGGCTTTCGCATGATGGGTGCCGCCTTTAACATCGCCCAACACGGAGCCGATCCCTTCCAGCCCGTCGCCA
Organism: Ardenticatenaceae bacterium; assembly: GCA_020634435.1. Lineage (GTDB taxonomy): Bacteria > Chloroflexota > Anaerolineae > Promineifilales > Promineifilaceae > Leptofilum. The sequence continues at coordinate 211,810 of JACKBS010000010.1, read as the reverse complement.
ATCTCATTGCCCAGACATTTATGGTTGGCGGTAATCCCGCAGCGCTTAACTTTGGCTGGCACTTTAGCTGGTGGATGGCTGTGGGTCTGGTGCTCATGTTCTTGCCCTACTTCCCCTACACCAAACACGCCCACCTTTTCATGGGGCCATTCAACTTCATGACCCGCCCCGACCGCACCTATTTGGGCCAGATGTTTACCCTGGACTTTGAAGACGAATCCATCGAGCAATTTGGCGCTTCGACCCTCTTCCAATTGGAACAAACCCAGGTGGTGGATGCCTTTGCCTGCATCATGTGCAACCGCTGTCAGGAAGTGTGCCCGGCTTACAACACCGGCAAGGAACTCTCGCCAGCCGCCATCGAGGTCAACAAGCGGTATCGCATCCGCGAAAATATGTTTGAATTTGCCAACGGCGCAGAAGAAACGCTGCCGCTGCTCGACTACGCCATCAGCGAAAGTGCCCTGTGGGCCTGTACCGCCTGTGGCCACTGCATCGAGGTTTGCCCGGTAGGCAACGCCCCCATGCTAGACATCATGGACATGCGACGCGATCAGGTGCTCATGGCCTCCGCCTTCCCCAACGAGCTGAAAGGCGCGTTTGTGGGCATGGAGCGCATGGGCAACCCGTGGCAGTCCACCGATGACCGCATGGCCTGGGCGGAACCGCTCGATTTTGATGTGCCCACCGTGGAAGAAAATCCAGACTTTGAGTACCTGCTGTGGGTCGGCTGTGCGGGCGCATTTAACCCAGACGCTCAAGAAGTGGTCCGCGCCGTGGCTACGATTATGCATCATGCAGGCATCAGCTTTGCCGTTCTGGGCGACGCCGAGACCTGCACCGGCGACTCAGCTCGGCGCGCGGGCAACGAATACCTGTACTACGAAATGGCACTGGGCAACATCGAAACGCTCAACGCTGCCGGAGCCGACAAAAAGCGGATTGTAACCAGCTGCCCACACTGCTTCACCACCATTGGTAAAGAGTATGGTGAGTTGGGCGGTCATTACACCGTCTTCCACCACACCCAGCTCATCTCCGACCTGGTAGGCCGGGGCAAGCTGCGCTTAAACGGCAGCAAGCTGGAAAGCGTCACCTACCACGACCCGTGCTACCTGGGCCGCCACAACGGCATCATCGCTGAACCGCGCGAGGCGTTGGCCAAAGCAGGGGCCACGCTGCTAGAGATGGATCGCAGCGGCAAAGATTCGTTCTGCTGCGGCGCTGGTGGGGCGCAATATTGGAAAGAAGAGGAGCACGGTACGGAAGCTGTAAATAGCAATCGCTTCGCCGAAGCGCAAAGCACCGGGGCCAGTACGTTGGCCGTCGGCTGCCCCTTCTGCGCCACAATGATGGGCGATGCCAACCGGGAAAAGGGTGCACCGATGCAGGTGAAAGACATAGCCCAAATCGTGCTGGAAGCGATGAATTAATTTTGGGCCAGCGAGAGGCAGTCACCAAAAAGGAGTGACTGCCTCTTTTTTATTACCGTTCGCTATCCCTCACCTTCTAAATCAAAAACTCCTTAACACATCTGGTACCCTCTCGCCAAAATAGCGGTGCCAATGTATCATCATCCCTGTCATTCAAACTTTTCGGAGAAATCAGGCAACCATGCATAAAAAATTGGCAAGAATCTTTGTTTTTCTGTGGGTAACGGCCGTTCTTCTCACCGCCTGTAACACCGCAGAAACCTACACCGAAACCTTCGACGAAACTGGCAGCTGGCGCGTAGAAAACAGTAGCGATGTGATTGGGGAAATCCATGACGGCGTCTTCGATTTCACGGTGGTGGCCGATGAGCTGACCAGCTGGACTACCGCAGGCAAGAACTTTAGCGACGGCATTTACTCCGTTGAGGCTACGCAGGTGGCCGGACCAGACAACAACGCCTATGGCATGTTGTTCCGCGTCGATGACGAGAATGATAACTTTTACTCCTTCCAAATTTCTGGGGATGGGTTTGTGTGGATCGGCCGCTATCAGGACGGCGGGGCGGCGGAAGCAGAACCGATTGTGAATGACTGGTGGTTTGAGTCACCCGTGATCAACCAGGGCGACGCCACAAACAAGCTGGCTGTACGTGCTGAAGGCCAAAATCTTATCTTCTATGTGAACGACCAGGAAGTCGGTCGGGTGACCGACGACGCTTTTAGCAGCGGCGACGTTGGCCTGATGGTGCGCACGCTTGGCACTGGCGGGGTGAACGTTCAGTTCGACAACTTCACGGTAGAGCCACTTCCTGAGTCGTAAATCTGCACTTTGCCCGGTGCGCCTGGGCTAAATTTTGAGTGAGCGTTTGCGCTTTTATGTCAAGCCATCTCGAATTTGAGCATTAAATTTAGTATAATGCGAGTCGATTCAACAAAACGGCCGTTGTCCACCCTCCCACGCGGAAGACGGCCGTCTCTTAATCAGCACCGAAACCTAAACAACCTAAACTCAACTTACCCACTATCTTGACCGACGCAGCGGCGGGAAACGGCCGTTTTCCGCCCAAAATTTTTAGCCAAGGAGTTCCCACTAACCCATGTTAGAAACCGAACAGGAGATAGATTCACAACGAGTCATTAGCAGCACCGAGCAACTTTACATAAGTACCGCAGAAATTCTCCGAGATTACACCCTCGCCAACGAAAGCCGCAATGCCAGCCTCATCGGGCGGCGGGAAGTTCTTAGCGGCAAAGCCAAGTTTGGTATCTTCGGTGATGGCAAAGAAATCGCCCAGTTGGCTATGGCCAAAGCATTCAAAAAAGGTGATTTTCGCTCCGGCTACTACCGCGACCAGACCTTCATGTTCGCTACCGGTGCCGCCACCATCAAACAATTTTTTGCCCAACTCTACGCCATCGCCGATGTTTCACTAGAGCCACAATCTGCCGGACGGCAGATGAACGCCCATTTTTCCACCCGCAGCCTTAACCCAGACGGCAGCTGGCGCGACTTAACTCAGCAGGTCAACACCTCCTCCGATGTCTCACCCACTGGCAGCCAGATGCCCCGATTGGTCGGCCTGGGCTACGCCTCCCGCCTCTATCGCGAACTGGATGAACTAAAACATCTGACACAATTTTCCCACAACGGCAATGAGATTGCCTTTGGCACGATCGGCAACGCCAGCTGCGCCGAAGGCATGTTTTGGGAATCGATCAATGCCATCGGCGTGCTGCAAGCCCCCGTGGTGCTGTCCATTTGGGATGACGGCTACGGCATTTCGGTACCCAATGAATACCAGCACACCAAGACAAACCTGAGCGACCTCTTGTCGGGCTTTCAGCGCGAGCCCAACAGCAAACATGGCGGCCAGAGTGGCTACGACATTTACACGGTGAAGGGCTGGGACTACATGGCATTGGTAGAAACTTACCAAAAAGCAGCCCGGATCGCTCGTCAAGAGCACGTCCCGGCGATTATTCACGTCATTGAAATGACGCAGCCACAGGGGCATTCCACTTCTGGCAGCCACGAGCGGTACAAATCGGACGAACGGCTGGCGTTTGAGGAAGAATTTGACGGCATTCGCAAAATGCGCGAGTGGATTATTGACCAGCGCATTGCCACCGCGGGCGAACTGGACCAAATTGAGCGTAACACGCGCAAATCGGTCGAAAACATTCGCACCAAGCTGTGGAAAACGTTCTCGCTGCCCATCTACAAAGAGCGGCAAGAAGTGGCCAACATCATCGAAGAGATTGAAGCCACATCGCCGCGACAGGCCGAGCTGGGCCGGCTGCGGCGCAAGCTGATGGAGAAAAAATCTCCGTTCCGCCGCGACAACATGGAAGCGATCCGCGAGGCGCTGCTGCTGGTGCGCGATGAGCAGCAACCAGCTATCCAAAAGCTGGCCCAGTGGCGCACCAACCAGATTGCCATCAGCAAAGAGCGGTATGGTTCGCACCTCTACAGCCAATCCAGCGAAACATACCGGAATGTGCCGGAAGTTGAACCAATCTATTCTGCCGGTTCCGAAAGCCTGAAAGGGTACGAAGTGCTCAACCGCACCTTCGACGCGATTTTGGCCCGGGACCCACGCGTGGTTGCCTTTGGCGAAGATGTGGGTCAGTTAGGCGGCGTAAATCAGTCGATGGCCGGGTTGCAGGCCAAATATGGCAAGCTGCGCGTGTCCGACACGGGCATCCGTGAAACCACGATTATTGGCCAGGCAATTGGGTTGGCTATGCGCGGATTACGGCCGTTAGCCGAAATTCAGTACCTCGACTACCTGCTCTACGCCCTGCAAATTATGTCTGACGACCTGGCCACCGTGCAGTGGCGCACCCGGGGCGGACAAAAAGCGCCGGTGATCGTGCGTACGCGCGGCCACCGACTGGAGGGCGTCTGGCACGGCGGCTCACCGATGGGGGCGATTGTCCATCTGCTGCGCGGCATGCACGTGGTGGTGCCGCGCAACATGGTCCAGGCAGCGGGTTTCTACAACACGCTCCTGCAAACGGATGAACCGGCTCTGGTGGTAGAAGTGCTTAATGGCTACCGGCTCAAGGAGCGCGTGCCGGATAATCTAACTGAGTTCACCATTCCGCTGGGCGTCCCCGAAGTGGTGCGCCAGGGCAATGATGTGACCGTGGTGACCTATGGGGCGATGGTTGGCGTGGCTCAACGCGCCGCCGACCTGCTGGCCCGCACGGGCATCGAGGTTGAGCTAATAGATGTGCGCACATTGCTGCCGTTTGATCTGAACGGCCGTATCCTCGACTCACTCAAAAAGACCAGCCGCATCCTGTTTGTCGATGAGGACGTGCCCGGTGGGGCAACAGCGTACATGATGCAAGAAGTGATCGAAAAGCAGGGTGGCTTCTATTGGCTGGACAGCGAACCGGTAACCTTAACGGCGACCGAACATCGCCCAGCCTATGGTTCTGACGGCAACTACTTCTCCAAACCCAACGCCGAAGATATCTTTGAAGCCGTCTACGATATCATGAACGAAGCCGAACCGGCACGGTATCCGATTTTTTACCGATAAATTACCCTAATTACCCAATTACTCAATTACAAAAAGTAACCAGGTAATTAAGTAATTAGGTAATTGCAGTTGAGGAGCAAATGGCAATTAAAGTCGTCATGCCCGAAATGGGCGAAGGTGTGGTTGAAGGAACAATCTCTCGCTGGCTAAAGCAGGTGGGCGACGCGGTCGATCAGTACGAACCGCTGCTGGAGATTGAAACGGACAAGGTGACCACCGAGGCTACGGCCGAAGAGGCGGGCACCGTGCTAGAAATTTTGGTACCTGAAGGCGAAACGGTGGATGTGGGCACCGTGTTGGCCACGATTGGCCAGCCTGGCGAATCACCGCAGAAAAATGGCCACACCCCAGCCAAAGAAACCGCCCCCGAACCAAAATCCAAGCCCGAATCTGAGGCATCTGCAGCAACAGCAACGGCCGTTTCCCACCCATTATCACAACGCTACACCGGCCGCATCAGCCCGGTCGTGGGCCGCATTGCCGCCGAGCACGACGTGGATCTGAGCCAGGTGAATGGTACGGGCCGCGACGGCCGCATCACCAAAAACGACATCCTCGCCTACATTGACCAACGCCAAACCCAGCCCAAGCATACCCCCGAACCAACACCCATCCAGCCAACTGAGGCACTCAAACCGGTCAGCCCATCACCAACGGCCACAGGACGCCACCCCGTCACCCCGTCATCTACGCCAGGAGACATTGTGCCGCTTACCACCATGCGCCGGGCCATCGCCGAACACATGGTGCGCAGTGTGCAAACCAGTCCGCATGTGACCACCGTGTTTGAATTTGATTTTACGGCCGTTGCCCAGCACCGCGCCGCCCACAAAGCCCAATTTGCCCGCGATGGCGCCAATCTCACCTTCACGGCCTACATCGTCGCCGCCACCGTGGAAGCGCTTAAGCAGCACCCTATGGCCAACAGCACCTTCACCGACGCGGGCATCGAGCTCAAGCGACAAATCAACATCGGCATGGCCGCCGCCATTGATGACGGCCTGATTGTGCCAGTGATCAAAGGCGCTGACGGCATGAACCTGCTCGGCCTGGCCCGCACCATCAACGACCTCACCGAGCGGGCGCGTAAGAAGCAGCTCCAGCCTGGCGACGTGCAGGGCGGCACTTTTTCCATCACCAATCATGGCACCTCGGGCAGCCTGTTTGCCACGCCGATCATCAACCAACCGCAGTGCGGCATTCTGGGCGTGGGCAAAATCGAGAAGCGGGTGAAGGTAATTAACGATGCCATTGCGATACGGCCGTTGGCCTACGTCAGCTTCACCTTCGATCACCGCATTTTGGACGGCAAAACGGCCGATGATTTTGTCAGCACCATCAAGCAGGTGATCGAAACCTGGCAGTAACTTTTGCAGTTCATTCATTTTCCCGGAAACTTGGAGTTTCCGGGAAAATACCCGCAAGCCATCCAATTACGGATGGCTTTTTTGTTTTACGGCCGTTTCCCAATAATCTTTGCCAATTTCACCAAAATATCAATAATCTTTTCAGGAATATTACATTTCTCAATATCAATCTTGACAATTTTAATATGAAACATTATTATTCTTTGCATTCAGCTTAAAGATTCTTATTCAAGCAACAATTTCTCGCACAAAATAGGCAATTTTTATGAACAAGTCAAAATCGTTACGGCCGTTCTTCATTCTTTGGTCGGGGCAGGCATTATCATTGGTGGGCAGTGCCGCCGTGCAGTTTGCCCTCGTTTGGTATCTGACCCAGAAAACGGGCTCCGCCACCATTTTGGCCACCGCATCGCTCGTGGGCTTTTTGCCGCAGGTGCTGCTTGGCCCGTTTGCCGGAGTGCTGGTAGACCGCTGGAGCCGCCGCTGGACGATGTTCCTGGCCGACAGCGGCATCGCCCTGGCCACCATCGTGCTGGCTTACCTCTTTTGGACCGAATCCATTCAAATCTGGCACATCTTTGTCCTGATGTTTGTCCGCTCGTTGGGCCAGACCTTCCACCACCCCGCTATGCAGGCGTCCACCTCGCTGATGGTACCGCATGAACACCTCACCCGCGTCCAGGGCATTAACCAGATGCTGGAAGGCGGTTTGGGCATTGTCTCGGCCCCGCTGGGGGCGCTGCTGCTGGCGCTGCTGCCCATGCAGGGCGTTTTGGCGGTTGATGTGATCACGGCTCTGTTTGCGGTCACGCCGCTGCTGTTCATCGTGGTGCCCCAGCCAGAACAATCGGCGGAAGAGCTGGCAACGGGACAGAAAACGCCGTACTGGACGCAAATGCGCCAGGGCTTGGCCTATGTGTGGGCCTGGCCAGGCATCCTCTTTCTGATGCTGCTGGCGATGCTGGTGAACTTTGTCCTGACGCCCGTCATTTCCCTGCAACCACTGCTCATTGCCGACCATTTTGGCGGCGGTGCCTGGGAATTTGGCGCGATGCAGTCCACTTTTGGCATCGGCATCATTGTGGGCGGCCTGACGCTGGGCGCGTGGGGCGGCTTCAAGCGGCGCATTTACACATCGTTGGTGGGTCTGGTTGGTCTGGGCATCGGCATTGGCCTGATTGGGCTGGCCCCGGCCAACTGGTTTTGGCTGGCGGTGGTCGGCGGTTTTGTCGGCGGCGGCATGATTGCCTTTGTCAACGGGCCAGTACGCGCCATTTTGCAAACGGCCGTTGCCCCCGAAATGCAAGGCCGCGTCATGTCCCTCATCGGCAGCATGGCCACCGCCATGACCCCGCTGGGACTCATGCTGGCTGGTCCGCTGGCCGATCAGTTTGGCGTGCGCCCCTGGTTCATCGTAGCAGGTGTGGCCACCGTTTTGGTGGGCCTCAGCGGCTTTTTCATTCCCGCACTGCTCACGGTGGAAGACGGCCGTTCCACCCCACCCAATCTGCCCGAACGAACCACCGACCAATCCGCCCAGGCCACTTAATTACCAATTACTGAATCACCCAATGGCTCCAAACCCATGACTACATCTAACCCCAACCGCCCCGCCGGGATGACCGGCTTTACCATCGTCTGGATTGGCCAGCTGGTTTCCCTGCTCGGCACCAGCATGACCAACTTTGCCCTCACCATCTGGGCCTTTGAGCAAACCGGTCGAGCCACCGACCTGGCGCTGATCGGCTTTTTCTTCCTGGTGCCGCTGCTCATCGTCAGCCCGATGGCCGGGGCGATTGTGGACCGCCACGACCGCAAGCTCATGATGATGGTCAGCGATCTCGCATCGGGCATCGTCACCATCATCGTGCTGATTTTGTACGCCACGGGCTTGCTGGAGGTATGGCATCTGTACATTACCGCGGCTATTTCCGGCACCTTCCAAACCTTTCAATGGCCCGCCTACTCCGCCGCCATCAGTACCATGCTGCCCAAAGAGCAGTATGCCCGGGCCAACGGCATGATTTCCCTGGCGGAGTCCGGTTCTGGCATTTTTGCACCCGTGCTGGCCGGGGCCTTGCTCAGCTATTTTGGCCTGAACGCCGTTTTTGCCATCGACATCATCTCGTTTATCGTGGCCATTGGCGCATTGCTCATGGTAACCATTCCCAATCCCAAACGAACCGAAGCGGGCGCGGAAAGCCAGGGCAGCATTTGGAAGGAATCGGCCTACGGCTTCCGCTACATCCTGGCCCGGCCCAGTCTGCTGGGGTTGCAGCTGCTCTTTTTTGGGGCCAATTTTATGGCCGCCTTGGGCGGCACCGTCTTTGCCCCCACGATTTTGGCGCGCACGGGCAACAATGAGCTAATTTTTGGCTCGGTACAATCGGCCGGAGCCATCGGCGGCGTGATCGGTGGCTTGCTGATGAGCGCCTGGGGCGGACCCAAGCGGCTGGTCTACGGCGTGGTGTTTGGCTGGATATTGTCGGGGCTGGCGCAATCCGTGTTTGGTGCCGGGCAAATTTTACCGATCTGGCTGGTGGCCAGTTTCATCATGGCGGCGCTTGTCCCGCTCATCAACGGATCGAACCAGGCCATCTGGCAGGCCAAAGTAGCCCCAGACGTGCAGGGGCGCGTGTTTGCCATCCGCCGTCTCATCGCCTGGGTCTCTACGCCGCTGGCACAGCTCATCGCCGGGCCATTGGCCGATTACGTGATGGAACCGGCCATGCGCGAAGGGGGTGCTTTAGTTGGCACGTTCGGCTGGCTGGTAGGCACCGGCAACGGGGCAGGCATGGGGCTGATGCTGGTTATTTCGGGCATCCTGGCCAGTTTGGTGGCTTTGGGCGCATTTTTCACCAACGTGGTGCGCAACGCCGAAGACCTACTCCCCGACCATGAGCAAACAGCGCCAGAAAAGAGTGCCGCCCTAGAAGGCAGCGAAGAGCAGCCCGCCGCTGCCTAAAAGGACAAATCGTGATGCAACCGTATGAAGGTTATTTCAGTTTAGATACATTTTTGATTGACGTGCGCGTTCGTGGGGATCGCCTCACGGCCGCTGCGCCGGGTGTGCCTGAAGGATATGAGATGCTTTTGGAAGCAACCAGCACACCGCACACGTTCAATATTTTGCGCGGACCGATGGCGGGAATTACGGCCGTTTTCCAGCACAACGATCAAGGTGAACTCACCGGCCTCAAAGTGGGCGATGAATTTGAATTAAGCTACCGCCAGACGCCGCCGCCAGCCCCAGACATTCCCACCGGGCAAGGGCTGCGGCCGCCAGAAATGGTGCTGGACGCTGGCAAGGAAGCTGATTTTGCCGCACTGCTGGATGAGGTGATGGGCGGCGACGGCCGTTTCCTCGACTACACCCTGCCTTACCCCAAACATGAATTCCTGCGCTTCCTGGCTGCGCAAGAAATGTTCATTTTCCACGGCTCACCCAGGGGCGACATCGACGAATTCAGCACCCGCCGCACCTCAATGGAGCTGAAAGACAAAAGCGGCCGGGGCAACGTGCAGGGCATCTACGGCACCCACGACGGCTTGTGGCCCCTCTTTTTTGCCGTGGTGAACCGCGAAAAAATCCCCGGCTCCATCCGCAACGGTGTGCAGTTTTACCAAAATGACGACGGCGATGAGGTTGGCGTATACAACTTCTCGATCAATCAAGAGTGGCTGGACAAAGAGCCGTGGCGCAGCGGCACGCTGTATGTGCTGCCCCGCAAAACCTTCCGGCAGATGCCCATGACGGCCGCTGGTGGCCTGTCCAATGAGTGGGTCAGCGAGGTGTCGGTGAAGCCGCTCGTACGCCTTGCCATCGAGCCAGCCGACTTCCCGTTCCTGGCCCAGGTGGGCGGGCACGATGATTCCGAACTGATCAATTTGGAAGTTTTGGGCAGGCAAATTACGCAGGCCGTGACGGCCGCCAATTTTGGCGCAGACTGCCTGGGCATGAAGCTGGATTACACCGGGGAACTGGGCGAAAAGGTGCTTAAATATGTGCCGCTTGTCCAGAAATACATCCCCACGGCGCACTTTGCGCTGCGCTTTGAACCAGAAGCTGGCGTCTGGCTAGACATGTCTGGCCCGCCCGCCGTGATGCAGGTAATGCGCGACCGGGTGGAAAAACATTTGAATAGTTTGCTGGTGGCTAGTGGCTAGTAAAGCAGCTACCAGCCATTAACCTGGGATCTTGTTTGGTTAGGGGCAGCCCTCCGTGTCTGCCCACTCTGGGCGCACACGGGGATGCGCCCCTACGGAAGGTTTCACCCCCTGAAATCTTGAAGACCCCATTCTTTAATTTCTGCCTCTTCTTCTCAAAACGGCCGTTGCCTCATCCCCGGGGCAACGGCCGTTTTATTGTGCCGAGAAGGTGCGACACACTTTTTTAGCAAGTTTTGCCGCGCTTCACGGCAGAGCAAGTGCGTCGCACCTGTGTAGCGACAAAATTTCTACCCGTCATACCCGCGAAGGCGGGTATCCACTCCTGAAACCTGGATTCCCGCCTCCCAGTTTACCCTCGCGGCGGCGGGGGCGGGAATGACAAGTGTGCAGCCAAACCTCGTGCAGGTTCCGTCCCTGACCATCCGCTTGAGGTGTCATTCCGAACGGAGTCTTCGGAGTGAGGAATCTTTCCGCTTGGTAAGTTGAGAGATTCCTCGGAGGACCTCGGAATGACAAGTGCAGCGTGAAGGCTAAGCCTGCGAGAGGGTGTTGAGCAGGCGCTCGGCTTCGTCAAGGGCGGATTGGTAGGCGTAGGGCGGGCCGTCGCAGAAGGCGTAGTCGCGGGCGGTTTGGGCATGGGCGAGTGCCTCGCTGCGCGCGGTGGCGGTGTCACCTGCGTCCAGGGCCAGGAGGGCCAGATGGTTGTGGCAGTCGGCCAGGTGGAGGACGTAGCCAGCGCGCTGGGCGATGGTGAGGGCTTGTTGGACGTAGTCGTACGAGCGATCTGGTTGCCCCGTGGCACGGGACAGGCGGGCCTGGGCCAGCAGGATGGCCGGTTCCAGCTCAACCAGATTGATGGCCCGGCAGCGGCGCAGCGCTTCGTCGAGGCGGGTTTGGCTTTCTGGATAGTTACCCTGCGCCAGCGCCGCCCAGCCCAGCAGCCAATGCACCTGCACGTAATCCCGCTCAATTGGGTAGCTGGTGCGAGCGAATTCGTCGGCAAGGCGCAGCGCTTCCTTAGCTGCGGGCTGTACCGCCGCGCCGTTCCCTTGAAACAAGGCGGAGAGCGCCCGGTGGGCCCAGATAGCGCCTTGTGCTTGAATATGGTGGGTATCCTGCTTGATTTCCATTGCGTGTACAAACTCCGTTTCGGCTTCATCCCATTGCCCACAGTAACTTAATGTTCGGCCAAGTTCATATCTTCCCCAACCCTCATATTCACGTTCTTCTATTTCCAGACTAAGCGTAATGCTGCGGCGCAGGTTGTCGGCCGCCGCCGTCAGTGCGCCAATTTTTGTTTGTGCCATAGATGCCAGATTGCCGAGATCGATGGCCGTATTCTTTTTGTCGCCGTGTTTTTTATCAATGGCGATGGATTTTCGGAACAGCGGAACGGCAGCCCGCGGCTGTCCCGCCAAACTATAACTATTGGCTAGTGAATTTAGCGTCCACGCCTGATCGCCTTCCTTGCTCAAACGAGGCAGTTTAGCCTCTCCATTGGGAAACAATACCTGGAGCAGCTCGATCCCTCGTTGGTATGCGCCCAGTTGAAAATACAACGGCGTTGCTAACCGGTCGTGGAAAAAGGCGCGGGCATCGTCGTACCGTTCTGCGCGGGTCAGGTGGTGGTACAGCTCAATCGTCGGGGACAGGTCGGCCAGGCTGGTTATCTTGGGCGGTTGGGGCACGGCCTCAAAATAAACAATCAGCTGCCCATGGACTGCCACGCGGTCAGCCAGGCGCTCGTAGGCGTAGCGGCGGGCAATGGGGTGGAGGTCGAAGGTAGTGGTTGGTGGTTGGTGGCTAGTGGCTGGGGAAAGGGCGCGTTGCAGGAGACCGCGTTGTTCGAGCAGGCGCAAGTTATTTCGGGTGTGGCGGTTGTCGCCAAAGACGGCGGCAATCGTTTCCCAGGGCACGGCGGCGCGAAAGGCGGCCAGTTTGCCCAGGATGAGCTGAGCGGCAGGAGGCAGGTTGTCGTAGGCGCGCTGCAAGATGTGCTGCCGCCGGCCCAGCAGGTCGTGGGTAGGGTCGTAGTTGGCCACGGCGCGCAGGTCGTTGGGGGCCGCAAAATCGTGGGCGGCGGTTCCGGCCAGCAGGGCCATGCAAAAGGGATGGTACTCCAGCGGTTCGCACACCGCCTTCACCTCGGCGGGGGTTGCCTGGATGCCCCATTCGCTAAAAAAGCGCACGGCGTCGGCCGGGTCCAGCCCGGTTAAAGCGCGGCGGCCAATGCGGGCGGGCAGCCTATCCCCCCGCCCCAACAGCTCCTGCGGCATCAGGCGGGTGGTCAGCAACGTTTTGCTGCCGTTGCCCAGCTGGGACAACCCCAGCAGCAGTTCGCCAGCAATGGGATCAACACATTCCAGCGCCCGCTGCACCTGCTGTTCTTCATCTCCCTGGTAGGCGGCGTTCAGGCCGCTGTAGGCCCGCAGCAGCCGCTCCGCCCCATCCAGAACGATAAGGGCGGGCGCGGCGGCCAAGCGTTCCAGCAGCCGGTTGAGCTGGACGCGCTTGCTGCCCAGTTCGGTTGGCTTCTCGCCCAAAAATTCCAGCACGTCGGTCAGGAAAGTGTCTACCTGCCCCGTCTCATAAAAGCCGTGCCAGATGATCAGCTTAAACGGCCGCTCGGCCTGCACTTTGACGGTTTGCAGCCAGTGCCAGGTCAGTGCGCTTTTGCCCGTGCCGCCCAGGGCGACGATGACAAACATGGGTCGGCTGGCGTCGGCCTGCCAGTCGTCCAGCTCTTGCAATTCCTTTTTCCGCCCTACAAATTGGCTGGCGAGGTTGTAACGGCCGTGTTCATACACGCGCAGCCCGGTTTTCAGTTCCGGGTGGCGCTGCTGCACGGCGTCGGTGAGTTCGGGGATACGCTCTCTCCGCTCCATCCACTCCACCAAAGATTGAGCAATCGCATCCTTTGTGCTGCCAGCCAAATTTTCATACTCTTCGCCAAGGTCGGCACAGAGCAGGCGTATTTCTTCTTTACTAAACTGTTGGCTAATTGTTTTGCGTAACTGGACTAATTGTTCTTGTTGCGTCATGGCACCATTTCCACGATGAACGGCCGATTATCGTCAACATTGTAGCCAGAACCCGCGCAAACTTCAATGCGGCATCGGGTATCCGTTTTATCACGCTTTTTGTGTCACCCCGCGTAGGCGGGGGTCCATCTTTGATGTGGGCCACAATGGATTCCCGCCTTTGCCGAAATGACATTCTTCTAATAGAGAAACTATTTAGACATGGCGCGAATAGTTTCAATACTGAACTTTTCCAAAAATGAATAATTGAACTTGTTTGTTTTGAGAAAGCGTTCAAATCGGTCAGCCAACTCAGCCAATTTGGGCTGGTCATGATTATGGCTGACATGGGTACGAGCCGCCTTCCACACATGCTCCTGTGGGTTCAAATCCGGTGACCCCGCTGGATATTTCATCAACTCCAGTCGCGGATTTTCCGCTAACACTTGTCGAACCGCGGCACCACCATGCCATGTGGCCCGATCCCAAAACAAGAGAATTTGTTTAGCCGGATAAGCAGCCAAAATCTGTTTCAGATGAATAGCTGTCGCCTCAGAATTCATCGTTTCCGCTTGGGTAACAATTTCCTGGCCAGAAACGAGGTTGAGTGTGCCATAGAAGCTGACCTTATCTCGCTCCGGGGAGGCTTTAACTACAGGGGTTTGCCCGACGGGTGCCCAGACTGATGTGGTGGTAGCTTGTAGATACATACTCGCTTCATCTTCACTCAGATAGATGGCATCTGGATGTGTTTGGGCGTAATCAATCACTTTTTTTCTAACTGTTCTTCAAACTCAGCTACCTTCATCTCCGAACGAGAGCGAAACACCTTGGCTGTTCGCTGCCAACTAAAACCGCATTTCTGGAACAGTTGTCGATAAGAAGCGTTTCTTTTGTAGTCGATGCCATACCAGTGATTTATCGCTCGCCGCAAGTCAGAGATACACCAATGCAGCCCATCAGCTGTGGCGGCCTCTTTCTGACCGAACAAGTCAACTGGTCGATACTGGTGCAGCTTGGCGGCTAAATCCTGTATCTGCTCATCGGTAAGATATTGATGATTACCTCCTTGGCGGTTGTCAACAAATCCCCCTAGACCTTGTTGTCGGTATCGTCCATACCAGCGGAGGATGGTGCGTCGTGGCAATCCAGTCAGGTTGGTGATCTCGTTGACGGGAACCTCATTGCCATACAGTCTGACAGCCTGGATGCGGGTTCTCATTTCACCGTCTTTACATGTTGTGAAGGCCACAACCAGTTGCTTATCAGCTTCTGGTGTAAGTATTTGTTTACGTTTATTTGCCATGTGGCTTATTGTGTCACTTTAATTTATTTTGTCTATAAGCATGTCCGTTTTGTGAGAACCTAAACTGCTTATAAAATTTAGCCTATGAAAAGTAAACTTTTTATTGTCGGGCTGTTGGCCATTCTCCTGGTAAGCTGCGGCCCCAATCGCGCCGCTGCCCCTCAGAAAATCACTATCTTTGCCGCCGCCTCGCTCACCGATGCCTTTAACGAACTCGCCGAAGCATTTGAAGCGCAAAACGAAGGTGTTCAAGTCGTGCTGAACTTTGCCGGATCATCCCAACTGGCAGCCCAACTCAGCGAAGGGGCGACGGCCGATCTGTTTGCCCCGGCCAACAAGATGCAGATGCAGGCGGTGGTGGACGCTGGGCGCATCGTCGCGGGCAGCGAGAGGCTGTTTGTTTCCAACCGCCTCACCGTCATCGTGCCCGCCGACAATCCAGCAGGCATCACCGCGCTGGAAGATTTGGTCCAACCGGGTGTGCAGCTGATTCTGGCCGTTGACGGGGTTCCCGTTCGGCAGTACACCGATGAAATCGTCGCCACCTTCCCCGCCGAATTTCAGGCAGCGTTCTACGCCAATCTGGTGTCAGAAGAAGACAACGTGCGCCAGGTAGCGGCCAAAATCGCCCTGGGTGAAGCCGATGCGGGCATCGTCTACACTTCGGACGTGACGCCGGATTTGACCAATCAGGTGCAGCAAATCGCCATCCCTGAGGCGCAAAACGTGGTGGCCACCTACCCCATCGCCCCCCTGACTGATGCTCCCGCGCCCGCCCTGGCGCAGAGCTTCATCGACTTTGTGCTGAGCAATGAAGGGCAGGCGATTTTGGCGCATTGGGGTTTTGGTCCGCCGCCGGATTTGGTACCTTTTTCGGACGGTTAGAAACCGTCCGCTGTTACAGCAAGTGCGCTAAAGCGCACTAAATGGCGCTTTTATGTAAAAGCGGGAAAGTCCTTTAAATACATTAATGCCATTTCTCCCGCTTTTACTTGAGCAAACCACTGAGAAGTTGCTCTTTGGTTTTTAACAAACTTTCTGTGGTTTGCTTAACCTGCTTGAGCAGGTTTTTTGTCTCAGATGATAAATTTTTGAAGTTTAAGAAAATAATCGCGTACGGGTAGGGGCGCCCCTCCGTGGTCGCCCAAATCGGGGCAGACACGGGGGTCTGCCCCTACCAAAACATGGCCCGTTTTAATTCTTAAAATGCAATTATTCATTGTCGCCAGAGTGTGCGATGACCCTGCGCCCCGACCCATTAAGTGGGCAAGTTGGGCAAACTGGCTTACGATTGACGGGCTTAAACGATTCAACAACCGTCAGGAATATCAAGTTATGTCAACAAACATACTGGATCGGCAGTTGGCTGCCCAGGTGCTGGCTTTTTTGAAAGTTGAGGCACCCCGGCCCACGCTGCCTGCGCTAGAAAAATTGCTCGCTGCCTATTACCGTACTGTGCCGTGGGAGAGCATCTTCCGCATTGTGCGCCGGGCGGAAGACCCCACGCCGCGCTGGCCGGAGCAATTTTGGCGGGAGGCAATGACACAAGGCGCAGGTGGTACCTGCTTTGAGAGCAACTACGCTTTTTTCGCCCTGCTGCAAACGCTCGGCTACGACGGTTACCTGACCATCAACAATATGGGCGAGTCGATTGGCTGCCATACGGCCGTTGTCATCGTGGTAGACGGGCAAAAGTGGCTGGCGGACGTGGGCATCCCGCTGTACGCTCTGCTACCCATCAGCAGCCAGGGGGTGATGTATCGCAGTTCGCCCTTTTTGCATTACGCGGTGCGGCCAGACGGCCATTCCACTTACCAAATCGAGCGCTGGCCCCATCCTAAACGCAACGCCTTTACCCTCATCGACGAGTCGGTGGATGAGGACACCTATCGGGCCGCTACCGCCGCCGACTACGGCGAACATGGCCTTTTCCTCGATTTTGTCATCATCAACAAGGTGATTCACAACGAACCGTGGCGGTTTAACATGGCGGAACGGCCGTATGCGCTCAATCGCTTTGAGTGGGACCAAAGGTTTGATACAGTTCTGGAAGGTGACGTGGCCACTGCCGTTGCCGAACATTTTGGGCTGGAAACGGCCGTTGTGCAACGCGCCTTTGCCCTTACCCAACACAATTTTCCCAACCAAGAACTCAGCGCATTCAGCGGTTAAAAACATATGCGAAAACCAAAACAGTACACACCCAAACCCAAAAAGAAGATTACCCCACGGCAGCGCAGCGGCGATTACCGCATTTTTGTCGGCGCGTTTCCCGACGGGGAAAAGATTGACCAGATTCAACAGCTGCGCGAGCAAATCGACTGGCAGACCTCGCAAATTACGCCACCCCATGTGACCCTGGCCGGCACCTACTGGCGCAGCGGTCTACCCAACGCCACTAGCGAGAGCCTGCTGATCGACAAGCTCACCGGTCTGGCGCCTTACCTCAAGCCGCTTTCACTCCAGTTGGGCGGCGTCTACACGTTTGGCGAGCGGGTCATTTACCTCGGTGTGCTGCCCACGGACAAGATGCTGGCTATCCGAAATTCACTCATGGCGGTGATGGGCAAGGACAAACATCGCCAGTTTAAACCCCACCTGACACTGGCCATGCGGCTCAAAGATGAGGCATTCAGCACAGCCTTGGCTGAATTAGAGGAATCGGCGTGGGCCAACGGCCGTTTCACCATCCCCATCCATGAACTCCGCCTGATGCAGCGCGGCCCCAGCGACCCCGCCTGGCGCACCTTCCACACCATTCCACTAACCGCGCTCGCCCCAAAAGTAACTCTGCGTCCAGTCAGCGAAACTGACCTTGACCACTTTTTTGCCCATCAACAGCAGCCTGCTGGCAGGCAAATGGCTGCCTTTGCCGCCCCCGACCCCAACGACTGGATCGCCTTCATAGACCACTGGCACAAAATTTTCCTGGACAGAAGCATCATTATCCAGACGATTTTGGTAGGTGATGAGGTGGCCGGGCATGTGCTGTGCCATAGTTCATTTGGCGAACCAGAGGTTGGCTATTGGCTGGATGAAGCGTTTTGGGGCCAAGGGATTGCCACGGCCGCGCTGCGTCAATTTTTGCCCCAGCTGCCCGACCGCCCTCTGCGTGCGCGTGTAGCCCAAGACAATGCCGCCTCGCTGCGGGTGCTGCAAAAGTGCGGCTTTGTCATCACTGGCGAGGATTGCGGTTTTGCCCACGCCCGTGGTGAAGAAATCGCGGAATATTTGCTGACACTGGCCGATGAGTGAGCTAATCCTAAACGGCACTTCCTACCATGCGGTGCGGCAAGGGCCAGTGCACAACCAACCGCTGCTGCTGCTGCATGGCTTCACAGGCAGCAGCGCCAATTGGGCCAATCTCGTGCCGGTATTCAGTGAGCGGTATTCGGTTATCGGTGTGGATATTTTGGGACACGGCCGTTCCGCCAGCCCAGCCCAGCCCAATCGCTACACGATGACACAGGTAGCGGCCGACATCATCGCCCTGCTCGACACGTGGCAGGTGGCCCAAACCGCCCTGCTCGGCTACTCGATGGGCGGGCGGCTGGCGCTTTATCTGGCCTGCCACTACCCGGAACGATTCAGCCAGCTCATTCTGGAAAGCAGCTCGCCCGGCCTGGCCACCGAGACGGAACGCACCACTCGCCGCCAAAGCGATGAGGCGCTGGCCGATTGGATCGAAGCGCAGGGCATCGCAGCGTTTGTGGACCGATGGGAAGCGCTGCCACTGTGGGATAGCCAGCAGCAGCTACCGGAAGCAGTGCGCCAACGGTTGCGCGAGCAACGGTTGCAAAACAATGCGGTGGGATTAGCCAACTCGCTGCGCGGCATGGGTACCGGAGCACAGCCCTCGCTGTGGGAGGCGCTGCCCACACTAAACTTGCCTACCCTGCTCATTGCGGGGGAACTGGACCGCAAATTTGTGGCGATTAACGAAAAAATGGCGCGGCTGCTGCCCAACGGCCGTTTCCACATCATTCCCCACGCCGGGCACACCACCCATTTGGAACGGCCGTCTGCGTTTCAAACGGCCGTCATGCACTTTTTAGGCTAACCAGTCACCCTCATTTTCGGCAGCAAATCATGTGGGAACGGAACGGAATTTGGGTACGGCCGTTGGCCTCGTACAGCTGCAATTTTTCCGCTACGGTCTCGACAACGGCCTGCTGTTGAGCCGCGCTGGCCCGGTTGAACCCATTGGCCATGGGCGTAGCCTGAACATGGCGCGGCACAAATTCGCGCAGGCTGGGCAGTGGCAAATCCAGTTCTACCGTTTGCATTTCCACCTGGTTAAAACCAGCTTCCGCCAGCAACTTTTGAATTTCAGGACCATCGGACAACGCAAAAGCAGCGCCAAGACCAACGGCCGTTTCCGCGCCAACATGCTCAGCCATCGCTTCTACCAGGGTGTGAAAATAGGGGTTGTCTTCAATGGGCGTCCAGAGGCTGATGGTGATACGGCCGTTCTGCTTGACCACCCGCTTCATCTCCGCCAGGCTGGGCAGCTTTTGCGGCAAAAATTGCAGCGTTTGGGCACAAACCACCGCGTCAACCTGCGCATCTGGCACGGGCAGTTCAGTGGCGCTGGCAACATGCCAGGTAATGGGTGCTCCGGGCACGTCTGGCAGAGAGCGGGCCACGTCGATCATGCTGGCGTTCACATCCACCCCCGCCACCTGCCCCGAAGGCCCAACAACAGGCGCGGCAAATCGAGCCGCTGCCCCGGTGCCACAGCCCACGTCCACCACGTGCTCGCCCGGCTGAAGCGCAGCAAAATCAACCAATGCCTGGGCAAAAGGGCCTAAAATATTGGGAGTCAAAATGGTTTGGTACCGCTCGGCGGCATCCTGCGCCAGCTGCCATTGATCGGATGTTTTCATTGGTCACTTGTCCTTTACTTTGGGCAACGGCCGTTGCCCAAAACGGTGCGAACTGTTTCACGGTTGTATGAGCATAAACCGGCGGCGGGCTGTTGAATAGTTCAAAAATTGAACTGAAACCCCATCTGGCTTAGAATGAGTAGCAGAACAGTTGTGAAATTTAAAAGGAGCAGAACCATGTATAAATACGGTCAATACTGCCCCATCGCCAAAGCCATAGAAATTTTATGTGATCGCTGGACCTTGCTCATTGTGCGGGATTTGCTCACGGGCACGCACCACTTTAACGACCTGGAGCGAGGCCTACCGGGTATTTCCCGCGGCTTGCTGGCCGAGCGGCTGCGTCGTTTGCAGCGGTTGGAACTGGTTGAGAAGGTTGAAGTGGAAAACGGCCGTCAGCGTACCGGCTACTATCTCACCAAAGCCGGGCGAGAGCTGCAAGCAGTTGTTGATTCGCTGCTGGTCTGGGGGGCGCGCTGGGCATTTGAAGAACCGGAAGAGGAAGAACTGGACCCAGTTTTGCTCATGTGGTGGATTCGCGGGCGCGTGCGGCATGATCAGCTGCCCGACGAACAGGTGGTCGTTCGCTTCGACTTCCAGGGGCCCACATCGGAAACGTTCTGGCTGCTGCTCAACAAAGAGGATGTTTCAATCTGCCTGACCGATCCGGGCTTTGATCTGGATTTGCTCGTGACGGCCGATTTAGCGGCCTTTTACCAAATCTGGCTGGGGCGGCTTACCTATGCCCACGTATTAGACGCCGGCCAAATTGTGGTTGATGGCATTCCCGCGTTGGCCAATGCGCTGCCTAACTGGTTTGCTTACAGTTTAGCGGCCCCGGCCGTCCGCACCGCCCAGGCAGCCAAAGCATGACCAAATCTGAGCTCCCCATGCAACCACCGTTCATGATTTACGATGGCGACTGCGGTTTTTGAGAAAAATCGGCACGGCTCGTGGAGTCGTGGACCCGCAGACAGGTTGCTTTGCACCCCTGGCAAGCCATCCCCGAAACAATGACCCTGCTCGGCCTCACTGATGTAGATGGGTTAACTCAAGCGTGGTTTGTGGATAAAAACGGCCGTCTGACGGGCGGTGCCGCAGCAATTAACCAGGCGTTGCGTTACTGTTGGTGGTTACGGCCGTTTACCTACCTGTATCCGTTGCCCGGTATGCGCCCGCTGCAAGATTGGGCCTACCGGTGGGTAGCCCAAAACCGCTATCGGCTGCCGGGCAGCACGCCGCAGTGTGCGCTGCCTGACCAGGACTACCAAAAATGATACACCCTCTATCCAAAGAAGCGTGTCGCCTCCTGGCACAACATCTGCCAGACAGTCCGCAAACGGTCATTTCGCGGGCGCATCTGCTGTGGGGTACGGCGCGGGCTTATGCCTTTGGACTCACAGATGAGGGGTTTGAAACGGCCGTTATCGAAGACCCCGGCTGCCCTGGCGAACCGATGATCTTCGGCCAAAATGCCCAGCAAATCGCTGACCTCATGCCGCAAATCCCCGACTGGTTTTGTGTTAACGTCACGCCTGATTTGGCCGATACGCTTGAGCCGCTCCTGGCCGCACAAATGGGCGGCGCACTGCGACGACAGGGCGATGTCTATCACACGCTTAGCCAGCCGCCACCGGCTCAACTGCTCAGCCATCCAAATGTGCGCTTGCTCACACTTGAGGATTTGCCGCTGATACAAGCTGCCCAACCCGAATTGCGTGGCTATGATTTGGCACAACTGCTGCCCAAAACGGCCGTTGCTGGTGCTATCTTCCACAACCAACTCGTTGCTATGGCCCAAAATTACGCCCTCACCGAAGGGTTTGGCGATATTGGCGTCTTTACCCTACCCGAGTGGCGTGGTCGCGGGCTGGCCGCAGCGGCGGCGGCTTTGGTAGCGGATTGGTTACAGCGGAACGGCCGTACACCCGTCTGGAGCTGTGGCGCACAAAACCAGGCCAGCTTGCGCGTGGCCCAAAAATTAGGCTTTGTGGAAAACGGCCGTCGCGTGTATCTTATTCTTGAGTCAAAATCCGCAGAATAGCGCAGATATTTCTCTGTGATCCTCTGTGCCTTCTCTGCGTCACTCTGTGTTCCGCTTTTTTATTTCAGGAGATAGTCTATGACCACCTTCATCCAATTTTGCGCCGGGGCAAAGCTGCGCCATGACTTCAGCGACCAGATTCAAGTGCGTTATCCGCATCCGACCGGAGAAGCCTTTGATACCTGGATCAGTGGTGAAGAGGTGATGAGCCGCCTCAAAACAATGTCGCGCGAACAGCTCATCCACAGCTTTAGCCGGATGAACTGGACGGAAGCCAAAGCCGCGCTCCAGCGCGAATTGGATGAAGGTAAGCAAAAAGCCAGGCGCAACCTGAAAGAGCGCCTGGCGGGCATGGTCGAGGACAACATGGGCGGGAACATTTTTGGCAATACGTTGGCTGACAACATCCGCGGCGTAGACAGCAGCGCCGATCCCCGCGAACAAGAAAAAGCGCTTTGGCAGCAGCGTCTGCACAACGACGCCTTCCGGGCGATTGCTCTGGAGCTGGCCTGGATTAACCTGGAAGGAACTTTCCCCGACGAAGCACCTACCGAACCAGACGATTGGGTGTAAAATGGGAGCCTATGGAACGGCTTACCCAATTCCTCCGTCAACTAACTTACCGATTAATCCCCAGCCTCAAGGAGCACCCAGCAAACAGGCAAAACTCGGCCTTGCTGGGCGTAACCTTTATTTTCTTTTTGCTCCCCTTTTTTGTGGCAGGAACGGCCTGGCTCTGGGCCGTTACAGATTGGCAAGTTTTGATAGACAATTGGGGCATTCTCCTCTTTTTGTTCCTGCTTATTTCCCAGCTTGAGCAACGGCCGTTTATCCTGCCCATCTCACTCTCAGAAAAAGTTAACCTGCCCATCCAAACATCATTGTCTAACCTGTTGTGCATAGCGACGCTCCTCATTTTTGGCCCCAGCGCTTTGTGGATCGATTGGCTGGCGGGCCTGGGGTCAGCCATTCAAACAGGTTGGAAAGACGGCCGTCAGGTCAATCTACCCTTTCTCACCGGCTTTAGCAGCCTCATCCAAGCAAGCGGAACGTCCATCGTGGCGTTATTGCTTACAGGCTTTGTGTACACGGCAACTGGTGGCACTTTTCCTTTCCAGGCAAATAGCTTTGCTGACTGGCTGCCCGCTATTTGGAGCATATTGGTTTATGCTATCACACCAATTGCCCTCTATTTTTTGCCAACCTGGAGCGTGATAATTCAGAGTGGGCAAACCTTAAAACGGCAAACATTTATCCAGCTCTTGGGGGGAACCGTATTACTCTCATTGCTTAATGCGCCGTTTGCCCTGCCGCTGGCGCTGGTGTACAAAGCAGAAGACCTTCCCCTGTTCATCCTGTTTTGCCTGGCGGTGGCGGGCACCAATATGCTGGCATACTTCTTGAGCCAGTTCAATTTGTTAACCCAAACCCGCAGCAGAGAGCTGCGCAAACTAGAAAATTTGGGACAGGCGCTCATCACTGCACCGGCCGATGGTTCAACATTGGCGGAAACAATTGACCAGCATTTGCAGAACCTTTTCCCCAACGATCATCTGGTCATTCATCTGTTTGCGGAACTGGATGATGAAAAAGCACCTGTCTGGCCAATCTTTACCTGGCAGACCGAGAGCAGTTGGCCCAATGTTCCCGAAACCCTGTGGCAGCGGATTTATGAAAGCGACGAAACCAGCCTGGTGGATCGAGATGCGAAATTGCCGGGGTCTAAACAGTCAGCCGGGCACCGTTTTTTAGTGAAAATATTGATTGCTGATGAGTCGGAAACGGTGCGCTGTGTGGGTGCGATCTACTTGCAGCGGATACCCTCACAGCGCACGCCCGCCCAGGTACTGCCAACGCTGCAAGAGTTGGCCAGCCAGCTTGGCTCGGCGCTGTATCGGGCGCAAACACATTACGAAACTTTGCAGAGTCAAAAAATGGCGCAGGAGTTGGCGTTTGCGGGCCGCATCCAGCAAAGCTTTTTACCCAACAAAATTCCGCAGCATCCCAATTGGGATTTGGCCGCTACGCTCATCCCGGCACGACAAACATCAGGCGATTTTTACGACTTTGTGCCGCTGGGAAACGGCCGTATCGGTCTGGTCGTGGCTGATGTGGCCGACAAAGGTACAGGGGCCGCGCTTTACATGGCGCTCAGCCGCACGCTGATTCGCACCTTTGCCATGCAGTTCCCCGACGAGCCGGGCAAAGCGCTGCAACTTGCCAACGAGCGCATTCTGGACGATACCGAAACTGACCAATTTGTGACGGTTTTTTATGGTGTATTGGAGCTGGAAAACGGCCGTTTCACTTACGCCAATGCCGGGCACAATCCCACCTTTCATCTGAATGGCAGCGTGCAAAGCTTAAGCAAAACCGGCATCCCGCTGGGCATGTTCGAGGGGATGGAATGGCAGCAGGAAACCATTGAAATTGGCGTGGGGGATCATTTGATTCTGTACAGTGACGGCGTGCCAGAAGCGCAAAACGATGCCAAGGTTGAGTTTGGTGAAGCTCGTTTACTGGCCATTGCCCAACGGCCGTTTACTCAGGCCGTCGCCTTGCAACAAGCCATCACCGAAGCGGTTCACACCTTTGTGGACGGCGCACCCCAATTTGACGACATTACTTTGATGATTGTCACCCGCATAAAATAGAGCCCACGCGCAAATGTCGGGTCTGGTCGTTTTCGCTCGCGATCTGGGGAATGAGGCCAATCGTGCTCTCCAGAACCTCTATCCCAATTACACCGCCTACCGGTTCAGCGAGGACAGTTTGACCCCGCTTAACACGCCTCAAATATCGCACACAACTTCATTTTGTTGACGCCGCCAGAGGCAAATTTGTATACTGTCTGCGTGGGTTGGCCACCATTTGATGGCCGCAGAACCAGGAGCCATTGTGATGAAAAACACCCCAAATCAACTCATTTTTTTGACGCTCATCCGCTCAGCCGAAGACGCTAATTTTGTTCGCATTCTTATCGAAAGCGTTCGCTCCTTTGGCGGAAACTTAAGCCAATCGCCCGTCTGGATTTTTACCACCGATGCCGTGCCAGACGTGAATCCGGTCATCGAAAACACGCGATTTTTGCCCCTGCATACGCCAGAAAATATTGGCCATTATCCTTTTGCTAACAAAGTCGCCGCCTGCGCCCAGGCCGAAGCGATGGCTGCACCGGAAGGACAAACATTGGTTTGGATTGATCCAGAATGCCTGGTAGTGCAACCGCCAGAGCTGTTCGATTTGGCAACGCGATATGACGCGGCGGTGCGACCTGTGCACATCAAAAATGTCGGGCTGTCATCCAATGAACCGCTCGATCCATTCTGGCAAAAAGTGTATGAAGTGGGCGGCCTAGACGAAGCTCCGCTAACCGTCGAGACGTTTGTTGGTCAGGAGTGCATTCATGCTTATTTCAATTCGCATGCTTTTGCCATCAATCCGGCTAAAAAGTTGATGGCTCGCTGGCTTGACTGTTTTACCCAGCTGGTAAACGATCAGGCATTTCAAACGGCCGTTTGCCAGGACATGCGGCACCAAATCTTTTTGCACCAGGCAGTTTTGAGTGCGCTGCTGGTAGCCGAACTTGATGAACAGCGCATCCGTATTTTGCCCCCCAGCTACAACTATCCGTACAATTTACACCATGCGGTACCAGCAGCCCGACGCGCTCGCACGCTCAATGAGCTGGTTTGCTTCACCTATGAAGAGCGCTCCTTGCAGCCGGAAGCCGTGACTGATATTGAGATTGATGAACCCTTATTCACCTGGCTGCACGACCATTTTTCGGCCAGCTGAACCAATCCATAGTTTGCTATGAACATTCCCTCACTCAGCAATCCGCACTCTTTTTATGAGCACGTTTGGCAGCTGGCCCGCCAAATTCCGCCTGGGCGCGTGGCCACTTACGGCCAGCTGGCCCAACTCATTCCCTGCCCAACCGACGTGACGCCCGATGAGTACCAGGCGTTTGGCGCACGGTGGGTGGGCACAGCCATGTCCGCCTGCCCTGCCGATGTACCCTGGCAGCGCGTCATCAATTCGCAGGGAAAAATTAGCCAGCGCCCCGGTGCCGAACAGCAGCGTCAGCTGCTAGAAAACGAGGGCATCCTGTTTGTAAAAGACAGGATCGATCTGAAAGCATACCAGTGGCGAGGTCCCGGCGAGGCAGAGCAACCTCGCCAGGCCCGGCTTTTCTAATCCCCCAGCTCTAACGATTCCTCATCGCAACTGTTCGGCTGCCTTTTAACCAGTCGCCTTCCTTTTTAGAACGGATTTTCTAATTTGGTATTGACACATTCCTATATTGGAATATAATATTCATATGGCTCGCACCCCAACCACACATGACCCATTTAACGCGATTGCCGAACCCAAAAGACGCGAACTCCTGGCACTGCTGCAAACCCAGGAGCTTTCCGTCAACGAAATTGTGGATCGGCTTGGCTGGACCCAACCCATGGTGTCTAAGCATCTGGGCGTGTTAAAGCAGGTTGGACTGGTGAGCGAAAGGCGAGACGGCCGTCTGCGATTCTATCGCACCAACGCGGAGCAATTAAAACCCATCTACGATTGGGTAGCCCCGTTTGAGCGTTACTGGAGCGAAAGATTCGACCGCCTGGATGAGGTTTTGGAGCAGCTAAAACAACAACAAAAGGAGTAGCACCATGTCGAAAAACAAAACAGTCGTGACGGCTGAACCTGGCAAACAGGAACTGTTCATCACTCGCGAGTTTGATGCCCCGCGTGAGCTGGTTTACCGGGCGCATACGGACCCGGAGATTTTTGCCCAATGGCTCGGCCCCAAGGATTTATCGGTAGAGTTTGAAGTTTTTGAACCTGTATCGGGTGGCCGTTGGCGTTTTCTGAACATCGACCAGGATGGCAACGAATATGCGTTTCACGGTACGTTCCATGAAGTCTCGCCTACCCGCGTCATCCAAACCTTTGAATTTGACGGGATGCCGGAAACCGGGCACGTATCGCTGGAAACAATGACGCTAGAGGATTTGCCAAACGGCCGTACCAAACTAACCACCCACGCCATCTACCAATCCGTCGCTGATCGGGATGGTATGGTCGAAGCGGGCATGGAAAGCGGCGTTGCGGACGGCTACGAAAAGCTGGACCTAATGTTGGCAGCGATGCAAAGCCAGCCCACTCCATGAGCACAGGCGCACAAAGCCGGCCCACACTTTCATAAACCGATCCACCTCGCAAATTTAGGAGAAAATCATGAATGAACATGTTGAATACGAATTGCCAAAACCAAATTCTGATCTGAAGGGTCTGAAAAAACTGGTAGGCACCTGGAAACAATCAGGTGGTGTGAATGGTGAAATCAGCTACGAATGGATGGAAGGTGGTTTCTTCCTGATGCAACGCGTTGATTTGGAGCAATATGGGCAGCAGATCAAAGGCGTGGAAATCATTGGCCATCTCCAGCCATTTGGTGAAGCACCCAGCAACGAAATTCGGTCTCGCTTTTATAGCTCGCTAGATGGCATGACCCTGGATTACGTGTACGAAGTAGAAGGCGATACGCTCACAATTTGGGGTGGTGAAAAAGGCTCACCCGCCTATTTCAAGGGTGAATTTAGCAATGACGGCAATGTCCTAAACGGGAGTTGGGTGTATCCAGGGGGCGGCGGCTATGAAGCCATCTCCACCAGAATAAAATAGACTATCTTGCAGAAACGTTGGGCGTCGCGCTCGTTGAGTAAAAAGTGAAAAGTGGCGCCACTTTTCACTTTTTACTTTTACAGCTCCCTCACTTTTCGGTCAGATACAGCTCAACAGCTTCGTGAGCCAGCATATGTGGCTCCGCGATATTGTCCGTATTGTAGAGAGCAACGGCCGTTACCTGCTCATCTGCAAAATGTATAAATGCACTGGCAAAGCCCACCATACCGCCGTTGTGCCCGATAAACGGCCGTTTCCCCGGTGGCGACACAAAAAACCAACTAAATCCCACTGAAAAATGCATCTTCAATTCGTTCTGCGCCTGGGAAAGATGCGGCGTCCACATCTGTTGGCGGCTAGCGGCAGAGAGCAGTTGGTCGGTATGCAGTGCTGCGCCAAAGCGGCCCAAATCGTTCACCGTGGAGAGCAACACGCCAGCCGAGAACGTGTTGCTGGCGCTGTAAAATTCCGCGTTGTGCAAGTCCCCGTCTTGAACCGTGTAACCGGAAGCCCGTCCCGGCACAACCGCGGACGGATCGTTGACGCGCGTGTGGCGCATACCCAGCGGGGCAAAAATGTGCTGCTGGAGAAAATCCCCATACGTTTGGCTGCTCACCGCCTCGATGAGCAGACCGAGCAGGTAGTAGCCCGTATTGTCGTAGGTGTACCGTTCGCCCGGCGCAAACTGGAGTGGCAAATCGGCCATCAGCGCCAAAACTTCCGCGTAAGATTTGTCCTGGCGGGTCATCTCCCAATACGCGGGCACTTCGGTATAGCTTTTGATGCCGGATTGGTGGGCCAAAATGTGGTGAATTTGAATGGGCTGCCACGCCGGCGGCAAATCGGGTAGATAGATGCCAATGGGGTCAGAAAGATTTAGCTTACCCTGATCAATCAGCTGGAAAACGGCCGTTCCTGTAAACAGTTTGGTAATAGAGGCTATCGAAAAAACCGTGTCCGGCGTCACCGGCACCTGATGTTCCAAATTGGCAAAGCCATATCCCTGGTTAAACAGTGGCTCACCGGCGTCAAACACCCCCAGCACCAGGCCAGCTATTTTTCGATCCTTCAGCCAATTTTGCACATAGGCATCAATCTTTTGGCTTATCATGGGTTACTGCCACGCGGTTGTCTCATCGAGCGCCGCTTTATCTTGGGCAGAGAGCGCTACATTCGCTCCTTGCATCGTATCCTCCAGTTGGGCAATGGAATTTGCGCCGATGATGGCTGAGCTAACGGCCGGATTGGCCAGAACCCAGGCGATCGCCGTTTGGGCAATGGTGGCGTTGTGGATGCGGCCGATTGTTTCTAGCTTGTCAACGGCCGTAAATCCTTGTTCGTTCATGTAGCGACGGCGCACCCCATCCACCCGCACGGAATCGGGCAGCGGCGTGTCGCGGCGATATTTGCCGGTGAGGAAACCAGCCGCCAGCGGACTGTACGGAATCACGCCAATGCCCTGATCCAGGCACAACGGCTGAAGCTCCCGCTCAAATTCGGCACGGTGCACCAGGCTGTAATGTGGCTGGAGGCTATCGAAGCGAACCAGCTGCTTCACGTCGCTCACCCAGAGTGATTTGGCCAGCAGCCATGCCGGATAGTTGGAGCAGCCGATATAGCGCACCTTGCCCGCCCGCACCAAATCCGTCAGCGCCGACAATGTTTCTTCCAGCGGCGTTTCTTCATCGGGCCAATGCACCTGGTAAAGGTCAATGTAGTCGGTTTGCAAACGACGCAGGCTGTCTTCAACGGCCGTCATAATGTGCCCTCGTGATAAACCCTCATCGTTGGGACCGTCACCCACCTGCCCACGCACCTTGGTGGCCAGCACCAGGCTCTCACGCCGCACCTGGTTGGCCGTCAACCAATCGCCAATGATACGCTCGCTGTCGCCGCCCTCGTTGCCATCTACCCAGCGCGAATACACATCGGCCGTATCGAAGAAATTGCAGCCCAATTCCACCGCCCGGCTCATGATGGCATGGCTCGTTGTGGCATCCGCCGACCAGCCAAATTGCATGGTTCCCAGGCAAATCGTCGAAACTTTCAGACCCGTGTGGCCCAATCGTCGAAATTCCATCTCGTTCTCCTATTTTTGCCACAGAGCGCACAGAGATTTTAGAGAATAGTCTCAATCTGTGAAATCTGTGAATAGATTCCTTACTTTTTCTCAGCCAGGATGAGCAGACGGTCGCTCTCTTCATCGTAGGGGGATTGGTCATAGTCGCCCCAAAGGCTTAGCAGCTTGAAGCCCGCTTCTTGTAGCAATAACTCCAGCTGGTGCGGGTAACGGTAATGATAGGTGCCATGAGCAACGGTGCGATACACTGGGCCGCCGTCAGGCGCAGACACGTCGTAAATCCAGGTGATTTGCAAGGTCTGTTCGGCTGTATCCAACTGGTTGCTGGCCAAATGCACGATGAGTTCGCCGGTTTCGGGGTCCGTGAGCACATTTTCCAGGCTTAGCAGGGCATCCTCCGGCGTATTGGCAATATCTACCGGATTCGCCAGATCGATGAAAAGACGGCCGTTTTCCGCCAAACAACCCCTCACATGTCGCAAAGTAGCCAATGCCTGGGCTATGTCCAAATGCAGCAGCGTGTTGTACGGAATCACCACCAGGCCAAAAGTGGGACTTCCTGGCAAGGCAAAATGGGTCATATCGGCCTGAAAAAGGGTAATGCGCTGCTGAACGGCCGTTGCTTCCTGCCCCACTCGCTCCCTTGCCCGATCCAACATGACCGGGGAAACATCCAGCCCCGTGACCGTGTTACCAGCCTTGGCCAAAGGCAGCAGCAGCCGGCCACTGCCACAGCCCAATTCCAAAATCGGGCCGTCAGATTCGCTGGCTAATTGCAATACAAACGGTAAATCGGCCGTTAAACTGGCATGGGTCAGGTCGTAAAAGCGCGCAATTTGATCATACATAGGCGGGATTTTACCGCACGTGCCGGGAAACGGTAAGCGGTGGTCGGTGAACAGTGGCCGGTAATCGGTGAACGGTAAACGGTTTACCGATTACGGATTACCGCTCACCAAACACCGGACTCCTTTTGTCGCGAAAGGCCGCCAGCGCTTCCAAATGGTCTGGCTGGGACCACAAATCGACAAAGAGAGTGGTTTCTAATTGATTGGTTGCCTCACTGGCGGACTGGCTGGCCGCATAGACAAGCCGCTTGCTGGCAGCCAGGGCGTGTTGCGGAAGTTTGATTAGCGATTGGGCCAGATGGGAAACGGCCGTTTCCAACTCCTCTCCCTCCTCCACCACCTGCTGCACAAAACCCATGTTTTGCGCCTCTTCAGCCGAAAAAATACGTGAAGTCAGCAACAAATCCAGCGCCCGCGCCTGCCCCAGCAGGTTGACCAATCGGCCCGTGCCACCCCAACCCGTGCAGAGCGCATTGCGCACCTGCGCAAAACAAAAGCGG
The DNA here is from genome assembly GCA_020634435.1 of Ardenticatenaceae bacterium. Taxonomy (GTDB): domain Bacteria; phylum Chloroflexota; class Anaerolineae; order Promineifilales; family Promineifilaceae; genus Leptofilum. The sequence continues at coordinate 180,923 of JACKBS010000010.1, read as the reverse complement.
GCGTGGCTGGCGGCAACGCGCAAATCACAGGCGGTGAGAATCTCACAGCCGCCCCCAAAAGCGTCACCATTCACCGCCGCAATGACGGGAATGGGCAGTCGGGTAAGCTGCACCAGAGCATCACGCATCACCCGGTTTAAGCGCTCGGCCGCTTCGCGCTCAGGATGCTCGCTCAGCTCCTTTAAGTCGCCCCCGGAAACAAACGCCTTGTCGCTCATGCCAGTGATGATAAGAACGCGAACGGCCGTATCCACCGCCACCTGCTCAATCGCGGCGGCAAACGCCTCCTGAGCCGTCCAATTCAGCGCATTACGCGCCTCCAGTCGGTTCACGCGCAGCGTGGCAATACCTTCATGCTGTGTCAAAATGATTTCGTTGTTCATGGGGTAAGTGTACGAGGATGGGGAGGAAGTGAAAAGTAAAAGGTGAAAAGTTAAAAGTGGGCAAGTCACCGGTAGCGCGTTTGCCCGCTACCTTGTCACTCCATTACGGAACTCTGGCGCACGATTAAATCGGGCTGCAAAACAACGCAGCCAGATTCCAGCTTTTCTTCATTAAGCAAGGCGAGCAATTGCTTGACACTCTGGCGTCCCATTTCGGCCACGTCCTGGCGCATCGTGGTGAGAGATGGGGAAAAATACGGGGATTCAGGAATGTCATCGAAGCCAACAACGGCCAGATCGTTGGGAATTTGCCGCCCCATCTGGCGGGCAACTTTCATCGCCCCCAGGGCCATCTGATCATTGCAAATAAATACAGCATCCATCTCCGGGTGCCATTCCAGCAACATGCGGATGCACCGTTCACCGCTGCGCGGCGTCCAGTCACCATTGGCAATGTAGCTTTCATCAACGGCACGGCCGTTTGCCGCCAATTCTTCACGCCAGCCAAGCTCCCGCTGCCGGGCTTCCCACCAATTCATTGGCCCGGTGATGAGACCAATTTTCTGCCGTCCCTGTTGAATTAAATGCTGTGTGGCAATGCGCCCACCCTGTTTATTGTCGATAACGGCCGTTACCAAATTCGGCCGTGGCTGGGCGTTTAGAAACACAATGGGCACGTTCAGACTCGACAGTTCTTGCTGGATCAAATCTCGATTTTGCCCAATTTCCGGCACGGCCCACAAAATTCCGTCCACATGATAAGACAAAACCTCGCGCAAAATCTGATTGGCGTCAAACTGTTCTGCGTTGGGCAAAATATTCAGCACCAGCGAGTAATTTGCTTCAACGGCCGCTTCTTGAATCCCTTGCAACACCAGCGATGGCCCATACAAACCGATGCTTGAGCTAACCACCGCCAGTGAATAACTCTGGCCGCTAATCAGGCTGCGGGCAATCTTGCTCGGCTGGTAGCCCAGGGTGTCAATAACCTGCTGCACCTGCTCACGCGTATCCGAGGCAACATCGGGACGGCCGTTCACCACGCGTGAAACCGTCTGCGTAGATACTCCGGCAGCGGCCGCAACTTCTTTAATTGTCACCCGTTTACGCTGGATCATTTTCCCCCCACTTTGTGTGGTTAACTGTTGCCAAACACATATGTTATCGTTAACAAAATGCAGTGTAACATAGCAAAACAACCGTGTCAATTTGTAAAAAACAGGCCGCCCGTGTTTTTGTTCTCGCATCTACTTTGTGGAAAAGTGCTCAACGTTTATGCATGCATATGCGCACAATATCCAAAAAAGTGCTTGACGGCGGCAAATTGTATGGTAAGATGTTAACGTTAACGGGAACGATAACACAGCTTATCAAACCCATTTTCCACCCCTGTGCTAACCGACGTGTTAGCCAACAAGCACCAAAAAAAGGAAGAGAAATGAAACACAAGTATTTAGTTCTAGCCTTAGTTGCCCTCTTGCTGGCCCTTTTCATCAGTGCCTGTGGTTCCTCCGAAGAAGCTGCCGATGATGCAGATACAAGCACCACTACGGACACCACCACCACGGAAGAAACGGCCGATGAGGCTCCCCTGGTCGGTATCTCCATGCCCACCAAATCCTCCTCCCGCTGGATTTCCGACGGCGAGAGCATGGTGAAAGTCTTCACTGAAATGGGTTACGAAACTGACCTGCAATTCGCCGAAGATGACATCCCCAACCAGCTAGCCCAAATCGAAAACATGGTGACCCAGGGCGCAGATGTTTTGATTATTGCCGCCATTGACGGCTCCACTCTGTCCGACATTCTCCAAAAAGCCCACGACCAAGGTGTCTTGGTTCTTGCTTATGATCGTCTGATCACCAAGACCGAAAACGTGGACTACTACGTAACCTTCGATAACTTCCAGGTTGGTGTTCTCCAGGCCAGCCAAATTGAAGAAGCCCTCGGTTTGAAAGACGGCAATGGCCCGTTCAACATCGAACTGTTCGGCGGTTCCCCCGACGACACCAACGCCTTCTACTTCTACGATGGCGCTATGTCTGTATTGCAGCCCTACATCGACAACGGCCAGCTGGTTGTACAATCCGGCCAGATGGGTATGGACAAAGTCTCCACTCTCCGTTGGGACGGTGCTGTTGCCCAGGCTCGTATGGATAACCTCCTCAGTGCCTACTACACCGACAAACGCGTCGATGCCGTTCTCGCCCCCTACGATGGTCTGAGCCGCGGCATTATCTCCTCGCTCAAGGGCGTAGGCTATGGCAGTGCCGACCAACCCTGGCCAGTTGTCACCGGGCAAGATGCCGAAGTTGCTTCCATCAAACAAATGATCGCTGGTGAGCAGATGTACACCGTCTTCAAAGACACGCGTGAACTAGCCAAACAAGCCGCAGCGATGGTGGATGCTGCTCTGAAGGGCGAGGAAGTACCGATCAACGACACCTCGACCTACAACAACGAAGTGAAAGTTGTTCCGTCTTACCTGCTGATTCCCTACAGCGTAGACATCAACAACTACCAAGAAATCCTGGTTGATAGCGGTTACTACACCGAAGATCAACTCAAGTAAACTTTGATCCTGAGCGGGTGAGGACTTCGAAATTCGAGTTCTCACCCGCATCTTGTTGCGGTAAAATGGGGAGACAAACATGCCCTCCCCAATGTCCATTGCACTGGGTTGGGAACCCACGACTGACCTGGTTAAGTCGTGAAATGCCACTCTATTTATTCCTCAAAACAAGGATAGCAACATGACAGATATCATTCTGGAAATGCGAAATATCACCAAGACATTTCCTGGCGTGAAAGCGCTGGACGATGTGAGCTTTCGCGTGAAGCAAGGTGAAATCCATGCCCTTGTTGGGGAAAATGGGGCCGGGAAATCAACTCTCATGAAGGTTCTAAGTGGTGTCTATCCTCATGGAACCTATACCGGTGATATTTATTTCCAGGGAAAAGAATGCCACTTCAAAGATATTAACCACAGCGAAGCGGTGGGAATTGTCATCATTCATCAAGAATTGGCCCTCATTCCGTATTTGTCTATTGCCGAGAATCTTTTTCTCGGAAACGAGCGCCAAAAGAAGGGCGTCATTAGTTGGGTGGAGACTTTCTCCCGAACCCAAGAGCTGTTGCAGAAGGTGGGGCTGCGCGAATCGCCCAAAACCTTAATTACTGATATTGGTGTAGGCAAACAGCAGCTGGTTGAAATTGCTAAAGCTCTGGCCAAAGAAGTGCAGTTGCTGATTTTGGATGAACCCACTGCAAGCCTGAACGAAAACGACAGCGAAGCATTGCTGAACCTGCTCCTTCAATTCAAAGAGCAAGGCATTTCCTCGATTTTGATTTCGCACAAGCTGAGCGAAGTTTCCAAAGTTGCCGACTCGATCACCATTTTGCGTGACGGCGCGACCATTGAAACGATTGACTGTCATACCGAAACCATTACCGAAGATCGCATCATTCGCGGCATGGTGGGGCGCGATTTAGTGCACCGTTTTCCTCCGCGTGAATCCAACATTGGCGAGACGATTTTTGAAGTCCGCGATTGGAATGTTTACCACCCGCAGCATGAAGACCGCAAAGTTAGCAGCAATATCAACCTTCATGTCAAGCGTGGTGAGGTTGTGGGCATTGCGGGATTGATGGGGTCGGGACGCACTGAACTGGCTATGAGCATATTTGGCCGGGCATACGGCCGTCACATCACCGGTAAAGCGTACAAATATGGCAAAGAGCTTGATTTGAGCACCATTGAGAAAGCAATTGCCAACGGTATTGCCTACGCCACAGAAGACCGCAAAACATATGGCCTCATTCTCATCGAGGATGTGAAAGAGAATATCACGATTGCCAATTTGGATGCCATTACCGATGGCATCATCATCAATGAACCCAAAGAATTGACGGTTACGCGGGAATATCGCGACAAACTGAATATTAAATGCTCGAGTATTCTGCAAAAAACAGTTAATCTCTCCGGTGGCAATCAGCAAAAAGTTGTGCTCAGCAAATGGCTGTTTGCCAAACCAGACATTCTTATTTTAGACGAGCCCACCCGCGGTATTGACGTGGGCGCCAAATATGAAATTTACACGATCATCAACCAACTGGCCGATGAAGGGAAAGGCATCATTTTGATTTCCTCTGAATTGCCAGAAATTTTGGGTGTGTGTGATCGAATTTATGTGATGAGCGACGGGAAAATTGTGGGCGAAATGCCCGCCAAAGAAGCCTCACAAGAAAAGATCATGAAAGCTATCATGCGACAGGAAGAGGTGCTAACTTCATGAAAACATTAATGACCCTTGTCCGAAACAACATCCGCGAATACGGCATGTTGATCGCCTTAATCGTCATCATGTTGTTTTTCCAAATAAAAACCGATGGGACGTTGATGCGTCCCGTTAACCTCACGAACCTGATTTTGCAGAACAGCTACATCGTGATTATGGCGTTGGGGATGTTGCTCATCATTGTTGCGGGGCACATTGACCTTTCGGTTGGTTCCATAGCCGGGTTTATTGGGGCGGTAGCGGCCGTTTTGCTCGTTCGCTATCATGTCAATGTTTGGCTTACCATTTTGATTAGCATGATTGTGGGCGGTTTGATTGGGGCCTGGCAGGGATATTGGGTTGCCTATGTCAAAATTCCCGCCTTTATTGTGACACTCGGTGGTATGTTGATCTTCCGCGGCCTCACGCTGGCGTTGCTGGCTGGCGAGTCTGTTGGGCCATTCCAGGAAACTTTCCAAAAACTGAGCTCAGGGTTTATTCCCGATTTTTTCAACAACGAAGGTTTTCACATCACCACAATGGTCATTGGTGTGCTGCTTTCCATACTTCTGATTTACATGGACATCCGCACCCGCAAAAACCAACAAAAATATAATTTTGAAGTTACCCCCCTGCCCTTTTTCATCCTCAAGAACGTGCTTATTTCCGGGGCCATTCTTGGCCTGTGTTACCTCATGGCCTCCTACAAAGGCTTGCCCAACGTTCTCATCGTGTTGATGGTGTTGATCGTCCTCTACACCTTCCTGACCACACAAACGGTGATTGGCCGCCGCATTTACGCCCTGGGCGGAAATGAAAAAGCCGCCAAGCTCTCTGGCGTGAACACAACCCGGTTGCTCTTCACCACGTTTGTGAACATGGGTCTACTCAGCGCCCTGGCGGGGATGGTTTTTGCGGCCCGGTTGAACTCGGCGACGCCCAAAGCGGGGAACGGGTTTGAGTTGGATGTGATTGCGGCCGTTTTCATCGGTGGCGCGTCGGCAAGTGGTGGCATTGGTACAGTCATCGGGGCCATCATCGGGGCGTTTGTGATGGGTGTGATGAACAATGGTATGTCCATCCTGGGCGTTAACATCGACTGGCAGCAGGTGATTAAGGGATTGGTTTTGTTAGCGGCCGTTTTCTTTGACGTATACAACAAAAACAAGAGCCAATAACGGGCCACAAACTAATCGAAGCAAAGTTTATTAAGCGTGCGTTGCATCTGCTCTAGAATGACGCCAGATGCCAATTTAAGAGAGGTTCGCATGAAGCGCATACTGGTCACTGGCGCAACGGGGAAAGTGGGCCAGACATTGATTCAGCGGCTGTTGGCCGAATCGCGATTCGACTCTTATGTTGTACGTGCCTTATACCACAATCGAGCGTTAGACCCGCAGCCACGCCTTGAAGCAGTGCAAGGCTCTATCGAAAACCTGGCCACTGTTGAAGAAGCCCTCACTGATGTAACCCACGTTGTTCACCTGGCAACGGTAAAAGAAACGCCCGAACAAATCATGGATGTGGCCGTAAAAGGGCTGTTTTGGCTCCTGGAAACGTGCCGCACGTCGCCCACTTTTGAGCAATTTATCATGATTGGTGGCGACGCTGCCGTAGGCCACTTTGTTTATCCCCATCCCCTGCCAGTCACCGAAACCCAACGACATACGGCTTACGCGGGTTGCTATGCCCTCTCGAAAGTGCTGGAAGAAACAATGCTGGAGCAATACTACGTCCAGTATGATCTCAACGGGTGCTGCCTGCGTGCTCCGTGGATCATGGAAAAGGATGATTTCAAATACCAGCTTTCTTTTGGCGAGGATGTGTTTGGTGGCCCACGCTGGTGCGACTTAGTTGGCCCGGCCTTTGCCCAAACCTACGTAGAATCACACACCATCCCCATAATGCTCAACCCTGACGGCGTGCCGGTAAAGCGAAATTTTGTCCATGTGGAAGATTTGGTCAGTGCGATCCTGTTAGCGATAGATCACCCAAAAGCACGTCAACAAACTTTCAACATATGCATGAATGAGCCGGTTGATTATGGCGAGGTTGCCCACTATCTGGCGCAAAACTATGGCCTGCCTTCTGTGCCGATTAAAACATCGTACCATTCCACCTGGCTAGACAACAGTAAGGCTAAATTTTTGCTCGGCTGGCGACCCGAATTTGATCTTCCCAAACTGATTGACGCGGCCTGGGCCTACACCCGAACTGAAGATGATCCGCGCAAGGTGTGGTATCCGGGCTAATTTTTGCAGGGGATTTGGATGAGATGGGAACGGCCGTTTCCCACAGCATAAACAAACGGCCGTCAATAAAAGGAGTGAACATGAATCGAAACGATATCCAACAAGCGATTGAAAACGGACAAACTGCACTCGGCATCGAATTCGGCTCCACACGGATTAAGGCAGTGCTCATTGGTCCTGACCACACGTCCATTGCCTCCGGCAGCTACGACTGGGAAAACCAGTATGAAAACGGCGTCTGGACATACAGCCTGGAAGATGTATGGACAGGACTGCAAGAAAGCTACCGGAAACTCAGCAGCGAAGTGCTGGCCCAATACAACACCCCGCTCCAAACGATTGGCGCAATTGGCTTTAGCGGCATGATGCATGGCTACATGGCCTTTGATAAAGATGACCATCAGCTGGTGCCGTTTCGAACCTGGCGCAACACGATTACCGGACAAGCCGCCGAAGAGCTCACCGATCTGTTCCAATTCAACATTCCCCAACGCTGGAATATTGCCCATCTACACCAGGCAATCTTAAACAAAGAGGCACACATTAACGAAGTCAGTTTTTTGACTACGCTGGCTGGCTACGTTCATTGGCAGCTCACTGGCGAAAAAGTGCTGGGAGTCGGCGAGGCATCCGGTGTATTTCCCATCGACAGCCAGACCAACAACTTTGATGCCAACATGATTGCCCTGTTTAACCAGCAGCTGGCCGCGGCCAATATTCCTTGGCAGCTTCAGAACATCCTGCCCAAGGTTCTGGTGGCAGGGGAAGCAGCCGGTTCTCTGACAGAAAAAGGCGCGAAGCTGCTCGACCCATCGGGACAGCTGCAAGCAGGCATGCCGCTTTGCCCGCCGGAAGGCGATGCGGGCACCGGCATGGTCGCCACCAACAGCGTGGCCACACGCACAGGCAATGTTTCGGCAGGCACCTCGGTATTTGCCATGATCGTTTTGGAGAAAGCGCTGTCGAAGCTGTACCCAGAAATTGACATGGTGACGACGCCTTCAGGCAAACCGGTGGCCATGGTGCACAGCAACAACTGCACCTCGGACCTGAATGCCTGGGTAGGCTTGTTCCGCGAATTCACCGACTCGCTGGGCGTAACCGTTGACCAATCTCACCTTTTTGAAATGCTGTATAGGAAGGCACTCTCTGGAGATGCGGACGGCGGCGGGCTGCTGGTTTATAACTATTTTTCAGGCGAGCACATCACACATTTGGAGGAAGGACGGCCGTTATTTGTGCGCACCCCCGAAAGCAAATTTACCCTGGCCAACTTCATGCGTGTACATTTGTTCTCCGCCCTAGGCGCGCTAAAAATTGGCCTGGATATTTTGTTTGAGCAGGAAAAAGTGCAAATTGACCAGGTTCTGGGTCATGGCGGCTTCTTCAAAACCGAAGGCGTGGGCCAAAAGATGATGGCCGCAGCCATGAACGTGCCGGTTTCGGTGATGGAAACAGCCGGTGAAGGCGGGGCCTGGGGCATCGCCTTGCTGGCTGCTTACATGCTTAACAAAGCCACCAATGAGCCGCTAGAAGCGTATCTCAACGACAAGGTATTCGCGGGCGAAAATGGCTCAACCGTTGCCCCGGACCCGGCCGATGTGGCTGGTTTTGTCACTTTTATGGAACGGTACAAGAGAGGGTTGGTGATTGAGCAAACGGCCGTTACTGCCCTAACCAACTAATTTGATAAGGAAACTATGATGCTTAAAGAACTACGCCGGATTGTGTGTGAACTGCATGCCGAATTACCCAAAAATAACCTGGTGGCCTGGACCAGCGGCAACATCAGCGCCCGCGACCCAGATTCCAATCTGGTTGTCATTAAACCCAGCGGTATTAAATTCCCGGACCTGACGCCAGAAAACATGGTGGTCGTCACCATCAATGGCGAGATTGTGGAGGGGGACTACAAAGCGTCGTCGGACACGGCTTCGCACTGCTACATTTACCGCCATATGCCCGAGGTAAACGGCATTGTCCATACCCACTCGCGCTATGCGACGGCGTTTGCCACACACGGCCGTTCCATCCCTTGCATCACCACGGCCATGGGCGACGAGTTTGGCGGCGATATTCCCTGCGGCGGTTTTGCCCTGATTGGCGGCGAGGAAATTGGCCAGATTGTGGTGGACACGTTACGCGGCAGCCGCAGCCCCGCCTGCTTGTTACAAAGTCATGGCGTGTTTACAGTTGGGGCCAGTGCCGAAAAAGCGGTGAAAGCGGCCGTAATGACCGAAGATAATGCCGCTATCGCCTGGACCTCTTTGCAAATGGGCACGCCCCTAACAATTGCCCAGAGCGATATTGACAAGTTGTATGACCGTTACCAAAACGTGTACGGTCAATAATTATTCACGCAATTTATTTGAGGAAGGAAAAAATGAACAGTGACGTCTTTTTGCCCTTAGAGGCCTGGTTTGTCGTGGGCAGCCAACATTTATATGGACCAGAAGCACTTGAGCAGGTCGCCGCCAACGGGGCGATTATTGCCGACGCCTTAAACGCAGCTGCTCAGCTACCCGTCAAGGTCGTATTCAAACCCGTTGTGACGACGCCAGAAGAGGTATACAACGTCTGCCAGGCAGCCAATTCTGCCCAGAACTGTATTGGCCTTATTTTCTGGATGCACACGTTCTCTCCGGCCAAAATGTGGATTTCTGGTCTGCAAGCGCTGCAAAAACCCTTTGCCCAGCTGCACACCCAATTCAACGCCGAGATTCCCTGGTCCACCATTGACATGGATTTCATGAACCTGAACCAGACCGCCCACGGAGGCCGCGAATTTGGCTACATTGGTGCGCGGATGCGCCTGGCGCGCAAGGTAATTGTGGGGCATTGGGAGGATGACGAAGTATTGGAACGATTGGGCGTCTGGCAGCGAGTGGCCGCCGCCTGGCACGATGCCCAGGGGGCAAAGTTCGCCCGCTTTGGCGACAACATGCGCGAAGTGGCCGTGACCGAAGGCAACAAAGTATCAGCGCAGCAGCAGTTTGGCTACTCGGTAAATGGGTACGGCATGGGTGATTTGGCGGTTTATGTGAGTGGGGTGACGGAAACGGCCGTTTCTGACCTCATCGCTATCTACGAACAAGAATACAACCTGGTGCCCAGTCTAAAAGACGGCGGCGGTCAGCGACAAGCCCTGCGCGACGCCGCTCGCATCGAGCTGGGCATTCGCGACTTTTTGGAGGAAGGCGGCTTCAAAGGGTACACCGACACCTTCCAGGATTTGCATGGCCTCAAGCAGCTGCCCGGCGTGGCCAGCCAGCGCCTCATGGCCGATGGCTACGGCTTTGGCGCGGAAGGAGATTGGAAAACGGCCGCTTTCCTACGCGCCATGAAAGTGATGAGTGCTGGCCTGGAAGGCGGCACTTCCTTCATGGAAGATTACACCTACCACTTCAGCCCGTCGGGCGACAAAGTGTTGGGTGCCCACATGCTAGAAATCTGCCCCAGCATCGCCAACGCCAAACCGTCGCTGGAAATTCACCCGCTGGGCATTGGCGGTAAAGAAGACCCGGTACGTCTCGTCTTCGACTCGCAGACTGGCCCGGCTATCAACGCGTCGCTCATCGACCTGGGCAACCGCTTCCGCCTGATTGTGAACAAGGTAGACGTGGTGCCCACGGACGAACCGCTGCCCAAGCTGCCGGTCGCCCGCGCCCTGTGGATTCCCCAGCCCAACCTGAAGGTCGCCGCCGCCACCTGGATTTTGGCCGGTGGGGCGCACCACACGGGCTTTAGCCTTTCCCTCACCTCGGAATACATGGAAGATTTCGCCGAGATTGCGGGCATCGAATACCTGCTCATCGACGAAAACACAACGGTATCCAACTTCAAAAAAGAAATCCTCTGGAATCACTCCGTCTACTAAATTTCTGCAACTGAATAGTCGTTTGACGACTTTTTTGTAAGCCTAAATAACCGTGATGCTCACCACATCACGGTTATTTATTTTGCACAAAAATTTCCTTTGACAATTATGCAAACGTATGCTTTAATACGTTGTACCGCATACGTATGCATAACTTATGCATACAGGTTTCATAAATTGCAACTTAACCAAAATTCGTAGCTTCACTGTCCGCAAACCACAATTTGTAAGAGCTTGCTGATGGCATCTACAAGGCGAAATGCAAACCGTAATTCAGTAACGATGCACGATGTGGCTAAACTAGCCAACGTCTCGCAGAGTACCGTTTCGCGTGTGTTAAATGAGACGACAGGGCCAATCAATATTGGCGAGGAGACGCGCCAGCGTGTCCTGGAAGCAGCGCAGCAGCTCAAATACCAACCCAACCTTCATGCAGGCAGTTTGCGTGGGCAAAAAACACAAATGATTGCCCTCATGGTTGCCGACATCACCAACCCTTTCTACCACCCGCTCGTGCGCGCCGTGCAGGATGCGGCCAATGCCCACCAATACGACACGATGATCGCCAATACAGACCATACGCTGGAAGGCGAACGGCATTTTGTAAATTCGGTCATTCGCCGCCCGGTAGATGGCATCATCATGGTTCCGTATCACCTGTCTGATGACGATCTCGATGAGTTGATCGAACGCACTGGCTCAATCGTTGCCGCCGTGGGCCAACACCTTACCCATCCCCAGGTTGACATTGCCTTCGGTAATGACCGGCAGGCCACATACGATGTAGTTACCTGGCTGCACCAAGAGCGCGGGCACTCACGGTTAGGGTTTATTGGCGTCACGGATCGGTTCCCCGCTGGGGCACGGCGCCATAAAGGCTTTCAAGAGGCATTGCTTACTGCGGGCCTGGAACAAGAAGCAGAGTATGAATTGGAAGGAGATTGGTCGCCTGAGAGTGGTTATCAAGCCATGCAGAAGCTCCTTTCGTTGCCTAAGCCGCCAACGGCCGTTTTTGCCTGTAATGATCTCATGGCACTTGGGGCCATCGAGGCGATTAAACAAAGAGGTCTTCGTATACCAGAAGATATCGCTATTGTGGGATTCGATGATATTCCTACTGCGTCCTGGATTAGTCCAAGTTTATCTACCGTAGCCCAATATCCGGCACAAATGGGCATACACCTTGCCAATGCTGTTTTTGAACGCATCCAGGGCGAATACACCGGATCGAGCCGCCGCATCGAAGTCCCATGTCGTTTTATCGAACGGGAATCCGCCTAAAACATAATAAATTGCCATAGAGAAGCTTTCGAAGGCTTTAAAACAGCGTGCAGTTTCACTTTCACTGTGTTTTATACGGCGCTGCGTCCTGCCTGCGTCGTTTTAACGTTCTGTTGTGACCCCACAGCACAATAGGACACATTAAAAGAGAGGATGTGTGATGAGAAAATATTTATTAAGTCTGCTTGTTTTGTTGGGATTAATGCTGTTATTGGCCGCTTGTGGTGGCGAAGCGGAAACAGATGAACCAACCAGTTCAACAGACGACAGCTCAGCCGAAGTCGCCGATACCGGAGATGACGCCACAACAGAAGAAGAGGTTGTTGATCCAAACGCCCCCACCCCAGAACCAACCCCCATCGTAAACGCTTTTGGCGACTGTGATGACCCGTTAATTCTTTGGCACGGTCTAACCGGTACCGACGGTGCAGTTTTTGCCGTGATGCTGGAAAACTTCGCCAAAGAAAATCCCGATATCTGCCTCAGCTCCGAAGGTATTCCGTGGGACATCTTCTTCCAGAAATACCCGACGGCAACGGCCGCTGGCACGCCGCCCGACATGGTCATCTTCCATGCCGCTGAGGTCGCCCAAATGGCTGCTGAAGGCTTGATGATGCCTCTGGACAGCGTCATTTACGACGATGGCTCGCTGGCCAAGGACGACTTCAACGCCGCCTTGATGAGCGCCATTACGATTGATGGCCAAACGATGGCTGTTCCCTTTGATAACCACGGCTGGCTGCTGTGGTACAACACCCAGCTGGTTGAAGCAGCGGGTTTGGACCCGGACAACCTGCCCCAAAATGGCGCTGAATTCATCGAATGGGCGCAAATGCTGACCACGGATGTCAATGGTCTGCATCCCACGGATGAAGGGTTTGATCCAGACAATGTTGATGTGTGGGCTATCGACTGGACCTGGCCGCGCTACTCCATTCCGACAACCATGTGGCAGTTTGGTGGTGGCATTTTGAATGACGACGGTACGGAAACGCTTCTGGACAGCCCAGAATCCATTGCCGCTATTCAATACTGGCACGATCTGATGTACAAGTATTACGTCGCACCGCCAGCAATCCCTGGCAAAATGTGGGCCGGTGATCTCTACGCCAACAATCGCCTGGTGTTCATGTGGGAAGGCACCTGGACCGGTGGTTTCATGAAAGACAATCCTGACGTAGCTGCCCTGACCCAAACGGCGTTCATCAACTCCCTGGCTCCCGATGGCCACCAGGCCGTGAAGTTTGACTCTCACATCCTGGCCATCCCGACTGGCGTGGATGACGATGGTGTGGCCAAAGCGCGTGCCTTGATGCTGTATCTGGCGAACAACGGTTCTTTCTGGGCAACTTCTGGCCAGGTTCCGGCCAAGATCGAAGTCCAGAGCGATCCTGAAGTACAAGCGATTGAATCTGTGGCTAATGCAGCCAACGAGTTCAACGAGATTGGTCGCACCAGCGTACCTCACAAAGCGTTCATCGAAATCCAGACGGCATATGAAACGGCCGTTGGCAATGCTCTTGCCAGTGCCGATGCCGATGTAGCTGCCGAACTGCAAGCCGGTGCCGAGCAGATACGCGCTATCCTCAGTCGTCCGTAATCTAAACAAACGACGAGCGTAACGTAAATTGGGACTGATGGTGTGCATACCATCAGTCCCAATTCACCATCGGCCATAAGGATAATCAGCTATGACCACAGTTTCCGCACCATCAGAAATTATTGTGGAAGATGCGGCAAAACGTAGAAAGCGACTGCGCAGTCAGCTGCCCAACTATCTTTTCATTTTGCCCCATTACCTGTTTTTTGCCGTTTTCCTCCTGTATCCAATCTTCCGTGGCATCCAAATTAGCTTCTACGATTGGAAGATCATGTTAACGGAGCAGAAGTTCATCGCCTTTGCGAACTACCAGGCGCTCATGAAAGACACCATCTTTCATGAATCGTTGGGCAACACGGTCTATTTTGCGGTGCTCACCGTGGCCATGAACGTGGTCCTGGCACTCCTGGTGGCCACAGCCCTGAAACAAAGTTTTCATGGCAGCCATTTTCTGCGTGTGCTGTTTTATGCACCAGCCATCTTGTCTGTGTCTGTGTTGGGCATTATTGGCATTCGCATTTGGGATACCCAGTTGGGCATTGTGAACTACTTTCTCGTCACTTTGCTAGGGCTGAAGCGCATTTCCTGGTTGGGCCAGCCGTCGCTGGTAATTCCTGCGCTGGCCGTCACGACGGTTTGGTGGACCTTTGGCTTCCCCATGCTTGTTTTTCTGGCCGGGCTGCAAGGGATTCCTGAATCGCTGTATGAAGCGGCCAAAATTGATGGCGCTGGGCGTCTCCAAACATTCCGCCACATCACGATTCCGTTGATCATGCCGACGATGCTGTTTGTGGTGGTAACCCAATTCATCTCGCACATGCAGGTATTTGCCCAGCCGTTTATCATCACTGGCGGTGGACCGGGAAATGGGTCGAGAACGGCCGTAATGTACCTCTACGAAACTGCCTGGAAGTTTTTCCGGTTTGGCTATGCCTCCAGCATCTCAGTTGTCTTGGCGCTCGTAATGATTGTGGTAGCCGCCATCCTTTTTGCGACCATGCGCCACCGCGCTGAGTATTAAAGAAGAAGTGTAATTATGACTACATTACCTCAAATTCCAGAAACTCCCTTTCAAAAACTGTCGGGGGGCGATAAATTACGCAGCAAAGGGTGGCGGCGGTCTGTAGCGATGTGGCTACTGCTCTTGCCCCTGGTACTCGTTGTCATTGTGCCGCTGGTCTACATGACCTCCATGGCCTTTACGCTTGAATCTAACCAGCTCAATTTCCCAATTGAGTGGATACCACAGCCGGCCACGATAACAAACTTCACCCATATCTTTGCTGATACGACACTACCGATCGTGCGTTGGTTTTTCAACAGCCTGGTCGTTTCCATCATTGGTACAGTCGTCATTGTGTTTTTATCCACACTCAGCGGCTACGCCTTTGCCCGGCTAGATTTTCCGCTGAAAAATGTTTTCTTTTCCCTGCTAATCTTTAGCCTGATGATTCCCGCCGCCATCACCCTGATCCCGGTCTTTTTGCTGCTGCGGGATTTCAAAATGTTAAATACTTACCAGGCGATCTGGCTCCCCGCTTCGGCTTCCGTGCTGGGGATATTCTTGATGCGCCAACATTTTTATGCCATTCCCAGCGAAATTGAAGATGCCGCCCGAATTGATGGGGCCGGTCGCTTCCGTATCTACTGGCAGGTCTGCCTGCCTATGGTGCGCAGCTCAATGGTGGCTATTTCTATCTTTTCCTTCTTGCTCCTCTGGAACGATCTATTTTGGCCACTCATTGTGCTCAGTGAACGAGAAATATTGACGCTTCCTGTTGGGTTGCTTGTTATCCAACAAGGGAGTTATATTCAGCGCGGGTTGGCTTTTGCTGGCGCTTTTATTGCTTCTGTGCCGGCCCTCATTTTCTACGCTATTTTCCAACGCAAAATCATTGCCGGTATTACCATGACAGGTATGGCTGGGCAGTAATCACCTGACGCAGGCTGGCTTGTCGTTCCTACCACAACCGCGACAAGCCGGGTTTGCGTGCACCACACAAGAGGATCTTGCATGTCCACTTCTAAGTCACAGATTTTTGTAGACACCAATCGAACCATTGCGCCCATCTCACCGCTGCTATTTGGTGGGTTTATTGAACACATGGGCCGCTGTGTGTACGAAGGCATTTATGATCCAAAATCACCTCTCGCCGATGAGCACGGCCTGCGCAAAGATGTTTTGGCGGCGTTAAAAGATCAGGCTTACACCGTGATGCGCTACCCTGGCGGCAACTTCTTGAGCGGCTACAACTGGTTGGATGGTGTGGGGCCGAAGGAGAAACGGCCGTCTCGTCGTGAACTCGCCTGGCAATCGACCGAAACCAACCAGTTTGGCACCAACGAATTTATGGACTTTTGCCAGGCCATTGACGTGGCCCCGATGCTGGGCGTGAACATGGGCACCGGCACCATTCAAGCCGCCTCCGATTTGGTGGAGTATTGCAATGTGGACTCCGGCACGTATTGGTCCGATCTGCGGGCCAGCCACGGCTACCGCCAGCCGCACAACGTGCGCTACTGGTGCGTGGGCAACGAAATGGACGGCCCCTGGCAGATTGGCCATTTGGATGCGGCGGCCTATGGCAACAAGGCGCTGGAAGCCGCCAAAATGATGAAATGGCAAGACCCATCCATCAAAACCGTTCTTTGCGGCTCCTCTAACGACCAAATGCCCACCTACCCCGATTGGGATCGCACCGCCCTGGAAATTGCCTGGGAGCATATGGATTACCATTCGATGCACTACTACGCGGGCAACCGGGATAACGACACCGCTAGCTACCTCGCCAGCGCCCTGGGTTTTGAATCCTTTGTCGATACGCTGGACGGCACGCTGCGCTACGTCAAGGCCAAGCGGCGCAGCAAGCACGATGTTTATCTTTCCTGGGATGAATGGCAGGTGTGGTACAAGGGCGATCCGATGCAGGGGGATTGGGCCGAGGCGCCCCATCTGGCTGAGGAAATCTACAATCTCGAAGATGCGCTGGTTGTGGCCCAATGGCTCAACGTCTTCCTGCGCAAGAGCCATGTGCTAAAAATTGCCTGCGTGGCTCAGATTGTCAACGTCATTTCCTGGATGCATACGCGCACTGATGGCCTGCTGAAATTCCCGTCCTACTATGCCTTTAAGCTGGTGAGCAACTACGCCAAGGGTGTTGCCTTAGACGTGACGGTGAAAGCGCCCTACGTGCCCACCAAAACATATGGCGATGTGCCCGCGCTTGATGTCTCGGCCAGCTACGATGCGGAAACGCAGCAGGGAGCCATTTTTGTGGTCAACCGCAGCCTCACGGACACCGTTACCACGGAACTTGTCTGGCAGGATGGCCAAGAAGTTTGTCTGGATCAGGCGTGGCAGCTCAGCGGCGGCGACCCCAAAGAAGCCAACAGCTGGGAAGAACCCAACCGGTTGGTCGCCCATGCGATCCCGGTGCCCCAGATGGAAAACGGCCGTTCCACCCTGAGCCTGCCTCCACTCTCTTTCACGGTACTTACCACGCGCACCGCCTAGGGAGCACACACTATGAAACGCCAGCGAATTGATCTGGATGGTGTTTGGGATTTCCAGCACAGCTTTCAGGTAACCGATACGCCTGCCAGCGAAGATTGGCGAACGGCCGTTGTGCCCCTGCCCTGGCAAGCCCAATTTGAGGATTTGCGGCACGCCAGCGGCGTGGGTTGGTACCAGCGCTCGTTTTGGGTAGAGCCGGACGCTTTGGAAACCAAGCAAACGGCCGTTCTGCACTTTGGTGCGGTGGATTACCATACGGCCGTCTGGCTCAATGGCACCTGCGTCGGTAAACATGAAGGCGGCTATTTACCCTTTGAGTTTGACGTCTTTGCGCAGCTGAACCCTGGCGAAAACGTGCTGCTGGTGCGTGCCATCGACGCCACAGACGACCGGCAAATGTATCCTGACTTTCCGTTTAGCGAGGTGCCGCACGGCAAACAAAGCTGGTATGGCCCCATTGGCGGCATCTGGCAGAGCGTCTGGCTGGAATTTCGGCCGTTGCTGCACATCACCCATCTCAGCCTGAACCCCTCGCCAGCAGAGGCCACCATTGCTGTAGAGCTAACCCTCAACAACACGCCTCAAGGAAATTACTCGGTAAACTGCACAGTCACTGGACCAGACGGCCGTATCGCTGGCGAGGCAACCCTCAACCAAGCGTTACATGGCGTGATTCTGTTGCATACAACGCCGCAGTTGTGGAGCCCCGATGCGCCGAATCTTTACCAGGTAACGGCCGTTTTACAAACCAACGGCCAGGCGCAGCACCAGGTAGAAAAGCTGTGTGGCTTTCGCACCGTGAGCACGAAAGACGGCCGTATCACCCTCAACGGCCAGCCCATTTATCTGCGCGGCATGCTGGATCAGGCTTACTACCCCGAAACCATTTACACCCCACCCAGCCTGGAGATGCTGGAAGATCAGCTGCAAAAGGCCAAAGACCTCGGCTTCAACTGCCTGCGCACGCACATCAAGATCGAAGATCCGCGTTACTACGACGTGGCTGACCGGCTTGGCGTGCTGATTTGGACGGAAATTCCCAACTGGGCGCTGCTTACCGATGCGGCGTCGGAACGCGCCAAGCAGACCTTTGCCCAAATGGTGCAGCGCGATGGGCATCATCCGTCCATCATCGCCTGGACGTTGGTGAATGAAAATTGGGGCACTGATCTGACCCGCAATGAGGCGCACCGCCGTTGGCTGTCCGATTTTTACCACGAAGCCAAAGCCATCGATCCGACCCGCCTCATCATCGACAACTCGGCCTGTTGCAACAATGGGCACGTAGCCGGAGACCTGGAAGATTTTCACCATTACCGCGCCATTCCCGACCATGCCAGTGAGTGGGACGAGTGGGTAACCGACTTTGCCAGTCGCAGCCGCTGGGCCTGGTACGATGATTTCCAGGCCCAGCGGCGGGCTGACTTGCCGCTGGTCGTCTCCGAATTTGGCAATTGGGGGCTGCCCGATCCCGCGACCCTTCAAGAAAAAGGGCGCGAACCGTGGTGGTTTGAGACGGGCATCGCCTGGGGCGAAGGCATTGTTTACCCGCACGGCGTCGAGCAGCGTTTTGCCGATTGTGGCCTGGCAGCGATCTTCCCATCTTATGCGGAATTTGCCCGCCAGTCGCAGGAACACATGGCCCGCAGCCTGCACTACGAAATCACCTCCATGCGGCTGCAAGAGCCAATTGCTGGCTACGTCATCACCGAGTTCACTGACGTGCACTGGGAATGCAACGGCCTGCTGACAATGCAGCGCGAGCCAAAACACAGGCTTGATCCGCTGCTGAAAGATGTGAATCAAGACAAGGTGGTGGTGTTACGGCCGTTGCAGTGGAACGGCCGTCCGGGTCAAACGGTTGAACTCCTTGCCCAAACGGTGGACATCGCCGGGACACAAACCAGCGGCACCATCCGCTGGCGCATGGGCGATGTCTCTGGCGAATTGGCAACCCCAGGCGGAACGATTGCCATCACCTTCACCCAACCAGGTGTGCACACCCTTTTTGCCCAATGGCTGGATGCGGATGGCAAACTGCTGGCCCAAAATCAGGTTAATCTGGTTTGTGTTGCCAGTCCGGCCCCAACCAAAACAGTGCGCGTCGAAGATTCAGCCCTGGCGAAGGTGCTGCAAGAGCTTGGCTACACCGTGCATCAAGCTGCGCCGGATGCCAGCGCTGCCAGTGACGAAATTATCATCGCGACGGCTTACACAGAAACGATTCAAAGCATCGTGCAGCAAGGCGGGCACGTTTTGCTGCTGGCCGCGGATACACCGGCCGAAAACGCGCCAATTCCCCTGCCAACGGGCAGATTAGTGGCCCGCGAAGGCACAGCGTGGCAAGGAGATTGGGCCAACTCGTTTGCCTGGGTGAAGAAGCAGGGGCCCTTGGCCCACCTGCCCGGTGACCCACTGCTGGAGATGGAGTGGGCGGCAATCATGCCAGATGCGGTGGTTGAAGGGCTACCCGAATGGGTCCTGCGCGAGCACAGTTGGGCTGGATTAGCCGTCGGCTGGGTGCACAAGGCAGTGTCGCTGCTGGCCCATCTGCCCTACGGCCGTGGCCGATTGCTCGTCACCACTTTTAAGCTCAATGCCCAAACACTGGCGCAAGATGCGATGGCCCAGGCACTGTTGGCGGGTCTTGTTCTGACAATTCTAGGCACCGAATAAATTCAGTGCCTGGGAAAGAAAGTCTGCTCAAGCAGACTGCCGCTGCTCCAATGTTTTCAGTGCGCTTTAGCGTACTTCTTTTCCCAGCCGAGGAATTTATTCCTTGGCGCTGGTGGCCAATGAAATTGAACAGCATCAAAGGCGAATTACATAATCTGTAGCTTTTTCGCCAGTGAGGCAGGTATGAAACGTTTTTTTCTTTTGGGTTTATTAGCGGTGATGTTAGTTACCGCCTGCCAGGAAGCGGCTGAAGACCCTGAAGCAGAGCAGTTTGAGGTGGTAACGGCCGTTGCCATCGAGCCAGAAGGGCAAATCCAGCAGGTGCATGATCCGGTGATGACCTATGAAGACGGCACGTACTACGTCTTCTCGACGGGCCGTCGCATTCCAGTGATTTGCTCGCCAGATAAAATCACCTGGGAGAGCTGTGGCCGCGTCTTCGACCGTAATCCGGCCTGGACCCGCGACATCAACCCTAACCTGGTGGATATTTGGGCACCGGATATTTCTTACTTTAACGGCCGTTGGCATCTCTATTACGCCGTCTCCAATTTTGGTACGCAAAACTCAGCCATTGCCCTGGCTACCAACAGCACACTGAATCCGCAAAGCCCTGATTATGAATGGGTGGACCAGGGGATTGTGCTGCGTTCGCAGCCGGGCGACCCGTGGAACGCCATCGACGCCAACCTGGTGTTGGATGAAGCAGGCGAACCGTGGTTGATCTGGGGCAGCTTCTGGAGCGGCCTGTGGCTGGGCAAAATTGATGCGGATACCGGTCAATTGGACCCCGTCACGGCTAACTACCATCACATCGCCGACCGTTCGGCCGGACAAGACGGAAATTCGGCCATCGAAGCGCCATTCCTCATCAAGCGGGGCAACTACTGGTATTTGTTCGCCTCATTTGACCAATGCTGTCAGGGTGTGGCCAGCACCTACAATGTGCGTGTCGGCCGCAGCCAATCGCTCACCGGGCCGTATGTGGATCGTGATGGCGTGCCCCTGCTTGAAGGAGGCGGTACGTTGATCTTGTCGGAATATGGTCAGTGGAAGGGGCCAGGGCACAATGGTCTGTTTGTGGAGGACGGCGTGTACTGGATTGTGTATCACGCCTATGATGCCAATCAGATTGGTATACCAAAATTGCACATAGAAGCACTGGGTTGGGATGCCGAGGGTTGGCCAGTGTTGGCCAGCCAGACACAGGAGTAAAAATCATGTCCGCACCATACGTTGCTGGACCTGTGGACAATCAGCAGTCCAAAGAATCGAAGCTGTTTACGGTGCCGTATACGGCCGTATCCATCACCGACGGATTTCTAGCCAACTACCAGCAGGTTAACCGTACCGTCAGCCTGGCGCATGGCTTTAACATGCTGGAAAAAGCGGGCAACTTTGCCAACTTGCGCATCGCTGCCGGGTTGGAAGAAGGTAAATTTTGTGGCTACTGGTTCGCCGACTCCGACGTCTACAAATGGCTGGAGGCAGTGGGCTGGGAACTTGGCCGCGCCGCCGATGCGGAATTGCAAGCGATGGCCGACAAAGCCATCACGCTGGTGGAAAAAGCCCAGCAAGACGATGGCTATTTGGACAGCTACTACCAGTTTGCCCTGCCAGGTAAGCACTGGACCGATCTGGATCATGGCCACGAGCTGTACTGCGCGGGTCACTTGATTCAAGCGGCCGTTGCCTGGCAGCGAGCGGTTGGCAATGAGCGCTTGCTGGCAGTGACTCTGCGCCTTGTCGATCACATTTACGGTTTGTTTGGGCCGGGTAAACGTGAAGAAACGTGCGGACATCCCGAAATTGAAATGGCGCTGGTGGAACTGTACCGCTTGACCCACAACGCGCGGCATCTAGAGCTGGCTCAGCTTTTCATCGATCGGCGCGGCACGAACAAAATGCGCGGCCATGCCGGGTATGGGGCCGTGTACCAGCAAGATCACCTGCCGGTGCGCGAAGCCGAAGAAGTGGTGGGCCATGCGGTGCGCCAGCTTTACCTCACCACGGGGGCCACCGATCTGTACATGGAAACGGCCGAAAACGCCCTGCTGCAAGCCATGCACACTTTATGGGACGACATGACCCAGCATAAGCTGTATGTGACCGGCGGCCTCGGCTCCCGCTTTGATGGCGAATCCTTTGGCGGGCCGTACGAGTTGCCTTCGGAAACGGGCTACTGCGAAACCTGCGCCGCCATTGCCAGCTTGATGTGGAATTGGCGACTGCTACTCATCACTGGAGAACGACAGTACGCGGACTTGTTTGAGCATACCCTGTACAACGGCGTGTTAAGCAGTCCAGGGCTGGAAGGGGCGAGTTATTTATATGTGAACCCGTTGCAGGTGCAAAACGGCCGTTACGTCCGTGCCTCAGTGGATACGGGAACCGGGGAAAGCCGCCTGCGCCCGGCGTGGCACAACTGCGCTTGCTGCCCACCCAACGTCATGCGCACGTTATCCAGCCTCAGCCACTACCTGGCCACGGGCAACGCCGCAGGCTTGCAAATCCACCAGTTTGCCAATGCCCATCTAGATTTAGCCATGCACAACCAGAGCGCAAAATTGGCCATCGAAACCAACTACCCGTGGGAAGGCAGCATAGCCATCACGGTGCAAGAAGGTCCAGCTGAGCCGTGGCAATTGGCGCTCCGTTTGCCGCGCTGGTGTACCCAGTACGCCGCCACTCTCAATGGGCACGCCATAACGCCCACACTCGGCGAAAATGGCTATCTGTTGCTGGAACGCAGCTGGCAGCCGGGCGATGTGCTGCGTTTAGAGCTGCACATGGAACCGCTGTTCCTGGCACCCCACCCGCGCATCGACGCGGTGCGTGGCTGTGCCGCTTTGCAGCGTGGCCCGCTGATCTACTGCTTTGAGTCACAGGATCAGCCAGACGGTGTGGAGCTACAGGATGTGCAGGTGATGACTGAAGCGGCGTTGGTGGATACGGCCGTTTCTCCCTTCGAAAACATGCAGCTCATCGAGGTATCGGGGCAAATGAGCCCTATTGCCTGGGGCGATGCCCTGTACCGGCCGCTGACGGATATTCCCCCCACGGACGCCATGCCGGTAATGCTAACCGCCATTCCCTATTTTGCCTGGGGGAATCGGGGCATGAAGAGCATGCGCGTTTGGCTGCCGCTGGCCAACAGTAAATAGGTATCATAATTTCTCCTCCTAGGTAAAAGGGAGACAACTAGAAGCAAGCTGGTTGTCTCCCTTTTCCGTTCCCACTAAACTCTCCGTATGACGATTTCTTTGCGCGGTGCGCTGGCGGGTTTGCTGGCCACGGCCGTATTGCTCATCATCCTCATTGGCAGTGGTGTGTTTGATCCGAAGCCGGTGGGCGAGCTACAAAAAACGCTGCCCGCCACCACGCTGGCAGTGGACCAACCGGGCCAAGCCATTAAATGGCTGGATACCCCCTTGCCTGACGGAGATTTTTCGGTACGGGGAACGGCCGTTTTCCAATCTGGCAATTTAGACAGCGGCGTGGGGCTGGCCCTGGGCGACGCAGATGACGCATTGGTTGTGGCCGTCTCGCCGCTGGGCTACGTGCTGGTGCAGCAAGCCGATGAGGTGCTGCTGCCCTGGCAGCCGTGGCCGCACGTGAATTTTGAGGACGCACCCAACGAAATCTGGATCGATGTACGCGAAACGGAAATAACGGTGCGGCTCAATCGCGAACTGCTGTGGCAAGGCGAGCACTCGTTGTCTACACGAAGTTTCGGACTTTTTGGGGAGCGGTTTGAGGAAACGGCCGTTTACACCTTCCCCACCCTGGAACTGTTTTGGCCCTAAAAATTGGCTAAAATAGCGGCAACACAAAGGAAATTTTTATGGCTAAGCTTAAGCTGGATTTGCACGATATCTACAACAAGGGCGACAAAATTGAGGCAGAACTCAATCGCATTATTCAAGAGGCGGTGGACCGGCGTATCGAGCTGGTAGAAATTATTCCCGGCAAGGGTAGCGGGCAGCTCAAAAAGCGCGTTTTACGCTTCCTCAACCAGCCAGAAATTCGCCAGCTGTATCATCGAGTAGAAAAGGACAGCAAGAACTTTGGCCGGATTTTTGTCCATTTCCGACACTAAAATGGGCTCAGGCAAGAACATCTTCGGCTAATAGTTGGGAAACGGCCGTCCACAACTCGCGCCGTAAGCCAGCCAAATTTTCCACTTCCACCGCAGGTACCTCCTTGAGAGGCGGAAGTTTTGACCAAACTTGCCGGGCAAAAAATGGCGCGGTGGCCAGAAAGGGCTCGCGACAAGCCAGGGTTTGCAGCCTCTCGCGCCACTTGTCTTCCCGGTGATAATCGAGCAGCAGCGTAGCGATAGGCACCAGGAACAGCAGGGAAATGTACGCTTGCAGCTCAACGGCCGTCCATAAAGCATCCACCACCATCTTTTGCGCCTTCTCCACGCTGCCCAGGCCATACAGCGCCCGCCCCCAGCCCGCCGCCGTCCAGGCCGTTGCCTCCTCATCATCCAGGGATTCATAAGCGGCCGTACTTTGCTCAAACCAGTCTTGCGCAGTGCCAGAATGTGCCACAGCCAGATCAAGCCATCCCATCACCCGGTAGGCCCGCCCCAGCAAAAACAACCGGCTGGAAAAATCTGGCTGGATGTAAGCTATGCCCTGCTGAATGTTCTCCCGCGCTGCCTCGTATTGGCCCATCAATGCCTGGAGTTCACCCAGAAAAATCGTGGGAAAAGCAGAAGCAAACGGATAGCCCAAATCATGGCCCAACGCTTTGGCTTCCATGAGCCGCTCGGTTGCCCTGGCAAAATCGCCAGATAGCCAGTAGGTCACGGCTAAATTGACGCCTTGCTTCACCATGTCGCTGCGAAAACCGTTGTCTCGCGAGATGGCCAACGCTTGCTCAATGGTGCGGCCCGCTGCCGCAAAGTCACCCTGAAACAGCGCCAAAAATGCCAGCGCTTCCAGCCCGCGACTGATGCCCCACACATTGTTTTGCGTTTGCGACAGCGTCAGACACTCTTCAAACAGCCGTCGCGCTTCTTCATAATCAACCAGATCACGGGCCACCCAGCCCAACTGCACCAGAGCCCGGATCGCTTCTCCCTGGTTTTGCTGCGCGCGGGCAGCAGCCAAGTTTTTCTCAAAACGGTGGCGTGCTTCGTGGTAATTGCCCATGCGACGGGCGATGTTGCCCAGCGCATTTTGGGCACTAAATTCACCGTAGCGATCGCCCAACTGCCGAACCAACGCCAAACTTTGCTCCAACTCGTCCACAGCACACGCCTGATTCTTTTCTTCAAAAGCGTTAAATTTGCCCATGGTCGAAAGGGCAAACGCTTTTTCGGCCCGAACGTCCTCCTGGGATTGTTCAGCCTGCGCCAGCAAGCTGGTTATTTCGGCAAACGTATGTTTGATTTTATCTACTGCGCCAAAGTACCCCAGAAAGCGCGTGTACCAGGTGAGTGTCTTAGCCAGCACACGCTGCGAGGTGGGCGATTCGGGCAGTTGGCGCAGTTTTAGGCTGGCCGCCTCACAAATGGCCAGGCCATCGTACAGCCGATCGCGTATGTCATAAAAGCGGCACAGCCCACTGATGGCCAGATCAATCCCAGTCACATCCCCTTGGGCCACAGCCCATTCCCAGGCCGCGCGCGCATTCTCCTGATCGGCTTCAATGTGCGCCAGGGCGGTCTGCAATTGACCTGCCTTGAGCTGGTTTTTGCGATGCTGCACAAGACCGCAGTAAAAATGGCTGTGCCGGGTGTGTACGGCCGTTTCTACCCCCGCATCTTCCGCCAACTTCTCCGCCGCATATTGGCGTACCAATTCATGCAGCTCGTACCGGTCCCGCTGCTGGTTGTATTGCAGCAGCGATTTATTGACCAGATTGGCCAGCGTGCGGATAGAAGCGTTGGTAATTTTTTGGGCGGCCGTTCGCGTAAAGCCACCCCGAAAGACGGCCAGTTGCGCAAAAACAGCCTGGTCATTGGCACTGAGCTGCTGCCAGGAATAATCAAAAACGGCGCGAATGCTGCGATGGCGCTCCGGCATGTTGCGCATCTCGGTCTCAAGCAGGTTGAGGCTGTTTTCAATTTCATCGGCCAGGTCCGGCAGCGAAAGCGTATCCACCCAGGAAGCGGCCAGTTCCAGGCTCAGGGGCATTCCCCCCACTGCCCGGCAAATACGCGCCAAATCCGGCAAATCCTCCGCGGTCAGGACAAACTCTGGCTGGACGCGATGGGCCGCCTGCAAAAACAGGCGCACCGCCGGAGATTGCCGCGCCTCATCCAGTGTGTCCCAATCGGGAAAGTCCAACCCTTTAATCGGATAAACCTGCTCCTCAAGCAATTGCAAACGCTCGCGCGAAGTGACGATAATTTGCACCAGTGGGGCCGCCTGCAAAATATCCGCTACCAGCTCCGCCCCATCGAGCACGTGCTCAAAATTATCCAAAATGAGGAGCAACCGTTTGTGCCGCAAATAGTCGAGCAGCTGATCTTTGGCGGGGAGGCTTTCGCCCGACATCGGATCCGTGCGATCATCCTGTCGGCCGCTGTCCAACGGCAGCTTCAGGGCGTGGGCGATGGCCGGAATCATCTGATCGGCCGTTTGAATAGCCGCCAGATTGACAAAAAAGACACCGTGCGGGAAAGCGCTTGAATCCGTCAGCTGCCTCTCAGCCGCCGCCAGGGCAAGCCGTGTTTTGCCCATGCCGCCCGGCCCGACAATGGCAATGAGCCGCCTTTCGGGGTCAATCAGAAGAGCGTCTAAAGCGGCTAACTCCTCATCACGACCGACAAACGGCGTAGGCTGCGGCGGCAAATTATTTAGCACGACACTCGTAACCGGCAAGCTCTTTTCTGGTTGCGCCAGCACCGGAACCGGTGGGAAAAACTGGTGCGGCAAGTCGGGGTGCATCAATCCGTATAGATGTTGGGGCGCCTCGGTCTGGACCAGGAGACGCTCACCCAGGTCGCGCCAGTAGGCACCTGGGGGTAAGGCAAGGTTCTCCTGCACAAATGCGGAGGCCACAATTTGCCCACCCCAGGCAGCGGCGGTGATGGGCAGGGTTTGGGCAACGGCCGTTGCCTCCACCGCCCCACCATGTAAACCAATCCGCACCCGCAGCTCACCGGGGCGACCCCACCGTTCTTGGCCAAACGCTTCCTGAATGGCCAGAGCACAAGCCAGCGGACGGCCGTTTTCAAACGCCGCACTGACCTTATCCCCCTGAAATTCCAGGATGTGCCCGCCGTATTGAGGGATCAACTGCTCTAGAATGGTATTGTGGCGATGCAAAGCGGGGATCATCTCCTGCTGGTAGCGGTCCCAGAGCTGAACAACGCCTTCGATATCGGTCATTAAAATGATGGGGAAACGGCCGTTTTCTGCTTTACTCTTCTTGGCCGCAGGTGCCGGCTGGGGCAGCATGTTGGCCTGAATTTGTTCGTACAGCGCCACGGTTTCGGCCGTTGGCGCCACGTCCAACTCCTCGCGCAAATGGTCGCGGCAGGTTTGGTACTGGGCCAGGGCGGCACTGCGCTGCCCGCTTTGCATCAGGGCGATCATCAGCTGACGGTAGGCGCTCTCGCGCAGCTTGTCAATTTCCAGCTGCTTCCACGCATAAGTTTGGGCCTGGTCGTAAACGGCCGTTGCCAGACATTGTTCCGTTAATTCATCCAGCGCATCCAAAACCTGGCGGCGCAAAAATTCGCGCTGCGTTTGGGCCCATTCCTCAAATTCATTGCTGTCCGACAGGTAAAAATCACTCAGAAAATCATCGCGGTACAGGTTAACAGCCTGCGCCGGATTCTGTTCGATCTGCGCCAAAAAAGCAGCAACATCCAGGTAAAAGCTCGCCTCGGGGTTTATTTGCACCGTTTGCCGCTCGGAGATGAGAAACGGGACCGGCTGCTGCCCCTCTTTGGGCGTCACTTCGGGGATGGCTTGCCGCAAGCGATAAATGGTCTGGCGCAAATTCACCTGGGCCGACGGCTGGGGCAAATCCGGCCAGAGCAAATTCATCAGAGCCTCACGCCGATGCACCTGCTCCGCTTCCATGGCCAGGTAGATCAGCAACGCCTGGACCTTATTCGTGCGAAATTTGTAGAGCGGCTCATCGCCCAACGACGCCGAAAAAGGACCCAAGAGGGAAATGGATAGATCAAACATGCCCATGATTAAAGACGTTCAGCCGTTCCTTTTCAATAGTCAGTTGGCATGAGGTTATGCCTACAAATTTGTAAGCAATCACCAGACGTCATAGGAAAATTTTACCATATTGTCACGGTAGAAAACTGCATTTTTAACGCAGTTTGGCACGGTTGGTCACGCTGTGGTCACGGAAGGGTTACGGGCATCTGGCATACTATCAGCGTTACGAAATGAAAAAGAGCTAATTGGATGTGAAAACGAGTTAAAACATCTAAGGAGAGTACAAAATGCTATATTTTTACATGGATGAAAAAATTGCGGAAGCTCGTGTAAATGCGGTCATTGAAGATGCTAAAGAACGTCGTCTGACGAACCAAACCGGCAAAGTTGACCGAGAATACAACTTCCGTTTACCTGATTTGAGCACCTTATTCAAAAATTGGAAGGTTGGGCAGAAAACGGCCGTTGCCACCCAAGCCTAATCCTTTTCAACATAATTAAATGTAAAAAGGCCGCTGGTGAAAACAGCGGCCTTTTTTATTTACGCAAACACAACGGTGTTCTACGGTTCAGAGTCTACCTGCTCGGCCAGGGCAAAGGCGATGAGCCGGGACGTGTCCCAACCCAGCCGTTCCCAACCGTTGGTCGCCTTGCCGTACACACCCAGGCTGGCCGCAAAAGCCGCATTAATACAGCTACCAACCAGCTCGCCAGGCGTAAAGAAGCGCTGGTAGTAGTCACCCACTTTGCTGTAGGGCGATGTGTCGGTGGGAGCCGTAGCAGACCCAGTTTCCACGTAGGGAGCCTGCGTCGAGGCCAGGCTCAGCGTGTTGGAACCGCGCTTGATGACAAAGCGGAACACAGCCTGGTTGTTCGGATGGGCTGCCAGGTAGCGCACGTGAACCAAATCACCCGGTTCGTAGCGCAAGAAGCCACAATCGTCGCTGGCCGCCACGCCGCCGATGCTCGGTTGGGGCAGATCGGCCGAAACCATGTTGTTGTCCACATGCACCGTGAGCACATAGGCACCGCCGTCCACTTCAGCGGCCGTGGCCAGGCGAGTGGTGGTGCCATCAAAGTTGCGCGCCAGGAAGCGGAAGGTGGCAGCGCCGGGCATGACCTGATTGCCATTTTTGTCGAACACTTCGATTTTGACTTCAAAATCGCCAGCGTCGTCGCTGGTGTTGGTGGTGGAGAGGGGCGGAGCCGCCACGCGGGTGTCCCAACTGGCAGCCACTTCGCCCAAATTACCCCGCACCCATTCACGCGCTACCACTGTTGCCGGATCAGACGGCCGTGCGGGTGGCGTTTGCGGTTTGAACTCAAACAAGCCAGTCTGCGACCCGACGGTGACCGGCCCTACCGGATACGATTCGTACGTAGGCAGACGGTCAGAGTATTCCATGCGGTAGCCGCGGGATAGCGACGTAGCAATCGGCGTCCAGGAGGTATCGCTGGCCCCGGTGTTCGGGCTGGACGGGTTGGCCCGCCGGAAGGAGTAACGGTAATACTTGATGCCATTGGACGGGATGAAGTAGGAATCGTCGTGGATGAAGCTCAGCACTTCGCCAAACGGCGCGTCGTACAGCCAGCCCAACGAAGAGCCAGAATGGTAGTTGACGAAGCCATCGGACCGCAGCCAGCCGTTAGGCGCAGGCGGCGCACCAGCCGGGATGCCCCAAATTGGCGTGTTGCCAATGGCGTAGGGCAGCACAAACAAAGTAACACCAGGCGGAATGTCGTAGGGCGGTTCCTGGCAAGCCACGGCACCGGGCACGTTGATGACGACTTCGGTGCCACATTCATAGTTCCAATGGGTGCCGCAACCGATGCTCGGCTTGTAGACGGTGTGCCAGGCACCTTCGTTGAACTGCTCGACCCAGAAGTACAGGTCGGGTTTGTCTTTGCAGTCGTAGGCAAACAGGGCGCTGAACCGGCCTTCGTTGTCTACTTCAACAGTGCGGAAGCACTCTTTGGTGAAGTAGGGCCACAGGTACAACCAGTCGCACAGATAAATTTTGATGATCTCGGACAGGTTGGACAGCTGGTAGCGGACTTGGGATACGGCCGTAACCCCCGACAAAGCCATCAAGGAGTTCTGCTGCACCGCGCTAAAGGAAGCGATGGGCGACACACGCGCCATCTGCACCTGCTCGACTACCCGTCGCGGACCGGGATCCGGGATGGGCGGGACGGGCGGCCAGGGGTACAGCTTGAGCTTGTCCAGAATGTCTTCGCGCAGGCGCAAGAGGATGGAATCAGGCAGCTTGGCAATGACCAGCGGAATGTAATCCACTTCGCAGATGTGCACGCGCGCGTGACAAACCGCAAATTCGCCAATCGTGCCATCGGGCAAGGTGACGCGCTTGACCAAACGGCCGTGGACAAAACAAAAACACCAGTTGGGGAAAATTTCAATCGGGACGTTCAGGTCCAGCTGGGGCTTTTCCAACAGATACTGTGTTGGTTTGACATAGGCGCCCATGCGCTTGAGCGCCCCGGCGGTGGGGGCTGGTTGGTCTTTTTCTGTCTGGGGGCCAAGGATGACATCGACGTTGTGACCGTTCAGGTTTTCGGGGAGGCGCACAACGGCCGTATCTTTTTCCACCGGGGCGCTGCCCAGCAGGGTGCCATTTTTGCTGAACACATACGCTTGCAAAGCTGGCGACGGGCCTTTAGGGTCTTTATTGATAAGGTTGAGATTAATCTGATACTGAGGACTCTTTTTCGCATTCATGACAATACAATCTCCTTTGTAGTTATGCGGCAATGAACGAAGGAGGTGTTAAATTTCCGGTATGTGGTTTTGGGAATGAGGGGAATGTGAGGAAACGGCCGTTTCCCCACCCAGGCAGCGCTCTTGTTTACTTTCGCGCGGCAAAAATAGCGAGCAGGGCGTTGAGGATAAATATGTAGGCGATGAACGCGTAGTTTTCAAAAGTGAATGTCTGTATAGCCAAGACCCCAACGCCAAAGCCAACGGCGCTAATGGCATAAGCCAGCCAGCTCTCGGTTTCGGGGTATTTGTACGCTTTGATCACGGTCGGTAAACCGGCAAACAGATCGGCAATAAGCGAAAAGATGATCGCCAGATTAGGCTCCCTGGTGATGGCCCACAGAATAAGCCCGACGGTCGCCGCGGCCATGAGCAGGTAATCTCTTGGCTCGCTCTTCCAGTACGCTTTTCTGTTGATGAAGGAAACCAGGACGATAAGCAGCGGGTTAAAGCCAGCGGCGAAGGTGGCCCACGACAAATTTTCAACGCCTTGCACCCGCTGAGCGACAAAAATAATCATGGGGAACAAGCCCCAAAGCAGCCAGGTAACCCGGTTGGGCTGGACTTTGCCAACGGCCGTTTCGTACAAATAGTAGAATCCGCCCAGCGAACCCAGGACCGCGCCGATAATCGCAAAATAGTCAGGAATCATAGCGCGGGAATGATAGAGAAAGTAATGCCGAAGCGCAAAAACTAGCATCACATTCCTTCATCCGGTACGAATACCCCATCTCTCCACGCCAAAATGCGTACGTAATCTTTTATACTGCCAACAAAAGAAACAAATGCCGATATTGAGAGGAAAGAATGCGCAATCAAAAAGTTAATAGAAGTGCAAGTAGGGAATCCGGGAGCAACGGGCTGCATTGGAGTGCTGGAGGAATGATTGGCGGATTGTTCGTTGGGCTGACTTTGGCCAACATCTATGGCTGGACGCTATTGAGCGCTACCTTTTGGATTGGCTTTGGCCTGTTGGTCGGTGCAATGAGTGGTGGCATAAGCTTTTTACTCTATCGTGCAGTTGCGGCAAAGCGAGAGAGTTAGGCTGGAAAACGGCCGTTTCCTACACCTCCCTTACCCTAAACAGCACCCCACGTCCTTCAGTGCCACACATCGCCCCATCCGATACAATTTGGTTTTAAAAATGGTGGCGTAACTAGGAGAGCGAGAGGATTTATGAAGGAGTTAGTTTCAGAAGTTGTGGTGATTGGCGGTGGATTGAGTGGGCTGATGGCCACCTGGCAGCTGCAAGCTGCGGGAATTGATGTACGTTTGTTGGAAGCCAGAGATCGGCTAGGGGGCCGAATTCTGACAACTGCCCCACCCGCGCAGTGTGACTTGGGGCCATCCTGGTTCTGGCACGGCCAGCCATTGATTGCCACCTTAATCGACCATTTTGGCATCCCCTTCTTTAAACAACACGCCGCTGGGGATTTGCTGGTGGAACAGGCCAACGGGCAGATCATGCGTGCCCCAGGCCCGTCCCCGATGGCGGGGTCGCTGCGCATCGAGGGCGGGATGAGCCATTTGGTGAGGCAGATCGTTCAACAAATCGATCCGTCTCCGATTCATCTGCGTTTTATCGGGCGCGATATTTCTCTCCACGATAATCAAATTGTTGTCACGGCCGATACGCCCGATGGCCAAATGCGGCTGCGGGCCAATCGTGTGGCCATTGCCCTGCCCCCCAGGCTGGCCGCTGAGCTTAATTTTACGCCAGCCCTGCCCGCAGCTGTGCGCGGCAAATTGCAAAGCACGTATACCTGGATGGCCGGGCAGGCCAAATTTTTTGCTGTTTACGACAGACCGTTTTGGCGCGAACAAGGACTGTGCGGCACGGCAATCAGCCGCAAAGGGCCGCTGGCGGAAATTCATGATGCGTCGCCAAATAGCGGGGAGATTTTCTCGCTGCTTGGCTTTTACGGACTTCATGCGGCGCGACGGGCGGAGGAAACGGCCGTTTCCCTCCAACAATTAGCCCTAGCCCAACTCACTTCAATTTTTGGCGCAGAAGCAGCCCAGCCGCAAGCGGTGTACCTCCAAGATTGGAGCCAGGAACCGTTTACCGCCAGTGCGCTGGATCAGCAGGCGATTCCTTCCCATCCAGAATATGGCTTTGCCCTGGATTTAGGCGCGGTGTGGCAGGGCAAGGTTGCGTTTATCAGCACAGAATCTTCCACAGGCAACGGTGGGTTAGTAGAAGGCGCGTTAGAAGCGGGCCTGCGCTTTGCCGCCAGTATCACGCAACAATCGCTCAAGCTGGTTGACGTAGCAACGCTGCCGCATCACGCCAGCATGGATTGGGATTTTTGGCAGTAGGGGAATACGGCCGTATCCATCGACTTCTGGCTAACCCGCCACCCCGCCTGGTACAATTAGCTCCATAAAATATCAGCGCGGCTGCACATACGTGCGCCAACACCACGCTGCAACCGTATGAAGTTTCTCGCTGGCTGAATACCATGCAAGGGGAAGAGGAAATCCAAATGTTATCTCGAAAGAAAGAACTTGGAATATCGCTATTAATTGCCGTCATTCCCGGAATAATTTTACCTGTAGCATTCTTTTTCCTCTTTAGTATTTCTACAAGTGCCACTAACCGAGACATTTTTCCTCCTCTAGATAATGTCCCTGAAATAGTGGGCTGTTTAGGTGTATTAATTTTTGCCATACCAGGCTATCTAACTTTCATCTTATTGGTCAGTCTCTTAAATAGCGCGCATGATTTTGGATTGTTGATTCCAATTTTTGATGCTTTTCCTGAAGCCACTCAGGGGATACTCATTGCTATTTTTTGTATCTTAATGAACTTGTTTTTCTGGACTCTAGCGGTTTCTTTTTTTCGGCAAATTTTGAAGAATCGCACTGTCGCTAAGTTAGACGAGGTTATGAAGTAAAGCCCGCTGGGGTTTAGGCAGCGGGCTTCCTGCGTGGTGCACAAAGGAATATGGAATACGCTATGCTAGGTCGGCCTGGGCGGCGGCGAGGGTGAGGAGCTGCTGGATGCGCGGCAGGATGTCGGCGGGGTTGGGATGCAGCCCTTCCTGGATGGGGCGCTATTATACAGTTGCTCAATGTCTACGCTGATGAATCGACAACTTCAGGGCAAATTTTTGAAACGGCCGTTGCCTAACAATACACCCTCTCCTTCTGAACAGCTTTTTGACAACAAGAACTTGTGTTCTAAAATATATTCGTCCAAAAATAAACAAGCAAAGGAGTTCATCATGGACGTGCATGAACAAATAAGTCAGTATATTGCCGGTCAACCTGAAAAGAAACGTAGCGATATGCAAATACTGGATGAAGTAATTCGGGAGTTGATGCCAAATTGTAGGCTATGGTTTTTGGATGGCAAAGATGAGAGTGGGAAAGTGGTTTCTAACCCCAATGTAGGATACGGGCTACGAACCATAAATTATGCCGACGGAAAGACTAAAGAATTTTACCAAATTGGTATTAGTGCAAATACTGCTGGGATATCTGTCTACATCCTTGGACTTGATGACAAGAAGTATCTATCGGAAAAATTTGGGAAAGAAATCGGCAAAGCCACTATCACAGGATATTGTATTAAGTTTAAGACTCTGGCCGATATTAACCTGGGAGTGCTACAGAACGCAATACATCACGGAGTGGAAAATACAGGCAGCTAACATTTTCATCCTGACTAATTTGACTACATGACTTTTGCAATCAGTAAAGCTCACAACAGCCAAAACAGATTAAAATAGAGTCAGGCAAAAAGTGCGAAAAAAGCCCGTTGGATTTGTCTCCAATGGGCTTTTTGTTAGCGACTTAATCAAAAGGAACTCTTATGCTTTGTCGGCTTGGGCGGCGGCGAGGGTGAGGAGCTGCTGGATGCGCGGCAGGATGTCGGCGGGGTTGGGGTGCAGCCCTTCCTGGATAAGGGCGCTGTCGTACAGCTGCTCGATGCCCAGGTTGATGAGCGCGTTGTCGGGATCGTTTTCCACCAGATGAGCCAGGTGAGCCACCAGCGGGTGGCTGCGGTTCACCTCTAAAATGCGCTTGGGGATTTCGTAATCCTGGTTGAGCAGCCGCTGGATCCGGTCCATGCCGTTGTTTTGGGCGTCGGCGGGGGCCACCAGGCGCACCGGGCTGTTCTTCAGCACCTTGGAAGCACGCACTTCAATCACTTTGTCGCCCAAGGTGGTGACGCAGCGACCCACAAATTCGTTGAACGCCTTCTCGGGCAGCGTTGCTTCTGGCGTGTCTTCCTCAGCCTCATCTTCCGTTTCTGGCAGCTCAATGTCGGCGTCGTCGATGTTTTTGAACGGCGTCTCTTTGTACTCCATGAGGCCAGGGGCAATCAGCACGTCCAGCGGATCGACCCAGTACAGCACTTCCAAATCCCGCGCTTTGAAGGGGTCTAGATGCGGGCTGTTGGCGACAGAAGAAACAGAATCGCCCGTGACGTAGTAAATTTCTTTTTGTGCTTCCGGCTTGCGCTCTAGGTAGGCGTCCAGCGAAGTAAGCTCGCCGTTGGACTTGGAGGTGTGGTAGCGGAAGAAGGGCAGCACGTCTTCTTTAGCGGTAGGGTCGATGGCGGTGCCTTCTTTGAAGTAACGGCCGTATTCCCCCCAAAACTGCTTGTATTTCTCCGGCTCATTGTCCGCCAGCTTTTTTAGCTCGCGCAAGACACGCCCCTTGATCATTTTGCCCAGCTGGCGCATGAGGCGATTGTTCTGCACCGTCTCGCGGCTCACGTTCAGCGGCAAATCTTCGGAATCGACCACACCATCAATAAATTCCAGCCATTTAGGCAGCAAATCGGTACAGTATTCCTGGATCAGCACATTGTGCGAGTAGAGCATCACGCCAGGGTCTTTACGCGTGGCCAGAATGCTCTGCTCCCGCTTGGACGGGATAAACAGCAGCGCCCGCACGTTCACCGGCGCATCGGAGCTAAAGTGAATGGTGAGGAGCGGCTCTTCAAAATCCATCGTCATCTGGCGATAGAAGTTGGTGTAATCTTCCTGGGTCACGTCGGCGGGCTGCTTACGCCACAGCGGGGTTTGCTGGTTGGCTTGCTCGCCGTCCACGTAAATGGGGTAGCGCACAAAGTCGGAATGTTTCTTGATGATTTGCTTTAATTTCCACGGGCTGGCCAGGTCGTAAGCATCTTTCTTGAGGGTGATGTGCATCTCCGTGCCGCGATCTTCTTTTTCGGCCGGTTCGACGTGAAATTCATCGCTGCCATCAGAAATCCAGGCAGCGGCTTTGGCCCGCTTCTTGTAGCTACGCGACACCACACGCACCTCGTCGGCCACCATAAACACCGAGTAAAACCCGACGCCAAATTGGCCGATCACATCACTGGGGTCCACATCCTTGTTTTCGCTGACCTTTTCCAAAAATTCGCGCGCGCCAGATTGGGCAATGGTGCCCAGATTGGTAATTAGCTCCTCCCGCGTCATGCCAATGCCGCTGTCTTTGATGATGATCTTCTTGGGCTCATCATCGGCCACTTCGGGAACTTCGATGTGGATGGCCAGCTCGGCATCGGGATCGAGCACGTCGCGGTTGGTGAGCATTTCAAAATGGAGCCGCGTCATCGCGTCGGACGCATTGGAGATGAGTTCGCGCAGGAAGATGTCTTGCTCTTTGTAGAGGGAGTGGACGAGGATTTGCAGCAGCTGCTTGACCTCGGCCTTAAAACGATAGTCCGTGGTGGGGGTTTGTTCAGCAGTTGTCATTTAAAAATCTCCTCTTTTATTGATATGTCATACCCGCGAAGGCGGGTATCCATCTGGATTATCGAATTGGATTCCCGCGAAAGCGGGAATGACAAGCAAAATAGTGCATTTATTTTGTGAATTTTCTGGTGGTTGGGTTCCGATTGGCTGGTGGGCCAGGAACGGCCGTAATCATACCCCGCTTCTGTTAGACGCGCATAAGATCAGTTGTTAGCAATTTCCTTTATAATCTGGCCATTGTTCCTTCACAGACATGTTCGCGGTCGCGGGGTGAGGCATCTATGCAACGTCAAATTTCCTTCACAGTTTTGTTTGTATTACTTTTGGCAGCCTGCCATGCAGAGGCAGCACAGCCACTGCCTACAGTCGTGCCTACGATTGATCTGGCGGCTGTTTCAACCGGGGCAACGGCCGTAGCCAACACGCCCGCGTACACACCCACCCTGGAACCCACAAATTGTGAAGCGCTGCTCGAAGTGGAAGTGAGCCCCGACGTTCACATGGAATGCAGTTTTGTCACCGTGCCTGAGGACCGGTCAGGGGATGTGACAGACACAATCCAGCTCGCCGTTGTCAAACTGATCAGCAATGATTCAACAAGTAGCGCCGCCCCGGTGATCTTTTTGCCCGGTGGGCCGGGCGGCCCGGCGCTGGACTACATTGGCAGCCAGTACAACGGGCTCATCGCCCCACTCCAGTCCGAGCACGATGTTATTTTGTTCGATCCACGGGGAGTCGGCCGTTCTGAGCCCAAAATGGACTGCTGGGGAATTAAGCTCACTTATTTGCGCGACCTATCCAACGATTTTAGCCAGGCAGAACGCGCCGAAAAATATTTGGATGCGTTGTACAACTGCCAGGAGCGGCTAGAGGAAGATGGCGTCAATCTGGCAGCATACCATTCGGAAAGTATTGCCGCTGATGTGCGGGACATTTTGCAGGTGCTGGGATATGAAAAAGCACATCTTTTGGGCGTGTCCTACGGCACGCGCTTAGCTCAGCAAATCATGCAAGATTATCCTGAGTGGGTCGAAACGGCCGTTCTCGATTCCGTAGTTCCCATGAGCACCCAGGCCGTGGTAAAAACCGCCACCTGGCCGGATGAAGCCCGCCAAGACCTTTTTGCCGCCTGCGCCAACCAGCCTGAATGCCAGGCCAGCTATCCTGATCTGGAAACAATTTACCAGGAACTGCAAATCAGCCTGCAAGAAAACCCGCTACCGCTAATCTTTAATGACCCGGTTTTGGGCAATGAAATTGAGATCATGGCCAATGCCGCCACGTTGGAGTCCGCCATGCTGTGGTCTGTGCCCAATCCTTACCTTGCGCCAGTTGTGCCCAAAATGCTGTACGATTTGCGCGACGGCGATACCACATTGCTAAAATCGGCCGTGGGTTTGCCGCTGCTCACCTATGAAGATATTAGCCTGGGCATGACAATTTCCGTTTTGTGCCATGATCAGGTTTCCAGCATGTCCGCCGAGCAGCTGGCAAACGGCCCCGAATCGTATCCGCAGTTGGGCATTTTGAACACGGTTTCTTTTTTTGAAAACGGCCGTTTCCTCATCAACCTATGCGATCAATGGGGCGCATTGGCCACCCAAACGGCCTCCCCAGAACCCGTCCGCAGCAGCATCCCTACCCTGATTTTGGCTGGCGAATTGGATACCACTACACCACCGACCTTTGGCCAGCATGTAGCGGAAACATTAAGCCAAAGCACCTTTATCGAAGTCCCCGAACAAGGCCACGTCCCCAGCTTTGGCCCGGCCAATTCCTGCCTGCTCGAAATTATCCTGGCCTTCCTGCAAAATCCCGGCCAGACTCCCGTGTATAGCTGCGAGATTGAAGACACAGAAGTGAAGTTTTATGCCCCCTACAGCGGCAATGAGCCGATTCCGCTGACCCCGTTCAGCAATAGCAGCCTGCCGTTCACCATCATGATGCCCCAGGGCTGGCGCGCTGCCGAATCCAACCATTTCTATTGGCTGCGTTATTCAGGCGATGTGGCCCAGATTGCCATCCAGGTATCACCCACTTCCATCACCGAATGGCTCGACTTTTTGATGGAAAATTATGTAGGCGAGGGTCTGGAAGAATACCCTGAATATGACGGCCAGATTGGCACCATTGGCCGCACCTGGCACCGCTATCTCACCACCTATGACGGCCATCCCGTGACCTTCTTGTTCACCGAGGAAAATGGCCTGACATACCACGTGGCCTTCGCCAGCATCCGCGAAGAACATGCGGCGCTGTACCTCAACATGGTTATCCCTGCCCTGGATTCGATCGAGCTGAAATGATTGACGGCCGTTCTAAATCCAGTAAGATGGAACCGATTACCCACTTACCCACAAACGCAAGGAGCAGT
Source organism: Ardenticatenaceae bacterium (assembly GCA_020634435.1). Taxonomy (GTDB): domain Bacteria; phylum Chloroflexota; class Anaerolineae; order Promineifilales; family Promineifilaceae; genus Leptofilum. The sequence continues at coordinate 142,055 of JACKBS010000010.1, read as the reverse complement.
ACATGAGTAGAGACGCGATGCAAGCAACAATCAGCGGCTATTTTGCCGCCATTCGGGCGATGGATGAGGCGGCATTTACGGCCATATTTGCCCCCGATGCCACCAGTCACGATCCCGTCGGCGCACCCCCGTTCAGCGGCCACGACGGCCTACGCAAATTTTTCGGCGGCATGAAGTCCACATTCAAAGAGTTAGATATGCAGGCAACGGCCGTCTACATCAACAAAAACGAAGCGGCCGTTCATTGGCAAGCCGACGGCGTGGGCAAAAATGGCAAAACCACCCACTTCACTGGCATCAACGTGTTCGACTTCAACCTCAACGGCCAAATCAGCAACCTGCGAGCTTACTGGGACCCCCGTGCGATGATGGCCCAGCTTAAAGATTAAAAGCAGCGACACAGAGACAAACAGAGGAGCGTGGAGTTTCACTGAGGATTTATAAGACAGCTCCGCGCTCTCTGCACCTCAGCGGTTTACTTGCAATACTACCGGCGCAGAATGAGGACCAGCAGGCCAAAGCTGCCTGCGACCAGCAGCAGCCATAGGCCATTTTCGGTGAGGAAGGTAAGCCAGGCAGGTTGCGGTGCCTGCGCATCTAGCCAAGCCACGTTAATGTCCACCAGCGACATGTCCAGCGTTTGCGTCAGGCCCGCTTCACAGCTGGCCCCGGCAAGATACAGGCTGCCCAACTGACGCAGCGCCTGGTCGCCAAATTGGGTCTGGATGGTACGCAACAACGATACGCTTTGCGCCAGCGCCAACTCAGCCTGATCCGGTTCGTCGGGGAAGTTGGTGCACAGTTGGAGCAGGGGCAGCGTTTCCTGGTCGGCAACGGCCGTTGCTACCAAATCAGCCATCGCCTCATCGGGCGCAGATGCCAGCAGGGCAATGCCTTCTGCATACCAGTACGGCAGCTCAACCGTCGGCCCCAGCTGGTAAAGGCGCAAATGGGTCAGCGCGTGGGGGATCGATTGGTGCAGCTCAGTGGCCGCAGTGATGGGATTAACGGCCGTTACCAACAGCACACCCAAAGCCGGGTCCGTGTGGCCATCGACCACATCACGCCCAGCCAAACGCAGCCCGGCACGCAAATCACCCGTAGAAGGATAAATGTAGACGTTCAGCGGCGACACGTTTCCTGGCGGCAAAATGGCATCCAGCGTTTCGCGGCTTTCCTGCACAATTTCTAACGCCGTCTGGCCCAGCCCGGCGTCGCTGCCCGTCCAGTAGATGGTCACATCGTGGTCCGTGAGACTACGCCACTCAAATCGATCATCACGGTAGGTGGTGATAGCTTCAGGCAGCTGGTAGGTTTGGGAATCGGCCGTACGGATGACCCACCAGTAGCGCACCTCAGCAAATGGCGGCAGTTCCGCACTTTCTCGCTTCAGCAGATAGCTGGCCGTGACTACCCCGGCTTCATCCTGAGCAAAGTTTGCTTTCACCGTGTACGGCGATGGCGCGGACCCAATGGTGAAGAACAAGTCCACTTGCGCCACAGTCTCAGTAAATGGCCCGGTCAGCTCAAATAATATTTCCTTGCCGTAGGTCACATCGGCGCGGCTGGTGAGATTTTCAGTTTGCAAGGATGTGGTGGCAGAAACGGCCGTAACGCCCCAAACCATAACCAAACACACAATTGCCAGCGTATAAATCCATCGCTTCATGCCAAAATTGTACCCTGGCAGCCAGGTAAAGTTAAGAGCGTTCATCATCCAGAACGAATTCCGACGTGTGGGCTTTGCGAATTCACCGTATCGTTGGTCGTCAAGCGGGCGGGATGCTTCGGAGGACCTCAGCATGACATTGAGTCTTGGGCTGTCATTCTGACCGCAGGGAAGAATCCCGCAAGGAGCCCATTACCAGCGCCTTAATCTGGCCAAAGCTTCCAAACGGATGAGATGCTTTGGGGACCTCAGCATGACCGTTTTACAGATTGAGGAGCGTGATCGCCGTGGCAATGGTGAGGGGACTCAACAGCGTGGCCACCAGCACAATGCTGGTCACCGCTGGCGGGTCCAAATCAAATTCGGTAGCCAGGATAATGGTAAAGACCGCCGGGGGCATACTCGCTTCGATGATTGATGTGGAGCGCCCCAGGCCAGACAGCCCCAGCAGTGACGCCACCAACAGCCCCAGCAGCGGACCACCCACCAGACGAATGATCAGCGCCGGGGCGGCTAATCGCCAGGAAGCGATGGTGCGCAAATCGGCCAGCTGCATCCCCAGCACCAGCAGCATCACCGGGATGGCTCCGGCCCCGGCGACCTCGATGCCGCGCAGCAGCGGCGCAGGCAGCACAATGTGAAACGAGTAGACGATGATGGCCAAAACGGCCGCATACACCGCCGGAAAACGGAGCAGCCGGGCCAATGCCTCGCGCCAGGGCATCTCGCCCATCGACGAGATAAAGATGCCCAGCGTGTACAGCATGACGGTGCTGGTGGTGTAATACACCACGGCGCGGGCTAGACCGGGATCACCATAGCGCAGCTGGTTCAACGTCAGGCCGTAGTTGCCGCCATTCACAAACATGACCACCACGAGCAAGGCAATGGTTTCGGTGCGGCCCAGGCGCAGCAGTCGAGACGCCAAAATGGCGATAGCGCCCATGAGCAGCACATTGAGCACGGTAAAAAGGGCTAAACTCGCCAGCTCGTCACCGGGCAGTTGCGAACCGACGAGCGACGAGAACACCAGGCACGGGCTGAGCACATTGAGCACAATGGTGGAAAGCGGCTTCTTCTCAATGCCAATCCAGCGCTGCAAGGCAAAGCCAAATGCCGCCACGATGAAGATGGGTAAGATATTTTGGGTGAGAACCAGAACGATGTCGGCCATGGGTTGTATTTCCTTACCACAACAAAAAAGGGAACGGCCGTTGCGCTGTGCGGCAAACGGCCGTTCCCTCACTTGCACATGAATTGTGCAATTTTATACGGGTCAAGGATTAATCGTCAAAGTCAAACGCTTCTTCATCTTCCTCGTCGAAACCAAAATCAACAAAATCGAAATCACCGGCCATCATCGCGGCCTCTTCCATCGCTTCCTCAACGGCTTCCATCACCTCGTCATCCTCTTCCACTTCGGGATCATCGAGCATTTCCGCCAGGATGCGCTGCACTTCATCGCCGCCAATCTGGCCCAGGGAACCAATGGCTGCCAGACGCACAGCCAAATCTTCATCGTAGGCCAGTTCCGCCAGGCGAGCCACAAAATCGCTGTTACCGATGGCTCCAGCCGCGCGAGCCGCTTCGGCGCGCATCTCCTCGTAGGGACTTTCCATCTCGCTCATCACCGTAGCCGACCAGCGACGATCGGCCGTCGCGCCCATGGCAAACACGGCGCTCACCTGCATGGGCTGGTCGCCATTTTCATACGCCTCTTCGATGAGCTTGTTCACCCGCGGATGTCCAGCCGGGCCAAGCGCCTCCAACACCACACGGCGGACGGGATCGGCCGTTTTCTCGTGGTCATAGCGGGCTAGTAGGGCGTTAATAAGGCCGGGCAGGATACGTTCTGGCAGCTGCCCCCACTCACCCATCAGCACAAAATGGCCCAAGGCGCTGGCCGCGGCTACCTGCACACCCTCGTCTGGGTCATTGTGCAGCAGCTCGGTGATGGGCGCAATCAGCTTCAGGTCGCTGGTGTCCCACAGGCCATCCAGCGACGCCATGCGCACATCGGCCACAGGATCGTTAAAGCCGCGAATGAAGATAGGCGAAAAATCAACAACAAAGTTGTCTTCGGAAATGTCGGCCAAATGCCGCACAATGACCTGACGCCGCTCATCAGAAACGGCCGTCCAGCCCGCATCAAACAGCTGCATCTCTTCTGACTGCATGTCAGACAGTCGGTACAGCTGGCTAATTGGCAGGGGTTCGGTTTCAAAAAGTTCTAGCAAAACGTCCGCAAACGGTTTCTCTTTTTCTTCTGTCATCTTTTTTCTCCAAATGCCACCCACCAGCCCTCATTGGCCGGTCGGGCATACGTTTAAAATTTGCTGTTATTTTGTCAATGATGCTCAGGGGAATGGTCAATAAAAAACATCTGACAGGGCTTTTTACTCCCATCAGATGCGTATTGTTGTAAAAATCTTACCTGTTGTCAGTGCGATGCACTTTGACGTGCATCGCACCTTTTTCTACTTTAGAAAATGGGGTTCACAATATCTTGCACAATGAGCAAGGCCATCAGCCCCAGCAGCACCAACATGCCTACCACGTGGACCATGCCCTCACGCTCTGGCTCGATGCGGCGCCCACGCACCGCCTCGATGAGCACAAAAAGGATACGCCCACCATCCAGCGCCGGAATGGGCAGCAAGTTGGTAAAGCCCAGCGCCACGCTGATAAAGCCCACCATGTTCAAAATTGGGAACAGATTGTTATTGGTCACCGATACTTCGGCTGCCTGTCCGGCAATCTGGCTAATGCCCACCACGCTCACTGGCCGCGCTTCGCTGGCGGAAATTTCACCATTGATCAGCATGGCCGGGACGCGTACCGTGAGGTAAACAATGTTCCACATCGACTGGGCGGATTCAACCAGCGCTTCACCAGGGCCGCGTGTAATGCGACGGCCGTCTGGGGCCGACGTCAATTTCACCCCAATCGGGCCTTCCTCAGCAGGGTCGTATTCACCTGACACACGCGGTATGACCGTGAGCCGCTCGGTCGTATCGCCACGCTGCACCACAACCGCCACTGGCTCACCTGCCTGCGTGTGCATGATGTCCGCAATCACGGCCGATGACTCCGCCTTTGTGCCTGCCACTTCCAGAAAAACATCGCCTGCCTGAAAACCAGCCACGGCTGCTGGCGAACCGGGCACCACGGCAGAAATGGCCACGGCAGGCATGCCAATCATAAACGCAATCCAGAACACAACCAGGGCCATGATAAAATTGGCCCCGGCCCCCGCAAAAAGCACAAACAGGCGCGCGCGTTTGGGCGCACCCGCCAGGCCGCCAGGCACCGACGGATCATCTTCACCAGCGGGGCGTACAAAACCACCCAGGGGAATCCAGTTGAGGGAGTAGATCGTGCCGTTGCGCTCGGTCAGCTTCACCGCACGCGGCGGAAAACCAAAACCAAATTCTTCGACACGAATATTAGAAAGCCGGGCCGCAAAAAAGTGCCCCAGCTCATGAACCAAGATGATTGGCGTCAGGACGATGAAAAAACCGCCCAAAGACCATAGAAAAGATGAAGACATATCGTTTTCCTACACAACAGGCCAGGACATTGGCTCCTGACCCCCGTTCAATGAAATACCTTTTGCAGGCACGGGCTGCATTATACGTCTGGCTTTACAAGAATCGCAACCAATCTAACCACTCTCTAACGGTACAATCCCGCGGGGATCGATGGCTAGCTGGATGGTGTGACCGATGGGGGGGAGAGTTACGGCCGTTTCCAGTTCAAACTTCAACGTGAGTGGCGGGTGATGGCTGGTTTCAATGGTGATGAGTTGGTAGCGGCCACGAAAGGAGTGTTGGGTGAGACGGCCGTTTACCACATTCACTGCCTCCGTTTCAGCCATCACCAATTCAGCCGCTTCTGGGCGGATGAGAACCGGGGAAGAATGGTTAATGGTTAATTGTGAATGGTCAATGGTTAATGGGGCCATCTCCAATCTCCAATCTCCAATCTCTACGGTGGGCGGATTTTCCGTAACGAGTTGCGCTTCAAAAATATTTTCCATGCCCAGGAAGCGGGCCACAAACGCGGTGACGGGCTGGCGATAAACCGTTTGGGGTGAGCCGATCTGCTCGATACGGCCGTTGTTCATCACGGCAATCTTGTCAGCAATGGCAAACGCTTCCGCCTGATCGTGGGTGACGTAAACGGCCGTCATGCCCTCAGGCCGACCCAACATGCTGCCCGCGTTCTTCAAAATCTGGCGCAAGTCCAGCATGAGCCGCTCACGCAGGGCGCGGTCCAGCGCCCCCAGCGGCTCATCCAGCAAGATGAGGCGCGGTGCCGGAGCCAGCGAGCGGGCCAGGGCCACCCGCTGCTGCTCGCCACCAGATAGCTCGTGGACTGGTCGTGGGCCAAAGCCAGCCAGCCCCACCAACGCCAGCACCTGCTCGACCCGTTGGTCAATATCGGCCTGGTTCCAATGCAGCATGCGCAAGCCAAAAGCGACGTTTTGCAAGACGTTTTTGTGCGGAAAGAGGGCGTATTCCTGAAAAACCATGCCCAGGCCGCGCTGGTACACGGGTTGGTGGGTGATGTCTTGATCGTTGAGGTGGATACGGCCGTTGTCCGGCGCAGTTAGCCCAGCAATGATGCGCAGCAGGGTGGTTTTGCCGCAGCCGCTTGGCCCCAGCAGCACGCCAATCTCCCCGGCCGCCAGCGCGAGATCAATATCATGCAGAACTGTCTTATCGCCATACGCTTTTTTGATGTCGGCACATTCCAATAACATGCGCTTAACTGTATCCTGTTTGCCAACCATGCCAAAATTGGATTGTGCTAAAATTAAACTTGTTAATCGAGCAATCCGCGAAATATAAAAGTATGGCTTCCACAAAATCATGGCACGTGGCCAAGTGGCCACCGCTGGCCTGGCTAGAAACGTTGATCAAGCTGGTGGCATTGGGAATTGGGATGGGAACGGCCGTATCCGCCCTTGCCAATGCCAACTTTGCCCTGCCTAACGGGCTGCGCCTGGGGCAGTTTATCCTCCTCATCATCCTCTCGCTGGGGTTGGTGGCTGCCATCTTCGACCGCTTGGCCGACCGCGAAATCATCGCGATGGTTTTTGTGATCCTGAACAACCTGGGGCATTGGGGCATGGTACTGGCCCAGTCCGCGGCCACCGATTTGGGCAATGCCATCTGGCTGTTTGCCGGGCTCATGCTGCTGGGTGACCTGGTGAAAATCTGGTTCATCAAAGCCAACAACTTCACCGTGCGCGATTTTCCCCAACGCACGCTGTACATTCTCACATCGGTCTACATGGTAGGTTATGCAATCATTTTGCTGCTAGAAATCATCCTCAATTAAAGCGCCATGCAAAGAATGACGGCTGAACAAGTTATTTGAATGGCTCGATCGTTAAAACTGAAATAGATCAAAAACATGGTAGCGAATAATAAGGATGATCGTTGAATGTCGCGCATAGTCGCAAAGTTGCACATTGTTCCTTAGCGTCTTTGCGTGAGTTCATCACTTTGCCGAATTAGTTGTTCGTACGTCCCAACTTGAATCGCAATTCGCCAACGGCCGTTTGCCTGTTTAGCAAATCACCGATAATTTTGCATAGAAACGGCTAGGGTTGCTGTGATTTGCTTAAGTAAAAGCGGATTCTCGGGCAACTCCGTTTTGTAACTTTTCCGCTTTTACATATAATTGCCATTCTGTTTTCAAAAGCATAGCAAGTACAAGGAGCAAGGTTGGTAGATCCCGGCGCGGTGGTTTACCAACCTTTCATGCGTATGAAATTATCGGTGATTATTTGTTGCTATAATGAAATAGCAACCATTCAAGATGTCATTGCCCGCACCCAGGCCGTTGATTTAGGTAATGGCTGGACGCGGGAAATTGTCGTGGTGGACAACTGCTCCACCGATGGCACCCGCGAGCTGCTGCAAAAAATTGATGACCCGGAAATCAAGGTCATTTACCACGAGCGCAACATGGGCAAAGGCATGTCTATTCGCACGGGCATTAACAACATCACTGGCGATTACATGATTATTCAAGATGCGGATAAAGAGTATGATCCGGCCGAGCACCCCAAATTTTGCCGCAAGGTAGAACAGACGGGAGCAACGGCCGTTTACGGGTCCCGCATTCTGGGTGGCGATGTGAAGTATGAATATGCCCACGCCTACCTTGGCGTACGCGTCTGGACCTTTATGACCAACCTGCTCTTTGGCAGCAAACTTACCGACGTGGGCACCGGCACCAAAATGGTGCAGGCCGACGTAGCCAAATCGCTCAATCTGACGCTAACCGGCTTCGATCTGGAGTTTGAGCTAACCAACAAAGTGCTGCTCAGCGGGCACAATATCGTCGAAGTACCAATAAATTATGACCCGCGCACCTATGCCGAAGGCAAAAAAATTACCGTGGCCGATGGTTTCAAAATCATCATGACCATGCTGCGCGACCGTTTGGGACTTAGCCCCACATTAAAGAAAACCACAGAAAACGCAGAATCTAGCCAGAATCTCGGTGGAGAATCGGCAAAATCGGTGTAATCTGTAGATACAAAATCCAAAATAGTGACAAGTTAAAATGAAAATAGTTGTTACCGGCTCGATAGCCTACGATTATCTCATGTCGTTCCCTGGCAAGTTTACAGACTCGCTGGTGGCCGACCAGCTTCATACCGTTAGCCTTAGCTTCTTGGTGGATTCACTCAACCGGCAGCGCGGCGGCACGGCCCCCAACATCGCCTACACGCTGGCGCTGCTAGGTGGGCATCCGCGCGTCATGGCTACGGCCGGGCAAGATTTTGGCGAATACCGCGTTTGGCTGGAAAGTCACGGCGTGGATACCTCAGCCATTATCGAAATCGAAAATGATTTTTGCGCCTCGTTTTTTGTGAATACCGACCAGGCGCAAAACCAGATCGCCAGCTTTTACACTGGCGCGATGGCCCATGCGGCACGCCTTAGCTTTGCCCAACATGCGGCCGATACCGATCTGGCCATCATCTCGCCCAACGCACCGGATGCGATGGGCCAATATGCCGCTGAGTGCCGCGCTCTGGGCATTCCGTTCATCTATGACCCAAGCCAGCAAGCCGCCCGCTTTACGGGCGAGGAACTGCTGCACGGTCTGGATGGCGCGTACATGCTCACCGTCAACGAGTATGAACACAAGCTTATTCAAGACAAGACCGGCCTGAATGAAGAACAGATTTTGCAGCACGTTGGCAGCTTACTGGTAACGTTGGCCGGTGAAGGCGCACGCCTGGTCATTGAGGGTCATGAGATTCGCATTCCGGTCGTGCCGCCATATACCATCACCGATCCCACGGGTGCTGGCGATGCTTTCCGCGCGGGAATGATGCGCGGCATGCAGCTTGGCCTGCCCTGGGAGATTGCCGGACGGATGGGGGCGCTGGCCGCCACCTACGTATTAGAGCAGCTTGGCCCGCAAAATCATTTTTATTCACCAAAAGAATTTGTGGCTCGTTATCGCCAGCATTTTGACGACGACGGGGCATTGGACGTTTTATTAGCTGATTAATTATCCAATTGCTCAACGATGAAATTTCCGTCGTAATGTTGAGTCGGTAATTTTGCAGTTGAACAATTATTTTCAAGGAGATGTTTTCAAATGGAGTTTGATATTAAAAACCCCGATCTCGCCCCAGGCGGACGGTTGCGGATTGAGTGGGCATCCCAAGAGATGCCAGTTTTGAAAGGTGTGTACGACGAATTTGCCGATGAACGGCCGTTTGCCGGTATGCGGATTAGTGGTTGTATGCACGTTACCACCGAGACAGCCAACCTGATGGTGGCCTTGCAAGCAGGTGGCGCCGACGTGATGCTGTGCGCCAGCAACCCGCTGAGCACCCAGGACGACGTGGCCGCTTCTCTGGTGTCTCACTACGAAATCCCCGTCTTTGCCATCAAAGGCGAAGACAACGAAACTTACCACAAGCACATCCAGGCCGTGTTGGACCACAAGCCCAACATCATCATGGACGACGGTTCAGACGTCACCAGCACCATCCACCGCGATCGCCGTGACGTGATGGATTACGTGATTGGTGGTACCGAAGAAACCACTACCGGCATCATCCGCCTGCGGGCGATGGCCGCCGACGGCGCTCTGGAATTCCCCATGATGGCCGTAAACGACGCCCTGACCAAGCACCTGTTCGACAATCGCTACGGCACCGGCCAATCCACCATGGACGGCGTGATTCGGGCAACCAACTACCTCATCGCTGGTAAGGTGGTGGTTGTGGCTGGCTACGGCTGGTGCAGCCGCGGTATCGCGATGCGTGCCCGTGGCTTGGGTGCCAACGTGGTGGTCACTGAAGTAGACGCACTGAAAGCGCTGGAAGCCGTCATGGACGGTTTCCGCGTCATGCCGATGTTCGAGGCGGCCCCAATTGGCGACATTTTTGTCAGCGCCACCGGTAATATCCACGTGTTTGATCGCCATCATTTTGAGGTGATGAAAGACGGCGCGTTGCTGGCTAACTCTGGTCACTTCGATGTGGAAGTGAACAAAGGCGCGCTGCGCGATATGTCCGTGAGCGAACCCAAGCGGGTACGGCCGTTCGTAGACCAGTACACCATGAAAGACGGCCGTAAACTGAACCTGTTGGGCGAAGGCCGCCTCATCAACCTGGCCGCCGCCGAAGGTCACCCGGCTTCTGTAATGGACATGAGCTTTGCCGGGCAAGCCCTCAGCGCCAAATACCTGGCCGACAACAAAGGCAAGCTGGAAAACAAAGTGTACACCGTCCCCGAAGAAATCGATCAGCGCATTGCCAGCATCAAACTCAAGGCAATGGGCATCAACATCGACGTCCTGACCGACCGCCAGCAGCAATACCTAAACTCCTGGCAAGAAGGGACATGATTTTGTGACAGGGTGACCGCGGCCCTTAGCCGCAGGTGACAAGGTGACCAGGCTTTTTTTGTCACCTTGTCACCCCATCACCTTGTCACCTTGTCATCTTGATGAAACAGCACCATCCCCTCGACTTCCTGGCCCACAACCGAACAGGGTTTGTCAAAGCCGCCCGGATTTATTCAAACGTCGTTAGCCCGCCGGTGATGTTTGCTGTGGTGGGGCTGGCTTTTGGTTTGTATGCGTGGCCAAATTGGGCGGGTTTTCTATGGGCAGCCGAGTATGGCATCCTCGTCTCGCTGGCTCCCATTTTGGTCGTGCTGTTTTTACTCAAAACGGGTCGGATTGCCGAACTCCACATGAGCAACACGCGCGAGCGCAACATTCCCTACATTTCGGCCATCTTTTTTGCCGCCATTGCTTACGGTCTGATTACCCGCTTTGATGGCCCCGAGCTGCTGCGCTGCCTGGCTCTGTTTAACGTCATTGAGCTAACAGGACTGGCGGTGATCAACTCGTTCTGGCTGATCAGTCTGCACGCCACGGGGGCAATGGCGACCGCGGTGCTGCTGGGATTGGTGTTTGGTTGGCCCGTGGGATTGATGGTAGGGATTCCGCTGGTGGGGTCAGTTTGTTGGGTACGATTGTTCCTCAAGCGGCATACTGTGGCTCAAATTGTGGCGGGGCTGGCTTTGGGAACGGCCGTTGTCCTAATCCTCGTTCCCTTTGGCTGTTTTGTAGCTTAAATTCGACTCTTTCTCGCCATCTATCCAAGTTCTGCGCCAAACGGCAGGCAAACCAATACCGATGTACCCTCTTGTTCATTGCTGTTCACAGCGATGGTGCCTGCGTGCTGCTCCACAATCTGCTTGCAAATCGCCAGGCCCAGCCCGGTGCCATGCTCCTGCGCTTCACGCGCATTTTCGCCCCGATAAAACCGTTGAAACAAGTTAGGCAAATCCTCTTGCGGAATGGGCGGGCCTTCATTTTGAATTTTGAGGCAAACAGAATCAATTTCATGATCAGCAACGGCCGTACAGGAAATGCAAACACATCCTTTCTGCGGCGTGTAGGCAATGGCATTAGCCAGCAAATTCACCACCACTTGCCGAATCTGGTGCGTGTCTAGCATCAGCAGCGGCAAGTTGTCCGGCGGCTCATAGGTTACTTGCAGCTGCTTGCTGCGAATGCGCGCCTGAAATGATTGCAGTTCCTGGCTGATAAGCTGGTGCAGATTGGTACGCTCACGCTGCTGGGGAAAACGGCCGTGTTCCAACCGCGAAAGCGTCAGCAAATCATTGATCAGCATCTCCAAGTGGGCAGATTCGGCATGTAAAATGGACCAGTAATGCGGCCGCTTTTCTGGATTTTTGTTCATTTCCAACAGCTGCGAGAACAACTGGATGTTGGTCAGCGGCGTGCGTAGGTCATGGGAAACATTGGAGATGAAATCATTTTTCAGCTGATCCAGCTCTTTGAGCTTTTCGTTGGCCCGCTGCAATTCGGCCGTACGCTCCTGTACACGCCGCTCTAGGGCCGTCTCACGCAGCTTTTGCGCCGTCATGTCGGTGACCACTACATAGGTGCGGTCGCCAAACTCATCCAACTGCATGCGGAAACAACGGACTTGCAAATAGCGATTACGGCCGTCTGCGCGCATTAGCCAAAATTCATCACTGGTTGAAACTGCCTGCGACAACAGTTCCAGGTCCAGTTGGGCAAACAAGTTGGCCACCATAGACCCTTCAGCCAAATCATTTGTGGCCTCGCCAAGAATTTCGTCCAATCGGGGATTGGCGTATTGGATAACATTCTCTTCAAGAATCAACACCCCGTCATGAGTATGTTCCGCCAACAGACGAAACCGCTCCTCGCTCTGCTGCACCGCTTCCAGCTGGCGCTGTAGTTCCGGGTAGTAGCTCTTGCGCAGCGACCGTTCGCCCAAGCCAATGATTTTGTTGCGCAGACTGTCCCAATTTTCAGAGGGCTCAGGGACCTCAGAGGGCTTCTTCATAAACAACCTCGATGTCCCTCTGTGTGGGTTGGCGTGGGTTGGTGATCATGCAGGCATCTTTGATCGCTTTATCGGCCAGCGTGGGAATATCGGTGCGATGTACGCCCACATCCCCCAACGTGTTGCTAATTTTTACTGCCCGCCGTAACCGCTCAAATTCGGCAAATACGACCTGCTTTTGCGTATTGATCACCATGCCACGCATGTCTAAACCCATCGCTTCACCAACCAGCCGATAACGATCGACCGAAACGGCATGGTTGTAGGCAAAAACGTGCGGCAGCAGCATGGCGTTGCACTCACCGTGTGGCAAGTCCAGGTATCCGCCGAGGCTGTGGGCCATGGCATGAACCGCTCCCAAACTGGCGTTGGAAAAGGCCAGCCCGGCTTCCAAACTGCCCTGCATAATCTTTTCGCGCAGCGCCAAATCAGTGGGATTGACTACAGACGCTTCGATATTGGCTGAAATCAGGCGAATCGCTTCCAAGGCGTGCATATCGGTAAAGGGGGAGTGGGCATTGGAGACAAACGCTTCAATGCCATGCGCCAGGGCGTCGATGCCTGTGCAGGCCGTCAGGTAAGGGTCCATTGTTGTTAGCGTTTCCGGGTCTACCAGGGCCGCATCGGGGATCACCGCCTTGCTGATGATGGCAAACTTTACTTTTTCATCCTGGTTCAGAATAATGGCAAACTGGGAAACATCGGCGGCCGTACCGCCAGTGGTAGGAACGCAAATCAGCGGGGGCATGGGCAAATCAACCTGGTCGATACCTTCAAAGGTCAGAATGTCCTGGTTGTTGGAGCAGACGATGCCGATGCCTTTGGCGCAATCAATGGGACTGCCGCCGCCCACCGCCACAATAACGTTGCACTTTTCCCGGCGATAGAGTTCGGCACCCAGCATTACTTCGTGGGCGCGGGGGTTGGGGGAAACCTTGTCGTAGACGGTATAGGGCACATTGTACGCGTCCAGGCTTTGCATGATGTCGGCTGTCCAGCCAACGGCCGTTACGCCTGGGTCGGTCACAATCAACACTTTGCGCGCCCCAAAATTCCGCGCGTATTGCCCAGCTAAAAAGCGGGCACCAACGCCAAATACAAACTCAGGAGCAACAAACTTCCGCAGTGCAAACTGTGACTGAGCGTTCACTCTACACCCCTCTTGATTGGAAAAATAGAGCTTTAAATTAGATTATAACCGGAAATAGTTAGTTTACTGTGAATTTTTAGAGAAGCGAAGGGGAGAATTGGGGGATGTGTCCGCCCCAACTGATCTGGAGAGGAAAAGGATTATTACGGCCGTTTCTCCAAAGTCCAAAAATGAAGATTTGTTCCGGGCAGCACGCTTTCTACAAGCGTCGTAAAGCCCTGTTTCCGATAAAAGACGAGGTTTTCAGGTAAGGAAGTGTCTAAATAGCAGGGCAACCTGTCCGCCGCAGCCTGGTCTAAAATCGGTCGAAGCAGTGCACCGCCAATGCCCCGTCGCTGAAAATCAGGCCGCACTCCAATCGCCATCAAATACCAATGTTTTGCCGCGAGATGCGAGTGGTGAACTTCCCCGAGATGGTCAAATGTTTTGCCCAATCGCTGTAGGCTGTCCGGGCCAAGGATTTTGCCAATCTGGTTCATACCCGAAACGGTCGCACGTTCTGGGGTAATTTCTTCACCAGGCGCTTGCCATACGGCCGTTCCCAACGAATCTCCTGCCGTGGTGTACACTGCACCAAACAGATGACCAAACCGAACATGGGCCGTAAAAAAGGGAAGCAGGCGCGACAGCCGTTCCTTTTGATCCGGCAGCAAGTAGGCAAACAACGGATCGTCCTGCATTGCCAAGGCCAACACCTGTGCCGCCCCCTCAATTTGCAACTCATTTAGTATCATAATCTCATTCACCATCATTTATTTGGCAAGACTCCCTATGTTGATTTTGAAGGTATTGTAACAGTATACATGAATTACCCACCAGTTTGTGACTTGACAAACCCAATGGCACGGCTAGAATATGTGTAAGCACACACTAACATTGCTCACGCAAAAAGGACCAAAATGGCTAAAGAAAATGCCCGCCAACGCATCCTAGAAGCCGCCGCAGAATCGTTTCAGACATTGGGTTACGCCCGCACCACCACCCAGGCCATTGCGGCCAAAGCCGGTGTGGCTGAGGTCACCCTTTTTCGTCATTTCGGCGACAAACAAACGCTCTTTCGGTCTGCCCTGCCCCAAATCGGCGGTGGACCAAACATCGAACTGCTTGAAGCACAGCTAACCCATGATTTGGCAGCAGACTTGCGCCTCATCAGCCAACACGCCCTGCACTTCTTTCTGGCTCAACAAGACGCCATACGCATGCTGCTGTTTGAATCCAGCCACTTCCCTGAGATGAAAGCCGCCCTTGCCCAAAATCCGGCCTCCATGATTGAACTGCTTGAGCGTTATTTCCAGCAGCAGATAGATGCTGGCAAGGCACGGGCCTTGGACCCGCAGATCACGGCCCAAGCCTTCATGAGCGCGCTTTTTGGCTATGCGGTGGGCATGCACACCATCCAGGAACTGCTCCCCGCAAACATCCCCAGCGAGGCAATGACCGATGAGTTTGTGCGTATTTTTCTAGCCTCGCTGCAACCTACAGAAAAATAACAAGGAGTCAAAATGTCTCTCACCGCATACTTTTATTGGCTTAAACGAGAGTGGGCCAAAGTAGGCTTCATTCTCTCGATTTACCTCTTTATTTTTCTCTTCACCTTCGTTAAAGAGGCGGATTTCGTCCTGTTCCTGCTTCTTTTACAAACACCGCTCTACATGCTCCATGAAACGGAGGAATACATTTTTCCAGGCGGATTCGGCCGTTTTTTCAATATGGACATCTTCAAGCTGAAAACCCCGGATAAACCTGTGGATGAAAACTTCATCTTTAACGTCAACGTCATCCTGATTTGGATCATCTTGCCGCTGTTTGGTCTGCTCGCCAGCCAAAATTACCAGTATGGGCTGTGGATTCCCTATTTCTCATTTTTTGCAGGCGTGGCCCATATCGCCTTGGGCATGAAAGCGCACAAACTGTACAACCCTGGCTTGATTATTAGCCTGCTGTTGAACATTCCCGTCGGAGCCTGGTCAATCGTTTACCTGAGCAATCAGGGCATCCTCCCCAACATTTTCCTGAACATTCACCTGGTGATTGGTCTGGGAGTTAACCTGATCCTGCCGATTATTGGTGTGATGCTCTACAAAAAACATGGTACAGCAACGGCCGTTTAAACAACAAAGAAGTCACAAAATGTTTGTCCAAAAAAAGAACTCCCCTAAACAAATCCTGCGCAAGCTTCGGAGCCTGATCAAGCCGCCCAATGTGATGGTTAAAGAAATTAGCCCCGCGATCAAGATTTTGCGCGATGTCCACATTCCCACCCGTGATGGCAGCTACCTGAGCGCCAACATCTACATGCCAGCCTATGAAGGAGCGTTTGCTGCCATCGTTTCATTGCATCCAGCACGTAAAGACGTGCTTTGCAAAGATGGCTACATGCACATCCAGCTACGTCTGGCCCGCCAGCCAGGGCAGATTAGCTTCTCCGACGAGACCAGCTTTGAAGCCCCCGACCCCGATTTTTGGGCGGCAAATGGTTACGCGGTCATCAATATCGACAAACGGGGCTTTGGGCTATCGCCCAAAAGCAAAGAGCCGCAGGTCTATTTTGGCGAAGAAGAGATTGAAGATATTTACGACGCAATTGAATGGGCTGCCGTCCAGCCCTGGTCCAATGGCCATGTTGGCTTGCTTGGCGTGTCGTATCTGGCAATCAACCAATACAGAGTGGCAGCCCTGAACCCACCGCATCTTAAAGCGATTATTCCTTGGGAAGGCGTGTCAGACCTCTACAAAGATTGGTTTTACCCCGGCGGGGTGATGGAAGTTGGCTTCACGCCTTTTCTCTTTAGCCGACTGCAAACCTTTGGCGACGGTTCGACATGGGCAAACAACAACGCGACCGGCCAACCAGAGATGAATGGTGGCAATCCTTTGTCGCCGATTTTGAGAAAATCACCGTGCCCATGCTGAACTGCATTAGCTTTGCCTCGCAAATGATGCACACACGCGGCAGCCAGCGTGTTTACGAGCGGGCAGGTTCGGCACACAAATGGCTCTACACCCATCGCGGCGGCGAGTGGACTGCTTACTACAGTGCCGAAGTCAATGCGCTCATGCTCAAATTCTTCGACCACTTCCTAAAAGGTGAAGACAACGGCATGCTGCAACATCCCAAAGTGCGTCTGGAAATTCGCGAGTTTGGCGATGAAGTAAAAGAGGTTCGTTACGAAAATCAGTGGCCACCAGAAAATGTGGTCTGGACGCCGTTTTACCTGGATGGTCAAAATGGCACCCTATCTAGCACATACGAGGTGCCTGATGCTATAGCTACATTTGAACTGGCAAACGGCCGTCTCCAATACACCTACTTTTTTAAGCGTGACACGGAAGTGGTTGGGCCTTTGAAACTAGTCCTCTACATCGAACTCGATGGTTGTGACGATGCCAACATCTTTGCCGGAATCCAAAAGTTCCACGACGGCAAAGAAGTTAACTTCGACGGCACCTATGGCTTCCCCAACGACATCGTCACCAAAACCGCCCAGCGGGTCGCCCTGCGCACAGTCAACGAAACATTAAGCACGCCCTACTCACCAGAACATGACTTTGCGATCCTCAAGCCGCTGCAAAGGGGCGAGATTGCCAAAATGGAACTGCAATTTGAACCGTCGGCCACCTACTTCCGCAAAGGGGACGAGCTTCGCCTGGTCTTGCAAGGGCAATACTTCATCAGCGGCGCAAAAATCAACCAGCCGTTTACCTACAAACGAAACACGGTGGGCACAGGCAAAGTGCATACCTCCGCCCAATGCCGCAGCGAGCTGTGGCTGCCCATCATTGAGAAGTAAATTTACGAGAAATCGGTATAATCGCCCCAAATTATTTTGCCTGGGGATTGATAGATGTTTGAACAAGATCGGGTATTGGTGCGGTTGCAGCAGCGCGTTATGAGTGAAGGCGACATTGTGGCCTGCTTTTTGTCTGGGTCATACGGCCGTCGCGAAAACGACGCCTATTCCGACATGGATGTGGCCCTGGTATTTGCCGACGAGACAGTCCGCGAACGCGCCTGGCGGCAGCGGCGCGACTTTGTCCAGTCGGTGATGCAGTACGTGCCTGCTAAATCGTTTGATGCGGAACATGTACGGCCGTATTTCCACATCGCCCTCTACAGCAACGGCACCAAAGCCGACTATCGCTACGAACTGCAATCTGAGTTGGAACCCAATCCGTGGGATCGCGACATTCGCATCTTGAAAGACCGCAATGGCTGGGCTGAGCAGTATCAGGCCGACTGTGGCCGCGCCCTCATGCCGCAACCCCGCCTTACGGCCACCGAACTTACTGCGCTGGACGAGCGCTTCTGGATTATGCTGTGGGACACCTACCGCCTGCTGCTGCGCGGCGACGGCGACAAGCCATTCACCATCTACCTGGAACTGCTGCACTTCACCCTGCCGCCCCTGCTTCACGTTTTGCCACCAGAAGATCCGGCCCGTGCCCCGCTGCTGCGCGCCCAATTCAATAATCAGGATGCAAAAGCAACGGCCGTTCATCTGGCCAATCTGCTGCAAGCGTATTTAAATGCGCGAACGGCCGTCGTCCAACGCCTGCATCTTGATTTTAATCCCGACACACGGTTTGAAACGGCCGTGCAATCCTTAATCAAAAGCAAGCTATAAAGTAGCTTTGCGTAACACAAGGAAAGTCAAATTGTCATTTCGAGCCGCTTTTTGGCGAGAAATCTTTCTATTTGGCAAAATTGAAACGCAACAGAAGTTGAAGGATTTCTCCCTTCGGTCGAAATGACAAATAAGGTACTTATGCCCCTCACCCTCTCACCCCAAGACCGGGCCATGCTCAATGGCGAATTTGGCGAGGCCACTAAAATGGCTATGCGCATTTTAAGCACAATGGCCAATGTCTACGGGGCCACCGAACTGCTCGACATCGAATCGGCCCACATTGACGGCTGCCTCTACCACGGCCAATCTGGCCTGGATTTTGCCGAGCGACTGGTGGCAGGCGGTGCCCAGGTGCGTGTGCCCACCACCCTCAACGTCGGGGCGATTGACCTGATACACCCGGAGCAGTTCTTGGGTTCAGCCGACCTCGCGGAGCGCTCCACCCAGCTCATGCACGCCTACCAGCAGATGGGCTGTGCGCCTATTTGGACATGCACGCCCTACCAGGCAATGCATCGCCCCGCCTTCGGCAGCCAAATTGCCTGGGCCGAAAGCAACGCCATCGTCTTTGCCAACTCCGTTTTAGGCGCACGCACTAATCGGTACGGCGACTTCATCGACATCTGCGCCGCCCTCACCGGGCGGGCTCCTGCCGTCGGCCTACACCTCACCGAAAATCGACGCGGCCAGATTGTTTTTCATCTAGACAACATTCGCCCAGACTTGCTACACGAAGATGTTTTCTTTCCCGTACTCGGCTACTTCATCGGCGCAAACAGTCAGAACCAGATTCCGGTCATCGTTGGCCTACCAACAGACACAACAGAAGACCAGCTCAAAGCGCTAGGCGCAGCGGCGGCATCCTCCGGCGCGGTGGCCCTGTTCCATGCCGTCGGCGTCACGCCCGAAGCGCCCACCGTGGCCGATGCCTTGCAGCACCAACCCGCCGTCGCTAAACACGCCGTCACAATGGCCGATATGCGCGCCACGCTCAATAAATTGGCCACGGTGCCAGACGGCCGTATCGGGGTTGTCGCCCTTGGCAGTCCCCACTTCTCCCTGGCTGAATTTGAACAGCTGCTACCGCTCATTGAGCAATATCCGCCGCACGCCAGCGTCGATTTTATTGTCTGCACCAACCGGCTGGCGCTGGGTGCATTGCAAAAGCGGGGTTGGCTCGACCGGCTCAAGGCAGTCAACGTGCGCCTGGTGGTAGATACCTGCGTGGTGGTGATGCCCGTCGTGCGCAATCGCGGCGCACTGATGACCAACTCCGGCAAATTTGCCCACTACACCCCTGGCAACATCGGCCTGGAGGTCATTTTTGGCAGCCTGGAAGAATGTGTGCGCTCCAGCGCTCAAGGCGAAGTGTGGCGTGATAAACGCCTGTGGAGTGACGCGTGAGCGGCATCTTTGGCCTCTTCCAGCTGGATGGCGCACCGATTGACCCAGCTGACGTACAAAAAATGATGGCCACGATGGCTCAATGGGGGCCAGACGGCCGTTCCCACCACATCGCCGGGCCGGTTGCTTTTGGCCACCTGCTGCTACACAACACGCCCCAGGCGCATCACGAACATCTGCCACGCCAAACCGCCAGCGGCTTGCTGCTCACCACCGAAGCCCGGCTAGACAACCGCACCGAACTGTGCCAGCAGTTCAACATTCCCCAACCGGATCGCGACCAGATCACCGACAGCCAACTTATCGAACAAGCCTACGACAAATGGGGCGAAGCGTGCCCCGACTACCTGCTTGGCGATTGGTCATTTGCCATCTGGAATCCGCAAACGCAGCGGTTGTTTGTGGCTCGTGACCATCATGGCAACACCGGACTCTACTATTTTCAAGACGCGCAGCGCTTTGCTTTTGCCTCTTGTCGCGACGCACTGCTGGCACTGGGCGTACCGCGCCGCCTCAACGAACTGTATCTAGCCAAAGTGCTCGTCTCCTGGTCCCGCTACCCCGGCGACGAAACCATCGACCTGGACATTCACCGCCTGCCGCCAGCCCATGTCATGACCATTACGCCCGAAAAAACGGCCGTCTGGCAATACTGGCGGCTGGAAGACACACCAACCCTACATCTACCCACCTTTGAAGATTACGTGGCTGGCTTTTTGGAAGTGTATAGCGAGGCGGTAAACGGCCGTTTACGCAGCAGCCGCCCCGTCGCCGTCACCCTCAGCGGCGGGCTGGATTCCGGCTCGGTCGCGGCGTTGGCGGCGCGTAAATTAAGCGAACAAGGTCAACGATTGCCGGCTTATACGGCCGTTCCCCTCTACGACACGCAAAACACCGTCAGCCCCAATCGCTTTGGCGATGAGACCGAATTTGCTCAGGAAACGGCCGCATTTCACCCCAACATCGACTTACAGCTCCTAAACAGCAACCAGACCGATCCGTTGCAAGGCCTGCACCGCAGCCTGGCGATCAACAACGAACCAGGCCATGCGGGAGCTAACTTCTACTGGATTGCCGACCTGCTGCAAACAGCGAAGCAACAAGGGATCGGCACGCTGCTTACCGGGCAGGGCGGCAACGCCAGCATCAGCTGGACCGGTGCACCAGAACTGGCATCGTTGGCGGTGGCGTGGCGGGAGAAGGGGTGGAAAACGGCCGTAAAGCAAGCCCTCCCCTTTTTTGCCCTGCGCACCTTGCTCACCACGCGGGCCAACCGGCAAACGTATCAAGGTTCAGCCATCCTGCCCGCCTTTGCCGAACGACTCCAGCTAAGGCAGCGATACATCCAGGGCATTGGCCGCGACTACACGGCGGCAGAGTCGCACCGCAGCCCTAGGATGCGACGCTTTGCCGTCATCGAACCCGGCTACTCATTATTGGGCTCCATCTGGGCCGAATTTGGGGCCGCCCACCAAATGGAAGTGCGCGATCCCACAATGGACAAGCGGGTATTGATGTATACCATTTCGGTCCCAGACTACTTTTTCGCTGGCCCGGATGGACAGGGCCGCTATCTCATCCGCGCGACGATGGCCGGGTTGCTGCCAGACAGCGTGCGCCTCAACCAGAGGCGTGGTCGCCAGGCCGCCGACCTGGGCGAGCGACTCTGTCAGATCAGCGCGGAGGTAGATCAGGTTCTGGATCAGGTGGCGCAGTCCGAAGCCGTAAACTACCTTGATCTGCCCAAAATGCGCGCCGCTTGGCAAGCGATCCAGGCGAAACGCTCCCTGTCCACGACACAAAAAGCTATGACCATTTTGCTGCGTGGTCTCAACGCTGGTCTATTTTTCCTCAAGGAATAATCGCCTTCGCCAGTAGGGCAACTGCATTCTGTTTAACCAAATAATACTTTCAGCAAATAGTCGTTATCCCATCCAGCTTTTAGCCGCTTGGTTTTGATACTCATCTTAACGGATGTTTCCTGGCGAATTAAATTCAGTGCCCAACGGCGTAAAGTAGCCATGTTTTCTTGCCCGTTTCCCATGCGCAAACGACTTTCATCTTCCCGAAATGCAATGTCCAGCACCCAATGGACTTTGTTCTCGATGCCCCAGTGAGCACGCGTAGCCTCCAATATTTGCGTGGCCTTCGGTCCCAGAGATGAAATGTAGTACCGTTTGTCCACTTTCCGCCGTTTGTCGTCGGTTGAACGGCGGGCCTCAATCTTGATGATTGTGCGCAACTGGGGCCAATCATGCTGGCGACGCAAATAGGCTAGCCACTCTGGGTCAGCCACCACCCAACATTGACGATTTTCAACACGACCATGCCCTTTGCTAACCTGTTGGACATAGTCCATATCTGACTGGTCAAAGTTTTCCGCCTGAGCATAGGTAAAAAGATGGTCAACATCATCATAAAGTGTGCCTTGGTTCTTCTTGAGCGCCAGCAAGTAGTCGGCTTTTTCATCCAAAATCTTCTGGGCGATCTCTCGCTGACAGCCCATTGCATCAATCGTAACTATGCATCCCTTGAGAAGAAGCATCTCCAACAACTGCGGAATGGCTGTGATTTCATTCGACTTGGCATCGACTTTCACCTGACCCAGCACCAGATGGTTCTGGCTTGACCAGGCATTGACCATGTGAATAGCGCCTTTTTTGCCCCCTTGTGTGAAGGCACGACGGATCGCTTTGCCATCAATCGCAATGACATCGCCCCCTGTTATCTCTTGCACAGCTTCAACCCATGCCAAAAACGCTTGCTGCAATTGTTCTGGGTCAAGTAAGAGAAAGACTCGGCGAAACGTATGATGGGAAGGGATGCCATGTGGCAATTCGAGAAAATGGCGAAACCAGTCCTCCTTTGTCTGGGCGAATTCCTTCACTTCTGGCCAAGTGTCGGCATGACAGATTACGGCGCACAAGGCTAGCACAATCACGGAAATGAGGGGATGTCTTTTTCCCTCGTCTCGTCTAGGGTCATCGATATTCTCAAAATAAGCGGTTAAGGTGGCCATTTTTCTGTTGGCAATTGGTCTCCTCCACGTTTTTGCTAAACGTAGAGTATTCTCTTGAGAATGCAATCGCCCTGACCTTATTACACATTCGGTAAAGAAAACGAACTGTTACAAGAAACCTTCAGTACAGCGGAAGTCTTTGCAGAGTCATGGCCTTTTTTTATTCGCCTTGGTGATGGCCAGTAATTCCTGCACTCGTAGCAAGCGCCACTCCAGATGATTCCAGTTCAGAGTAGTGTGGATGACTAAAAAAACAAACGGCCGTTTCCCCCGCAATAGTCACAGGAAAAACGGCCGTTGTTTGGAGTTGGCAGAAAACCGCCAGCCTATGCCTCAAAAACTTTAGGGAATATCCACCTCCGTTTCACAGGAAATGGCCGTATCCGTCCCATTGCCGCCATGACAATAGTCGTTGCCAAGGTTGCCTTCCAGCGTATCGTTGCCTGGGCCGCCATACAGTTCATCAGCGGCGATACCGCCCAGCAGCACGTCATTGCCACGGCCACCTATAAGAATGTCCTGACCACTCCCGCCGTCTAACCAGTCATCACCACGCCGACCCATGAGGATATCGTTACCGTCACCACCCTCAATCGTGTCGTTGCCGCGACCACCCCGAAGCTCATCATGGCCCTTGTTGCCTTCAATCATGTCGGCACCGGGACCGCCCTTGATAAAGTCATTCCCGCTGCCGCCTTTGATCACATCATCCCCCTTGCCGCCGCAGATGATGTCATCCCCGCCAAGGCCGATAATCGTATCGTTGCCACCCAGAGCGACAATCACGTCATTTCCGCTGGTGCCACGGATGATGTCATCACCCATCGTCCCCACGATGGTGGCCGGGATTCCATTACAGTAGAACGCTTCGATAACGGTGACAACGGCCGTATCTTCATTGTTCGTCAGGTCTGCATCCGCTTCGTTGCCGGACACAGTGGCACTGTTGGTAATGTCACCGCTCTCTTCCGCCATCACAGTCAGCGTAATGGTAGCCTGAGACCCGACAGCCAGCTCACCCAATGCACACAGCACCTCATCATCTGTTTCCGTGCAGATACCCTGGCTGCTGCTGACTGCTTCAAACTCAACCTCTTCAGGTAATAGGTCAGTCACGGTGACGCCAGTGGCCAGATCGGGGCCGTTGTTGGTTACCACGATGGTGTACGTGAACAGGGATTCCAGGTCTACCGAGTTGGCGGGACCATCCTTGCTAATGCTCAAATCCGCACCAGCCTGAACCACCTCGTTAACGATGATCGTGACAGTGGCGGTGGCAATGCCACCATTCCCGTCTGTCACCGTGTAGGTGAAGCTGTCACTGCCAACAAAGCCTGCGTTTGGCGTGTAGGTGACATCGCTGCCATTGGTAACGACGGTGCCGCTGGTCGGTGTGCTCACGCTGTCAATGGTGAGGGTATCGCCGTCCACATCACTGTCGTTGGCCAGAACATCAACGGTGACGGCCGTATCCTCATTCGTCACAGCACTGTCATCCATAGCCACCGGGGCATCGTTAACGGCCGTTACCGTAATTTCCACAGTTGCCGTGCCGCTGCCCCCATTGCCATCGTTGGCTGTGTAACTAAAGCTGTCTACGCCGTTGAAGTTGAGCGTTGGCGTGTAAACAATCGTATTGTTCACAATGGCCGCCACCCCATTGGAAGGTGTTGTCGCTGACTCAATTTGCAAGGGATCATTGTCCGGATCGCTGTCATTGGCCAATACATCAACCGTCACAGAGACGTCTTCATTGGTTGCCGCCACATCGCTCAAGACAATTGGCAGGAAGTTCACTGAACTAACCGTAATTGTCACGGTGGCTGAATCGGTGCCACCCAGACCATCACTGACTACATAAGTGAAGCTGTCACTGCCGTTAAACCCGGCGTTTGGCGTATAAGTCACATCGGTGCCGTTGTTGACGACAGACCCATTGGTTGGGGCGGTTACGCTCTCTACGGTCAGGCTGTCGCCATCCACGTCAGAATCATTGGCCAGGACGTCGATGGTTACGGCCGTATCCTCATCCGTCGTCGCGCTGTCGTCCACAGCTACCGGTGCGTTGTTCACCCCGTTGACCGTGATCGTCACCGTGGCCGTGTCGCTGCCGCCGTTGCCGTCGCTGACGGTGTAGCTGAAGCTGTCGCTGCCGCTGAAGTTGGCATCCGGCGTGTAAGTCACATCCGTGCCGTTGTTGATGACGGAACCATTGGTTGGGTCGGTTACGCTTTCTACGGTCAGGCTGTCGCCGTCACTGTCTGAGTCATTGGCCAGGACGTTGATGGTTACGGCCGTATCCTCATCCGTCGTTGCGCTGTCGTCCACAGCTACCGGAGCCGCGTTTTGGGGCGGCGCCACTTCAACCGCACCGGCCGTACAGGCATCCCCGCTGTTGATGGGACGTAACTCGCCCCGCTGGTCGGTGGCACTCTGGTCACAAGTCCAATCGGTGCCATTGTTGCTGATGGTGGTGCCGTTGGGGATGGCCCCAATGGCGTCGCTCCCCACGCCAGGCAGATGCGTCTGCGTGGGGCCGCCATTATCCGCCAGCGCGCCCAGGTTCAGTGTGGCATTATCCGCTGAGGTGCCGCTGAAGCCACAACTCGCGTCATCCGACAGGTTGTAGCCATTGTCGGTGATCGTGCCGGTGATGTTGAAGCAGTTGGCACCATTGAGGCCAGCCGCAAAGATATTCCCAGCCAGACGCGTCGTGCCGCCGTTGAAGATGCCGCCGCCATCATTGGCAGTGTTGCCGGAGAAGGTGCTGTTGGTCACCGTCAACTGACCGCCGTTGAAGATGCCGCCGCCATTATTGGCCGAGTTGCCGGAGAAGGTGCTGTTGGTCACCGTCAACTGACCGCCGTTGAAGATGCCGCCGCCATCATTGGCAGTGTTGCCGGAGAAGGTGCTGTTGGTCACTATCAACTGGCCGCCGTTGAAGATGCCGCCTCCAATATAGGCAGTCGAATTGCCGGAGAAGGTGCTGTTGGTCACCGTCAACTGGCCGCCGTTGAAGATGCCGCCGCCATTATTGGCCGAGTTGCCGAAGAAGGTGCTGTTGGTCACCGTCAGGGTACCAGCATTGGAGATGCCGCCGCCGTTGGTAGCAAGGCCGTTTTGCAAGGTGGCCTGATTGACGGTGAAATTACCAGTCCCAGCTACATAAAAGAGTTGTACATTATTCCCGCCATCAATGGCGTAGCTTGCGCCTTCCAGCGTGATCTCACTGGTGATCTGCGGCAGGGCTGTGGTCAGGGTGATGTCCGCGCCCAGGGTGATCGTGTCGGCCGTGGGGCTGGGGCTTTCGTTGGCATTTGCCAGGGTGATACATTCGGATAATTCAGCAGCAGTCGTGACCGTCCAGGAGGTGCAGATGGGGGCCACTTCCACCGCCCCGGCGGTACAACCATCCCCGCTGTTGATGGGCCGTGACTCGCCGCGCTGGTCGGTGGCACTCTGGTCGCAGGTCCAACTGGTGCCGTTGTTGCTGATCGTCGTGCCGTTGGGGATGGCCCCAATGGCATCACTCCCCGCGCCGGGTAGGTGGGTCTGTGTGGGGCCGCCGTTATCCGCCAGCGCGCCCAGGTTCAGTGTGGCGTTATCCGCTGATGTGCCGAGGAAGCCACAACTCGCGTCATCCGACAGGTTGTAGCCGTTGTCGTTGAACGTGCCGCCGCTATTGACGCAGTTATCACCATTCAGGCCAGCCGCAAAGATAGTCCCCGCCAGATGCAGTGTACTGAGATTGTAGATGCCGCCGCCGCTGATCGTTGCCTCATTGTCGGCGAAGGTGCTGTTGGTCACATTCAGCGTACCCAAGTTGTAAATGCCGCCGCCATAATTAGCAGTGTTGCCGGAGAAGGTGCTGTTGAGCGCTGTCAGTGTTCCAGAGCCAAAGTTGATACCGCCGCCGCTGAGCGTTGCCTCATTGTCGGCGAAGGTGCTGTTGGTCACCATCAGCGTGCCAAAGTTGTTGATGCCGCCACCATAATTGGTTGCGGAGTTGCCGGAAATGATGCTGTTGGTGACCGTCAGTGTGCCATTGTTGTTGATGCCGCCGCCATTGGTGGCAGAGCCGTTTTGTAACGTAGCCTGGTTGACGGTGAAGTCGCCAAACAAATTGACAGTGAAGATCCGCACACTACCCCCACCATCAACGGTGTAGCCTGCGCCTTCCAGCGTGATCTCACTGGTGATCTGCGGCAGGGCTGTGGTCAGGGTGATGTTTGCGCCCAGGGTGATCGTATCGGCCGTGGGGCTGGGGTTATCGTTGGCATTTGCCAGGGTGATGCAGTCGGACAACTCAGCGGCGGTTGTCGCCGTCCAGGCGGGGCAGATGGGCGGCATGGCCACTTCCACTGCGCCGGCCGTACACGCGGTTAACGCAGTGATCGGACGATCTACGCCGAGTTGGTCGGTGGTCGTCTGGTTGCACGCCAGCATCACGCCGTTGTTATTGATCGTCGTGCCATAGGGGATCGCGCCAATGGCGTCACTTGGTTCATCGGGGGTATGAACCTGTTGGCCCGGCGTGGTGGTGGTGCTCAACGCGCTCAGGTTTAGCGTGGCGTTGTTTAAAGAGCCGATACCGCCGTTGGCGCAGGTGGTATCAGCCGACAGGTTATACCCGTTATCGTAGATGGTACCCGCGAAATTCTCGCAGTTACCCTCTGATGTTCCCGCGAAAATATTCCCGGTCAGATGAACTGTGCCATGATCATTAAAGATATCGCTGACGAGGCCGTCGTCATTGCCAGAGAAGGTGTTGTGAGTCAAGGTCGCCGGGCCAGAATAAATGAAGATGCCACCGGCGGCAGTAGTGGCAGTGTTGCCAGAGATCGTGCTGTTGCTCACTGTCAGCGAACCGGTACCGTAGTAGATGCCGCCACCATAATCGGCTGAGTTACCGGAGATCGTGCTGTTGCTCACTGTTAGCGTACCAATACCGTTGTAGATACCACCGCCGAAGCTACCTGTGCTACCGGAGATGGTACTGTTGGTGACCGTCACGGTACCCGATTGGCTGCTGATAGCGCCACCGTATGGGACGTTGCCACTTTCATTGCCATTTCGTAGCGTAGCTTGATTGACGCTAAGATCGCCAGTTGATGCAACCCTGAAGATTTGAACACTGTTGCCACCATCAAGGGCGTAGCCCGCTCCTTCCAGCGTGATCGCGCTCGTAATCTGCGGCAGGGCGGTGGTGAGGGTGATGTCCGCGCCCAGGGTGATGGTATCGGCCGTGGGGCTGGGGCTTTCGTTGGCATTTGCCAGGTTGATACAATCGGATAGCTCAACGGCCGTTGTGACTGTCCAGGAGGTGCAGACTGGCGCCACTTCCACCGCGCCCGCCGTACAGGCATCGCCACTGTTGAGCGGGCGGTCTGCGCCGAGTTGGTCGGTGGTTGTCTGGTTGCACGCCAGCGTCACACCGTTGTTGTTGATCGTCGTCCCGTAGGGAATCGCGCCGATGGCATCACTGCCCACGCCGGGCAGATGCGTCTGCGTAGGGCCGCCGTTATCCGCCAGATTACCCAGGTTCAGCGTGGCGTTATTTGCTGAACCGATGCCGCCGTTGATACAGGTGGCATCATCCGACAGATTGTAGCCGTTGTCATTGATCGTGCCGCCATAGTTGCCGCAATTACTGCCACTTGCGCCTTTAACAAAGACATTGCCAGCCAGATTCGCCGTACCTTCATTAGTTATGCCGGTCTCCCAATTATTAGGATTGGAGTTATCGAAGAAGGTGCTATTGGTTATCGTCAGTTGGCTTAAGTTGGCGATGACGGCATAGAATGAGGGGTTGTTACCGGAAAAGGTGCTGTTGGTTACCCTCATCGTACCAGAATCGTTGTAAATGCCTGCTCCGTTCCCCGCGTTGTTGGAGAAGGTGCTATTGCTCACCGTCGCGATGCCGCTGTTAAAGATGCCTCCACCAGCATCATCACCGGAAATGCCGGTGAAGGTACTGTTGTCTACTACCAGCGTGCCGCTGTTGTAGATGCCGCCACCGTAGGAACCACGTATGCCGGACAAGGTGCTGTTGCTCACCGTCAGTGTGCCGCTGTTGTAAATGCCCGCACCATACTCTTGTCTTCCGTCTTGCAGGGTGGTCTGGTGGACCGTGAAATTGCCGCTTGCCGCCACATAGAAGATGCGCACGCTGTTGGCGCCATCGATGGCATAGCCCGCGCCTTCCAGCCTGATCTCACTGGTGATCTGCGGCAGGGCTGTGGTCAGGTTGATGTCTGCGCCCAGCGTTAAGGTATCCAATCCCGCCCCGTTCGCGTTGGCCTCAGCAATACAGAGGGAAAGGTCGCTTTCACTCATGATATTGTCGCAGTCCACTGTAGTCACGTTGGTAAAGGTACATGAGACGGTTTCACCTAAAGCGACAGCAACAGAGAGGGTTTCATCGGTCAGGCTAAAGCCGCCGCTGGCGCCTGTACAGGTGGCGCTGTCCAGCCCCCAGGCGCTATCGGTCAGGAGTTCGCTGACGCTGTACGTACCGGAGGGCACGGCGTAGGTGATACTGGCATTAACGCCGTCACTGTCGTCAGGCACGGCGTCATCCAGGGTGAAGGATTCATAGAGTGTGTAAACGGTTCCCGCGCCGCTAAAGCTGTTGGTAAAGTTGCCGGTGCTCGCTGAGGCGAAACCACTAGTAACCAGATAGTAAACTCTGCCGGCTTCGAGCGTAGTTATCACTTCAGACTGGGTGTTGCCGCTCAGCCCGCTATCGTTGTCACCGTAAAGGTAATTGGCGCATTGATCGAACGGGTTGAAGCTATCTTGATAGAGGTGAAGATAGCCATTGTAGTTTTGTATGCTGAGCATGTTGTAAATGCCGCTGGTATCCACCACAAAGGCTTGCACATGGTAGCGCACGGAATTGGCGGAGAGGGTACAGGGGGTGCCCTCATTCGGCCGTGTCCAGAACGGGTTGCCGGTTGTCGTGCCACTGTAAGAAGTCAGCGGCGCGGAGTTGATGGTGAAGTCAAAGTCGATGCCAATCGCAGGGCTGGCATCCTTGATAATGGTTAGGCTCGTGGAAGCCGTGGGGACTTCAACTGAGCCCGCCGTACAAGCAGCGCCGCTGTTGAAGGGGCGAGACTCACCCCGCTGATCGGCGTACAGTGTCGAGTCATTGCAGCGCCAGGCAATACCATTGTTGTTGATGGTCGTTCCATACGGAATTGCGCCAATGGCAGCACTCCCCGCACCGGGCAGATAGGTGTCCGTGTAGCCGCCATTATCCGCCAGCGACCCCAGATTCAGCGTGGCATTATTCTGCGAGGTACCGCTGAAGCCGCACGATGTATCATCGGCGAAGTTGTAGCCGT
The DNA here is from genome assembly GCA_020634435.1 of Ardenticatenaceae bacterium. Classification (GTDB taxonomy): domain Bacteria; phylum Chloroflexota; class Anaerolineae; order Promineifilales; family Promineifilaceae; genus Leptofilum. Next base: position 111,939 of record JACKBS010000010.1, on the reverse strand, counting down.
TGCTGCTGAGGGTGCCGTTGATCTGGCAATGGGCGCCATTTGTAGCATCCGCCAAGATGTTTCCCGCCATATAGAAGGTGTTGATGAAGTTGCGAATGCTATCGCCGTTGGGTGCAGAATTGTCCACGAAGGTATTGTTCGTCAGGACAACCGGTCCGATGCTATAGATAGCACCACCGCCATTGCTCGCAGCATTGCCGGAGAACGTATTGTTGATCGCCGTCACGGTGTTGGTGCTACCGCTGACAGCGCCGCCATTGACCGCAGAATTACCCAAAAAGGTATTGCCGATCAATGTCACCGTACCATTCGCCTGAATGGCGCCGCCGCTGCCGGAGATAAAACCATTCTGCAGGGTGGCATACTTGACGGTCAGGTTGCCTGTCGAAGTCACATCGAAAATACGCACGCTGTTATTGCCGTTAAGCGTATAGCCCGCGCCTTCAATCGTAATTGCGGTGGTGATTTGGGGTAGGGCGGCGCTCAGGGTGATGTTCGCGCCCAATGTAATGGTGTCCAGACCTGCGCCGTTGGTGTTGGCCGCCGTGATGCAGTTGGCCAACTGGGTGGCCGTGGTGACGGTGGCGGGCAGGGTACAGCTTGTCTGCACCAAGGGTGCCGCACTCACGCGGGCGGGCTGTAACCCGACCAGGGCAAACAGACCCAGGCTAAATATACAGATGATTAATAGTCGTTTCATGATAGCAAGGCTCATTATGGTCTCCTTTGTAGCGATAACTTCAAGATTTGGGTTATGGCGGGTTTGTACAATCATTTTTCTTACCTTTTATTCAATAGAAAATTCAATCAATTGGCAGTGTACAAAATCAAACGTGACGCGATCGTGATATGGGCATGAACCTGTTTTTCATCCTCAATTTTCGCCGCTGTCTACCTCACTTGTCGGTTTGTTGGTGGCTGGGGATGTGTCCGTCAAATCGTTTAGTAAGTAGCGAAGCATTTGATTTTGGTCGGCAAAGCGAATCCGTTCGCCGGTTTGGGCATTTTCAATGGTCGCCCGCCACTGGGGTTGGCCTTCGTTACGTTGCAATCTGAGTAAAAAGGCTTTGTACTGTTGTGTACCCATGCTTTTCATCCTTTCTATTGGTTTACGTTTGATGTCTGCAATGCTAAAAATTTCCTTTTCTAGCCTTGTTTTGCAGTGTACAAAAACCAACGTGACGCGATCGTGATGAGATAACGGTAAGGCCTTTGGCATAGCGCAGGCTGGGCCTCAGCGCCAAACAAACTGGTGGCTAAAATGAGGTGGGCGATTAATGGGTTAATTCTTTATCGTAATCGGCAGGTAGAGGTTGATGCCGCTCTCCAGTTCAAACGCACCCCTGTCGCAGGCCGCGCCAATGGGGCGGCTGACGCCACGCTGGTCGGTGGCTTCGCAGGTGGCATTATCCCCGGTGTCTATGGCATTAGAGCCGGCAAGCAAGGCGATGGTGGGGGTATTGCCGCCATTGTCAGCGAGGCTGGTATCGAGGTTGGTCACGGCCGCATCGCTGATACCTGCACAAGGACCAGAGGCGTGATCATCAATCAGATTATTGCTCCCGTTGAAACTGCCACTGCCACCGCCAAAAATGACACAATCCTCGCCAGTGCTGTTGGTGATGATCGAATTCGTGATTGTGACCACGGCTTGGCTGGTGCTGATAGCGCTATAAGTAGCGCCGTTGTTCTCAACGAATGTCGAATTGTTGATAATTACCGTCCCTGTATCCGCGGTAATCGCACCGTCATTGTTATAGAAGGTGCTGTTGGCAACGGTTAGCAAACCGCTGTCCAAATAAATGCCACCTGCGCCCTCATCGGCATTTCCATCACGGATGGTGCTGTTGAGAACCGATAGCGTTCCGTTACTGCCAAGCGTCTCTACGCCATGCGCCATTGTCATGGTATCCACGGTCACGATACTCCAGGAACCCGCATTAAAGATAACCCAGTTATCGTTCCCATCCACCGTCACCGCACGCCCCACACCGCTGATGGTGAGATAGCCGGTAATGTTGGGTAGGTTGGCGGTCAGGGTGATGGTGTAATCACCAGCAAAGGTAATCTCATGCGCCCCTGTGTTATCAGCATTGGCGCCGTTGATCGCTTCGCGCAAGGTGCAGTCCTGGTTACCGGAGCCGGTGCCGGGCGCATCACAGGAGCCATCGTCTGTATCTGCATCCGTATTGACGATGAAGGCTGACCCGGCTGAAAACTCATAAGTGCCAAGGTCGCAATGCGTTCCAAAAGGGCGGGGTTCGCCGCGCTGGTCGAGGTTGTTGACGGTGGCGGCAGCGGCACAGACCGCATCATCGCCCGCGTTGATGGCTGGCGAGGGGGCGAGCAGGGCCATGGTCTCGGTGGGGCCGCCGTTATCTTGCAGCGGCCCCAGATTGGGATCAGCGGTGGAGATGGGCGTGCCGCAGCCATTATTGTTCTCAATGAGATTGTTGGTGTCGGTTGCCAGAATGTAGGCATTAGTGCAGTCATCACCGGACGTGCTGTTTGCCAGAATTGAATTTTTTAGGTGCAATGTGCCGAGATTGTAAATCGCTTCCGAGTTGCCGGAGAAAGTGTTATTGGTCACTGTGGCCGCGTCATAATTCCAAACGCCGCCGCCATCGGCACTAGCCGAGTTGTCGAAGAAAGTACTGTTGGTTAGATTGAGCGTACTCCAGTTCATGATGGCGCCTCCATCGTTCGTTGTGGAGTTACCATCGAAGGTGCTGTTGGCTACAGTTAGTAAACCACTGGAATTGTAAATGGCGCCACCATTCTGGGCAGAATTGTTGTAAAAGGTGCTGTTGACAACCGTCAGGGTTCCGTTGTTATAGATTGCGCCGCCATTTAGTGATCCACCGCTAGCATACAACGCCTGGTTATTGGCGAAGGTGCTGTCGTTGATGGTGGTGGTACAGTCCGTCCACAAACCGCCGCCGTCAGACCCGTCTGTGAAGTTATTGGAGATAGTGCTGGCTTCCAGGTTCAATTGATCGCCACAATAATATGCGTTTACGCCGCCGCCACGACTATTAGACTGGTTGTAGCTGATTTCGCTATTATTGATCAGAAGACGCCCATCACTGTCGAAGTGAATTCCGCCACCTTCACCATTTCCAGACTGATTCCCCGCTCCTGAACCGCCGATCAGGCTGTTATTTTGAACGGTTAGGTCTCCACCATATGCGGAAATTCCGCCGCCATAAACATTTCCGAAACCGCTTTGCACGTTGACTGCGTCCAACGTCAGGCTGGTGGAGCCATTACTAGCATAGATATTTCCGCCGTCGCTGTCGTCAAGGCCACTGCAAGTTGCATCACTATCGCAGTTGCCGTAGCGAACGGTCAGGTCCTTCAACGTGGAAGCGCCCGCGGTAAAGGTGAACACGCGCCAATCGGCGGGGGTACAGCCGCCCGGGAGCGTCACCGGGTTGCAGGTTGAGGCTTGCACGATGGTGTTCGCCGCGCCTTCCCCATCAATGGTCAGATCGGTGGTGATGTCGGGCAATGCCGAGGTGAGGGTGATGGTGTAGTTGTCAGCGAAGGTGATGGTGTCGGCGCCGGAACCGGCGGGGCAGTTGTCCACGGCCGTATCTGTATTGGCCGCGACAATCGCTTCCCGCAGAGAACAGTTGTTATTGCTGTTGAGTTCGTCGGCGTCGGTGTTGACGGTGATGGTGGTGGCGGTGAGGGCTGCGGGGGAAACGGCTGTTTCTTGCGCCCGCACCAGGTTCACCGCATATGCCATCAGGCCCAAACCCATTAAGAAAGCGAAGCCGATAAGCAGAAAAGAGTGAGATGTTTTTATTGTCATTGAGAAACTCCCTGTTGTAGATTGTGCCCGTTGGGCGTCATTAAACCCTGCCATCGACAGGCGGCTGGTTTACGTTTTTTTGTGATCTGTCATCATGTTCCAGATCTTTTAGCAAATAGCGCAGCATTTGATTTTGATCCGCAAACCGCAGCGTTTCGCCCGTTTGCGCGTTTTCGATTGTTGCCCGCCAGTTGGGATACCCTTCGTCACGCTGTAGTCTTAACAAAAATGCTTTGTATTGTTGTGTGCTCAATTTACCCGTCTCCTTTCAGGCGCGCTGTGATGTGTCAACATACGGCCCTTAACTTCTCCTTTGGTGCAGTTTACAAAAACAAACGTGACGTCAACGTGATATGAAAATGCCCGTTTTTTCAATCGGCGCACGTTTGTCCAAAAACAGCACGGCAGTTTCCCCAGATTTGCTATAATTCCATCCCATGAGCTGGCAAATTAAACTTCTGGGTGTATTGCAAATAGAAAATGAGGCGGGCGAGATTTCAGACGTGATGAAGTCGAGCAAAGGGTGCGCGCTGCTGGCCTATCTGTTTGTTACCAACGCCGCACAGCCGCGAGAGCTGCTGGCAGATTTGCTCTGGGATGCCACCTCGACTGCGCAATCATTGCAAAACTTACGTGCCTTGTTGACCCGCCTGCGTAAATGGCTGCCAGAGCTGGAGGTAACGCGCAAACAGGTGCGCTTTCCTACCGAAACGGCCGTTTCCACCGACTACCATTCCCTGATGGCTGGGCTGGACAGCGACGACGCTGAGCAAATCAGCGCTGCGCTTGCCCTGTATCGGGGCGATCTGCTGGAAGGATTCTATCTGGAGGAAGCGCCGCGCTTCAACGAGTGGCTGCTGCTCACCCGCGAAAAGCTGCGGCAGCGCGTCATCGGCGCATTTCGCCAGCTCTGCGACGAATATCGAGCGCAAAACGACTGGGTAAAAGGGGTGGCCATCGCCCAACGCTGGCTAGCGCTGGACGAGCTGGATGAAGAGGCACTGCGGCATTTGTTGCAGCTGTTGGCCGCCAGCGGTCAAATTAATGTGGCGCTGCAACAGTATTCAGTCAGTCGCCAACGGCTTTGGCAGGAGCTGGGCGTAGAGCCAATGGATGAGACACGCCAGCTGATCGTCCAAATTGAAACGTTCAAAGAAACTCACGGCGGGGGCGTCGCCTGGAACACCGTTGTCGGACTTCCTACCAGGCCACCTGCCTCCGATGAACTGCCTGAGCCAGACAATCTACCAAGCCATGCGTATGTGCCGTACCAGCGCAACCGGGATTTTGTCGGTCGCCGAGACACATTGCTGGAGATAGGGCAGGCATTGTTGCCAGAGGAGGGGGACGCCGGACAACGTGCGGTAGCCATTACGGGGATGGGTGGTCTAGGCAAGACGCAGTTGGCAGTGGAGTTTTGTTATCGTTACGGCCGTTTCTTTCCCGGCGGCGTCTTTTGGCTCAGCTTTGCCAATGGACAAAATGTGGCCGAAGAGGTGATGATAATTGGCGGTGAACGCGGCTTAGGGCTTTATCAGGATGCAGAGCGGCTGACCCAAGCTGACAAGGTGGGCCGCGTGCTGAAGGCGTGGCAGGAACCGATCCCCCGCTTGCTCATCTTTGACACCTGTGAAGATGAAGCATTGCTTACGCAATGGTTACCAGTTACGGGTGGATGCCGTGTCTTGATCACAACCAAACGCGGGGTATGGTCACCTGAACTCGGGGTGATGCCTATCCCATTGCATCATTTAGCGCGTTTAGAAAGCATTCGGCTGCTGCAAAAGCTGGTCGCGGGCTTAGATGGCCCAACAGCCGATGAAATGGCAGCCGAAAGCGGCGACTTACCCTTAGCCCTCTATTTAGCCGGTGGCTTTTTGCGCCGTTATCAGCAAATAACGCCTGCCCAATATTTGCAGCAACTGCGGGAAAAAGGGCTGCTGCAACATCCATCATTACAGGGGCGTGGGGTAACCCATTCACCCACGGGGCATGAGCTAAATGTTGCCCGCACCTTTGCCTTAAACTTTGAGCAGCTGGATGCCGCTGATGAAGTGGACAGGATGGCCATACGTTTATTGGCTAATGCCATCGCCTTCGCCCATGGGGAAGCGATTCCCAAACAGTTACTTTTGGCCTGTGTTCAGGATGGGGCCGATGATTTGATGCAGGAGCTATTGGCGATAGATGGCTTGACGCGATTGCTCATGCTAGGCATCGTGCGCGAAGTGGCATCAGAAAATGTGCAGCTTCACCGTTTGGTGGCCACCTATGCCGAGGCTGAGTTGTCTGAAACAGAGGTGGTGGCCGGGCGAACGGTCGTTGAACGACAAGTGATAAACGTGCTGGCAGCTCAATTTTCAAAGACGCGCTTCTTGGGGAATCTGCCCGTCAATCCGGCGCATCTACAATGGTTGGTACAAAAGGGGGTGGCGCGAGGGGATGATTTGGGAACGCAGTTGCCTTTGTGGTGGGGGCGACACCAGCGGGATATTGGTGCGCGTGAGGTGGCGATTGCTATTTTGGAAACGGCCGTTTCGGCTCGTCAGGCTCTGCAATTAAATGACGATCTGGTACTTGCCGATTTGCTGGCTCTGTTAGGCACGTTGATGTGGGAAACGAGCAGACGAGATGAAGCTTGGCCGATGTACGAAGCCGTGTTAGCCATCCGCAAAGAGATCCTGGGGGAAACCCATACCCTCACGGCCCAAGCCTTGCACAATCTCGCCATTCTTCACCGTCAGGCAGGGTCTCTGGCCACGGCTAAAACTTATTATGAACAAGCTTTAGCAGTTTATGAACAGCTCTCACCGCCAGATGAACAACAAATCGCCTTGACGCTATTTAATATGGCGCTTTTGTTAAAAACCATGAACCTGTTTCCAGAAAGCGAGGCAGCAAACAGACGCTCTCTCACCATTCGCGAAAGTTTATTCCCAGCAACAAACCCCTCGATTGCCATGTCCCTCAATAACCTGGGCGTTTTAGCAATGCAGCGTGGCGAATATGCAACCGCCCTGGCCTATCATGAACGAGGATTACAGATTCGTCGGGAAAGCTTAGGCGAACAACATCACATAACAGCCTTGAGTTGGCTAAACCTGGGGCATACCAAAAGCAAAATAGGTTTAACAGGGGAAGCAGAGCAAGATATGCAACGCTCACTCGCTATTCACCAAGAACAATTACCGGCCGATTCTTACCTGATTGGGCAGAGTTTGAACTTTTTAGGACAACATTTTTATCTCATCGGCAATATTGAAGATGCCCAACACTACCTGGAGAGAGCATTAGCGATTTTAGTAATCAAACAGCCAACTCATTATGAAACGGCTGATGCTTACATTTGTCTGGCAAATTGCCATTTGGCCAATGGTGCCTTAGATGATGCCCGCGATTGTTTAGAGAAAGCGTGCCATATTCAGGAACAGGCGCTGGTAACTGATCACTTCTTTTCATCCTATCGTCTACTGGCAAGCGGTGATTTGGCGAATGCGGAAGGTAATGTTGACTTAGCTCGACAATATTACTGCAAGGCGATAAAGATTTTTGGGGAAACGGCCGTACCTGAACACGCAGATTGGCAGCTTTTTAAGGATAAAGTAACGGCCGTTGCATCGTAGGATGCTAGAAATTCATCTGAAAAAGAGGGAATGATGTTAATTCTGAATGGGTACTAAAATGTAATGGGAGGAGTCATTATCAGTAAAAAATGTTTGTGTAACATGCTTCGGCAAGAAAATTAGCTTTATACACGTGAGTGAGCGACACTCGTCACTCCTGCATGTGTGATCAACCTTTCCCAAAGCAGCAAAAACGGCCGTTCCTCAGTGAAGAACGGCCGTTTTCATTATCTGTCGGGGCAGCCGGATTTGAACCGATGACCACATAACTCAATCAGCATCGGTTCTTTCTTCAGATAGCAGCTTACCCGGATAGCGTATTCGGCCGTATTGCCTTCTTGCAGTTGGACTTTTACATTTAGTACATCCAAAATGTGGCGTCTTTTTGCGTGAGAGCCAGTGGGTAACAAAGTAGCAATCTTAGTTGTGATTGAGATAATTTCGTCAATGAGCGATGGAGATAGCTCCATCTGGTTCAGTTGGGCCAACAGATTTTGTCGCTGTTTTTCTAAACTAGTCTTCAATTCCGCTTTTTCTTTGTAGCTTTTTCGCAAAGCTTCAGCTGTAACATCATCCTCTTCATCACTGAACGCTGCGACCAGTCGCTCAATTTTGCGATTCACATTATTTAACAGGTCTTCGACAATTTCTAGCTCCTCGTGAAGTGGTGCAGCCAGAATGTCAGATTCCTCGGTCATATGGCGAAGCCCTTCTTCAACGTTCGCTGGATTGGTGAGGAGCTCAGTTAACCATTCCCATACCTTTGGTTCGAGCAAATCACTGCGCACATAGTTTACAGGACAGACTCCGACCAGATGATCATAGCGATGATTCTGGCAACGATAGTAAACGTTGTAACCTCCAGCCCGACGCTTCTTGGATTCACCTTGCATTTTTGCTCCGCAGATGCACGTCAGTCGCCCTGCCAGCAGATATTTCCGCTTTTGATTTCGCGAAGAGTTTAGACGATTTTTCTCTTTCCGCTCTTGCGCCGCTTTCCAGATTTCTTCGTCAACGATAGCCAACTCAGGCATATGGATTGTGTATCCCTGCGCTGTAAAAACACCGATGTAGTTCGGATTGTTTATAATTCGTTTGCTTACCGTTGCTGTGTGCCAGCCACCATTTCCCTTACGGCCACCACGCTTGACCTGTCCAGGAGAGGTAACGCCTTCTTGGGTCAATAAAACGGCAATTTGTTTGAAGCTAAGGGGTTGCCCAATGTTCCTAACATACAAATCAAAAATACGCCGTACAACAGCTGCTCTTTCAGGGTCGATTTTCAGATACGCTTCCCGTCCAATACCCACCTTTTCATACCCGTAAGGTGCATCACCTTGTCCAATCCATTTCCCCTCACGTGCTTTTGCCTCAATTCCACGCATCGTGCGTTCGCGAATTGCCGAACGTTCTTGACTGGCTGCCAGCCCTTTGAAAAAGGCGATCATGATGCTGGCCATATCCTTTTTAACCTCTCCCGTTTCACAATCGTGGACGCTGACCCCATGCCGAGCTAAATACTCGATTGTGGTAAGCAGGCGAGAATATTCTCCTTCGGGTGGGCGAGACAATCGGTCTAAACGCCAGACAATTACCGCTTGAATTTCTTGGTTATCCACCAGACTGAGTAATTGTTGGCCACCTTCACGATCACTCAGTTGGGTTGCCCCGCTAATATCATCATTAATGACGGCCACAACCTCCAACCCGTGACTTAAAGCGTATTCTTTACATCCCTTGGCCTGAGTCGGCAGACTGTACCCTTTGGTTTGTTCGTTTGTGCTTACTCTGGTGTAAACTGCGGCTTTAATTCGCATAATATTTTCTCCATTTATTTGTTCACTCATCACGCGTGAGTGATTGGTTTAATGTTTCTCAAAATCCTGTAGAAAAATTCTTGTAACCTGACATCTACCTTTGCCAAATTTTTGAGTCGTTAGCCTTAAAGATTGGTGGGGTAGGAAAGCCAGAGACTGTGCTGCCTTGACGCCTATCAAGACAGTATTTGCCATCCATCTCCGTTCCGGCGCAGCTGTCCAGCGTCTTGCAACTCCTGGACGTAGGTGGCCACGGTAGACTTGGAACGGCTAATGTGCCGTCCGATACGCGACAGGCTGGCGTCCGGGTTGTCGGCGACAAAGGCCAGCAGCAGTTCCAACGCCTCGGCCCGGCTGATGGCGTCTTTCTCCGCCTTCACGGCTCGGGCACGTTCGAGACGGTTCATTTCTTCACCTTCAACATCTTGGGGTACTTCTTCCGAAACGGCCGTTTCCGTTTTGGTCGTCTTGCTCGTCGTTGGCCGCTTCCGTTCCTTGTCCGCCTGCTTAACGGCCGTTTCCACGTCGGTGCCCAGGATTTCGGCCAGGGCCAGCACGATAAGGGACACTAGCCCGGTGGCCGACAGGCCGATAATTGCCTGAACCGGATCCAGGGTTCGCACGGTCGCCAGCGTTAGCGCCTCGTCCTGCACGGCCGTAAACCCTTCAGCGATGTTGGCCACGGCCGAGACGACGACAACGGCGATCAGGACAAAGAGAAAGAAGCCGGTAGATTGTTTGGTGCGGCGCAGCTCGCCAATGCGCAGCGAGAGGCTGACCACCGCGGCCTCAATGCCAAACGCCGCCACATAGCCAATGATGGCCGGGTGAACATAGCGGGCCAGCAGGCCGCCAGTGTGGACCAGGGTGTAGGTCAACAGGGCCAGCAGCGAGAGAATGGTCGCGCCAATTTGTACTTTTGCTTTCATTGCACCTCCAGGGATAAAAAAAGCCTCACCACTGCTGCCAGCGATGAGGCGGGGAAACGAGAGGGGTGACCCGTTTGGGGAAAACAAAACGGGCAACCCATAACGCTGTCGCCAGGGTTGCCCGTGCGGCACGTGTCACCGAAGTGAGACGTGTGCTAAAATCCGGTCAGCCCATTCGCTGTCTACTCAGCGGAGGGGTTAGGGCTACATCGGTGTTCGCAGCACTTTTGTAGCCCGTTAATAGGGTAGAATATGTTCAACTATTGAACGTATTATACTGAAAAAAAAGTGCTTGTCTACTAAAGGTGAACGGACCTAATCGTTCTTCTCTGGCTTTGGCCCCCAGCGTTTGTCTTCTGACTGACGTGCCGTTTCCAAATAATCAACAAATGACGTCTTATTCACCTGCCAAATTGGGCCAAACTTTCTTGCTTCAATCTCCTCCTGACGAATCAAGCGCCGGATATGATTGACATGGTAACCACTGAGGTTGGCCGCTTCGGCTGTGGTAATCCACTCTTCATTCATGGGGCAGATTCTACCGTTTTACCCTGCCTATGCAATTGGCATTTTCATCTATTCAATTGTCAACGTACGATTTGTGCCAGGTTAGACAGCTTCAAACCGGGCCAACTACCCACTCAGCCTGCACCCTGCGGGCCAGGTGTGCCAGGTTGCCAACGACTCAGAGAGTGTGGTACGCGGCTTGTCTAGCTCTTTGGGTGGCAGCTGCTCACCGGTGGGCCAGGTGTGCCAGGTAGTTCAACCACTCAAAGAGTCTGCTCCATCTTCTAAAGCCCTCTTTGGGTGACGCCAGTACAGAAGCTAAAGCTCATCGTTGGGCCACGTGTGCCAGGTGGGCCAGGTGTGCCAACTTTCCAGAGAGCCTGGCACACAGCTATGAGAGCTGTGAGGGAAGCGGCAGCCCGTACGCGGCCGCCCACCGCTTCAGCTCTGCCAGGGTCACCAACCAATGCCGGCTGCCTTTCCCACCAGAGCGGGGCAGCTTCTTCAGGCGCAGCTTGGCCAGCGTCAGCCCAATCTTCACCGTCGTCTGCCGGTCCAGGGAGAGCGTCAGCTCCTCCGCCGCCAGCTCAAACACCAGGTCTACCAGCTCACTGGCGGTAAACAACCAATGTTCCTTGTCTGCATATCCCAGGTGGCTGGCACACCTGGCACACCTGGCACTGTTGGCACAGGTATCCAGCAGCGCCCGCAGCACCAGGCTGGTGAAATCATCCGTCTCCAGCTGCGGCCGTTCCGCCTGGTACTGCCAGGACAACCCCTCCAACCGGCCCCACAAGCCCACCACGCCTGCATCGGTCAGCCAGCGGGCTACCGCCAGGATGGCGCGCCACGGCTCCAGATTGCGACCCGTCAGCCGCGCTTCCTGGTTAACCAACCCTTCACATGCCCGCAGCACCGGCAGGTAGTGCAGCCCCAGACACCACAAGTCGTCGATGAGCTGCTTCCGGTCGTGGGGCCACTGGCTGTATTCCAGCGGGTCCACGTTGGCCCGGTAGCGGTCCGGCGTGCGCGTCAGCGGCACGATAATCGTCCGGCTGGCCAGCACGTGGTCGGGCAGGTGAATGGCGGAGAAGAGGCGAAAGGAAAACGGATTGACGTGCCGGGTGCCCCAGTTTTGGTCGGCATCTTTTTCCTTGAAGGGAATGGTGGTGCCGCGCCGGGTCCCGGCCAGGAGCAGCACCCGCTTGTCGGGGCTGGTGCTGCGCGGGTCGGAGAGATCCTCAGCATCGTCAAAGGCCAAGGTAGCGCCGTAGTCGGCCAGGTCGCGCAGGGCGGCAAAGGAGCCGCTGGCATGAACCACGTGCCCCAGGTACGACAGTTCGGTCACCACCTGGAGCAGCTGAGTCTTGCCGCTGCCCCGGTCGCCGTTGGGCCAGAGATAGCCCGTCACGGTGAAGGCATCCAGGAACCAGGTGGCCAGGATGAAGCAGGCGATGAGTTCGGCCATGGTGTCCTGCTCGGCCAGCGAGTGGTCGAAGTCGATGAACCGGTTCACCACATCCTTCACCTGCTGAAAGATAACCGCCGCTTGCGGCGGGTTCTTCGGGTCATAAGTCCGCATCCCTTTGGCGGAAAGCAGCCGGTCGGCCACCGGCACTTCTGGCAGGTACACTTCCAGGGGCAGCTTCTCCAGCGGCATATCCGCCCCCTCGCCAAAGGTGACGCCATCCTGGCGCAGGACGAAGAGCCGTTTCTCAAAGCGCTGCAGCGGCGGGTCGTGACGCACGATGGTGCCGTCCTTCTTCTGCGTCTCGCTTTGCGAGATTTTGACGTAGCACCAGGTGGCGGCATAGCTGTAGCCGCCGACGATGGACAACGGCCGTACCAGTCGCGCCGGGGCTTCATCCAGCAGCTCCACCTTGGGTGGGGCCGCTTTGGGTTCTGGCCGTGGGCCACGCGAGAGGGCGATGAGATCGTTAAGCCCCTTGCCGGTGGCCACCAGCCAGTCGTCAACGCCGGTTTTGCCGTCGTCCAGGGGTGGCAGCCAGATGTGGTGCACCACTGCTCCTTTGCGCTTCAGGTGGTCGGTGAACCGCTCCAGCGCCTGGCGCACACCCTGTTTGGTGAGCACGTCGGAGTCAAAGACCAGGTAGACGGTCCGGTTCTCCCAGGCGATGTAGTCCAGGTCGTTGGTGAAGACGGTGCCGCCGTATTTGTTGCGCTGCTTCCAGTTCCACACGCCAGTGAGGGCAATGGCGCAAGCGCCTATAGTCGCTAAAGCATCTGCCTTCTTCTGCCCTTCAGTGATGAACAAAGGAATGGTGGGATCCACCAGTTTCGGTTGGCAGACGGGCGGGCAATCTACCCGCACCGCCTCGCCCTTGGGCTGCTCGTACTTAATGACTCGCTGGGGATGGGTGCCGTCGTCCAGCTTTTTGCGCCGGTTTTCCACCACGCGCGGGTTGTCTGGCCGGTAGATGGCCGGTCCCAGCGTGCCGTCAGTGGTGTGCAGCGGTAGGAGCAACCCCGGCACCCGGCACTGGTTGAGAGCAAAGCCCAGCCGGAGCAGCTCGGCCTCATCGGTGATGGTGCGGTAGCCGCGAGCGGCGACCACCTCGTCCGCGATGCCCGACCCATCCCGCAGCAGCGTCAGATGTTTTTCAGAGAGTGTCATCGTCATGGTTTCCAAGAGTGTCACTCCCTGTTTTGCTTTTTGCGCCGAGACGGCCGTCGCTGCCGGGTGCCAATGATGACCGGCTCATCTGGTTCCCCCCAGTCGGGTGAAAGGATGATGGCATACACGCGAGCCAGCAGTTTGGCGCGGGCTTCTTTGAGCATGGGATCTAGCGAATCCGTTTGACCACTGTCCATGGTTTATCTTCTCCTTGGTTTGTCTCGGGTCGTTTGGCCAGCACCGGGCGGGGAACCGGCGTCACGTCCAGCTCTTCGGCCTTTTCCAACGCCAGGACGCGCAGCAGGTCGCTGCGCGTGCGCCGCAGGTGCCGGGCCAGGGCATCAATCGTTTGCATCTCCCGCTGGGTGACACGGATGTGGATATAGGCATCTCGTTTTCTCATGTGAACCTCCGTTGAGGTGGCAGGTAAATGTGTTGGGGCCACCTGGTCATCACGGTAGCAGGGCAACGCGTCACTGTCATGCCAAATTGACACAATTGACAGAGTTGACACAAAGTTGATTAATTTGACCGAGAAATTTCCCCGCCAGAGTGATAGACTGTTTTTGTCGAGGCCACATGGCACAAAAAAACGCCTTACAGGTACCATACTGTAAGGCGTTATCATCACCGCAAACCGGGGCAGACGCAGCTAATGCACCGTTCCCAACTGTCCCCCTGGCCTCGAATTCTCATCCTCCTTTCGGGCGTGGTGACGTCGGCTTCTATTGGTTTCCGCCTCCCTTCCCGCCGACGTCACCGCCGCCCACGCCTCCGGCGACAAGCTGTAATACAGCGTCGAAAGTATCTCCGAGACTTCCGTTTTCGTGTGCCCCGAATGATCCCGCAGCCAAGTGATGAGGTTCCAGCGATACTGTTTGTCAAACCAATGGGTGAACAGCTCCGGGATTTTGAGCATTGTATTGCGGCTGGGACGCACACGCCTATTGAAGGTATCTAGCTTCGGAATCTCACCCCCCGCATCTATCTGGCGCTGCCGCTCGGTAACCATGACGCAGATGTTGGACAAAGTACTGGCATACATGCGCGGCGGCTTCATCTTGCGGTACAGCTGTAATTCATCCTCAGTCGGAACCGGCACAGCCAGGAGATGCTGCCCCACCGGGTCCTCTGGGTCGGCAATATCCCCGGCCGTAGCTTCATCCACCGTAACCTCTGGTTCAGCCACGGGGCCAAAGCTGTTGTCCTGATGCAGCCGGTCTTTACCTTCAGCAGCCTGCACCTGCCACGCTGGCGCTGGCTCACCCGCCACTGCCTCGGCGGTTGGGGTCAGGGCGTGATCGTCAGGGACGCGGTTGGCTTCAGCACAACCACAATCGACTCCAGCAGGGTCTATCTCCCGGATTTCAGTCTCGGCGTCCTCGGTTAAAGCACCATGCGGCACCACTGCCTCAGCCATAGTGTCAATCGTCAGGGCCTCTGCTGCCACCGCAATCAGTTCAGGCAACGGCCGTTCCCGCTGCGCTCCAGCTTCGTGTTCGGCAATCACAGACGGTTCGCCTTCCACTGGGGCGATAGGTGGGTCATTGGGGGGAAGCACCCGATGCAGCAGGTCCATGTACCGGACCAGCACGTCATACAACTCACGCAGACCCTCTAGAGAAGCTGTATCGGTCCAGCCCAGGAAGAGCCGCAGTAGGGTTTGTCCTGGGGCTATCTGAGCAAAGTGCAGCCGCGCCAGGAGCAAATCTTCGGGATATACCTCCGGGTCCGGCAGGTCAATGCAAGGCGTTTGTCCCTGCGTCGAGTAAAACAGCTCTAGCACCACTTCATCAATGGCTTGCTCATCCCGGTGCAGATGGCGAAACATCTGGAGGTGATAACCCATCTTGTCCATGAAGCGCATGACCGGATTGGTGGTTCGCCCCATGTAGCCGCTGCGCCAGAGGAACGTAGCCATGCCATAGCTGGAAACCCGACTGACATACAGCTGCTTGGTTGGCACGCGCCTGGAAACCAAGTGCTTCCGGGGAATGAGGAGGGTCTTGACATTCATGTGCAGGGCAAACAGTTGGAGGGCTTGCTCCCGGTTGCAGGGTAGGACATAGTCCAGCTGCTCCTGGGCCGGTGCGTAACGACCCAGTGCGTAACAGTTTAGGTAGTGTCTGTTCATCTTTTTTCTCCAAATAATTGCGGTAGACAACGGCACCTGCTTCAGGACAACTGGCTGGACCAGACACGCCAGAAGCAGGTGCCCATTTACACCTACCGGTAGTGGGAACGGGCCAATTTCAGTGACTTTTCTGCGGCCACTCCTTCTTCCGCGATCCCTTCGGGTTCATCGGGTGCAACAGGCGTGAGCGGGGCAGGCACCACAAGAACCGGTTCGTCAGCGGATTCAGAAGTCGTTCGATCTTTAGCAACGGCCGTTCCCACCCGTTCTTCTGCAGCTTCAGCATCCTTAGCCGGAATGGGAATTGCGCCATTGGCCATCAGAAACGCCGTCATCTGTTGGGTTAAGTCCGGCAGGTCCGGCAGCCACTGGTCGTAGCGTCGGGGCGGGGCCAAATCTGCCGGCAGCCACGGTGGCTCGCGCCACAGGAAATCTGGCGGCATTGCCAGCGCCTGGCCCAACACCACATACGGCCGTTCCCGCTCGGTCACCAGCAGCAGCTGGTCCTCCGGCCACGACAGTATCTCCTCCGGTGTCAGCTCCGACACAGCTTCACCCGCGGCGTTCAGGCTGGTGCCATAACGAGTGGCCAGGTAAACGGCCGTTGCCGGGTCGCGTGGTGCATACCAGAGCTGGTGGGCAAACTGGGCCGCCAGGGTTGTCCCGGACCCCGTTGGTGTCAGGGTATCCAGCGCTGTAATCGAGGGGGCAGTCAGAACAACCGTGATGCCATAGTCCGATGCTGTGGTTAGAAACTGAGCAAAGTGCGGCAGTCGGCTGACCAGATGGGTATCCAGCACGAGCAAAAGCGGCTGGCCCTGGCCATACGTCTGGTGGGCCACCAGCTGGCTGTTTACCAGCGCCGCCACTAAGCCAGCCATGTCGGCCAGCTGGCTGCTGGCGTAGGTGAGATACAGGGTTCCCTTCACCCGTGACCAGTCATCCTGGATCACGTTCCTCTGCTCTTCGGGCAGGGCAAAGGTGGTATACGCCGCCTGGTAGCGCCACAGCTGCTGGCTTAACCAGGTAAACGCCTGCACCGTGGCGGCATCGTAGATGGCCAGCTGGGGTGGCTGCCCCTTGGTGAAGGCGCGGACGTGCAGCCGCGCCTGCGGCACCGTCTCCAGGGCCGCCAGCGCCGTAAGCATGTCGGTCAGGGCCAGGTCTAGAAGCACCTGGAAAGGATTGCACTTGTTTGCCTGAGCAAACAACCCTACCGCACAAAACAGAGAGAGTGTCGGATTACCCACCGCAGTATCTTCGTTCGGCGTCAAGGGGATTGCTTCGGGCAAGAGAAAGTGGTGCAGCTGGCGGGCTTCTTCGAGCTGCCAAAACCGCAGCAGGTTCGTGGCCCCCAGCCGGTAACCGGGAATGGCGTAGACCGATCCGTACGCTTTCTGGCGCCCAGCGGCCGTTTGCCGGTACAGCTTACCATCTGGGTCCACGACCAGCGCTGCGCCCGGCCAATGCGCCAAGGTGAGCGTGAGCTGGTCACGCCAGGGGCGGCCTGGCGGGGCGACAATGAGCAGATGCCCCCGCTTGTCGGCCGTGGTGTACACAGTGGGCATGGTGCCATGAGACACACGGAGTTTGGCCAGGGGCAGTTCGCCGCTGTCAGGCAGACGAGTGGCCGCTTCGTTGGCCGTCAGCCGTCCCTGGGCCAACCGGTGCTGCTTCTGCTGGCGCGTGCGCCACCAGGCTTGGAGTTGGGTTTGGATATTTTTCTGCATATTCTTACAACTCCATGTCCCAGCTTTGCTCGGAGACACTATATTCGAGCGTGGGTTCGGCCAGCTCTGCTTCAGCTAGTTTCGCCAGTTGCTCTGCTGGCTCACGTGCTGCACCATCCTGTCCCAAGGCACTTTGCCGCGGCTCGTGGTTTGCCTCCTGCTGCATCTGTTTGCTCTGCGGCGACTTGCCCGCTGCATCGTCCTGCTCCAGGCCCGCACCTTGCTGCAAGTCGGCCGCTTTTTCTTGCTCCTGGGCAAGTTCCTGCTGCATTTCTCGTGCTTTTGTTTGCTCCTGTTCCAACGCCTGGCGCACCGCTCGCCACCAGGATTGAAACGCCTCCGACTTGATCTGCACCGGCTGGTTGCCAAAGGCCAGCGCGTGAGCGTGCGGATACCGGGAGTCGTCATGAGAGATGAGGCGCCACTCGGCGAATAGCGGACCACCGGCGGCCATCGCCTGGTTGAACGCTTCCTCTGTGAGCTGGGTTTCCTTGACGGAGAGGATGAATTGGTAGGTCATTTCGTGGCTCATGCCCTGCTGCCGCACCCACTGCAGCACCTCTTCATGGCTGCACGGCCGTCCCGCCTGGTCCAGCCATACCCCGCGCTGCGGCCGCAGCTCCTGTTCCTTCTCTCGGCCGCGACCCAGAGCAAAGTATTGCGCCAGCTTGCGCGCCTTGGTGGCGGAGCGACGGCCTGAGGGGGTCCGGTTGGACAGCCAGTCCATTCGCACGATGTTGGTAGCGCGTGTCTTATTCATCTGCTTCCACCTCCTCATCCGCGATGACGTCAACCGCATCCGCTTGCAGCTGCTGGACCAGCTCCCGCAGCGGCTTGCGCAGCAGGGCACGCTGCCGACCACGGGCGACGGTGCGCATATCTTTGTAGACGGCCCGGATACGGCCGTCGCGGGTGGTGCGGTCGCCCTGACCCACCTGCATCACAGCCTCGAAGTTTTGCGGATGGTCCGTCGCCTCCTGGCGAATTTGCTGGAGCAGCAGCATGGTGGTCAGCTCATGGGCCATGGCCGCTTCGGCCGAGGCCAGCAGCCCCAGCTTGGCAATCCGGTTGAACTGGCGCTCCATGCCGCGCGCCACGCTGCTGTGGATGAGGGGGATGAGTAGGGCGGTGAGGTCCGCCTCCATACCGATGAGCGCCAGCGTCTCGATGGCGGCACTGAAGGTCATCTGATGGGTTTTGGCAAAGGTGTGTATTTGAGCCCGACCGGCGTCGGTCAGGGTGATCGTTTTCTTGCGGGTGGCCCCGCTGCGTTCTTGTACGTTTAACATATTGGTCTCCATGTGTTTGGCACCGGGCCGCAGGCCCGATGATTCTCTAGAAGTTGATGGTTGGGCACCCAAACGGATAGGGGCTGAATTCAGCGGCGAGTAACCGTTGACCGCAAACAGGCAAAGCAAACTGCCCGACAACGGCCGTTACCCGTGTGGGTGACACTTCTTGAGAAAACGATGGAGAACTAAGGGGCGAGCAGGAGGTTGGCCTGCTGGAACAAAGCCAGGGGGGCTTGGCCAGCGGTCCAGATTCTGGGCGGTCGCTTCACGACCCGGCAATGCAGCTGCAAGAGGAAGGCAGTAATGCGGGCCTGGACAAGCGCCGTCTGCTGGGAGTCCAGCAGGCTGACCAGCGATTCTGCTGAAGGTGGGCGACGACCGGCGCGGCGGATGTGACGGACAAAAACGTCCCAGGCAAACAGGCGCAAGCGCCAGTAGTGGTATTTGAGGAGGGCTAGCAGCAAACACGGCATGATGAGAGCGGCTGTTAGGAACGCCAGATCATCCGTGATGCCCAGCAGCGGCAGCCAGGGAAAGGTCTTGGTTTGGATGAGGGAAAGAAGGGTAATGAAAACCAGGAGAATAAAGAGAGACAGCAAAACAGCCACAGTCGCCCCCTGCAGCGAGGTGAGGACCTGCTGTAGCTGGCGCTGCTGTTCGCGCTGACGTACCTTTTTAATTGTGAGTGTTAGTGTAAGCATGTGTCCTTGGTGTGTGCACCCATGCTGTGGCGATTACGCGCGAAAATATGCCACAACTCGCCAAAACGGGCAACTTTTACGTCCGCCCAATTTTTACCGCTTGATGTTCTTAACCAGATGTGAAAAGGACTAAACCCCCGGATGTACAATTACCGAGACGTAAACCTATTGGATTGCCACTATTAACTTGCCTGCCTCGTTGAAGAAATGTGCCGGGACGGGGAAAGAGATTGCCTGCGCAATGGAGCCGCCCGCTTTATGCTAGAATATGGCAAAGTTTTGATTACAGTTGCTCTGATTTTCCACTCCGATCTACTTTGCGGAAGGTGTAGACTGGCCACCCTGATTGTGCTCAATGGACAAAGAAAGCCTGACAGATAAATTCAAACGAATGCAGGTTGCTTACCAGAATCTCTTTTTAGGCTCTCTGGAATTGCTGGAACTGAACACGCTTTTCTGGACGGAAAAGGCGCTGCTACGCCTGGTGAACGTTGTGTCGCGAAAACGCCTTGTCAGCCTAAAGGGCATCCTGGCGAATGCTGAGCTTGAGGATAACCAAGACCTACTCCAAGAAAACATGATGGAGGCCCAGATAGTTGCGCTATTGGGCGGGCACAAGCTGAGCAATTGGACCGAAGCAAACGATGTCGGTGGTTACCAGGCTGTTTGCTCTGTCTGCGGCAAATCTGTCCTTGTCAGTGGAAAAACTCTTTACAGCCATTTGGCCGATACCTGTCCCTCACCGGTAAATAACCGCCAGGCAAGCTCGTAGAATCCACCATTAGGAAGTTATCCCCGATGTGATTACCCGGGTCATAAGCCAAAAGATTATGATCCTCGCCCTAAAAAAGATTATGATCCTCCATTGTTGTCGCAATTTAGACCGTTTTTGTGGTGGGATCATAATCCCTCTAGACACATAATCTTTTGCAATTGGATAGCATCTCCGCGAAGCGACTTAGGGACGGGACGACCTGGAGATAAGATAGAACGCCTGCTGTTCATTGAACCCAATAAAAAAGCAGAACGGCCTTTGCGGCCGTCGGCTTTCGTCTATCTGCGCAGTGAGTTTTACACCTTTACTCTTTGAGCAAAGTTTCGCGCGAAAAGCAGTGAATTCCCTGCTATAGAACTTGGCGCAACACAATCTTACGTAAAGACCGAATCCTACTATCCTATGTACTACACCCGATTTAAACACCCCTCCTGCCCCCGGTCGTAAAGTTCCAAATACGTACGATTCTACTGGCCCAATTCCCTGTAGAGAGTGAAACCCTAACTCATCCTAGCCCATGACAATACCCGAAAAAAGAACCGAGGGGCGGGGGGCGGGCATGGCCGAAGGCAGCGCCTTCGATTGCGGCCTTTAGGCCGCGATATGGGAGGGAGGGCGGGTGTTTTTTCTTGCGCCAGAGGACCACTTTGGCCTTCAGAATGAGTTGAACTGGCCTTGCTCATGTCGCTCAGGAAGAAATGAATCATTGCCGCGTCGCAAAAAAAGAAAGCCCAACCAGCTCCACGAAGGGAACCAGTTGGGTCTCTGTCTTCCATTGGGCCAATGCCCGCTAGGCGCTCAGCGCTGCCAGCTTGCGCTCGACGGCAAAGCTCGCTTCGTACAGCCGCTCTTTAGTCAAGTCACCAACCGGACCCAGATGCATCGCCCGCAGCAGCTTCTGGCCATTGACCTGCCGCATCTTCTGCAGCGATGCCTCGACCTGCCCCGCTCGCCTGCCCGCGCTGCGGCTGCGCTGCTTGTAGATAATGGTGTAGATGCCATGGGGAAAGACGACCATCTTGCGTACGGCCGTATTCAGGAAAGCAGGGTCCAGCTCTTCAAAGAAGGTAATGCGCATTCGACCACGCAGCTTGATCATCTCTTGATGCAGCGGGGAGAACTGCAAATACGGATTGAGGTACCGTTTACGCCAGCCCCAGTAGATGTCATACACCTCGGCAAAGCTGAGACCGGTGCGCTCTTCGACGTGCTCCCAGGTGTAGTCTCGGCCCAGCAGGGTAATGATGAGGGCTGCCCGGTAAAGCTGCTCCGGGTAGAAGTTACCCGACATGCCAGCCAGGATGTAGAGTACCTCGCGCAGTATTTCGGCTTGGGTCTGCCCCGGCGCTGCCTGGCGGCGAAGAACGGCCCATTCCACGGGTCGGGGCACGTTTTCCCACTGTCGGGCGCTGAGCGTCTCTGCGGCCGTTTGTGGGCCGTCTAGCGGTTCATCAGCTGTTTCCGGCAGGACGTCGGCGAAGTTCATGACGGAGTAGCCATGTTTGATGCAGGCCAGAGATTTCCAGCCGCCGTTTAGGCCGCGAATATGCACCCAACGGTAGTTCTTTAAGGTGCCCCGCACAGTTGCATAGGCATACCCGGCCGGTTGGTCGGCTTGCTCCAGAAAGGCAACAACGGCCGTTTGCAGCATATCCTCGCGATGCATGCGCCAGACGTGTGTGGGTTGGCTCGCCAGTGCTTCGCGCACCAGGCCGCCAGCACGCTGGAGCAGTTCCGTTTGATTCCACTGAGCAGGGGTAACTTCTGCCTCTGTCAGGTCTGTAGACGGGATACAATTGTGAGTATTCATTTTGTGGTCCCTCATTGACCAGGAAATGACAAGCCGGATGGGAAGACGAGGCCCATCCGGCTTCATTTGTTTGGGGAACAGCGCCCGCTCTGTAGAGCAAGGAACGCTAGAAGAAAGGTTGTGAGTTGGAGATATGCTGTCCTGAGTAGCGTATTAGAAGGGGGCTCCGGCAGTTACGGCCGTTGTGCAATGTGTGTCGTGCGAGCCGCAGCCTTTTGGCCAACTGCTGCCTGCGGATGTGGCCGGGCACGGCCGTTAATCATCGCACCGGTTGGTTGTGCTGTTGTGGTTGTAGGCTGCCTGGATGGCGGCTGTGATTGGGGCATATCTCCCGCTGGTGACCGGTTGGCGGCTGGTTGGACTCCGTCTTCGGCAGGTACGGCCGTTGGCAGCAGAATGTCGTAACCTGGACTGCTGGCACTGGCGTAGCCCCGACAATATACCGTCTCGCCCGTTTCGGGATGGACCATTTTATGCGAGAACCAGATGTCATTTTGCTTGTTTCTTTGTTGCATCGGCACGCCGTGTCGGGGGCAGATGGGCAACCCTTCGGCCGTGAGCACCGGCTCCCGGCTCGGCGTGTAGCCCCGCGCTGCCAGGCGGCGCATCGTGTCCGGCAGTTCTTCGAAGGTCACCGGGATGTGCAGTTCGTAACCGGTGGGATGAAAAGCGATGAGGGTAATTAGGTTCATGGTTGTCTCTCCTTGTTTGGAATGGACTTGGTAGTAGATACGGCCGTTTCTGGTGATCAGGCCATTGCTGCTGCGGCGACCTGGTTAGCCAGTTGGTGATAGACAAGACTGTTGTTGGGTCCGGCATTCTGCACAGCCCCGGCGGCAGCTTCTAGCTCAGCCAGCTTTTCCTGCAGCTCCAGCGATTTGTCCCACAGCCGCTGTTTGGTGATCTGTCCCACCTCGCCCAGCTGCACCGAGCGGTTCTGAATCTTGCCCGCAATCCGCCGTCCTACCTGGATGCGGCCCAGGTGTTTGCCCTTGCTGGCGCTGTGGTAGTAGCTCACGGTGAAGGCACCGTGCGGCAAGATGACGATAAAGCGCTGGCCACTGTTGAGGGCGGTTTCGCTAACCTCTTCCCACCATTGCAGGCGCAGTTCACCTTCGGCACGAATCAGGCCCTGAACCAGCGGCGATTGGGCCAGGAACTCCACCAGCTGTTCCCGGTAGTGGAGGATGATCTGGGTGGCGGTATGCCAGTCCACGTCCAGCAGCTGGGCGATGTTGTAGTTGGAAGTGCCCTTGACGCTTTCACACAGCGCTTTGGCCGCCCGGCGCAGCGAGTTGGGATGCCACTGCTGGCCGCGCATCACCGCCAGAATGCGGGCGATTTCCTTCTCGAACTGCTCCCAGCGGGCGTCGCTGGCGGCAGTGCTTTCATGCAGTACCAGGGTTGCTTCCGTTGGCCGCCGGGCATAGATATTCATTGGCAAGCGGGCCATCTTCTGCCCACTGCTGTCTTCCTCATGGTATTCCGGCTCGATGAGGTTGTCCTCCACCTGGTACTGCTTAGACAGTTCCCACTGGTGGCCGCTGCCGCCGCCGCGAATGTTGACAAAGACGTAGCCGATGAGGCGGGTTCGGGCCGCGGTGTAGGCATACGCTTCCGTCTGACCCTGGAGAAAGTACAGGTCATACAAATGACTGAGCGCTTCCTGGGTCATGTCTTCGCGGAAGATGTGGCGTTCGCTGGTGCCCATGTGCATATGACGCATGACGCTCTGCACCAGGATGTAGGCTTTGCGGTTGAGCCAGGTGAGGGTGTTTGATGGCAGCTCCATGACGGCCGGTTGGCCGGGATGAGCGGGCAGCTGTTTATCGAGGCGAGGGGTAGATAAAACCGAGAAATTTGAGGCAGCCGAGGCTTGCCGAACGGCCGTTTGGGGGTATACTGTTGACATGATTTGACATCTCCTTGTGAGGTGTGGGCGCAAGCCAGAGGTCGCAACTCTGACTTGCGCTTTTTTGTTGGTTGGTAAAACTAAGATTGGGTTTTAGCTCCGTGCCCATTGGCTCCCAAGGCAAGGTAAGAGGAAAAGCTATTCATACTGATGGCCCTGCTCACGCAGGGTACGCAGGGCGACGCCCCAACTGTCGAGGGCGGCGTTGCTTTGGTGCGGCTGCCAGCTCCGGCTGGTGTACGTAGGCTTTTGCCGTTGGCGCGTCCGCTGGCGGGGCTTGAGCACGAGGGCTTTGCCAGGGTCTGGTTGCTGTGGCTGGTTTGGATTGTTGTTCATTTGAATCTCCTGTTGGGTGAATGGTGGATAGAAACAAAAACAGCCAGCCGGATGACCCGACTGGCTGCTAAAAACATTTTTTTGCATGGGTCTTATACCCACGCATTTTGGTTTATGCGATTGTGATTTTTTTCCTTTTTGATTTGTTTGATTGGGGATTTAGAGTAGCAGATGGCCTTCTGAATGACGGCAGCAAAGCTTCACAAAGCCCACGGCCGAAGGCCGTTTTGAGGTGGGATTTAAAGGGTGCTGCTCACTTTGCGGGCAGTTTTGTTGATGTTTTTTCAGAATCTAACGCGTCTGGAGAATAGAAAAGAAATGTGCCATCTGTAACTATCATTGCCTTTCATTAAATTGTTCGTTCACCAAGATCATAGTTGAACCAGATTCCGTATTAAAAATAGAAAGCCGCTGAATGGGTTGCGTATCCTGCAACACGCGCCGCCTACAGTGAACACAAATTCACTGCTGGAGGTGCAAAATGGCACGCAAAGTACAAAATGAACGGCTGGAAACTATCTACGATTCAATTGAGGACAATCCCGGGGAACGCCCAGGATTTTTTGCCAGGGTGCTGAATATGCCGCGTTCTTCTGTAACACGTTCACTGCCGACGATGGAAGAGGAAGGCTATTTACTCAGCGAAGATGATAACGGCGGATTGTGGCCATTTCGCCGCAAAAAATAAAAATGTTGCGGAATTTGGCTGCCTTGTATGGTATTCTGTGGCGAAGTCACATCTTGGTGCTGGAGAAACAACCACATGAGTCGATCAGGAAAAAAAGCAAACCGTCTGTTGCAAATCGAAGCCTTGTTATTGGCACACCCAGAAGGGTTAACCCAGGCTGATATTGCCCGCAAGCTGCAAGTCAACCGGTCAACGGTCGGCCGTTACTTTGTTGATTTGCCCGGCCACATTTATCTCGATGATTTAGACGGAAACAAGTGGAAGGTGGATCGAGAAGGCTACCTGGTTAACGTCCGCTTTAATCTGCATGAGGCCCTCGCTATTCACCTGGCTACGCGGCTGCTGGCCACGCGCATGGACAAGCAGAACCCCCATGCGGCGGCGGCGCTGCGTAAGTTAGGGGTCTCATTGGAGCGGTTGGCAGCCCGGATTAGCGCCCACATCAAACAATCGGCCGACGTGATGGATGACGCGGCCCGCCGCCACGATCCGCTTTATATGCAGGTGTTGGAAAAGTTAACGCGGGCCTGGGCCGAAGGGCGCAAGGTGGAAGTGTGGCACCGGCACGAGCCAACCGGTTCGGTGCATAAGTATAAATTTGCCCCCTATTTTGTTGAGCCTTACGCCATTGGCCAGACAACGCACGTCATTGGCTGGCGGGAACCACCGGGAGCTATGCGCACGTTCAAAATTGAGCGCATCGAGCGCATTGAACTGCTGGCCGAATCCTACACGATCCCGGCCGATTTTAACCTGCGCCAGTTTCTAACCGACGCCTGGGGCATCTGGTATACCGAGGAGGAACCTCAGAAAGTGGTGCTGCGCTTTAGCCGCAGCGTGGCCAACCGGGTGCGGGAATCGCGCTGGCACGAGTCTGAGCAGTTGGTTGAGGAGGTGGACGGCCGTCTACTCTGGCAGGCGCAGGTGGCCGAACCGCAGGAGATGCTGCCGTGGATTCGGGGGTGGGGCGCGGACGTGGAGGTGGTGGGGCCGGAGTCCCTGCGCCGGACGTTGGAACGTGAAGCCCGCCGGTTGGCGGAGTTGTATGGGGTGAGGGCAGTGGAAAAGCAATTAGTCGCGCATGTGCGTGACAGAGACAAAAAAATTCAATCACTTGAGGAGCATCTTTCTGCGGTTTCAAATTATGCTGGCCGATTTGCCAGTAAAATCGGGTTGGCAGAGATTGGGAAAATTATTGGTTTGTTGCACGACGTGGGCAAAGCAAGCGACGAGTTTCAAAACTATATCCGTTCCGGGACAGGACTTATCCCGGAAGATTCGCCGGATTGGGTTGATGTCAGGGCAAAGAAGGGAAAGGTTGACCACTCTACGGCGGGGGCACAAATAATCTATCAAAAATTGAGCGAGCGAGGAGATAAGGCCACGGCAACAGCGCTGGCAATCGCTTTATGTATTGCCTCGCATCACTCTGGGCTGATTGATTCGCTGAAGCCGGATGGAGAAAACAACTTTCAACGGCGCATTGAAAAACCGGAAGAAGGTTCTCACGCCAATGAGGCATGGGCAAATCTAACAAAAATTGCCAACAAACTTGATGAACTGTTATCAAATGATATAGAGGCCCGGTTCATCGAAAAACTGGATGGTTTGAAGGTAATGCCTGAATCTCCTAACACTATAAATTTCAAACGTGGTTTATTGGTACGCTATCTGCTCAGTTGCCTCATCGACGCCGACCGGCTTGATACCGCCGATTTTGAGTTCCCTTCCTACGAACGAATTAGAAATTACGGCAATTACACGCCGTGGGAAACGCTGATTGACAGGCTGCAGCAAAAAATCGGCGAGCTTGAAAACAAGCCGGACAGGAACGATGTAGATGATTTGCGTAGCCGAGTATCGCAAGCATGTCTGGAATTTGCCGCACATCGAAAAGGAATATATCAGCTAACCGTCCCCACTGGCGGAGGCAAAACGCTTGCCAGTCTGCGTTTTGGGCTTAACCATGCCCAACAACATAAGTTAGATCGGATTTTCTATATCATTCCGTACACGTCCATTATTGACCAAAACGCAGATGAAGTGAGAAAAATTTTAGAAGAGAAAGACAAAAACGGGCATTACTTAAACAAGGTGGTTTTGGAACATCACTCCAACATCATTCCCGATGATGAAGATGAAGAAAAGAATTGGATTGCGGCCAAACGACGAAATCTATTGTCAGACAATTGGGACGCGCCGATTGTTTTTACCACCCAGGTTCAATTTCTGGAAACCTTGTTTGGTTCTGGCACCAAGAGCGTCAGACGAATGCACCAGCTTGCCAATTCGGTCATCATCTTCGATGAGGTGCAAACCATTCCGGTTTGCACCGTGCACATGTTTAACGCCGCGTTGGAATTTCTGGTGCAGGGCTGTGGTTCAACGGTTGTGCTTTGCACCGCCACTCAACCCCTGCTTGATAAAATAGACCCGCCACAACACGCATTGAAAGTGGATGGCAAAATTATTGAACATGAGAGAGAACTTTTTGAGCAGTTAAAGCGCGTTGAAGTGTTTGACAAGCGGAAAATTGGCCCCGGTTGGACTGATGAAGAAGTGGCGGAGTTGGCTAAGCAGGAATTAGATGCCAAAGGGAGCGTCTTGATTGTGGTGAATACCAAAAACTCCGCGAGTTCGCTTTACCAAACAGTTGCCGCCAACAACCCGGCGGAGATGGTCTATCATCTCAGCACCAAGATGTGTCCGGCGCATCGCCTGGAAAAATTGAATGAAATCAGAGCTAAACTCAATAGCGAGGAACCGGTCATCTGTGTCAGCACCCAGTTAATTGAAGCCGGGGTAGATATTGATTTTGGCTCCGTGATCCGCTACCTGGCCGGGCTGGATTCAATTACCCAGGCAGCGGGGCGCTGTAATCGTAGTGGCAAGCAAAAAGACGAGAACGGCAATAAAGTATTGGGAAATGTGTTCATTGTGAACCGGGCGGATGAAAGCATTGACAGGTTGAAAGACATCAAAGAAGGCATAAAAGTAACAGAGCGTATTTTAGGCGAGTTTGACAGCAATCCCGAAAGATTTGGCGGTGGCAGACTGGGTCTGGATGCGATGAAACAATACTACGAATATTACTTCTACCGGCGCAAGTTAGAGATGGCGTACACTGTTGGGCCGGACTCATTGGTAGAACAGGAAGACAATCTTTTTAACCTTCTCTCAAGAAATACCACAGGGACAAAGAGAAATACAAGCGCTATGGGAGCAAAAGCAACATTTATCTTTAAACAAGCTTTTCAGACAGCTTCAAAGGAATTTGAGGTCATTGCTTCTCATACGCGAGGCGTCATTGTTCCCTACGGAGAGGAGGGCAGGGAAATTATTAACGAGCTTTGCAGTAACATCGAATTGGAAAAACAATACAGGCTCATTAAAAAAGCCCAGCGGTATTCAGTCAATCTATTCCCTCACGAATTCAAAAAACTGGTGGATTTGGATGCCATCAGAGAAGTTCAGGCAGGGGCGGAGATTTTTTACCTGGACGCTCAATATTACAGCGAAGAATTCGGCTGGAGCAATGATATTGTCAATCAAATGGATACTCTAATTTGTTAAAGGAGAAGCCTATGAAAAAGCAAAATATTGTTACGTTTAAAGTTTGGGGGAAATACGCCTTGTTCACCGATCCGTTGACAAAGATAGGCGGCGAAAAATATTCCTACCAGATACCTACTTACGAAGCCTTGAAAGGGGTCTTGAGTTCGATCTACTGGAAACCGACCATTGTCTGGTTTATCGACAAGGTCAGGGTGATGAAGGCGATCAGAAGCCAGACTCGCAGCGCCAAACCGGTGAAATATGGCGGCACAGGACACGACCTTTCCATTTACACCTATCTGACCGATGTTGAATATCAGGTGCAGGCCCGGTTTGACTGGAACTACCACCGCGAAGATTTAGCACACGACAGAAACGAGAACAAACATTACTTTGTTGCTAAACGGATGATTGAACGAGGCGGCAGGCGCGATGTTTTTCTCGGTGCCAGAGAATGTCAGGCATATGTGGAGCCATGCGAGTTTGACGAAGGCGACAGCTTTTATGACCACTATGGTGAACTCTCTTTTGGGATGATGTTTCACGGCTTTAACTACCCGGATGAACTGGGCAAGGATGAACTCCACGCCCGTTTCTGGCATCCCAAAATGGTGAACGGCGAGGTAGAGTTCATCCGGCCCGACGAATGTGATCCTAACCTGACCAAGTTTGTGCGCGAAATGAAACCAACTCCGCCGGACTCCATCGGTCTTCAGGAAGAAGGTTTGCTTGAAGGCTACCAGGAAGGAGCGTTATAAGATGAGTTGGATGCAAAAGCTGTATGAGACTTACAACAACTGTGAGGGGCAGATTGGCTACTCCAACAATGAAAAAGAACGGCCCTTGCTTCCCATTTGCCATATTACCACGCAGGCCCAGATAGAAATTGCGATTGATGGAGCTGGTAATTTTCTCAGGGCCAGGCTGATAACAGATAAGAGAGAAGCAAGCACTATTGTCCCCAGCACTGAAAGTTCAGCCAGCCGGGCCGGAAGCAAACCGGCTAATCATCCGCTTTGTGACAAACTCCAATACATTGCGGGCGATTTTAGAGATTTTGGCGGCTCTGTAACCTCCGGCTTTGCCAAAGAGGTTGAAGAACCTTATCGCAGTTTTGTAGAAATGCTAAAGAGTTGGTGTCAATCAGAATTTTCACACCCAAAAGCAGAAGCGGTATTAAAGTACGTCGAGAAAAAAACCGTTGTGCAAGATTTGGCGAAGCAAAAAATAGTCCTGGTTGGAGATGATGGGAAGTTCTTAGCCAAAAAGGAGGTTCAGAGGGAAAAAGATACCGCTGATATTTTTTCGGTAATAAATGATCAGGAACAAGCCTTTGTTCGCTGGGTTGTTGAAATTCCGGGCGATCCTGAATCTGAAATATGGAAAGATAAAACATTGTGGGATAGCTGGATGAATTTTTATCTTTCAGACAAGACCAAAGAACCTTTTTGCTATGTAACCGGCAAAACGAGTGTCTTAACCGCCAATCATCCCAAATACTTACGGCGAGAAGGCGATGGCGCAAAGCTGATTTCATCCAACGACACCAGCGGCTTTACGTTTAGAGGGCGATTTTTGACGGATGCTCAAGCCTGTAATGTCAGCCTTGAAGTATCGCAGAAAGCACACTACGCGCTTTTGTGGCTTATCAGCCGGCAGGGGTACCGGAAAGATGACCAGGCAATTGTGGCCTGGGCAACGTCTGGGGCTGAACTTCCGCAGCCCACAGACGACCCTACCGCCTTTCTCGATGAAAGTGACCTTGTTAGCGATGAACCATCACCAGTAGATATTCGGCAAGATTTAGCAATAAAACTTAAAAAGAAAATTGCTGGATATAGCCAAAAGATAGACGCTACCACAGATGTTGTTGTCATGGGCTTGGATTCAGCAACACCTGGACGTTTGGCAATCACTTACTACCGCGAGTTGAACGGCTCTGATTTTCTACAACGTCTTGACCATTGGCACGAAACCTGTACCTGGCTACACCGTTATCGCGCCAATGAAATTGTGGACAGAGAAACCGGAAAAACCAAATACATTTATCCCCCGTTTGTCGGAGCGCCTGCTCCCAAAGACATCGCTGAAGCCGCGTATGCCACAAACAGAAATGGAAAACTTGAAGTAAGCGAAGAAGCTCGCAAATCCACGGTTGAACGCATTTTGCCCTGCATCATAGACGGTCAACCCATTCCAAAAGATATTGTTGTCTCAACTGTCAGAAAAGCGTCCAATCGAGTTGCATTAGAAGATTGGCAATGGCGAAAAACGTTGAGCATTGCTTGTGCGCTTTATAAAAAAAATAATGAAAAGGAGAACTACAGTATGTCGCTTGAACCAACCAGAACCACACGAGATTATCTTTATGGCCGACTGCTGGCTCTGGCCGACAGTTTAGAAGAATGGGCCCTAAATGAGGCTAATGAAGGCCGCCAAACCAACGCTGCCCGTTTAATGCAGCGCTTTGCCGAACGGCCTTTTAGCACTTGGCGAACCATTGAATTGGCCCTCACGCCGTACAAAGCAAGGCTCGGCGGCAAATCTAAAAAACGTCAATGGATGATTGACGAGGTGATGGCCCTGTTTGATCCTGATGATTTTACTAATGACAAACCGCTAAGTGGAGAATTTTTATTAGGCTATCATAGCCAGCGCGAGTTCCTTCGTCCCCAGGATAGCCAACAGCAAGATGAAAACCAAGAAAACATTGAAAACTAATCACACAAACCAATTCTAAGGAGATCAAAAAATGACGACTCTCACCAATAAAGTTGACTTTGCAGTAATAATCGGTGTTAAACACGCCAATCCCAATGGTGACCCGCTCAACGGCAACCGCCCTCGCGTTGATTACAATGGTTACGGCGAAATTTCCGATGTGGCGATCAAACGCAAAATTCGCAACCGCCTGATGCAAAAAAGCCATTCTATCTTTGTCCAGTCGGATGACAACAAAATAGATGATTACCCCAGCCTCAGAAAACGAGCCGAGGGAGAACTCAGCAAGGATGTTTGGAAAGATAACGACAAAGCTTACAAGGCGGCGTGCGAAAAATGGCTGGATGTCCGTGCTTTTGGTCAGGTTTTTGCCTACAGTGGCGGGAGCGGTGGTGCCGCCGGAGTTTCCGTTGGCGTGCGCGGCCCGGTTTCCGTGCATCCCGCGTTTTCAGTTGCCCCTGTGTTGGATCGTTCCTCCAGTATTCAAATTACCAAAAGCGTCAGCGGTGAGGGTGACGGCCAGAAAAAATCCTCCGACACAATGGGCATGAAGCACCGCGTTGACCACGGCGTTTACGTGTTTTACGGCAGTATGAATCCGCAACTGTCAACCAAAACCGGCTTTTCCGACGACGATGCTCAGGCCATCAAAGAAGCCTTGAGCACCCTCTTCCGCAACGATGCTTCTTCCGCTCGCCCGGAAGGAAGTATGGAAGTGTACAAGCTTTTCTGGTGGGAACATAACAGCCCTAATGGTCAGTATTCTTCCGCAAAAGTTCATCGTCTGCTCAAGGTGGAACCTGCATCGGATGATCCAAAAAGCATTGAAGATTACGACATCCAGTTAGCCGAATTACCCGATCTTAAATGTGAGGTTATCGAAGGCGAATGACCACCGAATCCACGGCCGATGAACTGCTGCCGCTCTCCGGCCTCCAGCACTTCCTGTTTTGCCGCCGACAGTGGGCGCTTATCCACGTCGAACGCCAATGGCAGGAGAACGTGCTGACGGCCGAAGGCCGGATTTTGCACAAGCGCGTGGACGATCCCTACTTTACGGAAACGCGCAAAGGTATCATCCTGGCCCGCGCCGTGCCGGTCGCCTCCTACCAGTTGGGCTTGTCGGGCGTGTGTGACGTGGTTGAACTCACCGAAGCCACAGAGGGCGTCAAACTGCCGGGGCGGGTTGGCTTATTCCAGCCCGCCCCTGTGGAATATAAACGCGGCAAGCCTAAATTAGAATCCAGTGACGAAGCTCAGTTGTGCGCCCAGGCCATGTGCCTGGAAGAAATGTTGGCCACGGCCATCCCTACCGGCTATCTCTATTATGGCCAGACGCGCCGCCGTGTCGCTGTGCCCTTAACCCAGGCATTGCGCGACCTGGTGCGCCAGGCAGCCCAGGAGATGCACGGCTACTTCAAACGAGGGTACACCCCTCGTGTTAAACCGTTTAAGGGCTGCCGTTCCTGTTCTCTGGCCGATGTTTGCCTGCCCCACTTACAAGAGAAGGTTATTCCTGCTTCAAACTATATCCAGCAGCAGATTGAGGGTGCCTAAGTGTATGTACACCATTAAGCGTGCCGGGCAAAAAGTTGAACTATCATGAAAAAACTCGCCAATGTATTGTACGTGACGATACCCGAAGCTTACCTCTCCCTCGATGGAGAAAACGTAGTTGTCAGAAAGGAGGAACAGGTCGCGATGCGCCTGCCCCTCCACAATCTGGAAAATATCGTCTGTTTCAGCTACCAGGGGGCCAGCCCGGCTTTGATGGGCGCCTGTGCTGACCGTAATGTTGGTTTATGCTTTCTGACGCCAAACGGCCGTTTCCAGGCCCGTGTTTCCGGCAAAGTGCAAGGCAACGTGCTGCTGCGGAAAAAACAATATGCCGTATCAGAACGTGAGGACGAAAGAGTTGCAGTTGCCGCCGCATTCCTTCTGGGAAAAATTGCCAATGCCCGTAAAGTGCTGGAGCGTGCTCTGCGCGATCACGCCATGTTGGTAGACGTTTATGCGTTGCGCCACGCTTCTGCTGCGCTCAAGGAAATGCTGCCGACCATCACCGCTTGTAAATCAACGGCCGAACTGATGGGGTTCGAGGGTAGCGCCGCCAAAACTTACTTTGGCGTCTTTGACCAGTTGATCCTACAGGGGCGTGAAGACTTCCCGTTTAACGGCCGCTCCCGCCGTCCGCCATTAGATAACCTGAATTCCCTACTTTCGTTCCTGTACACGCTGCTCGTCAATGAAGCAACTTCAGCGCTGGAAACAGTGGGACTGGATCCCTATGTAGGCTTTCTGCACCGGGACCGTCCGGGACGGCCGTCACTGGCCCTAGACTTAATGGAGGAACTGCGGCCGGTCTTTGCCGACCGTCTGGCCCTGTCGCTGATCAATCGCAAACAAATTACGGGTAAAGGCTTTACCCAAAAAGAGAGTGGCGGCGTTCTCATGGATGATGAGACGCGCAAAACCGTGTTAACTGCCTGGCAGGAGCGCAAAAAGGAGCAAATCCTTCACCCCTATCTCAAGGAACGTATTCCTTTTGGGCTGATTCCCTACGTCCAGGCTCTGTTATTAGCCCGCTATTTGCGCGGCGACCTGGACGGTTACCCACCGTTCTTCTGGAACTGAAACCGGTGGAAAAGGAGCTATGCCATGATGGTTTTGATCACCTATGACGTAAACACACAAACCAACGCTGGCAAGAAACGTCTGCGCAAAGTGGCCAAACAGTGTGAAAACTATGGCCAGCGTGTCCAGAATTCGGTGTTTGAATGTATTATTGACCCGGCACGCCTAAAGCACCTCCAGGCACTCCTGGAAAAACAGATTGATCCAGAGAAGGATAGTTTACGTTATTATTACCTGGGTGATAAGTGGCAAACGCGTGTCCAACACGTTGGCGCAAAGCCATCTCTTAATCTGGAAGGTACCCTGATTACCTGATTCTGCGAACCCCAAGTGAACATGCAATGGGGGAAGGGTTCGCAGAATTTTGCACGTTAAAAAGTGAATAAAAGGCAAAAAATGTGATAAATTCAAGCGTCAAACTCTCTCAATTAGCTATATAGAGCAGTGGTGGCCTATAAAAGTGCCATATATTGCGGTCGCTCCCCACACGGGGGGCGTGGATTGAAACCTTGAACAGCAAACCAAGCTGTTGGACCTCATTTGTCGCTCCCCACACGGGGGGCGTGGATTGAAACTCGACTTCGGTGACGATGGTCAGGCTGGCAAATGGTCGCTCCCCACACGGGGGGCGTGGATTGAAACACGTGCATAAGTTCAACCGGTTTGCAGTAGTAGGTCACGGTCGCTCCCCACACGGGGGGCGTGGATTGAAACTGTTTGGCCATGTTTGTGGAGGACGGCGAGGTGGGTCGCCCTCACACGGGGGGCGTGGATTGAAACATGTCTGGCTCCTTATAAAATGATGATGATTGCGTCGCTCCCCACACGGGGGCGTGGATTGAAAACACGCTGTCGGGGATGGGCTCGGCAATCAGGTCAGTCGCTCCCACACGGGGGGCGTGGATTGAAACATTGCTGAGGCAACCGGTCATGACAGCGACGGTGTCGCTCCCACACGGGGGCGTGGATTGAAACTATTGTTGGCCGCGTGTGCTGCGGCCGAGCCCAGTCGCCTCACACGGGGCGTGGATTGAAACTTACTGGGCAGTGTGCCTCGGTAGACACGCTGGGGAGTCGCTCCCCACACGGGGGCGTGGATTGAAACCAAAATTCGACGGTGTATAAATCGTCTGGGTCAAGTCGCTCCCCACACGGGGGCGTGGATTGAAACAACTCGCTCCAAACCCATGAACAGGCATAGAACCGTCGCTCCCCACACGGGGGGCGTGGATTGAAACAATAAACACATTAACCGTGCCGCTGATCGTCACGTCGCTCCCCACACGGGGGCGTGGATTGAAACGCCAATGAAGCCGAGGAAGCAACCGGCAGTATGGTCGCTCTCCACACGGGGGCGTGGATTGAAACACTCAACTGGCCCCGTCGGTTGAGGTAGGCACAAAGTCGCTCCCCACACGGGGGGCGTGGATTGAAACACGAAGTTGTCAGCAGCACCACCCAGCACAGCCGTCGCCCCACACGGGGGCGTGGATTGAAACCTCTCAATGTCATTGCGCGCGTCAATCCTCGAAGGTCGCCCCCCACACGGGGGCGTGGATTGAAACCGCTCGTTTAGCCTCTCCGCTCGATGCCTCCCTGTCGCTCCCCACACGGGGGCGTGGATTGAAACACCCATGATTTGTTTATAGTTGACCATCTGAGAGGTCGCTCCCCACACGGGGGCGTGGATTGAAACTCTCCTAACAGGCTTGGAAAAATCGCCTGATGTGTCGCTCCCCACACGGGGGCGTGGATTGAAACACGATTGCATTGGCCACGGTGGACTGCACCGCTAGAGTCGCTCCCCACACGGGGGGCGTGGATTGAAACACCATCAAATCCACGCTGTGCGTGCCACGCGCCCGTCGCTCCCCACACGGGGGGCGTGGATTGAAACTTCAAGATCGTGATGCACATGCGCTTATAGGATGGGTCGCTCCCACACGGGGGCGTGGATTGAAACTTAAATCCGCAGACCACTACGGCCCCATCTTCGGGTCGCTCCTCACACGGGGGCGTGGATTGAAACAAATTTATTTAACGACAGTCCACGCAGATACATGTCGCTCCCCACACGGGGGGCGTGGATTGAAACCCTGATACCAGCCCCAGCATTCGCGCTGCCTGGCTGTCGCTCCCCACACGGGGGCGTGGATTGAAACATCGAGATCGAGCTTTGAGTGAACGCGACCGGGGTCGCTCCACACACGGGGGCGTGGATTGAAACTTTTGGTTGACATAGAAATCTGAAAACAGTAGGTCGCTCCCCACACGGGGGCGTGGATTGAAACAGCAAAGCAGCCGTATCTGGCGCGTTGGAACGGGTCGCTCCACACGGGGGCGTGGATTGAAACTTTTTAATAGTTGACTAATTAGTATAACTCAATGTCGCTCCCACACGGGGGCGTGGATTGAAACTTTTTAATTCAGTAGTGCACTTGGCACCATACGTCGCTCTCCCCACACGGGGGGCGTGGATTGAAACACTTCAAAATCTGCTTATGTCGCTTTTCTCTGGGGTCGCTCCCACACGGGGCGTGGATTGAAAACTCCACCGTGCGGCACAGGCCAGGAAAGCGGTCGCGTCGTCGCTCACACGGGGGCGTGGATTGAAAACTTTGCCAGGGCCGGAGTGATGGCGGCGTATGGCGTCGCTCCCCACACGGGGGCGTGGATTGAAAACGATCAATTCAACATCAACATCACCTGACGGTCGTCGCTCCCACACGGGGGGCGTGGATTGAAACACAATAAGTCTTGATGCGACAACGACGACAAGAAGTCGCTCCCCACACGGGGGCGTGGATTGAAACACCTCGTGCAGATAATGTGCCGACATGCCAAAGTGTCGCTCCCCACACGGGGGGCGTGGATTGAAACATCTCGCGAGCGTTGTTGTCGTGAACCGTGAACGAGTCGCTCCCCACACGGGGGCGTGGATTGAAACATCATTATGCGCCTGGCCAACGTCGAGGCCTCTGGTCGCTCCCCACACGGGGGCGTGGATTGAAACATTCTCGCTCTTCTCAAATGCCCGCGTCATGGCGTCGCTCCCCACACGGGGGCGTGGATTGAAACCAAAATGTTGCCTGTACTGTCCAGAAACTTGATTGTCGCTCCCCACACGGGGGCGTGGATTGAAACTTACTAACACACTTAAGGCAATCAAGGACGCAGGTCGCTCCCCACACGGGGGCGTGGATTGAAACATTTTAGCTGACGGCCCCGGTACTGTGCAACTGGGGTCGCTCCCCACATGGGGGGCGTGGATTGAAACCTCAAGTACCTGCCGCCGAATACCGAATGGTGCGAGGTCGCTCCTCACACGGGGGCGTGGATTGAAACACGAGCGGTTCACCAGCGCCGAGGCATCCTATGGGTCGCTCCCCACACGGGGGCGTGGATTGAAACCTGCCACAGCCGGGGGAGACCGTAGCCGCATGAGGTCGCTCCCCACACGGGGGCGTGGATTGAAAACAAGTTTTATCTTTAAAACACGTTCTTCTGCCAGGTCGCTCCCACACGGGGGCGTGGATTAAAACATCTGTATATTACTCATGCGGGCCCGGATCATTGGTCGCTCCCCACACGGGGGCGTGGATTGAAACCGTTATCTAATCTAAAGCGGATCAGGGGGCCGCGTCGCTCCCCACGGGGGCGTGGATTGAAACAGATCGCACCGTGCGCACCTACCTAGACGCACTCGTCGCTCCCCACACGGGGGGCGTGGATTGAAACCGGGATGAAGAAGCGCGGCAGCACCCAATACGGCTGTCGCTCCCCACACGGGGGCGTGGATTGAAACGATTATTTCAGACCATTTCTCAGGGCTTGCACCGTCGCTCCCCACACGGGGGCGTGGATTGAAACACGATCGACACCAACAGCCAGACGATTGCCGGTGTCGCTCCCCACACGGGGGGCGTGGATTGAAACAGTCCCTCCGCGCCCTCAATGGTCAAGCTGCCCCGTCGCTCCCCACACGGGGGCGTGGATTGAAACAACATTGACATTTCTTCATGCTGGTGCTGCTATTGTCGCTCTCCCACACGGGGGCGTGGATTGAAACTCAAAAGACGGTGTACTTAGATGGTGGATTTGGGTCGCTCCCACACGGGGGCGTGGATTGAAACACTTTACCGACTTCCTGCTGCGCCAGCCCTACGCCGTCGCTCCCACACGGGGGGCGTGGATTGAAACCGCCTTTATCGTCGGAATTTCCGCATTTTTCCACGTCGCTCCCCACACGGGGGCGTGGATTGAAACATTTGGATTGTTGATGCCATTGAAGGCGTAGACTGGTCGCTCCCCACACGGGGGCGTGGATTGAAACAATGTTGCATCAACATCACCGCCAGACAACGCCTGGTCGCTCCCCACACGGGGGCGTGGATTGAAACAAAATCATCGTACACTTCCAAACAGACATACCCGTCGCTCCCCACACGGGGGCGTGGATTGAAACATTTACGATTTGCAGCCATTATTATTTGATAACGTCGCTCCCCACACGGGGGCGTGGATTGAAAACATTGATACCAGTCCTATCTTTTAGGGTTGCCAGCGTCGCTCCCCACACGGGGGCGTGGATTGAAACATCGATTAGTGACCTCATTGACTGCCATCAGGAAGTCGCTCCCCACACGGGGGCGTGGATTGAAACACCGACAGCGCTACGATTGTGCCGTAGCTGCCGGGTCGCTCCCCACACGGGGGCGTGGATTGAAACTTCTACGACGTGGAAGGAAGTCACATTCAGCGCGGGTCGCTCCCCACACGGGGGCGTGGATTGAAACTATTTGTAGGTGGGAGATGGCTTTGTGATTACCAGTCGCTCCCACACGGGGGCGTGGATTGAAACAACTTCTGGATAACCAGGTCGCCCACGCGGAACGGTCGCTCTCACACGGGGGCGTGGATTGAAACAAAACATTATTCGAGAGCGCAGCCGCAGTATATAGTCGCTCCCCACACGGGGGCGTGGATTGAAACACAGAACACCTCCGCGGGTAATCATATCACACGGGTCGCTCCCACACGGGGGGCGTGGATTGAAACCTGAGGCTGTCAGCTAATGAACACCCACCGTGGTCGCTCCCACACGGGGGCGTGGATTGAAACATCCTATTAAGTGAACGGCCGTTCCGCCGGGAGAGTCGCTCCCCACACGGGGGCGTGGATTGAAACAGACATTTTCCTGGCCAAGACGCGCCAGGGCGTCGCTCCCCACACGGGGGCGTGGATTGAAACATCTGGCGCACAAGGGGACACCGGTGCGGCCGGAGCGTCGCTCCCCACACGGGGGCGTGGATTGAAACAATCCACCAGCTCCCACTCGCCCGGCTCAATGGGGTCGCTCCCCACACGGGGGCGTGGATTGAAACAAGGGTATATTGGGTTGATGCTGGTGCATCGAATGTCGCTCCCCACACGGGGGGCGTGGATTGAAACACCCTGGACAACCAGGCATCGGCGGGTGACAGTCGTCGCTCCCCACACGGGGGGCGTGGATTGAAACTTCCATCATCAAATCACTGATGCCGTTGACCGGCGTCGCTCCCCACACGGGGGCGTGGATTGAAACACCCCTCAGCCACTCGTTAAGCTGCTGCTCCGTGGTCGCTCCCCACACGGGGGCGTGGATTGAAACATCAAGATGCGTACGGGACAGAGTACAGGTCAGGTCGCTCCCCACACGGGGGCGTGGATTGAAACAAGGTCCAGGTAGCCGCCCACGTGCAGCCCGTCTGTCGCTCCCCACACGGGGGCGTGGATTGAAACCTAGTGATCGAAGGCACCGGCAACCAGGTGACTGGTCGCTCCCCACACGGGGGCGTGGATTGAAACAGAGTAGTTAAGTCAGACATTTAAATCTCCTTTGTCGCTCCCCACACGGGGGCGTGGATTGAAACCACCAGGTCATCAATGCGGCGCGGGGCCATCCCCGTCGCTCCCCACACGGGGGGCGTGGATTGAAACTGGCCTGGTTGAACCGGTCCTGGTTGCAGAATGGGTCGCTCTCCACACGGGGGGCGTGGATTGAAACACTGTTGATGGTCGGTTCTGCATCGCCGGTGCGGGTCGCTCCCACACGGGGGCGTGGATTGAAACAAGGGTATATTGGGTTGATGCTGGTGCATCGAATGTCGCTCCCCACACGGGGGCGTGGATTGAAACTGGTCGCCCGGCACCTGGGCACCACCGCGAAATGTCGCTCCCACACGGGGGCGTGGATTGAAACAGGAAGATCAGAGTGATGATCGGGCCGTCGCCAGGTCGCTCCCCACACGGGGGCGTGGATTGAAACAGCTCGTCACAGAACTGATTCACCGCGTCTAGGGGTCGCTCCCCACACGGGGGGCGTGGATTGAAACTTCTTTGGTGTATCACCCAGCAAAATCTCGTGAGTCGCTCCCCCCACACGGGGGGCGTGGATTGAAACATGATTGGCTTTATGAAAACCCGTCTATGGAACAGTCGCTCCCCACACGGGGGCGTGGATTGAAACATCATTTTGCCGCCATGATGCGGAAAAGAATGCTGTCGCTCCCCACACGGGGGCGTGGATTGAAACATCCAGCCGCCTGTTATCACTCCTGCCGATGGTGTCGCTCACACGGGGGCGTGGATTAAAACGACTATCTGGACGAGGTTGTGACCGAGGTTGAATGGTCGCTCCCACACGGGGGCGTGGATTGAAACGTTCATCATAGCAGCAGGGCGGGGCGTGATTGTATGAGTCGCTCCCCCACGGGGGCGTGGATTGAAACACTTCGTCACCGCCTCCACCTTCACCACCGCCGCGTCGCTCCCACACGGGGGCGTGGATTGAAACAAGGGACAGACGGATGATTTTGCGCTGCCCGAAGGTCGCTCCCCACACGGGGGCGTGGATTGAAACACTTCGCGCGGAGCCAGCCGGGCTCCCCCTCTGACGTCGCTCCCCACACGGGGGGCGTGGATTGAAACTCCCAGATCAATCGGTGGATTTACCAGGCCCAAGTCGCTCCCCACACGGGGGCGTGGATTGAAACTACTGGAAGGTTGTGAGCGAGTGGGGCGATGAGGTCGCTCCCCACACGGGGGCGTGGATTGAAACACTCCCCCCACCCGACGACCTCCGCCTGTCAGCTGTCGCTCCCCACACGGGGGGCGTGGATTGAAACATCAAGAGCAGCATAGGTATAGCGATTTGTTGGCGTCGCTCCCCACACGGGGGGCGTGGATTGAAAACGTGTCATTATTGCTCCGTTCATGGACATCATACCGTCGCTCTCCCCACACGGGGGCGTGGATTGAAACGGTTATTTTACGGCAAATGCGTCGGCTTATAGGCGTCGCTCCCCACACGGGGCGTGGATTGAAACAGCTAATGCGACTGCCTGCACCGCCGTGTTGGCGTCGCTCCCACACGGGGGCGTGGATTGAAACTCTCATTGGCTATTGAAGCAGGGATGGTGACGAGTCGCTCCCCACACGGGGGGCGTGGATTGAAACACTTCACCGTTGGTGACGACGGCTTGAGCCAGCGGTCGCGCTCCCACACGGGGGCGTGGATTGAAACAACCTCCATTTGTTCACGAACCGCCAAAGGCAGGGTCGCTCCCACACGGGGGCGTGGATTGAAACTTGTTTAAAGCGAGGGTCAATGCCAACATAGGGGTCGCTCCCCACACGGGGGCGTGGATTGAAACAGTCCACTATCGCGGAATCCTCGCCGCCGATGGTCGCTCCCCACACGGGGGCGTGGATTGAAAACTATCCGCTTCCTGGTACACCTGAAAGCTACGGCGTCGCTCCCACACGGGGGCGTGGATTGAAACCTCCCCACCCACGCTAAACTTGTCATTGACCCCGTCGCTCCCCACACGGGGGCGTGGATTGAAACTGCAATCTGCACGCTGTCAGCCTGGCTGCGTACCGTCGCTCCCCACACGGGGGGCGTGGATTGAAACTTTAGCCCTGACTGCCTCCGCTTTACCTTCACCAGTCGCTCCCCACACGGGGGCGTGGATTGAAACCAAAATACCGGCCAGGCAACTATCAGCGTTTTACGGTCGCTCCCCACACGGGGGCGTGGATTGAAACACGGCGAAATAAACTATACGGCCGTTGCGCTGTGTCGCTCCCCACACACGGGGGCGTGGATTGAAACTTTGTCCTTTTCGTACTGGCACGCCTCGAACTCGTCGCTCCCCACACGGGGGCGTGGATTGAAACACAATCGTATAGATCAAGCCCCGGATGGTTGATTGTCGCTCCCCACACGGGGGCGTGGATTGAAACTCTTCTACAAGGACACATGGGGCAGCGAGATGTGTCGCTCCCCACACGGGGGCGTGGATTGAAACCTATGAGCGATTTAACTATGGAACAAGCTGCGGCGTCGCTCCCCACACGGGGGGCGTGGATTGAAACAATCTTTTACCACTATGACTTGCTATTTATTGCTGTCGCTCCCCACACGGGGGGCGTGGATTGAAACCAGTTGCCCTCATCCACTTCCTGCACCGGACGCAGTCGCTCCCCACACGGGGGGCGTGGATTGAAACAGGTGCATGGTCTCTGGTCGCCGACAGATATCGGTCGCTCCCCACACGGGGGGCGTGGATTGAAACATGAAGGCTGTGACCACTGCTACGCCCGGACGTTGTCGCTCCCCACACGGGGGGCGTGGATTGAAACACCCTTCTGAGGATGTGCTAGAAGGGGTTTAATGATGACCACGCTACGTACTGGTTGGGCATAGAATTGGGCAAAGTAATCGGCTTCCGTATGCTTTCTGCCGTCGGGAATTATTTCCTGCACGACCGTATCCGCCGATTCGCGCAAATCAGTATCTTCAACCAAGCGGCCCGATAGGTTTGAATCAGATCGGCGATTTCGGTAACGGTCGGACTATGTTGTGTTGTTTGCAACGGGTTTGCTTCGTCATGTACCAAAGAAAGCGTCTCCTCGTCGACCTGTCCCTCTTGGATTCGTGTCACCTAAAAGGAACAAAGTCACTGACAGTCTTCTTCAAATCAATCTGCAAACCCAGATACCGTTGCGTAGTCGCAATACTGGCATGACCTAACAGTTTGCTAATCTGGCCAATATCTATCCCGGCATCATACCCAATCCGGGCGTAGGTGCGCCGAAGATCGTGCGGCCGCAGTTTCTCTTTACCCAGCTCCTGGCCATACGCATCCACAATATCCAAGATGGCTTGGCCAGAAATGCTCTCTCCCAGTTCGCCGCTCTTCGTCACTGAGAGTGCAATGCAACCGGTGCGCCCCACCAGCTCTGCCCATTCATCCAACAGAGTCACCAGCTTGTCATGAATGGGAATCACCCGCCGCTTCTTCCCCTTCCCCGTTATGCTCAGTACCGTGCGCTCCCCCTGCTTCTTCACATCCTCCCAGGTCAGACCGGCTAGTTCATCTCGCCGCACACCGGCCCCCACTAACAGGCCCAGCACCACTCTATCCCGCTTGCCTTTTATCGTTGTCTCGTCGGT
This sequence comes from Ardenticatenaceae bacterium, assembly GCA_020634435.1. Classification (GTDB taxonomy): domain Bacteria; phylum Chloroflexota; class Anaerolineae; order Promineifilales; family Promineifilaceae; genus Leptofilum. Next base: position 68,824 of record JACKBS010000010.1, on the reverse strand, counting down.
CAAACTTGTCAGCAATGACCGCACCTCAGCCAGATTGAGCCAAGTGTGCGCCTGCTGCCCCTTGGTCGCCTGTACCTGGATGCTCTCCTTCAATGCTTCGGCCCGCCACAGCACGGCTTGCATTTCAGCCACATTCGCTGGCGTCGCCTCGGCCTTGGCTACCTGGCTCAGCTCATCGGCCAGGAGTCCCACGGCCGCGCGCAGAAACATTTTCCGACTGCTCGGCAATTCAGCAGCATAGTAGGAAACGGCCGTTGCATCCAACAAGTTCACTCCCGCCGCCCGCGCCAGCTTAATTTCCCGACCATAGCGGTAGCGCGTCGTCTTTGCCAAATTTCGTTTGGCCAGAATCGCTTCAAAATTATCCGGCTGTTGCAGGGTGGTTAAGGCACTCATTCGATCTCCACTTTACTTGTGATAATACGTCTATACACAAGTAAAAATGATAGCAAAATTGGGGGCGAAAAACTACTGGAAGGGTGCAGTTGAGCAACGCTTTTGCCAATCACCAGTACGGTAGACTTCTGAGGCATCGCGCTTCGCTGATCTGGTCTGGGGCTTATCGTAACTGCTAGTTGGCGCACCGCCCGCGAGTAGGAATCCTGCGTTTTTGAGGAGGTCAGTAAATTTCCTTTCTAAGTTTTGGATAGACTCTTTCTCCCTTTAAAATATGCGTCAATTCATTGTCAATTAGAATTCTCCAAAGCGGTGGGATTGCATAAATAATGTGGGTGATATATCGTTTTGAGAATTGATAAAGTTGTCGGGACAAAGCGTTAATGTTATTGGGAGTTACTGCATTGTGAGCCATTTCATTTCGTGTTTGCCGCATAAGATCGAGTTGCCATACATAGTACCTCTCCCTTTCCAATTTTTTAGAAGATTTTTCAATCAATTGTGTAGCAATGGCTTTTACTCGCATTTGTAACAAGGGTTGATCAGGCAATAAACCCAATATCGTACCGTGATGTTCTTTTAAGAGACTTTCTAATTCGTCTAATTTAGGGGTGCGATTACGAAATAATTCTAGCAAAACACCATCTGGTGTATTAGGATTACCTGTAAGTATATCGCCTATCTTTTCGAGATGTTCAAGGTCCGACAAGTAAGGCTTTAAGCGTGAAGCAACCGCCGTCATATTTTTTGCACGGTTTACAAGTTCAGAGGATTCATCAAAACCCAATTCGTGCAATACTGCAATGATTTCTTCCAGGTAACCCAACCAAGATAAACCTCGACAATCATAGCAATAGTGATGGTCTAATATAAGTTCAAAAACTTCGCTGGGTAATGATTTTAAAAAGCGCATGGCTTCTTCATATGCTAATACCTGAGAGCGTTTTAGACGGTAAATACTCTCATGGTGTATTCGTGATTCTTCAGGCAAAAGAGGCTTAATAGTTTCCCACCAATGCCGGACGAGATAAAGTATACTTTCAAGATTCGGTGTTTGCTTATGAAAGAGCTCTCTTAGATTAGGGAATCTCCAATTATCATTCAGTTTTGGGCCAGCTAACCAAGTTTCTTGAGCAAAAATCTGTTCTTCATCGAGACAGAACAAAACAAAGCCCATTGGCAAACGATAATGTTTTAGCGTCCTGTGTTCTATGTTTTTTATGTAAAGATCTGGTTTCTGCGATCTCCATCGTCTATAAGATACTAAATCTTGTTTCTGCTCTTGTCTTTTTCTGTTCTCATAAGCAGGAGTATACCAAGCATATCCGCTTACATGACTTAAGTATGGTTTAGGTGGAAACACTCCACAACGACTCAAATCGCCCCAAAGATTACGCAACATTTCATCTTGTTCTAATTCGGTAAGGGCTTTTGGTCTAAGGCAGACCCGTTATCGAGGAGAAGCAAAGACGCATCTACAACACATTGCAACAGCCGCAGCAATAAACCTCGACCGGATTGTAGCATGGCTGGATGGGATTCCTAGAACGTTGACACGGACTTCTCGATTCGCGGCTCTAGCACTGTGAATTTGATTTCGCCAACAGTATCGGAACGTAACCTGGAGGAAGCGCCGAAGTCTGCGCTGAAAACCGGCTACATCTACATGGATTATTCGGCACGCGCTTTCCTGGCCAGGCTGGACAACCGCACCGGCCAATGGATCCAGACGGCAGTGCATTTACAAAAGTTACACAGATTGACAACCCGATTGGAAAACAGTGCCTACATCTCCCACGCGCTAGCATGGCAAGCATATTTGGCCAACGCATAGAGGAACCCAACGCAAGCAATCTAATTGATGGCGCAGACAATTGTCATTATACGGCAAAACTCGTCGCCGCTGGTTTTATCCTTTTTCTTGTTGTAGCAAGCCGACCATCTGTCCCTACACGTTGCCCTTGGAGACCCAAGCGCTCTTGAACGAGGTGGGAGATGACAGGCTTTTACTACAAGAAACGGTCGTGACTGACCTCCCCGCCGGATGCAGAGAGGTCAATCACTGAACATCCTCCCAATCACCTATCATTAGCTGAAAGTACTGAGCCTTGCCGTACGCATGAAAACTCGAATACTTCAGGTTGACAAAGAGCGTCGCATTAAGGCTTTTGTAATGGTTCAATGGTTAGAAAGATGCGATATCCAGTCGTTGGTGAGCCAACCGGAGCAGCGACTGTGAGCATGTAATCTTGCGTTGTCGGCAGTTCTATACTCCAGCTACGTAATTCATCTTCCACACGCTTGTACGGCTGCCCATCACTCAAACCACTCACGGCAAAATTAGCCCGATTCGATTCCGAAACAATCTCAATAGTAATCTGCTGCCCGGCAAAAGCGCGGAAAAGGTAAAAGTCGCGCTGTGGCGATTCCAGCATCCCTTCCAGGGTAATTGACGTTTCACCGAGAGCAAACTGGATGCGCTCCGGAATCGGCTCTGATGCGGCACATGGGCCAGTTAATTCGACATCATCTGCATAAACCCAACCCACCTCACCAGCGCCAAAGAATATTTGGTGCCAGCCAACTTCCGTCTTCAAGACTTCAGCCCAGTTACCCAGGCGGGCGATCAGAGCAAACTGGCGTCCTGGACCCAAGTGGATGTCCGGTGGGGGGAACTGGCCCGGACGATGGGCAAAGCAGCGGTCAGTTGGAGGTGAACCCGGGTCCTCAATGAGGGGGATAGAGCCTGGACCATCATCCGCTTGGCAGAGACCAGGATGGGCTACTTCAGCCACCGGCACCCAGCCTGTCAGGCCAGCATCATCCTGGACGTGGTACCAGTCGTTGTCACGGCCGATTACCGTTACCCAACGATCCAACCCAAGTTGGGCCACGACGGCGAAAGATTGTTTATCGGGGCCTCTGTAAACATAGAGTGGTCCAGTATCACCAGGCCCAGGATGAGCAACTGTGCAAATATCCGCTGGAAGCAAATTGGTATTCCCCATGATGGGCACGTCTGGTATGAGCGGTGGTGCGGCCAGGACAGGTACGTGGCTCAAATCTCCTTGTATGGTTACGACTGCGCCATAGACCCATCCGACGGGTCCAGGGCCATCTCCAGGGCCAGGTATGGCCCACCAACTTCCGGTTTCGTTGCGTCCCACTATGGCAACGGTTGTCCCTGCCGACAGCACGTGGCTGACCTCATAGGCCAGACCAGGGCCACGACGGGCGTTGGTGAAATCATTGGTAATGATTACTGGGTCCTGGTTTATTGGCGTTAGCGTATTGACAGGCACGGCCGTTTCCGCTACTGCTTGTGTGGGTGGTAGAGATGTCTCGGTGGATACTGGTGTGGTTGGAATTGCCGTCACAGCTGGCACCACTGACACGGTTGGTATTTGGGCCACAGGAGCCGCTTCCTGGCTAAGACAAGCCGACAATATAAAAGACAGCAGTAGAAAGAATTTCAAAAGTAGATATTTTCGGTGCATGATAAACCTCACATATATTGAATAGGTCCCAATGTAGGCTGGGCGTTGACTTTGCCCAATTGGATAATGGGTGATTCTTGCCCCATCAAGTCCTCAGCACTGGTAAATTGCCAATGTTCCCTGTTTGTCAGGCCATACAGTCAACCACTTTCCGACAAACAGAAATGAGCGCATGGTGCAGGCAAAGCGGTTAGCAATCTTGCGACCTTAAAGTTTAAGCAAAATAGTTTTGCTCAAAGCCGCCGACCGTCAGCATCGAGAGCTAACTTTTGTCAGGTGGTAACACCAACTTAGGGCAACCGCTAAATCTCACTTTGGCTGGCTGTTGAAACGGCCGTTTCCCCCTAACCTGTTACGAAACAAACGGAACCACCCAAGGAGTTGCCCGTGTTTCAATCAGGTTTTTTAGGCACCAACGCCAGCTTCATCACCGACTTCACGCTGCTGGCGGAAATCATCCTTTTTCTAGCGCTGTGCGCCGGCGTAATTGCCCAGCGGCGCGACAAATACAAGCTCCACGACTGGATTCAAACCCCGGTTGTGATCTTGAATCTTCTCCTGATCGTCTTCGTGATGATCTCCTCTTTTTTGGGGCAGCGTGTGCTAAACACGCTGCCCCAACGTCCCGGCGATGCTTACTACCTGGTGGTCGCCATCCACGCCGGGCTTGGGTTCATTGCCGAGGCGCTGGCCATCTACTGCCTGCTGGCTGGGCACCAGATTTTGCCGCGCAAAATTGGCCGTCTGCGCTACTGGATGTGGGCCACGTTTGCTTTTTGGACCGTCGCACTCATCGCGGGCATTGGCACCTACATCGTGTGGTATGTGCAGACGCCAGAAACGGGTACAGCCGTTCCCACCCAATCTGACACCGTCTCCAGCGAAGACAATCCCACCGCCCCCACCACCATTGAAGCATTCCTGCAAAACTTCACCTTTGCCCCGGCCAATCTCACCATCACCGCCGGAACAGAGGTGGTTTGGCTAAACCAGGACGGCGCACCGCACAACATAACCTTTGTAGATGGCAGCGTCGCTAGCGAAAACTTCTTTAATGGCGAAAGTTTTGCCACCACCTTTGCCGAACCGGGCAGCTATCTCATCTACTGCACTTTACATGGCTCGCCGGACGGCAGCGGCATGGCCACCACGGTCACCGTTTTAGAAGATAACGCCGAAAATGCAGCTATCGCGGCGGCAGTGCCTACGCAGAACCCGATTCCCCCCACGCCGACACCTGCCCCAACCGTGCCACTCCCGCCAGCAAATTTGCTGGAACCAGCCGCGCCAGAACAAACCATCGTCGGCCTGGTTTCCTTTTTTGACAATCTGGCTCCTAGCGATTCCGTGGCTGTGCTGCTAAACGCCGTTCCCGCCCCCAGCAACGGCGCAACTTACCAGGCGTGGCTCACCGACAGCCAAACCAATACCGTCTTCCTGCTGGGGCAGGTGTTGCCAGATGGCAACGGCCGTATCTCACTCCAATTCACCGACGCCGACGGCCGTAACCTGTTGGGCCTGTACGATGGCTTCCAGCTAACCGAAGAACCACAGTTTGATGATGATCCGTCGCCGGGAACGGCCGTATTTACCGGCCAGCAAGCTCCTGAAGCATTGACCTACATTCGGGTCATCGCCGTGGTGAGCGGCGCCGCGCCCACAGCCTATGGGCTCGGCGCTCGCCTGCAAGCCGAAGAACTGCTGCGCCACGCCGAATTTGTGCAAACGGCATACGACCTGCTCAGCATCGCCGACGCCCAGCGCCACGCAGAACATATCGTCAATCTGCTTTCTGGCGCACAGGGTGAACATTTTGGCGATTTGGACGGCGTCCACGGCGCACAAAATCCGGGGGATGGCTTTGGCATTTTGCCATACATAGCCGCCATGCAGCAAACGGCCGTTACTACCGCCAACACACCAGATGCCACCAACGCAATCCAAATTCACAGTACGCATGTGGTCATGGCCACGGACAATGCCCTGGACTGGGCTAACCAGATTCAGGAAGCGGCCCTGCAAATTCTGGCTGCCGACAGCGTGAGCGAGATCGGTCCGTACGTAGAAACCATTTCTCAATTTAGCCCGCTGCTGCTCAACGGCGCAGACAACAACGGCGACGGCGAAGTCGCCCCGGCTGAGGGCGGTATCTTCACCGCCTACCAGCACACGCAATATATGGCTGCCATTCCGGTAGTTAGTGAACAGTAATCGGTATTCAGTAATCAGTTTTCAGTTTTTTGAGGTGACGACAGATTTGTGGTAAGCGCAACCAAATTCTAATCCGCGTTCATCCCCGTTAATCAGCGTCCCATTTCTTTAAGGAGTAAACATGTTTCGTAAAAAGTTGATTTTCTTGTTTTTGATGATGCTCTTGGCCTTTACCGCTTGTGCGGATGAGGCTGAAGAGCCGGAAGTGGCCGAAACGGCCGTTCCTCAAGTAGCTGCCGTGGATCCCACCATACCGCCAGCCGAAGCAACGGCCGTTCCCACCGAAGTTCCACAAGCTAACCCAACGCTGCCGCCGACGGAAACGGCCGTACCCGTGGTAGAAGCATCCCCTGCCCCACAGCGCTTTGGCATCCTGCGCTTCCGCGACAGCGACACAACCCCAGCAGGAAGCTTCCAATTGCTGCTAGAAGGCATTGCCGCCCCCGCCGCAGGCACCCACTATGAACTGTGGCTGGTTGATGACAGCTTCAACACTCTTAACCTGGGCATATTTGACGTGGTGGATGGCAACGTGCAATACAACGGCACGGTCGAACAAAATTTGCTAGCTTCCTACAGCGGCGCTTTCATCAGCATCGAGCCAGACGGCGTGGCGGACGGCGAAATCGGCACGATTGCTTTTAACGGTGTCGTGCCTGCTGGGTCGCTGCTGCACATTCGCCATGTGGTCACCGCCTTCGCAGGCAATCCAGATGGCAACGCTTTCCTCATCGGGGCACAGACGCAAATTCACCACGCCATGGAGCATGCAGGCTTCCTGCTGGACGAACTGGCCAACGACAACATTCGTGAAGCCCAACGGCACGCCGAGCACGTTGTCAACATCCTGGATGGCGAAACGGGCCCCAACTTTGGAGATTTGGATGGCGACACCCTGGCTCAAAACCCAGGTGATGGCTTTGGCGTGCGCGCTTACCTGGAAGGGGCTGAGGAGCATACCAATCTGGCACTGACGGCAGAAGGCGTCACGGCCGAGGTGGAACTGCACGCCGGGCATGTGCTCATCAGCAGCGACAACGCCCTGGCCCGCATCGATGACGCCATTGGCGAAGCGCTGCGCATCATCGCCTCTGACTCTGCGGCGGAAGCCCAGCCTGCCGCTGAAGAGCTGATGGCGCTGCTAGCTGCGGCCCTAAACGGCGTGGATACCAATGGCGACGGGGTGATTGCACCCATCCCAGACGAAGGCGGCATCCTCACAGCGTATGTACACGGCCAAAACATGGCTTCTTTCGAGTTTTTTGCGGCTGACGGCGCAACCGTAGCCGCCGCTCCGGCAGAAGAAGCGCCTGCTGTGGAAGCGGCTCCAACTGCCGAACCCGCCTCAACCGAAGCGCCCGCTGCGGCTGCCCCGGTTGTCATTGAGATGGCTAATTTTGCCTTCGTGCCCAATGAGATCACGGTGGAGGCAGGAACGGCCGTTACCTGGGTCAACCAGGACAACGGACCACGCCACTCGGCCACCGCCGCCGATGGCAGCTTCGACACCGGCCTGTTTGACACCGGCGAAGAGGTGACGCTCACCTTCAATGATCCCGGCACCTACGTTTACTACTGCACCCTGCACGGCTCCCCCGACGGCAGTGGCATGGCCGCCACGATTACGGTGACTGAATAGTAGGCAGTGTGTAGTGTTCAGTAATCAGTATTCTGTGCTTACCACCTGACACGGAATACTGATTACCGATTACTGCTGGGGAATGAACAATGAACGTAAAACCAATCCTGCTCATCTTGCTGCTGTTGCTGGCAGGCTGTGTGCAGTTTGATTTTGATAAGGCGGCCCTGGAACGGGCTATCTTTGGCGAACCGCTCACCCATCAGCCAGAAGGCGCAGGCCAGGAAGCGCAGATGAATGAAGTTGAGAAGAAGGGGGCAACGGTAACGGCCGTTTTTCAACCCGCACTCACAACACAAACTGGATCATACACCATGATCCAGGCTGCCCTTCAGCGGCAGCGCCTACGACTTGTTTTCGCTGGCTGAGCCACAAATTATTCGGGTTTATCATGGAACTGCGCACAAGACATTACAACGACATTGCCATTTTTTCAGTGAACGGCCGTCTGGATGCCAACACCGTCTCTCCGTTTATGCAGGGAATTGAGGACCAGGTTGGAGCAGGATACGGCCGTTTGGTTATCGACCTAAAAAAGGTGGATTTTCTCAGCAGCGCGGGCATCAAAGCGCTGGTACAGGCCGTACAGCTCTCGCGGCAGCACGGTGGCGATGTACGTCTGGCCAATGCTCGTGGCCGCGTGAAATACGTCCTGAACCTGGCCGGGATAGACAGCATCATCAAGGTGTATCCCAACGTGGTTAGCGCCACCGCCAGCTTTTTCCCGGGGCCGCTGCCAGGGAAATGAGTGGAGATTAGAGACTAAGCTTTTCAGTCTCCAATCTCTAATCTGCAATATTGAGGAGTGGCATGAAAGAGAAAAAGGTAGCATTGGTCATCGGCGCGGGCAGCGTGAAATGTGCCGCCTCGCTGGGCGTGCTGCGCGTTTTGCGGCAGGCAGGCATCATGCCGGATTTGGTGGTGGGGTGCTCCGGCGGTGCATTGTTTGCGGCAGCAATCGCTGTAGGGCTGTCTGTAGACGAGGCCACGGCACTTACCCAGCAGCTTTGGACCCGCGACCTGACCGGACGGCGCAACCACCGGGCTTTGTTGCAGGCGCTCTTGCCTGACCGATTGGGCTTTAACGGCCGTTTTGGCTTACGTGACGACCAGCTCATTTTGCAACGACTCAACGAGGCTTTGGGCCAGCAAACCTTTGCCGAGACCCAAATACCGCTCTTCATCACCGCGACCGATTTTGGCACGGGGGAACAGGTGGTTTTGCAGGACAGCCGTCTCACCGACGCCATCCGAGCCAGCATCGCCATTCCCTTTGTGTTTGCCCCGTGGGAAGTGAACGGCCGTTTGCTGCTTGATGGCTATTTATCTGACCCGCTGCCGGTAAACGTGGCCATGCGCGAAGGGGCGGATGTGATTATCGCCCTCGGTTTTGAGTCGCCCTTCCAGCCTGCCTTGACCTCGCCGCTGCGTTATGTCTTCCAGCTGAGTAGCATCATGGCCAACAGCATGTTGAAGGCGCGGCTCGCCTTTTACCACCAGACGCATCATGCAGAACTTTTGCTGCTAATGCCCCAATTTCGCCAGCGCATTCGCCTGTTCGATACCGCCAAATTCCCGGCCATCATCGCTGCCGGGGAAGAGGCAATGGCGGCGCAACTGCCCTATTTGCAGTCAGCCATCAGTGAGTCAGTGGTCAGTAAACAGTATTCAGTGGTCAGTAACTGAATACTGACCTACTGATTACTGATTACTGTTTACTCCTAGCCGGAAAGGGAATTAATGATGCAAAACACAAATCGCACCGCCCTCGTCATCGGCTCTGGCGGGCTGAAATGTGCCGCCGCATTGGGCGTTTGGCAGGTGCTGCGTGAAGCGAACATCCCGATTGACCTGACGGTAGGGTGCAGCGGCGGCAGCCTGTACGCCACGGCCATCGCTCTAGGCTACAGCCAGGAAGAGGCGGCGGCGCTCACCCAACAGTTGTGGACGGCCGAATTGGCCCAGCAGCGTCATTTGCCTTCAATTCGACAGGCGCTGCTGCCCCGATTGTTCGGCTTTCGCGCCGAGCGCTTTGGCCTTATCGACGATCGGTTGATTGTGCAGCAGCTAGAAAATGTGCTGGGCAATACAACCTTTGCCGAAACCAAGCTGCCGCTGTTCCTGGCAGCAACGGATTTGCACAGCGGCGAACCGGTAACAATTAGCAGCGGGCGGCTGGTGGACGGCATTCGGGCCAGCATCGGCATTCCCATCGTGTTTGCTCCGTGGGAAGTGAACGGCCGTACGCTCATTGATGGTGGCGCGACCAACCCGCTGCCAGTGGATGTGGCCGTGCGCGAAGGGGCTAATTTGATTGTGGCGGTGGGGTTTGAGAATCCATTTGAAACGGCCGTTTCCACCCTTGGCCAATTCGCCGCGCGGATGGCACGCATTCAGATTAACAATTTGCGGAAGGCTAACTTTGCCTTCCACCACGCGGCCCACCACGCCGAAATTTTGCCGGTGATGGTGCAGTTTGAGGAAGACGTTGGCCTGACAGACACCCACAAAATCCCGCAAATTATCGCGGCTGGCGTAAAGGCAGCGCGGGAGCAGTTACCAGATTTCATATGGCAGGACGGGATACCAAAAGCGGAAACCCCCGCCCTCCATGGAGAAAAAATGATGCAGACAGTCACAATCCAAGCAGAAGAAAATAACCAGGGAAGCCAAAAGCTAGACGTGGCAACGGCCGTTTCCCTCACAGTTCACAAACCAGGGCAAGCGGAAGAAACTGCCGTAATCAGCCACGACGATTTCCTGGTGGGCCGCAGCCCCGACGCGGACCTGGTTTTAGCTGACCTGGCCTTCGTTTCCGGGCAGCATTTTGCCCTACGCCGCACACCCCAAGGCTTTGTGGTGGTCGATCTGGCCAGCACCAACGGCACCCGGGTTAACAATCGCGGCCTCAGCCCCAACCTACCCGAACCGATCCACGATGGCGACATTGTGCGCATTGGCGAGGAGCGGTTTGGCAAATCGGTGGGCTTCACTTTCCACAACCCCAACGAAGCCCACGCCCCACTGGATGGCTTTGGCGCAGGCGTCACCAGTACGCAATTGCTTCAGATAGAACGGCTCACCATTGGCCGCGCCCCGGAGTGCGACATCGTGCTGGATTCGCCCACCATTGCCCGTGAACACGCCTACGTAGAGCGGTTTGGCGAGGGACACCATTCGCTGCGCGCTGCCGCTGGCGTGGAAGCGATCTGGGTTAACGACATACCCACGCGGGTGGCCCAACTGCAAGCCGGGGATGTGGTACAAATCGGCCCACACCTCTTCACCTTTGACGGCGAGGCGCTGACCCAGTTTGACAGCCAGGGATTCCGGCTGGACGTGGTCGGTGTACACAAGGACGTAAAAACCAAAAACGGCCCGCTGCGCATTCTGGATGATGTGAGCATGACGGTGCTGCCGCGTGAGTTTGTGGCCCTGGTGGGCGGCAGCGGCGCAGGCAAAAGCACACTGCTAGATGCGTTGAATGGATTTCGCCCGGCAGAGGGACAGGTGTTGGTAAACGGCCGTAATCTCTACACCAACTACGACAGCTTCCGCAGCCAGATTGGCTACGTGCCCCAGTACGACATCCTTCCCGCCACACTAAAGGTGGAGGATGCGCTACGCTTTGCTGCTAAACTACGCCTGCCCTCAGACATTACCCCCGACGAGCGGGACGAGCGCATCGCCCAGGCGCTGCAAACGGTAGACATGAACAGCGAGCGCATCCGGCGCACCCGCATCGACAAGCTCAGCGGCGGCCAGCGCAAGCGCGTCAGCATCGCCGCCGAACTCATCGCCGATCCCAAACTATTCTTCCTCGATGAGCCCAGCTCCGGGCTGGACCCGGGTCTGGAAAAGAAGCTGATGTACACCCTGCGCCGCATGGCCGACGAAGGGCGCACTATCGTGTTGATTACCCACGCCACGGACAACATTGTACAGGTAGACCACGTCGGGTTGCTGTCACAGGGGCAGCTGGTTTATTTTGGCCCGCCCCAGGCAGCACAGGAATTCTTCCAGGTAGATGATTTTGCCGACATCTACGAAAAGATTGAGCACAACGGCAGCGCCTGGCGGCAAACGTTTACCCAGAGCAAGCCAGACGCGTTTCAGGAGTATGTGATTGGGCGGCAGCAAACCAAACCATCTCAGCCAACCAGCCCGTCGCGCCAAAAGCGATTTACGCCAGGGGTGGGGCTGCGCCAACTGCTTACGCTGTCGCAGCGCATGTTCCGCCTGACGCTAAGCGATCCGATTGCCTTTTTTGTGGCCCTGCTGGTGATGCCACTGGTGGGCATATTGCAAGGCTCCGCCTCGGAGACGTTTGAGTTTGTAGGCGACCCGGCCATTCTGGGCAATGCGGCGCAGGCGGCGGGAACGCTGAGCAGCAACTACTTGCCCGCTGTGAGCGCCCAGATTTTTGGCTTTGGCATGGGTATTCTGGCGTTTTTGGTGGGCGCGTTTGGTGGTTCGCAGGAGCTGTTGAAAGAGCGTTCGGTTTATCTGCGGGAGCGGATGGTGAACCTGCGGCTGCTGCCATACCTGGGCAGCAAGTTCCTGGTGTTTGGCCTGTTTGCCCTGGCGCAGGTGGCGCTTTACCTGTTGATTTTGTCGTTGCAGGTGGAGCTGCCGCAAAACGGGGTGCTGTTCAAAGGCTTTTTGGAACTACTAATCACACTCTGGCTGACGGTGATGACGGGGGTGGCGACGGGGCTGTTTATTTCGGCCGTTTCGCGTGATTCGACAACGGCCGTTTACCTGGTACTCGTCGTCGTTTTCTTCCAATACATCTTTGGCGGCGCGATTCACAATCTGCGTGACAAACCGATTGAGTTCCAGAGCTATATTGCCGCCACCCGCTGGGCCACGCTGGCGATGGGCACCACGGTGGACATCCTGGCGCAGGCGGAAGCAACAATTGTGTGCGGCAATGAGTTTGAGTTAGATGCAAGTGGTGCGGCCATCGACCCGACCACGGGCACGCTAGACCCGAACTCGCTGGCGCTGGTGGAAACCGGCACGCCCGCCTGCACCAATCGGGCCGTCCCGGCGGATGATCTTTTCTTGCCCTACGGCAATTTGGAAGCAGATTTGCTGCGCTTTTGGGGGTACCAGTTGGCGCTGGGCGCGCTGTTTGTCCTGGGTGCGCTGCTGTTTGTGAAGCGGTTGGATCGTGTTTAGGGAGATCAGAGATTAGAGATTGGAGATTTTCTAGACTTTTCAATCTCCAATCTCTAATCCCCAATCTCAAGGATTTTGAAATGGACCTAACAGGCCGACATCTCGGTAAATATGAACTGCTGGAGCGGGTGGGCAAGGGCGGCATGGCGTACGTCTACAAGGCATACCAGCCAACCGTTGACCGCCTGGTGGCGGTGAAAGTGCTGCACAGCCATCTGGCCGAGGATGGTGAATTTCTGGAGCGCTTCAGGCGTGAAGCGAAGGGGCTGGGCAGCCTGCGCCACCCACACATCGTCAGCGTCATTGATTTTGACGTGGACGACGGCTGGTATTACATGGTGATGGATTTCATTGAGGGGGAGACGCTGGAGGCGGTGCTGGACCGGCGTGGCAGCCTGCCGGTTTCCGAGGCGTTGGCCTTGACGGCAAAATTGGCAGGCGCGTTGGCCTACGCGCATGAAAACGGCCGTATCCATCGCGACATCAAGCCAGGCAACATCATGTTTGCCGATGTAGCTCAGCAGCATCCCGTCATTACCGATTTTGGCCTGACGCGCCTACTGGACAACGCCACGCTGACCATCAGCGGTACGATTGCGGGCACGCCTGCCTACATGAGTCCAGAAGCCGCCCAGGGACAGAAAACCGACGCCCGCAGCGACATCTACAGTTTGGGGGTAATGCTGTATGAGATGGTAACGGGCAGACGGCCGTATCTCGGTGAAACGCCTCTCTCGGTCATCATGAAGCTGGTGATGGAGCCACTGCCCCCAGCCTTGTCGTTGAATCCAGACCTGCCGCCAGCAGTGGATGAGATTCTCAGCAAGGCGATGGCCAAGCAGCCGGAGGAGCGGTACCAATCGGCGGTGGAATTGTGGGAGGCGGTAAAAAAGGAGACTGGAGATTGGAGATTAGAGATTGGGAAGGTTGAACCTGCTCTCGCGGTGCAAACGCAGATTTTGCAGCCGAAGACGGCCGTTTTGCCACAAAAGCCCATGACACAAAGTGAAGTAACCCGAGCGAAACGGCCGTTGCTGCCCTGGCTGCTGGGCGGGGGTCTGCTGCTGGCGTTGCTGGTGGTGGGGTTGGTATTGCGGCTGGGCAAGAGCGAGGGCGATGGGGTGGAGACGGCCGTTCCCACTGCCGAACTGATTGAAACGGCCGTTCCTGCCGGGTCGCTGCGTTTTGCCGAACCGGACGGAAACAATCTGCGCCGCTACACGCTGTCGCTAGATGAGGTGCCACCACCGCCAGACGGATTGCATTACGAGCTGTGGTTTAACTTTGCCAACCAGCCTGAGCCGGAAAATGTGGCGGAGGTTTTGGTAGAAAACGGCCGTGTCACATATGCTGATGTGCTGGTGGACAGCTTGGCCGTCAACGTAACAGGCGTGCAAATCAGTCTGGAACCGGATGTGGATGATGACCCCGCTATTTCGGCCGATGTGGCGTTCGCCGGAACGGTGACAGATACAGGGTTGGCAGAGGTTGAGATGTTTGCACTGGGGGATTGAAACGGCCGTTATGACTCCAAATCCATATCAACCATCAGTGCGTCAATACACGCTTTACCTACCATTCCCGAAACGCTTCGTTTTCTTGTGCATTTGGGGGAATGTCATAATCCCAGACCAGCTTTTCGTTGATGGGGATTAGGCTTCAGCCAGACGTGACCGGCTAAAGCCGCAACGCCAACCGACAAAATAACCTTGGCATACTGCTAGAAGCTCTCTCCTAACAATACGCATCAATCAAATGGCGGGCTGCTTCGGCAACATTCGCAGCGGGGCTAGCTGGCGAACTGCCAAACATCCGCGCTGCCATGTAAGCGCCATCCATCAACAACATCAAGGCATTGGCCAGCGCTTCCGGCTGACGCGCCCCTGCTTCCTCAGTTAACTGCATAAACCGTTCACGCACAACTTGTTTGTGCGCGATGGCTACCTGATGGCCAGCATAGGTTCGCTCAGGAAATTCTGTGGCCACGTTGAGGAAAGGACAACCATAACAATCAGGGGAGAGCGTGTACGCCTGCAAAGCTTCGAAGAATGCTTGCAATTTTTCACGAGCGGTGGGCACCTGCGCTGTGCTTGACTCAAAGTATGCCCAAAACTCTTCGTCACTTGCGTGCAAAAAAGCCACGATCAAGTCGTCTTTGGACGGGAAATGGCGGTACAGCGTCATCTTGCCTACGCTTGATTCGGCGGCAATGGTGTCAACGCCAGTTGCCTGATATCCACGTTGATAAAAGAGGCGAACGGCCGTTTGAAAAAGTTTCTCTTTGGCGCTGCTAACATTTTTCATGCAAAATTTCCTCTTGACACGATACAGTTCTGTATCGTATAATCGCAAAACAATGATACAGGTTTGTATCGTAACACAATTCAGCTATTCAGCAAAGCAAAAAAAGGAGATAAAAATGAAAATTGGAATCTTTGGAACAGGTATGGTCGGCCGCGCTCTGGCCGATAAACTCACACAGCTTGGCCATGATGTGGTCATCGGTACCCGCGACGTTGCCGCGACACTCGCCCGCACCGAGCCAGACGGCATGGGCAATCCACCGTTCAGCGTCTGGCAAAATGAGAATGCGGCGGTGAAACTGGCCACCCACGCCGGGGCCGCTGCCCACGGTGAGATGCTCATCAACGCTGCCAATGGTGCCGGGTCGTTAGCAATGTTGCAATCGGTGGAAGAAGCCAATCTGAACGGCAAAATCTTGATCGATATCGCCAACCCGCTCGATTTTTCGCAAGGGATGCCACCTTCCCTCTTCATCGCTAACAACGACTCATTGGGCGAGCAGATTCAGCGTGCGCTTCCCGATGTGAAAGTGGTCAAGACCCTCAACACGATGAACGCTTATTTGATGGTAGACCCCAGCCAGCTGGCCGACGGCGACCACACGATCTTCCTCAGCGGAAATGAGACCGGGGCAAAGGCGCAAGTCACAGAACTGCTGCGGAGCTTCGGCTGGCAGGACATCATTGACCTGGGCGACATCACCACCTCACGCGGCTCTGAAATGCTGTTGCCTCTCTGGGCGCGGTTGTGGGGCGCGTTGGGTACGCCTATGTTTAGTTTCAAAGTTGTTAGATAAGGAGAAAATAATGTCTGCAATAGAAAACAAAGAAAAAGTGAAGCGCCTATACGACGCGCTTAATCAAGGCAACTACGCCATTCTTGACGAGATGTTCTCAACCGAGGTGCAAGACCATGCCTCGCATGGCACGGCCAAAGGGTTGGATGAATTCAAACAGTTTTCGGCCGTGGCCGGGATGGCTTTCCCAGACATGCAGATGCAGGTAGATGACATCGTTGCCGAGGGGAATATGGTGGCAGCGCGTGGCCGGCTAACCGGAACCAATACTGGCCCCTGGATGGGCCAGCCGCCGACGAATAAGCCTATTAACATTAGCTGGATGACGATTTACCGCTTTGAAGCGGGAAAGATTGTCGAGCGCTGGTTGAACGGCGATGATCTGGCTATGATGCAGCAGCTTGGGCTGGCTCCGTCTCCAGCGGCTTAAAGGAATGGTTGTGAGGAACGGCCGTTAAGCCAACACCGTTTTGCGGCAGCCGACAACCAGCTGCCGCGAAAGCTGATACAACTCCCCTGTCATTTCTTTCGTTTTCTTGCTTTCTTCCGCAAGTGATATGTTAACGCCACGGCAATACAGTCGCACAATTCTTGCACAGGTATCTCGTCATCCGCATCAAAAATGATGCTCCGATTACCGCCATACTTGAATTGCGTTGGATATTTTTCTCTGAACGTCTCCACCAGATTTGTCGTGCATTTGAAATACATGGCGTACTGGTCTGCGTTTCTTTCTTTCCAGCCGATTCGGACCGTACTCCCGCTTTTTGTTTGAGGGGTCAGGTAGCTAGGTTCGCCCCATTTCAGGGTTTCTTCTAACTCGCCTACGCCTTCTGTTGCGACCGCAGTGTCAAAGATTAGCTGCCGCAGAAACAGCAGCTTTTTTCGTATGTTTTCCGGGTAATTATTGAAGTAAATGAAACTTTTCAAAGTGGAGGAATCGTGCATCATAGATAAAAACCCGACCAAAGGCGATATCTATGAGCACGATCCCTACCAGTATAACCAAAGAGCAGTTCGAGCAACACATTCGGCCATTTATCACGACCGCCCGGCGCGGCTACGAATGTCAGATTGATTTGTACAAAGTGTTTAACTACATTCTTTACCGCTATCACACTGGTTGTCAGTGGCAATCGCTACCGATTCAACCGGATGTCCAAGACCCATCTCGCAGAGAAATTAGCCCTGATGCGGTAGCCTATCACCATCGTAAATGGAGTCGAGATGGCAGTTACAAACGTATTTGGCAAGGTAGCATCAGGACGATTATCGATGACCTGGATTTATCGGTGCTCAACCAGGATGGCAGTCATGCAATCGCCAAGAAGGGAGGCGAATCGGTTGCCTACCAGCGGCGCAAGCGAGCTAATACGACCAACATCCTGCCCTTTACCGAGCGCAATGGTTACATCGTGGCCTCGACAGAGTTGGTAGCGGGCAACCACAACGACGCTTGGAATCTAAAAGAGCATTTGCAAACGGCTATCAAGCAAATGAAACAAATCGGGTTGAAGGTGGCTGGTGCGTATTTCAATGCTGATCCTGGCTTTGACACCAAAGATGCCCGCAAGACCTGCTTCAATCATGATATCGTTCCCAACATCAAGGAAAACAAGCGCAATCGCAAGAGAGCCAAGCGTGGCCCAAAACGATTGTTTGATGAAGCGGTATACAAAGACCGCTTTGCCAGCGAACGCAGCTTTGCCTGGATTGATAAATTCCGAGGCTTGTTGGTAAGATTCGATAGAGAGGATGCCAATTTTCTGGGTGGTCACCACATAGCCTTCGCGATGATTAATCTGCGCCATGTGTTGGCACCGCTCTAATAAGTTTCATTTAGTTCATTGAAAACGGCCGTAACTTCCGGGTTTTCAAAAGGTTTATCTTTCATTTTTCGGCTCCTTCGACGGCAATGATCGCACGAAACCGGCACATAAATCAATCCAATAGGAGAGGTCGGCTTCCTCGCCAAAAAAAGTTATCAAAATTATAGAACATATGTTTTGTTCGGCGAGTCACCAGGTGCATTGCGGCATGATGATAGCTTCTTTTTGACTGTCAAGTGACTTTCTATGGGGAAAACCCGGTTGCACGAACAATTTCAGGGGTTTGGCCTGTCCAGGCACGGAACGCTCGAAAAAACGAATTAGGCTCCTCATACCCCAGTAAAAAGGAAATTTCTGCACTGGTATAGTCAGTTGCGGAAAGATAATGGCGGGCCGATTCTTCGCGCAGTTCATCCAGCACCTTTTGAAATGATGTGCCTTCTTCCCTCAGGCGGCGTTGTAAAGTTCGGTTGCTAATGGCTAATTTTGAGGCAACATATGCCACGGAGTAGTGCCCGCTGGCTAGCATTTCAAGAAGGCACGCCCGTACACGCTCCCGAAATGAAGCATTTCTGTATAAATCGATAATTGAAGATGTATTAGCAATAACCTATCAGCGTCCGCATAGACGGCCGTTTTGTAACAAGAAACCATTGTGCTGTCCAAAGCTATCCCTAAACCCTAACTTTTGATAGCCGACACGCCGCTGCCCACCCGGTATGATGCCTCTAATTCTGAACATGGAGGTCAATCGGATGAACTTCTTGGGCCTGAGTCCGACTGAGGAACACAGCCTACTGCCGGACATGCGTCTGACGTATGGGTTGCAAGACATCGTTATACGACCCGGCACCGTTATCGATGTGGATTCGATCATGGCCATGCATGATCGGCTTTCTGAGGCATCACTGCACAAGCGGTACCATCGCCCCTGGCGACCCAGCCGGGACAATGTGGCCTGGATTTGCCGCCTTTGTGGTGAAAACGGCCGTCTCCTCGTAGCTGAACTCCCAGGTAGAGCTTCCCAAATTGTAGGCATGGCCTACTATGTTGCCGAAGATGAAAAAACGGCCGAAGCTGCTTTTCTGGTTGAGGATCGCTTTCAAGGACAGGGGCTGGGCAAGCAGATAGTGCAAGCGCTGGCGCAGCAGGCCATTGCACGGGGCATCCGTTTTTTTGACGCACACGTGCTGACCTCCAATCGCGCCATGATTCATTTGCTACAGCGCACGGGGCAGATTGTTCATGAGAAGTTGAGCATGAGCACCTACGAAATGCGCGTAGAACTGAATGCCCAACAGGAACCTAGTTTGTGTGGAGGTAACTATGGAATCTCTGGGGATTAATTTAAATTTTTTACTGGTACAACTTTTCTGCTTTGGCGGACCTGTGTTGGCATTGATCGTCGCTGCGGTGCTGTTTTTCAGACATCGCCAACGGAATGGATAAGGGTGGCACATGAAGACAACGCAATTGCGACCGTGGGCACGGTTCATCTTTGGGTTTGTCGCCCTCAACGCCTTGGTTGGGGCGGTCATCTTACTATTTTTGCCTAACCGGACAGACACGCTGTTCTTCTGGCCAGTGAATCCGCCAATTAATGCAGGGCTATTTGGCGCGTTGTATTTGGGTGGCGCAACGGCCGTTTCCATCGCAACTTATCGCAATCGGTGGGAGCCAGTGCGCTATCTGGTGCCCATTTTGGTGGCCGCGGGCATTCTCATTTCCTGGGTGACGCTGCTGCATTTGGACAAATTCGCACCAGGTATTCGGCTTTGGTATTGGCTGCTGATCTACATCGGCGCGCCACTGTTGGCGTTGGGCATTTACGCAACGCAAGAGCGGGATGGCGCAGATTGGATGGTACGTGTGCCAGTACGGCCGTTTACCCGACGAATCGCCGCTTTTACCGGAGCAATTGTGCTGGGACTTAGCTTACTGCTGATTGGCTGGCCAGAAACGGCCGTATCTCAATGGCCCTGGCCCACCAGCCCGCTGATGGTGCGCATCTTTGCCGCCTGGTTTGGTGCATTTGGCGTGGGGCTGCTTTGGTTCCAGATAGAACGGGATTGGCAGCGGCTCTACCAGATTCCTAACTTGATGATTGCCGCCGCTGGCCTGGATTTGCTCATGGTGCTGGTTTACCGCCAGGCAGTAAGCAGTGGCGTGACGCTGTGGCTCTATTGTGGCCACCTGATTTTGTTTGCCCTGGTGGGCGGTCTGCTGCATTGGGCGCAGGCAAAAAGATCGTAACAACAAAATTTAATGTTTAGAAGTTCAACTTTTTTGAAAAGTTGAACTTCTCCGACAACATTTTAGGAGTTATAAAAGTGAGTAATGTAATGAATCAATCGGCAAATCTTAGTTCCCCATTGGGCACCTTTGTTGCCAAGTTTGGCGCCACAAAAGCGCGCAGCAAAGGGAATTTGTGGAGTGGCATTGTTTTTATTGTTTTCGGCGTAATTGGCCTACTTGTAGGCGTCCTTGCGGCCGTTTCCGAAACAGGCAGTTCTGTGGTAGGGTTTTGCGGTGGCGTTGGCTTACTGAGCATCGCGGGCGGCAGCTGGGCCATCTGGACCCATCGCCAAGAAAAGGATATGGCAGTACAGGTTTACCAAGACGGGCTGACGATGCACAAAAACGGCCGTTCCACCACCATGCGCTGGGACGAAATCCAAAATCTGGATGTGATTGTTACCTACAACCGACAAATCCGCGCCTCGTTCTATAATTACACGCTGAAAGACACTCATGGGCAAACCATGCGCCTAAATTTGACACCGGGCAATCTGGAAAATCCCGACCAGCTGGCCCGCACCATTCAGCAAGAAGTCACCCGTCGTCAGTTGGCCCACGCTTTTACCAAGCTGAATGCGGGGATGGCTGTGGAATTTGGCCCGCTCAGCGTAACCACCGACGGCATTATGAACGGCCGTTCCCATCTACCCTGGTCCAAATTTAAGGAAGCCAGGCTCACCTACAAGGGATATTTCCGAATCTGGACCAGAGACAGCACAAAAACCTGGGCCCGGATCGAGATGCAAAAGATGGCCAATCTGTTTACCTTTTTGGCATTGGCCGACCAGTTGAGTGGACAAAGGTAATATGAAAAAAACAATCGTGTTAACGGCCGTTGGCAGTGCAGGCGACATTCATCCGCTCATTGCCCTGGGCAGAGGGTTAAAACAGAACGGGCATTCACCCGTCCTGGCTGTCAACGCCCATTACCAGCCGCTGGTGATTAAGAATGGGCTGGACTTTATCCAGCTGGGCAGCGCGGAACAATATCTGCAAATTACCCAAAATCCAGACCTGTGGCATCCGACAAAATCATTCCAGGTGCTGGTAGATTATTCAATTGGACCTTTTATACGGCCGTTGTACGACAGCCTCACCCAGTTTGACCCGGCCAGCACCGTGGTGGCTGCCAGCGGCTTCATGTACGGTGCCCGCCTGGCCTACGAAAAGCTGGGGCTGCCCTGGCTATCGCTGCATTTGCAGCCCGCGCTTTTCCGCACAGCGTATGATGTGCCGCCGCTCGGTACAAGCGCCTTGCCTGGTTGGCTGCCGCCTGCCGTCAAGCGTGGCTACTTCAATTTGCTAGATGCGCTCCTCATCGACGGGGCGATTGGGGCAAAAGTTAACCCTGTCCGTCGGGAACTTGGCTTGCCGCCGCAATCCCACTTTTTAGGGGAGAGCTTTCATTCCCCGCTCAAAAGCATCGGGCTGTTCCCCGACTGGTTTGCGCCACCGCAGCCAGATTGGCCGCCGCAAATTGAGCTAACTGGATTTGTGCGCTTTGATGGTGGGGAAACGGCCGTTCTACCCTCAGAACTCGCTGCATTCCTCCAAAATGGCGAACCGCCGTTGGTTTTCACCGCAGGCAGCGCCATGCGGCACGGTGCACGCTTTTTTACCGAATCGGCGGCGGCGGCCCAGAAACTCGGCCGTCGCGCCGTGCTCGTTGCTAGGGACGCAACCCAAATTCCAGCGAACCTGCCGGAAACGGTGCTGCACGTAACATACGTTCCGTTTAGTTTGCTGCTGCCCCACGCGGCGGCGTTGGTGCATCACGGCGGCATTGGCACGGTGGCTCAAGCGTTGGCAGCGGGCGTCCCCCAGCTGGTGATGCCCATGAGCCACGACCAGCCAGACAATGCCCGTCGTTTAAAACAGTTGGGCGTGGCCGATGTACTGCGGCCAAATGCGTATGTGGCAACGGCCGTTGCCGCCAAACTAGACCACCTACTGCAATCAGCGCAAACCAAACAACAATGTCAAAAATGGGCCGGGCGAGTGGATTTTGCGGCGGCTCTGCAACAAACCTGCCACGCTATTACCCATTAAGCACGACTCAGCTAGGAGTGTGAAATGTCAAAATTCAAGCGTCCACAAAAACTAAGCCGGGGCGACAGAGTGGCCATCATCTCTCCCTCTTGGGGTGGGCCCCATGTTTTTCCGGCCATCTATGAAACTGGATTGGCGATGCTTCAAACGCAGCTGGGACTTGAACCTGTTGAATTTCCCACCGCCCGAATGCACCCGGATGAACTGGCAAAAGAGCCCAGACTGCGCGCGGAGGATATCAACGCCGCGTTTGCAGACGACTCAATCGCCGGCATCATTGCTTCGATTGGTGGGGACGACTCGGTGCGAATTCTGCCATATTTGGATATCGAACATATTCTTGCCAATCCCAAAATGCTCATGGGGTATTCAGATACCACAACGCTTCTTTCGTTTCTCGCCTCTCAAGGTTTGGTAACGTTTCATGGGCCAGCCATCATGGCCGGAATCGCTCAGATTGAATCATTGGGCAACCAGTACAAATCCCACCTTGTTGAAATATTGTTTGGAACGCAACGAACTTATGCCTACATGCCTTACGACTCATATTCAGAGGGCTATCCAGACTGGACTGTTCCCGAAAATCTGGGAAAAACAAACGTAGCAACAGAGAATCCAGGGTGGGATTGGTTACAAAAAGCTGAAGACAATCAGGGTTATTTCTGGGGCGGCTGTATTGAAGTTCTGGAGTTTCTCAAGGGGACTGATTTTTGGCCAAAGCGTCCATTTTTTGATGACAAGTTTCTATTTCTGGAAACCTCCGAAGAAGCACCAGCGCCGCACCTGATCATGAGAATGCTGAGAAACTACGGTACACAAACAATCTTGGACCGAATTCAAGGGCTGGTTTTGGGACGGCCGTATGGTTACACAGAGGAACAAAAACAGGCGCTGCATACAGTCGTGAAACAAGTTGTTGTTGAAGAGTACGGCCGTTCGGATATGCCAATCATACTCGATTTCGATGCGGGGCACACCGATCCCCAGTTTATTATTCCCTTCGGAATCAAGGCGCAGATCTCTTCTGACAGGAAGCAGGTTGCGCTGGTTGAATCCATTTTTAGTGAAGCATAGCAAACACAGATTTGACCAATCTTTTTCGCCACTTGCATTAGCCCAAATTTTATTTTCCAATCCTTTGGGCAGCTAAAAAGCGTGTAAAGGAGATATTTTGTGACGAAATTTTCGCTTAAACAGACGATTGTTTTTCTGGGGCTGTTTGTCATCGTTATGGGAATGGCTGTTGTCATTTACCAACGCGCCACCGCCAGCCCCACGGGTAGTAATGACATCTACCTGCCCCTCACCACAAAACCAGGCACGCCCCCGCCCCAAATTGCAGGCTGCGACATCTTCCCCGGCGACAACATCTGGAACACGCCCGTGGATAAGTTACCCGTGCATCCTAACTCGGCCAACTACATCAGCGCCATCGGGGCCAGCCGCGGCCTACACGCCGACTTTGGCTCCGGCGTCTGGCCGCCTGGTTCCAACAGCCCCATTGGCATTCCCTACGTGGATGTGCCCGGCAGTCAGCCGCTGGTGCCTGTCACCTTTATCTGGTGGCCAGAGCAGAGCGACGATGGCCCGTACCCCATCCCGCCCGATGCACCTGTTGAAGGCGGCCCCGATGCCGACGGCGACCGGCACGTCATCGTTTTGGATCGCGACAACTGTGTCCTTTACGAAATGTATTATGCTTTTCCGCAGGGCGGCGGTAGCTGGGAAGCAGGAAACGGAGCCGTTTATGATTTGAGTTCGCACGATTTACGCCCCGATGGTTGGACATCGGCCGATGCCGCGGGACTGCCCATCCTGCCCGGCTTGGTGCGGTACGATGAAGTGGCCAGCGGGGAAATTCGCCACGCCATTCGCTTTACGGCCCCGCAAACACAGGCGACGCACCTTTGGCCCGCCCGGCACGATGCCTCCAGCTTAACCGGCAGCAACTACCCGCCAATGGGATTACGCCTGCGCCTGCGCGCCGACTACGATATTTCTGGCTTTTCCCCAGAAATCCAGGTGATTTTGCAGGCGTTCAAAACGTACGGCCTTATTTTGGCGGATAATGGCTCTGCCTGGTACATCTCCGGCGTGCCGGATGCACGCTGGGACAACGACATGCTGCACGAATGGGATGGTATCACTGGCGCAAATTTTGAAGTGGTAGACACGTCCTCGTTGATGATTGACCCCAATTCAGGACAGGCGGCGCAGCCATAAGCTATAACTTGTTGATCCATTCGCTACTTCTACCCCTACTTTCGTTAGGGGTTTTTTATTTCTTTTGACATCTGAATGTCTTACCTCTGTTGGCTGTAGCAACGGCCGTCTCCCCTTACTCTAAATAAACCACAAAAAAACGATTGCAGGTGGTTCTTCCGTCTCGCAAGGAGTATTTTCTATTGTTCAGGTCGCAAATGTGGTTGATTGAGGATGGTACAAATGAAGTTTAATGTTAAACATATGATCCGGATTATCTTTTGGCTTTGGTTGCTGTTAATGATATTGGTCATTGTGGTCTGTATCACAAATTCAGGCGGACCAGGCTATTTATCATGAAAGCGCAAAAACACCGCGCAAAAGGCTGTCTTATCCCTAAAAAGCAACTCGGATTTGCCCGATAACTACTGTGCAAGGTAAGCTTAAAACATGTCTGAATCTAAAACGGCCGATTTACAAAAAATCTTACGCCAACAAGAGACATTGCGGGCGATCATTGAATCGATTAGCAGTGAGTTGGAGTTACGGCCGTTGCTCACCCGCATTGTCCAGCACGCCTGCGAACTGCTCGATGCCGATCGTGGCACCATTGGTCTGGTGGATGAAGAGCGCCAACTGGTACGCACCGAAGCCGTCTTCCAGATGCCGCCTGACGAGCTTGGCGCGGAAATGTCGTCTGGTGTGGGATTGGCGGGCAAGGTGCTGGCCAGCCAAAAGCCGCTCATTTTGGGGCAATATGGCGAACTTGACACCCCGTTACAAACAGATTTGATGCAGGATGCCGTTATCGGCCTGCCCATTTTTTGGCACGATCAGATGATCGGCTTTTTTGGCATTGGGGCCGATCCGCCCCGCCGCTTTGCTGAACAGGATGTGGAACTGCTAACGCAGTTAGCCCGCCATGCGGCCATCGCCATCGAAAATGCCCGCCTGTTTGCCGCCGAGAAGCGCCGGGCGGCACGCCAGCGAACGCTCACCCGCATCGGCGAGATTATCAGCAGCACGTTGGCGCTGGATGATTTGCTGCAAACGGCCGTTACCGCCGTTCGCGAACATTTGGATTTTGCCCACGCAGGCTTTTTGATGCCAGACGAAGATGACCCGGAAATGCTGATTTTGGTCGCCCGTAGCGGCATATATGCCAACCTGCTGCCTGACAACTACCGCCAAAGCATCCACGAGGGCCTCATTGGGGCAGCCGCCCGCAGCTGCCAACCGGTGATCACCACCGACGCCATGAACGATCCGCGCTACAAACGGATTCCTGGCGCCGATAACGTGCAGTCAATGATTGCCATCCCGGTGGTAGTCGCCGACCAACTGTTGGGCGTGCTGAATGTGGAGTCAGACATCCTCTTTGATGAAGAAGATGTGGCCGTGCTGGAAATTGTGGGCGGGCAGCTCGGCTCGGCCATCACCACCGCCCGACTGTTTGACCAAATGCAGCGCAATCTGGCAGAGACGCAACTTTTGTATGAAACCAGCCGTCGCATGACAAACGCCTTCGACGTGGACGATGTCATCGAGGCGTATTTGCAGCATGTGGCTGTGCGCGGTCGCTACGTTTGCACAGTGGCGCTGTATGAATTTAATGATTTTGGGGAACGAACGGCTGTCACTGTACGCGGTGTTTGGTCGCCTGATGCAGATTTACAATTGATCCACAAGCGGTTTGCCTATATCC
Organism: Ardenticatenaceae bacterium; assembly: GCA_020634435.1. Lineage (GTDB taxonomy): Bacteria > Chloroflexota > Anaerolineae > Promineifilales > Promineifilaceae > Leptofilum. Next base: position 42,714 of record JACKBS010000010.1, on the reverse strand, counting down.
GTGATGGGCTAGACCCGCTGCTGGATCAGGGCCAAACAGTGCTAATTGGCAATGTACACACCGACCCCCGTGCCAACGAAGAACTGCGGCGGCTGCAATCCGAGTCCGGTCGTCCGGCATTGGCCATGATTCCCCTGATCGTGCGACGCCAGCGCATTGGCGTCGTCATTTTGACTTACCCTAATGTTTACCGTTGGCAGGAAAGCGATTTGTGGCCCTACCAGGTAACTGCCGCCCAGTTGGCCACAGCTATCGACACCCGGCGGCAGCAGCTGCTTTTGGTGCAAAGCAGCCAGGAGGTAGCCGTACTGCATGAGCGGCAGCGGTTGGCCCGCGAACTGCACGATTCTGTGACCCAGCTCATTTTTAGCATGACGCTGGTGGCCCAATCCATCGCTCCCGCCTGGCAGCGCCATCCAGCCGAGGGCGAAACGCGGGTAAACCGGGTGCTGGAACTGAGCCAGAGCGCCCTGGCGGAGATGCGGGCGCTGCTGTTTGAGCTGCGCTCTTCAGAACCGCCGCCATTGCCCACGGAGACGGGCGTCACGCTGCCCGGCATCACTCGCCTGCGCCGAGATGGCCTGACTACAGCCTTGGCACGGCATATCGAATCGCTGAAGCTAGACACATTGCAAATCGGGCTGGAGGCAAAGCAGTACCAGCCCCAACCGCTGGAAATCGAGATTGCCTTGTTCCGCATCACGCAAGAGGCGCTCAACAACGTCATTAAGCACGCCCGGGCAAAGAAAGTAGCGATTGGTTTAACGATGACGGCAACGGCCGTTCATCTAAAGATTCAAGATGACGGTGCGGGGTTTGCCGGGCTGCCGGGCAAGGAACCCAATGGCGGCGGCCTGGGGTTGCGCACCATGCGCGAACGGGCCGAGTCATTGAACGGCCGTTTGCAGATAAATAGTGTGTTGGGACAAGGAACGGCCGTAGAAGCGTGGCTGCCCATCACAAATGGAGAAACAAAATGAGCACACCTATCAAAGTCATGATCGTAGACGATCACGCCATTGTGCGCGAGGGTCTGGCTATGCTGCTTGGTGAAGAAAGCCAAATTGAAATTGTAGGCGAGGCCAGCAACGGCGCAGAAGCGGTGACCCGCGTGCCCCTCCTCAAACCAGATGTTATTTTGATGGACCTGATGATGCCCGAAATGGATGGCATTGCCGCTACGGCCAAAATCAAGGCGGCAAATCCTGCCTGCCAGGTGCTGGTGCTTACCAGCTTTGCCGAAGACCGGCGTGTACCAGCTGCCATTCAGGCTGGCGCGGTTGGGTATCTGCTAAAGGATGTGCTAAAAGCGGATTTGCTGCGGGCCATTCAAGCTGCCTCGCGCGGCGAACCCACGCTGCATCCAGAAGCGCAGCGGCAGCTGATGCAGCAAATGATCGCCCCGCCACCAGAAAACCTGCTCACCAGCCTCACCGAGCGCGAGATGGACGTCTTGCGGCTTATTGCCCAGGGCCACAGCAACAAGGAAATCGCGGCCGAATTGCATCTAACGGAGGGCACGGTAAAAGGGTATGTTTCTACAATCTTGGGCAAGCTGCAAGTGTCTGATCGCACCCAAGCGGCTCTGTATGCCGTAAAAAACGGCGTGGAATAAGCTGCGATTCTTCACAACGGTTCACCGAAGAATCGCAGCCTGACTTTATGCTTCAACGCTGCGGATCATGAGGTAGGCCGGAAGGCTGGTTCGCCCAATGGGGTAGTGAATTCTGTCAGCAATAGTAAATTGCCAGCGTCTATAAAAGTCTATGGCTCGCCGGTTGCCCGCCCACACCATCAGCCAACAAAAATCATGCTGGTTTTTGGCTGCCTCCAAAAGTGCGTGCTGCATCAATGCCTGCCCCACGCCCCGACCAATCCAAACTTGTTTAAGATATAGTCGCGATAGTTCAATAGGGTTTTCGCCAAACTGCGCCTCCGCTGGTGAGCCAGGGCTGAGTTTCACCATCCCCACAACCGCTTGCGCTACTTCGGCCAAGTAGAAGCGGCCGTCGAGCTGCGCCAGTTCCTGGTTAACCTGAGCCAGATTGAATGCTTGGTGAAGGTACAGATTCAAGTCAGCAGCAGGCAGTGCACCTTTATGAGCAGCGGCCACAAGCTGGTATCCCATCTTAGCAATGCTTGGGGCGTCAGCTTGGGTGGCCTGTCGGATAGAAACGGCCGTTTCCCCCCAATTCGGCCTAGTTTGATAGTTTGTATCTTTGACAGTAAGACGTTGCATTAAAAACCTCCGGTACAGAAATAGGTAAGTGACCCTTGCAAGATAATGGGAAACGGCCGTTTCTTCTGCTGCCGGAGGGTAGAAGTCAGCACTAACTTATAGGGGATATGTTTCTGCAACTTCTTGCTTTACAGAAACAGGTTTTCTGCAAGTAAATATCCAGATATTTGAACTTTAAAATTTTCGTTGTCATGTAGGGCATTTACATATGCACAACTGAGAGATCGCGGTTATCAAGAATAAAGAGCAGGGCAGGGTATTGAATCTCAATGTTAGATCAGAACTTGGTACCCATTATTAATCGGATGGCCTGATGATAGAACTAGCAAGCGTATGCATAGTCAGAAAAATACTTTTAGCAATATGCTTTGGCCAGAAAACTACCATCAACCTTGTACACATGAGTGAGCGAGTCCTCTTACTTTACTATTGAGTAGAGGTGCCAAACGGGGTAGAACAGGCAACGATACCAATCCTTAACCTGTCTACCCCGTTTGCCTTCCACCTGGGGTTTGAGGACTACGAGCGAATCGCGCTGCGAGCGCTGCGATGGGACGGTCCCCCTAGGTGCGCCAAGCGGCACCGTTAAGAGTGTGATGCATCGTGATTGTTCTGCGCAATCACTATTGCCCTAAGAGGTGTACGGTAGCTTGTGCCCAGGCTCACGGGCTCCAGTCAGGACGCAAAGGAGCAAATAATGAGCGTCTACATGGGGATCGACTGGAGTGTAAAAAAACATGATGTGGCATTCATCAACGAAGCCGGCAGCATCATCGCCCGGCTAACCATTCCTCATCAAGCAAGTGGATTTGAAAAACTGAATAAAACCAGAGAACAATTGGACGTTGCCACAGCAGACTGCCTGGTGGGTTTAGAAACAGCCCACAACTTGCTAATCGACTATTTATGGGGGCAAGGATACGAGCAAGTCTATGTCATCCCACCTTCGGTAGTTAAGAGCAGCCGCGGCCGGTACGGCAACAGGCAAGTGCGAACAGACGAACGCGACGCCAGGTTGCTGGCTGACTTGCTGCGCACAGACCTGGCGCGGTTGCAACCCTGGCACCCGGACAGCCTCCAGACACGTAAGATTCAGGCAAAGGTAAGCCTAATTCACCACATGACCAAGCGAATTCGCCGGGTGACTGAGCGCTTACGCGCCGTTTTGCTGCGCTATTATCCTGGAGCACTGGCGTTGTTTGACGGGTTGCAGTCGCAAATCACCGTCGCCTTCATTGCCCAATACAACACCCCCCAAGCAGCCCAAGCTATAAGTTATGAACAGTTTGTGGCTTTTGCTCGACTACATCGTTACCCCAAACGGTGGCTACCGAAGCAGTATGCTCAGCTGCAGAAAGTGCAGCCAGAAGCCAGCCTGGACACCGTGGCCGTCTACCAGGAAGAGGGCCGGATGTTAGCCAATGACCTGTTGGGTTTGCTGCAAACGATTCGCCGTCTCAGACGAGAGCTGAAGGCACTATTTCAGGATCATCCCGACCAGCATATTTTCGCTTCGCTTCCTGGAGCGGGCGATTTGCTAGCTCCCTCCCTGTTGGCCAAGTTTGGCGATGACCGGGCCCGCTTCCCCACGGCTGGCAGTGTCCAAGCATTAGCTGGTACCTGTCCAGTCACGGACCAGAGTGGCCAGAAGCGCATTGTGAAATTTAGACGCGCCTGCGATATTGAGTTTCGCCAAATTGTGCAGCAATGGGCCCGATGTTCCTTGCGACAGTCAGCCTGGGCTAATGCCTATTGGCTAGAAGTCCGCAATCGATGTCATGGCGATAATGATGCCTATCGTCGCTTGGCCAATCGTTGGTTGGCAATTTGCTGGAAATTGTGGCAAACAAGGGAGGTGTATGATGAAGCATATCACTTGAAACAGCGGCGATTACGCCGCAAACCAAAACGTTAGTAGAAGATAGTTTGATTTAGTACAGTTCTTGGCTGGAGAGACAGGTTGCCTTGGTATCGCAAATAATTTCTTTCCACGGGCCAAAATTGGATGTGGCACCGCCATTGTTGTTCGCCTACTCTTTGATATTGGCACTTGACAAAGTGTGTCCCTTCACTCCCGCATGTGTAATCAACCTTTCCCAAAGCAACAAAGAAGGCCGTTCCTCACCTGAGAAACGGCCTTCTTTTACATCTGTCGGGGCAGCGGGATTTGAACCCACGACCTCTTCGACCCGAACGAAGCGCGCTACCAAGCTGCGCCATGCCCCGAATATAAGATTGTTACGCCAATTGTATCACGGTCGAAAAAATGATTGGCGAATTGAGTAATTTGGTCTGACGACCTCTTCGACCCGAACGAAGCGCGCTACCAAACTGCGCCATGCCCCGAGCAAGGTGGAATTATAGAGCAAGAAATTGAGTTTGCAAGTGGCTGGGGAAGCTGGTGGCAAGTGAAAAGTTGCAAGTGGCAGGTTTGCCTTGTCAATAGAAACAGTTGCTACCTGCAACTTGCATACTTGCCACCAGTCTCGTGTTCCTCTTTTGCAACTCCCTTGTGTTACACTTTTGCTCCTACAATTTTTACAAACAGGAGCTGAACTTCATGCGATTTCAAGACAAAGTTTGTGTCATTACGGGTGGCGCAGCGGGGATTGGTCGGGCAACGGCCGTAAAATTTGCCGCAGAAGGTGCCAAGGTCGCTATCTGTGATCTCAACGAAGCAGACGGACAGGCGCTGGTGGCCGAATTGGGCGAGAAAGCGTCTTTTACGGCCGTAAATGTTGCCGATCGTCAGGCGGTGCAAAGTTGGTTGGAGGATGTAGTGGCCAGGTACGGCCGTATCGACATTCTCGTCAACAACGCCGGTATCACCCGCGATGCCCAATTGGTGAAGGTAAAAGAAGGCGAGTTGGTAGGCCAAATGGGCGAAGATGCCTTCGATCTGGTCATCAACGTCAACCTCAAGGGCGTCTTCAACTGCACCCAGGCGGTCGCGCCGTTCATGATTAAGCAGGGTGGCGGTGTCATCCTCAACGCTTCTTCCGTGGTGGGCCTCGATGGTAATTTTGGTCAGACGAACTATGTAGCCACAAAAGCGGCCGTTGTGGGCATGACCAAAACATGGGCGCGTGAACTGGGTCGCTACGGCATTCGCGTTAACGCCATCGCCCCCGGTTTCATTGCCACAGAAATGGTCGCCAAAATGCCCGAAAAAGTGCTCGACGGCATGCGCGGCCACACCCCAATTGGACGTCTTGGTGAGCCAGACGACATCGCCAACGCTTACGCGTTCCTCGCCTCCGACGAGGCCAGCTTTATCTCCGGTGCCGTCCTCCGCGTGGATGGCGGGATTGTGATTGGAACCTGATCGGTATTCGGTAATCGGTTATCCGTAATCGGTAAGCAGCCGATTGCGGTTCACCGATTACCGTTCACCGATAACGGATTACAAAAAAACTATGACTCGATACGCTCAAATCCTATCCACCGGCCGTTATGTGCCGGAAAAAGTGTTGACCAACGCTTACTTTGATGCACTTTTCCCCGAGCGGGACATTGACGCCTGGCTCGTAAAAAACGTGGGCATCAAAGAGCGCCACATCATGGCCGAAGACGAAACCACCAGCGATTTGTGCCTGCACGCCAGCCACGAAGCGCTGGAGCGGGCCAACCTCACGCCCGAAGATATCGATCTCATCATTGTGGCCACCGATACGCCCGACTATTTCAGTCCGGCGACGGCCACCGTGCTGCAAGCCAAGCTGGGCGCGATGAACGCGGGCACCTTCGATGTGAACTGCGCCTGTGCGGGCTGGGTAACGGCTTTGGAAACGGCCGTTCGCTTCATCACCACCGACGACGAGACCAACAATGTGCTGGTGGTGGGCGCGTACGGCATGAGTCGCTTTGTGGACTATACGGACCACAAAACCTGCACCCTCTTTGCCGATGGAGCCGGAGCCGTGATGGTAAGCGTTAGCGATGAGCCCGGCTTTTTGGCGGGCAAACGATTGGCGCGCGGCGACTTTTATGACGCGCTGGGCATCTACACCGGCGGCGTGGCCTGCCCGGTGACCCCAGCCAGTGAAAACGGCGGCATCCCCCGCGTGCAGTTTGTCAAGCGCTTCCCCGCCACCTTCAACTCCGACAACTGGCCGCCGCTCATCAAAGGCACGGTGGAAAAAGCGGGGTTGACGCTCGACGAGATTGATTATTACTACTTCACCCAACTCAACCTGAACACCATCAAGCAGATCATGGAAATTCTGGAGCAGCCGCTGGAAAAAACGCACTGGATCATGGACAAGTGGGGCTACACCGGCTCCGCCTGCATCCCCATGGCTTTAGACGATGCCATCTTAGAAGGCAAAGGCCCCAAGCCAGGCGACAAGGTGCTGTTCATCGCCAGCGGCGGCGGCATTTCGATGGCCTGCAACGTATGGAACTGGACTGTTTAGCCGGTAATCGGTAATCGGTCACCCGTAATCGGTAAGCAGCCGATTACCGTTCACCGATTACCGTTCACCGATAACGGATTACCGAAATGTACATCGGCGATTACCTGGGAAGACGGGCGATCTATTCGCCGGATAAACTGGCAATTGTGGACGCGGGGAAGCAGCCGGAACTGCATCTGACTTACGCCCAAATGAATGGGCGGGCCAACCGGCTGGCCAACTGGCTGCAAACCGAGCCGGGCATTGGCCAGGGCGACCGTGTGGCGATTTTGGCGCGGGACGGCGTGGAACATCTGGACACCTTTTTTGCCTGCGGTAAGCTGGGGGCGATTCACACCGCATTGAACTGGCGGCTGCATTGGCGGGAACTGGCCGAAATTATGGCCAACACCACGCCGAAGGTGCTTATCTATTCGGATGAGTTCAGTGAGGCGGTGACCAATCTGCAAAATGACGAACAGGCGGCCTCGCTGACCCATTTTGTGCATGTGGAAGGAGCGGGCGTGCCGGGCAGCATCTTGTTTGCGGAGGCGATGGCGGCTGGGGCGGAGACAAGCCTTACCACCTCCACACTCACCGAAGAAGACATTGCCGCGCTCATCTTCACTGGTGGCACGACGGGTTTGCCCAAAGCGGCACAGGTCAGCCACCGGATGATTGCCTGGAACACGCTCAACACTGTCATCCACGACCTACACCACGACGACGTGTACCTGAATGTCTTTCCGCTATTTCACACGGGCGGGCTGTTTGTCTACACGCTGCCGCAAATCATTTTAGGCGGCACGATTATTCTGCTGCGCCAGTTTGATCCGGCGCAGGTGCTGGACTTGATTGAGCGGGAGCAGGTGACGGTGTTTGCGGGCGTGCCCACGATGTATCAGCTGTTGACGCAGGCAGAGAATTGGGAAACGGCCGTACTTACTAGTCTCCGTTTTTGCACCAGCGGCGGCGCACCGCTGCCCGTGCCCCTGGTGGAAAAATACACCCGCGAGAAGCAAATCAAGTTCAAGCAGGGTTTTGGCATGACCGAATTTGGCCCCGGCATCTTTGCCCTCGCGGCCGATGACGCGATTCGCAAGGCGGGCAGCATTGGACGGCCCAACTTTTTTGTGGATGCGCGCATTGTGGACGATGCCAACCAACCACTCGGCCCCAACGAGATTGGTGAGCTAGTGTTGAAAGGTCCCAGCGCCTCGTCTGGCTACTTCAACAATCCAGAAGCGTCGGCGGAAGCAATTGATGACGACGGCTGGTTCCACACGGGCGATTTGGCCGTCCATGATGAAGAGTGGTACTTCACCATCAAAGATCGCAAGAAAGATATGTACATCTCTGGTGGCGAAAACGTTTACCCAGCGGAGATCGAGAAGGTGTTGTACGCACATCCTGCCGTGCATATGTGCGCCGTGGTGGGCTTGCCAGACCCGAAGTGGGGGGAAGTTGGTCTCGCCTGCGTGGTGCTTAAGCCAAATTCTGATTGCCCTGCTGATGAGCTCATGCAGCAAATGCGGGACAATCTGGCACCGTACAAGGTGCCCAAGCGCGTCGAAATTTTAGCGGAGCTACCTATCTCTGGGGCTGGAAAATTTCTCAAGAGGGAGTTGCAAGAGAAATTTACGGAGGCGTAAGCTTTACTGTAGTTTGGCAAACTGTAAAGGTCATCAGCTAGGCGACGCTTAAGCTAATGAACAGAAGCTATGTAATGAATGCTTCAGAAACCCTTGCTCGACCGTCGATACTTACCAAACTAGGCGAAGTGCTTCGACTATCCACCTTCGCAGTAGAATCTCAAATCTTTTGCCCGTTCGTTTGACAATTTCATTATCAACATCAAAATCCGATGGCAAATGACAAAACGCCACTCCAGCTGGCGATATGGTCCATCACCCGAATGAGATATCCCAGTGTGTCTACATCAATTTATCGCTTGCATCGTTTGCCGTTTGCCTCCATCGTAACCTCGTGGTCCTCTTGTCCTGTCGTCTTGATCAACTTAGAATCAATGACCAGGGTGGATGATTGGGATAACATTCCATCTTGACTCTTAGCTGTGAGTGCAGTCTATTGTTCATGCGCTGCCAAGTACCATAGTCAGTTAAGTTGCGGAACTAGGCATAAACAGCTTGCCCGAGGGGTATGTCACCAAACATCACCCGCCAACTGGTGCTGGTTCTCGTAACTTAAATGATGGCGCTAACCATTTCTCGTTGAAGACATTTCCTATGCCTGCCTATTTTCTGAACCCGTAGCAAGGGTTCCGTCAGCCTCACTATTTGTCAGACAAGCCAGATGGGTTTTGTTTTCTTTTTTACTTATGACCTGGAAATTATCTTCCTACATGTGTTTTTAAACACTTTTTGAGACTTCAAGTTGAATTTCCTCATTACGGCCGTTTCCCATCATCGCAATCCTGTCACAACGGTATCCACATTGGCACGAAACATGCCAATGTAACTATCTGCGCCGCTGCCCTCTGGCCCAATAGCCCCCGTGTACAGCTTTAGCACCTGCACCGTATCGCAGCTATCTAGCTCGCCCGCCACCGTTTGAGCCAATGTGTCATTCACCGTTGCTTCGGTGAAGAGCGTACAAACGTTGTGCGCTGCCATACTTGACACCAAATCAGTCAAGTCAGTCGCCGAGGGTTCAGCCACTGTACTCAAGCTTGGAATCACTGTGCCGAGAATGGTAAAGCCGTATGTCTCTGCAAAATAGCCAAAGGCATCATGGTTCGTTACCAAGAACCGATTTTCGGCCGGAATTGTCGCCAACTGTGTCTCGGCATAGGTTTCCAACTCCTGTAATTCTGCCAGATAAGTAGCCGCGTTGGACGCATATACGGTTTCGTTAGCTAGATCAAGCTCGCTAAGAACTTGCACCACATTATCCACCCATTGCTCAACGTTCGGCACGCTGAACCAAACGTGTGGGTCAGCACTACCATGATCGTGCTCATCCTCATTTTCTTCTTCATGCTCCCCTTCAGCAAAAGCCAGCGGGGTGATATTGGCAGAAATTGGCACGATTGTGGACTCGCTGCCAATGTTGACTAACGCATCTACCAAACCCTCTTCAAGGTTCCAACCATTGACAAAGATGATGTTGGCCTCAGCAACGGCCGTTAAATCTCGTGCTGCTGGTTCATAACTGTGCGGGTCCTGACCTGGTCCCATCAACACGGTCAGATCGATGGCATCACCACCCACTTGGGCCACGACATCGCCAATAATGCTGGTCGTCGCCACCACACGCAGCAGTCGCCCGTTTAGCTCCGCAGCAGCCAGGTCAGGCAGCAACAGCATCTCCGGCATATCCTCAGAATTCGCTTCATCAGTTGATTGATCATCGGGGGTCGCAGCGCCATCATCGCTCGGATTTGCGGAACATCCCGCCAAAATAAAGCCAAACAGAACAACGACCAACAGCCCTAAAATCACACGCAAATAGTTAATTTTCATTTACCAATTTCCTCTCTCACTTCTCTTTATTGATATTTAGTATCAAATATAGCGTCAGTTTTTCAGATGTCAAGGGCCTTGAATGAAGCGCTAAGACCTGATCTTCATCGCCGGAAAATGAGAAAGCGCATCGTTTAATAGAGCAATTGTCTAAAACGATTCAACAACCGGAGGTAACACAAAATGAGTGAGCAGAAAAAATCTCAGCGCAATCGCACGGCCGAACAACAGCCCAGCCGCGAAGAAATTCTAAAAGCATTTGGTGCCAGCACATCGGACATGATCCAGAAAGCGGCCGTTATTCTCGAAGAAGAGGTGGCGGTAGGCTTGCTGGCAGCACGCGAAGTAGAACGAAGCATGCGTGAAACGGGCGAGCTGCGCTCTGAATCCTTTGACGACATCCTGGTGCGGCTGCGCAAGGATGCCCATGACGTCGTCAACATCATCGGCGAGCAAGTGGACCAGATGCGTTCATCTGAGTTTGATGAACTGTCGCATCGCTTCCAAAAGGATGCCCACGAAGCTGTGGATGTGCTGCTAAACGCGGCCACTCACGCGCCAAGCCTCATCAACCGCCTCATGCAAATGACCAATCTCACCACTACGGAAACAACAGACAGCGCAAAATCATGACCCAATTCGATTTCTTTGAGGAACGGCTCGGCTACTACCGGGAAATAACGCTCAACAACCTGCTAACCGTGCTGCCATCTCGTGAACCAAGGCGGTATTTTTACGAGCTGCTGCCCGACTATCCCAAGCGCGGCGGCAAAGGATTGCGTGCGGCGCTGTGCCTGGCAACGTGTCTGGCTTACGGCGGTCGCATCCAAAATGCGCTAAACGCCGCCGTAGCCATTGAGCTTTTTCACAACGGCTTTCTCGTCCACGATGACATCCAGGATGAAAGTGTGTTTCGCCGCGGCACAAATACGCTCCATGCGCAGCACGGGGTTGGTGTGGCCATCAACATTGGCAATGCACTAAATCTGCTCAGCTTACAGGTGCTGATGAAAAATCAGGCCGTGCTGGGGGGTCGCCTTGCCTGGCAGCTTTTCAACGAAAGCTCGGAAATGCTGCGTCAGACGCTAGAAGGACAGGCATTAGAGCTTGGCTGGATTCGCGACAACGCCTGTGATTTAACCGACCGCGATTATCTGCGCATGGCCCTTAAAAAGACAGCCTGGTACACGTGCATTTATCCATGCCGGGCTGGTGGCCTGGCCGCGACAGGTGGTGGCATCGATCCCGATCGGTTCTACCGCTTCGGCTGGTTTTTAGGTGTAGCTTTCCAAATCCAGGATGACTTGCTGAATCTGGTGGGCGATTACGGCCGTTACGGCAAAGAAATCTATGGCGACTTGTGGGAAGGCAAACGCACCCTCATGCTCATCCACCTGCTCAACCACTGCACGCCGCAAGAAAAAATAGAGTTCCAAGCCATCCTGGCGCGCAGCCGAGAGGATCGCACCGAGGGCCAGGTAAATTGGATATTTGACCGGATGACACAGTACGGCAGCATTGCCTTTGGCCGCCAATGTGCGCGGCAATTTGCCGGAGCCGCGCTATACGAATTCCAAAAGGCATACGGGCACCTACCTGATTCCGACGACAAGCGGTTCATTCTAGAAATGGTGCTGTACATGATTGAGAGGAAATGTTAGCGAAGAACAAAAGCATGCTGACTGCCAACAAAGAAACGAGCTAGCCCCAAACGAACACAAAAAAAGCCATCCTGCGCGGATGGCTTTTTTTCTCAATTTCGCTCCACTTATCGGATACTAATCGGAATTTCCTGTGATAGCGTGTGGAAAGTCCCCCCGCCGCTCAAGCAGTTCTGGTAACCATCAAAACAAACGACCAGCCGCAGTGTGTAATCGCCTGTTTCCGGGATCGACATCCACGACGGCCAGCTAAGCCCTTCTGGTGGCATCACGTCATTGTTACCGCCCCAATTGTTCTGATACCAGGCCACGATATCCTGTCCATTACGGCGAGGCATCACACCGATGGTGGAATAAGGTACACCCGCGCCGGAAGTGTTACCAATCCGCCATTCATACCAAATTTGCCCCCCTGGTGTTAGAGAAGTGCGCCAGTCTTGCAGCACAAAACTTTGGCCAACCAGGCCATTGGCGTTGGTCGGCTGGGGGCCGCTGGGAACAGGCGTGTTGGTTGGCGGCACGGGGGTGCTAGTGGCGGGTACGGCCGTTGGCTGGGGTACATTCGTCGGCGGAACGGCCGTTGCTGTACTGGTCGGCAATGGCGTTTCTGTTGGCAGCGCCGTCTCTGTTGGTGTTGGGGAAGGCAGCGATGTATTAGTCGGTAGAATCTCTACAACGGCCGGGGGTAAAACGGTAGGCGCAGCAGGAACGGCCGTTTCGGTCGCAGGCAATTCAGTCGGTAAATCAGCCACGACATCGGCTGTGGGCGCAACTGCCGTTTCCTGGCCTTCTTGCAGCAGCAGGACAGCCGCCACAACCAACAACAAAATCAGGACGCCCATCGCGCCAATTAAAACATTACGCAACGTCTTGTTATTCATTCACACTCCTTCGTCACGAGGACGAAACTCCTTTACGAATTCGGTTCAGCCACAGAGTCCGCTTTGGTAGATTCGGCAAAAATGTTGTTACGAATACCAAAGATATTTTGCGGATCGTTGGCTTTTTTAATTTCTTTCACCAGTTGAATCGCCGCAGGTGAGATGGTATAGGGCATGAAATCCTTGCGGATTTTACCTACGCCATGATGGTGGGAAATTGATCCCCCTGCCGCCATGATGGTTTCGCGCAGCGAATGTTCAATCTCGCTAAAAACCTCGTCTGGATTGTCTACACCCATCGTCGAAAACCCATGCGTGAAGTAAATGCACACGCCTGTGTGATACAGCTGAGTAATGCGCGGGGAAATATACGGCCGTCCCGGCAAACCGTATTCCGCGTGCTTCTTAAACACCTGCTCGGCCACCGAATCCAGCACCGCCTGCACCTTGTTCCACGGCACCGTCGTCTCATACGTCTCACCGATGATGTGGAAATCGGTCAAGAAGTCGCGGATATAGGCGATGGCATAGGTGAGCATGTAACCGCGCTTGCCGTTCGTTTCACCACCAGCGATACCACCATATTTCTTGGCCAACTTGTTAATCAGCTTGGCCTGCGAGTCCACCTGTTCCTGCGTTCCCTCCATCACAATCGTGGCGGCGCACAGCTCATTGGGATCAAACTTCTTCACCTTGAGCAAGAAAAACTTTTGAATATCACCCATAATCGCTTCCCAACGGGTCGGTTCGCCCTTAAGCGCCGAGCCAAAGCGAAATTGAATATTGTCCAGCAGACGAATACTCGCGGGCAGCGTGCCCGTCTGGGTGAGTTCATACAAAAATTCGGTGCCCTGCTTAAACGTGGGGAAAACCAGCGAACCGTATTTCTTTGCTTCAGGCAGCTTGTGAATTCTAATCACGGCGCTGGTAATGATGCCCAAATTGCCTTCACTACCAAACGCCACTTGCTTCGGATCAATGCCCAACGACTGGCGCGGCATGGCTGGTCCCGACTCAATAACACCCTGCGGAGTCACCATCGTCACCGATTCCACAATGTCCTCGATATTGCCGTACCGGTTTTTCTTCATGCCGCTGGCATTGGTAGCAATCCAGCCACCCAGCGTAGAAAGTTCCAGGCTATCCGGCTCATGACCACTGGTGTAACCAACGCGCTCCAAGCGTTCCTCTAAATCTTTGCCAGAAATGCCCGCCTGCACACCAGCGCGGAAATTCTCGTGATCAATCCACAAAATTTTGTCCATGCGGCGCATATCCACCGACACAATGGAGCGTGTTTCGTTTTCCGGCAGCTGCAAGGCGCAGCTGACACTCGTGCCGCCACCGTAGGGCACCAGGCAAACATCATGCTGCCCGGCCAGCTTGATAATCAGCTCCACATCTTCCTGAGTCTCAGGAAACAGCACCAAATCCACCACGCGATCCAGCGCACCATAGAGCACTTTATACACTTCGTCGGCGGTGGTTTGTCCGTGGCTATGAATCAGCCGTTGGCGATTGTCCGTGGAAACTTTATCAGCAGAAAGCTGGGCCAACACAGCCTGGTAAAAACCATCGTTCAGCTTTGCTGGCGGAACCGGCTTGTTTTGCACTTCCGGTTTCAGGTTGTCGAAGTCAATTTTGATGTCGAGCATTTCCTCGACAAAGGGCAAAAATTCATGCATCACGGTGCCAGACAGCGCATACCGGCTGCCGGTCACAGTTACCGTGTGATCTGGATTAACTTTGAAGTAGGTATCGGTAAAACCCCATTTGTGGTCGTAGCGAATATCTTCGCCACTTGAACCTTTATCAAGTGATTTATCTGCCATCTCGCGTTCTCTCTTCCTGGTATGTGAATTACGGCCGTTCCACCCTACAGTTCACCAAAGCCACGGCGGCCAGCCAACCTGCATTATCAGCCAGATTGGCGATCCTGGCAAAATGTACCGCCCGAATTATTGGCGCTGGTTACGGATTGCGGGTCAAAATGAGGTTGTGGAATGGGTCTACGGCCGTTTCCCACCCTGGTGGAATCACAATCGTTGTATCGTACTGAAACACGATTGCCGGGCCGCTTAACTGATGGCCAGGATGCAGCTTGCCCCGATCGTATAGCGTGGTTTGCTGCGGCTGCTGCCCAAACCAGACAGATTTTTGCCCTAAAATTGCCGCTGAAGCATCGGCAGTCCCCAGTGGGCTTTGCAGAATTTGGGGTGGTTCGACGGGGGCAACGGCCGTTACCCGCAGTGTCACCACCTCCATCATTTCCCCATCTGGCAGCCGGTAGCCATACCGCTGTTCGTGCGCGGCATGGAACAATTCCGTCACCACACCATGCCCTGAAACCCAGGGTACCGTCAGCTCATGCGACTGCCCCTTGTAACGCATATCCAGCCGATAGCTTAACGTCAGCGCAGCCTCATCATGCCCTTCAGCGGTCATGTCAGCAATGGCCCGAGCCGCGATTGGTGCGGCTTTTTGGGCTAACCATGATTCGTCCGCCGCAGTCCAGTCCACCACAGTGCGCATCACCGTCTGCGAATAATCCTTGGTGGGCGCAGCTACCAGCATCCCCAGCGCCGACAGCACCCCCGGCACCGGCGGCACCAGCACGCGGGGAATTTGCAGGTTCTCGGCCATTTCGCAGGCGTGCAGCGGCCCTGCCCCGCCAAACGGCATCAGGGTAAAGCGGCGCGGATCGTAGCCACGCTCTACGGAAATACGGCGAATGGCCCGTTCCATGTTGGCATTCGCCACCTGAATAATGCCCCAAGCGGCCGTTTCCAAATCAGCTACATCCATTTTCTGCGCTAAACCAGCTAAAGCCTCGCGTGCGGCCGTTTCGTCTAACCGCATCGCGCCGCCCAAAAAATGATCAGCATCCAGGCGACCCAAAACCAGGTTTGCATCGGTGACAGTGGGTAAGGGAGATTGGAGATTAGAGATTGGAGATTGTGGTGTATTTCCTAATCTCCAATCTCCAATCTCCTGTTTGGAACGGCCGTAACAAGCTGGCCCCGGAAATGCCCCCGCGCTTTCTGGCCCTACCTGCAACGCGCCGCCTGCGTCTACGCTGGCAATGCTGCCGCCACCGGCCCCCACCGTGTGAATGTCGATGATGGGCAAGCGCAGCGGTAGACCAGCAATCTCGCCGCTGGCGGTGGTGGGCAAGCGGCCCGGGCAAAGGGCCACATCGGTGCTTGTTCCCCCCATGTCGAAGGTGATGATGTCGGGAAAGCCCGCCTGTTCCGCTACAAAACGCGCCCCTACCACGCCGCCTGCCGGACCGGACAACACTGTTCGCGCCGCCTGATCCCCCGCCGTACTGGCGGAAATAATACCGCCGTTGCTCTGCATCACCGAAAGGCGGCGCGGTTCTACGCCGATGGCCAACCGACGCAAATAGCGTGTCATCAGTGGGGCCACGTAGGCGTTGATCACCGTCGTCGCCGTGCGCTCGTACTCGCGATACTCGGGCAAAATGTCTGAGGAGAGGGAAATGTGCAGCGTGTCGCCCGCCTGTTGCAGCAAAAACTCGCGGATTTGCTGCTCATGCTGCGGATGCAAAAAGGAAAACAGCAGGCACACAGCGACCGACTCGATTTGCTCCGCTTGCAGCGTTTGCCAGATGGCGGGCAGTTCATTCAAATTGAGGGGATGAAGCACCACACCGTTAGCGGTAACGCGCTCGCCCACTTCCAAGCGCCACGGCGCAGGCACCAGTGGCGGCGGTTTTTGTGGCACCAGGGCGTAAATGTCGGGCCGATTTTGCCGCCCGATGGCCAGCACATCGGCAAAGCCTTTGGTGGTGATGAGGGCTGTGCGCGTACCTTTACGCTCCAGCAGAGCATTGGTCGCCACTGTGCTGCCGTGAACGACAACGGCGGTTTCGGGTACGGCCATCGTGTCTATCCCCGACAAAATCGCTTCAGATGGGTCCTGTGGTGTGCTGAGCTGCTTGTGGATTTGGTAACGGCCGTCTTCCCCCAGCCAGACAAAATCGGTAAACGTACCGCCCGTATCAACCCCCAATCGCTGTGTCATAGTTATTTCATCCACAGATTTCACAGATGACACAGATAAGAGAAACAAATCAGTGGAATCTGTGAAATCTGTGGTTATTCCTTTAGATTTTGGTAAGCCAGCGTCCAGGCAATGGCCACAAAGGCAGTGACTATGCCGCGTAACAGCCACGCGAGTAACGAAACGGCCGTAACTGCCAGCCAGGACATTGTTTGCAGCGCGATTGTATCTGAGGTGGTCAAAGACGTCAGCCAGGTGAGCAGCGGCGAGGTGATGAAGTTGAGGATTCCCAAAAGCATCGTTGGCCCACCCCACAGCACCACAATCAGGACAAACACATCGCCAAAATTTTGCCGGATGCGCTGCCAGGTCTGGCGAGCGGCCGTACGCCCCTCCACCCCATGCAGCACTGCCTCACGAAACGCCAGCAGCCGATACCAAAGCGACCCTAAACCCACCGGCAGCAGCAAGCCAGCCAGACCAATCATGCAAGTCACGCCCAGACCCGTGGTGAGTAAGACCGCGCCCGCGCTTGGTTCGCTGCGGGCAAAGCTGACCAGCACCAGCGCCAGAATAATCATCACCAAAAACATCAGCAGCGCGATGAGAAACCAGGGGAAAAATACCAGCAGATCAATGGCCAGGAAGCGGCCCAACCACTGCCGCCCCCAGCGGAGTGATTGGCGCAGAGTGATGGGTTGGGAAGCGTGATGGGTAACGGCCGTTATTACCCCCGCCTCGGCCCACAACGCCACCAGCCAAACGAGCACAAACTGCCCAAACGCAAGCAGCAGCCCCCGAATCAGGAGCTGCTGCATTTGTGCCACTTCACTGCTAAACAGCAGTGCCTCAATTGATTGCAAACCGGCCAGCTGCGCAAAATCGAAATCAACAACTTGCGCCAGCCACAGCCGCCAGCCAGTGCCAAACAGACTGCTCAAGCTCATTCCCAGCCCCAGCCAGATGAAAAACTGGTTCTGCCGCAGCAGCTTCAGGGAACGAGCGAGCAGGTCTGACGTCATTTGCTAAGCTTGTTTTTCCACAAAATACTGGTAAGCCAACGTTACCGTCGCTGAACGATAGGTTGTAAGAGCAGAATTGACCGCTGCGGCCAGAAGCCCCAGGCAAATCCCACCAAAAGCCAGCGAAGCTACTTCGGTCACGCCAAAAGCAATCTCATTCCCCTGGATCGCATCCAGAATGAAGGGTCCAGCCGCCAAAAAGGCGAGGGGAACGGTGACCACAAACGTCAAAAAGCCAAACAAGAACCCAATCATCAGGAAAGCAACCCCTAGCAAAATAACGTCCCCGATGTTTTCGCGCACAACTTGCCAGCCATGACGAATACTTTCAACCACGCCGAGCTGCTTTAGCATTAACCCGCGCTGAGCAAATGGTTGAATGATGGCAATCACAATGCCGAGGGGAATCAACACACAGGCAAGCAAGCCGACACAAGCCATCAGACCGAAAAATGGGCTGGCATTTCCCGCAAACATGCCGCTGTTTGAACCGGCCGCCAGGATGGAAACGCTAATGCCAGCAAAAATTAAGCCAACAAGAATGAATGGCAAATTCAGCAGCAAATTCAGACCAACAAGGCTCCAAATGCGGGCCACGCCAGCCGAAAATGCTTTGCCAAAGGACATTTTTTCGCCAGCTTCAATGCGATTCACTGATTCAATCAAGCCACCTTGAGCTGCCAAGCGAACCAGCCAAAATACAATCCCAAGGATGAAGAGGAAACACAGCAATCCCAGAACCATACCGCCGTATTGCGCCCAAAAATCCCTAAATTCGGCAAAGGCGTCTGCCGGAATGTTGGGGCTACCGCTGCTGCTTGAATTGGGGAAGCTGTAGTTAAAGTTATTGCCTCTCCCACCACCGCCTAAGGCGGCCAAAAAGCCTAAGATGAACAGGTATTTGTTTTGCCAAACAATGTCCCAACTGCGTCGGAAAAGATTTCCGTAATCCATGATTTTCTCTCCTGTACTTTACAAAATCACAGCGTGAATTGCTTATTTTTCGCTCACGCTTATCGCCAAAATATACAAGATTCCATACGCAGAATACGGCCGTTTCGTTGCACTACTCCCACTCAATCGTCCCCGGCGGCTTGGAGGTGATGTCCAGCACAACGCGGTTCACGCCCGCCACCTCATTCACGATCCGACGGCTCACTTTGGCCAGCAGCTCGTACGGCAATCTGGCCCAATCGGCCGTCATAAAATCTTCGGTAGTTACAGCTCGGAGCGCGATGACTTCCTGGTAAGTACGGCCGTCGCCCATGACCCCCACACTCTTCACCGGCAGCAGCACCGCAAACGACTGCTGCGTGCCCAGCCGCAGCATTTCGGCGTGGCGCAGCTCCTCTACAAAAATAGCGTCCGCGTGGCGCAGCCGCTCAAGCCGCTCCCAGGTAATCTCACCCAGGCAGCGTATCGCCAGCCCCGGCCCCGGAAACGGCTGCCGCCAGATGATGCTGTCTGGCAAGCCCAGCGCCGAACCGACTGTGCGCACCTCATCTTTGAACAGTTCGCGCAGCGGCTCCACCAGCTCAAAATCCATGTCATCTGGCAAGCCACCCACGTTGTGGTGCGTTTTGATCACATGCGCATCCTTTTTGCCTTTACCGGCGCTCTCGATCACGTCCGGGTAAATCGTGCCCTGCGCCAAAAAATCGATCTGGCCCAGCTTGTTCGCCTCGCGCTCAAAAATGCGCACGAACCGCTCGCCAATGATGCGCCGCTTCTGCTCCGGGTCGGTCACACCCTCTAAAATATCTAAATATTCTTCGACGGCATTGACGGCAATCAGGTTCATGCCTTGCTCACGCTGGAATGTCTCGACAACTTGCGCTGCTTCGCCCTGGCGCAGCAGGCCATGATCCACAAAAATGCAGGTCAGCTGCTCGCCAATCGCCCGGTGGATAAGGGCAGCCGCTACGGCCGAATCTACCCCACCACTTAAACCAAGAACAACACGGCCGTTTCCCACCTGTTCCCGAATCAGCCCCACCTGTTCATCAATAAAGTTAGCTGGGTTCCAATCTGCGCCGCAGCCGCAAATGTGGTGCACAAAGTTGCTCAGCAGTCGCGCACCCTGCGTCGTATGCACAACTTCCGGGTGGAACTGCACGGCGTAATAACCGCGCGACGCATCCGCCGCTGCCGCAAAGGGCGAATTATCCGAATGGGCCAACGGCCGAAAACCTTTGGGCAACGCTTCTACCTTGTCGCCGTGGCTCATCCACACCTGATCCTGGTGTGGCTCTACACCCGCCACGTGCCAGCCACGGAACAGCGGATCATCCGTATGGTCCACATGCAAACTGGCCGGACCATACTCACGATGCTGGCTGTAACCAACTTTGCCACCCAACCGCTTTGCCAAAAGCTGCATGCCATAACAAATACCCAGCACCGGCAATCCGCTCTCAATCACGTAATCCGGCAGCGTGGGTGCACCTTCATCATACACGCTGTTTGGCCCACCGCTGAGGATGAATCCTTTGGGTTGGTAGGCCAACACTTCCTCCGCTGGCGTGGACCAGGAAACCAGGCGACTATACACATTTGCTTCGCGCACGCGCCGGGCAATCAGTTGGCTATACTGCGCACCATAATCAAGGATAATAATCGTATCGTGTGTTTTCATACCCTTCCTTTTGCTATGCACCTTCTTCACTCGGTAATTTCTGTCCAAACAGGAACTGCATATTGGACAATCCGGTTATTTGCTCTGTCGGTAACCAGGAGATTACCGGACAAATCAACAGCAATCCCGTAAGGGGAGATTCGATTCAAGAGGCCCAGGCCCGGCAGCGCAATCGTCTGCAAGGTCTCACCATTCTGATCAAAAATTTCCACCTGCTTGAGCTCGCTGTCAGTCACGTAAATTCTATCGTTGGCGTCGATGGCAATGGCCTCGGGCGTGCCCGTTCGTGCATTTGTGCCGGTTTTCCAGGTGAGGAGGAAACGGCCGTTGTTATCAAACTTCTGGATATTCTGATTCTCATAATCCGAGATGTACACATTGCCCTCAGAATCAACCGCGATGCCTGTGGCGTGGTAAAACTGACCAGCCGCTGCGCCCTGGCTACCCCACTTGCCTAAAAACACGCCGTCGGCATCAAACTTCTGCACAACAGGATTCCGGTCATCGGTTACAAAAACGTGGCCCTGCGCATCAACCGCCACGTAAATTGGCCGGACAAACTGGCCATCACCCGTCCCCTGGCTGCCCCAACTCAAGAGAAAATTCCCGTCAGCATCAAACTTCTGAATACGGTAATTGCCTTTATCCACCACATAAACATTGTCCTGCCCATCAACGGCAAGGCCACAAATCGTTCCCTTGTCCTCGTAGCAGTTGAACTGCCCCTCCGCAGGGCCTTCACCGCCCCATTGCCGCAAGAGTGCACCAGCCGGGTCAAACTTCAACACCCGGTGACTCCCTGAATCAAAAACGTAGACATTCCCCACTGAGTCAACCGCTAAACCCGTGGGAAGCGATAAATCGGTATCCGGCTCAGCAAAATCTCGCCACGATTCCGCAGAGTCTGAGCGGTTACAGCCAACCAGGAAAATGAAAAAAACGGCAAGGTAGCCGATCCACAAGACCGTTTTACTGATAGGTTTTACGTTTCTTGAACGAAGTTCCATGAGGTTCCCTAAAATCATGTGGCCAACGCTTTATCAAGGGTGCTGCCTGGCAAAAAGTTAGAGACCACGTTTTGCCAAGCCTCTTCTCGATCCGCCCCACCTTCATCGCTAAGAAAAATTTGCTCACAGTAAGCGGCAATATCTTGAATGATGCGCTCGCAGCGATAGTAGGCCAGCACGTCACGATCGACTTCGGTACGGCCGTATCCTTCGTAAAAAAGCGTTTGCTCACGTGGGGTATGCCAAATGCCGCCCAACCCTGCACCAATAAACATGAGATCGCGCTCCTTGGGGGCCAAAATTGGCGCGTCCCAATCAACCAAGTACAGCGCGCCGTCCTGGCTGATGAGCAGATTCCAGGCGTGAATATCGCTGTGGCAGAGGAGGTCGGGTAACGGCCGTACCTTCACAGTCTGAGCCAACGCTTCCGTGTATTGAACTAAATGCACCACAACATCACGCTTTTCATTTAGAAACGCAGCCAATTTTTGGGCCACAGGCTCGGTAAACGGCCGTTCCTGAATTTGCTGCATAAACTCTTGCACAAGCTCACGAAATTGCGGCGTGTACGTTTCTGTGGGAATGGCTGCGGCGAGGGATGAGGGGAGAACGGCCGTATGCACCTTCTTCAATGCCGCGCCAAACTGCCGCCACTGAGCGTCCGTCAGCGGCACGTCATAAGCATCATGCCCGTCAATGAACGGATAGAGCATCATCTTATAATCGCCCGCATTCGCCCACAATGCACCGTTTTTAGTTAAGTGCGGGGCAATAAGTTCCTGAATGCCTTGCTCATGCAAAAAGTGAGGCAAGGTCACCGAAACTTCTTCAAACGCGCCGCTGCGGAGCTTGAGAAAGTAAGGTTTTTCATCTTGACTTGTGAGTTGGTAAACGGCCGTATTTCCATCCGCGCCCAGTGGTAAAAACGCAATCCTACGCACCCGCAAGTGAAACGCATCTTGCACGCAAGCCACAATCTCCGTATCCGCAATCGCTGGTTTTTCTAGCATGAGCTATCCATTTCCCCGGAAACTGTTCTCAACCACCATTGCACAAAGTTTCCGGGGAAATCAAAACTTTACGCCAATAGGATACGGCCGTCTGACATATCCACAATCGTCGCCGCCGCATAGATGGGTACACCCCAATCCACCAGCATGTCGCGGCCACCTTCAAACGTTTTTTCCACAACGGTCGCGATGCCTACCAACGAGGCCCCGCTGCTCTGCACAATGCGCGCCAGCGCGGCAATCGTGCGCCCGGTGGCCAAAAAATCATCCACAATCAGCACCCGATCTTCCGCGTGCAAAAACTCTGGTGAGACCATGAGCGACACCACATCACCCTTCGTGTGGCTGGGCGCATTTTCCACAAACACTGGCTCCATCATGGTGATGGGCTTCTTTTTGCGGGCATACACCACCGGGATGTTGCCCAGCGCCTTGCCCGCCATCGCCGCCGGAATCAAGCCGCTGACTTCGGCGGTAAGCACCCGCGTGGGCTGCGTGGCGGCAAATTCAGCCGCTATCGCTTCGCCAATCTCCTCCATCAATTGTGCATCAATCTGGTGGTTCAAAAAACTGTCAATTTTGAGGATTCCCCGCCCCAAATTTTGTCCTTCCTGCTCAATTCTGCGCTTTAATGCGTCCATTCACGCCTTCCCTCATAAATGAAGATTGGAGGCTGAAAGTTAGCACAATCTCTAATCTCCAGTCTCCAATCGCTTGTAAGTTATTAAATTCCCGCCTCATCACATGACTATAATAATGATGATACGGCCGTATTTCACATTGCCAAACGAATAATATCTTATATCATCGGGAACAGGCGAAAAAAGGTTGCCAATTTAAACCTGAGAGGTTGCGATAATTTTCACAATTTCCTTGACGCTCACCTGACTCTATTTTATAATCAACACATCGTTCAAAAAAAATTGAAAGTTGTGAACAAGGTAAATCTTATGGTAAAAAAGATTGTGCAAGAAGGATTAGAAGCCGTAGAAAAACAGCTGCGCGACGTCGTTAGCAGTGACGTAGAGGTGCTGCAAGATGCCGGACTGCACATCATTAAATCCGGCGGCAAGCGGCTGCGCCCGCAGCTAGGTATTTTGGCTTATCTGGCGGCTGGTGGCCAGGACGTTTCGCGCGTCATCCCCATGTCTGCGGCCATCGAAATGGTCCACACCGCCACTCTTGTTCACGATGACATCAACGATCACAGCATGACCCGTCGCGGTCAAATTACCGTGCACGCCCGCTGGGGCCGCACCTTCGCCCTGCTGGCTGGCGACTACCTCTTCACCAAAGTATATGAGTTGATGGGTCCCTATCCCTCCGAATACAACGTCATTATGGCCACGGCTACGACGAAGCTGGTAGAAGGTGAAACATTGCAAGCGGCCGCCGCCAAAGCGGGCAACATGGACCGCGAAACATACAAAACGATCATCAGCCGCAAGACAGCCAGCCTGTTTGAAGCCGTCGCCCGCATGGGTGCCATGCTTGCCGACGCCAACGAAGAGATGGTCGAAGCGCTGTCTACTTACGCCTACAACCTCGGTCTTACCTTCCAAATTGTGGATGACATTCTGGACATCATTGGCGACCCGGAAACGTTGGGCAAACCCGTGGGCACGGACATCGCCCAAAATCGCGGCGTAATGGCCACCCAAAATGGCGGCATTGCCGTGCAGGAAGCCGTCGCCGAAATGGATGACGATCCCGTCGCCCGGATGATGGCTAACCTGCGCGAATCTGGCGCGGTGGAAATTGCCCGGATGCAGGCTGAGGAAACGGCCGTACGCGCCCGTAACGCTCTAGCCAGCCTCCCCCTATCCCCCGCCCGCACCGAAATGGAAGCCCTCATCGAAATGGTGCTAGACCGGCAAAATTAATCTTCACGAAACATGGTTGTAGAGACATTGCAATGCAACGTCTCTACGAATGGTAAACGCGGACAATCATGTCCGCGTTTTTTGTTCCTCCACCTGTCCTTCCGAGCGAGCAAAGCAACGAGGAATCTTTCACCTTTGGTAATCGAAAGATTCCTCACTTCGTTCGGAAAGGCGCGCTCAGTTGCGTTGCCCAAGAACAACAATTCATGCAAGCAAAACGCTGGGGGCAAGCCCCTAGTGGTGCTGTTTACCACAACCCCCAAAGAATACAGAAAACTCAGAATTCAGAACCCAGCAATCAGGAACCAAATATAGAGCGATGTTCGGCAACCCGAAACCCGATAACGTCATACCTGTCACTAGGAACGAGGTCATCGTATCGATCCGCAACACTGCAATCCCAATAGGAGCTGACAAATGCACCTCCGCGTAAATCTCCCATTGTAGCCACCCATTCCCAAACGTTGCCGCTCATATCCACACAACCATAAGGGCTATCTCCCTGAGGCGAAAACTGGCCGACTGGTGACGTTGTGCCAATGCCTGCTTCATATGTATTGCAGTGCTGTCCCTGCCAATCATTGCCCCACGGATATTGACGCCCGTCTATGCCTCTGGCTGATTTTTCCCACTCCCCTTCAGTAGGCAGCTGGCAGTTGGCCCATTTAGCATACGCCTGGGCATCGTGCCAACTCACATTCACCACAGGATGGTCTGCAATTTTTTGCGGCGGAGTCTGGGTACCTTCCCAGTGGTTAGGGGGTACAATCCCCATGTCAGTCACAAATCGGGCATATTCAGCATTGGTCACCGGCATTTTAGCTATCCAAAATTCTGGCAGATGACGTTTGCGCTTGTTTTTACCATACAAAAAGTCGCCCGCGGGAATGCGTATCATCTCTTTGCCCGTAATGCGGTGTACCCGAATATCCGGCGGGTTAGGAATGAGAATGTGGGGCTTTTCGCCGGGCTGTATCTCAATTTTGGCGGGTGCTGGTTTTGGTTTTTCAGCTTTTCCAGGAGCAGGCTTGTTTTCAATCTTAGGAGACGCCGGCAGGAGGGCAATCTTTTCGCCAGCCAACAGCTTAAGCAAGCGCGATACGTCCGTTTGATATTCATTTTTGAAGGAAACAAACTGATAACCACGCCACAAAGCGGGCGTACGACACGGCTTTACATCAAGTGGATAAAAAGCAACCTCTCCTTCATGTTCCATGCTCACGGCAATATTGGTCTCGCGCTTCACCCATTTGGAACTCACCGCCTCTGGGGTAAGCAGCACCAGGAAAACACCACTTTCGTCCAGCCCACGATTGATTGCGTCTACCCACTGCTCCCCTGGCTGGATGCTATCGGGGGCAATCCAGGTTTGCCAGCCGTTCGCGCTTAAATCTGTCGCTAAACGCTGCGCCAATACCGCATCCTGGTGTGCGTGGCTAATGAAAATCTGGCGTGGGTTGCGTTCACCCACGGAAACGGTAACTGTCTCAGCTTGCACAGTCGTCCGGCCAAAAACAGTGCGGAAGGGTCTGGGTCGCTCCCGCTGCAAAACGGTAAGCAATCTTTCTTCCTGCGCATTTCGTTCACACCAACCAATTAGCTCCATCACCTTGCGCTTCTTGCCCCAGCCATCGACAAAATCATCGTACACGTCCGGGAATTCCACGGCGCAGAGAATGCGAAGTTCCTCATCGTTAAAATGTTTGATAATAAATTCGTTGAGTTGACGTTTGTCGTAAGTCATGGGCATGTTGGCATCTTTTAGTTGCTGGTTGGGGCAATTATACAAAAAACATCATGTCGGTGTAGGGGTAGGTCTGAGACCTGCCCCTACCGGCAAACAGACGTTGCAATGCAACGTCTCTACGCCTACAATTTTTGTCATGCAAGATAAATTGGTGGATTTAACGGCCGTTCTCCCCCTCATCCAAAATAACCAAACCATCGCTCTGGGCGGGATGACTATTTACCGGCGTCCCGTGGCGTTTGTGCGGGCTTTGTTGCAGCGGCAGCCGCGCCCACAAAACCTGACGCTGCTCACGTTTACCGCCGGGCTAGCCAGCGATATGCTGGTCGGCGGTGGCTGCGTAAGCCATGTACGTACCTGCTACTTTGGGTTGGAGTCGTTTGGGCTGGCTCCCATGTTTACCAAGATGGTGGAAAACGGCCGTATCACCATCATCGAAGAGAGCGAGGCGAGCATTGCGTATGGGCTGCGCGCCGCCGTGGGCAAGGTGGGCTTTATGCCCAGTCGCGCCTGGCAAGGCACCGATTTGTTCAAAGTGCGCCCCGATGTCAAGACAATCACCGACCCGTACAGCGGCGAAACGCTCACCGCTTTTCCCGCCATCGAAGTGGACGTGGCCATCATCCACGTTCTGAAGGCGGACCGCTTTGGCAACGCCATCCTGGGCGGCAATCCCACCATTGACGAAATGCTAAGCAACGTGGCCCAAACGGTGATTTTGACGGCTGAAGAGGTGGTGGACAAGTTGGATGGGCCTGTGGAGTTAACTGGGTTGCCAGTAACTGCCGTTTGTCATGTCCCCAAAGGCGCGTGGCCCACTTCCTGCTACCCCGCCTACCCACTCGACGGCGAAGAAATCCTGCGCTACATCGACGCCTGCAATGCCGGGGAATTTGAGAAGTATATTAATTACTCAATTACCTGATTACCCAATTACAAGGGTAAAACAGTAATTGAGTAATTGGTAATTGGGTAATTGTGTACACGATTGACGAACTAATTTGCGTTTGCATTAGCCGCCAGATTGAAGAAGGCGAGCTGGTCGCACAGGGCATGGCAACGCCGCTGGTGGCGGCAGGTTACCTGCTGGCCAAGCTGACGCACGCGCCGAACCTCACCTTCATCTCGGCCATTGGGCAGACGTTTTGCCAGGAGTTTGCCCCGCTGGGACTGGCCACGGTGGAAAATTTGTGGCTGCGCAACGGGCTGTTCACCATTAACTTCATCACCGGCGTGTGTGATTTTTTGCCGCGCTACCAGCCTAAAGAGTTTTTCCGGCCCGGCCAGGTAGACCCGTTGGGCAATTTCAACAATGTGTTCATGGGCGGTAGCTACGAGCAGCCCCGGCTCCGCCTACCCGGCTCGGCAGGCATTCCCGATGTGACCGTTTTCGAGGAAAACGTTTGCCTCTACGTGCCACGCCACGGACGGCACACCTTTGTGCCGCAGCTCGATTTTCGCAGCGGCGTGGGGCACGTGCCGGAGCGCACACAAGGCCGCGGACCGCGCTATCTGGTCAGCGATTTGGGCCAGTTTGATTTTGGGGGTGAGAACGGCCATCTCCGCCTCACCACCCACCACCCTGGCATTACTCCCAAACGCATCCAGGCCAAAACAGGCTTTCCCCTGGAAATCGCCCCCGATTTGCGTGAAACCGAACCGCCCACAACCGAGGAAGTTCGTCTACTACGCGAAAAAATCGACCCCCTGGGCATTCGCACCCTTGAAACGCTGCGCGGTGCCCACCGCAAAGCCAAACTCCGCCAAATCCTCGCCGCTGAGAAAGAGATTCTAGGCTAAATTTTTTAACCGCAGAGCGCGCGAAGGGCACGGAGTTTTTCTTTTTCTCTGCGTTCTCCGCGTCCTCTGCGGTTAATTTTCTTGGTTGGCAGAACAGGCGGCAGCGATGTAACATTGCCGCCATGAGCAACCTGAATCCAAACATCCCCACATCTGAATTGGCCGGACTGATGACCACAGCAGGCAGCAAGCTGAGCGAGTACCAGATCAAGCTTCTGACGCCCCACCTGCTGCTGCGCACTTTTTTGGACGAGCCAAAATCAATTGCCTACCAAATTTTGCAGCAGCTTCAACAGCAGCGCGGCTTTGATCTGGACGATTTGACCCGCCGCGTGGAGATGATGGCCCACACCAACAAGGGTCGCAATGCCAAGTTTTACTTCACCGATGATTTTGGCAAGGATGTTTCCCTGGATGAAGAAATGCTGGTGGTCATTGACGAAGCATTGACGATGGCCCAGGCGCGAGAAGAATTGAAAGCGGGTTCCGGCCACGTCTTGGCCGCAATGGCCCAGCATCCCATCACCACGTCGGCCGTTTTGCAGCGGGCGGGCGTGAACCCAACGGCCGTTCTCACGCTGCTCAACGATGTGGGGCAAGAAGGCACACCGATCATTCATGATTTTGTAGCCGAGGCCAAAAACGGCCGTACCACCGTGGTCTACGAGCGGCAGGAACTGCTGCGCGATCTGATCAGCCTGATCTCGTTGGCGCAAAATAGGCACGTCATTTTGGTGGGGCCAGAAGGCGCGGGCAAACGCACGCTGGGGCAAAGCCTGGCCCAAACCATCGCCGAGGGCAACGGCTTCACCAATCTGCGCTCGCTGGTGCAGATTAGCGAGACGGCCCTGCTGGAAAATCCGCTGGCGGCGATGCGCGCCGGACTGCGCCGGGCCAGCGGTGGCGTGCTGCTGGTACCCAACATCCAGCGTTTTTTTGCAGACAAGCTGCGCGCCCCCTTCCCCGACCAGGTAAACCGCGAGCTGCAAAAAGCGTTGCTGGGCAACGAGCAAATCATCATCGGCACGACCACGCCGGGGGATTACGAACTGCTGAGCCAGAACAACCTCATCCGCCAAAACACGCAGCGGTTGAACGTGCCGCCCACCACGGTCAAAGAGACGATTTCCGTCTTGCACGCCCATGAGGAGCGGCTGAAAAGCGAGTATGAGGTAGAAATCAACCTGGACTCAATGGAAACGGCCGCACAAATTGCCAGCCAGTACATGAAAACAATTGCCCTGCCGGCCGCCGCCGTGCAGCTGGCCGAACGCAGCTGCGCCCTGGTGCGCATCGCTTCCTCCAGCCCAGAAGTGGTCTACCCCGGCATCGCGCCGGACAATCGCCTTGACCCCGAAGACGTGATGGAAGCGGCGGCGCAAATGACCAACATCCCGGTGAGCAAGCTCAACGAAGACGAGCGGGGCAAGTACGCCAACATGGTGGAACATTTGCACAGCCGGATCATTGGCCAGGAAGCGGCCGTTCTCGCCGTCAGTCGTGCGGTAAAAACAGCCAGGGTTGGACTGCGTGATCCCAAACGGCCGATTGGCTCTTTCCTGTTCCTCGGCCCCAGCGGTGTGGGTAAATCGGAACTGGCCAAGGCACTGGCCGAGTTCATGTTTGGCTCGGAAGATGCAATGCTGGTGCTAGACATGAGCGAGTACCAGGAAGAAGCCAGCGTCAACAAGCTGATTGGCGCACCGCCGGGATACGTGGGTTTTCAAGGCGGTGGGCAGCTGACCAATTTTGTGCGGGAACGGCCGTATACCGTCGTGCTGTTTGATGAGGTAGAAAAAGCGCACCAGCGCGTCTTTGATGTGCTGCTGCAAGTGATGGAAGAAGGCCGCCTGACCGACAGCCAGGGTCGGCAAGCCACCTTTAGCGAAACGGTGGTCATCATGACCAGCAATTTGGGGTCGCAGTACATGCTGGTGCCCTATATCGGCGAAACAGAGAAGAACCTGGCGATGCAGGAAGTGCACCGCTTTTTCCGGCCCGAGTTCCTGAACCGGCTCGATGAAATCATCATGTTCCACCAGCTTAGCGGCGATCAGCTGGCAAAAATTTTGGACCTGATGCTGCGCAAAGAGCTGAAGCTGGCGGCCAATCAAAACATCACGCTCACGCTTACCAACGCGGCCAAACAGTGGCTGCTGGCGCAAAACGACGAGCCGCAGTACGGCGCTCGCCCGCTGCGCCGCATCATCGCTCGCCATCTACGCGAACCGCTGGCCAACTTTTTGCTCAGTCTATCGGGCGCAAGTGGCGGGGAAACGGCCGTTACCATCGACGCCGCCAACAACGAACTCGTCTTCAACATGAACTAAAACTGGAGATTAGAGATTGGCGATTGGAGATTAAAAGCAAAACAATCTCTAATCTCCAGTCTCCAATCTCCCCAAATGGAGGGTTTCATGTCTCAAACATTTACTGGTGTGGTCCAATTTGCCAATGGTGCCCCTGCCGCCAACGTCACCGTGCATCTTTTCGATGCCGACGTGTTGACTGAAGATGACGATTTGACGGTGGAACCCGGCGTCTCCGATGCGAAGGGGGTTTTTGTCGTTCAGTACGATCAAAGCCGCGACCTGGATTTTGCCGATGTGTTTCGGCCGTATCTGAAATTTAGCTACACCCACCACGGCGAATCCCGCACCCACCAGGCCGATTTACAGCCCAACCAGCGCGACTACCGCCTGCCTGAAATTCCGCCGCTCGAATTTATCCCGGCCACACATGGCTTTCAGTACGTGAACCGCTACCCTGGCTACTGGATTCCCTTCTCGGTGCCGTCTGTACCAGACATCCCCAGCGTCAGCGCCATTTACGGCCTGTGCGGCGGCATGTGCGCCACCGCGCTGGACTTTCGTCTGGCCGGGCGAGAAATCCCCCAACGTCGTCGGCGCCCAGGGCGGGTGACACCGCTGCACCGCTACATTCACACCCGCCAGGTTGATAGCCTGACCAGCGGCACGCAGGTGGCCCGTTTTGCCCGCTGGATGAGCTTGCCCGATACGGCCGTACACCTGCGCACTGCCGAAGAGCTCAAAACCTTGCGTCAAAACCTGGACAACGGCGTCCCCACGCCCATCGGCATGGTGTACGTCAGCACCAAAGACACCATGCAAATCTGGCACAACCACCAGATTTTGGCCTGTGCGTATGAGGAATTGGGCGACGGCCGTATTCGCATTTTGGTTTACGACCCCAACTACCCGCGCCGCAATGACGTCTTCGTGGAATCCTGGCCCGACGGCAACGGCGGCATGCAAAGCGTGCAGCGCATCGGCCAAAAGGATAAGGTCACCCGCGGCTACTTTGTCATGCCCTACGAACCGATGGTCCCTCCCACCATCCTCGACGATGACGCCGCCAGCGACGACAAAGACGAACGCGGTTTTGGCTAAGCAGAAAGAGTAAGACAAAATCGATATGGCTAGCAAAAATATCAGGATTTATTTGGCAGACGGCACGGCTACCGGATTACGACACGCCGAAATCGTGAACTGGACTGGTCAGGCATTAGCAATTCCCCGTAACCGGATTTCAGAACTAGCGCAGTGGGCTGAAATTCTCAGACCTGGGGTTTATTTCCTGTTTGGCGAAACAGAAAACAGTGAAAAACCAATTGTCTATATTGGCGAATCTGAAAATGTCCGCCACAGACTGCTTCAGCACGTTAAAAGCAAAGACTTCTGGAATCTTGCCATTGCGTTTACAAGTAAAGACGAGAATCTTACAAAA
The DNA here is from genome assembly GCA_020634435.1 of Ardenticatenaceae bacterium. Lineage (GTDB taxonomy): Bacteria > Chloroflexota > Anaerolineae > Promineifilales > Promineifilaceae > Leptofilum. The sequence goes on along the minus strand of JACKBS010000010.1, from coordinate 11,180 downwards.
AGTCATATACGATACCTTGAATCTAGAGCAATTGAAGTAGCTCAGAACGCCAAACGATATGAAGTGATGAACAGCACCACTACTCAGCTCGCAAGTCTGCCAAGAGCAGATCGGGATTCAATGGAGGAATTTTTCCAAAACCTCAAGGTTCTTTTAGGAACGCTTGGGCATAAAGTCTTGGAACCTTTAGTCAAACCTAAACAGCCTGATCAGGAGGCCCTAGTAGCTCATATCGATTCAAACATCCTTAGGTTTGAGTCAACAGCTTTCTCAGCAAGGGGTCTTCAAACGGATGAAGGCTTCATAATTTTGAAGGATTCTACAATCTCAACTGTTGTTTCCCCCAGCATTACCCAGCCGCTGAACAGCCTAAGAGAAGAGGCTGAAAAAAGTGGGAAAATTAAAAGAGAGGGTGAAAAAGCTTTTCTTGTTGAAGATATCTTATTTAGTTCACCATCCTATGCTGCCAGCTTTGTAGCAGGCAACTCAAGAAATGGGAGAATCTCTTGGAAAAATAACCAAGGTGAAACACTCAGAGAACTCGAGGAACAAGCTGTAAAGGTGCAAGATGATTTGGAGAACTAAATTGTCACCAGTAGTAAACTAAACGTTGATAAAATGCGCAAACCAGCATTGATCACCCTCCTCGGATTGCTAGGGTTGCTAACAATTTTGCTGCTCTGGTTTATCGGGAAAGATTTTCTAGCTGAAAAGGCGTTGGAGCAGCCCGCCCATGCGCGTATGCTGTTCATTGGCAACAGCTTTACCAACAACAATGAACTGGACCAGCTAGTCGCTAGCCTGGCCAGCGAGCTTGGCCCCGAATGGAATGAAATTTACGCAACAAGAGTAGCTCCGGCTGGATATCGGTGGATTGACCATCTACACGACACTGAAAATGAAACGGCCGAATCACCGCTGCGCCAATTGTTGGTCACTGGCTCCGATGCGGCACGGGATTGGGACCTGGTTGTTCTCCAGGAACAAAGCCAGATTTTAGGCTTTGGTGCACAATCACCAGAAACGGCTGAATCGCGCAGCGCAGCCGCCCAGCTAAACCAATACGCCCAAAACACCGGTGCCACGGTGATGCTCATGCTTACCTGGGGCTATGCCAACGGCGATCCGCGCAATGCTACCCTCTACCCAGATTACGCCACCATGCAATTCAACATCACTCAGGGCACCTACGACCTGGCCAACCAGCTTTCAGCATCTGGCAATCCGGTATTTGTCATCCCTGCCGGTCGTGGCTTCCAGCTGGTTTATCGTGACCTGGCCAATGACGCCCAAGACCCCCTGGCCACCAACAGCCTTTTCCGCCAGCTCTACGCCGAAGACGGGCAGCATCCCAGTCTGGCCGGTTCCTATTTGGCCGCCTGCATCGTAGTCGCCGCCTACACAGGCGAATCGGTCGCCGACATTGAGTGGCAGCCGCGCGATCTGGACGGCCAATATGCTGAGTACCTGCGCAGCGTAGCCGACAGGGTTGTGTTTGGCGCAGAATTCCCCCCGCAGCCGTATCCTTGGTCGGCCCAAAGATAAGACCGCGCCGCGAGGCTAATCAACTCGGGTCAATTCGCCAGAATTCACATCCAACAGCCAGGTCTGTTGTGGGTTTGCCTGATCACGCAGATAAATTTCGCTGACAGTGGCCCACTCGACAATGGAAAACAGCTGCGGCTCGTGCCAGACAAGCGTTGCTTTTTCATCGGTTAGCAGATCGAGGACAATCAAAGAGTAATCTGTCTCTTCACAACTTCCGGGCGCAAACTCTAAAGCAATTGCCTGGCTATCCGGTGCCCACACCAGATTTAAGGCTGTATTGCCTCTTTCCAGCACAGTGTCCCAGGCAAAAGTCGTCGCTGTTTGGTCGGCCAAGTTGTAAATTTCTACCCCAATTTCAGGTTCCCAAACCATACTGGCTACCATCTTTCCATCCGGTGAGAGAGCCCCACCAACTTCAAGTTTCTCGACTTTCCCATTGGCAAGGTCCAGCTTGTACAAACCAGAATGATAGGTGCTCAACAAGTAGCCGCAGCCATCGGGCGTGGCACTCAGCGTAAAGAAAAGCGATTGATTATCATTGGACCACAAGACAACTGTGGGTACGTCATAACCCAACCCAGCACCTTGCAAGGTGGAGTAAGCCACCCAGGAAGTAGTTCCATCCAGGGCCGTCACCGTTAAATCGGTCTGATACCCTTGCACAAAACCACCCTCTTCTACAAAAGTTAGCAGCGTCTGCGCCTGCCATCTGCCATCTGGCGAAATCGATAGCCGATCCTGAAATACATCTTCTGCGGATTCTGTGGCCACAGCGGTGCTGGTGGCAATTGACACAGCGGTGGGCGCGGGCGGTCTGTTCGTGGCAGTTGGTGTGGGCGGAACGGCCGTAATCGTTGGCACTAGGGTAGGAACGGCCGTACTGGTTGGCATGGCAGTAGATGTAGGCGGAACGGCCGTCGGCTCATGGACAGTCTGCTCAACCACCTGACAGGCAACCAGAGTCACTAAAAAGGACAAGATAAGAAAGATGATCAGACGCGAGTATCTTTGAGACATGAGTTGTTCTCCACTAACATTAACCGATTCAGCTTCAGCTTATCAGTTTTGTGGTCGCGACTCTTGTCATCACCTGTACGAAAAGCCAATGATGCGGGTATGGAGTGCCTCAAACAAAAAAGCGGCGACAAGCCGAAGTTCATCGCCGCCTGATGCGGGGTAAAAAAGGGCAGGTACACCCCGTCACCCTATCACCCTGTCAATCTACTTCACGTCAATAGGCGGTGTGTTGACAGTAGGCTGGATGGTTACGGCCGTTTCCGCCGCCCCAACCAACTCACCCTCGGTCACGCTCAGCTGAACCTCGTGCGTACCAGAGCCAGGATTGTCTACCCAGAGGTCGCGCCCGCGACCCACTTCCTTGCCATTGATCGTCCAGACAAACTGCTCGTCGGCCAGATCGTGGCCGGAGCGGCTAACGGCCGTTCCCCAGAGGTGCAGCTGGCGCTCGTCGTAGGCCAGGTCGTCGCGCTGCGGATACAGAATGGTCACCACGGGCGGCCGGGCGGCGATTTCAACAGGCTTGCTTTCGGTGGTGGTGGTGTGGAAGCCATCATGGGCCATCACCTGGAACTGAATCGCGCCGCTGGGCAGCTGCTCCAGGTCCAGATTGATCTTGTTGTCCGTCACGCCCACCATCAGCGCATGCCACCGCTGGCCATCACGCGACCAGCGAATCCAGTACTCCGGCTGCTCGTCACGGTACGATTGACCCTGCCAGCTGAGGCTGAAACGGCCGTCCTTACCCACCTGGGTACGAATGTTGCTGATTTGCGGCCGTTCCTTCGGTGCCGTGCGTTCCCACACCGTTTCACCATCTTTGGTGATGCGCAGCGTCTGGCCGGGAGCCAGATCATCCAGCATTCCCTTGATCATCACCGGGCCTTTGTCACGCCCAGCGTCGTCGCAGCCACATCCCCCGCAGCCGCCACCACAGCCAGAAGAATCATCATCGCAGCAGCCGTCGGCCGTGTAAGCGTACAGCACGTCCTGGCTGATGATCTGCCCTTCTTCACCCAACAGTTGGGCGATGTAGCGGGTGGAACGGCCGTCGCCGACCAGATAGCGCGTCTCCAACCGGGCCACGCTGCTGATTTCCACTTGCCCATCCGCCGACAGCGAACCAATCAGGTAAACGAGCGGCTTGATGACATCCGTGCGTTTGCTAAAGCGCGCGCCGTTGTCCTGAATCACCCGGTTGGTGGCCGCGCCGCTGCCCGTGGGGATGGTGTTCGGCGTCAGTTCCGTCCGGTTGATTAGGTAGTTGTGCGTAAAGACAGAAATCCAGCGCGGGCCGCAGTACGACATGAAATCTTCAGCATCGTTGGGATTGGCAATGTTGCCATTGTTGATGTCCAAACCATACTCGCCAATGCTGGCCATCGTCCAGTTGGTCGCGCTAACCGGATTGGCGGGCACGTCTACCGGCAAATCATACGGTTCGTAGATGGGGTAGTTAGCATTGCCCACACCCGAATTACCACAGCGGGCATGAGGCAAACCAAACTGGTGGCCAATCTCATGGGCATAGGTGATTGGCTGGTTCGCCAGACCGCCAGTGGCCACACCGTTGCAGCCGGGCACGTTCACCGGAATACCGTTGTTGATGAGGCCATAATACACCCACGCCTGCCCAGGATTGGCCGCCTGATCGGCCGCGACCAAAGCGGCAACCTGCGGCAGCAAGGTGCCCCAGTTGGGCGAACAGCAACCGGGGCAGCTGCGCGGGTCGTTGAGCGGCGTGTTGGTGGTAAAGGTGCCCGCAATGCGCACGTTCGGCGCGCCGGATACCGGGTAGGTGGTCATGGCCCAGCTGGTTTCCGCCTGGCAGTTGGCCAAGGTGGGCGCAGGCAGATTGAGCGTGTTCATACCGCTGGCATCTGGCCCGTTATAGCCGATGGTGATGAAGGCGGCGTTGAGCGTTTGGGTCAAATTCACATCGACAGTGGCAGAGCCAACGGCCGTATTCCCCGGACAATCTGCATAAGGAGAAGCTACGTTCACGGTGAAGCGCAGCAGCCCGGTCATCATCGCCGCAGGGACGATAAAGTTTAGCGTGTTGTCAATGTTGCCGCGCTCGGCGTCCAGGCTGATGAAGCTGTCTTCGGCAGTCAGGGGGCCATTTTGCGGCGGCAGGGTGGCGATGGTGTTCCACACGTTGTTAACGCGCCGCTCCACAGTCAGCGTGCCGGTAACATTAACCAGCTGGCCGTTGTCGAAGGCCGGGCTTTGGCCGCTGCGCAGGTACGTGCGCACCCAGGCGGTTTTGTTAGTCACCAAACGCAAGCTGTTGTCTGGGCCTCGATCGGCCGCGTCAGTCAAGTGAGCTGCGGCGCGGTAATGTTGGATAGCCTGGGTGATTTCCAACCCCTGCACCGACAAATTGGGCTGGCGCTGGAAGCGGAAGCTCATTTGGGCTGAAACTTGAGGCGGTTTGCACTTTCCTTGGGCCACGATGCGCACCGTCACGTGGGTCGTTTGGGTGAAGTGGGTCTGGGCAAAGTCCCAACGGCCGCGCGGCTCTGCGGGGTCTTGCGCCGCAATCACGGTGCCCGTCTCGGCGTTGACAATCTCCACGCGCACCCGGTCAGTGGCGCAGGTTTTCCAACGGATGGGCAGCACATCTCCCGGTTCCAGGCATTCGCCGTCCTGACGGCCCTTCACGGTAAATTGCAAAATCTCGGCGGAGGTGCCTTCAAAGTCGGCTTTCAGGCAGCCAGTGGGACGGTATTGCAAGAAACGGCCGCATACGTCCATCGTATTCGCAGGCAGGACCAGCTGCAAGCCACAGCCCGCGCCCTCAGGCACGATGACGGTGATTTGCTCGTCGCACCAAGATTCGACCGCAATCGGGGCACCAAAGGCCATCGATCCTTTCTGGCGGAAGGCAACCGTACCGGCTTCCTGGCCAAAGCCATGCCCCTTGATGACAATTTCGTCGCCAGGGCAGGCGCGGGCAGGCTGCACGTCGGTGACGGTGTAGCAGTGAATGGGCTGCCACAAGCCCACCATCTGACGCAGGCAGGTAATCATTTCCTGGTCCAGGCAGGCGCAGCAGCTCAAGCCACCACATTTACAGCCGCAGCCCTGGCCATTACCAGGATAAAGTAACAGCTCCAGCAAATCGCGGAACTGAACCAGGGCCGCCGCATCGCCATACAGCGCTTTAACGGCCGCACGGTGCAGGCTGGCCAAAAACTCATACCGCGCCACCTGGTCCAGAATCGTCTTGACGTATGTTTTGGCGCTTTTCTCGTGGCCGCAGGCAATATGCAACGCCGCCATGAGCAGCATTTTGGTTTTGTCGCGGGCGATCAGGGAAGGTTTGCAGGGGCAATCCGGGTCGCGGGAGTCTTCATCGCAAGGTTCTTCACAGTCGCAGGGCTGGCATTTGCCGGTAGGCGCAGGTGTGGGATGCGCGAAGATGTCGTCGAGGGTTTCGTGCCCACAACATTTGTCTTTGGACTGCACGGCGCACAGCGCATCCAACAGGTCACGATAGCGCCCGGCAGCGGCGAGATCGCCTTGCAGCGTGGCGCAAGCGTCGGCCATGATGTTGTTGAGCAGGTTGATGGGCGGAATGGCGCAAATGAGGGCTTCCAACCGCTGGCCGTAAGTTGTCTGGCGGCTGCTGGTGACCAGCGTCAGCGCTTCTTGAATGTCTTCCAGGACAATTTCCGGCAGCAGCGGGTCATCGGGACATTCCCAGCTAATGGGGGTTTGCCGGTGCCACCACAGCATGTCGGGGGCCAGCGCCAGGTTGAGTTCGACGGTGTGACCCGCTTGGCAATGGTGTTTCTGGCTGCGAGTGTCGAGAAGAAGACGGCCGTCTCGATCCCGAATCTTCAGGTAAATTTCCGGCGCACCTTCGCCAGGCTCCTTAAAATCGGCGGCGCTGAAGGAAATGGAATAGGAACCGTCGCGGTTGGTCAAATCCCAGCCCAGACAGTCGTCGCCGCAGCGATCGTCATCCCAGGCTTCCACCAACAGGCCATGAATCCCTTGCTGGTTATCCTGACGAACGATACGGCCGTATACACGGTAAGTTGATTGAGACATTACGTTTACCTCCATAGAGTAAGACAGTACAAGCTCTTTGAGGCGATAAACGCAAGGTGTTCCGTTTTTCCTTTATGCGGGGACAGTTGAGGTTCTAAATCACGCGACTTTCACAGAAACATGGGTGCAAATCACGGCAATTTTCCAATTGCAGGACAAACATTTGGGTAGTCGTTTTGTGAGTGGTTTACAGTTCCAGCTTCAGCAGGGTGCCCCCCACGGCAATCACATCACCAGCGCTAATTACGGCCGCTTTTTGCACCACCACATCATTCAACAACGTGCCGTTGCGGCTGCCCTGGTCTTCCAGCCACCACTGCCCCTGGCGACGAATGATCAGCGCATGTTCAGCACTGGCAAAACCATCGGGCAAGACGATGGTGTTGCTGGCCGCCCGGCCAATGCTGGTGATGGGCAGCAGCACATAGGTGGTGTTGATGGGTGGATGTTCGGCTTCATTGGCAATGATACGCAAACGGCCGTACGGCCGTTCCTGTTCCGCCATTGCCGCCGCCGTTACCTGCATGTCGCGGTAAATCAGCCAGGCCAAACCGCCCAAAAAGGCCAGCAGCAGCAAGCCACTCACAACACGAAAAATTAGCAGCACCAGTTCTGGGGTCATGAATCTAAATTGGAGGATGGGGGACGAATTTGGGTTTCGTCGGTCAAGTCATTGGTAGAGCGCTGGCGCGGTCGCTGCTGCGTCTCGCCCTCGCCGTAAATTAGCTTCACATCGCTCAGGCTAATCACATCACCGGAGCGCAGCACCGTCTCGTTCACCGTCTGGCTGTTCACCTGGGTACGCCCTCGGCGGCTGACATCGTAAAGGATGAAACGGCCGTAGCGCCAGCGGATTTGGGCATGTTGCCGGCTCACCGTCGGCGCATCCAGCACCACGTCATTGTCGATGTGTCGGCCTAGGGTGATAACTGGCTTATTCAACGGCACGTGGCGCTGACCTTCCACAATCAGGTACGCGTCAAGAGCGGCAACTTCGGCGGCAAAACTGGCCAGATTTTCATCTGGCTGGCGGAGTTGGGTTGTGGTGGGCGCAGACGGCCGTTTGCTCACCACCGGTACTACCTGCAAACTGGCCCCCACAACCGCCGGTTCCGCAACCAGCGTTAAATGCAGTGAGCTATCTACATGCAAACCCGACTGCTGGACAAAAGTGCGCAAATAATCCGTCAGCTGGGTCATGATTTCCGGTTCGCTTTGGCGCAGGCGGTCAAACTCGGCTGGATTTAAACGAATCTCGTAGCGGGCAGGCACCCAACCCTCCACGGCCGAATCCTCAACCACGCGCGACAATTCCGTAGCAATGCCCGAAACGGTCACCCCCTGCCCAAAAAATCGGTTAAAGCTACCTTCTACCAGCTGCTGCGCCAGCGCTTCAAATTTCTGAAATGGTTTCTGTTTTGCCATGTTGGTCCGTTACTCAAGCAAGCGCCTGACGATGCGCGCTCACAATGACGGCCATTATAGGATTGGAAAATGAGAGCGTCAATCGCGAAGCAGGCTGCATTGCAAGGTCATAGGCATCCGGTATACTTTCCCTCATCTTTAACCAATAAATTTTGGGAGATTGGAGATTTGGAGATTAGAGATTGGAGATTTTGCACTCAATCTCTAATCTCCGATCTCCAGTCTCCTTTTGTACAAGTGACAAAGGAAACTTCATGACCACTGCCAAACAAATCCGGCTGACGTCTTACGCCAGCTGCGCCGGTTGAGCGTCTAAACTGGGGCCAGGGGACCTGGCTCAAGCGATTGCGCCCCTGCGCAAACTATTCAAGCCGGAAGATTACCCGGAACTGCTGGTCGGGTTGGCCAAAGCGGACGATGCGGCCGTTTACCAACTCAACGATCAGCAAGCCATTGTCAACACGATGGATTTCTTCCCGCCGGTCGTCGATGATCCGTACGACTTTGGCGCGATTGCTGCCGCCAACGCCATGTCAGACATATACGCCATGGGTGGGCAGGTGCTGTTTGCCATCAACCTCGTCGCTTTCCCAGACAACCTGGGCATGGACGTGCTCAGCGAGATTTTGCGCGGCGGGGCCGAAAAAGTGGCCGAAGCTGGCGCCGTCATTGCCGGGGGCCACAGCGTTAACGACAAAGAGCCGAAGTATGGCCTGGCTGTCACTGGTCTCGTCCATCCAGACAAGGTAAAGCCCAAAGGTGGGTCCGAACCGGGCGACGTGCTGCTGCTAACCAAACCGTTGGGCGTTGGGGTTGTTACCACCGCGCTCAAAAACGGCATCACGGATGAGGCAGATGTGGCCGTTGCCGTGGCCAGCATGAAAGTGCTCAACAAAGCCGCCGCCGAAGCTGCCCAACTGGCCCAGGCGCACAGCCTGACGGACATCACCGGCTTTGGCCTCATCGGCCACGCCCACGAGATGGCTCATCTGGCCGAGGTGGACTTCCACATGGAGCTAGAGGCGCTGCCCTGGCTGCCCGGCGCATTGCGCTATGGTGAACAAGGCGCATTCCCCGGCGGCATGGGGCGCAATCTAGAATATTTTGGCCCGTGGACGAAATTTGGCCCCGGCGTCAGCCAACTCGTCCAGGACATGCTGATGACCCCGGAAACCTCCGGCGGTTTGCTGGTGGCCCTGCCTGCGGATGAGGTAGACACGTTTATGGCGCATTGCGAAACGGCCGTACGCATTGGCCACGTCACCACCGGCGAAGGTTTTATTCACATACATGGGTAATGGAGTAATTGAGTAATTAAGTAACTGAGTAATTGAAAGCTAATTACCCAATTACTTAATTACCTAATTACCCAATCCCCCACAACTAATCTCCCACACAAACCCTATGGACCGAACCGTACCCACTTCTGGCAACGAAGAAATTAATCTCTACCTCCGCACCTACTACTCCTTGCTGCGCAGCAGTCGCGAGGTGCAAATCAAAACCCTCATCGAAGCCCACAAACGGATGAACTCTGCCCTGCACGTGCTGGCCGACGAGCCGCAGCCCGACATGGCTGCCTTCATCTACGCGATCCTGCGTATGCCCGAGTGTTTGGACCGGCTGCGGCTGATCATCATGGGGCAATCGGAGCAGGTGTTTGCCCAGCACGGTTTCACCAACGTTGAAAGCTGGCAGCAGGTCAGCGCCCCCGGTCGTCGCCGCCGCAGTTTTTTCGATGGTAAAGACCAGCTGGCAGTTTACATCGCCAGCCGCTCCGATATTGACGACATCGTGCCTATTTTGGTGGCCTACCAGATTGAACGACGTAAGCTGCGCCAACTGCTGGACAAAGAAAACGTCATCAAAGAGCTGGAACGGATTCGCGATACCAAAGGTGGGGTACCTTCTGGCAATAGCCTTATTCGCTTGGCCAGCATGACAGAAATCCCGGCCGAAGATTTGGCCCGATTGGTACAAGTCTGGGGGGCAAAAACGGCCGATAAATTCCTCCAAATCGCCCAAACCAAGCAAGAAATTTCGATTCGTTCCCTGGCCGGGTCGCTGGCCGACTACAAACGGGCCACCCGCCGCTGGTGGCGCAATGTGGAGCGCCATCTGCCCGATATTTTTATGCCCGACAAGCCGGTCTACTTTGTCTCCAGCAACACCCACAGCCTGCCCAATCTGCTCAGCGGCTATGCCCTGCACATCGAAGAGCAAATTCATGCCTACATTCAGGAACATGGCTCCGATGATCTGCACCAGGAATACCACGACATTCTGGAGCAAAACGTACCCAGCAGCCGGGAAAACTTCTTGTATTACGCGCTCAAAAAGCTGGAACAAGACAATCCCGACGTAACGGCCGCTCGCCTGCAAGCGGAGCGCGAAATTGGCCTGATTCGCATTCCCAGTGAACACGCCTTCGACATCGAGGTGCAGGTTGTTTCACTCAACAAAATTGATTTGGACCAGATGGACGGCCGTTTACGCGTGCCCCAAATTGAAAAGCTGAAAGAAAGCAATGCGCTCATCGTAAACGTGGATTATCCGCTGGGCATGGCCGCCTACCAGGTGCTTACAGAGATCGCCCGAAACATTGCCGAGGTGCGTGGGGTGCACATCATGGGGAAAGCGGCGACGTTAAACGGCCGTATCGGCGATGTGATGATTCCCAGCGTCGTCCACGACGAACACAGCCTGAATACCTACCTCTTCGACAACTGCTTTGCCGCCGACGACGTGGCCCCCTACCTGATGTACGGCACCGTCATGGATAACCAGAAGGCGATCACCGTGCCCGGCACCTTCCTGCAAAACGAAGGCTACATGTCGGTCTTTTACCAGGAAGGCTACACCGACATGGAAATGGAAGCCGGACCGTACCTCAGCGGCATCTACGAAATGGTGCGCCCCAAGCGGCATCCCTCCAACGAGATTGTGAATTTGTACAGCAGTCCGTTCCCGGTTGGTGTTTTGCATTACGCGTCGGATACACCATTCAGCAAAGGCAAAAATCTTGGCTCGCAAAACTTATCCTACTTTGGCATGGACCCGACGTATGCGACCATGGTCGCCATCCTGCGCGCCATTTTTGAGACAGAGCTAAAACAAAATAGGTAATTGAG
>JACKBS010000001.1 GCA_020634435.1 Ardenticatenaceae bacterium | reverse complement strand
TCCGCTCATTGGCAAAAATTTCCAGCAATTGATGCAGTCAAATCATGTTTGGCTCTTTTTAGATGGGTTAGATGAAGTTCCCGTCAACAACTTCAAGAACGCAATTAACCAAATCGAAAAATGTCTTTTGACTTACGCTCAGGCAACATTAGTGATAACCTCTCGTTTTAATGCCTATAACAAAAATTTCAGCTTGTCAGAAGTAATGGTCGAGCGTCTTAACCCAATCCAAAGGGAAACTTACATCAGGAAATATTTGCCCGAAACTGGTGAAAAACTGATTCGTCAACTTGAAAACACCGAGTTGGAGAACCTTGGTAATAACCCATATTTTTTACGAATGTTGATATTGGTTTTTGAGGATAATGATGATTCTCTTCCTGATGATACGAATAAACTTATCGCTTCATTTACCGATGTTCTCATTCTTCGAGAGTTGGAAAAGGCAAAATCTATAACAGTCTCTCAGGAGACCCTCCTTGCAGCAATGGAGCACCTTGCATTGGGGATGCTGCTAGAAGGTCTACGTGGAGCAGGCGTGTCCCATGATTGGGTCAAACAAAATATTCCTAATCCTCTTAAAATCGGACAACATACTGTTGAGATAGATCATGATGACCTCATTGAATTAGCAGTGGAAGCTAACCTTCTTTCCTGGAATGGTGGCAAGTATTCAGTTCGTTTCTATCATCAGTTGATTCAGGAATATTTTCAAAGCCGCACCCAAAATAGTTTACAAACACTTTTATTTCAGCGACTTGATCCGCTTGGTTATGATTTAGCGGCTCAAGATTTGATTCGGAAGGCCTTCAATATCGCATTGTCTGCTCATCAAGGACATACTCGGTTTTCAGGTGAAGGATACATTTATCATTTAGTTGCAGTTTCTTTAATTCTGTCCCGTTCAACTGGAAAACAGAATGAAAAACTCGTTGCTGCAGGTCTGGTTCATGATGTTCCAACTGGTAACCCAGACGGATACCGGATTATTGAGGAAGCTCTCGACAAAGAAATTTCATTGCTCATTCATGGTGTAAATCAACTTAAACAAAAAGTAAAACAATTACAAAGCAACAATAATAATGAAAAAGGGTTGCCCGATGAATTGCTTTCGGGTTTAGAGGCTCAGATAGTCATGGTTAAATTGGCTGATCGACTTCACAATATTCAAACAGTAAGCTTCTTGTCGGCTGAGAAACAAAAACAAAAAGTAGATGAAACGCTAAATTATTATTTGCCTCTTGCTAAAAAATTCGGGTTTATAGATTTAGGTAGTCAACTTGAAAAAGCCTTGTATATCCATCTGAGTAAAATTTGAATCTTCGAAAAAATTGGTGAAGGGTATGTCTCAGAATAAAAAGCCCGTATCTATTCAAGAAATTTTACGCAAGCGACAGCAGAGTGAGTTTGTTGGCCGCCGGGATACGATTCAGGCGTTTCAAACGCACTTGAATACCCCATGGGACGATCCTAGCCGCGTATTCATTTTCAACTTTCATGGCCAGGGAGGTATCGGGAAAACGACTCTACTCAAAAAATTGCGTCAAGTTGCAGAACAAAATGGCGCAGTTACATTGTGGTCAGATGATGAGGTTGCCAACGTTGTAGATGCTGTGGCACAGCTAGCCAAAAGTTCTGGGGTTGCCGAACAAGCTTTCAAAGAGTTTCTCGAACAGTATCAATTATATCGGGTCAAGCAGCATGAACTTGAGTCTGATCCTGATGCGCCGCGGGGCTTTGCCGCCCAAATTAGTGGCAAAGCTGCTCAAATGGCCGTTTATGCAGGCAGACGTGTACCGATAGCAGGTGTACTGTTTGATATGATGGACGAGGAGTCGGTCACGGAACAAGTTGGGCAATGGGCCACCTTTGTCACCAGGAAACTAAAAAATAAACGAGAAGCAGACTTAATTCTCAATCCAGTCGCTACATTAACCCCACTTTTTTTGGAAGGTTTGAACAAGCTTGTTATGGACAAACCGGTTGTTTTGTTTTTTGATACCTACGAGCAAACCTCTTTTTTCATCGATAAATGGTTGAGAGAATTGTTTTCTGGTGAGTACGGGGATCTTCCCGTGAATGCAACATTTATTATTGCCGGTCGCGATGAATTGGAAAAGGGTAGCTGGCTTCCTTATGAATCTATCATTCAGCGCCAAACAATGGAACCATTTTCTGATACAGAGGCTAGGGAATTTTTAGCAAGGAAAAACATTCTCAACGAATCTGTCATCAATTCGATTTTGCAACTATCCGGACGCTTCCCTTTGCTTCTTGCCACCTTAGCAGCTGAAAGCCCCGATAACACTTCCCAGTTAGGCCCGACTGCTTCAACGGCCGTTGATCGCTTCCTCAAATGGGTGTCCGACCCCGCTCAGAGAGAAGCTGCCTTAAATGGGGCGCTTCCGCGTGAATTAAATCGAGATATTTTGGAACTTCTTGTTAATAAGGAAGAAAATAAAAACTTGTTCAATTGGTTAAAGACAATGCCTTTTGTTCAGGAAAGGGGCAATGGCTGGGGCTATCATGAGGTCGTTAGATCGCAAATGTTGCAGCATAAACGGCGGGAGTCTCCTCAGGAATGGGTAAGGCTTCATCGAGATTTGGCTGCCTATTATGCGGGTTTACGAGATGCGTTGCAGATGGATGTAGGTACTGGCCGTAAAGATGAAACATGGCAACGGTTTGAACTGGAATACCGCTACCATCAATTGTGTGAAGCACCTTATGAACATTTGCCAGCAGCGCTGAATCGATTTTTGAATGCACTAAAAGCAAATTTTGATTTCGCAGTGCGGTGGGCAAAAACAATTACGCAAGCTGGTGTAGATAATGGAAATGATAGGGTAAAAGAATGGGGTGAAAAACTATCCCAAGGATTAACGGCCTATAAAGAGAATCAGTATTCACAGACAATCGCCATGTTCTCTGCTTTGCTTGCGTTTGAACGTTTGGAGGATCATCCTAGAGCGATTGCCTTAAGCTGGCGAGGTCAGGTACACCATTTACTCAATAACTTCACCGAAGCTCTTTCTGATTTAAACGAATCTGTTGTTTATTACCCCGAATATGCCTATGCGTATGGATATAGGGGAGAAACGTATCGTGTGACACGCCAACTCGATAAAGCTATTGCCGATTTTAGTTATGCCATTGAATTAGATCCAACCATCGCCTGGATGTTCCGCGGGCGGGGGCAATGTTATCGTTTATTACATCATTTTGATGATGCTTTGTCAGATTTCGAGATAGCCTTGAAGCTAGAACCTGATAATCCGTGGAGTTATGCGCATCGGGGCGTCACATATAGTTGGATGAACAGAAAAGAGGAAGCATTATTTGACCTGAACCGAGCAATCGAAATCGATCCGACGTACGCTTGGGCTATTTCGAATCGGGGCGAACTTCACAGCTCTATGGGGAATTTGGAACAGGCTGAAACTGATGCGAACCAGGCTATCAAAATAGACTCAGAAAATCCTTCATATTTTAGCCGGCGTGCCGTTATATTTAACCGAATAAATAACTTGGATGCAGCGTTAGCGGATGTTCAAAAAGCAATATCTTTGAATCCTGACTACGTATTTGCTATTGCGCTTCGCGGCTCTGTTTACAATAAACTGGATAGGTTTCATGATGCAATACAAGATTTATCTGCTGCTTTAGCCGTTGAGCCAACCCTATATTGGGCTTATGTGACAAGAGGTGTCGTATTTAGAAGATTACTTCGCTTTGAAGAATCTTTATCTGACTTTGCACGAGCATTGGAAGCTGACCCAGAAAATGGAAAGGCACGGACACAAAGGGCATTCCTTTATAGATTAATTGGTGAATATGACAAAGCAGAAGCGGATACAAACTATGCTATTAGTAAAAATGATACTTATTTACTTGCTTTCGCTATTCGGGCTAGCGTGTATATCCTGACCGACCGATATAAGGAGGCAGAAAAAGATCTCGATAAAATCCTGGATTCTGAGCCTGAAAACGCTTGGGCAATATATTGCCGTACTTTGGTGAGAAAGGGTCTGAATTCAGAAGATCCACACTTAGAAATCGAAAAGGCAATTGCTATCGCAAGAAACACTTATGAAGAAAATCCGAAAAAATGGCTGAATACTTTTAACCTTGCTCTTTTTGCACTGGCCTCGGGAGATTACTCTGAGTCTTCTCGGATATATGACTTAACATTATCGAGAAATCCACCGTTGTGTTGGGTTAATAGAGCGGTATTAGAACTCGAGCAATTCCTTCATGTTTTTCCGGGGCACAAGCAAGCTCAGGAGCAATGTACTCTGCTTAAAGGCCACATGGAGAAGTATCATTTGAACCCAGAATAACAGGCTCTTTAGAGTGAGGAGGAATCTTAACTGATTAACGACAAAATTTTGGGGCTAAATTTTGTTTCTCAACTTTGGTTTTCTCTCTTTGCCGCAGCACAGTCCCTGCATTCACAGGTTTGGGTTTTCCCATTATAATACCAGTAGTTAGTCGTTATTTTTCCGCAATAAATACACTTCCCTGCAGGTAACGTAACTGAAGAATTTGAATATTGGGCTTTAATTGATCTTGGTTTGGCAAGTTGTGATTTAGGCGTTTGGGAGATATTCATTATTGGAGGAACCCGAAACGGCAGCTCTGCTCTCAATGCCGCCATTTCTATTGGCTTTTGGCTTTTCTGTGCTTCAGCTTCCGCCTTCTTTTGACGTCGTTTTTCATAAATGTTGTGAAAGTTCCAAAGTTTTTTTAGTTCATCCTCAGAAATATCTTCCCATTTGTTACTGTCAAACCCTTCAGCTTCTTCAATATTTTTGCGACAGACACTGCCTATTTTGACCTTGAGGCTCAATGGGTCTGACAGTTCACGGTGGCAAATGTGGCATCGATTATCATCAATTTCCTGCCAGGCGGCCGGTCTGCGCCGTTTTACGGAGAAAGAAGATGATGGTTGAATAACTTTTTCTTCGATCTTCTCTTCTGTTTCACTTGGCAAATCAAACTGGTACCGATTAACGAAATAGCCATTTCGCTCGATTTTTTCAACAAAGCGACAGTTAGGCAGCGCCAACAGCGTAAGTATTCGATCAAATTGGGAAGCGGCCTGATTACTTTGTATGGTCAGAGACAGGCACCCCTCTTTCTCATGATTAATAAATAGTGTAATGATGACCTGCCCTTCCCGGTATCTGTAAGACTCAATTTCCTGACTCCCATCATAGGGATGTGCCAGGGCGAAATCCAGAAGACTTTTCGAAGTGAGAGCATCCATACTGAAATCCTTTTTCTACATTGTTCGCAAGTTTGCTATGTACGCTGGCAAGTTGAAAATACTACCCCCCCGCCTGAAACGAGGGAAAATAATCCGATGTTGCACTTAAAGTTAATTACGCTAATTGATGATTTCAGTTGCTGGAAATCATATGGGAAAAACGGCCTACTCCCTAGTATGTTCTTCAGTCGCCTAGCCTTTGGAGGGAAACTGCTACAGTCCTTCAAGGAGGATGTCAACTTATGAGCGACAAGGCAGAACAACTGTAGTTAGCACGTCATGCGCAAAGCCCATTTAAGGATAGGCAAGGGTTCAATAGAAAAGGTGATTCCAGATGAGCGACCTAGCGTTCTCTCAAAATTTCCTTGTAGACAATGGATAGGCATTGGATAAAGACTTTACAGGTTCTCGGATGAAATGAAAGGATTCTTGAAAGGACCCTTAGGTAAGGTGAAGAGACCATTTAGCCTCACCTATGGTTTCATTCCAGCCGGCGGTGGGCGCAGCCAGTGCCTGAAGTGTGTCGTACTCAATGCCCCCTGCTCACAACAGAGATAATGTCACAGTAGAAACGGCCGTGTAGTAAACATTGGCCCAACAGTAAACGTCATCCACATGAGGTGAATCTATTATGACAACGTCCAACATCATAGCGATTGATCCCATTCCTCGGCTGTGCGTCACGCCCAGAATCGAACAAACGTTGGCGCTGTTATTGGCACTGCATCGACTGTGGCGGGTGGCCTCATGTGAGGAACTGCTGGCTATTGTGCAAACCTAAGGGTATTGGCGCGGCGAGTGGCCGGATTTTACGGCCGTCTGGACCGAGCTGACCGAGAAAAAAGGATATATCGGCCCAATGCTGGATGGCGATGGCTACAGCTTTCACCGGGACGGCCTGGCGCGGCTGCACGATTTGTCGATCCTGGCGTTTGCGCTGCGGGATGCGTTTAAGCACCTGACGACGCCCAGTTATCTAGCAGCGTGCAAAGTGAAGGAGGAGATGACGAGACGGCCGTTTACCACGCGGGCAGTTAGCCGGGAGAAATCACGACGCGGTTGGAAGAAACACCACATTTACGTAATTTTGCTACAGTCGGAGTCTGTAGCTGCGTATCCGTCGCTCATTGAAACGAACCCAGAGCGCCGCACGAACCATGCGTGCCTGTATGTGGGGCAGACGGGCAGCACACCGGAGAAACGGTTTAAGCAGCATAAGAACGGCCGTAACGCGAGCGAGCTGGTGAAGCGGTTTGGCATCTGCCTGGTGCCTGATTTGTACGCGCACATGCACCCTGTAAACGGCCGTGTGCAGGCGGAGGCAACGGAGCGGGATTTTGCCGCCGGACTGCGGCAGCAAGGGTACACGGTTAGCGCGGGGCATCATGATTGGGCATAAGTGTAGAGGCGTAGTTATTTTTTAATGACGTGATGGACAAGGAAACCATTCCAGCCAACATTTATCAGTTAATTAAGACGATCAGCATGCTGCAAACAAAGTGGCAAAAAGATCGGGTGAGCTGGCGGCAGGTGGCCAAAGCCCAGGAAGGCTCAGAAGAATTGGCGGCAAACCTGAGTGGTTGGGCAGCATTGCCAGCGTACAGCTATTTTTTTTCGCAGGATAGAAACAGTCGTTTTGTGGGTCTTACCGCCCAAGGACGCGCTTTGCTGCAAACAGCACAGAATCCGGTGCACACTGAAACGCAGCAAATCGGTGCTGTCATTAAGAAATATGCCAGCCAGCTGCGAAATCTTCATTTTGAGATTGAATCCATCAACCCTATTGGCAAGTCGCAGCGGCGTATCGTTCATGCTGTTCAGGTGCAGCTAGGAGATGCTCTCGTTCCTAATGAAGCGCCGGTTGAAATTGTGCCAAAGGAGGGAGGGGCGTGGGTAAACGGCCGTATTGTGGGTCAGGATGCCGATGACGGCCTTCTCTACTTGGCGCTATCTAGCCGCTTCCATATGGCTCAACTGCCTGCCCGGCTAGTGATTGATCGAGCTTTTTTACTCCATCAATTGGCCGAATCCCTGGGGGAGTTGACGGAGATCCCACCCTTGGGTCGCTCGATTTTAGAACCGGATCGGCAAGCCATTTTCCCTGTGTCCCATGCAAATTCCGCAGTCGTAGGTGAAATGCTGGCCAGTTTAAAGACCCCGTGGACGCGCTTTTTATGGGGGCCACCTGGCGCGGGTAAAACATTTGGTCTGGCCCGACTCATGCTGCGTTTAATCGAGAGAAATCCCCAGGAGCGCATTCTGTTGGTAGCACCTTCTAACCTGGCTGTGGATGTTGCTTTTCTACAATTTGTCAAACAGCTTGCAACTCATCCAAAGCGACACCTCCTTCTAGAACGTCGCATTCTGCGCTTTGGCTATCCGCGAAAAACAGAAATTTTGTCGCAGTCTCATTTGCTTGGGTCAAAGGAAAACGAGGCTGTGAGCCAGCAAATTGCACGGAAAGGGAAAGAACTGCGTGATGCAGCCGCAAGAGAATTCCCAGAGCAGGAGCAGGCTATCCTGCGCGCAGAACTTTTGGACCTGCAAGAGGGCCTAAAAAATTCTGTACTAGAACATGTTGCAAATTGCCAGATCGTAGCCACGACAACCGCCCAGGCATACTCCTCGAAAAGTCCCATAACGGCACAACAGTGGGACACAGTTTTGGTGGACGAAGTGACGATGGTGCCGTCGGCCATTTGCCTCTACTTAAGTTCACTTGCCCGAAAAAGGTTTTTGTTAGCTGGTGATCCACGTCAGTTAGGACCTATTTTTGAAGCCAAGAGGGATATTGCACAAGAGGTGGAGCTGTGGATGGGGCGAGATGTTTTCGATTTTGCCCATTTATCAAGCGGAGAGGGTGAAAAGCGACGTATTGAGGTAGGCGATAACCGCTTGGCACGAATCACCAGCCAGCGGCGTTGTGCGCCCGATGTGTGGCAACCAATCGCCAAACTGTATACCGATGTTGAAAGCAATGTAGAGGAAGCTCGACTGAGGCCACTACATATGGCGCAACCGGGAAACGGCCGTGGTATTGTGCTGATTGACGTAGGCCGGGAACAAGATGAAACGTATTGCGAGCCAATTCAGAAGAGTTGGGGTAACCAGACAACAGCCCAGTTATCTGTCAACGTTGCTCAACAAATAGCGTCTCAATTTGCGGATAGCATGCAGCCTTCAATAGCCATTATTACACCATATCGCGCTCAGTATAGAATGATTAAGCAGCTACTGCGGGACCAGGAACTTAAGCAAAAAGTTGAGGTAGGCACGATTCATCAATTCCAGGGAAGTGAGGCAGATGCCGTTATTTTTGATATGGTTGATGGCCCTGGCCGTACCAAACTTGGCCAGCTGTTGGTCGGCGACACGGGCTTGCGTCTTGTGAATGTGGCTATTTCACGGGCGCGGGAAAAGTTTATTTTGCTGGCAAATAAGCAGTGGTGCCGCTCAGTAATGACACGTGAGCAAAATCCGATTCTTTGGGATATGGTAGTAGGAAACACGGCCGTTTCAATAAATGAGCCAATAGAATTCAGTAGTCCCCGTTCCTCTCAGCAGATACCAGAGGCAAGTAAACACAAAGTAGAACCAAGTCAGCCAATAGCCCAGACTTCTCTAAATACGGTTCAATCTGGATCATTAATCTTGCGGTTAGATGTCTCATCTGCTCAAATTCGAGCGATGAAAGCTGGGGAAGTGTATGACATTCCTAACAAAGCGGTAAAAAAGCAGTTGCACTCGATCCTGTCACAGATGGGGCTAGTATCCAGATATGATGCGTCCAAACATATTTCAAGCTGGCAAGGTGCAGGGATGTGTTATTGTATTGATCATGGAAAAAAGGTTCTGATTTGTGAATCGGAATCGAGGTTTGAATAACTTGATAAATAAGTTCACTTTAGCTCCACTCATTATTATGCAACTGTCAACAGCCGTAAATATCCATGGTGTTATGCTAGACAAATTTATTCTTTGATTATCAACCACTGTCAAATATTAGTGTATTATTAGAGTGAATTGTATAGTTGTTGTAATTAATAGTTGTGCGAGGAGGATTAATTTAGGATTAACCAAATAATAATTCTAGTCGTGTCAAAATCAGAGTGTGGCCGGTTGTCTATAGATTTGTTGAAGGAGCGATAAATTCAAATATTATCGCTAATAAGTTTAAAGCCCCTCTTCCTGTTTTTTCTGGCACATCGTTAAAGTGTCACGTCATTCAATAGTACCAGCTCAAGAAGCATTTTATCTGTAATCAAAAATCGAATAACTTAATTCCTGAAGATACCCGTTTAAGCATAATAGAGGCGTTACCCTCTCTAAAAGCCGTCTTCAAATTTATACATAGCCAAGCATTCTTTCGGAAACGGTAATCATCCCCTTGCCAATATTTTCTTCTAATGGCATGCAGTGTATCGGAAGATTAGACATCTTATGACTCAAAAGAGGAAGACAAATGGAATTTTCAAAATACCTTGATCTCGATACTATGCATAAACTAGTCGCAGGAATTCAGGCTAGTGTTGCTCCTGAGCAACTTGAAGTAACTCGTAACGAATTGCTTCAAGGTATCACTCCTAGTTTCATAGCCCACTTGCCTGCGAATGGTAATGCTCTCAATAAAATAAAATCTGATTTGAATACCATTAATACAATACCATTCCTCCTTGGGTATGAAGTCCCCCTGCAACTCTGGTTAACTAATGCTGTTCAGTTATTGCGAGCGACACACAGGCCACAAACCTCATATTTTCAGCAAATCCTCGAAGTTGTAGCGGCTCAAAGTCAAAAATTAATTGCTGAAGATAAGGGACAGCCTGGTGATCCTGTTGGTTATGATGAAGAGGAACGTATTGTTCACAAAGACGATATGCTCTCTTATGGTTGGCTTGCAGGTGCCTTAGCCACTGGACTTAGCGTTGCCCGCTTAACCGTCAAACGACATGAAGAAGGATATCCAACGGGCAACAAATATTATGGAACTGGGTGGTTAATTGGCCAGCAATATTTGATGACAAACCATCATGTTATCAATGCACGCTCGTCAGGTGAAAATGCCGCATCAGAAGCTGACCTCCGTTTACAAGCGACTTCAATGGAAATTTCTTTTGATTATGATGCGCCAGGTCTTGTTGGCCAATTGGTAGAGGCTGCAGAATTATGTGCTTGGGGCTCCAGTTATCATGAGCCAGCATTGGATTACGCCGTTATCAAATTAACGGAACCCATTTCAGACCGAAAATCTCTAATTCTGGCGCCACTCGCACTGCAAAATGTCGAGCAAATTTTGAATAGGGGCACAGTTGATAAGCCGCCTGTCAATATCATTCAACACCCGGGCGGGCGGCCAAAAATGTTAGGGGTTCGTAATAATCAAATTCATCAAATTACTGACACGGAATTGAGTTATTTTACAGATACTGAAGGTGGCTCCTCAGGTTCCCCTGTATGCAATGATGATTGGCAAGTTATCGCATTGCATCGTCGTTGGAAAAAGTTTTATGAAAGGAATGTTATCTTTCAAGGTAAAGAAAGTGCCTGGGAAAATCGAGGCACACGCATTGACCGAATAATTGACGATTTAAGGCAAAATCATGAAGCTTTATGGCAAGAAATTAATGCAAGGCTGATTTAATTTACAAACCAGAGAAAGTATATGAAAAACGAAGAATAATTTCTCTGTGGGCTACTGAGGTAAAAGCTAGGGGAATCGCATTACTCGCTTTTACGAAATTCCCCATTGTTTCATAAACAGGCATGTTAAACGACATCATATTTTTGGGTCTATTCAATGAGTGAAATAAAACTAGCTGTTGAGGAGTTGCGTGAAATTGTTAATTTCTTCATAGAGTCCTTTTCAGCAGGAGAGGATATGACTTTATTACAATCGCTCACTGTTGGCATGGATCCAGCTTACGTTTCGAAATTTCCCCTTGGGTCAGCAAGCGGCGCAAATTTGCTGAGAATACTGTTTGATTACGTAAATAAAAATAATGAGCGTTTTAATACAGGTGAATGGCCACTAGAAATATTATTAGCTAACGCTATCGATTACTTGCACCCGAGAATCTCTGCGCAAAGAGTTGCGCAAATTAGAAAGGACTTGTTCAGTAATTATTCGTTTACCAAGCTGGCTGAACTTATAGATGATACACGGTTTGATGAAAACACTTTAGGCAAAATCTTTAAGGCGTGTATTCAAGATATGCGATTTGTGCTGCCTAAATTTTCAAAAAGGGATATGGTCAAAGCACTTCTATTTCTTGCAGAAAAAAACAAATGGGAAATAGAAGGATATGGAGTATGTGTCTTCGCGAGTGTCGTTGGTCGGAAATCTTCAAATTATTTGGAAGTTGAAAGCTGGATTAAGGATTCAATAAAAGCTAATGCATGGGAGTTTAGCGTAGAAGATGTTGGACTGGACGCCGAAGCAATCAATGAAGACCTACAAGAATATGAAGATGAATATATTGAGGTTGTGCAAGTAAAAATTACAGTTTTAGATACAGAAAACAATTCCATCGATGCTGAATTTTATAGTTGGAGCCGAGAGGATAAAAATGACATCCGTCACGACAAAATACGGACCACTTTGTCAGATCTTCCTTTAGATATAGACGATCGAATTGAAACGAATGCCTTAGTCGAATTGTTTTTGCCTACTGACCTCATGAATATAAACATTGAGTTCGCTGATGAGAAGGAAGAAAGCCTTATTGTTGAACATCGAGTGGTACGGAGATTTGCTGATCGACAAAAAATCGCAAAGATGCAGAAGCAGACGATCGCCACAAAAAGACAATTACGCCCATTTAAGAATTGGCAAAAAAGATGGGAAAAATTTAAAAGCGGCGAAGGTTTGGTAGCTGACTTATTTCACCCTATCGAACGTAGTGACTTAAATTCAGGAAATTCACTCGCGAATTTAAAAATTACGCTAAAAAATCAAATGGAGGTTTGTTGTACTGGATGTGAAGCATACCCCGACACCTACTTGGATGCACTGCTTCAACTGCATATTCAGTCTGGAATCCCCATAATGTTTTGGCCTGGTGTTTCGCTAAAGCCATTAAATTTGCTTGATTTCAAAAACGATCATTTTTGTATTAAAGGTGAATTTTTATTAGAAAAACTTCGAGATTTTCAGATCGAATATCTCATGGCAAGCGAGCATAATTTCGACAAAAACAACTTGTTCTGTATTTACGATGATCCTGAGCGTATGCTTCCTTGATAGCTCACCAAATAAGAAAAACCCTTTCTCGGAGAAGTAAAAATGACTGACTCAAATAACTCAAAAAACTGGTTTATATACGGAAATAATGAACCACAGAAGCAATTGAAAGCAGTTATTGAAAAAGGGCCACCATCATGGCGAAATTTTGAGGTAACAACCCGACGAACTGCTTATGAGTTTCAAATTGGCCAGGAGGAATTAGAAGTAGTAAATACAGCTATTTATCTGCGTAGACCACTTCTTGTAACAGGAGATCCTGGAACTGGAAAATCCAGCTTGGCCTACTCAATCGCTGAGAAATTAGGATTAGGTAAGGTATTGACCTGGCCTATTACTTCTCGTTCTATTTTGAAAGATGCGCTTTACAGATATGATGCCATTGGCAGATTACAAGATGCTAACCTGATTGGTAGAAACGAGGAGGTAAAAAAGCCGCCCATTGAAAAATATCTGACGCTTGGTCCTTTAGGTACAGCTTTAGCTGATAGCCAAGAGATGCCTCGTGTGCTGCTCTTAGATGAAATTGATAAAAGTGATATCGATTTGCCTAACGATTTGCTTTATATCTTCGAAGAGGGCGAGTTTGAAATCCCAGAATTGAGTCGATTAGGAAATAGCGATGATGAGAAAGAAAACTCGACTTTTCACATTCGTAAGCATCATTCTTCGAGTATAGAGGATACAGTAAAAATTGAGAGAGGGCGCGTCCAGTGTAAACTGTTTCCCATTGTGATCATGACTAGCAACGGGGAAAGAGAGCTGCCGGCTCCGTTCTTACGGCGTTGTTTAAGGCTTGATATGAAGCGACCAAATCAAGAAAAGTTGGAACAGATAGTTGCGGCACATTTTGGAAACAATACACCGTCGCTTGATAATTTTATCTTCCATGTACTAGATGAACGAAACAAAGGAGGATTGGTGGCGACAGATCAACTTATGAATGCAATATATCTTGCTAAAGAACTGGTGTTTGCCAACAATGCCAGCGAAACTGTCGGGAAACTTTCGCCTGAAGATGAAAAAATGATCGTGGATATCGTCTTAAAATCGATCAGCAGAGTACGTCGATAATGCCATTAAATAAAGATTCAAAGGAATCTTTTCTGGGTCTTGACGGGAAGCACACTGTTGCCAAGGTTAATGGGCGACCAGTGGATGTTGAAGAGGTGGCTGACGTCATTTGGCTGGCATCTCAAATTTGGGACGCCAATCAAGATGGTGAAAACATCCAAGGGGGTAAAGAGAAGCAGAAATTGTCTTCTGAAGAACCAAAAAATGAATCAGAAAATTCTTTGAGCAATCTCAAAGCCTCAGAAAACCTAAGCTTAGACGAAACGGAAAAAAGAGAGATCCGTGAAAGCAATGAGACCTTTCGAGATACCAATCAGGTAGTCACTGCACCTGAAACTGTAGAGCGCCCAGCACAGCTTCACCTGCCTTCCAGAGAAAATACCGATGAAAGAGGATTGCCAATTTTTGTTCCAACTTCATCTGCCCTTCCACAAAAATTAGATCTGGCGAGAAGTTTACGCCCCCTTAAACGAACAGTAGCTTCACCTACGAAAAGTGAAATCGATGAGCTCCAATCAGCTGAAAAGTCAGCTGAAACAAACACTCCGACCATTGTTCTTCGTTCTCAAAAAAGGCGTTGGCTTGATATTGCCCTTGTAATAGATGAAGCACCTTCAATGGCAATGTGGAATCGCACGATTAATGAATTTGTAAGCATGTTGGAACAAATGGGTGCATTTCGGAAGGTGATGCTCTATGGTTTGGAAACTTCACCCTCAGAGCCAGAGCATACCTCACTCCAAATTCATGTTGCGACAGCAGCTGATTCTGGTAAAGGTCGAGCTTGCGACCCGATGGAACTGGTAGACCTGCGAGGTGAACGTATAATTTTGGTTATATCAGACACAAGTAGTCATGCTTGGTATACCGGGGAAGTGCCCAAACTAATCGACCAATGGGCTAAATATGGGCCTGTTACATTACTTCATATGTTACCGCGGAGTATGTGGGAACAAACGCCATTGGTAAATGAACTGGATGTAATTCTTAACAGCAATCATCCTTGTGTCCCGAACGGCAAACTGCGGATTGCTGAATGGCCTTGGTATTGGGATCCGAATGAATTGGAATTTGATGACGAGAGTGAAAGTGAATTTTTAACTGATCCAATACCGATTATAACCTTAGAGCCGTTTTCGCTAGGTCATTGGGCAAATTTAGTTGCTGGGCGCGTTAATTCACGAACATTTGGTTACATTTTTTTGCCGGAAGTTGACTCAGAGGACGAAGTTGATAAAGATGATCAATTAGATATTCAACAAGGTTTTAATAGCCTTATAAAGCCACAGATTAGATCAACACCAAAGCAGGCCGAGAAAATATTTAATCATTTTTGGAAAATCCTCTCTGATCCAGCTCGAGAACTTGCAAGTTGTTTGGCGGCAGTTCCTGTAAATTTAGAAATTATTCGAATAGTTCAGCACATATTAATGGGTCAGGCAGCACAACAGGTACATATTGCAGAACTTATGTACAGTGGTGTTTTTTGTCAGGTAACGTCAATTGACTCCGAGAAGTCTGCTGAAGAAATAATTTATGATTTTTATGGTGGCGGAGAAGTTCGTCGATGGTGGCGCAAGACAACATTAAGTGCAACCAGAATCGATGTTTTTCACAAAATAACCGAATATATCGATGCTACTGTAGGTCATGGTAAAGGTTTTAAAGCTCTCTTGTATAACCAGGAGCTTAACTCTGATACACAACTTACGCCATTAGAAATGGCTTTTGCAGAAATTGCACCAGAACATCTGCGGGATCTGGGTGGTTCATATGTGGATTGGGCAAAACAGCTAGAAACCACTCTCTGGAAGGATATTAATATTGATGGAAGTTATAAAACTTCTACCCTCAGCATTGCTCCCAATGGAAAAGTACAAGAGTATAAAGTTACAAAGAAAGAGAAGAGGTTCCTTTTTGATGGGTATGCCTTAATCATTGGCGTTCATGATAATCAGATTGAACAGTTCAGATCAGATGGAGTTGAGCATCAGAACAAATTACTCTATGAAATTTTAGTAGATCCTGAAATTTGTGGATACGCTCCCGAACGTGTGCGCTTTTTGACGGGGGCACAAGCTACTCGCGCCAATATCATAGACGCATTTGTTTGGTTAAATAAGCGTTTAAGGAACAATCGTGGTGCTACAGGCCTAGTAGTTTTTGGAGGACCTGGATACTCTCCAGAAGCAAACGAATTCTGTCTGGTTCCCTATGATGCAGATTTAAATAATCTTGCTAAAACCATGATTTACCCTAAAGATATAGTAGGCTTCATTTCTGAAACATCCATAAATCAGGTAGCGATTGCGTTAGATTGTTCCTTTGCTAGTGAGTTTGGAGAACAAATTCAAAAACTTCTTGATAGTAGATCTAAGGAATTGAACTATGCGATCTGGTGTAGTTCAGATGGTTTTTTAAGAACATTCTCCGATTATTTACTTTCTTCTCTTTACGGGTCAGGGAGAACAGAAGATAGCTCTTATTTATTTTCAGACAATATTTGGGCATATATTTCTGATCAGGCCAGTCAGAATTCAGTTTCTCGGGAACCAAGGCCAGCAGCTTATCGGAAGGGCAACTTTCCGGTAGCCCTGGTTGGCTCACTATCCTCTTCACAAGACAAGCCAGTTTCAATAAACCACAGAATAGCCTTTAGTAAAAAACGCATTGAAGTCATCATTGTTGCAGCTGCCGGGAAAGAATATTCACTTCTTCTGGGCATATCCAATCTAGGTTTTATGCCTTGGCGTTCTGGTTGTTATTTGGAATTATTAGATGATTCAGGGTTGGTAGAGCAGACAATAGATTCTATATCCAGAATTGAACTACCTGTCCTCAACCCTTCTGAAAGTGTCCAAATTTCAATTCCCATTTCGATTTCCTCCATGTCGATTGTTGGGCATTTTGAACAATTATGGATTGCAAAAACTGAAGTAGGCGAACAATTCGCATTGAGTGAACCTCTGGAAATCTCATTCAGGGTGTGTATAGGAGAAGCGAGTCCAAATTATTCTCATTGTATTTGGTCAACCAATCCTTTTGAAGAGATTGAAGAGGAAACAACAGTTTCTCTGGGAGATATTTTTATTAAAGTTGCTGGAGATGGAGCCTACGCAGAAAAGGTTCATGGCCTGGGAAACTATATTGTCAGCAGCCCAACACTTATAGATCGTAATATGCACATTGAAGGGAACCTTCAAGTAAATGCGCCTTTGTTTGTGAAAAGAGATCTGCATGTTGAGGGAGATATTTTTGGGACAACTGGTTTTTTTGTTGGTCGCGACTGTCATGTTGAAGGAACAATTTATAACAATAATTCAGCTGTGGGGCGGAATTTATATGTGGAAAAGGGAATTAAAACTTTTCGACATTATACAGATGTAAATCAAGAATTAGCCGAAAGGCAGTTGGCATCAATTCCCGTTGATGATATTCCTGACTCCCATACATTGCCTCCAATGTCGCGCTTGCCGGTTAGCCTACCCAATCGCACGATTTCACGTAGGATGGTACTCAAAAATATTGCTGAATGGGTTGCCAATTCTGAAAGGGGTTCTGAGTTCCCATCGCCAATTATTTGCCTAACGGGCGATGGAGGGACTGGAAAAACTATAGTTGCGATAGAGTTTGCTGATCGCTACGGTCAATACTTTTCGGGAGGGGTTTTTTGGCTGAATTTCTCTAGCCCAGATTCGATTCCCTTCGAATTAATTCGTTGTGGGGGACAAGAGGGATTAGCCATTCCAGATTTTGAGTTTCTAGAGTATGATGAGCAACTCAAACGAGTTCAAGAGGAATGGTCATCAAAAATCCCCCGTCTTTTAATAGCCGACGATTGCAACGATCCGGCTTTAGTAGAGCAGTGGTTGCCGAGATCTGGCGGTTGTTTGGTCCTTATTACCACACGAAATGCAAACTTACCTGAGCAATTGGCAATTCCTCATATTGAGATATTAAATTTGTCAGTAGCTGAAGGCAAAGAACTGATATTAATGCACGTGCCTCATATGATGAACGCTGAGGCACAATTAGTCTCGCAAGCTTTATCAGGACATCCTTTGGCCCTTGTCCTGGCGGGTAAATATTTAAGTCTTGTATACGAGCATGTGTCTGCTACGCAATACATTGAAAATTTTCAAGCTCTCTCAAAAGAGACCACGTCCGAAACTAATTTTCAACAGACTCATCAGTTAACTGTATTAAGAATCAGCTGGGAACTTCTGAATACTTCTGAAACAAGGTACGAACAGGCAAAATTGACGCTGTTACATGCAACGCACTTTAGCCCCAAAGCCGATATCCCTCTCGATTTTCTACACAAATCTATATCGAAAAGCCAGCTGTCTTCCTTTACTTTTGACAACATGGTTGAAGCACTTCATATATTGAAGCAGCTAGGGATGCTTACGGCATTAGATGAACAAGCTGGGAGCGTAAATTTTAGGCCGTTAGTTATTTCTTTTGTTCTTCAGCAAGAAGGAGTTGTTCAGACAGCGTTTAACGCGGTGGTAGATGCAATCGTGAGCGAAGTCCAGGAGCGTCAGCTTGTAGAAGGTGCAAAGTTTACACAGGTGCGTCCTTGGCGTGAACACTTACAACACATAACTGATCAAGCCTTGAGTCGAGCGGATAATCATGCGTTCGTCCTGGTAGATATCTATGTAGAGTATCTGATTCTCGAAGGGATTTATTCCGCTGCGCTTCCTTATGCATTAAAAGAGTGGGATTTGAAGCAATCTTTTACGAATGCCCTGGGCACCGAGGCTGAAGTTTCATTACAACGACTTAGTCGCTTGTATCATTTGTTGGGCGAACTTGAAAAAGCGGAACAATATTACGAAAACACATACATTGTAACCCGTGATGTTTATGGACCAAGGCATCAATATACAGCTCAAGCGCTTAATAATTTGGGGGCTATATATATTGAGCTAGGCCAATATCAAAAAGCTTTACCATTGCACCAGCAGGCTTTGGAAATTCGACAGAAGGAATTAGGAGAGAACCATGCAGATACAGCTGAATCTCTCGGAAATCTTGCCAATACATACCGGGCGTTAGGTCGGTACGACAACGCACTTCCGTTATATGAAAGAGCTCTTCAAGTTCGTCTTGATACTGTAGGCGAACACCATCCTGGTACGGCTAATGCATTACACAATTTGGCTACATTATTTGAGATAACTGCGCAATACGATCGGGCATTAACCCTTAATCAACAGGCGCTAGAGATTAGAGAAGATGTTTTGGGACGCGACCATCTGGAAACAGCTACGAGCCTTAACAGTATAGCTAGTATTTACGAAGCGCTTGGTCATTATGGGGAAGCTCAGTCACTTTACGAGCGTGTGCTTGAAATAAGAGAAAAGTTACTTGGAATAGAGCATCCTCAAACTGCTTCTGCGGTTAATAATCTTGGCGAAATTTTGTTTGCTAAGGGAGATCTTACAGTCTCTCGTTCGTATTTTGAACAAGCTTTGAGAATTCGGGAAAAGGTCTTGAGTGCTGAGCATCCAGACGTCGCACAAAGTTTGAACAATATTGGTGCTCTCTTAAGTTCTCAAGAAGATTATGAAGGAGCCAGGCCCTATTTTGAAAAGGCACTTATTATCAACAGAAAAGTTTATGGCGAAGAGCATTTAGATGTTGCACAGAACTTGAATAATCTTGGCGTTCTTTTACGAAACTTACAAGACTTTGATGCTGCTCAAGCACATTATGAACAAGCGTTAGCGATCAGACTAAAGTTATTAGGTGAAATGCATCCGGAAACGGCCGAATGCCTTAACAATCTAGGCGTATTGCTACAAGATAAAGGGGATTTTTACAAAGCCGAAGAGTACTACAAAGAAGCTGTTGCCATTTATGAAAAGGTGTATGGAAAGAACCACCCCGATATTGCTAGCATACTAAATAACTTAAGCAGAATATATGAAGAACGCAAGGATTTTAATAATGCAATTGATTATTTAGAGCAAGCGCTTGGCATTCAACAACAAGTCATGGGGAGAGAGCATCCAGATACAATTCAAAGTCGGAACAGATTGTTAGCCTTAAAGTCCATATATGCAGAAAGTGGTACAAAGAATACGTTTGTTCCCTTAAGCGATGACAAACACTTATTTAGCCACGGCTATGCAGTAATAATTGGTGTAGACGAAAATAATATTTCGCGGCTGGCGCTGCCCACGGTCGCCAAAGATATTCAGGCGGTGCATGATGTGTTGGTACATCCAGAACGGTGTGCCTACAAGCCCGACAATGTGAAGTTTCTCAAAGGTGCAGATTCCACCAAAGCAGAGATTTTGGAAGCGCTGTTCTGGTTGCAGGAAAAAGTAAAGGAAGATGCGGAAGCAACGGCCGTAATTTACTACTCCGGTCACGGCATGGTAGACAAAGCAACAAACACCTATTATCTCATCCCCTATAACATCAGCTCTATGAGCCGCGTGCGCCTCGATGCCATCAAAGCTGAAGAACTAACCGCCCAAATCAGTGACATCAAGGCCAAGCGGATGCTGGCCATCCTCGATTGCTGCCATGCGGCGGGCATGGATGTGAAGGATGTTGAGCTAGATGGCCCAGAGGTTGATGCCGCGCCCTTCCCGCTGGACTTACCAGAAACCAAAGACATACCCGATTTAGACATTGAACCGGGTGGCAAAGCGGTCAGCGATTTGATTGATGGCGAGGGACGCGCCATTCTCAACTCGTCAACTGGCTCCCAATCTTCATACATTCGCACCGACGGGGCGATGAGCCTGTTCACCTACCACCTCATCGAAGCGCTAACAGGGCACGCGCCGCATCCAGATGATGCCACCGTCGTTTACGTGACAGACGTGATGAGCTGGGTCACGCACAAGGTTAAGCAGTCGGCCAAAGAGCAAAACCGCGATCAAACACCCGTGATGCGCACTTCTGGTGTCTTTCCCGTAGCGCAGCTCATCGGTGGCCAGGGCGTGGCCAAAGGTATCGGCGCTATGCCACCCGATCCATTGGCTCCATTACCCTCCATTAATGTTGAAGTCGGCAGCGGTGCAGCCGCTGTTGGTGACAACAACACAGTTATCGGCGAACGCGGTGTTAATGCACAAGGCAATGTTGGCGGCTCCATTGTGACAGGGGATAGTAACACCATCCAGACGACAACTTATCAAGGCCCTGTGGATCAATCAACGACAACCTTTAATCAGGGAGGGCAGACAGTGGAAGGTAATCAGATCAATGCTGGCGGCAATGTAAATGTTGAACATATGGGGGACACAATACATGGCGACAAGGTCGGTGGAGACAAAGTAGGGGGAGATAAAATCTCAGTTGGCAATATTAGCGGTTCATCCGGTATTGCCATTGGGCGCGGGGCGAGTGCCACGGTTAATCAGGGCATCAGTGGTTCAGAGCTAACCCAGTTGTTTGCTCCGGTTGTTGCAGCAAGTCGCACAAGCAAACCCAACGGCCGTTCCCCAAGTCAATCAGCTCAAAGAAGAAGCTGGCAAAGGGGAAGGTGCTGATGACGAAAAGATGGCTGATCTGATTAGTGCCATTGCTGAGGCTGCGCCAACGGCCGTTGAAGGCATCGTTAACCTGTTTACCAACTCCATCATAGCCAAAGCTGCTGGCGCAGCCACCAACTACGTACTCAAGCGCATTAATAGGTAAGAATTCTGTATTGAGTCAGGTTTAAGTCAAGTATAGATAGAGTCGAACAATCTTTTCTCATTCCATTTGCGAAGGGTTGCTGCTTAGGAGCACTTCCTGGATTAAATGGAGGCAAAGATTCTGCTGAAGTTGGTGGAATCCGAGCAAGCCAGGAAATTAAAGAAAGCCCCATTAGAAAATAATGTACTAAAAAAGAAACCATAGCGCCATAAACAGAGATGCTAAAGATGGTTGGGGATAAAAAGCCGGGCCAGGAGGGTTTTTTTTCAACTATCAACCAAGAGGCTGATATCAAGAATCACTTTATAATGATCCTGAAATACTGGCAGATAATAGTCAAAAGTAAGAGTAGCTTATCACCAGCCTGGCATCTCTTGAGCCAGTATTGCATTTAGGCTCAGAGTGTCTAAATGGTCGCAAACGTCTTCTAGATTTAATAATCACTACAACGAAATAAAATCTGTTTAAACGTCCCACACTCTCTAAAGGGTTTTAAGCAATTGATGTAATTGGCAGGTGGGATTCGAATAGAGTAAGTGACGCCAAATATAGCATCAAAACCTTTTTATCAGAGACGTCAATACGAAGCTGCAGGGCCTCAATGTAAATTTGTAGAAAGTACAAATAGTATCGGCTTTCAGTTTGGTCATGGAGGATAGGATGACAAAGAATTGATGAATAAAAGTTAGCCCTTAGGTAAACGATTTGAGTGCTTGCTGCCAATTGGAATATAAAGTCTTGAGCAGCGGGCACGATTCATCAAGTTATCGTCTTAGAGTGTTTTAAGTTATACGTTTGCGGCAATATATTCGCATGAATGTGTTGAGATTAGCTGTAGATTACGGTACTTGTTTCCTCATTTAGAAAACGGTGCCAAGGAGCAATATGAAATGCCAGAATATATTATTCTCCGAAATGAGGATTTATCGAAGTCTGCTGGGGCTTTGAAGTGTTTGATGCTGCACCTTCAATCGAAGAAACGGTTTTAACCAGAGCACAAGCCAGCGATATTAGAAGAGACCGGAAATAGCTGCAATCGCTCCTGCGATGCCAATGAAGTTGATAGAGCCCGTCAATATTGATGAAGAGCCTGCTCTAGAATCGTCAGAAATAATTTGGGGCATACAGGCAGGTGCGAGCACATGAATCCCTCGTTTGATGGAAGAGGAATTACGATTGCTTGTCTTGATACGGGCATTGACCCCATCACCCAGCTTTTGTTGGTATGAATATTGTCCAGAAGAATTTTACCCAGGAAGTGATAATGACACGCATGGACATGGTACCCACTGTGCGGGCACAATTTTTGGTCAAGATGTAAATGGCACTCGGATTGGTGTAGCTCGTGGCATTGAGAAAGCATTAATTGGCAAGGTACTGGGCGCTGGAGGGGTGGGTCAGAGACGCTGGCTCGGGCAATTTTGTGGGCGATTGAAGAAGGTGCTCACATTATTTCCATGTCCCTAGGAATAGATTTCCCTGGCTGGGTAAAAAATTGACAGAAGGTGGAATGAATATTAACGCTGCAACTTCGCGGGCCTTAGAAGATTATCGGCATAATATCAATTTGTTTTCGGAGTTAAATGGCTTAATTAAACAGCTTTCAGGAAAAACAATAGTCGTAGCGGCATCCGGCAACGAAAGTGAGCGACGACCACCGGGAAGCAACCCACCAGGTTATGAGATTGCGGTTGCTCCACCGGCAGCGGGCACCGGAATTATTGCCGTAGGTGCTCTAAAAACACAACAAATGGTCTTGCTGTGGCTGAATTTTCAAATGACCAAGTAGACATCGCTGCTCCAGGCGTGTCTATTCTTCAGCAAAGAAGTGGTGGTGGGCTTAGAAAAAATGAGTGGAACCAGTATGGCCACCCCCACGTTGTTGGTGTAGCAGCGTTATGGGCACAACGGCAACTTGACCAGACGGGCCGGATCGATGAAGAAAGATTACGGGCCCAGTTGATAGCTAAGCGGCACTTTAACATCATTAAAGCCTGGATGGGCAATCGATGATGTGGGTGCAGGGAAATGTACAGGCACCTGTTTGAGGGTGAACCATAAGACCCTAGGATAAAGCATCCCTCAAAAGTCAAGGCTACAGATTGAGATAGTTAAGATATCAAACCGGGTTAAAGAATTTGCAAATTAACCCATAAGCTGGGAGTTAACAGGCGGTTGAAAAGAGCTGTCTGTTAACTCCTGTTTTGTTTTGGTTTTTGGGTGAAGAAACCCTACTAAAAAGAACGATACCCTCGAACATTTTGATTTTCTGCTTTTGACCTCAGGTTATTTATATGTGAGGCTGCCGAGTTGGAGTGCATATATGAATCAACTTTTCTCGACCCAATTGGCGATGATTTGGTCTGATGTAGCGATTAACCTATTCGCCTGATTCATCATACACTTCGTGCCAAAATGCGGATCAATTTCCCGATGCCTTGTCAACAAGGCGTCCAGGATTGCTATTGAATCAGCTTCCCGCCAATGGGGAACCTTGGGTGCCCCCCAGCAAATGGCCCAGCCACCATTGAGAAGATCCCTGCAATTGGAACCCCGGGGCCTATCTCATAGTTGGCCTCTTGATGGGTAAATACCAAGCCCCCTTTAATGGCGATGCCACCTAGATAACGGGCACCAAGCTCCGGACATCGTATTTGAATCGATTTGCTTACATCTGCTGCTACGCGCTGCCACTGTTTGTCTGGCGGCTGCGAAATAGTTTTTTGTTCCGTTGTGGGTATACCACCCGGTGCATGGTATGTTTTCGTTCGCGACCATTGACCTGAGCGCCAGCGAATGGTGCCGCTCCAATACTTCACCTCAAAGACCCAGACTCCTTTGGGTCCAATCAGAACCACATCTACATCCTCTCCATGCCGCTGTTGTATGCCTGAGAGGAGAAAATAGTCGTTTCCCAGCATCAATTGTAGGTTGCGAATAAATGCATGTTCGCCCACGTCCCCTGCTTGAATGGCAGGCGGCAAGCTAGTCTTCAGGGCCGTTTTCCATTGGGGTAATATTGGGGAAAAGATATCGGATTGGAAGGGGTTCGCTGGGGGCTGTGGTTTAGGTAAGGTCAGCTGAATGAGCCAAAAGACCCCAAGTCCTGTGCCTAACATCGAAGTTAAGGTCAAAGTGATAGCCCCGACAATTTTCCAAAAATTGGCAGATGAATGAAAGAGCAGCGGAACAAGAAAGCATACTACGCTGATACCCACACCACCTAAAACGTAGATGACGCCAGTTAGAATGTCTCGGTTAGTGGCTTGTTTCTCTTTTTCGCGTTGGGAAGCGGCCGTTTCGTACTTCTGTTGGCGTTTAGCAAAGGCAGTTTGCAGTTTGGCGCGCCAACGATTCTGCAGCTGGCTTTCCGCCTGGCTGGCTAGCAGATATCCTTTTAAAAGATGCACAGATTTTGGATTAACGACTATCATGCATGCCCTGAAGAGAAGCCAGAAAGATGGGATTGTGTGTGAAAGCTATCCCAACTGCCTGGTAATGAGATATAGATACTTTCCGTTCAAGATAGCATGGATCAAAACGAAATGCCTGACTGGAATCGTGCGAAACAAACACAGGATGATAGCAATTGCCTTACAACAATGACAACCGCAGCATTTTCGAGTGTTTTCTGACCAATCCTTGGCTTCGTTGGTTCAATCCGCTTGAGACAATTGGAAAGAGAAATGAATTGGTTTATCCCGTGTCTACTATCGCCGATTCTTGTGCCAGCCAGTTCTTGCTGGAATTAAAACCAGTAAAATACTGAAAACTACTTAGGGCTATTTATCACCGCACCCAGCGCAAAAAGAGTGGTTTTCTGTGCACTCGTGATTCCGCGCACATTGGTAATATTCAGGCCCTCATACGGCCGTTCCATACGTAGGACCTGATAACATTGACCAGTATCGGTATACCATAAGCGAATCGTTTCATCGTAACTCCCGCTGGCAATTATTTTTTCATCTGGACTGAGGGCAATGGTACGAATGCAATTTTGGTGTCCTTGAAGCAGTTGGGTGCATTGGCCGTTGTCCAAGTCCCAGATACGAATGGTATTATCAAAACTTCCACTTATTAGCCTGTTTTTGTTTTTGCTGCTGGCGAGAGTAAGAACCTGAGCCGTGTGCTGATCGAGAATCTTCGCGCTTTGCCCGTTCTGGGTTTGCCAGATGCGAATTGTTTTGTCATCGCTACAGCTGATGAGCAAGCTATTATCATGGTTAAAAATGATATCCCGCACGGCAATCTCATGCCCTTTAAAGGAGAGTAAGGTTTGTCCTGTCTGCACATCCCAAACAATAATCTCACCCACCTCGCTGCCACTGGCTAGCAGCCGACCGGTTGAATCAAAACAGACAGCCCGGACGCGATGTTTATGGCCATGAAAGGTTAGGGGAGATGTACCAGCATAGGGGTCCCAAATTTCCACAGTTCGATTATTACAGGCGATGGCCAATTGGTCTCCCCTGGGATTGAAGGCTAGCGCTTCGTGCGTAGAAAGATGACGAGGGATCTGCCGGAGCGGTTCGCCACGCTGCCTATCCCAAACGATGGCCCCCTTTGCGCCCCCACTGGCCAAGGTTTTTCCGTCCGCACTGGCTGCAAGCGCCCAGACGGTTGTAGATCCGCCTGATACGGACCACATGGGTTTTTCAGAGATTGTGTCCCAGCGATGAATGGTGCGGCGGGCCGTGCTAAACAGTTCCTGATTATCCTTGCCAAAGCAGAGGGCCCAAACGACATTCGCATAACCAGATAACGTTGACATGTTTTGCCCCGTAACAACATCATGTATGGAAACCGTATTATTCAAGCTTCCAGTAGCTAAAAAACGACTGTCCTTATGGAAGCAAAGGGTTGTAACTAAATCATCGTAACCGCGAAAGGTATGCAGACAATTCCCCGTTTTTATCTCCCAAACCCGGACAGTGAGATCGTGACCGCCACTGGCGAGTAGAGAGCTATCAGGACTAAAGGCAATCGATCGAATTTGGCCAGCGTGACCGGCCAGGGAGGTCAAATAACGCTGCGAGGCAACATCCCAGAGATGAATCAAATTGTCGGCGCCAGCGCTCGCCAGAACTTTTCCATCCGGTGAAAAGGCGACTGCCCGCACAAAGTTGGTATGCTTGGTTAAGATTTGGGTGCAGGTGCCAGTTGCCACTTGCCACAAACGAACCGTAAAGTCGCTGCTTGCGGATGCAAGCAACTGGCCATCGGGAGAGAACGCCACATCGTTAACAATATTACCGTGCCCTTCCAGCACAAACTGGCATTGACCCTGGGGTACACGCCAAATACGAACCGTACGATCATCTGCTCCGCTGGCCAGGAGCGTCCCATCTGGGTTAAAAGTAACCACCCGGATCCGGGAACTATGTCCGTCCCAGGTGTCCAGGAGTTCATTTGCCTGATAATCCCAAAGGCTGATTGTATGGTCCCCTGATCCACTGGCCAGCAGCTGTCCGTCTGGGCTGAAAGCTAACCCCCGTATCCACCCTTTAAAACCTTCTTGGTGAAACACAACTTTTCCGGTTTGCCAATGCCTGACCTGAATTTCGCGGGATGTGCCAATGGCCAGTAATTCACCGTCAGGATGAAAGGCAATCGATTCTATGCCGCCAAGCGAACTGTTAAATACGGTATCTATTAAATCTACGCCAGAGAAGTTCACGTTGACTAAATTGGCTTCCTGCAGAAAAGCTTGGCGCAACGGCAAATTGGAGAAATCATAGCCTCTTAAATTGCATCCCAGGTAGAGCAGCAAGTTCAGCAAATTTCCCCCGGCGTATCCAACATCAGCCAGTCTGGATTCCCGAAGTAATTTCGTAAAGCCAATTAATTTTTCTGTGACTGACGCCTTTGACTCACTGCGCAGGAGCCGGTCAGCGATCGGTTTAACGAGCAGGCGTTTTTGGGTATACCGGATATAGGTCGGGGCCGTTGCTTTCATAAAAGCGTATTCTCGGCAAATAGGCCCAAGCTCATTGATCAACTCTTGACTACCGAGATCTACCAGGACATCTGTTAGATACTCCATGACAACATTTTGCAACATAAAGTTGCCATCTGTATTTGTTTCAACCAAGGAGCGTCGGATCAGCGATCGCAGGGCGATAACAACATTTTTGTTGCTCTCTGATTTCACCAGATTTTCAAGCAAGGTTTCTTTTGGGACGGGTTCTCTTTCTATGGCTAACCAGTAGAGTAAAGAAAGTTCAAGAGGAGATACGCGCGCGATTTGTTCTTTCAGGACATCGCCAATACGGCCGAAAATAAGATCCGAGTCGGCCACAAATGCCTCAAGGTCGCCTACATATACTTCCCGAATCATCTCAGCAACCAGATTGAGTGCCAACGGATTTCCCGAGTAATGCGCCACGACGGTTGCGCCGGCGGTTTCAAAACTGCTTAGCCCTTTGGCTTGCAGGATATGTTGCCCTTCTGTCGTATCGAGGCCAGAAAGCGCAAGCACACGAACCGGCAGTGATTCACCCTGCATGTAGCCGACCTCTTTTGGTTTCTCCCGGCTGGTAATCAGCAGCTGGCTTTGATGATGCCCTTCACCGATACGTTGTAAAAAACGGCCGTAGTTAGCATAACCATCCCGATAATCTCCAGCTTTGTTGCCCTGCAAAATAGATTCCATGTTGTCTAAAATGAGCAGACATTTGTGCTTAGAGAAATAGTCGAGGATGAGCCCTATTGCTTTTTCAAGATCATTTGGCAAAGTTGTTCCCTGCTCCCTTGCCAGAATGGACAATAGGTCGCTTAACGTCTCAGACAGTGGCGGTGCATTGCGCAGAGAGTGCCAGAGAATATATTCAAAGCTTTTTTCCTTTTCTTTTTCCTTGGCTACTTTAGCGACCAGGGCTGTTTTACCCATGCCGCCCATACCTAAAACGGTCACTAAACGACAGGATGGATCATCAAGCCAATTTGTCAGCGTGGTAAGTTCCTTGTATCGGCCAAAGAAATGGGGCAGATTTGGGGCATCTCCCCAGTGAGCTTGAAGAGGCCAGTCTGCCATTGCCGGGTTGCCATGATAGAGTGCCAGGATATTGGCTATCTCAGACTCTTTTAAGTCCAGGATGGGAAGCTGGATAAACATGTCAATAAATTCTTGCGTGGGGAGAGTCTCGTTTTTTTCTACTCTGGAAATGACGGAGTTACTGTAGCCAAGATGTTTGCTGAGCTCTAATTGGGTTAAGTTTGCCTCCTCACGCTTTTTACGTAGTCGTTCACCGAGGGTCAACTGTTCATTAATCATGCTTAAAAAACTCCACTCATATTTCTAATTTGGCGGACCAACTGGTAATGATGTTTTGTTATTTGGGGTCTTTCTTATTGTTACATGATCCCCAATGGCTTGTCACGCAAAATTTTGCGAAAAGTTTGCGGGAAAGGTATGTCTACCTCCATCCATCTTGCGCAAACGGTGAGCAAATTATTGCTAGGTGGGCAAAGTTTTTTCACCTAAGATGCCTCATGTTCGGCTACAGAGAATCCAATTTGGAGGTAATGATTATGATTCAGGTGTCGCTCTCAACCCTAATTATTGTTGCGCTAATCTTTTTGATTGTTGGCCTGGTGCTTGGTGTTTCGCTTTCCCGACCAAATTATCGTTAAATGCCGGTCAGTATCCTCAACCAGGAGGTTTCGATGACAATTTCATTATTATGGCTCATTGGCATTGTAGTATCTGCTTTTTTAATAGGGCTGGTTTCTCCATTGTTTGTCATTCTATATTTTGTATGGACCGCCAAAATACCTTAGGCTAACCTTCCTTTGGGCAAAACCTGTAAGCAAGCGGGATGTGTTTAAGAAGCAAGGCTTCACCGCTTGAGCCTATCTTGTAAAGGCACGGTTGTTGCTGTAGGAGCCACGTATCGACGGATTCGACAAAAAGGCTGCGGGCCTGTTTGTACAAGTCATAAACAGTCTGAAGATGACAGATAGGAAGCAGTGTGATTTCCTCTATAGTGGGCGGCGTCGCAGCCAGCAATTAGCCTCAACGGATTGGCAGTCCACAAAAATGGCAGGTCTAGGGATGTGCCGGTAGAGCCAGCGGGGCAATAAAAAAGCCGTTCGCTCCAGGAGGGGTGAGCGAACGGCAAGGCGGGCAAAAACCAGAAAGCAAGCGGAGGGGGTTTTGGTATACCCTAATCCAGTCAAGCTTGTTCCAGTCGCGTTTCTCTCGTGCCAGTTTGGGGGAGGAGTTCTTTGCCTGCTTTCTAAAACTTAACCGGATTATCAAGAGAATACCATAAGCCAGGGTCCTATGGCAAGCCTCGCTTACCAACCAATCATCCTATATGAAATGGGGCAAATTAACGCCTGCCACAAAGGTAACTGAATAGGTTCAGCTAAAATGGCCCGCTGCAGCTGTACCTCATTCAGTCCTAATGGCTGCACGACTGCACTCACAGCCCGGAGCAATAAAGTAAGATAACGGTCAATATCCAGAACGGCCGTATTCACGCTCGTCGGCAAATCCCAGGCATGAATCCCCACCTCTCCCAAAACAAACCAAAAACGGATACGCTGCCCCGGTCGGCGCGGTTTGCCTACAGCTGCTAGCTGTATAGCCGCTCGACAGGCAGGGGATGGCGTACGGTACGCTTCAATCTCCCGGCTGAGCCGCTGGGAAACCAAAAGCTGCTCCAGGGGAATACGACCGTTTCTGAGGTTATTCACTTGCTGACGGAGGAAAGTAATGAGGTCGGGAAGTGCACTGGTCAGCGGACGACCGTTTGGCACCTTGGCCAGTTGTTTAATCATCTCTAGCTGCACCTGGGTAATCCAGGGCGGCGTGTCGTGCCGCCGCGCTTCAATGCCCCGCGTCTTAATCTTTCCATTCTGAAAGACACCAAAATAGCGGTTGGCCACCGGCACGCGCGCGTCTACTCTTGAAGGTAGAAAGGCCACCCATTTGTAAATACCCTCCAGGGCAATAGGTAAGCCTGTCCGGTTGGTAATTTCGTTGAGCAACGGCCGTATCTGCTCATTTTGGTTAATGCCTGGCTTCTTGACCCACAACCCATCGACGTACATGTGCAGCACCTCATACCCCAACTCTTCGGCCGCTTCCTTGGCTCGCAGCAAACATTCCCGACCGTACGCCGTCACTGCCTCATGAGACTCTATCCGACCAAAACGGGCGTTTTTATAGCCCAGATAGCCAAAACAAACGACCAGCAGCCATTTGAGAGCAGCGGCCCGCGCCTTCAGTGCCGGATAGCGGCAATCCAGAGCAGTCATCGTAGCCAGCTGCTCTTTAATGGCGATGCGCTTGACCAGCAACGGCCGTAAGGTGCGCGGCACCAGACCCACTTTGGATAAATCTACGGGGATGTCCAGTTCGGGAATGGGTTCGCTGGTCTCATTCTTAATCCCTACTGTCTCTGGCGAAACGTTGAAGCGGACCATGATGCTGGGGTACATGGAGACAAAATCTATTTCTACTACCTCTTCATGCAGGCCAATGGTTGGCTGGTAAACGAGGCCACCCCGGTCGGCCCGGATGAGCTGGGCGGCCGTTTTAAAGCTTTCTGCCTGCTGCTTCTGGTAAGGCACCAGAAAACCGCGCCGAAGCGCCTCCTGCATTTGCAGCGCCGTCACGCCAGAGCCGGGGGATTTGCGGGCAATCTCTTGCACCGGCAGCCCGGTCACCCGTGCCTGCTCGAAGGCGCCGTGCAGACCATATTCACCATACATCATGGCGTTGCGCTGGTCGATATGGTAACGGCCGTACAGATGCACCTGCTGGCCCCGGTAGACCACCTGGCCGTAAGTGAAGTAGCTGTTCTCTTTGCGATGAATGACAGGTTTGGTTTCATCCCGATTGAGATTAAACCAGTCCGCACCTAAATCGACGGCCGTTTGCAGCAGCAGCGGCAGCAGCCAGGTGTCACCAAAGCGGGTGAGAATAATATCGGGGTCTATGCGTTTGATGGTGGCATTGAGGCTGGTTAGGAGCATTTTGAGGGGATGCAGAGCAATCTGGCGGCGGGAACGGCCGTCGTCCAGCCAGAGGCATTGGGGGTCTCGGTGGCTGGGGTCTTCATTCGGCTCGATGGTTAGAATTTTGAGCGGGGGTTGGCTGGGGGACATGTCCCAGCGAGATTCGAGGGGGGTGATTTGCTGGATACGGCCGTTATCATCCACCACTACTTCACAATGGCATAAGGGGAAAATGTCATAAACGGCCGCATAGCGCAGGCCGAGCGGAATGTCGGCGTCGTAGTAGGTGAGGTCAGGGAAGCGCCGGACAACTTGGTGGAAGAGGCGCGGCTGCAAAGCCGGATTGGCCGCCTCGACGGCCAGCAGATCCAGCGGTCCGGCGAACAAATCTGCGCGCACGGTGCGGGCCAGCTGCACCGGAACGGGCTGCTGCTGCAAAAAGCGCCACAGCGCCCGCAGTCGAGGAAAGGGGCCATGAGCATAAAAGGTGATGGGAAAGGGCTGAGTCAGCCGCAGGCGACGGCCGTCTTCAGCCAGCAGCCAGAAAACCAGGCCATCTGCTTCATCGGCGTACAAATCCAGCAACCAGCCGCGATGCTCATTCATTCAGCAGGGTTAGCAAGTGGTCTATCTGTTTTTGCTGCTCGACCAGCATGGCCAGGAGAATGGCTTCAAAGGGCAATGCATGATTCGCCTGACTAATGGCGGCCGTATGCAGCCGAGCCGCCGCGAAGAGGGCGTCGAAGTGGCGCTGGTCGGCCCGACGCAGGGTGCGGCGAAAGTTGGCAAAGGCGGTTTGCTCTTCCTGGATAATCTGGTTACTGGTTGCTAGCGTTCTACCCATTGTGTCGTTCCGAAAAGAGTGAAGGTTGGTATACGGCCACTTCAGCTCGCTCAACTTTTTTGAGCCGCTCAGTGCAGGCTGTTTCCGCTGGTTCCCGTATAAGAAAATGGTCAGCGATTTTTTCTAGCGGTTGGCTTAGGCCCACCCGGTCGGGCTGATGAGGTGGCGTGGGGCGCAGGGAAACAATAACGGGTGCCAGACAACGCAGGCGATGCACCTGGTTGACCACTTCCCGCAGCAGGCGATGCGCTTCCCGAAGATCTACGCTTTCATCATAGAAGGTAGCCAGCAAATCCAGGATGAGCGTAGGGTGATGGGAAACGGCCGTTTGTTGCAGTAAGCTGACCACCTGATAGCAAGTGAAGGCACGAGCCACAGTGATGCGGTTGAGCGTTTCGTTGAGCTGCACCGTATGGC
Organism: Ardenticatenaceae bacterium; assembly: GCA_020634435.1. Classification (GTDB taxonomy): domain Bacteria; phylum Chloroflexota; class Anaerolineae; order Promineifilales; family Promineifilaceae; genus Leptofilum. Next base: position 25,576 of record JACKBS010000001.1, on the reverse strand, counting down.
GGCGAATGTAGCGCGACACGTACAGGGCATTGTAGCTGTTGCCACCATCCAGCACCCGTACTGGACCCCGCAGGGCCAGGTGAGCGGATAGCTCCAGCAAGGTCATGCGTTCAGCGCGGGGGCCGATGACGAGGCCGATTTGGCCAGGGTTTAGTTCAGCAAGCAAGGACATGCTGCCACGATAGCAGCAGCAAGGGCAGTAAACAATTGAACCTGGGGTGATTGTGAGGTGAAACAGGGATGTCACCCCAAGGGTGATTACCGCATATCTGGATACGTGTGGGGCGAAGAATCCAAATGTGGGTCTTGCTTTTTCCAGTCGGAAAAATCCCAGGAGGCCAGGAGCATCTGTAGTTCCCCCTTGGTGCCGGCAGCGAAGGTTTGCAGCACCTGCCGCAGGTGAGTCTTGACGGTATTGACGGAGATAGACATCTTCTGAGCAATTTCCATGTTGCTGTAGCCAAGGCAGGCGAAAGCGGCCGTATCTTGCTGCCGCGGTGTCAGGCTATCCCAACGGAAGAGGTTGTCATTGGTGGCATGGTGTTCGCCAATGGCAAAGGAAAGCAGCCGGTTGACGGTTTCTGCGATGGATAAGCCTTCTTCGTTGGCGATGTCTTCGATGAGGGGGATGAGGTTGGGGTCGATATCTGCAAAGGTATCTGGCTTTTTGGGACCATTGTGCCTGAGAAGAACATCTAGAAGTTGTGGAGACATACAGACCTGCCTGTGATGAGGACTGAGGACCGCAGTGCGCCGCTACTGTCCTTTGCGTTCAAAATAGAATGTATGTTCCACACCCAGCGGGTCGGAAATATAACACAAGGGGGCGGATTTCTACCGTGAATGAAGCGTGAAGTTTGAAAGCCTGGAATTACTGCTTGAATTAAAGCAATGGATTTATTGTAAGTAAATAAGAGTGAAAATGGTGAAGAGAAGAACAGTTATTTAATTATTAAGCCACTTTACCAGTTGGACCCAAGCTATTGTTTCTTCCCAGCCACTATTCTTCAATTCTTTAACCAAGTATTCGCGATCAAGTGGAACTCCGATACGTATTTTTTTCTTCTTCCTGTCCCTCAACCATATTGAAGCTTCGTGTAGCATTTGAGGTAAATAAGCAATATTTTCTTGACTGATAACCGGTCGAAAGATAGCACCCGTTGTTTGGTCATTTGAGGTGTTGATGGACAAAAACCCAATTACTTGGCTATTTTTCATGAATATATGTACCCATCTGTGTGAGCCTGCGAACTTTTGCAAAAGTCTTTCCCAAAGCGAGGGAAAATAATTTGCTGCTGCAGTGCCTTGGATGTGCAGCCAAACGGGATTGGAAATTTGTCTTTCTAATTCCATAAAGACTGAAAGGTCCGTTTGCTGTACAGGTCGCGAATAAATCTCGGTGGACATACTAGATGAAAAATACTGTAACGGAATGTCTGTTTCAAAAATCTTGAATTGATCAAATACTTCAAACCCTTGTTTGCGTAGGTTGCTTAACGAAGCTTCGTTGGAAGCTAAGACAGTCGTTTTTGCATAAGCATGACCCTCTTTATGTATATATTGGAGTCGCGTTTTTAGTAATGCCTGCCCAATCCCTTGCCGCCTATATTGAGGGTGAACCATAAGATTAGCTAATTCTATTTGTTGTCTTCCTAAGTAGCTTCCACACCCAACAACTTGGTCATCTACTTCAGCTACAAATAATCTCCATTTAATACCCGCTAGGGCAGATATTATTCTAAAAGGAATCATTCGTCCCCGAGTGACGGTTTTAATTTGGTTTATATAACTGGTTGGTGATTGCCCGTTGGCAGCATATTCATCAGCAAAAGATACCTTGGCAATTTCAACAAGAGCATTGAGATCTGTGTATTTAAATTCTCTGATTATCATTTTTATATTTCGAGTGTTGGTAGAAATGTTAGGTGTCAACGATTGCAGACTCATTCAAATTTTTGGTACCGTTGACTATCAAATAATCATCATTTTTAGTTTTTATGCTAGGTTAACCGCAGTTTTTAGCACAAGGATTTAGTTAAAACAATCACGGTACCAGGACTCCTATTGCAGGGCTGTGTAATTTGATGTACTTTCGCCGGTTACTATATCATCAATGGAGCAAGATAACTGAGCATTTTGTTCAGTTATAGACATCGAAAATGGATACAGTTATTCGCGTTGTGGTTGTGGATGATCACTTTGTTTCTCGCAAGGGCATCATCAGTTTACTGGGGATAAACCAAAATATTTCTGTAGTAGGTGAGGGAAGTGCTGGTAATCACATAATGGAGCTGCTAGCAGAGCATAGGCCAGATGTATTGCTTACTGATCTGCAAATGCCTGGAAATGCTAATGACCCCAAGGGCATTCTTTTTGAACCGATAACTACACTCAAAAAAGCTATAGAAAAATACAACACAACTTCAGTTATCGTCATCTCCCAAGAAAATGATGTTCAAACAATTCAGAGCTTAGCAGAAGTTGGCGTCAAAGGTTACATGCTGAAGACCGATGATTTTGCACGGACGCTTGGAACTGCTGTAGAAATGATTCACACTGGACTTTTGTATTTCTCTCCCGAGGTCAAAGAGATTATTTATGCAGCACCAAAAATCAGACAAAAAAGGGAGCTAACTGATCAGCAACTGAATGTGTTGCGAGCGATAATGCGTTCCCCGGAGGCTACACGCGAAGCATTAGCGGAAAGCCTTTATATTTCTAAAAGCACATTGCAGAAACATATAACCGCGATTTTTGAAGCTATGAATGTTCCGAACATGGAGGCATGCATAATCAAGGCTATGCGCATGCGATTAGTGGATGTTAAGTCCATTATTGGTTAAGCATGGTATTGAAGTGGGTTATTGATCTTAAGTTGCTCTTTCCAAGAACCGTATGAAGTGAACTATTCGAAGTTAGTGTATTGGATCATAGTAGCATCTAAGTGCTATAAAAACGTGCATATAAGTGCCATTGGCGTGATATGAATAATTGTTACAAATAGATTCACATCAATTTTACAATTTAATTCAAGAAGGAACTTCAAATATGAAACAACGATTCGTTTTTGAAAAACAAGAAGTTGTTGAGTTAGCTACAAAATCCAATACACTGTTTTCTTGGATTCAGGACAATATGGTAGAAGAACAGTTGTCTTCTCAGCAATTGCAAATACCCTATCACCTGCTGCTAATTTCATCCTCTATTGCAGCTTCAGGTTTTCTGGTGCTTATGGATAAATTTTTACCTGACGGAGGGTGTTGGGGTAATGGGGGGTGTTTGCTGTGATTTTTGAGCCAAACTACCTTATTAAGCCTTTCCCATCAGAATACTTGAGCAAATTAAAGACATTTATCATTCGTATTCTCTTTAGGTTGATTAGGATTGAATTTTGTTGAAAATTTGCACTGCGAAAGCTATGGCATAGCCAAGTAATAAATACAGTCGCTTACAATCTTGGGAAAAGATTCTGGGGGGGAGCTTGAGCCACAAAAAAAATAATCCCAACGCATCAAATTTTTCCGCTTCAGACGTAGACTTTGTTGCAATCTATGATGATTTGTTACTTTTCATAGAAGCGAATTTTGCCTCCATGACCGGCATTTGTAACGAGATCATCTTTCAGTATTTGTATGAGCGTAGGCAGCATTTAGTAACAATTAAACAAGATTTGCTTCCTCTGATGGTTTATATGGGATTTAGTGGACGGCCCTACCAAGATGCGATTTATGTAGCTGCAGGTTGGGTGCTTTACTTAGCTGCAGCTCATCTTTTGGATGACGCTCAGGATAATGCCAATATGCCAAACGCTAATGCGGCAGTTGCTGCTATAGGAGCAGCAAACTTTATTTTAGTCGATGCACCTATCTCAAAAAATATTTTGTTAGATATTCTTGATGCACTGGGTCGGGTAACTTTTACAGCGGCTAATGCACAAGCTTCTGAAAAAAAAGAAGGTCATCTTGCTTCACGGACAGAATATTTTGAGCTGATAATTCAAAAAGCCGCTGTCATTATTGCGACCGGAGTTTGGATGGGTGGACGATTAGCAACGGACAATCTCGAAAAACTAGATTTGCTAAAAGAGTTTGGATTAGCGTGGGGCATGGCTGCCCAAATCGCAGATGATTGTACAGATTTAGTAGATGACTTATCAAAAGGCCTCTACACTTTACCTGTCATTGAGGGTCTGTTAAAAATTTCTCATCCAAATCACTTGCAGCTCAAACAACTCGTTAGTAGAAGGAGTCTCGATGACAATCAAATCCAAACGGTTTGCAATATTCTTGAAAGCATGGGTGCAATTATTGAGTGCAAGCGTTTAGTCAGAGCTTACCAACTTCAGGCTATGACTATATTCAGCAATTTTCCCGGATTAAAACCACTTTTTTCAACATATTTTGAAACCGTTTTATGAAGACATGATTTATAAATATCGCCTTCTACTGTCATTCGGCCTCTTGTTAACCACCCTCTATTTTATAATCTATACTTGGAGCGCATTACCACCCTTGATCTTAATGATCGGATGGCAAAATGAAACAGAAATGGAGGTGCTTGAAGTTGTCGATGAAGCATATCAATTGTACTTAATTTCTGGTGATATAGTGTTAGCTATTGACGGCCGTCCTGTCCAACGTGGAGAGGAAATTTTTTCACCACCCATTAAAAGTTTCTACAATTTAACTCTTATACGGGGAAATGTAGTTGTTTCCCAAGATGTGCCTACTATTCATAGCTCATTCTATGACGTATGGCGCATTTCTACTGGCATTCTCTCAATAGCAATGTGGTCTCTTGGTTTTTTATCTGTAGTGTTTGCACGATCAGGACAAAGAGATCCGGTACTAGTTGGCTTGAGTTTCCAACTAACTGCTGCAGGTATCGTGAGTCCTGGTCCGTCGCAGTTGGGTGCCTTCGGAGCCTGGCTGGTTGGCCAAGTGCTTATTTGGTTGTTTCCCCTGATTGTATTGTATCTTGGTTTCCTGCCTCGCTCTAAACCATTGAATGGTTTAGCCAAAAAAATGCTAGGAGCAGTTTTCATCTTTTTGCTTATTTTGGCCACTATGGAGACTGTTGAAGTTATATTTTTATATCCGACTCTGAGTTTTCAAAAAATTTTAGGATTTCAATTAGTCACAATTTTAACTATTAGCACCGGTACAGCTATCTTATTCTCAGTAGCAATTTTGTTTGGGCGGCTATTAAAAGCTCCTAAGGGTTCCTATGAACGGCAACAGCTGCTTATCTTATTCGTTTTTATTCTTTTAGCATTCTTTCCACTTTTTACTCTTGTGATTCTCCCGGTTAGCCAAAATATCTTTGTGCCTTATCCATTCATTTATAGCCTACTGCTACTAGCTCCAGTTGGCTATTTCTTTGTACTACATCGACAAGGGCACCTTGTTTTAGAACCCATATTTAGCCGCATTATAACTCTAGTTATTATGATCCTGTCTGTAGGTATGGCCTATTTTATGGCTATGTATTTGTTGAATGAAGTTTTTCAGATTCGTCCTGGTGAAATTGGAAAAGGTGCATTTATATTTGCTTTGTTTGGTTTTGTTATTGTAGGTCAAAAGCACGTGCAAGCATTTGTAGAGCTTTTGTTTTATGGTCGTGATGGATTGGACTTTTTCTCTTTTGCTACGGCCCAAGCAAGATTATCTGCAAATCCAGAGCCATCAACTATTTCCGACATGATTTTTGAGGTTGCCACTTGTTTACAAATTCCGCAAACAACAATTCTGGTTAGAACCGATAATCATTATGCTTTCTTCGTTGGAAATATGAAGGAAATAACCATTCCGATATCTCATTGCCCAGAGACTCTTCAGCTGCGTTCGAGGTCACCACAAATGTTTCACCATTTGCCAGCTTGGGTTGAGATGAGCTTGCCAATTGCAGCCCGTGGTGACACGATAGGAATATATCTACTTTCTCGTCCAGTACACGGCTATTTTAACACCCGTCAAGTTGAAGCTTTGCAGAAAATCGCTGATTTGTTCGCTTTTGGTTTACTAGTTGTTAATTTGATGGAAATGATGCAGGCTTCTTCAAGTCGCATGTTGTACGAGAAGGAAAGGCAGCGACAAAAAATAGCTACTGAAATTCACAATGAGCCATTACATACATTAACTGCTGTAATGATGCAATTACAGTCTAACACCTCGGATGAAACTATTCAGAGTGCGTCACATGCTATTCGACGTGTAACAAACGATTTGCGGCGAATAATTGCGGATCTTCGCCCACCTGCCCTAAAGGAATCAATTGAGTGGATAGTTCGACAAGTTGTCAGAAATTTTGAAGAAACCCACGAAAATATCCTGGTTACCTTGCAAACTGATATTTCCAGTGAAAAGCAGGCTACCGAGCAGACAAAATCAGCTTTCTATTACATTCTTACCGAAGCCTTAAATAATATAAGCAAACATGCTCAATGTAGTAAGGTCTCGGTGACTCTAACCTATTGTGAAAATAATATGGCTCTAGAAATTGAAGATGATGGTATCGGGATTACGACCTCCCAGTCAATCACAGAGCTTCTTCGGTTGCATCACATAGGCATTACCGACATGTACCGTTGGGCCTCCATTGGTGGTGGTACATTGTTATTGGAACAGGGGAATCCAGCTGGTACTCGCGTCAAATTAACTTTACCTATCTAGAAAAAACATACCGACATTGTTAAATAGTCTCAGCCCTTGATTTGAGGGCTGGGCTTTTTTGCGTTTGTTTAAAGATAAAAATTGTAGCATCTAGCTCCTATGTAAATTGGTAGCGATATGCCATTAAAAAATGGGGGGAAAATTCCATAGCTGCTTATCACCTTTGGATTTACGATTACCTTCAACAAGTTCATTCACAGGATGAATTCTTGGCTGGAATCTTTGGTAACAGTAAGAGCTGATTAATCAAGCTTAACGCTATCAAAAATTGAGGGAAAGAAATTTAATGGGTAAGAATCATGATGTTCAGGCTATAGGTACAGTTTCTAGGATGTTTTATTTTCCAAGAATGGATGGTGTGTTTATTGACAAACGCACCCTGTTGAGACTTGTGCGCAAGGGAATGAATTTGAGCCGATTTAAGATCTTAACGTTTTTTCTTGCTACTGTTTTCCCTTTTACTGCTTGTGGGGCTGAGAACCCAGCATCGGCATTAAATTGTGGCATTGAATCTATCAAAATAGTTCCTACAGCAACTCGGCAAACTGACCCAAACTTATTTAATCCACCAACGCAGGTTAATTTTCCCAACGACAATATTTACTGCCCGACACCGATGCCCACCCTTACGACAGATGAACAATTCCCGGAACATTACGTCGCTGCGGAGATCGTTAATTTATCATTGGATATAGCAAATCAGAATCTTTCATCCGTAGCCATTGGTGACGATATGCTAGCTGTCGGCTGGATTCAAGACGGTGATGTGTATGTTGCTCTTTCCCATGGGGGCGGCCGTTTTCAGACGCGTCGTGTGGATTATGGTAGTTCAGTTTCTCTGGCTTTCAGCGCTGCCAACCGCCTTCATGTTGTTTATGATAGGCAAGGCGTTGTTTTCTATCGAGCAGCCGACCAGGGAACCCATCCTGCTGATACAACTTTTATCACCAACGCTGGGGAAGGGCACAACCCCCAAATTGCTATCGATTCTCGTCAGTGGGCGCATATCATTTACGAACACGAGGGCAATATCTACCATGCCGCCCATCAGTATGAATTTTATTGGAATATCGAACTGGTAGGCTCCGGCGAACGACCCTTCCTTATTACAGGCTCTGGACGGTTAGGAATTCCTGAGTTTGGCTCCAGAGATTTTGCCCTGGCCTTTCTATCTGGCAATGATCTTCATGTGCGGCTGTACGGTATTACTCCCTTTTTACTGTCTGGTTGGTTAGCAACGGCCGTTATTCCCGTGCCGGAATCTGTTTCCGGATTCGTCAGACTGGATGGGCTGGTGTTAGATGGGCAACTTTGGCTTTATGCAGCGTGGATGAGTGAGCGTCCCTATATTGGCCCAATCGGTCCCACGTATGAACAACCCGTCATTGAACCAGCTAACCCGCTCTTTCCAGAACAGATCGCAAATGCTGAATATATCCACACAGGCTTGAATGCTGTTCGGGTGGGCACAGCTTCAGCCCCTTTTTCGGCAGGGCTTTGGCAAACAATTACAGTCGATGATGCCACCGCTGACATCGTGTTTGAAGCGTGGGGGTTGGCTGTAAAAGAAGCAGAGGCTGAATTCTCAATACAAATTGGGCTGGATGTAACAGGGGGCACAAATCCCCATGCCGATACAGTTGTCTGGTCTGAGGCCGCTTCACCTTCAGCTTATGCCCCCTTTGCCCTCTCCTTGCCCGCCAATGGAAGCAGCGCCACGATTTTCCTGCGCGGTACGCAGAACAGCAGCGATGTTCCAGCGATGGTTGCCTGGGATACAGTCTCCATTCAAAATGGCATCGGCCAGAATTTGGATTTTGAAGCGCCTTTCACGCTTGAGAATGGGTTCACAATTCCTGAGGGATGGCACGCCTGGTATGAAGACAGTTCCGGTGGCGCTACGGCTGCTCGGGATATTTATACTGTCTATGCCGCCTGGTCGGAGAATGGCGGGCGAGATTGGACGGGGCCACAGGTGATTTCCGCCAACCAGACAGTAGGGGGCGGAACAACTGGCGCTTTAGGGGCAGATGTCTGGCCGCTGCTGACCGCTCGAACCTATCCGCCTTCGGCATCCTTCTTCACCGTTTTTGCTGCTGGCGATCCATTGCCTGGTACACAGTTCCTGCGGTTTGGCCGCCCCTTCCTGACGCAATGCGATTTAGGCAGTACAACCTGTACCCAACCTCCGGGCCAGCCGCTATTTGCTCCGGGAATAGTTCGTCCTACAGATCGCCTATTTGTTGCCAAAGATCCGTATGACGAATCCAGAGCTGCACTTGTTTGGGATTCATTGCAATCTGATCTGACAAACAAGGATATTTACGCCACTTACGTCGTTCTGCGTTAACCCTTTCTACTGGAGAAAAATAATGAAAAACAAGCAAACAATCCGGTTTGTTTCTTTCCTCCTGCCATTTTTTATCTTGTTGCTGCTCCTGTCCGTCGGCTTGCCGGTTGAGGATTCGCAGGCTCAAATGCATGGGTTGGTACATGAAGAAGCTGACCTGCCAGTTATCGATTTATCCGTTTGGGATTCTGCACGGCCGTCTTTTGCGGAAGCGTGGATCTTGTCATCAACCACGACCCAACAAGAGATATTGGGTCAAAACGCAAAAAGTCTCTCGGATAGTCCATTTGCAATTATTCAAAAGATGGGGCCAGCGGTCGTAAGTCGGGGCGAAACGGCCGTTTATGAGCTGACCCTTACAAACTATGAAGCGATTACGCAAACGCTTCTGCTCACGGACACGCTCCCGGCAACTTTACGCTATCTACCTGAGGTTGGTTCTGAGTTGACCTATGAACCGGAAACCCGCACTTTGAGTTGGCAAGGCGAGTTGGCACCGGGACACCTGGATTACCTCATTGAACCTGCGGCATTTTCACTTCCTTATCTGGATTTAGCTGCCTTTGGGGTCCCAGATTTGTGCGAGCCGTTTCGCACAGGTGATCAGGGATGCAAAGACGTCGCCATCACCTTCAATCTGGGGGTGAATGGATACAGTGCAGCTGTGTACGGCGAGAATCTGAGTGAGCTAACTCTTTCAATCAATGGCGCTCTCGTTGGAAACCTCGCCGTAGATGATGCAACAAATGCCTGGCTGCCGACGCCATCTGTCCCCGATTACATCCTTGCCGGTCTATGGCGCTCAGCCGATGCGACGGCAGCTGGTCGCTGGCATGCCGCCATTCTCCATGGCTTGTTACCCGGTTATGATGTTTTTTACGCTCAATGGCATGACGTTCCCCAATACAATGTGCCAAATCTGACAGCGCGCCACGCAATTGCCCTTGTCCTCAACCCTGGCCAAGGATTGCCTAATCAGTTGGCGGGGCATCTGTTTTACATCTATGACAATATTTCAGATCCGGCACGGCTGCTTGCGCAAGGATACACCATCGGTCTGATGGATCGGGTGGGGCAAAGAGGGTCAACGTTCGCTTATGCGCCCTGCTGTGGCGAGGGCCATCTGGTCCAAGGATATCCGCCAACGGCCGGTACGACGCTGCATTTACGACCCATTTTGTTTGGAGATGAAACAGCGCCGTATCGTCGTACATTTCGCTATGCCGCGCTGGTAACCGGAAAACCGCCACAAACAATCATCAATACAGCATTTGTCCAGTCAACTTCAGCGAACCCGGCTTTCACAACTGCCTGGTCCACCCATTATCTCTACGTGCGGCATCTCAGCTATCTGCCCCTGGTTCACACTGCGGGAGAGCGACCATGAGAAAAAATCAGATGTTGGCAGGGTTTGTCTTTTTGCCACTACTGCTCTGTGTCGGCTGTACCATGACGGGTTTGGTGGAAAACCCTGCGTTATTAAATGATCCAATTTATTGGGCAGCGGCCACGGATCAGCCTTTGCCAACCGTCACGTTCCTGAGCGGCTCCACGACGCCTGTCTACGCGCCAAGCCTGACACCGTTTGTCATGACCACCACGCCCGACTGGACAACGGTCACGCCGCAAAACGCCCAGACGGCAACACCTTATTGGGTGACCACAACTCCCCAGATGGTAACGGCAACGCCGAGCGAGCAGCTGCCGCCTACCACCACACCGGGATTGCCCATTATTGGTTTTACAACACCACAACCGGCCACGACGCCATATTACAGGATAGGCTCTTTTTACATGCACAGCGATGTATACATTGGCGGCGCAGAAGGGATCGTGGTTCGCATCACAGGGCATGAAACCATGCCCAGCCCGCAGGATGCTGACGCTACCTACCATTTCTTAACGGTTCGGGTGACCAACTTCACAGCTGAAGAAAAAGCCGTGCTGCTATCGGATCTTTTCTTTATTCGTGAGGTTTGGTTGGGCGAGGAGATAGGGTCGGTTGAGCAGATAGTACAAGGGCGGTGGGTTCCCCAAAATGAGCCTTTATTGGCGCGTGGTTTACCTGATTATGCCGTGCAGCAGCTTGCGCCACTGTTGCCCGATGAGCAGCGGGACCTCGTCTTGGCTTTTGTTGTGCCGAATGGAACGGTTCGGGAATTAGGTTTAATCACCCATTGGGATCTCCCTCTGGAGGGAGGTCAGCCTGTCTGGTTTTATCTGGAACCAGATCCACTGGGCCCCTTCATCGATGCTGTTCATCCACCACCGCCTACCCCTGTATTGCTCGACGATGGCGTCACACCGGTCAGTGGCGGGTCCGGCTCATGGCCGACAACGGGGGTTATCACGCGTGGCTTTGGTTGTCACTCGCTGTATACGGGCATATCGGGTGAAGGATTTGGTTGTCCAGCGGATCGTCCCTGGTTTCATAACGGCGTTGATATTGCCAATAGTGCCGGCACCATAGTTTGGTCTCCCATAGACGGGACGATTACCTATGCCGGTCCCGACAGTTCGACAGCAGATTGTTCAGACATGGCTGGTTCCCAGCCGCCTCATTTTGGTCTGGGGAATTATCAGCGCCTTGTCGGACAGGGAAACGGCGGGGCGGCCATGGTGCACTATTTTGGGCATCTTCGTGATTTTCTGACAACCGGGGGTGACGTGGCAGCCGGGCAGCCGGTGGCTGAAATGGGCAGCACCGGGTGTTCAACTGGCAGCCATTTGCACTGGATTGTGTACCTGAACGGCAATTTGATCGATCCAGCTATTTGGGCAGGGCCAGGGCCTCCCCCATAAATGGCAGCAAGTGGCACTGGTGTTGTGTGTTGTTCAACGAATTTTGTGGTGAATGAACCATACCATAAAGGGAGAAAATGATGGCGAATCAAAAGGCAGCGCACTTGATTGCTCTGGGCTTCCACCCGGTTCTGCTGGGTCTTGCTGGTGCTGAGCTCAAGCGCCCCCAACTATGTCGTTGGCAAACGACCGTTTATACCCCGTGGGACACACGGGTCTGGCCCGCGGGAAACAATATTGGTATTCGCTGTGGCCAGCAGCGGAACGGCTTATCGCTTCTCGTTTTTGATTTCGATGAGGAAGCGGATCGTATCTTTCCGTTTTGGCTGCATTTGGCCAATCAGATTGTGCAGCAGACGCTTGTTGTCGTGAGCAGCGGGCGCGGATACCACGTCTATTTTTACACCCAACAGATTCAGACTGGCTGCACGCTGGCGGGGAAATATGGCGAATCTGCAGCGGGGAGACACCAGAGGAAACAGCTTTACAAGTTTATCGAAACCCTGGGGGAGGGAAGGCAGGTGGTTAGCGCTGGCAGCCGCCATCCTTCTGGTCAGCGGTACTTTTTTCTGTCTCCGGCTACCTATTCGGCGATACCCCGTTTGACTGAAGAGCAGTATCAGGCGCTTGTTTCTCTGTCGCGTCAATTTGACCAACGGCCAAAACGGCTGCCCCGGCACGGTTTTGACAAAAAGATTCGGTTAACAGGCTCGTTGCGGGACGTTGATAACTGTTTGACATATGCCCGTCGCTACATTGGCGTACCGGAGCGTGAGGAACGAAATGGAGATGTTCGCTTTTTAGGTCTGGGCGGTTTGCTGGTAACTGCCAACGGACGGGGCTGGTACGCCTTTGCCGACGAAACGGGGGGCGGCCTAGCCGAGTTGATCGCCTGGCACCAGGCGCTGTTGGGAGAAGGGCAATGATTGAGATGGTCGTTTGTGGCGGATTTTTGCTCATTCTCGTGATTTTATTTTACCCCCGACGCCCCTTATACGTGCGCCGGGTCACCAAGAACATGAACGGACAGCCGCGCTGGCGGAGCGAGGAGAAATATTGATGGCGCAAAAACCAGGAAACAGACTCCTTTTCCGTTTGAATGGGCAGTTCACCAACCTTCTGTCGGTTCTGCTGTTTATGTTTTTGCCAGTTCCCGTTGCTACCGCACAGCAGGAACAGGTCATCTTAACAGTCAGGCTCCGCTTTGCAGATGGCACGCCGGTTGTGGCAGAGCCAATTGAACTGGCGCGCCTGCCAGAGCCAGAGCCTGTGCTGGCCTCATGCCGGACAGATGCATCTGGTCAGTGCAGCTGGTCGCTCACGCGTGGCTTGTACGAGATTCGCTTCGCCCAATCGCTGGATCGGCTTTCGGCGTTGGCGCTGGCTGAAGGCGGATTGGCGGGATTGGGCATAACCGTGGGCGATGTGTCCATCACGTATCACTTCACTTTTCATGAAGATGGCTATGTGTATTTTGATGCCGCCCCCTTACAGTCACGTCCCGTGCCTGTCATCCCCTCTGGCAACCTGCTGCTAGGGGGCGTTCAACCGTCGCCAACGCCAACGTCCGCACTGTCAGCAAAACCGAGCGCTCCGTCCGGTATCCCCGGACCGACCGGAGCAGCGACGACGGGTACCGTGAACAGTGAAGCATCACCTGCCTTATTGTCTCTCTGGCCTTTTGTAGGAGCTGGGGCATTGCTTGGTATTGGGATCTATTGGTGGACACACCGCAGAAACAAGCAGCTACTCATTGGCAGTTCCCTGGCAGAAAAGGACGGGCGTCATGATTGATCCTGGACGACTTTTCTCCGAGGCCATTTACTTTTTGCAATATGCCGTAGCCCAGCTGATGTGGGCCATCAATCGGGCGGCACTTTCCATTGCCATCATTACCGAAGGGATTAACAGCTGGTTTACGGAAAATGTGAGCTATCTCATCCAGCTGTTGGTGAACAGCCTGGCGGCGCCGTTGGGCGGCATGTTTATCCTGGCGCTGACGGCACTTGGGCTGTGGTATCTGCTCAACCAAATTGTGCCGACCAGTCGCTGGGTCGATCCGAGCAAGCTGCTGCTGTACGGACTGATTGCCTTCACCTTTTTCTCTTCGCCGGTCCTGGTCATCGAGATGATGGAGGAGCTGCGCAACGCCTTAAACGCGGGTATCGATCAGGCGGTCCTGACTGGCGCTGAAGGGGATATTTTCGCGGGTGGCATGGATGGCACAGACGCGGGTCTGTCCGGCGCCTTGGGAGATGTAAACAGCGATGGCGTCATTGGTAGCTTCGATCTGGTTGCCGCCTTCATGCTTGTCCAGAATATAGATGAGCTGGACAGCAGCGAATTTCCGGTAGAGTTTGAGGCTGTCTACTTCCCGTTTGGCGAGCCTGCCAGCATCGATCTAAGCGATGAAGCAGACCAGGAGCTGGCCAAGGCGTTGGCAAACGACGGTTTGGAACGCCTCTTTTTCTCCTTTGTGGCCATTCCGACCGCTATTGCAGAGCACTTTCTGCGTCTGGCGCTAACCGGCGTCGCCCTGTTTCTCTACACTGGCGCCCCCATTGCCATGGTGTTCGCCTTTTTTGTATACACCCAGGCCTTTATCGGGGCCTATTTGCGCCAATTTTTGAATCTGCTCATTGAAACATTGATGAGCGTCATCATTACCGCCATTATGCTCAGTCTGCTGCTGGCGGCGGCAGTAGAGGGCGTCGGCTTATATATCGGTGCCAGCTTTCTTGTCTTTATCGTTCTCTTGTGGCGGATTAAAAGTGCCCTGCGCCTGGCCGCTGCGGCAATTGACCTGTTTGGTGGCAGCCTGATGACTGGCGGTGCCGGGGGCATGGCCCTGGTCCAAACGGGACAACAGGTTTTGGGCCATACGTTGGGCGCTGTCGGGACGGCCGCTACCGGCGGCGCAGCCTTGGCCGCTGGCGGCGCCTTGCTGGCCACGGCCGCTACCTTACGCGCGGACCAACAGGCAAACAGCATCTATCTGGGGACAGACTCGGCAAAAACGGAAAGCCGTATTCGACAGCTAAAAACAGTCGCAGGTTATGCTTTGGGGCAATCGGAAACGGTGCGTCATGCAATAGAAGGCTCGCATGAATTGCGAACCTTTACCCGCAATTTCTGGGAGGGGCAGACGCAGCCGCATGAACCAGATACCCTGGATTTCTTTCGGGCGGGGGCCGTCATGTCAGGTTACGGCTCTTCTCCCTGGATGGCGATGCGTACCTCGCCTTCACTCCGCGCGGCTTTTGACCAGATTGGTGGGGTGGGTCGTGTCAGTCGGGAGGCATCTTTTATGAACGATGCTGCCTCTGTCGAGGTACCTGAAGAGGTGACGGGAGATGGTTCGTATAACCGTCATTGGTTGCCAGCCACAATTGGCAGTGAATACTCGCAGCAACGAGTTCGCACAACGGCATGGCGACAGGAGCCCGCGACGTCAAACCAGATTGCCCTGCTGCAATCCTGGCAAATTGAAATGCCTGTAGAAATGAGCCGGGGGCAGGCACACGATCTCATCACGCTTCGTACGCAGTCGAGGAGTGGCAGTCGCCCATCTTCCCGAATCCCGGAACGGTTTGCCGACCAGCCGGAAAGTTGGTACGGGACAACCCAACAGCAGACAGACGAGCCACACCCCTTGCTGGATACCAATGGCCCCATTCCGGCCTGGCTTCAGCAGCCGCTGGAAACAGTAGAACTGGATTCTTTTCCACCAGCAGTGGATGGACCCCATTTGGCACCAATCGGAGAGCCAGCACCTTCTTTTCACCTGGAGCCTTTTACCGAGGCACGGCAGCAGGCGGTACAGCAGCTGGTGGCGCGCCTGGCAGATCCTATGCCAGCAGGGCGCACGGCACGCCAGGCGCTTGTTTTCCATGTGGGGCAGGTAAATGCAGATCGGTTACAGACGGCCGTACAACATCATGGTGTAGAGGCAGTTCAGCAGGCGATAACGGCGGCTGGCGATCTGGTAGCCCACTACCGCGCCAATCAGCTGGATGATGCGGCCATATTCACTGAATTTCAACAGGGCAGGGCAGCGGAAAGTATCCGGGAACAGACCAATACACCCTTGTTGGCCGATCAGCTGGCTGCTGTGGCGGATATGTTGCTGCTGCCGCAGCGGCGCGTTACGCGGCAGGAGCTGGCGGGCCTGATCGGCCGTTCGGTCGCTGATGGGGCCGTCAATGAACAACCCATTTTGGCGGAGCTGAACACGCCGGTGCATTTTGGGGGTCAAACGGGGCTAATTCGCGAGCTTGTAAACGAAACGAGGCAACTGGCGCTCTCCCCTGAAGTATTGGCCAGTCTGGTGGCGCTTATTGAACAGGGTCTGCGGCCGCAAGCCCAGCAAGCGCTGGTGGGGCGAGGGGTGGCCGCTACCGATGTAGAGCTGTTGTTGGCCAATCTGGCCGCTCTGCCCCAGACGCTCATCATGCCCCAAACCGTTATGGCTCAGCCACAGTCCCCGGACGGCGATGTTCCCACAAATCTTCCACAAGGAGAAACTGAATGATTATCCACAACCAAAAGCTGCTGCTGGTGACCTGTTTGTATGACCCGGTGCTCACCAATCCAGGGCTGTTAAGCCCCCTCTTTGAGCGCTTTTCAGAGGAAGCTTTTTTTCAGGAAGTAGGCCCCGCCTTGTTAGAAAGGGGTGCAATACAGTTGACGATGTTAACCGCTGATATTTTGCCCCTTTGGCAAAATGACGAAGCCATGGCGCCGGCACAAACGCTAGTGGCGCTCAATTATATCCCCCGGTCTCAAACTGTGTGCACCGGGTTTGGAGGTGAGGTAGATGAAGCGTAGATTTATATTGCTTGGGCTGCTATCCCTTTCTGTCGCCGTCTGGTTTTTTGCCGGGCAGATATTGGTACGAGCCGATGGGCTCAATCCAACGCCTGTTGTCATTGCGCTTACGCCAACAGGGACCCCAGTGGGAGAGTTTGTCACGCCGACGTTACCGGGTGGGCCGCTTCCCGACCGTTTTGAGCCAAACGACACGGCTGATACGGCGCAGCCAATTGGTTTCACGGTTGAGACTGCCTTAACCTTAATTGGCGGGGATGTGGATTTCTTTACCGGCTATCTTAAAGCTGGCCAAATGGTCGTCGTGGAAACGGCCGTTGCTGACGGCGTAGATACCCATCTGGCGCTTTACTGGCAGGGGGAATTGCGGGTTGAAAACGACGACCGTTCCCTGCTGGAGGTGAGTTCCCAACTCGATTTTACCGCACCGGCGGAGGGTTGGTATGTGCTGGCTGTGCGTAAAGCGACGCACCTGGACGGTGAATATGAGTTGTCTGTCAGCTTAGCCATGCCGTCTCCCACAGCCACGATGCTGCCGACGGCAACTCCGACACCTTCACCCACACCGCTGCTGCCGCCGGACGCGGCCGAACCCAATAATCAACCTGAGGCAGCCAAACCCCTGACCGCTGGCAGCCAGGCCACCTATACCCTGGGTGAAGGAGACATCGATTATTTCTCCTTCTTGGCCAAGGCAGGGCGGCGCTACAGCTGTGAGACCACCACGGATACCGTTGACACCTTACTCACCGTGAGTGATATGGGGCTGGATAGCGGCGCCCCGATCCTTGCCGAAAACGATGATCGGGCACCGGGTCGCATCGATTCGTTTACGACTTGGATCAGCGCCATCGAGGTGAATACGCTCATACGGGTGCAAGCACGCGGTGGGGGGATTGGCTCATACACCCTGCTCTGTCAGGAAAATACCAGCCCGGTTGCGCAGCCAGGGAATGGCGCAGCTAGCCCAGTGACTGTAAACCCAACGGCAACCCCTGTAAGTACACCTTTTGCCACAACATCCCCGATGTCGCTCACCTGGACCTATCTGGGTGAGGTCATGCCGCAGGAGGTGCTGCCGCAAACACGTATTCGCCTGCTCATCTATTACGATGCCAACAATGATCGCCAACCTGGTCCCGGTGAAGGGGTGGCCAATGTCAGCGTATTGGCCGTGGATGCCCAGGGACAGCGTCTGGCGCAGGTGTTCACCAACCTTCAGGGAGAAGTCATCTTTGAACTTGCAACCGAGCAGGTTGCTCAGCTCATCGTGCCGTTTGTGCCGGGTTGGTCGGCACGTGTCCGCGCGGGGGAGCTCAATAACGATATTGTCCTTGGCTTACCCGCTGTCCGCCTGCCAATTTTTCTACCGGTACAAGCGCAAACCAGCGTGGAGGAATGAGATATGAGCCAAACAGAGAATGGCAGAAATAAGGACCGGGTGCTGGCCGATATTCCCCCAGAATATCAGGAGGCGTTTCGTCAGGCGATTGCCCAGGAGCTGATCGAATCGGGCCAGAATCAGACCGATTTAGATGTGCTTGCCTTTTTGCGGCAGCGGGCAGCAGATTTTAAGAATGGGGCCTTTATTCGTCCCGACGGGCTGCCGGGTATGTTGATGCTGGATGCCGAAGCCAGGTACGAGCTGGCGTTGCCCCAGCTGGCCCAACAATCCCTTTCTGAAGGTGAGGAAACCCCGGATCGCCGTGCGCTGCTGTTAAAAGTTGGCGGGTTGTTTGTTGTGGCTTTGTTGCTCCTCTTTTTTGCGCTTCGCTCTCGGGATCAACGCGTGAGCGAGATTGACGTGCTTGAGACAGAAGGGGCGGCGACCGATGTCACGGCGTCCATCCAGCTTCCCGCCACTCTGGAGCCGCTTCCGGATATTGAAGCCGCCAATGAAACCTTGCAGACGATTGGCACATTGGGAGGTGCTCTGACCATTGGTCGGCCCAGTGTCCTAGAGCTGCATTATCAGGCTGACGCTCAGGATGATGCGGCTGAAGTAATTGCCCTGGCTATCGATCCTAGTCGGTCAACGCCCAAGGGAGAGCTGCGCTTTAATGAAGCTGCCATGCTGTCCGAGAATCCTGTGGCGGTATGGCTGTTTGGGACGGTGCTCAATTATGCCATTGGTGTGCCAGATGCCCTGATTCGCAACCTGTCGCCGGGGGACAAGCTGGTTTTGCACACCGATACGGGGTCTGCGCTGACGTTTGTTGTTTCCGAGGTTGAGCAAGCGGCCAGCTACGATGCGCTCCGCCTGCTTTCGCAGAACCGTTTAGGGTTAACCCTGTTTGCCCTGCCCGCTGTTGCCGAAGAGGTCGTGGCGGTGGCGCTGGCCACTTATGATGTCACGGGAGAAACGGCCGTGACCCAAACCTTGATTCCCCTGGGCGATTCATTCTCTCTGGGGAAAGCGGGCCAGTTACAGGTGACAAACCTGTCGTTCAGCCATGCGGCGACTGGTACCATGATCGTTTTGCTGGAAGGCATCGCTGCAGATCTGTTACCGGGTCAGACGCACCTGCTCTCCCTAATTGGCAACGGGGTGCAGACAACGGCCGTTCCTTTTCTGCCTGATGGATCTGGCCGCTGGATCGTGACCTTTTCTGTGCCAGACAGTACGCCGGGGACACCCTTGGCTGCCGAGTTTCGCACCTTGCCTGGCGGAGAGAGTGAGCTGGTGAATCTCGGTGTTTTACCTGCCCTCACAAACCAGCTGGAGGCAACCTTGACGACGCCAGTGGTGCAGCCGGGCGCAGACGAGATGCTGGTACAAATCGCCGTCCATAACCCTGGACCCGGCGCTGTCTATTTGAGTGACACATATTTTCAACTTATTCAAGAAGGAGGTGATGTGGATGAACCATTCTGGCAGGTAACACCCAGCCTGCCCCGTTTATTGGAACCGGGGGAAACAATTGGGTTTCAGTTGTTGTTTCCTTCCCAGGCTGAATTGTTACAGCTGCAAATTGGGAAAGACCTGTGGGGATTGGCCTCTCCACCTTAAGTGGTTACAGAGGACAGGAAGGATCCAAACCTCACAGGTCTACTCGGAGAAAAGGGGCGGCAGGCAGGTACCAAACTTTTTGCCGCTTCCTCATCAATACCTTAATTATACACGGAGAAAAACAAATGACGTCAACCCTGTTATCAAAATCTTTTCGCCTGAAGCTGCCGCTTCTGAAACGATGGCGCAACCTTTTTCGCCTGCTGCCGCTGAGTCTGCTGCTGCTTGCGGTATCCGCCTGTGCGGCAGGCGAAACACCCCCAGCGGCGATTTGCGATACCTACAGTCGGGCCCTGTTTACCACGCAGCTGATGGGTGGTGCCGCGCTGCTTCTGGGTTTAGCACTTCTTGGTTTTCGCAAGAACCTGTCTGCCATCTTGCCCTCGCAAGGCGCCCAGCTGGGAGCCCTGGCCGGTTCCGTGGGCTTGGGACTTATCTTGCTCGCTTTCTCAACCGATATTGGCAATCAAATTTTGACCGGCTTTGGCATTGAAAGTTTGTATACCCTGTGCGGCTTAGGGTAAGGCGTTAAGTCAAGAAGCCAACAGCATCGGGTCGAAGGCTCAGCTGCTGTTGGCTTCATTAAGGAGTAAAGGCATGAATACAATGTTTACGGTGACGCATTTTCGATCCGAATTTATCCAACAGCGGCAGGCGATGATATTGCGACGGGTGACCATGATCCAGTTTATGCTGGTTATTTGCCTGACCGCGCTGGGCGTAGGCTTGTTCCAGGCGCCTTTTTGGCTGTCCCCTTTGTTTATCTGCATCGGCTATATAGCTGGCTACAGCCATAACGGGGAAGTTCTTATTAAACGATTTCTGGCTTATGCGACTGTCTGGCTAAGGCAAATTGCGGGGATGCCCCGAGTGGTCAATATTCATAGCGAGTGGGAACTCGTGCGGCGAAAAGAAGAGCGGCAGCAGGTTCGCGGTGCGTTGGCCGCAAAGGTTGTGATGGAGTAAGACGGTATGCGCGTATTTCAAGTTTCCTTACCCCATTTTTATCAAATAGATTCGGTGGATCAGACGGCCGTTATTTCCCAAATGGTCTCGCTGTTTGCTGGTCCTACACAGCATTGCCGTTTTCTCACCTTTATTACCCCGGCCAGTCTCGAACGATTGGAGCAGGAGCGGCGCCGTTTGGCTTTGGGCATCGAGCCAGCGTGGGCTCGCCGCGGTCTGATGGAGGAAGTTCGCCTCATTGGGGAATGGGGCAGTCAGGGGGAGATGCGCAAAACACGCCATTTTTTTGTGGATTTCCATGACACCTTGACGGCGGGTGATCTGAGCCATTGGCGGGTTGTGGCCGAGGAAGGCTACCCGCAGCTGCCTATTCCCGGCGAGTATGCGGAATATAAAGACCACATGGCGCCTGTGATTAAACGGCCAAACGGCCGTTTGCAATTGGATAACAGTCGGTACCGGTATGCGGTGCTCGCCTCTTACCAGCTGACGCGAACCTGGGATTGGCGACACCCGTTGGCGCAGATGATTACCTCGGCTGACGGCCCCATGATTATCTGCATCGACGTGCGCAAGCTGCATCCGGAACGGGTGACTGCCTCTGCTGAGTTTTGGTTGGGCATGGTGAACAATGGTCAGGATCGGAATGCGCTAACCGCCAGCACCGAAGCGGAAGCGGCGCTCAACGTCCAGGATGAAGCAATCCATCATGTGCGCTGCCTGTTTATGCTGCTGGATAAAAATGGTACCACTTTGCGAGAACGAATGGACAAGCTTCGAAAAACCAGCACCCAATATATGAAAGTGGATCGTCTCCTGGGGTATCAGGCGGGCGCAGCCCAGATGTTTGGCCCTTGGTCGAGACCGCCAGGGTTACCATCTGGTCATTTTAATGTGCTCAGCCGCGCCCCGGCCGTATTTGCTGGCATGTGGGGTGTGGGGCGTGCGCAGCAGACGGCAGGTTACTATTTGGGCATCTCGGTGGATGAGGTCGCGCCGCATGTGTACTATCTGGATTGGAAGGGAAACGATCCCTTTCATGGCATCATCTTGGGCCGCACGGGCAAAGGCAAGACGGTAGGTGCCCAGGCGTTGGCGTGGCGCCTGGCAGAACAGGGGGCGCAGGTCATTCTTCTGGAACCGCAGGGGCACAGTCGCCGCTTACATCAGTTAGCAGGTGAGGAAATCGCCTCTTACAGCAAACTGTCTTATGCCACAACACGACTCAATATTCTGGATGTGGTGTACGAAAACCCAACCGACCAGTATGACCACGTTATCACCTTGCTCGGCTTGCTGCTCAATCCGTTGGGCAATAATCCACGGCTGTTTGCCAATGCGGAAGTGGCCGCTGTCCGTCGTGCGCTTCAGTTAACCTACGCTGCCTATGATTGGCAGACTGAACTACTGGTGGATCATGGGCTCACCCCGACCTTGGCGACCTTTTGCCACAAGCTGTACCAGGTTGCGCAGCAGAGTATGGCTAGCACTAGCGAAGGCATCACTACCATCCAAACTCCTGCACCCACCGCATCAGCTGGCAGTCTCGTGGCGGATGCGGCCGTGGCCCTGGCGGAAGAAATTGAGAATCTGTACGTCTTTGGGGATTATGCTGAGATCTTCAATGTGCCCACCAATCTGGATTTAACTTTGAAAGAGCAGATCGTCCTCTTTGATTTCAGCGAAGTGCCTGAACGGAGACGGCCGTTGTTCTATTACGCCACGTTGGCCGGTATTAATCATCAGGTCAGGCGCAGCCCCCGTAAGCGAGCGATCATTGTCGATGAGGTCCACTATATGAACCAGGAAGCGTCCCTGATGACCTTTCTGGCCAACATGGTAAAGACGGTCAGAACGTTTGGAGCGGCCGTCATTATGATAGACCAGGATTTGGAAGCCTTTATTGGCGTGGAGGGAGCACAGGCGGAATCGATGGCGTCTGGCACCAATGTCACTGCCGGCCAATTTGTTCTCAACAATAGCTCCTGGATGATCGCTTTCGGCATGAAACGAGATGCCGCCTGCCGGCTCGTTACGCATTTTAAGGATGAAATTTTGTCCTCGCACGCTGAATTTCTGGCGCGCATGGGCAGCGACGACCGGCATGGGAAAGGGATGGCCGTTGTGCGGGCCAATGGGCGGGCTGACATGATTTTCTTTCAGCTGCGTCCCATTGAGGCGACCTATTTGCTTGGAAGTTGATTTGGAACAGTACGCAATTTTGCAATAACAGTTGGTTGTGAGAATCATGAGGGATTGCCTCACAGCCACCATTTAAAAGGATGGATGATGAGCCAAAAGGTATTGGATCACTATTATCAGGTTGAAGTGGATAAAGTCGCCTTGTCCGTCACGTTAAATCAATGGTCACAGGTGTTAATTGCCCAGATGATTGGGGAACAGGAACAAAAGCTGGTAGCAAGCGATCAGCCAGTGGATACAAACAATGGACTGGATCAGTTTTGGGCCGACGCTGAAGAAGAAGGGGATAGCATATGAAACGACTCCTTTTACCCCTGCTATCTGGTGTGATAACTGTGGCCGTGCTCATCTGGTTGATCTCTTTTTGGATAACGCTGGTTGTTGGCCCGCTTTTTCTCAGGTTGGCCTACGCTCAGTCGTCGTTTCCTGAAGATTTATATGGCGTTTCTACTGAAACAGTGGACGCGTTGGCCTTGATCCCTTTAACGACGAATGAGCGTCTGACCCTTGCCATGCAGACTGTAGCATTTTTGGAAAGCCACCAATCCCCTGAAGATGCCAGTTTGCTGCTGCGGTTAACGCGGCTGCCGCATACCCAACGCCCAATGTATTCAGAAAAAGAGCTGAGCCATCTACGGGATGTCAAAACAGTTACCGATAAGCTACGGGTTATTGCCTGGTGTGCTTTTGCCCTGATTTTGGCCTGCTCGGGAAGCTTGTTTTGGCGCAGCGAAACGCAAACACAGCCATGGATTGCCCTGAAAAGCGGCGGAGTGCTAACCATCTGGATGATGGGTGTTATGGCTTGTTTCATCCTGTTTGGATGGGGTCTATTTTTTGTGCAGTTTCACGGACTCTTTTTTGAAAGTGGCACTTGGACCTTTGCCTCGACCGATACCTTGATACGCCTCTTCCCCGAGCAGCTGTTTTTCCAGGCCGGGCAAGCAATTACCGTCGGCTCGATGCTTGCCGGTGGTTTGACGTGGTTGGTAGGCTACGGCATGCTCAAGGTGGTTGCTGTCCTGTCAGGTACAACAGGAGGCTACCAAGGTGTTCCGTAATTTCCCGGCGCGTCGCTCAGCAAGGCAAAAATGGGAGGCGGAGCTGGTTTGGTTTCGGCTACGTTATCAGGATGCTGCCAAAGCGACCCGCTGTTTGAATTTACTTTCCCGGGTAGAAGCCTGTGGCCGTCTGGCGCTTTACTATTTGCCAGGCTCTCCAGTTTCACAGCTGTATCTGGGTGTTCCCGAAGTGCGCATCCGTCTTGTCCAGCAAATGGCGTCTGATTTTGGTCTTTCCGTCAAACCATCATTGCTCGACTTGTGCTTGCCGGAGGCAAGAAAGTTGCTCCCAATGGCTGACCTGCCCTGGGAACGGCCGTTTATGGGACACATTGTCGAGGGCCTGGTTTTTGTGTCTCTTTTGAACGTGCAAGAGGATAAGCGAGGTCAATTTTTCCCGGTGCCACCTAAAAAAATGAAGGAATCAAGTCAGCGCCATTGGGAACTACCCCAACTTCCGCCTGCTGGCCTAACGAGTGTCCCCGTTTGGGAGCCATGCTCCCTGGAAAAATTCACCCTTTCCCCTAATCAGGACGAAACGCGCTTGGTATGGCCAGTGGGTTGGAATACGGTGGGGCGTCCGCTGACTTTGTCTGGACACGTGAATCTTTACGGTAGTAAGCAAGCTGTGGTTGAGTGGTTGTCTAATCAGATTGGTTACGCTCTGGGCAAAAATGGATCCAGAATGGTGGTATTGGATGGCTTTGGTGATTTGGTTCCTCAATTAAAGCGTAAGACGGCCGTGACGCGTCTTTTGGGGGAGGGAGTAAGGTATATGGATTTGGACAGTTCGGCGTCCGTGACAGGTTTGAATCCACTTGCACCCGTTCCTGGGGAGTCGGAAACAGAATTAATCAGCCGGTGGCAGCAATGGTTTGGAGCCATGCAGGTGACGCCTCAAGGGATTGAGCTGTTAGTCACAGCTCGGCAAGACGGGGTGTCTGACATTCCAACATTAAAAAAATGGCTGCGCTCTGGGATACGTAAGGAGCAATATTTGGCTGCGACGAGCTTGCAGCTGGCGCTTGAACGGTTAACGGCGTCCCGTTCATTACGGGAACAATTAGAATGGGCTATCAACCCTTTTGAGAGATTGCCGGATCAGGTGCTTTTGTTTTCATGTCAAAACAAAGGTTGGGCTCAGGAACAGCTTTTGTTTGCGATGCTGTTGGGTATTCAAACTATTGCAAATACTCGCTTAATTTTACATGGCTTTCCCTGGTTAAGATTATCTCGACTTGAATGTCATGGCCCCCATTCAATTATTGCTAGCAATGGACCATTAATGGCTGATTCCACAGTGATTTTAACAGCCAGTTCTGAAAATAAAATTCACGCAGTGGTGAAAAAATTTCTGGAAGGAGATGCCGTTTGGCAAGAAAATATCGAACTTTTAGGCGCAAAGGAAGGAGTGATTGTTTCGGGGAATAAGAAGTGCTGGACGAGCTGGGAGTTAAAATCGTGACGAATAGCTGGGTAAAATGCAAAGCAAAGTGAATGATTTAGGTCCCAAATTTGGAAATCGCCGCCCGTATATTAAAAAAGCCGCGCTTGTGCACAGTTTATACATGAACCAAGGAGAGAGTTATGAAAAAAGAAATAATAATTCGTGAAAAACAATCCTCTTCAGCTCGTATGTCAGCAGCTTTGGATCTGTTGATTGATTTTCTCTTGGAGGAATATGGGA